>NZ_JBLWII010000001.1:0-2786884 GCF_051365005.1 Microbacterium sp. K2 | reverse complement strand
GTCGCTGTCAAATCGACCGCTTCTCCGTAGTGGAAGCTCCAGGTCAGACAGAAGTATGTCTGCGATCTGCTCCGAGGAGCTGATCGAGTGGAGGTGGTTCTCCGCTTGAGGGGGGTGAAGCTCTCGGCCTCTCCGCTTCCCTGTGGGGCGAACAAGTAATAAGTTACGTGGGTTCCGGGGTTCCGGCAAATCCGGGTTGTCCGCCGGGCGTGTCGCCCGGCGGACAGGGAATTCAGGCCCCCAGGACGAGCTTCAGCTGTTCGACTGCCCAGTCGAGCTCGGTCGCGCGGATGACGAGCGGCGGCGCGATGCGGATGGTCTGTCCGTGCGTGTCTTTCACCAGCACCCCACGGTCGAGCAGCTTCTCGGCGACCTCGCGCCCGGTGCCTTTGGCGGGGTCGATGTCGACGCCCGCCCACAGGCCGGCGATGCGCACCTCGGTGACACCATGACCCGTCAGCGGTTCGAGCCCGGCGGCGAGGTGGGCACCGAGTGCGCGAGCGCGCTCCTGGAACTCCCCCGACTCGAGCATCTCGACCACACGCAGGCCCACAGCCGCGGCGAGTGGGTTGCCGCCGAAGGTCGACCCGTGCTCACCCGGACGGATGACTCCGAGCACATCGGCGTCGCCCACCACAGCGGACACCGGCAGGATGCCGCCACCCAGCGCCTTGCCCAGCAGGTACAGGTCGGGCACGACACCCTCGCGGTCGCAGGCGAAGGTCTCACCCACGCGTCCGAGTCCGGACTGGATCTCATCGGCGATGAACAGCACGTTCTTCTCGTCGCAGATCTCGCGGATGCGGCGCAGGTACCCCTCCGGCGGGATCACCACTCCGCCTTCGCCCTGGATCGGTTCGATCAGCACGGCGGCGGTGTCTTCGGTGATCGCGGCGGCGATGGCATCCGCATCCCCGTAGGGAACCACGTCGAAGCCCGGCGTATAGGGGCCGAAGTCGGCTCGCGCCTGTTCGTCGTCGCTGAAGCTGACGATCGTCGTGGTGCGTCCGTGGAAGTTCCCGGCGGCGACGATGATCCGCGCCTGCCCGTCGGCGATGCCCTTGACCCGGTATCCCCAGGCGCGGGCGACCTTGATGCCCGTCTCGACCGCTTCGGCACCGGTGTTCATCGGCAGCACCATGTCTTTGCCGGCGAGCTTCGCGAGCGCCGCCGCGAACGGCTCGAGTCGATCGCTCTGGAACGCCCGGCTGACCAGCGTGACCCGACCGAGCTGCTCGGTGAGAGCCGCGACGAGAGCGGGATGCCGGTGGCCGAAGTTCACCGCCGAGTAGGCGGCGAGCAGATCGAGGTACCGCTTGCCCTCGACATCCGTCACCCAGGCTCCGTCACCGCGCGCGATGTTGACCGGCAGCGGGTGATAGTTGTGGGCGACGTGCGGCTCTGCCGACACGCCCGCGTCGACGACGGTCACGCCTCACCGCGCAGTTCGAGAGTGCAGCACTTGATGCCGCCGCCGCCGAGCAGCAGCTCGGACAGGTCGACCATGATCGGGTTGTAGCCGCGCTCGCGCAGCTGCTTCTCGAAGCCGAGGGCGCGCGGCGAGATGACCACGTTGTAGCCGTCGCTCGCCGAGTTGAGACCGAACACGGACCCGTCCTCGTCGGACACGAGGATCGCATCCGGGAATCGCTCCTCGAGGATCGCCCGGCTGGCGTCGTCGAAGGCACCGGGCAGGTACGCGATGTTCGCGCGCTCGGGGCCGCCGTTCTCGACGCCCTGCACCGGGTCGAGCACCGCGATCGCGGTGTCGAGGTGGTAGAAGCGCGGGTCGACGAGGTTGAGAGACACGACCTCACGGCCGAAGACCTCACCGACCTCGCGGTGGCTGTCGCCGGTCGAGCGGAAGCCGGTGCCCGCGAGGATCACGTCGCCCACGAGCAGGAAGTCGCCCTCGCCCTCATTGACCTCTTCGGGGATGACGGTGTCGTAGCCGGCGCCGCGGAACCAGTCGGCGAACGCGGGGGCTTCGCCCTGACGCTCGACGAAACGGAACTTCGGCACATACGCGCGGCCGTCGATCAGGAACCCGCCGTTCGCGGTATAGACCATGTCGGGGTACCCGGCGAGGGGCTCGATCAGCTCGACCTCGTGACCGAGCTCGAGGTAGAGGTCGTGCAGCTTCTGCCACTGCTCGACGGCCCGCGCGGTGTCGGTCGGCTTCGCCGGCTCCATCCACGGATTGATCGAGTAGTTCACCGTGAAGTGCGACGGCTTGCACATCAGATAGCGACGGTGGTGTGCGGTGCGGACCGGGGCTGCGGTCTCGGATGCCGGCGCAGTGGTTTCGACAGACATGGGGCTCCTCGAACGGATGCGGCGGACGCTGTCCAGGGGCCCGGCGGTCCTTCGACCCGCGTCGCTCGGTGAGAGCCGACGCCAGGGGGAAGATGCGACTCGGGCACGCCAGCATCCATTCTGTCACCCGCCCCCTGGACGCCGCCAGAGCGCGACGCCTCGGGGTCAGATTCCGCGCACGACCACCTTGCCCACCGTGTGGCCCGCCTCGAGGTGAGCGAGGGCGGCGGACGCCTCGTCGAAGGAGTACTCCCGCTCGATCACGGGCGTGATGCGCCCCTCCGCGGTGAGCTCGAGCAGCTTGGCCAGGATCTCGGGGCGAGCCGTCGCCGCCAGCGGATGGATGCGGCGGCTCGACCCGATCGACAGGAACGCCGCCTTCAGCATCCGCGGGATCGGTCCGAGCACGTGCCCTCCGTCACCGGCCACGAGCACCACCGAGCCGCCGCGCACGACGAGTCGCTGCAGTTCGCGCAGCCCCATGCCGCCGGCGATGTCGATCACCGCGTCGAAGTGCGCGGCAGGCAGATCGGCCAGCGGCGACGTGCGGTGGTCGAGGGTGCGCACGGCACCGAGGTGCTCGACGAGCCGGGCGTTGCGTTCGCCGCACGTGGCCCAGACCTCGGCGCCGCGCAGCGCTGCGAGCTGCACCGTGAACGTGCCGACTCCCCCGGAGGCACCGATCACGAGAACACGCGGAACGTGTCCGGCGGCGCTGCCTCTGGCCGCGCGAAAGCCGATCCCCGCGCGGTCGAGGGCCTGCCAGGCCGTACCCGCCGAGACCGTCAGGCACGCTGCGGTCTCGGAGGTGACATCGGGTCGGATCGGCACGAGACGGGCAGCAGGCACAGCGACATGCGACGCGAGTCCTCCACCGCCGGTGAGCTCACCGACGACGCGTTCTCCGAGTTCGGCGCCGATCGCGTTCGGGCCCACCTCCACGACGGTTCCGGCGACCTCCATGCCGCGCACCGGATACTTCGGACGCGTCAGCCCGAAGATCGGGCGCACGAGCAGCGGATCACCGAGCATGAGACGGACGTCACCGGCGTGGAGCGCGGTCGCCTCGACTCGCAGCACCACCTCGCCGCGTCGAGGCACGGGAACGGGGATCTGCTCGAGTCGGAAGCCGTCGGCGGAGCCGTAGGTGTCGCGACGCCACGCCGGCATCATCTCGGTCTTCTTCGTCGGGGTCTTGTCGGTCTCGGTCATGTCACACCTCCGTGCTCGTGGGTTGCGGGTACTGGAACAGGTCGTCAAGCCCCACGCCGAAGGCGCGGGCGATCTGGAACGCGAGCTCGAGCGACGGGGAGTACTTCCCCTGCTCGATCGCGATGAGCGTCTGCCTGGTCACGCCGATGCTGCGGGCGAGTTCGGCCTGGGTGAGTCCGGCCGCTTCGCGGTGAGCGCGGATGCGGTTGGAGACGAGCGTGGGCTTGACCATCAGACGAGCCCCCGACGGTAGGCGACGACTCGCGCGACGCTGCCGACCATGGCCGAGACGGCGAACCCCGCGAACATCGTGTTGGCGATCCAGAAGAGGTCGGCGCCCACCGCGCACAGGGTGATCACGCCGAGCCCGGCGATCACGACGAAGGACTGCTCGACCCGGCTGCCCATGCGGCTGATGTCGCGGTCGCGGACGTCGGACTTGCCGACCCCGTCAGGGTCTTTGGCACCGGCGATCATCCCCCAGACGATGCTGAGCACGATCGTGGCCACGATGCCGACACCGATCGTCCACATCATGAGCGGGAACCAGTCGACGTCGGTCACCGGTCCGCCGGCGGCCTGCTGCAGCACGATGACGACATACGCCCCGATCACCACCACGCCGACGATGAGCCCGGCCCAGGCGTTGCGCTCTTCGTAGACCATGATGCCTCCCATGTGAAAGATTCTTGACACGAGAGTACGCCTGCGGCATCCGCTGTGTCAAGAATTCTTTACACGTCGTGCGGTGCGCGCCCCAGCCGGGGTCAAGAACGCATCCGCCCTCGCAGGCGGGGTAAAGAACGCATCGGAATCGCGCGGTTCCGGTGCGAAATCGACCCCGCACAGCGGCGCGATAGTTCACCTGCCCAGCCGGGGTCAGTACAGCGCCTTGCGGCCAGCCGGGGCCAAAAGAGCATCCCCTTCGCCCGATTCCGGTGCGAAATTGACCCCGCATGCTGCGGTGGGTGCGTTCTTGACCGCGCGACAGGATGCCGGAGAGGGGCGACGGATGCCTAGGGGCTCGGGACGCGGATGCCGAGGCAGGGCGGGGCTCGGGACCCGGATCCCGAGGCGGGGCGGGGCTCGGGACGACGGGATGCCGACGCGCGGGCGCCTCAGATGACCGCGGCGCTCCAGTCGTCGGGGTTGCCGTAGCGGTGCGCGGTGATCGCGATCGCCTGCTCGTGCACGAAGGGCAGCAGCTCGATGCGTCCGGCAGAGGTGACCTCGCCGTCGTACACCGCGAGATCGGGGTCGCCTCCGACGGCCGCGGCCAGTGCGTGGTGCAGTGCGGCCACCGAGTCTCGCGGGCCCACCAGCCGCGCCCGGCTCGGCCGCAGCTCGTCGTCGATCGACTCGAGCACTCCGCGGGAGTCGTCGCCGCGGCGCCGCATCCGCTCGATCCACTCGTCGTCGGTCTCCATGTAGACGACCGCGCCGAGTTCGCCGAGCGCGTGGCGCACCGCCGGGGGCAGACCGACGGGGGTCGACAGCACGAATCCGGCTCCGGCGCGCACCGCGGCGATGACGACGCGCAGCAGCTCCTGCCAGCCGGCATCCGCAGTCGCCCTGATCGCGACCGGCACCGGGCGGTAGCGGAACAGGTTGCGCTCGACACCGAGGTGCGACACGTCGCGAACCTGCGCGAACTCGCGGTCCCAGGCGAGCGCATCCGAGAGCGCCGAGCGACGCAGCCACTCGAACGCCTCGAAGCCGAGCGAAGGCTGTGCCGACTCGATGAGGTCGGTGATGCGTGAGTCGAGTCCGCGCAGATGCAGCGTGCTCGACACCGTGCCCGATCCGCTCGAGCGCCACGACCCGAGTCCGATCAGGTAGTTCGGTCCGCCCGCCTTGGCACCGGGTCCGACCGACGAGCGCTTCCACCCGCCGAACGGCTGCCGCTGCACGATCGCTCCGGTGATGCCGCGGTTCACGTAGAGGTTGCCGGCCTGCACCCGATCGAGCCACAGGGCGAGCTCCGCCGGGTCCTGCGTGTGCAGCCCCGCCGTCAGGCCGTACTCGACCGCGTTCTGCAGCTCGATCGCCCGCTCGAGCGTGGGGGCGTGCATGATGCCCAGCACCGGCCCGAAGAACTCCTCGGTGTGGAACCGCGACCCCGGCTGCACCCCGACGCGGATGCCCGGACGCCACAGCCGACCGGTGGGGTCATCGTCCGAGACGGCAGGCTTGATGAGCCACTGCTCGTCGCCCTCGAGTTCGGTGAGCGCCCAGGCGAGCTTGCCCTCTGGACGCTCGATCACGGGCCCGACCTCGGCCAGCGGATCGGCAGGCCAGCCGACGTGCAGCGACCGCGTGGCATCGGCCAGCTGCCGGGCGAATCTCTTCGACCGCCCGACCGGGCCGACGAGAATCGCGAGCGAGGCCGCCGAGCACTTCTGCCCCGCATGCCCGAAGGCGCTGCGCACCAGATCGGCGACCGCGAGATCGAGATCCGCCGACGGGGTGATGATCATCGCGTTCTTGCCGCTCGTCTCGGCGAGCAGCGGCAGGTCGGGCCGCCACGAGCGGAACAGCGCAGCGGTCTCCCACGAGCCGGTGAGGATGACGCGGTCGACCGACTCGTGCGAGATCAGCTCGCGTCCGAGGTCGCCCTCTTCGATGTCGACGAGCGCGAGCACATCGCGCGGCACACCGACCTCCCACAGGGTCTCGGCGATGACGGCGGCGCAGCGACGCGACTGCGGGGCGGGCTTGAACACGACGCCGGAGCCTGCGGCGAGCGCGGCGAGCACTCCCCCGGCCGGGATCGCGAGGGGGAAGTTCCACGGAGGGGTGACGACCGTGACGCGCGCGGGTACGAACGCGGCGCCGGCGACGGCATCCAGCTCTCTGGCCTTGGCCGCGTAGTAGCGGGCGAAGTCGACGGCCTCGCTGACCTCGACGTCGGCCTCGGCGAACACCTTGCCCGTCTCGGAGGCGGCGACCTCGATGAGGTCTCCCCGCCGCCCCTCGAGCGCTGCCGCCGCACGCAGCAGCACCTCGGCGCGTTCGGTGGCGGGTCGCGCGCCCCACAGGGCTGCGGCATCCCTCACTCCGGCGATCGTGCTCTCGAGCGTGTCGACGTCGTCGATGCGGGCCGCGTCGATGGTCGCGACGCCGAGTGTCGAGGCGGCGATGCGCTCATGGATCTCGCGCGCCCAGTCGCGGTTGGCCGGAAGCGACGGATCGCTGTCAGGGGTGTTCGCGAAGCCGGGAGCACCGCCCGTCGCCTCGTCGAGCTCGCGCGGGGCGTAGACCGCCGTCTCGAGGAACGGCCCGCCCATGTCATCCGCACCGCGGGAGATGCCGAGCACCGCCTGGGTGAGTCCTTCTTCGGGCGCGGGCGCCACGGGCACGGGGCGCATCGCCTCGTGCACCGGCGCCAGCCGATCCTGGCTGCGCAGCGCGCCCACCCGCAGCGTCGGCGACGTCGAACGGTCGACGGCGTCGAGGAACCTGTCCCGCTCGCGCACGAAGAGCGACTCGTCGTCGCCCAGCCGGAACGCGGCGGAGAGGAAGTTGTCACTCGACGCGTTCTCTTCGAGCCGGCGGACGAGATAGCTGATGGCGACATCGAACTCGCCCGGGTTCACGACCGGCACGTAGAGCAGCACCTCGCCGACCTCGCGCGACACGGCCTGCACCTGCCCCTGCGCCATGCCGAGCAGCATCTCGAACTCGACCGACGGCTGGGAGTTCGAGGCCGTGGTCGCGGCAGCGGCGTCGACTCCGCCCGCTCGAACCCCGCGCTCCCCCGCGAGCAACCAGGCATAGGCGATGCCGAACAGGTTGTGGCCCGCGATGCCCAGGCGCACCGCGTCGACGTTCTCAGGCCGCAGCGCCCAGTCGAGGCAGCGCAGATAGTTGGCGTCGGTGTCGAGCTTGGTGTCGTAGGTTGCCTGAGCCCATCCGTGCATGCGCGCCTCGACCCGCTCCATCGCGAGGTTGGCTCCCTTGACGAGCCGCACCTTGATGGGGGCTCCGCCATGGTCGACCCGCTCGCGCGCCCAGGCGGTGAGCTGCTGCAGGGCCGGCAGGGCGTCGGGCAGATACGCCTGCAGCACGATGCCCGCTTCGAGGCCCTCGAGACGCGGATCCTCGAGGATGCGGGTGAACACCGCGATCGTGAGATCGAGATCGCGGTACTCCTCCATGTCGAGGTTGATGAAGGTGCGATCAGAGGCGGCCGTCAGGTACAGCGGAAGCAGTCGCTCGACGACCGACTCGACGACCTCGTCGAACGCCCACATCGAGATGTGGCTGATGATCGCCGACACCTTGACCGACACGTAGTCGACATCGGGGCGACGGATCAGCTCGTGGATGCCGTCGAGCCGCCGCTGCGCCTCGTCCTCACCGAGCACCGCCTCGCCGAGCAGGTTGAGATTGAGCCTGGCGCCCGATTCGCGGATCTTCGCGATCGCGGGCCCGAGCTTCGCGGGGCGGGCGTCGACCACCAGGTGGCCGACCATGTCGCGCAGCACCCGACGCGCGATGGGCACCACGGGTGTCGGCAGCATCTGGGCGACGCCGCCGCCGAGCCGCACGGCCGACCGCAGGTACCAGGGCAGGAACTCGGGCACGATCGGAGCGATGCGGTGCAGCTGGGATGCCGCGGCGCTCAGGCTCTCGGGGCGCATGACGCCGTCGACGAATCCGAGGGTGAACGGCAGCCCGTTGGCATCCTGCAGGACACCGGCGAGGCGCTCTGCCGCCGGGTCGACATCGGCGGCCGCGGCCTCGATCACCCAGCGGCGGGCGAGCTCGACCGCACGATCCGCGAGCGAGACGGATTCGGGATCCGTGGTGGGCATCGGGTCGGCCATGAGCTCAGCCTAGGACTGCAGTGCCCGCCTGCCCGTGAGCGACGGTCGCGTCGGGTGGTTCCGGTCGCAGTCCGTGCCGTCGACCGCGCGAACGGGCGGCACGAAGTGTAACCGCGACCGAGAGGGAGCGCTCAGAGCGCGGCGATCATCTCGTCGTAGCCCTCACGGAAGGTCGGATACTCCAGATCGCCGAGGAACTCCTGCAGCAGGCGCCCCTCGAGTACCGTCCCGCCGCCGACCTCGGGATCGAGATGCGGCGGAGGCGCGACTCCGAGCCGGGAGGCGATGTGCGCGACGACGTCTCCGAGCAGCACCGGCTCGCGATCCACGGCATGGATCAGCGGGGGCGCGGAGTCGGCCCGCAGCATGGCCTCGAGCAGCCGCACGAGATCGGTCTCGTGGATGCGGTTGGTACGGCGGGTGTGGTCGACGGCCGCCCCCTCGCGGACCCGCCGGATGAGGAAGTCGCGACCGGGTCCGTAGATGCCTGCCGGGCGCACGATGCGCGCACCGAACAGCTCCATCGCCAGGTGCTCGCCCTCGACCAGATCACCGCCCCGCTCGCTCGACACCCGCGGCGCATCGCGCTCGGTCAGCGGAGTCTCGCCGGGGCGCCCCTCGAACACCCGCGTCGACGACACGAACACGACCCGCTCCGGCATCGTCGGCAGGGCCTTCGCGAGGCCCCGCAGCGCGGGCGGATAGATCGAGTCGCCCTCGGTGCTCGGCGGCAGGGTGATCACGACCGAGTCGAACGCCGGCAGATCGCGGTCGAGCGGATGCCGCAGATCGGCCTCGATCGTCGGGAACGGCATGTCACCCGCGTTGCGCCGCATGGCGGTGACGCGGGAGCCCCCTGCCACGAGTCGCTCGCCGAGGCGGATGCCGAGCTTGCCGCATCCGACCAGCAGCACGTCGCCCGGTGCGCGTGTCTCCAGACCCCACGGATCGGTCACGGCGTCAGTTCCACACGCTCGGCGCGGGCGTGCGCACGGGAGGCAGAGCGGATGCCGCGGCCCAGTCGTGCACCCAGGCGTCGATCTCGGGCACGCCCTCGGGCTTGCCGACGGCCGCGAACAGCTCTTCGTTGCTGACCGTGCCGCCGGTGCGGCGCAGCATCCGCGAGCGCACGATCACCCGTGCATAGATCTCGCCGTCGACGACGGCTCGGTGCTCGAGGAACACGGCCTTGTCGTCGTGTCCGATGAATCGGGACTGCACCTCGAACCGCTGCCACAGCTGCAGGGACTTGCGGAAGGTCACGGTCTCGCTCGACACCACGGCGTACCAGCCGCGCTCGTTCATCGCGTCGAACAGTCCCGTGCGAATCAGCAGGTCCCAGCGGCCGAGGTCGAACAGCGACAGGTATCGACCGTTGTTCATATGGCGCAGGATGTCGATGTCGGTGGGGAGAGTCGTCAGTGTGATGCTGCTGACGGAGGCAGCGTCGAGGGTCTTGCCCCGGCGCACTCGACGTCGGGCGGAGAGAATCACGAGGAGAGTGCGCCAGATCACGTTCACGAGGATCGATCGTAGCCATCGACGAACGATTCGCGAACATCGTTGTGCGATCCCTCCAGGGGTGGATTCTCGCTCTGGGAACGCTCCCGCTCGATTTCCGGTTCGCGGAGGCCGCGCGTAGAGTCGCGCTATGAGCGCCGAAGCCCAGCCTGAAGTCATCGTCCGTCCGGTCCGTGATGTGGATGCGGAAGCCCTGGGTCGCGTGCACGCGCAGTGCTGGCACGAGACCTACGACCACCTGATCAGCAAGGCAGCCCTCGAGAAGGTCTCGCCCCGTCGCATGGCCGAGCTGTGGACGCACTGGGCAGCTCAGGGCCCCGATTTCACGATGCGCGCCGCCCTCGTCGACGGTGAGATCGTCGGCTTCGTCGGCTCGGGTCCTGCCCGCGACAAGGACGCCCCCGCGTTCCGCGAGCTGTACTTCATCTACCTGCTCGACGCGTACCACTCGACCGGCATCGGCCAGAAGCTGTTCGACGCGGCCGTCGAGAAGGACGAACCCCTCTACCTGTGGGTCGCGGAGGACAACCCCCGTGCGCACCGCTTCTATGCGCGCAACGGCTTCGCGCTCGACGGCGCCAGCCACACCGAGCCGTTCCTCGGCGAGACGCTCACCGAGGTGCGCTTCGTGCGCTGATGCTCGCTTCTCGTGAACATCGCGTTCACGATTCAGGATGAACGGCCCCCTGCCACTGGCAGGGGGCCGTTTCGTTGGTTCTGGGAGAGATCTGTGCTGAATCGTGAACGGATCAGCGACCTGAGACGCTGCCGAACAGCTTCGCGATCGGGGCGATGACCAGCGGGCGGGCGGCGACCCAGCCGAGGGCGATCACCCCCAGGGAGGCCACGAACACCCAGAACCCGGTCCAGCCGACGGCATCCGATGAGGCGTACATGTGGTTGAGGTTGCGCAGGAATCCGGTGAGGAACACCAGCGCGACGTGTCCGATGATGAACACCACGAAGTAGATCATGACCGGGAAGTGCAGTGCGCGGGCCCACTCGATCGGGTAGGCCTTCGACAGCCGCTCGGCCTTCTTGGGCCACATGCCCGACATGCGGAAACCGGTCGCCGCTGCCAACGGCGCCGCGATGAAGACGGTCACGAAGTACGCGAGCTGCTGCAGGCTGTTGTAGTTCACCCAGCCGTGCTCGGTCGGCCAGTCGAACGACACGTACTGCAGCGCCGCAGACAGCGCGTTGGGGATGACCTCCCAGCTGGTCGGCACGATGCGCGCCCAGTGTCCGGTGACGAACAGCAGCACGACGAAGATCACGCCGTTCACGAGCCAGAGGATGTCGAGCGCCTGGTGGAACCAGATCGTCAGACTGACCTTGCCCTTGGGGTCGTTGCGCGGGGTCCAGAAGGCGGTGGGCCGCTTCTCGTTGCGGATGCGCAGGCCCGACCGGATGATCAGCACCATCAGGAACACGTTGAAGAAGTGCGCCCAGTTGACCCACGGCGCGAACCCGGGCTCGACGGCGACCGCCGGCTCGTACTCGCCGGGGAACGCCGCGAGGAAGTCCTGCATGAAGGGGAAGCTCAGCAGTGCCCGCACGAAGGCCACGGCCGCCGCGGCCAGGATGCCGAGGGCTGCGGCCCCCAGAAGTCCGGCGATCGCCTGGGTCCAGGTCGGCCGAGGGCGGTCGGATGCCGGAGCGGTCGACGTGACGTGCCGCGGAGCGCTGCCGTTCCAGACCGTGCGAGGAGCCGGCAGCGGAATCGACGGATCGCCGAGAGCGGGCACCGCGCGGGTGGCGACGGCGGTCGCGTCGACGAGCGGTGCAGCATCCCCCCGCTCGTCGAGCGGTGCAGCATCCCCCCGCTCGTCGAGCGACGCCAGCGCGGCATCCCCCCGGTCGTCGAGCGAGGACGGCGAAGCCGACCGAGACGAAACGCGCTCCGCAACCACGGTGTCGGCAGGCGGCCAGGGCTCGCCACCCGGCGTGCGCGGAAGCCCGCGGCGCACGGATGCCGCGGTCTCTGCCGTCGCCCCGCCCAGAGCGGGGGCCGACACACCAGACGTCGGATGCTGCGGGGCAGACGACCCTTCAGGTGGCGTGTCGCCCCCCGAAGTGGAAGGGGCGGCAACGCCCGAGAGCCCGGCACCGGCGGCCGCGGGGGCTGCACCGGCAACCGCTGCGGTCGCAACGGCGGGGTCCGCACCGGTGGTGCCAGGCACGACACCTTCCGGCACGGCACCTCGCGGCATCGCATCCGCCGGCGGCCACGGCTCGCCGCCCGGTACCCGCGGAAGCCCGCGACGGACGGAGGTGGAGCGCGGCGCCGTCGCCCCGTCCAGAACGGGGGCCGGCACACCAGATGTCGAACGCTCCTGGACAGGCGACCCTTCGAGTGGCGTGTCGGCCCCCGAACTGGCAGGCGCGGCTGCAGCGGGCACGGCCGCAGCAGGCGCGGCAGCGGCAGGCACGTCCGCATCGGAGACGCCGTCACCACTGTCGACAGCGAGCCCGGGAGGCCACGGCTCGCCACCGGGCACACGCGGGAGCCCGCGCCTGAGCGTTCGCGTCGCCATGACTACTTCTTCCGCGACTCGAGGCCCGCGATCACCTGCGGGACGATCGTGAACAGGTCGCCGACGATGCCGAAGTCGGCGACGTCGAAGATCGGCGCCTCGCCGTCCTTGTTGATCGCGACGATGTTCTTGGCCGTCTGCATGCCCGCGCGGTGCTGGATCGCACCCGAGATGCCGAGGGCGACGTACAGCTGCGGAGACACCGAGACGCCGGTCTGACCGACCTGGTGCGACTGCGGGATGTATCCGGCATCCACCGCGGCCCGCGAGGCGCCGACCGCTGCGCCGAGCGCATCGGCGAGCTCTTCGACGAGCACGAACTTCTCTTTGGACGCGAGTCCGCGGCCACCCGAGACGACCCGGGTCGCACCGCGCAGCTCGGGGCGGGACGACGTGGCCTCGACCGCTTCGACAGCGCCCACGGTGGCGGCAGGGGAGCCGGATGCCGCAAAGGTCAGGGTCTCGACTATCGGCGATGCGACCGCCTCTGCCCGAGCATCGACAGCACCCTGGCGCACCGTGATCACCGGGGCGCCGAAGGTGGGGGCCGAGTCGGTGAGATAGGCGCCGCCGTACACGGAGTGGTTCGCGACGATGCCCTCGTCATCGCGCGAGACGCCGACGGCATCGACCGACAGCGCCAGCTTCGCGCGCACCGCGAATCGGCCGGCGATGTCGCGCCCCGCGATCGAGTTCGAGATGAGGACGGCATCCGGTCGCACCTGCTCGAAGGCGGCCTGCAGTGCATCGACGACCGGCACCGTGAGGATCGTCTCGTCGGCGTCGGCTGTCAGCACGACGGATGCCCCGGCGGCGGCCACCTGGGCTGCGGCCTCGGCCGAACCGCCGACGACGAGCGCGACCGGTGCGCCGACCGTCGAGGCGGCGCCGATCAGGGCCGCCGTGCTGCTGGCGGGGTTTCCTGCCGGGTCGAGGTCGACCACGACGAGGATCGGGTTCTCGGGGTAGGTCATGTCACACCAGCCTGTTCTGCACGAGGTATTCGACGAGCTTCTCGGCGGCATCGCCCTCATCGACGATCTTCACGCCGGCCGCGCGCGGCGGCTTCTCGGCGACCGAGGTCATGATCGTGCGGGGAGCCGCGGCAGGGTCTGCCGAGACGCCGAGGTCGTCGAGGGTGAGCACCTCGAGCGGCTTCTTCTTCGCGGCCATGATGCCCTTGAAGTTCGGGAAGCGCGCGTCGGGCAGGGCCTCGGTGATCGAGACGACGGCGGGGAGGGATGCCGAGATCGGCTGCGCGCCGGCATCCGCCCCTCGTGTGCCCGTGATGCCCTCAGGCGTGATCTCGACCGAGGTGAGCGCGGTCGCGTGTGCCCAGCCGAGGTGCTCGGCGAGCATGGCGGCCATCACTCCGCCCGAACCGTCGGTCGAGAGGTTGCCGGTGATCACCAGGTCGGGCTCTCCTCGTCGGATCGCCGCGGCCAACGTCTCGGCAGTGAGTCCGAGGTCGGCACCCGCGAGCTGCTCGTCGGCGATGTGCACGGCCGATCCTGCACCGATGGCGAGCGCCCTCCGCACCGACGCCGTGGACCCGCCGGGGGCCATCGCGACAGCGACCACCTCGGTGCCCTCGTTCTTGTCTGCATGGCTGAGTGCCACCTCGAGCGCACGCTCCGTGATCTCATCGAGCACCACGTCGCCGGCTCCTCGCTCGGCGAGGCCCGTCTCGAGATTCAGCTTGCGGTCGCCGTAGGTGTCGGGCACCTCTTTGACCAGGACGAAGATCTTCATCGATTGCTCCTCACGACTGCGTCGATTCTAGCCCCTTGATACTGAGTCCCACCCGACGAGCGACTGAGAACCAGCCGCCGTCCCGGCGGGCACATCCCCGCAGTCCGACCCCGATGCCCTACCGTAGAACCGTGGTCCGACCCCGCCCCCTGCCCGTCGATCCGCTCGCCGAGGCGAAGCGGCAGTGGGTGGCGCACGGATGGACGGATGCCGCCGACGGCATGACCGTGGTCACCTCGGTGATGCGGGCCCAGCAGCTGCTGCTCGCCAGGGTGGATGCCGCGCTCAAGCCGTTCGCGCTGAGCTTCGCCCGCTACGAGATGCTGCGCCTGCTGGCGTTCAGCCGCTCCGGCCGACTGCCGCTGTCGAGCGTGGTCGCCAGACTCCAGGTGCATGCGACGACCGTCACGAGCACGGCCGAACGTCTGGTGCGTGACGGGCTGATCGTGCGCGAGCCGCACCCGCACGACGGCCGCGCTGCTCTGCTCGCCTTGACCGAGCCGGGCCGCGAACTCGTCGAGCGCGCCACCTCCGCCCTCAACGCCGACGTCTTCGCCGACCCCGGCATCAGCAGGGAGGACGCGACCGAACTGGTCGCCATCGTCGCGCGCATGCGCAAGGCGGCCGGAGACTTCAGCGACCCGAAGCCGCAGCCGGACGCGCTCTGACGTGTCCGAGTTCGTGCTCGAACGGGTGATCGACGCCCCGCGCGCGACGGTCTTCGCTGTGGCACTCGACCCCGGGCTGCATCTGCGGTCGATGGCGCGGTACGGCGAGACGATGGTCGAGGCCCCGGCGGGCGGCGTGTTCAGCGAAGGGTCGACCGTCACCTGGCGGGCGCGGCACTTCGGCATCCCGTTCCGGTTGCGTTCCGTCGTGTACGACGTAGATCCGCCGCGCGGGTTCCGCGACCGGCAGATCTCGGGGCCCTTCGGCTCGTTCTGGCACGAGCACGTGTTCGAGGAGCACCCGCGGGGCACGCTGCTGCGCGACACGATCAGATTCCACTCGCCGTTCGGCCCGATCGGTCGCCTGGTCGACCGGCTCGTCCTTCGCGAGTACATGCGACGCCTGATCGAGCAGCGCAACGACCAGCTGGCCGCAGAAGCAGAGGCCGACGCAGAGGGGCGCGGGCGTACACTGCCCGCATGAGCGAACTGCGCCTGCACACGATCCTCGAAGGCCGTGGCCCGGCCGCCGCGATCATCCTCACCGACGAGCAGGTCACCTCGTTCAGGGCAGGCAAGACCTTCCCGGTCGTCGTGACGATCGACGGACGCACCGCACGCCTGCGCCTGGCCCGCATGGGCGGGCAGAACATGATCGGGTTCAGCAAGGCCGTCCGAACCGAGCTCGGGGTCGAGATCGATCAGGAGGTCGATGCCGTCATCCGTCTGGATGCCGCCGAGCGCGAGGTCGAGATCCCCCCGGCCCTGGCCGCGGCGCTCGACGCCGACCCTGCGCTGCGGTCTGCATTCGATGCCCTGTCGTACTCGGTGCGCAAGGAGCATGCCCGCACGGTGGCCGACGCGAAGCAGGACGCGACCCGCGACCGCCGCGTCGAGAAGATCGTCGAGGCGCTGCGCGACTGAACCGCCCGCCGCTCGTTCAGCACTCAGCATCAACCGCTGTCGGGCATGCCGGATCGGCACCGGCGGGCCGATCCGGCGCCATGCATGCTGAGTTGTGAACCACGAAACCGCTCCGCTCTCGCGGAACTCAGCGGTTCTGGAAGTCGGGCGCACGCTTCTCCCGGAAGGCCGACATGCCTTCCTTCTGGTCTTCGGTGTCGAACAGCGCGGCGAACGCCCGCTTCTCGTGCGCGAGCCCGTCGGCGAGCGTCGTCTCCATGGCGGCATCGAGCGCGGCCTTGGCCGCGAACAGCGACGGCAGCGACTTCGACGCGATCGTCTCGGCCAGCCTCGTGGCCTCTGTGAGCAGCTCGGATGCCGGCACGACGCGCGACACGAGGCCGGACCGCTCCGCCTCTTCGGCACCCATGAACCGGCCGGACAGCACCAGCTCAGCCGCCTTGTAATACCCGACCGCGCGGATCAGGCGCTGCGTGCCGCCCATGCCCGGAATGACGCCGAGGTTGATCTCGGGCTGACCGAACTTGGCGGTGTCGGCGGCGAGGATGATGTCGCACATCATCGCGAGCTCGCATCCTCCCCCGAGCGCGAAGCCCGAGACGGCGGCGACCACGGGGGTGCGCACCGCCGCGAAGTCGTGCCAGACGCCGAAGTGGTTTGTCTCGAGCATCTCGGCGGCCGACATGCCCTCCATCTCCTTGATGTCGGCGCCCGCGGCAAAAGCCTTCTCGGATCCGGTGACGACGATCGCACCCACGCCGTCGTCGAGGTCGAACGCCACGGCGGCCGCGGTGACCTCTTCGGCGAGGCGGCTGTTCAACGCGTTGAGTGCCTCGGGGCGGTTGAGGGTGATCCACCCGACTCGTCCGCGCTGCTCGACCAGGATCGTCTCGTACTCGGTCATCGTGAAGCCCTCTCCGTCGTGGTCATCTCAGTATGTCGCTTGCGGCGTTTCGTCTCGCTCGGCTCCGCCGTGCTCGCTCAACGACCGGAGGGTGCGTCGCGGATGTCGGTGATGATGCCCGAGAAGTCGCGGGTCGCGCCCTCGCCCTCGGCGAAGGCGGCATAGAGCTCTTGGGCGAGCCGCCCCATTCTCGCGTCGGTCGCCGTCTGCTCGATCGCCTGCAGCGCGAGGCCGAGGTCCTTCGCCATCAGCGCACCGGCGAATCCGGGCTGGTAATCGCGATTCGCCGGGCTGGTCGGCACCGGCCCGGGCACGGGGCAGTTCGTCGTGATCGACCAGCACTGACCGGATGCCTGCGAGACGACGTCGAACAGCGCCTGATGCTCGAGACCCAGCCGCTCGCCGAGTACGAACGCCTCGGCGACCGCGATCTGCGACACCGCGAGCACCATGTTGTTGCACACCTTCGCGGCCTGCCCGAGTCCAGGGCCGCCGCAGTGCACGATGCGCTTTCCCATGACCTCGAGCACCGGCAGTGCGGCCGCGAAGTCCTCGTCCGAGCCGCCGACCATGAAGGCGAGCGTGCCGTTCTCGGCGCCCACGACACCGCCCGACACGGGGGCGTCGACGTTGCGATGCCCGGCCGCGAGCGCGAGCGCGTGGGCGGCACGGGCTTCGTCGACCGCGATCGTCGACGACTCGATGAACAGGGTGCCCGGGCGAGCGGCGGCCAGCAGCTCGGTGCGGTAGGCGTCGATCACGTGCCGACCGGCCGGGAACATCGTGATCACGACGTCCGCCTCGCGCACGGCATCCGCTCCGCTGGCTGCCACCGGGATGCCGGCGGCCTGCGCCGCCTCGATCGCGGCAGGCACGAGATCGAAGCCGTGCACCTCATGCCCCGCCGCGACCAGGTTCTTCGCCATCGGCAGGCCCATGTGGCCGAGTCCGAGGAACGCGATGCGCACCTTCGTCGACTCGCTCATGATGCGCTCCGCATCCGGTCTCCGCCGCTCCGCTGGAGGGACGCCGACCCAGCCGGTCGCAGCATCTCGCGCCCGACGATCAGACGCATGATCTCGTTGGTGCCCTCGAGGATCTGATGCACCCGCAGATCGCGCACGACCCGCTCGATGCCGTAGTCCTGCAGGTAGCCGTAGCCGCCGTGCAGCTGCAGCGCGCGGTTGGCGACGTCGAATCCGGCATCCGTCGCGAAGCGCTTGGCCATGGCGCAGCGCATGGTCGCATCCGGCGCCTGCTCGTCGACGGCCAGCGCGCCGTCTCTGACCATGAGGCGAGCGGCCTGCAGATCGGTGCGCATGTCGGCGATCGCGAACATGATCGACTGCTTCTCGGCCAGCGGCTCGCTGAACGCGACGCGTTCGTGCACGTACTGCACGGCGCGGTCGAGCGCCCACTGCGCGCCGCCCAGCGAGCAGGCCGCGATGTTGAGGCGGCCGCCGTTGAGCGCGGACATCGCGATCGCGAAGCCACGGCCCTCGTCGCCGAGCATTCCGGATGCCGGGATGCGCACGCCGTCGAGGATCACCTGGCGGGTCGGCTGCGCGTGCCAGCCCATCTTCTTCTCGGGTGCCCCGAAACTCAGGCCCTCGGCGTCTCCGGGAACCAGGAAGGCGCTGATGCCGCGGGCACCGGGCTCTCCGGTGCGTGCCATCACCACGTACACCGCGGCTTCACCGGCGCCCGAGATGAACTGCTTCACACCGGTGAGCAGGTAGTCGTCGCCGTCGCGCACCGCGCTCGTCGCGATGTTCGCGGCATCGGATCCGACGCCGGGCTCGGTGAGACAGTAGCCGCCGAACTCCTGCATCGCGGTGAGTGCGGGCAGCCACCGGCCGCGCTGCGCGTCGTCGCCGTAGGTGTCGATCATCCAGACCACCATGTTGTGGATCGAGATGTACGCGGCGACCGCGGGGTCGCCCTTGGCGAGCTCTTCGAAGATCGCGACCGTGTCGGAGCGGCTCAGGCCAGTGCCGCCGAAGTCCTCGCGCACGTAGATCCCGCCGAGCCCCAGCTCGCCCGCCTTGCCGAGCGACTCGCGGGGGAAGATGTGCTTCTCGTCGCGCTCGGCCGCGAACGGGGCGAGCTCGGTGTCGGCGAACTCGCGGACGGCGTCGAGAATGGCCTCGCGCTCTTCGGCGGTGGTGGTGACGGTGGTCATGGTCATGTCGATTCCTTGTGTGCTGCGTTTCGTCTCGGTCGGCTTCGCCGTCCTCGCTCAACGACCGGAGGTCAGTGCATGGTGGGGATCACGAAGCTCGCGCCGTCGCGGATCCCGGCAGCGGGCCAGCGGCTCGTGACGGTCTTGGTCTTCGTGTAGAAGCGGAAGGCGTCGGCGCCGTGCTGGTTGAGGTCGCCGAATCCGCTGCGCTTCCAGCCGCCGAACGTGTAATAGGCGATCGGCACGGGGATCGGCACGTTCACGCCGACCATGCCGACCTCGACCCGGGCGGCGAAGTCGCGGGCGGCGTCGCCGTCGCGGGTGAAGATCGCGACGCCGTTGCCGTATTCGTGCTCGGATGCCATGCGCAGCGCCTCTTCGTAGTCGGCGGCGCGTGCGATCACCAGCACCGGTCCGAAGATCTCCTCGCGGTAGATCGCCATGTCGGTCGTGACGTGGTCGAACAGCGTCGGTCCGAGATAGAAGCCCTGCTCGTGCCCCGGCACCGAGAAGCCTCGGCCGTCGGCGAGGAGGGTCGCGCCCTCGTCGACGCCCTGCTGGATGTAGCCCTCGACCCGCTCGACCGCTGCTCGTGTGACCAGCGGCCCGTAGTCGACGTCGGCCGAGAGCGAGGGCCCGATGCGCAGCTGCGCCACGCGCTCAGTGAGCTTGGCGGCGAGAGCATCCGCTGTCTCCTGCCCGACCGGCACCGCGACCGAGATCGCCATGCAGCGCTCCCCCGCCGAACCGTAGCCCGAGCCGATCAGCGCATCGACGGCCTGGTCGAGGTCGGCGTCGGGCATGACGATCATGTGGTTCTTGGCACCGCCGAAGCACTGCGCGCGCTTGCCGTGTGCGGCCGCCGTCGAGTAGATGTACTCGGCGATCGGGGTCGAGCCGACGAATCCCACGGCACGGATGCGGTCGTCGGTGAGCAGCGCGTCAACGGCCTCCTTGTCTCCGTGCACGACGTTGAGCACTCCGGCGGGCAGCCCCGCCTCGAGGAACAGCTCGGCGATGCGGACAGGGACCGAGGGGTCGCGCTCGCTGGGCTTGAGCACCACGGCGTTGCCGGCGGCGAGCGCGGGGCCTGCCTTCCACAGCGGGATCATGGCGGGGAAGTTGAAGGGCGTGATCGCGGCGACCACCCCGAGGGGCTGCCGCATCGAGTAGACGTCGATGCCCGCACCCGCGCCGGTCGAGTACTCGCCCTTCAGCAGGTGCGGAGCGCCCGCGGAGAACTCGATGACCTCGAGGCCCCGCTGGATGTCGCCCTTCGCGTCGTCGACGGTCTTGCCGTGCTCGCTCGCAAGCAGCTCGGCGAGCGACTGCATCTCGCGCTGTGCCAGATCGAGGAATCGCAGCAGCACGCGAGCGCGCTTCTGCGGGTTGGTCGCCGCCCACTCGACCTGCGCGGCCTCGGCGTTCGCGATCACGTCGGCGACCTCCGCGGTGGAGGCCAGCGGCACGCGCGCCTGGACGGATCCGGTGCTCGGATCGAACACGTCGGCGAAGCGGCCACCCTCGGGGGTCAAGTGCTTTCCGCCTATGAAGTGGGGAATGGTACGAGTCATTGTGCGATGTCCCTTCGCGCCGTCGTTGGCACTATGACGATGATACTTCGGCATCCTGAGATTTACTAGGGCGTCCTTGTAGTTGCCACCTCGTGGGGAGCGAGAAAAGTCCTTGCCGGTTCGCAGATCGCGATGTAGAGTCTGAAACGTTTTAACACCTGAAACGTTTAAAGTCGCGTTTCGGCCCTTCGACAATGAGGTTGATCATGGCACTCGCTGCTGACCCGGATCTGGTTCTCCACGCTCGCAACATCTCGCGCCGGTACGGCGCGGTCACGGCTCTCGCCGACGCCTCGCTCACCCTGCGCCGCGGCGAGGTCATGGGCCTGGTCGGCGACAACGGGGCCGGCAAGTCGACGCTGCTCAAGGTGCTCTCGGGAGCCGTCATCCCAGACGGCGGCAGCATCGAGGTCGAGGGCGAAGCGGTTGACTTCCGCCGCCCGACCGACGCCCTGGCCGCCGGGATCGAGACCGTGTATCAGGACCTCGCCCTCGTCGACACCATGTCGGCAGTGCAGAACGTGTACCTCGGTCGCGAGGAGCTGTCGAGCAATCCGATCCTCAAGGCGCTGAACATCGTGAACGACCGCGGCATGCGTGCCCGCTCGCGCGAGGTGCTCGCCGAGCTCGGCGTCGGCATCCAGTCGGTCAACGTGTCGGTCAAAGGCATGTCCGGCGGACAGCGCCAGTGCCTCGCGATCGCCCGCGCGCTGCTCTGGGGTCGCAGCATCGTGATCCTCGATGAGCCCACCGCCGCACTCGGCGTGCGCGAGTCGCAGCAGGTGCTCGACCTCATCGGCCGCCTGCGCGAGCACGGAGTCAGCGTGATCCTGGTCAGCCACAACATGCAGCAGCTGCACACCGTCGCCGATCGCGTCACCGTGATGCGCCTGGGCCGGTCGGTCGCCGTGCGTGACATCGCCGACGTCACCGCGCAGGACATCGTCGGCCTGATCACCGGTGCCCTGCCTGCAGACGTCCCCACCCCGGAAGACACCGAGACGCTCGTCAGCTGACGACGACCAGACTTCACCACCCGCACCACCCGAACACACCCATTCCAGAGGAGCACTGCAATGACGCATCACTCATCCCGCACCGCCCTGCGCCTTCTCGGCGCCGGCGTGGCACTCGTCGCCGGCATCGCGATGGTCGGTTGCGCCGACCAGGCATCCGGCGGCTCCGGCGGAGACGACGACACCTTCACCCTCGGATTCGCGGTCGGCGGCCAGGCCGACGCCGACTGGCAGGACTACCAGGGCGACGTCGCCCAGGCGCTCGCCGAGCAGCGCGGCTGGAAGTACGTCGAACTCAGCAACGACGGCGACGAGGCGACCGCTGTGAAGAACGCCGACCTCTTCGTGCAGCAGGGCGTCGACGCCGTGATGATGTTCAACGGACGCCCCGAGGCGAACCCGGTCATCGCGAAGAAGTACGCGGATGCCGAGATCCCGGTCATCACGTTCGACATCGCCCAGGAGGGCTGGTACTTCGTCGGCATCGACAACGCCGCCGCCGGCACCGAGGGCGGCACAGCCCTCGGCGAACTCGCCAAGAGCGAGTGGGACTGCGACGTCGACCTGGTCATATCGGCGCAGGGCACCGCGGCCGGTCAGATCGACACGTGGCGCACCGGCAACGCGGCGACGGCGATCGGCGAGGTCTGCCCCGACATCCCCGAAGACGCGTACGTCGCGTACGAGGCCGACGGCAACCTCACCACCTCGCTGCAGAACGCCCCCGGTGTCTTCGCGGCGCACCCGGACGCCGAGAACATCCTGGTCGTCGGTCTCAACGACCAGGCGGTGGTCGGCGCCCTGCAGGCGGCGACGCAGCTGGGCCGCGACGCCAACATCATGGGCTGGGGCCAGGACGGCGGCCTGATCACGGGCGACAACGTCGACCCGAACCTCGCCGGCAGCGTCATGTACTTCCTCGAGGGGTACGCGGCCTACGCCTTCCAGATCCTCGACGAGATCGCCGCAGGCGATGCACCCGAGGTCAAGGACACGGGCGACGACGCCGCGGTGAGCGTGCAGCCGTGCGCGGTGACCCAGGAGCAGGCCGCCGCGATCCCGGGCATCGAGGAGCGCGTCGCCGAGATCTCCCAGGCCGACGAGGGCACGACCCTCTACGACCTCTACTGCAAGAACTAACCGTTCCTCCCGGATCGGTCTCGAGAAGAACGAGACTCTCATGACGACTCCCACCCTCACGGCCGATCCGGCCGCCCCGCGTTCGGGTGCGCGCACAGCGCGCCCGGACGCGGGGAGCCGCACCGCACTGCGCGATGCGCTCACCATCGCCGCGGTCTGGTTCCTGCTCGCCGCGGCGACCACCATCGTCCGCCCGGACTTCCTGTCGACGCAGTCGCTGCTCGCCATCACCTTCACGATGGCGATCTCGGGCGTCCTCTCGGTCGCGCAGGGCATCGTCGTCATCGGCGGCGGCCTGCTCGACCTCAGCCTCCCCGTGGCCCTGGTCGTCAGCGCCTGGGCCACCGTCACCCTCTTGGGTGCCGGCGTGCCCGACCTGCTGGCGGTGCTCTGCGGCATCGTCGCCGGCGGCGCCTGGGGCCTGCTGAACGGCCTGATCGTCGTCTACGGCAAGCTCAACCCGATCATCGTCACGCTCGCCACCGGCTTCGGCGGCCTCGCGATCATGATGATCGGATTCAAGTCGGCGCAGATCCCCTCGGGGTCGGCTCTCCGCGCCTTCGGACTCGGCCAGTTCCTGGGCCTCCCGAACATCTTCTGGCCCATGCTCGTCATCCTGGTTCTCGCAGGTCTTGCCATCACGTGGACGCGCTGGGGCCGACGCCTCACCGCCGTCGGCGGCAACGCCCAGGCCGCTCGTGCCCGCGGTGTCTCGCTGCGCCGCGTGCGCCTGGCGACGTTCTCGGGAGCAGGCGCGGTCGCCGGAGTCGCCGGCGTGCTGTTCGCCTCGGTCACCCCGAGCTTCACCCCCAACGCCGGAGCCAGCTACCAGCTCATCGTGATCGCCGCGGTGATCCTCGCCGGCATCAGCCTCTCGGGCGGCAAGGGCAACTTCCTCGTGCTGCTGCTCAGCGTCGGCTTCCTCTCGACCATCCCCGTGTCGATCGCCTTCTTCGGACTCCCGCCGGCATTCGCGCTGATCTTCCAGGGCGCACTCCTCATCATCGCCGTCGGCATCGACGGCTTCCGCATTAAGAGAGGTGCACGATGACCACGGCATTCGCCCCGGCATCCGACGTGCAGACGCCCCAGGCCCTGCTCCCCCGGGTGCTCTCGTACCTCAAGGGCCCGGTCGGCAGCATCGCGCTGATGCTCGCCGCCGTCGTCGTCATCGGAGCCGTCTCGGTCGGCCCGGCGTTCTTCTCGGCCTCGAACGTGCGCATCGTCGGCGTGGCCGTCGCGATCCCGCTCATCGTGGGCGTGCTGGCATCGTTCGCCCTGCTCGCCGGCGTCGTCGACCTGTCGATCGGATCGATGGTCGGCTTCGGCGCCGTGGCCTTCAACCAGCTCGTCGCCTCGGGCATCGACCCGTGGACGGCCGCGGGCGTGACCATCCTTCTCGGAGTCGTCGTCGGCTCGATCAACGCGTTCGTGATCGTGGGTCTCGGAGCCGAACCGCTCGCCGTCACGCTGGGCATGCTGACGCTGCTGCGCGGGGTGTGCCAGGCGATCGTCGTGCAGGCACCGCCCACGACTCTCATCGAGCCTCTCTACGACGTGACGCAGGGCACGACCTTGGGCATCCCGACTCTGCTGCTCATCGGCGTGGGCCTCACCCTCGTCGCGGCGGGCGTGGTCTCGAAGACGCGCATCGGCCGCAAGGTGCAGGCCGTCGGCGGCGACCCCCGGGCCGCACAGCGCGCCGGCATCTCGGTCGTCCGGGTGCGCACGGTCGCGCTTATCGTCAGCGCGGTCGGCGCGGCGATCGGCGGCATCTTCTATGTGGGGCAGCTCGGCTCGGCATCGAACATCCTCGGCACGGGACTCGAGTTCCAGATCTACGCAGCCCTGATGATCGGCGGCTACTCGATCACCCGCGGCGGTGTCGGCAACCCGATCGGCGCGCTGCTCGGCCTGCTCGTCGTCGCGGGCATCACGAACATCTTGAACGTGAGCTTCATCGATCCGGACTACCTCGACCTCATCGTCGCGGTGATCCTGCTCGCCGCGGTGCTCGTCGACCGCTTCCGCGGTGGGGACGCGTTCGAGTGAGCGCTCACCAGCAGACGACTCTCGAGCACCGGGTCCTGGGCCGCACCGGCCTGTCGGTCTCGCCGATCTGCATCGGCACCGCGGCCTGGGGCGTCTCGTCTCCCGTGCACGGTCTGACCGTGCCGGAGGAGGATGCGGTGCAGCTCACTCTCGCCGCGTTCGACAGCCCCGTGACCTTCATCGACACCTCGAACAACTACGGCGACGGCGAGAGCGAGCGCCGCATCGGCCTCGCCGTGCGTCGAGCCGGCGGCGTGCCCGACGGGTTCGTGATCCAGACGAAGCTCGACCGCGATCCCGAGACCGACTCGTTCGACCCCGACCGCATGCGGCGCTCGCTCGACGAGAGCCTCGACCGGCTCGGCATCGACCGGGTGCCGATCCTGCACCTGCACGACCCCGAGCACATCGGGTTCGAGGCCGCGATGGCGCCGGGGGGCCCCATCGACGTGCTGCAGGCTCTGCGCGATGAGGGCTACGCCGACTTCATCGGCATCTCGGGAGGGCCGGCGCGCATGCTGACGCAATTCGTCGAGACCGGTGTGTTCGACGTGCTGATCACGCACAATCGGGCGACGCTCGTCGACCGCACGGCCGATGCCCTGCTCGATGCCGCGGCCGCGGCCCGGATCGGCGTGGTCAACGCGGCGATCTACGGTGGGGGGATCCTGGCGAGCTGGCCCAGGACCTCCGACCGCTACCACTACGCACCCGCCGCGCCCGAGATGCTCACGGCGATCGATGCGATGGGGGCGGCCTGCGAACGCCATGGGATCCCCCTGATCACGGCCGCCCTGCAGAGCTCGCTGCGTGATCCGCGCATCCACTCGACGGTGTGCGGACTGGTCACCCCGGCGCAGCTCGACCAGACTGTCGGCATGGCCGAGACCGTCGTTCCCGATGCCCTCTGGGAAGAGCTCGAGGCCCTGCGCCCGTCGAAGGAGACCTGGATCGATGACTGACCGCCCGGCCCTCCTCATCACCGGGGTCGGCGCGCACACCGATCCGTGGCACGGCCTCGCCGCGACGAGCACCGCACTCACGAGCGTGCTGGAAGAGCGGATGCCGGTGCACCGGCTCGACACCGACGAGGTCGCGGGCGGCGCCGCGCTGACGGACGCCGCACTGATCGTGGTCAACATCAGCGGCGACCTCGCGACCGATGCGGTTGCGGCGAGCGCGGTGCTCGATCCGCTGCTCGAGGCCGTGGCGTCCGGCATCCCGCTGCTCGCCGTGCACTCGTCTTCTCTCGCCTTCCGCGACGACCCTCGGTGGGCCGAGCTGCTGGGCGGGCGGTGGGTGCCCGGAGTGACCATGCATCCGCAGATCGGGTGGAGCCTGGTGCAGCCGACCGCGCCGCTGGCCCCGTTCCGCGTCTACGACGAGCGATATTCACATCTCGAGGTCGGCTCGGGCTCGGACCTCCGTGCGGTCCACACCGACGACGGGATCACCCACGGACTCGCCTGGTCGCGGCGCGGCGCCGCCGGGCATGGCGGGGTCGCGTACTCGGCGCTGGGCCACGGCGTCGAAGCGTACCGATCGGCGGGGACCCGCGAGCTCGTGCATGCACTGGTCGACGAACTGCTCGGTGAAGAGCACACGGCGCGTCCTGTGCCCTCGTCGCCGCAGGCCACGGGCGCCGGTGCCGATCTCGAGGCCGCCGCTCTCGACTACGAGCTCATCGCTCTCGCGCCGCACGGCGTGGCTGTCGCGGACACGGGTTTCACCGATCGCTTCGACGACGGCGAGCTGCTGACATCCGGATACCTGCTCGTCGAGCGTCTGCCGGAGGGCGGCGCCGCGCTGCACAGCCACGGTCGCGAGGTGGGGCGGATCATCCGCGATGCCCGTGGGCTGCAGGTCGACCTGCCGGGCGCCGAAGTCGACGGACGGATGCTGCGAGCAGCCGACGCCGGCATCGTGCTCGTCGCCGAGGCCGGCGAATGGCAGAGCCCCGGCGATGGATCTGCGATCCTGCTCGGAGAGGACTGGCGCGTCGTCGTGGTGCACGGCCCGGCGCCGACCAAGCTCGACAATCGCGTCCGGCTGCTCGATGACCTGAGGATGCTGCCCGAGACGCAGAAGGAGCAGCATGCCTGACATCGGCCTGCGAGACGTCGCCGAACGTGCGGGGGTCTCGATCGGCACCGTCTCGAACGCGCTCAATCGACCCGAGCTCGTGTCCGAGGCCTCGGCGGCCCGCGTCGCCGCAGCGGTCGACGAGCTCGGTTACGTGCCCAACATCGCCGCCCGCCAGCTCAAGGCCGGCCGCAGCGACGCCATCGGGTTCTCGGTGATCAACATCACCAACCCGTTCTTCGCCGACCTCGCGTTCGGTGCGGAAGAGCAGGCGCTGACAGCCGGGTACTCGGTGATCGTCGGCAACGGCTTCGACTCGGCCGAGCGCGAGTCGCGCTACCTCGACCTGTTCGAGCGGCAGCGGGTCGACGGGGTGCTCATCGCCCCGGTCGAGTACCACGAGGAGTATCTCGAGCGCTTCCGCCGCCGGGGCGTGCCGGTCGTGCTCGTCGATCAGCGGCATCCGAACGGCACTTTCTCGTCGGTCTCCGTCGACAACCGGCTCGGCGGACGCATCGCGGCGCAGGCACTGCTCGACGGCGGATGCCGGCACCTCGCGTTCGTGGGCGGTCCGACGTCGCGCGAGCAGATGGGCGAGCGTCTCGCGGGGCTGCACGAGGTGGCGGATGCCGCGGGCGTGCGCACCACGCTCATCGAGACGACCACCCTCAACACCGGACTCGGCCGCGAGATCGGCGAGCAGATCGCCGACCTGCCGGAGGCCGACCGCCCGGACGGCGTCTTCGCCGGCAACGACCATCTCGCGCTCGGACTGCTGCAGGGTCTCGTCGGACGCGGGCTGCGCGTGCCCGAGGACATCTCTCTCGTCGGCTACGACGACATCGAGTTCGCCGGCGCAGCGGTGGTGCCGCTGACATCGGTGCGCCAGCCGGCACGCGAGATGGGGGCTCGTGCGATCGAGCTGCTCATGCACCATCTCGCGGGATCCGACGATCCGATCGAAGCGCGCTTCGTGCCCGAGCTCGTCGTACGGGCATCGACCCGCACCCTCTGACCTTCCCCGCTATCCGGTCATCGCGACCACCGACCCAGGAGACCCATGCACTACGGCGCCGACTACAACCCCGAGCAGTGGCCACGAGAGGTATGGCCCGAAGACGTGCGGCTCATGGGCGAAGCGGGCGTGACGATGGTGAGCCTCGGCATCTTCTCGTGGTCGCGCATCCAACCCGCCGAGGGTGAGTTCGACTGGGAGTGGCTCGACGAGATCATCGGGCTGCTGCACGAGGGCGGCATCCGGGTCGACCTCGCCACCGCCACCGCATCCCCTCCGCCGTGGGCCACGACCGCCTACCCCGAGATGCTGCCGCAGGATGCCGACGGCACGACCTTCTGGCCGGGCAGTCGACAGGCGTTCGCCCCCTCGTCTCCGGTCTACCGACGCCTCGCCGCCGAGCTGGTCACCGCCCTCGCCGAGCGCTACGCGCAGCATCCGGCCGTCGTGCTCTGGCACGTGAACAACGAGTACGGATGCCATCTGCACTACGACTACTCCGACTCGGCACGTGACGCCTTTCGGCTGTGGCTGCAGCGCAAGTACTCCACGATCGACGCGCTGAACCACGCCTGGGGCACGGACTTCTGGTCGCAGCGCTACACCGCGTTCGAGCAGATCCTGCCGCCGCGCAAGGCGCCGTACAGCATCAATCCGACGAGTGTGCTCGACTTCAAACGCTTCACCTCTGACACCCTGCTCGAGCTGTACGTCATGGAGCGCGACATCATCCGCGCCTCGGGCGCGACCCAGCCGATCACGACGAACTTCATGGGCGCGTTCCCGCCGGCCGACTACTGGAAGTGGGCGGCCGAGGTCGACGTGATCAGCGACGACAACTACCCCGACCCCAACGACCCCGAGTCGTTCCGCGGGGCGGCGTTCGCCCGCGAGCTGATGCGCGGCCTGAAGCCCGGTGTGCCGTGGATCCTCACCGAGCAGTCGACGAACGCCCTGAACTGGCGACCGACCAACGCTCCGAAGGCCCCTGGCCAGATGGCGGCGATCAGCGCCCAGGCGGTCGGCCGCGGCGCCGACGGCATCATGTTCTTCCAGTGGCGGCAGTCGCGTCGGGGCAGCGAGAAGTTCCACTCGGCGATGGTGCCGCAGGCAGGGCTCGACACCCGCACCTGGCGAGAGGTCACAGAACTCGGCGAGCAGCTCGCCCAGCTGCCCGAGATGCCGGACGTCTCGTCGGGCGCGAAGATCGCGCTCGTCTTCGACTGGGAGAACTGGTGGGCCATCGACGGCCGCGACCACCCGATCGTGCTCGACTACCTGACGCTCGCGCACCGCTGGTACGCGGCGCTGCACCGGCAGAACCTCGCCGTCGACATCGTGAACACCACCAGCGATCTCAGCGCCTACTCGCTCGTCGTCGCACCGCAGCAGTACCTGCTCGGCGACGAAGGTGCGGCGAACCTCTCGGCCTATGTCGAACGGGGCGGAAACCTGTTCGTCTCGGCGTTCAGCGACGTCGTCGATCAAGACGACGCGTTCCGCGAGGGCGGTTTCATCGTCTCGCTGCGGGGTGTTCTCGGAGTAGCTCTCGAGGACTTCGGGGCGCTGGTGCCGCCCGAGTCCGTGCGCTCGGCCGATTCGGCCGGAGAGGTCGCGAGCCACGCCGTGCCCGATGGACCCGGCCAGTCGGAGGCACCGCTCGACGGACCCGCGGGCCGCATCGTCGGACAGTACTTCGCCGAGGAGCTTCTCGTGCAGGATGCCGAGGTGCTCGGCCGCTTCACCGAGGGGCGCACCGCGGGGCGTGCGGCCTTCACGCGCAAGGCCCTCGGCGCAGGACGCGGGTACTACCTCGCGACGATCCCCGACGACGACGGCATGCGCGCGGTGCTGCGCTGGCTCGCCGCCGAAGCCGGGGTGACGGCCGAGATCGAGGGACTGCCCGAGCACGTCGAGATCGCGCGCCGCGGCAGCATCCTCACCGTCATCAACCACAGCGCCGAGCCGATCGCCGTCGACGTGCCGGGAACCGATCTGCTCACGGCGTCGACCGACGCGCACCGCGAGCTCGGCGCGTACGGGTGGGCGTTCATCGACACGAGCGACTCGCCGTCATCGCAGCACTCACAGAAGGAGAACAGCTGATGCAGTACACACGTCTCGGACGAGCGGGGGCGCGCGTGAGCCGCCTGGCTCTCGGCACCATGAACTTCGGTCCGGTGATCGACGAGGACGCCTCGCGCGCCATCCTCGACCGCGCGACCGACGCCGGTATCGACTTCATCGACACGGCCGACGTCTACGGCGGCGGTCGGTGGGGCGACCACCCCGGACAGTCGGAGGAGATCGTCGGACGCTGGATGAACGACCGCGGCAACCGCGACGACCTGATCGTCGCGACCAAGGTGTTCGGCGTGATGGGCCCTCGATCGAACGACCGCGGGCTGTCGGCGGTGCACATCCGCGCATCGGTCGATGCCTCGCTCCGTCGCCTCGGCACCGACCACATCGACCTGTATCAGATGCATCACATCGACCGCGATGTCCCTCTCGACGAGACGCTCAGCGCCTTCGCGACGCTGCGCGAGCAGGGCAAGATCATCTACCTCGGCAGCTCGAACTTCGCCGGCTGGCACCTTGCGCGCGTGCACGAGATCGCCGCGGCCGCGGGCTATCCGGCCCCGGTCACAGAGCAGTCGCTGTACAACCTCACCGAGCGCACCGTCGAGCTCGAGGTCGTGCCCGCCGCGGAGCAGTACGGCATGGGGCTGCTGCCCTGGTCGCCGCTCGCCAGCGGACAGCTCGGCGGCGTGCTGCAGAAGACCGATCGCTCGCGGTCGAGCCTCGACGCGCTCGGCGACCGTCGTCCTGCGATCGAGCGCTACGAGGCGTTCTGTGCCGAGCTCGGCATCCGCCCCGGTGTCGTCGCGATCACCTGGCTGCTGCACCAGCCGGCGGTGACGGCTCCGGTGATCGGCCCGCGGACGATCGACCAGCTCGACTCGGCCGTCGAGGCGCTCGAGGTGACGCTGGACGCCGACACTCTCGCCGAGCTCGACCGCATCTGGCCGGGCCCCGGCGGCACAGCCCCCGAGGCCTACGCCTGGTAGCGAGCCCGCAACGAAGACCGGATGCCGGGGACATGCGCCCCGGCATCCGGTCTCTTCGTTCTAGTAGACGATCACGGGCAGACTGCGCGGGCCGCGGGAGTCCTGCCACGGCTCCGTGCCGTCGAACCGCACCGTGAGCAGGTGAATACCACGACCGAGCTTCGGCACCGAGACCGTGACCCTGCCCTTGTCCGCCGGCGTCAGCTCGACCGTCGCGACGACCTTGCCGCGGTCGTGCACCGTCACGGTGCCCACCGGGGCCGTGTCGTCGTCGGCGGTGACCGTCACCTTCACGGTCGCGCTCTTGCCCGCCTTCACGAGGACGTCCGACGTAGCTCGCACCCGGGTGTCGATCGGCTGCACCTGGTCGTCGACGAGCACGGCGACCGAACGGGCGGGGATCGTCACGGTGCCGGTCGCGGCATCCCAGGTGGTGGTCTTGACCACGGCATCCGCTCCGTTCGCCTGGGCCGGCGGCAGCGCGAGCGAGCGCCCGGCCAGGCCCGCAACCGTCTGCGTGACCGGCGTGGGTGACGAGTTGAACGCGACGAGTGCTCCGTCGAGCTCGGCGTCGGCATCGGGACCCGCCAGGTCGTCGATCTGCATGAGGATCACGCCCGGCGCTGCGGCCTCTCCGCCGTTCGGGAAGGTGACCTTCTGCTGGATCAGCTCGGCGGAGCCGAGACGCAGCAGGTCGACCTCTTCGCGCACCCGCAGCAGATCGAGGGCGGATGCCTCGGCTGCCGCCATGTCGGCGGGAGCCGGCTTGAGCGCGGGGTCGGCGAGCAGCGGCGCCATGATCGGCCACTTCTCGTCATTGTCGGCCGCGGCCGGAAGCCCGGAGCCGAACGTCGACTCCTGCCCCGTCCAGTCGATGCGGTTGAACCAGTCCCCGGCGTTGTAGCTGTTGCGGTCGAGAGACTTCGAGCGCAGCAGCTCGGTGCCGGCGTGCCAGAACGAGGGCGACTGCGAGAGCGTCACGGTCGCCAGCGACAGTGTGTTCATGCGTACGCGGTCGGCCATCGGAGTGTCCGCGGGCAGCTTGAGCACCGAGAGATCGTAGAGCGTCTCGTTGTCGTGCGCGTCGACGTAGTTGATCACCTCGTCGGGCTGGTCGGCATAGCCGGCCGCCGAGCCGCGGTAGTCGATGCCGTCGCCCGCCGTCACCGCGCCGTCGCTCGTGGTGAACGAGAAGTCGCGCAGGTTGCCTGCGAGCCCGAGCTTGACCAGATCGGTCTCGTGTCCGAGGTCGGCGAGCGCCTGCTCGACGGTGCCGTTGATCGGGTCGCCGTTCGGATCGGTGCCGAGACCGGTGCCGAAACCCTGGCGGAACGTCGACGACGAGTCGACCGGGCTGCCGCCGTGCACGGCATCGCGCAGCCGATCGTTGAACGTCCCGATGCCGGTGCCGCCGAGCTGGCCCTGCGTGGCCTGCTCGAACAGGGCGTTGTCGGCGACCTCGCCGAAGTTCCAGCCCTCGCCGTACAGGTGGATCGCGGATCCGTCGACGCCGTCCTTCTTGAGGGTCAGCGCGTCGAGCGCGTCACGGATCGCCTGCATGTTCGTCGTCGAATGGTGCCCCATGAGGTCGAACCGGAAGCCGTCGACCTTGTAGTCACGCGCCCAGGTCACGACCGAGTCGACCATGAGCTTCTCGGCGGCGAGGTGCTCGGTCGCGACGTTCTGGCAGCACGTCGAGGTCTCGACGCCACCTGCTGCGTTGAGCCGGTGGTAGTAGCCGGGAACCACCTGGTCGAGCACCGACTTCTCGGCCTGACCGGATGCAGCGGTGTGGTTGAACACCTGGTCGAGCACGACCTGCAGGTCCATGTCGTGCAGCGCACCGACCATCGACCGGAACTCGCTCACCCGGGCGCCGCCCTCGGCGTCGACCGCGTACGAGCCCTCGGGGGTCGAGAAGTGGTACGGGTCGTAGCCCCAGTTGAACGCATCGGCATCGGCGACGGCCTGGATGCACGCCTGCTGCGCCGAGTCGGCGGGACCGAACGACGCGAGGTCGCAGTCGGGCACGGCCTGTGCCGCTCTGTCTTCCTCGATCGACGCGATGTCGAAGGAGGGCAGCAGATGCACGGTGTTGATGCCGGCATCCGCGAGCTGCCTCAGCTGGTCGGTGCCCGCACTGTCACGCGCGAATGCGAGGTAGGTGCCGCGCTCCTCGGCCGGAACCGTCTCGTCGCTGATCGAGAAGTCGCGGATGTGCAGCTCGTAGATGGCGCGGTCGACCGCGCGCTCGACGACCGGCGCCTCGGCCTTCTGCCACTGCTTCGGCTGCCAGGCCTTGTCGTCGAGATCGATGGCGACCGAACGCTGCGAGTTCAGCGTGAGGGCGGTCGAGTAGGGGTCGGTGACCGGGTTGGTCTCGATCGCGCCGGTGGTCGGAGCGTAGACGACGACCTCCCAGAGGTACTCGTCACCCTTGAGATCCTTCTTGCCCTTGACCGACCAGACACCGGATGCGGAATCCCACGTGGCCTCGTGGTGCACGGGGTCGCCCTCTGCACCCTCGTTCCAGGTGAGCAGCGTCGCGCTCTGCGCGGTCGGCGCCCACAGCCGGAATGTCGGGTTCTTGCCCGAGAACGTCACACCGAGCTCGACGTCGGCGAGGGCAGCGGCGTAGAGGTCGTCGAGCACTCCCGCGATCTGCACTCCGGTGAACGCCGTGAGCGTGCCCGCCTCGTCGCGCTGGGCGACCGCGAGCTGCGTGCGCAGCAGCGCGGGAGCATCCGCATCGGTCACGCGCAGCGCGAGGTAGCCGTCGAGCGCCGGGAATCGGGCGAGCTGCTCGTCGCTCATGCCGCCCTCGATCACCTCGAGCGCGATCGGCTCTGCTCCGGCGACCTCGCCGTCGGCCACGACGAGCGATGCGTCAGCCGAGGAGTGCAGCTGGTAGGCAGCCCTGTCGACCGACCCGAGGGTCGCCGGCCACGCGATCGTCTCGGCATCGACCCAGTGCGCGCGCTGTTCGCCGGCGCCGGGAAGCTGCGGGGTGTCGCTGCCGACCTCGAGGACGTGCGTCGCCAGCGTGTAGCGGAACGACGTCACCGTGCCCTCGGTGGCGCTGAACGAGATGTTCGCGCCGCCCGGCACTCCGTCGGCACCATAGTTCTCGGCCCAGCTCAGGCCGTGCGCGACTTTGAGCTCATAGGCGCCGGTCGGCAGATCCGCGGTCGAGAACTCGTACACGCCGTCACGGTCGCCGTCGGCCATCAGCGTGCCGAGGCAGTCGGGCGACCAGTCGGCTGCGCACCCGAGCTCGTCCTGCAGGGATCCGGGCAGCGTCACGATGGGGCCGTCTGCCGTGGACTGCACGATGTTCGTGCGCGGGTCGAAGTAGAAGGTGATCTGTCCGCCCGCGTGGGTGAGCGTGACGTTCGCACCGTCGGGCACACCGTTCGCTCCGTAGTTGATCGCCCAGCTGCCGTTCACCGCGGCCTTGTACTCGTAGTCGCCGGCAGGCAGGTCGAACGTTCCCGCCCACACTCCGTCGGCACGCAGGGTCAGCTTGGCCTTCTCGCATGCCGGGTCCCAGTCGCCCGCGCAACCCATCTCGGAGTTGAGGCTGCCCGGAACCGTCAGCATGTCGATGGGCGACTCGGGCTCCTCGCCGACCTCGAGCGTCACGGCATTGCCGACCGACGCGTAGGTCGAGGCGGCGGCGTGATTGCCGGCGGCATCCGTCGTCACTGCCCGATACTCGATCAGCGTGCCGTTCGCGAGATCGCGTGTGTCGTGGAAGACCCGGGGATCCGTGTCCTCCGCAGTGCCGAGGGCCTGCCACTCGTCAGAGCCGACGACGCGCCAGGCGAAGCTGGTCTGCGCCCACTGATCGGCGATGTCGGCCTGCACGGCGGACTGCCCGGTGACACCGGCTCCGGCGGTCGGCACGGCTACCTCGACGGATGCCGCCTCGGTCGGCGCCGTGACGGTCGAGTCGGCCTTCCACACCACGGCCGACAGAGCGGGCACCGTGATCGAGGCAGCCGCACCGGCATCCGTCGTGAGGGGTGCAGCGTCGCCGTAGAGCACCTCATACGACGCATCGGCGGTGAGCGTCGCGAGGTCGACCGTCTGCGCGGTCGCGGCGTTGTTCACCGCGACCAGGTACTCGACCTTGTCGTCGGCATCGACCCGAGAGAAGGCGTAGACGCCGGCGCCGGCCGCCGCGTAGCGTTCGATCTGCGCGCCCTCGCCGAGCGCCGGGTTCGCCTCACGGAGTTCGGAGAGCGCGGCGATGTGCTCGTAGAGCGCAGCATCCGTCGCGTAGCGGTCGACGGAGCCGGCCTGCTCGCCGGTGATCAGGTTCTGGTCGGCGTACTCGGCGACCTGAGTGGCGAACAGCGACTGCCTGGCGTTCTTGTCGCCGCCGGCGCCCGTGAAGCCCTGCTCGTCGCCGTAGTAGACGACGGGCTGGCCGCGAGTGAGGAACATGAGCTCGTGCGCGAGCTCGTCGCGCTGCAGCGGAGCATCCGTCGACTGCAGGAAGGAACCGACTCGACCCATGTCGTGGTTGCCGAGGAACGTGGGCAGGGCTGTCGACGACGAATCGGGCGTCGTGTAGCGGTCGTCGCCCGCGAACAGCGACTGCAGCCCCTTGGCCGAGTTGCCCGACGCGTAGCTGACGGCGGAGGACTGGAAGGTGAAGTCGAGGATCGAGTTCATGTCGGTGTCTCGCACGTACGGCGCGAGCTTGACCGGATCGGCGTCGTAGACCTCGCCGAACATGAAGAAGTCGTCGTTGCCCTGCTCGTGGGCGTAGTCGAGGACGTCTGCGGTCCACTTCTCCCAGAACTCGAAGTTCACGTGCTTGACCGTGTCGATGCGGAAGCCGTCGATGCCGAGATCGATCCACTGGTTGTACACCTCGACGAAGCCGTTGACGACCGTCGGGTGCTCGGTCATCAGATCGTCGAGCCCATCGAAGTCGCCGTACGTGACCGACTCGCCCGACCAGGTCGAGTTGCCGCGGTTGTGGTACAGCGTGGGGTCGTTCAGCCAGGCGGGGACCTTGACGTCGGCCTCGCTATCGGCGACCACCGGCGTGTAGGGGAAGCTCGTGGCCGGGTCGAGCTCGGGGAAGCCGTCGGTGCCCGCGTGGTCGGCCGGATCGAACGCCGCGCCCGCGGCATCCGTGTAGGGGCTCGTCGCCTGGTCGATGTAGGAGTACTGACCCTCGGTGTAGTCGATCACGTCGGCCGTGTGGTTCGTGATGATGTCGAAGTACACCTTGATGCCGCGGTCGTGGGCCTCGGCGATCAGCGCCTGCAGCTCTTCGTTCGTGCCGAGGTGCGGGTCGATGCGCGTGAAGTCGGTGATCCAGTAGCCGTGGTACCCGGCCGAGGCGTTCGCCCCCTCGCCCTGCACCGGCTTGTTGGCGAAGCTCGGAGTCAACCAGATGGCCGACGTGCCGAGGCCCTCGATGTAGTCGAGGTTGTCGCGGATGCCGGCGATGTCGCCGCCCTGGTAGAAGCCCTTGTCTGTGGGGTCGAACCCGGTGGTGAGCCTGTCGCCCTCGAGGCCGCCGGTGTCGTTGGAGGTGTCGCCGTTCGCGAAGCGGTCGGTCATCACGAAGTAGAACTGCTCACCGGCCCCGGCCTGGCGCACCGGGCTCGCGATCAGCGCGTCGTCGTCTGCCGTGTAGCCGTCACGCAGGTCGGTCGCCTCCAGGCCGACCCGCTTGAGGGTGTCGTCGTACGTGAAGCGCAGGGTCGTGGGGCCCGCGACCGTGAGGGGGATGTCGTCGGCGCCGCCGTCGAGGCCATACGCCTCGTCCCAACCGTCGTTCAGCGCGACCTTGTACTCGTAGCTGCCCGCCGGTACCTCGAACTCGGCCGAGTAGATGCCCTCGGCGCCCGTGGGCTCGAGCTCGGTCTCGGCGCAGTCGGGGGCCCAGTCGGCAGCGCAGCCGAGCTCGGACTGCAGCGAGCCCACGAGGGCCACGGTGCGATCGGCGGCGGAAGCGGGCGGCGTGCCGAGGATGCCGGCCGTGCCGAACCCCGAGACGACGAGCGCGGTGGCGGCGAGGAGGGCGAGCGGACGTGAAGCGGTCGTCTTCGACCGAGCCGGCTTGAACAAGAGATGCTCCCTGGATGGCGGGCGGACACGACGACGTGTCCGAAGGCTTGCGAGTGAAGCTAGCAGGGCGTCGTTACAGACTGCAAGCGCTTGCAGGGATGCTTTAGCGAAAAGTCATGGGCGGCTGCGACAGCGCTGGCCGAAAGTCGCAAGCGCTTCCAGAGCCCTGAAGTCTGGAGAACGCGGATTTCTCGCCGCGTTCACCACACGGACACCTTCGCCGACTAGAACTGCACATGCGCGGACACAGACTCAGACCGGATCGGGTAGTCACGTCATCCGCGCCTACGGTGAGCGTCTGCTCCCGAAGAGACCCCCGCCGAATCGGGTCGGCGGGGGTCTTCTCTGTCCTGTCTGCTTCGGGTGCGCGCGCTTGGTGAGTCCGTGTGCGCTCCGCAAGTCTGGATTCTCCGGATTCGGACTCTGCTGGCGCACATCGACTCGCCAGGCGTACGCCGGATGCCGGATGCCGGGCCGGATGCCGGTGCGGGTTCGGCGACGGCTGCCGGAGGAGGGTGCGGATGCCGCGGCTACAGGCGTTCTATGATCGTCGCGTTCGCCATGCCGCCGCCCTCGCACGTGGTCTGCAGGCCGAATCGCCCTCCGACCGCGTCGAGCTGGTCGATGAGGGTTCCGAGCAGGCGGGTGCCCGACGATCCGAGAGCGTGCCCCAGGGCGATCGCCCCTCCGCGGGGGTTGAGCTTCGCGGCATCCGCTCCGACCTCGGCGGCCCACGCCAGCGGCACCGATGCGAAGGCCTCGTTGACCTCGTAGGCGTCGAGGTCGTCGATCGTGAGTCCGGTGCGCTCGAGGATTCGCCGCGTGGCGGGGATCGGCCCGGTGAGCATCATGAGCGGGTCGTCGCCGACCACCGAGAACGCATGGAATCTCGCCCGCGGCGTGAGGCCGAGCGCATCGGCCCGCTCGGCGCTCATCAGCAGAGCGGCAGAGGCTCCGTCGGTGAGCGGTGAGGAGTTGCCGGGCGTGATCCGCCAATCGACCTCGGGGAAGCGAGCGGCGAGCGCGTCGGTGCGGAACGCCGGATTCAGCCCCGCGAGCCCCTCGGCCGTCGTGCCGGTGCGGACGGTCTCGTCGGCAACGGCATCCGGTGCCTCTGCGACCGGGATGACGGTGCGGTCGAAGAACCCCTCGGCCCAGGCATCCGCCGCACGGCGATGCGACTCGGCGGCGTACTCGTCGAGCACGGCACGATCGAGGCCCCAGCGCGCGGCGATGAGCTCGGCCGAGACGCCCTGGTTCACGAGGCCTTCGGGGTAGCGCTCACGCAGTCGCGGCGACATCGGGCTTCCGCCGGCTGCCGACGATCCGAGCGGCACCCGGCTCATCGACTCGACACCGCCCACGATGACCGCGTCATATGCCCCGGCCATGATCCCCTGCGCCGCGAAGTGCACCGCCTGCTGGCTCGACCCGCACTGACGGTCGATCGTCGTGGCGGGGATGGTCTCGTCGAAGCCAGCCGCGAGCACGGCCTGACGGGCGATGTTCGACGACTGATCGCCCACCTGGCTCACACAGCCGAGGATCACGTCATCTATCTGCCGCGAGTCGAGACCGTTGCGTTCGAGGATCGCGGCGAGCGCACCAGCAGCCAGATCGACGGGATGCACGCCCGACAGGGCACCCCCCGGTTTACCCCGCCCGACGGGGGTGCGGACGATATCGACCAGGACGGCTTCGCTGCGCGTGCTCATGCGTCCTATTCTCACCCTGTCGTGGGGTTGGGGGCGGATGCCGCTTCGCTGCCCTGCACCGGTCTCGGCCTTGCACATCTGCGAAGGCCGAACTTCCGGCATCCGGCCGTCGCAGGCGCATTCGGCCTCCCGAAGCACCCGGCCTCAGGCATCCGGCCAGAGCCTCGGGATGCCGGCTTCGCGCGCCGCGAAAACGGGCGGTGGCCACCGGCATCCGAAATACAATCGATGGTGCGCCCGCACCCTGGCGCATCCCCCACCGTCGAGGCGCCCGTGACCCGGGCGACCGCACTTTCTGAGGACCCACCATGTCCAGCGAACCCATCACCGTCTCCATCCGCCGAGAGCTCGACCCCGAGCACGTGGCCGAGGCCACTGCCTGGGTGCAGACCGGCGTGAATCTCGCCCACCGGTACCCGGGGTTCCTCGGATCCGGGTGGGTGCGCGACGGCGAGGATTCGCACGTCTGGCACATGCTCTACCGGTTCTCCGACGAGAAGTCGCTCGTCGCCTGGGAGCAGTCCGGCGAGCGCGAGTGGTGGAAGTCGACCGGCGAGCAGTTCGTGCGCAGCGAGCGCGTGCGCCGCCGCAGCGGCATCGAGGGCTGGTTCGACGAGCCGACCACCGACACCATCACCCTCCCTCGGGCCGACGGCTCGACGACCACCGTGGCGATGGTCAGCACTCCCCCGCGCTGGAAGCAGGCCGTGTCGATCTGGCTCGGGTTCTTCCCCCTCAACCTCGCCTTCACCTATGCGATGAGTCCGATCCCCGGCTGGAACGAGCTGCCGATCTGGCTGCGCGTGCTCGCCACGACGGTGGTGCTGACCCCGATCATGACCTACTGGGTGCTGCCCTGGGTCACGCGTTCGCTGCGGAACTGGCTCAACCGCTGAGGCGTCGGCCGGCTTGGCTCGGCTCGGCTCGGCTCGGCTCGCGGCAGGGTGCGGGGGTCGGGTGGTCGGCGCGCTTCGGGGCCAAAAACGCACCGGAAACCGCCGTTTCGGATGCACTTTTGACCACGCACCCCGCCGCGCGAGCTGAGCGCGGGCAGATCAGAGACCGGCGACGGCGGCGCGCAGCGCCTGCTCGACGACAGCGACCCCCTCGGCCAGCGGCCCAGGTCGGCGAACGAGGTGCAGAGTGTTGATCGGCGGGTCCTCGGTCGGCCGCAGGTCGACGAGTCTCCCGTCGGCGAGCTCGTCGGCGATCAGGTAGGTCGGCAGTGCCGTGACACCCGCTCCGGCCACGGCAGCGGCGGCGAGCGCACGCAGATCAGGGAAGACGAGAGCGGGCTCCCGATCGAGACGGATGCCGAAGACGTGCCGCCAGTAGCGCCGCACGATCGGCACGTCGCGGTCGTAGGACAGCAGGGGCACCTCTGCGAGTGAATACGGTGCAAGGCTCGGTGATGGTTCGATGCCCAGCGACGGAGAGGCGACGAGCGCGAACTCCTCGTCGAAGAGCGGCGTGCTCGGCCGCGTGCGCCCTCTCGGACGCACCGCCGAGACCACCAGGTCGAGGCTGCCGACCCTGAGCTGCTCGAGCAGGTCGTCGGCCAGGCCGGTGGTCACCGCGAGCCGCAGCCCGTCGGCGACCGCGGGGGCGAGGGCGGGAGCTGCGACGCGGGCCAGGAACTCCGCGGCGCCCCCCACGCGCACGATCGGCGATTCGGCGGCGGGGCGGGTGCCGAGAGCATCCGCCAGCGCGTCGAGAGGACCGGAGAGCCGAGCGGCGACCTCGTCGGCCCGCGGGGTCGGACGGATGCCGCGCGCATGACGCACGAACAGCGGCTCGCCGACGCTCGTCTCCAGCGCCTGCAGCTGCGACGTCACCGATGACTGCGCGAGTCCCAGTGTGCGCGCGGCCGCCGACACCGAGCCGGACCGGTGCGCGGCGAGGAAGGTGCGCCACAGTCCGAGGTCCCGCAACCCATCGGAATTCCGATTGCTCATATCGGCAATCTATCGGAATCGCTGCCCTACGCTCACGGTTGTCCCGAACATCGCATCCGCACGGCATCCGTCGTCCGATCCCTCTGGAGCAATCATGTCATCCGTCCTCTTCGTCGTCACCGGCGCCCGCACCTGGACCCTCACCGACGGCACCGAGCACCCCACCGGCTACTGGGCCGAAGAGCTGCTCGCCCCATACCGCCTGCTCACCGCAGCGGGCCACGACGTCGTGTTCGCGACTCCGGGCGGCGTCGAGCCGGTCGCCGATGCAGGAAGCCTGGGAGACGGTGATGCCGCTGCGCTCGCGCAGATCCCGGGGCTCTCCACTCCTCTCGTGCTCGCCGACGTCGACGCCGCCGACTACGCGGCTGTCTACTACCCCGGCGGTCACGGCCCCATGCAGGACCTCGCAGTGGATGCCGACTCGGCGGCGCTCATCTCGGCGACCGTCGCCGCCGGCCACCCGCTGGCTGCCGTATGCCACGGTCTCGCCGCTCTGCTTCCGGCGCTCGATTCCACTGGTGAGCCCCTTGTCGCCGGACGCCGCATCACCGGCTTCTCCGACGAGGAGGAGCGCATCGGCGGGCTCGCCGACCGCGCCCCGTTCCTGCTCGAGACGTCGCTGCGCGACCTCGGAGCCGACGTCGATGTGACCGACCCCTGGAGCGATCACACCATCGTCGACGGACAGCTCATCACCGGACAGAACCCGCAGTCGTCGGCATCCGCCGCCCGGGCGCTGATCGCGGCTCTCGCCTGACGCATCGCCGGCGCGGCTCTGGCGCCGCGCCGTACGGGGTCTGTGCGGGGAAGTTTCGCACCGGGGTCTCGGTGCGGGGTCAGTTGCGCACCCAGCGTTAGCTGCGGGGTCAGTTGCGCACCGGAAACGTGCGATCCGGATGCGCTTGTGACCCCGCATGCTGCGGCATCCGCGGCTCACGCCGGCCGCACCCACGCGGGGCCAGTTGCGCACCGGACCCACGCGGGGTCAATTACGCACCGGAAACGTCTGATCCCGGTGCAAAACTGACCCCGCTCCGGACTTCCGATGCAAAACTGACCCCGCACCGGACGTAGGGTGCGAAATCGACCCCGCACCGCCCCGCGCCCAGGCCACGGCACGGCACGGCAGGCCACGGCACGGCACGGCACGGCACGGCACGGCACGGCACGGTATCGCACCTCAGGCGACGCGCCTCAGACGGCGGAGATCCTCCAGGATGCCGCGTGCGTCGCGCCGGGTTCGAGCACGACGAGGTCCGTTCCCGAGTTGAAGGCGTCGGGTGGGCAGGTCATGGGCTCGACCGCGAGTCCGATGCGGTGGATCGCATCGATCCCCGGGTTGTCGGCCGTGTGCACCTGCACCCACGGGCAGCGCTCATCGAACGTCATCGCGACGCCCACTCCGGCATCCGTCACCATACGCACCTCGGCGACACCGCCGTCACGAGCAAGACCCGTGAACGCGTGATCGATGAAGACGTCGCCGATCGGGCGCGCAGCGCGGAAGTCCCACTCCGGATGCTCCGACACCGCCTCGAGACCCACGGGGCTCAACCGGTCGGGGGTGACCGTGAGCACCTCGGATGCCGGCAGAGTCAGCGTCCAGTCGTCCACGCGGCCGTCGGTGCCTGCGACGAGATACGGATGCGGTCCGGTGCCCCAGGGCGCAGCATCCGCCCCGAGGTTGCGCGCCGTGACCGTCTGACGCAGCCCGTCGACGTCGATGCGGTACTCGGTCTCGACCTCGACGCGGAACGGGTAGCCTGTCTGCGGCTCGATCACGGCCGCGAGCACGACGCGGTCGTCGAGCACGAGGCGATCCTCGAACTCGGCCCACGCGAGAAGCCCGTGCAGCGCCTGGCCGCGGGCCGGTTCTGTGAGAGCCAGCTGATGTTCGACGCCGCCGAACGTGTACTTCCCGTCGACGATGCGGTTGGGCCACGGTGCGAGGGTGGTGCCGCGGTACCCGGGCCTGACCTCGTCGGCGTCGAACGGCACGACGAGGTCGCGCCCGTCGAACGTGAGCGCGCGCAGCGAGGCGCCGACGCTCGCGATGACAGCCTCATAGCCGTGCCCCGCGATGCGCAGCTGTCGACCGGAGCGCGGCCGCGCGGCCGTCGCGAGATCCACGGCGGCAGCAGAACCCTGAGTCATCACAGCCCCTGCGCGAGTCGGTAGTAGGCCTGGTTCCACCGGACCTGCTTCTGGAACTCGGGCAGCGTGGTCGCCTCGTCGATCACGAGCAGCTCGACCTCGGCCATCTCGGCGAAGTCGCGGAAGGCCTCGAGGCCGACGGCCGTCGACATGACGGTGTGGTGCGCAGCCCCGGCGGTCAGCCACGCGGCAGCCGAGGTGTTGAAGTCGGGCTGCGGCTTCCACACGGCGCGACCGACGGGCAGCTTCGGCAGCGACTGACGCGGCGGCACGTTCTCGACGACGTTCGCGGTGAGGCGGAACCGGTCGCGCATGTCGCTGAGCGCGACGACGATGGCGGGGCCGGGGTCGGCGGTGAAGACCAGTCGCACCGGGTCGTCCTTGCCGCCGATGCCCAGCGGGTGGATCTCGAGCGTCGGCTTCGCGGTGGTGAGTGACGGCGAGACCTCGAGCATGTGCGCGCCGAGGATCAGCTCGTCGCCCGGCGTCATGTCGTAGGTGTAGTCCTCCATGAGGCTCGCACCACCAGGCAGTCCCGCACCCATCACGTTGGCGACGCGCACGAGGATCGCCGTCTTCCAGTCACCCTCGGCACCGAAACCGTAGCCCTCGGCCATCAGGCGCTGCACGGCGAGACCGGGCAGCTGCTTGAGCGCACCGAGGTCTTCGAACGAGGTCGTGAAGGCGCCGAAGCCGCCCTCTTCGAGGAACGACCGCAGACCGATCTCGATCGCGGCACCGTCACGCAGCGACTGGTGGCGATCGCCTCCGCGACGCAGCTCGGGCACGACCTCGTAGAGCTCTTCGTACTCGGCCACGAGGGCGTCGATCTCGGACTCGGATGCCGCGGCGACGGCATCCGCCAGGTCGTTCACGCCCCAGGTGTTGACCTGCACGCCGAAGCGCAGCTCGGCCTCGGTCTTGTCGCCCTCGGTGACGGCGACGAAGCGCATGTTGTCGCCGAAGCGGGCGAGCTTGAGCGAACGGGATGCCGCGAGGCCGGCGGCCGCACGCTGCCAGGTCGCGATCTCCTGGCGCACGCGCGGGTCGCTCGCGTGACCGACGACGGTCTTGCGCGGCACGCCGAGACGCGTCTGGATGTACCCGAACTCGCGGTCGCCGTGCGCCGCCTGGTTCAGGTTCATGAAGTCGAAGTCGATGTCGGCCCAGGGCAGCTCGACGTTGGCCTGCGTGTGCAGGTGCGCGAGCGGCTTCTGCAGCGCGTCGAGACCGGCGATCCACATCTTCGCGGGGCTGAAGGTGTGCATCCACGCGATCAGGCCGATGACCCGGTCGTCCGCATTGGCCTCGAGCGCGGTGCGCTTGATGGCGGCGGAATCCGTGAGCACGGGCTTCCAGACGATCTTCACCGGAACCTCGCCGGCATCGTCGAGGATGCGAGCGATCTGCTGCGACTGCTCGGCGACCTGCGCGAGCGTCTCGGGGCCGTAGAGGTGCTGGCTGCCGGTGAGGAACCAGACCTCGTAGCCGTCGAGCGAGGTGGAGAGCCTGTTGCGGGTCATGAGTGGCCTTTCATAGTCGGTCGTTGAGCGAGGAGCGAAGCACCGAGACGAAACGTGGTGCGGTGTGCGCTTCGCCTCGCTGCTCTCGCTCAGCGACCGGGAGGGAGAGCGGTGGTCGCGGCGGCTTCGATGGCGAGGCCTGCGCGGTAGTGGTCGAGGTAGTCGGTGAAGCCGGCGACGTCGGCGGGGTCGGGGTCGGCGACCGAGAGGGATGCCGACGCGAACACGTCCTGTTCGAGGTACTCCCCCAACGAGATCGTCTCGGCGTGCGCGAGGTACGACGCGAGCACGGCGATGCCCCACGCCCCACCCTCGGAGGCGAGTTCACCCACTGCGACGGGAGCACCGAGCGCTCCGGCGAGGAAGCGCTGCGCGACCCCGGCGGTGCGGAACATGCCCCCGTGGGCGAACATGCGGTCGAGCTCGACACCCTCTGCGGCGAGCACCTGCATGCCGAGCGCGAGCGTGCCGAACACGCCGTAGAGCTGCGAGCGCATGAAGTTCGCGAGCGTGAAGGCGCTGTCGGGCGTGCGCACGAACAGCGGGCGCCCCTCGGTGAGCCCGGCGATCGGCTCACCGGCGAGGTGGTTGTAGGCGAGCAGACCACCGGCATCCGCCTCTCCGTCGAGAGCCTCACGGAAGAGCGCGTCGAAGACGGCGTCGTCGCTCAACGGCTGCCCGGCGGCGGCCGAGAAGCGCGTGAAGAGACCGGCCCAGGCGGCGAGCTCGCTCGCGCCGTTGTTGCAGTGCACCATCGCGACGGCGTCACCCGCGGGAGTCGTCACGAGGTCGAGTTCGTGATGCACCTCGGCCAGCGGATGCTCGAGCACGACCATCGCGAAGATGCTCGTGCCGGCCGAGACGTTGCCCGTGCGCGGAGACACCGAGTTGGTCGCCACCATGCCGGTGCCGGCGTCGCCCTCGGGCGGGCACAGCGGGATGCCGGGCTGCAGCGCGCCTGTCGGGTCGAGGAGCCTCGCACCCTCCACCGTGAGAGATCCTGCGGCGGCGCCGGCGGGGAGGACTTTCGGGAGCAGGTCTTCGGCGGTCGTCGGAAGGCGATCGGCGACGAGGGAGTCGTACGCCTGCAGCATCCGCTCGTCGTAGTCGCCGGTGGCCGAGTCGATCGGGAACATGCCGGAGGCATCGCCGACGCCGAGGACTCGCTCGCCCGTGAGCTTCGCGTGGACGTACCCGGCGAGGGTCGTGACTGCGTCGAGCCGGGCCACGTGCCCCTCGCCGTCGACGACCGCCTGGTGCAGGTGGGCGATCGACCAGCGCAGCGGGATGTTGACGCCGAGCAGATCGGTCAGCTCCGCCGCCGCCGCACCCGTGTTGGTGTTGCGCCAGGTGCGGAACGGCACGAGCAGCTCACCCTGCGCGTCGAACGCGAGGTAGCCGTGCATCATGGCCGAGATGCCGATCGCGCCGAAGGTCTCGGGGCGCACGCCGTGGTGCTCGTGCGCGTCGGCGATGAGCTCGGCGTAGGCGGCCTGGAGGCCCGTCCAGACCTCGTCGATCGAGTAGGTCCAGAGACCGTCTTCGAGTCGGTTCTCCCACGCGAACGATCCGGTGGCGAGCACCTCGGTGGCATCCGAACCGATCAGGCAGGCCTTGATGCGCGTGGAGCCGAGCTCGATGCCGAGGCTCGTGCGGGCGGCGAGGATGTCGTCGCGGGCCGTGGTCGCATCTGCCGTGTCGCTCATCGTCGGGCGTCCGAGTTCTGTCCGTAGACGTTCTGGTAGCGGTGGAAGAGGCTGTCGATCGCCTCCTGCGGAATCGGGATGAGCGGGCCGGCCTCGCGGGCGTGGTGCACGGTGCGGGCCACGTCCTCGACCATGACGGCTGCCTTCACGGCATCCTTCGCGTCGACTCCGATCGTGAACGGGCCGTGGTTCTGCATGAGCACGGCCCGGCTGCGGTGTCCACTGAGGGTCTGGACGATGCCGCGGCCGATCGAGTCGTCGCCGATGATCGCGAAAGGGCCGACCGGAATCGGACCGCCGAACTCATCGGCCATGGCGGTGATGACGCACGGGATCTCTTCGCCGCGAGCAGCCCACGCGACCGCGAAGGTCGAGTGCGTGTGCACGACTCCGCCGACGGTGGGCATGTGACGGTAGACGTAGGCGTGGGCTGCGGTGTCGCTCGAGGGCGAGCGGTCGCTGCCCGGCGTGCCCGGGATCACGGCGCCGTCGAGGTCGCACAGGATCATGTTCTCGGGGGCGAGGTCGTCGTAGCTCACGCCCGAGGGCTTGATGACGAACAGATCGGCGCCGGGGACACGGCCTGAGACATTGCCGCCGGTCCACACGACGAGGCCGTAGCGCACCAGTTCGGCGTGCAGACGGGCGACGTCCTCGCGGACGGCCTGGATCGATGCGTCGATCTCAGGGGAGAAGACGGGGGCTTCGTTGCTCACGGGTACCTCAGGGTCGTCGGTGGTCACTGTGACCGGTCACAGCAGTGTGTCACGGGGTTCGGCGGGCCGTCAAGATGCGAGTCACAGCGGTCGGCCGTTCACAATTCAGCATGATCGGATCGCTCGCGGTGCCTGCCACCCGGAATCTCGCGGGTTCGGCTGTCGAACGGAGCCGTTCATGCTGACTTGTGCACGCGGCGCGTCACCGCCACCGCATCTCGTGCGGGTCACTTTTGCATCTCCCGCCCCGTGCGGGGTCACTTTCGCATCGGAAACGGCGTGCTCACGTGCGAAAGTGACCCCGCACCTCGCGGGGCGTGCGAGATCGACCCTGCACCCTGGGCGGCCCTCAGCGGGGCGGCGCGATCGACGCCCGGGTCACCAGCACGGGCGCCACGGGTGGAAGGTCGGATGCCGTCGCACCCGCGGCGCCGGCGAGCACCGCAGCGACCGCGCGGCGGGCCAGTTCGCTGAAGTCCTGCCGCACGGTCGTGAGCTTCGGCCAGTAGTAGGCGGCATCGGGGGTGTCGTCGAAGCCGACCACGCTGATGTCGCCAGGCACCGAGAGCCCGGCCTCGTGCAAGCCGCCGAGCAGCCCGAGCGCCATCTGGTCGTTCGCCGCGAACACCGCCGTCACTCCCGACGAGCGGACGGCGTCGACCGCCGCGTAGCCCGAGCCAGCGGTCCAGTCGCCCTCGAACACGGGTCCGGCGGCGAGTCCACGAGCGGCGAGCTCGTCTGCGAATCCCTGAGTGCGGGACTCGGCTTCGAGCCAGTCGGCGGGTCCGGCCAGGTGTGCGATGCGCGTGTGCCCGGCGTCGGCGAGCGCCGCGACGGCGAGCCTCGCTCCGGCCGCCTGGTCGACCGAGAGGCCGCGGGCTCCCCGGTCGGCCGCATGCAGGGTCACGACCGGCACGCCGATGCGCACCTTGTCGAGCGCTTCGAGGGTACGGGCATGCGGTGCGACGACGACGATGCCCTCGACGCCCTGCATCACGAGGTGGTCGACCGCGGCTACCACGGCATCCGCATCCCCCGCATCAGCGAAGGCCGCACTCAGCCAGTACCCCGCCTCGCGAGCCGACGCCTCGAGCGCGGCGATGCTGCGCGAGGGACCGTAGTGCAGCGCGTCTGTGGCGAGCACGCCGAGCGTGCGGGAGCGCCGCGTGCCCAGTGCCCTGGCGGCGTTGTTCATGCGGTAGCCGAGCTCGGTCATCGCGGCGAGCACGCGCTCGCGGGTCTCAGCGGCGACCTCGGGGTGGTCGTTCAGCACCCTCGACACGGTCTGCCGCGAGACCCCGGCGAGCACGGCGACGTCGCGCACTCCGACGGTGCGACGGGACTCGCTGCTCGTGTCACTCACGCCGACGAGTGTATGCCGAGCGGCCCCGGCGCCTCTGCTTCGTGCCACTCTGGTGACATGCGCATCGCACTCACCGGATCATCGGGCAAGCTCGGCAGCGTCGTCGCGAGGGAGCTCCGCGCCCACGGATACGACGTCATAGGCATGGACGTCGCAGGCACTCGCGGCCCCGACTTCGTGCAGGTCGATCTGACGGACTATGGCCAGGTGGTGGATGCTTTCACTGCGGTCGGCGACCGGCACGACGGCATCGACGCCGTGGTGCATCTCGGCGCGATTCCCGCCCCCGGCATCCGCAGCGATGTCGCGACCTTCCACAACAACATGCCCGCGACGTTCAACGTCTTCTGGGCCGCAGTGCGCCTCGGCATCCGGCGCGTCGTCTACGCGTCGAGCGAGACCGTCCTCGGGCTGCCGTTCGATGTGCCACCGCCCTACGTGCCGGTCGACGAGGACTACCCCGCTCGCCCCGAGTCGGTCTATTCGCTGGTCAAGACGCTCGAGGAGCACCTGGCGACCGAGCTCGTGCGCTGGCACCCCGATCTGTCGATCACCGCGCTGCGGTTCTCGAACGTGATGAACCCCGAGGACTACGCAGAGTTCCCCGACTTCGACGCCGACGCGCTGCGCCGCAAGTGGAACCTCTGGGGCTACATCGATGCCCGCGACGGTGCCCAGGCCGTGCAGCGAGCGCTCGAGGTCGCGGCTCCAGGGTTCGACAACTTCATCATCGCGGCCGCAGACACCGTGATGACGCGCCCCAACGCCGAGCTGCTCGCCGAGGTCTTCCCCGACGTGCCGGTCGCCCGCGAGTTCGGCCCGCACGAGACACTGCTGTCGATCGACAAGGCGCGGCGCGTGTTGGGCTTCGACCCGCAGTACTCCTGGCGCGACCACGTCTGAGCCGGCGCGCAGCAGGTTCGAGAGCCGCAGTACAAAGGGATGCTGGTATGCCGGGTCGCTGCCGGTAGCCTCCTCCCATGAAACGGTGTGGTTTCCGCAGAATCGGTCTTCTCTCAGCTCCGGTGCTGGCACTGCTGCTGAGCTCGTGTGCCATGTCACCCGGAACGCACCCAGCACCGGTATCTGTCGCGCAGGAAGCAACACGATCTGATGCCGCTGAGATCCTTCTGTCTCTCGATATCAGTGCTGTCTCGACCATCGTCTTCCAGAACACGACAGACCTCGGCCAACGCTCCGCGGCTGTGGTGACCGGTACCGTGCACCGCTGGCTCGCGGGAGACAAGGTCACCACCGCCGCCGGAACACCCGTCGGTGCAGCCCTCCTCGCCGAAGTCGAGGTCACCGAGGTCACTGTGAAGGACGAGACATCGCTGCAGCCGGGGGACATCGTCTACATTCCCGTGATCTCTCCGTCGTCGGAGCCTCAAGAGGTCGCCGATGCGTTGCCCCGAGACCTCGACGTGGTGGCATATCTCGACGACGAGTTGACCCCAGAACAGCTGCAGGTGTCCGAGGAGTATCGAGTCGAGACAGGCGACGCTGAGGCGGCAGGCAAACCCCGATGGCACCTCGTGAGCCCCCAGGGGTTCATCGTCACCAACCCATCCGACCCTGGCGAACAGATCTGGCCGTTCTTGGGATCGCGCGCAACCGGGGAACTCACCGACGTTCTCCCCGGAGGGCGGTTGGATGGCCTGACTGACGAGCAACGCAAGCTCATCATCGGCTGACGGACGGCGCGGCAGGACCTGACTACACCCGAGAGAGCGCCTCAGCGCCGGGCGATGGTCGATCCGCGGATCACGAGCCGCACCGGCAGGTGGTGCGACCCCTCGCCGATGTCGATGCCGTCGATCGCGTCGAATACCCGTAGCGCGGCCTGACGTCCGAGTTGCTGCAGGTTGGCGTCGATGCTGGTGAGCTCGGGCCTCGCGTTGGTCGCGAGCACCTCCCAGTTGTCGTAGCCGATCACCGCGAGGTCATCGGGCACGGTGCGGCCGAGATCCCGCGCCGAGTCGAGCACGCCGCGGGCGATCTGGTCCGACCCGCAGAACACGGCATCGATGTCGGGATGCCGTTGCAGCAGCATCGCGGCGGCATCACGGCCCCAGTGCTCCGTCCACTCCGAGAACATCGGCTCGCCGACGAGCTCGAGTCCTGCTTCGCCGAGCGCGGCTCTCGCCCCCGCGAGTCGGTCTTGAGCTGCTGCATAGGTCGGGTCGCCCGAGATGTGCGCGATGCGCCGCCGCCCGCAGGCGAGCAAGTGCTCGATCGCGAGACGCCCTCCTGCGTAGTTGTCGGGGGTCAGCGAGAGGTCGCGCGGGTCGTCTGACGGCGCGTACGCGTAGACGACCGGCACGGGGATCTCCTGCCCGAGCGACGGCCGCGGGTCGGTCTGCCGGCCGACCACGATGATGCCGTCGACGCGGCGGCTCAGCAGCTCGCGTAGGTGGTGCTGCTCGCGGATCGCGTCGCCGCGAGCATCGCACAGGAACACGTTGATGCGACCGGCGCCGAAGGCGTCCTCGGCCCCCATCAGAATCGGCAGCATGAAGCGACCCTCGAGATCGCTCGTGAGCAAGCCGACGGTGCCGGTGCGCCCCGCGAGCAGGCCGCGGGCCATCGCGTTCGGCGTGAAGGACAGCTCTTCGGCGATCGACCGCACCTTGGCGCGGGTCGCCGCCGAGACATCACCCCGGTCGTTCAGGGCCTTGGAGGCCGTCGAGATCGACACTCCGGCGCGCGCGGCGACATCGCCGAGGGTCACCGCCCGTGCTGCAGTCGCGTCGCTCATCCCACTCCCTGTTGCTGAAAGGTTATCGGAACGAGGGTTGACGCCCCCGCTGAAACCACGCTATACCTTTTCGAAAGGGTTTTCGTAGATTTCGAAGGACCTGATCTCCACACCACCTCCACACCGGCGCTGCAGTGACGAAGCGCCATATCGCATCCGCTCGAAGACGAGCCCAGAGGAGTCCCCCACCATGATCACCACCCGCACTCACGCCGTGCGCCGAGCATTCGCCGCGGTCATCGCAGCCGGCCTGCTCGTCGGCGGCCTCGCCGCCTGCGCACCCGCCGCCGACGAGGCGTCGAACGAACCCATCCCCGCCGAAGGCACCGACGACGGCACGACCCTGACGCTGTGGACCCGCGCTCCGATCGAGCGCCAGGCCAAGCTGCTGGTCGACGCCTACAACGAGAGCCACGAGAACCAGGTCGAGCTGACGGTCGTCCCCAACGACGACTACGTCGCCAAGGTCGGCGCCGCTGCGGGGTCGGGCGGTCTGCCCGATCTCTTCGCCGCCGACATCGTCTACGTGCCCAACTGGGCGCAGCAGGGCCTGTTCCAGGACATGTCCGAGCAGATCGACGGCCTCGACTTCAAGGACGAGATCAACCCCGGCCATCTTTCGGCCGGCACCGTCGACGGCGCCGAGTACGTGCTGCCGTTCGCGCTCGACCTTTCAATGCTGTTCTGGAACAAGGAGCTGTTCGCCGAGGCGGGCCTCGATCCCGAGAAGGCGCCGGCCACACTCGAGGAGTTCGCCGAGGCGGCCATGGCCGTGCAGGCGCTGAACAAGCCGGACACTTACGGCACCGCGACCGGCCTCAACTGCGGCGGCTGCCTGGTGTTCACCTGGTTCCCCTCGATCTGGGCTTCGGGTGACGAGGTCATGAGCGACGACGGCACCGAATCACTGCTCGACGGAGACTCGGCACAGGCCGTCTACGACACCTGGGCCGAGCTGCAGGATGCCGGGGCGATCCTCCCCAGCTCGACGGACGAGGCCGGCCCCACCTGGACCGCAGCGTTCAGCGAGGGCAAGGTCGGCGTGATGCCGTTCCCGGCAACGCTGCTCCCCTCCCTCGAGTTCGACGCAGGAGTCGCCGGCATCCCCGGTGTCGACGGCGGCGCCTCGACCTTCGTCGGCGGCGACGGCATCGGCATCTCGAAGGACTCTGAGAAGGCCGCGCAGGCCTGGAACTTCCTCGACTGGATGATGTCGGAGGAGGCGCAGGTCGAGGTGCTCGCGAAGGACGGCAACGCCGTCTCGCGCGGCGACCTCGCCGACAACGAGTACGCGGCCGCCGACCCTCGGCTGGTCACTATCAACGAGGTCGCCGCTCAGGGCGACACCCCGGTGGCACTGAACTTCCAGCAGGCGTTCAACGCACCGGGCAGCCCGTGGCTCACGCTCGTGCGCAACGCGGTGCTGGACGGCGAGGATGCCGTGCCGGCCGACAACGAGGAGATCACCGCGATCCTGTCGCAGTGACCCGCCGCGGGGGCGGCGCCGCGCGCCGCCCCCGCATCCACCTCGTCAGTACCCCCGATCGAAAGAGAACGAGATGACCTCGACCGCACCCCCGCTGCGTCGCCGCAGGCCGCGCACCGCATTCGGCGGCCCGGTGCAGGGCTGGCTCTACGCCGCCCCGACGGCGATCTTCGTCGCCCTGCTGTTCATCGTCCCGCTGGTGCTGGTGGTGCAGATGTCGGCATCCGACTGGCCGCTGCTGAGCGGCAATCAGGGCATCAACTTCCCGGAGAACTACACGGATGCGGTGACCCACCGCCTCTTCTGGGACTCGATCCGCTTCACCCTGCTCTACACGCTCATCACAACCGTCATCCTGATCGGCCTGGGGCTGGGTCTCGCCCTGCTGGTGCAGGAGTCGACGCGGTGGAAGGGCTTCCTGCGTACCGCGTTCCTGATCCCGAGCGCCCTGGGCCTGGCATCCGCGTCGCTTCTGTTCTACGTGCTGTACTCCCCCATCGCCGGCCCGTTCGCGAACCTGATGAAGTCATGGGGAATCACCTTCCTCGGCACTCCCGAAGGTGCGCTGTGGTCGACGATCTTCCTGATCGTCTGGCGCTATGCAGGCTTCTACATGCTGCTGATGCTGGTGGGCCTGCAGGGCATCCCCGACGATGTCTACGAGGCCGCGCGCATCGACGGCGCGAACCGCTGGCAGACGTTCCGAGACATCACGGTTCCGCTGCTCAAACCGACCTTCGCCCTGACGACCGTGATGTGCGTGACCGGATCTCTGCTGGCGTTCGAGCAGTTCTACATCCTCACCAAGGGCGGGCCCGACAACAGCACCATGACGGTCGTGCAGCTGATCTACAACGTGGCCTTCCAGGGGCAGAACAGCCTCGGCATCGCCGGCGCCCTCTCGGTGATCGTGCTGCTCGCCCTCATCGTCATCAACGTCTTCCAGCTGCGCGCGTTCCGCCGCACGGATGAGAGCTGAGAATCATGTCCCAGACCCTGACCCGCACGATCGTCGCGCCGAATCATCAGCCCACCGCGCCGCGGTACCGCTCGAAGGCCGCACGCGTCGTCTTCGGCATCCCCTACTGGGTGTTCACGACGGCCCTCGCGGTGATCTTCCTCTATCCCCTGATCTGGACCGGCGTCTCGTCGGTGAGCCCGATGGCGGGCACCAGCCAGACCGACGGCTGGGGCTTCGGCAACTACGCCGCCCTCGGCGAATACCAGGCGGGCATCTGGGTGTACCTCGGCAATTCGCTGTTCGTCTCGGTGCTCACCGTGGCCCTCACGCTGTTCATCTCGCTGCTGGGCGGCTATGCGTTCGCCCGATTCTCGTTCCCCGGCAAGAACGCGCTCTTCCTGCTCACCCTCGCGATCCTGATGGTGCCGTATGCGACCCTCCTGATCCCGCTCTACGTGATCCTCAACGCGGTCGGCCTGCAGAACTCGCTCGTCGGTGTGGCGCTCGTGATCACGATGTTCCAGCTGCCGTTCTCGATGTTCATGATGCGCATCTCGTTCGAGTCGATCCCGCGCGAGATGGACGAGGCCGCGATGGTCGACGGATGCTCCAGCTGGGGCGCCCTATGGCGAGTGCTGCTCCCAGCGGTCAAGCCAGGACTCGTCACGGTCGGGCTGTTCGCTTTCCTCACGGCGTGGAACGACTTCATGGCTCCGCTCATCCTCATCAACGACACGAACCGCATGACACTGCCGCTCGCGGTCGCCAACCTCCGTGGGCAGGTGCAGGGCGTCGTCGACTACGGCGCCACCGAGGCGGGGGTCGTCGTGCTGGCGCTCCCCTGCATCCTGCTCTTCCTGATCCTGCAACGACACTACGTGCGCGGCTTCATGTCCGGCGCTTTCAAGGGATGACCATGTTCGACACCACAACACCTGCCGCTCCCGTGGTCCCCACACGCGGCCGCCTGCGCCCTCTCGGCCTCGACGAGGTGCGCATCACCGAAGGATTCTGGGGTGACCGCCAGGCCGTGAACGGCTCTGCCACGCTCACGCACATCGAATCGCGCCTCGAGTCGGAGGGGTGGCTGCCGAACTTCGACCTCGCCGCCGCCGGCACCCTTCCGGAGGGGCGCCGCGGGCGCGAGTTCGCCGACTCCGAGATCTACAAGTTCCTCGAGGCGATGGCGTGGGAGATCGGGAGGACGGATGCCGCGCCCGATGGCGACCTCGAGCAGCGCCTCCGCCGCGTGGTCGACCGCGTCGCCGCCGCGCAGGAACATGACGGCTACCTCAACACCATGTTCGGGCGTACCGGTCAGCGCGAGCGGTGGGCGGACCTCGAATGGGGGCACGAGCTGTATTGCCTCGGGCACCTGTTCCAGGCGGCCGTCGCCCGGGTGCGCACGAGGCCGGATGCCGACGATGGGCTCGTCGCCATCGCGCGTCGCGCCGCCGACCTCGTGTGCCGCGAGTTCGGCGCTGACGGGCGCGACGCCATCTGCGGGCATGCCGAGGTCGAGGTCGGCCTCGCGGAGCTCGGCCGAGCGCTCGGCGAGCAGCGCTACGTCGACCAGGCTGCGCTCTTCGTCGAGCGACACGGCCGAGGGTCGCTGGGCGAGATCGAGTGGGGGCAGGAGTACTTCCAAGACGACGTGCCTGTGCGCGACGCCGAGGCGCTTCGTGGCCACGCGGTGCGCGCCAACTACCTCGCGTCCGGGGCGACCGACGTCGCGATCGAGAAGTCCGATGCCGAGCTGCTCGGCGCCCTGCGCGGTCAGTGGGATCGCACGATCGAGCGACGCACGTACGTGACCGGCGGCCAGGGGTCGCACCACCAGGACGAGGCGTTCGGCGACGACTGGGAGCTGCCGCCTGACCGCGCCTACTCCGAGACCTGCGCCGGGATCGGCTCGATCATGTTCTCGTGGCGTCTGCTGCTCGCGACCGGTGATGTCAGGCATGCCGACCTCATCGAACGCACCCTGTTCAACGTGGTCGCCACGTCACCGGCCGACGACGGCCGCGCGTTCTTCTACGCGAACACCCTGCATCAGCGCACGCCGGGAACGCCAGCGGATCCGGATGCCACGTCGCCACGCGCCTCGTCGTCGCTGCGCGCCCCGTGGTTCGAGGTGTCGTGCTGCCCGCCGAACGTGGCGCGTACCTTCGCGAGCCTCGGTGCGTATGTCGCCACAGCCGACGACCACGGCGTGCAGTTGCAGCAGTACGCGCCGTCATCCGTGCGCACCATACTGCCCGACGGGCGGATCGTGGCCTTCGACGTGTCGACGAACTACCCCGCCGACGGCGATGTGCGGGTCACGATCGCCGAGGATGCCGAGTTCACGCTCACGCTGCGAGTGCCCTCGTGGGCCGTCGGCGCCGTCGTGCGAGTGCGCTCGGGCGACGGCGAGTCGTCGGAGCGCGCCTCGGTGGGTTCCGTGTCGGTGACGCGAGCGTTCCGCACCGGCGACGTCGTCGAGCTCAGCCTGCCGATCACGGCAAGGGCCACGACACCGCATCCGATGGTGGACGCCGTGCGCGGCAGCATCGCGATCGAGCGCGGCCCCGAGGTCCTGGTCGTGGAGTCGATCGATCTCGGAGCAGATGTCGGCGATGTGGTCGTCGCCGGGGACCCGATCGAGCGAGACGGCAGGGTCGTGCTGCCCGTGCGGCGCCGGTCGACCGATGAGGTCAGCGAGGTTGCTCTCGTCCCGTACCATGACTGGGCTCAGCGCGGTCCGTCGACCATGCGGGTGTGGATCCCGACGACCTGATGACCTTCAGGGGGAGGGTCAGCTCCAGAGGCTGGCGACGCGCGCTTCGGCATCGCGGGTGCGGGCTTGAGCGCGGGCAGCGGCGGTCGCGGCGCTGGTGAGAGCGGTCTGCATGGCGTCGGCGCACTCGGTCCATTCGCGTTGAGCGCGGGAGTACGCCTCTTGGGCGTGCCCGGTCCACAGCTGTCTCAGCCCGGAGGCCTCAGAGTCGAGTTCGTCGAGCAGACCGCGAATCCGATCTGCGGTGTCAGCGAGAACCGCGATCGACTGTGCGAGCGGTTCGTGCTCGACGCGGATGCGCATCAGCTGGCATCCGCTTCAGGCTCGGCCTTCGGCCAGCTCAGGTGGAGATCGCGGAGCTCGTAGGGCTGAGACACCTCGTTCGTGAGGAAGTAGGTATAGAAGACCACGGCTGCTTCGTCGGCAGTAAACACCTCGTGAGGGTAGACCGTGGTGCTGTGGCGACCATTGTCGAAATGGATCACTTCGGTGGGCTCCCCTGTGCGGTCACCGCCGGGCTTGCCGATCGCGTATTGGTGGGCGGTGCCGTCAGGGTCGAGGCGACGCACCTCGAGGGCCAGTGCCTCGGCAGTGCCGGCGCACTGCATGTACTCGTCCCTGAATGGGATGTCCTCGAGGAGGTCCGCACCTTCGGGCGCACGCCACAGACTGTAGGACCAGAACGTGGATCCGTTCATACCCTTCAGCGACGCCCGCAGTTGCTCCGGGTACGGGCGGACGTAGTCAACGAAAGGGCCACGGCTCTCACCATTGATCTGGTCGATATGCGTAGGTGTGCTCATTTCACAGTCTCCAGGACCACTCGGGTGATCTGTATCGTCTTGCCGTTGAGGGTAGCGGTCGCGGGGCGTTCGGGACTGACCGTGCTGTCGAATCCTTTTTGGGCTGCGTCACGGCTGCCGGTGCCGCCCTTGACCTCGATGCCGGTGTAGGTCCCATCGGCATTCTCGTAGAGGCCGTCGTAGTAGCGGCGTTGATCTGACGCCGCGTCGGGCTTGTGACGGTACCCCTCGATGGTCGCACGAACTTTGTCGTGGATGACCTCGACGCTGCGTCTGTCGGCGACTCGATCCAGCCCGATCTTCTCGGTATCGACCCAGGGTCGCTGGCCGTCGCCGTTCCAGTGGCCCTTGATGTCGCGACCCCCGTGTTCGGGGTGCGGTGGCGGACGCTCCACGATGCGGGTGGCATCGTCACCGGTCGCCTCGTTCATCCAGCGGGTGCTGGCGTGCCCGGCCGCTGCGAGGCCCGCTCCGGCGACCCCCACCCCGGCCCACGCGACGCCGCCACCGGGTGCAGCGCCCACCCCGGTGAGGGCGAGGGCGCCTCCGCCGCCGATCATCGTGCCGCCGCCGACGACGAGGGCGACTCCGCCGAGGAGTTCGAGAAGGATGTCGGGGTGGTTGATGAGCGCGTTGCCCATCGAGGCGATGAAGTTCAACTGCTCGATCGCCGGGTTGAGCACGGCGGTCTCGAACATGACCGTGCCGATCGCCCCCGCGACCGCCCAGTTCTTCGCGCTCTCCGCCTGCTTCGGCGCCTCCAGGGGCGCCGCGTCCACCGCCTCATGGATCGCGTTCGCGGCATCCACGGCGTAGCGATCCAGCACGCCCCGCGCGTTGGTCAAGACCTCCACGGCCTGCGCGCGCAGGTCCGCCCCGCCATCGACGAACGGCACGTCCAACTCGACGTGACGCAGGCCGAGGTCGCGCTCCAGCTCCCGCACCTTCACCCGGTGCTCCTGGTGCGAGGCGACCGTCGCGGTCTCCGCCTGCTCCCACAGGTCGATCGCCCGCGCGGCCTCCTCCTGCGCCCACCGCAGAGCATCTCCGTAGGCCGACAGGGCCGCTGCGCCGCTCATCAGGTGCTCGCCGCACCTCTGCCATGACGACCGCACGTACTCGGCCCGCTCGAGGTACTTCTCGTACGGGTACCCCGTCCACGCGGACTCGACCTCAATGCCCCGCAGCCCATCCCGAAGCGTCGTGGCAGCATCGGACCGAGACCGCCACGCCGACGCGACCGTGTGCGCCGCGGCATACGAGCCCGGGATCAATGCGACCGGGTCCTTCGTCATCCCCAACTCGGGCATCAGTAGTCGCTCTCGGCCCAGATCATCTGGTCGAGTTCGCTGCTCGACGCCTCGTCTCCCCGGTCGAACACCTCAGCCGTCTGCCGCAGATTCTCCGCCAGCATGTCGACATCATCGAGACGCCGCCCCAGCGCCGTCGACCAGGTGTCGCCGAACCGGGCCACCGCCGCATCGACCCAGTCCCCGCCCAGCCCCGACGACTGCGCGACCACGGGCGATCCGAAGTCGCCCCGCACCTCCGCGGCCTTCGTCGCGAAAGCTCGGAGCTCGTCCGTCTCCACATCTGCCATCGCACCCCCGGTATGTCCCGAATGACAACTTTACGTCGTCATATGGGGCGCTTTAGGGACGAAGAGTGCTACATACCGGTGTTCAGGGATGCTGCGCGATCGAAGCTCCCCAGCTGCCCGAGATCCCCCGCCGGACCGCGGTCGTCTACCGCTCCCCCAGGCACACAAAGGACCCCCTGTCCACCGGACAGGGGGTCCTTCACGCGATCCGAACCGACAGCTACTCGCGTTTTCGGGTGACCGCCCGCTGCAGCAGCACGAACACGAGCAGGATGCCGCCGGTGATGATCGTGGTCATCTCGGGTGGGATCCCGCCGTCGCGAGTGATCAGCACGTTCATGAGTCCGAGCACCAACGCTCCGATGACCGAGCCGAGCACGTAGCCGTACGCACCGGTCAGCACGGTGCCGCCGATGACCGCTGCGGCGATCGCGTCGAGCTCCCACCCGATGCCGGTGATGTTCTGCGCGGTTCCGAGTCGTGCGGTGTACAGCACCGCCGCAAGGCCGGCCAGGCCACCACTGATCACGTAGACCAGCACCTTGGTGCGCTGCACGGGAAGCCCCATCAGCAGAGCGGAGCTCTCGGAGCCGCCGATCGCGTAGACCGTCCGCCCCGTGCGGGTGCGGTGCAGCACGAAGAACGCGGCGGCCACGACGATCACCGCGACGAGCACCGCGGGGGTGATCACGAGGTCGTTGACCTTGGGGCCGTCGATGATCTTCAGCTGCGTGCCGATCCAGCGGATCGGTGAGTCCTCGCCGAGCCGCTCCGGCTTGGTGCTGAGCAGCGACGCGAGGCCGCGCCCGAGGAACATCATCGCCAGCGTCGCGATGAACGGCTGCACGTTGAAGTACCTGATCAGCACGCCCGAGACGATGCCGAAGAGCATGCCGATGCCGATCATCGCGATGATCACGGCGAACGCGTTCCAGCCGGCGTTCGAGAGCATCACCCCGGCGACCGACGAGACCGCGATGATCGAGCCGACCGACAGGTCGATGCCTCCGGTGAGGATCACGAACGTCAGCGCGACGGCGAGCACGATGAGGTGCGCGTTGTTGATGAGCAGGTTCGACAGCGTGTTGAACTGCAGGATGCGGCCGTAGGCCACCTCCCCGAAGATCACCATGCCGACGAAGATGACGACGGAGGCGATCGTCGGCAGCACGGACGGGTTCGCCGTGATCATGCGGCGCACGCGGTCGACGATGGTCTCGGTCGCCTGCGGAGCGGGGGTGGCGGTCGCGATGCTCATGCGGACACCTCTTCCTTGGCGATGATCTGTTCGACCGGTCGAGCCTTGCGACGTGAGCGGAACCAGCTGCGCACCCGCTGCGACTGCAGCAGGCACAGCGCGACGATGACGATGGCCTTGAACGCCGGCGTCGCCGACGACGAGACGCCGAGATACAGCACGGTCTTGTCGAGTGTGGCGATGAGCAGCGCTCCGACGAACGCGCCGCTGAGCGAGAACTTGCCGCCGGCCAGCGATGCGCCGCCGATGACGACCGCGAGGATCGCGTCGAGCTCGAGCTGATACCCGGTGCGCGAGATGTCGACCGTCATGACGCTGCCGACCGACATGATCCCCGCGATTCCCGCGAGGATGCCGCTCATGATGTATGCCGTGAGCAGCAGGCCCTTCGGCTTGATGCCGGCCATGCGACTGGCCCGGGGGTTGATGCCGATCGCCTCGATCATGAGCCCCAGGGCGCTGCGCCTGACGACCCAGCCGACGGCGATCACGATGAGCACGGCGAGGATGAACACCACGGGGATGCCGATCACGAAGCCGTTCGCGATCCACCGGAACGAGTCGTTCGACGCCGTGGTGTTCTGCCCGCCCGTGATCACCTTGGCGATGCCGCGGCCCGCGAGCATGAGCACGAGTGTCGCGATGAACGGCTGCAGCCCGACATACGCGACGAGCAGACCGTTGACCGCCCCGAGGATGCCGGTGATGACCAGCGCGAGTCCGATCGCGGCGAGCGCTGCGCCGAAGGAGTCGCCCGCGGCGCTGAGGAACTCCATCGAGACAGCCCCGGCGACGGCCATCAGCGAGCCGACCGAGAGGTCGATGCCGCCGGTGGCGATCACGAGCGACATCCCGATCGCGATCATCATGATCGGCGCCGCCTGGCGCAGGATGTCGATGAGGTTGCCGACGAGGTTGCCGTTGTTGGGGTTGATCGAGAGCGCGAGGTAGGTCGGGTCCTTGATGACGTTCAGGGCGAGCAGCGCGAGGATCGCGACGATGCCCCAGAAGAACGGCTTGTGGATCAGATTCCGCCAGATGGTGGTGCCGGCTGACGCGGTCATCGCGCTGCCTCCTTGTCGGTCGTGGGGGCGATGCTATCGGGCACGGCGCCGTCTGTGTCGTCGAGCGTCTCGGCCGCGGCCTTCACTCCGTGAGCGGCGATCACATCGACGATCACCTGCGCGGTGACGTCAGGACCGTTCTGGATCTCGCCGATCTTGCGGTGGTCCTTCAGCACGACGATCCGCTCGGAGAGACGCACGACCTCTTCGAGCTCGGACGAGATGAACACCACGGCGACGCCGTCTTCGGCGAGCTCGGCCACCGCTTCCTGGATCTCAGCCTTCGCGCCCACGTCGATGCCACGGGTCGGCTCGTCGAGGATCAGCAGCTCGGGCTGTGTGGCGAGCCAGCGCCCGAGCAGCACCTTCTGCTGGTTGCCGCCGGAGAGGTTCTTGATCATCCGGTCGGGATCGGCGGGACGCACGTTGAACTGCTCGACATAGCGGTCGACGATCGCATCCTGCTCCTTGCGGCTCATGGGCCGCGCCCAGCCGCGCTCGGCCTGCACCGCGAGGATGATGTTCTCGCGCACGGTCAGGTCTCCGATGATCCCCTCGTCGCGGCGGTTCTCGGTCGAGAAGGCGATGCGGCGAGGCAGCGCGTCGGCGGGTGATCTGAGGTCGACCCGCTGTCCGTGCAGCTCGATCGTGCCCTCGTCGGCGCGATCCGCTCCATAGAGCAGTCGGGCGAGCTCGGTGCGCCCGGAGCCCAGCAGGCCGGCGAAGCCGATCACCTCGCCGGGGCGGATGTCGAGGTCGGTCGCCTCGACCGCGCCTCGTCGCGCGATGCCGGATGCCGCGAGCAGCGGCTTCTCGTCGGCGTCGCGCGGTGCCCGGCGACGGTTGCCGCCCAGCGACTTCAGCGCGTCGAGGTCCTTGCCGATCATCTTCGAGATGAGGGCATGGCGGTCGAGGTCTCGAGTGAGGTACTCGCCCTCGTAGTGGCCGTTGCGCAGCACCGTCAGTCGGTCGCTGATCGCGTAGACCTGATCGAGGAAGTGCGAGACGAAGAGGATCGCGACGCCCTGGTCGCGCAGAGCCCGGATCACGGTGAAGAGACCCTCGACCTCGGCGGCGTCGAGACTGGAGGTCGGCTCATCGAGGATGAGCACCTTGGCCTTGATCGCCATCGCGCGACTGATGGCGACGAGCTGCTGCAGCGCGATCGAGAGCGTCGACAGCGGCTTGCGGGTGTCGAGGTGACCGAGGCCGAGCCGTTCGAGTGCCTCGGTCGCCGCTCGGTGCGTGGCCGTCCAGTTGATGCCGAAGACTCCGCGCGACTCGTGACCGAGCATCACGTTCTCGCCGATCGAGAGGTTCGGGGCGAGGTTGACCTCTTGGTAGACCGTCGAGATCCCGGCATACTGCGCGTCGCCGGCGCCGCCGAAGCTGCGCTCCTGCCCTGCGACGATGATCGACCCGGAGTCGATCCGGTAGACACCGGTCAGTGCTTTGATCAGGGTCGACTTTCCGGCGCCGTTCTCTCCCATGAGCGCGTGGACCTCGCCCTGGAACAGCCGGAAATCGACCCCGTCGAGGGCTTTCACGCCCGGGAACTCGATAGAGATCCCGCGCATCTCGACGATGGGCAGTGCTTCGTTCATCGCTGTCTCTCCGTCCGCAGAGCCCGGGTGGCGCGGTGCTCCTGCCCCACCCGGGCTCGCTGCCTGATCACTCCGGCGTCGGGTTCGGTGCTCGGTCAGTACTTGCGGTCGGCGAGCACGGCCTGCGCCGCCTCGGCGGAGTCGAACGCCTCGCTGGGCACGACGATGTACGAGTCGACGTCCTCGCCCGCGAGGGCCTTCTCGACGACCTCGAGCGCGGTCTCACCGAACAGCGGGTTGTACTCGTGCACGTAGCTGAGCTGGCCGTCGGCGAGCGCCTGCATGGCGTTCTTGGTGCCGTCGATCGTGGCGATCTTGACGTCCTCGCCGACGACGAGGCCGGCCTCCTCGGCAGCCTGAGCCGCACCGAGACCCATCTCGTCGTTCTGTGCGAACACGAGCTGGATGTCGTTGTTCGAGGACTTCAGCATCGTCTCGAAGACGCTCTTGCCCTCTTCCGCCGACCAGTTGGCGGTCTGCGCGTCGAGCTTGGTCAGCGACGAGTCGCCGAGGCCCTCGTCGAAGCCCGTGTTGCGCTCGTTCACGACACCCACACCGGCCGGGCCCTCGAGCACGACGTAGTTGCCGCCGTCGGGGAACGTGGCCGCAGCCCAGGTGCCGACCTCCTTGGCGACCTCGACGTTGTCGGGGGCGATGCGCGTGACGTAGAGGCTGTCGTCGTCGGGCTCGATGCCGCGGTCGAGCAGGATGACGGGGATCTCCGCCTCCTGTGCGCGCTTGAGCGAGTCCTCCCAGCCGGAGGCCTCCGTGGCCGACAGCAGGATGACGTCGACACCCTCATCGACGAACGACGTGAAGGCGTCGATCTGCGATTTCTGGTCGAGGTTGGTGGCGGGGGCGTATTTGAGCTCGTATCCGGCTTCCTCGGTGAAGGTGTCCTGGATGTTCGACTCGTTCGCCTCGCGCCAAGCGCCTTCGGGGCCGACGGCCACGAACCCGACGGTGGTGATCTCCTCCGAGCCTCCGCCGCCGTCGGCGCCGGAATCGCCGGTCGAGCAGGCCGCAAGGCCGATGGTGAGTGCGCCGACTGCTGCCAGGCCGAACGCGACGCGGATGCGCTTCTTCGCGGACATTGTTTCTCCTCTTTGAGATGCCGGTGGTCACTCCGGCAGTGGCGGACCAGTCATGGTCCTGTCGTGATTGCAGGACAGCTGCTTCGCATGTCCTGCGGTGATGTTACCGGGAACATTTTCTGTAACACAAGAGTTCTTTAACAAATCGGCTCAATCAGGACCGAGCAGGATTGTTACCGATCACAGTTCTGCGCTGTGACTCAGTTCGGCCGCGATCATCTCGACCACCGTGTCGACGGTCACGCCCGGACCGTTGCTGAGCTCGCCGATCTTCTCGCGGTCCTTCAGCACGATGATGCGATCGCTCAGCCTCACGACCTCTTCGAGCTCGGACGAGATGAACACGACGGCCACTCCGTCTCCGGCGAGCTGACTGATGCGGCGCTGCACCTCGACCTTCGCCGCGATGTCGATCCCCCGGGTCGGCTCGTCGAGGATCAGCACATGGGGGCGCACCGCCAGCGCCCTGGCGAGAAGCACCTTCTGCTGCGTTCCCCCCGACAGGAGACCGACGGGACGGTCGAGGTCCGCGGGGTCGAGGTGCAGCGCCTCGACGTACGTCTCCACGAGACCTCTCGACTCAGCGTGCGAGAGGGGACGAGTCCATCCACGCAGCGCCTGCAGGGAGAGGATGATGTTCTCGCGTGCCGTGAGCTCGCCGATGATGCCCTGCGTTCCCCGGTTCTCGGCCGACAGCGCGATGCGGTGCCGCAGTGCGGCCGAGGGACTCCGCAGCTGCACCCGTTCGCCGTCGACCCAGAGCTCCCCGCTGTCGGTGCGCACCGAACCGCTGAGCAACGAGGCGAGCTCGGTGCGACCAGACCCCCGGAGTCCCGCGAGCCCCACGATCTCACCCCGCTGGATCTCGACGTCCATCCGCTCCAGTTCGCCGCGTCGCCCCACACCGGACGCCTGCATGGCAGGCTCTCCGTCGTACGCGTAGTGATGGGCCTTGCGCTCGGAGCCGAGCGCTCTCAGGCTGTCGATGTCCTTGCCGAGCATCTTCGAGATCAGATCGGCTCGGTCGAGGTCGCGCGTCGCGTACTCGCCCACGCGTCGTCCACCGCGCAGCACCGTCATGCGGTCGCTGATCGCGAACGCCTGCTCGAGGAAGTGCGAGATGAACAGGATCGCGACCCCCCGTCGGCGCAGGCCCCGGATGACCCGCATCAGAGTGGCGACCTCGGCGACGTCGAGGCTCGAGGTGGGTTCGTCGAGGATCAGCACCCGCGGATCGTCGACGACCGCGCGAGCGAGTGCGACAAGCTGCTTCTGCGCCGGCGTCAGCATCGACAGCGGCGTCTTCGGGTCGAGGTCGTCGAGCCCGAGCCTGGCCAGCGCCTCGGCGGCATCCGCCCTGGTCCTGCGCCAGTCGATGCCGAACCGACCCCGACGCTCTCGCCCGAGCATCACGTTCTCCGCCACGCTGAGGTTCGGGCTCAGCTGGGCCTCCTGGAACACCGTCGCGATGCCGGCTGCCCGGCTGTCGGCGACTCCCGAGAAGCGACGCGGCTCGCCGTCGACGCACACCACGCCCTCGTCGGGAGAGAGCGTGCCGGTGATCACCGCGACGAGCGTCGACTTGCCCGCGGCGTTCTCGCCCATCACGGCGTGCACCTCGCCGGGGAACAGGCGGAAGTCGACGCCGTCGAGCGCGCGCACGCCGGGGAACTCGACCGTGATGCCCTCGAGCCGCACCACCGGCTCGGGACCACGGTCGGATGTCATCGCACCTCCCTGGGTGCGGCCGACGAAGCTCGGGCGACGAGCTCGGTCGGGATGCGGGTGAGCGCCGGGATGTCACGACCCTCGATCGCCGCACGCAGCATCTCGACCACCGCCACGCCCAGCGCCCCGAAGTCCTGGCGCACCGTCGTGAGCGGAGGGATGAAGTGCCGCGCGAGCGGGATGTCGTCGAACCCGACCACGCTGAGGTCCCTCGGCACCTCGAAGCCCCTGTCGTGCAGGCCGTGGATCAGGCCCATGGCCATGTCGTCGTTGGCGGCGAAGATCGCCGTGTAGTCCGGCAGCCGCGTGAGGCCCTTCGCGAAGTCGTAGGCGAAGTCGGCCGACCAGTCCCCGACGACGATCGGCCGTTCGCGGATGCCCCACGACTTGGCCCTCGTGTGGAAGGCACGCTCCCTCGCACGCGCGTCGAGCCAGTCGAGCGGGCCGGAGAGGTGCAGGATGTCGCGGTGCCCGAGCGCGACGAGGTGGTCGACCACTGACGTCGTGCCGGCGTGCTGGTCGATCGAGACCGTGAGGAAGGTCGGGTCGGCGTCGGCCTTGACGACGAGCATGGGCACCGTGATCGCGATGCGCCGCAGAGCAGCCACGGACGACGAGCGGGGCGCGATCACGCACAGCGCATCGACCCCCTGCGTCACGAGGTGGTCGACCGCCTCCTGGGGAGACAGCGCATCGCCCTCGTGCAGAGCGATCGGGGTGACCGAGTATCCGGTGGCACGCGCCGACAGCTCGACGGCCCGCAGGATGCTGGTGGGCCCGTGCGCCACCGCGCTCTCGACGATCACGCCGATGCGCCGGGTGCGCTGGGTGGCGAGCGCCCTGGCGACGAGATTCGGGCGGTAGTCGAGCTCCTCGATCGCCTCGAGGACGCGGCGCTTCGTGTCGGGCTTGATGTTCGGGTGATCGTTGAGAACACGCGACACCGTCATGTGCGAGACGCCCGCGATGGTCGCGACCTGACGGATGTTGGGCTTGTCTGAGCCGACGTTCGCCATGCACACCTCCGTCGGCCGAGCCTCGGAGAATGTTACCGAGAACAACCGGGGTGGTGCAATGGATCCCGCTACAGCCCCAGGCGCTCGAGGTACGGGTTCACGAGTCGGCGCTCGGGGTCGAACCGCCGCGCGAGCGCGGCGAAGTCGTCCCACCGCGAGTAGCGCGAGCGCACCTCTGCGGCATCGAGAGCGAAGACCTTGCCCCAGTGCGGGCGGGCGGTCTCGGGCAGTGCCGCCTCGAGCGTCGGCAGGAAGGCGCGCACGGCCGCCTCGTCGGGCTTCCAGGTGAAGTGGATGCCGACGGCATCCGTGCCCTGCGACGAGCTCAACCAGAGATAGTCGGGGGCGACCGTGCGGATCTCGTTCACGAGCAGCAGCGGCGCGATCTGACCGGCGAGTGTGCGAACCGCCTGGATGGCGGCGACCGCGTCGGCACGGGGCACGAGGTACTCGCTCTGGATCTCGGCACCGGCCGACGGAGTGAACTCGAGCTTGAAGTGCGCGAGGCGCTCGAACCACGGCCCGGGCTGGCCGAGCTGCTCGGTGCACGCGACAGGATCGACGCCGATGATCGGATGCCGCTTGGCGGTCGCCGGTTCTGCCCCAAGTCGGGCGAAGAGGTCGGCACGGGTGTTCTCGCGCGCCTCCGGCTGGCGCTGCTTGACCCAGATCTGGTCGGCGAAGTCGGTGTGCTCCCAGCGCGAGAAGATGCTGACGCTCGTGCCGATGCTCGTCACCTCGTCGAAGTCGGCGAGGATCGCATCCCACGACGGCTGCTCGAACACGTGCTGGGCGACCTCGTAGGACGGCTCGATGTCGAGCGTGAGGTCGACGACGGCGCCCAGCGCACCGAGGCTGACGACAGCGCCCTCGAAGTCGCCATCACCGCGGGCGAGGGTGCGCGTCTCCCCCGCAGGGGTGATGATGGTCAGCGCGCGCACCGCCGAGGCCAGCGAGCCGATAGCGTCGCCCGACCCGTGCGTGCCGGTGGCGACCGCGCCGGCGATCGAGATGTGGGGCAGCGAGGCGAGGTTCGCGAGCGCGAGCCCCTCGGCGTCGAGCAGTGGAGCGAGGTCGCCGTAGCGCAGCCCGCCCGAGACGCGCACTGCGTCACGCGCATCGTTCACCTCGAACACGACGGGCAGCCGATCGAGGGCGATGAGCACGCCGTCTGTGTCGGCGATGTCGTTGAAGCAGTGCCTCGAACCGAGGATGCGCACTGCGCCGCCCCGGGCGAGCAGATGCCGCAGCTCGTCGATCGAGCCGGGGTGCTCGACGGCGGATGCACGGTAGGTGAGGTTGCCGGCCCAGTTGCGTTCGATGGTCATCGGGCCATAGTAGTCAGCGCATGCGGACACAGGACGATGCGGTGGGCTCGCGGGCGAGGCGATGGATAGGCTGACCTGATGACAGCGATGCCACCGCCGCGCGCGACGATGAAAGACGTCGCCGCGCTCGCGGGCGTCTCGCCCAAGACGGTCTCGAACGTCGTCACCGGCACCGTCGCGGTGCGCGAGGAGACCAGACTTCGGGTCGAGGCGGCGATGACGCAGCTCGACTTCGTGCCGAACCTCAACGCCCGTGGGCTCCGCAAGGGCCGCTCGGGCATCATCGCGGTGGCCCTGCCCGACCTCGCCACCGCCTTCTCGGCCGAGCTCATGCATCGCATCGTCGACGCCGCGCATGACCGCGGCCTCGCCGTGCAGATCGAGGAGACCGCGACCGACCCCGAACGCGAGAGGGAGCTCGTCTCCCGGGCTCGCGCGCACCTGGTCGACGGCCTGATCCTGAACCCCATCCGCCTCGAAGACAGCGTGCTGAAGTACGCCGACCGGCTGCCCCCGCTCGTCGTGCTGGGCGAGGTCGAGCAGAACAGAGCCGACCATGTGCGCATCGACAGCCGACGAGCCGCGGCCGATGTGACCAGGCACGTGCTGTCTCGCGGAGCGACGCGCATCGCCGTGATCGGCGCCGACGACGACCCTTCGGTCGCGACGGCGACGGGTCGTCTGCGACTCGAGGGCGTGCACGATGCACTTCGAGAGGCCGGCATCCCCCGCGACTCCGCCCTGGAGATCAATCCGATGCCGTGGTCGATGACGGGTGGGGCGGATGGCGTGCAGACGCTGTTCCGTCGGGGCGTGGCATTCGACGCGATCATCGCCTTCACCGACTCGCTCGCGCTCGGCGCGCTGCACGCCCTGCACGACCACGGCGTGAACGTGCCGGACGACGTCATCGTGACGGGCTTCGACGACGTCGAGTTCTCGCGTTACACGTCGCCGTCGCTCACGACGATCGCCTTCGACCGCCGAGCCTTCGCCGATGCGGCCCTCAGCCTGCTCGAGTCGCGCATGGATGACCGCGCCACCCCGCCGCGGGCGCTCACCCTCTCGCACCATCTTCTCGAGCGCGACAGCACACGGGGCCGCCCGCGCGGCCATCGCCCCTGACGCGCGCCCCCGCGGAGCATCCTGCGCTGGTCGGCCCCACGTCGCACGCGGGTTACAGACCTCGCTCTTGCGTCCTCGATTACATCGATGTAATGATGTACCCCGACCCCGCCCGCTGTCACGAAGGAGTGACGATGACGCCCCCGCTCGATCTGTCTCGGCGGCAGTTCCTGACTGCCGCCTCCGTCACGGCCGCCGCGGCGCTGCTCGCCTGCTGCGCCCCTGGCACCGTCCCCGGTTCGAACACCACGACCCTGCAGTTCTGGCATCTGCTGTCCGGTGGCGACGGCGTGACCATGTCGCAGCTGCTCGACACCGCCAACGAGGCGCAGAGCGCGTACCGCATCCGCCCCACCGTGCTCGCGTGGGGCACGCCGTACTACACGAAGCTCGCCATGGCCGGCGCGGGCGGCCGGGCTCCCGACGTAGCGATCATGCACGCGACCCGCACGGTCGGCTGGGCACCCGGTGGCCTGCTCGACACCTGGGACCTCGACCGACTCGCAGACCTCGGCGTCGACGCCTCGACGTTCCCGAAGCCGATCTGGGAGAAGGGCTTCGTCGGCGAGAACATGTACAGCATCGCGCTCGACGCCCACCCGTTCGTCGCGATGTTCAACACCGACATCTGCGACGCCGCGGGTGTGCTCGACAGCGACGGACGCCTGCAGGAGACATCGTCTCCTGACGAGTTCCTCGACCAGCTGCGCGCCATCGGCGGCCAGGCCGAGGGGCACGCGCTGTCGTACGGCTACCTCGGCGACGGCGCCCAGATGTGGCGCCTCTTCTATACGTTCTATTCGCAGCACGGTGCGGCGATGGAGCTGCCGGCCGGCGGCAAGGCCGTGATCGACAAGGATGCCGCGGTCGAGTCGCTCACCCTCATGCGCACCCTCCTCGACGGCGAGATCGCGCTCGCCCAGGCCGACTACGGCAGCGCGGTGGCCGAGTTCGCGACCGGCAAGAGCGGGATGCTGTTCACCGGCGTCTGGGAGCTGCGCACCATGCAGGCGGCCGAGCTGCCCCTCGATGCCACGATGATCCCCACGCTGTTCGGCACGCCGGCGGTCTATGCCGACTCGCACTCGTTCGTGCTGCCCCACCAGACCAACGCCGATCCCGCGAAGCGCGACCTGACCTACCGGTTCGTCGCCGATATGCTCAAGGGCTCGTTCGGCTGGGCCGAGGCCGGGCACATCCCCGCGTTCCTCCCCGTCACCGAGTCGCCCGAGTACGGCGACCTGATTCCGCAGGCCAACTACGCCGAGGCCGCGCAGCACGTCGTCTACGACCCGACCGCGTGGTTCACCGGCTCGGGATCGAACTTCCAGGCAGAGTTCGGCGCCGCCGTGCAGGGAGTGCTGCTCTCGGGCGACGACCCCGCCGCAGCCATCGACCGGTTCGAGGCTCGCGTGAACACGCTCCTCCGGCAGCCCAACCCGGCCGACCCCGAGGGGACGTTCGCATCATGACCACGGCAACCGACTCCACGCGCACGATCGTCACCGGCTCCAAGGCGGCCGTCCCCGCCCGCCGCGCCGGCTCCCGCAACCGCGAGCAGCTCATCAGCTGGGCGTTCCTCGCTCCCTTCCTCATCGCCTTCGTGCTGTTCCTCGCCTGGCCGATCGTGCACGGCATCATCCTCAGCTTCACCGACCAGTCGCTCACCGGGGCAGGCGGGTCGTTCATCGGCTTCGCGAACTATGCCGAGGCGCTCACCGACCCCAAGATGTGGCAGTCGATGGGCAACACGGTGTGGTTCACGCTGCTGTCGACCGTGCCGCTCGTCGTGATCGCCCTGCTCATGGCGGCGCTCGTCGACCGCGGGCTGCCGGGCCAGTGGCTGTGGCGGCTGTCGTTCTTCATGCCGTATCTGCTCGCCTCGACCGTGATCTCGCAGATCTGGGTCTGGATCTTCAACCCGCAGATCGGCGCGGCCAACAACATCCTCGAGTTCTTCGGCCTCGAGCCGCTCGCGTGGCTGCAGAACCCCGAGACCAACATGCTGTCGATCGTCATCGCCACCGTCTGGTGGACGGTGGGATTCAACTTCCTTCTCTACCTCGCCGCGATGCAGAACATCCCGCCGCAGCAGTACGAGGCGGCATCGCTCGACGGCGCAGGCCCGTGGCGTCAGTTCTGGTCGATCACGCTCCCCCAGCTCGGCCCCGCGACCGTGCTGATCCTCATCCTGCAGATCCTGGCGTCCCTGAAGCTGTTCGACCAGGCCTATCAGATGCTCGGTGGCGTCGCGAGCGACACCACCCGCTCGATCGTCCAGTACATCTACGAAGCCGGATTCGTCAGCTACCGATTCGGCTACTCGGCCGCGATCTCTTACGTGTTCTTCGCTCTCATCGTCATCATCGGCGTCGCGCAGGCTCTGATCATGCGCCGTCGGAAGGAGTCGCAGCTGTGATGTCCACCGCCACACTCACCGAGACCATCACCACGACCAAGCCGCCGCGCGCGCGCCGCTCGCACCTGCCCGGCCAGAAGCCGTTCGGCGCGCTGCGCATCAGCGCCCTCGTCGTCCTGATCATCCTCGCGATCGGCTGGCTGCTGCCGTTCCTCTGGGCGGTCGCCACGGCGTTCAAGACCGAGACGGATGCCGCCAGCGGTGACCCGTCGTGGATCGGCGCGTCCGGGCCGACCATCGAAGCCTTCACGGCGATCCTGTCGCAGGGGAATGTCTACACGTGGGCGTTCAACAGCCTGTGGACCTCGGTCGCCGTGACGCTGATCACGCTGACGATCTCCGCCCTCGCCGCCTATGCGTTCTCGCGCCTCGACTTCACCGGCCGCAAGTGGCTGTTCGTCGTCATCATCGCCTCGATCGTCGTGCCGCCGCAGGTGCTGATCATCCCCCTGTTCTACGAGATGCTCGCGTTCAACATGATCGACACCTACTGGGGTCTGATCCTGCCGCAGGTCGTGGCCCCCGCGATGGTGTTCATCCTCAAGCGCTTCTTCGACGCCATCCCGATCGAGCTCGAAGACGCGGCCCGCGTCGACGGCGCCGGCCGCCTGCGCATCTTCTGGTCGATCGTGCTGCCGCTGTCGCGGCCGATCCTGGCATCCGTCGCGATCTTCGTGTTCATCGGAGCGTGGAACAACTTCCTCTGGCCGTTCCTCGTCATCAACGACACCACGCTGATGACCCTGCCGGTCGGACTCCAGACGGTGATCAGCGCCTACGGCGTGCAGTACGCGCAGGTCATGGCGCAGGCCGTGCTCGCGGCGCTGCCGCTGATCATCGTGTTCATCATCTTCCAGAAGCAGATCGTCAAGGGCGTCGCGACCAGCGGCTTCGGCGGTCAGTAATCCCCCACCCGGCTCGAGAGCCAGAAATCTAGGAGAGCAATGTCTCAGGCCCGCATCACCATCGACCGCGACTTCACCATCGCCGACGTCCCCCGGAGGCTCTTCGGATCGTTCGTCGAGCACATGGGGCGCTGCGTGTACACCGGCATCTACGAGCCGGGGCACCCGCAGGCCGACGAGCGCGGCTTCCGCCAAGACGTGCTCGCCCTGGTGAAGGAGATGGGTCCGACCGTCGTCCGCTACCCCGGAGGCAACTTCGTCTCGGGCTACCGCTGGGAAGACGGCGTGGGCCCGGTCGAGGACCGCCCCGTGCGCATCGACGGCGCATGGCACACCATCGAGACCAACGCGTTCGGTCTGCACGAGTTCATGGACTGGGCCAAGGAGGCCGACGTCGAGGTCATGGAGGCCATCAACCTCGGCACGCGCGGTGTCGAAGAGGCTCGTTCGCTCGTCGAGTACGCGAACCACCCGAGCGGCACCTATTGGTCTGACCTGCGTCGCAAGAACGGCGCGGAGCAGCCGTTCGACATCAAGCTGTGGTGCCTGGGCAACGAGCTCGACGGCCCGTGGCAGATCGGCGGCAAGACCGCGACCGAGTACGGGCGTCTGGCGCAGGAGTCGGCCAAGGCTATGAAGCTGGTCGACCCCACGATCGAGCTCGTCGCGGTCGGTTCGTCGGGCCGGTCGATGCCGACGTTCGGCTCCTGGGAGCACACGGTGCTCACGCATGCGTACGACGAGGTCGACTTCATCTCGATGCACGCCTACTACCAGGAGCACGACGGCGACGCCGAGTCGTTCCTCGCCGAGTCGGTCGACATGGATGCGTTCATCGACGGCGTCATCGCGACGATCGACGCTGTGAAGGCCGCGGGCAAGCACACCAAGCAGGTCGACATCTCGTTCGACGAGTGGAACGTGTGGGACCAGGTGAAGTTCAACGACGTCGAATCGGTCGAGATCGCGAAGGCGGGATGGAAGAAGCATCCGCGCGTGATCGAGGACACCTACAACGTGACGGATGCCGTCGTCGTGGGCACGCTGCTCAACAGCCTGCTGCGCCACGGCGACCGGGTGAAGATCGCCAACCAGGCGCAGCTCGTCAACGTCATCGCGCCGATCCGCTCGGAGGAGAACGGTCCGGCCTGGCGCCAGACGAGCTTCTGGCCCTTCGAGCGCATGGCCCGTCTCGCGAAGGGCCGCATCCTGCGACTCGCGGTGTCGGCTCCGCAGATCGAGACGAAGCGCTACGGCGGCGTCGACTCGGTCGATGCGGCGGCGACGTGGGATGAGGAGACCGGACGCGTCGTGGTGTTCGTCGCCAACCGCTCGCTCGACGAGGAGAGCGACCTGACGGTCGAGCTGCGCGGCCTCACCGGCCTGCGCGTCGTCAACGCCGAGACGCTGACGATCCCCGAGGGCGGAGACCGCCACACCGCGAACCTCGAGACCACGCAGGATGCCGTGCACATGGTGCCGCTCACGGCCGCCGAGGGGGTCGACGGCGCGGTACGCGCGACGCTGCCGCCGTTCTCATGGTCGGTGATCGAACTCGCCTGAGGCTCGCCTCGACCGCAGAAGGCCCGACACCGGACTCCGATGCCGGGCCTTCTTCTGTGTCCACGGCAGACGCGAAGAAGCCCGGTATCGATCCGATACCGGGCTTCTCGGCGAGGGGTTCACGGCCGGGCCGGTCACACCCTCAAGAGGTGATCAGTGTGTTCAGCTCTCGATGAGCTGGCGACGACGGAAGACCAGCAGCAGTCCACCCGACAGCAGCGCGAGCGCGATGGCTGCAGCTGAGAGCGGCACGAGCATGTCGGCACCGGTCACGGCGAGTCCGCCGTCACCGGGTGCGGCTGCACCACCCTCACCGGGAGCAGCTCCGCCACCACCGGCGACCGGTGCGGCGAGAACGGCGAACGCCAGGTCGGTCGGAGCCGACGAGACGCCGTCGATGGCCTGCGTGGCCGAGACCGTGTAGGTACCCGGCTCGAGAGCCGCGCCGAAGTCGACGCTCCATGCGCCGTCCTCGACCGTGGCCGTGAACGTGCCACTCGCTGCGGCGAAGGCGCCCGCGAGAGCAGCCGTGTTCGCCGACGTCGGCTCCGCACCGTTGAGCTTCACGGTGACGGTCGCGCCGTCGATGCCCGAGCCGGCGAGTCCGGAAGGACCGTCGTTGTGGGCGAACTCCGCGCCGTTCGCGACCGAGGTCACGGCCGGCGAGACGGGGCGGACAGCGAACAGTGAGGTGGCCTCAGGTGAGACCTCTTCTTCGCCGTCGATCGTGCGGGTCTGCGTCACGACGACGCTGTGCTCGCCGTACTCGAAGGAGAGTCCGTCGACGGTCCAGGAACCGTCTGCGGCGACCTCGGTCGTGCCGAGCACGTCGCCCTGGTCGTCCGCCACCGTCACGGTGGTGGTCGGCAGGCCGGTACCGCTGACCGCGGTGACGGTCTCGGTGACCGTCGAGCGGTCAGCCGGCGAGGTGATGACAGGCGCGACCAGCGGAGCCGGCACGACGGTCACGTCGATCGTCGTGCTGTCGGAGGAGCTGAGGCCGTTGCGCGCGGTGACCGTGATGGTCTGTGCACCGAGCTCGACGGGTCCGACGAACGAGAAGGCGCCGTCGACGACATCGACCGTCTGGTCGGCGCCGAAGCCGCTGACCGTGACCTCGGTCGCTCCGGGGGCGGTTCCGGTGACTGCCGTTCCCGGCTGCACCTCTGCGTTATCGGTCGGGCTCGTGATGACCGGCGCGTCGAGGTCGAGTGCGACCTCGTAGCCACCCGTCTTGGGGAGCGCTGTCGTGAGCGATGCCGACCAGGTCCACTGCTCCTGCCCTGGCCCAGCCTCGATACCACCCGAGATGAGGCCGACTGCGGTGTTGCCCTGGATGACGGCTCCACCCGAGTCACCGGGACCCGCTTCTGTATTGCTGGAGAAGCCCTGCACCCAGCGGTCCTCGATCTGCAACCACCCATCGACGATGTCGTTGTCATCGATCGCACCGGTCGTGAAACCGGTCGTGCGACCGCTCTTCGACACGGCGCCAGGAACCACGGCGCCGACTGCCTTGACCGAAACTCCGCTGTCTGCGAGCGAGTCATAGGCCGTGGTGGCCGTGGTCCAGTCCGTGACGAATGGGAGCGGGTTCGTACCGGCTACGACATCGATCACCGAGATGTCGGTCGCATTCGTGTCGCCGTTGGAACCCGGAGCGTTGTTCGTGCTGCCGAACTGAGCGAAGCTGAAGGTGCCGAGAACCCTGGGGGTCGCGGGCAGCTCGTCGTCTCCGCCGGCTGCGGGCTGCTCGCTCGGAACGCTCCAGAAGGTTCCGACCATCGTGTTGTTGTCGTCGTCGAGCGCGCAGTGTCCTGCACTCAGCAGCGCCGGGTCACCCTGCGGGCTCCAGGCGGCGAAGCCGACGGAGCAGTTGTACAGGAAGTCGTCCTGATCCAGGCTCAGGTAGCCCTGTCCACCGACGATGTCGCCGTCGTCAAACGCCTTCGGAGTTCCAGCGACCGTCACGACAGTTCCTGTCGGGATGTCAGCCTCAGACGCGAAAGCCTTGACAGCGGCGTCATCGGTCGCGCCATCCTCGGAGATGACGGTGATCTTCCCACCGTCAGCGCCTGTACCGCTGGCCACGAACTCGACGCCATGGTCGTCTGCGGCCTCCGCGATCTTCACGACGTCGGCCGGAGGAGCATCCTGAGTTTCGACGGCAGGAGCCTCGGTCTCGACCGGTGCATTCGTCTCCGACGTCGTGGTCGGAGAGGGCGTCGGGGTCGGCTCTACGCCATCCTCGGCGTATGCCGGTCCCGCCACGAGCAGGCCCGAGAGGGCGATCGTCGTCGCGGCGGTCAACGCGAGTGCGCGCCGCCCCGTGGTTCTGGGCTTCATGTGATGTATGTCCTTGCTGGTCACGGATCGTCAGTCAGTTTCATATCCGGCAGTGTGCGTTGCACACAGAACCGGTCGCCTCCCGGTGGAGGCGTGAACTACGACGCTGGCCCCCCGACAAGCAGGATCCTGTCCGTCGGAACGAACAGGAATCTCTAGAAGAGTACCCAGTAAATCCACAGAATGGGGAAATTGTTTACCGGAATTTCACCCCTTGACCTGGACCTCCTCTGTGCGATACACGCGCACGCGCTGTCGGCTCCGAGAGGGCGGACCGGTCAGCACCGACCGGATCGGGATTGCGATTGTGTTCGCAGGCGGCACCGTTACCATGTCCAGCATGAGCACCCACCGCAGAGCACGAAACCTCGTAGGCCTCGCGATTCTGGGAGCCGTCGCCCTGATGGGCGCGGCCTGCGCGACGGGTGCCCCCGGTGGCGCGCCGACATCGAGCAGCGACCCGAGCAGCGAAGACGACGCCGTCGTCGAGAACCTCGTCGGGCTGTGGGGCGAGGACGCGAAGGGTCAGCCGCACCTCGAGTTCACGGCCGACGGCGAGGTGCACGGCAGCGACGGATGCAACGGCATCACGACGACCTACTCGGTGAACGGCGACCGCGTCGACCTCGCCCGATTCGCCTCGACTCTCAAGGCCTGCCCCGGCGTGGACGACTGGATGCGCGGCATCCGCGCGGTCGAGATCGACGGCGACGTGCTCGTGATCAAGGATGCCTCCGGCGCGGAGCTGGGCAACCTCTCGCGCGCGAGCTGACACGACAGCGCCCGTCGCGACGTTTCGTCTCGCTCCGCTCGCTCAACGAACGGCACCCCCGGTCGTTGAGCGAGGCGCGAAGCACCGCGACGAAACGGAGTCAGTCGCGCACGTGCCGCTCGTCGACGCCGTTGTAGAGCGACAGCGGGCGGATCAGGGCGTTGGCGCCGGCCTGCTCGATCACGTGCGCCGTCCACCCCGTCACCCGCGCAGCGACGAACAGCGGCGTGAAGGTGAGGGTGTCGAAGCCGATCAGGTTGTAGGCAGGGCCGGACGGATAGTCGAGGTTGGGGTAGATGCCCTTGCGCTCGACGAACTCCGACTCGAGCGCGTCGTACAGCTCGGCCACCTCGGCGCGGTCGTAGTGCTCGACGAGCGTGTCGAGAGCGGCCTTCATGGTGGGCACACGCGAGTCGCCGCTCTTGTAGACGCGGTGGCCGAATCCCATGATCTTGCGCTTCTCGGCGAGCGCGTTGTCGAGCCACGGCACCACGTTCGATGCCTCGCCGATCTCGTCGAAGATGTGCAGCACGGCCTCGTTGGCGCCGCCGTGCAGCGGACCCTTGAGCGCGCCGATCGCTCCGACGACGGCTGAGTAGAGGTCGCTGAGCGTCGACGTGATCACTCGGGCGGTGAACGTCGAGGCGTTGAACGAGTGCTCGGCATACAGGATCATCGAACGGTTGAACGCATCGACGACCACCGGATCGGGCTCTTCACCGAATGTCATCCAGAGGAAGTTCGCCGAGTAGTCGAGGTCGTCTCGCGGCTCGATGAGCTCTTCGCCACGGCGACGACGCTGACCGTAGGCGACGATCGCCGGCAGGGCCGCGAACAGACGGATGCTGCGCTCGAGGTTCTGCTCGGGGCTGCCGCCGGCATCGAGCACCGATCCGCCCGCGTTCGGGTCGGAGGCGCCGATCAGGCTGACCGCCGTGCGCACCTCGTCCATCGGGTGCGCCTCGACGGGCACCAGGTCGATCGCCGCCCTGACGTTGTCGGCGAGCGCGCGGTGCTCGCGCTCGGTCGCGCGGAGAGCGGCCAGCTGTGCGGCATCCGGCAGCTCTCCGTGCCAGAGCAGGTACGCGACCGCCTCAAAGGGCTGCGTCGCGGCCAGCTCCTGCACGGGGTAGCCGCGGTAGAGCAGGCTGTTCGTCTCGGGGTTGACCTTCGAGATCGCGGTCGTGTCGACGACGACCCCGGCGAGGCCCTTCTTGATGTCCGGCTCGGTCATGCTCACTCCTTCGTGACGGTGAAGCCTGCGACGCCCGAGTCGAACTTCGTGTAGGACTCGTAGTCGATCAGGTCGTAGAGATCTGCACGGTGCTGCATCTCACCGAGCTTCGAGGTGAGATGCCCCTCCTCGCCCAGCGTATCGAGCGCACGGCCCGCCGCGCCCATCGCGATGCGCAGCAGCGACACCGGCCAGATGACCATGTTGACGCCGGCATCCCGCAGCTGGTCGACCGAGAAGAGCTCGCTCTTGCCGAACTCGGTCATGTTGGCGAGGATCGGCACGTCGAGCGCGTTCGCCATGGCCTCGAACTCGGCGAGCGTGCGCATCGCCTCGGGGAATACGGCATCGGCTCCGGCATCCACCAGCGCCTTGGCGCGGTCGATCGCGGAATCCAGACCCTCGATAGCCCGGATGTCGGTGCGGGCCATGATCAGGAAGTTCGGGTCGCGACGTGCGTCGGCGGCCGCACGGATGCGGCGGATCGCCGTGCGCTCGTCGACGACGCTCTTGCCGTCGAGGTGGCCGCAGCGCTTCGGGTTGATCTGGTCTTCGATGTGCGTGCCGGCAAGGCCCGCGTCCTCGAGCTCCTGGATCGTGCGGGCGACGTTCATCGGCTCACCGAATCCCGTGTCTGCATCGACGATCGCGGGAATGTCGGTCATGCGCGCGATCTGCTTCGCCCGCCCCGCGACCTCGGTCAGCGTGGTGAGGCCGATGTCGGGCACGCCGAGGTCGGCAGACAGCACGGCGCCCGAGATGTAGACGCCGTCGAAGCCCTTCTGCTCGATCAGTCGGGCGCTCAGCGGGTTGAAGGCGCCGGGGAACCGCAGCAGCTCGCCGCTCGCGAGTCGCTCGCGGAACAGGCGGCGCTTCTCGGCCGGCGTGACATGGGAGTACAGCATCAGAACAGGCCCTTCGGCGCCGGAGCGCCCTCGAGCAGACCCGGGCGCGCGATGATCGACAGCTCGCCGACCTCGGCGGCCGTGAGCTCGGGCAGGCGCTGCACGAGCTCGAGGAAGCGCTCGATCTCGGCGGGCTCCAGCACCGGCTGTGCCAGCAGACGGAACTTCGCGATGTAGTTCTCGCGGGCGAACGGACGGGCGCCGAGCGGGTGCGCGTCGGCGACGGCGATCTCGTCGACCACGGTCGTGCCGTCGGTCAGGCGGAACTCCACGCGACCACCGAACGCCTTCACGTCGGGGTCTTCGGAGTGGTAGCGACGCGTCCACTCGGCATCCTCGGCCGTGGTGATCTTGTGCCACAGTGCGACGGTGTCTTCCCGACCCGCACGCTCGGGAGCGTACGAATCGACGTGGTGCCATCCGCCGTCCTGCAGCGCGACCGCGAAGATGTACGGGATCGAGTGGTCGAGCGTCTCGCGCGATGCGGTGGGGTCGTACTTCTGGGGGTCGTTCGCGCCCGAGCCGATCACGTAGTGCGTGTGGTGGCTGGTGTGCAGCACGATGGACTCGATGTTGGCGGGGTCGCGCAGCGCCGGGTTCTCGGTGCCGAGCTTGCGGGCGAGGTCAATCCACGCCTGCGCCTGGTACTCGGCCGAGTGCTCCTTCGTGTACGAGTCGAGGATCGCGCGCTTCGCCTCGCCCGCGGCGGGCAGTGGCACCTCGTACGCGGCGTCCTTGCCGTCGAGCATCCAGGCGATCACGCCGTCTTCGCCCTCGTAGATCGGGGCGGGGCTGGTCTGTCCGCGCATCGCACGGTCGACCGCCTCGACGGCGAGCTTGCCCGCGAAGGCCGGGGCGTGCGCCTTCCACGTCGAGATCTCGCCCTTGCGGCTCTGGCGCGTGGCGGTGGTGGTGTGCAGGCCCTGGCCGACGGCCTGGTAGATCGTCTCGACGTCGAGGCCGAGCAGGGTGCCGATGCCGGCGGCGGCCGACGGGCCGAGGTGGGCGACGTGGTCGATCTTGTGCTTGTGCAGGCAGATCGCGCGCACGAGGTCCATCTGGATCTCGTAGCCGGTGGCGATGCCCCGCAGCAGCGCGCGACCGTCGGCCTGCACGTGCTGGGCGACCGCGAGGATCGGCGGGATGTTGTCGCCGGGGTGCGAGTACTCGGCCGCGAGGAACGTGTCGTGGTAGTCGAGCTCGCGCACGGCCACCCCGTTGGCCCACGCCGCCCACTCGGGGCTGGTGCGGTGGTCGAGTGCGGCGCCGAAGACCGTGGCGCCGATGCCGCCGGTCGAGACGGGGTGGCTGAACGCCTGGGCGCGGGTGGCGTTGATCGGCCCGCGGGTGAGGGATGCCGCGGCGACCGACGCGTTGTCGATGATGCGGTTGATGATCATGTCGGCGACGTCCTGCTCGACCTCGACCGGGTCGGCGGCGACCTCGGCGATCTTCCAGGCGAGCTGGTCTTCGCGTGCGAGGTTCTCGTCGCTGCGGTGGACGCGGACGTGGTGGGTGATGGTCATTTCACACCTTCGGGGTTGGCTGTCAGGGAGTCGAGGATGCCGGCGAGTGCATTGTGCAGGTGCACGTGCGTGGCGTGGGCGGCGAGGTCGCCGTCTCGGTCGGCCAGCGCTGCCGCGATCGTGCAATGCTCGGCGGCCGAGGCGGCGAGGCGGGCGGGCTTGTCGCGGGCCATGCGGCGCACCCGCACGAGGTGGGTGCGCACAGTGCGCAGCGCCGAGGCGATGTAGTCGTTGTCGACGGCCCTGTCGAGAGCCGCGTCGAAGCGGGCGATGAGGGCGTAGTAGGCATCTCGCCCCTCGTCGGCTGCGAGGTCGACGTGCGCGAACTCGTCGGCGAGGGCGGCGAAGAGGTCGGCGTCTCCGCGCTGTGCGGCCAGCCGGGCGGAGGTCTCCTCGAGCGCACGGCGGATCTCGAACAGCGCACGGATGTCATCGGCATCCAGGTCGGCGACCACGGTCACGCGCGGGGACTGCTGCACGACCAGGCCGTCGGCCGCGAGTCGGCGCAGGGCCTCGCGCATCGGCGTGCGACTGATGCCGAGGCGGGTGGACTGCTCGACCTCGCCGAGCACGAAGCCGGCGGGGAGAGTGCCCGACTGGATCTCCTCCAGCAGTGTCGCGTGGGCTCGATCGCTCGCGCTGATGCGATCGGCGACGGAACTCATACCTCCAGTGTATACATAAGCGCGACTCGTAGCACCTGAGGTGCATCTTCGACCGCTTCACGTATACATAGAGCGCCGGCAACGACGACCTACCGCTGCGGTGACCCCACGGCATCCGGAATCGGCTCGACGAACTCGGCGGGCCGCGGCTCGCCGAGCTTCACGACCACCACTCCGACCAGCACGAGCGCACCGCCGAGCGCCTGCAGCAGGTCGGGCAGCTGTCCGAGCAGCAGCCAGCCGAACAGCAGCGCGGCGACGACCTCGGAGAGAGCGACGAAGGATGCGAGGCGCGAGCCCAGCATCCGAGTCGAGGCGATGCCCAGCACGTAGGCGAGCGCAGTGGCGATGAGGCCGATCGCGAGCACCGGCACGAACCACGGCACGGTTCCGAAGCGGTACGTGATGTCGTCGGTCGTCCAGGCGATGGGCAGGATGCCGACGAGGCCCGCGATCGTCAGTGCCACGGCGCCGAGCAGCAGCCCTCCCCCGGCGAGCGCGATCGGCGGCAGGCCCGTGTCGGCCTTGGCGGAGAGCAGGAAGTACGTCGCGGCGCCGACCATGGCTGCGAGCGCCCAGAGAATGCCGACGACGTTGACCTCTGCACCGGTGATGATGTCGAGCATCAGCACGAGACCGACGAAGGCGATGGCCGCGCCGATCACGCTGCGCCGACTCGGGCGCTCCCCCCTGCGGAGCCACAGCCAGAGGATGACGGCGATCGGCGCCGTGTACTCGATGAGCAGGGCGAGGCCGACGTCCATCACCGCGACGGCCTGGAAGTAGCAGAGCTGAGTGGCGGTGACGGCGAGCAGTCCGTAGGCGGCGACCATGCCCGCGTTCTTCCTGAGCACTCCCCACCGGCCCCGGAGCGAGAGGATCGTGGGCACGAGCAGCACGAGCGCGGCGACCCACACCCTCGCGGTCACTGCCGCGCCGGGGGTCCACCCCGCGTCGATGAGACCTCGAGCCCAGGCGCCGGACATGCCGAACGCGAAGGCCGCGCCGATCGCCAGCGGCAGCCCGAATCGCACCCCCGGCACGCTGATGTCATTTGCAACCTTGCTCATGACAGGTGACGCTACTCGCGTGGGATGTAAGGTGTCAACATGAACTTCACCGATGACACGGAGGAGGCTCTTCGCTCGGCCGTCTGGCTGGTGAACTCGGCGGAGGACCCCGAGACGCTCGGGAACCTCGTCGACTACGACGCCTTCCTCGCGGACTTCCCCTATTCGGGTCGACTCGATCGCGATGAGGCCGAGCTCGCCTCGCTCCGAGACCTGCGCCCGCGTCTGCGTGCCATGCTGCTCGCACCCCGCGACGAGATGGCTGAGCACGTGAACGCCGCCCTCGCCGAGGCTCACCTCGCCCCGAGACTCGTGCGCCACGACGGAGTCGACTGGCACCTGCACGCGGTGGCCGACGAGCGCCCGCTGGCCGAGCGCGTGCTGATCGAGACCGCCATGGCGCTGATCGACGTCATCCGATCCGATGAGGGCTCACGCATCTCCATCTGCGCCGACGACACGTGCGAGGCGCTGGCCCTCGACCTGTCGCGCAACCGCTCCAAGCGGTTCTGCTCGACGACCTGCACCAACCGCAACGCGGTGGCTGCGTATCGCGCCCGCCGCACCCGGAGCGACACTCACTCATGACCTTCACCTCTCCCGACGACGCCTGGTTCCCCGATGCCGCCTTCGACGCCAGTTACGGCCACACGTTCGAGACGCTGCGCGGGATCGCTCCGATCGCACCGCCCGAGGGCTTCGCGAAGCGCTGGATGCGGTGGCGCGACGAAGCGCGGCAGGTGGATGCCGCCCCGGTCGTTCTGTCGGTCGATTCCGCAGCGGGCCGCCGCGTCTCGGTGATCGAGCACTCGGGTGCCGACGGAACGCGCCTGCGCGCGTGGGTCGTCGAACCCGTCTCAGGTGCCGCGCGCATCGGCGTCGTGCACAGCCACGGGTACGGAGGACGGGAAGCGATCGATCTCGCTCGCGTGCCCGATGATGCGGCCGCAATCTTCCCCGTCGCCCGAGGTCTGCCCACGCTCAACGCCGGCGTGGGCGCCCCCGAGCCGATCGCCGAGCACGTGCTCGCCGGCATCGACGACCCCGATCGCTACGTGCTGGGTCTGTGCGCCCGCGATCTGTGGCTCGCGGCCGACGCGCTGCTCGCCCTGACCGGCGATGCTCCTCTCTACTACGTGGGTGAGAGCTTCGGCGGCGGCATCGGCTCCCTCGCCCTCCCCTGGGACGACCGCCACACCGGCGCGACACTGCTCATGCCGAGCTTCGGCCAGTACGACGAATGATTGGCCGTGCACTGCTTCGGCAGAAGCGAGGTTGTGCGTGCGTACGTGGTCGCTCACCCCGAGGCCCGCGAGGTGCTGCGCTGGTTCGACGCATCGAGCGCCATGACGTTCACGCAGATACCGGTGCGCGTCGAGGTCGCGCTGTGGGATCCGTACGTGCCGCCCCAGGGCCAGTTCGCGGTGGCGAACGCCGTCGGCGATCTCGACCTCGAGGTGCTGCCCGCAGGGCATGCGGACTACCCGGGGTCGGATGCCGTCAGGGCCGCGGCGATCCGCCACGGCCGCGCGCACCTCGAACGCGTTCTCGGAGCGAGCTGAGTCCGGCAGAGTGAGATGCCGAACCGGCCGACGTCGAACGTCTCGCGGCACTTCGGGATGCTCCGTCGGACGGCCAGTGAGGCGTCACTCGCCGCGCAGCCAGCCCAGGAATCCACCGCGGCGCGGGCGGGGCTCGTCCACCGGCACCGCCGACCGCTGCCCGACGCGGTAGAACTCCTCTGCATTGCGCCACATGATGGCGTCGACGTCGTGCCTGCGGCGCTCGGCCCACGCGATCACGGCATCCGCCCACCGGCTGCGCGCCGTCGGCTGATAGGTCGGCGAGCCGTCTTCCGGAGCATACGGGTCACCCTCCTCCGCAGGACCGATGACCGAGACCGGCCAGTCGCTGCCCCACATGAGCCGCTCGACTCCGAACGCGTCGGCCGCGGCATCGAGGAACGGATCCAGCTGCTCAGCCGACCAGTCCCCGCCGGCCTCCGCCGGAAGACCCGACAGCTTGCACCACGTGTTCGGATGCCGTGCGAGGTCGTCGAGATCGCGCACCCACTCCATGGTCGGCACCACGGGAGCATCCGCGGTGCCCACCTCGGGCTTGCCGAGGTGATCGAGCACGATCCGCAGTTCGGGCACGGCCCCGGCGAGGCGGGCGATCTCGGGCAGCTGCGCCGCGCGCACGCACGCGTCGAACGTCCACCCGCGGGCTGCGAGCTCGCGCGCACCGGTCACGAACGCGGCCGACACCGCGAGGCCGTCGGGTTCGATCTGCAGATCGTGGCGCACGCCGACCACGAGCGGCTCAGCAGCGAGTCCCTCGAGGTGCGCGGTGGTGTCGGTGCCGCGGTCGAGGCGCGCTCCCGCGACGATGCCGACCACGCCCACCTCATCGGCCTGTTCGACGACCCACCGCACCTCGGCGAGGAAGTCGTCTTCGATCGTCCCGGCCTGCACGAAGACCGACTTCTCGACCGTGGCGACGTCGATCGGCGAGTGCTCGATCTCGAGCGCAGCGAACTCCCACGCGAGCGGTCCCTCGAGCCACGTGTAGGTCAGAGTCGAGGGCGACCACAGGTGCAGGTGCGAATCGAGTACGCGCATGCCCCCATTGTGCCGCCTGCCGCGCAACTCGGGTCCCCTCGGGCACGACCTGTCGTTACAGGTTCGGATTCGGCTACTGTACTGACACCCGTGGAGGCTGCCGACGCACCCCGCATCGACGACGATCAGGAGCGCCATGACATCCGCCACTTCGCCCGATCGCACCGGCGTCGTCATCGTCGGCAGTGTGAGCGCAGACGTGACGACCTTCTCGACCCGGCTCCCGGCCCGTGGCGAGACCATCCTCGGAGACGAGTTCACCCTCATGCTCGGCGGCAAGGGCGCGAACCAGGCCGTCGCGGCCGGGCGCTCGGGAGCCCGCACGAGCTTCGTCGGATGCGTCGGCGACGACCTCTTCCACGACCTCGTCGTCACCGGGCTGAGCGGGGCCGGCGTCGACCTCACGCACCTTCGCACGGTGCCCGGCCCGACGGGCATCGCGCACATCCGCGTCGATGCCTCGGCGCAGAACGACATCGTCATGGTGCCCCTCGCCAACGCGGCCCTCAGCGCCGAGCAGATCGATGCGGCGCTCACGGCCCTCGCGCCGACCACGTCGGTGCTGCTCACCCAGCTCGAGACCCCTTCGGCACTCACCGCGCACATCACGTCGCGCGGACGCGAGCACGGCATGACCGTCATCCTCGACCCGGCACCGGCCGCTCCGCTCGACGACGCGGTGTGGGCGAACATCGACATCGTGACCCCGAACGAGACCGAGGCCTCGGTGCTCAGCGGCATCGAGGTGACGGACGCCGACTCGGCCGCGCTCGCCGGACGCTGGTTCCTCGACCGTGGCGTCGGCGCGGCCGTGATCACGCTCGCGGGCCAGGGCTCGTGCGTCGTGACAGCGGCCGGAGCATCCGTCGTCCCGCCTTTCGCGGTCGACGCCGTCGACACCACGGCAGCGGGCGACGCGTACGCCGGGTACCTCGGTGCTGCGCTGGCGAACGGCCTGGAGCTGACGGATGCCATGCGCATCGCCACCGCGGCCGGCGCCCTCGCCGTCACCAAGCAGGGCGCATCGCCGAGTCTGCCGCTGCGGGCAGAGGTCGAGGCGTTCCTGGCCGCACGAGAAGTCCACTGACGTGGACCTCGGCCCTGCTGCGGCTGCGCAGCGTGAGTCGCGCCGCCGAGTTCGCCGGGGCCGCTAGCCTGGCGGAAGACGACACGCCCCTCGGGGTGACGTGAGCGAGGGGGAGACACGATGGTCGATTCGAACGAGCCCGGTCCCGAGCCGGTGATTCCGCCGCCTCCGCCCGGAGCACCGGGCGCTTTTCCGGCATCCGTCCCCCCGGGCATCCCGCTTGCACCCTCGTTGAGTGGGCCCCCCGCGCCTCCTGCCGGTCCGGCCGTGCCGCCACCGCCTGCATCCGCGGCGCCTCCCGCGCCGCCACTGCCCCCGTATGCGTCGGCCGCCTACCCTCCACCGCAGCAGGGCGGTCAGCCTCAGGGTGCCGGGTACGGCGCCGGGTATCCGATGTCGACGTTGCCACCCGACCCGCCGAAGTCCTCCGGTCGGACTGTCGGCATCGTGTTGGCCGCCGTGGGTGCGTTCGTCGTGCTCATCGTCGTCGGAATTGCGGTGGTCGTGGGGCTCCTGGTGGCGTCACGTTCGCCGGAGCCGGTGTCGGCCCCTGCGCCGGCCGTGACGGCAGCACCGACCGCTCCCTCCGACGACACGGATGCCGAGGAGCCGCCGTCCGACGACTCGGGTGACGCCGATGCATCCGGAATAGCCGACGTTCTCCAGGCGAAGATCGACGAATACAAGCGCCTGCGCGACAGCGGCGCGCTGTGGGAGAGCATCCCCGACACCGAGTTCAACCGCACCGCCGTCTCTGCCTTCCTCTACTTTCTGACCGACATGAAGGTCGCGACGATCTGGGGTGTCGACGACGCGCAGGCGCAGGAGTACGAGGAGCGGATGACGATGCTCGAGGAGCGCCTGCTCGCTGAGCAGCCGCTCGGCGACGACATCCAGATCACCCTCGAAGACGAGGTCTTCACCTACGACGGCGAGACGGGCGAGGGCGGCTACACCGCCAGGTAGAGGAGCGTTACGCTCGAGGGATGAGCGACTGGACCAGCACCGCGATCGCCCTGCTGGAAGCCGACGCGAACCGCAGCGCCGACACGCACCTGCACCTCTTCCCGCTGCCGCCCGAGTGGGGCATCGATCTGTACCTGAAGGACGAGTCGGTGCACCCCACCGGGTCGCTCAAGCACCGTCTCGCGCGCTCGCTGATCCTCTACGGGCTCGTCAACGGACGCATCACCGAGCACTCGACGCTGGTCGAGTCGTCGAGCGGCTCGACCGCCGTCTCCGAGGCGTACTTCGCGCGGATGCTGGGACTGCCGTTCGTCACCGTCGTGCCGCGGTCGACCAGCCAGGAGAAGATCGACCTCATCGAGTTCTACGGCGGCCGCTGCCACTTCGTCGACCGCGCAGAGGACATGTCTCCTGAGGCCCAGCGTCTCGCGTCCGAATGCCACGGGCACTACCTCGACCAGTTCACGTACGCCGAGCGCGCGACCGACTGGCGCGGCAACAACAACATCGCCGAGAGCGTGTTCAGCCAGCTGTCAAAGGAACGGCATCCGATCCCCCGCTGGATCGTGGTGGGCGCGGGCACCGGTGGCACGAGCGCGACGTTCGGCCGCTATGTGAAGTACCGCCGCCACGAGACCCAGATCGCGGTCGTCGACCCCGAGGGCTCGGCGTTCTACGACGGGTGGGCGGGAACCGTCGACCCGCCTGCCGGACGCCCGAGCCGCATCGAGGGCATCGGCCGGCCGCGCGTCGAGGCCTCCTTCGTGCCCAGCGTGATCGACGAGATGATCCGCGTGCCCGATGCGGGGTCGATCGCCGCGATCCGGATGCTGCGCGAGCGCACCCTGCACCTCGCCGGCGGCTCGACCGGCACCAACCTCTACGGGGCGTTCCAGCTGATCGCACGCATGCGCGCGGCGGGCGAGACCGGCAGCATCGTCACCCTGATCTGCGACAGCGGCATCCGCTACGCCGGCACGTACTTCAACGACGAGTGGGTCGCAGGTCAGGGCTGGGACCTCGCCCCGCATCGCGCCCGCCTCGACCACTTCCTCGACACCGGGGTGTGGGTCGACTGACCCGGTTCACAACTCAAGAGATCCGGACGCGCCATATCCGCGAACACGGTTTCGCGGGCTCCCACCGCTCGATCGACCCCGGGCTCCTCCTTCGGAAGTCGGCTTCACCCCGACTGGCCGAACCTGATCGGGGCGTTGCCGCCCGTCGCCTGAGCGCGGCGGGCGGCGGCGATCTCCGTGTATTTGATCAGGAGTGTCGGGGTGTCCAGCTTCACCGCCATGCGGAAGTCGTCGCTCACCGTGAGCACCCCTTTCACCCTGTCGTCTTGCGTGTGCACGAGGGGGAGCTCGATCAGTTCACCGTCCGCGAGAGCTGCCCCGGTGAATCGGTAGCTGTCGACGCTGCGCCCCCAGATGGGCAGCGAGAGCGGGAACGCGAGTCGTGCGGCGAAGTGCTCGACGTTGAAGGAGTTGCGGGGGATGTCCTGCACCGGAGTCTCACTCCGGCGGGTGTGCGTGTAGCCGTCGTAGTCGTCGACCAGCTCTCCGCCTGCTCGGTGGAGGGTGTAGACGAGATCCCTCGGTGACGCATCGATGAGGAAATTCTCCACCGGCGAGTCGATCCCCTGCCGGAGAGCGACCCGGGCTCGACACGACGGAATCAGAGGCCCGGACATCAGCAGGGCCATCGCGCGTACGAAGTGTTCGCTGGTGTGGGGATCTGCATCCTGCGGCGCCATCCGCCCACACTAGCCGCGCGCCCTCCGACGAGAGGATTGGTCCGGACTCCCGAACGCACCTACGCTGGCGGCATGACTACTCTCATCCTCACTGTCGCGGGTGCCGATCGTCCGGGTCTCGTCGCAGCCGTCGCCGATGTCGTCGATGCCCACGGCGGAAACTGGGAGAACAGCTCGCTGGCCGAACTCGCCGGAACCTTCGCCGGGGTGATCGAGGTCTCGGTCGCTCCCGAGCATTCGGAGGGGCTGCAGACAGCACTGCGCGAACTGCAGGGCCAGGGGCTGCTGACTCTCGCCGTCCTGACCGGCGCACCCGCTGCGGACGCCGACGATCAGATGCTCGAGATCCGGGTGCTCGGCAACGACCGGTCCGGCATCGTCCGCGAGGTGTCGAACGTGCTGAACGCGCATGACCTGAGCATCGAGGAGCTGGCGACCGAGACCCGGGATGCCGCGATGGCCGGCGGACGCCTGTTCGAAGCATCCGTGATCGCGCGGGTGCCCGACTCGGTCGACCTCGACGCGCTGCGCCGCGACCTCGAGCGCATCGCCACCGAGATCCAGGTCGACATCACCCTCGCCTGACGTGCCGGGGTCCGCCGCACAGCGCATGGGATTCCTGGCCGTCCTCGCACGGGTGAACGCCGCTCACCCGTGGTCGCACAACGACGCGTACGCGAGGTTCGTACTCCGACATGCCCGAGGGGTGCGCCGTCGCGGCGGCGACACCGCCGTCGATGTGGGCTGCGGCACCGGGAATCTGCTGAGCGCCCTGTCGGAGATCTTCCCCACCGCGATCGGCATCGAACCTGATCCGGATGCCGCGGATGCTGCCGCCCGCCGGTTCAGTGCAGATGCGGTCCAGATCGAGAGGCGGCCCTTCGGATCCGAGCCCCACCGGGCGTATGACCTGATCGCATTCGTCGCATCCCTCCACCACATGCCCCTGCGCACGGCGCTCCAGGATGCCCGCGAAGCGCTGCGCCCCGGCGGTCGCGTGGTGATCGTCGGCGTGGCCCGGGAGACATCGACGGACGCCCTGCGTTCCGGCGCGTCACTTCTCCTGAACCCGCTCGTCGGGCTCGTGCGCCACCCGAAGCGCGCCACGAGACCTCCCGCGCACATGCAGGCACCGAGCACCGCAGCCACGCTGTCCTTCGACGAGATCCGCACGATCGCCGGCGAGGTGCTGCCCGGCATCCGGATGCGCCGGCGCCTGTTCTGGCGTTACACCGCCTCCTGGCAGGCGCCGCTCTGACGCGGCACGACTCCGGGCCGATCCGGACCGGACCGTCGAATAGGCTCCGGGCATGGCCGAAGGAATCAGCATCGCGATCGCGGACCGCCTCACGCAGAGTGACCTGCAGCGGATCGAGGCGCTTCTCCCCCAGCTCTCACCGACCGCCCGATTCGACTCGGAACGCGTGCGCTCGCTGCTCGAAGCGCAGAACGCCGACCTCTTCGTCGCACGCGAGTCAGGCCGGATCCTGGGAATGGCCACGCTCGTGACCGTGCCCCTCGTCACCGGATGGCACGGCAGCATCGAAGACGTCGTGGTCGATCAGAGCACCCGCGGCCGAGGCATCGCACGCCTGCTGCTCCAGGCGATCATCGACGAGTCCCGACGGCGGGGACTGCCGAAGCTCGATCTGACATCCCGTCCGTCTCGCGAATCGGCGCTGCGCCTCTACGAGTCGGTCGGCTTCGTCCGTCGGAACACGAACGTGCTGCGCTTCGGCTCTCCATCGATCTGAGAGACAGCCCGATCAGCGGACGTCGTGGCGATCTGCGGGCGAATCGGCGGGATCGACCCGCAGATCGGGGCACGGGCCGCAGATCGGGACACGCCCCGCTCGGGTCCCCGCTCACTCGGCCGCAGGCGCAGGCTCGTCCGTCTCGGTGTAGCGCCGCACCCAGTACTCGGTCTGGGCGACGTGGGCGGATGCTGCCGCAGAGGCTGCGACGGGGTCTGCCGCCGCGAGCCCTCGCAGGATAGCCCGGTGTCCCGCGTCCGAGTGCAGCTTGAGCTCGGCGGCGTCGCCGGCATCCGGAATCCGATAGGCGCGCGATCGCGAGCGCAGCACGTCGATCAGGCTCGTGAGCGCGTCGTTGCCGGCGACCTCCGAGATCGTCATGTGGAACGTGTGGTCGAGACGCGAGTGGTCCTCGAAGTCATCGCTGGCCTCGATCTCGTCGAGCACCGCGCTGAGGGCGTCGATCGTCGCCGGGTCGATGCGGGCCGCGGCGAGCGCGGCGGCATGCGGTTCGAGCACGCGACGCAGCTCGGTGAGTTCGAGCACGCCTTCCATGGGCAGCAGGCCGACGGTGAGCGAGAGGCTGCCGATCAGGTCGGCGGCGCGCAGCTCGCTGACGTAGCTGCCCGAACCGTGGCGGGTCTCGAGCACCCCGAGCGCGGCCAGCATGCGGATGGCTTCGCGCAGCGATCCTCGCGAGACGCCGAGCGTCTCGCACAGCTCGCCCTCGCTGGGCAGACGGTCGCCGGGGCGCAGCGCACCGTCGGCGATCAGCGCACGCAGCCCGTGCAGAGCCGTATCCAAAGCGCTCATCGTGATCCTCTCTGACACCGGCCACTCCCCTGCGAGTCTGTCGGACCCGCGCTCTTCACCAAATTCGTATGACAACTATGTTTCGTGTTCATCTTTTCATAGCCATATCGGACCCGCTGTGGCAAAGTTGTGCAACAACTCCCCCGACGCACCGACGAGGACCGATGCCCGCACCACTCTTCCCCGCACCGCTCACGCTGAACTCCGGCATCCGAGCCCGTGATGCGTGGCCGCTCGATCCCGACGTGATCCACCTGAACCACGGCTCTTTCGGCGCTGTGCCCACCGCGGTCGTCGAGCAGCAGGATGCGCTGCGGCGCCGAGCCGATCTCAGCCCGGTCGAGTGGTTCCCCCGTATCGCCGAGCGGGTGCGCGCCGCCCGAGAGCGCACGGCCCCGTTCCTCGGTGCCCACGCCGAGGACAGCGTCTTCGTACCCAACGCCTCGGCCGCGGCCACCGTCGTGTACAACGCCCTGCATCTCGAGCGCGGCGACGAGATCCTCGTGACCGACCAGGGCTACGGCGCGATCACGATGGGGGCGCAGCGCCTGGCCCGCCGCTTCGGCGCATCCGTCCGGGCCGTCGAGCTGCCGCTGCTCGCCTCCGACGACGAGGTCGTGCAGCTCTTCGCCGACGCGCTCACGCCCCGCACCCGCCTGATCGTCGTCGACCAGATCACCTCGCCCACCGCGCGAATGCTGCCCACCCGACGCATCGCCGAGCTCGCCGCCGAGCGCGGCATCCGCACTCTGGTCGACGGCGCGCACGCTCCCGGGCTCGTCGCGGATGCCGCCGCAGTCGCCGGCGGCGACTGGTGGTTCGGCAACCTGCACAAGTGGCCCTGCGCCCCACGCGGTTCGGCACTGCTCGTCACGACCGCTCCCGACCGCGATGACCTCTGGCCGCTCATCGACTCGTGGGCCGCGAACGAGCCCTACCCTGAGCGCTTCGACACCCAGGGCACGATCGACGCGACGACCTACCTCGCCACCCCCGCGTCGATCGAGTTCATCGAGCGCGAGTTCGGCTGGCACAACGCACGCCAGGCGATGGCCCAGATGGCGGATGCCGGAGCCGAGATCATCGCCGAGGGCCTGCGTCCCTACGGCGACGAAGACCCCCTGACGCCGCTGCCCTCCCCTGTGCCGTCGATGCGCCTCGTACGCCTGCCGCTCGGACTCGGCTCGACCCGCGAGGAAGCCGACGCCCTGCGCATGGATCTGCTCGACGAGACGGGCGTCGAGACCGCGTTCACCAGCTTCCGCGGCGTCGGCTACTTCCGCCTCTCGGCACACCTCTACACCGAGGCGTCGGACTTCGAGGCCTTCGTCGAGCGCTGCATCCCGCAGATCCTCCGCCGCGCCGGCATCCGCACCGCCGACTCGATCATCGTCACCTGACCCGCTCCGCCCACCACCCGATCCACAACCACCCGACCCACCACCATCACCAACTGAGAGGCACCTCGTGAAGAAGAACAGAATCTTGACGACCGCCGCGAGCATCGGCACCGTCGCCGCACTCGCGCTCACCGGCTGTTCCGCAAGCGGCGGCGAATCCGCCGACGGCACCGTCACCCTGCAGATGGTCGAGAGCCTGACCAACCCGACTCGCACCGATCTGCTTCGCGGATTCCTCGATGACTTCGAGGCGGAGAACCCCGACATCAAGGTCACTCTGGTCTCGCCGCCGACCGAGCAGGCCGACGCGAAGATCCAGCAGATGCTGCAGTCGGGCAAGGGCGTCGATGTGCTCGAGGTCCGCGACATCACCGTCGGCCCGTTCGCGAACAACGGCTGGCTGCACGACATCTCGGGCGACCTCGAGGAGTGGGACGGCTGGGACGCCCTGACCGACAACGCGCAGGCCGCGTCGGTGGCCGCCGACGGCAAGAGCTACTTCGTGCCCTACGGCTTCTACGGGCTGTCGCTCTTCTATCGCACCGACCTGGTCGAGGAGGCGGGCTTCGACGGCCCGCCGCACAGCTGGAAGGATCTGCTCGAGCAGGCCAGCGCGATCCAGGACCCGTCGAACAACATCTACGGCTACGCCTTCCGTGGCGGCCCGAACGCGAACAGCAACGTGGTGGCGGCGATCGAGGCCTACACGATCGACGGCCTCGACGTCGATGACGCCTTCCTGATGGAAGACGGATCCACGATCTTCGCCGCCCCCGAGGCTCAGGAAGCCGTCGACGACTACTTCGATCTGTTCAAGGAGGCATCCCCGCCCTCGGCCGTCTCGTGGGGCTATCCCGAGATGGTCGCCGGCTTCACGAACGGCACCACGGCGTTCCTGCTGCAGGACCCCGAGGTCATCGCGACGGTGCAGGACTCATCGCTGACCGAAGACCAGTGGGACACCGCCCCACTGCTCGTCGGCCCGTCCGGCAAGGCCGCGCAGCCGCTGGCCGTCGCCGGGTGGGGCGTCGCCGAGAACAGCGAGCACCAGGATGCCGCGGTCAAGCTCGTCGAGTTCCTCTCGTCGGCCGAGCCCGCGACCGAGTTCGCCCAGGCCAACAGCCTCGTGCCGATCATCTCGGAGGCGGCTGACGACGAGTTCTATTCGACCGGCCCGTGGACCAGCTACGTCACCATGACGGAGGACCCCGAGACGTACGTCAACGTGCGCCAGCCGCGAGGGGTCAGCTGGTGGACCGAGTGGATGCAGAAGTCCGACCAGGACGTGCAGAACGTGCTGCTCGGCAACATGTCGACCACCGAGCTGCTCGAGTCGTGGGATGCCTTCTGGACCGAGAAGTACGCTGCGGAAAAGGGCTGATCCGTGACCCGGACCACTCTCGAAGGGGGCTCCGTCGGCACCGCCGGCGGGGCCTCCCCGGCATCCCGCCGGCGCCGCCCGTTCCGTGGCCGCCACGCGCTGACGCTGCTGGCCTTCATGGCCCCGGCGATCGTGTTCGTGTGCTGGTTCACCTACTGGCCCATGCTGCAGGGTGCACGCATGGCCTTCCACGACTGGAACCTGTGGGACCTCACGTCGACTCCCTGGGTGGGATTCGACAACTTCGTGACCGTCTTCCAGGACCCCGCGTTCCCGGTCGTCGCGTGGAACTCCGTGCTCTGGGTCGTCGGCTCGCTCGTGCCTCAGCTGGTGATCGGCTTCCTGATCGCGCTTGCGCTGCGCAAGCGGTTCCGCTTCCGCGGGCTCTACCAGGCGCTCGTGTTCTTCCCGTGGGCTGTCTCGGGCTTCCTGATCGGCATGCTGTTCCGCTGGATGTTCAACGCCGAGTTCGGTGTCGTGAACGACCTGCTCATGAAGGCAGGCTTCATCGACGCCCCGCTGCCCTGGCTGGCCGATCCGAAGCTCGCGATGTTCGCGGTCATCGTGGCCAACATCTGGTACGGGGTGACGTTCTTCGCGATCATGATCCTCGCGGCGCTGCAGTCGGTGCCCGATGAGATGCTCGAGGCCGCGAGCCTCGACGGCGCAGGCAAGGTGCGCCAGCTGTTCTCGATCATCATCCCGTACATCTCGATGACGCTGCTGCTGACGATCCTGCTGCGTATCATCTGGATCTTCAACTTCCCCGACATCATCTACGCGATGACCAACGGCGGGCCGGCGAACCAGACGCACATCATCACGACGTGGATGATCAACTACACGCAGCAGGGCAACTACGGCATCGCGAGTGCGATCGGACTCATCGTCGTCGCGTTCCTGTTCGTGTTCTGCGCGTTCTACCTGATGGCGATGCGGAAGGTGCAGCGATGACCATCACCGGCACAACAGTCACCGAGACCCGGCGTCTCACCGTTCCCGACATCGCCAAAGCTCCCCGCCCGAAGAGGAAGGTGTCGGTCGGCGGCGTCGTTCGCGTGGTCGGGCTCCTGCTCTGGCTCGTGATCACCCTGTTCCCGCTGTATTGGATCGCACTGACGTCGTTCAAGTCGCCGGGCACGATCAACTCGTTCCCGATCGAGTACTGGCCGAGCGAGCCGTCGTTCGACAACTACGTCAGCCTGTTCCAGCAGAGCTCGTTCGGGGTGTTCCTCGCCAACTCGGCTCTCGTGGCCACGATCGCCGGTGCGGTGGCGACGCTGATCGCACTGCTGAGCGCCTACGTGATCGCCCGGTTCGAGTTCCGCGGCAAGGGCACGGTGCTGGTCGCGTTCCTGCTGACGCAGATGATCCCGGCGTTCATCGCACTCGGACCGCTGTACTCGATGATGACCGACCTCGGCCTGGTCGACACCAAGCCCGGCCTCATCCTCGTGTACATCGCGGTCTGCATCCCGTTCTCCACGGTCATGCTGCGCGGGTTCTTCGAGAACGTCCCCGACGCCCTCGAAGAGGCGGCGATGATCGACGGATGCTCACGATTCGGCGCCCTGTTCCGGGTGCTCGTCCCGGTGATGACCCCCGGCATCATCGCGGCGTTCATCTTCAACTTCGTCAACTGCTGGAACGAGCTGTTCCTGTCGGTCGTGCTGATGAACACCGATGCCAACCGCACGGTGCCCTCGGCGCTGAACGGCTTCATCTCGACGTTCAACATCGACTGGGGTTCGATGAGCGCCGCCGCCGTGCTCACGATCCTGCCGACCATGGCGATGTTCGCTCTCGCGAGCCGCTGGATCGTGCAGGGCCTCACGGCCGGAGCGGTCAAGGAGTAGCCCCTCCCCGCGCATGACGAAGGCCGCCGTTCATCACGAACGGCGGCCCTCGTCATTCATGCCCTTAGACCAGGCGGGCCTTCGGCGACATCGAGTACGTGGCCTCGGGGTCACTGTTGACCGTGTCGCCCAGCGCGGTGTCGATCGCGGCGAGAGTGTCGGCGTCGAGCGTCACGCCCGAGGCCTTGACCGTCTCGGCGAGCTGCTCGGGGCGCGAGGCGCCGACCAGGGCCGCTGCGACGTTCTTGTTCTGCAGCACCCAGGCGATCGCGAGCTGCGGCATCGACAGGCCCGCCTCTTCGGCGATCGGCTTGAGCTTCTGCACCGCGGTGAGGATGTCGTCCTGCAGGAAGCTCTTGATGAACTCCGCACCGCTGTGCGGGTCGGTCGCACGCGAGCCGTCGGGCACCGGCTGACCGGGCAGGTACTTGCCCGACAGCACGCCCTGCGCCATCGGCGACCAGACGATCTGCGAGATGCCGAGCTCTTCGGAGGCCGGCACGACCTTGCCCTCGATCACGCGGTGCAGCATCGAGTACTGCGGCTGGTTCGAGATGAGCTGCACGCCGAGCTGCTTCGCGAGCGCGTGACCCTCCCGCAGCTGCTCTGCGGTCCACTCCGAGACGCCGATGTAGAGCGCCTTGCCCTGACGGACGACGTCGGCGAACGCCTGGAACGTCTCCTCCAGCGGGGTCTCGTAGTCGAAGCGGTGCGCCTGGTAGAGATCGACGTAGTCGGTGCCGAGTCGCTTCAGCGAGCCGTTGATCGACTCGAGGATGTGCTTGCGGCTCAGCCCGGTGTCGTTCGGACCCTTGGGACCGGTCGGGAAGTAGACCTTCGTGAAGATCTCGAGCCCCTCGCGACGCTGGCCTTCGAGAGCCTTGCCGAGCACGACCTCGGCCGCGGTGTTCGCGTACGTGTCTGCCGTGTCGAATGTGGTGATGCCGGTGTCGAGCGCCGCGTGCACCGTCTTGACGGCGGCGTCGTCGCCGACCTGTGAGGCGTGCGTGACCCAGTTGCCGTAGGTGATCTCAGAGACCTTGAGACCGCTGTTGCCGAGATAGCGATAGTTGACCATGCAACAACGCTACCGGCCGCTACAGACACCGGGGCCCGATCATCGTGACCGGTCTCAGACCCGGGGCTCGACCAGCTGCTCCTGCTCCTCGAGCGTCTGGGCCTGCGCACGCTTCTCCGCGAGCTCGCGCTCCTCGGCCAGCGCCCGCTCCTGCGCCGCCTGCTCAGCCTCTTTGCGCTCGGCCCGCGTCTGCGGCTCGGCAGGCGCAGCATCCGTCTGAATGCCCTCCGACTGCACGGTCACGATCGCCCGCCCTGTCGCGGAACCCTTCGGCCGTGACCTTGTCGAGAGCGACCTGCCTGCGGATCGCGGCGGCCTTCTCATAGAGCGACGGGTCGCCGTACGACGTGAGCACCTTCACGAGCACCGGCAGCAGCTCGATCATGAAGAACAGTGCGGCGATCAGGATGTGCGCCCACAGGATCGTCGGCTCCTTCTCGCTCAGCCGGTTGAGTCCGCTGATCTGGCTGAGCAGCCCGATCGCGCCCGCGTTTCCGGATGCCACCGACTCGGCACGCGCGTTGTAGGCGGCGAGCGCGGTGTCGTAGCTGTCACGCGCAGCGGGCAGCTGCGACTGCGCCTCCTCGCGGTTCTGCGTCTCCGACGTGCTGGTGTTCTCCTTGGCGGCGGTGCCCGCAGCGGCGAGCTCCTCGTTGGCGGTGCGCAGCTGCGCGGCGAGCGCGTCGTAGGTCTGCTGCGCCTCGGCGAGCTGGGCCTCGGCGGCGTCCGAGCTCGCACCCTCGCCGTTCACACCGGTGCAACCGGGAACCGTGCCGGCACCCTCGCCCGTGAGCTCGCACTGATACAGGATGCGCGCCTGGTCGATCACGGCCTGCTGGGCGGTCATCTTGGCGGTGAGGTCGTCGACCGTCGCCTGAGCGGCGGATTCCGTCGCCGACGACGAGTCGGTGCCGGCGACGATTCCGGTGGCCGCCTGGTTCTCGAGCTCGGCGACGCGGTCGGATGCCGCGTCCAGCGCCTTCTTCTCGGGGCCCGTCTCCAGAGCCTCCTGATCGGACTGCGCCTGCGTGATGTTCGTCGCGGCGACCTCGCGGGCGATGTCGTTGTGGAAGATCTGCAGCACGAGCGGCTCTGCCACGACGAAGCCGATGATCGCGGCCATGATCACTCGCGGGATCGCGAGCCCGATGAGCTTCCAGACGTTGCGCGTCGACGTCATGGTCGACGTCAGGAACCGGTCGAGATTGAAGATGATCAGCGCCCAGACGACCGCCAGTGGCACGGCCAGCCAGATCGCGGCCTGCACTCCGGTGGTCAGCGCGAACAGCATCGAGATCGCCGAGACCAGTGCGGTGCCGGCGAGCACGAAGAACATCTGCACGAACCGCGGGGTCTCGCCGGGAACCCGGTCGAGGATCTCGCCGTCCGCTCCGCCGAGGATCGCGAGCTTGCGCAGTCGCGAACCAGGCTCGCGCGGCGCACGCTCGCGCGGCTGCCGGGGCTGACGGCGGGGCTTCGGCTCACGCATGGGCGCGGCAGACGCCGCAGCACCCGGCTCCGCGCCCGCTTCCGGCTCACTGCCGCGCCTGGGGTCGACCGTGTCCGGCGCCTGCAGATCGGCGCCGGTGGGCTCGTACGCACGAAGGAAGTCGAGGTCATCCGTGTCAGCGTTCGGGTCGCTGTCGAGGATGATCCGACCCTGCGAATCGAACCGTCCGGGGCGGTGAGCGGAATAGGGCATTCCGACAATCTACGAAAGGTCGCCTGTGGAAAACGTGCACGAACCCTGTGTTTATGCCTCTGCAGGGGCCGCTCGCAGCGGCACGGAGGATCAGCGCGGGAGCATGCGAGTGAGCGCGTCGGCGCTCGCGGCGAGGGCATCATCGAGCGAGAAATGCCCCGCGGCGCACAGCGTTCCGAGCCCGTGCACGAGGCCCCACACACCGGTCACGCTCTGCTCATCGAGCCCCGCGGCGACGGATGCCGCCCCCAGCAGCTCTTCGAGCTCGACGATCAGCGGGGCCATGGTCTCGCTCGGTTCGCCGGGGATGCAGACCGTGGGGTCGTAGATGACGTCGAAGCCGTTCGCGTGCTCGACCGCGTATCGGATGTACGCGCCGCCGCCCTCGATCACGGCGGATGCCGGGTCGGATGCTCCCTCGATCGCCACGCGCACCGCGGCGACGAGGTCGGCCATGCTCCGCTCGGCGAGCACCTTGAGCAGCCCACGGCGGTCGGAGAAGTGGTGGTACGGAGCGTTGTGGCTCACATCTGCGGCGCGGGCGACCTCGCGCAGGCTGATCTCTCCCGCAGGTTTCTCGGCGAGCAGCTGCATCGCCGCCGCCTCGAGAGCGTGGGCGAGGTCGCCGTGGTGATAGCCGGATCGAGAACTTGACACAAGCAACATTGTTGCCTATCTTGACAGTGTCCACCAGTTCTTGACACTGTCAACATAGGAGTCCGCATGTCTTCCGCCCTGATCATCGACGGCCACCCCGACGCCCGCTCCCTCACCGCTGAGCTCGCCCGGCGCTATGCCGCGGCGCACGGAGATGCGCGTATCCTCGCCCTGCGCGATCTCGATTTCGATCCGTCGCTGCGCTTCGGCTACCGCCAGCGCATGGAGCTCGAGCCCGACCTGGTCGACGCCAAGCGCGCCATGGCCGAGGCCGCGACGGTCGTCGTGTTCACGCCGCTCTGGTGGGGATCGGTGCCTGCCCTGCTCAAGGGCTTCTTCGACCGCGCACTCCTCCCGCAGCAGGAGTACCGCTACTCGAAGCTCGGTCTGCCCGAGGGGCTGCTGCCCGCGCGCAACGGTCGGCTGTTCCTGCTCGCGGACACCCCGTGGTTCCTCACACCGTTCACCGGGCTGCCCGCACAGACGCACGTCGCCCGTGGCACGCTGCGCTTCTGCGGCGTCCGCTCGGTGCGCACGACCCGGATGCTGGGCGTCAAGGACGCGAGCCCCGCGCGCATCGAGTCCTGGCTCGCACGCGCCGAGTCACTGGGTCGTCGAGACGGCCTCCGCGATCGAGGTCGCGGCGCAGAGACTCAGGCCATCGCGGCCGAGGCCGCTTCGTCCTCGGTCGTCGCGACGAGCTGACCGCACGCACCGTCGATCTCCTTGCCGCGGGTGTCGCGGAGGGTCGTCGGGATGCCGGCATCGTTGAGCCGACGCACGAACTCGTTCTGCACCGAGGGCTCCGACGAGGTCCAGATCGAGCCGGGGGTCGGGTTCAGCGGAATCGGGTTGACGTGCACCCATCCACGGCCGCGCTCGTTGAGCTTGTCGGCGAGCAGGTCGGCACGCCAGCCATGGTCGTTCATGTCCTTGATCAGCGCGTACTCGATCGAGACGCGACGGCCCGTCTTCTCGTAGTAGTACCGAGCGGCGTCGAGAGCCTCGTCGACCTTCCAGCGCGAATTGACCGGAATCAGCTCGTCGCGGAGGTGGTCGTCGGGTGCGTGCAGCGAGAGCGCGAAGGTCACCGGGATGCCCTCGTCGGCGAGCTTCTTGATCGCCGGCACGAGTCCGACCGTCGACACCGTGATGCCGCGAGCGCTCATGCCGAGCCCATCGGGCTGCGGGGCGACCATCGAGCGCACCGCGTCCATCACGCGCTTGTAGTTGGCGAGCGGCTCACCCATGCCCATGAAGACGATGTTCGAGACGCGCTCCATCGAGTGGTCGTCGGACTTCTTGCCACCCAGACCGCCGTCGGCGATCAGGCGGTTGGCGCGCACGATCTGCTCGATGATCTCGGCGGTCGACATGTTGCGCGTGAGACCCGCCTGGCCGGTGGCGCAGAACGGGCAGTTCATCCCGCATCCGGCCTGCGACGAGACGCACAGCGTGATGCGGCCGGGGTAGCGCATGAGCACCGACTCGACCAGCGCGCCGTCGTGCAGGCGCCAGAGGAACTTGATCGTGTCTCCGCGGTCGGTCTCGAGGCGACGGACCTCGGTGAGCAGCGGAGGCAGCATGCCGGCCACGAGCTGCTCGCGAGTGTCGGCCGGAAGATCGGTCATCTCGGCGGCATCCGACGTGTAGTGGCGGAAGTAGTGGGTCGAGAGCTGCTTCGCCCGGAATCCGGGGAGGCCGAGCTCCTTGACCTTCTCGATGCGCTCGGCGGGCGTGAGGTCGGCGAGGTGCACCGGCGGCTTGCCGCGCTTGGGGCTCGCGAACTGCAGCAGCGGCCGCCCCTCGGCATCCTTCTGCTGGGTCCACCCCTCGGTCGCAGGGCGCACCTGCGGAGTCTTGGTGGAACGGACGGCTCCCGAACGGGACGACGCGGGTGCCGTGGCGGGGCGCGTCTCGCGCGTGCGGGGAGTCTCGGTCATACCTCCAGGGTACGCGGTGCCGGGTGGGAAGGCCCTGGGGCCGGGGCACGCGCATCCCTAGACTGAGCGGATGGACATCATCATCGCTGTCGGCGCGGTCATCGCAGCTGTCGTCGTCGGCGTGGTGATCATCGGCGCAGCACTGCGGTCGATGCGTCCCCGGTCTCCCGAGCCCCACGTGTTCACCCCGTCGCCGACGATGGCCCGCTCGGTGGCCTCCTCCTCGACGTCGACCGCCTCGGCGTCGCAGCTGACCCCCGCGGCGATCGCCGAGATCGACCGACTCGTAGCCTCGGGGCACAAGATCCACGCCATCAAGCTCTACCGCCAGCACACGGGCGTGCGCCTGCAGGAGGCGAAGGACCGGATCGACCACTGGTCCGTCAGCACCACGGCTCCACATCTCGCGGCCGTGTCGAACGCCTCGGCCGTGCACTCGTCGATCACCGCGACGCCGTCGTCGGTGCGCGGCGCGCTTCCGGCATCCGTCTCATCCGAGGTCGACCGCCTCGTGTCCGCAGACCAGAAGATCCACGCGATCAAGCTCGTGAGAGAGCACACGGGTCTCGGGCTCAAGGAGTCGAAGGACGTCGTCGAGGCCTGGCCGCGCCCGCGTCGGCTGTAGTCACAGGTTGCGGTCGGGGAGAATGGATGCGATCCCCCATTGAAGGAGCACCGATGCCCGACCGTCTCTCCCGTGCCCGCGCCACCGGCGTCCTCGCCGTGCTCCGCGCGCCCTCTCCTGAGCTCGCGCTCGAGGCGTCAGAGGCGATCATCCGCGGCGGCGTGACCGGCATCGAGGTCACCTTCTCGACACCGGACGCACCCGCCGTGATCCGCGAGCTCATCGCACGCCACGGCGATGCCGCCTACATCGGCGCGGGCACCGTCACCACTGCCGAGCAGGCCGCACTCGCCGCCGACGCCGGCGCGGAGTTCCTGGTGAGCCCCGGCACCCTCCCCGCACTGACCCGCGCGATGCTCGACACGGATCGCGTCGTGATGACCGGCGCCATGACCCCGACCGAGGTCATGGGCGCACTCGAACTCGGTGTCGACGTCGTCAAGATCTTCCCCGCCTCGCTCGGCGGCCCCTCGTACCTCGGCGCGCTCCGGGGTCCATTCCCCGATGCCCCGCTGATGCCGACCGGCGGCGTCAGCCCCGACAACCTCGCCGAGTGGTTCCGCGCCGGTGCAATCGCGGTCGGCGCGGGCGGCGACCTCGCGAACAGCGCCTCGCTCGCGGCATCGGACTGGGCCGACATCGAGCAGCGATCGGCGCGCTTCGCCGCCGCACTCGCGGCATCCCGCGGCTGATGTGATCGAACTCGCACCCCTCGCGTGGGCCGCGCTCGGCCTCGCCGCGGTCACGATCGGCATCTCGAAGACGGCGCTGCCGGGCGGCAGCATCCTGGCGATCGCCCTGTTCGCGACCGTGCTGCCCGCGCGCACGTCGACCGCCGCGATGCTCCTGCTGCTCATCGTCGGCGACGTGTTCGCACTCATCACCTACCGCCGCCACGCGCACTGGCCGACGCTGCTGCGGCTGGCGCCCGCCGTGCTCGCAGGACTCCTGGCGGGCTTCGCGTTCCTCGCGATCGCGGGCGACGGCATCGTGCGGCGCGCTATCGGCGTGATCCTGCTCGCGATGATCGCCATCACCCTGTGGCGACGGTGGCGGCAGAACCGGGCGGCGGATGCCGTGACCCCCGTGCCCGGCGGCATCGTGCTCTCCGGCGTCTACGGCACGCTCGGCGGGTTCACGACGATGGTCGCGAACGCCGGCGGACCCGTCATGTCGATGTACTTCCTCGCGACGCGCACGCCCGTGCAGGTGTTCCTGGGCACTTCGGCGTGGTTCTTCGCGATCATCAACCTCGTGAAGATCCCGTTCCTCGCAGGACTCGGCCTGTTCGACCGACACGTGCTGCTGATGGATGCCGTGCTCGCGCCCCTCGTCGTGCTCGGCGCGCTCGGCGGCATCCGCCTGGCGAAGCGCATGAATCAGGTGCTGTTCGACCGCATCGTGATCGCCCTGACGATCGCCGGCGCCGTCTACCTGCTCTTCTGACTCGCGCCCCGGCGTCAATCGAGGAAGATGTCCGGGAACAGCCGGTCGTCAGGAGTTCCGGGCACGGCGGCGTACTTCGAGAAGTCGGTGACGCCGTCGGCTTCGAGCACGTCCTCGACGATCAGCGTCTGGCCGGTGTACTCGGCCGCGGGCTTGAGCAGCACCGCGTAGGCGGCGTCGGCATAGATGTCGGGGGTGCGGCTCGCGGCCATGACCTTGTCGCCGCCGAGCAGGTTCTGCACTGCGGCGGTCGCGATCGTCGTGCGCGGCCACAGTGCGTTCGCGGCGATGCCGTCGCGGGCGAACTCCGCCGCGAGACCGAGCGTGACCATCGTCATGCCGAACTTCGCGAGGGTGTAGCCGGTGTGCGCGCCGAGCCACTTCGGCGTGGGGTTCAGCGGCGGCGACAGCGACAGGATGTGCGGGTTCTCGGCGTCCTTGAGAATCGGCACGGCGGCGCGCGACAGCATGAAGGTTCCTCGCACGTTCACATCCTGCATGAGGTCGTACTTCTTCGCGCCGAGGTCGAGCGAGCGCGACAGGTCGATGACGCTCGCGTTGTTGATGACGATGTCGATGCCGCCGAACTCGCCCTGCGTCTTCATCACGGCCTCGGTGATGTCGTCGTCGTCGCGCACGTCGCCCACGATCGGCAGCGCCTGGCCTCCGGCGGCCCTGATCTGCTCGGCTGCCGAGTGCACCGTGCCCTCGAGCTTCGGATGCGGGGTGTCGGTCTTCGCGAGCATCGCGATGTTCGCGCCGTCGGCGGCTGCGCGCAGCGCGATCGCGAGGCCGATGCCGCGGCTTCCGCCCGACATGAGGATGGTCTTTCCTGCCAGTGACATGGAGTCTCCTTGGAGCGTGGGGGCTGCGGGTTACTTCGGCGCCATGCGAATGGCACCGTCGAGACGGATCGTCTCGCCGTTGAGGTAGCCGTTCTCGACGATCTGCTGCACGAGGGCGGCGTATTCGTCGGGGCGTCCGAGGCGCGAGGGGAACGGCACCTGCTGGCCGAGCGAGTCCTGCGCGGCCTGCGGGAGGCCCATCAGCATCGGCGTCTCCATGATGCCCGGGGCGATGGTGCAGACGCGGATCCCGTAGCGGGCGAGCTCGCGAGCGACCGGAAGGGTCATCGCGTGCACGCCGCCCTTCGAGGCCGAGTATGCCGGCTGACCGATCTGACCGTCGAAGGCCGCCACACTCGCGGTGTTCACGATCACGCCGCGGTCGCCGTCGTCTGTCAGATCGTTCTTCGCGATCACGGCGGAGGCCTGCGAGAGGACGTTGAAGGTGCCGACGAGGTTGATGCGCACGATGCGCTCGAAGTCGGCGAGCACGGCGGGGTTGCCCTCACGATCGAGCACCTTGGCCGGCGGGGCGATGCCGGCGCAGTTGACCACGATGCGCAGCGGGGCTGCCGCCTGAGCTGCGGCCACGGCCGCGGCGGCATCATCGGCGCTCGTGACATCGCCGCCCGCGAAGACTCCGCCGAGCTCGTCGGCGATCTCGGCTCCGGCCGACGACGGCAGGTCGAGGATCGTGACGACGGCGCCAGCGGCGGCGAGGGTGCGTGCGGTGGCGAGGCCCAGACCGGACGCACCGCCGGTGATGAGAGCACTCGAGCCCTGGATCTGCATGCGGTTCTCCTTCGAAACGTGTGCGACTCAGTGTCAGTTTAGCTGATTCCGAGTTTCAGGTGACACGTGAGGAGCGTGGCATCCGTCGACAGTGTCGATCCCGAGCCTACGCCGCGCACGCCGAAGGGACGGAGCCATGCCGGCCCCGCCCCTTCAGAGCGACTCGCGAGATCAGACCTCGATCTGCGCGGCGATGCCCTTCAGCTTGTGACGTGCGAGCGCGAGGTTCGCCGACGCGCTGTTGAGCACGAGGTAGATGAAGAGACCGTTCGCGCCCGTCGTGTTGAGCACGTTGATCAGGTGGTACTGCGAGCTCAGGGTGATGAGGATGTCATCGATCTCGTCGGTGACCCCGAGGTCTCGCATCGTGGCGAGCTTGGCGCGCACGACGTTGGAGTTGCCGGCCGCGGCGATCCCCAGGTCGAACGAAGGGTTTCCGCCCTGGGCGAGTGCCATGCCGCTGCCGTAGTCGACGATCGCGGCGCCGGTGGCGCCCTCGATGGCCAACAGCTGCTGCAGGGCGTCGTCAAGTGAACTCATGTTGTACTGCTCCTCAATGGTGATGCGTGCGCTCTCGACGGTGCCGTCGGGCGCGGATGGCTCAGCGTCTCCACTCCAGATCCACTCCACGAACTGGTCGAGATCCCGTTCGCCGGATTCCTGCGACGACGCCGCCGGAGCCTTCGGCAGCCCGGCGGCGGTAGTCTGAGCGGCGTCCGACCCGGGGGCCCCGGATGCGGACGAGGCGGCGTCGGCATCGCTGCCGTGCCGCCGCCACCACTGCGACCGAGACGAAACGCGCACGAAGACCTCTGTGTGTCGAGTGGGATGGATGATGCGGTCGCCGACGGCGACCGGGACTGAGACTAACCGCGGATGACCCCCGAGAACCGGGAAAATACGTGCATACCGATATACGTTTAGACACGAAGCGAGCGACCCATGAGCATCCCTTCCGCCACGACGGCGATCCCACCGATCGTGCTGTCTCTGGCCGCGGGCGCCAGCCTGACCCCGGTGTGGCTGAACGGCATCGGCGGGCTCACATTCCGCACTGACGACGGGCGCTACATCAAGTGGGGACCGCACGACGCCGAGGCGAACATGCGCGACGAGGCAGAGCGGATGCGGTGGGCGCGGCAGTGGATCCCGGTTCCCGAGGTGCTCGATCAGGGCGAGGATGACGCTCACGAGTGGCTCGTCACCGCGGCGCTACCCGGGCACAGCGCCGTCGATCCCCGCTGGAGCGACGACCCCGAGACCGCGGTGCGCGCCGTCGGCGCCGCTCTGAGGGCGATGCACGACTCGCTGCCCGTCGAGCAGTGCACCTGGGCGTGGGACCCTGCGTGGCGGATCTCGAACGCCGCAGAGCGCGGCGTCACCGTGCCCGCCGACCTGCACGAGCCCCCGCCGGTCGACAGGCTGGTCGTGTGCCACGGCGACGCCTGCATGCCCAACACCCTGCTCGACGACGCCGGTCGACCGCTCGCGCATGTCGATCTCGCCGCTCTCGGCACAGCCGACCGCTGGGCCGACATCGCCGTCGCCTCGATGAGCACCGAGTGGAACTTCGGTCCCGGCTGGGCGGACGCGCTCATCGAGGCCTACGGAGCCGCCCCCGATCGGGAGCGCCTCGAGTACTACCGTCGGCTCTGGAACGAGACCTGAGGCTCAGGCATGAGCCTCAGGTCTGACGCTCATGCCCGCGTGCCGCCTTCTGCGGCATCCGACCGCGGCTCCTCGTGCAGAACCACCCGGATCTCGGCGATCCGCCGGCGGTCCACGGCGGTGACCCGGATCGTCGCACCGGGCACCTCGACCGAGTCTCCGACCACCGCGAGGCGTCCGAGCATCTCCATCACGAAGCCGGCGACCGTGTCTGAGGCACCTCGGGGCAGGGCGATGCCGGTGATCTCAGCGAAATCCTGCAGATTCAGGCGTCCGTCGAGCGCTCCGCCGGCATCCTGCATCCGGTCTTCCGTGTCGTACTCGTCGAAGATCTCGCCGACGACCTCCTCGACGAGGTCCTCGAGGGTCACGATGCCGTCGGTGCCGCCGTACTCGTCGACGACGACTGCGATCTGGTGTCCGGCGGCGCGCATGCGGGTCAGGGTCGGCAGCACGCCCGCGGTCGACGGCACGTACTCGACCGGGCGCATGAGGCCCAGCACCTCGCGCGTCGAGTCGTCGTGCGCGGCTTCGAAGAGGTCGCGCACGTGCACGAAGCCCACGATGTCGTCGAGCGAGGCGTCGATCACCGGGTACCGCGAGAACGGCAGCTCCCTGACCTGCGTGATCGCCTCGGCCAGCGTCGCCGCACCGTCGAGTGCGACGACCTCGGGGCGCGGCCGCATGACCTCGCTCACCTGGCGGCCGCGCAGCGACAGCACGTCGTCGAGAATCCGACGCTCGTCGTCGGGGAGGCTTTGATGCGTCGCGACGATGTCGCGCAGCTCCTCGTCGCTGAGCTCGTCGGCGGCCTTGTTCGGATCGCCGCCGAGCAGGCGCACCACCGCGTTGGTCGACACCGAGAGCAGCCAGATGACGGGGCGCATGACCGTGGCGAAGCCGTCGAGCACCGGCGCGACGGCATACGCGAACTGGGCATTGCGCTGGATCGCGAGGCGCTTGGGCACGAGCTCGCCCAGCACGAGCGAGAGGTACGCGATCACCAGCGTCAGCAGCACGGTCGACAGCGTCAGGGCCAGCGGGCCCGCGACTCCGAGGTTCTCGAGCAGCGGCGCGACCGACGGGGCGATCGAGGTCGCACCGTATGCTGCCGACGCGAAACCGGCGACCGTCACGCCGATCTGCACCGCAGAGAGGAAGGTGTTCGGGTTGCGAGCCAGACTCGCTACCTTCTCTCCCCGCCTGCCGCGAGCCGCGATGGCGTTGATCTGACTCTCGCGCAGGGTGACGAGCGCCATCTCGGTGGCGGCGAACACGCCGCCGACGAGGACGAACACGAACACCAGTGCGATGTTCACCGCGAGGTCGCCCATCAGCGGGTCACCTCGAGCGGTGCGGGGGTGCCCGAGGTCATTCGGGCACCGGGTCTGTCAGGGTCTGCGGACGCGTCTGAGCGGCGCGACTGGTTCACGAGTGTTCCTTCTGTGTGTCGGTGGTGAGGGATGCAGAGGTGGAGCTGGCGGAAGCGGCGGCGGCTGCATCGTCGTCCGCGACCGGCGAGGATGCCGCGTCGAGCGCATCGCGCTTGTCGTCGCGTCGCGTCTTCATGAGGCTCGCGATGGTGGCGACGGCGATGGTCGCGCCGATGAAGACCAGAGAGAACCAGATCGGGATCTCGGGCACCCAGAGCAGCGGCTCGCCGCCGTTGATGAACGGCAGCTCGTTGACGTGCAGGGCGTGCATGACGAGCTTGACGCCGATGAAGGCGAGGATGACCGCGAGACCCTGGGCGAGGTAGACCAGGCGCTGCAGCAGACCGCCGATGAGGAAGTACAGCTGACGCAGACCCATGAGGGCGAACGCGTTGGCCGTGAAGACGATGTACGCCTCTTCGGTCAGACCGTAGATCGCGGGGATCGAGTCGACCGCGAAGATCAGGTCGACGAAGCCGATCGCGATGATCACGAGGAACATCGGGGTGAAGAAGCGCTTGCCGTCGCGCTTCACCGTGAGGCGGTCGCCGTTGTACTCGTCGCTCACCGGCAGGATGCGGCGCACGAAGCGCATGAAGCGGCCGTTGGCCGGGTCGGAATCACCGTGCGCGAACGCCTGTCGGTAGGCGAGGAACAGCAGCAGGGCGCCGAAGAGGTAGAAGATCCACGAGAAGTTCTCGATCAGCGTGGCACCGAGGGCGATGAAGCCACCGCGCATGATGAGCGCGATCACGATGCCGATCATCAGCACCTTCTGCTGATAGATCCGCGGCACGGCGAAGCCGGTCATCACGATCAGGAAGACGAAGAGGTTGTCGATCGAGAGCGCCTTCTCGGTGAGGTACCCGGCGAAGTACTCTCCGCCGTAGGTCCAGCCGGACACGGTGCCGATGCCGACGCCGAACAGCAGCGCGAGGCCGATGTAGAAAGCCGACCAGCGCGCGGACTCGCCGATGGTGGGCTCATGCGGCTTTCGCACATGGGCGAAGAACTCGTACACGAAGAAGGCGATCGTGACGGCGATCGTGATGATCCACACGAGAGGCGTGATGTTCAAGGAGGTCTCCAAAAGACGAGGCGTGACGATGTCGACGCCAAGGTCTTCTCCATTCTCGCGGACGAGAACCGGGGACCCGGGATGCAGGGACATCCGTAATGACGAGCCGCCCGTGGTGGAGTACTCCCCTTGGGTTCACTAGATGCTAGCGAATACATCGGCATCTCAGCTATGAGAAAGCTGAATGGGCACTGTGGGTCGGCCGCTTCCCGCCGCCTCAGGCGGTCGGACCGAGGATGAAGTTCCAGGCCCCCGTCAGCACGGCCACCGTGATCGCGACCACCGGGATCACCGCCGCGACGACCACGAGCGCCGTGTCGCGTCGGTCCCACCTCGACTCCCGCGCCCACGAGCGTCGGCCGGTGCCGCCGAAACCGCGAGCCTCCATGGCGGTGGCCAGCGAGGATCCGCGCCGGATGGCCAGCACGAACAGCGCGAAGGCCATGCCGAACGCTCGGCGCACGCGTCCCTCGTCGGCGACTCCGCGGGCTCTTCGCGCGAGTGACAGTGCACGCCAGTCGTCGGCGAGCAGGCCCAGCATCCGCATCCCGGCGAGCGCACCGACAACGAACCGCGCCGGCAGCCTGACCCGCTGTGCCAGGTCGTCGGCGAGGTCGGTGGGATCGACCGTGACGAAGAGCACCACGGCGGGCAGTCCGATCGCGAGGACCCGCACGGCGGTCGCGGCGGCGAGGGTGAGCGAACCGTCGCTGACGCGCATGACCAGCCACTCGAAGTGCACCGTGCCGCTGGTCGCGCCGTAGAGCGCGATGGTGACTGCGCTCAACGGTGCAGCGATCCACAGCACGGCGGTGCGGGTCCAGAACTCCTTGGCCCGGAGTCCTGCGAGAAGGAGCAGCGGGATCTCGAGCAGCAGGGCGACGGATGCCGAGACGACGTCGATCGTCAGCACCAGGGGCAGCGCGATCAACAGTGCGGCGGCGAGCTTCGCCAGGGCTGAGCGGGGGGCGATCGGCCCCGTTCTTTCGACGCGGGCGGTCAGCGGATCGATCATCGGTCGACCTCGCCGACCTCGAGGCGCCGCGCGTGCAGGGCCTCCAGCACGGCCTCGTCGTGGCTGATCGCCACGATCGCCGTGCCCTCATCGCGCAGGCGTGCGATCAGGCCGACGAGCTCGGCCCAGGTCGTGGCATCCTGCCCGAAGGTGGGCTCGTCGAGCACCAGCATCCGCGGCCGTGTGGCGAGTGCCGCCGCGACAGTGAGCCGCCGCTTCTCCCCTCCCGACAGCGTGTACGGGTTGGCGCCGGCCAGCGAGGTGAGGCGCAGCCGTTCGAGCAGATCGTCGACGCGGGCGGCGATCTCGGCGTCGGAGAGCTTGAGCGCCCGCGGTCCGACCGACAGCTCGTCGCGCACGGTCTTGGCGAGCAGCTGGTGCTCGGGTGTCTGCATGACCGATGCGATGCGGGTGAGCAGGGCGCGAGACGACCAGCGGATGGGGTCGGCGTTCTCTCCCGCGGCGAGCGCAGGCAGAGCCGAGACCCGGCCGCCCTCGGCCGGGATGAGTCCCGCGAGCGTGAGTCCGAGCGTCGATTTGCCCGCGCCGTTCGCGCCGGTCACGCCGAGCACCTCGCCGGCGCGCACGTCGACGTCGAACGGACCGGCGACCGCGAGCCCGCGCCTCCGGGCGACCGTGAGGCCGCGCGCTGCGAGCAGGGTCTCTCCCGGCGGGCGCGCAGGCGCGGGTGGCACGGCCGGCGGGTGTCCGGGAACCCACACGCCGGATGCCGCGAGCTCGGCCCCTCGCGCACCGAGGACCTCGTCCGGGCTGCCATCGGCGAGCACGACCGTGCCCTCCGGTTCGGCGCCGAGCACGATCACTCGGGTGACGAGCGGCAGCCAGACGTCGATGCGATGCTCGATCACCACGAGGGTGGCACCCGTGGCGTCGAGGGCGGCGGCGACGGCATCCCGCACGTCCCGCACTCCCTCGGGGTCGAGATTCGCCGTCGGCTCGTCGAGCAGGATGGCGCCGGGGCGCATCGCCAGCACGCCGGCGAGTGCGAGACGCTGCTTCTGACCGCCCGACAGCGCCGCCGTCGACCGATCGAGTGCGACGTCGAGCTCGACCGCATCCAGCGCCGCCCGCACCCGCTCCCAGATCTCGTCGCGGGGGACGCCGAGGTTCTCGCAGCCGAAGGCGACGTCGTCGCCGACCCTGGCGAGGATCGTCTGGGTGTCCGGGTCCTGCAGAACCATGCCGACCCGACCGCGTGCCTCGGTGGGCGGAACGCCGTCGACGAGCAGCCCGCCGTGCGTCTCGCCCTCGTCGGCGCCTCCCAGCACCCCACCGAATCCCTGCAGCAGGGTCGACTTGCCGGAGCCCGAGGCACCCAGCAGCAGCACCCGCTCGCCGGGTTCGATGCGCAGGGCGATGTCGCGCACCGCCCAACGCAGTCGCGTCGCGTACCGCCACCCCCAGCCGCGGGCTTCGAGGGTGGCGGGCGTCAGGGGCGAGCTCACACGCGTGCGGTGACCTCGCGGCCGGCGGCGAACCGGCTGAGGGCGCCCGTGGCTGCGAGTCCTCGGGCGATCAACCACGCGCCGAGTCCGGCGATGACGGCACCCGAGATGGTCGTCGACACGATGTACACAGTGGTGAAGAGCGTGTCCGCACCGGCGTACCAGAGGATGCGGTCGTTGATGCCGCACGCGAGTCCCGCTCCGGCACCCGCCAGCATCGCGACGGGCAGACGCCAGACTCCGTAGAGGAACACGAGGAAGATGAGCTCAGCTCCGAGTCCCTGTACGAGGCCCGAGACGATGGTGAGCGGACCCCACGCGTTGCCGACGAGGGCCGAGATGATCGCGGCGACCAGCTCGGTGTAGAGCGCGGCACCCGGCTTGCGGATGATGAGGCCGCCGAGCACACCGGCGATCAGCCAGGGGCCGGCGAGCAGGCCCTGCACGCCGGGGAGCAGGGGGGTCAGGATGCTGCTCGGCACCTCGTAGCCGACGTTCCAGAGCAGGAAGATCAGCGCGCAGGCGACCGCGATGACGCTGGCGACGACGATGTCGACGACCCGCCAGCGCCAGAGCTCGGGGCGACCGAGGCCCTTCGAGGCGCGCGAGACGGATGCGGATTCCGTGGTGGATCCGGACGTGGATGTACTCATCAGTGACTCCTCCCTGCGCTGGCATTACCCAGATCAGGTTCGACGGTCGAAGCGCGATTCGCTCCCTCTCAGCCCGGCTCGCCGGACTCCCGTGGTTGTTCTGACGATCTTACCCAGTGCCGACACTCGCGTCTGCTCCTGTTGCAGCGACACGGAACTCTGCGGGAGTTCGGTACCGTGAGGAGGTGACCGCTCCTGATTCCGCCGAGGCCACCGCCTCCGCCGTTCCTGCGGGCGACGCGTCGACGCCCGATGCGTCAGCGCCTGCGGGTCCGACGGCTGATGCGTCGGTGCCTGAGACGTCAGCGCCTGCCGGTTCCGCGGCTGATGCGTCGGGGCCTGCCGGTTCCGCGGCGGCGCTGCCTGAGGCAGACGTCTCAGCGGCCGTCGCGACGGATGCGGCGCCCGAATCGGATGCGGATGACGAGGCCGCTGCGATCTTCGCTCCTGACACGACTCCCGACACGGCTCCCGAGGCCCAGTGGGCCGAGGGCACGAGCGGTGGGACGCCGCTGACGTGGGTCGACGCGGTCGAAGTCGCTCGACACCCGGCGACCGAGGCGCTCGATGACACCCCTCCCGCGGCGAGCGGCGGCGCACTTCTGACCGGAGCGCACCTGCGCCCGGCGATCACCCGCCCCGGCGTGCTGGTCCCGCTCGGCGTTCTCGTCGGATTGCTCGGCACCTATGTCGGGTCGGCCATGCTGTGGCCGCTGCACGAGGTTGCGCCGACCGTGCAGGCGGTCGAGCTGACGACGATCGCCGCGCCCGCAGCCGCCATCACCTGGCCCGCCCAGGGAAGCGCAGCCGTGGGAATCGGCGGCATCGGCACGATGTCGTCGTCGCTCGATGCCGCGGCGATCGCGAGTGTCACGAAGGTCGTCTCGAGCTTGATGGTGCTCGATCGGATGCCCCTCGCCGTGGGCGAGCAGGGCCCGGAGTTCTCGTTCACCCGGGCAGACAACCTGGCGTACTGGGACTACCGCCGCTCCGACCAGTCGGCACTCGACGTGCCCGTGGGCGGCACGCTCACCGAGTTCCAGCTCCTGCAGGGAACGCTGCTCGGTTCGGCGAACAACTACATCGATCGTCTCTCCCAGGAGATCTGGGGGTCCCCGTCGGCGTTCACTGCCGCGGCGGAGGTGTGGCTGCGCGACCGCGGCCTCGACGACATCACGATCGTGACCCCGTCGGGGTTCGACGATCGCAACAGGGCCACGCCCGAGTCACTGGTCGCGTTGGCCGAGCTGGCGATGCAGAACCCGGTGTTCGCCGGCATCGTCGGCACCCCGTCTGTCGATCTTCCGGGCGCGGGCACCGTGGTGAATACGAACGGGATGCTGGCGGATCCCGGCGTGGTCGGCGTCAAGACCGGCACTCTCGGCGACAGCTGGAACCTGCTGACCGCGAAGGTCATCACGCTCGACGACACGACGGTGCACCTCTACGCGTCCGTACTCGGCCAGGCCGATGATGCACAGCGCCTCACCGAGACCCGTTCGCTGTTCGCTCAGGTCGAGACGGCGCTCGAGCAGCTGCCTCCCGCTGTCGCGGCCGGCACCGTCGTCGGCACGGTGACGACTCCGTGGGGCGCGACCACCGATGTGGTGACGGATGCCGATGCCGACATCGTGCTCTGGAACGGCGCGACGGCCGAGGCTTCGACGGACTTCTCCCTCGGCGACAACCGCGAGTCGGGCGACGAGGTCGGCACGATGACGAGCGCCGGACCCTTGAACACCGTGACGACGTCGCTGTCGCTCGCAGACGACGTCGATGCACCGAGCCCGTGGTGGCGCCTGACCCATCCGCTCGAACTGCTCGGCATCACGGCAGCGCAGCGCTGAGATCGAGGCGCAGGCCCAGGCCCAGGCCCAGGCCCAGGCTCAGGCTCAGGCTCAGGCTCAGGCTCAGGCTCAGGCTCAGGCTCAGGCGACAGCAGAATGCCCCGCCCCCGGGATGAACGGGAGGCGGGGCATCGTGCTGAGCAGGCCGCGTGCTGACCAGGCCGCGTGCGGATCGGTCCTCGTGCGAATCAGACCTTGTGGCCCCCGTCGTCTGAACGCTCGACGACGGACTGTGCCGCGGCTGCTTCGGCGGCGGGAACCTGCGCACCCACCGAGACCCCGACCTGTGCTGCCGCAGCCGCTTCTTCGGCGTCGCCGCTCACGACGACAGGGGTCGAGCCCGTGAGCGCGTCCTCTGCGTCGATGTCGGTGGCCGCCTGCTCGAACTGCGACTGGTAGAGACGCCAGTATGCGCCCTGGGCGGTGATGAGCTCGTCGTGCGTGCCCTTCTCTACGATGTCGCCGTGCTCCATCACGAGGATGAGGTCAGCATCGCGGATGGTCGACAGACGGTGAGCGATCACGAACGACGTGCGTCCCTGTCGCAGCGCCGCCATCGCGTGCTGCAGCAGCACCTCGGTGCGGGTGTCGACCGCCGACGTCGCCTCGTCGAGGATCAGGATCGACGGCTGAGCGACGAACGCTCGCGCGATCGTGATCAGCTGACGTTCACCCGCCGAGACATTCGACGCGTCCTCGTCGAGCACCGTGTCGTAGCCCTCGGGGAGGGAGCGCACGAAGCGATCGACATACGTCGCCTTTGCCGCCTCGAGAACCTCGTCGTCGGTCGCGGTGGAGCGTCCGTATCGGATGTTCTCGCGGATGCTGCCGGCGAACAGCCACGGGTCCTGCAGCACCATGCCGGTGCGTGAGCGCAGCTGCTCGCGCGTGACCTCGGAGATGTCCTGACCGTCGAGCAGGATCCGCCCGCCGTTCAGTTCGTAGAACCGCATGATGAGGTTGACCAGCGTCGTCTTGCCGGCTCCGGTCGGACCGACGATCGCGACCGTCTGACCGGGCTCGACCCGGAACGAGAGGTCGGTGATGAGCGGGCGCTCGGGTGTGTACGAGAACGCGACGTTCTCGAACTCCACGACGCCCTTGCCGTCGGCGAGCTTCGGAGCATCGACAGCGTCGGCCTCCTGCTCTTCGGTGTCGAGCAGCTCGAACACCCGCTCGGCGGACGCCGTTCCTGACTGCACGACCGCGGCCATGCCACCGAGCTCCGAGAGCGGCTGCGTGAACTGCTGCGAGTACTGGATGAATGCCTGCACGTCACCGAGACGCAGCTGCCCGCTCGCGACCATGAGGCCGCCGAGCACAGCGATGCCCACGTAGGTGAGGCTGCCGACGAAGGTCATCGCCGGCATGATGATGCCGGAGAGGAACTGCGCCTTGAAGCTGGCCTGGAACAGCTCCTCGTTCTCGTCCTTGAACTTCTCGAGCGCATCCTGCTCGCGACCGAATACCTTGACCAGCGCGTGGCCGGAGAAAGCCTCTTCGACGCGGGCGTTCAGACGACCGACCTTGCGCCACTGGGTGCCGAAGGCCTTCTGCGACCGAGGGCCGATGACACCGAAGATCACGCCCATCAGCGGGAGTGCGACCAGCGCGACGAGCGCGAGCTGCCACGAGATCGAGAACATCAGCACGAGCACACCCACGACCGTGAGCACGGCCGTGATCGCACCCGACAGCGACTGCTGCATCGTCTGCGTGATGTTGTCGATGTCGTTGGTCACACGCGAGATCAGGTCGCCGCGCTGCACCTTGTCGAAGTACGACAGCGGCAGCCGGTTGATCTTCGCCTCGACCGCTTCGCGCAGGCGCCACATGGTGCGGACCATGATGACGTTGATCACGTAGCCCTGGAGCCAGCTGAGGAAGGCGGCCGTGACATAGATCGCCAGCACCGCGATGATGATCCACCGCAGCGCGTCGAAGTCGACGCCGTCACCGACCCGGAAGCTGCCGAGTGCCGCGACCTGGTTGGCGAAGTCGTCTCGTCCGTCCTGCCGCAGCCCCGCGACCACATCCTCCTGTGAGGTGCCCGCGGGGAAACCGGGGAAGTCTCCGTTCGCCTGAGCGAGCTGCACCGAGATGAAGCCCTTGTAGATGAGGTTCGTGGCCTCGCCGAGCACCTTGGGCGCGGCGACCGTGAGCACGACGCCGACGGCACCGGCGATCGACACGAGGATGAACCACACGGCCGACGGCTTGAGCAGCCCGATCATCCGACTGAAGCTCTTGCCGAAGTTGTCGGCCTTGCCCGGTGCGACGCTGTCCCAGCCGCCGCCGTCCTGGCGCGCCTTCTCGGCGAGCTCGGCTTCGTACTTCTCTTCCTCGGTCATCTCGGGCTCGACCGCAGTGGTCGCGGCCGAGGCCTTGGCCGCGCGACCACGGCGGGTCTTGGAGGTGTTCTGCTCGCTCATGCGTCCACCCCCAGCTGCGATTCGACGATCTCTCGGTAGGTGGTGCTCGTCTCGAGGAGCTCCTCGTGCGTGCCGACGCCGACCATGGTGCCCCCTTCGAGCACGACGATGCGATTCGCATCGGTGATGGACGAGACGCGCTGCGCGACCACGATCTTGGTCACGTGCGGCAGCTCACGCCAGAGGGCTTGCCTCAACCGGGCGTCGGTGGTGAGGTCGAGAGCCGAGAACGAGTCGTCGAACACCAGGATCTGCGGCTGACGCACGATCGCTCGGGCGATCGCCAGACGCTGACGCTGTCCGCCCGACACGTTCGTGCCGCCCTGGGTGATGCGCGATTCGAGGCCCTGCGGCATCTCCTCGACGAAGTCACGACCCTGCGCGATCTCGAGGGCGTGCCAGAGCTCTTCGTCGGTCGCGTCCTCCCGGCCGTAGCGGAGGTTCGACGCCACCGTGCCGGTGAAGAGGAACGGACGCTGCGGGACCAGACCGATCGTCGCCCACAGCGACTCGACGTCCGCCTCACGGACATCTGCGCCGCCGACGAAGACCGCCCCGCCCGAGACATCGAAGAGCCGCGGGATCAGCGACACGAGTGTCGTCTTGCCGGCACCCGTCGAACCCACGATCGCGACGGTCTCGCCGGGCTCGGCCGCGAAGCTGATGCCCTTGAGCACCGGAGAGTCGGCCCCGGGGTAGGTGAACTCGACATCGTCGAAGGCGACCGAACCGGGGGTCGGGAAGTCGGTGACGCCGTTCGCCGGGCGTTCCATGCTCGACTGCGTCTCGAGGACCTCGCCGATGCGCTCGGCCGAGACCGCGGCGCGCGGGATCATGATCGCCATGAAGCTGGCCATGATGACGCCGCCCATGATCTGGCCGATGTACTGCATGAACGCGAAGATCGTGCCGACCTGCACCGTGCCGCTGTTGACCTCGATGCCGCCGAACCACACGACCGCAACGATCGTGACGTTGAGGATCAGCATGAACAGCGGGAACAGCAGGACGAACAGCGAGCCGACCTTGCGGCCGACCACCATGATGTCGGTGTTGGCACCGCGGAAGCGCTCTTCTTCGATGCTCTCTCGCACGAAGGCTCGCACCACGCGCACGCCGGTGAGCTGCTCGCGCAGCACGCGGTTCACGGTGTCGAGTTTGCCCTGATAGCTGCGGAACAGGGGAACCATGCGGCTGACGACGAGCCCGGCGACGATAAGCAGCAGCGGCACGGACACCGCGATGAGCCAGCTCAGACCGATGTTCGTCTGCACGGCGAAGATGATGCCGCCGATCGCGAGCAGCGGCGCGGTGACGAGCATGGTGGCGCCCATCATCGCGAGCATCTGCACCTGCTGCACGTCGTTCGTGTTGCGAGTGATGAGTGAACCGGCACCGAACTGCGACACCTCGCGCTCGGAGAATCCGCTCACCTTGCCGAAGACGTCGGCGCGGATGTCGCGCCCCGCACCCATCGACGCACGGGCGGCGAAGTAGGTCGCGATGACCGAGGCGATGATCTGCCCCAGCGAGACGGCGAGCATGAACAGTCCGGTGCGCCAGATGTAGGCGGTGTCCGACTGGGCGACGCCCTTGTTGATGATGTCTTCGTTCAGGCGCGGGAGGTAGAGGGTGGCGAGCGCGCTGGCGAACTGGAACACCAGGACGGCCGCGAGCAGCCACTTATAGCGGGCGAGATAGCGGAGGAGGATTTTTCCCAGCACAGGCGGACTTTCTAGGAAGGATGAGTCGGCGGATCTCCCGACGGGCGGACGCAGGCCGAGGATCGCGCACAAGCAAGAGTGGCATGAACTTCGGACATTCGTATCCCCCGATGGGTGGACCTTCGCTGACAGCGAACCATTTCACGCGCGGCCAGCGGTTTATGCACCGCGGCGAACAACCACGGATATACCGAAATGTCTCAGAAGAGCGAGCGTTCGGGCACGAAATGCCGAGCCTCGGCACCGGCATCCGACGGGAGTTCGGCGATCGTCGCCGGGTTCCACTTCGGGTTGCGGTCCTTGTCGATGAGCTGGGCGCGGATGCCCTCGACGAGATCGGGATGCCGCATCACGAACCACATCACGCGGCGGTACTCGCCCTCGAGCGCGGCTCGCAGGTTCGGGAGTCGACGCGCCTCCCTGACGGCGTCGAGCGTGACCGCCAGTCCGGTCGGGGCCAGGCTCTCGAGCAGGTCCGCGGTCGTCGCGGCATCCGCAGCCTCCTCCGCACGCAGTCGCGACACGATCTCCGCGGTCGTGTCGGCCGAGAACGCGCGGTCGATCCAGTCGCGTGAGGCCGGCAGCGCAGACGGCTCCGGAGTCTCGTCGAACAGCAGCACGATCTCGGCCGGCCCGGTCGGGTCGGCACGATAGGCGAGCGCCTCGCGCAGTGCATCGAGTCGATCGGACGGCACGAAGTGGTCGGCGAAACCGAGCAGCACGGCATCCGCTCCGTTCATCGTCGAGCCGGTGAGTCCGAAGTACTCGCCGAACCGGCCGGGCGTGCGCCCCAGCAGCCACGTGCCGCCGACGTCGGGGGTGAATCCGATGCGCGTCTCGGGCATCGCCAGCTTCGAACGCTCGGTGACGATGCGGATGGCCGCGTGACCCGAGAGGCCGACGCCGCCGCCCATCGTGATGCCGTCGGCGATGGCGACGATGGGTTTCGGGTACTCGGCGATCATCGCGTTCAGCGCGTACTCGGCGCGGAAGAACTCGGTGGTCTCCTCCGTGCGTCCTGCCACGATCTGCCCATGCAGTCCGCGAACGTCTCCCCCGGCGCACATGCCACGCTCGCCCGCGCCGTCGATGACGACGATCTGCACATCGGTGTCGTGACGCCAGTCCTCGAGCGCCTGCGTCAGCAGCTGGATCATCCCGGGGTCGAGCGCGTTGATCGCTTCCGGCCGGTTCAGTGTCAGCCGGCCGAGGGCTCCTTCGGTGCGGACGAGGACCCGGGGAGCTGCGCTGGATTCGGTCACGGGTGCCAGGCTACCCGGTGGACTGACCCTTGCATCCGGCGGCGTTTGTAGGGTAAATGCACGATCCTGCGGCTTTTCCGGCAGGATAGACAGAACTGCCCACTGCAACGAGAGGTCGCAGATGCCCGACGGACAGGTGCTCGAGTTCACGCACGTCACGAAGCGCTTCAACGACGTGACGGCGGTGTCCGACTTCTCCGCGAGAGTCGAGCCCGGTGTCGTGACCGCTTTCCTCGGCCCGAACGGCGCCGGAAAGACCACCACCCTGCGCATCCTCCTGGGGCAGGTGCGCGCCACGAGCGGCACCGCCACGATCGGTGGAACCGCGCATTCAGAGCTGCGCCACCCGCTGCGCACGATCGGCTCCGTCCTGGAGGAGACCGCGTACCGCCCCCGCCGCTCGGCCTCACGCCAGTTGACGATCGCGGCCAAGGCCAACGGCATCCCGCTCTCGCGCGTCGACGAGGTCCTCTCGCTGGTCGGTCTCGAGCACGAAGCCGAAGGTCGCATCGGCAGCTTCTCGCTCGGAATGCGTCAGCGGCTGAGCGTGGCGCACGCGCTGCTGGGCGATCCCGGCGCTCTGGTCTTCGACGAACCGGCCAACGGCCTCGACCCGGAGGGCATCCGCTGGATCCGCCTCCTCCTGCGCCGCCTCGCAGACGAGGGCCGCACGGTTCTCGTCTCCTCTCACGTGCTGAGCGAGATCGAGCAGGTCGCAGACCACGTGCTCGTGCTCTCGAAGGGTCAGCTCGTGCTCTCGAGCGGCATCGAGAAGCTCGCCGACCCGTCGGCAGGATCCGTCGTGGTCGACGCGGTGGATCGTGCCGCGCTGAAGTCGGCGCTCTCAGCGGCCGGCCTCGAGGTCGAGGTGCTCCGCTCGGGTCTCACGGTTCGCGGCAGCAACGCGGGTGCGGTCGGCGCCATCGCGGCATCGGCGGGCATCGCCCTCGCCACTCTCGTGCAGCGCGGCCCGACCCTCGAAGACGTCTTCATCGAACTCGTCCGCGGCGGCAGGCTCGCACCGCAGGCCATCACCGCCGCGCCGGTCGTCGAGGCCGAAACGCCGGTCGCCGAGCCCGCAACGCCGGTCGAGGGGGACGAGACGCCGGTCGCGGAGGCCGAATCGCCGGTCATCGGGGGTGCGGCGGCATCCGAATCCTCGACCGCCGATTCCGCCGAGACGCGCTCCGACGCCGCCGACTCCGAGACCTCCCCGGCTGAGGATGTCTCCGAGTCCGACGCAGCCGCGCCTGACTCCTCCGACTCCGATGCAGCCGCGCCTGACTCCTCCGACTCCGATGCAGCCGCGTCAGACGCCGCCCGCGCGGCAGCCGATGCGGCTGATGCCGAGGCCGACGACGCGGCGGATGCTGCAGATGCCGCTCGTGATATCGAGTACGCCGCGGCGGAGCTCCGCTACGCAGCGGACGCCTCGGATGCCAACGACGCAGAGGATGCGGCCGACGTCGCCTCCGAGGCAGCCCATGCGGGCGACGAAGACGCCCCCGGCGATGCGGACTCGACTGGCGGATCGACCGACGCGGAGACGTCTGCCGACCCTGAGGCGGAGAGCACCCGACCGTCGTTCGACGACATCCTGTTCGGCACGGCACCGGCCGACGGTGCCGACGCTCCTGTCGCCGCGGACGCCGATGCTCACATCGCTGACGACGTTGCCGACGCTCCTGCTGCCGAGGACTCCGACACGGCCGCGAACGAGGACGGCGACGACGGGCACTCCGGAGTCGAGTTCTTCGCCGAGGTGCAGGAGTCCGACGAGTCGGAGGAGGCTTCCCCTCGCGAGGACGACCCTCGCTCGGCGGCCGTCACCTCGATGCTCGCCGCCGCCGCGCGCGCGTACTACGAGGACGAACCCAAGGACTATCCGCTCGGAGAGGCCGACGCATCAGCGGAGGCTGAGACAGGCGCGGAGGCGGAGACGGACGCGGATGCCGCTCCGGAAGCGGACCACGGCCACGACGGTGAGCAGCACGAGGGCGAGCACCACGAGAGCCACGAAGGTGAGCAGCACGAGCACCACGAGGGCGAACACGACCGTCCCTGAGATCAGCTGAGCGGGCCTCGATGCGAACGCCCTCCGTGCCGTAAGGCTGCGGAGGGCGTTCGCTCGTTCAGGGTCTCTCAGGCGGGTCGCGGGCGGATCACCGGACGGCGACTCCCCTTCGACACCGGCGTCGGCGACGTCGCCACGATCTCCTCGACGTCCGCCGGCTCATCCGAGACGTCGAGTCGGAGCGCCTGGGTCAACGCGAGGCCGTGACTCGTCGTGAGTATCAGCCGTCGGTACTGCGCGTCACCCGAAAGATCGATGACCACGCTGGGACGCCGGCGGCGGATGAGGACGAAATCGACGCTGCCCGCGGCCTTCCACGTTCCTGCGGCGAGCACGCCGGGGATGTGCGTTCCGGGATTCGGCACGCCACGCAACCAGGTCCACGCGTCGTCGATCAACTGGACCTTGGTGATGGTGTCGCGCACGAGCCGCACATTGTCACGGTGGAAGCTCGCGGCACGCTCGATCGGCGAGAGCACGATCTCGAGTTGCGTCTGGTCCAGCAGCAACGTCACCATGCGTCCAGTCTGCCAGCGGCACCCTTCCAGATGTCTGTGTCTTGTTCACAGGAAGGCAACGATCCGTTGTCGGTTCCCACGATTCCACCCCTCTTCTATTCCAATGTTCTGCTCGACATTCGAACAAATCTACTAGAGTCGAAGCATGATATCCGCCACCGATCCCGACCTCGAGCAGCGCGCTGAGCTGCTCAACTTGTGGGTCGAGAAGCGGAGACAGATCGCTGCCCTCGAGGCCGAGGCGTCTGAACTCCTGGCCGAGCGGATGCGTCTGAGCCAGTCGGACTCCGACGAGAGCCCGTTCCATCGCGATGCCATCCACCGATCGATGATCGCGGAGTACTCCGCGGCAGGCCGCATGACCCAGGGCAGCATCGAGTACGCCTTCACCGATGCCTGCTTCCTCGACGCCAGCCACCCCGGCGTGCGTTCTGCTTTCAGAATCGGCAGCATCACGGCCGCCCATGTCCGCGAGATCGTGCGCGCCGCAGGGGTGGTCCGCGAAGCCGTCAACAATGGGCGAGCGGATGCCGACGTGCTGCCCCTGTACGACACGGTCGCCGTCATCGTGGCGGAGCGCGAGACTCCCGCCCGCACACGAGTGCACCTACGAGAGCTGGCCGCCACGCTGGCAGGATCCACTGTCACCGAGCGTCATGCGCGCTCGAAGTCTGAGCGCACCGTCACCGTGCGCCCGGCAGGCGACGGCCTCGCCGTGCTGACGGTCGTGCTGCCCGAGCATCTCGCGACGGCGATCCTCGACCGCCTCACCCGACTGGCGCACGCCGTGATCAGTGGACGGAACGACCGTGAGCCGGCACTCGAGCCGATGGACGACGGCGAGAATCCGATCTATCCGGAAGACATCGCGCAAGACGACCCGTCGCGCGACGACTATGCGATCTTCGGCGACGGGACCTTCACGACCGACCCGACCGAACCCACCGTCGAGCGCATCCCGGCCGACACTCGCACGATCGATCAGGTGCGGGCAGACCTGCTGATCGACCTCCTGCTCGCCTCTGATCCGAGCGCAGCGAACGGCTCAGGACTCGACAACATCCACGCGCGCATCCACGTCACGGTCGCCGCCACCACGCTCGCGGGCTGCGACGATCGCCTCGCGCAGCTCGACGGACACGGGCCGCTGCCTCCCGACATCGCACGCGATCTCGCCGGTCGCAACAGCGGATGGTCCCGGCTGTTCCTCGATCCGACGGGACTGGTCGTCGAGACCGATACTTACCGTCCCACGGAACCCATGCGACGGTTCCTCCGTGCGCGCGATCAACACTGCCGGTTCCCCGGCTGCAGGATGCCGGTGCATCGGTGCCAGGTCGACCACACCTTCGATCACGCGAAGGGCGGGCGCACCGAGATCCACAACCTCGCCCATCTGTGCGCGCGACACCATGCACTCAAGCACCCCGACGTCGCCGACGACCATCGCTGGACGGCGCAACAGCTTCCCGACGGCACGATCGACTGGTTCAGCCCACTCGGCCGCACCTATCGGGACTCGCCACGACGACGAGTGATGTTCGTCTGAGGTTCTTAGACCCCGCGAGCAGCGGCAGCAGCCTCGGCCGCGATAGGCAGCGCCGCTTCGATGCGCTGAAGCTCTTCCTCGCCATGCGCGGCGGTGAGGAACCAGGCCTCGAACACACTCGGCGGCAGCGCGACTCCCTGCTCGCGCATCGCGTGGAAGAACGGCGCGTACCGGAACGACTCCTGAGCCTGCGCCTCGGCATACGTACGGGGCGCCGAAGCCCGGAAGGAGGCGCTGAAGAGGTTCCCCGCGTGTGCGACGGCGTGGGCGACGCCGGCGTCCGCGAGAGCGCCCTCCAGAGCGCTGGAGACCCGGGATGCGGCGGCGTCGACGGTCGCGTAGACCTCGGGGGTCGCCAGGCGCAAGGTCGCGAGGCCGGCGGCGACCGAGAGCGGATTACCCGACAGTGTGCCTGCCTGGTACACCGGCCCCAGAGGAGCGAGCAGATCCATGACTTCAGCACGTCCACCGAGCGCGGCCAGGGGCATGCCGCCGCCGACGACCTTGCCGAACGTGAAGATGTCGGGCAGATAGTCCTCGCCGGCCGCAGCCTGGAGCCCCCAGAAGCCTGCGGGGTGCACGCGGAAGCCCGTCAGCACCTCGTCGAGGATCAGCAGGGCACCATGCGCATGGGCAGTCTCGGCCAGCAGCCGGTTGAACCCCGGCAGCGGCGGAACCACGCCCATGTTCGCGGCTGCGGCCTCGACGATCACCGCCGCGATGCGGTCACCGTGCTCGGCGAACACCGCGGCCAGCGCGTCGGGGTCGTTGTAGTCGATCACGAGGGTCTGCGCGGCGATCGGCGCGGGCACCCCCGCAGAGCCGGGCAGAGCGAGAGTCGCGACGCCCGAGCCGGCCGCGGCGAGGAGACCGTCGGAATGCCCGTGGTAGTGACCGGCGAACTTGACCAGCAGGTCGCGTCCGGTCGCACCGCGCGCGAGTCGGATGGCCGTCATGGTGGCTTCGGTGCCGGTCGATACCAGCCGCACTCGTTCGACGGGCCGGATCTCTCCGAACCGCACTCGGTCCGCGATCAGCTGAGCGAGCTCCACCTCGCCCTCGGTCGGGGCACCGAACGAGAGTCCTCGTGTGGCTGCCTCCTGCACGGCGGTGACGACCTCAGGGTGCGCGTGGCCGAGCAGCGCCGGTCCCCACGACGCGACGAGGTCGACGTACTCGTTGCCCGCGGCATCCGTGACCGTCGCACCCTTCGCCGAGGCGAGGAAGCGCGGCGTGCCGCCGACAGAGCCGTACGCACGCACCGGCGAGTTCACACCACCGGGAATCACCGTGCGGGCAGCGGAGAACAGGTCGTCATTGCGGTCGGTCACAGCACACTCCTCAGCGATGCGCGGAACTCTCCCGCCATCACCTCCAGGCTAGTCGGCAGACCTGAGGGAGGGACTCAGACGACCCCGCCACGAGCGAGGCGATGAAGCGCTGTCAGGCGCGCAGCCAACGCGCGGCCTCGGTCGCCCAGTAAGTCAGGACGACATCGGCACCGGCGCGGCGGATCGAGAGCAGCGACTCGAGGATCGACGCGCGGCGGTCGATCCAGCCGTTCGCCGCGGCGGCCTCGATCATCGCGTACTCGCCGGAGACCTGGTATGCCCACACCGGAATATGCACGGTATCGCGCACCTCGCGCAGCACGTCGAGGAAGGCCATGGCCGGCTTCACCATGACGATGTCGGCGCCCTCCTGCTCGTCGACGACAGCCTCCCGCACACCCTCGCGTCGGTTGCCCGGGTCGAGCTGGTACGTGCGACGGTCGCCCTTCAGCTGCGAATCCACGGCCTCACGGAACGGGCCGTAGAAAGCACTCGCGTACTTCGCGGCGTAGGCGAGAAGCAGCGTGTCGGTGAAGCCCTCGGAATCGAGCGCCTCGCGGATGACGGCGACCTGGCCGTCCATCATTCCCGACAGGCCCAGCAGCTGAGAGCCGGCTCGAGCCTGAGCGAGCGCCATCGACGCGTAGCGATCGAGAGTCGCATCGTTGTCGACCGAGCCGTCTGCCGCGAGCACGCCGCAGTGACCGTGGTCGGTGAACTCGTCGAGGCACAGGTCGGTCTGCACGACGAGGGCATCCCCGACCTCGGCCGCGAGCGCCTCTGTGGCCACGTTCAGAATGCCTTTCGGGTCGTCGGCACCCGAGCCCTGAGCATCTCTGACGGCCGGAACTCCGAACAGCATCACACCGCCGACACCCGCCTCGGCGGCCTCGACTGCCGCGGCCCGCAGAGAGTCGAGCGAATGCTGCGCGACGCCGGGCATCGACCCGATCGGGGCAGCCTCGGTGATCCCCTCGCGGACGAACAGCGGCAGCACCAGCTGCCGCGGCTCGAGAGAGGTCTCCCGCACCAGGCCACGGACGGCAGGAGACTGCCTCAGGCGACGCAGTCGGACATCGGGGAAGCTCACGGCGCCAGCTCGTCCGCCGCGTGCGGAAGGGTGTAGCTCGACACGGCATCGATGAGCGCGTCGACCGTCTGGCGGTCGGCGACGACCGTGATCGGCAGACCCGCCCTGTCGGCATCCTTCGCGGTCCGCGGACCGATCGCCGCCAGCAGGGTCTCATCCGGGATCAGGGGGAACTGCTCGCGCACCTGCTCGGCGACCGAACCGCTCGTGATCAGGATCGCGTTGATGCGTCCGTTCTCGACGTCGCGCTTGATGCGGTCGGTGACCGGCACGCCGACGGTTCGATAGGCGACGACGCTGTCGACGTCGTGACCGGCCTCCTGCAGCAGGACGCTGAGCACGGGCTTCGCGATCTCGCTGCGCAGAGCCAGGATGCGACGCGGCTCGGCCTCGAGGGCGATGAGCTGCTCAGCCATGCCCGCCGCCGAGTTGTCTTCGTCGGGCACCATCGCTACTTCGTACCCGACCGCCTGCAGAGCGGCCGCGGTGGTCTCGCCGACCGCCGCGATCTTCGTGCGACGCGGCACCACCGCGCGGTGCGCGAACATCACGTCGACGGTCGTCGCGCTCGTCACCGTCAGCCAGTCGTACTCTCCGGCGGCCAGCCGGGTCAGTGCCACGTCGAGCGCGGCCTGATCGGTGGTGGCCGCGAAGTTGATCAGCGGCGCGACGACGGGCACCGCTCCACGCGAACGCAGACTGGCGGCGACGCCGTCGCCCCACGGGCCTCCGCGGGGTACGAGGATGCGCCAGCCGTCGAGCGGCCGGTCCTGCTTCGAATTGGTCATGATGAGGAATGCTCTCGGGAGACGAGGTCGGCCGCCCCTTGCTCGAGCAGCCGATGGGCGACAGACAACCCGAACTCGCGTGCTGTGCGCATCGGGTCTGCACCATCGGCAGCATCCGCTCCATTGCCGCTGCCGTTCCGACGAATATACTCCCCGTTCAGAGTCTCCGTGACGTCGAGGCCGATCCGGCGGCCGCCGTCGGTCGAGTAGACCACCGTCCTGACACGGATCTCATCGCCGTTGACGACAGCATGAGCGGCCATCGGGGCCTGACATCCGGAGTCGAGTCCTTCGAGGATCCCGCGTTCGACCGTGATGGCCAGCCGGGTGTCGTGGTCGTCGATTTCAGCGAGGGCGGCGAGCAGCTCAGCCGGAGCGTCGGAGCGCGTCTCGACCGCGAGCGAACCCTGTCCGGGAGCGGTCGGCCACTCGGAGAGACCCAACTCCTCGCGGTGAAGCGGCGAGTCGGTCCCGAGGCGCGACAGACCGGCGGCAGCGAGGATGACGGCATCCAGCTCGCCGGATGCGACTCGCTGCAGACGTGAATCGACGTTGCCGCGGATGTCGACGACCTCCGCGTGCGGAGCCCTGCGGTGCACCTGAGCGATGCGACGGGGAGACCCTGTGCCCACCTTGCTGCCGGAGCGCAGCTGGTGCAGCGGGGTGCCTCCGCGCGTGATCGCGACATCACGTGCGTCCTCACGCACCGGAGTGGCCGCGATGACCAGCCCCTCGGGGATCGCCGTGGGCAGGTCCTTGAGCGAGTGCACCAGGAAGTCGCACTCCCCGGCGAGCAGCGCCTCACGCAGACGTGTGGCGAAGATGCCCTGGCCGCCGATCTCCGACAGCGACGCACGATTCGTGTCGCCTTCGCTGGTGATCGGCACGAGCTCGACGGGCCGACCCGAGATCTTCTCGAGGGCGGCGGCGACATGACCCGACTGCGCCTGCGCCAGCGCGCTGCGGCGGGTGCCCAGTCGGATCGGGACGGCTGTGTGACTCTGAGTGCTCATCGTCGACCTACTGCAGCACGTCCGCGATCTCGTCGAACCGGAGGCGACGGCCCGTGTAGAACGGGATCTCCTCCTTCACGTAGAGACGCGCGTCGGTGTAGCGCAGGTCACGCATGAGGTCGACCAGCTCGGTGACCTCATCGGCTTCGAGCGGCAGGATCCACTCGTAGTCGCCCAGGGCGAACGCGGCGACCGTGTTGGCGATGACGCCCGTGAACGCGGCCCCCTTGCGACCGTGATCGGCGAGCATCTTGCGGCGCTCCTCCTCCGGTGCGAGATACCACTCGGGCGTGCGGACGAACGGGTACAGGCACAGCCAGTCCTTGGGGTCGACTCCGCGGAGGAACCCCGGCACGTGCGCACGATTGAACTCGGCATCGCGGTGCACACCCATGACGTTCCAGACGGGCAGCAGGGTGCGCAGCAGCTCGGTGCGCCGCAGGCGCCGCAGAGCCTTCTGCAGGTCTTCCGCGGTGTCTCCGTGCAGCCACACCAGCAGGTCGGCGTCGGCCTTCAGGCCTGAGACGTCGTAGAAGCCGCGTACCGTGACGCCGGAGTCCTCGATGTAGGAGACGATCGTCTCGAGCTCCGTGGAGTCGGACTCGGTGACCGCGATATCGGGGTTTCGTCGCCAGACGGCCCAGAGGGTGAAGCCGGACGGGTTCTCTTCGCGTGCATCGGACATGGATCCAGTCTGCCCCCTTTGTGAATCACTCGCGAACGCGAGTCAGGATGCGAGGATTCGCCTCCGGTCAGCGAGAGAGAGCGCGGGCGATCGCCCAGACGGCTCCGCCCACGATCACGGCGACTCCCACCGCCCCGGCGACCGCCGCGGCCGGGTTGCGGTCGGCGAACACCCGTGCCTTCGCCGCAGCGCGCTTCGATGCCTTGTCGATCCGCCGAGGGAAGTTGCCCTTGACCTCGATCGCCGCGAGCGCGGCCTTGAGCTCGGCGCGGGCGGACTGCACCGGGTCGACGATCCCTGCGGGGACGGCCGTCTTGGGCAGCGGCCTCGTGATCTCAGAGTTCGTCATAGCCGGCTTCCTTCACGAGTCTGATGTCCTCGCCCACCGCCTGGGCGGGGTTCTTGCGAGCGAGCACCTTGCGGAACTTCAGGATGCCGAGCAGCGCGAACAGCAGCACGGCGAGGATCAGGATTCCGAACACGGCCAGCGCGGAGAGCCAGACCGGCCACCACGACGACAGCCCGGCGATCGCGAAGACCAGGATCACCGGAACGGCCCAGAACAGGAAGAAGAGAGCGACGAGGAACCAGACCGAGCCGATCCCTGCGTCCTTGGCGGTCTTCGAGATCCACGTCTTGGCTGCATCGATCTCGGCCTTGACGAGGCTGCTGATGAGTTCGGGAAGATCGCCGATCAGGGACAGCAGGCTGTCCTCGGCACGATCGCGGTATCCGCGGGGCATGTCAGCTGCCAGACTTCGCGGCGGTGGAGCGCGGGGATGCCGGCTTCTTGGCCGCAGGCTTCTTCGCGTCGTCCTTCTTCGCGGCGTCCTTGACCTCTTCGACGGCGTCTTCGGTGGCGTCGACGATGTCGTCAGCGGCCTTGCGGCCCGCAGCGACAGCGGAGTCGAGGCGCTGGCCGGCGGTCTTGTCTCCGCCGCTCGCCGACTTGACGACCTTCTGCACGCCGGTCCAGATCGCACCGGGCACTGCCGCAGCCTTGTCGCCGACGTAGCCCTTGACCTTGTCGACCTGATCCTGCACCTGGTCGAGGTTCCAGACCTTCAGCCACTGCGTCTTGATCTGCTCGTAGCGCTCGCGGCCTGCACGGGTTCCGAGCACGTATCCCACGCCGATTCCTACGACGAGTCCGATCTTCCCCTTCATGGGGTCTCCTCACGTTGTTCCGGTGTGAACGCCTGGGGCGAACCGACGGCGCGGAGCCGCCTGCCAGGTGTCCAGCGTAGCCCCGTATGCCGATTTCGGCATCTGTCAGGCAGAGGGTTGACAGCAGAGCGACTTTCGGGTCGGCCTCAGCGGGCGCGTCGCGCGCGGGAGCGCGGCCGACGACCCCCGACACGCGCGGGTCAGTCCCAGAGCAGCGATCGCCGCAGCCGATCGGCTTCTTCTCGCGCGTCGGGGATCACCTGCGCGAGCCCGGTGCCCGCGAGCCACGCACCCACCGCTGCAAGGCCGGGAACGCCCTGGATCGCCGATCGTGCCGCCTCTCGTCGCTCGCCCGAGCCGATGATCGACGCGGGCTGCGACTGAACGAACCGCGAGCGGTGCGAACCGATGAGATCGTCGGCCGCGAGCGGGACGCCGAGGAGAGCGGATGCTTCGCGGAGCGCGAGACGCGCGGCCTCGTCATCGTCGAGGCCTGCGGTCGCTGCCGGTTCTCCCTGGGCGCCGAACGAGACGCGCACCAGGTGCCGATCGCCGGCGGCCGCCCGGAGCCACTCCCACTTCGCCGTCGAGTGCGTGAGCGCCTTCGCGGTGTGGCTGCCGGGGACCGTCAGGACGCCCGTGCCCCGAGGTGCGCCCTGCAGCGCAGAGGCCTGCAGCAGCAGCGTCACGATCTCGATCTCCGGCGCATCCGCCACCGCGGTCTCGGCGAGGGCAGGTGCGGTGTTCTCGAGCAGACTCCGCGCCACCGCCTCCGAGGTCGCCAGCACGACGCCGTCGGCGGCGAACTCGAACTCCTCCGCGGCCGCGTCCGCACCAAGGACAGCATCCGCATCCGCATCCGCGAGCGGTTGCCCCTCGGCACGCACGGTCCAGCTCGAAGCGGACCGCGTGATCTCGGTCACCCGCACGCCCGTGCGGACGACGCCGCCGAGCTTCTCGATGTCGGCGACCAGTGCGTCGATCAGGACCATCATGCCGCCGGCGAGGCCCTCGACGGCAGCACCGGGCGCCTGCGCCGCAGTGGCCTGCGCCGCACGCGCCGCGCTCTCGTCACGCAGAGCCTGCACAGCGCCCGACAGTGAACCGACGCGCGTGAGGGCGGCGTTGAGCCCGGGCGCAGCGATGTCGACATCGACGTCTTCGGGCGACGCCGAGTACACGCCCGTCGTCACCGGAGCCACCAGCCGGTCTCGCACCTTGACTCCCATGCGCGAGGACACCAGCTTGCCGAGACTCTGGTTGTGGCCGATCGTGAGAGGCGGGCGCACGCGGTCGAGGTACGCACGCCACACACCGGACCAGCCGATGATGCGCCGCACGTCCTCCTGGAACGGATTGCTCGGGATGCCGAGGATGCCGCCGACCGGCAGCGGTGCGGCTCCGACGCCGGGGATGCCCGCCAGCCAGGCGCTGCCGGCCGCGGGGGCGACGATGCGATCGGTGAGACCGAGTTCGGTCAGGAGAGCGCGGACTCGGCCGCCCCTGGTCGCATAGCTCTCCGCCCCGGCGTCCACGACGACGCCGTCGATCTCGGCCTGACGGATCGCGCCGCCGACGGCATCCGACGCCTCGAGCACCGTGACGTGCATGCCGACCTTGACGCACTCGCGAGCCGCGATCAGTCCTCCGACGCCTCCGCCGATGACGATGATGTGGCGCGTGACCGCGCGGGCTGCCAGAGTCGCGGACTCGGCTGGGGACGACTCACTGTTCGCGGGGTTCGACGGCATGCGTCAATCCTTTCACTCGCGACCCGGACGCCTCACCGATCGCGGCCGGAAAAGCGGACACAGTGCGGAGAACCATCGGCGTGCTCTGGCGCGGTGGCGCGGCTCAGGCCTCTGCGGCCGCGGTGGCGGCGCGTCCGGAGCCGCGCTTGCGCACCTCGCGGAGCACGATCTGCTCGGGGCACACCGTCGAGAGGAAGTCGCCGACCGAGAGCGCGAGACGCTCGCCGACGAGTGAGTACAGGATGCGGTTGGCATCGCGGCGCTCGCTGACGAGGCCCGCCTGCCGAAGCACGCTCAGGTGTCGCGAGATGGTGGGGCCGCTCGCCGAGAAACGCGAGGCGATCTCGCCCGCCGCGAGCTCGCCGTCCTTGAGGTCCTGAAGGATCTGACGACGCGTCGGATGGGCCAATGCCGCGAAGATGTCTGACGCGCTATCTGTCATGTTTGCAATATAGCACTCGTGCTAGATACCGCTCGGTGGAGCCGCGGTAGGGCGCGCAGGCGGTCAGATCGAGTGCACCAGCTCGACGATGCGGGTGAGCTGATCGGGGTCCGTCTCGGGCGGAACGCCGTGTCCGAGATTGACGATGTGGCCTCTGGCCGCGCGCCCTCGCTCGACCACGTCACGCACGTGCGTCTCGAGAACCGGCCACGGCGCCGAGAGCAGCGCCGGGTCGATGTTGCCCTGCAGGGAGACGTCGGGTCCGAGGATCGCCGCGGCCTGGTCGAGAGGCAGGCGCCAGTCGACGCCGACGCCGTCGGCGATTCCGCCCAGGCGCATGTCATCGAGGAAAGGGCCGGTGCCGACGCCGAAGTGGATGCTGGGCACGCCGATGCCGTCGAGCGCGACCTTCGAGTGCGGAGCCACGAATGCGCGGTAGTCGGCGGTGCTCAGTGAGCCCGCCCACGAGTCGAACAGCTGGACCACGGATGCTCCGGCGTCGCGCTGGATCTCGAGGAACCGGCGCGAGACCTGCGCGAGCCACCCCGCGAGACGATTCCACGAGTCGGGGTCGGCGTGCATCATGGCGCGGGCGCGCAGGTGCTCCTTCGACGGGCCGCCCTCGACGAGGTAGGCGGCCAGCGTGAACGGGGCACCGGCGAAGCCGATCAGCGGGGTGTCCCCGAGCTCTGCGGTGACGATGCCCACGGCCTCGGCGATCGCGGTGCCGTCGAGCGAGAGAGGATCGATCGCCGTGATGCGATCGACATCGGCCGCGGTGCGCACGGGGTTCGCGAACACGGGCCCACGGCCGGCTTCGATCTCGACCTCCACGCCGGCCAGGCGCAGCGGAATCACGATATCGCTGAAGAACACCGCGGCGTCGACGCCGTGGCGTCGCACCGGCTGCAGAGTGATCTCGGCGGCGAGGTCAGGTGTGAGGCACGCGTCGAGCATGCGTGTTCCGACCCGCAGCTCGCGGTACTCGGGCAGCGATCGGCCGGCCTGTCGCATGAACCACACGGGGGCATGCTCGGGTCGGGGGCCGGTGAGGGCGCGCAGCAGCGGAGCGTCGGAGAGGGCCATGCCTCCATCCTCCCATCCGCCCCTGGGCCGACCTGCATGAAGCCTCAGGTAGAATCGAACGGTGCTGCTGGTTGTCACGGCGAGTCACAAGACCGCCCCCTTCGAATTGCTCGAACGCCTGAGCCGCACCCCCGATGACGTCGCCTCCACGGTCGTGGACATGGCGTCCTGCGTGCAGGGTGCGGTAGTTCTTGCTACCTGCAACCGCTTCGAGGCCTACGTCGAGATGGACGAGCCCGTCACCGCAGCAGGTGCGATCGGCGTCGAGGCCGTGCTCGAGGCCGTCGAGGCGTCAACGGGCATCCGCGCCACCGAACTCGACGGCGCCTACGAGGTGCACTCCGGCCGCCGTGTTGCAGAGCACCTCTTCTCCGTCGCTTCCGGGCTCGAGTCCGTCGTCTCCGGCGAAGGCGAGATCGCAGGCCAGGTGCGCCGAGCACTGAAGGCCGCGCGCAAGGAGGGCACCACCTCCCCCGAACTCGAACGCCTCTTCCAGCGGGCCAGCCAGGCGCAGCGCAAGGTCAAGAACGTCACGGCGCTCGGCCGCGCCGGCCGCTCACTCGTGCGTCTCGCTCTGGAGCTCGCCGACAGCCGCATCGTCGACTGGTCGACTGAGCGCGTGCTGCTCGTCGGCACCGGCGCCTATGCGGCCGTCACCCTCGCGACCCTCCGCGAACGCGGAGCCGTCAACATCTCGGTGTACTCGCCCTCGGGTCGCGCAGAGAAGTTCGCCGCGAAGCACGGCATCCGTGCGGTCTCCGCGGAGGACTACGCGCGCGTCGCCTCGCGATCGAGCCTGCTGATCACCTGCACGACGACGGCCGCTCCCGTGCTCACTCCCGAGCACCTGCAGGCGCCGACCGGCATCGCTCCTGAGGGCTGCCCCGTGGCATCCCACAACCAGATGGTCGTCGACCTCGGCATGCCGCGCAACGTCGACCCCGCTGTCGCCGCCCTCGAGGGCGTCGCCCTGCTCGATCTCGAGACCATCAGCCTGCACGCACCGCTCGAGGAGCTGCAGGCGACGGATGCCGCGCGCACCGTCGTGCGCGAAGCAGCCGACACCTTCCACGTCGTCGGCAGCCGGCAGAGCGTCACCCCATCGGTCGTCGCGCTGCGGTCGCACATGTTCGCGCTGCTCGAGTCCGAGATCGCCCGAGCGCGGGCCCGGGGCGACGACGACGGCAAGGTCGAGCAGGCCCTCCGCCACCTGACCGGTGTGCTGCTGCACGTGCCGACCACGCGCGCGCACGAACTCGCCGCCACCGGACGCGCAGACGACTTCGCCGCCGCGCTCTCGACGATGTACGGCATCGAGCCGATCGAGCCCGCGCAGGCCTCTGACGCCGACGACGCCGCGACCGCCTGAGGGACTCACCCTCACTGCACGAGAAGTCTCCGCGGAGACCTCTCCCCCGGCTCCGGGGATCTCGCCTCGGACGCCTGCACGCATCGCCCGTGCTTCATATCGTCGAACCATGACAAAGCCCATCCCCGCGCGCAGACTGGGAGGATGCTCGTGGATCCCGATGTGATCAGCATCATCGTTGCCCTCTTCGCCTTCAGCGCGACCGTGCTCGGCGGGGTCTCGAGGATGCTCGCGAAGCAGTCGAAGGCACTGGACACCCGCTTTCACAGCATCGATGAGAGATTCACGAATGTCGAGACGCAGATCACCGATCTCCGGGTCGAACTCAAAGGCGACATCGCCGAACTCCGCACAGAGCTCAAAGGCGACATCGCCGAACTCCGCACAGAACTGAAAGGCGACATCGCCGAACTCCGCACAGAACTGAAAGGCGACATCGCCGACCTGCGGGTCGAGCTCAAGACGGAGATCGCTGACGTCAAGACGGAGCTCAAGGCCGACATCGCCGATGTGAGGGTGTCGATCGCACGCCTCGAGGGTCCGCTCCCGAAGCTGCAGCGCATCTGACTCCGCTGCCATCATCGGGGGTGCCAGACTGGAGGTATGGCCCTTCACATCACCGGAGACACCGCCGCTGACGCTCTGCTCACGAACAACCCGCTCGCGCTTCTGGTCGGGATGCTGCTCGATCAGCAGGTCCCGATGGAGACGGCGTTCGCGGGACCGCTCAAGATCGAGCAGCGCACCGGCGCGGCCGACGCCACCGCGATCGCCCGCATGGACCCCGACGAGTTCCTCGAGGCGTTCAAAGCGACCCCGGCCGTGCATCGATTCCCCGGCTCGATGGCGGCGCGCGTGCAGACGCTCTGCCAGGAGCTCGTCGATCAGTGGGGCGGAGACGCCTCGGCACTCTGGACCGAAGGCGACCCGTCGGGCTCCGAGGTGCTCAAGCGCCTCAAGGCTCTGCCCGGCTTCGGCGAGCAGAAGGCGAAGATCTTCCTCGCGCTGCTCGGCAAGCAGTACGGGTTCACCGGCGCGGGGTGGCGCGAGGCCGCGGGCGACTACGGCGTCGAGGGCTCGTATCGCAGCGTCGCGGACATCGTCTCGCCCGAGTCGCTGGCCAAGGTGCGCGAGCACAAGAAGGCCATGAAGGCCGCGGCGAAGGTGAAGGCATGAAGCCCACCGGCGATGACGTCGCCGGACTCATCGCCCGATCCACTCCGGCGGTCCGCCGTCGGGATGCCGAGACGCTGACCGCCCTCATGCAGGAGATCACGGGCCGCGACCCTCAGACCTGGGGCACGATCATCGGTTTCGGCAGCTGCCACTACAGGTATCCGACCGGCACCGAGGGCGACAGCGGCCTGCTCGGGTTCGCCCCGCGCAAGACGGCGACGACGATCTACCTGTTCGACGGCGTCGACGCCCACTCCGAAGCGCTCGAGAAGCTCGGCCCGCACACCACGGGCGTCGGATGCCTCTACATCAAGGATCTCGAGAAGATCGATCTCGACGTGCTCCGCGGCATCCTCGAGCGATCACTGGCCTGGGTCGAGGCGGGCGGCACTGATCAGGTGCAGCTGACCGTCACCGGCTGACGAGAGAGGCCCGCCATCCTCTCGGACAGCGGGCCTCTCGTTCGGATCGTCCGAGCGTCAGGCGCCCTTGAGACGCTCGGCCAGGTACTCGTGCAGCTCGTCGATCGAGACGCGCTCCTGCGCCATCGTGTCGCGGTCGCGCACGGTGACGGCGCGGTCGTCGAGCGAGTCGAAGTCGATCGTGACGCAGAACGGCGTGCCGATCTCGTCCTGTCGGCGATACCGGCGACCGATAGCACCCGCGTCGTCGAAGTCGACGGCCCACGAGCTGCGCAGCGTGTCGGCGACCTCGCGCGCGAGCGGCGACAGTCGCTCGTTGCGGCTCAGCGGCAGCACGGCGGCCTTGACCGGTGCGAGACGGGGGTCGAGCTTGAGCACGGTGCGCACGTCGGTGCCGCCCTTGGCGTTCGGCACCTCCTCCTCGCGGTACGCGTCGACGAGGAACGCCATCATGGCGCGCGTGAGGCCGAACGACGGCTCGATCACGTACGGCGTGTAGCGGTCGCCCGTGGCCTGGTCGAAGTAGGTGAGGCTCTGACCTGACGCCTCGCTGTGGCTCGACAGGTCGTAGTCGGTGCGGTTCGCGACGCCCATGAGCTCGCCCCACTCCTTGCCCGCGAAGCCGAACTTGTACTCGACGTCGATGGTGCCGGCGGAGTAGTGCGCGCGATCGTCTTCGGGCACATCGAACTGCCGCATGTTCTCGGGGTCGATGCCCAGGTCGATGAACCAGTTCCAGCAAGCCTCGACCCAGTGCTCGAACCACTGCTGCGCGTCGGCGGGCGGCGTGAAGAACTCGATCTCCATCTGCTCGAACTCGCGCGTGCGGAAGATGAAGTTGCCGGGGGTGATCTCATTGCGGAACGCCTTGCCGACCTGGCCGATGCCGAACGGCGGCTTCTTGCGGCTGGCGGTGAGCACGTTCGAGAAGTTCACGAAGATGCCCTGCGCGGTCTCGGGGCGCAGGTAGTACAGGCCCGACTCGTCGTCGACGACACCCAGGTACGTCTTGACGAGACCGGAGAACGACTTGGGCTCGGTGTACTGGCCCTTGGTGCCGCAGTTGGGGCACGGCACGTCCGCGAGGCCGTTCTCGGCCTTGCGACCCTTGCGCGCCTCGAAGTCCTCGATGAGGTTGTCGGCACGGAAGCGCTTGTGACAGCTCAGGCACTCGACCAGCGGGTCGGTGAAGGTGGCGACGTGACCGGAGGCCTCCCACACGCGCTTGGGCAGGATGATGCTCGAGTCGAGCCCCACCATGTCGCCACGGCCGCGCACGAACGTCTGCCACCACTGGCGGCGGATGTTCTCCTTGAGCTCGGTGCCGAGGGGCCCGTAGTCCCACGCGGACCGCGAACCGCCGTAGATCTCACCCGCCTGGAAGACGAACCCGCGGTGGCGGGCAAGGGCGATGACCTTGTCGAGACGGGACTGTTCGGCCACGGTGGCTCCAATGGTCGGCTGTGGGAAAGCCCGTGATCACGGGCACGTCAATCTTATCCGCGACCGGTTCGCGTCAGGACCCTGGCCGGGTCGGGGCCGCCCCCTCAGGCGGTGAAGAGGTAGCCCTTCTCGACATCGAACCCTGAGAGCGTCAGGCCGCTGCTCAGCAGACCCTCCATCTGCGCTCGCAGACGCATGCGCCACTCGTGTGCGGCGTCCGGATCCTCGACGCGCATGGTCTCGATGTCCGAGGGGATCTCCAGCGTCTCCGCGACCGCATCGGATGCCGGCGACTTGGCGATGTCGGCGAGCGCCCACTCGACGTCGAGCCGGTCGCTCTCGTCTCCGGCATCCCCTCCGCCGAAGATGCCGTAGCGGTTCACCGAGTACCCGGTCACACGGGCCCCGAGAACCGTGAGGAAGAAGTGCGCGTTGCGGGCGACGAGCGGGTCGAAGGTCCAGGTGATGCGGCCGACGTCGCGCGAGAACGCCCACTGGCGCTGGTGCTCCTTGAGCTCCCGCCCCCAGCCGCGTCCGCGGTACTCGGGCAGCAATGCCGTGATGTGCGAGTGCATCGCGCGGCGTCCGGGGGCACCGAAGAAGGCGATCGAGGCACCCACCATCCGCTCTTCGCCGCTCTCGGCGTCGAAGAGTCCGACGACATAGTTGCCCGACTGCTGCAGCGCTCGCAGAGTGCCGGCGTCGATCACACGCTCGGGGCCGCGGATGGAGTCGAGCAGGCCCTGCGCGGCGATGATGAGTTCAACGGTGTCCAGATCACGAATGGTTCGCACGCCCCCAGTCTGCCCCTCCGGTCGCAGATATCGGAATCGAACACGTGCGAGTGGGCTGGGAATCACGTCGCGACCGGGCGTACCGTGGAGTAATGGCATCCAGCGATACGACGGCCGAGAAGTCCGACACCCGGTTCTTCGGGCAGCCCTGGGCGCTCGTCCACATCTTCGGCGTCGAGATGTGGGAACGTTTCAGCTTTTACGGCATGCAGGGCATCCTGCTCATCTACCTGTACTTCTCTGTCACCGAGGGAGGCCTCGGACTCTCCCAGGCCGTCGCGGGCGGGATCGTCGGTGCCTACGGCGGGTCGGTCTACCTCTCCACCATCCTCGGCGCGTGGATCGCCGATCGGATGCTGGGCTCGGAGCGCGTGCTGTTCCTCAGCGCGATCGTGATCGTCGCCGGACACATCGCCCTCGCCCTTCTCCCCGGGTTCATCGGGGTCGGCGTGGGTCTCGTGCTCGTCGCGCTCGGCTCGGGCGGCCTGAAGGCGAATGCGACCTCGGTCGTCGGCACCCTCTACAGCGCAGACGACACCCGTCGGGATGCCGGATTCTCGCTGTTCTACCTCGGCATCAACCTCGGCGCCTTCATGGGTCCGATCCTCACCGGCATCCTGCAGTCGTCCCTCGGATTCCACTACGGGTTCGGTCTCGCCGCGATCGGCATGACGCTCGGACTCGTGCAGTACTCCTTCGGCCGCAAGGCGCTGCCGGACGAGGCACGACGCGTGCCGAACCCGCTGCCGTCCTCGCGCTACCCGCTCGTCGCGATCATCGCGGTCGCAGCGGTCGCCCTCATCGCGGTGCTGGTGCTCATCGGAGTGATCAGAGCCGACAACCTGGCGTCCATCGTCATCATCGGAACGATCGTCGCGACGGCGGCCTACTTCGCGGTCATCCTCAGCAGCCGCCGGATCGACGGCACCGAGCGTTCGCGCGTCTGGGGGTTCCTGCCCCTCTTCGTCACGAGCGTCGCCTTCTGGTCGCTCTACCAGCAGCAGTTCACCGTGCTCACGGTCTACTCCGACGAGCGCCTCGACCGCAACATCTTCGGATTCGAGATGCCCGTCTCGTGGGTGCAGTCGATCAATCCCGTGTTCATCATCATCCTCTCCGGCGTCTTCGCGGCGATCTGGACCCGCCTCGGCCGCCGTCAGCCCTCGACTCCGGTCAAGTTCGCACTGGGCGCGATGATCATGGGCGCGGCATTCCTGCTGTTCCTGCCCTTCGCGGGCGGTGGCGCCAACCCCACCCCGTTGATCGCGATCGTCGGCATCCTGTTGGTGTTCACGATCGCCGAGCTGCTGATCTCGCCGGTCGGTCTGTCGGTCACCACGAAGCTCGCCCCGAAGGTGTTCCACACCCAGATGGTCGCCCTGTTCTTCCTGTCGATCGCGCTGGGCACGGCGATCTCGGGTTGGCTCGTGCAGTTCTACGACCCGACGAACGAGGTGCCCTACTTCTCGATCCTCGGCGCCATCGCGATCGTGGTCGGCCTCGGACTGCTCTTCGCCGTCAAGCCGGTGCTGCGGCTGATGAAGGGCGTGAGCTGACGATCACGGCACGGGCGCTCGCGCCTCGGGTGTCTCAGACGCCGATAGCCTGAAGCGATGGGAGAGAACGATGATCGCGCGCGCAGAAGACTCTCCCGAACATCACCGAAGTGGGCGATCGTCGCGGTCCTGGCGTTCGCCGGGCTCTGCTCGTCGTTCATGTTCACACTGGTCGTGCCGCTGCAGGCCGAGCTTCCTCGACTGCTGAACGCATCCCGCGAGGACACCACGTGGGTCGTCACGATCACGCTGCTCGTCGCCGCGGTCGCCACCCCGATCTCGGGCCGACTGGGCGACATGTACGGCAAGCGCCGCGTCGTGATCGTGCTGCTCGGGCTGCTGATCCTCGGGTCGCTGATCGCGGCGCTCTCGGGCTCGATCGTCGGCGTGATCATCGGCCGGGCGCTGCAGGGTGCGGTGACCGGTGTGGTCCCGCTGGGCATCGCCATCATGCGCGACGTGCTGCCGCCCGAACGTCTGGGCACCGCCGTCGCCCTGATGAGCGCCACGATGGGCGTGGGCGGCGCGATCGGGATGCCGGTGGCCGCCCTGCTCGCAGTGAACGCCGACTGGCACTGGCTGTTCTGGCTCGCGGCCGCTCTCGGCGTCATCGGCCTCGCCCTCGTGCTGCTCGTGATCCCCGAGGACGTGCTGCGATTCCCCGGACGCCTCGACGTGATCGGCGCGATCGGACTCGCGATCGGCCTCACCGGCATCCTGCTGTTCGTCTCTCGCGGCGCCGAGTGGGGCTGGACGGCTCCGCTGACGCTCGCGTGCATCGTCGGCGGAGTCGGCGTGCTGCTGGTGTGGGGCTGGTATCAGCTGCGCACCACGGATCCGCTGCTCGATCTGCGCGTCGCGGCGCGCCCCGCCGTGCTGTTCACCAACATCGCCGCGATCGGCATGGGCTTCGCGCTGTTCGCGTCGAACGTGACATTCCCGCAGCTGCTCGAGGGCCCGGCCGCCTCGGGTGCCGGTTTCGGACTCGACATGGTCTCGGCCGCACTCATCATCATGCCGGCGGGCCTGGTGATGATGGTGATCTCGCCGCTGTCGGGCTGGCTCGAGCGCACCGTCGGCCCTCGCCCGCTGTTCACCGTCGGCGCCGGCGCGATCGTGCTCGCCTACGTGTTCGTGCTGCTGTGGTCGAGCGAGGTCTGGCACATCCTCGTCGGCAACCTGCTGATCGGCGTCGGCATCGGATTCACCTTCGCCGCCATGCCGATGATCATCATGCGATCGGTGCCCGCGAACGAGACGGGCGCATCGAACGGACTGAATGCGCTCTTCCGCTCGATCGGCACGTCGAGCGCCTCCGCCGTGATGGGCGGGGTGCTCGCCGCCATGAGCATCGACGTCGGCGGTGTCTCGGTGCCCACACGGGCGGCGTTCGATCTGTGCTTCTGGCTGGCGATCGCAGCCGGCATCGTCGCCCTGGTCCTGTCGCTGTTCATCCCTCGGCAGCGTTCGACAGAGCAGCACCCGTCATTGCCGGGGTGACGCCCGCCTGGCCTCAGTGCGTGTACTCCATGAGCTCGACCCCGAGCACGCGGAAGGCATCGTGTGCACGCAGCCGGTGGGTGATCGACAGGTCGTCGAAGCAGACGATCAGCGAGTAGGCGACACCTGCGCGGGGACCGGCGAGCACGCCGGCCTCTGCCCGCACACCGCGATCGCGGCCCGTCTTGTTGATGAACAGCAGACCGTGCGCGTCATGGTCGTGAGCGAAGGGGTCGAGGCCCGTTGACGAGGCCACCAGACTCAGGTCCTGATTCAGACTGAGCCACTCGGACACCTGGGCGCTCACAGATGCACCCACCACCTGCGAATTGACGAGTGCCGAGAACAGCCCGGCGAACTCGCGCGCCGACCCGACCGCGACCTGCGGGGCGTCATCGGGGCCACGTTCGTCGCGGAAGCGATCGAGAAGAGCCGTGCGGCGGAGTCCGAGGGCCTCGATGCGCTCACGCACGCGATCGTGGCCGACCCGCTGCAGCAGGGCGTTGACCGCGATCGGGTCGCCGGCTGTCGCTGCGAGCACGGCGAGGTCTTCGAGCGGCAGTGCGGGCGCACGCAGGTGTCGCCAGAGTCCCGAGGTCGACACCGCCTCGACGGCGGAGCGCTCGACGATCTCGAGCGGGTCGAGGGTGCCCGCCTCGAACGCGGCCGCCACCTCGATGAGCAGGGGCACGACGCCGAGCCCGGCGACCGGCATGGTCACATGGTCATCACCCGAGAGGACGTGCGTGTGGTTGTCGAGATCGACGACATGCACCGACACCTGGGCCCCCGCGTCCGCGAGCTGCTCGAGCGCGCGCAGGGTCGAGGTGAACGACCGACGCCCCGTGGCGGCACGCCGCGGCAAGCGTCGGCTGGGCCGCTGAGAGCGGCGCAGCGAGGCCAGTGGCGGGCCGTCGGCAGGCTCAGAAGCACCCACGCGTGATCCTTAATAGGGGGGTTGGATTGGCGGGATGCTGCGGTGTCCATCCTCCGCAGCACGGATATCGTAACCCCGTGAAGTGAGGATGCCCTACATACTCCGGTATACGGTCATCAGATCGTCATGCAGGAGACAGCAGGGCACCCTCGGGGCCTGATCGGCTAGGCGGGACGACTCACCAGATCGTCACTCGCGAGTCCTGCGGCAGCCACAGCGCGTCGGATTCGGAGACGTCGAACGCCTCGTAGAAGGCGTCGATGTTGCGGACGATCTGGTTGCAGCGGAACTCGTTCGGCGAGTGCGGGTCGATCGTGAGCAGTCGCAGCGTCTCGGCGTCGCGGCTCTTCTGCTGCCAGACCTGCGCCCACGACAGCAGCAGGCGCTGCACGCCCGTGTAGCCGTCGATCACCGGGGCCTCTGCGCCGTCGAGCGAGATCTCGTAGGCCTTGAGCGCGATGCCGAGGCCGCCCAGGTCTCCGATGTTCTCGCCGATCGTCAGCGCGCCGTTGACGTGGTGCTCTGCGTCAAGACCCTCCGGCACGAGTTCGTCGTACTGCGCGATCAGGGCCTTGGTGCGCTGCTCGAACGCGGTGCGATCCGCGTCCGTCCACCAGTCCTCGAGCTTGCCGTCGCCGTCGTAGCGGCTGCCCTGGTCGTCGAAGCCGTGACCGATCTCATGGCCGATGACCGCGCCGATCCCGCCGTAGTTGGCGGCCGAGTCACGCGATGCATCGAAGAACGGGTACTGCAGGATCGCCGCCGGGAACACGATCTCGTTCATCGAGGGGTTGTAGTAGGCGTTGACCATCTGCGGCGGCATGTGCCACTCGTCCCGGTCGATCGGCTTGCCGACCTTCGCGACGTTGCGGTCGTGCTCGAAGATCGCGGCGCGCCGCACGTTGCCGAACAGGTCGGAGCGGTCGATCTCGAGGCTCGAGTAGTCGCGCCAGACGGTGGGGTGACCGATCTTCGGAGTGAACGAGTCGAGCTTCGCGAGCGCGCGCTCACGGGTCTCGGCGGTCATCCACTCGAGGTCGGTGATGCTCTGCCGGTAGGCCTCGATGAGGTTCGCGACGAGCTCGTCCATCGCCGCCTTCGCCGTCGGCGGGTAGTGCCGCTCGACGTACACCTTGCCGATCGCCTCGCTCAGCGCACCCTCGGTCACAGATACGCCGCGCTTCCAGCGCTCGCGGATCGAGGGCACGCCGGTGAGCTCGGTGCCGTAGAACGAGAAGTTCTCCTGCACGAAGTCGTCGGTCAGGTACGGAGCCGCCGCGTGCGCGACCTGCGCACGCAGCCACGCCTTCCAGTCGTCGAGGCGCTCGGCGGTGAGCAGCGAGCCGAGCCCTTCGAGGAAGCTCGGCTGCGAGACGACGACCTCGGCGAAGGCTTCGGGGCGGGCCGGCGCGACGGCATCGCGCCACGGCTCGAGATCGACACCCGCGAGCTCCTGGATCTCGGCCCACGACTTGAGGTTGTAGGTGGCGACGGCGTCGCGGCTGCGCACGTTGTCCCAGTGGTGGCCGGCGAGCTCGGTCTCGAGGGCGATGGAGCGGTCGGCGGTGCCCGCGGCATCCGCGATCCCGGCGAGCGCGAGCAGCCGCTCGAGGTGCGCGCGGTAGGCCGCCCGCGTCTCGGTGAAGGTGTCGAGTCTGAAGTAGCTCTCGTCGGGCAGCGACAGACCGGACTGCACGATCACGGGCAGGTACCGCTCGGGATTTCCGGGGTCGCCGTCGACGTAGAACCCGATCAGGTGCGCCCGACCGTCGCGGTCGTAGGTGCCGACCGTGCGCAGGAACGCGGGGATGTCGTCGATCGCCTCGATCTCGGCGAGCGTCTCGGCGAGCGGCGTGACGCCGGCCGCGGCGATGCGCTCGGTGTCCATGAAGCTCGCGAACAGGTCGCCGATCTTGCGGGCGAGAGTGCCCGGCTCGGCATCCTGCGACTCCTCGATGATCGCCCTGACGTCTTTTTCCGCCTGCTCCGCGAGCAGATGGAACGAGCCCCAGCGCGCCTTGTCGCCGGGGATCTCGGTGCGGGCGAGCCACGCACCGTTGACATGGCGGTACAGGTCGTCCTGCGGGCGGATGTCGGAGCTGAACTCGGAGGTCTCAAGGCCAGAAGAAAGCACGTCGGTCATGCCGACCAGCCTAGGCGTCGCTCCGACATTCGGGCGGGAGTGCGAGAGACGGCGTCCGGACGCTCAGTCCCTGCGGCGGATGCCGAAGCGGCGTCGTCGCGGCTGCTCGGGGGACTCCGGCGCCCGTGCCGCGAACCGGGCTGCACGGCGTTGCGCCCACGCGGCGACCTCGGCGTCGATGTCGCGAGGACTCGTCACGACGGGAGGGCCGCCCTGCAGCTGACGTCGGGCCTCGAGCACACGCCGGTTGAAGTCCTCGAGCACCGAGCGCACGTCGGCCTCTCGTCCGAGCAGGTCGAGCTGGTCGTCGAGCTCTCGGTCCTCGGTCCGCAGCAGGATCGCGGGTGGGCCGAGACCCGTCAGGTTCTCCTGCTCGATCTTGCGGCGGATCCACCAGTCGGGATCATGATGCGTGCCGAGGCCCTCGAGGGGCTTGCCCGCACCGGGAAGATCGTCGAAGTCGCCGCGGCGGATCGCGACCTGGATCGCCGTCTCGATGAAGGCCGCTCGATCTGTGGCCGCCGCGATGCCGGGCGCCGTGCCGGATTCGGCGTCATCCTCGCCCTCGCCGCCGTTCCGCTGCCGCGCGCGGTACCTCGCCGCAGCTTCTCGTGGATCCGTCATGGGCGCCTCCGTCGCATCCGATGCTTCCAGGGTACGACCGGAGGGGCGTCGGAGGCCCTGTCGGCCCCAGCCCATAGGCTCGGAGGATGACCGAGCGCACTCTCAACCGCGAGATCCTGCGCCTCGCCGTTCCCGCTCTCGGCGCCCTGATCGCAGAGCCGGCGTTCCTCATCGTCGATGCAGCTCTGGTCGGCCACCTCGGCACGACGCCGCTCGCGGGCCTCGGCATCGCGGGTGCGGTGCTGCAGACGATCGTCGGGCTCATGGTCTTCCTCGCCTACTCGACCACTCCGGCCGTCGCCAGACTGTTCGGCGCCGGCAGGCCCGGAGAGGCCATCTCGGTCGGCATCAACGGCATGTGGCTGGCGCTGGCGATCGGGGCCGTGCTCGCCGCGGCCGGGGCCGTGGCGTCTCCGTGGCTCGTGTCGCTGTTCGGCGCGAGCGACGCCGTGTCCGCCGACGCCAACGCCTATCTGGTCGTCTCGATGTGGGGGCTCCCGGCGATGCTCATCGTGTTCGCCGCGACCGGACTGCTGCGCGGGATGCAGGACACCATGACGCCCCTGTGGATCGCCGGAATCGGCTTCGCCTCCAACGCGCTGCTCAATGTGGTGTTCATCTACGGCCTGGGCTGGGGCATCGCCGGATCCGCAGCCGGCACGGTCGTCGCCCAGTGGGGCATGGTCGGCGCCTACGTGCTGGTGATCCGGCGCCTCGCGGCGAAGCACGACGCGTCGCTGACGGTGCAGCGAGCCGGCATGGGCAGCACTGCCCGTTCGAGTGGCTGGCTGTTCCTGCGCACCGTGAGCCTGCGAGCCGCGCTGCTGGCGACCGTCGCCGTCGCCACGGGCATCGGCACCGAGGAGCTCGCCGGGTGGCAGATCGTGTTCACCATCTTCTCGGCGGCCGCATTCGCTCTCGATGCCCTCGCGATCGCAGCCCAGGCGCTGATCGGCAAGGAGCTCGGCGCGGGCGACGAACGGCAGGTGCATCGCGTGCTCAGACGCACGGTCGCCTGGGGAGTGTGGTTCGGCGTCCTGGTCGGCGCTCTCATCGCGGCGCTCTCGGGTGTGCTCGGCATCGTGTTCACGGGCGATCCGTCGATCGCCGCACTCGTGCAGCCGGCGCTCCTCATCCTCGCTGTCGCGCAGCCGATCGCGGGTGTCGTCTTCGTGCTCGACGGGGTGCTGATGGGGGCGAACGACGCGCGCTATCTCGCGATCGCGGGTGGGCTGAACCTCGTGCCGTTCCTGCCGGCGCTCTGGATCATCGCCGCGACGGGCGTCGACGCGTCGGCCGGTCTCATCTGGCTCTCCGTCGCGTTCTTCGGGGTCTACCTGCTCGCACGGCTCGGCACCCTCGGGTGGCGAGTGCGCTCCGGGCGCTGGGTCACGGCGGGCGCCTGACGCCACGAGCCCTCCTGCACCGATACCGGGCAGCAGGAGTTGTCAACGCATGCCGGAATCTCGCGAATCGAGGCATCCCAGCCATGGCATTCTCATCCGAGTCGGTCGAGAATCGGAGGATGCTGACCATGAAAGAGCCTCAGGTGTGGGTGCTGATCGGCGTCTTCGCCGCCTCGATGTTCGGCATGATCACGGTCGTGTCGACGCTTTTCGTCCACGTCGTCAAGGCGGAGATCGGCGGTCTCGGCAACGAGGTGCTCGGCGAGATCCGCGCTCTCGACCGCGACGTCACCGCCCTCTACCGGAACACGTTCGGTATCGACAGGGACTGACCTCGGCCCGGAGGACCGGAGTCGTCAGTCGGCGTATCTCCGGCACCACTCGTACATGATCACGGCGGCGGCCGCACTGGCGTTGATCGATCGCGTCGAGCCGTACTGCGTGATCTCGATGTGGGCGGATGCTGCGGCGAGCGCGGCGTCCGACAGGCCCGGCCCCTCCTGACCGAACAGCAGCACGCAACTCTGCGGCAGGTCGGCGCGGTCGACGGGCACCGCACCCTCGACGTTGTCGACCGCGATGATCGGCAGCCCCTCTGCCGCGGCCCAGGCGGCGAAGGTCTCGACGTCTTCGTGGTGCACGACGTGCTGGTAGCGGTCGGTGACCATCGCACCCCGCTTGTTCCAGCGGCGACGCCCGATGATGTGCACGGTGTCGGCGAGGAACGCGTTCGCGCTGCGCACGATCGAGCCGATGTTCATGTCGTGCTGCCAGTTCTCGATGGCCACGTGGAACGGATGCCGCTGGGTGTCGAGGTCGGCGACGATCGCATCCATCCGCCAGTAGCGGTAGCGATCGATCACGTTGCGCGTGTCGCCGACGGCCAACAGCTCCGAGTCGTACTGCTCACCCTGCGGCCATTCCGCTTCGCCGCCGGGCCAAGGCCCTACCCCGTAGCCGGGCTGCGTCGACGATCCGCCTGTCTCCGCCGCATCCGCGGGCGCCTGCTCTTCCATTCCGCCAGGCTATCCGCCGCACACCTCACCACATATTTCGGCATGCCTAAAAATCCGCTACGATTTCGGCATGCCTAAAAATTCCGCGCTCGAGGCGTCGGCGCCGACCGCTCGCGCAACTGCGCCCCGCAGCCTGTGGCTTCTCGGACCCGCGCTCGTCGCCGGAGTCGCCTACCTCGATCCGGGCAACGTCGCGAGCAACATGACCGCGGGCGCCCAGTACGGATACCTGCTGGTATGGGTCGTGGTCGCCGGCAACATCATGGCCTGGCTGATCCAATACCTGTCGGCCAAGCTCGGAGTCGTCACCGGGCAGAGCCTCCCCGAAGTGCTGGGAACACGACTGAAGAACCCGTGGGCCCGACGCGCGTACTGGCTGCAGGCCGAGCTCGTCGCGATGGCGACCGATCTGGCCGAGGTCATCGGCGGTGCAGTGGCGCTCTACCTGCTGTTCGACATCCCGCTGCTGCTCGGCGGGGTCATCACGGGGGCAGTGTCGATGATCCTGCTGGCGGTGCAGAGCCGCCGAGGGCCCCGCCCCTTCGAGTTCGTGATCATCGCGCTCATGGTGATCATCACCGTGGGTTTCATCGCGGGCCTCTTCGTCGCCCCGCCCGACGCCTCGAGCATCGTCGGCGGCCTCATGCCCCGCTTCGAGGACACCGGATCGGTGCTCCTCGCCGCATCCATCCTCGGGGCCACGATCATGCCCCATGCGATCTACGCGCACTCGTCGCTCACTCGGGACCGCTTCGGCTCGACGACGACCGATGCGTCGACGGAGGCCGTCCGCACCGACACCTCGCGCATCCGGCGTCTGCTCACGGCGACCCGCTGGGACGTATCGATCGCCATGGTGATCGCGGGAACGGTCAACCTCGGCATCCTGCTGCTCGCCGCCGCGAACCTCGCCGGCGTCGAGGGCACCGACTCCCTCGAAGGCGCGCACGCTGCGCTGGCCGCCGGGCTCGGCCCTGTCGTCGCAACGTTCTTCGCGGTCGGGCTCCTGGCCTCCGGGCTCGCCTCGACGTCGGTGGGCGCCTACGCGGGAGCCGAGATCATGCACGGACTGCTGCACGTGCGCATCCCGCTGCTCGCGCGTCGGCTCGTGACTCTGATCCCCGCTCTCGTGATCCTCGGCATCGGCTTCGATCCGACGCTCGCCCTCGTGCTCAGCCAGGTCGTGCTCTCGTTCGGCATCCCCTTCGCCCTGATCCCGCTCATCGCGCTCACGGCTCAGCGCCGCACGCTCGGCGTCTGGGCGAACCGCGCGTGGACGACGGCGGCCGGCATCATCGCATCCGTCCTGCTCATCGCCCTCAACGGCGCCCTGCTCTGGCTGGTGCTGACCGGAGCCTGAGACCGCAGGCCCTCGGGCAGACAGAAACCAGAAGACACAGAACCGCCCCGAGTCGGCACGGGAAGAGTCGACTCGGGGCGGCGTCCTGTCACCGCGGTCTTCACCGCAGTATTCGCCGCGGCGTTCAGCGCGAGCGGAGGTCCTCCGTCCACTGCGACGTCGCACCGTCGGCGATGCGGTAGCCGGGTTCCGGCACCGCCACCACGGTCACCTCACCGGTGACCCGCACTTTGCCGTTCCGAGACTCGACCTTCTCGCCGTTCACGAAGTAGCTGACGCCCTTCACGTTCGTCGGCACCTTGACCTCATCGCGAGAGGTGCCCGGCTTGTCGGTGAACTTCGGTGCCTTCGGCTCCGTCGGGGCGGTCAGCACCGGAACCTGCGACCAGTCGAGGTCACTCGCGAGGTAGAACGAGGTGTACGCCGGCTGATTGTAGGTCGTCTGCTGACGCGCGGTCTCGGCCCGGTACTGCACGTCGTGCATGAGGGTCGTGAGCTTGTGCGTCGTCGGCTCCGTGGTCGTGAAGAACCGCAGCGCGCTCGAGTCCGTCGTGCGCACCAGCAGCTCCTCGCGCCAGTCGCCCAGCACATCGGCGACGAGCGAGGGATTGCCCTTCGTGCCGTTGTTGTTGAGCGTGCCCGTCGCGGTGAGCACCGTGCCACGGGTCCAGTCGTCGATCGTCGGCGTCTGGTCGCCGCTGCCGTTGACGAGCTGGGTCGTGAGGTCGCCCGCCCAGCGGATCGACATGTTCGTACCGGGCGTCTGCGCCTGCAGCACCTCGCCCGCAGCGCTCAGCAGACCGCTGCCCTCGGTGCCGCCCGGCATGCTCGACCACACCTCGATGCCCGGCACATCCGGACGCACGTCGCCGATCATCGCCCGACCCGTATCGCGGCCCGAGTAGGCGCCGAACAACGATTCCCCTGTGGCGGCATCACGCATCACGGACCCGTAGGGCGCATAGGTGCCACCCTCGTGGGCTGTCCAGATCTCGAGCCCGGGGCGGCTGGGGTCGATGTCGGTCACGTGCATCGCGTCTCCGTGTCCGAGGCGCACCGATGCACCGGGGTCCGCGCTGCCCTCGGGCAGCACGTCGAACGAGCTGTACAACAGGCTGCCGTCGTCGTCGATCGTCGCAGCGCCGTAGACCAGCTCCTGCCTGCCGTCGGCATCCACGTCGGCGAAGCTCAGCGAATGATCGCCCTGGGTCGTGATCGTGCCGAACTCGGGGTCGGTGCCGTCCCTGCCGTGCGGGGAGTCGTTGAACGGGTTCGTCATCGGGGCGTGACCGCTGTCGACATCCCACCGCTGCGTCAGCCGCTTGCCGTCCCAGTCGAAGGCGGCGACGGTCGTGCGGGTGTAGTACCCGCGGGCGAAGACGGCAGAGGGATGCTGCCCGTCGAGGTAGCCGACGCCCGCGAGGAAGCGATCGACGCGGTTGCCCGGTTCGATGCGCGACATCGCGTAGTCGCCCCAGAGCAGGCCGTCGTCGCCGCGCTCGGTCGGGTACGGGATTGTCTGCAGCTCCTCGCCCGTGGCGCTGTCGAACACCGTCAGGTACTCGGGTCCGTCGATGATGAAGCCCTCGAACTCGCGCAGCAGGTTGCGCGCGCTGCGACTGGGTGCGTACACGTCGATGAAGGTCGTGGCGAGCTCCTGCGCCGACTCCTGCGAGAGCGGGTACTCGTGCGTGACGGGCATGCCCCACGCCTCTTCGAGCGTGGCCGGCCACTGACCCGACACGACCTCCTCCCGTTCACTCCATCCGAGGAACATCTCGACGAGGTGCTGCTCGTAGTCCGCGGCACTGAGCCGGTAGTCGTCGTCGTTCGAGTACCCCGCCTTGCGGTCGGCCTTGGGAAGCGTGATGTATGACTCGCTCGCGACGGTGCCGTCGGCGGCGTACTGCACGGACTTGGTGCCCGGGGCCGTCTTCAGCATCGTCTCGGAGCGTCCGTCGCCGTCGAAGTCGTAGACGAGGAACTGCGTGTAGTGCGCTCCGGCACGGATGTTCACCCCGAGATCGAGCCGATTCAGCAGTGTGCCGTCGAGCTCGTAGGTGTCGAGGTAGACGGGGCCCGTGTAGCCGCGCTGAGAGACGTCCTTCGAGTTCGAGGGATCCCACTTCACGACGTACTCGTACTGCCCGTCACCGTCGACATCGCCGACCGACACGTCGTTCGCCGAGTACGTGTACGCCTCGCCCTTCGGCGTCACACCGTCAGCCGGCTTCTGCAGCGGAAGGTCGTAGTGCCCCTCCGCCCATGCGGTGACGGATGCCGAGGCGGATGCCGTCAGCTCGACGCCGTTCACCACCGGCACGACGGAGTACTGCGACGTGGCCGCGCCGTCGGCATCCGCGTAGTTCGTGCTGTCGGTGACCGTGGCGATCTTCGTGCCGTCGCGGTAGACGGCGAAGTCGGGGCCGGCGAGGCCGGTGTCGGTGGCTCCGCTCGCCTCGGTGGCGAGCAGTCGCCAGCTGAGGAAGATGCTGTCGGACGTCGACACGGCGACGAGACCGCGGTCGAGTTCCTCGAGCTGGGGCGTCTTCGGCCCGGAGTCATGGCGACCGGCCGTCGGCGCCGCAGGCGAGGCTGCGGTCGCACTCTGCGCACCTCCCACGAGGAGGCAGCCGGCTGCGGCCACCGCCACGACGGCGCGGAACGATTGGTGTCGGATATTCATCGTCGAAATCCTTCTCTGGGCGCGAAGCCCGCTCGGATAGCGTTTTCCCGTGCCCGGTCGAAGCTACCCGCAGAGCTCGTCCCCCGTCAAGGAATCCGGCCCGATTGACACGATTCACAGTGTGCGTCGCGGTGGCCGCAGACGATTAGGCTCGAAGGATGTCTGCCGAAACCTCGCGCCGCAACGTCCGCATCCTCACCTGGATCAGCATCGCGACCGGCGTGATCGGCGGGCTCCTCGTCGCCTTCCCCACCGTGCTCCCCTTCGGCGGCCCCTGGGTGCAGCTCGCTCTGGGCATCGCGACCCTCGTGCTGGCCTTCCGCGCGCGCAAGATCGGCATCGCCGAGATCGAAGGGTTCGACGGTCGCCTCTCGCTCTTCGCCGCACTGCTCGGATTCCTCATCGTGTTCTTCGCGGGGCAGGTCGCGTTCGGCATCCTCGTCGACGTGGCGACCCCCTGAGCACAGCAGAACTCTGAGCACCGCAGAACTCTGAGCACCGCAAGCCCCCTGATCTAGGCTGGACCCGTGGCATCCCCCGCAGCAGACGACTACCTGAAGACCGTCTACGCCCACACCGAGTGGCAGGACGCGCCGATCACCCCCTCGGTGCTCGCGGCGAAGCTCGGCATCGCCCCGTCGTCAGTGACCGAGATGGTCAAGAAGCTCGCCGCCGCCGGGCTCGTCTCGCACGTCCCCTACGGCGCGGTGCGTCTGACGGATGCCGGCACGCAGCGTGCCCTGGCGATGGTGCGTCGCCACCGTCTGATCGAGACCTGGCTGGTGCAGGAGTTCGACTACGGGTGGCACGAGGTGCACGACGAGGCCGAGGTGCTCGAGCACACGATCAGCGACCGTCTGCTCGAGGGCATCGACGCACGCCTCGGCCGGCCGCGGTTCGACCCGCACGGCGATGCGATCCCTGACGCCTCGGGTGTCGTCGAACGCGAGCCCTTCGTGCTTCTCGCCGATGCACCGGTGGGGCACACAGGACGCGTGCTGCGCGTCGACGACCGAGACCCCGAGCTGCTGCGCGCCCTCGAGGCGGCGGGCGTCACCGTCGCGGCGAACATCACGACGACCCCCTCGGGCATCGAGCTCGACGGCACCGAGACCGAGCTCCCTGACGGCGCCCCGCAGGTGGTCTGGCTCAGCGCCTGAGAACCTCGTCAGAACCTGACACCTGCCCGTAACCGCCGCCCCATAGGCTGGGCACATGGCACACCGCGACAACATCGAATGCTGGTTGACCGACATGGACGGCGTGCTCGTTCATGAGAACGACGCCATCCCCGGGGCATCCGAGCTGCTCGCAGGGTGGGAGCAGAACGAGATCCCCTACCTGGTGCTGACGAACAACTCGATCTTCACTGCTCGTGACCTGTCGGCCCGCCTTCGCGCGAGCGGTCTCATTGTGCCCGAGGAGCGGATCTGGACCTCGGCACTCGCGACGGCCGACTTCCTCGCGCAGCAGCTGCCCGGCGGCTCGGCCTTCGTGATCGGCGAGGCGGGCATCCTCACGGCGTTGCACGAGGCCGGCTTCATCATGACCGAGACGAATCCCGATTTCGTGGTCGTCGGCGAGACCCGCAACTACTCGTTCGAGGCGATCACCAAGGCGATCCGGCTCATCATCAAGGGCGCGCGCTTCATCGTCACGAACCCCGATGCCACCGGGCCCTCGGCCGACGGCGTCATGCCCGCGACGGGCGCGATCGCCGCCCTGATCACCAAGGCCACGGGCAAGGAGCCGTATGTCGTCGGCAAGCCGAACCCGATGATGTTCCGCTCGGCCCTCAACAAGATCGGCGCGCACTCGAAGAAGACCGGCATGATCGGCGACCGCATGGACACCGACATCATCGCCGGCATCGAGGCGGGGCTGCACACCGTGCTCGTCATGACGGGCATCAGCGACGAGGCCGAGGTCGAGAAGTACCCGTTCCGCCCCGACGAGATCGTCGACTCGGTCGCCGATCTGCTGCCGACGGTCACCGAGTCGATCCCGACGCTCGACGAGGACTGACGTGGGCGCGCTCGACGAAGGAGAGCGGGTCGTCGCGGCGGATGCGGCCGCCTGGCGCGCCTGGCTTGAGGAGCATCACGAGCGCACTTCGGGCGTCTGGCTGTTGAGCGTGCGCGGCCAGAACGTCGGCAGGGTCGGATACGACGACGCCGTGCGTCAGGCCCTCTGCTTCGGTTGGATCGACGGCCCCGTGCGCACGTTCGACGACGAGACGGTGGGCCAGTGGTTCTCGCCGCGACGTCGCGGCAGCGGGTGGGCGGCGACCAACAAGGCGCGGCTGGTCGACCTCGAGGCCGCCGGGCTGCTCGCGCCCGCCGGCATCCGCGTGCTCGAGGCCGCCAAGGCCGACGGGTCGTGGACGCTGCTCGACGGCCCCGAGGCGGGCATCGAACCGCCGGAGCTGACCGAGGCGCTGGATGCCGTGCCCGCCGCACGAGCCAACTGGGACGCCTTCCCGAAGTCGGTCAAGAAGTTCGGCCTGACCCAGATCGCGATGGCCAAGCGAGCAGAGACGCGATCCGCCCGGATCGCGAAGATCGTGGCGGATGCCGCCGAAGGGAAGCGCCCATGAACCAGTCCGACCTGCTGTTCCTGGTGATCTTCGTGATCCTCCTCAGCTCGCTCACCGTGTTCATCGTGCAGTTCGTCCGCTCACGTCGCCGCGGCGGGAGCGAGGGAGACGGCCGCGCCGGCTGGTGGGAAGGCCCCTGGGACGACGACGACCGCAAGCGCTGAGCCCCGTCGATCTCCGGATCAGTCCAGGGTCAGGCTGCGTACGCGTGCGACCGGTTCCGGCATCCGCAGCGGCCCGGCCCCCGGCGTGATCGTGCCGAGGATGCGCGACTCGCGAGCTCCCGTGCCGCCGGGCGTCACGGCCGCGACTCCGTGCATGGTGCACCACCCGATCAGGGCGAACAGGATCGCCTCCTTGCTGTCGACGGGAGCACCGAGCTCGTCGGCGAGCACCACCTCGACGCCGGGGAGCGCATCGCGCAGCCCCTGCATGATCAGCGGGTTGTGGCATCCGCCGCCCGAGACGGCCAGGAACCGGATGCCGGCGGCGCGCACGTCCTGCGCCACCGTGCGAACGGTGAGCTCGGTGAGGGTGCGGATCAGGTCTGCCGGCGCGATACTGGACCGCACCCCGTCGACGTGCGCCCGCACGTAGTCGAGGTGGAAGTGCTCCTTGCCGGTGCTCTTGGGCGCCGAGAGCGAGTAGTACGGGTCGGCGAGGAGCGCGGTCAGCAGCGCATCGTCGACCGTTCCGGTGCGCGCGATGGCCGCATCCGCGTCGTAACCGCGCTCGTTCAACCCCTCCGCCACGACGACGGCATCGACCAGCGCATTCGCCGGACCGATGTCGTAGGCCGACAGGCCGTCAGGGCCGACCACGGTCATGTTCGCGATGCCGCCGAGGTTCACGGCCGCCGAGACTCCCGCGCGCCCGCGCAGCAGCAGTTCGTCGAGGAACGAGACCAGCGGAGCCCCGTGGCCGCCGACTGTGATGTCGCGGATGCGCACATCCGACACGACGGGCACGCCCACCCGCTCGGCGATCCAGGCAGGCTGACCGACCTGCAGGGTGCCGAGAGCGTGGCCGTCGGCGACCCAGTGGAAGACGGTCTGCCCGTGCGTGCACACAGCATCCACTCCCCCGACCGCGTCGGATGCGGTGGCGGCGACCTCGGCGAAGGCCTGCCCGATCAGAGTGTCGAGTTCGCAGACCTCGGCGAGCGTCGTGGGCGCCGGGGGCAGCGCCGCGACGAGACGCGCTCTGAGCTCTGGCCCGTAGGGGATGCTGTCCTCGTGCAGCAGGGTGCCGTGCAGCGCGCCCTCGCTCTCCTCGAAATCCACGACCGTGACGTCGATGCCGTCGTGTGAGGTGCCCGAGAGCAGTCCGAGTACGCGCATGCGTGTTCCTTCCGTCGCCTGCTACGAGCGTAGAGCGGTTTTGTTAGGGAGGCGAACGGAAAGCTGATGCTCTTCTGCACGATCACCTTCTCGACCGAGTTCTTCACACCGTTCGATGAGTGACCCGTCCTTCCGGCAGTCTCCGCTCGACGAGTGCGTAGCATTCTGCGAGACCCCGCCCACCACCCCCAGAATGGGAGCATGTTCGTGTCCGCAGAGATCCTCGCGATCGTCCTCAGCGCAGTCGGCCTGCTGCTGGCTATGGGCGGCACCATGTTCGCGGGCTTCGCCTGGTGCATCCGCAGATCCGACGCTCTCCGCACCGACCTCGTCGGCGTCGAGACGTCGCTCGGTGCGCGTGTCGACGGGTTGGAGCAAAGGCTCACCGCACGCATCGACGGAGTAGAAGAGAAACTCACCGCACGCATCGACGGAGTGGAAGAGAAACTCACCGCACGCATCGACGCGGTCGCCGCCGACGTCACCGAACTCAAGGTCGCGGTGGCCCGACTCGAAGGTCCGCAGCGTCACCTGATCGTCGCGGGCCGCTGACTCTGCGTCGAATCGCGGGTCAGCGCAGCACGAGTGCGGCGGCGCCGATGAGCGGCCCCTCGTCGCCGAGGCCCGAGCGCACGACGCGCGTGCGGCGGGAGTACTCGTGCGCGGCGCTCGCGGTGAGGGCCTGCTGCACGAGGTCGATGTAGTCGGCCGAGACCCGCGAGAACCCGCCGCCGATCGCGACCATATCGAGGTCGACGAGGGTCGCGGCATCCGCCAGCGCTTCGCCGACCGCCTTCGCCGATCGCTCGATGGCCGCACGGGCGATGGAGTCTCCGGCGGCGGCATCCCGTGCCAGGTCTTCGCCGGTGGCTCCCGTCCAGCCCTGCTGCTGTGCCCAGGCGGCGCTCGCCGGGCCCGAGGCGATCTCCTCGAGAGTGAGTCCGCCCTCGCGGCGCACCTGGCCCAGGTGACCGGCGTTGCCAGTGGCGCCGGGGATGTACGCGCCGTTCACGACGAATCCGCCGCCCACGCCCGTCGAGACGACGATCGACAGCGAGGCACCGGCATCCTGCGTGGCACCGAGCCACGACTCGGCCAGTGCCAGCGCACCGCCGTCGTGGCCGAGAATGGTCGGCACTTCGCGGCCGAGCGCAGCGGATGCCGCTGAGCGCACCGACTCCGCGAGTCCGAAGCCGCGAGCGAGCGGCATGTTCACCGGGACGATGGATCCTGTGCCGCGGTCGATGGGGCCAGCACTTCCGGCTCCCGCGCCGACGAGCTCGGCATCCGCCGGCAACGCGGCCAGGGCGTGCGACACGATCGCGATGACGGCGAGGTTCAGCGACTCGAGCGTCGCTTCGCGGCCTGTCGCCTGGCGCGAACGGCTGCCGTCGACCAGCACGCCGTGCTCGTCCACGAGCGCGGCCTCCATCTTCGTGCCGCCCACGTCGACGGCGAGTGCATAGCGGGTCACTGGGGGTCGAGTCCGAGGTCGTCGAGGTCGAAGGCGGCGCGCCATTCGAGGCCCTCGGCTTCAATCGCGGCCTGAGCGCCGGTCTTGCGGTCGACGATCACGGCGACGGCGACGATCTCGGCGCCCTCCTTGCGCAGCGCCTCGACGGCCTTGAGCGCGGACTGGCCGGTGGTCGAGGTGTCTTCGAGCACCACGACGCGCTTGCCCTTGACGTCGGCGCCCTCGATCTGGCGGCCGCGGCCGTGGTCCTTCGGCTCCTTGCGCACCACGAACGCGTCGAGCGGCTTGTCGGTCGCGACTGACGCGTGCAGCACCGAGTTGGCGATCGGGTCGGCGCCGAGCGTCAGGCCACCGACCGCCACGACGTCGAGGTCGCCGATCAGGTCGAGCATGATGCGGCCGATCGCGGGGGCCGCACGGTGGTCGAGGGTGAGCTTGCGCATGTCGACGTAGTACGTCGCCTTCTTGCCGCTCGAAAGGGTGAAGTCTCCGTGGAACACGGCCTCGTCCTTGATCAGGTCGAGGAGGGTCTGGCGGTCTGCGTCGAGTGCGGTCACGGCATCCAGTGTAGGAGGTGGGCCCTAGGCTTGACGCATGCGCTTGGCCACCTGGAACGTCAACTCCATCCGCACCCGTGTCACCCGCACCGTCGAGTTCGCCGTTCGAGAAGACATCGACGTGCTGGCGATGCAGGAGATCAAGTGCAAGCCCGAGCAGTTCCCGTACGGACCGTTCGAAGACGCCGGCTATCACGTCGAGGTGCACGGCCTGAATCAGTGGAACGGGGTCGCGATCGCGAGCCGCCTGCCGATCACCGACGTCCGCACGTCATTCGACGGCATGCCGGGCTTCGCCAAGGGGCATGAGGGGCCGGATGCTCCGCTCGAGGCACGCGCGCTGGGCGTGCTCGTCGACGGCGTGCGCGTGTGGAGCCTGTACGTGCCGAACGGCCGCTCGCTCGAGGACCCGCACTACGCCTACAAGCTTCACTGGCTCGAGGCTCTCAAGCAGTCCACGGCAGCCGAGCTCGCGGCGAACCCGGATCTGCCGCTCGCCCTGGTGGGCGATTTCAACATCATCCCGTTCGACGCCGACAACGGCGACCCCGACATCGTCGAGGGCGTCTCGACGCATGTCTCGCCAGAAGAACGCCAGGCCTTCTTCGCGTTCGGCGATGCGGGCGTCACCGACGTCGTGCGCCCACTGCTGCCGGAGGGCTACACGTACTGGGACTACCAGCGTCTGAAGTTCCCGCGCAACGAGGGCATCCGCATCGACTTCATCCTCGGCTCGAAGACGCTCGCGGATGCGGTGACGGGCGCGTCCATCCACCGCGATGAGCGCAAGGGCGAGCAGCCCAGCGACCACGTCCCGGTGGTCGTCGAGTTCGACCTCGGCGGCGCCGATGAAGACGACGACGACCTGCCGATGATCTTCTCCTGACCCTTCGACAAGCGCAGGGACCCGACGACGTGACGCTCCGCCTGATCGCGACCGATCTCGACGGGACCCTGCTCGACTCCTCGTCGTCGGTCACCCGGCGCACCCGCGCGGCGCTCGACGCGGCGCGGGCCCGCGGCATCCACGTCGTCCCTGTGACGGCCCGTCAACCGATCGGGCTGCGCGCGCTCGCGGGTGATGCGGGGTTCGACGGCTGGGCGCTGTGCAGCAACGGCGCGTACGCGACGCACCTCGTCGACGGACGGATGCTGTTCGCCGAGGAGCTTCCGGCAGAGACGATCCGCACCCTGGCCGAGGCGCTGCGCGCCAGCATCCCCGGGCTGCTGTTCGCGAGCGTGCGCGAGGGCGGAGAGACGTTCGTCGCCCAGCACGGCTACGCCGAGATCGCCGACCTCGCCGACCACAAGCGCGATCCGCGCACGATGGGCGGCGTCGCCCTCGACCACGTGCTCGCCGCCCCCAGCCTCAAGCTGGTGATCCGGCATCCCGAGCTCTCCCCGACGGCACTGTTCGACGCGCTATGCGCGCTCGGACTGACCGGTTTCGAGGCGACGCTCTCGGGTGCCCCGTTCCTCGAGGTCATGGCCGAGGGCGTCACCAAGGCCACGGGACTGGCTCGCCTCTGCGAGCACCTCGAGATCGAACGCAACGACGTCATCGCCTTCGGCGACGCCCTCAACGACGTCGAGATGCTGCGCTGGGCCGGCCACGGCGTCGCGATGGCCGGTGCAGACGATGTCGTGCAGGATGCCGCAGACGAGACCGCCGCATCGAACGACGACGACGGGGTGGCGAGGGTGATCGAGCGGATGCTCGGCTGACCCCGACCGCGACCGCGACTGCGACCGCGACCGACCAGGTAGTCAGTCGCGGGGCATGTCACAGGGGCGGTCGCTGACCGCCCCCGAGTGATCGACGAATCGCCCGTCCTGACGACGTGCCGCAATGTACACGAACACGGAAAATATCCGCCTTACCACCGCACCAGGTGATCACTGGTTGGCCATCCCGGATCGTCAGAGAGATCGGCCAATCGGGCGCTACCGCTGCAGAAACAGCGCAGGAGGAAAGAAAGCACGTGGCTCCGGCGACGGCCGGCACGCTGAAAGATAGACGCCGCAGTTCTCTCAACATTCAACTCCTCCCCTCCGCCCCGAGTAGGTCGGACAGCGCGATGTAGCGCTGGGGATCGGCCCCGTGTCCGCTTACGTCAACGCGAAAGCTCCACGAGGCGACTCGCAGAATCATCTTCTGGATCCGTGCCCAGCCAATCCTGGATTACCAGGTCATCTGCGACCAGCCAAACCTCGAACGAGAGCGACCCGGGGCATTCACCACCGTCCGAGAACAAGCTCAGACTGTACTCGTAACCGTCCGGGCCGAGTTGCCACTCGCCGCTGAAGTCTCGACCGTCACCCCAAGCGACATCCTCAACATATTCAGCCTTCGGCGCAGCACATCCTAGATTCGAAGGCCAGTTATACATATCGAACGTCTGGTCGCCATGCATCTCGAGTGTCACCTCTTCTGCTCGGCCCGGAATACGCCACTCGCCTCCCAACTCTTCAGCAGTTACGTCGCTTGCGGGAACGCTCTCACTCGAAGCACACCCGGCAAGCATTGCTGTCATGGACAATAGAACGGCCAGCCCCCCGCGCCGGCAGCGCTTCATGGGATCGACTCCGTCCATTGATATGTCTGCGAAGCGTTCGACATAGGGCCTGATTCTCCAGGAATACTATTTAACAGCTCTCGCCATTGTTCACTCGGACCTATGGCGGACCCTAGATTCATCTCGTTTGTGATTGTGAATTGAACGACGACGGATCCGTCGTTGTTGCTAGTTATGGCCTTGGCTTGCATGTAAAACGACCCTACGGTCGCAAGAGATCGATCCACATTGGAGGCATTGGACCAGTCGGCAATTGCCGCCATGTCGCGAATGAAGTTCGAATTTCCCGGGCCCGGCCTCCCTGCCCGGTACTGACCACCTTCAATATCTCCACCGGCGCGAAGCGCAGCGAGGACGCCATTGCGATATACGCCAACCTGAGGGCTATGCTTCAGCCCTTGCGTAATCATTGATCGCGGACCAAATGTGATGCGGTTCGGAGACGTTCCGTTCATCCACGCCCAAATAAAGGCGCCCTGTTGGCTCTTGAGGATCTCCCCCAGATTTTTCTGAGCGTACCCCCTCCCCCAGGTCTCGAGGTCGGATTGCACCTGGCGCGGAGTTACCGTGAACGGATTCCGCATCGGTACGCTATTCATCGTCCTCTGACCCTTATCAATCAGGGCGGTTCCAAGCTTACTAGTGTTGGCATAGGACGGAGGCGCCGCATATGTCTTGGTGCAGTTGACGCCCCACCCACACCCCTGGTCGAGTCGCAGCCCTGTCGGGTCCATATACGTGGTCGGGTTGTTGCCCGAGTACGTGTAGCCCGTGTTCTGCTGCCACAGGCTCATTCATGTACCCCGTCCCGCTCGACCACACGCCCCCCGACCCGATCGGCCCTTGGCTCATGTGGAGATGATCATCAAAGCGCCGAATACAACGAAGCCGACACCAACTATCAGCACGTGAATCGAGGAAGAGCCTGGCCTCACCGCGTCGTCAGCCACCGGCTCACCGAGGAAGATTCGTAAACCAGAATGAATCATTCTTGGGACTAGTCGATGGAGGCAGATCAGTGCGAGGCCGATCAGGATAACAATAATTCCTACAACATCTTGAACCGAAATGGTGGGCTCCTTCCTAAAGGCTTCCTGCTAACGTGATCCCGCAACCGCCTCCGAAGCCGTACTTGATTCCCGCGCCGGAGGTTCCGGCAATCCGCAAACCTCCCGGCGAGTCCTGCTTATCCGCGATGCCAAGTCCAAGATGTGCGGTCGCTCCGACAAGGGCTGTCGCGGAACATTCTCCGACGACGTATAGCGGTGCACTCTCCTGTATGGACACTCCTGTACTGACAGTGAACTCTGCTTTGAGGCCCACACCAGCTGACCAACTCCACCCGCTGCGCGCGCCATAAGTCACTCCGCCACAAACGCCAAAGCATGCACTCACCCCAATGTCGTTTTCGGGGACTGGCATCTGATAATTCGGGGTGAGTCCGATCAGCGGCCCCCAGGCGGGTTGCGTCTTCGGGACCCAGCTCTTGGCCGGCGGCTTCGGGGTGAGCGTGCTTATCAAGCTCGGCGGGTTGCCTGATCCCTGCGGCTTGAGCGTTGCCTGCGGCTTGTTGGTTGAGTTTGTCTTCTTGTCAGTGAAGGGCCCAACGCCCGTCCACGGGTTCGGTTTGTTCACATTCTTCTTTCCCCCGCGAGTGCAGTTGACGCCCCATCCGCACCCTTGGTCGAGTCGCAGCCCTGTCGGGTCCATATACGTCGTCGGGTTGTTGCCGGAGTACGTGTAGCCCGTGTTCTGCTGCGGCAGGTTCGTGTCGATCACCGGATCCACCGACAAGAACTTCCCGATGACAGGGTCATACGTGCGTGCGCCGAACGTCGTCAGCCCGGTCGAGGCAGTGACCGGCTTGTTCATATACCCGGTACCACTCGACCACACACCACTCGACCCGATCGGGGCACCATACGGATCACGCAACGTTCGGGTCGTCGTCCCCACGGCGTTCGCGACAGTCTGCACGTCCACCGTCCCCTCCAAGTTCGAGAACAACCACGTCAACGTCGTCCCCGTGGTCCCGGTCTTCGCCGACTTCTCCGCAATCGGCTTACCCTCCGCACCAGAATACGTCCGCACACCGGACACCACCGAAGAACCCGGCGCCTGCGACAACACCGTGTCACCGACGAACAACGACGCCCCCTCCACGGTGCTCTTGGACTTGCCATAGGGTTTCATGAACCTGGCCAAATGTGATTCCTGCCCCGACCGTGGACGGCGACGCCGCCACCTACGCTGACGTGCTTGTTATTCTGCCAAGACGCCGAGGGCGGCCCCGACCACCTCCAGCTGAGCCTTTGATGACTCACTCAGCTCGACTTCCGCAACCAGAAGATCTGATCGTTGGAGGCGCTGTCCGGGTCGTTGACGGACGTCAGGAACACCTTGATCTCCAGGGTGTCGCCCGAGGACCACACGTACGACGACCAGCCGGTCTGATCGCACGGGCCCTGCTGGATCGAGAAAACCAGCGCGTACGACAAGTCCGAACTGACGCTGTGCCACGTCCCGGAGAAGTCGCTTCTGCCTTCCCAGTCGAGGTCGTCCACGGTCGAAGCCCCAGGAGACGTACAGACGAGATTCTCGGGCCACGCAGCTGCGTTGAACGTTCCATCATCGTTCAGGGTCAATCGGGCTGCGCCGCCGTCGTGCATCGCTCGCCACTCCCCCGGGAGTTCACCCGGGTCGAGACCATAGGCGATATCGGTCGGAGAGCATCCTGCGATCATGAACGACAGTGCTACCAATGCGGGCAGGAATCGACTTCGACTTCGACTTGTCGTCACCAGGTAATCTCCTCTTCCCATGTGAAGGTTGTTGCGATCGGAGACACCGGCCCCGTGGATCCGGGCAAGGTGTTGGCCAACTCGCGGATCGGGCCGAGAGCCGATCCGAGAGTCATTTCATTCCACGCAGTTATCTGCACGACTGCCGAATTGGTGCCCGTGTACTCAAGCACTTTCGCGAAATAGTCGTGGGAACCGAGCGTAACCAGGGAGCGGCTCGCATTCGACGCAGTATCCCACCCTGTGACGGTGTCCGCATCATTCACCCATTTTGGGTTCTTATGAGTGAAGAGGCCCGCGTCATAGTGATATTTGTCGAGCGGCGCGGAGGGTGCGGTCGCGGTCCTTGAGCTTGTTGTCCGCGGTCCTGAGCAGCCAGATCAACCCCAGAGGCCTCAGTACGTCGAGCTTCACCCAAGCGAGCGAGAACACCTCCGACACAAGGTCCGAGACCTCGTCATCGTCATCCAGCACGCACTCCACATGGTGTCGAACCGCCCCCCAGTGTGCGACGAAGATCTCATTGAACACGCCCACGCGCTCGGCGTGAGCGACTTCCCCCCCGGCTGCGCACATGGAGGATCGTACTGCGACCGCGCCGGCTCGGACAGTAGCCAAAAGTCGCTATCTCAGATCATCCCGGGGAATGGTCTCTCCCGGATTGCGCGCCTCAGCCTTCGAACGTCCCGACCTCCGGCACCCGATCCGTTCGTCCGTAGCGCAGCAGCATCAGGCCGCTGTCGTCGACAACCGGCGGCTCGTGCAGGCGCAGCACCGACGGCATGGCACCGTCGTCGAACACCTTCTTGCCCATGCCGAGCAGGATCGGATACACCCACAGGTTGAGCTCGTCGAACAGCCCTCCGGCGAGCAGCGAGTGCACGAAGTCGATGCTGCCGATCACGTGCACCTCGTCGTGCTGCGCTCTCAGTTCGGCGATCTCGGCGGCGAGATCGTCCCCGACGCGGTGACTGTTCTGCCACGCGAGTGCGATGTCGTGGTTCCGCGACGCGACATACTTCGGCACCCGGTCGAAGAGCCTGCCGATCTCCCCCGACGGGCCTTCCGTGTGATGCGGCCAGTACGACGCGAAGATGTCGTAGGTGCGGCGGCCGAGCAGCAGGGCGTCGAGCCGCTGCATCCCCTGCGAGACGGTCTCTCCCATGCCCGACGACGGATACCCCGCCTGCCAGCCGCTGAACTCGAACCCTCCGGACGGATCCTCGTCGGTGCCGCCCGGGCCCTGAGCGACGCCGTCGAGGGTCATGAAGAGGTCGATCAGGATGCGTCCGGTCATCAGAGTGCTCCTTTGCACAAGAGGGCGGCGATGTTTCCAGTATGCGCTCGTGTGATGCCGTCGCGCCGTCTACCCTTCCGCGCCCCAGCGCCCGAGCTGCTCGATGGCCTCGCGCAGCGCGAGACCACGATCAGTGAGCGCGTAGGCACGCGTGTTATGCCGCAGCGGCAGTCGACTCAAGACCCCGGCCGCTTCGAGCTCGCGCAGACGGGTCGCGAGGATGTTGGTCGGCACCCCGAGCTCACGCTGCAGGTCGCCGTATCTCTGCGGCCCAGCGAGCAGCTGCTCGACGATGAGCAGCGCCCACCGGGCGCCGACGATGTCGAGGGCGGCAGCGAGGTCGCTCACGCGTTCTGATCGGAATCCGACTTCATCCAGAACGGCGAGTAGTGATACCCGTCGGGGTCGTCGAACTGGCGCTGATACATGAACGAGTAGTCGTCGGTGTCGCCGATCCTGCCACCGGCGGCAGCGGCACGCTCGACGAGCTCATCGACGGCCTCGCGGCTGCCGAGATCGAACGAGACCGTCACCTTCGACGGCGTATCGGGTCCACCGATCACGTCCTCGGTGCCGCCGACGCTCGCATACATCTCGCGGCTGCCGAGCATGACGTACTGCTCGGGCGCGATCGCGAAGCACGACACGTTGTGATCTGACATCTCGGCATTGAGGGTCCAGCCGAGAGCGGTGTAGAAGGCGGTGGCCCGGTCGACGCTCTCGACGGGGCAGGTGATGAAGATGCTCATGCGCCCACACTTGCAAAATACAAGTAACACGTCAAGAGGTCTTCGCGGCGAGCACACGATCCCCCGTGCGGGGGATGCCACCGCGTCCGCCCCGGCTCTACGGTGGGGGGATGCCTGCAGCGCCGTTCACTCGCATCCCCAGCGTCCGCGAGCAGCGCGGCGATATCGTGCTCGCTGCGGTCATGTTCGTCGGCGCCGTTCTGAGCGCCGCACTCTCGACGGTGGCCGAGATCTACGGCGACACCAGGGCAGAACCGTGGACCGCATTGGTCTACGCGGTGGCCGTCACGGCACCCCTCGCGGTGCGTCGGCGCTGGCCCGCCCCGGTCGCCATCGCCATCTCCGTGGCGTACTTCCTCGCGATCTCTTTCCAGGTGCCCGAGATCTACGTCGGCAACATCGCCATGTTCGTGTCGCTGTACACGGTCGGCGCGTGGATGAATAACCGCAGGGCAGCGATGATCGTGCGCGTCTCGATCATCGTCGGCATGTTCGTGTGGCTGATCATCACGATGTACCGGCAGGCGATCGAAGAGGCCGACAAGGCTGAGGTCGCGGCGGGCCTCCTCTCGCCCTACCTTGCCTTCATGCTCATCCAGCTGCTGCTGAACGTGCTGTACTTCGGCGGCGCCTACTACTTCGGCGAGCGCTCGTGGCACGCCGCACAGGAGCGAGCGGTGCTGGAGCAGCGCACGGCCGAGCTCGAGAAGGAGCGCGAGGTCACCGCTGCCCAGGCCGTCGCGCTCGACCGCGTGCGCATCGCCCGAGAGCTGCACGACGTCGTCGCCCACCATGTGTCGGTGATGGGCGTGCAGGCGGGAGCCGCCCGGCTCGTGATCGATCAGGATCCGGAGAAGTCGAAGAGCATCCTCACGGGGATCGAGGCATCGGCGCGTGATGCGATCCACGAGCTGCGGCAGCTGCTCGAGACGCTCCGCACCCCTGGTGGCGAGACGACGGATGTCGCATTGACGGTGACGCTCGACGACATCCGCTCGTTGGTCGAGGCGTCGACGGAAGCGGGCCTGCCCACGCACTACGTCGTGATCGGCGAGCCGGTGCCCGTGCCCTCGATCGTCGCCGTGAATCTGTATCGCATCGCCCAGGAGTCGCTCACGAACGCCCGCCGCCACGCAGGCGTCGGCGCCACCGCCGATGTGCGCGTGCGCTACGACGACGACGGCGTCGAGGTCGAGATCGTCAACACCGGCCGCGCAGTGGCGGTGCTGCGCCCCGGGCTCGGCCAACTCGGCATGCGCGAGCGCGCCGCCGCATCCGGGGGCACGCTCGACATCGCGCCGCGTCCGGCCGGAGGGCTGCGCGTACGGGCTCGCGTTCCGCTGACCGGCAAGGGCGTCGACCAGACCGAGCCAGCCGAGCCAGCCGAGCCGCTGATCGAGACGAGCACCACCTCATGAGCCAGACCGACGCGCCGATCCGAGTCCTGCTCGTCGACGATCACGCGATGCTGCGTGCCGGATTCCGGACGATCCTCGACACCCAGCCCGACATCACGGTGGTCGGCGAGGCCGCGACCGGTGCCGAGGCGGTGGCGCAGGCATCGGCTCTTCGCCCGGACGTCATCACGATGGACGTGCAGATGCCCGACATGGACGGCATCGAAGCCACCCGGCGGATCGTCGCAGACCCGCAGATCGGCGCGGCCATCGCGATAGTGACGACGTTCGATCGCGACGACTACCTCTATCAGGCGCTGGACGCCGGAGCGAGCGGGTTCCTGCTCAAGAACGCCGGCGCGGAGGACCTCATCGCGGCGGTCCGCGCTCTCGCAGCGGGCGACGGGATGCTGGCGCCCGAGGTCACGCGTCGGGTGCTGGCTCGATTCACGACAGCATCCTCTCGGGCACCCGGCCCGGCATCCGCCGGGGAATCGACACCAACCGCCGCGCCGTCACAGGTCGCCCCGACCGTGCTCCTCGACCCGCTCACCGAGCGCGAGGCCGAGGTGCTGGTGCTGCTGGCCGACGCCCGCAGCAACGCCGAGATCGCCGGCGCCCTGTTCATCGGAGAGGCCACCGTGAAGACCCACGTCTCGCGGATACTGCAGAAGCTCGGTGCGCGTGATCGCGTGCAGGCCGTGGTGCTCGCGCACCGGATGGGACTCACGTAACGCCGACCCCGATACCCTCGGATCCATGACCACCGCCGCACCTCTGTCTCGACCGATCCTGGCCGGGGTGGTCACCGCACTGGTCGGATTCACGAGTTCGTTCGCCGTCGTGCTCACGGGCCTCGGTGCCGTGGGGGCCACGCCTGCGCAGGCGGCCAGCGGGCTGCTCGCCGTCAGCCTCACGATGGGGCTCGCCTGCATCGTGCTCGCCTGGCGGTATCGGATGCCGATCACCGTCGCCTGGTCGACCCCCGGCGCCGCGCTCCTCGCCGCGACCGGCGTGGTCGACGGCGGATGGTCAGCCGCCGTCGGCGCTTTCCTGGTCGCGGCCGCGCTGATCCTGCTCACCGCACTCTGGCCGGCGCTCGGTGCGCTGATCGCCCGCATCCCCCCGTCGATCGCACAGGCGATGCTCGCCGGAGTGCTTCTGCCTCTGTGTCTCGCGCCGATCACCGGACTCGTGGCGAACCCGTGGGGCGTGGTTCCCGTCGTGCTGACGTGGCTGGTCTTCGCACGCCTCGCGCCGCGGTGGGCCGTGCCGCTCGCCTTCGTCGCGGCAGCGGTCGTGGTGGCGGTCTCGCTGCTGCAGGAGCGCTCTGCCGTCGACGCCGGTCTCCTCGTGCCCCGGATCGAGCTCACCGCCCCGACCTTCACGGTCGGAGCTCTCGTCGGTCTCGCGCTGCCCCTGTTCATCGTCACTATGGCCTCGCAGAACGTGCCGGGCATCGCCATCATGCGCAGCTTCGGCTACGAGGTGCCATGGCGCCCTGCGATGCTCGTGACGGGTGTCGGAACAGCGCTCGGCGCGACGGCCGGCGGTCATGCCATCAACCTGGCGGCGATCAGCGCAGCCCTCGCCGCCTCACCCGACGCCGACCCTGATCCGAAGCGACGCTGGGTCGCCGGCGTCTCGACCGGCTTCTCGTACCTGGTGCTCGGCGGCTTCTCGGCGGCCTTCGCCACGCTGGTGCTGCTGGCTCCCGAGGCGGTGATCCCGGCGGTGGCAGGGCTCGCGCTGTTCGCCGCCTTCGGGTCTTCCGTGCAGCAGGCGATCGACGACCCGGGCGAGCGCATCCCCGCGGTCGTGACCTTCCTGGTCGCGGCATCCGGCATCGCGGTGCTGGGAGTCAGCGCCGCCTTCTGGGCTCTCGTCGCTGGACTCGTCGTGCGCACGGTGCTGCATGCCGGCCGTCGCTGACACCGGTCACGCGTCGTCATCGACGGCGCTGGCACCGCACGGAGCACCCTCGGCTACCGTGGACGCGTGACAGTTCCCTCACCCGCCCCTGCGCCGTCCGCCGGCGCGCCAGCCGGATACTTCGACGCACGCGCGCTGCTCGACCCGGTGAACCCCGCCGAGGTCGATGCCTTCGCTCGAGCGCAGCGCGCGGCCAACCCCACTACGGCCGGCCGGATCGTCGCGTGGGTGGTCGCGGGGTTCGCCCTGCTGTGCGTCGTGCCGGTGATCGGGATCATGATCCTGGGTCTGGGCTACGCGATCGGGCGCGAGACGGGGGTCGCAGTCGCCGCTCTGCTCGGACTGATGCTGCTCGCCGGCGTCGTCATCGGCATCGTGATGCTCGTGCGCCGCAGCATCCGCCTGCGCAATCTCACCCGGTTCCGCCTCGCGCGCTTCGCCGGGGCGAACGCGATGAACTACATCGAGCGGATCGACGACCCGCCGCTGCCCGGCATGATCTTCTCATCGGGGTCGAGCCGCATGTCGACCGACGTGCTGCGCGGCTCCGAACCGCGCTTCGTCGAGTTCGGCAACTACCAGTACACGACCAGCAACGGCAAGCAGTCGACGACCCACCGCTGGGGATATGTCGCCGTCAAGCTCGACGTGCCGCTGCCGAACATCGTGCTCGACGCGCTCGGCAACAACACCCTCGGCAGCACGCTCGCAGCCGCGTTCAGAAGCGACCAGCGGCTCTCGCTCGAGGGCGACTTCGACAGGTACTTCTCGCTGTACTGCCCGACCGGATACGAGGTCGACGCACTGTATCTGTTCACCCCCGACGTCATGGCGCGCTTCATCGACCACGCGGCGCAGCTCGACGTCGAGATCGTCGACGACTGGCTCTTCCTCTACGCACGCCGCAACCTGTCGACGCTCGACCCCGCGACCTGGGCATGGCTCTTCGGCGCGGTCGGGGCGCTGCTGACCAAGCTCGACCAGTGGGCGCGCTGGCGCGACGATCGGCTGCGTCTCGCCGCCCAGCATCCGCCCCTCCCGGCCTACGGCGGCCCGGCTCCGGCTCCGATGCCGGCCCCGGCCGGAGCACCCGCACTGCCGTTCGCGGCTCCGACGGGGATGCTGACTCCTCCGCCCATCGGCGTCGCCCCGCCCGGCCAACGCCTCAAGCGCCGCAGCCCTTGGCTGATCGTCGGGATCATCCTCGGAGTCACTTTCGTCGTGACCATGGCTCCGTTCGCGCTCGGGATCTTCTCGGTGCTGTTCCTGCGCTGAGCGCCTCGCTCTCCCCCGCGCGCTTCCCCGCTCTCCCCCGTTCGGCTGACGACCGGCCGCGCGGGGCACTCGCAGATCCCCCTCGCAGATCCGCCACAGGGGGGATGCCGAGCCCGAGCACCGCGCCATAGCGTGAGGTCATGACCACAGGAAAGCTCGTACTCACCGGCATCACCAAGAGCTACGGCTCTCGGCGCGTGCTCGACGACGTCTCGTTCGAGGTGTCCCCCGGGCGCCTCACCGGGTTCGTCGGCGGCAACGGCGCCGGCAAGACCACGACCATGCGCATCGTCCTCGGGCTGCTCGGCTCCGACGGCGGACGCGTCGAGCTCGACGGCGTCGCCCTGACCAGCGCAGACCGCCGCCTCTTCGGGTACATGCCCGAAGAGCGTGGCCTGTACCCGAAGATGAAGGTGCTCGAGCAGATCGTGTACCTCGCCCGGCTGCACGGGATGAGCAAGACGGATGCCGCGGCACGCGCGACCGCCCTGCTCACCGAACTCGGACTCGAGGAGCGTCTGAACGACACGATCGAGTCGTTGTCGCTCGGCAACCAGCAGCGCGCGCAGATCGCGGCAGCCCTCGTGCACGACCCCGAGGTGCTGATCCTCGACGAGCCGTTCTCGGGTCTCGACCCGCTCGCGGTCGATGTGGTCGCTTCGGTGCTGCAGTCATCGGCCGCCAAGGGCGCGTCGATCCTGTTCTCATCGCACCAGCTCGATGTGGTCGAGCGACTCTGCGACGACCTCGTGATCCTCGCCGGTGGCACGATCCGCGCATCCGGCTCGCGTGACGGTCTCCGGGCACAGCACGCCGGCAACAGATACGAGCTGATCTCCGCAGGGGATGCCGGGTGGCTGCGAGCCGAGCCCGGCGTCACCGTGGTCGACTTCGAGGGGGGCTACGCCCTGTTCGACGCCGAAGACGCCGACACCGCGCAGCGCGTGCTGCGCACCGCCGTCGAACGCGGCGATGTCGCCAGCTTCGCGCCCAAGCATCCGTCCCTCGCCCAGATCTTCAAGGAGGTCATCCAGTGAGCACCTCGAACACCACCGGCTCGCCGTCGCAGGCATCGCTGATCTGGCTCGTCGCCGAGCGCGAGATCGGATCGAAGCTCCGCAGCAAGGCCTTCCTGATCTCCACCGGCATCCTGCTGATCCTCGCCCTCGCCGCCATCGTGATCGGCGGCTTCGCGAGCAAGAACACCGATGCGCTGCCCGTGGCCGTGACCTCGGAGACGGCATCCGCAGTGTCTGCCCTGCCCGGTATCGAAATCACCGAGGTGGCGGATGAGGCCGCAGCCGAAGAGCTCGTGCGCTCGGAGAAGGTCGATGCCGCGGTCGTCCCCGGCGAGGGCCCGACCGGGGTCACGATCGTCGCTCTCAAGGACGCGCCGACCAGTCTCGTGTCTGCGCTCTCGCAGGCGCCGGACGTCGAGATCCTCGAACCGGCGACGACGAACCCGCTGCTGCGGTACTTCATCGCGATCGCGTTCGGCGCCGTCTTCATGGGCGCTGCTGCGACCTTCGGCGGCACGATCGCGCAGAGCGTGGTCGAAGAGAAGCAGACCCGCGTCGTCGAGATCCTGCTGTCGACCATCTCGGCGCGCACACTGCTCGCCGGCAAGGTGATCGGCAACACGATCCTCGCGATGGGGCAGATCCTGGCGCTGGCGGCGGTCGCGACGATAGGACTCATAGCGACCGGTCAACGCGAGGTGCTGTCGACTCTCGGCGCCCCCATCATCTGGTTCGCCGTGTTCTTCCTGTTCGGGTTCATCCTGCTCGCGGCGCTGTTCGCCGCCGCCGCTTCGATGGTCTCTCGCCAGGAGGACATCGGCTCGACCACGACCCCGATCACGATGCTGATCATGGCGCCGTACATCCTGGTCATCTTCTTCAACGACAACCCGCTGGTGCTGACGATCATGTCGTACGTGCCGTTCTCGGCTCCGGTCGGCATGCCGATGCGACTGTTCGTGGGCGAGGCGCAGTGGTGGGAGCCGCTGCTCAGCCTCGTGATCCTGCTCGCCAGCTGCGTCGCGGCGATCATGATCGGCGCGAAGATCTACGAGAACTCACTGCTGCGCATGGGCAGCCGGGTCAAGCTGGGCGAGGCGCTGCGGGGCTGATCACAACCCCGCGTCCCTGACGCCCACTCCGACGACGAGGCCCCACCCGGCAGACATCTGCAGGGTGGGGCCTCGTCGTTCAGATGATCACGCCCAGGGTCAGATCAGGCCCTCCGACAGGGTGGTGGGGTTGCCGAACCGGTGGTTGGTGATCGACACGGCCTGCTCGTGCAGGAACGGCAGCATCTCGACGCGACCGGCACCCGTGACGGCGTGCGACCAGACGGCGACGTCCGGAGTCCCGCCGAGCGCCTCGAACAGCGCAGACGCATCGCCGCCGACGAGGCGCACGCGCTGCCAGCTGTGCTCGGCCTTCGCCGCTGCCTTCGCGTAGCGCTCGACCCAGGCGGCGTCATTCTCGATCTTCGGAGTCACGCCCTGGGCGCGCAGCGCCTTCTCGACCCGCGAGGGCAGAGCGGATGCCGACACCGTGAACGGGCTGCCGCTGCGCACGGCCGCGGCGATCACGCGGATGCCGTCGGCGAGCGGTGCGTCCTCGGCGATGCGCACGTCGACGGCGACCGGGCGGTAGCGGAACACGTTGCGCTCGACGCCGAGACCCGACTTGTCGCTCACGGCGCCGAACTCGTCGACCCAGGCGCGCTCGTCGGAGGCGGCGGCGCGGTGCAGCCACTCGATCTCGACGGCGCCGAGGTCGGAGCCGGCCGCGTTGAGCACCGCCTCGACCGAGGGGTTCACCGCAGCCCCGGGCGCCGCGGCGGGGAGCTCGGCAGGAGTCCACTCGCCGAGACCGAACAGGTAGTTCGGGCCACCGGCCTTGGCACCGGCGCCGACTGCCGACCGCTTCCAGCCGCCGAACGGCTGGCGCTGCACGATCGCGCCGGTGATTCCGCGGTTGACGTAGAGGTTGCCGGCCTCGACGCGGTCGAGCCAGGTGGCGACCTCGTCGGAGTCGAGTGAGTGGATGCCGGCGGTGAGGCCGTAGTCCACCGCGTTCTGCAGACGGATCGCCTCGTCGAGGTCCTTGGCGTGCATGATGCCGAGCACCGGTCCGAAGAACTCGGTCAGGTGCGTCGTCGACCCGGGGGCGACGCCGATCTTGACACCCGGCGTCCACTGCCTGCCCTCGTCGTCGAGCTTCTTCGGCTCGACGAGCCAGCGCTCGCCCTTCTCGAGGGTCGTGAGTGCGGTGAGCAGCTTGCCGTTCGCCGGCTCGATGATCGGTCCCATCTGCGTCGACGGGTCTTCGGGCAGACCGACGCGCATCGAGGTGACCGCGTCGACGAGCTGACGCTCGAACCGCTGCGAGTCGGCGACCGAGCCGACGAGGATCGCGAGGGATGCCGCCGAGCACTTCTGCCCCGCGTGCCCGAAGGCGCTGCGGGCGACGTCAGCGGCCGCGAGGTCGAGGTCGGCCGACGGCGTGACGATGATCGCGTTCTTGCCGCTCGTCTCGGCGAGCAGCGGCAGGTCGGAGCGGAACGAGCGGAACAGCTGCGCCGTCTCATACGCACCGGTGAGGATCACGCGGTCGACCTCGGGGCTGGCGACGAGGCGGGTGCCGAGGTCGCGGTTCGCGAGATCGACGAGTGCGAGCAGGTCGCGCGGAACGCCCGCGGCCCACAGCGCCTCGACCATGACCGCACCGCAGCGCTGCGTCAGCTTGGCCGGCTTGATGATCACGCCGGAGCCCGAGGCGAGACCCGCGAGCACGCCACCGGCGGGGATCGCGACCGGGAAGTTCCACGGCGGGGTGACGACGGTCACCTTCGAGGGCACGAACTCGGCGCCCGAGATGCTCTCGAGGTCGAGGGCACGCTCGGCGTAGTAGTGCGCGAAGTCGATCGCCTCCGAGACCTCGGGGTCGGCCTCGGCGATGGTCTTGCCCGCCTCGTGCGCCATGATCTCGATGAGCTGTCCACGTCGGGCCGCGAGCTCGTCGCCTGCGCGGTGCAGCACGGCGGCGCGCTCAGCGGCCGGAAGCGCTGCCCATCGAGCGGCGGCGGCGGATGCGGCGGCGAAGATCCCGTCGAGCTCGTCGGTCGTCTCGACCTTGGCCAGAGCGATCGAGTCGAGACCCAGCGTCGAATCGACCGAGCGCTGCAGGATCTCACGACCCCAGGTGCGGTTCACGGCGATCGCCGGGTCGCTGTCGGGCTGGTTCTCGAAGCCGGTGGTGACGGCCGCGCCCGCACCGACGGCTGCCTCGGCTGCACGGTCCTGCACGCGGTTCGACGAGGGCACCGCGCGGTCGGCTTCGAGGCCGGCAAGCGAACGCTCGAAGCGCTCGCGCTCACGGCTGAGCAGCGCGGGGTCGGAGGCCAGCTCGAACACGGCCGACATGAAGTTCTCGGGGCTCGCGTTCTCTTCGAGGCGACGCACGAGGTAGGCGATGGCCACGTCGAACTCGGCCGGGTTCACCACGGGCGTGTAGAGCAGCAGCTGGCCGACGTCCTTGCGGACGGCCTCCGCCTGGCCGGTCGCCATGCCGAGGAGCATCTCGTATTCGACGGCATCCGTCACTCCGCGCGCCTGCGCGAGCAGCCACGTGTAGGCGATGTCGAAGAGGTTGTGCCCGGCAACGCCGATGCGCACGGCATCCAGTCGCTCCGGCGTCATCGACCAGTCGAGCACGCGCTTGTAGTTCGTGTCGGAGTCCTGCTTGGTGCCGTAGGTGGCCAGCGGCCAGCCGTGCACCTTCGAGTCGACCTCTTCCATCGCCAGGTTCGCGCCCTTGACGACGCGGACCTTGATCGGCGCTCCGCCCTTCGCACGCCGAGCGGCGGCCCACTCCTGCAGCTGCTGCATCGCGCCGAGCGCGTCGGGCAGATAGGCCTGCAGCACGATGCCTGCCTCGAGGTTCTCCAGCCCCGGCTGGTCGAGGATGCTGGTGAACGCCGCGATCGTCAGGTCGAGGTCGCGGAACTCCTCCATGTCGAGGTTGATGAACTTGGTCTTGCCTGCGGCCTCCGACGTCGCGGCGAGCTCGTAGAGCGGGGTGAGCTTCTCGACCACGTCGGCGACGGCCTCGTCGAACGACCACATCGACAGCTGGCTGACGACGCTCGAGACCTTGATCGACACGTAGTCGACGTCCTTGCGGGCGAGGAAGTCGTAGGTGCCCTGCAGGCGGCGGCCGGCCTCGCGCTCGCCGAGCACGGCCTCGCCGAGCAGGTTGAGGTTGAGGCGGTTTCCGGTCTTGCGCAGCTTCGCGATCGCGGGGCCGAGCTTCGACGGGGTCGCGTCGAGCACGAGGTGTCCGACCATGGCACGCAGCACGCGGCGCGAGATCGGCACCACGACGCCGGGGAGCTTCGGCGCCCAGAACCCGCCGGTCTTGATCGCGGCCCGCAGGTATCCGGGCAGCAGCGAGGGGGTGATCGCCGAGAGGTCGGCGAGCGCACGGCCGGCGACGCTGAGGTCTTCCGGACGCATCACGCCGTCGACGAAACCGACCGTGAACGCGAGCCCGTTCGGGTCCTTGAGCACCTCCGACAGGCGCTGGGCGGCGGGCTCGACGGGGTGGGTCTCGCTCTCGGCGAGCCAGCGCTGCACGAGAGCTGCGACCTCTTCGGTGCGGGGTGCGGCGCCGAGGGGTGTGGCGTCGGGGGTGGTGGTGTCGGCGGCGACAGTCATCGGGGTACCTTCCAGGGGATCGCACACCCGGGTTCGTGTGCGGCTCGATCATTGTCAGGCGCGCGAGTAGGCTACGTCTATCAACCGATTCGTGCGCATTCTGTTCAGCCAGGGTGAACGATGGTGACCACCCGGAAAGGGAGCGGATGCTCGACGTCAACCGACTGCGGATGCTGGTCGAACTGTCACGTCGAGGAACCCTCTCGGCCGTGGCCGACGCCCTCTCGTACAGCAAGGCCTCGGTGTCTCAGCAGCTCAGCGCGCTCGAACGAGACGTCGGAGTCCCGCTGCTCCGCCGCGTCGGGCGCGGGGTGCAGTTCACCCCGCAGGGCAACGTGCTCGTGGCGGAGGCCATCGGCATCCTCGATCAGCTCGAGCACGCCGAGGTCGCTGTCGCCGAATCGCTGACCGAGGTGACCGGAACGGTGCACATCGCCGTCTTCCAGTCCACGGCGCACTCCCTGCTTCCCGGAGCGCTCAACGCACTGCGCGAGCAGCATCCGGCCCTCCGCGTCGAGGTCACCGAGAGCGACCCCGAGACCGGGCTCGTGGGCGTCTCGAGCCGCGACTTCGACCTGATCCTCGCCGAGCAGTATCCCGGGCGCACCCGCCCGATCCATGCCGACCTCGACCGGGTGGTGCTCGTGCACGACTCGATCGCGCTGGCCCGGCGCCCTGGAACACCCGAGACCGCGGATGCCGCAGCTGCCGATGCCACTGCCGCGCTGTGGTCGACCAGGGACGAGCCGTGGGTGCTCGAGCCCGCGGGCACGGCGTCGCGCGCCTGGGCCGAACAGCTGTGCCGCACCGCCGGCTTCGAACCCGATGTGCGCTTCGAGGTCGCCGACCTCACGGCGCACGTGCGTCTCATCCGCGCAGGACTCGCGGTCGGCCTGCTGCCCGAGCTCGTGTGGGCAGGCGAGACCCCCACCGTGGCGCTCACGCCGTTGCCCCATGAGCCCCGTCGGGAGATCTTCTCGTCGGCGCGGCGGGTGTCGGCCGCAGCCCCGTCGATCCGCGCGGTGCGCCGTGCACTGGCATCTGCCGCGTCCCGCAACCTGCTGGATTGAGCCGTCCGCCCCGTCTCCGGCGTTGTGCCTGTGTCACGAAACGTCATCGGGAATATGCATTCACATGCATCTGTTGAGATCCTCGTACCCGGACGAAGGAGTCCGATCGACTCCTTTCTGAAAGGCACTTCCGTGAGCACTCCCGTGATCGACCGCACCGCCCCCACCGAGCACCCCGTGCTCGACGTTCTCGCCGGACGCTGGAGCCCCCGCGCCTACGACGCGGAGAACGCGATCGACGACGCCAAGCTGAACGCCGCCCTCGAGGCCGCGCGCTGGTCGCCGTCGGCCTACAACCTGCAGCCGTGGCGGTTCATCGTCGCTCGGCGCGGCACCGCGCTGTTCGACCAGGTCGTCGACTCCCTGGTCGAGTTCAACCAGCTCTGGGCCTCCAGGGCCTCGGCTCTCGTCGTCGCGATCGCCGAGACCGAGTCCGAAGACGGCAAGGCCATCAGCCACGCGGTCTACGACCTCGGCCAGGCCGTGGCGCACTTCTCGGTGCAGGCCCACCACGAGGGTCTCCTCGTTCACCAGATGAGCGGCTTCGACCCCGAGGCCGTCCGCGAATTCGCCGACCTGTCGCCGCGGTTCTCCGCCATCACCGTGATCGCCGTCGGCGAGCTCGGCGACGCCTCCGGTCTTCCCGAGGGTCTCCAGCAGGGCGAGACCGCACCGCGCGTCCGCCGCCCGATCGGCGAGACCGTCATCCTCAGCGCCTGACACAGCGCCTGACGCTGCAGTCGCTCCCGTCAGGGAGCACACAAGAGGGGCGGATGCCATGGCATCCGCCCCTCTTGTCGTATCCGGCTCTAGTCGTCGAGCAGCTCGGCCTCGATCACCTCGTCGTCGTCACCGGACCCGAGGTCGGGCTCGGGCTCGGGCGACGTGGACGTGAGCACGAGCCCCGCGCCGTCGACCGCGACATCGACCCTGACCAGGTCACCGTCGTGCACGCCGCCCGAGAGCAGCGCGGTGGCGAGCTTGTTCTGCACCTCGGTCTGGATGAGACGTCGCAGCGGGCGAGCACCGAACATCGGGTCGTATCCGCGTTCCGCGAGCCACGATCGGGCATCCGGCGTGACCGCCAGGGTGAGCCGACGATCGCGCAGCCGGTCGTGCAGCTGATCGATCGACAGCTCGACGATCTGGGCCAGGTCGTCTTGACTGAGTGCCGAGAACATCACGATGTCGTCGAGACGGTTGAGGAACTCGGGCCGGAACGCCTGGTGCACGAGAGCCATCACCTGCTCGCGCTTCTCATCGGGCGACAGCGTCGGGTCGATGAGGATCGGCGAACCGAGGTTCGAGGTCAGGATCAGGATGACGTTCGTGAAGTCGACCGTTCGACCCTGGCCGTCAGTCAGACGACCGTCGTCGAGAACCTGCAGCAGCACGTCGAACACCTCGGGGTGCGCTTTCTCGACCTCGTCCAGCAGCACGACGCTGTACGGACGCCGCCGCACGGCCTCGGTGAGCTGACCCCCCTGCTCGTAGCCGACGTATCCGGGAGGGGCGCCGACGAGCCGCGAGACCGAGTGCTTCTCGCCGTACTCCGACATGTCGATGCGCACCATGGCGCGCTCGTCGTCGAAGAGGAAGTCGGCCAGGGCCTTCGCGAGCTCGGTCTTTCCGACACCGGTCGGGCCGAGGAACAGGAACGATCCGGTCGGACGACCGGGGTCGCTGATGCCCGCGCGCGAACGACGGACTGCGTCGGACACCGCCTTGACGGCATCCTTCTGCCCGATGAGGCGCTTGCCGAGCTCGGATTCGAGGTGCAGCAGACGCTCGCTCTCGCCCTGCAGCAGGCGCCCGACGGGGATGCCGGTCCACGCGGCGATCACAGCGGCGATGTCTTCATCCGTGACCTGCTCGTTGACCATGCGACCCTCGGTCGAGACCGTCGCCTCGGCCTGCTCGGCTTCGGCGATGTCGCGTTCGAGGCGCTTGATCGTCTCGTATTCGAGCTTCGAGGCACGGGTGTAGTCGGCCTCTCGCATCGCGAGGTCGCGCTGCGTGATCGCATCGTCGAGCTGCTTCTTCAGTTCGCCGACCCGATTCAGGCCCTGGCGCTCGCGCGCCCAGCGGGCCTCGAGCTCGGCGAGCTGCGCCTCCATGCCCACGAGCTGCTCACGGAGAGCCGCGAGTCGTTCCTTCGATGCGGCATCCTTCTCGCGCTTGAGAGCGAGCTCCTCGAGCTTCATGCGGTCGACCTGGCGCTTGAGCTGGTCGATCTCGACGGGAGACGAATCGATCTCCATCTTGAGCCGCGACATCGACTCGTCGATCAGGTCGATCGCCTTGTCGGGCAGCTGCCGCGCGGGCAGGTAGCGGTTCGACAGAGCGGCGGCGGCGACCAGCGCGCTGTCGGCGATCGTCACCCCGTGGTGCGCCTCGTAGCGACCCTTGAGTCCGCGCAGGATCGCGATCGTGTCTTCGACCGTGGGCTCGCCGACGTAGACCTGCTGGAAGCGACGTTCGAGAGCGGCATCCTTCTCGATGAACTCGCGGTACTCGTTGAGGGTAGTCGCGCCGATCAGACGCAGCTCACCCCTGGCGAGCATGGGCTTGAGCATGTTCGAGGCGGCCACCGAGCCTTCGCCGCCACCCGCGCCCATCAGCACGTGCAGCTCGTCGATGAAGGTGATGATCTGCCCGTCGGACTCGGTGATCTCCTTGAGCACGCTCTTCAGCCGCTCCTCGAACTGCCCGCGGTACATCGCACCCGCGACGAGGGCCGAGATGTCGAGCGACACCAGCTCTTTGTCCTTGAGGGACTCGGCGACGTCGCCGGCGACGATGCGCTGCGCCAGACCTTCGACGACCGCCGTCTTGCCGACGCCGGGCTCGCCGATCAGCACGGGGTTGTTCTTCGTGCGACGGGTGAGCACCTGGCTGACGCGCCGGATCTCGCTGTCGCGCCCGATCACCGGGTCGAGTTTTCCCTGGCGGGCGCGGTCGGTGAGGTTGATCCCGAACTGCTCGAGGGCGGACTGCTGGTCGTCGTTCTGCGCGCTCTGTGGGCTGGGCATGGGTTCCTCCTGGGGAGACTCCTTCTGATCACTGTCTTGTTGTCATGGTCCGCAAAGTTGAGTGGACTTGACTCAAGTTTAGCGCATACTGCGCACGGCATCCAGGATCGCTCGTGCGACCGCGTGCTTAGAGCCTGACGCGGATGACACGACCGCGCCACCCCCTCCTACGATCTCGACCGCGTTGTCTCGCTTCTCGAACCCGTGCTCGGCGTTCGCGAGGTTGACGGCGAGCAGGTCGACGCCCTTGCGCTCACGCTTGCGGCGAGCGCGTTCCCGACGCTCCGCAGGATCTTCCGACGTCTCGGCGGCGAAGGCGACGATCGTCTGGCCCTCCGGGGCGCGGCCATCGGCGCGGGATGCGGCGAGCGCAGCGACCACGTCTTCGTTCTCGACCAGATCGACATGCGTCAGCACGCCCTGCTCCTTCGTGAGCTTGTGCTCCGACACCGTCGCGGGGCGGTAGTCGGCGACGGCTGCGGCCATGATCACGATGTCGGCCGCCGGCGCTGCCTGCTTCATCGCGTCGGCGAGCTCTGCCGCGGTTCCGACCGGGACGACCCGGATGGACGGATGCCGCGCATCGGCGAGCACATCGGTCGAGATGTTCGCGGCGACCACCGTCACGTCCGCCCCGCGCGCGGCGGCATCCGCGGCGAGCGCGATGCCCTGCCGACCACTCGACCGGTTGCCGAGGAACCGCACCGGGTCGATGGGTTCGCGCGTGCCACCCGCCGAGACGACCACCTGAAGCCCCTCGAGATCGCGCGGCGCCGGCAAGGCGAGGGCGGCCTCGAAGATCTGCTCCGGTTCCGACATGCGGCCGGGACCACTGTCGCCACCGGCGAGCTCCCCGTCGGCCGGGCCGACGAGGTGCACCCCACGCGATCTCAGCGTCGCGATGTTCGCCTGCGTGGCGGCGTTGCGCCACATCTCGGCGTGCATGGCGGGCGCGAGCAGCACCGGCGCCTCGGTGGCGAGCAACGTTGTGCCGAGCAGATCGTCGGCGATGCCCGCCGTGATCTTCGCGATCGAGTTGGCCGTCGCGGGGGCGACCACCACGAGGTCGGCGTTCTGCCCGAGCGCGACGTGGCGCACGCGCGCGACGTCGTCGTGCACGCTGGTCGTGACCGGATGCCGGCTGAGCGCCTCCCAGGTCGGGGTGCCGACGAATCGCAGTGCGTCCTCGGTCGGGACGACGGTCACATCGTGTCCCGCCTTGGTCAGCAGACGCACCAGGTGCACTGTCTTGTATGCGGCGATGCCACCCGTAACCCCGACGACGATGTTCACGGTTCGATTCTGCCCCAGCATCCGTCGCCTCGGGCCCGAGACTGCTCGGCCGCTTCTAGACTGAAGCCCGTGTGCACCGTGGTGATCGATGTGGCCGGACCCGAGACCGCGCGGTTGCTCGCGGTGCGAGACGAAGACCCGCAGCGCGAGTGGGATGCCCTCGGCGAGTGGTGGCCTGAGGCGTATCCCGAAGTCTCCGGCATCCGCGACCGGCGAGCAGGCGGCGCCTGGCTCGCGGTGAACCCCGCCGAGCGACGACTCGCAGTGCTGCTCAACCGCGCCGACGTCGTCGACCTCGCAGCCGACGTGGCAGTGTCGCGCGGTTCGCTCGCCCTGGAATCGGTCATGGGACGCTCCCCGGTCGCCCCGCTGCCCATGCACGGGTTCAACCTGCTCGAGGTGCGCCCCGAGGGTGCGCGCGTGCTGAGTTGGGACGGCGCGGACCTGCGGGAGACGTCGCTCACAGACGGCATCCACATGATCGCGCACGATGACCTCGACGACCTCGGCACTCCGCGCATCGCTGCATGGCTGCCCGAGTTCCGCGCTCTGGGCGCGACCGGCGACAGCCTCGACTGGTCAGGCGAGTGGACGACGCTGCTCGCCTCTTCCGCTCGGCTCGACCCCGAGGACGATCGGGCGATCATCCGCGACAACCATCCGCACGGCTATCCGACCCAGTCACTGCTGTACTGCACCGCCTCGGTCACCCCCGACGGGGTCGACGTCGACTATCGCGCACTCCCGAGCCCCGGGCACTGGGACCACTGAGCGCATCGCGCCTCGCCGGGCTTCTCGCCGAGCCCCTCGCCGAGCGGCCGAGCCGTCGAGTCGCAGGGCGGCCGAGCCGATCAGCGCTAAGCGGTCAGGCCGCCGACGACTCCGCATCCTCCGCACACGAGAAGCGCGCGCGGTAGGCCGTCGGGGTGGTGCCGAGCACCCGCGAGAAGTTCTGCCGCAGCACGGCCGCCGATCCGAAGCCGCACTCGTCGGCGATCTGTTCGAGTGACAGATCGCTGCGCTCGAGCATCCGCTGGGCGTGCAGCACGCGCTGTCTCGCGAGCCAGGCCGCGGGAGTCGCGCCGTATTCGGCCTTGAATCGGCGTGCGAAGGTGCGGGGAGACATGAGAGCGCAGGCCGCGAGCTGATCGACGCCCAGATCGTCGCGCAGGTGCTCGACCGCCCAATCGGCGACGGCAGCGAGCGAGTCGTTCTGGGCGACCGGAATGGGGCGATCGATGAACTGCGCCTGGCCACCGTCGCGCTGCGGCGGAACGACCATGCGGCGGGCGATGCGATTGGTGAGTTCGGCACCGAGCTCGATGCGCAGCAGGTGCAGGCAGGCGTCGATGCCGGCTGCGGTGCCGGCGCTCGTGATGATCCGATCGTCCTGCACGAAGAGCACGTCGGGGTCGATGTCGATCTCGGGATACATCTCGGCCATCACCTCGGAGTACATCCAGTGAGTGGTCGCGCGACGCCCGTCGAGCACACCCGCGGCGCCGAGGATGAACGAGGCGCTGCAGATCGTGAGCACCCAGGCGCCTCTCGCCACCGCGTCTCGGGCGACATCGAGGAGCAGCGGATCAATCTGGCCCCAGTACTCACGAGGCACGGGGCAGAACACGACGAGGTCGGCCTCGTAGGCGAACGACAGGTCGTGCTCGACATTGATCGAGAAGCCCAGTTTCGACGTCACCACGCCAGGGTGCGGCGCGATGACCCGGAAGTCGAAGTTCGGCACACCGTCGTTCGACCGGTCGAGGCCGAAGGCCTCGCACGCGAGACCGAACTCGAACGGCGCGAATCCGTCTTGGACGATGCAGGCGACCGTCTTCATCATGGCTCTCTCCTGGTTTGGCAGTTTTCCTACGAGCAGAGTCTATTCTGCCACTCGTGGCAGATCAAGAGTGATCGTAGCGTTTCTGCCATGATCATCATCATCGCACTCATCGCCCTCGCCGTGTGGGCCGTCGTCGCCACCGTCATCGAGCTCCGCCGCGACGGACACCGACGCATTCCCACCGACTGGACACGCGTCGCCGAAAGAGACGCCCTCGACCGCGCGGAAGCCGGGCATGCCTACCGCTGACCCGGAGTGAGCGATCTCCCCCATCCGACGACGCACGCGGCTACGCTCGTGAGCATGAGCGAGCCTCAGCAGCCTCCCGCGCAACCGTCCGGAACTCCCCCGCACTACGCGGGCTCGCACTATCCGTCGCAGCCGGCCCAGCCGTCGCAGCCGTCGCAGCCGTCGCAGCCGTCGCAGCCCTACACCGGCCAGCCCTACGGCGGGCAGGCGTACGCGGGTCAGCCGTATGCGGCGCAGCCGTACCCCGAGCAACAGCGTCCGGCCTCCTCGGGCAGTTCAGGACTCGGTCGTATCGCCTTCCTCCTCGCCGTGATCTCGCTCGGGCTCGGACTCCTCGTCACGCTGTCGTATCCGCTGATGTACCGGATGATGGGCGACCCCTCGGCCATCGGTGTGTTCGGAGCGGTCAGCAACGGGCTCATGCTGATCATCGCCGTCGCGGGACTCGTCCTCGGCCTGATGTCGGTGCGGCGACCAGGGCCGCAGGTCCTCGCGGGCATCGCGATCGGCGTCACCGCGTCGCAGCTCGTCGGAATCGTCGTCTCGTGGGCGTCGAATCTCTTCTACGCGCTTTCCTTCTGATCGTCCGGAGAATCGATGAGCGAGCAGCAGCAGCATCCAGACCGGCCGCAGCACGACGGGCAGATCCCGTATCCGCCGCAGCAACCGGGCCAGCCCTACGCTCAGCCGGGCCAGCCGTACGCGCAGCCAGGCCAGCCCTACGCGCAACCCGGCCAGCCCTACGCGCAACCCGGCCAGCCCTATGGAGTCGCGGCACCCCCGCATGCACCGGGACAGGGCGCACCGCGCTCCGGAGGCCTCGGCCGCACGGCATTGATCGTCGCTGCGAGCGCAGTGGCGATCGGGCTGCTCTGGCAGCTCGTCACCCCGTTCCTGTACGCGAGCCTAGGCTTCGGCGTCGTCGAGCTGCTGTCGAACCTCATGAACCTGGTCGTGCTGGCAGGCGCAGGCGCTGGCCTGCTGCTCGGAATCATCGCGCTTCGACGCCCGGCACCTCATCTGCTCGCGGCGATCGCCATCGGCGTGGGCGGCAGCACGGTCATCGGCACCCTCGTCGCGTGGGTGTCGAACGTGTTCTACTACCTCGGGTTCTGAGCCAGAGGGTCAGCCCGCGAGCACGCGCTCGTAGACCTCGATCATCGCCGCGGTGCGCGACGACTGCCGGAACGACTCCGAGACTTCGCGCATCGGCTGTGGCGCGATTGAGGCGGAGATGTCGGATGCCGCGCGGCGCAGCGTCTCGACAAGGCCGGCCTTTCGCTGATCCTCGGTGCCGGCGGCTCCGGGCACGGCCCAGAGTCCGCCGCCGAGCTCTGCAGCGATGTCGGGATCGCTGATCACCGACGGCGTGCCGAGGGTGGCCGCCTCGAACGGCGTCATGCCCTGCGTCTCGAAGCCGATCGATGTCTGCACGAGTGCGTCGGCGGCGGCTATGCGGGCGAGGGTGTCGGCGTAGCTGAGCGTGCCGGCGAAGTGCACGTTCGACTGCCCCGAGACGATCTTCTCCGCGGCGGCGCGCTGGGCGCCGCCGCCGATGATCTCGAGGTCGGCCTCGACTCCCGACTCGACGAAGGCCTCGAGGAACGGCAGCAGACGCTTCTCAGGACTCATGCGTCCGAGCCAGACGAAGCGGGGGCGCCCGGGCTCGCGCTCAGTCGGTGCGGCGGCGAGTGTCGCCTCGCGTACGTCGTCGTCGATGCCGTTCCATACGACGTCGACCGGGCTGAAGACTCCGTGCTCTTCGAGGCGGCGTGCGAAATGCGTCGACGGGGCGGTCACCGCCGATGAACCACTCGCGATGCCACGGAGAAAGGCCCATCCGTCACTCCCCCGCACCTGGTCCGCCACGCCCCGCAGCGCGCGCCGGCGCCAGAGGTTCAGCGCTCGGAGCACCGCGCCGTGCAGCGGCGTGACCGCGGCTATTCCGACGTCGACGCGGTTGTGCATGGTGTGGACCACGGGGATGCCGTGGCGAGCCGCATACCGGTGACCGATGAAGGCGCCCCAGAAATCGGCCTGCACGTGCACCAGGTCGACTGGCGGGCGGTGCGTCATAGCGTGGTCGAGCGCACGGTCGGTGGCGCGTCCGGGCCAGCTCATCGAGTACTCGCGGTCGGTGGTGATCGGCACGGACGGCAGGTCGATGTTCGACGGGTCGGCGATGCGCGAGGCGCGCGCCCCGTGCATCTTCGGCGCGACGACGGTCACCGTGTGGCCGGCGCGCTCGAGGAACTCCCGCTGCAACCGCATCGACACCTGAGCGCCACCGAGCGAGTCCAGGTGCTGATCCCCGAAGAAGACGATGTGCATGACGCGCGTCGTCACTCGGGAAGCGGCTCGTCGCGGTACAGCGCCTCGAACGTGTCGAGCGTGCGGTTGATGTCGTGGATCGCGACGCCGTCGAGCGATGCCTGCTGCATCCGCGCGTACTCGCCCGGCGATGCAGTGAGCACGTCGGTCAGTCGCGCGGCGAGGGCATCCGCGTTGCCCGGCTCGAACAGGTGGCCGTTCTCGCCGTCGTGCACGAGGTGCGGCAGGGCGACGGCATCCGCTGCGACGATCGGCAGCGCCGAGGCCATGGCCTCCATGGTCGCGATCGACTGAAGCTCGGCGATCGACGCGATCGTGAACACCGAGGCGCGCGACAGCAGCGCACGCAGCTGCTCATCCGTCGTGCGGCCGTGGAAGGTGACGCGGTCTGCGAGGCCCAGCTGACCTGCCAGGTTCTCGAGCTGCTTGCGCTGGTCGCCGCCGCCGACGATGTCGAAGGTCGCGTCGAGCGCCGGATCGAGCTTCGTCATCGCCTCGAGGATCACCTCGACCTGCTTCTCGGCGGTCAGGCGTCCGACGAAGATGATGCGGTTCTTGTCGCGAGGAGCGATCACCGGGGTGTACTGCGTGCGGTCGATGCCGCAGCTGACCGGGATGACGCCCTGAACCTCGACCGTGCGCTCGAGGAAGTCGGCAGCGCGACGCGTCGGCGTGGTGATCGCGCGGGTCAGGGCAAAGGTGCGCTTCGCGTCTCCCCAGGCCCAGCGCAGCACGAGGTCATCGACGAACTTCGGCATGGTCGTGTGATCGAGGATGTTCTCGGCCATCACGTGGTTGGTGGCGATCACCGGGATGCCGCGCTCGTGCGCGATGCGCGAGAGACCACGACCGATCACGATGTGCGACTGGATGTGCACGACGTCGGGCTGCACGGTGTCGAAGATCTTGCGGGCGTAGTGCTTCACGCGCCACGGCCAGACGAAGCGCAGCCAGTCGTGGGGCGCCCAGCGCACCGACGGCAGCCGGTGCAGGGTCATCGGCTCGCCCTCGATCACCTCGGTGCGCGGTGCGGCCCGCCGGTAGGCCTGGTTCGGTGCGACGACGTGCACGTCATGACCGCGCTGCACGAGTCCCGCTGCGAGGCGCTCGGCGAAGCGGGCGGCGCCGTTGATGTCGGGCCAGAAGGTGTCGCATCCGATCAGAATGCGAAGCGGACGCTGCCCGGAGTCGGGGGCGACGTCGGGAGCACTCGTCGGATCGGAGGTAGAGGAGGACATTCTGCCTTACGGTACGGCGGTCAAAGAGCCCGATCGGGCGCTGGCCACTCTACCCGAGGGGCCTGATCCGGCCGCCGAGGCATACCGGCATCCCTCAGCCTCACCCCCTAGCGTGGAGCCATGCGACTGACTGCCGACGCCGACCCCCGACTGTGGATCCCCGTCACCGATTCGCTCGGCTGGAAGGGGCGCCGGCATCGCAAGGCAGCGATAAGGATGCTGCTGGGGCAGGTGAACACGGCGATCGGCGTCACCGAACGCCCGGGTTCGCGAATCGGAGCGTGGGCGATGAGCCAGGCGGCGCCGATGCTGATGCGCCGGGCGGACGGTCGCGTGCTCGTGTGGACCTGGAAGGCGGATCCGGAGCTTGTCGTCGCGATGGCCACCGTGCAGGATCTGACCCCTCAGGTGCGGGTCGCTCGGGCGTCGATGCCGATGGACTACGACGACACCCAGTCGTTCTCGAGCCGCTGGCTGGGCACGGGAGAGAAGCTCGTGGTGGCGATGCCGCCGTCACCGGCGTCGCCGCCTTTCGCCACCTACACCTGGGACACCGGCACGCATCTGGTGACACTGACCGCGATGTGCAGCGACCGCGAACGCTTCGGCACGCTCGACGGCGCGCTCGACGACCTGGCCCGCAGCATCCGCGTGGTCGACGAAGTCGCGGGAGGCGAGTCGCCTGAGGTGCTGAGGCTCGACCCGGCGTGACGATCCGAGCGTCGCAGCCGGACGGCTGAGCCGCCACGGGCGGGTATGATCGGCGCCATATCCACGACCGAGGGGGCAACGAGATGTGGAACAGCCAGCCGATAGCGCCGACCGGAGGCACGATCGTGCCGCCGGTGCTCTACCTTCCGGTGATCGATCTTCCCGAAGACCAGGGAAGGCAGTTTGCCGTCCGCCCGACGCGGGTATCGCCACGTCGATCATCGCTCTGATCGCGTCGGCTGGAGCCGAGGCGGCCGGCGTCGCGAACGACGCCACGAGGGGGCTGTCGGCGATCACGAACGACGTCCTCGACGACATGACGGTGAAGAACGAAGAGATAGCCGACCACATCCGCGACATCGAAGAGGAGCTGGACGGGCGATGAGCATCAGTCTCCGCATCCCCGGCGATCCGACAGCCGTCCGGGCGCTCGGTGATTGGATGTCCCGCATGAGCTCCTCGCTCGTCGAGGTCGACCTCGAGCTCGCCTACGTCGCGGGCCAGAGCGAGAACTACCTGCGAGGGGAGGCGGGCAGCGCGTTCCAGCGCACCGCCACCGCGGTGCGGAACCGCTGCAGTCCCGCCATGAAGTACCTGGGTGATGCCTCACCCGTGATCCACGCCTATGCGAATCGGCTCGACCGTGGCCGCGAGGACTTCGACTCCTACCTGACTCAGGCGGCCGACCGCGGGCTCACCGTCCACGGCAAGGTCGTGATGGAGCCGACAACCGATCTCTCCGCGTGCCCGGCGCCTGACGCCGACCCTCAGCTGACCGCCGAATGGGATGCCTTCATCTCGAAGGTGACCACGTACAACGACCTCGCCACGCGCGTCGGTACGTGGTGGGGTGAGCTCGAGACGTGGTGCTCGGAGAACTTCGCCCCGCTGATCGCGTGCCTCGGGGATCTGTCGCCGCTCGACGGACTCCTCGGCGAACTCAGCGCCACGGATCCGAACAAGACAGTCGTCGACGCCGCGCTCGAAACCGCCGACGCTCGCACCGAGCGCGACCTGGCGGAGTGGCGGACCCTGGCTCAGCAGATGCAGACCGACGCCGACACGTTCACGGACCAGCTCCGATCCGGCAATCCCGCTACGCATGCAGCGGCCGAGGCCGCCAATCCGCGAGCCATCCGCGAGGGCATGGAAGAGCTGCTCGACCACGTCGAACAGGTGAGTCGGATCGGCAAGATCATCCCCATCGTCGGACCGGCCATCGAGATCGTCACGATCGGCGCCGCGATCGCGTGGGTGCCGGTCGATGCCCGCGAGTCGATCGACGAGTGGCTCGAGGACGGCACGCGCTTCTGGCAGCCGCCTCAGCTGGCAGGCTGAACGGATGCTGATGAAGACGATCGCCCGATCACCTCGCATCGTCGACGGTTCCCGGTCCGTGCATCCGAAGGGGCACTTCCCCGTTGCAGCACTGATGCTCGTCGGCGTACTCCCGCTTCTGCCCCTGCTACTCGCCATGGTCGACGGGCGGTCGGGATTCCGACTCGTCATGCTGTCACTCGCCGTCTACGCCGGCACGCTGGCCGTCGCGCTCGTCATCCGCGCGAGGTCGCTGCGGGAACGCCTCGTCCGGATCTCGACAGTCGGTCCCCTGCGTTTCACGCCGTCCGGCGGCGCGCGCGCGGTGCTCTGGCTCGTCCCGACCGTCGGCGTGCTCCCCGCCGTGGTGAATCTCCTCGTCCAGACACTCGAGCTTCCGACGATGGGCGGACGGCTCCTCGAGTGGGGTCCGTACGTGCTCGGACTCGTCTCGCTCGTCGGACTCGGACGGGAGCTCCTGTCCCTCCGCACGCCGCTCGGTCTCGTCCTCGACCGCCGCGGATTGCACGGTGTGCGCGGAGCCTCGTCGTTCGACGTCCCTTGGGAGGAGATCGGCGCCGTCGACCTCGTCGGACCGCATGGCCCGAAGCTGACGGTCTCGATCGCCGGTCGCACGCCCGCGATCATCGACGCCTATCATCTGGGGTCGGACCCGGCGGCGGTCGCAGCCGTGATCACGCTCTTCCGCGACGCCCCCGACCGTCGCCAGGCGCTGACGGACGGCATCACGGCGATGCGGGCGGTCGAGCAGAGCCTCGCACCCGGCTCAGCGACAACCTAGTGAATATAGGTAACTATGTAGTACCATCACGATCATGGAACCGCTCTTCGTCGACCGCCTGCTGCTGATCGCAGACCTCTTCCAGAGGGACATGGCCCGTGCCTTCGACGGCACCGGCCTCACGACAGCCCGCGTGCACCTGCTCTGGGTGCTCCAGCACGCGGGGCCGTCGACGCAGCAGGCGCTGGCGCAGCTCTGCGAGGTCACCCCTCGCAACATCACCGGGCTCGTCGATGCGCTCGAGAAGTCGGGGCATGTCCGCCGCACCCCGCACCCGACCGATCGACGCGCGGTTCTGGTCGAGCTGACCGACACCGCCACCGAGACGATGGCGCGGATGCAGGAGGAGCACGCTCAGCTCAACGAGACCCTGCTGTCGGCGATCGCCCCTGCAGACCGCGCGGCCGTCGAGCGAGGCCTGTCGGCGGTCGCCGCACACCTCGAGCACCTCGTGACCACCGCTGCCACACCCGCGCCCGAAAGCACGGGCGAGCCCTCCACACCCAGAGGCACGCCATGACCGAGCAGCTGCAGACGACCGCTCCGAGCCCGACCCCGATCGCGCGCATCCTCAACTTCCTGCATCGCGCATGGAGCGCCGAGCTTCGCGTCTACTCGAGCATCGCCCGTGCGATCGCCCGTCGTCCCGCAGTGCCGAAAGGCGGCACGGGGATCGGCTACCACCGCCCCGTGCTCACGGTGCTGTTCATCTTCATCGGCCTCTCGGCTGTCGAGATCCCGATCCTCGACCTCATCGTGCACCAGTGGCCAGCCGTGCGCATCACACTGCTGGTGCTCGGCATCTGGGGTGTCACCTGGATGGTCGGCCTGCTGTGCGCGATGCTCATGCGGCCGCACGCGGTGGGGCCTGACGGCGTCCGCGTGCGCAGCGGACTCGAGCTCGACGTGCCGATCGGCTGGGACGACATCGCGTCGGTCGCGATCAGCCGCCGGGTCGACGAACCCAAGCAGCCGCGCATCGTCGGATCGGAGTATGCCGAGCGGATGCAGGATGAGACCAATGTCGAGATCGAGCTCGAGCGCCCAGTCGCGATCCGGCTCCCGGGTCTCGCGCCGAAGGACGGAGTGCACCATGTCGACCGCATCCGGCTGTGGGCCGATGATCCTCGCGCCTTTCTCGACGCCGCTCGGCCGTTCCTGACAGCGGCCTGATCAGTCCAACCCGCGATCGGCGAGCCACTGCTTCGCGACGAGCACCGGGGCCCGCACGAGCCATGCATCCGCGATGATCTCAGCCAGCCGCTCGCGGTCCATCGCGTCGAGCTGCACCAACACCCCGGGGTACCCGTCGAAGTGCGGAATCGAGAACAGACCCTCGGGCTCTGCCGCCAGCAGCGCCGCCTTCTCTTCGAGACTTGCGACTCGCACTCCCAGAACGGGGCCGTCAGGCCACACGAGTCCGAGATCTGCGAGCTGCCGCAGATCGACCTTGCTGGGCCCGCGCACCCAGGCGATCTGACCGCTCGGCAGCCGCCAGGAGGGCTCGCCGGTGTGACCGCCGACGCGCTCTGTCACACCGGGCAGCGCGAGAGCGATCTCTCGGACATCGTCGACGGTCGCCATCCGCCCATCGTCCTCCCCTGACGCGACCCGCCACAATGGCCTCGTCAGGTCACACGGATTCCGTGGCCTCAGCGCACGATGCGCAGCGTCCGCACCTCGAACGGCCGCAGACGCAGCTCTCCACCGTGGCGCCCGCCGTCCAGCGCGTCCTCGATCAGAGAGACCTCGCGGATCTCCTGGTGTTCGAAGTCGGCGGCGAGCGACCCGACCGCACGGCGCCCGAGAGCCTCGTAGAGTCGCACGATCACGTCGCCAGAACCGTCATCGGCGAGCTTCACACCCGAGACCACGATGCCCTCACCCTCGACGGTCACGAGTGGCGCGACCTCACGAGCGCCGCGCACCAGCGTCGGCAGCGAGTTGAGTCGGATGCCCTCGGCGGTCGCGATCGCGGCATCCGCGCCGACGACGAAGCCGATCTCGATCTGGTGGTGGCCGTGATCGGTGTCGGGGTCGGGGAACCGAGGCGCGCGCAGCAGCGAGAGTCGCACCGTGGTCGTGACGGCATCGTCCGACACCTCGCGCGAGGTGTCATAGCCGTAGATCGAGTCGTTCACGAGCGCGACGCCGAAGTCCTGCTCGCGCACCAGCACGAACCGGTGCATCGAGGTCTCGAACTTCGCCGCCTCCCAGCTGGTGTTCGTGTGCGTCACGCGCGACTGGTATCCGAACTGCGTCTCGGCCTCGGTGTGCGTGGCCTGCACGTCGAGCGGGAACGCGAGCTTGAGCAGCTTCTCGGTCTCATGCCAGTCGACGTCGTTGCGGAGCAGCACGGTGCGCTGACCGGGCGCGAGGGTGATGGTCTGCTCGATCGTCGACTCGGAGAACGACCGCGTCACGACGACGGATGCCGTGCCATCGACGACGGATGCCGAGATCGAGTCGACCGCGGTGAGGTCGTCGACGCTGTTGCGGTAATACTTGTCGATGTCCCACGCGTCCCACATGTTCGGGAAGTCCTGGTGCAGTTGGAACAGGTTCGCCGCGCGCCCTTCGGCCACCGCCTCGCGACCCGAGGACTTGTCGATCGCCGAGACGATGAGCCCGTCGGCGGAGATCACCACGGAGACGAGCTCGTTCTCGAGGCGCCACCCGCCGTCCTCTCCCGAGAGCATGACGGATGCCGGGGCAGGCGCCTCGACGAAGCCCGCTCCGAGCGAGCGGCCACCGCCGCCGACCGACGTCGGCACGAACCGCAGCTCGCGATCGCCCTCGCCCGCGAGCGAGCGCCGAGCGGCTACCGAGATGTCCTCCGCATCAGACAGCACGTTCGTGAGCACCTCGACGGCCTCGCGGTGCACCCAGGCGATCGACGTGCCCGGCAGGATGTCGTGGAACTCGTGCAGCAGCACGGTCTCCCACAGTCGGTCGAACTCTGCCTGCGGGTAAGCGGCGCCGGTGCGCACGGCATCCGTCGCCGCCCACAGCTCGGCCTCGACGAGCGCGTGCTCGGCCCAGCGGTGCAGCGCCTTCGTGGCGTGCTGGCTGGTGAGGGTTCCGCGGTGCAGCTCGAGATAGAGCTCGCCGACCCACACGGCAGGGTTGGGCAGCTCGGCGCGGGCGGCGTCGAAGAAGGTGTCCGGGTGCTCCCACACGACCCGCGCGCTGCCCTCGAGGTTCTCGAGGCGCTTCGCCTTGCCGGTCATCTCACGCGTGGTGCCGCCGCCGCCGTCGCCCCAGCCGACCGGGGCGATCGACCGAGAGGTCACGCGGTTCTCCTTGAACTGACGCGAGGCCTTGGCGACCTCCATGCCGCTCAGCTGCGAGTTGTAGGTGTCCATCGACGGGAAGTGCGTGAACACCTGCGACCCGTCGATGCCCTCCCAGAGGAAGGAGTGGTGCGGGAACACGTTCTGCTGGTTCCACGAGATCTTCTGCGTGAAGAACCACTCGAAGCCGGCCCGGCGCATCAGCTGCGGCAGCGCCGGCGAGTAGCCGAAGCTGTCGGGCAGCCAGACACCCTTCGAGCGGATGCCGAACTCGCGCTCGAAGAATCGCTGCCCATACGAGAACTGGCGAACGAGCGACTCGCCCGTAGGCATCACGGTGTCGGATTCGACCCACATGCCGCCGAGCGGCAGGAAGCGTCCCTCGGCGACAGCGGCCTTGACCCTGGCGTAGACCTCGGGTCGGTGCTCTTTGAGCCACGCGTACTGCTGTGCACTCGACATGCCGTAGAGGAAGTCGGGCTGCTCGTCGATCAGCGTCGCCATCGACGAGGTGGTGCGGGCCACCTTGCGGATCGTCTCGCGCACCGGCCACAGCCAGGCGGAGTCGATGTGCGCGTGGCCGATCGCTGAGATGCGGTGAGCGCTGGCCTCGGCGGGGGCTGCGAGCACGCCCGCCAGGCGAGCGCGGGCATCGGATGCCGTCTGCACGATGCGCTGCAGATCGAGCACGTCGAGGGCGTCGTCCATGGCCTGCAGGATCTGCATGCGGCGAGGCGAGGTCGCCGGCAGCTCGGCCTGCAGCTCGAACAGCACCTCGAGGTCGAGCGACAGCTCGAACACCTCCTGCTCGAAGACGGCGAGGTCGATGCGGCGGGTGCGATAGAGCGGCTCACGTGAAGACGTCTGGATGTCGCCCTCCTGCGTCGGCAGGAAGGGGTGGTAGTCGAGCAGCACCGGGTTGGCCGCCGCCTCGAGGTACAGCTCGACGGGCTCGTTGCCGTGCGCGTCCTCGGTGATGGGCAGCCACTGGTTGCGCGGGTTGATGCTCTTGACCGGGCTGCCGTCGGGCCGGTAGACGAGCGCCTCGCACTGGAATCCGGGCATGTTGATGTCGAATCCGAGATCGATGACGGCCTCGACCCGGCGGCCGGCCCATTCGGCGGGCACTCGTCCGGTGATCTTGAACCAGGTCGTCGACCAGGCAGGACCCCACATGCTCGGCACGGATGCCGGAGTGAATTCGAGAGCGAGGCCGTCTGCGGGGCTGATCGGCTCGCCCGGGAGCTGGTTCACCTCGATCGTGAGGGGCACGGATGCGGAGTGGACGGCCGGGCGGATGCGCTCGTCGAGCACCCGCTTGACGCGGCCGACGGTGAGCGAGGTGTCGTCATGCATGGTGTGATTCTCCGGGCTCGGCGGTGAGTGGGGCGTGACTCGCGCCCGGGAGTGGGGCGGTTGCCGACAATGCTATCGGATTTACTAAAGCGATCTAGTAGATCTGTCGCAACCGCGTTCGGCGGCTTTCTCGCGGCTAAACCGATCAAGTAGGGTGAGGCGCATGACTTCGGGCAAACGCGTCACCATCGCGGACATCGCGCGCATGGCCGGCGTCTCGCCCGGAGCCGTGTCGTTCGCACTCAACGGGCGCCCCGGCGTGAGCGACGAGACCCGCCAGCGGATCCTCTCGATCGTCGAAGAGAACCACTGGCAGCCGAGCTCCGCGGCGCGCGCCCTGGTCGGCGCCCGAGCCAACACGGTCGGCTTCGCGCTCGCGCGCCCCGCCCGCTCACTCGGATCCGAGGCCTTCTTCACCGACCTCATCGCCGGCATCGAGTCGCGGCTCTCCGAGAGCAAGGTCAGCCTGCAGCTGCGCCTGGTCACCGACATCGCCGAGGAGATGGAGGTGCATCGCCAGTGGCGGTCGTCCAACCAGGTCGACGGCATCATCCTCATCGACCCCCGCGACGACGACCCCCGCAGCGACCGGATCGCGGCGCTCGATGCTCGCGCGGTGCTGATCGGCTCGAAGCCCTCCCCCGAGGGAGCCGTGCCGAGCGTCTGGATCGCCGACGACGAGGTGGCCGAGACGCTCTTCTCCTACCTCGCTGCCCTGGGGCACACGCGCATCGCCTACGTCGCCGGCCCGGCCGAGCTCGAGCACACCCGACTGCGCGCCGAGGTGCTCGACCGCATGGCGTCCGACGGCGTCTCGGGCGACGTGATCACCACCGACTTCTCCCCCGCACGAGCATCCGCAGTCACCCGGTCACTGCTCTCGGGACGCCTTCGCCCGACGGCGATCGTCTACGACAACGACGTGATGGCCGTGGCGGGACTCCGCGTCGCGCAGGAGATGGGCCGCGCCGTTCCCCGTGACGTCTCGATCGCATCGTTCGACGACTCGGTGATCGCCGGCCTGATCAACCCGTCGATCACCGCGATGACCCGCGATACGTTCGAGCTCGGCGAGCAGGCCGCGACACTGCTGCTGCAGCAGATCGTCGCCGGGATCAACCTGCCCAGCACTCAGGGCCCGACGCCGACCCTCACCGCCCGCGAGAGCACGGCTCCGCCGGCGGCAGCATCCTGACGACAACCCGCCGGCGTCTCGCGACTCCGTCGTCAGGCGTCGACGACGGTGTTGACGGAGCCGTAGGGGTCGACGCCGTTCGTCGACAGATCAGGACGGATGAGGCGACGGATGCCGCGCGCGGCGAGTGCCGCGTCGTCGAGGGCCGTCTGCGAGGTCACGAACGCGGGGTCGACGCCGGCCGCGCAGGCATCCACCCAGGCCTGGAACACCGCGCCGCCGGGGCTGAGCGCCGCCCGGCTCACCGGCACCTCGCGCTCGTCGACATCGACCACGATCGCGGTCTCGCGCTCGGGCGCCGTGGTGCGTTCGCGCAGTTCGGGGATCAGCTCGGCGAATCGCCGGCCGAGGGGCTTGGCCGCGCCGCTCTGATCGATCAGGCCGAGCGAGTACTCCAGTTCGGGGAAGTCACCGAGATCGCGGCTCACGTCGTGCGAGCACCACCAGGTCACGCCCCAGAGGTTCTCGGTGCGCGCCGCCGACCGCAGGGTCGCCTCGAGGAAGCCGGGCATCTCGCTCTCGTCGAGGCAGTTCGACGGGGCCCCCACCTCCTGCAGCCAGACGGGGCGCTCGAGGTCGGTGGCGAAGGCGCGGGACAGCTCGATGAGGTACTCGGCGTGGCGGTCTGCGGCGACCGAGCGGCCTCCGTAGCGCTGCGCCGTGCCGTTGAAGATCCAGGAGTGGATCGTGGTCATCTCACCCAGACGCGATGCGTGCGCGGGGGTGAAGCCGTGCCCGTCCATGTACCAGACCGCGTCGTACTCACTGTGGACATGAGAGAGACCGGGTGCCGCCTGCTCGGCGGCGGTGAGCAGCGACTCGATCCAGTGCCCCGCCTCGTCGATCGTGACCGGCCAGGGCGACGGATGCGTGTGCGCCGAGAACTGGTTCGTCTCGTTGCCGAGGGTCAGCCCGAGGAAGTTCGGGGCGTCGCGCAGCGCGCCGGCGAGCGTCTGCACGAGGTCGACCTGCCCGCTGAGCGCGGTCGGGTCGGTGAACATGTTGCGGTCGTGCCAGGTGTACAGCCAGGACGGCACGAAGTCGAAGCTCGACAGGTGCCCCTGGATCACGTCGACGCTGGTGTCGAGCTCGAACTCGGCCGCGATGTCGACCATGGCGCGGACATCGTCGATCGCCTTCGTGCGGATGAGCGTGCGGTTCGGCTGCAGCACCGTCCACAGCGGAAAGACCCTCACGTGGTCGAGTCCGAGCTCGGCGAGAGCCGCGAAGTCGCGCCGCACGTCGTCTGGCGTGAAGTCGAGCCAGGAGTGCATCCAGTCCTTCGACGGCGTGTAGTTCGCCCCGAATCTCAGGCGAGCATCGAGAGCGCGGCGCTGCGTCATGTGTCCGGACCTTTCCGACAGAGCCCTCCGACGAGGACATGTCGCACCACTATAACGCTTGAGCACCGAGCCGCCACCCGGAATTCCAGTACTCGTCTACCGGCGGAGTGTCGAGACCTTGACAGACACCGCAGCGGGTGGTTTCATCTGCTAAAGCGTTGTAGTCCGGCTGACGGACACCGCCAATCGCCCGCCTCGAGGAAGAAGCACGATGAAAGTTCCCGCACGCATTGTCGCTCTGGCAACATTCACGATCGGCGCCATGGCGCTCGCCGGCTGCACCGGAGGCGGTGCGACATCGGGGGCCGCAGGTCCGATCGACACCTCCGGTGAGCTGAGCGGAACCATCCAGTTCCAGACCTGGTCACTGAAGAACGAGAAGTTCACCCCCTACTTCGAAGACCTGATCGACGCGTTCGAGAAGGAGCACCCCGATGTCACGGTCGAGTGGCTCGACCAGCCGGGTGACGGCTACCAGGAGAAGATCCTGAGCCAGGCGAACGCCGACACCCTCCCCGACGTGCTGAACCTGCCGCCGGACATCGCCTACCCCCTCGTCGCCGCAGGCAAGCTCGTCGACATCGAGACGGCGGATCCCGAGCTGAAGTCCGGGTACAACGCCGGCGCGTGGGACGCGTACAGCCAGTACCCCGACGCCGAGGGCACGTACGGTCTGCCCTGGTACCTGTCGAGCGACGCCTCGTGGTGGAACCTCGCCCAGCTCGCCCCCTACGGCGTCACCGAGGAGAACCTCCCCACGACGGTCGACGAGCTGCTCACCCTCGCGAAGGACGTGGCCACCGAGTCCGGCGGCAAGGTGCAGCTGCTGTCGTCGATCCCCGCTCTCGACACCTTCACCTCCGCCGGCATGGAGGTCATCAACGACGAGGGCGAGTTCGACTTCAACACCGAAGAGGCCGCAGCGATCATCGAGAAGTATGCCGACGCGTACGCGGCCGGAGCCATGCCCGCCGAGGCCCTGACCGGCGACTACGGCGGAAACGCCGAGGCGTACATCCAGGAGAAGGTCGCCTTCACGACCGGCGGCACCGGCTTCACGACCGACCTCGCCAAGGACGCACCCGCGCTGCTGGAGAACACCGTCGCCACGCAGCGACTGGGCATCCCGCCGCTCTACGTGCAGGGACTCAACATCTCGGCCGACTCCGACAACAAGGAGGTCGCTCTCGCCTTCGCCGAGTTCGCGACGAACGAGGAGAACCAGGTCGCCTTCTCGTCGCTCGCGGTCGGCACGGCGCCCGGCACGTCGTCGGGTGGTGACGCCGTCGTCGAGAACATCTCGTCGTCGATCACCGACGAGAAGCAGCTCACCGCGATCGACACCGTGTTCACCGCCATGGAAGACGCCAAGGCCATCCCGTTCCAGTGGACCTCGGACATGGCGACGTACATGACCCAGCAGATCGCGCTCGCCGTGAACGGCGAGGCCGACGCGCAGGAGCAGCTCGACAAGATCGTCGAGTACGCCAACGCGAACCGCGTGGACCAGTGAGCATGAGCGCGGACACCAGCAGCCGGAGCCGGAGCCGGAGGAAGACCATCACGTCCCACCGATGGTTCACCCCGTGGCTCCTCCTCGGCCCCGCCGTCATCTGGGTGCTGGTGTTCGCGCTCTGGCCGTTCCTCAACACCGTCTTCCTGAGCTTCACCGACGCGCGTCCCCTGCGGACCCCCGAGTTCGTCGGCTCGGCGAACTACGAGCGGATGTTCGGCGACGAGATGTTCTGGAACGCCCTCACCACGTGCATCATCTACGTGGTGGTCTGCGTGCCGCTGCTCACGATCCTGCCGCTGCTGCTGGCGCTGCTCGTGCAGAAGAAGCTGCCGGGCATCGCGTTCTTCCGCACCACCTTCTACTTCCCGGTCATCGCCTCGGTGGTCGTGGTCGCCCTCATCTGGACCTGGCTGTTCGACAGCCGCGGCATCATCAACCAGACCCTCGAGTTCCTCGGGCTGGTGGACAAGCCGATGGCGTTCCTCGTCGATCGCTGGCTGCTGCTCGGCTGCGCGATCCTGCTGACGGTGTGGAAGGGCCTCGGCTACTACATGGTCGTGTACCTCGCCGCCCTCGGCAACGTCGGCAAGGAGCTGCACGAGGCGGCGATGCTCGACGGCGCAGGCTCGTTCCGCCGCTTCCTGTCGGTGACGATCCCCTCGGTGCGCGGCGCCATGCTGCTCATCGCGGTGCTCATAGCCGTCTCGGCGATGAGAGTGTTCGCCGAGCTCGACGTGCTCTCCAAGAGCACGGGCGGGCCGGGCGGCTACGACATGTCGCTGGTCATGCTGATCCGTCAGGTCGGCTCGGGCCTCAACGGCAACATCGGCTACGCCTCCGCGATCAGCGTCGCCCTGTTCCTGCTCACCCTCATCCCGCTGGCTGCGATCGCGTTCATGAATCGCGAGAAGAAGGCGAAGGCCCCCGCATGAGCACCCTGACTCCGCCCCGCGTCGACGACGACCGCCGGCCCGACGAACAGCCCGCTGCGACCACGCGCGAACCCATCTTCCGCCGCCGCGGTTCAGGCGACTTCAGCAAGCCGACGCTTGGCGGTCTGATCGGTCGATACGCTCTCCTGCTGTTCGTGCTCGTGATCGTCATCGGCCCGTTCCTGTGGCAGCTCTCGACCTCGTTCAAGGGCCCGCAGGAGAACATCTACTCCTTCCCGCCGAACCTGATCCCTCGCGAGCCGACTCTGCAGAACTACGCCACGGTCGCCGAGATCGTGCCTGTCTACCTCTACGCCTGGCACTCGCTGCTCGTCTCGGTCGGCACGGTGCTGAGCAACGTGATCCTCGCGACGTTCGCAGGCTACGCTCTCGGATGCATGCGGTTCCGCGGCAAGTGGATCGTCATGGCGATCCTGCTCTCGACCCTGCTCTTCCCCGGTGAGGTCACCGTGACGAGCAACTTCCTTACGATCCGCGCGCTCGGACTCGCCGACACCCTGTGGGGTGTGTTCCTGCCCGGTGCCATCAGCGCCATGAACGTGCTCCTCGTCGCCACCGCCTGCCGCATGATCCCCCAGGACGTGCTCGATGCCGCGACCGTCGACGGCGCGACGACCTGGCAGCGCATCCGTCACATCGTGTGGCCGAATATTCGAGGCATGGTCTCGGTGGTCGCGGTCTTCGCCTTCATCGGCGCATGGGACGACTACCTGTGGCCGCTCATCGTGCTCTCCGATCCGTCGAAGTACACGCTGACCGTCGGCATGGCGTATCTGAACAGCAGCTTCTCGGTCGACCCTCGTCTGATCGCGGCGGGCACCATGATCGCTCTCGTGCCGATCGTCATCATGTTCTCGTTCACGCAGAGATTCTTCTTCAAGGGCGTGCAGGAGGGCGCGGTCAAGGGGTGAGCGCCGTGCAGCTCATCCCCGCCGACGGTCCGGCAGATCCTCCGTCGTCCCGCCCTCGAACGGGCGTGCTCCCCGGCCAGGTCTTCGCCTTCTCGTTCGACCCCGCGGCGGGTGAGCAGCGAGTCGACGTGCCTGGACTCACCGGTGCCCGCGTCACTCCCGACACCGTGCTGCACTGGGCGTTCTACGCCGACGGCATCGACGCGACCCTCGCCCCGCACGCGGCGCTCGCGGTGACGGTCGATGTGCGCGGCGCCGACGGCGCGAGGCTCGGCGAGATCGCCGCTGTGCGTGACCGCTACGACTTCCCTCTCACCGCACACGCACAGTTCGCGGCGCGCTGGAGCCTGCCCGAGCAGTGGAACGCCGACACCGTGTCGCTGGCGCCGATGCTCGCGGATTCAGAGCCGCACACCTCGGTCACCGTCGAGCTCGTCCTCGGCACCGCCTCGCTGGCTGCCGAGCCGAACCTGCCGTCGCGCGTCAGCGGCTTCGTGCAGTGCATCGTCGAGGAGATGCCGATGCCTGTCGTTGCGGACGAGCGTCCTCCGGTCGAACGCGTGGACACCCGTCGAGGCACTCACTCGGGGCCGCGCTTCTCGCGCGGCAACACGATCCCTGCGGTCGCCGTTCCGCACGGCTTCACGTTCGTCACTCCGGCCACCGATGCCTCAGACACCCGCTGGCCGTACCGACCCGGCATCCATGACGACCCGCCAGGGCGGCGCCTCGAAGCACTGCAGTTCGCTCATCAGCCGAGCCCGTGGATCGGCGACCGCTCGGTGCTCCAGCTCATGCCGTTCGACGGGCGCCCGATGTCCGGCCATGCCGAGCGTCGACGCTGGATCACCCCCGGGTCCGAGCGCGCCCGCCCGCACGAGTACTCGGTCGACCTCGGTGGACTGCGCGCAGAGATGACCGCGACCTCGCACGCCGCCGCCTTCCGGGTGCACGGCGCCGACGTCGATGCCACCGTCGGATTCGTGATCGATCAGCCGACCGACGAGGGCCGACTCATCTGGACGGATGCCGACGGCTTCGAGGGCTGGATGCCTGAGGGCCCCGAGGACTGGGGCAACGCTCCGCGCTGCTACTTCGCCGGCGTCGTGCAGCGGGGCGAGGATGACGGAGCGTCGGGCCCGCGCGGGGCTCTCGACGACGACGGACGGACGCGCGTCGCCGGCTACGTCGGCGGACGCGGCTCGCTCGAGGTGCGAGTGGCGGTCTCGTTCCTGTCCGTCGAGCAGGCAAGACGCAGCCTCGAGCTCGAAGCACCGACAGAGGTGACCTACGAAGAGCTGCGCGCGGCATCAGCAGCATCCTGGAACCGCGTGCTGGGGCGCGTGACCATCCCGCCCCTCCCCGCGGCGGAGGCGCCGTATCGCCGACTCGCGTTCGAGGAGCATCTGGATCGGATCGCCGCGGCCCTGCACCGGATGCATCTCTATCCGAACACCGCCGCCGAGAACGCGGGAACCGCCGATGCGCCGCTCCACCGGTTCGCCGACGTCTTCGCGGCGCGCGAGCCGTTCGGCGAACGCGCCACCAGCGCCCCGATCGTCGACGGCGAGCTCGTGGTGAACAACGGATACTGGGACACCTACCGCACCGAATGGCCGGCGCTCGCGCTGCTCGATCCGGCGCTCACGGGCAGGCTGCTCGACGGACAGCTCGAGCAGTATCGCCGCGGAGGCTGGATGGCCCGGTGGAGTGCTCCGGGCTACGTCGACAGCATGGTGGGAACGTCGAGCGACCAGATCTTCGCCGACGCCGCCCGGTGGGGCGTGGAGTTCGACCGCGCCGAGGCGTTCGAGAGCGGCTGGCGCAATGCCTGCGAACCGGGACCCGACGCGCTGCGCGGACGCAAGGGCGTCGCTCGCGGGCGATTCACCGGGTTCATCTCGTCCGACGTGCCCGAGGGCATGAGCTGGACCATCGAGAACGCGGTGAGCGATGCCGCACTGGGCCGGTTCGCCGCGCAGCTCGCCGCCGACGCTGACTCACGGCAGGATGCCGCGCGCTACCGCTCCTTCGCTCGCTACTTCGCCAACCGGGCGCTGTCGTACCGCACGCTGTTCGATGCGGACTCCGGCTTCCTCCGCGGCAAGGACGCCGGCGGAGACTTCGCCCCTGGCTTCGATCCGCGCATCTGGGGCGGAGACAACGTCGAGACGAACGCGTGGGGCATGTCGGTCGGTGCCGTGCACGACGGAGCAGGACTCGCGGCGCTTCATGGTGGCCGCGACGCCTTCGGTCAGCATCTCGACGCACTCTTCGCGGAGCCCGAGACCGCCGACGAGCGATTCGGCGGGGCGTACGGCACGGTGATCCACGAGCAGCGCGAGGGGCGGGCGCTGCGCTCGGGCATGTGCGCGATCTCGAATCAGCCCGCCCACCACATCCCATTCATGTATGCGTTCAGCGAGCGGCCATGGCGCTCGGCGGCGATCGTCAACGAGCTGGCCGGCCGTCTCTTCGCGGGTGGGCACATCGGTCAGGGCTTCCCCGGCGACGAGGACAACGGCGAGATGAGCGCCTGGTGGCTGTGGGCAGCCCTCGGGCTCTACCCGCTCGAGCTCGCATCGGGAGTGCTGCGGATCGGGTCTCCCCTCTTCGACGACATCCGCGTGGATCGCGCGGACGGCTCCTCGCTGCGCATCCGCTCTCACCGCAGCGGGCGTGCGGCCCACGTGCTGCAGAGCGCTCGCCTCGACGGGGTCGATCTCGCGCGGGCCGAGCTGCCGATCGATGGGATCGTCGGTCACTCTGAGCTGGAGCTGATCTTCGGCACCGACCCTTCGGATGCCCTGGAGCCGGGCGCACACGCACCGGCAGACGGCGCCGCCTGGCGCCGCGACCTGACGGCCGACGCGGCGGACGTGATCGCGTCAGCATCCGTCGTCGATGCCGGGCGCCTCTTCGATGACGGAGATCCGAGCGGTTCGACTGGCGTCGCCCTGGCTGCCGGCGAATGGGCAGGATGCCGCTTCGCTGAGCCGCGCGCCGTCAGCGACCTCACCGTGACGATGGTGGACGCGGCCCCGTCGTCGTTCCTGCAGTGGGAGGTCCTCGACGAGGACGGGAACTGGTCCGCGGCACCGACCACGCACGACGCAGGGCTTGCGGCCGACCGCACCACCCCGTTCGAGCTGGTGTCACGGGTCGTGACCCCGGCGATCCGCGTGCGAGCGGAGGCCGGGGTCACGATCCGTCAGATCGAGGTCTTCGACCTCGGGTGATCACTTCGACAGGACGAACGACACCTCGGTGGTGTTCCCCGCGACGTCGAGCACCTGCAGGGTGTTCGCACCCTCGACCGCGCCGAAGGCGCCCGGCTTCACGAAGTTCAGGTCGCTCCACGCGTCGTCGGTGAGGTCCTTGAGCACGCCGTTGACGTAAAGCCTGTCGATCTTCCCGTCGTCGTAGAGCTTGAAGCTCACGCGCTGGTACGCGCCGTCAGCCCGGACCTTGGTGAACTTCGACCCTTCCTTGATCGTGACGGTCGGGGGCGTCGTGTCGCGGGGCGCCGCCCGGTACTCCGTCGCCGCCCCCTTGAGCGCCTCGGTGATGCCCGAGAGATACGCCGACTGGTCGGTCGCCGTGAGGTTGTACGCGACATAGACGCCGTAGCCGTCGGCGACCGTGCGGTTCGCGAAGTCGGCAGCCGTCGCGGCGCTCGTCTGCGAGAGGTCGATCGCCGCAGCTCCGAGCCGAGTGCGATCGCCGAGCCCCGGCACAGTAGGTGCGTCGTACGTCGGGTAGTAGGGGTTCCAGGCGTAGTCGAGCACACTCGCGGCGTCGAACAGCGTGAAATCGGTCGTCTCGTAGGTCGGCCCGATCGCGTACAGGCTGATGATCTTGTCGGGACCGAGACGATCGCGCAGCGCCGTGGCCAGCCAGCCGAACGACTCGGCGTTGGGCTGAGGTGTGCCGTTCGCGCCGTAGTTCGTCCACTCGTCGTCGAAGTCGATGCCATCGAGGCCGTAGGTGGTCACGGCGTCGGCGAGCTGTGCGGCGAACGCATCGGCTTGCGCATACGAGGTGAAGTTCGCGAAGCCGGCGCCCTGGTGGTTGCCGAGCACCGAGAGCAGCACCTTGGTGCCGTTCTCCTGCACCGGTCGGATCTGCGTCTCGGCATTGTCGAGCGTCTCGGTGACGCGCTCGTTGAAGTGCAGATACGCCTTCTCGCCGTCGTAGTTGATGTTGGCGGCGAAGATCATGGCCATGTCGATCGCGGCTTCGCCGGACTCGGCGAGCGTGTAGTCGGCGACATTGGCTAAATCGTTCGAGTTCACCTCGACATAGACGGCGAGCTTCGGGTCTGCGGGCTCTGCGGTCTCGGCAGCGGCCCCCAGTGAACCGGTGAGAATGCCTGCAGCAGCGGTCGCGAGCACTCCCAGCCCGGCGATGCCCTTTCGCAATCGGTGATTCCTGACGTTCTGACTCATGGCGGATCGTCTCCTTCGGCGTCGTTGTCGAATCCGGCCGCGGCGTCGCGACCTGCCGCCGACTATAGCGCTTAAGTGATTCGCCCGAAAGGTTCGTCGACCGGTCAGTCCGCGAGCATCCGATCCCGCACCTGTCGGCGCAGCACCTTGCCGATGAGCGAACGAGGAAGCTCGTCGACGGCGACGATCCGCTTGGGCACCTTGTAGGGCGTGAGTCGCGTGCGGCAGAAGTCCCTCAGGGCTCCTGCGTCAAGTGTCGCGCCGTCACGCAGCACGACGGCGGCGGCGACCTCTTCGCCACCGCTCGACCGGGGCAGGCCCACGACTGCAGCCGCGGCCACGTCTGGGTGCGCCTCGAGCGTATCCTCGACCTCGCTGGGCGAGACGTTGAACCCGCCGGTGATGATGAGCTCCTTGAGGCGGTCGACGATCGTCACGAAGCCGTCGGTCGAGACCTCGGCGATGTCGCCGGTGCGCAGCCAGCCGTCGGCGAGCAGCACGTCGGCGGTGTCGCCCGAGCGACCCCAGTACCCCTGGAACACCTGAGGGCCGCGGATCAGCAGCTCGCCCCGCTCGCCCACCGGCATGTCGACGTCGGTGTCGGCAGGATCGACGACGCGGATCTCGGTGCTCGGGAACGGCACGCCGACCGTGCCGGGGCGGCGGCTGCGGCCCATCGGGTTGCCGAGCGCGACGGGCGAACTCTCGGTCATGCCGTAGCCCTCGACGAGCAGACCTCCCGTGGCCTCTTCCCACCGCTGCACGGTCGCGACCGGAAGACTCATCGCACCCGAGATCGCGAAGCGGACCGTGGAGAGGTCGATGGTCCCGCGTGACGCGGCGCGCGCGAGCTGGTCGTAGATCGGCGGCACGGCGGGGAGGAAGGTCGGCGGACTCGTGCGCGCCGCCTTCGTGACGAGGCCGAGATCGAAGGTCGGGAACAGCACGAGCTTCGCGCCGATGCTCATCGCGAACGTCAGGCAGAGCGTCATCCCGTAGGCATGGAACAGCGGCAGCACGCCGTAGAACGTCTCCTCGCCGTCGACGAGCCCGGGCACCCATGCCCGGCCCTGCATCGCGTTGGCGCGCAGATTCGCGTGGGTGAGGATCGCGCCCTTGGGGTCACCCGTCGTTCCGCTCGTGTACTGCAGCAGTGCGGTGTCGCCGAGCGAGGGGCCCTCGACGCGGCGCGAGAGCGGACGATGGTCGACCAGCTTCCTCCACGCCAGCGCGCGACGCGTCTTCGGGGTGGCCGTCAGCTTGGCCCTCGACGCCCGCGCCTTGGGCACCGGCAGCCGCAGGAGCAGACGCTGCGAGGCGGGCATCGCCTCGGTGAGATCGACGCTCACGATGTGCTCGACCCGCAGGTCGGAGGGGAAGTCCGCGATCGTGTCGACCGTCTTGTCCCAGACGATCGCGACCTTGGCGCCGTGATCCTCGAACTGGTGCCGCAGCTCCCTGGCCGTGTAGAGCGGGTTGTGCTCGACGACGATGGCACCGAGACGGAGTGCCGCATAGAAGGCCACGACGTGCTGCGGGCAGTTGGGCAGCACCAGCGCGACCCGGTCGCCCTTGTGCACCCCGAGACGCCGGAGCCCCTCTGCCGCACGCAGGATCTGGTCCCCCAGCTCACGGTAGGTCGTCACCGCGCCGAAGAACTCGAGCGCCGGTCGACGGCCGAACGTCGCGATGCTCGCGGACATCATCTCGGGCAGCGTCTGGGTCGGATCCTCGATCTCGGCGGGAACGCCGTCTGCATAGGAGGCGAGCCATGGCCGGGATTCGTGCGGGTTGACGGACATGGCTCCATCCTGCCCGGATCGGCTGTGAGCCGCCCCGGGACTCGCACCGAAGCTCTGCGTCTCGCTGTGCGCCGATACGACTCTCTGTCCGCGCCGGCCTTCAAGATGCCAATATGAGAGGAGCTACGAGGGAGGCGGAGCATGTTCGACGAGCTCAGAAGACAGCAGGCACTGGAGGAACTCGGGATCCTGGACACCCCACGGGATGAACGGGTCGATCGAGTGGCCCGGCTGGCGAAGCAGATGTTCGGCGTGCCGATGGTGAGCGTCTCGCTCCTCGACGGCGATCGCCAGTGGCGCAAGTCCGAGATCGGCCTGGGTGGCGACGAGGCCCCGAGGCAGGATTCGTTCTGCGACTACACGGTCGGCCAGGACCGCACGGTCGTGATCGAAGATGCCAGCGCGACCGAGACGTTCGCCACGAACCCGTTCGTGGTCGGCGATCCGCACCTCCGGTTCTATGCCGGCCACCCGCTCCACGCACCCGGTGGAGAGCCTGTCGGCACGCTGTGCGTGCTCGACACGGAACCCCATTCATTCTCGGAGGCGGAGCGCGGCCTGCTCCGCGACCTCGCCTTCTGGGTGCAGAGCGAGATCGCCTCCGACGCCGAACTCGATCAGGCCACCCTGATCCAGAGCGCCCTGCGGCCGCAGTCGATCCCCACCATCTCCGGATACACGGTCGCTGGCGGCGGTGCCTCGCGTGGCCGCCTGGCGGGGGACTTCTACGATCTGCGTCTGCATGGCGGGGCTCTGCGGATCACCCTCGCCGATGCGATGGGCAAGGGCACGGGCCCCGCCATCGTCGCTGCCGGGGTGCGCGCATCGCTGCGCACGGCTCCCGACCGCAGCATCGCCGAAGCGATCGCCGATGCCGACCGCCTCCTCGAAGAGGACCTCTCGGAGACGACGATGTTCGTCACGGCCGTCCACGCCGAGCTGCAGCCCGAGACCGGCGACCTGGAGGTGATCGACGCCGGTCACAGCCTGGCGTTCATCCTGCGCAGCGACGGCTCGTGGGAGCACCTTCGCTCGACCGGCCTGCCTCTCGGAATGGGCGCCGCGCTGCCCGACCAGGGTGCTCGGGAGTCCCGGCGCACCCGCCTCGAGCCCGGCGACGCGTTCGTCTGCTGCAGCGACGGTCTGCTCGACGTGCTCGACGCCGACGATCCGTTCGCCCACGTCGCCAGGGTGCTCGACACGCTCGGCCCCGACGGAGCGATCGGCGAGGCGCTGCGGCTCATCTCGGACGACCGGGCGACCGACGACATCACCGTCGTCGTGGTGAGGCGCGACGCATGACAGCTCGCTTCGCCGCCATCCGGGTCATCGCCGTGCTCTCGGTGCTGCTGGGAGTGAACTACGTCGCCTGGCGGTGGTTGGAATCGGTCAACTGGTCGGCGTGGTGGATCGCCGTGCCCCTCGTGATCGCCGAGACCTACAGCCTGATCGACACCTTCTTCTTCTGCCTGACGATGTGGCGGGCCAAAGAGCGCCCGGCTCCCGTCTCCCCGCCTCAGGGCACGGTCGACGTGTTCATCGCGACCTACAACGAGCCGATCGAACTCGTGATGACCACGGCACGCGCCGCGCGAGGGATCGCGTATCCTCACACGACCTGGATCCTCGACGACGGAGCCCGCCCCGAGCTCGAGCAGGCTGCTCGCGAGGCCGACATCGGCTACCTCACCCGCTCGGACGACTGGGAGGGCAAGCCGCGCCATGCCAAGGCCGGCAACCTCAACAGCGCGCTGTTCGAGACCGACGGGGAGTTCCTCCTCATCCTCGACGCCGACCAGATCCCCGACCCGCTGATCCTGCACCGCACCCTGGGATACTTCGCCGACGACCCCGAGGTCGCCGTGGTGCAGACGCCGCAGTGGTTCATCAACGTCGACGAGGCCGACCCTCTCGGCAGCCAGGCACCGCTGTTCTATGGCCCCATCCAACAGGGCAAGGACGGATGGAACGCGGCGTTCTTCTGCGGATCCAACGCCGTGCTGCGTCGCGACGCCCTGATGCAGCTGGGCATCATCGGCTATGTGCGTGAGGTGACCGACACCGCAGCGCGCGCGCTGCGCACCTCCGAGACCCTGATCGAGAAGGAGATGCGCTCGGCATCCGACCCGGAGCTCCGCCGCGAGCTCTTCGCCCTGCACGTGGCGATCGGCCGGAGCCGTCGCGATCTCGCCGCCGGCGCCCCCGTCAGGGAGGTCGCAGACGCCGTGCTGGCTGCGGTGCACAACGCCTCGGTGATCCTCGTCGCCAAGGACCTCGCCGGCATCCGCTCCGATCTCGCAGAGCTGGGATCGCTTCCGATCGCTCACGACGCCCAGTTGGATGCGATCGTCGTCGACGAGGTGGGCCTCACCGCGCTCGCCGACTCCGATCTCTCCCCCATCACCGCGCTGGATGCCGTCAGGGCGCTGCTCGACGCGCTCCGGCTCGATCGAAGCGACGAGGCGCAGCCGATCCTGCCCCTCGCCACGATCTCGGTGACGGAGGACATGGCCACGGCGATGCAGCTGCACTCGCTGGGCTGGCGCAGCGTCTACCACCACGAGATCCTGGCCAAGGGGCTCGCCCCCGAGGATCTTCGTACGATGCTGACGCAGCGGCTGCGCTGGGCGCAGGGCACCCTGCAGGTCATGCTGCGCGACAACCCGCTCGCGAAGCGCGGGCTGTCGATCGGCCAGCGACTGATGTACTTCGCCACGATGTGGAGCTACCTTTCCGGGTTCGCCGCCGTGGTCTACCTCACGGCACCCGTCGTCTACCTCGTCTTCGGCGTGCTGCCCGTGACCGCCTGGTCGGTCGACTTCTTCGTGAGATTCCTGCCCTACTTCCTGGTCAACCAGGTGCTGTTCCTCGTGGTCGCCAAGGGGTTGAGAACCTGGCGCGGGCAGCAGTACTCGCTCGCGCTCTTCCCGGTCTGGATCCGCGCCTGCTGGACGGCGTTCGCCAACGTCGTGTTCCACCGCCCCCTCACGTTCGCCGTGACGCGCAAGGACGGGCGGGATCCCCGCGGAGTGCCGTGGCGCGAGATCTGGCCGCAGCTGACCGCGATGGTCGTGCTCGGCATCGCCCTCGTGATCGGCGTGACCAGGGTCATCATCGGCACCGGAGACGGCACAGGCACTCTCGTCAACACGGTCTGGGTGCTGTACGACCTCGTCGTGCTCAGCGTCATCATCCAAGCCGCCCGCTACCGCGGACCGGCCCGAACCCTCGAGGAGGAGAACCATGGACCTCAGAACTGACATCAGAGACGGCTTCGCCGTGATCGCCCTCTCCGGCCGCCTCACGGCGACGGGAGCACCACTGCTGCGCAAGGCGGTCAACGACCTCGTCGCCGGTGGCGATTCCCGGATCGTCATCGACATGACCGAACTGCAGTTCGTCGACTCGTCGGGGCTCGGCGCTCTCGTCGGCGGGCTGAAGAGCGCCAGGGTCGCGGGGGGCGATCTGCGTATCGCCGCGGTGCCGGAGGCCGTCCGGACGGTGCTGCACCTGACCAACCTCGACCGCGTCCTGCTCGACCACCCCACGCCCGAGACGGCGTTCGATGGGCGCTGATCGGCGCACTGCGCACGTCGCGGGCCTTGCCGGCCCCGCCTTCGTCGAGCACGTACTCGACGCCCTCGACGCACTGTGGGAGTCTGCCCCGCACGTGACCCCCGAAGATCGCACGCTGTTCGCACTCGCGGTCAGCGAGGTGTCGACGAACATCGCCGCGCACGGCGAGGCACAGGCCGAGCCGGATGCCGGCATCACCGTCGAGGTCGACATCGAGGTGGGCACCGACGAGCTCGTCGCGACCTTCGTCGACACGGCCGATCCGGCGAGGATCGACTGGGATGCGGTGGCGATGCCCGGCGTCGACAGCGAGAGCGGCCGCGGACTGGCCCTGACGACCGCTGTGCTCGACGACTTCGAGCACAGCGTCGACGCGACCGGCAACACGTGGGTGCTCCGACGCCGTCTCTCCCCTTCTGCCTAGCCCCGCACCGGGCGCCGGCGCGCGGCAGCCGCCGTCAGGCCGTTCTCGTCAGCTGAGCCAGGCGGGAACCCGGCCGCGCAGGAAGGCGCCGTCGATCGAGAACCTCCCGGCGCCGGTGAGCGCGAGAGCCAGCGCGGCCGCACCGAGCACGGCGACGAACTCGTATCCGCCCTCACCCACCCAGAGCCCCGCAGAGAGGTGCACGAGCACCAGCGCCACGACCATGTCGATCGCGAGCAGGACGCCGGCGAGGCGGGTGAAGAGGCCGAGCACCAGCAGGATGCCGCCGATCAGCTCGACGAAGGCGACGAAGGGAGCGGCGATCTCGGGCATCGGCACCCCCATGCCCGCGAAGCTGCCGATGGTGCCGGGGATCGTGTATTCGAAGATCTTCTGCGCTCCGTGAGCGGCGAAGACGGCGCCGACCACGACGCGCAGGACGAGCAGTCCCAGTGAGGCGGCGGCAGAGGGGGCGGTGGTGTTCGTCATGAGGAGGTGTTCCTTCGTGGCAGGACACCGCGCGCCAGGCGCGGAGCAGGGGCTATCCCTGCCTCCACGCTATTCAGGCCACTTTTCCGTCACCTGTGCGCACGTCGCCGTAGCCCCGACCACTGCGGCCTTCCGTAGACTCGCCGGATGGGAGATGCGCCGTCTGGACGACGATGCGCACAGCCGGAAAGGGGCACGGGGCGAGAGTGAGGGCACGATCGGCGTTCGGCGTGCTGCGCTTGGCCACGGCCGCAGTGTGCACCGTCGCGCTCGTGCACCGGCTGTTCTGGGGCCTCAGCTCCCGATCGATCGCGGGCGAGAACTTCTTCGCGTATCTGACGGTCCAGTCCAACTGCGCGCTCGTGGTGGTGCTGCTGATCGGCGCGGTGCTCGCCTTCATCCGGGCGACGGATCCTCGCTGGTTCACGGTGGCCCTGGCACTCGTGCTCACCTGGACCATCACGGCAGGACTCGCCTTCGCGCTGATCGTCTGGCAGGCGGGGCTGCGCGGCATCCGCGTCGACGTGCCCTGGTCTGATCAGGTGCTGCACTTCTGGCTGCCGGCGTGCACCGCCATCGCCTGGGTGCTCACGCCGGGCCACCGCGGCGTGCCGTGGTGGGTGGTGCCCACGGCGCTCACCTTCCCCCTCGCATGGGGCGGCGTCACGATGTGGCGCGGGCCGTCTGTGGGGTGGTATCCGTACTACTTCCTCGACCCCCGACAGGTCTCCGGCCCTCCCGAGTTCCTGCTCACCAGTGCGGTGGCGCTGGCGATCTTCGCGCTCGTGGCGACATTCATCGTGCTGGCCAGCCGGATGCGACGACGCGGCCAGGAGCGCCCGGAGGTCTGAACCCTGTTCGGGTCAGTTCGATCCGGCGCGCCGGTTCGTCGGTTCGTCGGATGCAGGTCAGGCAGGTAGGGGTCAGGCAGGTGCGGCGAGGAACGGCGCGAGCGAGGCGATCGCCGCCTCGAGCGCCTTCTGCTCGCTCAGCTCGGCGAACGTGCCTGCCGCTTCTCCGCCGACGATGCCCACCACGACGTTCTCGCCGGTGGCCGGTGCGAGGTTGATCCAGGTGCGGATCAGCGCATCGCCGCCGACGACGTGCCAGACCGTCGCAGCGGACTCGGCTTCAGCATCGGCCTCAGCATCGTCTTCGGGCTCGATCTCGGTCTCGGGCTCCGACACGATCAGGGGATCGTCGAAGCGCAGCCAGACCGTCTCGATGAGTCCCATGCCGAGCTCGGCGATGGCACCGCGATGGCCGAAGGGCAGCGCGGGAGCGAACTCCAGGCCCTCGCCCTTCAGCACGCCCAGCGGCACCGTGATCAGGACCCTGTCGAACGACAGCGACTCTCCCGAGGCGATGCCCAGGCTGACGCCCGCTTCGTCGTACGCCACGCGACTGACGGGCGACGAAAGGCTCAGCTTCGCGCCCTCGAGAAGCTCGTCGATGGCCGGAGTCAGGTCGCCGAGAGGTGCCACCATCTGGTCGGCAGGGAGCCGAGGGGGGAACCACGTCGACTCGTCGGAGGCATCGGCCCCCGATGCGGCCGCTATCGAGGCGAGCAGCGCCGCGAGTCCCGGCTCCTCAGGGTCAGCGCCCGCTGCCGTCAGCGCATCCTCGAGAGACGAGTCGGTGGGTCCCTGCTGGGCGGTGGCGATCGCCGCCTGCACCGGTTCGATCGGCACCGGCTCGACGTCTCCGTCGGTCGATCGCCACAGCGAACCCGTGATCGGAGTCGTCCGGATGTCGCGGGCGTTGAGAGTCTCGAGCAGGACGTCGTCGGAGGAGCCGAGCAGCCAACCGCCCAGCTGTGCGGGGAAGGGCCAGGCCGTATCGTCGACGACCGAGTGGACGCGGCCGCCGACCCGGTCGCGCGCCTCGAACACCGTGACCTGCAGACCCTCCGCGACGAGTCGGGCGGCGGCGGCGGCACCGGCGAGACCCGCGCCGACGATCGCCACACGCTCACCGCTGTCGGCTGCACGAAGAAGCTCGTCGGCTGCTCGGTCTCCGGATCGGAGCGCGGCGGCGATCGTGCCCGGCGCCTCGACATCGGTCGCTTCGCCCGAGAAGAACAGCCGGTCGTCGATCGGCTCGGCCAGCGCCTCGCGGGCCCTCGCCTGTGTGCCGACCGGAGTGAAGCTCGCAGCGCCGCGCGCGAACGGGTCGGTGGTCCACGAGCTGCGGGCGAACGCAGCGGGGGTGATCGTCCCGGCGGTGGGCTTCGGAGTGGGCGAGCGGTCGGGCGTGGGCGACGGCGCCGGCTCGGGTGTGCAGGAGGCCAGAAGGACTCCCAGGACACCGGCTCCGGCGCCCATCAGCAGTGTGCGACGCGTCATCCTCATCGTGTCGCAACGATACCGCGCGCGGATGGATGACGTGCGCGGCGAGCGGGTCTCAGCTGCGGCCGCTGCCCGGGTGCCAGAGCACCACTTCGGCCGAACGGCGGATGCGGCGACCACTGGGCACCGGAATGACGCCGGCGGATCCTGCGGCGAACACGCGCATACCCGGACGGTTGTCGCGCTCGGCGCGCAGCGCGGCGTCGAGCTCGGCCACGCGACTGCGCAGCATCCGGTTCTCGTCTTCGAGGTCGAGAACGCGCGCGATCGCCGGAAGGCTCATGCCTTCGGATGACAGCTGGGCGACCTCGCGGAGCTGTTCGATGTTGCGGGTCGAATAGCGACGAGAGCCGCCGGAGGTGCGACCGGGCACCACGAGCCCGATGCGGTCGTACTGCCGCAACGTCTGCGGGTGAAGACCCGAGAGCTGGGCGGCGACGGCGATCGCGAACACCGGGGTGTCGGCGTCCATGCGCTGATCAGCCATGTTCCCTCACCTCTTCCTCGGTGTTCGCGTTCGTCATGATCTTCTAGCGCCTGGCCTTCGCCATGAGGTCGGCACGCGGGTTCTCCGCCGGCTCGAGCGACTGGAACTTCTCCAGTGCCTCCCGAGCGGCCTCGTCGAGGTGCGACGGCACCGCGATCTGCAGCTCGGCGAGCAGGTCGCCCGTGCCCTTCGAGGTGGCGACGCCGCGACCCTTGACGCGCAGCACGCGCCCCGACGGCGTGCCGGGCGCGACACGGAGCTTGACCGTGTCGCCACTGAGCGTGGGAACCTCGATCGTGGCGCCGAGAGCCGCCTCAGTGAAGGTCACCGGAACCACCACGCGCAGGTTCAGCCCTTCACGGGTGAACACCGGATGCGGTCGCACCGCGATCTGCACCACGACGTCGCCGTTCTCCCCGCCATCCGGCGAGGGGCGACCGCGTCCGCGGAGCCTGATCTTCTGTCCGTCGGCGACACCGGCCGGGATCTTCACCTTGAACGGCTTGCCGTCGTCTCCCTGCAGGCTGATGGTCTCACCCTGCACGGCGGTGGCGAAGTCGAGCGTGGTGCGCGCCGTGACATCGGCGCCCTTCTGGGGTCCGCCGAAGCCACGGTATCCGCCGGAGGTCTGGCCGAATCGACCGGAGCCGAACGTGCCACCCTGACCCTGATTGAACATCGCGAAGATGTCCTCGAAGTCGGCGGACTGCTGCTGCCCGCGCCCCTGCTGCCCGAACCGGCTGAAGACGTCTTCGAAGCCGCCCGCTCCCGCACCGCCCGCTGTGAAGCGTGCGCCTGAGCCCATCGCGCGGATCTCGTCGTACTCCTTGCGCTGTTCAGCATCCGAGAGCACCGAGTACGCCTCGCTGATCTCTTTGAACTTCGCCTCCGCCTTCTCGTCACCCTGATTGGAGTCGGGGTGATACTTGCGAGCGAGCTTGCGGTACGTCTTCTTGAGATCGGCGTCGCTGACGTCCTTCGAGACCCCGAGGATCTTGTAGAAGTCCTTGTCGAACCAGTCCTGGCTAGCCATCGATCACCTACTCTGCGGGTACGGCGACGACGACCTTCGCGGGACGCAGCTCGACGTCACCGAGGCGGTAACCCACCTCGACGACCTCGAGCACCGTGGTCTTGTCGGCGCCCGGGGTGGGCTGCTGGAAGATCGCCTCGTGGCGCTGAGGGTCGAACTCCTCGCCCTTCTCGCCGTACGAGACGACACCGAGACGCTCGACGACCGTGCGCACCTTGCCGGCGATCACGGCGAAGGGCGTGCCCTCGACCAGATCACCGTGCTGGGCGGCGCGATCGAGATCGTCGAGCACGGGGATCAGGCCCTTGGCGGCCTCGCCCTTCGCGCGCTCGATCTCGACCTGGCGCTGCTCTTCGGTGCGGCGGCGGTAGTTGGCGTACTCGGCCTGGAGGCGCTTGAGGTCGTTCAGCAGCGCGTTCTCGGCGTCGGCGATCGCGGCATCCCCCGCAGCGGCCTCAGCCGTCTGGTCGGCGTTCAGGATGTCGTCGATCGTGAAGTCCGCGTCGTCAGAGCCTTCCGCAGCCCGGGCCTCGTCAGAGTCCGGGTTGTGCGGCGCGGGGCCGGATGCCTGAGCATCCGACCCCTCGCTGTGACCTTCGGCGGGCTCAGGAACCTGATTGTCGTCGAAGTTCTTGTCCGTCATGATTACTTCTTCTCGTCCTCGTCGTCGACGACCTCGGCGTCGATGACGTCCTCGTCGGAGGAGCTGTCATCGGCCGGAGCCTCGCCCGCGGCGTCGGCGCTCGGGGCGCCCTCCGCCTGGGACTGTGCGTAGATGGCCTCGCCGATCTTGCCCTGAGACTGGTTCAGCTTGTCGAACGCGGTCTTCACGGCCTCGTCGTCTTCGCCGGCCAGAGCCGTCTTGAGAGCATCGACGTCGGCCTTGACCTCGGTCTTCACGTCTTCAGGCAGCTTGTCGTCGTTCTCGGTGATCAGCTTGTCGATCGAGTACGCGAGCGTCTCGGCCTGGTTGCGGACCTCGGCGGCCTCGCGGCGCGCCTTGTCTTCAGCCGCGTGCTCCTCGGCCTCGCGCACCATGCGCTCGATGTCCTCCTTCGACAGCGACGAGCCGCCGGAGATGACGATCGACTTCTCGGTGCCGGTGCCCTTGTCCTTGGCGGACACGTGCACGATGCCGTTGGCGTCGATGTCGAACGTGACCTCGATCTGCGGGATGCCACGGGGAGCCGGGGCGATTCCGGTGAGCTCGAACGTGCCCAGCGGCTTGTTGTCGCGGGTGAAGTCGCGCTCGCCCTGGAAGACCTGGATCGCGACGGACGGCTGGTTGTCGTCTGCCGTGGTGAAGGTCTCGCTGCGCTTGGTCGGGATGGCCGTGTTGCGCTCGATGAGCTTGGTCATCATGCCGCCCTTGGTCTCGATGCCGAGGCTGAGGGGGGTGACGTCGATGAGCAGGACGTCCTTGCGCTCGCCCTTGAGGACACCGGCCTGAAGGGCGGCGCCCACGGCGACGACCTCATCGGGGTTGACGCCCTTGTTCGCCTCTTTGCCGGTCTCGCGCTTGACGAGCTCGGCGACGGCGGGCATGCGGGTCGATCCACCCACGAGCACGATGTGATCGATGTCGGCGACCTTGATGCCGGCTTCGCGGATGACGTCCTCGAACGGCTTCTTGGTGCGGTCGAGCAGGTCCTTGGTGAGGTCCTCGAACTTCGCGCGGGTGATGGTCTCGCTCAGCGACACCGGGCCCGACTCGGTCAGCGACAGGTACGGGAGGTTGATGCTCGTGCTGGTCGAGGAGGAGAGCTCCTTCTTGGCCTGCTCGGCAGCCTCCTTGAGACGCTGCAGGGCGATCTTGTCGCCCGAGACGTCGACGCCGGTGGTCTCCTTGAACTGCTTGATCAGGTGGTCGACGAGACGCTGGTCCCAGTCGTCACCGCCGAGGCGGTTGTCACCTGCGGTGGAGCGCACCTGGATGGTCGAGAAGTCGTCGTCCTTGCCCACCTCGAGCAGCGAGACGTCGAACGTTCCGCCACCGAGGTCGAAGACCAGGATGAGTTCGTCTTCCTTGCCCTTGTCGAGACCGTAGGCCAGAGCGGCGGCGGTGGGCTCGTTGATGATGCGCAGGACGTTGAGTCCCGCGATCTCGCCGGCCTCCTTGGTGGCCTGACGCTCGGCGTCGTTGAAGTACGCAGGGACCGTGATGACGGCATCCGTCACCGTGTCGCCCAGGTACGACTCGGCGTCGCGCTTGAGCTTCTGGAGGATGCGCGCGGAGATCTCCTGCGGCGTCCACTTCTTGCCGTCGACGTCGAACGTCCAGTCGGTGCCCATGTGGCGCTTGACGGATGCGATGGTGCGGTCGACGTTCGTGACGGCCTGGCGCTTCGCGGTCTCGCCGACGAGCACCTCGCCGTCCTTCGTGAATGCGACGACCGAAGGGGTGGTGCGGAAGCCCTCGGCATTGGCGATGACCTTCGGCTCGCCACCCTCGAGGACGCTGACGACGGAGTTCGTCGTACCGAGGTCGATTCCAACAGCACGTGCCATGTGATTCTCCTTAGTTGCTGAGGTTGATATGGGTCTGAAAATCCGGGGCGATCAGGGAAACCTGAGTCGCGATGACTCAACTGTACTCCGACCTCCGGAGGCTGTCAAATGAAGTTGATACGACCTGGCTCAACTTTATCCTCCGCCCCTCCGAGGTGGCAGACTGAGGCTGTGCGAACGCCTGACACGGACACCTACGACGTGCTCGTGATCGGCGGTGGCCCTGCGGGGCTGTCCGCCGCTCTCAACCTGGGGCGTTCGCTCATGCGCGTGCTCGTGGTCGACGCCGACCGCCCGCGCAACGCCGCCACCCTGAACTCGCACGGCTTCCTCACGCGTGACGGGGTGGCCCCGCACGAGCTGCGCCGCATGGCCCGCGACGAGCTCGCCGCCTACCCCAACATCGAGGTGCGCACGCGCGTCAAGGTGCTCGAGCTGAGCAGGTCGGCCGCTGCCGCGGAGGAGGGGACGGATGCAGGGGATGCCCTCTTCACGGCATCCATCGGCCGCAAGGATCCCACGGACGTGGTGACCGCCCGGAACGTACTGCTCGCGACGGGTCTGCACGAGACCCTTCCCGACGTCCCGAACCTCCGCGGCTTCTACGGCATCAGCCTGTTCAGCTGCGCGGCCTGCGACGCATGGGAGCTGCGAGGGCGGCGACTCGCCCTCATCGGTGAGACGCCCGATCTCGCCGACCGCGCCCGACTCATCTCGCGCTGGACCGAGAGCCTCACCCTCTTCACCCTCGGCGCCGACACGGTCGCGCCCGAGGAGGAGGCCGAGCTCGCCTCGTCGGGAGTCGCCGTGCTGCGGCATCCGATCGCCGAGCTCGTCGGAGACCGCGGGCGCATCGAGGCGATCAGGCTGACCGACGGCACCGTCGTCGCCGTCGAGGGCGGCTTCGTGCGGCCCGAGTGGCAGACCGATCTGTCGTTCCTGCACGGCTTCGCGCCCGCGATCGACCGCGACGGGCACCTCGTCACCGATCGGTCGGGCCGCACCGACATCCCGGGGCTCTATGCCGCCGGTGATGCGGCGATCCCCGGCCCCCAGCAGCTGATCGTCGCAGCAGGCGCGGGCGCGAGGGTCGCGTCGGTCATGGTGCACGATGCGGTCGGCATCGCCACGGCGCACTGAATCAGCCGGCACACCGGCGACTAGGCTGACCGGCATGACGCGCATCTCGCAGGTCTCTCCGCTGGTCCGCCTCGCCGCCGCGTCGGTGGTCGCCCTGGCGGTGCTGCCGCTGAGCGGGTGCCTGTACGCGCAGATCCCCGCGAACACTCCCGACGGCGACGGCCCCGATCCCTCCCCGACCGCGATCCCGTCGGAGCAGCCCTCCGAGGAGCCCTCCGGCGATCTGCCCTCGACCATGACCTTCGCAGACGGCGCCGACATCCCCGCAGCGGCATACATCCAGTGGGGCGACGGGCTGATCGCCGACGACGGCTGGAAGATCGTCAAGCCGGACGACGGCAACGGAGGCTGGACCTACGGCACGATCGACGACACCTGCACGGCCCAGTTCTGGCAGGGCCTGATCCCCGATGTGCCGACGGTTGCCGGCGACGACAGCGTCAGCTCGGATGCCATGCTCGCCGTCATCCTCGGCGAAGCGGACGCCGCCGCGATCACCCCGCTCTCGACCACCGGATCGTTCAGCTATCAGGTCGGCGGCAACACCGATGTCGAGAATCGCCAGGTCGTCGGCGAAGAGGCCGACCGCGAGTGGGCGATGGCCGCGCGGGCCTTCACCGCGACGGGGGTCGGGCTCTACGTGATCGTCGACTGCACCGGCGGCGACATGCAGGCCACGATGGCCGAGGTCATCGACAAGAACGCCGTCGTCATCCAGTGACGCCGGCCGGCCGGCATCCGCTCAGCTGAGGTCGGGCGGAACTCACTTGCCGCCGGGCGGACCCACGAGCAGCAGGATCACGTACAGCGCGACGATGCCGACGGCGAGCAGGATCGCCAGGACCCACGGGCGGCGCAGGAACCAGCGCATGAGCCTGTCGTACCAGCGCGCATCGCGAGGATCCTGCGTCTGCTCCAGTCGCCACTCGCCCGCCAGGCGGCCGGTGCGGTGCAGCCAGATCTCCATCGGGATCGTCGCGTAGGGAACGATGGCGCTGGCCACGGCGAGGAATGCGACGCCGAGGTGCCAGCGCTGATTGAGCGCGACGAGCACCGCCGTCGCGGCGTACGCGAGGAACACGAAACCGTGGATGCCACCGCCGATGGTGACGACGACACCGGGTGCGCCGACGGCACGGGCGATGATCGCCGAGATCAGGATGGTCCAGGTGATCGCCTCCGCGATCGCGAGAACTCGGAACAGGCGGTCGGGTGTGCGGAACACGGGACTCCTCGGGTGGGGGTCCGTCCAGCGTATCCGGAATAGCTATGCGCCCCCGGGCGTTGCCGAAGGCATGGTGACCGTCGACTCCGCAGCCCTCGGGCACGTGCTCGACTCCGTCGACCTCCGTGTCGGCATCGCCCGCCGCGTCGCCCTCACCACCGGCGGCCTGCTGCCGATCCCCTCGGGCTCGGCCACCCTCGTCTACATCGCCGCGGGCTCGGTGCACGGGCATCCCCCGCTGACCACCGGATGCCGACTCGACGTCGACCGTGCAGCGCAGATCGTGACCGTGGATGATCGCCCGCTGCACACGAACCTGGTCGCCGGAGACGCGTTCCTGACGCTCGGCCGCGCGTCGATCGCCCTCGAGGCCGACGGGGTGACCGACCTCGTCGTCGTCGACCTCGAGTTCTCCGACAGCGCCGCGATGATCGCCGCGCTCCTTCCCGATCCGATCACCGTCATGTCGTTCGCCGCGCTGGAACCCGCTGCAGCCGCACTCGCCGGGAGCATGGGACCCACCGATCCCGCCACGTGCCCCTCACGCCAGGGCGACCCGGTGATCTGCCGGATGATGGCGCAGACCGTGCTGCTCTCGGTGATCCGCGCGTGGGCGGCGAACGGCTGCGCGCCGGCCGGCTGGCCCTCGGTGTCGAACGACCCTTTCCTCGATCGCGTCGTCGAGGCGATCCACGAGCAACCAGGGCGCGACTGGACGGTCGAGCGCCTCGCGAGCGTCGGGGCGATGTCGCGGTCGGTGTTCGCCGAACGGTTCCGCAGCGCGATCGGTCGCTCGCCCGCCGACTACGTCACCGAGGTGCGCGTCGACGCGGCGAAGCGGATGCTGAGCGAGGGGCGCTCGGTCAGCGAGACGTCGCGCGAGCTGGGCTACGCCTCGGACGAGGGGTTCAGCCGCGCGTTCCGCCGCCGCACCGGGATGACTCCGTCGGCCTGGCGCGCATCACAGCTCACCGCGGTCCCGGCCTGAGCCCACCGTCCCCTCCCCCGCCGCCGCCCCCGCCCCCGCCCCCGCCCCCGCCCCCGCCCCCGCCCCCGGTCAGGCGAGCCTCGCCGCCGCGACGCTCCGGCGGTTCGACATTCCGAAGAGCACGGCGCCGACCAGCAGAGACACCGCCCCGAGCACGTAGACGAACTCCACGTCGAGGGTGTCGACCAGCAGCCCGCCGACACCGGCGGCGATCGTGATCGCTCCCTGGAATCCCACCACGACGAGGCTTCCGCCGGCTTCGAGGCGGTCGGGCGTGCGGTGCCCCACCCACGTGTTGATCACGAGCAGCCACGACGAGAAGAAGAAGCCCCAGACGAGCACGACGATCGCGATGCCGAGCACCGAGCCCGACAGGAAGATCATCGACAGCACCGACACGGCGATCACCAGCGGGGCGAACACCGCGAAGAAGCCGAAGGTGCGGTCGATGAAGAACCCGAGCCCGAGGTTGCCGGCGAGGCCTCCGAGTCCGAAGAGGGCGAGCAGGAGGATGATCGTCGACGGCTCGATCTCGGGGATGCGCTCGAGCGCGAGTCGCACGTACGTGTAGGCGAGGAAGTGGCCGAGCACGACGAGCACGTGCCCGACCATGCCGAGCCCGATGCCCGGACGACGCAGGGTGTCGACGAGGAGCCGGATGCTGGCCCCCTGCTCGGCCGGGACCGACGGGAGCATGAACCGCAACGCCACGGCCAGCAGCACCATGAGCACGCCCGCGATCGCGAACACCGTCTGCCAGTCGACGATCTCGCTGAGCATCACACCGAGCGGCACTCCGGCGACGGTCGCGAGCGAGACGCCTGCCGAGGTGAACATGACGCCCCGCCCGAGGTGCTCTGGGCCTGCCAGGCGTGCCGCGACCGTGATCGACATGGCCCAGAAGGCGCTGATCGCGGCACCGAGCAGGAATCGCGCGAGCAGCACGATGATCAGGTTGGGTGCGATCGCGACGATGAGATTCGACACCGCTGCGGCGAGCGCCATCCAGACGAGCAGCGAGCGGCGGTCGAGGCGGGGGAAGATCAGCCCCACCGTCGGCGCGACGATCAGGCCGACGAGCGCGGTGACCGTGACGGTCTGACCGGCCTGGCCGGGGGTCACCCCGAGAGCATCGGCCATCTCGGTGAGTACGCCGTTGGGCAGGAACTCGGCCGTCACGAGCAGGAAGCCCATCAGCATCAGCACGATGAGGCCGCCATAGCGGATGCTCTCGGTGCGGGCGGTCGTCACGGGTACGGGCGCGGTCGTCGTCATGGTTCCACGCTCGCAGGTGTCGGGGGCGCTCGCCCGACGCGGCGTCCACGGCATCCGACCATTCGTCCGGACCGCGCGGCCAGACGGGACACCCGGGTCTGGACAGCATCCGGCCGCACCCCCTAGGCTCGACGACGCACCGGGGTTCTCCCGGAAGGCCCAGCGAGAGGAGTGGATGACATGAACACCGTCTCTGTCGTGCCCCTCGCCGACATCCTTCCTCTCGAGGCCCCCCGCTCCTGATCCGCGCGTGGCCTCCCTCTCTCGGAGCCACATCGTGTCTGATCTCTTCGCTTCTTCCGAAGCATCCACCACCTCTTCTCGTCTTTCCATTGCGCCGACGTTCGACGCATCCCCCTTCGAATCCGTTCCCACGTTCGCCGACGTCGAACCCGGCGACCAGCAGCGCTGGACCACCTGGCCGGCGATCACGCCGTCGGAGCGCGGACCGCTCCCCCGGCCCGACTGGGTCGTGACGAGCGCCGGCGCGCTCGACACCGAACTCGGCATCCTCAAGACCGGCAAGGAGGCCGACGTGTTCCTGCTCGAACGCGCCGTGCCGGACGATCCGACCCAGCGCACTCTGCTCGCGGCCAAGCGCTATCGCGACTCCGACCACAGCAGCTTCCATCGCTCGGGCGTCTACACCGAGGGCCGCAGCACCAGGAACACCCGCGACACCCGAGCCCTCGCGAAGAAGTCCGAGCACGGTCGAGCCGTCGCCGCCGCGCAGTGGTCGTTCGCGGAGTTCGACGCCCTGTGCCGCATGTGGGCACTCGGAGCACCGGTGCCGTACCCCGTGCAGGTGAACGGCACGGAGCTGCTGATGGAGTTCATCGGCGATGCGAACGGCGTCGCGGCACCCCGGCTGGCGGCCGTGCGCAGCGACCGGGGCGAGCTCGCCGACCTGTACGACCAGATCGTCGACCTCATGCGCATCTTCGCCACGGCGGGCTTCGCCCATGGCGACCTCTCGGCCTACAACCTGCTCGTGCACGACGGGCGCGTGCGGGTGATCGACCTGCCGCAGATCGTCGACATCATCGCGAACCCGCAGGGACTCGACCTGCTGCACCGCGACTGCGTCAACATCTGCGACTGGTTCACCCGCCGCCGCGTCGACCGCGACGCCGAGGAGCTCTTCGCCGAGATGCTCGCGGCGTCGTATGCGTGAGAGGTGCCGTGCGTGAGAGGCGTGTCAGTCGCGGCCGATGCGGGCGGCGAGCAGCGACACCAGCTCGTACACGACGTGGCTCGCCGCGATTCCGGTGATCTGCGCGTGGTCGTAGGCGGGTGACACCTCGACGACGTCTGCGCCGACGATGTCACGATCGCCCAGCGCACGGAGGATCCGCAGCAGTTCACGGCTCGTGAGGCCGCCAGCCTCCGGCGTGCCGGTGCCGGGAGCGTGGGCGGGGTCGAGCACGTCGATATCGATCGACACGTACAGCGGCTTGTCGCCGACGCGCTGCAGGATGCGCTGGATGCCGGCCTCGACGCCGTGCTCCTCGATGTACTCGCTCGACACGATCGAGAAGCCCAGGCGCTCGTCGTCTTCGAGGTCCTGCTTCGAGTACAGCGGCCCGCGGGTGCCGACGTGGCAGCTCGCGGTGAGGTCGATCAGCCCCTCTTCGCTCGCCCGACGGAAGGGCGTGCCGTGGGTGATCGGTGCACCGAAGTAGGTGTCCCACGTGTCGAGGTGCGCGTCGAAGTGCAGCACGGCGACCGGGCCGTGCTTCGCCGCCACCGCCCGCAGCAGCGGCAGCGCGACCGTATGGTCGCCGCCGATCGTGACGATGCGCTGCACCTGCTCGCCGAGCGCGAGCGCGGCGCGTTCGACCTCGGTCACCGCCTCGGTGAGGTCGAACGGGTTGACCGGGATGTCACCGGCATCCACCACCTGCGCGACCGCGAAGGGCGAGACGTCCTGCGCGGGGTTGTAGGGACGCAGCAGGCGCGAGGACTCGCGCACGTGCGACGGGCCGAAGCGGGTGCCCGGCCGGTAGCTCACGCCGGAGTCGAAGGGGATGCCGACGACGGCGATGTCGGCGCGCGGCACGTCTTCGATCCTCGGCAGGCGCGCGAAGGTCGCGATCCCCGAATACCGGGGATTCACGGAGGCGTCGATGGGGCCCACGTTGTCGGTCATGTTCAGTCCTGTCTCTGCATGGGGATGTGCACGAGCTGCACTCCGCCGGCGGCGATGGCGTCGCGGATGCTCGGCACGATGTCTTCTCGGTCGTCGACCCGGCGCCCCGTGGCGCCGAACGCGGTCGCGAGGGCTGCCCAGTCGGGCTGCACGAGATCGACGCCGACGGGCGTCATGCCACGGTCGACCTCGTTCTGGCGGATCTCGGCGTAGCCGCCGTTGTCGACGCACACGACGGTCACGTCGAGCCGCTGCTCCACGGCCGTCACGAGCTCGTTCACGCAGAACATCAGCGCACCGTCTCCGATCACGGTGACCACGGGATGCTCGGTCTGCGCGACCCGCGCACCGATCGCGGCCGGCAGGCCGTAGCCGAGCGTGGCGTACGTGGGTGTGTAGAGCAGCGAATGCGGATGCCGCGAGCGCAGCACGCTGCCGAGCGCCATGTAGACGATCTGCGAGGAGTCGCCGGCGACGATCGCATTGTCGGGAAGTGCCTCGGCGATGAGCTCGGCCAGCGCGACCGTCTCGGGCGCGGTGTCACGCATCTCGGCGTCGATCGCGGCGCGCTCGACCGTGAGGTCGCGAGCGGGACGGCCGCCGTCGGGCAGGAACGCGAGCAGCGCGGCGCCGACCGCCGCGGCATCGCCGATGATTCCGACGGTCGCGGCGAGGTTCTTGCTCAGCTGCAGCGGCGAGATGTCGATGCGCACGACCGCGCCGCGCGCCTCCAGCCTCGGCGCCCAGAGCTCGGCCTCACCGAGCTTCGAGCCGATCACGAGCACGACGTCGGCACCCTCGGCCACTTCCCGGGCCGCGGCGAGACGCAGGTTCGAGCCGAGCGACAGCGGATGCCGCTCGTCGATGACGCCCTTGCCGTTGAGCGTGGTGAGCACGGGTGCGCCGAGCCGTTCGGCGATGGTCGTGACCTCGTGCGCGGCGGCGACTGATCCGCCGCCCGCGACGATCACCGGTCGCTGCGCACCCCGGAGCAGACGCGCGGCCTCGGCGAGCGCAGCGCGATCACCCGACACCCGCGGAGGCATCGCCCTGGGGTGGCGCGCCTCCGCGGGGACATCGGCCGGGGCCTCGAGCACGTCGAGGGGGATCTCGATGTGCACGGGGCGGGGGCGGCCGGTCTGGAAGAGCGTGAACGCGTCGTGCACGGCCTCGACCGCCTCGGCGGCGCTGGTCACGCGGCGCGACCACTCGGCGATCGCGCCGACCATGGCCGTGGCATCCTTCGTCTCGTGCAGCGTGCCGACATCGGCGAACTCCGATCCGAGCGGCACGCCCGGCGAGAGCACGATCATCGGCCGTGATTCGCAGAACGCCGTGCCGATCGCGCTCATCGCGTTCTGCAGGCCGGGTCCGGACGTCGTGATCACGACACCGGGCAGCCCTGTCTGCTGCGCCCAGCCGTCGGCCCCGTAGCCCGAGCCCTGCTCGTGCCGGTTGGTCACCGCGCGGATGCCGAGGTCGGCGAGCGGACGGTACAGCTCGAGGTTGTGCGTGCCGGGGATGCCGAACACGGCGTCCACTCCGTAGCCACGGATGGTCTCGAGCACCGCGCGGCCGGCGGTATCGGCATAACGGTCGTCGCTCATGCTCGCATCCTCGTCCATCGGGGCGCTCATGCCGACGCCATCGCCGCGGCGGCCACGTGGCGACGTGCGCCGTCGACCCACGTCTCACGCACGGCGATCGACGAGATGTCGTCGGCATCGACCGCCAACGGGTCGTCGGAGAGCACGACGAAATCGGCGTACTTTCCGACTTCGAGCGACCCGAGATCGTCTTCGCGGCCGATCGAGACGGCGCCTTCGATCGTGTGCGCGCGCAGAGCCGAGAGCGCGGAGACCCGCAGATCGTCGGGTCCGAGCGTGTGGCCGCGACGGGTCACGCGGGTGACAGCCGTCTGGATCGCCTCGAGCGGGATGGGCTCTGCCACGGGTGCGTCCGACGAGATCGTGAACGGCACCCCCGCACGCTCGAACTCGCCGAGCGGGTTGAAGCGCTCACCCGGGGTGCCGATCGCCTCTTCCACTCCCTCGCCCCAGTTGAAGTAGTGCTGGGTCTGATTGACGGGGCGGATGCCGGAGGCCGCCATCCTGTCGATCTGCTCGGGCGTCGGCAGGCCGCAGTGCTCGATGCGATGGCGCGCATCGGAGTCGGGACGTTCGGCGAGAGCCGCCTCGATCGCCGACACGACCATCTCGATCGCGGTCGGCGACTGCGCGTGCGTCGCTGTCTGCAGCCCGGCGACGTGCGCTCGGCTGATGAGCGCCGCGTACTCTGCGGGCTCGTGATACAGCTGGCCCGTGCGGCAGGGGTCGCCGACGTATCCGTCGGGGAAGTACGCGGTCCAGCCGCCGAGCGTGCCGTCGGCGTAGAGCTTGATGCCGGCGAAGCTGAGGTGGGCGTTGCCGAACTGGCCGACGAGGCCCATCTCGAGCGCGTCGTCGAGCAGGTGCGACAGCAGGTACATCGACACCCGCAGCTCGAGGCGGCCGGCCTCGGCGAGACGCAGGTACATGTCGAACTCACGGCGCGTGACCTGGCAGTCGCCGATCGAGGTGACTCCCCCGGCGAGGAACCGCTGCGTCGCGGCATCCAGCTGTCGCAGGTGCTCCTCCGGCTCGTCGGCGAGATGGAAGTTCGGCCCGTGGTGACCGATCTTGACCCCGTGCACGCCGGTGAGGATGTTGCACGCGGCATCCGAGAGCTCACCCGTCAGCTCGCCGTCGGCGTCGCGGAAGAACTCGCCGCCCTCGGGGTTGGGGGTGTCTCGGTCGACGCCGTTCTTCGTGAGCGTGTACGAGTTGACGACGCCGCCGTGACCCGAGGCGTTCATCAGATAGACCTCGCGGTCGGTCGCGACCTCGTCGAGCTCGAAGCGGGTGGGATGCCGCTTCTCGGCGAGGTTGCGCTGCTCGTAGCCGTAGCCGCGCACCGGGCGTCCGGCGGGAGCGTCGACCGCTGCGGCCTTCAGCAGCGCCACGATCTCGGGGATGCTGTCGGCCTTCTCGGGTCCGCAGTCGACCCACGTCATCAGCTGCCCGAACATCAGGGGGTGGGCGTGCGCATCCACGAACCCGGGCACGACGACCGCGTCGCCGAGGTCGACGCGCTCGGGCACGAGCCCCGCACGGTCGGCGGCCGCCTGGCACTCGTCCGCCGTGCCGATCGCGACGATGCGGCCGCGATCGGTGAGCATGGCGGTCGCGGTCGTGGCATCCGCATCCACCGTCTGGATCAGGCGAGCCGTGACCAGCTGCGGCGTCGTCTGGGCGGAACGGTCGAAGGGAGTGAGCTTTCTCATGGCAGCCTGTTCGCGGTCGTGTCGGTGCGGGCGGTGAACGATGCCGTGACCGGGGCCTCATCCGAGTGCTGCGGGGCCAGCTTGGTGCAGATGCCGGCGATCACGGCCATACCGGTGAACATCGCGATGACCGACCAGATGCTGCCGGTCCAGGCGATGAGCTGCGTCGCGAACCAGGGCGAGAAGCCGGCCCAGATCGCCGCACCGACGCCGTAGGACAGCGCGATCGACGTGTAGCGGGACTGCGGGCGGAACATCTGGGCCAGCAGGGCGGCGATCGGGGCGTAGGTGGCGCTCATCGCGATGCGCACCAGCGAGGCGAAGAGGAAGATCAGCGGTTCGACGCGTCCCGGGAGGATCAGCAGGAACGGGACGAAGGTGAGCACCGAGGTGATCAGACCGATGTACATCACGTTCTTGCGGCCCCATTTGTCGCCCAACCAGGCGACAGGCAGCGTCACCACGAACTCCACGAACGAGGCGATCGTCATCGCGTCGAGGATCACGCGCTCGTCGATCGCGATCGGGTCGCCCGTCGCGTAGGCCGTCGCGAAGGTCGTCGCGAGGTAGTAGCCGCCGGTCGAGATGGGCAGGATGCCGATGCCGAGGAGGATCGGGCGCCAGTTGGTGCGCAGGGCGTAGGCCAGGGGCATCGACTGCTTGCGACCCTCGATCTTCGCCTCGAAGACGGGGGTCTCCTCGACGCGGTAGCGCACCCAGAACCCGACGCCGACCAGCACGATCGACAGCAGGAACGGGATGCGCCAGCCGCCGTTGATGATGAAGTCGTCGCCGACACGCGACATGATCGCGAAGATGCCCGAGGCCAGCAGGGCGCCGGCCGGGTTGCCGAGCTGCGTGAAGCCGCCGTAGAAGGTCTTCGACTTCTCGGGTGCGTGCTCGACGCTCATCAGCACCGCGCCGCCCCATTCGCCGCCGACCGCGAGGCCCTGCACGGCGCGGAGCAGGATCAGGAGGATCGGGGCGAGGATGCCGATGTTCTCGTAGGTCGGCAGGCAGCCGACGAGCACGGTCGCCGCGCCCATCAGCAGCAGCGTGATGACGAGCGACGTGCGCCGGCCGAGCTTGTCGCCGATGTGGCCGAAGATGATGCCGCCGAGGGGGCGGACGAGGAAGGCGACGGCGAAGGTCGCGAAGGCCGCGGCGGTCTCGGCGAGACGGTCGCCGCTCGGGAAGAACAGCGGACCGAAGACGAGGGCGGCGGCGGTGGCGTAGACGTAGAAGTCGTACCACTCGATGGTGGTGCCGACGAAGGCGGCGAAGCCTGCGCGTCGCGCCTTGGTGTGGGTGGAAGTCATGTGTGACCCGCTCCTTTGCGGAAGATGTCGGATAGCGAAGGATGCTACGGACGCATCGACGAGAGAACAAGGGCAGAACTCCAGTGTGAGGGTCGATTCACTGACGTTGTGTTCGTAGAGTCGCACACTATTGGCCTACTCAGCCGTCGCGATGACTCGTACACTGCATTTATGCACCTGCGACAGTGCGTTCGCGGGAAACTGACGAATGTGGGCTGAACCATGGATTTCGACGCCGAACTCATCCGCGCTCTCCAGGAGGACGGTCGCGCCAGCATCCGTTCGCTGTCGCTGCGCCTCGGACAGTCGAGAGCCGCGGTCGCCGCCCGTCTGCGCGCGATGCTCGACGATCGCACCGTGCGCGTCGTCGCCGCGGTGGATCCGGTGTTCCTCGGCCAGCATGTCCTCGCGCACGTGTCGATCCGCACCGATGGAGCCGTCGAGATCGTCGCCGAGCACCTGCGCGACATGAGCGAGACCGTGCTCGTCTCGGCGGTCGGCGGCGCCCACGACCTCGTCACCGAGGTGCGCCTGGGCTCGATGGCCGATCTGCATGACCTGCTGGCGCAGATCCGAGCTATCGACGGCGTGCTCGACATCAACACGATCATCTACTCCACCGTCGTGAAGGGCTTCTTCGTCTCGGAGTACCACGGCGACGTCACGCTCGACACGGTCGACGAAGACCTCATCGAACGACTGCAGTCCGACGGAAGGATGAGCTTCCGCGCGCTGGGCGAGGCCGTGCGCCTCTCTCCCTCGGCCGTCGCGACGCGGGTGCAGCGGCTGATCGACGGCGGGGTCATCAAGATCAGCGCGGTCGAGGCCAGGGGTCTCGCGCACCGACAGCTGTCGATGGGTGTCGGGCTGAACCTCAACCACGACGACGAGGCGGTGATCGAGGAGCTGAAGACCGGGCGAGGGATCGACTTCGCCGCGCGCACCCTCGGGCGCTTCGATGCGGTGGCCACACTCGTCGAGCCCTCGGCAGGGGCGCTGTACGCGAGTCTCGAGCGGCTGAGGTCGCTCGCCGGCGTCACCCGCATCGAGGCGTGGCTGCACCTGGCCGTGCTCAAAGAGGACTATGCGCGGACGCTGCGCGAGCCGATGCCCCACCCCTGACGTGCGGCGCGCCGTCACCGTCCGTTCACCGCGCGCCGCCAGACTGCGAGCATGAGCGATTCCTCCCAGAGCAGCGAGGTGCCCGAGCCCGCCGCGACGGCGAACAGCGGCGCGGTCGGCGTGATCGGCCTCGACCTGCGTGGCGAGACCCCCGCACCGAAGAAGCAGGTCTACTCGTGGGCGCTGTGGGACTGGGCGACGCAGCCCTTCAACACGGTCATCCTCACCTTCATCTTCACGGCGCTGTACCTGACCACCGAGGCGTTCCTTCCGGCGGAGATCGCCGGGCTCGACGCGAAAGACCCGATCCGCGAGGCGGCCGAGGCTGACCTCGCGTCGGGCCTGGGGCTCGGGTCGACGATCGCCGGAATCGCGATCCTGCTGATCGCACCGGTGCTGGGCCAGCGGGCGGATGCCGCGGGGCGCCAGAAGCTCTGGCTCGGGATCGGCACCGGAGCGCTCGTCGCGTGCATGTTCGGCCTGTGGTTCGTCGAGCCGACACCGACGCTGTTCTGGCTCGGCGTCGCGCTGATCTCGGCCGGATCCGTGTTCGGCGAGATCGCCGCGGTCAACTCGAACGCCATGCTGATCGGCATCGCGAATCCGAAGACCGTCGGCCGCATCTCGGGTCTCGGCTGGGGGTTCGGCTACATCGGCGGCATCCTCGCGCTCGTCCTCGTCGTCATCTTCTACACGTTCGACTGGTTCGGCCTGCCGGATGACGCAGGTCTGCCGTTCCGCATCATCGCTGTCGCGTGCGCGATCTGGGCGATCGTCTTCTCGATCCCGATCTTCCTCAACGTTCCGGAGCCGTCGCTCGGGCGCCCCGAGCGCAAGGTGGGCTTCTTCGCCTCCTACGGTCTGCTCGTCAAGGACGTCATCGGCCTCTACCGCAACCCCGACACGCGCCAGACGTTCTGGTTCCTGCTCTCGAGCGCCGTGTTCCGCGATGGACTCGGCGGCGTCTTCGCATTCGGCGCGATCATCGCGGGTCAGGTCTTCGACTTCGCGTTCCTCGACCTCGTGATCTTCGGCATCGCCGCGAACCTCATCGCGGGCGTCTCGACGATCATCGCCGGGCGCTACGACGACCGGTTCGGCCCGAAGCGGATCATCCTCATCTCGCTCGCCGCCATGGTGATCGCCGGACTCGCGGTGTTCTTCCTGGTGGATGCGGGCACGATCGTGTTCTGGATCGGTGGCCTGGTGCTGTGCGCCTTCGTCGGTCCCGCCCAGGCGGCGTCGCGGTCGTTCCTCGCCCGCATCACGCCTGCTGGGCGCGAGGGCGAGATCTTCGGCCTCTACGCGACGACCGGGCGCGCGGCGAGCTGGATGGCATCCGGCGCCTGGACCCTGCTGATCGTGCTCTCGGGCTCGACGTCGTACGGCATCCTCGGCATCGTGCTGGTGCTGGTCGCCGGCTTCCTGCTGCTGCTTCCGGTCAAGGCGACGCCGCGCGCCTGAGCGGCGGCGCCGGAGTAGCCGGAGTAGCGGGAGTAGCCTGACCGCGTGACGGTCATCATCGCTTTTCTCGCCAACATCCTCGTCGCGATCGCCAAGACGATCGCGGCGGTGATCACATCGTCGGCGTCGATGGTCGCAGAGGCGGCGCATTCGTGGGCGGATGCCGGCAACGAGGTGTTCCTGCTCATCGCCGACCGGCGCGGCGCACGGGCGAAGGATGAGCGGCATCCGCTCGGATACGGCCGCGCGGCGTTCGTGTGGTCGTTGATCGCAGCGTTCGGGATCTTCACCGCCGGCTCGATCGTGTCGATCATGCACGGCGTGCAGGAGCTGTCGGAGACGGGCCCCGTGGAGAGCCCCGGAGTGGCGTACACGGTGCTCGGCATCGCCTTCGTGCTCGAGGGAGCGTCGTTCACGCAGGCGATGGTGAAGTCGCGGCGATTGGCGCGCGAGCGCGGATCGTCGACCTGGGACTACGTGCTCGATACGAGCGATACGACGCTGCGGGCGGTGTTCTTCGAGGACATGGCCGCGCTGATCGGGCTGGTGATCGCGGCCGGTGCGATCGCGATCCACCAGATCACCGGGGTCGCCACGTGGGATGCCGTGGGGTCGATCCTCGTCGGAGTGCTGCTGGGCGTGGTCGCGATCATCCTGATTCGCCGCAACATCGCCTTTCTCGTGGGGTCGAACGCGTCGCCCGCACTGCGCGATCGGGTCGGGCGCGCTCTGCTCTCGTCGCCGCAGATCCAGCGGCTCACCTATCTGCACATCGAGTACGTGGGCCCGAACCGGCTCTTCATCGTCGCCGAGATCGATCTGACCGGAGACGCCCGCGAACACGATGTGGCCCGAAGCCTCCGCGCGATCGAGCAGCAGATCGAGGCGCACGCGGCGGTCGAGACGGTGGTGCTGTCGCTCTCGGTCGACGATGAGGAGTCGCTGGATTTCGGCGCAGTTGTCTGACCTCATCCGGCACGCGCGAGGGCCGGCGCTTCAGGAAGACTGAGCCGCGGGGTGCGCCATCGCTGTGCCGGGTCCCACCATCCCGGCCCTCGCACTTGCGGAACGCCGTCGTTCATCCGGATCTCCCACCCAGACGTGCCCAGACTTCGGTGGTGCCACCAGCACAGCGGAACTCCGTTATTCGTATGCGTCGGCCCACCCCTGGCGTGTTCGGTGACGTGATGGATCTCACACCACGACGCCGGAACATGACACCCCGGGATGAGACACTCCTTGTCGCGGGCGATGATGGCCCGCCGTTGGTGCACGGTGAACACCCGATCCGTGCTCGTGATCCCGATGATCCGACCCTCGTCGAAAACGACCCGTTGGATCGTCCCCGAGCATCCGACGTGCGAGGCGACGCTCAGAGGCAACTGCCCCCATGCCCCGCTGACGCTCGCCCGGCCGGACCCGCTGACCAGATCCTTCGCGTCGACCGTCACAACCAGTGTCGGACCCGCGCCGCCGAGAGTGGGCATGTCTCTGTGGCGGGCGGCGATCCCCAATGCGGCGGCGAGTGCGTCATGCCGCTTCTGCGCTGCCGTGCGGTCATCGATCACGGCGCGGGGATCCGAATTGTACGGATCCCCGTCTCGGGATTCTGCCGCGTCATCGTCGGCTGCGCTGCCATCGGTGGGCGTGAACACCACCCCCGGCATCGGCGGCCCGTCACCCTTGGGGTTGTTCAGTGCATCGAGGATCAGCTCGAGCTGGGCCGCGACTTCGGGCGTCAGATATCCCTTGATCGACCGCAATCCGTCTCGCACCCGCCCGAGGGTTATGCCCCGGCGGCGGGCAGGCTCGTCGCCGGGCTCTTCTCCGTCGGGGTCGAGCAGCGCGACCAATGTCTCTGCAAGGAGCGTCAGCTCTTCCAGCGTCGGCGCTGGGCCCTGAACCTCCGCGCCGGGGCCGGCCTCTGGGTCGGGCCTGATGCCCCGCGCCGCACGGGCGAGACATTTGTCGGCGTTGAGCCGATCGTCGGCGCTGATGCGATACGACACCTTCTCGATCGGCTCCGTCGCGGCGAGCATCCCCGCTACTCCGATCGCACCGTCGAGCATCGCCTCTCGCAGCGCCGGCCACCGTGCAGGCAGCCGATCACCGGAAACGATGTTCACCCTCCGCCGCACCAGATCGACGACCTTGCCGACGCGCGTCGCCCCGCGCATGTCTGTCAGCAGCGCGCGCTGCAGCAGTTCGTTCTGCGTGCGGCATCCCGTGGAATGGGGAAACTCCACCGCATCCCCCGTCGCGATCGTCTCGACCACCACGGCCTCGACCCGCCGGAACGCTGCGCCCGCCGCCTGCAGCACCTCCACCCGTTCGGCGTCGGACAACGCGGCCAGCGCGTCGTCGGACAGCACCCGATCGAGGTCGGAGACGACCTGATCGATAAGGGAGCGAGTGCGGGATGACATGACTCCATCCAATACGGGGCCACCGACATTCGCGCCGCAGAATCAGGCGCTTTTCGCCCAGATCAGAAGCATATTCCGGAACACTGGAACCGCGTTCCGGAACACCGGTGAACGATCTTGGAACGCTGATCGCCTGACCGCCACTCACCGGCCGACACCGTAGGCCACCTGAGCGAGTCAGCTCTCCCAGTTGTCGGCGAGCTTGTTCAGCAGCGTCGCGAGCTGCTCGCGCTCATCCTCCGTGAATGAGGCGAGCGCCTTGCCGAGAGCCTCGCGTCGCTCACCCCGCATGCCGCGGGCGACCTTGCGCCCCTCATCGGTCAGCGCGATGCGGGTGCGTCGCGCATCGTCGGGGTCGGCCTCGCGGCGCACGAACCCGTGCGCGACTCCCTGCTGCACGAGCCGCGACGCCCTGGGCTGGTCGACGCCGATGGCCGCGCCGAGATCGCTGACACTGAGCGGGGCGGATGCCGCGGCGAGCGCCTCGAGCATCCGCAGGCGAGCCGGTCCGCCGAAACGTCCGGACGGGTCGTTCATCCAGGGCGGCATCCCCGGGCGCCCAGGGCGCCCATGCCCGGGATGCCCAGGGTCGGCGCGGTCGTCGTGGTCAGAGTGGTCATCGTGATCAGGGTGGTCGGAGTGCGGCCCGCCGTGCCAGCCGTGCGGTCCACCCATGCCTCTCGAGCCGCGTCCGCGCTCGCCGGGACGTCGTCCGCGCAGGCGCGACAGGGCGCGGGCAATGGCCTCGGCGGGGTCGTTCTCAGCGGCGCTCACAAGTCGACTTTACATGCGACTTGACATGGATCATCACTACATGTCACACTACATACACATGCATAGTGACAAGCACATGCTCCATGACATCTAAGGACTTCACCCATGAACACCTCTGACACTCAGAACACAGACACCACCTCCCGCCCCTTCGGATATTGGCTGAAGGCCGTCGACCGCCTGATGGCGGCCGAGTTCGCCTCCGCGTTCGAGGGTGAGCACGCAAGCCGCCGCGACTGGCGGATCCTCAACGTCGTCGATGGCACCGCACCTGCCCGCCGCCCCCTGAATGCCCACAAGCTGCACGGTCTGGTCGAACGCGGCTGGGTCGTGGCCGACGGCGACGGCTGGACGCTGACCGACGACGGCCGTGCGGCCAAAGAGCGCCTCGGCGGCATCGTCGACGGCATCCGCGCCAAGGTCACCGACGCCGTGAGCCCCGAAGACCTCGACACCACGCTGACCTCGCTCGAGCAGATCGCCCGCGCGTTCGGCTGGCATGAGGAGACTCCGCTCCCCCGCGGACGCGGTGGTCGCCACGGATTCGGACCCCGCGGCTTCGGTCGCGGATTCGGCGCCGACCACGGGTTCGGTCCGGGCTTCGGCCCGGGACGCGGCTTCGCTCGCCGCCACGGACGCCCGTTCGGACGCGGTCGCGGCTTCGCCCCCGGGTTCGGCTCCGAACACGAGCACGAGCACGGAGCGGATGCCGAGCGTCGCGGCCACGACTGCGGATACCGCGGGCACTCGGGGCACGACCGCTTCGCGGGCGCGCACGATCGTGGACACCACGGTCACGCAGACGGCGGTCGCCCAGACCACGGTCGCGCTGACCACGGCGACCAGCACGGCCGACACGCAGGGCCCCGCCACGGCGAGCACCGCGTGGCCCGCGCGGCGCAGCACGCTTACGAGCGCGGCTTCGACGCCGGTTTCACCCGGGGGCGCGACGCCTGACGGCATCCGACTCTCGAGAACGCCCCCTCCGACTGCGGTCAGGCGGAGCGTTCTGCCTGCTCAGCAAGGTTCGTTCTGCTGCGGGGCCAAATGCGCATCCGAGAACACGGAAGCCGATGCGTTTTTGACCCCGCTCGGCGTTTCCGCTGCTCTATTGACCCCGCCGGTCCTCCGCACGAAGCAACGCGGATGCTCCGAGGATCTCGACCCCGAGCAGGTGACCGTCACGATCGAAATCGAGGATCAGCTCGCCCGGCAGATCATCGGGCAACGGCACCGGCACCTGACGCACAGCCTCACCCGCTCGGATCGGTCGCCCGATCGTCACGTAGGCGGCATTCGCCTCGGGGTCGTATCTCAGCTCACGCATGCCACAGCGAACCCGCGATCGCGCCGGGCTCACCGGCCGACAGCGCGAAAGGCACGTTCGTCCCGAGGTAGATCGCCCCCGCGATCGCCGCTCCGAGCAGCAGGATGAGGATGGCGAAGATCGCCACCGAGAACGCACCGTATCCGCCGGATGTCGGCGCCTCGGGCGCGACCGACGGCTGCGCCCAGTCGTCTGCCACGGGCGCAGGCTGGTCGCCCGTGAGGATCGCCGGCTTCGGCCGCGATCGGCGCGTCGCCGGAAGCATCGCCTCCGGCGGAGGCGGCGGGATCGCCGCATCCGGAATCGCAGACTCAGCCGGAGGCGGCGGAATGACAGCATCCGGAACCGCGGACTCAGCCGGAGGCGGCGGGATGACGGCATCCTCCGACCGGATGTACGGATCTCTGCTGTCACCGCTCATGTCAGCCCCCTACGGCTCCGACATCGGTCGTGCCGACGTCCGTCTTGTGGAAGTTCTGGAACGAGCGGGATGCCGTGGGCCCGCGCTGTCCCTGGTAGCGGTTGCCGTACGGGCCGGAGCCATACGGGTTCTCCGCCGGAGAGGTCAGCCGGAAGAAGCACAGCTGCCCGATCTTCATGCCCGGCCACAGCTTGATCGGCAGCGTCGCGACATTCGCGAGCTCGAGCGTGACGTGCCCCGTGAACCCGGGGTCGATGAACCCGGCGGTCGAGTGCGTGATCAGCCCCAGACGACCGAGCGACGACTTGCCCTCGAGGCGGGCCGCGATGTCATCGGCCAGCGAGACCTGCTCGAACGTCGCGCCGAGCGCGAACTCTCCGGGGTGCAGAATGAAAGGCTCGTCGGGGTCGACCTCGATCAGTCGAGTCAGCTCCGGCTGATCGACCGACGGGTCGATGAACGGATACTTGTGGTTGTCGAACAGCCGGAAGTAGCGGTCGAGGCGCACGTCGATGCTCGACGGCTGAATCATCTCCGGCTCGTGCGGGTCGAGACCGATGTGGCCGGAGGCGAGTTCTGCTCTGATGTCGCGGTCGCTGAGAAGCACGACCCCAGCCTAGTCACCACACGCCGCCGGCACTTTGGCCATGACGGATCGTGCGGGTAGGCTTGCGTTCACCCGCTCCTCGGATGCGAGTACGGGGCTGTAGTTCAATGGCAGAACTTCTGCTTCCCAAGCAGATAGCGCGGGTTCGATTCCCGTCAGCCCCTCCATATACGCGACGCCCCGCTCGCTGGTCCCGCGACGCACTCCGGCACCTCCTCGTAGATCCATCACGGGTTCACCTGCGCGTGATCAAGGGTGATGACGAGCTTCCTTGCCGATACGCCGCGGCGAAGGGTGTCGACGGCTTCTTGGATGGCCGGAAGCCCGTGTCCTGCGATGTGGGCCTCCGGGTAGAGGTGGTGGCTGCCCGAGGCGAGCGCGGCAGGGAGATACCCGCCCCAGACGGCCGGCCCCACGGGAGAGGTGGCGATGGCGCTTCCCCAGATGAACGTCGCCTTGATGCCGCGAGTGCGACTGCGCACCTGCATGAGCGCCGTCCGCGTTCCGAGCGTCACGAAGAGGCGGATGCGGGCGAGGGAGAGACCGCCGCGGCGGGGTTGTTCGTAGAACGAGACGGGAGGGCTCGCCATCGCGATCCGTGTGGCGCCGGTGGCGCGCGCGATCCTCAGGCAGGGCTCGGCCGATCCCACCGCGACGGCGAGGATCCCCGCCACCGCGGAGCCGCCCACCGCTTCGATGATCCGATTCGCCGCTTCCGGGTCGCGATAGTCGAAGACGGCTTCTGCTCCCAGCCGCCTCATCCGGTCATGGTTCTTCGCAGAGGCTGTCGTGATGACGCGATAACCGGCCGCTCGGGCGAGCTGGATCGCATTGCCTCCGACGGCTGTCGCGCCGCCCCAGATCACGACGACCTCATCACGATGCGCCGCATCTCCGAGACGGGAGTAGTCCAGTCCCAGCTGCTCCTTCTCGAACAGTCCGGCCGCCGCTGTGGACAGCGCCAGCGGCAGGACGGCGGCATCCTCGAAAGCGGTGGTGGCCGGCAAAGCGGCGGCAAGGCTCGCGTCGACTGCGACATAGGTCTGGAAGCCGCTCTCGGAGACGGCATCCCGACCCTTCTCCAGCCCCACCGCATACGCCACGACTCGGTCTCCGACGACGAAGTCCTCCACGCCCGCTCCGGTCTCGACGACCACGCCCGCGACGTCCTCCCCGAGGATCACCGGGTAGCGCAGCCATCCGTACATGACAGTGCCGTTGGACTGGATGATCGCGTCGAGCGGATTCACCGCCACCGCATGCACCGCGAGCAGCAGCTGCCCCGCCCCCGGCTTCGGCATCGGGGCATCGCGAATCGTCAGGTCCGCATAGGCGGAGTCGATCCACGCCGCAGTGTTGTCGCTCATTTCCTCTGTTCTCCGAATCTGATGACATCTCGTGTCATCATGCTCGAGCTTACGACAGTTCGTGTCATCATGGCTCTATGCCTCGTTGGTCACCGGATGCTGCGTTGCGGTTGGAAGCTGCAGCGATGAACCTGTTCACCGACCAGGGGTACTCGGGAACCACGGTTCCCCAGATCGCCGAGGCGGCGGGACTCACCACACGGACGTTCTTCCGCCACTTCTCCGACAAACGCGATGTGCTGTTCCTCCGAGATCGTGAGTTCCCCCAAGCGGTGAGCGACTTCATGGAGTCCATCCCGCACGAACGCGGCGGGACCGCCACCGTGCGCGCAGGCCTCGCAGCCGCATGCCGAGGCCTCCAGGACTGGCGAGAGCAGATCGCACGTCGACGCAGCATCATCCGCAGCGAACCCGCGCTGCACGAACGCGATCTTCTACGCAGTCACTACCTCGCGCGCGCCATCGAACGGTCACTGAACCAGCGCGGCATCGCCCCTGAGCACGCACATACCTTGGCCGCCCTCGCCGTGACCTGTTTCGACCTCGCGATGGACCGATGGCTGGAAGGCCCCTCCGATCTCTCGCTCGAGGATGCCCTCGCTGCAGTGTGGACCGACATGCAGGGATGGATCAACGGGTGACATCGCCGGCTGGAGCGAGCGTTCTTCGGCGCGTCACGCATCGGTAGAGGTCAGAGGTCGTCCCAGGGGATGAACTCGACGGTCACGTCATCACCGTCGACCGTGTACGTGCCGATGAGATCAGTCGTGTAGTCGGTCGTGCCGGTCCCAGACGAGGTTCCCCCCTCAGGCCGGTACCAGAAGATGACGTCGACCATGAATCGGTGATCGGTCCGAAAGGTCACGTTGTGCGGCGCCTGGATGACCCCGGTCGTCGATGGATCCTGCTGCCTCAGGAGCAGAGGACAGACGGCATCCACCGAGGTTCCGGGTTCGACGCAGGCGTTGGCTTGCTCGTTCGCCGCATCCAGCAGGGCCGTCTGCAGCGCCTCAGTCACCGCCACCGAGAGTTCGGCCGTCGCTGTCGGCGGGATGGCTGCCAGCTCGTCGGGCGCGACCGTGAAGTAGATCCCCACGTCTGGGCCGGTCAGGTCATAGACGGCGGGATACACCTGCAGCGGCTCCGACCGGGAGTTCGCAGACACCCCGGCGACCTCTTTCACAGCGAGCTCGAGTTCGGTGCCGGCGAGATCGACCTGCTCCACACCCGTGAGGGAGATGCTGTCCCGCACGGCCACGGTCGCCTCGACCGTCAGCGGCGAGTCGGGGCGCCATCCCGGCTGCAGCAGCCAGTAGGCACCCGCATCTCGCGTCATCGTGAACGTATGGGTGAAAGTCTGCGAGGCGAGCTCCATCACAGTCCTCACCTCCGCGGTGTCGCCCTCATGCGTGGTCGTGGTGACGGACACCACCTCGATACGCTCGGTGGCAGCACCGAGAACGTCGTCGGTCAGGTACGTCGCATCGATACCGGATGCATCCGGGTCGACGATCTGCGCGGCGGTGGAGGCATCGCCGTCGGCGATCGCCGCGAGGTACGAGCTCACCACTTCCGAGGGATCACTGGAGCCGGACACCAGCGCTGCCGCGGTCAGATAACCACCGACCGCAAGCGCGGCTGCACCCGACGCGATCCACACGCCTCGCTTGCGCCGTGCCGCAGGCGTCGTCGGTGAACTGCCCGTCGTCGAAGTCGTCGTCACTGATCTGATCCCTGTCCCCCGAGGTCCTCATCGAGCTTTCCCCGTCAGACTACGGCGTCACCCGGATGCCGACGGGAGGTCGCCGAGACGTCGGGTGACCGGGACAGTAGTGCCGTTCCCATCCGATTCCTCGCCTGCTCCGAACAGCAGCAGATGGGCCCGTTCTCGCGCGCCCGAGAGGAGTTCCGATGATCGAGTCGTCGACCCCGCCGCTTGCCGACCTCGACGGGTATCGCAACGTCACCGACCTGCTGGTCGCGCGCGCAGCCGCCGCTCCGGATCACGTCGCCTTCGAGGTCACGGGAGCGAATGCCGGTGACGCGTGGCGCCCGATCACGACGCGCGAGTTCCTCGACCAGGTGCGTGCTCTGGCCAAGGGCTTCATCGCCCAGGGCGTGCGGGCCGGTGACCCCATCGCGATCATGGCGCCGACGCGCTACGAATGGGCCGTCGCCGACCTCGCCTCCTGGTTCGCCGGCGCCGTCGTCGTGCCGATCTACGAGACGTCGTCACCCTCGCAGGTGAACGCCATCGTCGCCGATGCCGGCGTGCGTCTGGCGATCGGCGGCACCACAGAGCACGCGGTGCTTCTGCAGGCGGCGCTCGCGCAGACCGAGCGGATCACGCTCGGCGCCTGGACGATGGATGCTGCGGCATCCGGCACTCTCCCCGACCTGGTCGCGCGCGGCGTCGACGTCACCGACGACGAGCTCGAGGCGCGCAGGACCTCCGCCACGCAGGACGACCCCGCGACGATCGTCTACACCTCGGGCACCACGGGCGAGCCCAAGGGCGTCGTGCTCACGCACCGGAACTTCCTGGGTCAGGTGCTCAACATCGCCGCCGCGTATCGCGAGATCGTGAACGAAGACGGCAACACCGTCATCTTCCTGCCCCTCGCCCACGTGCTCGCGCGCGGGCTCCAGCTGATCTGCCTCGCGAGCGGCATGCGCATCGCGCACCTCTCCGACCCTTCGACGGTCGTCGCCACCCTCGACACGCTGCGCCCGACGTTCCTCGTCGTCGTGCCGCGCGTGCTGCAGAAGATCCAGGCGGCGGCCGCCGCCAAGGCTGCCGACAAGGGCCTGTCGGAAATCTGGGCCAAGGCCTGCTCGACCGCCATCGCCTGGGGCCACCGCGCCGAGCGGATCGACGCCGGCCGGCGAATCCCGAAGAACCGTGGGCTCAGCCTGCGGCACCGCTTCTTCGACGCCCTCTTCTTCCGCCGCCTCCGCTCCGTGATGGGCGGGCGCGTCGGATACATCCTCTCGGGCGGAGCAGCGCTCGATGCCGACCTCTCGCTCTTCTTCCGCGGCATCGGCGTTCCCGTCATCGAGGGCTACGGGCTCACCGAGACGACAGCGCCCCTCACCGGCAACCTGCCGGGTCGCATCGCCTCGGGCAGCGTCGGCTCCCCGTTGCCCGGGCTCACCGTGCGCATCAGCGACGAGGGAGAGGTGCTCGCCCGCGGTATCGGCGTCTTCAGCGGCTACCGGAATCCGGATCACGACGAGGATGCCTTCGTCGACGGCTTCTTCCGCACCGGTGACCTCGGGCGTCTCGACGACCAGGGCCGGCTCATCCTCGACGGCCGCCTCAAAGACGTGATCGTCACCTCGAACGGCAAGACAATCGTGCCGACACGGTGGGAGAATGCCGTCGAAGCCGACCCGCTCATCTCACACGCGGTCATGGCGGGTGAAGGCAAGCCGTATCTCTCGGCGCTGCTCGTCCTCGACCCCGAGCAGACCCTGGCGTGGGCGGATGCCGAAGGCGTCAGCATCCCTCCGATCGCCGACGCCGACCTTCGCGCCGTGACCGACCCGACGCTGCGCACTCGTCTGCAGCGTGCCGTCGACGCCGCCAACGCGCTCGTGGCCCGCAGCGAGCAGGTGCGTCGTTTCAGCGTGGTCTTCGCCGACCTCGACGACCGCGCGCTGGTCACACCGACCATGAAGCTCAAGCGGAGCGTCGTGCTGGATCGCGCCGCCCTCACCGTCGAAGACCTGTACCTCTGAGAAGCAGAAAGAACACGATGTCCTCCCCCACCTCCTCCACCCCCAAGTCCTCGCGAACGTCTCTGATCGCGATCATCGTCGCGCTCATGATCGGAGCCCTCGTCGCTCTCGCGGGCAGCCAGGGCGGTGCGGCACTCGGCGGCATCCCTCTGTTCGCCCTCGCCGTGGCTGCGGCGTTCGCGATCCAGGTCATCGCGTTCATCCCGGCGGTGATCCTGCGCACCGAGCGGTTCTTCGACCTCACGGGCAGCCTCACGTTCCTGGCGATCTCCGTCGCCCTCGTGCTGCTGACCCCCATGCCCGACGCGCGCAGTTGGATCCTCGCGGCGATGGTGATCCTGTGGGCCGCCCGCCTCGGATCGTTCCTCGCGATGCGCGTGCACAAGGCCGGATCCGACGGCCGCTTCGACGAGATCAAGGGCTCGCCCGTGCGCTTCCTGCAAGTGTGGGTGATCCAGGGTGCGTGGGTGTCGATCACCGCGGCGGCGGCGTGGATCGCGATCAGCACGGATGCCGCGGCACGCGCGCCCATCGGATGGCTGACCGTCGTCGGCATCGTCGTGTGGCTGCTCGGCATGACCATCGAGATCGTCGCCGACGCGCAGAAGTCGGCGTTCCGCGCCGACCCGCGCAACAAGGACGAGTTCATCCGCACCGGGCTGTGGTCGAGGTCTCGTCACCCCAACTACTTCGGCGAGATCGTCATCTGGGTGGGAGTGTTCCTGACCGCTGCACCCGTGCTCGCCGGGTGGCAGTGGGTCGCGATCCTGTCGCCGCTGTTCGTGATCCTGCTGCTCACCCGCGTCAGCGGCATCCCACTGCTCGAGGCACGCGCCGAGAAGAAGTGGGGCGACCGTGCCGACTACATCGAGTACCGCGAGAACACGCCGTCGTTGATCCCGCGGCTCACCCGACCGGCCGTGCGGGAGACAGCTGCGTAGACCCGCGCACTGCGCGGCGCGCCTGCTCAGGCGAAGTCGAGCTCTCCCCGCACGATCGAATCCCCCGAGTGCGCCGGATCGCCGTCCACCGGCTCGAACGAGATGTCGACCAGGCGGTACTCGTCGAGGTCGACGCCGTCGGGCACACGGAAGGTGCCGGACGCGTCGTCGAGCACGCCAAGGCTGATCAGCGCCTGCCCGTCTTCGCGGATCAGCCACACCTCGCGGTAGTCGCCGTCTGCGAGCTCATCGCCTTCGAGCGTCACCGTGAGCGTGCGCCGGCCGTCGCCGTCGTCGTCGATCTCGGCCTGCCCGACCGCGTCGGGGTGATCGGGGAACGCCGCGAGCTCGGCCGAGGCGATCACGGCAGACGAGGGCGTCAGCGAGCGGGCGATCCACACACCGGCTCCGATCGCGACGACGAGCGCCATCGACGCGGCGAGGATCCAGACGGATGCCGAGGAGCGCCGACGCGAGCGAGTGCGAGTGCGAGTGCGATGCCGCAGGGGCTCGGCATCCACCGCATCCGGTTCGGAAACCGACTCGGGCTCGGGAATCGACTCGGACTCTGGCTCGGCCTCCACGGACGCGGGATCGACCGCGGGATCCGCCGCGACCGCATCGGTCAACCTGAGCTCGCCGTGGATCCGCGACCACACGTCCGCCGGCGGAGCCTCGAGGTCGCCCTCGACCACGCTGGAACGCGCCACCAGCGCGACCCGGGACATGTCGGCCAACTCAGCGGCACACGCCTCGCACTCGACGAGGTGCTGCATGTCAGCGTCGGAACCGGCCGGTTCACCCATCGCGATCAGGGCGATCTTCTCGTCATCGAGATGTGACATGGTTCACCTCCAATCGGTCGCGCATTCGGGCAAGGCTTCGGCGGATATGGCTCTTCACGGTGCCGAGCGGCATCCCCATTCTGCGTGAGATCTCTTCATGGGTCAGGTCATCGTAGAAGGCCAGTCGCATGACCGCCTGCGCATCGGGCGCGAGCTGCTGCAGCTCGCTCGAGAGCAGCAGCGTCTCGGACAGATCGACCGACTCGGAGACGAGTGCGTCGGGCGGGGTGAGGCGCTCCATCTCGGCCTGCAGCTGCTGCACCTTGGCGCGCGCCTCGAACGTGTCGGCGATCCGGCGCCGGGCGATCGCGATCAGCCAGGTCGACAGGCGCGCCTTCGACGAGTCGTATCCGGCACGCGAGTTCCAGGCCGACACGAAGGTGCGCTGCGTGACGTCCTCGGCATCCCCTCGGTCGCCCAGAGAGCGAAGCGCCAGGGTGAAGACGACAGGCGACCAGCGTCGGTACAGCTCCGCGAGCGCCTGCTCGTCGCCCGCGACGAAACGGCGATCGAGCGCCGCCTCGGCTTCGGTGGTCTCATCCACCCGGAGTCTCCTCTCCATGGTGATCACCCCGCCTCATCGCGGGACCGCCACAGCCACCACGTTATCGCGGTAGTGGCCTGTCTGGCTGTCGAAGGGGCCGCCGCAGGTGATGATCACCAGGGCCGAGGGGCCGCCGCGCTCGAAGAGCTCGGCCGTCGGGAGCGCCGCCTTCTCGTAGTAGGTCAGCGACTCGATCACGAACTCGCGGCTCGCGCCGTCGGCCGCGGCGATGCGGACGGTCTCGCCCGCGGGCACATCCCGCAGGCGAGCGAGCGGTCCGATCGGATAGTCGACCGCGTCGACGTGCGCTGCGATCAGAATCCGGCCACTCGTGCTCGTGGCATCCGCCCCGTATCGGTACCACCCGGCGACGGCCGGGTCGATAGGCAGCTCCATCTGTCCGGTGTCGGCCACCCCGACGTCCGTCACCGGCATATCGATGGCGAGCGACGGGATGGCCAGACTCACGGGAGCGACGGATGCCGCCGGGGTGGGGAGAGCACCCGGCCGCACCTCGACGTCTCTCGTGGGAGTGGGAGGGACAGGCGCTGGAGTCGTGGGGGGCGACTCCGTGGAAGGAGGGAGTTCCGCGCCCGCCCCTCCCGGTGTGCATGCCACGAGGCACGCCGCGGTGACCAGGGCGCCGAGCGTCAGGATGACGCGGCGCAGACCGGACTCTCGCGACGTGCCTCGCAGCATCAGCGCACCGTCTGGCGACGACGGACGATCAGGCCCGCACCGACGGCGGCCGAGATGGCGAGGGCGACGAGACCCGCCGAGAGAAGCGTCGTCACCGATGCGTCCTGCTGGGCGAGGTAGCCCGCGGTGCCCGAGGGCACTCCGTCGGGGTTGGAGTGGAGTCCCGAGATCGTCTGTGCGGCGATCGCGAGGTTGCCGTCTTCGGCACTGCCCCAGGCGTAGACGATCGTGTTGACGCCCTCTTCGATCGCGACGTCAGCCGGGCCGATGACCGGGTCGGTCGTGCCCGTGAGCGCCACGGCGGCCGATACGGTGCCCGCCGGCAGGTCGAGCTTCGCCTCGTTGGGGTTCGTGAGGTTCTCGATCACGGGCGAGCCGCCGGCGAGGATGTCGACCGCGGGTGCCGCAGCCGTGTGACGCACCGTCAGCCTGCCCTGGCCGGGTGCCGTCTGCGAGATGTCGTTCGTGAAGAGGTTGAGGCCGGGTTCGCCCGCTTCGGTCAGGTGGGCCACGGCGGTGTAGTTCGCACCTGCTTCGAGAGCGATCGTCGCGGGTCCGAGGACGGGAGCGCTCGCGTCGGCGGCGTCGGGAGCCGTGAGGGCGACCTCGTACGAGCCGGCCGGCAGCTCGAGCGGACCGGCCAGGTCACCGGGGGCGAAGTCGTCGAGGGTCAGCTCGCCGTTGACGTACACGTCGACCGGGGTGTCGGGGATCGCGTGCAGCACCGAGAGCTGGGCTGACTGGGTGGTGGCGGCGCTGGCCGGCAATGCCAGGCCGAGAGCGGTGATCATTCCGACGGCGAGGCCGGCGGCGACTGTCTTGCGCATCTGTTCCTCCTGTACCCGGACCGCCCTGTGCGGCCCTTCATAGGAGTTGTTCTCCGGGAACCGGGGTTTTGGATGCAGGTGGATGGAGATTTTTCTCAGATGGCTCCCAGACCCGTCACTCCGCCCGTGCGGCGCGCTTCGCCTCTTGGAAGACCCGGATCGCCTCGTACCTCTCGGCCGAGCGCGCCTGTCTCTTCTCGCGCTGCTCGTCGCGGTTCTTCGGAGGCGCCGACGTCACGAGACCGTCGAGCAGGTGGCGCACCGACAGCTCGATCTCGGCGACGGCCCGGTCGAAGACCTCCGTGTTCGCCCGCGAGGGAGAGTTGGTGCCCGAGATCTTGCGCACGAACTGCACGGCGGCCTCGTGGCACTCGTCGTCGGTCGCGGGCGGTGCGAGGTTGTTGAGCGGAATGATGTTGCGGCACATGCCTGCCAGGCTAGATCGCTGAGCGCGGGAGTCAAGAGGATGCGACGGAGTCAGTCCGAGCTGTTGTCGAGCACCACCGCGACGAGGTCGCCGTCGAGGATGAACTGCAGCGCCGCGCCATCGGGGTAGCGCTCTGCGAGCTCGTCCGAGATCCCCCCGTCGAACGGCAGCGCGACGCTCGCACGAAACGCACCCACGCCGCACGCCGAGTACATCTGTCCGTCGAAACTCCAGGACGTCTCGGTGAAGTCCGCGTCCTCCGGCACCTGGTCGCTTCGCACGACGTTGAGGCAGCGGTCCTCCGACGATCGCTGCCCCGAATCCGAGTACCAGCCGGCGGTCGTGAAGACGGTCATCCCCGCGAACTCCGCCGCCGCCGTATCCTTCTCGGCGCCGAACCACCCCGAAGGGATCGCCGGCGTGCGCGTCAGCTCGAGGGTCGCGATCTGCGATGCGTCAGCAGATGCGGGGAACGTCGGGATCGACACCAGTGTGTAGGTGATCACCGCCGCGACCGCGGCCGTCACCACGACGGATGTTGCCCAGAGCAGCGCCTGCCGCCGCGCGGCCCAGGCAGACCAGCCGGAGGCCGGCGGCGGCGGCGGCGGCGGAACACCCTCATCGCCCGAGAGGAAATCCTCGTCCCGCCCCTCTCCTCGGTCGGGCCGGGCCGCGTCGCCGTCGGCGGATGATGCGAGGCTCGGTTCAGAAGCCGGGCGGGTGCGTTCCCGCCTGTCCGGCGCCGTCACGCGCGATGACTCGAGCTCCTGCAGTCGGCGCATCGCGGCAGGATCCGACGCGATGTCGGCACGCGGCCCGTAGGCGCGAGCACGCAGTTTTCGCAGCTCGCGCAGTTCATCGTCGGCAGTGGCGTCCATCCCTCGCATCGTCTCACGCCACGGGGCCACAGGCCTCAGACCCACGCCTGCGCGTCAGGCTCCGTTCGAGAGCACTCGCGCATTGACCCTCCGTTGCCAGTCGCGCAGCTGCCACATCGGATGGTGGGGCGCCGCGTTCGAGCACAGCACCACTCCCCAGACACCGGCGCGCAGCGCGGCATCCACTCCGCATTCGGCGAAGTCGAGCCCGTGCGCACTCTCTTCGTACCAGGCGTTCAGGGGCGTGTAGCCGAGCCAGCCCTCGCCGATCACGGCGGGCACCCTCTTCCAGTGCGCCCAGGCCGCGACCGCCGCGACCCGCGACTCGATCTCTCGGCGCATCATCCGCCGATAGGGGGCGGCGTGCTCGTCGAGCCACGCATCCCACAGTCCCGGATCCACCCAGTCGTAGCCGTAGATCATCTGGTCGGTGACGACCGTGGCCCGCAGCTTCCACTCGGCGGGCCGGCCGTACTCGGCAAAAGTGGGCGCACCCTCGACCAGGAGCGACCGCAGCATCGCATTCGGGAATCCCTCCGACTGCTCGGAGCGGATGTCGATGAGCTGCTGCAGCGCGTCGAGCACGCCGTAGCTGTAGACGTGGAACTGCGCGGCGCCGAGGGCATCCGACACCTGGTGCATCGCCAGATGCGGCGGCTTGCCGTAGCTCGCGGTGATCAGGAGATCAGGATGCCGGTTGCGCAGCGCCCGCAGCGCGCGCTCGCCCGACCCGGCGAGCGCCGGGAGGATCGAGAAGTCGACCTCGTTGTGCAGCTCGACCATCGCGATCTGCGAGCGGAGCCCGAGCTCCGTCACCCAGTCGATGAGCCGGTCCCACGTGGCGGCCAGGTGGTCGTACCGCTCGGCGAGAGGCACGGCGTCGATCGCCTCGAACCATCTCGGCGACCGCGCGAAGCTCGTCGACTGCTGATACTCCCAGCTGGCGAGGATGACGACGAGTCCGTGGCGCTTCGCCGCCTCGAGCAGCTGATGAAGCCGCTCGAACACGTCGATCCGATACCCGCCGGGCACGTCGTACCAGCGCGTGCCACGGCCGTAGTACCCGCCATCGGGCGCTGCGCCGAGCCCCTCGATCTCGAGGTCCCGCGCGAGTCCCGACAGTTCGGGATGGCCGAAGAGCAGCATCGGGGCGGCGCAGATCCGGATGCAGTTGTAACCCAGATCCGCGGCATCGGCGCAGGCGCGATCGAGGTCGTCGTAGGGCTCGCCCTCCCCGGCCCTCGTGTACCAGGAGAAGTCCCAGAGCGTGATCGCCAGCCGCGCGGGCAGATGCGCGGGCACGCCGAGCGGCACCGGCCGACCGGCATCCCCGTCGTGTCCGGTGCCCAGATAGCGTTCGGTCATCGCCCGGCTCCCTCGTCAGTCGTCATCGATCCCCCGGGTGAACAGCAGCAGCTCGGGCAGGCTCGTCGCGAAGTAGTCCGTCTCACCAGACTCGTGGCGTGCCGCGGGCGGCGTGTACGGGCTGCGGGCCTCGCCGAGGTTCGACGGTGGGTCGGCGTTCGGCAGGTCGAGCGCCGCGAGAGTCGCATCCCACGCGGCGAGCGCCTCGCCCTCACCCCCCTCCCACGGCCGGAACTCACGCTCTGTGAGGATTCCATACGCCCGCGTGGCCTCGCCGACGGTCAGCAGCAGCCGTACGTAGGCGATGGTGAAGTCGTCGCGGGTCAGGACGAGGGTCTCGACCGGCCGCAGCCGCTCGTATCTCGACGCGTCGTCGTGCCCCAGACGCACGGCCAGCTGATCCTGCTCGTATCGCAGACGGGCGTCGCCCGGCGCTGCCTCGACCGCCTGCCCGTACAGGGTCCAGGCGCGGTCGTCGTCGTGCGTCACGGAGTAGGCGGCGAGCGCCGCATCGCGCAGGAGAACGGGATGCCGCAGGCCCGACTCGATCGCCGCGTTCCACTCGGACGCGGCCTCGACGCGTCTGCCCGAGGCGTAGAGCAGGGTTCCGCGCAGCATCCGGGCGGTGGCGTCGTCGGGTTCGGCGGCGACCGCAAGGGTGAGGGCGTCGAGCGCGTCGAGTCCTGAGGGGAAGGCCCCGGTGAGATCGGCCTCGCGTGCGCTGCGTCTGTGTGCGGCGGCCTCGGCCGGCCGACCCTCCGCGTCGTGGATCCCCGCCGCGAGGTAGTGGGCGATCGGTCGAAGACTGCCACTCGGCGTCACCGCTGCCGACTGCACCCGGTCGAGCAGCAGCAGGGCGGATGCCGTGTCACCGGCGTCCCTCAGCTCCAGAGCCACATCGAGCAGGATGCCTGTGTCGTGGATCTCGTGTCCGGCGAGGAATCGGATGGTGGCTGCGAGGGGGTCGGCGACGAGAGCATGGTCGAGTACCCGCTGCGCCTCGCCATCTCGTCCGTGGCGACGGAGGAGGATCACCCGCAGCGCGATACGGCGCGGGTCGTGCGCGGCGACGGCGTCGAGCTCGTCGAGCACGCGCGTCGCGGAGCGATCCTGGCCCTGGTGCGCGAGGGATTGGGCGAGCGCGAACCCGGCGGCCGCGGCCCAGGCGCCGTCCCATCCGGCCTTGCCGAACGCCTGCTGCGCCTCGACCACCTGGCCGAGGCGGGAGTGCACGAGGCCCAGCAGATAGAACGCCTCGGCGTCGGCCGGGTTCGCGTTGCGTCGGGTCAGGCGGGCGACGGCGGTGCGCACGTGCGCGAGCGCCTCCTCGTAGCGCCCCTGCCGGTAGAGCCGATCGGCTACGGCGGTGTTGGTGCGGGCATCGCCGGGATCCCGTTCGAGCGCGGTGCGCCAGTAGGGCATCGGCGATCGCGTCGGATGCCGGTACTGACTGAGGTGCAGACCGTTGAGGTACAGCTCTTCGACCGACTCGGTGGCGTCCGGCGTCGGCGGCTCCTCGGCGACCCAGGGCTCTGCACCCGCCACGACCGCCGGAGCCCACTGCACCAGCACGCGCCCGTCGGCGTCGAGCACCCGCACCTCGAGGCCGTCGTCGTGAAAGCGTCCCCGCGTGCGCACGACCGTGGGCACACCCGGATCGAGGTCGACCGGGTGAGACCCGACCGTCTCGCCGGCCGACACCACCAGCACCCGCGCGCCTCGGCGGCGGGCGGTCGCCGCCACCGACACGACCAGGTCATCGCCCTCGCGGTCGATGTGCACCGCGGCATCCGGGGTCGCCTGGTGCACCACTCCGATGGCGGGGACCGGATACCAGTACTGCGTGAAGCTCTTCGTCTCGCCGGGCAGAAGCCACGAGAAGTCCGGCTGGTTGTCGGTGTAGACACCGGCCATCAGTTCGACGTACGGGCCGTCGGCGTCGGTCAGCTGCGCATCCCACGCGTGCCCGAAGGGCGCATCGCCCCAGGTCCACATCTTCTTGCCGGGAGAGACGCGACGCTCGGCCCAGTGCACGAATCCCGCTCCCGCGGCATGGTCGTACCCTCCGAAGAAGTCCTGGTGCGAGTCGACGATCATGTACGACGTCGGCACGGGGATGTTGCGATACCAGTCGATCCGATCGGCGCCGGGGGCCTCGGCGGCGCGCGCGGGGTAGTCGACGCCGTAGTACGGGCGGTCCGCCGCCGGGAAGGAGGTGAGAGCGCGTCGGGCGTGGTCGGCGACGAAGCGGACGTCCTCGGGAAAGAACGCCTGGTAGTCGTCGTGCACCCGCGCGGCGACGTTCGCCCACCACAGGAAGCTCTGCCGCTCCTTCGTGCGGTTGTGCAGCCGCACCGCGAGCTCGACCACCGAGCTGCCCGGTCGCAGGCGCACGCCGTGCTGCGCCGACATGCGGGCGAACGGGTCGTGGTCGTGGCACCAGACCGTGACGGTGCCGTCTGCGTCGGTCTCGATGCTGGTCTCGACAGGCAGGTGGGTCGCGGGGCGGTGGTGCTGCGGCCAGTTGAACTCGACGCCGCCGCTGATCCAGGGCCCGGCGAGCCCGACGAGCGCCGGCTTGATGACGTTGTTGCGGTAGAAGAAGTCGTATCCGGTGACCTTGTCGTACCCGACGTGGATGCGCCCGCCGAGCTCGGGCAGCACGACGAGGCGCACGTACTCGTTCTCGAGGTGGATCGCGTCCCACTCACGCGGACTCGCCTCCTTGTCGACGCTCTCGATGAACGGAATCGGATACACCGCTCCGCTCGACCCCTGATAGACCCGGTGATCGAGGAACATCGGGTACGGGCTCGGCGCCCCGGCCTCGTAGGTCGCGATCGTGAGCGGTTCGCGCCAGGCGACGGGGCGACCGTCGTCGAGCGTGGCGCGCAGCCTCCGCGGCACCGCGGGAAGATCGACCGTCATGATTCTCCTCGGACTCGGCGGCCCACGTCGGCCGCTCTTCGAGGCTAGGAGCGCCCCGAGACTCTCGGTATGGTGAGACCGAGGGATGACATGGACGAAACAACGGGTCGCGACATCGCCGCGCACTCACCGGGCCTCGCGCGCCGCGCGGAGGGCTTCGCCGATCAGCGACTCTGCGTGGTGCCGCGCCCCCAGGTCGAGCTCGCGCTCGCCGCGCCCGTCACCCGGCGCCTCACCGTCACCGATGCGGGACTGTTCCCCCACGCCGCGGGCCACCTGCGCCGGCGTCCGCACGGAGCATCCGAGACGATCGTGCTGGTCTGCGTCGGTGGCGCAGGAGTGGTGGCCTTCAGCGGCGACGAGTACGCGCTCAGCCCCGGTGCGAGCATCGCGATCCCCGCCGGCACCCCGCACGAGTACCGCAGCTCCGACCGCGATCCATGGACGATCTGGTGGCTGCATGTGAGAGGCACGGATGCGGCAGAGCTGACGACACCGGCCGGCGCCTCCCGTCTGGTGCGGCTGCGCGCGGCAGATCGGGTGGTGGCGCTGTTCGACGAGCTCGTCACGCTGCTCGAGCGTCGCATCTCGCCCGCGCACCTGCTGGCGGCATCGGGCATCGCCTGGAATCTGCTCACGCGCATCACGGTCGACAGCACGCTGCCCGCCGAGGGCTCGCCCCTGGAGCGGGCGATGCGCTACCTCGAGACGCGCATCGACGGCAGCATCCAGGTGGCCGATCTCGCCGCCCTCGTCGGCCTCTCGCCCTCGCACCTGAGTGCGCTGTTCCGTCAGGCGACCGGCGGCGGGCCGGCAGCGTTCCACACCTCGCTCAAGATGGGCAGGGCGCGAGCGCTGCTCGACGCCACGAACCTGTCGATCGCCGAGATCGCCGCGTCGGTGGGGTACGCCGATCCGCTGTACTTCTCGCGTCAGTTCCGTCGGGTGCACGACGTGAGCCCCACGGCCTACCGCGCCCAGCACAAGGGCTGAGCACGCCCGTCACGACACCCGGGCGTATCGGCGCACCAGCAGGGTCGCCGCATCCACTCGCAGCACGGGATCATCGGCGCTCGGTCTGACTCGAGGGTCGACGTGCACGCGAGTCGCGGGATCCCAAGCGAATGCCGTGAGACGGATCGGATGCTCGGTCAGCAGGTCACGATGGCCGCTGAGGTCGACCTCGAGCGGGCGCCCCGACCAGAACTGATCCGCGATCAGATCCTCGCCGATGTGCAGGCGGATCACGTCGCCGACCCAATCGAGACGCAGCACGACCTGGTCGGCGCCGTCGCCGATCCCGCCCGGGATGCGGATCTCAGCTATCGCGGCGTCGACGAAGTCGTCCTCCGTCGGGGCGGCGAAGCGCGATGCCGGCCCACCGACCCTCGGCGCGAACACCGGCGCAGCCGGGAACATCGGCGGCTCCAGGTCGTGACGAGCACCTGTCCCCTCGACGACCCGGCGTCGGAACTCAACCCCGGATCCATCGCCGCGGTCGGTCAGGACGAGCAGTTCCTCGTCGGCGTCCTGCCTCTCGGCCACGAAGCCCCGGTCGTCGAACCAGCCGCCGTGCGGCCAGATCACCACGCTGTCGATCCCGTTCACGGGGCCGCGCCAGACGGCATCCGCAGTGCCGCTGTCGAGGATCACGAAGGTCGTACGACCGACCTGCACGCGGCAGTCGATTCCCGGCGCCGAGTCGGGGCGGATCACGTGTCGCCCTTCGTCGGTCACGGCCGTGCTCGCTCCTCGGACGACCGGCAGTCGCACTCCGTCGATCTGGATCTCTGCAGCGATCCCCTCACTCGCGGCCAGGAACACCACGTCGTGGTCGCCGATGCGGATCTCGGTGATCGGCTGCGCGGTCGCGCTCACGGCGGGCAGGCCTCCGAGGGGCTGTCGGATCGGCCAGAAGAAGGAGGATCCGACGGGCACGGTGATCGGGTCGCTCGGGAAGCGTACGGCGGCATCCGGCCCCACGATCTCGAAACGCACAGCCTCGACCGCATCGAGGGGTGCCAGCGCCGGCTGATGGTTGTTCACGAACAGGAACCCGCGGTCGCCGGCGCCTCTCGCCGACCAGCGCAGCTCGCCGGGCTCCTGCGATCCGATTCGCGCGGGGTAGGTAGCGAGCCGGGCGCCGAACGCCGAGAGGAACAGATGCTGGCGACGCAGCTGGTGGAAGTGCCGTCGTTGCGTGCCTGCGGCTCCGATCGGCGCGAAGAAGTCGTAGTCGCGCACCGGGACGTCGTTCGGATATCCGGTCGCCTGAGACTCCTGCGTCGTCGAGAGCTCCCCTTCGAAGTGGAGTCCACCGTGGAACATATAATAGCCCTGCCAGGCCGATCCGCTGCCGAGCTTGGTCAGCGCGAGCGCCGCGACATCCTCCGCATCGACGAGCGGTCGCCGGTGATAGGCGGTCGCCATGCCGCTGCCCAGCTCGCAGGTCGCGTAGGGCCAGCCATCATTGGTGCCGCGGTCGCCGACCGCGGACGCGTCGGCCGGGGAGGCGCGCAGGTCGGCTCCGACCGAGAGGTCGTCTCGCACATCGCTGAACGTGAAGTGCTGGCGCCCGAACTCCGGCCACCCCGTGTCGGACTCCTCCCAGAATCCGTCGGCGTATCCCGCGTAGACGGGTAGGAAGCGCCCCGGTGGCAGCTGCGCGCCGCCCCACCCCGTGGCCGTGAACAGACTCGCTGCGAGTCCGACCGACTCGGCGATCGCGCGCAGCGTCGACAGGTGCTGGGGCTGGTCGTACAGCTCGTTCTCTATCTGGATGCCGATGATCGGCGCCTCCGGAGCCTCGGTCCGATGCACGAGGTCGGCCACCTGCCCTGCTACCGCCGAGTACCAGCGCCGCACCACCTCGAGATAGGCCGGGTCGTCGGTGCGGTGGGCGATGTCGCGAGCCTGCAGCCAGTCGGGAAAGCCGCCGTTCCGCGTCTCGCCGTGCGCCCACGGACCGATCCGGATGACGACGTCGAGCCCGACGCGGACGGCCGTCTGCACGAATTCCCGCAGATCGCGATCGCCGTCCCAGCGGAATTCGCCCTCGACCTCTTCGTGCGCCAGCCAGAAGACGTATGTCGCGAGCACGTCGATGCCGCCCGCGCGCATCTTGCGCAGTTCGCGCTCCCACACCTCGCGGCGATCGCGCGCGAAGTGGTACTCCCCCATCACCGGAATCCAGGGTCTGCCGTCGCGGCTCAGGTACCGGTCGGTCACCTCGATGCGTCGAGCGGTGTCCGCCCCGTCGCCCAGGTCGAGAGCCGCGGGCACCGGATCCGTCGGTCGGGGGAGCTCGACGCGATATCGCGCCCCGGTCGAAGTCGTCGTCGCGGAAGTCATCACTCGACCGTACGCACCGACGCCGAGAGAGCGACAGGGGTGATGCGACGAGAAGGCTGGAGAGAACGACGGATGCGGCAGCATCCGTCCCCGCGCACAGCAACGGGCGGGTGAAGCGTGATCCGCTTCACCCGCCCGCGCCGGGGGTCTTAATTCTTGAACGCGTCCTTGAGGTTCTCGCCGGCCGTCTTCGCGTCGGCCTTGACCCGGTCGGCCTTGCCTTCGGCAGTGAGCTTGTCGTTGTCGGTCGCGTTGTCGATCGCTTCCTTCGCCTTGCCGGCGATGTCCTGAGCGGCATTCTTGATCTTGTCATCGAGTCCCATGAGGAGCTCCTTTCGTGAGGGGTGATCGTGACGCCGGGAGGATTCCCGGCGTCTTACCGTCGTTGCTCTGCGCGACCGACGATAAGTCTCTGCATCACGACAGCCGACGCTGGTCGTGAGCGAGCCGTGCCCGAAGACCGGTGTGGATCGAGACGTACGTCTCGGTGTCGCGGCCGGTCAGGGTGGCGAGGTTGGTGAGCAGTCGGTCGACGTGGTCGACCAGCTCGCGGGGGTCGGTGTTCTGCCGAGGCGTGACCGACACGTGCAGCACCGGCGTGGTACGGATGTCGTTCGCCGTGACCTGGGCCGAGAGGATCTCGTCACGGGTGGCGAGCGAGTTCTTGACGGCGTCAGACACGAACGACTCCGTGACGGTGACACGGCCGAGCGGGTTCTGCGCTCCCGACGAGCGGAGAGCCGTCTTCGACCGACGGCCCGCGACGCTGGTGAGCGCGAGGATCAGCAGCACGATCACGACGATGATCGCGACGACCGCGCCGATGCCGATCCACGACAGGCTTCCGCCCGCGATCGCGGTGGCCGCGATCGCCTGGTCGAGCCACGAGCGGGCGTCCTCACCGCCCGCCGTCCAGATGTCGGTCGCGGTGGGCCAGCTCATGATCGCGATGCCGAGGGCTCCGAGACCGAGAAAGAGCAGGCCGATGATGAACAGCAGGGTGCGGTTCAGGGCACGGTTCGTGTTGTTCACAGCTCGTCTTCGTTCTCGCTCGGACGCTCGATGCGCACGCGGGTGCGGACGCTGCGTGTCAGCCGGTAGGTCTGCAGCTCGGCCTCGGCGGCCGACTGCACCTCGTTCTTGTCGAGGGGGATGCCGACACCCGGACGAACGGTGACGTCGACGCTGCGGTGGCCGACCCCGACGGTGATGCTCTCGCGTGCCAGACCCGTCTCCTCCGAGAGGTGCTGGGCGAGGGCGCTGGCGATCACGCCGTTGTCGACGACGACGGCGCGGTCACCGGACTCGAGAGTGTGCTTCGACAGGCGCCCCGGTGTGAGGGCGAGCACCACGAAGACGATCCCGATCAGCGCCAGCACGACGCTGCCCGCGATCACCAGGCCTGCGGGCTGCGCGGTGGGCAGGCCCACGAGCCATCCGCCCGCTGCGGCCGGTCCGAGCAGGAGCGCCGGCTGCGACGCGAGGCTCAGCACGATCTCGAGCCCGATGTAGGCGAGTGCGAGGACGAGGAGGATGACCGCGACGAACATCGCGACGGTGCGCGGTGAATGCGTCTCGCGTCGGACGACGCGACGAAGAACAGGGGTGCTCATCGCACTCGCCTCCTCTCTGGGATGGTGGCACCGGTGATGGTGAGGGTGATTCGGGTGACGTCCCGGCCGATGATTCCCGACAGACGCTGCTGCAACTGCTCCTGCAGCTGACGGGCCCGATCGAGCACGGGGACGCTCTGGGAGATCGCGACGGTGTCGTCGAGATCGGGGACCGGAAGCGGCGTCGCGATGCGCACCGCCAGTCCTCCGGGGTGTTCGGTGACATCGACCTTCACGTCACCGCGTGGCACACCGATCAGGGTTGCGGACGCCTGTTCGGTGACCGTGCGGTAGACGCGCTCTTTCACGTCGATGCGCCCAGGGACGGTGGCCTCTCCGGTGGCGGCTCGCGAGGAGCCGCCACCGGTGGCGAGGTTCTGGTCGATGCGCATCAGGAGGTGCGCCGCCCCGTGAACGCGTCTGCGAGACCGCGGACGTCGAGCTTGCCGGAGGCGATCCGGCCGATGATCGCGCCGATGCCTGCGAACAGGGCCATGAGGAGGAACCCCCAGAACCCGAACAGCAGAGCTGCGAGGGCGAGGAGCGCCCCGATCAGGGCGCCGGTGGTGGTGGGGGTCATGAGACTCGCGACTCCTCGTTCTCGTTGCTGTCGTCGCCGGGCACGTGCACGTCGTTGACCTCGACGTTGACCTCGACGACCTCGAGACCGACGAGTCGGCTGATCGCACCCGCGACGGCGGCGCGCACGTTGCCCGCGACCTCCTGGATGGGGGCGGGGTACTCGACGACGATGGTCAGGTCTGCGGCGGCCTGCGTCTCGCCGACCTCGACCTTGACGCCCTGCGCCAGGTCGGTCGCGTTGACCGCGTCACGGATCGCGCCGAAGGCGCGTGCTCCGCCGCCGCCGAGTGCGAACACGCCGGGAACCTCACGGGCGGCGATGCCGGCGACCTTGGCCACCACGCCGTCGGCGATGGTGGTCTTGCCTGCAGCGTCAGCGTCGGCGGGGATCCGCGAGGTCGAGAAGCTCGAGCTGCGGTCGACGCGCGAGGCGGATGTGGCCGGCTTCGGCGCTGCGGAAGTCTGAGCCAGCTCCTTCTCGGCGGGGCTGGTGGGGGTGTTCTGGTCCTGGTTTGCCATGTCGATTCCTTTGCCTGAAAGCGGATGCCGGCTGCGAGACCGTTCCGGCCTCACCGGGAGCGTGTCGGTCGCTCACAGATAGGACGTGCGGGGGTGCGCATTCGTCACAAACTCGTCGCGGAGATCCGGCCAGGCAGGATGACGTCGGCGGTAATCGAGCGACGATTGACTGCTCCGGGTCTGGCCTCCGGCGCCCCCGGCCGCGAGGATGAGCGGATGAACAGCGACTCGACCGCCACCGCACTGCTCGTCATCGACGCCCAGGAGTCCTTCCGCCAGCGGCCGGACGAGTGGGCGGCCACCGCCAACCCGGACGCCATCGACAACATCTCGCGGCTGGTCGATCACGCTCGCGAGGTCGGCGACCAGGTCGTCTGGGTCACGCACTCCGAGCCCGGCAGCGGTGGGGTGTTCGACCCGGCGAACGGCTTCGTCCGAGTGATCTCAGACCTCGATCCGCAGGACGACGAGATCGCCGTGACGAAGACCACTGTCAATGCCTTCACCTCAACAGACCTCGAAGAGCAGCTGCGGAGCCTCGGCGTCGGGCGCGTGGTCGTGTGCGGCATCCGCACCGAGCAGTGCTGCGAGACGACGGCTCGGATGGCGGCCGACCTGGGCTTCGCGGTGGAGTTCGTGACGGATGCCACGACGACCTCGGCCATCGCGGCGAATGACGGGCTCGCCGCCGTCTCGGGCGACGAGATCCTGCGGCGCACCGAGAGCATCCTCGCTGCGCGCGGATTCGCGACCGTCATCCGCACGGCCGATCGGGTCGGCATCTCCGCCTAGGTTGGAGGGCATGCCCCCCTCGCTCGCGCTTCCCGATCTCACCGGCCGCACGATCCTCGCCACCGGTGCGAACGCGGGCATCGGCTATTGGTGTGCCGAGATCCTCGCGTCTCGCGGCGCCAGGGTGCTGCTCGGATGCCGGTCGACCGAGAGGGCGGAGGTCGCGGCATCCTCGATCCGGGCGCACGCGCCCGGTGCCGACCTCGGCATCGTCCCGATGGATCTCGGTTCGCTCGCGAGCATCACCGAGGCGGCGACATCCGTCGGCGAGCGCATCGACGCCGTGATCTGCAACGCCGGAGTGAAAGCGGCGGATCGCAGCGCCCGCACCTCTGATGGCCTCGACCTGATGGTCGGCACGAACTTCGTCGGGCACTTCGCCCTGCTCGCCCGGCTCGGCGACGTGCTGGCCGACGACGCCCGGGTCGTGGCGGTGGGTTCGCTGGCCCATCGATTCGCCGAGATCGCCCCCTCCGCGCTCGCGCAGCCGTGGACGGGGCCGTCGCTGCGGCAGTACGGCCGGTCGAAGGCCGCGCTGATGGCCTTCACGTTCGAGCTGAACCGGCACTGGAGGGGCTCGGCGCGGTCAGCGCTGTGTGCGCACCCCGGCTACGCGGTCGACCCGCTGACTCCGCACCGCGACGGCCTCGCCGAGGTGTCGGCAGTGACGCGCGCCCTCGCCTCGCTCAGCCGCCCGCTCGTGCAGGGCAAGGATGCGGGCGCGGCGCCCATCGTGCACGCGGCGGTCGCCGCCGATGCCACAGGCGGCGACTACTGGGGGCCCGGCGGTCTGCTGGAGTTCCGCGGGGCGCCGAGACGCGTCGCCGCGAGCGCGCAGGTGCGCTCGGTCGATGTGGGCGCTGAGCTGTGGGCCGTCGCCGAGCACATGGCCGGCGTGCGGTTCAGGATCTGACGCTCGGCGCGTCGGTCAGTCGAGCTCCTGCAGCGTCGCCGTCATGTCTCCGCCGGCGTCTCCGGTGTTGACCGTGCCCTTCGGCTCGAACAGGATCGCGTGCACCTCGTCGTCAGCCTTCGGGCAGTGCTCGACTCCTCGCGGCACGACGAACACGTCGTTCGGGTTCAAGACCACATCGCGGTCGCGCAGCTGGATGGTCAGCTGTCCGCTCACCACCATGAACAGCTCGTCGGTGTCGGGGTGGGTGTGCCACACGAACTCGCCCTGGAGCTTGACCACCTTGACGTCGTAGTCGTTGATGCTCGTGAGACGGTGCGGCTGCCAGTGCTCGGTGATCAGCGAGAGGGCGTCGTGCACGTTGCGGACATCGTCGGTCATGGTCGAAAGCCTATCCGCGCAGGTGCGTGCTCGAGGCCTGTCGCCTACGCCGCGGCGATCTCGTGCCCAGGGATCTCGTCGATCGACCGATACACGGGCAGGCCGCGCTCGAGGGCGATCTCGACGTCCTTGTCGGCACCGGCCGAGTCGCCCGGCAGGCGAAGCACCGCGTCGCAGTGCTGCAGCAGGCGGTGCGCGGTCTCGTACATGACGTCGCCGTCGGCGGCATCCGCTTCGTCGATCCCCCGCAGGATCGGCAGGGCGACCCACTCGCCGATCATCGGCACGTGACCGAGGCGGTGGATCGGCGCCGCGGCCTCTTCGAGTCGTTCGAGGTTGCGGGCGATGAGGGCGGGGTCACCGCCGGTGCCCGAGCGGTAGGGGCCGGCGATGAGAATCAGGAGTGGAGTTGTCATGGAGAAGACTGTAACGTTAACCGTGCAAGAACGTGCAACTTCGTGAATGAACAAGATTCGGAGGGTCGGATGCTGGGCGCACAGCGCAAGGACCACCTGCGAGAGATCCTGCGCAGGGATGGCCGCGTGGTGGCGAAAGACGTCGCCGCCGATCTGGGCGTCTCAGAGGACTCGATCCGCCGCGACCTACGAGAGCTCGCCGACGCCGGTGAGATGGTGCGGGTCTACGGCGGAGCTCTGCCGATTCCACCGGCCGATCGTCCCGTCGATCAGCGCGCGTCGCTCGCCACCGAGAGCAAAGAGCGCGTCGCGCGCCGCGCCGTCGAGCTGATCGCCCCCTCGTCGACGATCGTGCTGGACGCCGGCACCACGACCCTCGCGATGACCCGGATGCTGCCGCACGGGGGCGACCTGACCGTGATCACACCCAGCCCGGCGATCGCCCTCGCGGTCGCCGAGCACTCCGACGCTCGCATCGTGATCATCGGCGGCGAGCTCGCTCGCTTCTCGATGGTCGCGAGCGGTCCCCTCGCGATGGAGGCGGTGCAGCACCTCCACGCCGACGCCTTCTTCATGGGCGCGACCGGCATCGACCCGGTACGCGGCCTGGCCACCGGCCACCTCGACGACGCCGTCACCAAGCGCGCGATCGCCGCCCGCTGTGCGCAGACGTACATGCTCGGCAGCGAAGAGGAGATCGGCGCGACGTCGCGCTACCCCGTGCTCGACCTCGGCGCCGTCGCCGGCGTGGTCGTCGACCCCGTCGACACGAACCCCGTGATCGACGAACTCGCAGAGCGCGTGGCCGCGCTGCGCTGACAGACGAGTCGCGGGCGTCAGGTGATGGTCGCCGCCACGATCGTCGGGGTCATGATGGCCACCATCGCGGCCGTGATCGCGTCGTAGACGGCCTTGGCGACGGCATCCCCCGCCTGCGACCCCGCCGTGAGCTCTTCGATCCGCTTCTTGAGATCGCGCGCCGACATTCCGCCGCACTCGTCGCGCAGGATCGCGTGCGCCGAGTTCAGGTTCTGCAGGATCGACAGGAGTGCCAGGTCGGCCTGCGTCGGAGCAGCGGTTCCGGCCAACACGGCGGCGAGGCGGGAGCGCACCATCTGCTCGGGTGCGGAATCGGATTCGGGAGTGCGCGCCGACCCCCAGCCGAAGAATCCGCGCTCCCCGCGAACGAGCACACCCTGCACGACGAGCGACTCGACCACGACCTCGAGCGGATCGAGCTTGGGCCGCACCACGAGCGACTGCAGTCGCTTGCCGCGCAGCGGCACGAGGCGCTGCAGCGTCGTGTCGAGGATCGGGTTGCCGGTCGGCTCGGTCGACACGATGTCGACGATCGGGTTCTTCTCGTTCGACACCGAGATGCGTCCGTGCAGAGCGAGGTCGACGATGACGGCGGCGACCTCGCCGTAGAGGCGATTCACGCTCACCGCGCTCTCGACGCGGCCATCAGGCCGAAGCAGCAGCATGTGAAGTTCTTCGACGATCAGCATGCACCCACGCTATGACGGCATTTCGCGTCTCGGCATCCCCCGAGCGGATGACTTCGGGATGCCGAGCGCTGCGCCCCGTCGTGTCAACCCCGTCGCCGTGCGAGTGGCGATTTCGTACGGTTTCAGGATGACTTCCGACACTGCCGCGACCGCGGAGGAGCCCACCCGGCTGCGTCGCGCCATCACCGGCCCCCTGCTGTTCGCCTTCATCCTGGGCGATGTGCTCGGCGCCGGGATCTACGCGTTGATGGGAGTGCTCTCCGAGAAGGTCGGCGGGATGCTGTGGGCACCGCTGCTGCTCGCGCTCCTGCTCGCCCTGTTGACCGCCGGGTCGTACGCCGAACTCGTCACCAAGTACCCGCGCGCGGGCGGGGCATCAGTCTTCGCCGAGCGCGCCTTCCACAGCCCGATCGTGTCGTTCCTGGTCGGATTCAGCATGCTCGCGGCGGGCGTGACGAGCGCCGCCGGTCTGGCGATCGCCTTCGCCGGCGACTACCTGGGCACGTTCTTCGACCTGCCGACGATCCCCGTCGCGATCGTCTTCCTCGCGATCGTCGGAGCGCTCAACGCCCGCGGCATCCGCGAGTCGCTCGGCGCGAATCTGGTCATGACCGCGATCGAGCTGAGCGGTCTCGTGATCGTCATCGTCGTGGTGGGTGTGTTCGTGGCCGCCGGCGGTGGCGATGCCTCGCGGCTCACCCAGACTCCTGAGGGGACTCCCGCGGCGATGGCTGTGCTCGCCGGAGCGGTGATCGCGTACTACTCCTTCGTCGGGTTCGAGACTTCGGCGAACATGATCGAAGAGGTCAAGAACCCGCGGCGCACCTACCCGCGCGCGCTCTTCGGCGCACTCTTCACCGCCGGCGCGGTCTACGTGCTCGTGGGTGTCGCCAGCTCGATCGCGCTGCCGGCATCCGAGCTGCAGGAGTCGAGCGGGCCGCTGCTCTCGGTCGTCGAGGCTGCCGGCGCCAGCATCCCCTCATGGCTGTTCAGCCTGATCGCCCTGATCGCCGTCGCCAACGGTGCGCTGCTGACCATGATCATGGTCAGCCGGCTGACCTACGGGATGGCCGAGCAGAACCTGCTGCCCCCGGTGCTCGGCCGCGTGCTGCCGAACCGCAAGACCCCTTGGGTGGCGATCCTCACCACGACCCTCGTCGCGATGGGCCTGACGCTGGTCGGCGACCTGGCGACGCTCGCCGAGACCGTCGTGCTGCTGCTGCTGTTCGTCTTCGTCAGCGTCAACGTCTCGGTGCTCGTGCTGCGGCGCGACCGGGTCGAGCACGACCACTTCCGCATCTGGACCGTCATCCCGGTGCTGGGCATCGCGTCGTGCATCCTGCTGCTCACCCAGCAGCGCCCCGTCGTCTGGCTGTTCGGCGCCATCCTGCTGGCCGTCGGCGCCGTGCTCTATCTGCTCGCCCGCTGGGGCCGGAACCGTGCCCGGACGCACAGCAGTGACGAAACCCCCTCATCCACCACCACGAAGGAGAACCATGAGCACGCCTGATCACACCCCCGAGTCCGACGACGCCATGACCAGCGAAGAGAAGCGCCACGATCAGCTGACCGCGGCACCGGACGCGACCGAAGCCGACGCCGCGCCTCGCATCGAGGTCTCGGAGCACGACGGCAACACCCGCATCGACATCGCCCCCGATGCTGCGGTGCGCCCCGGCCCCGGACCCGGGGTCGAGACCGACGACGAACCGGAGCGGTGACCGGCGCGGGCAGCAGAGCGAGCGGAACTAGTTGCGGGTCGCCCGCGCTTGCGGTCTGTCATCGCGATAGATTCCCTTTGTGACCACCACGATCGACGACGACCCACCCACCCGTCGCAACGCGACTCCCGGGCCCGAACGCGGTGGCGGTGCGACTCTCGCCGAGGTGGCGGCAGCGGCGGGAGTCTCCCGTGCGACCGCGTCACGAGTGCTGTCCGGACGCGCGGCGGGCAAGTCGGCGAGCCATGCCCGCGTGCTCGCCGCGGCCGAGGAGCTCGGCTATGTCGTGAACGGCCTCGCCCGTTCGATGATGGGCGTCGGTCGCCGCAGCATCGCGTTCGTCTCGAGCATCATGGTCGGCCCGACCTTCGCCACAATGGCCGGTGGCGCCGAAGACGTCGCCACCGCGAACGGCCATCTGCTCACGATGTGCACCACCGGCGGCGACCCCGATCGAGAGGCCGCACTGATCGAGACGCTCAGCGAGCAGCGGGTCGCTGCTGTGCTCCTCGTCGGCTCGACGCCCGCGACGGAGGAGTTCGAGAAGCGCGCGCAGCGATACTCCGACACACTCGCACGCGTGGGCGCCCGGCTGATCCTGTGCGGGCGTGCCGCTCTCCCTGGTCGCCCCCATATCGCGTCGATCGACTACGACCACCGCGGAGGGGTGCGCACCGGCGTCGAGCACCTCGTCAGCCTCGGGCATCGCCGCATCGCCTTCGTGGGCTCTCTCGACGACATGACCACTCCGCACCAGCGCTTCCTCGGCTACCAGGACGGACTCGCGGGCGCCGACATCGAGTTCCGTGCCGAGCTGACCGTGCGGAGCGGAAACTCCTCGGATGACGCGGCCGCGGCCACGGTCGAGTTCATCGACAGCCACCCCGACGTGACGGCGATCGTCTGCCAGACCGACGTCATGGCGGTCGGCGTCTGCCGCGCACTGCACGCCCGGGGCATCGCGATCCCGGAGCAGATCTCAGTCGTCGGCTTCGACGACATGCAGCTGGTCGCCGACCTGACACCGTCGCTGACGACCGTGCGCGCCCCGTTCCACGACGTGGGCGAGCTCGCCGGTCGCATCGCCGTCGGCGGAGTCTACGACGCCCCTGCCGTGCTGCCGGTCGAGCTGATCGTCCGCGGGTCGACAGGCCCTGTGCGCGGCTGATAGCCCGCCCCCACGCAGAAGCGGGTGATCACACCTGGAGGCGACGGAGCGGTGCGGTGGGAGAACGCGACCGCACCGCTCCGCCTCCACTCAGTAGGCGCCGAGATCCTCCCATGGACCATTCGCGTCGCCCGGTTCCTGGTTGCGGGTCCACCACTTCGCGCGGAACGTGTGCCCATCGTGCGCGACGGTCTCGCCGCCGACATAGACGTACGACGTCGTCCACGCGCGCACGTCGCCTCCCGCCGCTGGCACGGCTGCGCCCTGCTGCATCCACGAGCCGGTGGCGGTGCTGCCGGGCTGCACGTTGCTCGTCCACCACTGCGCCGTGAAGACGGCTCCACCGTGCGACACCTCGTCACCGGTGTCGTAGACCGTGGCCGGGTCCCAGGCCGGGACGGACGGAGCGGTCGACACCTCGCCGAACACGATGAGTTCGGCCACATTCAGGATCTGGCCGTTCACGAGTCGGATGTACCGGAAGGACGCGTCGTCGCTCACCGTCCACTGCTGCCAGTCGAGGGTCTTCGCCGGAGCCGTGGGCGTCAGTCGCGTCCATGTCTGCAGGTCGCTCGAGCCTTCCAGCCGCATGTCCGCGATGCGCGAGGTGCCGTAGCCGTCCTGCCTCACGAGCAGCTCTGCGCCGCTCAGCGACACGGTCGTGTCGGGGCCGAAGTCCCACACGTTGCCGTAGAGACCGGAGTTCAGTCGGGTGTCGGAGTGCGTCGCCGGATCGCCGTCGAGCATCTTCGCCGTGTACTGCGTCCACGCGGCATCGGCGACGCCGTCGGGGCGCAGCACCGTCGCCTCGCGGAACGCCGAGTCGACGCGTCCGCTGTCGCTCGACAGGAACAGCTTCGATCCGTCAGTTGTGGCGTGGATCGTGTCGGCATCGCGGCCATCGGCCGTGGTGAAGTCCACCGTGAAGTCAACCCGTGCACCGCGCTGGGCGCTCTCGGGCACCGCGGCATTCGCAACCCACTGGCCCGCCGCGGGAGATGTCACGATCGCGGCATCTCCGAGCACCGTGACCGCGACATCGGTGTTGCCCGCAGGGCCGGTGATGAACACTTCGACCCCGTCACCCGCCACGATGCGCCCGGCGACGGCATCCGGCGACGAGAGCGAGACAGTGTCCATCATTCCGACCGCCTCGGTGCGGGAGCCATCGATGCGAATGTCGGCGACGCTCCAGATTCCCGGATAGGCGGGATCCGACGGCACGCCGGGCTCGTCCACCTGGAACTTGATGAAGCGGAACGGCTGGCCCTGCACCTCCTCGCGCACATCGATCCACTCGATCGACGAGTCCTGGCCCACGTTCGGATGCTCGGTGAGCAGCGTCCACGTCACCCCGTCGTCTGAGCCGTAGACGTTCGTGCCCTCAGCGCGGTTGGCGAACGTGTCTCTGGCCTGGATGCCGAAGCGGTCGACCCCGACTCGGAACGCCGAACCGAAGTCGAACACGATGTTCGGAACACGCTGATCACCCCAGGTCGTCTGGTTGTCGCCGTCGGTGATCGCGGTCAGCTGTGCCGCCGTGAGTGGCGCAGCCGTGACGAGCCCCCGGTAGTCGAGAGTGTCGTCAGCCAGCAGAGGGTTGAGTTCCACGAGTCCCGAGACCGCATCGCCGAGGCCTTGGAGAAGTGCCGCGAAGGCTGTGGCATCCGCTCCCTGCACTCCCTGCTCCGCGCTCGCGCGCGCCTCGATGAAACGCGCCCAGCTCGCCGAGGTGTGCTCCTCGCTCCCGCCCGCGCGTCCGACGAGTTCGTCGATCGCGGCATCTCTGCTCTCGGCCACGGTGACAGTCACAGGCAGCGCCGTCACCGTCGCGCCGTCCGACGCCGCGAGGGTCATCTGCGCGACCCCCGGCTGGGCGGGTGACCAGCTCAGCTCGTTGCCCTGCAGGATCGCGCCCGACGGGGCATCCTGCAGCGCGAGGGTCACGGTCTCGCCGGCGGCATCCGTCGTCTGCACGCTGCGCGTCCACTTCTCACCGGCGACGAGCACCGCATCGAGCTCGGGAGCATCCGCGAACACGGGCGGGGTGATGACACCGTTCGCCTGCGCCAGGAGTCCCGCGACGTCGACCTTCGCGTCCGAACCGGTCGCCCGGAGGAACAGGATGTTCTCGCCCACCGCACCCGGAGTCTTCGCGAGCGCCAGATCCAGCCAGACGTAGCGCCACTCACCATCGGTGTCGGGGACGACGATCTCTGCGAACGGTGACTCCTCCGCGGTTCGTGAGGCCTGCAGTCGTGCGGTGCCGTCGCTGCGCACCTTCACGCCGACCAGCGACTGCGCAGCAGCTCGGTCACTCCAGATCGCGCGCCGGATCGCGAGGTTCGCGTCGTCGGCACCGGCATCGAGTCGGATGAAGGACGTGTCGCCGTCCTCCTCGCGGACGGCTCCATCGCCGAGAGGTGTGCCGAAAGTGCGCACCGAGAGCTCGGCAGTTGCGGCGAGCGGAGCGACAGGATCGTCGACCTCGGCGAGCTCCTCGGGGAATGCCACCCAGTACTCGGCTCCGGTGTAGTCGGATCCCCGGTCGCTCCAGAAGTTCTGCACGGCCGTGCCGTAGTAGTACAGCGGACCATCGCGTTGCTCGTAGAGCTCGGCGACATGAGGCGCCTCGGCGGCGACATCGACGTCGGCGACGTAGCGGTACTGCAGATACGCCTCGCTGAGCGGATCCTGCAGACGACCGCGATATGCCTGCGAGATCGCGCCGCCCTCGGTGGCCGGCACGTACGGCACCTCTTCTCCCATCATGAAGGCGTAGAAGGTGTCGGCACCGTCGAGGATGCGGTTGTCGAGGAAGTCATAGGGCGAGACGGCATCCGCCGCCTCCGACACCGTGCCGGAGGTAGGATCGACCTTCGTGCCCTGCGAATCGAGGATGCGGGCGAGGGCGACGAAGATGTCGACATCGCCCTGACCGTGGGCCTGGTCGCGCAGCATCTCCATATGCTGCACGAACGGAGCGCCGGTCGTGTTGCCTGGGGCGTCTGCCGGGATCTCGCGGAACAGCTGCTCCAACGATCCGTTCACGTTGCCGCCGTACAGGTCGTGCTCGCTCTCGTAGCCGGCGTTGACCGTGAACCATTCCACGCGCTCGGCATACAGATCGGCGTCGTCGAGGAAGATCGCCGCCGAGATCATGCCGATCACGCCGTAGAGGTGCTGGTTCCACAGCCTGTTGTTCGAGTACAGGAAAGTGTCGAGCACCGGGCGGACGAGGTTGTCCTCGATGCGCTGCTCGTCGGCATCGGTCCACCGCAGATCGTATCCGGCGAGGTCGGCGTTCACAGGCTCGGTGCTGCGGATCAGTTCGGCCGCGATCAGCATGTAATACAGCGGCACCCCGGTATGGATGTGTGCGTCGGCGAAGTACTCGTACTTCGCCGGGTCCAGACTGCTCCACGCCCGGAGCCCGTGCAGGGCGTTCGCGCGGTACTGCTCGTCACCCGTGACGACGTACTCGAGTGCCTGGGTCATCACGCCGATGCTGTCGCGCTGCGCCATGGAGCGCATCCCGACGCTCGCGTAGGCGTCGTTCTTCGGGCTGTCGGTGCCGGGTTGCGCGTTCTCGACGCGGTAGTCGATCGCCGCATAGCGGGTATCGACCATCGCCTCGTAGTAACTGGCCCACGGGTCGACCCCGGCGAGCACCTGGGTGCGCATGTTCTCGAGGTTGTCGGCCGTGAAACCGATCGCCGGATGCGCAAAGCCGGCGTCGCTGACCGTCTCGATGATCTCGGGCACGGGCGTCTGCGCGGCGGCCGAGACCGGTGGCGCGGCCGAGACCGGAGACGCGGAGGCGGGCGACGGTGCGACGAGGAGCGCCCCGCTGAGGGCGATCACCCCGGCGGTCAGCGCACCGACGGTCTTTCGGATGCTGCGTTGTTCGATCTTCATCGATCTCTCTTCCGTGACGGCGCCGTCGAGCGACGGCGCGAGGGCATGCAGGAGCAGGAACTTCGCGACGGTCAGGGGTTCGGAGGTGCGGGTCAGTCCTCCCCCGCCGAATCGGCCTCGTCGTATCCCAGAGACACGTCGGTGAGATCGGCGGACCACCCGCGGCCATCGAGATCGTCCGCGCGGACGCCGAAGAACAGTCCGGTGAACCGCAGCCGGTCGCCGTGGTCGTCCGACAGGGTCCAGGCCGGATGGACGCCCGGTACGTCGGTCCAGTGATCATCACCGACCGCGGCGACGGCGAACCGCAGGTCGGGTCCGTCGAGCGTCAGACGCATCCGCACGGACCCATCCGGCACTGGGACCGGCGCGGAGCGAGTGGTGCGCGCTCCATCTCGGCTCACGACGCGCGCATGCCGGCCGGTCTCGGCATCCCCGCACAGCTGCAGCCAGATCCAGCCGCTGCGGTCGTACCAGGCGATCGCCCCGGCGACCTCGCGCGGGCTGGTGGGCTCGGCATCCACCGTCGCCTCGAACATGGCCCGATGCTCCTCGACCCTCGTCACGATCATCGACTGATCGAAGACGGATGCCGGCGAGTGTCCGCCGCGCAGCCGCAACCATCCTGGCCGTGCGGTCAGGTCGGCGACACCGGGTGCGAGCGCGGCGCGCAGCGTCGACCACCGCCTCGTGTCGAGATCCGGCGCGTCGAAACGCTCGACAAAGCCACGCACGGCTTGTCGGTCGGGAAAGTCCCCGTCGACCTCGACCTGCACCGCTGCATGGTGCCCGCCCTGCGCCAGCCGCAGCCAGCCGTCCTCGTCGAACACGACCCGCTGCAGGCAGGTCTCGCGCCCGAGCGTGCTGAACCGCTCGCCGAGGTGCAGCGTCGGCCGACTGGCGAGGTGCACCAGCATCCACTCCCCGCTCGGTGTCTGCACGAGCTCGCCGTGCCCGGCCTTCTGCAACGCGAGCCCGGGGGCATCACGGCTGGTCAGCACGAACGGTCGAACGTCGCGCTCGTAAGGTCCGGTGCGCTGTCGAGATCGCGCCACCGTGATCGCGTGGTTCCACCCGGTACCTCCCGCGGCGATCAACAGGTAGTACCAGCCGTCGATGCGATAGAGATTGGGGCCTTCGACGAGGGTCGATTCCTGGTGGATCACTCGCGCCTCACCCGATGTGCGCCTCTCATCGGGCAGGTACTGCTCGAGCACGAGACCCCCGAACGACGGATGTTCGGGCCGCTGGTCCCACTGCACCCCGACCACCCAGTGCGTGCCGTCGGGGTCGTGGAAGAACGAGAAGTCGAATCCTCGGGAGCCCAGATACACGGGCTCGCTCCACGGACCGTCGATGCTCGCGGCGGTCATGAGGTAGTTGTCGATGTCCTTGTCGTCGCCGTCCATCGAGCGCACGACCGAGTATGCGAGCCAGAACAGCCCGGCGGAGTGAGACAGGCTCGGGGCCCAGACGCCACCCGAATCGGGGATGCCACGCAGGTCGAAGCCCACGTCGAGTGCATGGCCCCTGACCGTCCAGTTCACGAGGTCGGTCGAATGGTGGATGCGCACCGCGGGGTGGAACTCGAACGTGCTCGTGGCGATGAAGTAGTCGTCGCCGACCCTCAGGATCGACGGGTCGGGGTTGAATCCCCGCAGGATCGGATTGCGCACCACGCCCATCACACGACCCCGGGAATCCGCTCGAACCCGACGAAGGCATCACCCGCGACATATCGAGCGACCTCGTCGACGACGTCGCGGCCGAGACGATGGAGCTCGTTGCCGGTGGCCCCGGCGATGTGCGGGGTGAGGGTCACGTTGGGCAGAGTCCACAGCTCATCGTCCGCGGCGAGCGGCTCGGGCTCCGTCACGTCGAGGATCGCATCGATCCGCCCAGCACGCAGGTGCACACGCAGGGCGTCGTGGTCGATCAGCGAGCCGCGAGCCGTGTTGATCAGCACGGCTCCGTCACGCATCATCGCCAGCTCGCGCGACGCGACCATGTGCTCGGTCTCCGGCGTCGCGGGGGCGTGCAGCGAGACGATGTCGGACCCCGCAAGCAGATCGTCGAGAGCCACCTTGAGCCCGCCGAGCGACACGATCTCCTCCTCCGATGCGTACGGGTCGTAGATGAGCACTCGCAGGTCGGTCGACTGCAGCAGCTGTGCGACGCGTCGGCCGATGCGCGACGCCCCGACGAGTCCGACGGTTCGCCCGAAGTTGCCGCTGTCGATCAGGTCGGTCTCGCGGTCGACGAAGGTGCGACCCTCGCGGTAGATCTGCTCGGCGTATCTCGCACGCTTGCCGGCGAGCACGATCGTCGCCGCCGTATACTCGGCCACGGCTTGGGCGTTGCCCTCTCCCGCATTCGTGAACACGATGCCACGGCGGGCGGCCTCGACCGTGTCGAGCACGGCGCTCGCGGTTCCGCCGGCGAAGACGACCGCGCGCAGGTTCGGCATCCGGTCGAGCATGTCGCGGTCGACGCGCGGGCACCCCCAGCCGGCGAGCAGGATCTCGACGTCGCCGATCAGGTGCGAAGCGATATCGCTGTCGAAATCAGTGAGCACCTCGGCGCTGATGTCGACCAGACCGCTCAGGCGCGCCCGGTGCGGGCCGAACAGGTTCTCGGCCAGTGCGGGCGGATTCATCGCGGCGATCGCGTGTGGTCGGGCGTTCACTTCTTCAGCTCCTCGATACTCCAGTCGTCGCGCCAGATCAGTTCGGCGCGACCCTTCTCGACCCGCAACGGCAGCCAGACCGGCGCAGAGGACGCCAGATCGTCTCGATTCCAGCGATCGCCGATGTACACGTGCGCGCCCTCGACCGGCAACACGACACTCACCTGTGAGTCGAACGTGCGGCTGCCGGCCGGTGCGAAGTCCTGCCACGGTGACCACGGCCCCTCGAGTGCGGGGGCGCTGGCGTACTTGTTGTCGTTCAGATCCCAGCCGGTGAGATCCGAACCGAACAGGTAGTACAGATCGTCGTGGCGGATCAGCGTCGGCGACTCGTACCCGATCTCGGGGCGATCCTGCTGGCGCAGCGTCGCCACGATCGATTCGACTCCGCAGTAATCGGGTCGCAGTCGGTAGATGTGCAAGCCGTTGTCGCGGTCCTCGGAGAGCAGATAGCCGACGCCGCCCTCTTGGTAGACACCGATGTCTCGGCTGAGGTTGCCGAGCGGTCGCTCGCTGCCGAGATACTCGAACGGCCCGTGCGGGTCGTCGGCGACGGCATAGCCGACCCTGGCGTCGGAGTAGTCGGCGCTCTCGATGTGCGCGATCAGCACCCACCTCCCGTCGGAACGACGCAGCGCTTTCGGTCTCTCGACGATGCGATCGGGCGCGAGGTCTCCGATGCCGGCGGTGAGCGCATCGCCGAGGTATTCCCAGTCCGTGAGGTCGGTGGACCGATAACAGGCCACAGCCGCGAACCGGTCTCCGGCGCTCTTGTCCTCGCCCCAGGCGTACCAGTACGAACCCACCCGCTGGATGCCGATGCCGTGCAGTTGCGCGATGCGCCCGCGGTCGTCGGTGAGCAGCTCTCCGGTGCGGATCCTGCCACTCATGACGGGCCTTCCCTGACACGGAGAACGCGGGCGCCGAGCCCGGCGGCCGTCTCGATGCGGATGCCATCGGCGTCGTTCTCGACCGCCCATGCGTCGGCGGATGGTGCGGGGAACAGCGTCGCGCCGCTGTGGACGCCGGGGATCGTGAACGAGCGGGGCACGTCGGATCGATCCCAGACGAAGAGCAGGGTCTGCCCCTCGGCCCGAAGTCCCAGGCACACGGTCTCGTCATCCCACTCCGGCAGACCGAGCGGCCAGAACGGCTCGGTCTCGGCGAGACCCGCACGGAGCGCCTTATGCAGGCCCACTGCCTCAGCGACGAGCGATGTCTGCGACTCCCGAAGCTCGCCCAGGAAGCCCGAGAGATACAGTCGGCCACTGAGCCCCGTGACCAGGGTGAACGCGGTCTCGGCATCCGTCATCGCCGCCGAGGGGTACGCCCAGTTGCCCGCCTGCTCGGGAAGGATGGATGCGGGGGCGGATACCGCGATCGGCGGATACAGACGGAAATCCTGTTGGTCGCTCGTGGACTGCAGGTGCGTGCGCGACAGCAGCGCGTAGTCGGCCCGCATCGCACCCGATGAGCAGTTCTCGATCAAGAGCTGCGGATGCCGGGCCTGCACGTCGTCGAGCCAGTCGCCGAAAGCGCGGATGTGACCGAGCAGGCCGTCACCGGCTGCCGCCGCCTGCCACTCCGTGCCCGCACCGGGGTTGATGTTGTAGTCGAGCTTCAGGAAGCTCACGCCGTACTCGTGGACGATCCGATCGACCGTGTCGTCGAGGTGCGCCCGTGCCGCAGGGTGCCGGAAGTCGAGGTGATAGCGGTCGTGCTCGCGCACGCGCACTCCGAACCGCTGGAAGAAGGCGTCGTCCGGCAGAGTCTGAGCGACGGGGCTCTCGACCCCGACGACCTCGGGCTCGAGCCACAGTCCCGAGCGCAGCCCCGCGGCATGGATATCGTCGATGATGCCACGCAGCCCCGCCTCGTCGAACCGGCTCGGGGCCTCCTGCCACTCGCCGACCGTGTCCCACCAGTCGCCGATCTCGGGGTCGGCGAACCAGCCCGCATCGATGCAGAAGACCTCTGCCCCAGCCTCGGCGGCGGTCCGGATCAACGGGCGCAGCGCCTCGGACGAGGGCTGCCCCATGAGCGTGTTCATGAAGTCGTTGTAGACGATCGGCAGGTCGGGGCCGTCGACGCGGCGGATCGCTCGGCGATGCGAGGTGAGCGCGGCGATCGCCCCCTCGAATCCCTGGGCCGACGCAGCGAGGGCCACCGACACCGTCATGAACTCGTCACCCTGCTGGAGCACATGGGCGAACTGGTGTTCGAGATCCGTGGGACCCAGCACCGAGAGGGTCAGGCCTTCGAGCCCCTGGCTGAGGTCGACATGCCACCCCGCACCGCTCTCCAGCTGCCAGGCGATGGCCGAACCGTCGCCCCGGTGCACCAGAGCCCCGACAGGCAGGTGTTCGCCGGTCGACCAGGCGCCATGGCTGGTCAGGGTCGCGTGGCCCCGACCGTCCTGCGCGTGGATCGGCAGCGACAGCGGGGGGAGCTCGTCGGCCAGGGCACGACGGTGCCAGCGGTTCTCCGCCAGCCATTCGCTGCGCGCGGTGAGGAGGTCGTACTGCTCCCCCGCATGCGGGCCCGCACCGAATCCGACGCTGGCCGAGCTGACCGCGGTGATGACGACCGGATCCGCCCCGGTGCCGCGCAGCGTGTGCTGCACGCGCAGGGCCGTGCCCGAGAGCGCGAGCACGCTCGTGACCTCGAGCCCCGTGAGGGCGTCGCGCTGCACGAGCGTCACGGTGTCGGGGTCGGCATCCGTAGCTGCGGCCTCCGTTTGTTCGATGCGCAGCCGAGCCCCCAGAGCCGAGCGCACGTAGGCCTGACTCGTGCGCGCACGCTGCTCTGCGGCGGTGAAGATCTCGACGAGGGGTGCGGGATGGCCGTCGCTGACCGCGAGGGTCGCCGGGCCGTCAGTTCCCGCCGCGATCGTGAATCCGCCGATGCGGGTGATCATGCGCCCACCCGCTCACGTGCGGGATCGAAGCCGAGCGTGCGGGTGCAGATCGTGGCGGCCACCGCGGCGAGCGCCGGCGTCGACAACCAGGCGACCGCGCCGATCACCGGAAGCGAGGTGGCGAGAGCCGCAAGAGCCGCGAGCAGCAGCCAGACGAGAGCCAGGTGAGGGCGCTGCAGGACGATCCGTGCCGCGGCGAGCGCATACGCGGCGCCGCGCAAGGGCGAATCCGAGAGGAACGCGGCGGCGACGACGATCGCGGCGACGACGGCGACGACGACGACGGCGCCCAGAAGCACACCGGCATCCGCCCCGAGCAGGGCGATGTCGTATCCGAGCACGAGCACTGCAGCGCTCAACGCGAGTGCTGAGCCCCAGCGGTGGCGCACGGCGTCCGCGAACCCGCTCCAGAAGATCCGGGCGACGTGCGGCTCGGAGTCGAGGAGTCCCGCGGCGGCCTTGGTCAGTCCGTGCAGCGCCGGAGCGACGGGCAGCACTGCGGCGGCGCCCAGCCAGAGCGCGATGTGGGTGGCCTGCCAGCCGACCAGTGCCTGGAAGGCCAGCACCGGCACGAGACACGCGACGAACGCGAGCGACACGAGGAAGTACCGGAAGGCACCCAGCAGCAGCGTCGCGATCACACCGTCGTAGCCGAGCAGACATCCGAGTCGCGAGGTGGTCATGGTGGTCATCCCTTGACCGCCCCTACCGACATGCCCTTGATGAAGAACCTCTGGAAGGCGGCGAAGATCGCCACGGACGGGACGATCGCGAGGATCGCACCGGTGTATATCAGCTGCCACTGCGAGGTGAGCAGGCCCACCATGCGGTTGATCGCGACATTGATGGTTCCGGCCGATGAGGAATCGAGGAACACCAGGGGGATGAAGAAGTCGTTCCACAGCCCGAGTGCCTGGATGATCACGAAAGCCGAGGTCACGGGCAGGAGCATCGGGAAGACGATCAGCCAGAACGTGCGCAGGCGCCCTGCGCCGTCGACATGCGCTGCCTCCTCGACCTCGATCGGGATGCCTTTGATGAAGCTGCAGTAGAGCAGGATGCCGAAGCTCGCAGCCCCTCCGAGGTGCACCAGGATCACCGACAGCAGGGTGCTGTACAGTCCCACGTCGTCGAAGCCCTTCACCAGCGGGATCATGCGCACCTGGAACGGAATCATGAGCCCGGCGATGAACAGCACGTAGAGGAAGCGCGAAGTGCGGCCACCGATCCGCTCGATGCCGTACGCGGCCATGGGCACGATGATGATGAGCATCACGACCGTGCCGACCGTGATGATGAGAGTGTTCAGCACCGCCTCCAGGAAGTCGGTCTGCTGGAAGAGGGCGACGTAGTTGTCGAAGGCGAAGGAGGTGGGCAGCCCCATCGGATCCTTGGTGATCTCAGCGTACGAGCGGAACGAGTTCAGCAGCGCGTAGATGACCGGCGACGCGACGATCAGCACCAGGACGCTGAGCACCGCCATCACGACGATCTCGCCGACCGACCACTTCTTCTTCTCTCGGCGCGGACGCGGCGCACGCGGGATGCGGGCGAGCCCCGAGGGCTTCTGCTCCGGCTCTATCTTCACAGTGACCTGTGCCATCGTCTCGGTCATGCCTGGATCTCCCTCTTGCGCATGTAGGCGTTCGCGGCGACGGTGCTCACGATCACCACGATGAAGAGCACGACGGCTGCCGCCGACCCGAAGCCGGCTCGGTACTCACCGAAGCCGACCTTGTAGATGAAGAAGGCCATGGTCTCGCTCACGAAACCGGGGCCGCCCGAGGTGAGCACGAGCACCTGATCGAAGATCACCCAGCCGGCGATCATGGCGAGCGTCATGTTGACCGTGACCGCACCGGCGATCATCGGCCAGGTCACGTTCCAGAAGACCTTCGCGCCGCTCGCACCATCGATGCGCGCGGCCTCGATCAGCTCCTGCGGCACCGACTGCAGGTTCGCGAGATAGATGAGGGTGGTGTTGCCGCCGAGGGTGAAGCAGGTGATGAAGAGGATCACCCAGATCACGATGCTGCTGTCGCCCAGCCAGTCACGGGCCCACTCCGGAAGCCCCATGTCTCGCAGAACCGTGTTCACGGAGCCGAAGTTGTAGTTGAGCAGGTACTTCCAGATCGTGGCCATGATGAAGGCGCTGACCAGGGCCGGCAGATACACGGCCGTGCGGAAGAACCCCTGCGCGTGGTTGAGCCTGTCGAGCATGAGGGCGACGGCCAGCGAGATCACGTTGATGATCAGCGCCGACCCGAGCCCGAGGATCAGGGTGTTGCGCACCGCGTTCCAGAAGCGACCGCTCGCGACGATGTCCTCGTAGTTCTGGATGCCGACGTAGTCGTATCCGTCGCTGATGCCGTCCCAGTCGGTCAGGCTCAGCTGCACCGTCTGCAGCGACGGCACGATCACCATCAGGAGATAGATCGCCAGCGCCGGGACGACGAAACCCAGCATCGCCAGGCGCCCTCGCCCGAAGCGGGGTCGCACACGGACCTCGGTGGTTGCACTCATGTTCTCTCCTTGATCGATCAGAGCTCGCCGGGATGCCGGGGGCACGGTCGGGTCCGCACCCCCGGCGCCGGACTCACCCGGCTGCGGCGACCTGCGCCTCGAGCTCTGCCTGGACCTTCGCGATCGTCTCGTCGATCGTGGTCTGGCCGTCCTGCATCTCGATGCGGGACTGCCGGAAGAAGGTGTTGACCGAGCTGAAGGTGCTGAGCGTCGGAGCATTCTCGTACCAGACGAGGTTCGGGTTCTCGAGCAGCGCGAAGAAGTCCTCGGCACCGGGGATCGTGTCGTTGCGCTCGACCTCGTCGGAGTTGAGGATGTTGGGCGAGATCCAGCCGCTCGCCTCCATCAGATTCGCCGCGTCGACCGAGTAGAAGTAGGTGAGGAACTCGACCGCCGAGGCGTACTCGTCCTCGTTCTCCGCGGCCTGCGACGAGATGGCCAGACCGCCGGCGGTGTCGCCGACGACGCTGTTCTTGAGGACGTTGATCTTGCCGTCCTCGTCGGGGATGATGAACAGCCCCGCGTCGAACTCCGGGTCGACCTTATTGATGTCCATCAGCCGCCCGAGTCCGGCAGACGACGTCGCCATGACGGCCTGGTCGTTGACGAGAAGCGTGGTGGTCTGAGCATCGGCGGTGGACTGCCATCCCTCGAGCACGTAGTCGTCCATGATCATCTTCAGCTCCTCGAGCGGAGCCTTGAGGTCGGCGACCGAGGCGCCACCCTCCGCCGCGACGTTCCAGAAGCCGCCGTCGTCGCTGAACTCGGCGAAGGTGGGCGCGGCAAGAGGCTTCCAGAGCTGGTCGGAGGGCCATACCTCGGCGGCGGCCGTCGCCAGTGGCACGTCGCCGTTGGACTTGATCTCCTCGAGTAGATCGATGAAGTCGTCGTAGGTCTCGGGGACCTCGAGGTCATGCTCCTCGAAGTAGGTCTTGTTGTACACGATGTTCATGCCGAGCTCGCCGTTGAGCGCGCTGTACGGCACCGTGTAAACATTGCCGTCCGCTGCGGGGGCGAAGGCGTCGGGCTCGAGCAGTGCCGTGACCTCCTCGGGCACCGGGGCGAGCTTGCCTGCGTTGACATAGGTGAGCGTGTCGCGCATGTCGACCACGGCCGGCCAGTTTCCCGTCGCGTCGACGGTCTTGAGCGCCGTTGCGTAGTCGGAGCCGGCGGGCAGCGGGTCGAGCTTGACCTCCGTCGTATCGCTCTGCTCGTTGAAGGCGGTGACGACCTCGTCGACGACGGCGTTCCAGGTCTCGTCTCCTGTGGCGTACAGGAACCGGATCGTGGTCTTGTCTCCCGACGCCCCCGCGTCGCCGGCGCCGCCACCGGCACAGCCGGCCAGCGCGAGAGCAGAGGTCGCGAGGCCCGCGGTCACCAGCAGGAGGCGGCTCCGTGCCGTCCGCGTCATTGCGTTGTGCATGTGATCTCCCTTGATTCGTGCCGGACTCTCGTCGGCTACACCGACGGTAGCCGAGCGGATAGCGTTTTCCAAGCACTTTCTGTAACTAGTTGCACTTTACTCGTGAAATCACGAGAATCAACCCTGGCGACGTTTGGCGTGCCCGGATTCGCGCGGCTACAGCCAGCCCTTGCGTTTGAACGCCCAGTAGAGACCGACGCCCATGCCGACCATCAGCGCGACCGCCATGGGGTAGCCGAGCGTCCAGTGCAGCTCGGGCATGTGGTCGAAGTTCATGCCGTAGACCGTGCCGACGAGGGTCGGGGCGAACAGGATCGCCGCCCAGCCCGAGATCTTCTTCACCTCGTCGTTCTGACGGATGCTCAGCTCGGTCATCCGCCGCATCTCCTCGTTCTGCCGACGTGCCACGATCGTCGACTCGACGGTCAGGGCGTTGTCGAGCACCGTGCGGAAGGTGTTCGCCCGCTCCGAGACACGCAGGGTGTGGTCGAGCACATCGCGCAGATACCGCTGCAGTTCCACGTCGACCTGGTACTTCGCCGACCCGCGCAGCAGCGAGTCGAGCATCCCGGCCAGTGGCTGCACCGCACGCTGGAAGTCGATCACCTCTCGGCCCAGCTCGTAGATGCGCTTCGTGGCGTCGACTCCGTCTTCGAAGAGCTGGCTCTCGATCTCGTCGATGTCGTTCTCGAGCCCGGCGAGCACCGGCGCGTACTCGTCGACGACCTCGTCGAGGATCGCGTAGAGCACGGCCTCAGGGCCGAGCTTCAGGAGTGCGGGGTCGTCTTCGAGGCGGCGCCGAACGCGCCCGAGGTCAGGCGACTCCGCGTGACGGATCGTGACCACGAAATCCGGCCCCACGAGCACGTGGATCTCGCCGAACTCGACCTCCTCCGCGGCATCCAGATACCGCGCGGAGCGCAGCACCATGAACAGCACGTCGCCGTACCGCTCGAGCTTCGAGCGCTGGTGCCCCGAGAGCGCATCCTCGACGACGAGCGCATGGATGCCGAACTCGTCGGCGACCTCACGGATCTCAGCTTCACTCGGTCGGTACAGGCCGATCCAGCTCATGCCTCCGCGCTCGCGCAGCACCTCGAAGGTCTCGCTGAGACTCCGCGGGTTCTCGGTGCGGATGCCGTCGACGTAGATCGCGTTGTCGATGATCGCCATCGGCGCTCCCTCCAAAGGTCGAGCCGCGGATCGGTCGTCCGCGTCTGAGGTCAGCCGGCGGGCGGCGCGACGCAGGGGATCGCAGAGTCGGTGATCTCCTGGTGGTACTGCTCAGCCGTGAACGGCAGTCCGAACTCGGGAGCCGTCTGGCCAGCGGCTGCGGGAGCCTTCGATGCGATCGCCGCGAGCTCCCATGCCAGGAACATCGCGGTCAACCCGCCGGTCGTCGAGTCGTTCAGCGACACCGCGACCGTGAAGCCGGTCTCAGGATCGGAGAACGCCGACGTCTGGTATCCGGGGGTCCATCCCGACTGCCCGACCATCGATCCGACGAGCAGGGCTCCTCCGGTGGCCTGGAACCATGAGGGCGCATCGGGGCTCTGAGGCAACGGCGCTCCGAAGCGATTCGGCTCATCCTTCGTCCGCAACTTCTGCGCGGCCTCGGCCTGGGTGTACCGGCCGAGCTCCTCGATCGTCGACACGACGCCGGAGTCGGTGTACCCGGTGCTCGACGACAGCGTGGTGATGTCGGTCGGGGCCGCACAGTTGTATCCGCCCTCGATGGGCGTCAGATAGTGCCCGTTCATGACCGGCCCCGTCGAGGGCGCAGCTGCGGCCGGCGAGGGTAGCGACGTCTGGGAGAGACCGAGCGGCTGGGTCACGTACTCGGAGATCAACTCGGATGCCGTGAGGCCCGATGCCCGCTCGAGGGCGAGTCCGAGCAGCAGGTAGCCGGCGTCGGAGTTGGTGTAGGTCGTCTTCGGCGTGGTGCGCGGGGCGCCGAGGCCGTAGGCTGCGAGCTCGAGCGGCGCCCACACGCGCTCGGGAGTGGTGAACCACGCCGCCTGTGCTGTCGCCTCGGACGAACCGATCCCGCTGGTGCTGTTGCACAGGTCGAGAAGCGTGGTGTCCTTCATATCGGCAACGCCCGAAACGTATTCGGTCACGGGGTCGTCGAGGTCGACCACGCCCTCATCGACCAGGCCGTAGAGCACATCGCACGTCATGAGCCGCGTCATGTCTGCGACGCGGAAGGCCATGTCCGTGCTGATCTCCTCATCAGAACCGGGCCCCTGCGTGCCGACGCCGGCGACCCAGCTGCCACTCCAGGGAGCCCACACGCCCACGACAGCACCCGACGCCCCCGACGCGGCGAGCGCGTTCGCGACGGCTGCCTCCATGGCGGCGACGGTGTCGTCGGGCAGTGCGCCATCGACCTGAGAGGGCGGCTCGTAGCTGAACTCCGGCTCGGCTGTGCAGCCGGTCAGGAAGAGCCCGAGCACGGCGACGCCGGCCGCTGCTGCGCGGAACGTGCGCGACGAGAGAAGCTGCATGAAAGGGGACCCCCGGAAGACGTGTCTCCCGAGTCTAGAACGCCGTTCCTGAAAGATCGCATCGCCGGGGCCCCTTTAGGGTGATCAGCATGCCCCACATCTTCGACGCCGACGTCGTCTCCGCGATCCTGCGCCACATGAACGGCGACCACACCGACGACAATCTGCTCATCGCGCGCGCCTTCTCAGCCGCCGAGGACGGCGAGATCACCGATGCCGTGATGACGGACCTCGACGGTGACGGCGGCGTCTGGACGGTCACCCGCGCGGGCATCGCCTCCGAGCTGCGCGTCGCGTGGCCCTCGGGCCCCATCACCGAGCGCCCCGCCGTGCGCCGCGAAGTCGTCGCGCTCTACGATCTCGCGTGCGAGAAGATCGGGGTCGAGCCGCGTCCGCACGCGTGACTCTCTGAGAGATCGGGCTTCCGCTCCAGGTTAGGTCACCCTTACACTTGGCACATGCCCGAGATCCTCTCCTTCTCCGCAGCCCTCCGTGAGCGCTCCTCCGGTTCGCACTCGCGCAGTGAGGGTGCCGGCTTCATGTCCGACCTGCTCAAGGGCGAGGGCTCGCGCGAGGACTACATCGCGCTCGTCGCACAGCACTACTTCATCTACGAGGCCCTCGAAGGCGCGGGCGAGCGCATGCGCCGCGACCCCGTGGCATCCGTCTTCCTCAGCGACAAGCTGACCCGTCTTCCGGCACTCGAGGCCGACCTCGAGTTCCTGCTCGGCGCCGGCTGGCGCGACGAGATCGTCGCGCTGCCCACCACGCAGCGCTACGTCGAGCGCATCCGTCAGGTGGGCGCGACCTGGGCCGGAGGCTTCGTCGCGCACCACTACACGCGCTACCTCGGCGACCTGTCCGGTGGCATCTTCATCGGACGCGTGATGGCACGCCGCTTCGGCTTCGAGACCAACGGCATCGGCTTCTATCTGTTCGACGACATCGCCGACCCGTCCGCGTTCAAGGACGTCTACCGCGAGCAGCTCGACGCCGCGCCGTGGGACGACGCCGAGCGCGAGCGGGTGATCGACGAGGTGCTCCTCGCCTACCGCTTCAACACCGAGCTGTTCGAGGACCTCGACCGCGCACGCGTCGCCGCCTGACACGCGCTCGCGCCTCAGGCCTTACCCACCTCAGGGGTGGATGCCGCGAGCCACGCGTCGCGCATGAAGCGGCGCACGTCCTCGTCGACGCGGATGTCACTCGGGCGCAGCGCCCTCGAGAGGTAGAGCCCGTCGAGCGACGTGAGGCGTGAGAGCGCGACGTAGGTCTGCCCGGGCGCGAACGCGCCGGACCCGAGGTCGATGATGGCGCGATCGTAGGTCTTGCCCTGCGACTTGTGGATCGTGACGGCCCAGGCGAGACGCAACGGGAACTGCGTGAACTCGGCGACCACGTCACGGGACAGCTTCTTGGTGCTCGCCTCGTACGAGTAGCGGAAGCGTTCCCAGACCGCGGGCTCGACGTCGACCTCGTCGCCGTCGATCTCGACGCGCACGGTCTCGCCGAGGATGCGCACGACCGTGCCGATCGTGCCGTTCACCCACCGCGGCGGCTCACCCGACATCGAGGTGTCGTTGCGGAGGAACATCACCTGTGCGCCGATCTTCAGCTTGAGCTCCGGCTCGGCGGGCAGCGATGCTTCGCCCCTGCCGAACTCTCCGCTGACCTCGGCCTTCGCGGTCTGCTCCTTGCCCGGAAGCGCCGCGAGGTGTCGGCTGTTGATGGTGTTCACGATGTCGTTGCGCGTGGCGAGCGTGATCATCGGCACCTCGCCCGGCTCCGGGTCGGGTGGCGTGCGCGCGCCCTGTGTGTTGAGCACTCCGGCGATCTCGGCGGTGACCCGCCCGTAGCGCACCGCGTTGAGCATGGCTTTGAAGCCGTCATCCGACTGCCGGTGGATCTGCACGAGCTCGCGCACGTGCAGCTCGGCGCGGGTGTCGACGGCGAAGAGCCCCTCTTCCTCTTCCGGCGCCTCGCCGCCGGCGGAGCCGGCCCAGACCTTGGCGTCGAAGAACCAGAACGAGCGGTAGTGGTCCTTCACGTAGCGCAGCTCGTCGCCGCGCGGCGGCACGGGAGCCAGCTGATACGGATCGCCGAACATCACGATCTGCACTCCGCCGAACGGAATGCCGCGCTTGCCCCGCGCCTGACGGAGCGAACGGTCGATCGCATCCATCAGGTCGGCGTTGACCATCGAGATCTCGTCGATCACGAGCGTCTCGATCGCGTTGAGGATCCGTCGCGTGTTGTCGTTCTGATCGATGTCCGAATCGCCGATCAGACCGATCGGCAGGCGGAACAGCGAGTGGATCGTCTGACCCTCGACGTTCAGCGCGGCGACACCGGTGGGTGCGCAGATCGCGATCTGCTTCTTCGTGTTCCACGAGAAGTACTGCAGCAGAGTCGACTTGCCGGTACCCGCGCGACCCGTGATGAAGACGTGCTCGCTGGTGTCCTCGATCAGCCGGAACAGCTCTTGCTGCTCTTCTGACAGGGCGGGAAGCGACACGGTTCTCTCACACGGCTGGGAGGCGGGAGTGCACGTGGAGATCGTGCCTCCCCATGCTACGTGGCGCCGCGCACCCGGCATCCGAGGGACACAGCGATCACGGCCGACGCACGGCGACGCGCGCACGGCATCGTCCCAGGCCGCGCTCCTAGACTGACGCCATGCAGCAGGTCGAGACGAAGGCGCCCCGGCGCTCGCGCCTCGCTGCCGATCTCGCGATGCTCGCGGTGGTCGGCCTCGTGCTCGTCGCCGCTCTCGGCGCAGGCGGGGCCACCCTCTACCAGCAGTTCTACGGTCCGTCGGCCTTCGTCGTTCGCTACCTCGATCTGCTCTCCGAAGGCCGAGCGGCCGATGCCCTTCGCGTACCGGGTGTCGCGATCGATCGAGAGACGCTCGAGATCGCGGGCCTCGGAGCCACCGCGTCCGAGGCTCTGCTGCGCCACTCGGCCCTCGCCCCGCTCACCGACGTCGAGGTGACATCGGAGGAGCGTGACGACGCCGGCAAGACCGAGGTGACCGTCTCGTACACCGCGAGCGGCTACGCCGGCACGACCACCTTCACCGTCGAGCAGGACGGCTGGGCGGGCGTCACCCCGAACTGGCGCTTCACCACGAGCCCTCTGGCCGTGGTCGAGCTCACGCTGCGCGGAGCCGATCAGTTCGCCGTCAACGGGTTCGAGATGGACCGCCGCCAGGTGTCGGCCGCGGGTGCTCAGGCCGCCCCCCTCGATCCCCTGCCGCTGCTGGTCTTCACGCCGGGGGTGTACTCGGTCACCGTCGACACGGCGATCGCCTCCTCCGACGGTGTCGGAGTGCTGGCAGACACCCCGCTCGCCACCACCCCCGTCGACGTGCAGACCGAGCCCACGCCCGACTTCGTCGCCGTGGTGCAGCAGCGCGTCGAGGAGTTCCTCACGGAGTGCACCACACAGGAGGTGCTGCAGCCGACAGCGTGCCCGTTCGGCCTCGAGGTCCGCAACCGCCTCGCCTCGCTGCCGAAGTGGTCGATCACGGTTCAGCCCCAGGTGAGTGTCGTTCCCGACGGCGGGCACTGGATGATCCCTCCGACGGATGCGGTCGCACACGTCGACGTCGAGATCCGGTCGCTCTTCGACGGCTCGGTTCAGGAGGTCTCGGAAGACGTCCCGTTCCAGGTCAACGGGTCGATCACGATCCTCCCGGACGGAAAGGTGTCGATCCGAGTCGGCTCGCCCGGCGAGGAGTCCACGGGCTGATCCGCGACTTGCAGGGTCAGCGCGCTTCGCGCTCGGCCTGACGCAGGTCGCGCGCTGCGAGGGCCGCGAGCTTATCGTTGTACTCTTCGAGCTCCGCCTCGCCCGTGCGGTCGGCATGCCGGTCGCGGCGCTTCTGCAGTTTGGTGTCGCTGCGGCTCCACTGGATCGCCACGGTGATCGCGAGGATCAGGGTCGGGATCTCACCGATCGACCACGCGATGCCACCGCCGATGTACTGGTCTTCGAGCGGCGTCGGACCCCACGTGCGCCCCATCGACCCGAACCAGTCGGCGACCATGAGCCCCTCCTGCATCATGATCGCGACGCCGAAGAAGGCGTGCATGGCCATGATCGCGATCAGGGTGATGAGGCGTCCGGGGTACGGCAGGCGGTACGGCACGGGGTCGGCGCCGACCAGACTCAGCACGAACAGGTACCCGGAGATGAGGAAGTGGGCGACCATCCACTCGTGACCGAGGTGCTCGAACATCGACCAGCGCACGAGGTCGGTGAAGTAGAAGGCCCACAGCGAGAGGATGAAGATGCCCGCCGCCACGAACGGGTGGGTGACGACCTTCGAGAACGGCGAGTGCACCGCCCACATGATCCATTCGCGGCCGCCACGGGTGCCGTCGTCGCGCTTGTGGATCGCACGGAGGGCGAGCGTGACCGGCGCGCCCGAGACCAGCAGCAGCGGGATGGCCATCGACAGCATCATGTGCCCCAGCATGTGCACGCTGAAGAGATACTCCTGATAGGCGTTGATCGGGCCACCGGTGACCCACAGCAGCATCAGCGTGCCCAGCACCCAGAAGACGGTGCGGTGGATCGGCCAGCGGTCGCCCCGCGACCGCAGACGGCGCACCCCTGCGAGATAGAAGAAGAGACCGAAACCGGCGGCCACCAGCCAGAGCACGTCGATGTCCCACGCCGTGAACCAGCGATCGATCGTGAACTCGGGAGGCAGCGGTGAGCGCGTGAGGTTCTCGGCCGGCGTCTGCACGAACGCGGCCTCCTCGCCGGTGGGTGGAGGCGTGCGGGCGAGCGCGGCGGCGGCACCCGACGCCAGCCCCATCAGCGCGACCTCGCACAGCACCAGCATCCAGAACCAGCGTGCGGCTCCAGCCCCTTCGAGACGAGGGATCAGGCGGATGCGGTACCAGGCGCCGAGCAGCCCCATGCCGACCAGCAGCACCACCTTGACGAGCAGGATCGTGCCGTAGGGCGTCCAGAGCTGAGAGATGTCGCCGAAGGAGACGACGGAACGCGCCAGGCCCGAGATCGCGACGACCACGAAGGCGGCGATCGCGAGACTCGAGTAGCGGCTTACCAGCCGCGCGGTGCCCACGCCCGACCGGTCGCGCAGGATCACGACGAGCAGCAGGCCGCCGAGCCACACCGCCGCGCCGATCGTGTGCAGCAGGATCGAGTTCACGGCGATGTTATGTCCGGCGAGCTCGCCGGAGTGGCCCTGGGTCGCCAGCGGGAGGAAGGATGCCGCGGCGAGGATCGCCGTGATCAGGGTGGGCGTCCACGTGCGCCACGCGAACGCGAGCACGGTGATCACCGAGCCCATGATCGTGGTGATCAGCCACGACTGACCGAGCGGCAGCTGCAGCAGGAACCGTCCGAGCTGCTCGCCGAACTCGCGCTCGGCACTCAGCTGCGGGTTGAAGGCGGTCATGAACGTGAAGAATCCGCTGATGCCCGCGGTGACCGTGAAGACGGCCGCACCCGCCGAGGCCGTGTTGAGGGCCGTGTCGAACGACTTCTCCTCGCTGCGCAGCGCGAACAGTGCCAGCACGAGCGAGCCCAGCATCGCCGCGGCCGCGATGTTCATCACGAGCTTGACGATGGGGGTGGCCCAGCGCACGAACGGACCGGGATCCTGCAGCAGCAGCGGTGCCGCACCTCCGCCGATCACGAGGGCGATGAGCACGCCGATCAATCCGGTCGCGAGCAGGATTCCGACTCCGGCCGCGCGATACGCGGAGCGGTTCGGGGTCTGCACGGCGCGGGCACTCACCCCTCAAGCCTAAGCCGCAGAATCGGGGAGAGAGCACGAAGGCCGCCCCCGACGGATCGGGAGCGGCCTTCGAAGAGGTGCAGTCTTACTTGACGGCAGCCTTGAGCTTGGAACCAGCGGTCACCTTGACGCGGTGGCCGGCCGGGATCTTGATCTCGGCGCCGGTCTGCGGGTTGCGGCCCGTGCGAGCTGCGGTTGCGACCTGCTCGAACGAGATCCAGCCCGGGATCGAGACCTTGCTGCCCTTGGCAACAGCGTCGGAGACCGAGGAGAACAGCGCGTCGAGGACACCCGAGACGGTGGCCTGGCTCTGGCCGGTGGCAGAAGCGATGCTCGCGACGAGCTCGGTCTTGGTGATGGACTTGTCAGCCATGTCATCCTCCAGCGACGAGGTTCCCGTCGCATCGTTGGTGTTCGAAGGGCTGATGCCCTCCGTTGGTCGAGTGACCGCCTTGAATGTATCAACCACCACCCACATTTCCGCGTCATTTCGCGGGTTTTGGGGTTTTCGGCGGCGTGTCGTGGTGCAGAAGTGACGAATGTGACCCCTGTGGTGCCTTGTCCGCGGCCTGAACACCGCCGTTCCGCGGCTCGCGGCGGGTCTGGACGGTCGGCCTCGTCTCTGCGTTGCAGTGCGCTTCGGGAGGAGCACTGCGTCTCGGGAGGAGAGATCTGCTCAGTCTCTCCTCCCGAAGCGCAGTCTTCCGCCCGAGGCGCTGTCCCGAGGGATGCGCGTCAGTGCGGGCGGTGGGATTCGACGACCGAGCGGGCGGTGCGCGCGAACGCCGGGGTGACGCGCTCGTCTCCGTCGAGGTAGCCGCCGACGAGGGCTGCGTCGCGCAGCAACACAAGGGATGCCGCGACATCGGCGGGGCTCTCGAGTCCGGCCTGCTCGGCGACGGCCTGCAGGGTCGACCGGAACCACTCGCGGTGCTCGTCGATCAGCCGTCGCACCGCGCCGTCGGCATCCGGATACTCCGCCGCCGCGTTGATGAACGGGCAGCCACGCGTGTGCCTGAGGCGGATGTCGGCGGAGATGCCCTCGATCACGGCGTCGACGAGCTGCGCCGGCTCGGTCACCGCTTCTCCTGCCTCGGCGAACATCGAGCGCAGCATCTCGTCTTCATTGCGCAGGTACGCGAGGACGAGATTCTCCTTGCCGCCGAACTGCTTGTAGAGCGTCGCCCTGGTGACGGCGGCCTCGTCGATGATGCGGTCGACGCCCACCGCATGGATCCCCTCTTCATAGAAGAGCCGCGTGGCGCTGTCGATCAGTCGGGTGCGCGCGGCGCTCGGACGCTTCGGAGTCGTCGTCGGAGCCGGGGTGGGAGTCGTGGTCTTCATGGTGATCCCTCTCATCGTGTCATTCGAAAGCGATTTTCGGGAATAGGTTGCGGTAGATAGAACGTTCGGTCTACTATCAGCGTAACGCATCCGCACCAGGCGGGAGCAGAAACAGGAGAAGAGACCATGAACAGCACCGAGAAGACCCCGATCGTCCTGATCCACGGACTCTGGATGACCCCGAAGAGCTGGAACACCTGGGCCGAGCGCTTCCGCGCACAGGGCCACGAGGTGATCATCCCGGGGTGGCCCGGCATCGACGACCGCTCGGTCGAAGACATCCGCCGCGATCCGTCCGCCCTCAAGGGCATCGGCCTGAAGCAGATCGCCGACAACTACGAACGCATCATCCGCGCGCTTCCGGTGAAGCCGATCATCATGGGCCACTCGTTCGGCGGCGTGCTCACACAGATGCTCGCCGACCGCGGCCTCGGCTCCGCCTACGTAGGGGTCGCCCCCGGACAGACCGCAGGCGTCACCGCACTCCCCCTCTCGACCCTCTGGACCGGAACGCCGATCCTCTCGAACCCCTTCGGACGCAACGGCGCCAAGCCGCTGTCGAAGCGCCACTTCCACTTCACGTTCGGCAACGACCTCTCGCGTGCAGCATCCGACGCGCTCTGGGAGGAGTACGCCGTGAACTCCTACAACAGGGTCTTCTTCGAAGGCGTGACCTCGGTGCTCAACGAGAAGGGCGGAGTCACCCACGTCGACTACGCACGCGCCGACCGCGCTCCTCTGCTCGTGATCACGGGCGAGATCGACCACGTGGTGCCGCCGGCCATCGGCCGTGCGATCGTCAAGAAGTACCGCTCGTCCGGCAGCCCCGCAGTCGTCGAGTACAAGGAGTACGCCGGCCGCACGCACCGCCTCGTCAGCCAGGACGGCTGGCAAGAGATCGCCGACTACGCGCTGACCTGGGCGGTGGCGCACGCGACAGCATCCGTCGCCTGATGTGCGGGTGTGCGGGGGTGGGCCCCTCGGGAGGTCCGCGGCGCTCCCGCCCCACATCGCGCTGCGCCCCGGGAGGAGAACCGAGAGGGGTGGGGCGCGGACGCCGGGGCGAAGCCCCCGGGTACAGCGAAAGGGGCGAGGATCCGAAGATCCTCGCCCCTTTCGGCTTATCTGCTGAGACTTACCAGCTCGACTTGGTGACACCGGGCAGCTCGCCACGGTGTGCCATGTCACGGAAGCGGACGCGCGAGACGCCGAACTTCGTGAGGACACCGCGGGGGCGGCCGTCGATGACGTCGCGCGAACGCACGCGAGCCGGCGACGCGTTGCGCGGCAGCTTCTGCAGGCCGACGCGTGCGGCCTCGCGGGCCTCGTCGGTGGCGTTCGGGTCGACCAGGGTCTTCTTCAGCTCGGCGCGACGCTCTGCGTAACGCTCGACGATGACCTTGCGCTGCTCGTTGCGAGCGATCTTGCTCTTCTTAGCCATTGATCAACGCTCCTCTCGGAATTCGACGTGCTGACGGATGACCGGGTCGTACTTCTTGAGCACGAGGCGGTCGGGGGTGTTGCGGCGGTTCTTCTTCGTCACGTACGTGTAACCCGTACCTGCCGTCGAACGCAGCTTGATGATCGGACGTACGTCCTGAGCCTTCTTGGCCATTAGAGCTTCACACCCTTCGCCTGGAGGTCCTTGACCACGTTCTCGATGCCGCGGACATCGATCACCTTGATGCCCTTGGCGGACACGTTGAGCGTGATCTTACGACCGAGCGAAGCGACGAAATAGGTCTTCTTCTGCACGTTCGGGTCGAAGCGGCGCTTCGTCCGGCGGTGCGAGTGCGAGACGTTGTGACCGAAGCCGGGAACAGCTCCGGTCACCTGGCACACTGCTGCCATGATGGTGACTCCTTCTATACCGTGAGGCCGGACGGCCTCACCCAAGATCCCTTGTCTGCGCGCCACCCCGCAGCGCCGATCTCTCGGCTGACGAAGGGGAAGCACGCGAACTACGCACAGGAGTGTGCGCAGACAAAGAGTCAGTTTAGCACGGTCCGGAATCAGAGCCGAACGGCCTCGAGCAGCAGCGCGGCCCCCGGTGCGAGCAGCGGCAGGGGCACGCCGACCGACTCGAAGAACGCCCCCGTGGCCTCGACCCCGGAATCCAGCCACGCGGGGTCGGAGACCTGATGCCGCGACACCGACCCGAGGTCCTCGCGCACGCACAACCGGTACCGCTCCCCCGCGACCAGACCGGGGATGCGGGTGCGCGGCGTGAACCCGTCGACCGAGGCACCCAGGCGAACCCACGCGAACACCGCGCGCGAGCCGTCGGGAGCGACCACACCGTGCAGCAGGGTCTCGTCGTCGACCTCGTCACTGCGCACCGTGACACCCGAGTGCAGCAGCGGCCGCAGCTCGCGATACAGCGCGGTCCACTGCGACAGCATCTCGCGCTCCGCCGACGCACACCGGGTGATGTCCCACTCGATGCCGGCATGCCCGAACAGCGCGGTGGTCATGCGGAAAGGCAGGGATGCCGCACGGTGCGTCGTCTCGGCGATCGGCGGGCCGACGTGCGAGCCGACGAGCTCGGGTGGCACGAGCGTGCCGGTCCAGCGCTGGATGCGCTGCCGCTCGATCGGGTCGTTCGAGTCCGATGCCCACACGCGCTGGGTACGCTGCAGCACGCCGAGGTCGACGCGGGCGCCGCCGCTCGCGCACGATTCGATCTCCAACGCCGGATGCCGTTCGCGCAGTGCATCGAGCAGGGCGTAGAGCGCGCTGGTCTGAGCGTGCACCGAGGCACGGCCGGTTCGCGGCGACACAGCCGCATGCAGGTCGCGGTTGTGGTCCCACTTGATGAAGTCGATGCCGACGTCGGTGACCAGGGCGTCGATGCGCGCGAAGAGGTACGCCGCGGCATCCGGGTTCGAGAGATCGAGCACCTTCTGGTGCCGCCAGGTGGGTGAGTCTGACGACGCCTGCAGCACCCAGTCCGGACGCTCCGACGCGAGGTCGGACACCGGATTCACCATCTCGGGCTCGAACCAGAGACCGAACTGCATCCCGAGACCGTGCACGTGATCGGCGAGCGGGCGCAGGCCGTCGGGCCATTTGGCATCGTCGATGAACCAGTCACCGAGCCCCGAGCGGTCGTCGGGTCGCCCGCGGAACCAGCCGTCGTCGAGCACGAAGCGCTCGACACCGACGGATGCCGCGGCCTCGGCGAGCTCGATGATCTTCGCGGGGTCGTGGTCGAAGTACACGGCCTCCCAGGTGTTCAGCACGAGGGGGCGCGGCGTGGTCGGGTGCGCGACGAACGATCGCACTGTCGAATGCAGGCGCGCAGACACCGAGTCGAGTCCGCTCCCGCCGTAGGCGAGGAACACCTGCGGAGACACGTAGGTCTCGCCCGCGCCGAGTCGGATCTCGCCCGGCAGCAGCAGCTCTCCCCCGCCGAGCACCGAGCCGTGCACCCCGGCGCCCTCGGGAAGCCGCTCGACCCCGACCTCGAGGTCGCCGCTCCACGCGACGTGGGCTGTCCACAGCTCGCCGCTGCGGAAGCCGAATCCGTCGGTGCCGACCGCGGTCAGATAGGGGGCGTCGTGCCCGCCGCGGCCTCGACGAACCTGGCGCAGGTGCGCCCCATGCCGCAGGGCGCCGCGCTGCGGGTGGCGCTCGCCGGTCCAGCGGCCGGTGTGGTCGAGCACCTCTGTCGCGTGTGCGGGCACCGGCAGCAGGATGCGAGCGGCGAGCAGATCCAGTGGCTCGGCGCCTTCGAGAGTGCTGGTGACCGACAGCTGCGCGGTCAGCACACCCCCGGCATCCAGTGCGAGGTCGAGCACGACCGCGACTCCCGCCTCGGCATCCGAGAATTCCGCGCGCAGCGACGTCGCCGTCGCCTCCCACCCGACGGGCCGCAGCAGCGGCGCGCTGTGCAGCCCGCCCCGATGCCAGGCCAGCGCCGGTGCCCCTGACCAGCCGTCGGCTTCGACCGCGAGCAGCGGGAAGGTGCGCGGAGCATCGAACGAGCTGAACGTCACCGAGCCGGTCGACGACCCTGCGAGCGCGTCGAGGTCGGCGTGATCCAGCGCCGCGCCCCAGTGCAGCAGCCGCGCGGCGGTCGTGTCGATGACGACGCTGACGCCGCCGGAGGTCAGGTGGACGAGTTCGCTCATTGCCGCTCCAGACGGGTCGCAGACGAAAAGGGAGGCCCGCCCGTGAGCATACGGGCGGGCCTCCGGGAGGTGTTACTCCTTGACGGGGATCGACGCGGCCTTGAGCGCGTCGACGGTCGCCGTCTGGCCCTTCTCGATCGCGTCGAGCAGGGTTCCGCTGCCCGAGACCGCGGCCTTGAACCCGTCGGACACGTCCGAGTAGGTCTGGGTCATGGTCGGGCCCCACGCGAAGTCGGGCGAGACCTGGGTGGCGGCGTCGGCGAAGACGTCGTAGATCTTCTGGCCGCCGTAGAACTCGACACCCTCGGCGTAGACCGGAAGGTCGAGGCCGGCGGTGGTGGCCGGGTAGAGGTTGGCCGCCTCGGCGAGCGCGGTCAGCGCCTCATCCGACGTGTTGAGCCACAGCGCGAACTTCGTCGCCTCGTAGAGGTGCTCGCTGCCCTTGAGGACCGCGGTCGACGAGCCACCCCAGTTGCCGGCGGCGGATCCGCCCTCCTCCCACTGCGGGAGCGCCGCGACGGCCCAGTTGCCGGCGGTGTCGGGTGCGCCGCTCGAGATCGAGTTGGCACCCCAGACGGCGGAGTTCCAGGTCCAGACCTGACCGGAGTTGTAGGCGTTGTTCCACTCGTCGGTCCACGCGGGAACCGTCGCGACGAGGTCGTCGTCGAGCATGCTCTGCCAGTAGTCGGCGACCGTGGCGGTGGCGTCGTCGGCGAGCGAGACCGTCCAGCCCTCGTCGTCGCTCGAGAACCACTGCGCGCCGTCCTGCCAGGCGAAGCCCGCGAACTGGTTGATGTCGGACTGCGAGAAGTTGGTGATGTACCCGCCGAGTTCGCGGATCTTCACGGCGGCCTCGCGATACTCGTCCCACGTGGTGGGGATCTCGATGCCGTTCTGCTCGAACAGGTCGGCGCGGTAGAACAGGCCCATGGGGCCGGTGTCCTGGGGCACGCCGTAGACGCCCTCGGTGCCGAGAGTCACCTGACCCCAGGCCCAGTCGACGAACTGGTCTTCGGAGGCGACCACGTCTTCGCAGGCGCTGAGGTCTTCGAGGCCGTCCTGCACGAGGAAGTTCGGCAGGGCGTCGTACTCGATCTGGCCGAGGTCTGGGGCGTCGCCCGCCTTGATCTGGTTGAAGAAGTTCTGGTACGTGCCGCCGTTGCCGTTCGGGCCGGTCTGCACGTCGACCTGGATCTCGGGGTTGGCCTCGTTCCAGATCTCGACGACGTCTTCGATGCCGGGGATCCAGGAGGTGAACTCGAGCGTGACGTCGCCGTCCGCCGGGGTGCACGAGGCGGCGTCGCCGCCCGTGCCGGAGCTGTCTCCGCCGGATGCCGAGCAACCGGCGAGCGCGAACGCCGAGATGGCGATGACAGCGGCTGCCTTCATCTTCGAATGCTGCATTTCGATCCTTTCGTGGATGCGATGGGGGTGGTGCGGGTGTGTGGTGCGGGTGGTGCGCCGCCCGGTCGGTCCGGGCGACTGCCTGCTCACTTCAGGGCGCCGGCGCCCAGTCCGTTGCGCCAGAAGCGCTGGAGCAGGAGGAATGTGACGATCAGCGGGATGACCGACAGCAGAGCGCCGATCAGCACGAGACCGCGGAGTTCTGGCAGCTGGTTCAGCTGGTTGTTCCAGTTGTAGAGACCGAAGACCACGGGGAAGAGGTCTTCGGATCGCAGCATGATCATCGGCAGGAAGAAGTTGTTCCAGATGGCCACGAACTGGAAGAGGAACATCGTCACCAGTGCCGGGGTCATCAGACGGATGCTGACGGTGAAGAACGTGCGGATCTCGCCCGCGCCGTCGAGCCGACTCGCCTCGAGCAGCTCGTCGGGCACCGACGAGGCCGCGAAGATCCTGGCCAGATACACGCCGAACGGACTCACGATCGAGGGCAGGAAGACCGACCAGAACGTGTTGGTCAGCTGCGCCTGGCTGAAGATCAGGAACAGGGGCAGCGCGAGAGCGGTGGCGGGCACGAGCACACCGCCGAGCACGATGTCGAACATCAGATCGCGTCCCGGGAAGCGGTACTTCGCCAGCGCGTAGCCCGCCATGGCGGCGAGCAGGGTCGCGATGGCACCGCCGAGGGCCGCGTAGAGCACCGAGTTCATCAGCCAGCGCAGGTAGACGCCGTCGCGGTAGGCGAACAGCTCGGCGATGTTGTCGAACAGGTGGAAGTCGGCGAACCACAGCGGGGCGGTGGTCAGGATGTCGCCGGTCTCTTTGCTCGATGCGACGAGCAGCCACCACAGCGGCAGCAGGAAGTAGACCGTGAACACGGCCATGATCAGCATGGCGCCCGTGCGGGAGATGCCCGACTCGCGAGCGCCCTTTCCGCGCGGGGCCTTGCCGCGGGAGCCCCGCCCAGGAACGACGATCGACATGGTGCTCATGCGTTCTGCTCCTTGCGCTGCATGTACTTCATGAACCCGAACGACAGCACGAACGTCGTCACGGCGAGCACGACCGAGAAGGCGGCCGCCAGGTTGGTGTTCGGGATGGATGCCGTGGCGTACACGGTCATGTTCGGGGTGAAGGTGCTGGTCACCGCAGAACTGAACGAGCGGAAGACCTGGGGCTCGGCGAGCAGCTGCAGCGTGCCGATGATCGAGAAGATCGCGGTCATCACGATCGCCGGGCGCACCAGCGGGATCTTGATCGACCAGGCGATGCGCCACTGGCCTGCGCCGTCGAGGATCGCCGCCTCATAGAGCTCCTGCGGGATCGACAGCAGCGCCGAGTAGATGATCAGCATGTTGTAGCCGACGTAGACCCAGGTCACGACGTTCGCGATCGACCACAGCACCAGATCGGCGCCGAGGAAGTCGATGTTCTTGGTGATCGCGGTGAACGGCGACAGGTTGGGCGAGAACAGCGAGCCCCACATGATCGCGGCGATGACACCGGGCACCGCGTAGGGCACGAAGAACGCGAGACGGAAGAAGCGCTTGCCTCGCACGAGAGGCGAGTCGAGCAGCAGCGCGAACAGCAGGGCGAGGCCGAGCATGACCGGCACCTGCACGACGCCGAACGTCAGCATCCGCCCCATCGAGCTCCAGAACGCCTCGTTCTGGAAGACGAGCACGTACTGCGTGAGGCCGCCGAACACCTGCTCGGCCTTGCCGAAGGTGCCGTCGCGCTCGACGACGAGCAGCGACTGCCAGAACGCGTAGGCGATCGGCACGACGTAGAACAGCGCGAACAGCACGCCGAAGGGCACGATGAGGAACGCGATGGCGCCCTTGTGCGGAATCCGTCGGCGGCGGCCCGGCGCCCGGGGCGCCGAGGCGACCGCCGGAGCGGTGAGCGTGGTGGTCATACATCCTCCTTGATGATGCGGACTCCGCCTGCCGGGACGAAGCCGGTGGCGGGTGCGTCGGTGACGAGGTCGTGCCCCGTGGCGCCGATCTCGGCGGCGGACTCGCCGTGGTTGATGACGAACAGGAAGCTGCCGTTCGCGCCGGAGCGCCGGACGATCTCGACGTCGCGGCTCGCCCCCGCGTGCGGCGCGACGCCCGCATCCGAGGCGAGGCGGGCGATCAGATCACGGTAGGCGATGCGGTCGGGCTGCGTGGCGACGAACCAGGCCGCACCCTTTCCCGCCTCGCGACGGGTGAGCGCGGGGTCACCTGCAGCGGGGCCGTCGGCGAACGACGCCACGGTCTCGGCATCCGTCGTCTTGAGTCGCTCGGCCCATACCGATCCGCTCGTGCCGTCGGTGAGGAACACGGTCTCTCCGGGAAGCAGGGGCGCGAACTCCTCCGAGCGGATGCCGAGCAGGTCGCGGAACGCTCCGGGGTAGCCGCCGGTGCGCACGCGGTCTTCCTCGTCGACGATGCCGCTGTAGAACGTGATCAGGGCGGTCGCGCCGTTCTCGACCGCACGCGCGATCGCCGCGGCATCCGCGTCGCTGATGAGGTGCAGGGCGGGGACGATCAGGAGGCGGTAGCCGTCGAGGTCTGCGCCCGGACGGACGACGTCGGTGGTGACACCGGCATCCGACAGAGCCGCGTGCGCGGCGTGCACCTGACCGAGGTACGTGAGCGCCTCGCTCGGGCGGCCCTCGTTCTCGGTTGCCCACCAGCTCTCCCACGAGAAGAACAGTGCGGCGTCGGCGGCGACGCGGGTGCCGGCGACCTCGCCGAGGCGGTCGATCAGACCGCCGAGCTCGACGACCTCGCGCCACTGGTCGGAGTCCTCACCCGCGTGGGGCACGAGGGCGGTGTGGTACTTCTCGGCCCCCTGCGTCGAGGCCCGCCACTGGAAGAAGCAGATGCCGTCGGCGCCGCGGGCGATGTGCGCGGCGATGTTGCGCTGCAGCTCGCCCGGGGCCTTGGCGAGGTTGTACGGCTGCCAGTTCACGGCACCGGTCGAGGTCTCCATGAGCAGCCACGGGGCACCCTGCGCGAGGCCGCGCGTGAGGTCGGCGGCGAACGAGAGCTCTCCTCGCGCGTCGTCGAGGCGGCGGTCGAGGTAGTGGTCATTGGCGATCAGATCCATCTCGCCCGCCCACGACCAGTAGTCGAGGTTGCGGATGTGCGCGGTGACCATGAAGTTGGTCGTCACCGGCACGTCGCTGCGCTCGCGCAGGATCTCAGCCTCGGCTCGGTACAGCGCCAGCTGCTCGTCGGAGCTGAACCGCTGGAAGTCGAGGATCTGACCCGGATTGCGCAGCGAGAGGGCCTGGCCGGGCACGCGCACGTCGTCGAAGTCGCTGTAGCGCTGGCTCCAGAACGTCGTGCCCCACGCGCGGTTGAGGGCATCGATGTCGTCGTAGCGGTCGCGCAGCCAGCCGCGGAACGCCTCGGCGCTCGTGTCGCAGTAGCAGAGCGCGTTGTGGCAGCCCAGCTCGTTCGACACGTGCCAGAGCGACACGGCGGGGTGGTCTCCGTAGCGCTCGACGACGCGGGTGACGACCTCGGCGGCGTGGGCGCGGAAGAGCGGCGAGCTCGGGCAGTAGCCCTGGCGTCCGCCCTGCTGGAAGACGGTGCCGTCTTCGCCGACGGGCAGGATCTCGGGATGCTGCGCGGTGAGCCACGGCGCGGGCGAGGCCGTGCCGGTGCCGAGGTTGATGCGGATGCCGGCCGCGTGCAGCAGCCCGATGATCTCGTCGAGTGCGCTGAAGTCCCACACGCCCTGAGCCGGGTTGATCGACGACCAGCCGAAGATGTTGATCGCCACGAGTCCGACACCGGCCTGCTGCATGAGCCGCACGTCATCGGGCCAGACGCTGCGATCCCACTGCTCGGGGTTGTAGTCGCATCCGAAGACGAGGCCGCGCCCTGCGGAGAGGGTGGCGATGCGGTCGGACACTGCGGCGGCCATGCGGTGACGCTCCTTTGCGGTTCATGTGTGCACGTGCACAGCTCACGGCGCGAGAGCACCGATCGGGATTTCTGTGAACGTGCACACATCGTCGCATGTCGTGGCGAATCCCGTCAAGTCCGGGTCGCTAGGCTGTCGACCATGAGCACTTCCGCACGCCGTCGCAGCACCGTGCACGATGTGGCGCGTGTGGCCGGGGTCTCGCGCGGAACCGTCAGCCGCGTGATCAACGGCGGATACGTGTCGGACTCGGCGCGCACGGCGATCGAGGACGCGATCCGCGAGGTCGGCTACGTGCCCAACACCGCCGCGCAGAACCTGGTGCGGCAGCGCACCCAGGCGATCGCGTTCATCGTGCACGAGCCGCACGCGCTGTTCCTCGAAGACCCCAACATCGGCGCGATCATGCTCGGCACCAACGAGACGCTCTCCGAGGCGGACTACCAGATGGTGTGCCTCGTCGTGGATTCGGTGCGCGACACCGAACGGGTCGCGCGGTACCTCAACGGCGGTTTCGTCGACGGAGCCGTCATCGTCTCGGCGCGCGCACAGGACCCCATCACCAAGGCCGTCATGCGACTCGACCTGCCCGTGACGTACGTCGGCCACCCGCCCGATGTCGATGCGGCCTGGGTCGGCGTCGACAACCGCGGTGCCGCACAGGCTGTGACCTCACGCCTCCTGGCGACGGGGCGTCAGCGGGTCGGCATGATCGCCGCCGCCCTCGACCGCGACTCGGGCACCGACCGACTCGCCGGCTTCACCGACGCTCTGGGCGATGCCTTCGACCCGGACCTCGTCGAAGAGGTGCCGCTGTACTCCTACGCCGACGGTGCTGCGGCGATGGCGAGACTGCTCGAGAGAGCGCCCGAGATCGACGGAGTCTTCGCCGCATCGGACGCCGTCGCCGCCGGTGCGATGTGGGCGCTGCGCGAAGCGGGGCGTCGCGTGCCCGAGGACGTGGGTGTGGTCGGCTTCGACAACAGCACCTGGGCGACGCGCACCACCCCGCTGCTCTCGACCGTCGACCAGCCGGCCGAAGGGCTCGGGGCCGCAGCCGCGGCATCCGTCCTCGCGCAGCTGCGAGACGATCAGCGCCCGCGCGAGGGCATCATGCTGCCGACGCCCGTCGTGTGGAGGGACTCGGCCTGAGCGCGGGCCTCAGGTGCGGCCGAGGGACGCTTCCTGAGCGCCCCTCCCCCAGCGGAACGGCGAGACCGTCGGGTCGCCCGCGATCCAGAAGCGCCAGGGGAACGCCGCGGTTCCGGCGATTCCGGCCACCCCCACCCTCGGGCCGGTCGCCACGTCGATCACGGGCTCGTCGCGCAGCCACAGCTCGGCACGGGCGCCCTCGAACTCCGCACCCGTGATCGCATCGATGCCGTCGTGGATCGGATGCCGCAGCCCCACCGCCTGGCCGAACCGGCCCGGCCCCTTGGCGAGGTCACGCAGTGCCGTCGCGGTCAGCGGGGTCGTCGCGCGACGGCGCACAGCCGCGGCATCCGCCCCGTGCACGACCTCGCCCGCGCGCAGCAGGATTCCGCCGGCCTGACCCTCGGGCCCCGAGACGACGTTCACGCACGAGTGGATGCCGTGGCTCAGGTAGACGTACAGATGCCCCGGTTCGCCCCACATCGTCGCATTGCGCGCGGTTCGGCCCATGCGCGCGTGAGAACCGGGATCGGCCGCGGGGCCGGTGCCCTGCCCGTGGTAGGCCTCGACCTCGGTGAGGCGCAGTCGCACCTCGGAGCCCGCGACCACGGTGCGCAGCTCTCCGCCGAGCAGCAGCGGTGCGACCGCCACCGGCAACCCACCGAGCTCGGTGCGGGTCGCTCGGTGCAGGGCATCCGTCGACATGCGGTCAGAACTGCGGCGCCGTCTGGCACCACGAGGCGTCGAAACCGGTCAGCGCCACGATCTCGTCACCCGTGCGCAGGTCGAGCAGGTGCGTCTCGAGATTCTCGGGCAGCGGCAGCAGCATCTGGTCGTACGGGTTGTCGGCCAGCTCCGGCGCGATCACGACCGCGGCATACTGGCCGCTGGGTGAGGCGCAGGCCTGCAGGATCGAGTCGGTCGAATCGACCTCGACGAGGGGCGTCGCGGCTCCCTCGTCGTCGACCCGGACGATCGCCTGACCGATGGGCAGTCCGTTCTCGTCACGCGAGACGACGTGGCGCAGCGTGCCGCCGGGGAACGGCGTGATCGTGATCGCCGAGCCGTAGTCGGGAGTCGACGCCTCGAGCGGCACCTCCGAGCCGTCGGCGAGGTTCAGCTCGACCACCGAGCCGTCGAGCCGCTCGACGATCGCCGTGTACGTACCGCGCGAGATGCCCTGAATGGTCGTCGCGAGTCCGAGGGACTGCACCCCGGCATCGGACGAGCGATCGACCAGCGAGAGCGCGCCGTCGAAGTCGATGAAGAGCACGGCGGCGCTGTCGGGGACGAACTGCCAGACGAAGATGTTCGCCTCCTTGCCGCCGACCTCGGTCACCACCGGTTCGTCATCGCCGCTCAGCGACTGCGTCACGAGCACGCTCGCACGCCCCTCGGTGTCGCTGAGTTCTTTGTCGGAGTAGCTGTAGCCGACCAGTCCGCCGCGCTCAGAGACCTGGATCGCGCCCACGTATCCGACGCCGGGCAGCTCGAGCTCGCGCTGATCGGTGCCGTCGCGCCGCATCACGAGCAGCTTCGAGCCTTCTTCCTCCTCGACCGAGACGACGAGCTGCGATGACGTGGCGCGGAAGTCGTTGATCTTGTCGGCGGCGAAGACGGGCTGCGCCTTCTGGCCCGTCAGGTCGGTGCGGAAGATCTGGTCATTGCCGTCGGCGTCTCGACGCAGCAGGAAGATCGTGGACGGCGGAGTCGAGAAACTCGTCGAGAGCGTGGCACTGGGGCCGCCTCCGGCGCCCACTGCATCGGCGACGTTCACGGTGTACTCGGTGTCGTCGTCGAGCGGCACGGTGAAGCGGATGCCGATGCCGCGGCCTGCGGCGTCGAGGGTGAACGGCACCGCGGGCTCGACCGTCACCTGCGACTCGTCGATCGCCGCGAGCGACTGGTTGGCGGTGAGGATGACACGGCTGCCCGACGTCTCGATCGCCTCAGCCGGATCGACCTGCACCTCGGTGATGCGGGGACCCTGCGTCAGGCTGACGACGCCGAGGCCTGCACCCACCAGCACCAGGATGCCGAGCACGGCACCCAGCGCCAGCAGGAACCGGCTGTCGCGCGAGGCGGCGGGCTTCTCGGGCTTCGGCGCCTTGGGGGGCTTCGGTGCTTTGGCGGGCTTCGGTGCCTTGGCGACCTTCGGCGCCTTGGCGGCCTTCGGCTTCTCGGGCGCGGGAGGCGCGTAGTCGGTCGTGGAGGGAGCGGGGGGCACGTAGTCGGCCGAGGAGTGAGCCGCGAACGTGGTCGTCGAGTCGGCGTCCGGCGGGACGAAGGTCGAACGCATCGGCCGCGCACCGCCCGTCGGGCGAGCGGCGGGTGAGTCGCCGGTCGTCGACCGGGGCGGCGTAGGCGTTTCGTCTCGGTCGGCTCCGGTGTCGTCGCTCAACGAACGGGACGCGGCCGCCGCCTCGGCCTCGCGAGCGGCGCGCAGCTCTGCGCGGGTGCGCGGAACCGCCGGTCCGTCAGGGCGCGCGTCGTCAGTACTCATACGGGTCCGAAGGCTCGTCGATCGGGGTCACGGTCGTCGGTTCGACGTGCAGCGAGCCGTCGGCATCCGCCTTGACCGTGCCCTCGACCTCGACCCACTGGCCGGTGTCGAATTCTCCGGCGTCGATCGTCACGGGCAGGGTCGCCGGCTGCGCGTCGATCACGCAGTGCGTGATCACGAGTCGCGTGAGGTTGACGCCGTCGGCATCCGTCGGGGTGACGAACCCGGTCAGTGTGACCGTCTTGCCGTCGTATGCGGCGGTGTTGGTCGCCGTGGCGAACACGCTCGCCCAGTCGCCGACACCGAAGGTCGCGGTGTCGGCGACGCCGAGGGTCACGTCGTCGGCCCCGGCGAACAGGGCGGTCTGCTCGCCGACCCTCGACATCGCGAGTTCGACCGACAGCGATGCGGGGGGCAGCACGAGCGCGGCGATCACGACGCCACTGGCCACGACACCACCGGTCACCGTGCCGGCCAGGGCGAGGGAGCGTCGGGGTGACGGCTCGGCATCCGCCTCATGCGCGCCGCCGTGATCGTGTCCGTGGTCGCCCTCTTCGCCGAGCGGCAGCGTGCACGACCAGATCGCGCCCGCGAGCGTCACGACGGCCGCGGCGCACGCGAACCACACCGATTCGGGGCTGATGTAGAGATTCAGTCGACCGGTCAGACCGAGTCCGAGAGTGACGACCGAGATGACGGCGGCGAGGCCGATGCCCAGCCAGCGGGTGCCGAGTGCCCGGGCGCGCGACGGGGCGTCAGAGGTGAGTGTGTGATCAGACAAAGACGTTCACCCCGATCCCGATCGCGAATGCGGCGAACACGACCACGCCGACGATGCCGACGAGCGTGCGGGTGGTGAAGGTCGTGCGCATGAGCGCGAGCATCTTGACGTCGACGAGCGGGCCGACGAGCAGGAACGCGACGAGGGCACCCGACGAGAAGGTCGAGGCGAAGGAGAGTGCGAAGAACGCGTCGACGTTCGAGCAGATCGCGACGGTCATCGCGAGCGCCATCATCGCGAGGATCGACAGCACCGGGTTCGAGCCGATGGCCAGCAGCACCTCGCGCGGGATCAGCACCTGCACGGCTCCGGCGAGCGCCGAGCCGATCACGAGGGCAGGCATGACGGCCCGCAGCTCGATGAGGAACTGCGTCAGGCTGCGACGAACCGGCGTGCCGTGCTCGTGCGTGACGCGGTCACAGGTGTCGATGAAGCGCTGCGTGAGCAGCGAGTCGGGAGAGGGGTGGCGGCTGTAGATCCAGCCGATCAGGTTGGCGATCAAGTAGCCGCCGATGAGGCGCGCGACGAGGATGCCGTCATCGAAGCCGAAGGCCGCGTGCGTGGTGAGGATCACGATCGGGTTCACGATCGGGGCGGCGATCAGGAAGGTCAGCGCCTCAGCCGGCGCCAGCCCGCGCATCATCAGTCCGCGGGCGAACGGCACGTTGCCGCACTCGCACACCGGGATCAGCATTCCGAGAAGCGACAGCACCGCACGGCGGGCCCACGCGCGCTTCGGCAGCCAGCGGTGGATCACGTCGGCCGGCAGCCACACCTGCACGACGATCGAGAGCAGCACACCGAGGATCACGAACGGCAGCGCCTCGATCAGCACGCTCAGCGCGAGCGTCAGTCCGTCCTGAGCTCTGCTCGGCAGGCTCTCGGCGAAGAGCGTCGGCAGGAACCGGTCGACCAGGAAGAGCGCGGCCACGATCGCGGCGCCGAGACCCACCCCGATCCACGGCGAGCGCGGCGATCGAGAGGGTCGGTGCGAGTGCACCGATCGTGGAGCGGCCTGGGTGGTCACGCGTTCGCTGCCTCTTCGGCATCGCGCTTGTTGGTGCACGAGGCGCACAGCCCGAAGATGTCGACGACGTGCGCAGCATCCGTGAACCCGTGCAGAGCCGCGGTGCGATGCGCCCACTGCTCGACGTCGGTGGCTTCGATCTCGACGGTGAGACCGCAGTTGCGGCAGATCAGGTGGTGGTGGTGCCCCTGGGTCGTGCAGGCACGGTAGAGCGCCTCACCCTCGGGGCTCTGCAGCGAGTCGGCATCGCCGGCCGCGGCGAGTCCGGCGAGGGCCCGATACACCGTGGCGAGTCCGATGCCGGTGTTGTCGTCGCGCAGCGAGGCATGCAGATTCTGCGCGCTGACGAACCCTCGCGCGTCGGCGAGGGCTTCGCGCACTCGATCGCGCTGCCAGGTGTTCCGCTGAGCCATACCCACGATTCTAGGCGCGCCGCCCTTGCCGAGCCCTGGGAACGTCAGGCACGCACGCGGCGCACGCCGCCGCGGGCGCGCTGGATGATCCAGCACACGACGTAGATCGTGAACGACAGGGTGGTGATGTACGGGCTCACCGGCAGCGTGCCGGCGAGGGCGAGCAGGATGCCGCCGACGGCCGACACGAAGCCGAAGAGCGCGGCGAGCAGCGGCACCACGACCGGCCCGGCCGAGACGCGCATCGCTGCGGCCGCGGGCGTGACGAGCAGCGCCATCACGAGCAGCGCACCGATGATATGCACGCTGACGGCGACGATCAGGCCGAGCAGCACCATGAACAGCAGGCTCACCGCACGGGTGGGCACTCCGCGGGCGGCAGCCGACTCGGGGTCGAGCGAGTCGAAGCGCAGCGGGTTCCACATCAGCAGCAGTCCGAGCAGCACCACGATGCTGATGCCGAGCAGCCAGCCGAGGTCGGGGCTCGAGACCGACACGATCTGCCCGGTCAGCAGACTGAACCGGTTGGCGCTGCGCCCGTCGTAGAGCGACAGGAAGAGGATGCCGAGGCCGAGACCGAACGGCATCAGCACCCCGACGATCGAATTGCGGTCGCGGGCTTTGGCCCCGAGGATGCCGATCAGGATCGCCGCGACGAGCGCCCCGCCGAGCGAGCCGACGACCACGCTGCCGCCGAAGAGCAGGGCGGCGGCGGCACCGGCGAACGACAGCTCGCTCACGCCGTGCACCGCGAACGCGAGGTCGCGCTGCATCACGAAGACGCCGATCAGTCCGCCGACGATGCCGAGCACGGCACCGGCGATGATCGAGTTCGCGAGCAGGGCGACGAGCTCGCCGTAGTCCTGGAACGAGAAGACATCGCTCCAGTCGACCGCGGGGACGATGCCGGCCATGACGGTCATGCGGCACCTCCGTGGTCGTGGTCATGCGCGTGCTCATGGTGGGGCTCGGCATCCGGAACTCCGACGACGACCAGCCGGTCGCCCGCCCGCAGCACGAACACCGGGGTGCCGTAGAGCTCGGTGAGCACCCGCGTCTGCAGCACCTCTTCGGGGGTGCCGAGCACGAAGCGGCCGCCCGCGATGTAGAGGATGCGGTCGACCCGGCCGAGGATCGGGTTGATGTCGTGCGTCACGAACAGCACGGCCGCGCGGCGATCACGGCGCTGACGGTCGATGATGTCGGTGATGGCGACCTGGTTGGCGAGGTCGAGGTTCGACAGCGGCTCATCGCACAGCAGCAGGGTCGGCTCATCGGCGAGGGCCTGCCCGACCCGCAGCCGCTGCTGCTCTCCGCCCGAGAGCAGCCCCACGCGGCGGTCGGCGTAGTGCGCGGCCCCGACCGATTCGAGCAGCTGGTCGACCTTGGCCTTGTCTCCGCGGTGCGGGATCGGGAATCCGAAGCGGCTGCCCTGCACCCCGAGCGCCACCAGGTCGCGGGCTCTCATGCTCGTGTCGGGGGCGAGCGAACGCTGCTGCGGGATGTACCCGATGCGCGGATTGCCTTTGCGCACGGGTTCGCCTGCGACCGTGATCTCGCCGGCCGACAGCGGCTGCAGGCCCAGGATGCTGCGCAGCAGCGTGGTCTTGCCCGAACCCGACGGACCGAGCACGGCGATGAACTCGCCGGGGTCGACCGTCAGGTCGAGGCCCGACCACAGCTCGCGGTCGCCGCGCTGGAGTGCGGCTCCACGGATGTCGAGCACCGGGTTCGACTTCTCGGCTCCTGCCCGCGCGTCGGCGGCAGCGCTCACGACTGGAGCGCGGCGGCGAGGCTCTGGATCGCGTCACTCATCCACTCAGAGTACGACGATCCGTCAGGCAGCAGCTCCGTGAAGGCGACGAGCGGGATGCCGGCATCCGTTGCGGCATCCTCGACGCGCTGCGTCTCGGCTCCGCCGGTCTGCGCGTTCGTGAGCACCGCCGCCACATCGCCGCTCTCGACGACGTTGAGGGTCTCGAGCAGCGTGGCGGGGGCGACATCGCTGCCCTCCTCGACCGACTCGGCGAACCCCTCGGGGGTGACGTCGGTGAGTCCGGCCGCGGTGGCCAGGTAGCCGGGCAGCGGCTCGGTGATGATGACGTTGGCACCGGCGGCATCCGTCTTGAGCGTCTCGAGGTCGGCCTCGAAGCCCTCGAGGTCGGCGACGATCTCTTCGGCGTTGGCGGTGAACTCCGCCTTGCCGTCGGGGTCGATCTCGGCCAGCTCGTCGGCGATGGCCTCGACGACGTGGACCATGGTGTGCGGGTCGAACCACACGTGCTCGTTGAAGCCCTCGATGTGGTCGTGACCCTCGTGGCCCTCTTCGCCCTCGGCGTGGTCGTGGTCATGCTCTTCCTCGGCCGCACCCTCCTCATCGGAGTGGCCCTCGTTGCCGGGGAAGTCATGCGAGAACTCGACGGCTGTGACCAGGTGGGGGTCGTCGGCATCCTGCAGCAGTGTGTCGATGAAGGCGTCGTAGCCGCCGCCGTTCTCGATCACGAGGTCGGCCTTCTGCACCGTCAGGCGGTCGCGGGCCGATGCCTCGTACGAGTGCGGGTCCTGAGTGGCGGAGGTGATGATCGAGGTCACGTCGACGCGGTCACCGCCGATCTGCTCGGCGAGCGAGCCGTAGACGTTGGTGCTCGCCACGACGGTCACCGCGCTGTCGTCGCCCTCTCCCGCAGCGGTGACAGTCGAGCATCCGGCCAGAGAGAGTGCGGCGACGGATGCAAGGGCGAGGGCGACGAACGGCTTCTTCATGCTCTCACTCTAAACGCTAATGAGAACCATTATCAAATCGGCGAGTCGTCGCCCTGCCCTCTGCCTCAGCCGATGTGTCCCGGCGCGATCCACACGGTCGAGTCCCCAGGAACGGCGCCGCCGACGACCGCTCCGAGCACGACATCCGCGGCATCCGTTCCGAGGTCGAACGGCTCCGAGCCGAAGTTCGTCACGATCTGCCAGCCGTTCGGGCGGGCGAAGCGCAGCACATCGGGGCGTCCGGTCTCGATCCACTCGAGGCTCTCGTCGGTCTGCAGCTCGCGACGCAGACGCAGCGCCTCGCGGTACAGCGACAGCGTCGACGACGGGTCACCCTCCTCGACATCGACCGCGGACTCGGCGAACCAGTCAGGCTGCGGCAGGTGCGCCTCGCCCGCTCCGAAGCCGAAAGAGGGGCCGGATGCCGTCCACGGCAGCGGCACACGGCATCCGTCGCGTCCGAGGCCGTCGAAGACCGCACCGCGGAAGAACGCCGGGTCCTGACGCTGCTCGGCCGAGATCTCGGCGACCTCCTGCAGCCCCAGCTCCTCGCCCTGGTAGAGATACGTGCTGCCGGGCAGGCCGAGCAGCAGCAGCGTCGCGGCATGTGCCCGACGCAGCCCGAGCTCACGGTCGAGCTGGTCCTCGGGCCCGCCTGCGGCGACCCATTCCACGCCCTGCTTCACTCCGGTGCGTCCGCCGAGCTGCGGCAGTCCGTACCGCGTCGCGTGCCGGGTGACGTCGTGGTTCGACAGCACCCACGTCGTCGACGAGCCCGTCGCCCGCGACTGCGCGAGGTTGTCGGTGATGATGGTGCGGAACTGCGTCGCGTCGAAGTCGGCGACGAGCAGATCGAAGTTGAACGCCTGACCCAGCCCCTCGGCCGAGGCGTACTTCGCACGACGCTCCGGAGTGCTCACCCAGGCCTCGGCCACGGCTGTGCGCGGCGGGTCGTACTCGTTGAAGACCCGACGCCACTCGGCGTAGACCTCGTGCACGTCGTCGCGGTCATGCAGCGGGTGGTTGCCGTCGTGCGGCAGCAGCTCGAGCTCGGCGGTGCTCGGCAGCGGCTCGGTGAGGTCCTTGGTCAGCATGTGGGCGACGTCGATGCGGAAGCCGTCGACTCCACGGTCCGACCAGAAGCGCAGGGTCTTCAAGAAGTCCTCGCGCACCTCGGGGTGATCCCAGTTGAGGTCGGGCTGCTCTGGCGCGAAGCTGTGCAGGAACCACTGGCCGTCTTCCACCCGCTCCCACGCAGACCCGCCGAACGCGGCGGTCCAGTCGGTCGGGGGCTCTGAGCCGTCCGGGCCCGAACCCTCGCGGAAGATGTAACGCTCTCGCGCCGCCGACCCGCGGCCGGCGGCGAGCGCCTCCTGGAACCACTCGTGCAGGTCGGACGAATGGTTCGGAACGATGTCGACCACGACGCGGATGCCGCGGTCGTGCAGAGCCGCGACCATGTCGTCGAAGTCCTCGAGCGTGCCCAGGCGCGGGTCGACGTTGCGGTAGTCGGCCACGTCGTACCCGCCGTCGGCGAGCGCCGACGGGTAGAACGGGCTCAGCCAGACCGCGTCGATGCCGAGGTCACGCAGATAGTCCGCCCGCGAGACGATGCCCGGGATGTCACCGAGTCCGTCGCCGTTCGCGTCGGCGAAGCTGCGGGGGTAGATCTGGTAGACGGCGGCCTGTCGCCACCATGCTGCCGTCGTGTCGTCGCGGGTCTCGGTGAGAAGCGCATCGGTCATGAGGGGTATTGCTCCTTCGTGTTGCGGTCTGGTGTGGGGGCGTTTCGTCCGAGGCCGTGCCAGCGACCGAGACGAAACACGCGTCAGCCCTTGACGGCGCCCTGCGTGACGCCTTCCATGACGAAGCGCTGCGTGAACAGGTACGCCAGGATCGCCGGGGCCATCGCCATCAGGTATGAGGCGAACGACACGTTGTAGTTGTTGCTGAACTGGGTCTGGAAGAGGTTCTGCCGCACCGGGAGGGTCTGCATGGCCGGGTCCGAGATGATCAGCGACGGCATCATGAAGTCGTTCCACGCGTAGAGGAAGGCGAAGATGCCGACCGTGGCGCTCATCGGCGCGAGCAGCGGGAAGATCAGCTGCCAGAACGTCTGCCATGTGCTGGCGCCGTCGATGCGCGCGCTCTCCTCGAGTTCGATCGGGATCGAGCGCAGGAACGCGGTGAACAACAGCACGCTGAAGCTCAGCTGGAACATCGTCGCGAGGATGATGACCCCGAACGGGTTGTCGAGACCGACCCAGCCGGTCAGCTGGATCTGCGGCAGCGCCACGACCGGGAACGGGATGAACATCGCGGCCAGCAGGTAGAAGAACGAGTAGCGGAACAGGCGGTGGTCCCAGTTGCGCACGATCGCATACGACGCGAACGCAGCCAGCACGATGGTCGCGATGACGGTGCCCGCCGTGACGAGCAGCGAGATGCCCGCTCCGACGGGGAACTTCGTCAGGTTCCACGCCTCGACGAAGCCGTCGATGCTGAACGGAGCCGGCAGCGAGAAGGCGTTGCCGTCGACCGCCTGGCCCGTGGTCTTGAAGGCCATCGACATCGTCACGTACAGCGGAAGCAGCACCGTGACGGCGCACAGGATCAGGATGATCGTGCCCGACCAGTTGACGCGCTCCATGCGGACCCTCGGCTTCTTGCCCGAGGCGGGGATGGTGGTGAGTGTCTGCGTCGACATCAGAGTGCGTTCCTTCCGCGGGTCAGCGAGAGCTGCAGCAGGGAGATGAGCACGGCGACGATGAAGAAGATCGTCGCGTTGGCCATCTGGTAGGCGAAGTCGCCGCCGTTGAAGCCCGCGATGATGGTCATCGCGACGCTGCGGGTGGCGGTGCCGGGACCGCCGTTGGTGAGGCCGACGATGATGTCGTAGGCGTTGAGGAAGCCCTTGAACCCGAGGATCACGTTGATCACCACGTATCCGGCGACGAGCGGCAGCGTGATGCGGAACAGCTGCTGCCTCTTGTTCGCCCCGTCGATGCTCGCCGCCTCGTAGACCTCGCTCGGCACCGAGAGCAGACCTGCGATGTAGATCAGCAGCGTGCCGGGAACCGCCTGCCACGCGGTCACGATCACGATGGCGACCCAGGCGAGATCGGGGTTGGCGAGGAGGCTGGTCGACAGCCACGGGATGCCGGTGGCGGCGCCCGCGGCCGGGATGGAGTTCGAGAAGAGGAAGTTGAAGACGTAGGCGATGATGATGCCCGAGATCACCATCGGGATCACGAAGATCGTGCGCAGCCCCGTCTTGAAGCGGATGCGGGAGGTCAGCCCGACCGCGAGCAGGAACGCGATCACGTTGACGACGATCACCGTGGCGATCGAGAAGCCGAACGTGAACAGGTAGCTCTGCAGTATGGCCGGATCGCTGAACATCGCGATGTAGTTCGTGAGACCGCTGAAGCTCCACTCCCCGATGCCGATCGAGTCGGTGAAGCTGAAGAAGATGCCCATGACCGCGGGCACGGTGATCGCCAGGGTGAAGATCACGAGGGTCGGAAGCAGGAACAGGTAGTAGATCGGCTCGACCCGCCCCTTGCGACGACGGAGCTTGCGGCCCTGTCCCGTGACGATCGAGGTCGTGTCGGTGGTCGGGCTGTTCGGCCGCGTCACATTCGCGGCTGCGGTGGTGCTCACGGTGCGGACTCCTCTGTCTCGCCGGCTGCCGCATCATCGGTCTTGGGGATCGGTGCGCGGAAGGCGATGCGAGCCCAGTCCGCGTCCATCGTGCGCAACATCGAAGTGGTCGAGGCGCCGAGCACCATCGCCTGCGCGTAGTTCATCACCGGGATCGTCTTCGGCACGAGCACTGAGGGGCCCTGGTAGATCTGCCCGTTCTCGTAGTACTCGATCATCCCCTCGATCCGGGGATCATCCGGAGCCGGTGCACCCTTCGTCGGGGTGAAGCCGAGCTGCGATGCGTTGTACGCCTCGATGTTCTCGGGCAGATAGAGGTACTCGAGGAACTCGCGTGCCGCCTCCTGGTGGTTCGATCCCTCGGGGATCATCGCGCCGAGGTCCATGTTCACGCGCACACCGAGGTCGGCCGGATCGTCGGTCATCGGCAGCGGGAACGTTCCGAGCTCGAGGTCGGGCGCGGTCTTCGCGATCTCGCTGAACGCCCAGGGGCCCTGCATGTACATCGCAGCCTCGCCCTTGCCGAACGCGAGGTTGCCGTCGCCGTATCCCCGGCTCTCGGCATCCTCGTTCGTGTAGTCGTTCGCGAGCTGCATCATCTGATCCATGGGCTTGGCGAAGTCCTTCTCGAACGAGACGGGCGAGTCGGGGCCGACGGCGGCCCCCTCGTCGGCCATCGCGTCGAAGAACTCGATCGTGTCCACCGATCCTCCGATCGAGTAGTCGTACCACCCCTGGCCCACGGTCCAGTCGTCCTTGAACGTCGCGTAGAACGGGTCGATCCCTGCGTCCTTCAGCTGGTCGCAGACCGCGATCAGCTCGTCCCAGGTCTGCGGGACCTCGAGCCCCTGGGCGTCGAAGATCTCCTTGTTGTAGATGACCGATGCCGCCATCACCGAGTACGGCAAGGCGCTGGTGCGGCCCTCGCACGACCCGTACTGGTCCATGAGCGGCTGCAGATCGTCGCGGACGGATGCGGCGGCGTCGGTGTCGGAGAGATCGGTCAGGGTGCACCGCTGCACGAACCGCGCGATCTCGTAGTTGTAGTTGCCGAGGATGAGGTCGGGCGGATTGCCCCGCACGAAGCTGGCCGAGATCACGTCCGGCCCCGAGGTGTCGATCTCGACCCGCACGTCGCTCTGCGACGAGTTGAATTGGGCGACGAGGTCGGTCATGAAGCCGATCGCCTCACGCTTGTTGAACGTGAAGCGGATGGTCTCGGTGCCGCCGCCGGGTGCGCAGGCGGTGAGGGCGGAGCCGACGAGCGCCAGCGCCATGGCAGCACCGGCCACTCGTGCGACGGAGGGGGATTTCACAGACACCGTTGTCCTTTCGTCCTGTAGATCCGCGGACTAAATCTAGTGAGCGAATTTACTTCGATGAACGGTACTGTCTCATGTGAACGAGAGTGAGGTCAAGACCCGTGACAGAAGTCTCCGCAGGTCTGGGCACCGGGCGAGCCAGCGTCGGCGCCGTGCTCGACTTCGCCTGGGCGGCGGGCGAGTTCACCGCCACCGACGTCATGGCCTCGACGTCTCTGACGCGCTCGACGGCCATCGACGCGATCGACACCCTCGTCAGCGCCGCCGTGCTCCGTGAGCTTCCGAACGCGAGGGCCGCAGGCAGCTATCGCGCAGGGCGCCCCGCGCGGCGCTTCGTGCTGGCATCCGATCTCGGTGTCGTGCTCGGCGTGGATGCCGGTGACAACCATGTCGCCGTCACCGTCTCCGACCTGCTCGACCGCACACTCGTGCACCACCGCACGGACATCGACTCGACCGAATCGGCGGCGGCGCGGCGCGCGACGGTGCTCGGCCAGATGGAGCAGGCCCTCACCGAGGCGGGTGTCTCGAAGGATGACATCCTCGCGATCTGCGTCGGCGTCGCAGCTCCCGTGAATCGCGCAGGGGTCTCTCCCCCGCATCCCGACGGCTTCTGGGAGCGCACGAACCCTGGCCTCGCCGACGCACTGGCCGACTGGGCGCCGGCCGTCGAGATCAAGAACGACGCTCAGCTCGCCGCGATCGCCGAGGGCTCGGTCGGGGCCGCAGTGGGATGCCGGGACTATGTCGCGCTGCTCGCCAGCGAGCGCTTCGGCGGGGGCGTCGTCGTCGACGGCCACGTGCTGCACGGCGCGCACGGCGGCGTCGGCGAGGGCATCGTGTTCGACCACATCGTGGGCGTGGGATCGGCCTTCGGTCTGAGCTACGCCCTGCAGGACGAGGTGCGTGCCGCCGTCGCGAGTGGCGAGGTCGACGCGGACTCGCCGATCGGACGCCTCGCCGACGACGACCGCGTGGATCCGCGCGTCGTGCTGACAGCCGCCGCGTCGGGTGATGCCGATGCGCTGCTCGCGACCTCGCGCGTCGGCGCCACCCTCGCTCGAGTGGTCGGCGTTCTGGGAAGCATGTACGACCCGACGCGCGTGATCGTCTGCGGCGCAGTCGCCGAGAGCGTCGCTCCCGTGATCGCCGCCGCGCGCGAGGTCGTGCCGACCGAACTGCACCTGCCGGCACCCGAGATCCTCGCCTCGACGCTCGGTGCCGAGGTCGTCTCGATCGGGGCCGTCACCACCGCCCGCATGGCCGCCCGCGAGGTGGCCGTGCCGCTGCTGGCGGAGCGGCGACTCAGCGCGGTCAGCTGAGCGCAGTGCAGGAGAAAGAGCCTCGGCGCTCCCCCTCGTCGATCGAGCTGCTCCTCGACCCGGATGCGGAGACCGCCGTCCGTGCCGAGTGGGATGCCCTCGCCGCACGCGGGCTCTCGAGCCTCGCGGGGCACACATCCGCGAGCAACCGCCCTCACGTCACGCTGGTCGCACGCATCGGCCTGTCTCCGCCGGACCCGGATGCCTTCGCCACCATCCCGTCGTTCCCGATCACGCTCGGCGCTCCCTTGCTTTTCGGTTCCGGGGATCGACGCGTCCTGGCGCGGAGCATCGTGCCCACGTCCGAGCTGATCGGCCTCCGCGAGACGGTCCTGGCCGCCGTCGGCCCGGGCGAGGATGCGCCGCACACCGCATCGGGCGAGTGGATGCCGCATGTCGCGCTCGCTCGACGGGTGCGCGTCGCCGACCTCGCGGAGGCGCTCGATCTCATCGGCGGCGATATCCGAGCTCACGCGCGCAGCGTGCGGCACTGGGACCCCGCGCTCATCACCGTCACCACCCTCGCGGAGCTGCCGCAGTCGTAGCCGGTCGCGGCGCTGAACGGCGACAGCGTTCAGGCGTAGTCGCTGTCGTCCACCGGGGAAGGCGCCGGACCCGCGCGCGTCGGCTCGGTTGCGGCATACCGGTCAGATCGGACGATCTGATGCCGCCGCTGCTAGACAGCGGCATCAGATCCAATCCATCCGTCAAGCGGGCGATGCCTGAGAGACGCTCTGGATCGCGTCGCGGAGTTCATCGGAGCGGTTGCTACGAATGACCCGCGAGCTCCCTTCGGTTAGCGTCAGCCACACAGCGGAGCCAGAGGACCACAACACAAATCGGTCCGAACCGACGATGCGCCACCCCAGGCCACCGGCCTGCGACGGATTCACGTCTGTGACTTCGATCTTCTCGACGTCCAAGACAGGGATATGCATGACGCGGAACAGTGAGAGATGCGCATCGATGTGCGTTGCGCTCACTGAGACCCTGATTCGCCTGTCGAGGCCGATGAGTCCGGCCCCGAGAATCAGGATGAATGCCGCAATGAGGAGCACGATGACCCACCCGCCGATCTCCTCTACGTTGCCAATCACGACCGGCGCCGAGATCGCGGTGATGACGGCCAGGAATACCAGCGTCGATGCTCCTGCGACCGCCAACCACCGCGGACCGATAAGGGTTTCACGAAACAACACTGGGTACCTCCTCTTTTGAGCCTCTCCTGACGGGGGCTGTCGTGTACCACCTGTTCGCCAACAGCGACCAGGAGCTGTCAGCCGGAATGAGCAGGATCATCGTCATCCGTGCCCTGGAACCGCCATCCGTACAACCCCCGGTCCGACTCTGGCATCGCTGACCAAATCGAGTCTCGGAGAGGCGTGGGCGTGTCACTAACCGTCCAGCGGCGCCCGGCAAAGACCATGCGAGAGGGGATGTCGTCAGCCATGCATATAGTCGCAGGTAGATGAGCAGGAGCCGGTCGCATGAGTCGAGAATAGAACAAATCTTCGACTCTTGCTACCGTGCGGTCCGGGCTTGGGTCCGCTTCGGGCCTCAAGCGGTGCGGGTCGATGCGAAGCTCTCGCGGTCGACGCCGTTGGCGGCCGGCATCGAGTTCCGCGCAGGCGACCAGACGTTCCGGTGCTGGGTCTGGGGCAATGCTGTCGCCGTCGACGAGGACTAGTAGGTAGGTGCCGGCGGCGGGGTTGTGCTCTGCCACGAGCGCACCTTGCCCTATGACGGGCATCGTCGCATGATCCTCCGCGCCAGCCGACCCCGTCCGTGGAAAGCTCAGGCGGGAGGGGAGCCGCCCCGACCACGATGGTGGGCCGGGAGCCGCTGCGGTTGCGCACCGAAGACGAGGTCTCGCTATCCGCTTCGGCCTGGAGCGAATCGCCCGCTGCGAGCCCAACCCGCAGCGACCTCATCCCTGCGACGGAGGGCTCGAGGACGTACCGCGACTAGCGCTGTCACCCCGCATCATGCGGGTAGCGCAACACTGTGGCTCACCGCCGTGGCGCCCAGTTCTCAACAGCCGCTCTTGCGCCGAGCCAGCTGCTGCGGGGGCGGCGCAATCGTGACACTACATCGGCCCCGAAAACCTCCTTGTGGCCCCGGCTGAGGTGCAGTCGGGGCCACAAGCCGCGTCCAGGCACGACATCCATTTAGACGAAGCCGCGCGGCGAGGGAACTATCGAGTCGAGCTCAGATCCACCTTCTTGCCGGTTACCTGCATCCCGATCTGGATCAGAGCGTTTTTGCCATTGCGTTCCGGCATGCAGAACGTCTCGGACGAGTTCCACGGAATCCAGCACAGCTTGGCGTAGTAGTTGCCTGTGTAGAAGTTACGAACCGTATCCCATGTGCCATTGGTGATTCCGGAGCTGAACTGGTAGTTGATATTCCCGGGCGGGTTGTCGTGCCAACAGGGCTTTCCGGACGCGCAGCCAGTGCTCCACGAGAACGGAGTGACCTTGTTCCGAGGTTGCGAGGCCTCAAGTGCAGCCTCAAGCTCTGCCTGGGACACTTCCTCGACCGCGGTGACGTCTCCCGAGTACGGGTCGACGGTGATGAACTTCGGCTCATCAGACCCCAGGACGTCTAGTTCAGAGGGTGAGAGCTGATCCGTGTCGCCCGTGACCTCGGCCGGCCGAATCGCCGGCAGCTCAAGTGACGCGAGCGCTCCACCAGACAGCGCCAGTGGAACGGCCACCAACAGGCCTGCGAGTAACTTCATAGTGACTGTTTCCTTTGAAAGAATTTCAGTGTCAATCTCGACGCATTCATATGCCGCCGATGACGAACCCGAGCATAAAAACAACAAATGCAACCGCGAGCGATCCGAGAACAGCGAACAAAGCACGGATGATCGTGAGTTTGCGAGACGCTGAGAAGAGGAGAGCGGTCAATAGTGCCAAAATGCCCGCGACTGCCGTGAGCCAGGTAGACGCCGCGTAGAAGGCAGTCTCACTCTCGGTCGCTGGCCACGGCACGTCCCCGTCGACCGTCCCGTTCATGTACCCCGCAACGACGCTCGCCGCTAGAGCAAGTACCGCGAGGCTAACGGCCGCCACCTTGAGTCGGGGACGTGTGTGGTTGATGGTCTCGTCTCGCGTCATGGGTTGCACTTAGTGATGGGGTTTCCCTGGATCGACCACAGGATGTCGGGTCGCGTGGATTCCATGTTGTACGTCGCACCTCCGCCGAGCCAACCGTACGCGACATGGCAGTAGAACTGATTGATGATGGTCGACGTGACCTTGGACTTGTTCGTTCCCAGATCCGCCCGAAGGTCCGCGAGGTGAGATTCAAGGGTAGAAATCCCTCGATAGAACTCGCCCCACGAGGTGGGTACGGCGTTCACGTTATAGGCAGAGCCGCCCTGGCTAGTGACCCAAGCTGACGCAACCAGATCGTGACCCGCCCAAGGGTCGGCAACTACCGGATAAGCGTCCGCTGGGACGGCGTCGAGGTCGACGTGCTGAACGAGAGTGCCGCCGTCGATCTCAAAGCTGGTGGGAACCTCACCACCGTTCGCGTCACGAGCCCACGGCGTCGCGATTCCACCGACGAACTCGCCGTCTGAATTTTGAATGAGAACCGAACCGTCCTCCTCGATGGTCGCACTCGCTGCAGCCGGTAGGGCCATGTCCATGCGGAACGAGGTCTCGATGGTGGGTTCCTCGATGACGATAGCGATGAGGGCGCTGCCATCCTGCATGAGGATCGGCTCCGAGGTGACTGACTCGGTGTTCGGAGCTGCCTCAAGAGCAATCGTTCCCGCCGGAGTGTGAACGTAAGCCGTTGTCTCGTCAACCGTGGCCGAGGCGTTGTCACTGTGCGAGACGCTGCTTGTCGACTCGACAGAATCGCTGATCTCCACAGGCGCCTGCTCTTCGAAAGCGATGAGCGCTGGACTCGGCTCCTCGCTGTCAGCGGCCATCGCTGGCGACACACCAGCCAGCACGACTCCGGCAAGAACGACGCCAACGCAGCCCATCGCATGTCGCTGGGACACCTTCTTCATAATCACTTTGAACCCCTCATAAGTGTCGCTGTTCAATTCGAACAACGAATCGAACATCACCCTATGACGCGCCCCTTCCCGACGTCTGTCCCCCAAACGGCCGACTCGAACGAGCGATTAGTGCAGAGCAGTATCGGCCAAACCGGAATGCCGATTATCACGAATTGAAGCCGTTCCCCAACTAGTTCTTTTTAATCCGTCTCAAATGCTGGAGTCTCGGCATGCTTCGAGAGTCCTGGGCGACTCCGCCTGCGGTCTGCGCCTCGCCGAGACATGAGTACAGAAACATGGACCGGTTTCAGTATCCGGGGTCGACCGTGATCGTCCGCACCGTCCGATATACACGCGATAGTCGTCCGACTCCCGCCACCTTCAACCGCACTGTCGATGCCTTCCCCGATTCGCGACACCCGGTCAACCGCTACCAGCCTTCGCCTCTCTCTGATCCGCCCGGTCCAGGCGATGTTCTCGGCGGCAGCCCCTATCTCTGCGGCGCCCCCACCGGAATGCGGCGAAGTCTGCGCCTGAGGCGTGCAGAAATCCACACAGGGAATTGCAGAGTTTGAGACGGAGTGGGCACCCGACATCCGCATCAGCGCGCGGATCGACACCCGAGAGCCTCTCCCGGCCGGGAACCGGGGAATCGCAACGGGACATACCGAAGCGAACCCAACCCCTAACGGAGGAGCTTCTCTTGTCCCGACGATTTTTCGCGGCGCTCATCGCTGCAGTTGCCATCATGAACCCGACACCAGCCCTCGCTTCAGCGGAGCCCAGCCTGCCGGCCGCGTGCACAGTTGGGGGCATCGCGATCCCCGAGGGACAACCGGCACCCGCGAACATTCCCGTTGTTGTCTCCTGCTTCGACTCCGTAGAGGAGGCAGAGGACTTCATCGGCGACGGCGCACCCGGAGACTTCGAACAGCTCTACCCGCGTGGCACGAACGCGCGTGCCGCGGCTGCGGCGACCGTCATGGTCGGCAAGATTTGGACGGGCACATCACGGTCTGGGTCGGTCCTGATCCATTGGGGTTCAGGCAACGGATGCAGCGGCGCGACGTACGGCTTCCCGAGCCTGGGCTCGGGATGGAACAACAACGTCCGCTCGGCTGAAGGCTTCAACAACTGCTGGTCATCGCAGTACGATGGCGCCAGCTACTCAGGCTTCGTGGTCACCTGCACACCGTACTGCGGATCGCTCGGAGCACTGGCTGCGAAGACATCCTCGGTCGTGTACCGCCCCGTCGGAACCTTCGGGTGACAGCATCAGTCTTCGAAGGGGTGCAACCGAAGTGTTGAACATTCGATTCGCCCAGGGACAACCGCTGCTTCACCCTCGTCAGTCACGCACATCGTGAACTTGGACGGGGCAACCCCCGTTGCAGGCGTCGTCGAAAGTGGATCGTTCTCGGCGAACGCGCCAGCCTCCCACATCTGAACGCAAACCGCTTCCGCGTCGTCAATCGGAACAACGCCGTCTGGCGTGGCAATGCTTGCCGCCGCGCCGGACAGCGTTCCGTCCGGGTTCCGAAATGCACCCTCAAGGCAATAGACGATGCTGGTGTCACTCACCGGGCGCTGCTCGAGCAACACGACGCCGGCGACCCCAGCGCCAGCCACGACGAGAACACCCCCAGCAATGCTGAGCCGGCCCCACAGACGCTTCCACCACACAGGCCGAGAAAGGTCTTGGCGCATTTGCTCGACGAGCAGGTCTTGCACCTCCCGACGGTGCGGCATGCCTCCGGGCTGATCCGTCATGCGTTCGCCTCCTCTGCGGTGGGAGCATACTCCTGCAGTTCACGGCGCAACCTCGTCTTTACACGCGAGAGCCGCGACTTCACCGTCCCCTCGGGGATACCGAGAACCACCGCAGCCTCCGAGACCGGGAGCTCGTGGATGACGCAGAGAACCACAACGCTCGCATCACGAGTGTTCAGTTGCAAGAGCGCATCGCGAACCCCGCGCGAGATCTTCAACGAGTCCATCGCACTGGCGACCTCGTCTGCGTGGTCAGGGACATCGCTGTCGTGAGGAATCTTGCTGAGAAGCCGCTGGTAGCGCCGCCGCGACCGGAGGCTGTTCTTCGCCGCGAACGAAGTAGTAGCGAGCAGCCAGGGCAGCACGGATCCGTCGACCACTCGGACCTTCTCCCTCTTTCGCCACAGCTCGAAGAACGCCGTCGCCGCGACCTCCTCGGCATCCCAGGAGGTACGCATCAGCACCAACGACATCCGGAAGACTGGCGATTGATGGCGGTCGTGCAGCATCCGGTACGCGGGTTCATCGCCGCGGGACAACCGGTAGAGAAGTTCACCGTCGTCGGGCGTTCTCGACTCTCGATTCTCCGGCACTGCTTCACCTCGCGCGTCACGGTCGGGGGAACTGTGCGACCGTCGCCTACGAGTCTATGCGCCGTCGAAGGCGTCGAAGTCCGGGGCACGCTATGCGGAGAGACCGAGTGATTGTTGGTCGGCGAGAGCCCGCTGACTCATCGCTCGAGAGATTGCGCCCTGGCCACGTCGAGCTTCTCGCGGACTGCACCCCAGATACCTATGGCACTGGGCGCGGAACGTTTCGTATGTGCCATATCCGCAACGCCGAGCGATCTCAAACATGGGGACATCGGGGTCGCGTGACGCTGTAGCGACGACTTGCCGAAGTCGTCGCCGGGCAAGGAGCTCAGCGACGCTCGGACAACCGACGAACGCCCTGTCGAGTTGCCGTCGGGAGACGAAGAGCTCGCGCGCGAGCCAAGTTGGACCCACTCGATGATCGCGGTAGTGCAGGTCGACCAGCACGGCACAGCGCTCCCGTATGGCATCAAGATCAGCAAGCCTCATGTGACGTAATGTCCGCATGCGGCCGAATGGTTCCCAACGACGGAAGTTCCTCGCCGATGCCGCCCCGGCTCTACTCACTCGTAGCTGTTGCTCAGCCAGTCGCTCCCCTTTTCGTTGAAGCCGTGCCAGGCACGCGGTTGGCCCGTCACGTCAATAACGAGCAGTTCATCGTCCGCGTCAAGGTGTGTGACAAGAACGTTACGGGCCTGCTCTGCAGACCGGTTGGTCACAACGAGCCATGTCGAATCGAGATGATGCCACCATGCAGCGCTGAGTGCTTTTATCGCCTCAATGAGGTCCGGGTAGTTCTTTTGCTTGTTCAGGTCGTAACCGATGAGAAGGGTGGCCATACACAATCGTCGCTCGCACCCCGGCGCACCGGGCGCAACTCGATTACAGAAGATGAGACAGGTTCGCCGTTGCCGACACACTCATCGCTTCGGTGCGCTCGGCCTCGACCCGCGTTGGTCGCAACGGTGCTCACCCGCGCTCCAGATCCGGAGCAACAGGTCGGCCCGCGAAGACAGACCCGGCACGCCGCGCCCATCATGAACTCCACGCGAACCGGTGATTCTGGCTAACTGTCGCGCAGCGCACCTCGGTCCCGACGCATCACGAGAACCTTCCGTACCTGCCAGGCGAGCAGCACTGCCGACCCGGTCACCATGACCCCGATGAGGATCCATTGCAGGAGGGAGTACGCGATGCTCCAAGTCAGCGTCAGCAGCAGGAGACCGACCATGTACGCGAAGAGCAGGGCCGAGACGGCTGCCATCAACCGCTCCCGGCGGTACCGCCGCCGTGCGCCTCACCTCGCCATGCCGTGAAGACTACGGTCGACGCTCTCGTCGAGGAACGGCGTCCCCTCGGCGAGGCGTCGCTCTGGCTCCGCGCTCGATGTCACCACATAGCGACTTGAGACGGTCAGGCCCGCTGTGCTTTCAGCGTCGAGGGTACAGCGAACACTGAAGCGCATCTTCGAGGAGGGCGACGGTTCGCAGATCAGGCCAGGTCGCTCTAGCAAGAACTCTTCGCAGCGTGCCCTCATCGAGACTCGCGATCCGGGCAACCGAGCGCATACTCGCTGATCCGATGGCGGACTGAAGGTTGAGGACAAATACTCGAGCAACCTCCCCTGCGTGATCTGTCGACGGCGTCGTTGGCCACGAAGCGGTCAGCTCCGCGGGGGATTGCCTCTCTGAACGCGCCATCTCACGTCCCCTGTGAGAAGATCGCGAGGGAGCCCAGTGTTCTCATGGATCAAGTCCTTGATTTGGTGCACATGGTTCGGTGCGGATCATCTTCAACAGTGATTTGACTCATTTAGAGCGAGTTCTCACATCACTCGACGAGCAGCGCGGGCTCCTCGAGAACCGATGCCACGTCGGCGATGAAGCGGCTCATGCCGTCGCCGTCGATCACGCGGTGGTCGAACGATCCGGCGACAGTGGTGACCCAGCGGGGGCGCACCTCGCCGTCGACGACCCACGGCTTCTGGCTGATCGTGCCCATCGCCACGATCCCGGCCTCGCCGGGGTTGATGATCGGGGTGCCGGCATCCATCCCGAAGACACCGATGTTGGTGATCGTGATCGTGCCGCCCTGCTGGTCGGCCGGGCTCGTCTTGCCCTCGCGCGCGGTGAGGGTCAGCCGGTTCAGCGCGCGGGCGAGGTCCTTCATGCTGAGGTCCTGCGCGTCCTTGATGTTCGGCACGAGCAGGCCGCGGGGCGTGGCCGCCGCGATGCCGAGGTTCACGTAGTGGCGCACGGCGATCTCGGCGCCGCCCTCGGTCTCGATCCAGGCGGCGTTGACCATCGGGGTGCGACGTGCGGCCCAGATCACGGCACGGGCCATGATCAGCAGCGGGGAGACGCGGATGTCGGCGTAGTCGGGCGATGCCTTGAGCCGCTTGACGAGCTCCATAGTGCGGCTGGCATCGATCTCCTTCCATACGGTGACGTGCGGGGCGGAGTAGGCGCTCTGCACCATCGCCGACGACGTGGCCTTGCGCACGCCCTTGACCGGGATCGACTCGGTGCGATCGTCGCTCTGGCTGGAAGCGGGTGCCGGGGCCGGGGCCGGCGACAGCCCGCGAGCGAGGCCCGCCGGAGCATTCTGCGGCGCAGGCACGGTCTCTTCGCGCACGGCGCCCCACTCGGGAGTCTCGATGTTGCGGAAGACGCTGGCCTGCGAGGCGTGGGTCATCACGTCGTCGCGGGTCACCTCGCCGTCGGCTCCCGTGGGGGTGACGGTCGTGAGGTCGACCCCCAGGTCGCGGGCGAGCTTGCGGATCGGCGGCTTCGCGATCACTCCGACCGACGAGCGAACGGGGCGCTCGGCCGGTCGCTTTCGCCGCGAGGTGGCGCCGCCGCCCGTGCCGTAGCCGACCAGTACCGAGCCGCCGCCCTCTTCCGGCGCGGGCGCCTCGGCGGTGGCGATCACGCCCGGACCGGCATCGTCACGGGCATCCGTCACGAAGGTGATGATCGGCGAGCCGACCTCGACCGTCGCGCCCTCTGCGGCGAGCAGCTCGCCGACGACTCCCGCGTGCGGCGAAGGCAACTCGACGAGCGACTTGGCGGTCTCGATCTCGCAGATCACGTCGTTGATGGCGACGGTGTCACCGGGCGCGACCTTCCACGCCACGATCTCGGCCTCGGTCAGGCCCTCGCCCACATCGGGGAGGTTGAAGTTCTGCGTGCTCATGTGCGGTCCTTTCGGAACGGCGAGATCGGGGTGGGATCAGTAGGCGAGGGAGCGGTCGACGGCCTCGAGGATGCGGTCGGCATCCGGAAGGTAGGTGCCCTCGAGCTTCGCGGGCGGGAACGGGGTGTCGTACCCCGAGACCCGCAGCACCGGGGCCTCGAGTGCATAGAAGGCGCGCTCCATGACGGTCGCCGCGATCTCGCTGCCGATGCTGACGAAGCCCTGCGCCTCCTGCGCGTAGACCATGCGTCCGGTCTTGCGCACCGAGCTCAGGATCGGCTCGTAGTCGACCGGCGACAGTGAACGCACATCGACGACCTCGCAGCTGGTGCCCTCGGCCTCGGCGAGCGCCGCCGCCTGCAGCAGCGTCGTGACCATGGCGCCGTGACCGACGAGCGTCACGTCGGAGCCGGTGCGCACGACGCGAGACGAGTGCAGCGGAGCAGCCGACGCATCGAGCTCGACCTCGCCCTTCTGCCAATAGCGGCTCTTGGGCTCCATGAAGATCACCGGGTCGTTCGACGCGATGGCCTCCTGGATCATCCAGTACGCGTCGTTCGGGGTCGACGGCGACACCACCCGCAGACCCGGGGTGTGCGCGAAGTACGCCTCGGGGCTCTCCTGGTGATGCTCGACGGCGCCGATGTGTCCGCCGTACGGGATGCGGATCACGATCGGCAGGTTCAACTTGCCCTCGTGCCGGTTGGTGAGCTTCGCGAGCTGCGTCGTGATCTGGTCGAACGCGGGGAACACGAAGCCGTCGAACTGGATCTCGATCACAGGGCGGAACCCGGTCATCGCGAGCCCGATCGCCGTGCCGACGATCCCCGACTCGGCGAGCGGCGTGTCGAGCACGCGCTTGTCGCCGAAGTCGCGCTGCAGGTGCTCGGTCACGCGGAAGACGCCGCCGAGCTTTCCGATGTCCTCGCCCATGAGCAGGACTTTGGAGTCGTCTTCCATGGCCCGGCGCAGGCCCGAGTTGAGGGCCTTGCTGAGGGGCATCGTCTCCAGAGTCACTTGCTGTCTCCTTCGAAAGAGGCCTCGTATCGCGCGTGCCAGGCCTTCTGCTCCGCGATGAGCGGATGCGGCTCGCTGTACACGTGGTCGAAGATCTTGTCTGCGGTGGGTGATCCGAGTTCGACGCTGCGCGAGCGCAGGTCTTCGGCCGCATCCGCGGCCTCGGCATCCACATCGGCGAAGAACTGCCCGGCTGCTCCCCTGTTCTCGAGGAACGCGCGCATGCGGTCGATCGGGTCGCGCTGCGCCCACGACTGCTCTTCGTCCGAGCCGCGGTACTTGGTCGGGTCGTCGCTGGTGGTGTGGGCGCCGAGACGGTAGGTGACCGCCTCGATCGCACGGGGACCCCCACCGCTGCGGGCCTCGTCGAGGGCGACCCGCGAGACGGCGTAGCTGGCGAGCACGTCGTTGCCGTCGACGCGCACGCTGGGGATGCCGTAGCCGGCGCTGCGCTCGACGAGCGGCACCCGCGACTGCGTCGACACGGGCACGGAGATCGCCCAGTGGTTGTTCTGCAGGAAGAACACGGTGGGCGCCTGGTAGCTCGCCGCGAAGACCATCGCCTCGTGCACGTCGCCCTGGCTCGATGCCCCGTCGCCGTAGTAGACGATGACCGCTTCGTCGGTGTCGAGGTCGCCGGTGCCGGATCGCCCGTCGAAGTTCAGTCCCATGGCGTATCCGGCCGCGTGCAGAACCTGCGAGCCGAGCACGAGGGTGTACAGCCGGGTGTTGCCGTTCTTCGGGTCCGTCGGGTCCCAGCCACCGTGTGAGACGCCGCGCATGAGCTTGATGATGTCGACGGGGTCGACGCCGCGGATGCGCGTCACGGCGTGCTCGCGGTACGACGGGAAGATCGTGTCCTGCGCGCGGGCGGCGCGGGCGGATCCGACCTGGGCGGCCTCCTGACCGCGGCTCGGCGGCCACAGCGCGAGCTGCCCCTGACGCTGCAGGTTGGTCGCCTGGGTGTCGATCGCGCGGATGACCACCATGTCGCGGTAGAACTGCTCGAGCTCGGCGTCGCTGATCGCTTCGATCAACGACAGATACTGCTCAGCAGCCGGACTCGGCGTGAAGCGGCCATCCTGATCCAGGACGCGGACGAGTTCAGTCTCTGACGAGGTCACGATGCCACGCTACCGCCGCGCGCATGCTCGGGCACGCATACCTAGGACGTCCTCGCAACTGCCGGGAAACCGGAGAACAGGGCGCCCCGAGCCCGTCAGAGCTGAGTCGCGGCGACCTCGAGAACGCGATCGACGGATGCCTCTTCGCCGACCGAGATGCGGATGCCGTCGCCCGGGAAAGGTCGCACGATGAGGTCGGCGGAGGCGAAGGCCGCGGCGACCTCGACGGTGCGGTCGCCGGTGGGCAGCCAGATGAAGTTGGCCTGGCTGTCGGGCACGTCCCACCCCTGCGTGCGGAGCCCCTCGACCAGACGGGTGCGGCGCTCGACGATCACCGCGACGCGCTCGAGCAGCTCGGACTCGGCATCGAGGCTGGCGATGGCGGCGTTCTCTGCGGCAGAGGTGACGGAGAGCGGGATGCCGGTGGTGCGCGCGGCGTCGAGCACCTTCTCGTGGCCGATCGCGTATCCGATGCGCAGGCCAGCGAGACCATAGGCCTTCGAGAAGGTGCGCAGCACCACGACGTTCGGATGCCGTTCGAACACGCGCTCTGCGAGGCCGTCGACCGCACCGGGTGCGGTGACGAACTCGGCGTAGGCCTCGTCGAGGATGATCAGCACGTCGGAGGGGACGCGCTCGACGAACGTCGCGAACTCGTCGCTCGTGATGATCGGCCCGGTCGGGTTGTTCGGCGTGCACAGGATGACCGCGCGGGTGCGGTCGGTCACCGCATCGGCCATCGCGTCGAGGTCGTGGCGTCCGTCGGAGGTCACAGGGACCTGCACCCCGGTGCCTCCGGCGACGAGCGGCAGGCTCGGGTAGGCCTCGAACGAGCGCCAGGCGTAGACGACCTCGTCGCCGACCGAGACGGTGGCGAGGACCAGCTGCTGGAGGATCGAGACGCTGCCCGCGGCGACGTGCACCTGCTCGGGAGCGACGGCGTAGCGGACGCCCAGCCGTTCGCGCAGGCGGCCGGCGGTGGCGTCCGGGTAGCGGTTGATCGGCGTCGTATGCTGCAGCGCAGCCGCCACGGAGGGGAGCGGCTCGAACGGGTTCTCGTTGCTCGAGAGCTTGAAGGCGTCGGGGCCCGCCTGCTTGCCCTGTCGGTACGGCGCCAGGGCGGCGATGGCGGGGCGGATGCGCGGCAGGATCGGGTCGGTCACAAGGATGAGTCTAGATTCCACCGCCCTCCGGCGGAGCGCATGGAAGACTGGGATGACTATGCGCTTCATCATCCGAGTCGTCGTCAACGCGTTCGCCCTCTGGGTCGTGACGCTGATCCCCGGCCTGCAGGTGCAGATCACGGCGTTCGCGCCGGGTGAGACCCTGCAGCTCGTGCTGACCCTGCTCGCGGTCGCCGCGATCTTCGCACTCGTGAACACCTTCATCGGCACGGTGGTGAAGATCGTCGCGTTCCCGCTGTACATCCTCACCCTCGGCCTGATCGGGTTCGTGATCAACGGGTTCCTGCTGTGGCTCACGGCATGGATCACGAGCGGGTTCGACTGGGGCCTCACGGTCGGCAGCTTCTGGTGGGGCGTGCTCGCGGCGCTCATCATCTCGCTGATCAACGGCGTCTTCGGCTTCATCCTGCGCCCGCAGAGCAAGAAGCAGCGGCGCGACTGACGCGTAGACCCGCGCGCATCCCGTGCATCGGTCATTCGACGCGCTCGGCCTGATACTCGGTGCGCTCGATGACCTCGGCCGCGTCGAGCTCTCTCCAGAACTCGTCCATCGCGTCCATCCGAGGATCACTCAGATCATCGGCGGTCTTCGCGGTGTCGATGTACGTGTCGAGGTGGTGCGCGTCGACCGCCAGGTCGCCGACAGTGTCGAGCGGCGTTCCTTCGGTCAGCAGGGTGACGCTGTCATCTGAGCCGGTTCCCTCGGGCGATCCTCCGCCCGCCAGGCTGGAGACCGGGTCGTCGGAATGACGGACCTGGATGATGGTCTGGTCGTCGTCGAGCGTCGGCTCGACCGGGCTTCCCGCGGTGATCTGCATCTGCACGTCGAACCCGCTCTCCATCGAGAGGTGCGCGGCGACCATCCCCGATTGCGAATGAGCGACGACATCGACCTCGTCACCGGGCTGCGCTCCGGCCGCCTGGAGCGCCTCGATCGTCGACTGATACGACGCCGATCTCTGCCCGGTGTAGAGCTGGAGGTTGGACTTCGAGTCCCACGGCTCCTTTCCTCCCCACCCGACGCTCTGCGTTCCCTCCAAATAGGCGACGAACTTCGTGCTGCCATCGGCGAACGAGTACTTCTCGACGGCGATCTGCGCTCCCGAGGTGCGCGGCATGCGCCCGAGAGCTCCCGCGATACCTGACGGCGCACCGGCCGGCGACGACGTCTTCACCGGCGCGACGGAGACGGCGTCTGCCTTGCCCGTGAGAGTCTCGCCGGGACGCACCTTTCCGAGTCCCGACACGGCCCCCAGTGTCGCCACGGTCAGGAACAGCTGGTCGTAGAGCCCTGGCGTCACGACGTTGCCGGCGAGACCCTCGAAGCGCTCGGCCCGCCACTGGGCGATGAGCTCATCGGCCATCGCCCGGATGCGGTCGTCTGATGCCGCGAGCCGATCGGCCCGGCGCAACAGCCGCTGCGCCGTGCTCGGATCCGAGCACTCGAGCATCTCGGCCTCCGCACGCAGCTCGACGTACTCATAGGCATCGGACATGAGCAGGGTCGAGCGTGCGGTCTCCTGGCACTCGGAGTGCAGGCGAGCGACGTGCTGCCCCGACGACCACAGACCGACGGTGTCGACGTGTGTGCTGAAGCCCGGAGTATCGACGATGATCCGATGCACGCGCATGATCGCCGCGCGCGCATCGTCGCAGCGGGAGGCGACGGCATCCAGGCGTCGAGCGACATCCCGCAGGGCGTCGGGGTCGACAGAGATCGCTCCGCCGTGATCGATCGTCAGCCCGGTCACAGGACATCGATCCGTTCAGCCTCGGATTCGCGGCTGCGCATCTCGGAGGCCTCGAGCCGTGCTCCCCGTCGGAGATCCTCGAGCGCGTCCTGCATCGCGCGCACTCCGTCGGAGTGCCAGTCGGTGTCGGAAGTCAGGACGGCGAGCGACGCGCGAACATCGTCGAGCGCCTCGACGGCGGTGCGGAGTGCTGCCAGGACCTGCGCTTTCGCCCAGGCGGTGTCGGCCGCGCCGGTCTGCGCGAGTGCAAAGGAGTACATGCGCCCAGCATCCGTCATCACGCACCGAGCCCGAGGCGCAGGACACCGGGATCAGCGGAGACGGTGAGGGGATCGCTCGACCCCGGCGGTCGTGCAGAACGGGTGCACCACGCCCTGCCCGGGACGCGCGGCATCGCGCGATCGCTCTCCGAGGGGCAGAATAGGACGGTGACATCCCCGGATCCCTTCCGCGTGATCTTCGTGTGCACGGGGAACATCTGCCGCTCTCCGATGGCGGAGGTGGTGTTCCGCGATCTCGCGGAGCGACAGGGCCTGGGCTCGCGGATCGTCTCGCGCAGCGCCGGCACCGGCGACTGGCATCTCGGCGAGCAGGCCGACCATCGCACGATCGATTCGCTCACCCGCCGCGGCTACGACGGCTCGCAGCATCGTGCGAAGCAGTTCACCTTCGCCTCCTTCTCGGAGAACGATCTGGTCGTCGCACTCGACCGCACGCACGAGCGCATCCTGCGCGAATGGGCGCACGATGAAGACGAAGAGGGCAAGGTCACCCTGCTGCTCGCCTTCGACCCCGATGCCCAGAGCCAGGACGTGCCAGACCCCTACTACGCCGGCGCCGAGATGTTCGATTCGGTGCTCGGTATGATTGAGACCGCGACTCGCGGGCTGTTCCGCCAGCTCGAGCCGGCTCTTCGCCAGCCCCGCACGCCCCGCACTCCCGGGGCCCGATCAGGAGGACTCCCCTGACTTTCCAGCCTTCGCTCCCGCCCCAGCCCCTGAGCCCCCTCGACGGTCGCTACCGCGGCGCCGTCACCGGCCTCGCCGACTTCCTCTCTGAGGCGGGTCTGAACCGCGCCAGGGTCGAGGTCGAGGTGGAGTGGCTGATCGCCCTCACCGACCGCTCGCTCTTCGAGACGAGCCCGCTGTCGGATGCGGACAAGGAGCGCCTGCGCGCCCTCTACCGCGACTTCGGCCAGGCCGAGATCGACTGGCTCGCCGAGAAGGAAGCCGTCACCCAGCACGACGTCAAGGCCATCGAGTACCTGGTGCGTGACCGCCTGTCGACGCTCGGCCTCGACAGCATCGCCGAGCTCACGCACTTCGCCTGCACGAGCGAGGACATCAACTCGGCCTCCTACGCGCTCACCGTGAAGCGCGCGGTCGAAGAGGTCTGGCTCCCCGCGCTCGACGTCGTGATCGCCAAGCTCCGCGAGCTGGCGGCCGAGCACGCCGACGCCGCGATGCTCTCCCGCACCCACGGACAGCCGGCCACCCCGTCGACCATGGGCAAGGAGCTCGCCGTCTTCGCGTGGCGTCTCGAGCGCGTGCGCGCCCAGATCGCGGCATCCGACTACCTCGCCAAGTTCTCGGGTGCCACCGGCACCTGGTCTGCGCACATCGCGGCCGACCCCGACGCCGACTGGCCCACGATCTCGCGTGAGTACATCGAGGGCCTGGGTCTCGGCTTCAACCTGCTCACCACGCAGATCGAATCGCATGACTGGCAGGTCGAGCTGTACGACCGGGTGCGTCACGCCGGCGGCATCCTGCACAACCTCGCGACCGACATCTGGACGTACATCTCGCTCGGCTACTTCGCACAGATCCCCGTCGCCGGTGCGACCGGATCGTCGACCATGCCGCACAAGATCAACCCGATCCGGTTCGAGAACGCCGAGGCGAACCTCGAGATCTCCGGCGCCCTGCTCGCGTCGCTCGGACAGACCCTCGTCACGAGCCGCCTGCAGCGCGACCTCACCGACTCGACCACGCAGCGCAACATCGGCGTCGCATTCGGGCACTCGCTGCTCGCGATCGACAACCTGCGCCGCGGGCTCAACGCCATCTCGCTGTCGCGCGACGTGCTGCTCGCCGACCTCGACGTGAACTGGGAGGTTCTCGCAGAGGCCATCCAGACCGTCATCCGCGCCGAGGTCGTCGCCGGTCGCTCGTCGATCACCGACCCCTACGCGCTGCTGAAGGAGCTCACCCGCGGACACCGCGTGGGAGCTGCGGACCTGGCGGAGTTCGTCGAAGGACTCGAGATCGGGGATGCCGCCAAGCAGCGTCTGCTGACCCTCACCCCCGCGTCGTACACAGGCATCGCCGAGCAGCTGGCGAAGTAGTACTCGCGTGTCAGGAGGAGGACGTGCGACCCGGCTTGTCGGAGTCAGGCTCGTCTGACGTCTCGGGGTCGAAGAGCACGGGGCGGTCGACCGTCTTGGTGACGTCGGCGGGGTCGACCACGAGGATCAGCATCGCGAGGAACAGCAGCGTGACGATGAACGCGCCGCCGCCCACCACGAGACCGAGCGCGATCGGCGTGAGCCCCTCGTAGGTGCCGCTGGCGATCGCGTTGTTGACCCGGGCGGTGAACGCCCCCGTCGACACGAGCGTCACCACGGCGGCGAAGATACCGCAGCCGAGGGCGATGCCCAGCAGATGCAGAGGGCGCAGGATGTCGCGCCGGGTGGGCTTGTCGTCGCTCATCGCTCTCCTCCGTGCCCGGCAGGGGCGGGGTCGTTCTCGGCCACGCGCCCCTCGGCGACGGCATCCGCGCGCTTCGGGGTGAGGCCGGCGATGCCGAGGAAGACGGCGACGACCGCCGCGTATCCGCCGAACATGCCGACACCGAGGATGATGCCGGTGAGTTCGAACGCGCCCGCTCCCTCGATCGCGTAGGGCTGCACGAATCCGGCCGGGATCGCGATCAGCAGCACGGCGAGCAGCAGTCCGAACGCGCCGAGGGTGATCGAGTCGCGTGCGTTCGCCTCGCCGGCTCTGCGTGCGCGCAGCCCGACGACGAGCTCGAGGATGCCGGTCGTCACCGACCAGGCGATGACGACGACGAAGAAGAGATCTTCGGTTCGCCAGGCCGGCACTCCGGCGGTCATGCCCGCGACGAAGCTCAGCAGGGCGAAGACCACGGAGGGCCAGCGCTGACCTGCCGGGTGGACGAGCCAGGCGGAGACGATCATCACGAGGCCGGTCGTGAGCACGAAACCGCTGAAGACGGAGAGACCGACGGCCGCCGAGTGATCGGGCGAGAAGGTGATCATCACGGCTGCGGCGGCGGCGAAGAGCGCGCGCAGCAGCTGAACGTGACGCACGGTGAACGCGCGGGCAGGGGCAGACATGAAGATCGAGAGTCCTCCGGGGGTGTTCCCCCCAGTCTACGCGGGGGCGCTGAGTGGGCGCCGACACCGGAAAGGTGTTCGCGGGGCCCGATGGATCTCCCCAGATCGATCATCAGGCCCCGCGACAGAACGCAGCGACGGGGGCGACACTGCGTTGTGGACTGAGTCGCCGTGAGGTCGGGCACCCTGCTCACGATTGCTCAGCCAATAGACCCCAGAAATAGCACCTCGTCCCCTACGCGATGCCAGTGTGGTCGTAAGCTCACTTTAGAACGCGATTCTTCACATACCAGAGGGGGTGCTGTGATGAGCATGGAAAGTGGCATTCGCCGATATGCCGATGTATTCGCGGCGTCCTTCCGTGATGCGATCAATGCACGTGGATTGACTCTCGCTCGGCTGCACCAGCAGCTGCGTGCCCGGGGGAACAGCGTGTCGATGGCGACGCTCAGCTACTGGCGCTCCGGTGCGCGCCGCCCAGAAGGTGCGCAGTCGATGGCCGCCCTCAGCGACATCGAGCAGCTGCTGCACCTCGAACCCGGCTCGCTCACCGCTCTGCTCGGCACGACGAACCGCACCGGACCCCTCGGGCCCAATCTGTTCCCCCTCGACGAGCAGGAACTCGAGGAGGCCGTCAAAGAGGCGTTCGCCGCGCTCGGTGCCGAGTACCCCGACACCTCGCGCGAGCTCACGACGCACTCGGTGACGGATGTGGATGCCGCCGGCAACGTGTCGTACTCGATCACGCGCAGCATCGTGCAGTCGACCGTCGGGACCGTCGAGTCGATCCCGTTCCTCGAGATGACACCGGGCATCAGCACCCCCGCGCCCTTCATCGAAGCGGTGGCCGGAGGCCATATCGCGGCCCGGTACTCGCACCCCAACGGCGAGGTGCACGGCGTGCTGTTCGAGCTCGAGGTGCCCCTGACCGCACCGGGCACCGCGATGGTCGAGTGGTCGGTCGCCTATCCGCCCGACTATCCGCCGCAGCGCGAGACGGGGCACGCCGTCGCCCGGCAGACGAGGGAGCTCTTGGTGTGGACCCGGTTCCATCCCGACGCGCTGCCCGATCGCATCGAAGAGCGCGTCGAGACCCCGGACGGCTCGAAGCTCACGGAGCTGTCGCTCGAAGGCCGCACGTCGGTGCACCAGGTGCGACGCGCGTTCGGCCCGGGCCTGCTCGGCGTCGCCTGGAGCTACGCGGACGGGCGCCCGACCCCCGGCGCCTGATCGCTCAGCCCGGCTGATCGCCGAGCGCGACCGGGCGACCGGCCGTGTTCGACCACTGGCTCCACGAGCCGGGGAAGACCTTCGCCTCGATGCCGATCTCGTCGAGCACCAGCGCCGTGTGCGCCGCCGTGATGCCCGAGCCGCAATAGGCCGCGACAGGTGTGCCTTCGGTCACGCCGACGGCTGCGAAGGTCGCCTGGAGGGTGTGCATGTCGAGGATCCGGCCCTCGGCATCGAGATGAGCGGCCATCGGAACGTTGAGCGCTCCGGGGATGTGCCCCGCGACGGGATCGAGAGGCTCGTGCTCGCCGCGATAGCGGTCGGGCGCACGCACATCGAGCAGCACGCCCGTGTCGGCGAACGAGGCGGCCTCGTCGATCGAGATCGCGTCACCGCCGATCTCGTCGAGGACGACATCACCCGGCTCCGCCTGCACGTCATCGTGTGCGACCGGGAGGCCCGCGGCCGTCCAGGCGCGGATGCCGCCGTCGAGCACGCGCACATCCACTCCGCCCTGACGAAGCAGCCACCAGGCTCGCGATGCGCTGAGCCCCTTCGCGTCGTCGTAGGCCACGACGACATCGCCCTGATTGACGCCCCATCGGCGCGCGGCATCCTGAAGGGTCCGGGTGGAGGGCAGCGGATGCCGTCCCTCAGACGGCTCTCCGTGGGTGGCCAGCTCGGTCGCGAGCGGCACGAAGACCGCCCCCGGGATGTGCCCTGAGAGGTAGTCGGCACGGCCGTCCGGTCGGTCGAGTCGCCACCGCACGTCGATCACACGGACAGGTGTCTCGGACCCCAGCAGTTCGTCCAGTTCGGCGGCGCTCACGAAATTGCTCATGGTTGGAGGCTATCGAGACGCCGCTCGCATCATCCACCCGACCGTATTCCGTCGACATATCGGGCTGTCGGCAGGTTTCGAACGAGGCCTCGCACGGCGCTAGGCTCGACCCGGCCGCGTCGAGAAAGGACAGCATGTCCACTCGATTCCGCTTCATGGGCCTGCGCCGACAGGAGATCGCCCTCATCGCCGTCACCGCAGTGTGGGGCAGCACATTCCTGCTCGTGCACTGGGCGATGCAGCACTCCGGGCCGTGGTTCTTCGTCGGCATCCGGTTCCTGATCGCCGGCCTGATCAGCGTCATCATCTTCCGCCGGGCGCTGCGAGGCATGCGCTGGCGCGACATCGGCGCCGGTGTCGCGATCGGCGTGATGATCTATCTCGGCTACGGTCTGCAGACCGTCGGGCTGCAGACCATCGACTCGAGCACGTCGGCGTTCATCACGGCGATGTACATCCCGCTCGTGCCGCTCGCGCAGTGGGCCGTGTTCCGCAAGCGACCACCGGCGATGGCGTTCGTGGGCGCCGCTCTCGCGTTCCTGGGCCTGCTGTTCATCGCGGGCCCCGACGCCTTCGCGCTGACGCTCGGATCCGGCGAGATCCTGACGCTCATCAGCACGCTGCCGATCGCGGCCGAGATCATCCTGATCAGCGTCTTCGCCGGCAGGATCGACCTCGGCCGGATCACGATCGTCCAGCTCCTCACCGCGGGAGCGCTCGGCATCCTCACCATGCCGGTCGTCGGCGAGGGGGTGCCGGAGTTCTCGTGGATCTGGGTCGGCTGCGCGCTCGGGCTCGGGGCGGCGAGCTGCATCATCCAGCTCACGATGAACTGGGCCCAGAAGTCCGTGTCGCCGACCCGCGCCACGATCATCTACGCGGGCGAGCCGGTGTGGGCCGCCGTGATCGGGCGCATCGCCGGCGAACGCCTGCCCGTCGCCGCGCTGATCGGCGGGGCGCTCGTCGTGCTCGGCATCCTGGCCAGTGAGCTCAAGCTCGTGCGCCGCCGCGAACCGACGCCGACGCCGGACTGACCGTTCAGCGTCGGCGGCGATCGTCTTCGGTGACCCGGTCAGACGGTGAGCAGCACCTTGGTGGCGCGACGCTCGTCCATGGCGCGGTAGCCCTCGGCGGCCTCCTCGAGCGGAAGCGTGAGGTCGAACACCTTGCCGGGGTCGATCTTGCGGTCCCAGATGAGCTGGATCAGCTCGGGGAGGAAGCGGCGCACCGGCGCCGGGCCACCGTGCAGGTGCACACCCGAGAAGAAGAGCTCCTCGCCGGGCAGCGCGACGTCGTGCGAGACGCCGACGTATCCGACGTGACCGCCGGCGCGGGTCGAGCGGATCGCCTGCATCATCGACTCCTGCGTGCCGACGGCCTCGATCACCGAGTGCGCGCCGAGCCCGTTCGTGAGCTCTTTGATGCGGGCGACGCCCTCGTCTCCGCGCTCCTCGACGATGTCGGTCGCGCCGAACTCGCGCGCCAGCGCCTGGCGGTCGGCATGACGGCTCATCGCGATGATCCGCTCGGCGCCGAGTTCACGCGCGGCGAGGATGCCGAGCAGACCCACGGCTCCGTCACCGACGACGGCGACGGTCTTGCCCGGGCCGACCTCTGCGGCGACGGCCGCGAACCAGCCGGTGCCCAGCACATCGGATGCCGCGAGCAGCGACGGGATCAGATCGGCGTCGGGCTGCCCCGGCGTCGCGACGAGCGTGCCGTCGGCGTGCGGGATCAGCGAGTACTCGGCCTGGGTTCCGAAACGCCCCATCGGCACGACGTGCACGCAGCGCGACTGGTATCCGGCCTGGCAGATCTCGCAGGTGTTGTCCGAGGCCATGAACGACCCGACGACGAAATCGCCGACCTTCACGGTCTTCACATCGGCGCCGATCTCCTCGACGACGCCGACGTACTCGTGGCCCATCGGGTCATGATCGACCTCGTTCGCGCCGCGGTAGGGCCACAGGTCGGATCCGCAGATGCAGGTCGCCGCGATCCGGATCACGGCGTCGGTCGGGCGGGTGATGGTCGGCTTCTCGCGATCCTCGACGCGAACGTCGCCGGGCGCGTACATGACTACTCCACGCATGAGTGGTGCTCCTTCGGTCTTGTGGTTCCAGTCAACTCCCGATCTCGCGTGCTCGGGAGGTTCTGAGAGAACTCCTCTCACGGGAATATCGGTGACGTCGCCGCGTTGCACCCGACATGATTGAAACTTCAACCGTCGTTCCGGTCGCCACCGAGCGGACGCGAGTGCGCGTGCCGATGCGCTTCGCCGACGGATTCTCCACCACGGCGGATGTGGTCACATTCGACGGTCTGATCGACGGCCGTGAGCACTTGCTGCTCGGGCTCGGGGACTGGAGGGCGGCCATGGAACGTGCGGCCGACGGCGGCGACGCACCCCTCGTGCGCCCGCACAGCGAATGCCTGACCGGAGACGTGTTCGGCTCGGAGCGCTGCGACTGCGGCCCGCAGCTGCGGGAGGCCGTGCAGCGCATCGCCGAAGACGGCGGGTTCCTGCTCTACCTGCGCCAGGAGGGCCGGGGCATCGGCCTGTACGCCAAGCTCGACGCCTACGCGCTGCAGGATGCAGGGCTCGACACGTACGAGGCGAATGTGGCACTCGGTCGGGGTGAGGACGAGCGCGACTACACGATCGCCGCGCAGATGCTGCAGGCGGTCGGCGTCGACAGCATCCGCCTGCTGAGCAACAACCCCGACAAGGCTGCGCAGCTCGAGGCACTCGGCATCCGCGTCACCGAGCAGGTGCGCACCGGGGTTCACCTGTCGGACGCGAACCACCGCTACCTCGAGGCCAAGCGCGACCACACCTCGCACACGCTCGACCTCTCCGCCGCGTGAGCGAAGCGACGGTCATGAGCGAACGGCGCCTCGCCGACGACGAGATGGCGACCTGGCTGCCGACCATCCGCTTCGTGCAGCTGCTGCCGCAGGTGCTCGACCGCACCCTGAAGGCCGAGACCGGACTCAAGCACTCGCACTACGCGATCCTCGTGACGCTGGCAGGGCAGGGAGACCGCGCGATCCCGATGACCGAGCTCGCCCAGATCGCCGGACTCAGCCGCTCGCGCCTCAGCCACGCGATCGACTCGCTCGAGCATCTCGGCTGGGTGACGCGCACCTCGTGCAGCAGCGACAAGCGCACGCTGACCGCTGCCCTGACGGACGCCGGTCGCGAACTGCTCCGGGCGGCGGCGCCCGTCCATGTGGCGCAGATCCGCGAGCTGATCCTCGATCCCCTGACCGCCGAGGAGCGGGAGCAGCTCGGCACGATCCTCGCGAAGCTGCTCCCCGGCGTCGCCGCCGCGCTCTAGAGGCGACGCCGGTCAGCGTTCCCGGTACTGCCAGTACCTCCCTTCACCGGTCGCGTGCGCGTACGGTCGATGACATGGACACCCGCAGCGAGGTGCGCGAGTTCCTCTCCACGAGGCGCGCACGCATCACCCCCGATCAGGCCGGCCTGCCCGCATTCGGCGGCAACCGCCGGGTGCCGGGGCTCCGCCGAGAAGAGGTGTCGCTGCTCGCCGGCGTCAGCGTCGACTACTACACGCGTCTGGAGCGGGGCGATCTGTCGGGCGTCTCCGACAGCGTGCTCGACGCGCTCGCCCGCGCCCTGCAGCTCGACGAGGCCGAGACCGCGCACCTGTTCGACCTCGCCCGCACGGCGAACGCCTCACCGGTCGCCCGCAAGCCGCGCAAGAAGGTCGAGACGCTGCGTCCCAGCATCCTGCGCCTGCTCGACGCGATGACCGAGGCTCCCGCGATCGTGCGCAACAACTACTTCGACTACCTCGCGGCGAACGCGCTGGGCCGCGCCCTCTACGCGCCGCTCTTCACGACCCCGGTGCCGAACAGCGCGCGCTTCGCTTTCCTCGACCCGGCGGCGCAGGAGTTCTACCCCGAGTGGGAGCGCAACACCCAGGAGCTCGTCGCTGCGATGCGCGGCGAGGCCGGGCGCAACCCGTTCGACCGCAAGCTCACGGATCTCGTGGGAGAGCTGTCGACCCGCAGCGAGCGGTTCCGCACCCTGTGGGCCGCGCACAACGTGCGCTTCCACGGCAGCGGCGTCAAACGCATCAACCACCCGGTCGTGGGCGAGATGGAGCTGACCTACGAGGCGTTCGAGCTGCCCGCCGACGCCGGATTGCAGATGTCGACGTACACGGCAGAGCCCGGGACGGCGTCGGAGGAGAAACTGCGGATGCTGGCGAGCTGGGCGGCGACGGACGCGGCCGTCGCCGCGCCCGAGACCGTGTCGCCGGAGCGCACCGAGGCCTGAGCGCGAGCGTTCTGCTCTGAGCAGAACCTCTCGAATCCGCCGACGACCGCGGATTATCGTGAGGCATGGCCGACCTCGTCCCGTTCCCCCGCGCACCTCGCCCCGCTCGCCCTCGCCCCAGCGAACCCGAACCTCTGTGGCGCCAGATGCTCGGCGACCAGCTGCGGCGCCGACGACACGACCGCGACGAGACGCTGACCGAGACGGCCGAGAACGCCGGAGTCTCGCCGCAATACCTCTCAGAGGTCGAACGAGGACTCAAAGAGCCGTCGAGCGAGATGATCGCCGCCATCGCGGGAGCCCTCGACACCTCGCTGATCGAGCTGGCGAGCGGCGTCGCCGACGAGCTGCGTCAGGTGACGGCGGCTCCGGCATCCGCCCCTGCATCCGCCGCGGTGTCGGTCTCCCGCGGCGCTTTCGCCCTCGCCGCCTGAGCCGTCTGCTCCCTCGCTGTTCTCACCCCACATCCCCCGCGTCCCCGGCGGTGCGGGGTCAATAGTGCACCGGATCCGGCCGTGCGGGATGCGATATTGACCACCCACCGCGAGCGGGATGCGTTATTGACCCCGCACCGCCCGTCAGACCGCCCGCTCCCCCAAGACGGTGTCGATCAGCCCGTACTCGAGGGCTGCGGATGCCGTGAAGACGCGATCGCGGTCGGTGTCGGCCCGCAGCTCGGTCAGTGACCGGCCGCTGTGCCTGGCGAGGATCGCCTCCATGTCCGCCCGCACTCGCACGACCTCGTCGGCCGCGAGGATGAGGTCGGGAATCGCCCCGCGTGACTGCCCGGCGGGCTGATGCAGCACGATGCGGGCGTGAGCCAATGCCGCCCGCTGACCCGGCGCCCCCGCAGCGACCAACAGCGCGGCTGGTCCGATCGCCTGCCCGACGCACGTCGTCGCGACCGAGGGGCGGATGTGCTGGATCGTGTCGTAGATCGCGAGCGCCGCCCCCGGGTCGCCGCCTTCGCTGTTGATGTAGAACTGCACGCCCGCGTCCTGACTGTCGGCATCGAGATGCAGCAGCTGCGCGATGAGCGCGTTGGCCACCCCGGCGTCGATGCCGGTGCCCAGATAGATGACCCGCTCGGCGAGCAGATGCGAGTAGACGTCCATCACACGTTCGCCCCGCGGATGCTGCGCGATGACGTTCGGGATCGTGTAGCCGCTCATGCGCTCGCCCCCAGTCCGACGCGGGCTCGTCGACGCGGCATGAGATCCGCGAGCGAATCGACGATCTCGTCGATGAAGCCATAGTCCTTCGCCTGCGCCGCGGTGTACCAGCGGTCGTGCAGCGAGTCCTCGAAGATGCGGTCCACGGGCTGCCCCGTGTCGGCGGCGATCAGCCCGAGCACCGTGTCGCGCATGTGCCTCAGGTCGTCGGCCTGCGTCTCGATCTCGCCGGCCGAGCCGCCGATGCCGGCCGACCCCTGATGCATGAGGATGCGCGCGTGCGGCAGCGCCCTGCGCTTGCCCTTCGTGCCGGCCGAGAGCAGGAACTGCCCTGCGCTGCAGGCGAGCCCCAGCGCGAGGGTCGACACATCGTTCGGCACCATCTTCATGAGGTCGCGGATGGCGAGCATCGACGGCACCGAGCCTCCGGGCGAGTGGATCCACAGGGCGATGTCGGTCGTCGGATCCTCGGCCGAGAGAGTGAGCAGCTGCGTCATGAGCAGCGTGCCGTTGTCGTCGTCGAGGGCTCCGTCGAGCACGAGCACGCGCTCATGGAACAGGGCTCGTCGGGCCTCGGGGCCGAACTGCGGGATGGGGTTGTCTTCGCTCATGGCCCCAGCATCCGTCTCCGAGAACGTGCGTGGCGCGGTATCCGCCCTCGGCAGATCCGCCTGAGGCAGATCGCGCGTCGACCTGCACGGATGTGCACGCGTAACACCCCCGACTCACGACGCTCCTACCCTCGAAGCATGGCTAAGCAGCAGACACCCGAGTGGCAGTGGTCCGAAGACGGCATCAACTTCCGCACCCGCAAATGGGTGAAGCCCGAAGACCTCAACGCGAACGGATCGCTGTTCGGCGGCAGCCTGCTCAAGTGGATCGACGAGGAGGCCGCGATCTACGCGATCGTGCAGCTGGGCAACTACCGCGCGGTGACCAAGCACATCTCCGAGATCAACTTCGAGGCCTCGGCCGTGCAGGGCGACCTGATCGAGATCGGCCTGCAGGCGACCCACTTCGGCACCACTTCTCTGACCATGCGCGCGGTCGCCCGCAACATGATCACCCGCAAGCGCATCCTCACGATCGAGAAGATCGTGTTCGTGAGCCTCGACGAAGACGGTCTGCCGACACCTCACGGATACAAGGAGATCACCTACAACCGCGATCGGATGCCGACCGAGCGCATCGCGACGGGCACGATCCGCCTGCCCTAGGAGCTGGTCAGCCGCTCCGCAGGCATCGAGGCAACGGGCGCGCCCGCCCGCGACAGTGCCGCGAACGCCCGGGCGAGGTCGGCGATCAGGTCGTCGACGTTCTCGAGACCGATCGACAGCCGCAGCACATCCGCGTCGGGGCGGGCCTCTGCGGGCACCGGCCGGTGCGTGAGCGCGGCCGGATGCTGGATCAGCGAATCGACGCCTCCCAGCGACACGGCGTGCGTGAACAGCGATGTCGTCGAGGTGACGGCGGATGCCGCTGCGTACCCGCCCTGCATCCGCATCGCGATCATGGCCCCGGTGCCGCGCATCTGGCGCGCGAGGACGCCGTCGGGATCGTCGTCGAGGCCGGGATAGAAGACCTCCGCGATCTCTGGCCGGTCGATCAGCCACTGCACGATGCGGCGAGCGCTCTCCTGCTGTGCCCGCATGCGCACCGGAAGGGTCGTGAGCCCGCGGTGCAGCAGGTAGGCGCCGAGCGGGTGCAGGAGCCCGCCCGTCACTGCGCGCACCCGGCGCAGCGCCTCAGCGGTCTGCTCGCTGCAGGCCACCACACCGGCGATCACATCGCCGTGCCCGCCGAGGTACTTCGTGGCGCTGTGCAGCGACATGGCCGCGCCGTGGTCGAGGGGGTTCTGCAGCACGGGCGTCGCGAAGGTGTTGTCGACGACGACCGGCACGGCTCCGGCCTGCGCCACCACCGCAGCGATGTCGGCGATCTCGAGGGTCGGGTTGGCGGGCGTCTCGACCACCACGAGTCCCGTGTCCGGGCGGATCGACGCGGCGACTTCGGCAGGGTGGCAGTACGTGGTCTGCACACCCAGCAGGCCCGAGCCGAGCAGATGGTCGGTGCCGCCGTAGAGGGGGCGCACCGCCACCACGTGGTTCTTGCCGGCAGCCGGTCCGTGCGCGAGGATCACCGCGGTCATCGCCGCCATGCCCGAGGCGAAGGCGACTGATGCCTCGGCGTGCTCGAGCTCGGCGAGGGCGTCTTCGAACCGCGCCACGGTCGGGTTCCAGAGCCGCGCGTAGACCATGCTGCCGTCGGCGGGCGGCCGCCCACCCGTCGCCATCGCCTCGTACGAGTCGCCACCGCGCTCGATGTCGGGCAGCGGGTTGGTCGTCGACAGGTCGATCGGCAGAGCGTGGACGCCGAGTCCTTCGAGGTCTGAGCGGCCGCTGTGCACGGCGACGGTGTCTGGATGCAACGGTGCAGTCATGCCTGCCACGTTGCCCGAATCACGATCGATGCGCAGAAATTCGACAGCATCCGTCGTGTTCTGAGTGGTTCCCGATATTCTGAGCGAACATGCGACCACAGGGAGGTGCGGGCATTGGCGAAAGCACAACTCGACGAGATCGATCTCGAGATCCTCGCCGTGCTCACCCGCGACGCCGAGGTCACGAACAAGGCTCTCGCGCACGGGCTGGGCCTGGCGGAGTCCACGTGCGCCCATCGCGTGCGAGCGCTGCGTGAGCGCGGGATCATCCGCGACACCCGCATCCGGGTCGACGGGGCGGCTCTCGGCCTGCCCCTGCAGGCGATCATCAAAGTGCGCCTCGCGAATCACACCGGCGCCAAGGTCACGGCGCTCTTCGACGCGCTCGCGAGCATCCCCCGGGTGCTGCAGGTGTTCCACGTCGCGGGCGTCGACGACTTCCTCGTGCACGTCGCGGTGCAGGATGCCACCGCTCTGCGCGACATCGTGCTCGAGCACATCACGATCCACCCCGTGGTCCGCGGCACCGAGACGCAGCTGGTGTTCGAGCTCCGCGACGGGGCCGGTCTGCTCGCGCGCTGAGCGGATCGTGGGCGAGGATGGACTGGTCCGTCGAGCAAGGGAGCCCCGAATGAGCCGCAGCGCCACCGCAGCCACGACCGCGATCAGGGAGATGCGCGACTTCCTCTTCGCGAACGCGACGGACTACGCGGCGGCGCGAGAAGGATTCGTCTGGCCGTCGCCCACCGAGTTCAACTTCGCGCTCGAGTGGTTCGACGTGATCGCGGGTGAGACGCCCGACCGCCCTGCCGTGCAGATCGTGTCGGCCGATCTCAGTCTCGAGTCGTGGACCTATGGAGAGCTGGCCGCCCGCTCAGACCAGGTCGCGGCCTGGCTGACCGGCCTCGGCATCCGACGAGGCGACCACGTCATCGTGATGCTCGGCAACACCATCGAGCTGTGGGAGGTGATGCTCGCCATCACCAAGATCGGCGCGGTGTCGATCCCGACGTCGACCCTGCTCTCGGCATCCGACCTCGCCTACCGCGTCGAGCACGGCCGGGCCCGCGCGATCGTCACGCTCGGCAGCCTCGGTGAGCGCATCGCCGACATCGACGCCGACGTGCTTCGCATCGGAGTGGGTGACGGCATGCCGGCGGAGTGGACGCGCTTCGACGACTCCTCCGACGCGCCGACGACCTTCGAACCGGACGCCGCCACGCCGGCCGACGACACGGCCCTGCTCTACTTCACGAGCGGCACGACCAGCCGCCCGAAGCTCGTGCAGCACACGCACGTCTCGTACCCGATCGGACACCTGTCGACCATGTGGTGGCTGGGCGTGCGACCTGATGACGTGCACCTGAACATCTCGTCGCCGGGATGGGCGAAGCATGCATGGTCGAGCTTCTACTCGCCGTTCCTCGCCGAGGCGACGGTCTTCGTCTACAACTACGACCGGTTCGACGCGAACACCCTGATGCAGGTCATGGACACGCACCACGTCTCGACGTTCTGCGCCCCGCCGACGGTGTGGCGGATGCTGATCCAGGCCGACCTCGCGCGGCTCACCCACCCGCCGCGCGAGCTCGTGGGGGCCGGTGAGCCGCTGAACCCGGAGGTCATCGACCGGGTGCGCGAGGCGTGGGGCGGCACGATCCGCGACGGCTTCGGGCAGACCGAGATGACGGCCTGTGTGGGCAACTCTCCCGGTCAGCCCGTGAAGGTCGGCTCCATGGGCCGCCCGCTGCCCGGGTACCCGGTCGTGCTGATCGACCCCGCCACCGGAGAGATCGCCGAGCACGAGGGCGAGATCGCGCTCGACCTGACCCACCCTCCGGTCGGGCTCATGGCCGGGTACTACGACGATCCCGACAAGACGGCCGAGTCTCGCGTCGGCGGTTACCACCACACCGGTGACATCGCCCAGCGGGATGCCGACGGGTATCTGACCTATATCGGCCGGGCAGACGACGTGTTCAAAGCCTCCGACTACAAGATCTCACCGTTCGAGCTCGAGTCGGTGCTGTTGGAGCACGACCTCGTGATCGAGGCGGCGGTGATCCCGAGCCCCGACCCGACGCGGCTCGCGGTTCCGAAGGCGTACGTGTGCCTGCACCCCGACGCGGTCGGTGCCGAGGCCGACGCCGCCCGCTCGATCTTCGCCTACGCCCACGACCGCCTGTCGTCGCACCTGTGGGTGCGGATCATCGAGTTCGTCCCCGAGCTGCCCAAGACGATCTCGGGCAAGATCCGCCGCGTCGAGCTGCGCGCCAGAGAGGCCGATCGCGTGACCTCAGGAGACGAGGCCGCGCAGCACCGCGACCGCGACTACCGCTGACGAGCTCTCAGCCTGCCAGCGCGGGCTGACTGCCTGTGCTCGGCGTCACCGTCGTGCTGCGTGGCACGGCAACCGGATCCGGTGCGTCGACGAGAGCCTGGACGCGCGCTGCGCGGGCCGCTTCGCGTGCCGGCTCACCCGCGCTCACGATGCCTCGACCCACGGCTCCGACCACCAGCATCGCGACGAGCGCCGCGCCTGAGATCAGCAGCGGCGTCCACTGGTTCGCGAACGATGCCGTGGAGCTGAGCATCGCGCTCGGAATCCACAGACCGACCGCTCCACCGGCGAGACCCGCCGCGCCGCGCATGATCGCGACCCCTGCGATGAGCGCACACAGCGCTGCGAGCACAGCTCCCGCCACTCCGATCGGCACCAGAATCGATGCCAGTTCGCTTGCCACCCTTGACGATGTCATCACGACCCCCCGGTCCGCGGAATCTCCGCACTACCAACATTACGAAGTGTCGGCATGATGGACATCCATCTCAAGGATGATGTTCTGCAACCGTGACGAGCTGTTCAGCGACGCGTCAACCGCCCGAAACGTGAGGTCTTGACCACGCGCACCGGCTGAGTGACGACCGCATCGACGACCATCGAGCCGTCCGTCGGTCCGATGATCGCCATCGCCGATGTCTCGGTGGACTCGATCGGGTCGACCGGCATGCGAGCGAGCGAGCGATGAGCGCGCACATACGCCGGCACCAGCAGCACGATCGCGCCGAGCCAGGCGAGAGGGTTGCTGAGCGCGACGCCCTCGAAGCCGATCATCGCGCCGAGAACGATGGCGGCACCCACGCGCATCACCAGCTCGATGACCCCCGTGACGGTGGGCACGAGCGTGTGACCGAGGCCCTGCAGTGCACCGCGCAGCACGAACAGCACGCCGAGCGCCCAGTAACCGCATCCGTTGATGATCAGCATGAGGTGTGCGAGGTCGACGACCTCATCCGCTGCGGCGCCCTCGCCGACGAACAGCCGCACCAGGGGTGCACCGAACGCGATGATGACGACTCCGAGCGCGATGCCGGCGGCGATCGCCATCCAGGTGCCCTCGACGACACCGCGGCGGATGCGGTCGGGGCGGCGTCCACCCAGGTTCTGCGCCGTGTACATCGATGAGGCGAGACCCAGCGACGAGAGGAACGCCACGGCGAGGCCGTCGACGCGGGACGCCGTCGTGTAGGCGGCGACGGCATCGGAGCCGAGGGTGTTCAGCGCCACCTGCACGACGAGCGTGCCGATCGCGATGATCGACGCCTGGAAACCCATCGGCAGGCCGAGGCGCAGGTGCTCCCTGAAGTCGTCGCGGGCGACGCGCCAGTCGGCCCGACGCAGGTGCAGCATCGGCAGCCGACGGCGCACGAACTCGAGGCACAGCGCGACCGACACGGCCTGGGCGACGACGGTCGCGAGGGCAGCGCCGCCCACGCCCCAGTCGAGCGGGCCGACCATGAGGATCACGAGGCCGACATTGAGCGCACACGACACCGTGAGGAAGATCAGCGGCGTGCGCGAGTCGCCGATCGCGCGGATGATCGCCGAGAGGTAGTTGAAGAACATCGTCGCGCTCGCGCCGATGAAGCTGATCTGCGTGAAGACCGTGGCCTCGGGCATGAGCTCGGCCGGCGTCTGCAGCAGGGCGAGCGTCGGTGCCGCGATCAGCGGCGCGACGATCGTGAGCACCACGCTCGTGATGCCGGTCAGGATCACACCCGTGGCGACCGAGCGGCGCACCGCCGCACCGTCACCCGCGCCGAACGCCTGAGCGATGGGGATCGCGAAGCCGCTCGTCAGGCCCCAGGCGAAACCGATCAGCAGGAACAGCAGGCTGCCGGTCGCGCCGACGGCGGCGAGAGATTCGACGCCGAGGTGCCGGCCGACGACGACGGCATCGGCGAACTGGTACATCTGCTGCACGACATTGCCGAGCAGCAGGGGGATCGAGAACGACAGGATGACGCGCCACGGGCGGCCCGTGGTGAGAGAGGTGGCCATGAGAGGAGCGGCTCGCAGAACTGGGGGGATGATCGGGGGTCGAACCAGGATATCGAATCGATTCGGTTAACTGCCATCCCCGATCGGCCATTACGGTCGGAAGGATGCCGCAGCGGGACGCGGCGCCCAACACCGGAGGTTCGAGCGATGACGACAGAGAGAACACGGGGATCCGTCGGGGTGGACGGAACCGCCGACGGCGACGACCAGCACTTGAAGAGGGCCCTGAGCAACCGTCACATCCAGCTGCTCGCGATCGGCGGCGCCATCGGCACCGGCCTCTTCATGGGCAGCGGCAAGACGATCTCGGTCGCCGGCCCCTCGGTGATCTTCGTCTACATGATCATCGGCTTCATGCTCTTCTTCGTCATGCGGGCGATGGGCGAGCTGCTGCTGTCGAACCTCAAGTACAAGTCGTTCAGCGACTTCGCGAGCGACCTGCTCGGCCCGTGGGCCGGCTTCTTCACCGGATGGACGTACTGGTTCTGCTGGGTCGTCACCGGAGTGGCGGATGTGATCGCGATCGCGGGGTACACGGATGCGCTGATCCCCGGCATCCCGTTGTGGATCCCCGGCGTGCTCGTGATCGTCATCCTGCTCGCACTGAACCTGCCCACCGTCGCCGCGTTCGGCGAGATGGAGTTCTGGTTCGCGCTCATCAAGATCATCGCGATCGTCGCGCTCATCGTCACGGGTCTCGTGATGATCTTCACCGGCTTCCAGCACGATGCGGGAACCGCGAGCTTCAGCAACCTGTGGGTCCACGGCGGCATGTTCCCGCACGGCTTCATGGGCTTCGTCGCCGGGTTCCAGATCGCGGTGTTCGCCTTCGTCGGCGTCGAGCTCGTCGGCACCGCCGCGGCCGAGACCAAGGACCCCGAGAAGAACCTGCCCAAGGCGATCAACGCGATCCCGATCCGCATCCTGCTCTTCTACGTGGGTGCGCTCGTGATCCTGATGGCGGTCACCCCGTGGACCGAGTACGTCGCCGGCGAGAGCCCGTTCATCGCGATGTTCGCCCTCGCGGGCCTCGGCATCGCCGCGACGGTCGTGAACCTCGTGGTGCTGACCTCGGCCATGTCGAGCGCCAACTCAGGCATCTACTCGACCTCGCGCATGGTCTTCGGTCTCGCGAAAGACGGTGACGCACCGCGCATCTTCGGCCGGCTGTCGAAGCGAAGGGTGCCGCAGAACGCGCTGTTCCTGTCGTGCATCCTGCTGTTCTCGGGCGTCGTGCTGCTCTATGCGGGTGAAGACATCGGCACCGCGTTCGACATGGTGACCACGGTGTCGGCCGTGTGCTTCATGTTCGTCTGGACGATCTTCCTGTGCAGCTACCTCGTCTACCGGCGCCGGCGGCCCGAGAAGGTCGCGGCGTCGAAGTTCCGCATGCCGGGCGGCGTCTTCATGGTCTACGTGGTGCTCGCGTTCTTCGTGTTCATCCTCTGGGCACTGACGACCCAGCCCGACACGCTGACCGCGCTGCTGGTGACGCCGATCTGGTTCGTACTGCTGTTCGTGTCGTGGCTGTTCGTACGCACGTCGCAGAACCATCTGACCCATCACGCAGCGCACATCGCCTACCTGCGCGACGACTCCCCGGAGTAGCCGCGGGCGGATGAAGGAGGGTCTGACAGCCCCTCCCTCATCGTCGATGCCGCGCGTAGCGTCGGACTCGGCTGCATGGGAATGTCACAGAGCTACGGGCCGAACCCCGGCACCCGCGACGAGATGATCGGCGTGCTGAGGTCGGCTCTCGACCTCGGCGTCACCGTCTTCGACACCGCGGAGGTCTACGGCCCCTATGTGAACGAGGAGCTGGTCGGCGAGGCTCTCGAGCCCATCCGCGACCAGGTCGTCATCGCGACGAAGTTCGGCTGGCGCATCGAAGACGGCAAGAGCGTCGGGCTCGACAGCCGGCCGGAGCAGATCCGTCGCGTCGCCGAGCAGTCGCTGCGTCGCCTGCGCACCGACGTGATCGACCTCTTCTACCAGCACCGTGTCGACCCGGATGTGCCGATCGACGACGTCGCAGGCACGGTGGCCGAGCTGATCGCCGAGGGCAAGGTGAGGCACTTCGGGCTGTCCGAGGCATCGGCCTCGACGATCCGCCGGGCCCATGCCGTGCAGCCCGTCACGGCGCTGCAGAGCGAGTACTCGCTGTGGACGCGCGACCCTGAGGCCGAGATCCTGCCCACACTCGGCGAGCTCGGCATCGGCTTCGTGCCGTTCAGCCCGCTCGGCAAGGGGTTCCTCACCGGCACGGTCGATCGCACCACCTCATTCGCCGACGGCGACATCCGCGGCACGATCCCGCGCTTCAGCGAGGAGAACCGGGCGGCGAACGAGGCATTGGTGGGCCACGTCGCCTCGCTCGCGGAGTCCAAGGACGCCTCCCCCGGCCAGATCGCCCTCGCGTGGCTGCTCGCTCGGGAGCCGTGGATCGTGCCGATTCCCGGCACGAGGCGCACGTCGCGGATCGCCGAGAACGCCGGAGCGACGGCTGTGGCGCTGTCGGCCGACGAGATGGCGGATCTCGATCGGCTCGCCGATCGGGTCGGCGTGCAGGGCGACCGGTACAACCCGCAGCAGATGTCGTTCGTCGATCGTTGAGCGCGCGAGTGCGCTGGGTAGTCTGAGGCGGATGACTCCGCCCCGCACCTACCCGGCCACGATCGCCGCGCCCGTGGGGCACGAACTCATCATCAAGAAGTCGCGGTTCATCGCGACCGTCGAGCCGGTCACCTCGGTCGAGGACGCGGATGCCGTGATCGCGCGCATCCGCAAGCAGTGGTGGGATGCGCGGCACAACTGCACCGCGATGGTCACCGGTCTGCTCGGCGATCAGGCCCGCTCGTCGGATGACGGTGAGCCGTCCGGAACCGCGGGAGTGCCGATGCTCGAGGTGCTGCGACGGCGTGAGCTGACGGACGTCGTGACAGTGGTGACCCGCTACTTCGGCGGCGTGAAGCTCGGCGCCGGCGGGCTCGTGCGGGCCTACTCGACCGCTGTCTCGGAAGCCCTCGATCTCGCATCGCTCGTGCACCGCCAGTCTCTGACCCAGGTGACGATCGACGTCGCGCAGGCGGATGCCGGACGCTTCGACAACCTTCTGCGCGACTGGGTGCCGCGTCACGGCGCGACGCTCGGCGAGCCCCGGTACGCAGCGCTGGCGACTTTCGAGGTGTGGGTGCCCGCGCAGGAGCTCGACCGGCTCGCGGATGACATCGCGGCGGCATCCGCCGGTTCCGTCGTGCCGGTGATCGGCGTCGAGCGCGTCGTCGACGTGCCGGCTTGACCCCGGCCGACGGCCACGGCTGATCCACAACAGCGTCCGGATATTCTGGATGCCGCGATCTCGGAAGGAGAGCGATGTTCGACAGCCCGCTCTCGGCTTCTGCCTACGAGATCCTCGGTGTGGACCCGACCGTCGACGACGACGAGCTGCGGCGCGCCTACCGTCGTCGCCTGCGCCAGTCCCACCCCGACACGGGTGGTGACGCCGCCGTGTTCATCCAGGTGCAGCGAGCGTGGGAGCTGATCGGCACCCCCGAGGGCCGCGCCGCCTACGACCGTCGCTCGGGTGCGCACCCCGGCATCCCGGCCGAGCCTGAGTGGAACGGCTGGCGACCGCAGTCGGCCGCCCGCACCGACACCCGCCCCCGGGCACGGTCGTACGGCCACCCCGGCGGCTGGCGCCGCGAGCGCTACCTGTCGCTGATCCGCGAGTGGGCCGGCCGCGGCGTCGAGGTGCCCGACCCCTACGACCCCGCGCTCGTGCGCTCGGCCCCGCGCGACCTGCGACGCCTGCTCGCCGATGCTCTCGCCGAAGAGGCGACCGCCCGCACCGTGAGCGCCCTCGGCATGGGCTTCACGGTGTGGCACGACGTCGCCACAGGAGCGGATGCCGACGACAAGCTCGACCACGTCGTGCTCAGCCCGTCCGGCCTCTACGGCATCATGTCGGAGGACTTCGGCGGGGTCGTCGGGTTCCGGCGAGGCGAGATCACCGGCCCGAGCCTCGGCACCCGCGCACCCGTCACCGCGGCTCTCGCGCGCATGCGCACCGTCGCCAAAGCCGCCCGCGTGAAGTTCGGCGGACTCATCATGGTGCTCCCCGACGATGATCTGGCCCAGGCCGTCACGCCGCTGGGCAGCAGCCGCGGCGTGCCCGTCGTGGTCGTGCGTCGCAGCGCGCTCTCGATGGTGCTGCGCCAGGGAGTCCCCGGCGCCCGTGCCATCGGCGGCAACGAGCTCTTCGACGTGCGCACCCGGCTGCAGCAGACCGTCACCTTCGTCTGACGCGGGTCCTCCGGGAGATCGAGAGGAGCTCTTGACCGCGGTCATCAAACCGGTTTACACTCGCTTCACCCGCATTCGTCAAACCGGTTAAATCGTGCCGTGCCGAGTGCTCAGGGGTCAACCCGGAAGTTCCACGAGGAGGTGGCATGAGCCGCACGACGATCGCCGACGTCGCCCGCGAGGCCGGCGTCACCAAGGCCACCGTCTCGCACGCGATGAGCGGCAAGCGTCCCATCTCCGACGACACCAGGGCCAAGGTGCTCGCCGCCGCTGAGAAGCTGAACTGGGTGCCGAGCCAGAGCGCCCGCGCGCTGGCCACCCAGAAGGCCAACGCGATCGCGGTCGTGCTGGCCCGCGACCCTGAGGTCATCGCGAACGACTCGTTCTTCCCCGCGTTCATCGCCGGTGTCGAGTCGGTGCTGGCCGAGACCGAGACCGCCCTGATCCTGCAGGTGGTTCCCGATCGCGCAGCCGAAGAGCGGGCCTACCGGTCGCTCAGTCACGGTCGCGCGGATGGCGCCCTGCTGCTCGACCTGAGAAACGATGACTGGCGCGTGCCGCTGCTCGAAGAGCTCGACCTCCCGTCGGTGCTGGTCGGCGCCTACGAGCAGCCGACCAGGTTCTCCTGCGTGCGCACCGATGACGACTCGCCCGTGCGCGAGATCATCGCTCACCTGCGCACCGAGGGGCATGAGCGCATCGCGCACGTCTCGGGTCCGCTCGACTACGTGCACTCCCGGGTGCGGGCTGATGCCTACATCGACGCCGTGGGCGGCGATGCTCTGCTGCGCGAAGGCGACTTCACCGCCTCGAGCGGCCGCGAGCGCACCGCCGAACTGCTCGCGCTGCCCGAGCGCCCGACCGCCATCCTGTACTCGAACGACACCATGGCGATCGCCGGGCTGTCATTCGCACGGTCGGGCGGCCTCAGCATCCCCCGGGATCTCGCGATCGCCGGCTTCGACGACGACCACCTCTCGGCTCATCTCTCCCCCGCGTTGACGAGCGTCTCATCGGGCCCTGCCGCGCGGGGACGCGCCGCCGCCCGCCTGCTGCAGGCCGACATCCTCGGTGCCGAGCCGCGCACAGAGGTCGTCGACTGCAACGTCGTGCACTTCCGGGAGAGCACCACCCGCTAGACGATCACCCGAACCATCGCGTCAAGGAGGACAACATGAAGAAGAAGATCCGCGCAGCAGCGCTCCTGGGAGCCGTCGCACTGGTCGCCACCGGCTGCTCGTCCGGTGGCGGAGGCGGCGACGCCTCGGCCGAGGGCACCGGCTCGATCGACATCTGGCTGTCGAACAACGAACAGGAGGTCGCCTGGGGCACCGCCGTGGTCGAGGCCTGGAACGCCGAGCACCCCGACGAGCAGGTCAACGCTCAGGAGATCCCCGCCGGTTCGTCGTCGGAAGAGGCGATCACCGCGGCCATCACCGCCGGCACCGCTCCGTGCCTCGTCTACAACGTGGCTCCGGCGGCGGTGTCAGGCTGGGTCAAGCAGGGCGGACTCGTCGACCTCAGCACCATGGAGGGCGGCAGCGACTACATCACCGAGCGCGGCGGCGAGGTCGACTCGTACGCGACCGACGGCAGCTTCTACCAGCTGCCGTGGAAGTCGAACCCGGTCATGGTGATGTACAACAAGGCCCTGTTCGAGGCGGCGGGCATCGATCCCGAAGACCCCCAGATGGCCTCGTACGACGAGTTCCTCGCCGGGTCACGCGCGATCGTCGAATCCGGAGTGCAGAGCGCGATCTGGCCGGCACCCACCAGCGAGTTCTACCAGCCCTGGTTCGACTTCTATCCCCTGTACCTCGCCGAGACCGACGGCACGATGCTCGTCGAAGACGGCGCGGCGACGGTCGACTCGGATGCCGGGCGCGAGGTCGCGGAGTTCTGGAAGACCTTCTACGACGAGAAGCTCTCGCCCAACGAGGCATCGACCGATGACGCGATGTCTGCGGGGACGACCGCCATGCAGCTCGCCGGACCGTGGGCCATCCCGTCGTATGCCGAGACCGTCGACGTCGGGTTCATGCCTGTGCCGACCAGCGACGGCCGGGAGAACCCCACGACGTTCGCAGACTCTAAGAGCGTCTCGATGTTCACCGCGTGCGAGAACCAGGGCACCGCGTGGGAGTTCCTGAAGTTCTCGACGAGCGTCGACAGCGACGGACAGCTGCTCGAGGCGACGGGCCAGATGCCGATGCGCACCGACCTCACCGAGACCTACGCCGACTACTTCGACGCGAACCCGAACTACGTGGCGTTCGCCGAGCAGGCCGAGGCCACGGCAGACGTGCCCAGCATCCCCAACTCTGTCGAGGCCTGGCAGGCGTTCCGCGACGAGTACTCCGCCGCCGTGATCTTCGGCAAGGAGTCGATCGACGACTTCCTGAAGAACGCCGCGACGAAGATCGACGACCTCGTCGCCGAGTGATCTCGTGACCCTCCGAGACGACGCGGTCGCGGGCGTGGCCGGGGGCACCGCCGCCCCGGCCCCGTCCGCGGGCCGGTCACCGAGGGCGCGGTTGCGCACCCAAATGTCGGGTGCGCAACCCATCGGCGGCCTCTTCGCCCTGCCGTATCTGGTCTTCGTGCTGGCGATCTTCGCGTTCCCACTGGGATTCGCGGTCTACATCGCCTTCCACGACTACTTCTTCACGGCCCCCAATGTCGAAGTCGACCGGCCGTTCGTGGGCTTCGACAACTTCGTCACCGTGCTCACCGACCCGAGGGTTCTCGGATCGTTCCGCAACACCCTGATCTTCCTCGTGATCAACGTGCCGCTCACCGCCGTGCTCTCGCTCGTGCTCGCGGCAGCGCTGAACACCGGCATCCGCTGGGTGGCCGCCTACCGCGTGGCGTTCTACGTGCCGTATCTGACGGCGAGCGTCTCGCTCGTCGGAGTCTGGATGCTGCTGTTCTCGGGCAACGGTCTGATCAACACGATCCTCGGGCCACTCGCCCCCGATCCGTCATGGCTGGTGAACAGCGGTCTCGCGATGCCGATGATCGCGCTGTACGTCACGTGGAAGCAGCTGGGCTTCTACATCCTGCTGTACCTCGCGGCCCTGCAGAACGTGCCGAAAGAGCTCTACGAATCGGCCGAGACCGACGGTGCCGGCGCGTTCTCGCGCTTCTGGAACGTCACGGTTCCCGGTGTGCGCAGCGCCACCACGCTCGTGCTGATCCTGTCGATCATCACCGGAGCGAACCTCTTCACCGAGCCGTACCTGCTCACGAACGGCGGCGGCCCCGACGGCGCCTCCTCGACACCCGTGCTGCTCATCTATCAACTGGGCATCCAGCAGCAGAACCCCGACACCGCGGCCGCGATCGGCATGGTCCTCGTGATCCTGGTCGGCATGCTGTCGCTCGCCGCCAACCGTGCAACCAGGGAGCGATGACCATGAGACGCAAGCGTTCACTGCCCCGCATCCTGAGCCTGATCCTGCTCACGGTCGCGGCGATCGGCTTCGCCTTCCCGTTCTACTTCATGCTGGTCGGGGCGTTCCAGGAGAACCCGACGAACTCGCCCGACGAGCTGTTCCCGACGAGCGGCTGGACGGTCGACAACTTCCTCGCGATCGACTCCCGCATCGACCTGGCCGGCTCCCTGCTCAACTCGCTGATCTTCACGGCCGGCGTGCTGCTGGGAACCGTCGTGTTCGGCCTGCTCGCCGGGTACGCGATCGCGCGACTCGACTTCCGAGGTCGCGGCGTCATCTGGGTGCTCATGCTGCTGGTGCAGATGGTGCCCTTCCAGCTGCTGATGATCCCGCTGTACGTGCAGATCACCCGCAACTACGGGCTCGGCGACTCGTACATGGGCATGATCCTGCCGTTCCTCATCAACACGACGGCGGTGTTCATCTTCGTGCAGTTCTTCAAGGCGCTGCCGGTCGAGATCTTCGAGGCCGCCCGCATCGACGGCGCAGGGGAGATCCGCCTGCTGACCTCGGTGGCGATCCCCTTGATCAAGCCGGTGCTCGTGACAGTCGTGCTCGTCACCTTCATCGGTCCATGGAACGAGTTCCTCTGGCCGTTCCTCATCACGAAGGACGCATCGCTGCAGCCGCTCGCCGTGTCTCTCGCGAACTACATCTCGAACGTCGCACAGTCCACGGCGAACCCGAACGGAGCGATCCTCGCGGGTGCGACCGCGCTGGCCTTCCCCGTCGTGATCCTCTTCATCGTCTTCCAGCGCTTCTTCCGGGCCACCGACCTCGGTGCGGCCGTCAAGGGCTGATCCGCCCTCCCCAGTCCCCCAGAAAGGACCCCCATGTTCACCGGAGCATCCTTCCCCCTCGGCCCGTTCACTCCCTACGAGGGCAACCCGATCCTGCGCCCGAAGGGCGACAGCTGGGAGTCGGCGAACCTCTACAACCCGGCGGCGCTCGTCGACGGCGACGAGGTCGTGCTTCTCTACCGGGCGCATGCCGACGACATCGTGTCGCACATCGGCATCGCCCGCTCGAGCGACGGCGTGAACTTCACACGCGAGGACGCCCCCATCCTCTCCCCCTCCGAGGACTACGAGCGCTACGGATGCGAGGATCCGCGCATCGCGCTGATCGACGGCACCTACTACCTCACCTACACCGGCTGGGATCGGCGCAGCGCGCAACTGTGCCTCGCGACCTCGACCGATCTGCGCACCTGGACCAAGCACGGCCCGCTGTTCGACGACTTCGACACGTTCAAGACCATGGACCCCCGCGGGTTCAACTGGTCGAAGGCCGGGGTCATCGTGCCGCAGAAGATGCACGGCAAGTGGTGGATGTACTTCGGCGAGGGTGCGATCTACTGGGCGACCAGCGACGATCTCATCCACTGGACGCCGGGCACCGCCGACACCGAGCCGATGTACTCCCCTACTGCCGGCACGTGGGACGAGGCGCTCGTCGAGATCGGCACATCGCCCGTCGTCACAGACAACGGCCTGCTCGTCATGCTCACGAACGGGGCGACGCGCACGGTGCACGCCGACGGTTCGGTCGACGTCGACTACCGCTGCGGGCAGATCGCGATCGACCCCGACGAGCCGACGAAGGTGCTCGCGCGGTTGCAGGAGCCATGGCTGCGTCCGCAGACCTTCGAGGACATGCACGGGCTCGTCTCGAACGTCACGTTCGTCGAGGGACTCGTGAAGTTCCAGGGCAGGTGGTTCGCGTACTACGGACAGTCGGACACGACGCTGGCCGTCGCCATCCACGACCCCGCCCAGCCGTGGGGCCGGGCGCTGCGGGACGGCGCCGACTCGAACACGAGCGAGGAGTGACGACATGGCCATCTCGCGCCGCACGTTCCTGACCGCCGCCGCTGCGACCTCGGCGCTCGCGCTGCTCCCCCTCGACGCGGCCGGGGCGCAGGCCTCGGCATCCGTGGCCGGTTCGCATCGCGGGTCTCTGCCCGCGGGGGCGGGTGCCGGGGCGCGACTCACGAACCTCGCACACCTGCGCTTTCTGCTCGCGGAGGTGCCGGTCGTGGCGAGCGCCACGCACACCACGTTCGACATCGACGTCTCGCCGCGCGTTCTCGCGCCATGGACGTATGCCGACACCGATGGTGCCGGGGGCTACCGACCGGTGGGTGGCGGCACTCGCGACGCCGTGACCGGCTATTGGACGCAGGGCGCGTACAACGCGGATGACATCGCCCGAGCCGCGATCGTGTTCCTGCGCGAGTGGCGGGCGACGGGCGACGTGCAGAGCCGCGACGAGGCACGCGATGTGCTCCGGTCGCTGGCGTTCCTGCAGACGACCAGCGGGCCGAATGCCGGACGCGTGGTGCTGTGGCAGCAGGAGGACGGCACGCTGAACCCCAGCGCGATCCCCGTCGAGCTGCCCGACCCGTCGGACTCCGCCGAGTCGTACTGGCTGGCGCGCACGGTGTGGGCGTTCGGCGAGGGCTATGCGGCCTTCCGGCGGGAGGATGCCGATTTCGGGGCGTTCCTGCTCTCGCGGCTGCATCTGGCCCTCGACGCCCTCGGGCGCGAGTCGCTGTCGCGGGCCGGGCAGTGGGTGCGCAGCGACGGGCGCGACCTGCCCGCCTGGCTGATCGCCGGCGGAGCGGATGCCACGGCCGAGGCCATGCTCGGACTCGTCGCCGCGACCGAAGCCGGAGACGCCCGAAGCCGACAGGCTCTGCAGACGTACGGCGAAGGTGTGGCGGCGATGGCCACTGATCCTGCGAAGGGCTGGCCGTTCGGCGCCGTGCTTCCGTGGACCGGTTCGCTGGGATTCTGGCACGCTTGGGGTGCGGCCGCGCCCGAGGCCCTCGCTCGCGCCGGTGCGCTGCTGCGGCGTCGCGAGTGGACTGCGGCCGCCGTGGCGGACGCCGGGACCTTCACCCCGCAGGTGCTCGCCTCGGGTGGGCCCCACAATGCCTGGGCGCCGTTGCCCGCGGAGGCCCAGATCGCATACGGCGCGCACGGTCGCGTCGCGGCGGCGGTGCAGGCCGCGTCCGTGGCCGGTGAGGGGCTGCGGGTGCTCGCGGGTCTTGCCGCCGGATGGTTCTTCGGCGCGAACACGGCGGGCATCCCGGTCTACGACCCGGCCACCGGTGTGACTTTCGACGGTGTCGAGACCGACGGGCGGGTGAACCGGAACTCCGGAGCAGAATCCACCATCCACGGTCTGCTCACGATGCTGCTGCTGGATGCGAACCGCGACATCGCCCGGATCGCGACGTCGATCACCGGTCTGTCGTCGTTCTCGGGGCTGCGGGTGATCGATGCAGAGAGCGCCCGGCGGTCGGCGGGCTGCGTCGTCGTGCGACCCGAGGGCGGCTCCTGGACCGGCGAGGGCAACCTGTCGGGTGGCGCGTACGTGCGCGTTCCCGCGGGCGAGTCGGTCGAGTTCGATGTGACCGAGGCCGACGGCATCCTGCACGGCCTCGTCTGGAGACAGGCGGCGGATGCGGGCGAAGCGGTGTGGGAGGTGTTCCGCGGTCGCCGGCGTCTGTGGAGCACTCGCACGCCCGCGGGTGGCACCGGCGAACGCGGACTCACCGAAGCCGACGGGATGCTGGTGCCGCAGCTGCTCGGTGGCGACCTGCCTGCAGAGCCGGTGACCGTCCGCTGCACGAGCACCGGCGACCTGCGGCTCGACGCACTGGTGATCCAGCCGGCCGTCGCGAACGCGGTGTACTCGACCACCTCTGGCGCGGCGGTGCTCTATGCGAACGGGACTCGACGCGACCAGCGGGTCGCTGCGCTCGCACCCGGAGCCGGCCGAGCATACGAGGCAGACGGATCGCAGCGCGGCCATGCCGTGGGCGGTGGGAAGGTGCGGGTGCGCGGCGGCGGGTTCACGATCACCCGGTGACCGGAGCCCCGACGTCGGGCTACGGTTGCGGTGTGCCTGCGATCCCCGTGTACGACCAGCTGCCCGACCGTCCCGCGCCAGACAACCCGCAGGGGAAGCTCGTGCTGCTGCGCCATGGCGAGACCGAGTGGTCGAGGGCCGGCCTGCACACCGGCCTCACGGACATCCCTCTCACGGCGCGGGGCGAGGACCTCGCCCGCGGTGCCGGACGGCTGGTCGCCGACTACGACTTCTCGCTCGTGCTGTCGTCGCCGCTCGAGCGCGCCCGCCGCACGGCCGAGCTCGCCGGCCTGCACGCCGAGATCGATCCGCTGCTCGTCGAGTGGGACTACGGCGGATACGAGGGACGCACGACGAAGGACATCCGCGAGGAGCTCGGCTACGACTGGAGCGCGTTCACCCACGGCGTGATCCGCGGTGCCACGCCGGGCGAGACCGTCGAGGAGGTCGCGGCCCGCGCATCCCGCGTGCTGACACGCGTTCTGCCCGCCTTGGTCGAGGGTGACGTGGCGCTGGTCGCGCACGGGCACTTCCTCCGCATCCTCACCGCGGTCTACCTGCGGCTCGCTCCACGCTTCGGCGCTCAGATCACGCTGGACGCCGGATCGGTGTCGGTGCTGAGCTTCTACCGCGAGCAGCCGGCGATCCTGACGTGGAACTACGGCCTCGAACTGCCCCTCGAGCCGTCGGAGTCCTGACCCCGAAACGTGCTCAGGGAGCCTCGACGAGCGACACCGCGTTGACCGTGGGCGCGCCCTCCAGGGCGAGCTCGAAGCGCGCCCCGGTGCGAGCATTCGTGACATCGAAGGCGATCGTCTCGTTCGCGCAGACGATCGGCTCCGAGATCGGTTCCTCGTCCAGTTCGCTGGTCGTGAGAGTGATGGTGCCGTCTCCCCTGCAGGCGAGCTGAGCCTGGTACGACCCCGGCGCGAGCGACGTGAAGGTCGTCACGTCATGGGCCGAGCTGTTCTCGCTCATCCACCCGGAGAACCCGAAGACGTATCCGTCGACGTCCGGGCCGGGAACCGCTGTCTTCGCCCAGTCGGCGATGTCCTCGACCGGCACCGGGAGCAGCGCCTCATCCGCCTCGGCGTCCGGAGTCGGGGTCGGCGTGGGGCTCGACGCCGAGGCGGAGGGCGACGGGGATCCCTCGCCCTCCGCTGAGGGTTCGCCACTGCATCCGGCGAGCGCCACGCCCACCATCAGGATCAATCCCACCGTCGTCGCGCGTCTCGTAGACATCCCTTCACGCTACGTGTGTGCATGCAGGATGCAACCCGCGTCGCCGACACGCCATTCTTTTGAGTTACTCAAAATAAACGCTAGAGTCGAGGCATGGAGACAGAACTCGACTCGGCACTTCGCGGTGCCGGGCTGCGCGCGACGGCGGGCCGCGTCGCCGTGCTCGAGGCCCTGGAATCCATGGCCCACACGGATGCGGAGCGGGTCTTCCGCGCCGTCTCCGACGTGCTTCCGACGACGTCGATCCAGTCGGTGCACAACATCCTCGCGGACCTGACGACGGCGGGTCTGATCCGCCGGATCGAACCGGCAGGCTCCGCGGCGCTCTACGAACGGCGCATCGACGACAACCATCACCACATCGTGTGCACCCAGTGCGGTGCCATCGGCGATGTGGACTGCGTTGTCGGCGAAGCGCCGTGCCTCACCCCGTCTTCGGCGGGGGGATTCACCGTCCAGACAGCCGAAGTGACCTTCTGGGGCCTGTGCCCCAGTTGCCAGAACGCCGCGCAGTAGCATCCGCCGCCCGACCCCGGGCACCCGGGGCGATCGTCGTCGCTGCGCGCAGAAGGAGAAGAACATGACCGACCCATCGACCACCACCCAGACGGGCACCCCCGTCGCGAGCGACGCGCACTCGCTCACCGTCGGAGCAGACGGCCCCACTGTCCTGCACGACCGCTACCTCGTCGAGAAGCTCGCGTCGTTCAACCGCGAGCGCGTGCCGGAGCGCAACCCGCACGCCAAGGGCGGCGGAGCGTTCGGAACCTTCACCGTGACCGAAGACGTCTCGGCGTACACGCGTGCCGCGGCCTTCCAGCCCGGCGCTCAGAGCGAGACGCTGCTGCGCTTCTCGTCGGTCGCCGGCGAGCAGGGTTCGCCCGACACCTGGCGCGACGTGCGTGGCTTCGCGCTGCGCTTCTACACGCCCGAGGGCAACCTCGACATCGTCGGCAACAACACCCCCACCTTCTTCCTGCGTGACGCCATGAAGTTCCCCGACTTCATCCACTCGCAGAAGCGCCTCGGCGACTCGGGTCTGCGCGACGCCGACATGCAGTGGGACTTCTGGACCCTCTCACCCGAGTCCGCCCACCAGGTCACGTACCTGATGGGAGACCGTGGCCTGCCGCGCAGCTGGCGCCACATGAACGGCTACGGCTCGCACACCTACCAGTGGGTCAATGCCGCAGGCGAGCGCTTCTGGGTGCAGTACCACTTCCTGTCGAAGCAGGGCGTCGAGGCGATGAGCGCCGAAGAGGCCGAGAAGCTCGCAGGGTCGGATGCCGACTACTACCGTCGCGACCTGTTCGACGCGATCGCGAGCGGCGACGCCCCCTCGTGGGATGTCTACGTGCAGGTCATGCCCTACGACGAGGGCAAGACCTACCGCTTCAACCCGTTCGACCTGACGAAGACCTGGTCGAAGAAGGACTACCCGCGCATCAAGGTCGGCACGTTCACGCTCGACCGCAACCCGCAGAACTTCTTCGCCGAGATCGAGCAGGCCGCCTTCTCGCCCGGCAACCAGGTTCCCGGCACCGGCATCTCGCCCGACAAGATGCTCATGGCCCGCGTGTTCGCCTACTCCGACGCGCAGCGCTACCGCATCGGTGCGAACTACAACCAGCTTCCGGTCAACCAGCCGCATGCGGCTGAGGTGCGCAACTACATGCACGAGGGCCAGATGCAGTACAAGTTCAACCCGGCCGAGCACCGCGTCTACACGCCGAACTCGTATGGCCCGGCCGGCGGCCCGACCGCTGACCCGGCTGCCGGTGTCGAGGCGAGCTGGGAGTCGGATGGCGAGCTGATCCGCGCCGCGGCCACCCTGCACCTCGATGACGATGACTTCGGTCAGGCGGGCACGCTCTACCGCACGGTCTTCGACGACGAGCAGCGCGCGCGCTTCCTCGACACGCTGACCGGTCAGGGACAGGCCATCACGATCGACGCGATCCGCGAGCGCTTCTTCCAGTACTGGACGAACGTCGACGCATCGCTGGGTGACGCTCTGCGCGCTCGCTTCTGAGTCGCAGCTGCCACCGTTCCGGGGGCCGACACGCCAGACGACGAACCGCTTCGGCGGATCCGTTCGACAACTGGCGTGTCGGCCCCCGGTCTGTGTGCAGAGGCAAGAGGAGGACAATGGATGCCGTGGCTGTTCCTCTCTCCGACCTGACCAACATGCCCGAACCCCAGCAGGTGTACTCCGCCGACGGCACCCGCCTCGCCACGTACACGTGGGGCGAGATCGACGCTCCGGTGGTGGTCATCGTGCACGGCTTCGCGTCGAGCGCCCGCGACACCTGGGTGCTCACGGGCTGGGTGCGTGAGCTCACCAAGGCCGGTTACCGGGTGCTCGCGCTCGACCAGCGGGGCCATGGCCTCAGTCAGAAGCCGCACCAGGCCGATGCCTACGGGATCCGCACCCTCGCGACCGATGTCGAGACGGTCATGGACGCATACCTCGTCGATGAAGCGGTCTATGTCGGATACTCGCTCGGCGCGCGCGTCGGCTGGGAGGTCGTGCGCGATCTTCCGCATCGCATCGGCCGCGCCGTGCTCGGCGGGGTGCCCGACGGCATCCCTCTCGCCCGGCTCGATCTCGATCAGGTGCGCGCGTATCTGGCCGACGGCACGCCCGTGTCGGATCCGACGACGCAGAACTACATCACTCTGACCGAGCGCGTGCCGGGCAACGATCTCGGCGCGCTCGTGGCGCTGGCCGCGGGCCTGCGGTCGTCACGGACGATCGACCCGGACCCCTCGAATGCCCCGGCGAGCCCGATCCTGTTCGCGACGGGGTCGAAGGACGCCATCATCGAGGGCTCGCGCGCACTCGCCACCGCTGCCCCGCAGGGGCAGTTCTTCGAGATCCCGGACCGCAATCACTTCAACGCTCCGGGATCCCGCGCCTTCAAGGAAGCAGCGCTGGCTTTCTTGCAGGCGAGCTGACCCCCGTCAGACGGTGGCGTTCTCTTCGCGCTTCGGCAGCACCCATCCGGCACGCGGGAAGTGGCAGGTGTAGCCGTTGGGGTACTTGATCAGGTAATCCTGGTGCTCTTCCTCGGCCTGCCAGAACGGGCCCGCGGGCTCGATCGTGGTCACGGCCTTGCCCGGCCACAGACCCGAGGCGTCGACGTCGGCGATGGTGTCGCGAGCGACAGCCTCCTGCTCGGGGCTGAGCGGGAAGATCGCCGAGCGGTAGCTCGAGCCGATGTCGTTGCCCTGGCGGTCCTTGGTCGACGGGTCGTGGATCTGGAAGAAGAACGCGAGGATGTCGCGGTAGGTCGTCTTGGTGGGGTCGAAGACGATCTCGACGGCCTCGGCGTGCCCGGGGTGGTTGCGGTAGGTGGCATGGTCGTTGCTGCCGCCGGTGTAGCCGACACGGGTGTCGAGCACGCCGGGCTGGCGGCGGATGAGGTCTTCCATGCCCCAGAAGCAGCCGCCGGCGAGCACCGCGGTCTCGGCTCCGGGGGTGCGGGTGATGGTTCCGGTGTCGGTCATGACTGCTCCTCAGAGGTGGGGGTGGTGGGGAAGAGGTGACGGTAGCGACCGTACCCCTCATCTTCCAGGCTGTCAGCCGGGATGAAGCGCAGGGCCGCGGAGTTCATGCAGTACCGGAGCCCTCCGGCGTCGCGGGGTCCGTCGTCGAAGATGTGCCCGAGGTGGCTGTCGGCCCCGCTGGACCGCGCCTCGGTGCGCTTCATCCACAGCTTGCGGTCGGTGCGCGTGGTCACGGCATCGGCCTCGATGGGCTTGGTGAAGCTCGGCCATCCGGTGCCGCTGTCGAACTTGTCGGTCGACGCGAAGAGCGGCTGACCCGAGACGACGTCGACGTAGATGCCGTCGTCGTGGTTGTTCCAGTACGCGTTGCGGAAGGGCGGCTCGGTGGCGTCCTCCTGCGTCACCTCGTACTGCAGGTGCGTGAGGTCGCTGACCGCCGCGGGGTTCTTGCTGTACTCGTTCGACATGATCTGACTCCTTGTCTGACGCGGCTGGCTGCAGCGTCATAGAGGAGAACCAGGAGGGCGCCGGTTTTGGTCCCGCAGGACTGTGAGCGGGCTGTGAGTTTGAAAGGAGTCGATAGAGTTGCTCAGCCACACACACCACAGGGAGACGCACATGTCGGTTGGACTGCTCGCCGTCGTCGATGACATCCTCAGCGCCGCGATGAAGGCCTCGGCCAAGGCCGCCGGCGTCGTGATCGACGATGCCGCGGTGACCCCGCAGTACGTGCAGGGCATCACGCCCGCCCGCGAGCTGCCGGTGGTCGCGAAGATCGCTCTCGGATCTCTCGCCAACAAGTTCGTGATCATCATCCCGATCGCGCTGCTGCTCACCGCCTTCGCGCCGTGGGTGCTGCCCTATCTGCTGATCCTCGGTGGCGCGTACCTGTGCTTCGAGGGAGCCGAGAAGGTGCTCGAGTGGTTCGGCGTGCAGCACGGCCACGCCGACGAGAGTGACCGCAACGAGAACAAGCTCGTGTGGGGCGCCGTGCGCACCGACCTCATCCTGTCGACGGAGATCATGCTGATCTCGCTCGCGAACCTCGAGGCCGGTCTCGACATCTGGACCACGCTCGCGATCCTCGCGGTGATCGCCCTGCTCATGACCGGCGTCGTCTACGGCGCGGTCGCCCTGCTCGTGAAGATCGACGACATCGGGCTGAAGATGGCGAAGAACCCGGTTGCCCGCGTCCGCCACACCGGCATGCGCATCGTGCGGTCGATGCCGGCGGTCTTCCGCTTCATCAGCATCCTCGGCACAGTCGCGATGCTGTGGGTCGGTGGACATCTGCTGCTCGTGAACCTCGGTGAGGTGGGCGTGCACTTCGGCGAAGACATCCTGCACGCCATCGAACACGCGCTCGAGCCCCTCGGCGCTGTCATCGTCTGGATCGGCGACACCCTCTTCTCGGCCATCGCGGGCCTGATCGCAGGTCTGATCATCGTCGGGATCATCCTGGGCATCGGCCGCCTGATCGGCAAGAAGCCGAACTTCCACGAGGGCGAGGAATCCCCCGCCGACGTGCACGTCTGAACCGCGCACCGCAATCGTCGTCAGGCAGCGATGTCATAACGGGCCCGGCCCCCGAGGCGCGGAGTCCTCGCAAGATCGATGCTTCGAGGCGGGATCAGCCATACCCGTGCCGCGGTCCCGATGCCCTCGATGCGGATCTCCCACCCGTTGTCGTGGATGCGGTGATGACACGACTCACAGAGCAGCACGCCGTTGTTCAGGTCGGTGGGTCCGCTGTCTCGCGCCCACCACCTGATGTGGTGCGCCTTGGTCATCTGGGGTGGGAGACCGCACATCGCGCATCCCCCGTCTCTCTCGACAAGGGCCAGCCGCTGCGCCCTGGTGAACAGTCGTTTCTCGCGCCCCCAGTCGAGGATCTCCCCCGCCGATCCGAGAACCACCGGGATGATGCCGCCACCCGCAGCCATCCGACGGCAGGCGCTGACACTCACGGGCTGGTCGCTGCCGTCGATCGTCGCGCCGCCCTCGCCCGAAGTGAGCTGGTCGAGACTCACACGCACCACCACGGTCGCACCCGATGAGGGCATACCGCCGTTGTCGCAGGCGATCGCGTGGTCGCAGATGGCGGTCAACGCATCGGCCTGGATCATCGCGACCGAGCGACGATCGGCATCCGGTGCCTCGGGATCGGTCGCGGTGATCCGCGCCTGAAATGACGCCCCCACGTAGGCCTGGATCGCAGCCTTGATCGGTGCCCCCGAGGCGATGTCGGTCTGCAGGTTCAAATAGAAGGAACCATCACGCTCGAACATCGTGAGCGACCGGCGATCGCGCGCCTCTCGCTCTTTCGGGGCGACGCCGTCTGGGTCGAGCCAGGCTTCGGCACGGGCCACCAGCTTGCCGACGTCGGCGAGGGACATCCCCGCCGCGCGGGCCACGAGCAGACGCTCGGCCTCTTCGACCCGAGCCGACCCCACTTTGATCCGAATGCGCTCGAGCAGGCTGACGATGAGCGCTGCGGCCGCGATGGATATCTCTCCTGCGGCGAGCGCCGACGCCAGCGCCGGATACCGCGCGGGCAGGACCTCACCCAACAGGTTCGTACGCGGGGCCGCTGCCTGGCCGACCGCGATGAGTCGCTTGGCGTCGCCCGTCGAGCCGCCCGTATTTGCGGCGATCATCACCGCAGCACTCCGGTATCCGTGCTGCTTTGCGAGCCCGTCTGAGCCGAGTTCCGATCGCGACTCGTGCGCGATCGTCGCCGCAAGCTCGGCGTGGAGCCCGTCGAGGCATCGCTGCGCCTGGCTCACCGCACGGTGCGCCTCGAGCAGTTCGTCCCGAGACAGATCGGAGCTACTCCCCGCATCCGCCCAGACATCGTCGAGGCGCTCGATAGCCTCAAACAACGACATCAGACGGGGACTGGACATGCCTTCAGTTTAGAAGATATGTTCGAATCTCGGTTGATATGCCGACATTCGATCCGAGGCGAGGTTTACTCCCCGCGCACGTGATCCTCGCTGCCCAGCCACTCGTCGAACGTGACCTCACCCTGCACAGCATCCGCACCTCCGCGCAGCGACCCCGAGGCCAACCCACGCCAGTACGCCCCAGGCAGCCGCACCCCCAGCACCCGCCGCCGCACACCGTCGAACGCCAGCTGTCGCCGGGCGAGATCGACCAGCACCTCGTCCCGCGGCCCCACCAGGTCGGATGCGCGCCCCACCGCCCCACCCGCAGCGACCCGCACCAGATGCGCCCCCACCTCGCGCGCCGCCACGGGCCGCATGAGCAGCTTCGGCACCACCGCGACAGGCCCCGACATGCCCGACAGCAGCTGCCCGGCGAACTCGTGGAACTGCGCCGCCCGAGCGATCGTGAACGGCACTGCCCCCGCAGCCACGGCTCGTTCCTGCGCCAGCTTGCCCGCGTAGTACGAGGCATCGATCGCATCGATCCCCACGATCGACAGAGCGACGTGGTGCGCGACACCCGCGCGAGACTCCGCATCGAGCAGATTGCGGGTCGCCGTCTCGAAGAACTTCACCGCCTTCGCTGCCGAGAGCGTGGTCGTGTTCGTGACGTCGATCACGGCATCCGCCCCCTGCAGCGCCGCGTCGAGACCGGCACCCGTGATCACATCGGCAGCGGCCGACCGCGAGAGCACCACCGCATCGTGCCCCGCGCCGCGCGCCGCCTCCACGACGTGCCGACCGACCGCCCCTGTTCCTCCTGCGACCGCGATCCTCATCCGACTCCCTCTCTGCCTCCGGGGCGCACATCCACGCCTCCTGCACCAGATGACGAATCAGCATCCGAGAACGTGAGGCCTCACACTCCACCCTGCTCCGTCGTCATATCCTGCGAAGGCAGCCGTGCGAGCGCGACACCACGAGGAGACACCATGGACGACGACCTCGACGACGTCTTCCGCGAACGCCGCCGCCTGCTCGCCCTCGGCTACCGGATGACCGGAACGCTGACGGATGCCGAGGACGTCGTGCAGGAGACCTATCTGCGCTGGTACCGGCTCACCGAAGCTGAGCGCGGTGCCATCGCGAACCCCGCCGGCTGGCTCACCACCGTCGCGGGCCGCGTCGCGCTCGACCTTCTGGGCTCAGCCCGGCGCAGGCGCGAGCAGTACGTCGGGCCATGGCTGCCGGAGCCCGTTCCGGCCGAGCTCTTCGCGGGAGCGATCGGATCGCGCACAGCGACGACGACTGAAGATCCCCTCGATCGCATCACCCTCGACGACGACGTCTCCACCGCGCTGCTCGTCGTGCTCGAGGCGATGACTCCGGCCGAGCGCGTCGCCTTCGTGCTGCATGACGTCTTCGCTGTGCCGTTCGACGAGATCGCCGAGGCGGTCGGCCGTTCCTCCGCCGCGGTGCGGCAGCTCGCGTCATCCGCTCGTCGTCACGTGCGCGAGAACCGGGCGACGGCCGTGCCCCGCGCCGAGCACGACCGGGTCGTGAGGGCATTCCAGGACGCCACGCGAACCGGCGAGATCGGCGCCCTCCTGCGGTTCCTGGCACCCGATGTCGAGCTCCGCAGCGACGGCGGCGGCGTGGTCAGCGCGGCTCGCAACGTCGTGAGCGGTGCCGACAACGTCGCGCGCTTCCTGCTCGGGATCGCGACCAAGAACCCGCACTTCACCGTCGAGGAGCGGCAGTTCGGCGACGGGCTCGGCCTGGTGTTCCGCGACGAAGGGCGGGTGCACTCGGTCATGAACCTGCATGTCGAGGCGGGCGTGATCACCCAGCTCTGGGTCGTCCTCAATCCCGCCAAGCTCACCTCCTGGAATCCCGCGCAGCAGGAGATCACGGAGTGAGCGCCGAGGATCAGCGATCAGCCACCCGACACAGCCCCACCCGACACCGTCCCGCCTGACAGGGCTTCCGCGACGGCGTCCGCCGCGATCTCGACGAGTCGCTGATCTCTCTCCTCCTCGTGCCCCGTGATCGTGACGACCGCATCCGCAGCCTCATCGATGAAGACGTACTGCCCGTATCGCCCGTCCAGACGCCAGCCGTCGCGCGGCCCACGCCAGGCGGCCAGCCCGTAGGAGGAGTAGAGGCCACCCGCCCCTGTGGAGACCCAGTCGGAGTGCATCCGATCGATCCAGCGCTCCGAGACGATGCGGTCGCCCCCGAAGCGGCCCCCGTCGCGAAGGACGCGCCCTATCCGCGCGAGCTCCTCCGTGCGCAGTTCGAGTCCGCTTCCGCCGACGATCCAGCCGAGGGGGCACCTCAGCCACTGCGGGTTGTGGATGCCGAGCGGCCGGAAGAGTCGGGGCATCAGCCACTCCCCCACATCCCCGACGACCGCCCCGAGCATTCTCATGGCGACGTAGGTGCTGGCATCCGAATACTGGAAGTGCTGCCCCGCACCTCGGCTCGGTCGAGCGAGCATCTCGAAGGCGAGGTCGGGCCAGGGCACCTCCTGATCCCCGAACCACTCGAAGTCGATTCCACTCGTCATCGTGAGGAGATGCTCGAGGGTCACCGCTTCGGCGCCGGCGCCGGGCGCGGGCACGTCCAGCACGTCGACAGCGCGGGTGTCGAGCGACAGGATGCCTTCGTCGGCGGCGATACTCGCCGCAAGTGCACTCACCCCCTTCGACACCGAGTAGAGGTTCACCCGATCGTCGCTGCGCCACCGGTGCTGTGCCGACTCGTGACCGACGAGCACATGAAGTCCGTATGCGCCCAGCTGCTCCTCGTCGATCGCGTGGGCGATGCGGTCGCGAACCGTTTCAGCGAGAGACATGACGCCAGTCTCCCGCATCCGACACCCCGGCATCCTGCTACCGTCGTGCAGTGCGCACCCCGAGCGCAGATGCAGGAGACCCGATGAGCGACCACCAGATCAGGGATGCCGAGACCGCCGATCTCGAGGCCATCACCGATATTTACAACGATGCGGTGCTGAACACGACCGCGATCTGGAACGAAGAGGCCGTCACGGTCGAAGACCGCGCCGCCTGGCTCAGCGATCGACAGCAGAAAGGCTACCCGGTGATCGTCGCGGTCGACGAGTCCGGTGTGCTCGGCTATGCCACCTTCGGAGACTGGCGCCCGCACAGCGGCTACCGCCACACCGTCGAGCACTCGGTCTATGTGCGCGACGGCCAGCGGGGTCGCGGCATCGGCAAGGCTCTCATGATCGAGCTCATCCACCGCGCCCGCCGCCTCGGCAAGCACGTGATGGTCGCGGCGATCGAGAGCAGCAACACGGGGTCGATCATCATGCACAAGCGCCTCGACTTCATGCAGGTCGGGCGGATGCCGCAGGTCGGCACCAAGTTCGATCGCTGGCTCGACCTCACGTTCCTGCAGCTGGTGCTCGACGAGCGCCCGTTCCCCGACGAGACGAAGTGAACGTCCTCCTCTGGCTGGTCGACGCCTTCAACTCGCAGTGGATGCTCCCGGGCGGCCAGGTGCTGCTCGTGCGCGAGGTGGTCGGCAACGCTTTCGGCCTCGCCAGCGCGCTCGGCGGCATGCAGCGCAAGATCTGGGCATGGCCGGTCGGAATCGTCGGAAATCTGCTGCTGCTCACGGTCTTCCTCGGATCCATCCTCAATCCCGATCACGAGCTTCCGCACCTGCTCGGCCAGGCCGGGCGGCAGGTGATGTTCATCATCGTCGCGATCTACGGCTGGGTGCGGTGGCGTCAGGCTGCATCCGAGGGCGGTCGGGTCACTCCGCGCTGGGCGCCGAACAGCGCCCGCCTCGGCCTGGTGCTCGTGATGGTGATCGGCACGATCGCGCTGACCCCGGTCTTCCGCGCCCTCGGCTCGTGGGAGCCCGTCTGGGCCGATGCCTGGACCTTCGTCGGATCCCTGCTCGCCACCTACGGCATGGCCAAGGGGTGGACCGAATTCTGGCTCATCTGGATCGCCGTCGACGTCGTGGGTGTGCCGCTGCTGTTCAGCTCGGGCTTCTATGCGACCGGACTCATGTACGTGTTCTACGGCGTCTTCACCGCGGTCGGGTTCGTGGTCTGGTGCCGGGCACAGGCGAACGCGAAACCCCAGGTCGAGACGATAATGCCCGACCCGCGTCCGATCACCTCCACCATGAAGACGGTCGACGGCGACCGGGACTGACCCGGTCGGGTTCGAGCGACGAATGTGACGGCGCATGTCGCGGAGGGCTGACACGGGGCATCTCGGCGGCTTTGCTAGTCCCCATGACCCGACAGATCCGCTTCAACGCCTTCGACATGAACTGCGTCGCCCACCAGTCGTCCGGTCTGTGGCGACACCCGGACGACCGCTCTCGTCAGTACAACACCATCTCGTACTGGACGGATCTGGCGAAGCTGCTCGAGAGCGCGACCTTCGACGGCATCTTCATCGCCGACGTGCTCGGCACCTACGACGTCTACGGCGGCACCAACGAGGCCGCGATCCGCAACGGCGCGCAGGTTCCCGTGAACGACCCGATCCTGCTGGTGAGCGCGATGGCCGCCGTCACCGAGCACCTCGGTTTCGGCATCACGGCGGGCACCGCCTTCGAGCATCCGTATCCGTTCGCCCGCCGTCTGAGCACGCTCGACCACCTGACCAACGGACGCGTCGGCTGGAATGTCGTCACCGGCTATCTGCCCAGCGCCGCCCGCAACATGGGTCAGCACGACCAGCTCGCGCACGACGACCGCTACGACCATGCCGACGAGTACGTCGAGGTGCTCTACAAGCTGTGGGAGGGATCGTGGGAAGACGACGCCGTCGTCGAAGACCGCGAGCGCGGCATCTTCACCGACCCGTCGAAGGTGCACCCGATCGGCCACGAGGGAAAGCACTTCAGCGTGCCCGGCATCCACATCTCCGAGCCTTCGCCGCAGCGCACCCCGGTCATCTACCAGGCCGGAGCCAGCCCTCGCGGTGTGCGCTTCGCGTCGGAGAACGCCGAGGCGATCTTCGTCGCCGCGCCGTCGAAGGAGGTGCTCGCGGGCACCGTGAAGCGCATCCGTGACGCACTGGAGGACGCGGGTCGAGACCGCTACGACGCCAAGATCTACACGCTGCTCACCGTGATCACGGGAGTCACCAGCGAGGATGCCGCGGCGAAGCACGCCGAATACCTGTCGTACGCGAGCCCCGAGGGCGCACTGACCTTCATGTCGGGCTGGATGGGCGTCGACCTCTCGCAGTACGCCGAGGACGAGCCGGTCGGCAATGTCGAGTCCAACGCGATCCAGTCGGTGCTGCAGCACCTCAAGGAGGAGGCCGACCTCGGGCGCGAGTGGACCGTCGGAGACTTCGGACGCCACAACGCGATCGGCGGCCTCGGGCCCACCATCGTGGGTTCGGGCGTCGAGATCGCCGACGAGCTGCAGTCATGGGTCGAGGAGACCGACATCGACGGATTCAACCTCGCCTACGCGGTCACGCCCGGCACCTGGCGGGACGTGATCGAGCACGTGATCCCGGTGCTCCGAGAGCGCGGCGTCTACCCGAACGAATACACGCCCGGCACGCTGCGCAACAAGCTGCAGGGCAAGGGTGACCGCGTGCAGGACACGCACCGCGCGGCGCGGTATCGGATCGGAGCGAACGCCCCGGTCGCCTGATCGGCGCTGCCGGTCAGTCGGCCTTCGAGCTGAACATCCCGCGCAGCACCAGGAAGACCACGACCGCGACGACGGCGACGATCGCGAGCTTGGCGATGAACCACAGGATCGAGAAGAGCGCGCTGACGATCCACCAGGCGATCACCACGGCGAGCACGACGCCGACGATGGTCCAGAGCGAGTTCTTGTTCATGGCTCCAGCCTAGGCGGCGTGGCCGACGTCACAGATCCCGAGGCTGCGGCGTCAGTACTCATGGAGGCGCATCTCGCGCCCCATGAGCGAAGGAGACGACGTGACGCACGTCAACATCGGCAAGGTCTATGCAGCCCCGTATCAGGCGATGCTGGAGTTCAGCGGCAAGGCCGCAGAGGCGGGGACGGATGCCGGGCTCTCGCCGCTGCTCGTCGAACTGGTCAAGGTGCGGGCGTCGCAGCTCAACGGGTGCGCGTTCTGCCTCAGGATGCACTGCGCCGATGCCGTGAAGGCCGGCGAGACTGCTGAGCGCCTGGCGGTGCTCGCGGGCTGGTGGGAGTCGCAGTACTTCACGGCCGAAGAGCAGGCCGCATTGCAGATCACCGAGAACGTGACCCTGATCGGCGACCATGGCCGCCTCGCGGATCGCGGAGTCGACGTCGAGGGCGTGCTGACCGAGAAGCAGATCGCCGCCGTGACCTGGCTCGCCGTGGTCATCAACAGCTGGAACCGCATCGCGATCAGCAGCCACTACCCCGTGCACGCCTGATCCGGCGGCTGGATGACATCGGGGGACGGATGTCGCGGCATCCGTCCCTTCCGCATCCGATGCGTCGCGTCAAGACCCTTCTCGAGAGGCGGATCGGGGGCGAGACTTCGAGCATGTCTGCACCGGCCCTCATTCCGTCCGCCCTTCACGGCATCGCCGCCCGCGGCCCGCTCAGCGACGGCATCATCCGTCGACTGACCGGAGACGACGTCGACGATCTCGGCGCCCGAGCCGAGTCCGCACTCGCCATGAGCGACGACGTCGTGCGCGACGACGACATCCAACTCGCGCTCTTCGTGCTGTACGCCTCGTCGTACGGATCGCTGCCCGGGCTGGATCCGGCTCTCGAGTGGGACCCGGCACTGATCGCCACGCGGGGAATCCTCGAGCACGCGTTCGAGCGGGCGCTGCGGGCGACCGTGCCGACCCCCGAGTTGCCCGAGCCGACCGTGGATGCCGTCGGCCGCGCGCTCTTCGCCCTCGCCGAGGCCGACACCGGCCCGAGCCTGTCGCGCTACGTCGCGAAGAAGGCGACTGAAGAGCAGATGCACGAGTTCTTCATGCAGCGCTCGATCTACACGCTGCGCGAGGCTGACCCGCACTCGTGGGCGATCCCCCGCCTGGCCGGTCGGCCCAAGGCCGCGCTCGTCGAGATCCAGTCGGACGAGTACGGCGGAGGGCGCCCCGACCGCGTGCACGCCACGATCTTCGCGCGGGCGATGCGCGGCGCCGGTCTCGATGACACCTACGGTGCGTATGTCGACGACGTGCCGGCGATCACACTCGCCTCGCTCAACTCGATGTCGATGTTCGGTCTCAACCGTCGGCTGCTCGGGGCGATCGTCGGTCATCTGGCGGCGTTCGAGATGACCTCGTCGATCCCGAACCGGTTCTACGCCGACGGCCTGCGACGACTCGGCTTCACTGAGGACGTGACCGACTACTTCGACGAGCACGTCGAGGCCGATGCCGTGCACGAACAGATCGCCGCGCGCGATCTCGCTGGTGGGCTGGCCGAGGACCGCCCCGACCTGCTGCCCGACATCATGTTCGGCGCCGCAGCCTGCCTCACGGTCGACGGCTGGGCGGCCGGGCACATGCTCGACTCGTGGACGCGCGGAGAGTCATCGCTGCGAGAGAGGGACGCGCGATGAGCGGGGCGCAGGATGCCGTCACGATCACGGCGTACCCCGATGGCCCGCTGCTGGTGCGCGGAGCAGCGGTGATCGAGACCTCCGACGGCGAGCCGATCGAGGTCACGCGGCGCACGGTGGCGCTGTGCCGCTGCGGTCTCTCGACGATCAAGCCGTTCTGCGACGGCACGCACAAGGCCGCAGGCTTCCGCACCGACGCCTGATTTCGGGGGCGCCTGATCTCGGCGGCGCCTGGCTGTTGCGGTCAGTGGCGGTCGTTCTTGGTCAGTGGCCCACTGCCGGCAGGCAGCCGCCGTCCATGATGACGCCGCCGATCTCGACCGAGAGAACCTCTGCCGAGACCTCGCCGAAGATGCATCCGCCCTCCGGAGCCGCGACGCCGAACGCGACGGCCCGCGAGTCACCGAGCGTCTGGATGCCGCTGAGTCCGGCATCCGAGATCGCATCTTCCACAGCCTCGACAGTCAGGTCTCCTGAGGTGCGGAGGGTCTCGAGTGCCGTGCGTATCTCGGTGGCGGGCTGCTCGGCGGCTGCTCGACTCTCGTCCGAGAGGTCGACCCGGTCGCGGTAGCGGTCGTTCTGCGCCATCGCGTGGTCGGGATCATACGGTGCGCACTCCGGCGGCAGCTCGACGCCCTCGATCTGCGGGCACGCCGCAGTGGGTGTGGGTGTGGGCGTTGCCGTCGGCGAGGCACCGAGCGGGCCGGTGGTCGCCGTCGCACACCCTGCGAGCATCATGGTCGTCGCGGCGACGAGAAGCAGACGTGCACCTCTCGACCTGTCCCCCCGGATTGCGGTCATGCCTCATGCAACCACATGGGACGGACAGCGCCAACCGGGTGTGCGCTGCCTCGCGGCCTCGGGAGATCTGCGCCTCGGGAGGAGAACTGCGCCCCGGGAGGAGTCTCAGCGGCATCCTCTCCTCCCGTAGGAGGGTTCTCCTCCCGAGGGCGCACGAGGGAGACCTCGAGCGCGCGCATGAGACCCTTCTGGCCCGCTTCAGCGCGGATTCAGCGTGCGCCCGCCACACTGGAGGAATGCGGATCCTGGTGGTTGACGACGAGGTGCGTCTTGCCGACGCCGTCCGCCGGGGGCTCGAGGCGGAGGGCTTCGCGGTCGACGTCGCGAACAACGGCGTCGACGGGCTCTGGCGTGCGCGCGAGACGAGGTACGACGCGATCGTGCTCGACCTGATGATGCCCGGCATGAGTGGGTGGAAGGTGTGCGAGGCACTGCGTGCCGAGGAGAACTGGACGCCCGTGCTCATGCTCACCGCGAAGGACGGCGAATGGGATCAGGTCGAGGCCCTCGAGACGGGCGCCGACGACTATGTCACGAAGCCGTTCTCGTTCGCGATCCTCGTCGCGCGCATCCGTGCCCTGGTGCGCCGGGGCGCCGTCGCACGCCCTGCCGTGTTCGAGGCGGGTGACCTGCGACTCGACCCCTCGTCTCATCACGTGTGGCGCGGCGAGACCCAGGTGACGCTGACCGCGCGCGAGTTCGCCGTGCTCGAGCACCTGATGCGCCACCGCGGTCAGGTGCTGTCGAAGCGCGCCCTGATCGAGGGTGTCTGGGATGACGACTTCGACGGCGACCCGAACATCGTCGAGGTCTACGTCGGCCACCTGCGCCGCAAGCTCGACAAGCCCTTCGGACGCGAGGCGATCGAGACGATCCGCGGCGCCGGGTACCGATTGGCGGCCGACGGTGGCTAGCCGCGCGTTCCGATCGGTGCGCGCCAGGACCACCCTCGGCGCGACCCTGGTCGTGGCCGTCGCGCTGCTGATCGGGGCGTTCTCGTTCTACGGCATCCTGAGCTCCAGCATCCATGCGAGCGCCGAGCGCGCCGCCGAGCAGCGACTCGACGAGCTCGCCGAACGATTCGACGGGCCCGGAGGCGGGCCAGGCGGCGAGCGCGGCGTCGACTCTCTCGACGACGAGATCGTGCAGATCATCGGCGAAGATGGCGCGGTCAGGGCCGCCAGCGAGGACGCCCGCGACGAGCTGGGCTCCACCGCTCTCCCCCTCGCCGACCAGGCCCGCACCACGACGATCGGCGGCGAGCCGATGCTCGTCGTCTCGGACGATCTCGACGACGAAGAGACGCTCGTGCTCGCGGTCTCGATCGAAGACGGTGTCGAGACGCTGTCGACGGTCGCCGTGCTGCTCGCGGTCGCCGTGCCGCTGCTGCTGCTGCTCGTCGCCGTCACCACCTGGCTCGTGGTCGGGCGAGCACTGCGACCCGTCGCCCGCATCCGCGAGGAGGTCGACGGGATCACCGCCGAGCACCTGCACAGACGCGTCGAGGTGCCGCCGTCATCCGATGAGATCGCGGCGCTCGCGACCACCATGAACCGGATGCTCGATCGCCTCGACGCCTCGGCCACGGCCCAGCGCCGTTTCGTCTCGGACGCGTCGCACGAGCTGCGCTCACCGCTCGCGACGATCCGTCAGCATGCCGAGCTCGCGCAGGCGCACCCGGCCACCACCAGCATCGGCGAACTGGCCGAGGTCGTCTCGGACGAGGGTCTCCGGCTGCAGGGCATCGTCGAGTCGCTGCTGCTGCTCGCCCGCCTCGATGAAGGCGGCGGAACGCACGACGAGGCGATCGACCTCGACGACCTCGCGCTCGGCGAGGTGCGCCGGCTGCGGTCTCGGGGGGTCGAGGTCGACGGGTCCGGCATCCGTGCGGCCCGGGTCACCCGGGATCCTCGTCTGCTCGGCCAACTGCTGCGCAACCTCGCCGACAACGCCGCCCGGCACAGTGCCGGCCGCGTGGCGATCAGCGTGATCCCGCAGGACGCCTGGGTGTTCGTGACCGTGGAGGACGACGGCGCAGGGGTGCCCGCCGAAGAGCGCGAGCGCATCTTCGAGCGCTTCGTGCGGCTCGACGAGGCCCGCAGCCGGGATGCCGGAGGCAGCGGTCTCGGGCTCGCGATCGTGCAGGGCATCGCCGCGGCCAGCGGAGGCACGGTCTCCGTCGACGCCTCGCGCTGGGGCGGCGCCCGCTTCGTGGTGACCCTCCCCCTGTCGGGCTGACATCCTCTCGGCACCCCGCCCGTCTGCAGGCCCCGGCACTTCCCGGCACCCGACCCGTCCGCAGGACCGAAGCACGGATGCGTGACCAGACACCTGTTCTCGCCCTGCATGCGTGCCCGGATCCTGCAAACGGCACGAGGAAACCCCCGGGCGGCGGCCCCGGCCGATCGGTCGCTGCTTCCTGAAGAAGTCTTCAGGACGCTTCAGGGTGGCTTCAGCACTGCCACGAGAGCATCGAGACATGAACGACAAGAACCCGACCCCCGACCAGACGCCCGAGAACCTCCCCGCGAACTCGACTCCGCCGGCACCGCCCGCGCCCCCTGCCCCGACGCCGGCCCACGACGCCGAGACCGTGCCCGTCGCACCGCTCGCCGCTGACACCGCCGCTCCGGCATCCGCTCCCGCAGCCCCCGCGAAGCGCGGACGCAAGCGTGCCCTGCTGATCGGCGGCGGAATCGCGGCCGCGGTGGTTCTCGCCGGCGGCGGCGTGGCCATCGGCGCAGCGATCGGCGACGAGTTCGGCGACGACGACGACCGCCCCTCGGTCTCGGACGGCCCCCGCGGCGATGCCGATGACAACGGCGGGCAGCCGGGCGGCGACCGCGACGACCGTGACGACGACGACCAGCAGGGCGCACCCCAGGGCGGAGGCCCGGTGACCGGAATCGGCACCGACTCGGCCGACGAGCTCGTGGAGATCGCGGATGCCGCGCGCGGCGCAGCCGACGGCGACGTCACCTCGATCGACGCGAAGCGCGACGGAACCTGGGAGGTGCAGCTGACGGCGGCGAACGGCAGCGAGACCGAGGTGCGCGTGGATGCCGACCTCGCGGCCACCGTCATCTCGACCGAGCAGGACGACGACGACTCCGCTCCCACGAACACCCTCGACGAGAGGACCATCCGCGCACTCGTCGACGCCGCGCTGGCCGAGGCCGATGGCATGATCACCGACCTCGACGCCGACAACGATGAGGTCAGCCCCTACGACGCGACTGTGCTCACGAGCGATCGCCGCTCGATCGACATCGACTTCAGCGCCGACTTCGCCGTGGTCGGCACCGACATCGACGACTGAACGACCCGCGTCGTTCTTCGAGCCGTCGGCCCTCCGGGGTCGGCGGCTCGACGCATCTCTGACGAGTTCGGCACTTTCGCATCATGATCCGTTCACCGCGCGGTCTCTGTAGGTGGGTACGGTCTCGATCGCAGACCGAAGATGCTGTCGTCAGGGGAATCCATGCCGGTCACGGTGCACACGTACTTCCACACACCCGCGCAGGCGGACTCCGTCGTGCGAGTGCTGCAGCAGCTCACGACGGAGCTGAAGAACGTCGAATGGCGGGTCTCCGATCATCGTTCCGTGGCGTTCAGCACACGACGGACGCTGTTCGGCGGACCAGCCGATGTGAGGGTCGTCGCCACTCCGATGACCACGGGCGGATCCGACGTGAGGATCGCGCTGCAGGCACCGACGCGTCGGCGGACCACGTCGAAGGCGGCCGACCGACTCAGCGAACGGATCCAGCGCGCGCTCGGCTGAGCGCCCGCCGGCCAGCATCCGGCGGCTAGCATTTCATTCATGACGAATTCCGGCCGCATCGACGATGTCTCCATCGGCGGCGAGATGATCCGCCTCGGACAGTTCCTGAAGTACTCCGGGCTGCTCGACTCGGGTGGCAACGCCAAGGAGGTCGTGATCGACGGGTTCGTGAAGGTCAACGACGAGGTCGATCGTCGCCGAGGCCGTCAGCTGCACGACGGCGACCTGGTCACCTTCGAGGGTCGCACGGTTCGCGTGCGCCCCTGACGCCGGCAGCCATCGCGGTCATTGCCGGGTCGCGTAGCGGAGGAACATCACCCCGCTGCTGAAGCGTCGATCGTCGAGCAGCTCGAGATCGACGTGCACACCGCCGGGGAAGAACGGCTTGCCGCCCCCGACGATCCCCGGACCGATGAACAGGCCGAACTCGTCGACCAGGCCCGCGCGGATCGCCTCGGCGGCGAGCGTCGGCCCGTCGACCGAGAGGTCGCTGTCGGATTCGGCCTTCCACCGCTCAATCGCCTCGGGGTCGAACGTCCGCTCGATCCGCGTGCGCTCGCTCGACACCTCAGGGAGTGTCTTCGAGAAGACGACCTTGTCGGCCGCCTGCCACACACGTGCGTAGTCGATGCCGACCTGCGGCTGGTCGGGCTCGAGGTGGGCGGTCTCCCAATAGACCATCGTCTCGTACATGCGTCGCCCGTAGAGATACGTGCCGACGTCGGCGAACTGCCTGTTGATGAAGTCGTGCAGCTCTTCATCGAGCGCCCAGTCGAATCCTCCGTGGGGGCCGCTGACATATCCGTCGAGCGACGTGATCATGGAGTAGATGAGTCGGGCCATGCGGCGAGGCTACTCCGCGCGCCGGGGGTCGGTCGACCCCTTGCATGGCGTCTTCCCGGGAGGAGATCTGCCCTTCGGGCTGCTGCCCCTCGGGAGGAGATCTGCCCTTCGGGCTGGGGAATCCTGCGAATCTCTCCTCCCGAGGCGCAGTTCTCCTCCCCACGCGACGTCAACGGTGTCCCCCGGCCCCGCCTTAGCGACCTGAGTCCGGAGACGCAAGGCGCTGGCCGATATCCCGACCTCGACACAGGCTGGGGACATACCCCCAGACCAGCGACCGAGAGGACCCCCATGTCTCGCGACCAGTACACCTTCGTCAACCCGGCCGAGCTCTATTCCGACATCGAGCCCGCGAAGCAGCACATGCCCGAACCAGGGCTCGACGCCGACCTCGCCCCGAAGGCCGACCTCGGCGAGGAGAGCTACCGCGGCACCGGCCGCCTCACCGGTCGCAAGGCTCTCATCACCGGCGGCGACTCGGGCATCGGAGCGGCGACCGCGATCGCCTTCGCCCGCGAGGGCGCCGACGTCGCGCTCTCGTACCTGCCGGAAGAGGAGGAGGATGCTGCGCGCATCGCCGGCATCCTGCGTGAAGCCGGCGTCACTGTGGCGCAGATCCCCGGCGACCTGCGCGACCCCGAGTACTGCCGCACGCTGGTGGCTGAGGCGGTGGGCGCTCTCGGCGGCCTCGACATCCTCGTGAACAACGGCGGCAAGCAGGTCTATCAGGAGTCTCTGACCGACATCACCGACGAGCAGTTCGACGACACCTTCAAGACCAACGTCTATGCGATGTTCTGGATCACGAAGGCCGCGCTGCCGCACCTCCCTGCCGGATCGACGATCATCAACACCACGTCGATCCAGGCGTACTCGCCGTCGGGAATCCTCGTCGACTACGCGTCGACCAAGGCCACGATCAACGCGTTCACGAAGGGCCTCGCCGACCAGCTCGCTCCCAAGGGCATCCGCGTGAACGCCGTGGCTCCGGGCCCGATCTGGACGCCGCTGCAGCCGAGCGACGGACAGCCGCAGGAGAAGCTCCCGGAGTTCGGTGAGGACACGCCTCTCGGCCGCATGGGGCAGCCGGCCGAGCTGGCACCGGCCTACGTGTTCCTCGCCTCGGCCGAGTCGAGCTACGTCGCAGGCGAGACGCTCAACGTCAACGGCGGCATGCCCACCCCGTGACCCGCTGACGGCGAACGCCCCCTCCCGAGACGATCGGGTGGGGGCGTTCCCGTGTCCGGCAACCCCTGGGGAGATGTCGGAGGGGGCGGGCATCATGGGGGCATGGCTGACGGATACGACCTCGACTTCCTTCCGACGCGGGTCGCCCTGCCCCGGCCGGCACAGGATGCGACGGAGCTGACCTATCCGCGCTTCACAGTGCTGCTCGACGGCGACCGTCGGCTGGCCGCCGTGACGGGCGTGAACATCGACGGAGCGCTGCTGCGCGAACTGCCGCGCACCGGAGAGTGGCGGCTCGACCCCCGGGTCGAGGCCGAGCTGCAGACGGGTCCCGATGTCTACGCGCGCAACGACCTCGACCGGGGCCATCTCGTGCGGCGGCGTGATCCGGGATGGGGCGATGTCGAGGAGGCGAGGGATGCCACCGAGGCGACGTTCTTCTACCCGAACGCCGCCCCGCAGGCGGCGGGGTTCAACCAGTCGAAGGAGCTCTGGCTCGGACTGGAAGACCATGTGATCGAGTACGCCGAGGCGACTGATCAGCGCATCTCGGTGTTCACCGCTCCTGTGCTGGGCGCCGACGACCCGCCCTATCGCGGCATCCGCATCCCCCTGCTGTTCTGGAAGATCGCCGCCTGGCAGGCACCCGATGGTCTGTCATCCGCCGGGTTCATGCTCGACCAGTCCGAGCTCGTCGACACTCCAGACGGCCTGCTCGCCGCGCCGCCACTGGGCGCGTACCGCACTTTCCAGGCTCCCGTCGCCGAGATCGCCCGCGCGACCGGGCTCGATGTGGGGCCGTTGCTCGACGCCGACGTGCTCGCCCGGCGCACGGCCCGATCGACGGAGTGGCGGCCGCTGGTCTCAGCATCCGACATCACGCTCTAGGCGTCGAGCCGGATTCCGAACCGGGGACGGCGATCTTCGGTGTCGGGGGCCGATCTCTCAGTGGCGCGCAGAGCCCGCCGCAGTAGTGACACGCGGGGCGCAATCCGGACACACGCGGTATCGGCCGAAGCCGTGGTCCGTCAGATCGACCCGCAACTCGCCCCGGCCGAGGGTCCTCGAGCAGGCGTCGCACCGCCGCCGACGCCGGGCGATGAGCAGAAGCCCCACGGCCAGCAGCAGTGCCGCAGCGATCCCGAAGACCCAGAGCGAGCCCGCACCCGTCGTGGCCAGCCGTCCCGGCTGCTCAGCGGCATCGCCCGACATCGTCGCGATGACGTCGAACGCGAGCTCGGTCGACGGGTGCCCATCGTTGCGCAGCTGTGTGGTCGCGACGGGGAGCTCGAACCCGATCTCCACGGCCACCGTCTCGCCCTGCGCGACCTGCACCTGGGCGATCTCGACCACGCCGGCCGACCTCTGCAGGAGCGCGGAGAAGGGCTGCCGCCCCTCGACACCGCCGACGTTCCAGAACAGCTCGACCTCATCGGCGAAGGCAGGATTGCGCGCGCCGTCGGGGATCCCCTCGTCCAGACGCAGCGACACCGCGAGATCGGCTCGCGCCGGGCCCGCGTTCGTCAGCATCAGGGTGCGCAGAGTGCGGTCCCCCGGTGCGGCGACGCGGTGACCCGAGAACGACGACTCCGCCGTCGAGTACCCCCGATTCGACCAGTCGAGGTGCGTCGCCGGGCCGTCCCAGGCGGCTTCGGCGACGGCATCCCACGACTGCGAACCGGCCACGGATGCCGGTGCCGGCGCGATGCCGGTCGATTCTCCCGTCGTCGCGACGGCGCTCGTCAGGCCAGCCGACGATGGGGGCAGCACGCCCGCAGCCGAGAGTGCCCCCGCCAGCGTGAGCAGGAGCACGAGAGCGAGAGTCCAGGCGATGAACGTCGCCCGGCGGGTGCGCCGGCGCATGTCCGCGAGCACGCCGTCGACCTGATCCATCACCGGCTCCCCTCGGCATCCGCACCGTGCGGCAGCCCTTCGTCGAGCGGATCCTCGTCGAACGGGACGAGTCCGAGCCGTGCGAGGCGGAGTTCCTCCTCGCGGACCGCGAGTTCGCGCTCTCTGAGATCGAGCTCACGGATCCGGAGATCATCGACGACGGATGCGGCGACGGAGGTGGCGGATGCCGCGGCAGGCCCGACCGCGGTCGATCCTGATGTCATGATCACGCGGGTCCGGGGCCTGCGGAAGGTGTTCCAGACGCCGTAGCCGAGAAGACCCGCACCGAGCACAACGCCGAGCACGACGATGTTCTCGACGGCCCACTGGCGCACCCATCCGAGCGCGGGGAGGCTGTAGAGCATCGCTCCGCGAACCTGCACGGGAGACACGGGAGCGTCTGCCGCCGAGTTCGCGCCGCCCTGGGTGATGAGCCTGCATGGCGTGCCGTCGTCGAAAGTGCCGACGGTCTTGCCCACGACCCGGTGGGTGATGAGCGTGGGATCCCCGGGCTCCGGGAGATAGGTCACGATGTCGCCGACCCCGATCTCGGTGCAGACCTCGTCGGGTGCCACACCGCGCACGGCCACGATGTCTCCCGGCGCGAGGGTCGGTTGCATCGAACCGGTGAGCACCGTCAGCGACGAGCCGCCCGCCGCCCGCGGCACCACGAGGAGTGCCGCGATGAGTGCGAGCACCGTCACGACGAGAGCGATCGATACGGCCCTTCCGGCGATGCGCCAGGGCGACTCGTACCAGCTCTTCGGAATCCTGCCGGCGGTGCGCATTCGTGCGTCTCTCTTCGTGGTTCGTTGGTGAACGACGGGGGCGCCCCGGTCCCGGGGCCCCCCCGACCGTGGGTCTAGAACTGCTCGCCGGTGTCGCGAACCTGCTCGAGCTTGAGGTTCAGGCCCGACAGGGTGTCGGTCAGGGTGATGTCGGAGCGGTCGGTGACCGCCGACGAGAAGGCGCCGTAGACGACGACCGTCACATCCTCCGTGACCTCGGCCATCGAGAGCACCGTGGTGCCGTTCGCGTCCTCGAGCCCAGCGTTCTGACCCGTCTGCGGCGCCGAGAGGTACAGCAGCGTCGCGTCGTCCGTGACGGGCACGGCGATCTCGGGCTGCACGAGCACGCCGTCCTGGTAGACCTCGTACGTGTAGGTCATGCCGCTGATGTCGTACTCGTTGGCCGTGAGACCGTCGAGCGAGAGACGACCGACGAGGTTGTCTCCCTCGAGCGTCACGTCGGCAGAGAACGAGGCCGCGACCTTGTCACCGGGCACGATGCGCCAGGTCGACGCATCCGCGGGAGCCAGCGCGTGGCCGAGCTGCGAACCGTCCGTGCCGGTGACGGTGGCGGTCGCGTCGTCGCGGTCTGCCGAGACGTCCCAGAAGGTCGTGTCGGCCGTCTGCACGACGTCGAGGTCACCGGCGGTGATCTGCCCTCCGGCGAAACCGTCGGTCGCCGTCCACAGTGCGAACGTCGAACCTCCCGCGAGCAGAGCAGCGGCTCCGCCCGCGACGAGCAGCAGCGCGCCGCGGCGCTTCTTCCTCTCTTCGGTCACGACGATGATCTGAGGGGTGTCGGTGGTCATGTGCTTCTTCCTTCTCCTGAGTGGTGTGTTCTGGTTCTGGCGGCTAGCGCGTGGCGTGATCGCCGGGTACGACAGCGGGGTTGGCGTTCGTGACACGGGGGTCGATGCGGATCACGAGGTCGGGTTCGCCCGCGGGGTCCGGGTGCACCGTCCCGCTCCACGACGCCTCGTCGCGCGACAGGGTGCCGTCGTCGCCGGTTCCTTCCGCCCACGCCACGTGGTCGTAGACGCCGATGGCGTCCAGCGATGCAGGGACGGCGACCGCGGCATCCCAGGCGTCGAAGTCCCGGTTCTCGCTGCCGTCGACGGCGATCCCCTGGGCACTCGCCTCCGAGGCGTACAGGCCGTCGGCTCGGTGGTTCCAGAGCATCGCGACGCACCAGGTCTGAGTGATCTCGGCGCCGGTGGGATTGGCCGCGGGCTCCTGCAGCGTCCGATCGGATGCGTCGACCAGATGCACGTTCACGGCGGCTTCGCCATCGAGCTGCCCGGGTGCGTCGGGGATCACCGAGCAGTCGTCACCGAGGCCGGCCGGGTAGATGCGCACCGTCGAATCAGCCAGCAGCGTGCCGTCCGTGGCGACGCCCTCGGCGAGCTCGGCCGAGTGGCCGTCACTCCACACCTGGGGCCCGAGCGTGATGTCGTAGTCGAGTCCGGCGATGCCGAGAGCGGCACCGGCCACCTCGAAGCGCCAGATCACGGGCTCTGTTCTCAGGCCGCCCTGATCGAGCACCTGGGCGATCTCGGTGCCGGGCAGGGCGATCTCGACCGGCTCGCCCGACGCCGAGAGCACACTCTGCGACTCGGCGGATGCTCCGAAGGTCAGCGCTCCACTGCGCAGCTCGGGCACCACGACCGCGTCGTTCACGGTCCACAGTGCGTTCGCCGTCGAGACGACGCCGAAGGTCATGACGCCGACGATCGCAGCGGTGAGCGACAGAGTCGTGCGCAGCCTCATCGGGTGGCCCCGTTCGCGCGCACCTGGTCGAGACGCACGATCAGGTCTCCGGCGGCCCAGACTCCGGCCGCACTGTGGATGTCGTCGTGCGTCCAGGCGTAATCGCCGAGCACCTCGACGGTCACGATCACAGACCAGCGCTCGATCTCGCCCTGTGACGATCCCCTGAGACCGGGCACCGCCAGCGGAGCTCCGTCGGCGGAGCCGGTCGCGACCGTGTCGCCCGCAGCATCCTCCACACGCAGAGCGACCGCGATATCGCCCGTCTCCTGCCGTGCTCGCACGGCGCCGGGAGAGGCGAACTCGACGCTCAGGGCTGCGGTCAGATTCTCGCCGCACAGGTAGGTCTCGAGCGGCTGGGTGATCTCGATCACATCCCCGGGCATCGTGAAGAAGTCCTCAGGGGTGGCTGCGAGGTCGCCGGACCGCGGCTCGGTCACGCCGGGGGTGATCTGGCGCCACGATGCATCCTGGGTCGTCATCGAGAGGTCACCGGCGCGCCACAGCGAGCCTGCGAACGTGTCTTCCGACGACCACAGCGCGTAGGTGCCCACACCGATCGCGGCGACGGTCAGTGCGGCGACGGCGATCATGCTCACGACCACGGGCAGCCTGCGGCCGCGGGGCCGGGTCTCGGCGGCGGTCATCGACCCCACCCGTCGGCGGTGCCGTTCGAGACGATCGCTCCGCACGCGGCGACTTTCGCGCTCTCGCCGACGGCGAGCTGCGAGATCGAGCCGATCAGTCCCTGGGTGCCCAGGCGCAGATCCGAGTCGGTGACGAGGATGTCGTGCAGGCTCGTGGTCCAGTCGTCCGCCGAACGGTTCGTCACCGTGTACACGAAGCACACGGCCTGCCCGTCGACGAGGCGCGCCCCGGTGAGCACGGGCGTTCCGGTCTGCTCGATCGACGCGGGAGTCGAGGCGTCCGTCACGGTGGCGTAACCGCGCTTCTCGATCTCGATGGTCGGGTCGGTGGCGAACAGGAACGCACTCACCGACGGCACGACCAGCCCGTCGTAGTTCGCGTCCTCCGAAGCGACCGTCGCCGTGATGGTCACCTCGGTGTTCGCGCGGACGTCTCCGTCGACCGCCTGCACCACGACCGACTCGGTCGTTCGCGCGCCCGGGGCGATGACCGGAGCGGAGGTCGACAGGCCGACTCCGTGCTCCGCACCGACGGCGTCGATCTCCGAGGAGAAGAGCAGTTCGGCGGTCGCCACAGGCGCGCCGGCCCGCAGCATCATCGCGTAGGACTTGCCCTTCTTGTCTCCCGTGACGAGGGTGAACCGGGGCGATGTGACCTGCAGCGGATTGACGAACGTCACTCCGGCATCGGCGGACACCGCGGGGGCGGTGTTGGTCAGTCCTGACGGCGACGTGACGCGCCCGGCGGCGAGGCTCGCCGAGACGGATGCCGAGTCGTCGACTCGTGCGATCACGTCGAACTCGAGCCCGTTCTTGCCCTCGACAGGCGTGACAGCGACCACTCGCGGGTTGATCCGCGACGCATCGAGGGTGTCCGCGGTCGCCGCAGCGGTCAGCTGGATGTCATCAGCCGTGACTGTCGACGGGTCCACGGGCAGCGAGGATCTGAGCACGTAGTGCAGATCGCGAGCCATCGTGGGATCGTTCTGACCGGTGGCCTGGTCGAGCGTGAGAGTCGGGCGGCAGTTGCCGGTGACGGCGACGGTGCGGCTGAACTGCGACGAGGTGAGCTGCGGCGTCGTCTCGACGTGCGTCTGCACGCGCACGAAACCCGAGACGTCGCCCGTGGTGGCGTTCACGGCCTGTGCGGAGTTGGGCGCGGTGGCACCGGCGAGCGGCTGGGGTCCGACGGGCAGCGAGAAGGCGACGGATGCCGCAGCGGCGGTCACCCCGGTCACGCGCCCGAGGTAGATCTCGGCGGTCCGGTCGGCCGTCCAGTAGAGGTCGAGCGACACGGGCCCGCCGGGGATGCCCTGCCCCGTCACCGGCTTCTGCACGGTGAACTCCGCCGCGCACGTCCCGCCCGTCAAAGAGGCCCGGGGCGTTGCAATCAGAGCGGTGCTCGACGGCGCCGCCACGACAGAGGCGTTCGACGTCGGATGCCAGGTCGACACGGCCAGGTTCGAGCCGGTGCCGCTGTTGTCGACGAGGAGCGCGCCACCGTCGGCGGTCTCCTCGGCGGTGGCAGGCCTGCTTTGCGACCCTGACCGCGTTCCGAAGGTGTTGCCGGATACCGTGGTCAGTCCGCTGCGCGCAAGACGGATGCTCGACTCGTAGCCGTCGAAGTAGTTGTCGGTGATGCTGAGCCCGCTCGGCACAGTGCCGCTGCGGGTCAGGCCGTCCCAGAAGATCGCGATGGTCTGCCCCGACGTCGCGCGCACGAAGTCGTTGCGCGAGATCCGGTTCTCCCCGCTGAGGTTGCCCGGGGGCAGGGTGATGAACGCGTACTCGTCTCCCGTCCCGTTTCCGACCGAGTTGAGGAACTGGTTGCCCGAGATCTCCAGGTTCGACAGCCTCACACCCGTCGTGCTGTTGTTCGAGAACTTGAAGGCGGTCGCCCCGTTGAGGTTCTTCACGGTCGAATCGGTGAACGAGAACCCGTCGAGCACGACGTTCGAGTCACGCGGCGAGAAGGTGGTCAGGTTCGTGCGGCATCCCGATCCGTCTGATCCGTTGCACACGCCGCCGGCGGTGTAGTTGACCTTGACGCGCGAGATGGAGATGTTCTTCATCGGCGTCGCGGTCGTGGCGTTGAACAGGAAGAGCCCCGTCGTCTGCTGGCCCTCGTGATAGAACCCCTGGAGTTCGTAGTCACTCACCGAGATGTCGGTGGCGCCCTGGCGATAGACGACGAAGCGCTCGGGATAGTAGTTCTCCTTGGTCACGGTCGAGCCTCCGGTGAGACTGACCCGCGTCGCCTGCTCGCCCATCACGAGGGAGGTGCCGCTGGAGAGGATGTCGCGGAAGTTCCTCAGCACGATGTCCGGACCGTCGACCTCGAATGCCGCCGCCTCGGTCGGCTCGGACGTCGGAATGATGGAGACGCGGTTGTCGAGGTCGAGCGTCACCGGTGCAGTGATGCGATAGAAGGCGCCGTCATCCCAGGCCGACACGGCACTCGTCTGCATCCAGTTCGCGGCGGTGCGGGTCATCACCGGGCGGATGATGCCGCTGAGCCCTGGCTTCACGCCGATGACGACGGCCCCGGGGGCAGCGTTCAGGGCGTTCGATTCCTCGAGGGCCGCGCGCAGCGTGCAGGAGCCGTCGACTGTGCGGCACACGCCGTCGCCCGGTGTCTGATCGACCCCAGAGAACGCGAGGCTGGTGATCTCGAGCTCGTGACTGGGTGCAGACATCGCAGGAGCCGCGACCAGGATGGCGCCCGCGATCACGGCGAGGGTCGCCGTCACGGCAGAGACCAGACGCACGCGGCGCGCCGTGCGGCGGCGCCGGCGCAGCGTGCGGCGGCCTTCTTCTCGCGGGCTCGCGCTCACAGCTGTCGTCCTCCAGGCGGTTCCGCGCGACGAACGCCGCGCTCGAGTGATGGGAGACCGCGGGCACGATGTGCGCAGAATGGGCGGTCATCGTAAGGATGCCGTCGGCGATCTCGCCGCTGCAGAGGTCACGGTGGGCTTCAGCACCCCTCCGCGTCGATCTCAGTGGACCTCGCCGATCGTTGCGTAGGGGGCGCGCGAACCTGCGGGATCCACGTCGTCGACGCTCAGTAGTGCCCCTCGGGGTACTGCCCTATGCCGCTTCTCACGCCGCTGGCCGCTCGGGAGTACGCAAGGTCGGCGCTCGCTCCTCGTACTCCACGGGGTTCGCGTCACGAGCGACGCCACCACAGGGAAGGCTCAGAGGACGGAGCAGCCGCGCGGCTATCCCTCACGGACCCCAGGAGAGTAGCTTTTTGCACAGGAACAGCGCGTGAGGAAGCGGGATCTCATGGTGGTCGGTCGCGAAGAGAGTCTCGCCGCAGCAGTGGATCTGATTCAGGCGGGCGTCAACATCGACGTCGTCGGCAGCCGCGGTTCGGGTCGCAGTGCGTTCCTCAAAGCGCTGCGCGCCCGCGTCGAGCAGGACGAGTGGACGGTCGTCTCGGTGCGCGGAATCGCGTCGCTGCGCCAGCATCCGCTCGCCGCGCTGCATCTCGCCGGCATCGGCGCCACCGGTGGTCAGCGGCCGGGGCCGAATCTGCATGAGACGGCCGATTCGCTGCGTCAGGCGCTCCGCGCGTCTCGGTCGGTGCTGTTCCTCGACGACTGGGACGACCTCGACGAGTCGTCGTGGGGCGTCGCCGAGTCGGTGCGACGCGAGTACGGGGTGCCGATCGTGCTCTCCCGGCTGCAGGGTCTTCGTGCCAGACACACTCCGAGCGGCCTCCCCGCATCGACTCTCGAGCCCTCATACGTGATCGACATGACCCCGTTGCGCTTCGAGGAGCTCGAGACGGCTCTCGAGAACTATCTGTCGCACCCGATCGAGGCGAGCACGATGAGCCGGGTGTTCGCGAAGTCGGGAGGGAACATCGGTCTCGCGCTGAGCCTGGTCGACGCGACCGTGCGTGAACAGCGCCTCGTGCTGCGCGGCGGCGAGTGGACCGCGACCCGCGACCTGTGGAGCAGCGGACTGCGAGCAGTGCTGGAAGCGCACCTCGAGAGCCTCGACGACGCCACGCGCGATGCGCTCGAGATCATCGCGATCGTCGGGGTGGCCGATATCGACACGGCGAGCCAGCTCGTCGACTGGGGCACGCTCGAGCTGCTGGAGGAGCGCCGGATGATCACGTTCATCCCCAGCGGCGACCGACAGCTCGTCGCCGTCATGCCGCCTCTGCTGGTCGAGTTCTTCCGGCACGAGCCGCTCACCGCGCGCCGCACGCGACTGACGAGCCAGATCGTGCGGCAGCTGAGCACGCCGGAGTCGGTGTGGTCGGTGCTCACCGACCAGCAGTCGTCCCCGACCGCGTCGGGCGGTCAGGACGCGCTGTTCGTCCGGCTGCTGCAGGAGCGCGCCCGCGCACGCCGCATCGTCACGGCCGCCGAGTGGGAGGCGAACCCGAACGCCGCCAGCGCCGTGCGCTACATCCGCGCCCTCATGCACACCCACACGGCGAAGGTGCGAGACGTGATCGCCGAAATCCTCTCGTCTCCTGCCACCCGCACCGGGGACGACGCCAGTCGTGCCGAGTTCGCCGCGCTCAAGGCCGAGTGGACCGCCTACGTCGACGACGACCTGCAGCGGGCGGTCGCGCAGTTGCAGGACGACGCTCAGACGGTGGGTGTGCACGCCGGGATGCTGAGGGCCGCCGAGGTGCAGCTGCTCGCGAACCTCGACACGGTGCCCGCAGACTTCGGCAACCGCCTCGAGGTGACAGACGAGCTGCCCGTGACGGTCACGCTGATGATGCTCGAGACGCAGATGAGCGTGCTCGTCAGCCTCGGGCGGTTCACCGATGCGCTGCGGGTCTTCGGCCTCATCGAGGGTCTCGAGAGCGAAGAGCAGAGGTACACCCCCAGGGTGCTGCTCGGCATGGCGCTCTTCGGCCAGGGCGACCCGAGCGCCGCCCTCGACGTGCTGCAGCGCGGGTTCGACGAGGCGCACGGCTACCTCGACATCGACGCCGTGCGAGCCTTCGGCACCGCCGCATCGCTGTGTCATCTGGCAGCGGGTGATCATGCGGCCGTCGACGACCTGCTCGAGGTCATCTTCTCGGCAGGAGAGCCCTCCCCCCTGCCGCCCGGAGTGCAGCTCTCGCTGCTGTCGGTCGCCGCCGTGGTCGCGATCCGCCGTGGGCAGGTGACGACCGGCGAGCGGCTGGCCGCCGACCTGGAGCAGCTCGGGGCCGAAGACGGCCCGCTTCCGGGACAGAGCAAGGCGTGGCCCCAGGTGCAGCTGCTCGCGTTCGACGGCAGCACGGAGAAGGCCGCCGAGCTGCTCGCCCGCTCCGGCGACGCCCTCTGGAATCGCGGAGCACGGGTGGCCGGGCTCACCGCCCTCCTCTCCGCAGTCGAGCTCGACCCGACGCCGGCCAGGCTGGCCGTCGCCATGGCGCGAGCGAAAGAGCTTCCGGAAGCGAGAGGGCTGGCCGCCCATGTCGCCTTCGTGAGCGCGCTGGTGCAGCGCGACCCCGTGGCGATGCTCTCCGTCGCGGACGAGCTGGACGTCCGGGGACTCACCGGCACCGCGCTGTCGGCCTGCCGCTTCGCGAGGGGCTGGTTCGCTGCGGGGGCGGACGACCTCGGGCAGCAGCGCGCGGTCGAGCGCGAGGAGCAGATCCGTGCCCGTCACCCGGGGAGGCACTACGACCTCGCGCGGTTCGGCGCGACAGCGGTCACCCTCACCGACCGCGAGAAGGAGGTGGGGCGACTCGCAGCGGGCGGACTCTCGAACGCCGAGATCGCCTCCCGCCTCGTGCTGAGTGTGCGCACGGTCGAGAGCCACATGCACCGGATCATGCGCAAGCTCGACGTGTCGAACCGCAGGGAGCTGCGCCGTCACGCCGAAGCGCTGAACTGATCGGGGACGTGCACGGATCAGCGGCATACCGGTCGACAATGGGACTTGTGCGGCGAGGCGGCTGGTGCCACGCTTGCCACACAGTTCTGTCGCGCTGTAACGCGACAGCTGGGGTGCCGTCCATTGACGGCATCGGATGGGGCGCCCTTTCTGCCGCCTCCCCCGTGGTGGGGGCGTCCCGTCCTCCCCCGGATCCGCCGACGATCCCCGCGCACCGGCGCGCGCGTGTCAGACGAGACGCTGCGACAGGGTGCGCGCCTCTCGCTCCCAGGCCTGGGTCGCGACCTGCACGGCATCCCATGGCGACCCGAGCGGCGGCGTGTACGACAGGTCGAGGTCGCTCATCTCGGCCACCGTCATGGCGTGGTGCAGCGCCGTGGCATACGTGTCCACTCGTTTCGAGATCTCGGCGCCGCGCGTGCCGACGAGCTGAGAACCCAGGAGGCGCCCGTCGAGGGTGTCTCCCGTGACGCGGATGCTGATGGGAGTGGCTCCGGGGTAGTAGCGCTTGTGGTCGTCCGCGATCGCGGTGTGACTGTGCGGCGCGAAACCCGCTGCGATCGCCTCGTGGTCTCTCAGGCCCGTGCGAGCCGCCACGACATCGAACACCTTCACCACCTGCGTGCCGAGGCTTCCGGCGAAGTGCGCGTCGCCGCCGATCGCGTTCTCTCCGGCGACGCGCCCCTGCTTGTGGGCGGTCGTGCCGAGCGGCAGGTAGGTGACACCGAGCTGGCGGTGATGGGTGACCACGCCGTCACCCGCCGCCCAGACATGCGGCAGTCCCGTGCGCATCCGGTCATCGACGACGACGGCCCCGCCGGCACCCGTCGAAGCACCCGCCGAAGCGAGAAGGCCGGTGTTGGGGCGCACGCCGACGACGACGAGCACCAGGTCTGCATCGCGCGAGAACGGTTCGTCGTCGCGGGATCCTGACACCGTGAGCCGCCCGGCCTCGCGAGAGACCTCTTCGACGCGGGTGTTCGTCAGCACGTCGACGCCGTGACGGGTGAGCTCGTCGTGCACCAGCGCGCCGAGCTCGGGGTCGAGGGTCGAGAGCACCTCGGGCCCGCGCTGGAGCTGCGTGACCCGAAGTCCCCGAACCGTGAGGGCTTCGGCCATCTCGAGTCCGACGTACCCGGCGCCGACGATGATCGCCGTCTCGGGCTGATGCTCGTCGAGGTAGCGCTCGAGCGCGAAGGTGTCCCCCATCGAGTGCAGCAGGTGCACGCCGTCGTCGGGGCCGAGCCGGTCGAGACCCGCGATGCCGGCCGTCGACGGGGAGGCCCCGGTACCGACCATGAGCTCGTCGTAGGCGATGCTCGACTCGGTGCCGTCCTGGTCACGCACGGTGAGCCGCTGCCCCTGCACGTCGATGGCCGTGGCGAGGGTGTTCAGACTCAGCGTCATGCCGGTGGCTTCGAGATCGGCGTGCGTGCGATGGGCGAGGGATTGCCACGGCTGCACCTCGCGCGAGAAGTAGTACGGGATGCCGCAGATCGAGAAGTTCGGGTAGGCATCGGCCACGACCACGGTGACGTCGACCGAGGGGTCGAGTTCGCGAGCCCGCAGTGCGGTGGAGATTCCGGCGTCGCTTCCGCCGATCGCTACGAGGTGCATGGGTGCCTTTCAGGGCTGGGTTTCGAGGTGCTGGGCAACGACGACACGGTCCGCGGTGCGAGCGGCCGTCGGGTAGAAGACGAGCAGGAGCGCGAGGCCGAGAGCGGCCCCGACGACCTGCGCCACGATGAACGGAACCACCGAGCCCGGCGCGATTCCGGCGAACGTGTCGGTGAACATGCGCGCGATCGTCACAGCCGGGTTCGCGAACGACGTCGAGCTGGTGAACCAGTACGCCGCGCCGATGTACGCCCCGACCGCGGCAGCCGTCGCCGACGCCGTGCCCGTGCGGGCGAGTGCGAAGATCAGCAGCACCAGACCGGCGGTGGCGACGACCTCGCCGACCAGGTGCCCGCCGGTCGCGCGGTCGTGGGATGAGAACGCCGGAGCCGTGTCGAACATCACCCCGGCGAGGAGGGTGCCCGCGATGCCGCCGACGATCTGCGCGAGAACGTAGGTCGGCAGGTCGCGCAGCGGCAGCCCGGTGCCCGCGCGGCGTCCGATCAGCCAGTCGGCGATCGACACCACCGGGTTGAAGTGCCCGCCCGAGACGGGACCGAGCATCAGGATCAGCACCGCCAGGCCCAGCGCCGTCGTCAAGCTGTTCTCGAGCAGCTGCAGCCCGACGTCTTCGGGAGACAGCCGCTGGGCGGCGATCCCCGACCCGACGACGATGGTGAGGAGCAGGCCCGAGCCGACGAACTCGGCGGCAGCGCGACGGGGCAGGGAGGGACGGAGTGGCTCGATGCGAGACGGAGGCGAGATGTTCATGTCGACTCATCTTGACCCGGGCGGGGTAATTCAGTCAAGATTGAAACAATGAACATTGAACAAATCACCGATGTCGACGCCCGTGCAGCGAAGCACGCGGCGCTGGGTGACGCATCCCGCCTGCGGATCGTCGACCTGCTGACTCTGGGCGACCTGTCCCCCACCGAGATCCGGGTGGCCCTGGGGCTTCCGGCGAACCTCATCACGCATCACCTGAACGCGCTCGAAGCCGTCGGGATCGTGGCGCGTTCGCGGTCGGAGGCCGACAAGCGGCGCAGCTATGTGCACCTGACCGACACCGCACTGCACGGACTCACACCGGGGCGGGTCGAGCGTGCGAACCGCGTCGTGTTCGTCTGCACCGCGAACTCGGCCCGATCCCAGTTGGCCGCAGCGCTGTGGTCGGCCCACAGCAGCATCCCCGCATCGTCCGGGGGAACGCACCCCGCCGAGCGGATCGATCCCGGCGCAATGGCCGCGGCAGATCGCCACTCCCTCGACCTGCCCGATGAGCCGCCCCGCGCTCACGACGCCGTGGTGACCGACTCGGACTTCGTGGTGACCGTCTGCGACAACGCGCACGAAGAGCTCGGCGTCACAGGTCACCTGCACTGGTCGATCCCCGACCCGGTGCGCATCGGCTCCGTCGACGCCTTCGACACCGCCTACGACGAGCTGGAGCGCCGGATCATCCAGCTTGCGCCCCGTCTCGCCGCCAGCTGAACCCCACCAGAAAAGAGAACCCGTGACCGACACCGCCCCGACCGTCCTGTTCATCTGCCAGCACAACGCCGGCCGCTCTCAACTCGGCGCCGCTCTGCTGCAGCACCTGGCCGGCGATCGCTTCGTCGCGACCTCCGCAGGTCTCTCACCCGCAGACGAGGTGAACCCGGCAGTGGCCGCCACCGTCGCAGAGCTCGGCATGGACATCACCGACCGGGTGCCCCGCGCCGTCACGAGCGACGACCTCGACGCGGCCGATGTCGTGGTGCTGATGAAGCCAGGGCTCGCCCTGCCCTCGACCCCCAGCGGCGAGGTGCTGGAGTGGTCGTTCCCGAACCCCGAGTCGTGGGATGCCGACGCGGTGCGCCCGCTGCGCGAGGCCGTGGCCGCGAAGATCCGGGAGACGCTGCTCACGCGCTGAGCTCGAAGCCCCGCCGCCGACGGACTACTTCGCGAGACGGCTGCGGACAGCGCGCTCGGTGAGCACGGTGAGATAGTCGGTGACCCTGCTGTTCGAGATCTTTCCGAGTTCCTCGACGGCGAGCGACGAGATGTGCTCCTGCTGGACTTCGGGATAGCGCTCAGCCAGTCGGTCGGTGACTTGCTTCACGATCTCTTGCGGATTGATGTTCGTCGCCACAGCAGCATCGTACGCCGCGCAGGTCGGCTCAACCTAGAGCGGGATTCGAGCCTGAACGAGGCGTACACACCGGATCAGTTGAAGTCGCCGCCCGGTGCCATGTCCATGAAGCGCGAGTAGTGACCCTGGAAGGCCACGGTGATCGTCGCGGTCGGGCCGTTACGGTGCTTGGCCACGATCAGGTCGGCCTCGCCCGGACGAACGTCCTTGTCGTAGACGGAGTCGCGGTGCAGCAGGATCACCATGTCGGCGTCCTGCTCGATCGAGCCGGACTCACGCAGGTCGCTGATCGCGGGCTTCTTGTCGGTGCGCTGCTCAGGACCACGGTTCAGTTGCGACAGTGCGATGACCGGCACCTGCAGCTCCTTGGCGATGAGCTTGAGGCTTCGCGAGAACTCCGAGACCTCCTGCTGACGCGACTCGACGCGCTTGCCCGACGTCATCAGCTGCAGGTAGTCGATGATGACCATCCGCAGCCCCTCACGCTGCTTGAGTCGACGACACTTCGCCCGGATCTCGACCAGCGTCATGTTGGGGCTGTCGTCGATGTAGAGGGGGGCATCGTTGATGCGTCCTCGGGTCGCGGCGACCGTCGTCCAGTCCCGAGGGTCGAGGTTTCCCTTACGCATGTTCTGCAGCGGGATCTGCCCCTCGGCGCTCAGCAGACGCATCGCGATCTCGCTCTTGCCCATCTCGAGCGAGAAGAAGACGGAGGGGATGTTGTGACCGATGGATGCCGAGCGCGCGAAGTCGAGCGCGAGCGTCGACTTACCCATCGCAGGACGCGCGGCGACGACGATCATCTGCCCGCCGTGAAGACCGTTGGTGAGCTCGTCGAGCTCTTTGAAGCCGGTCGGAACGCCCGTCATCGAGCCGTCGCGGCCGCTGGCCGCCTCGATCTCCTCGAGCGCGGCGTCGACCGCGATCTGCAGCGGCACGTAGTCTTCGGCGGTCTCCGAGCCGGTGATCGAGTAGATCTCGGCCTGAGCGTTGTTGACGATGTCGGTCGCGTCGCCCTGGCCGTCGTAACCGAGCTGCACGATGCGGGTGCCCGCATCGACCAGGCGACGCAGGATCGCCCGCTCCGACACGATGCCCGCGTAGTAGCCGGCGTTCGCTGCAGTCGGGACGATCGAGGTGAGTGTGTGCAGATAGTCGGCCCCGCCGGCGCGGCTCAGCTCACCCGTCTTGATGAGCTCGTCGGTGACGGCGACGACGTCGGTCGGCTCGCCGTGCGAGTAGAGCGACAGGATCGCCTCGAAGATGAGCTCGTGCTTGGGGATGTAGAAGTCAGCGCCCTTGAGCGTCTCGATCACGTCGGCGACAGCATCTTTCGAGAGGAGCATTCCGCCCAGCGCGCTCTGTTCGGCGAGCGTGTCGTGCGGGGGTGTGCGCTCTGGTGGACGCTTGCCCCCGAGGCGCTCCTCTGAGATGTCGGCGATCGACACGCTGCTCCCTTCGATGCGACGTTCTTCCGGTGTGCTCGGTGCCGGCTGCGTCGGTCACTCGATGCGATTCAGCTCGAGAAGGACCGTTCGCACAGCAAACCAGGCACTTCCGACATCGGGTCGCTGGACCACGCTACGAGCGGCGGTTTTCGGTCGCAACATGCCCTGTGGATAACTATGTGGAAAGCGTGCGAACAAGTCCGGAGAGTCTGTGCAGAACACATGTGGATAACTCGGTGGAGTACCTCGAAATAGAGTTCTATTTTTTCCGTTGACCTGGGGTTTAGAGTTTCCCCAGCCTGTGGATGAGAACGTGGTTCAACCGGGCGTTGAAGGTTGATCGAATCCGGTGGGGGATGTGTAGAACCTGGGGAAAGTCAAGCCGAGATTCAACCGGGCGAGTCACACTGCGCAACCCTCTGAAATGTGCGCGCGATCTCGCGGTTTTCGAGCGGAACCCTCTAGACATCGCGATATACCGGGAGTATCGTCACCGGCAATCGACGCAGCGTGCGTCGACGACGAACGATGGCTCTCGGGGGAGGGAAGTCGACGTGAACGCTCAAGAAGCCCGGCGCGGCCTTCCGGCTGTCGCCCTCTGGGGCAGCCTGGGCGCGGTCGCGTGGGCGGCGATCACGGTCTTCACCGGAGGGTCGTCTGCGAGCGCCGACGACAGCTCGAACGATTCGCTGCTCGGCGGCGCCGCGTCTGTCGTGAGCGAGACGGTCTCGACCGTCGAAGACACGGTGACGGCAGTGACTGCACCGGTCGCGGCGCCGGTCGCACCCGTCGTCACGCAGGTGGCTGCACCGGTCGTCACCCAGGTCGTCGAGCCGGTCGTCACCCAGGTCGCCGCACCCGTCGTCACCCACGTCGCCGCACCCGTCGTCACCCACGTCGTCGAGCCCGTGCAGCAGATTGCTCAGCCGACCGTCGACCACGTCTCGGAGACGATCGCGCAGGTTCCGGTCGTCGGCCCAGCGACGTCGCCGATCATCGACGTCGCCGTGGACACCGCCGAGGCCGTGGTCACTCCGGTGACCGATCTGATCGACGGATCCCCGGTGGCGTCGATCGTGACGCCCGTGACGGATGTGATCGCAGAGTTGCCGATCGTCGGAGACGTGAGCGACGACCTCGGAGTGCCCACCGTGATCGACGCGGTCGTCGGAATCATCGACCACACGACACCGATCGTCGGCGGGGTCGTCGACGACACCGTGCCGCCGGTGGTCTCGGGCGTCACGCCCACTCGGCCCGCCATTCCGGCATCCGAACCCGAATCCGAATCCGATCCTCTCGGAGCGGCGCCGCTCGGCTCCAGCCCTGCAGGAGTCGCCTCTGCAGCAGCCGATGCGCGGGCAGGCGCCTCCTCCCCCGCGGTCGCGCGCCTTCAGCTCGCCGGGACGGAAGCATCCGACCTCCAGCCGGCGGCGCCCATCGCTGAGCCTGCCACGACTGTGCCGGCATCCGACCGGGGGCACTCGCCGCTGGCACCGCCCGCCGGAGCTCCCGCGGCGCCCTCTTCCTCCGCCGGTTCGAGCGGAGCTTCCTCACTCTCCCCCGCGCTCCTCAGCGACGCGGGTCTTTCTGCGCTCCGTGCTGTGGAGCGCTCCCCCGGCGCACCCGACGACGTCTTGCCGACGTCACTGGTCGCCGACACTGCCGTCTCTCCTGACTGAGGGGTTGTCCGGTCGTTCCTCGTGAACGGCAGATGCCGTGCTGCGCGCGCACATGCTCTTCGCGCGCACCCATCCAGACACACCCAATTCCAGTCAGGAGAAGGTCATCATGCGTACATACATCAAGCGGGCCCTGTGGGGCACGCTTCTCGCCGGCGGGATCACCCTGCTCGGCGCGACGGCCGCGAACGCGGCAGACACCTCAGGAGAAGACGGGCTGCTCTCGGGCACCCAAGCGGATACCGCGATCTCGGCGCCCGTCACAGTCGTCGACAACGCCGTCTCCCTGCTCGGAGATTCGTCCGCTCAGCAGGCCCCGGCGCCGGCTCCGGCTCCGGCACCAGCGCCGGCACCGGCTCCGGCTCCCGCACCGGCCCCCACCACGAGCGGTGACTCCGGCACCGCCTCCGGCACCCAGGCCGTCGTGGACGTGGTCGCGCCGGTCACAGTGACCGGCAATGCGATCACCGTGCTCGGCGACTCGTCGAGCGAGTCGGCGGCGCCGGCCGAGGCTTCCCAGGCACCGGCCCCCGCTCCGGCGATCACGACGAACGGCGATGACGGTCTGCTGTCGGGCACCCAGGGCCTGCTTCAGGTCGACGCGCCCATCACCGTGTCGGGCAACTCGATCGCAGTGCTCGGCGACAGCGAGACCCTCGGACAGGATGCCGCAGCACCGGCGCCCTCGAGCGGCAGCGCAACCAGATCCACAGCGCCGTCGACGTCGGGCGACGACGGCGTCGCGAGCGGCACGCAGGTGACCGCACCCGTGACGGCACCCGTCACGATCGGCGGCAACGCGATCTCCGTGATCGGAGACAGCGAGAGCACCGGAAGCAGCGGCACCACCGCACCCGCGTCCGGAGGCAGCACCACTGCGCCGGAGACGTCGGGTACCGATGCGATCGGGAGCGGCACGCAGGTGACCTCACCCGTCACGGCACCGGTCACCATCGGCGGCAACGCGATCTCCGTGGTCGGAGACAGCGAGTCGACGAGCGGGACCGGCTCCACCGGAACCACCGGGGGAACCCCGTCCGTCGGCAGCACCACCACCGGTGACGATGGAATCCTCGGCGGCACCCAGATCACCGCACCCGTGACGGCGCCGATCACCGCCACCGGCAACGCCGTCTCCGTCGTCGGAGACAGCGAGGCCGGAGGTGGAGCCGGCAGCACCGCACCTATCGCAGGAACACCGTCCACCGGCAGCACCACCACCGGCGACGACGGGATCCTCGGCGGCACTCAGATCACCGCACCCGTGACTCTTCCGATCACGATCGGCGGCAACGCGATCTCCGTAGTCGGCGAGAGCACGGTCACGGCTCCCCCGAGCGATCCCGGAACCGATCCCGGAACCGACCCGGGGACCGATCCTGGCACTGACCCCGGAACCGACCCGGGGACCGATCCTGGAACCGACCCGGGAACCGATCCGGGAACCGATCCCGGAACCGATCCCGGCACTGACCCCGGAACCGACCCCGGAACCGACCCCGGAACCGACCCCGGAACCGATCCCGGAACCGACCCCGGAACTGACCCCGGAACCGATCCCGGCGCAGCCACGGGAGCCGGCACCGACGCCGGCACGCGTGCGACAGCTGTCGCAGGCGGCGCGGCCGTGACAGCATCCGCCCCGGCAGAGGGACTCGCCGCCACCGGTGATTCCACCTCGCTCGGCTTCGCCTCCCTCGCAGCATTCCTGCTCCTCCTCGGAGCCGGAATGCTGCGTCGTCGCCCCATGACGGCGTAGCCGCAGACCCCGGCGGTGTCGACGTCCTCGGGGGAGGAGATGCGACACCGTCGGTGTGCGGGTCCCGTGATGCCCTGCGCAGGTTCCCCAGACCTGCCCGCGTCTGCGATGCCGCACAGTTCACGGATGCCCCGCGTCCCCAGCGCGGGGCATCCGTCGTGCCCGGAACCCGCCGCAAACGCTTCAGATGAGGCCGATGACGATACGCCTAGACTCTCTGAGGGGGAGGTTCAACATGCAGGTCGACTACGGTCAGATGGCGCTCGCGTCGCAGGTACTGCGGAGGCAGCAGGAGACGCACACTCGAGCGATCGCCGACTACATCCAGCGCTACGGCGTCCTCACGCCATCGGATACGGGCATCGTCATGCTGCCGTTCACCGGGGTCTCGCTGGTGGTGGCCATGCTCGGAGTGCAGGCGGCAGACGCCTTCGGGCAGGTCTGCGCGTTGGCGGCCGATCGGGTCGATGATGCCGCGCGCTCGTACGAAGCCCACGAACAGCAGGCCCATCAGGCCGCTCAGCAGCTGATGCAGCAGATCGGCCTGAGCCTCCCTCCGTACCAGAGTCCTCTGTCGTCCTCGCCCACGCTCGGCGCTGCCGGTTCTGCTGCGGATGCCGACCACGGCGCGCCGGAACCGAATCTCATCGTTGAGCTCGTCGAGACGCCGGGAACGCTGTCCGACGGTGTCACCGACCTCTACGAGAACGCGACCTCCCGCATCGACGGATGGCCGGGCGGCGGTTCTGTGAGCGAGCGAGCGGATGCGTCGTCGTGGCTGGTCGCCCCGAACGCCGCCAAGAGCGAGATCGAGAACATGCGATGGGGCGCCGGGCCGGTCCTGGGCGGTGTCGACTGGCTCATCGAGCAGCTCATCGGCATGAGCCTGCTCGAAGACGTCATCATGAAGCCGTTCGCCGGGGACTGGACGGGCATCGAGGAAGTGCAGCAGGCGTGGACCCACGTCGGGGAGGCGATGCGCGCGATCTCCGACAACAGCGCCGGCCTCGCCGAGACGGCCGCCTTCTGGGAGGGCGATGCCGGGACCGCCTATCAGGGCGGGATGACGGCGATCGGACTCGGGGCCTACGGATTGGGAAGCGTGGCCGATACCGTCGCCGGTCTCGTCGGCCAGCTGGTCCTGGCTTCGAAGACCGCGGCCGCGACCATCGGCTTCGCGATCAACCAGCTCTCGCAGACGCTCCTTCGCATGGCGCTCGAAGCGACCGTCCCCATCGCCGGGTGGATCGTCGCCGCGGCAGAGTTCCCCCCCCCCGCGACCAAGATCTTCGGAGTGATCCGCCTGATCTACTCCATCATCAACATCATCTACGACGTGATCGAGAGCGTCGTGTCGGCCCGCGCCCAGCTGGTGGAGAACGTCCTCCGCCTCGAGGATCTGGCCCAGGTCCTCCTCCAGACCACGAGGAAGTACGCATGATCTCTGCGAACGACCCTGCCGCGTGGCGGGAGCGCCTCGCCGCCGTCCGATCGGAGCTCGACGAGCTCTTCCCTCCGGGGGAGGCGGAAGACGCCGAGGAGGCCTTCGCCGCGCAGGCCCGCGCGGGGATGCTGGGGCGCGAATGGCAAGTGCTGCAGGGCCGGATCGATCTCAACCTCACGACGCGAGAGGCCGTGCTCTCCGGGGAGGACGACTCGGTCGAGGCGGCATTCGTGCGTGAGACCGGAGCCCGACAATCGGAGGCGCTCGTCGAAGCCCTGCGGCGCACAGCACCGGGCGATCCGCGTGATCCGGGAGCGGAGCTGCGCGCCCTGCACGCAGAGACGACCGCACGCGGTGCACGCATCGATGCGATGCTCCGCGACATGGCAGCACGTGAGAGGGGGATCTGATGGCGGCCCTCAAAGCGGAGCCGACGCGGATCACCGCCCTGGCGGCGGAGATCTCCTCGAGCAGCGCGCAGATCAGCGCGGCGCTCGCCCGGCTGGAATCGATGTCCGACGACCTCTCCCACCGCTGGAGCGGCGAAGCCCAGGCGGCCTACGCCGCAGCGCATAGCCGTTGGACGAGCCAGATGATCGAGCTCGCGTCCATCGCGAAGGCTGCCGGCGAGCTGGCGGACGAATGGTCGACGGGGCTGAGCGACCTCGAGCGGTCGCTCGCCCAGGGGTGGCCACGGTGACAGAGGATCCGGGCCGCCTGCGGTGGGCCGTCAACGGCGCACGGACATTCCGCATTCCGGCTGATGCCGCAGACGTCGCCCTGGTCGAGATCGACCGTGCGATGCACGCTGCCCACTTCCGTGCAGACGCACCTGGTGCCGAGGCGGGAGTGCAGCGGGTCTACCGACGCGGGTCGGTCGTCGGCGATGTGCTGATCGGCGGCAGCGGGCTCTCGGCCCTCACGACCAGGCTCGGTCCGCTGTCTGCCCGAGGCGTCGCCGTCACCTGGATCGGCCCGGTCGACGCGCACTCGATCCGCGTGATCGTCTCACTCGTCGCGGGCTCCCACGTCGGAGGAGATTTCGTGGACGGGGTCGACGAGGCCGTGAGCGCTCTCGCCTCGCGCGGCGTCCCCATCGAGGACGAAGGCTGGTCACGATCCGTCGACGTCGACCAGACGCTGCCTGCGAATCCCCGTCGCGCCGCCGAACTCGGTCTCACCCGCTAGCCGACTTCGCCAGACGATCCGCGACACAGACCGGCCACGAACGCAGAACGCCCCCTGTCCCGAAGGACAGAGGGCGTTCATACTTCGACGGGCTCAGCGGCCCGCCGACGTCGTCACTTGGCGGCGACGACCTGCAGCGTGATGACTGCGGTCACGTCGTCGTGCAGACGAACCGTGGCCTCGTGCTCACCGGTCGACTTGATCGCCGACGGGATGTGCACCTTGCGCTTGTCGATCGAGCCGAGACCCGCGGCTGCGACAGCATCCGCGATGTGATCGGTCTTGACCGAACCGAAGAGACGACCCTCGTTGCCGGCCTTGACGGCCAGGCGCACCTTGGTGGCCTCGAGGGAGTTCTTCAGCGCCACGGCCTCGTCGCGGTCGTGGATCGCGCGAGCCTGACGAGCAGCCTGGATCGAAGCGACCTGCTTTTCGCCACCGCGGGTCCACGCCGTAGCGAAGCCCTTGGGGATGAGGTAGTTGCGGGCGAACCCGTTCTTGACCTCGACCACGTCACCGGCGCTACCAAGCCCGGCGACCTCGTTCGTGAGAATCAGCTTTGCCATCTCGATACCCCTTACCGGCCGGCGCCAGCGTAGGGCAGGAGTGCCATTTCGCGTGCGTTCTTGATCGCGGTGGCGATCAGACGCTGCTCCTGCACCGAAACACCGGTGATACGACGGGCGCGGATCTTGCCACGCTCCGAGACGAACTTGCGGAGGGTGGAGACATCCTTGTAATCGATGACTCCGACCCGGATCGACTTCGCGGGAGCGGTGGGCTTGCCACCCTTCCGCGGCTTGCGGCGGTCGCCGCTAGACTTTCCAGCCATTGTTTTTCCTTAATGATGAGACGGATGCCGAGCCCTTCGACAGGCTCAGGGACCCGGTTCCAGAAGTTGTTCAGAAGGGGGTGTCGTCGCCGAAGCTGCCCGGAGTGCTCCAGGCATCTGCGCTCGTCGACGAGCCGGGCGTTGACCACGGCTCTTCCGACACCTGCTGCTGCTGTGCGGGGCGCGACTGTCCGCCGCCACCACCGCCGCCGCCACCGGTCGACGCCGCACGGGTGACCTGCGCGGTCGCGTACCGAAGCGAGGGGCCGATCTCGTCGACCTCCAGCTCGATAGCGGTGCGCTGGTTGCCCTCGCGGTCCTGGTAGGAGCGCTGACGCAGACGGCCCTGCGCCATGACGCGCATGCCCTTGGTCAGCGAACCCGCCACGTGCTCGGCGAACTCGCGCCAGACCGACGCGCGGAGGAACAGCGCTTCGCCGTCCTTCCACTCGTTGGCGGCGCGGTCGAAGTTCCGAGGCGTCGAAGCGATGGTGAAGTTCGCCACCGGCAGTCCGTTCTGCGTGTAGCGCAGCTCGGGGTCGGCCGTGAGGTTGCCCACCACGGTGATGACTGTTTCGCCGGCCATCGGACTCAGGCCTTCGCAGCCTTGGCGGCCTTGCGAGCAGCCTTCTCTTCGGTGCGCTTCGCTTCGAACGCGACCATCGCCTGAGCTTCCTCAGAACGGAGGACCTTGGTGCGCATGATCTGCTCGTTCAGCTTCAGCTGACGGTCGAGCTCCTGCGTGGCCTCGCTGGTAGCGGTGAAGTTGACGACGGCGTAGATGCCTTCGTTCTTCTTCTGGATCTCGTAAGCCAGACGGCGCTTACCCCAGATGTCGACCTTGTCAATCGAGCCACCATCGTTGGTGATGACCTTCAGGAACTTGTCGAGCGTAGGAGCGACCTGGCGCTCGTCGATCTCGGGGGTCAGAATGACCATGAGTTCGTACTGGTGCGTCACTTACCCACCTCCTTCGGACTAGAACGGCTTCCGGGACGTTCCCGGAAGCAGGAGGGTGTGTGAACGTCATCCGCCGAGCCACCCGAGTGGGTGCCTGATGGCAGACAACCTTTACAGTCTAGCGGAGAATCCTTCGGCCTGCCCCCACGCGTATCTCCGAGCAGTTGGCATGCTGGAGAGCGTGCGGGCTGACACTCAGCGCGCACACGACCGAAGGGGGAACGCCATGCGCGTCAACAAATGGGGGGTCGGCATCGTCCTGACCGCCACCGTACTGCTCACCGGGTGCACCGCGGGTGCCGAGGAGCCCGCCGAAGATGAGCCCACCGCGGCCGCGGAGGAGACCACCGCGCCCGAGTCCGACTGCCCCGAGCTGACCGAAGGGGCGACCGTCGACGGCACCGCGCTCGGCGCGTGCATCACCGAGGCGATGACCGACACCGCCGGTTACCAGGCCAAGACGTCGATCCTGGGCATGGACACGACCGCCCGGTACAACCCCGCGACGGATGCCGTCGAGACGATCACGCCCATGGGATTGCTGATCCTGATCGGCGACGACGCCTGGGTCAAGACGCCGACGACCGACTGGCAGGTCGCCGACCCGAACTCGAGCGACCCGATCGTGGCCGCGCTCAGCAGCGGCGCGGCGACGGCGGCGGGCACCGACCCGGCCACCGCCGCGGGCGCGCTGACCGGCGAGTTCACCGTCACCGGAACCGGCAGCCGCCTGGGTCAGGACGTCTACCTCGTCAGCGGCACGTCCGAGGCGCAGGGCGTGCCTGTCGACGTGGTGTTCGAGGTCACCGACGACTACGTGGTGCTGGCGACGACCGGCAGCACCGAGGCCGCCGGCCAGATGATCGAGACCTCGCTCGAGATCACCGAGTGGGACGTCGAGCAGGACATCGTCGCACCTCTCTGATCCACGAGCGGATGCTGCGGGCCGGGGCGATCGCCTCGGCCCGCAGTGCGTTCCGGGGCTTTCTGGCGCAGCATCCGTTCTGGTCATCCCGTGGGCCATCCCGTGGGGCCATCCCTTCGAGAGGAGAACCCTCCTTCGGGAGGAGACTCAGGCTCGAAATGTCCTCCCCAGGCGCAGGTCTCCTCCCGAGGGGCAGAGCTCCTCCCGAGCGCCCGAACGAGGGAACAGGCGAGGCACGTCAGTCGATGACGGGGGCGATCTCCGACCAGACGGTGCGCTCGTTCGTCGAGGGGGCGACCGGGATGCGCCCGGCGCCGTCGGGCTCGGGGATCGCGGCGAGCAACGCCTGCGTGTACGGATGCTGCGGCGCAGACCACACCCGATCGGTCGCCCCCGCTTCGAGCACCCGCCCCGCGAACATGACGAAGGTGCGGTCGGCGATGCGGCGCACCACGGCGAGGTCGTGCGAGATGAACAGCATGCCCGCACCGGACTCGGCGACCAGGTCACGCATGAGCCCCGCGACGCTCGTCTGGGTCGATGCATCCAGAGCCGAGATCGGTTCGTCGGCGACGAGCAGCGACGGCCGTGCGGCGAGCGCCCGCGCGATCGCGAGCCGCTGCTTCTGACCGCCCGAGAACTGATGCGGGAAGCGCGTCGCGACCTCGGTCGGCAGCCCGACCCGTTCGAGCCACTCTGCGACAGTCGATCCTTCGGCTCCGCGGGCACGCGCAGTGGCGATGCCGTCGGCGATCTGCTCGCCCACACGGCGCCGCGGGTTGAGCGACGTCGACGGATCCTGGAACACCATCTGGATGCCGGTGAGCGCGAGGTCGCGCCGACGGATGCCCAGCGGCTTGACGTGCGCATCGCGGAAGCGCACCTCTCCCCCGGCGAGCTTCTCGATGCCGACGACCGCGCGGGCCAGGCTCGACTTGCCACTGCCGGATTCGCCCACGAGCGCGACGGTCTCTCCGGGTGCGACGGTCAGCGAGACTCCGTCGACGGCGACGACGGGCGGGCTCCCGGGGTAGCGCACGACAACGCCCTGCGCGTCGAGGACGGCTACTTCACTCATCTGCGGCCTCCTCTTCGGCACCCTTCACGGCCGCATCCGACATCACCGGATCGATGAGAGCGGGGTCAGGTGAGGCGATCTCGAGCTTCGACCCCGGCAGGGCCGCGAGCAGCGCGCGGGTGTACTCGTGCTGCGGGTCGCGGAACAGCGTCTCGCGGTCTGCCCGCTCGACGATCTGGCCGTTCTTCATCACGGCGACCTCGTCGGCGATCGCGCTCATGACACCCAGGTCGTGCGTGACGAGCAGCACGGCGAGGTTGCGCTCGGTCGCGAGGTCGCGCAGCAGCCGCAGGATGCCGGCCTGCACGGTGACGTCGAGCGCGGTGGTCGGCTCATCGGCCAGAAGCACCTCGGGGTCGCACGCGAGAGCGCAGGCGATCGCGATGCGCTGCCGCTGCCCGCCTGAGAACTGATGGGGGTAGCGCTTGAGCGCGGCATCCGGGTTGGGCACCTGCACGGTCTCGAGCAGCTCGATGGCCCTGGCCCTCGCGAGCTCGCCGCGCAGGCCGAGGTGCACGCGCATGTGATCGGTGAGCTGGCGGCCGATCGGCAGCTGCGGGTGCAGCGACGCCGAGGGGTCCTGGAAGATCATCGCGATGCGCTTGCCCCGGATGCGGTTGAGAGCCCGGCGGCGCATGCCGACCAGCTCCTCCCCCGCGAGCACGATGGATCCGCCGGTACGCGCCTGCCGCGGAAGCAGTCCGAGCACAGCGAGCGAAGTGAGCGTCTTGCCCGATCCGGATTCTCCGGCGAGGCCGTGGATGCGTCCGGGCTCGAGGTCGAGCGAGACGCCGTGCACGAGCGGACGACCGATCTCGATCGTCAGATCGCGGATGCTGAGAGCGGGTGCACCGGTCATGCTGTCGCCCCCTTCGCCGATGCCACGTGCTCGGCCTGCTTCTCGTGCGTGACCTCGGCCGTCGGGTCGAGGATGTCGCGCATCGCGTCACCGAGGAAGTTGAAGGCGAGCACCACGGTGAGGATCGCGAGACCGGGGAAGACTCCGAGCCACCAGGCGTCGAAGTTCTGCATGGCGGCGGAGATCATCGAACCCCACTCGGCCGTGGGCGGCTGCGCGCCGAGGCCGAGGAACGACAGACCCGAGAGCAGCAGGATCGCGGCACCGATGTCGAGCGTCGCGAGCACCAGCACGGGTCCGGCGATGTTCGGCAGGATGTCGATGAACAGCGTCCGCAGAGGCGAGTGGCCGAGCAGGCGACCCGCGATGACGTAGTTCTGCCCGCGCAGGCCGAGCACGATGCTGCGGGTGACTCGGGAGTACTGCGGCCACGAGACCACGATCGCCGCGATCACCGCATTGAACAGCGAGGGCCCGAGCGACGCAGCCACCACCATCGCGAGGATGACGGTCGGGAACGCCATGAACAGGTCGGTGATGCGCATGAGCGTCTCGTCGACCCAGCCGCCGAAGTAGCCGGCGACCGCACCGATCACGGTGCCGATGATCATCGCGGCGATCACGAGCATGAGCGCCAGCGGAAGGCTCACCGTCGCACCGGTCATCAGGCGCGAGAAGATGTCTCGCCCGTTGCCGTCGGTGCCGAGCAGTGTGTCGATGCCCGGCGCCTGCAGACGAGGAAGCACCTGGGCGTTCGGGCCGTACGGCACCCACCACTGCGCGGTGAAGGCGACGATGATCCATGCTCCGGCGATGACGGTGCCGATCACGCCGAGCGGCGTGCGCCAGGCGCGGGGCCAGCGGAACCGGAACCGCCAGGCGCCGGATGCCGAGTCGATGCGGCTCATGCGATCCTCACTCTCGGGTCGAGGACGCCGTAGAGCAGATCGACGACGAAGTTGATGAGGAGGTAGATGAAGCCGACGACGAGACCGACGCCCATGATGCCGGGCAGGTCGAGGTTCGCCGCCGAGTTGTAGGCATAGGTGCCCAGACCCGGCCACGCGAACACCGACTCGACGAGCACGGTGCCCGAGAGCAGCGAGCCGAAGGCGACGCCGACGACGGTGAGGATCGGCAGGGATGCGCCTCGGAGCACGTAGTCGAGGATGACGCGCATCGCGGGAAGACCTTTGGCGCGGGCCGCCCGCACGTAGTCGCTGCCGAGCACCTCGAGCACCGACGTGCGGATGAAGCGCGTGAGCAGACCGATCGTCACGAGAGACAGCACCACGACCGGCAGGGCCAGGTGTGCGAGAGCGTCAGCGAAACCGACTCCGTCTCCGTTGAGCAGGTAGTCGACCGTGTAGAGGCCGGTGATGCGGGGAGGCGGCGTGATCGCCGGAGAGATGCGACCGGAGCCGGGCGCGATGCGCAGCTCGAGGAAGAACACGTAGAAGCTGACGAGCGCGAGCCAGAAGGTCGGCACGCTCAGGCCGATCAGCGTCACGATGCGGATGACCTGGTCGGTGACCAGCCCGCGACGGTAGGCCGCGAGCGTTCCGAGCACGACGCTCACCGCGAGGCTGAGGATGATGGCGCCGATCGCGATCTCGATCGTCGCCGGCACCGCGGTGGCCAGGTCGCTGGTGACCGGTCGCCCGGTCACCAGCGATGTTCCGAGGTCTCCTCGAAGCAGGTTGCCCATGTAGATGAAGTACTGGACGAAGAGCGGCTGATCGAGGCCCTGGGCCTTGATGAACGCCGCACGCGTCTCAGGATTCTGCGATGCTCCCTCACCCAGCGCCGCCGACACGGGGTCGCCGGGCACGAGGTTCGTCAGCGCGAAGGTCACGATCGTGACCCCCACGAGCAGGAGCAGCGAGGTGCCGATCCGGCGCAGCAGGTATCCGACGAGCGGCGACCTGCGACGCTGAGCCTGCCGTCGCACGGCCACCGTCGTCATCAGTCAGCCCCGATCAGCCGGCGGGCGTGATCTCGGCGATGTCCATCTCCCACACCGAGTTGTACACGGCGCCGGTGACGGCATCCGCCGTGGCGATGTTGCGGCCGGGGACGATCAGCGGCACGAAGGGGCCCTCGGCCTGCATCGCCTCGGCGAACGAGGTGAAGGCCTCGCTGCGCTGGGCCTCGTCGGTCGCGGCCGCAGCACCGGCTGCGATGCCCGCGATCTCGGGGTTGGCCTCGGCGGCCCAGCCTGCGCGCAAACCGACCTTCAGACCCGGAGCGAACGGAAGGAAGTTCGCGGAGTCGGCGTAGTCCGGACCCCAGAACCACAGGCCGAAGCCCTCGGTGCCGTTGACGTACGCGTCGAGCTCGGTGGCGAAGGGGGCCGGAGCGAGTTCGACGGCGATGCCGGCATCCTCGAGCTGCGCCTGGACGCGCTCGGCGAGCGGGGTGAACTCCACGCCACCGACCGGGTAGTCGTTCGGGAACTGCAGCTTCAGGGTCTGGCCCGTGTAGCCGGCCTCGGCGAGAGCGGCCTCGGCCTTGTCGAGGTCCTGCTCGATACCGGTGTCGAGGGCGCCCTCGAATCCGGGCGGGATCACGCCGGTCGCCTGCACGGCACCCGCACCTGCGAGCTCGAGCAGCGCGTCGTAGTCGAGTGCGTAGCGGATCGCCTCGGCGATCTTGACGTTCGCGAGCTCGCCCGCGACCGCCTCCGACTGGTTGAGCAGCAGGAAGATCGTCTGGCCCGACGGCACCGACTCGACGTTCAGTCCGTCGCCGAGACCTGCGACCTGGTCGCCGTTGAGGTCCATCGCGACCATCGAGTCGCCGCCCTTGAGGTTGGCGAGCTGCGTCGCGCTCTCCGAAACGTTGCGCACGACCACGCGGCCGTAGGCCGCCTCTTCGTCGCCGTTGTACTCGTCGCTCTTTGTCAGCACGACCTGCGACGAGAGGTCGAGCGTGTCGAGCACGAACGGACCGGAACCGGCGGACTCACCGTCGAGGAAGCTCTGCGCACTGTCGGAGCCGTCGATCGATCCGCCGTTCTCGATGACCACGTCGGAGTTGACGATGCCGAGCGCCGGGTTGGCGAGGATCGCGGGGAGCTGCAGCAGCGGAGTCTCGGAGGTGATCGAGATCGTCTTCTCGTCGACCTCGGTGATCGTCAGGCCGCCCAGGAGGAAGTTCGGCTTGGCGTCGGTCATGCCCTGGATGCGCTGCAGGGTGAAGACGACGTCCTTCGCCTCGATCGGCGAGCCGTCGGAGAAGACGCGGTCGCCCTCGAGCGTGAAGGTGAACTCGGTCGCCTCGTCGTTCTGCTCCCACGACGCCAGGCCGGGCACGGGGGTCGAGACATCCGAGCCCTCGAAGTCGACGAGGGTCTCATAGAGCGCCTTGGCGATCATGTTGCCGGTCGGGTCATAGGTGTGGCCGGGGTCGGCGGTCTCGATCGAGAACGCGGTGTCGATGACCAGCGAGTCGGAACCGGAGGACTCTCCCCCGTTGTTCGCCGAGTTGCCACCGGAGCAACCAGCGAGAGCGAAGAGCGCGACAGCTCCGATCGCGATGACGGACGTGCTGCGACGTGACGACATATGGGCCTCCAGGGGCGAGGAGTTTCATCGGGTTCGGTCGACGCCGGGTGGACGACCGGTGATCAGATTCGCATTGTATGGGACTATGTGTCCAGCAAGAATGCAGACGTCATCACAGTCTGTCCAAGACCCCGCCCATGAGGAGCATTGTGTCCACCAAGAGCGACGAAGCCGTGAAGCAATCTGGACGAAGTGCCGCCCCACTGGACGACATCGGATACAGAATCCTCGAGACGCTGCGCGATAACGGTCGCATCTCGATCGCCGCACTGGCCGAAACCGTGGGGATCTCCCGCGCGAACGCCTACACGCGCGTCGAGACGCTGATGCAGGACGGCGTCATCACGGGGTTCAGTGCCCGGGTCGACCAGTCCAAGGCGGGACTGTCCATCGGCGCGCTCGTGTTCGTCACCGTGCACCCGCAGGCCTGGGCGTCGTTCCGCGAGAGCGTGCTCGAGATGCCCGACGTCGAGTGGTGTGCCATCACCACGGGCGAGCACGACGCCATGCTGCTCATACGCGCCGTCGATGTGAGTGGCGTGCACGAGTTCACGACCGGCGTCATCGCACAGCTGCCCGAGGTGCGCACCGTCGTCAGCGTGGTCGTGCTCGACGAGGTGATCCGCCGGTCGTTCCTGCTGCCGAGCGACCTGCCCGAACGCGATCTGGCGACTCCGCTGGGCATGACGCGATGGACGCCGGCGACGCCGGGTCGCGACATGCTCCCGCCGCGCTGACGGGCGAGCTCGAATCCGAGGTCAGGCTGCTGCGGCCTCTTCGCACACGCTGAGCTGCGGCAGTCCGTGCATCTCGTAGTGCTCGACGAGTCGGATGCGACCGTCGTCGGTGAGTTCGAGCTGGCTCTCGCCGTCTCCGGTCACGACGGCGCCGTCTGAGACGAGCACGTGCACGAACGACACCCAGATGGTGTCGCCGGTGCGGGTGCCGACGAAGCGTCCGAAGGTGACGGTGTCACCGGAGTAGTCGCCCCAGATCGCACCGTCCTTCTCCCAATAGACGAACTCGCTGGGCGATTCGGGGTCTACCGCCGAAGTGGTGGAGGAGACCATCCGGAACCGGCGGCCGTCGAGCGAGGGAATGGTTGCAGTCGAGCTCACACTCCGATTATGGAGGGCACTCTCGGGTGCGCTGAAGCCCTGTCGGCAAGCGTCTTCCCGGCCCGCTCACCGGGCAGATCGGGCGAGACGAAACATGCCTGGCCCTCGACGCCCGCGGCGTTTCGTCTGACGCTGTGCGAGCTCGACCGGCCTCTTACTCCCCCGCATAGTGCGCCGCCTCCGCCGCGCGAAGGGGTGATCCGATATCTCGCAGGTACCGTGGGTCGCATGCATTGGATGTCTGACACCTCGGCCGGCGACTGGCTGCGCGAACGCCTCGACGATCCATGGAAAGCGACGATGCACGCCGTCGTGCCGCACGGTTTCCCGGCCTACGCCCGCATCCTGCACCCCGCCATCGTGCGCTCATTGCCCGACCGGCCGGTGCCGACCTACGACGAGTACGACGCGATGCCGGATGCCGAGCGGCAGTCCCTCCTCGATCGGTTCATCGATGAGCCCGTGACCTGGGCCGAGACGGCATCCGCCTTCGGCACCACGCTGCATCCGCTGGCGCAGTGGCAGCGCATCGTGCGCACTCCACCCGACGCCGACTGGAACCTACGGCTGTCACCCGACGGTCGAGAGTTCACGGGTCCGATCGAGGGTGAAATGGCACCCGAGATGCTCGCATCCATCGCCTCGCATCTCATCGCTCACACGACGACTCCGGATGCCGGTTTCGCGGCGCTCTGGGAGGGCCGGGGCGGTCTGGTCGGCCACATGGGGCACGGCCCGTCCCGCGCCTTCCTGACATTCAGCGACGACCCGAATCACCAGGCGATGCTCGATCGCAGCGTGAAGGATCCGTTCAACAACGTCTTCCGAAAGCAGACCTGGCAGGAGGGCATCCTGGCGCGCGAGATCTCGGAGGGCCCACGGTTCCGTCTGCCTGAGCGGGACCACGTGCTCTTTCGTGGAGCCATCACGGACTTCACGCGTCATGACTGGGTGCTGGAGGCCCCCTGGCGCGACCGCCCGGCCGAGGAGCACGGGTTCGAGCCGTCCGCGCAGACCCCGAGCATCCTGTGGCCCGACGACCACGCCTGGGTGATGGTGAGCGAGATCGACTACGACTCGACGATCGTGGCCGGGTCGACCGAGCTGGTCGCCGCGATCTGCGCCGACGAGCGGCTCGAGGCGTTCCCGATCCCCGAGAACGCCGACCTCACCTGGGATGCCGACGAGGTGAATCGATGACGACGACGCCGCAGACGGGACCGACCTTCGACGCCGCTCCGCTCACCGAGCCGGTCGATCCGAAGGCGGTCACCGCGTTCGCGGCCGAGCTGCGTGCCCGTGGATCCAGCGGCACGCGCGGCACGACCATCTTCGCGATCGTCGTCATCTCGCTCATGGCCCTCGTCGTGGTCCCTGTGGTCTTCATGACCATCGTCAGCATCGTCTCCACGCCCGGCGGATCCGGGTTCGCGACAGTCCCGCTGGTGATCTTCGGCGTCATCGCAGTCATGATCGCCGTCGGGTCGTTCATCGGCTGGCGTCGCGCCCGCGTCACCCGCTATCGCCTCCACCGCTTCGCCCAGGCGAACGGCATGTCGTACGAGGGACGAGTCACCGCTCCCTCGCTGCCGGGGATGATCTTCAGCCTCGGCGGCTCGCGCATGTCGACCGATCTCGTGCGGGGCACGACGCCGAGGTTCGTCGAGTTCGGCAACTACCAGTACACGGTGAAGCGCGGCAAGAGCTCGACCACCTATCGCTGGGGCTACGTCGCGGTGAAGCTCGACGCGCCGCTGCCCAACATCGTGCTCGATGCCAAGGGCAACAACGGCTTCGGGTCGAACCTGCCGGCGTCCTTCCAGAAGGAGCAGCGGCTGTCGCTCGAAGGCGACTTCGACGAGTACTTCACGCTCTACTGCCCCGAGGGGTACGAACGTGACGCGCTGTATCTGTTCACGCCCGACATCATGGCCCGGTTCATCGACAACGCCGCCGAGCTCGACGTCGAGATCGTCGACGACTGGATGTTCCTCTATACGCAGCGCAGGGTGTCGACGCTCGACCCTGCGACCTGGGCCTGGCTGTTCGGTGCCGTCGGCGCGTTGATCACGAAGCTCGATCAGTGGGAGCGCTGGAGAGACGAGCGTCTGCTCGTCGAGAATCCGACGGCTGCGGCATCCGCTTCGCCATCCACCTCAGCCCGGCCCGTGAACGAGCGCCTTCCGTTCGCTCCCCCGGTCGGCCTGCTGTCGCCGCCGCCGGGCGTCGCGCACGAAGGACGCAGACTGAAGCGAAGCTTCCCGTGGGTGCCGGTGGTCTTCATGATCGCCTTCGCGGCGTTCTGGTTCTGGTCCAGATCTTTCTGAACGCGAACCGCCGAGGGTGGGTTGTGGGGGTGGGTGCTGACTGGGGATCAGCGTTCCCACCCCATCCCCCCTCGGGATCAGAAGGAGATCTGACACTCCCTCCGCAGGACGGTCGAACCGTCCGTACGCGCGGGTCAGCTGGGGACTGACAACTCTGCGCGTATATGAGTAATGGTATACCGGCATACGTTGCATTCCATTGCGCGGAAGAGACTCGACCGAACGCGTTGCATCGCGTCCGAAAACGTGCGAAATGAGGGCCTGGAGCCCCCTTCTGACGCGGCATTCGTGCATGCTCGGAAAGGCCCTGTCAGCCGTGACGTCGCGCATTACCCAGAGTGACGGACCCGGCCCCACCTCTTTCTGCATGCAAGAGAATGGAAGGTGATGTCTGAATTCGAAGATCACACCCAGTGGCAGGCCGAGCGTCGCGCCTCCGTCACCTCGGCGACCGGAAACCTCGCTCTGATCGAGACCCGCTGGACGGGCGAGGCGCCCGATCTGGATGCCGAGCAGCAGGCGGCGTCCGACACGGTGACCGTGACGCCGATCCAGCGCACGAACATCGAGACCGGTGAGGCCGAGCACGGACTGCGCCGGTGGGATGCCGATGCGCCCGCGATCCGCGCCTTCGACCGCATCGACACCTATGACTACGACCCCGCGTGGGTGCTCGAGGGGCACTTCACCCCGGTGTCCGGCGATCGGCGGGTGTCGTTCGAACACATCCGCGACAACGGCGGCACCCGGGAGCTCGTCGTCCCGGGCGACATCCATTTCGAGCTCGACGGCCGCGAGTACACCCTGGCGGCCTTCGACGACGGTGGCACGCTGCTGCTCGTGTTCGGCGATGAGACGAACGGCTCCGAGACCTACGGGTCGGGCCGCTTCCTGTTCGTCGAGCTGCGCGACGACGAGGGATCCGTGACCCTCGACTTCAACCGCGCTTTCGTGCCGCCCTGCGGATTCAGCACCCAGTACAACTGCCCGCTGCCGCCGGCATCCAACCGCTTCCCCCTGCCTATCCGAGCAGGCGAGAAGAACGTCGTCTTCCGCGACGGCTTCGACATCTACGCGGCGTGACGCCGCACCCCCTCACCCTGGAGCACTCATGAGAAGAACCCGCATCCTCGGCGCGCTCGGCGCCGTGGCCACGCTCGCCCTCGTGGCCGGATGCGCGTCGGGCGCGACCGACGACGCCGCGAGCGAAGACGCCACGATCTTCATCGGCTCGCTGTACGAGCCGACCAACCTCAGCAACACCCAGGGCGGCGGCCAGGGTGTGACCGAGGCGCTGACCGGCAACGTCTACGAGGGCCTCTACCGGCTGACCGACGACGGCGAGGTCGAACCGCTCCTCGCCGAGGATGCTCAGGTGTCCGACGACGGACTCACCTACACGATCACGCTGCGCGACGACGTGACCTTCCACTCCGGTGACCCGCTGACCTCCGCCGACGTGAAGTCGAGCGTCGAGGCCGTCACCGCCGAGGACTCGGTCTCTGCCCGCAAGTCGAGCTTCAAGACGATCGCCGACATCGCGACCCCCGACGACCAGACCGTCGTCTTCACGCTGTCGCAGCGGTCGATCTCGTTCCTCTACAACCTCAGCTACGTCTGGGTCGTGAACGACGAGGCCGGCGACATCACCGGATCCGAAGACGGCACGGGCCCCTACACGCTCGACGAGTGGAAGAAGGGCTCGACCCTGACGCTCGAGCGCTGGGACGACTACTGGGGCGAGCCGGCCAAGAACGCCGAGGTCGTCTACACGTACTTCACCGACGCGACCGCCGAGAACAACGCTCTGGCCACGGGCGAGATCGACGTGATCACCAGCGTGCAGAGCCCGGATTCGCTCGCGCAGTTCGACAACGACGACTACGTGATCAGCGAGGGCACCTCGACCACCAAGGAGCTGCTCGCGTTCAACGACCGCGTCGCTCCCTTCGACAACGCGCTCGTGCGCAAGGCGATCTACTCGGCCATCGACACCCAGAAGCTCCTCGAGTCGATCTGGGGCGACTACGGCACGCTGATCGGCTCGATGGTGCCGCCGACCGACCCCTGGTACGAGGACCTCACCTCGGTGAACCCGTATGACGTCGAGCTCTCGAAGGATCTGCTCGCTCAGGCCGGCTACGCCGACGGCTTCACGTTCACGCTCGACACCCCGAGCTACGACCCGCACCCCGCCGTGGCGGAGTTCCTGCAGTCGCAGCTCGCCGAGGTCGGCATCACGGTCGAGATCAACACGATCAGCGCCGACGAGTGGTACACGAAGGTGTTCAAGGAGCAGGACTTCGAGGCCACGCTCCAGGAGCACGTTAACGACCGCGACGTCGTCTGGTACGGCAACCCCGACTTCTACTGGGGCTACAACGACGCCCAGGTGCAGCAGTGGGTCGCCGAGGCCGAGCAGGCCGCGACGACCGACGAGCAGACGGCTCTGCTGAAGCAGGTCAACGAGAAGATCGCCGAGGATGCCGCGAGCGTATGGTTGTACCTCTACCCGCAGATCGTGGTCGCCTCGAGCGACCTCAGCGGCTACCCGGTCAACGGCCTGAACTCCCAGTTCTTCGCCTACGACATCGTCAAGTCCTGACGCGCGAGGGGGATGCCGCGCGTCGGCATCCCCCTCCTCATCCTGAACAGTCATGCTCGCTTATCTGATCCGCCGCCTCGCCTTCCTCGTGGTCTCGCTCGTCGTCGCGATGATCGCGATCTTCGTGCTGCTGCGACTGCTGCCGGGCGACCCGGCGAACGCCCTGCTCTCGGTCAACGCCACCCCCGAGCAGATCGCCGCCGCCCGCGCGCAGGTCGGCTCCGATCAGCCGCTGCTGCAGCAGTTCACGACCTGGGCGGGTCAGCTGCTGCGCTTCGATCTCGGAGAGTCGTTCCTGAGCTCTCGTCCGGTCGGTCCCGACATCGCCGACCGCCTCGCCGTGACCCTTCCCCTCACTCTCATCGCCTTCACGCTGGCCCTGCTCGTCTCGCTCGTGATCGGCATCACGGCGGCCGTGAAGTCCGACCGCTGGTACGGCATCGCGCTCTCGGGCTTCGCGCAGCTCGGCGTCGCGGTGCCCGTGTTCTGGGTGGGCGTCGTGCTGGTGTGGGTCTTCGCTCTCGGACTCGGCCTGCTGCCATCCGGCGGGTTTCCCCGCGACGACTGGGAGGACCCGGCCGACGCGCTGCGCTCGCTCGCCCTGCCGGTGATCACCATCGTGATCGTGATGAGCGCCTCCCTGAGCCGATACGTGCGGTCAGCCACCCTCGACGTGATCGGCAGCGACTACCTGCGCACCGCCCGGGCCGGGGGCTCCGGCATGGCCGAGGCGCTTCTGCGTCACGGCGTGCGAAACGGCTCGGTGCCCGTCGTCGCGATCCTCGGCATCGAGCTGTCGACGACGCTGCTCGGCGCGGTGGTCGTCGAGAGCGTCTTCACTCTTCCCGGGCTCGGCAGCCTGCTGCTGTCGGCCATCGAGCAGCACGACTTCCAGGTCATCCAGGGCGTCCTCGTCGTCAGCACACTCTTCGTGCTGCTGGTCGGGTTCGCCGCAGACATCGTGCAGCGCCTGATCGATCCGCGTCTGCGCACGAGCGTCTCGGGCAACCGATGAGCCGCGTCGCCGAGCAGCTGATCACCGGCTCCGTCCCCGTGCGACGCCGGCCCAAGGCGACCCTGCTGATCGGGCTCGTGCTCACCGGCGTCGTCGTGCTGATCGCCCTGGTCTCGCTGTTCTGGCTGCCCTATCCGCTCGCCGACACCAGCGGCAGTCGCCTCGAAGGGCCCAGCGCCCTGCACCTGCTCGGCACCGATCGACTCGGCCGCGACCTGCTCTCGCAGCTCATGTGGGGCGCGCGAATCGCGCTGATCGTCGGCACCTGCTCGGTCGCGATCGCCGCCGTGCTCGGCACCATCGTCGGCCTCATCGCGGCGTTCTCACGCCCCTGGGTCGACGACACGCTCTCGGCCGGACTCGATGTGGTGATCGCGTTCCCCGTGCTGCTGCTCGCGATGCTCGTCGTCGCGGTGCAGGGAGCGTCGCTGTGGTCGGCCGTGCTCGCGATCGGTCTCGCGATGTCGGCGGTCGTCGCGCGGCTCACCCGCATCCTGTCTCGCCGCGTGCTCCAGGAGCAGTTCGTGACCGCCGCCCGCACCAGCGGCACTTCGACGCTGGGCATCGTGTTCCAGCACGTGCTGCCGAACATCGCGCCGACTCTCGCCGTCAGCCTCGCGCTGCAGTTCGGTGCCGCGGTGCTCGCCGAGGCGAGCCTGTCATACCTCGGACTCGGCGCTCCGCCGCCCAACGCGTCGTGGGGTCGGATGCTGCAGGAGGCGCAGGGCACCGTGCTCACCGCCCCGGTCGGCGCGATCGCCCCCGGTATCGCGATCATCGCTCTCGTGCTGGGAGTGAACTTCCTCGCCGACGGTCTGCGCGACCTCGCCGACCCGACCCGCAGGAGGAGCCGATGAGCATTCTCGACGTCTCAGGCCTCACGGTCCGGTCGGCATCCGGCGCGCTCGTTCGCGATGTCTCGTTCTCGCTCGCGGCCGGCGAACGTCTCGGGCTGATCGGCGAATCGGGGTCCGGCAAGTCGCTCACCTCGCTCGCCGTCACCGGTCTGCTGCCGGATTCTCTCGACGCCTCCGGTTCGGTGCTGCTCGATGAGCACCAGGTCGTCGGTGCTCGGGATGCCGAGCTGCGCCCGCTGCGCGGACCGGTCGCGCAGATCGTGTTCCAGGAGCCGCTCACCGCACTCGATCCGCTGATGCGGGTCGGTCGTCAGATCGCCGAGCCGCTGCGCCGTCACCTCGGCCTGCGCGGTGCCCAGCTGCGTTCGGCTGTCGCGAGCGCTCTCGATGAGGTCGCGCTCTCGGATCCGCGCATCGCCCGCGCCTACCCGCACGAGCTCTCGGGCGGTCAGCGCCAGCGCGTGGCGATCGCTATCGCCCTCGCAGCGCGCCCGAAGCTGCTGATCGCCGACGAACCGACGACCGCGCTCGATGTGACGGTGCAGGATGCCGTGCTCGCTCTGCTCGAGCGACTCGTCGCCGACCGGGGCATGGCGCTGCTGTTCATCAGCCACGATCTCGCCGTCGTCTCGCGCATGGTCGACCGCATCGTGGTCCTTCGCGACGGGATCGTGGTCGAAGAGGGCGCCGTCGCACAGGTGCTGCAGGATCCGTCGGAGCCGTACACGCGGATGCTGGTCGACAGCGCGCGTGCACTCGATGCGTTCCTCGACACCGGGGAGGGCGAGCGATGAGCATTCTCGAACTGCGCGGTGCGGGCTTCGCCTATGGATCCCGGCGGGTGCTCGACGACGTGTCGCTGAGCCTCGACGAGGGCGACTCCCTCGGCCTCGTCGGCGAATCGGGCGCCGGCAAGTCGACGATCCTGAGGCTGTTGCTGGGACTGTCTGCACCCCGTGACGGCCAGATGCTGTTCGAGGGAAAGCCTCTGTCGTTGCGCGACCGCACGCAGATGCGTCGCTTCCGAGCAAGTGTGCAGCCGGTCTTCCAAGACCCGTACTCGTCGCTCGACCCCCGTCAGCGCATCGACCGCATCATCGGTGAGCCGCTCCGTTCACTGCGCCTGGCATCCGGGGCCGACGCGCAGCATCGCATCGCCGAAGCGCTCGAATCCGTCGGGCTGCCCGCCGACACCGCCCGCCGATATCCGCACGAGTTCTCGGGAGGGCAGCGTCAGCGCATCGCGATCGCGCGCGCGGTCGTCTCGCGCCCTCGGGTGCTGCTCGCCGACGAGCCGGTCAGCGCTCTCGACGTCACGACCCGCGTGCAGGTGCTCGAACTGCTCGACCGCCTCCGCCGCGAGAACGGCCTGTCGCTCATCATGGTGTCGCACGACCTGACCGCCATCGCCTCGGCCTGCGACCGCACGGTCGTGCTGCAGAACGGTCGCGTGGTCGAGCAGGGTTCCACGGCATCCGTGCTTCATGCCCCGCGGGACCCCTATACGCGCGCGCTGGTCGCCGCGGTTCCCCGGCTGCCGCGCTGATCCGGCCGTCCCCACCGTCCCTACCGTCCCGGGTGGCTGGCCGTGTCACGGACGGCTGCCCGACCGACGGCGTGTCCGCAGCCAGTCGGACATCGTCCAGCCAAATGGCCGCAGATGGCTCCCTGGGCTCAGGCGATCTCGTGCCAAGCCCTTCGCAGTGCCGCCACTGAACTGGCCATCTCCGCGTCGCCGAGATACTCAGGGCCATCGGAGATGTCGACGTTTCGAAGAGGGTCATCCGCGAGGTGCTGCGGGAACACATGACAATGAAGATGCGGTGCCCGATGCCCCATCACCAGGTAGTTGATCTTCCGCGGGTCGAAGGCTGTGCTGACAGCTCGACCCGCCCGCTGGACATCACGCCAGAAGGCGTCGAGCTGGTCCGTATCCAGCTGACCGAGGTCGGTGAGATGCTCGCGAAGTATGACGACGGTGTAGCCGGGATGCGCCTGGTTCCGCACCAGACGGACGTGAGTCATCTCAGTCGAGGCGACGAGCATGCTGTGCTCGTTCTCCGGCAGATGAGCGTCGGCACACATCCCGCAGTGCTCCGGATCCACAAGCTCCGCCCACTCGTCATCACTCCACCACATCGCCCCATGGTAACCAGGAGAACTCCGCTGCCAGTCGCCTCCAGCGCCGAGCGCCGCTATCCTCGACCTATGCGTTTCACCGTTTCGTCGTGGTGGCTGCCGGAGCAGCCGTAACGCATTCACGCGCGGGCTGCACGGCAGCCCGCGACCCCTTCGCGGCACCATGTCCGTGCAGCTCCTTTCGATTCAGGAGCAGATCATGGACTCGTACGCCGCAACCCTCGCTCGCATGCCCGACCTCCGGGAGGCGATCGAACAGAACCCCGAGGACTACCGAGTGCTCACCGGGGAGCGCCCTACGGGGAGGCTGCACCTCGGCCACTACTTCGGCACCATCCGCGAGCGTGTACGACTGCAGGAGACCGGTATCGAGACGTTCGTCATCCTGGCCGACTACCAGGTGATCACCGACCGAGACTCGGCCGGCGATGTGCGCGGCAACGTGTACGGCGCGATCCTCGATTACCTCGCCGCCGGCCTCGATCCGAAGACCACCACGATCTTCACCCATTCCTCGGTGCCGGCCCTCAACCAGCTCCTGCTCCCCTTCCTCAGCCTGGTCACCGAAGCAGAGCTGCACCGCAACCCGACGGTCAAGGCCGAGCTCGCGGCATCCGGTCGAACCCTGAGCGGCCTGCTGCTCACGTACCCCGTGCACCAGGCGGCCGACATCCTGTTCTGCAAAGGCAACCTGGTTCCTGTCGGGAAGGACAACCTCCCGCACGTCGAGACGACACGAACGATCGCGCGTCGCTTCAACGACCGTTACGGCCAGGTGTTTCCCGAGCCGGCGGCTCTCGTGACCGACACCCCTGAGCTTGCCGGCCTCGACGGACGCAAGATGTCGAAGAGCTATGGCAATGCCATCGCGCTGGGGATGACGGCTGACGAGACCGCCGATGCCATCAGGCGCGCTCCCACCGATTCGGAGCGCGGCATCACTTACGACCCCCTGAACCGGCCAGGAGTCTCTGGGCTGCTCGCGACGGCCGCGGTCGTTCTCGAGCGCACTCCGGAGCAGATCGCGGACGAGGTCGGCGGCGCGGGGGCCGGTGCGCTCAAGCGCCTGACGACCGAGGCGGTGAACGAGTTCCTCGCAGACCACCGGGCTCGTCGTGCCGCGCTCACCATGGCTGACGCCGCCGCCGTGCTCCGTGAGGGCAACGAGCACGCGCAGTCGGTCGCGAACAACACGCTCGACGAAGTGAGAACGGCGATGGGGATGACGTACTGACGGCCGTCAAGAGGTCAGTTCGGCTGAACTCGGTATTGCTTCATCGTCTCCTGCATCCGTCCCGGATGACTGGCCGTTTCACGGATGGCTGACCGATCGACGGCGAGTCGCCAGCCAGTCGGGCATCAGCCAGCCGATCGGCCGCCCGCCGAACCCGACAGCCCGAAGTACGCAAGCTCCGCGTCGTTCAGCATCCGCGAGCGGATGAGGAACCGCATGCCCGTCGGGCCCTCGACCGAGAATCCCGCACCTCGACCCGGCACGACGTCGATGGTCAGGTGCGTGTACTTCCAGTATTCGAACTGAGACTCCGACATGAAGACCTCGACCGGGGCCTCGAGCCCGACGTCGAGCGCGCCCAGCAGCACGTCGCTCGGGCCGGTGATGAACATCCCCACGGGGTAGCACATGGGCGACGAGCCGTCGCAGCATCCGCCGGACTGATGGAACATCAGCGGCCCATGCTGCACCGTGAGATCTCTGACGAGGGATGCTGCGGCATCCGTCACGTCGACCCGCTGGTAGGTGCCGATGCTCACCATGGTCCACTCCTCTCGATCGCCCCCGGTCGTTGAGCGAGGACGGCGGAGCCGACCGAGACGAAACGCGGCGAGCGGCTCAGCGCGTTTCGTCTCGGTGCTCCGCTCCTCGCTCAACGAACGGCGGAGTTGCACGACTCAGAAGAAGCCCATAGGCCCTTCTGCATACGAGACCAAGAGGTTCTTGGTCTGCTGGTAGTGGTCGAGCATCATCTTGTGGTTCTCGCGGCCGACGCCCGACTGCTTGTATCCGCCGAACGCGGCGTGCGCCGGGTACTGGTGATAAGTGTTCGTCCAGACGCGCCCTGCCTCGATCGCCCGCCCCGCGCGGTACGCGGTGTCGCCGCTGCGGCTCCACACCCCCGCGCCGAGTCCGTAGAGCGTGTCGTTCGCGATCGAGATCGCGTCGTCGAAGTCGTCGAACGAGGTGACCGACAGCACCGGCCCGAAGATCTCCTCCTGGAAGATGCGCATGTCGTTCGTGCCCTCGAACACGGTCGGCGCAACGTAGAAGCCTTCGCTGAGGTCGCCGCCGAGATCGACGCGGTCGCCTCCCGTGAGCAGCCGCGCGCCGCCCTGCTTACCGATGTCGATGTAGCTGAGGATCTTCTCCAGCTGATCGTTCGATGCCTGCGCGCCGATCATCGTCGCCGGGTCGAGCGGATTGCCCTGGATCACCTTGCCGACCCGCTCGAGTCCGTCGGCGAGGAAGCCGTCGTAGATCGACCGCTGGATGAGTGCGCGCGACGGGCACGTGCAGACCTCGCCCTGGTTGAGCGCGAACATCGTGAAGCCTTCGAGCGCCTTGTCGTAGAACGGGTCGGCGGTGTTGCGGGCGACGTCCTCGAAGAAGACGTTGGGGCTCTTGCCTCCGAGTTCGAGGGTCACCGGGATCAGGTTCTGCGAGGCGTATTGCATGATCAGGCGCCCGGTCGTGGTCTCACCCGTGAAGGCGACCTTGCGGATGCGCTTGTGCTGCGCCAGCGGTGCGCCCGCCTCGATGCCGAACCCGTTGACGATGTTGACGACACCCGCCGGCAGCAGGTCGCCGATGATGTCGAAGAGGAACAGCAGGGATGCCGGAGTCTGCTCTGCCGGCTTGATGACCACGCAGTTGCCTGCGGCGAGCGCCGGCGCGAGCTTCCACACGGCCATCAGGATCGGGAAGTTCCACGGGATGATCTGGCCGACGACCCCGAGCGGCTCGTGGAAGTGATACGCGACGGTGTTCTCGTCGAGTTGGCTGATGCCGCCCTCCTGCGCCCGGAGCACGCCGGCGAAGTAGCGGAAGTGGTCGACTGCGAGGGGGATGTCAGCGGCGAGCGTCTCGCGCACGGGCTTGCCGTTCTCCCAGGTCTCGGCGACGGCGATCTCTTCGAGGTGCTGCTCGATGCGGTCGGCGATCCTGTTGAGCACGACCGAGCGCTCGGCCGGGCTGGTCTTGCCCCAGCTCGCGAACGCCTTCCAGGCGACGTCGACCGCGCGGTCGATGTCTTCGACGGTCCCACGACCCACCTCGGTGAACGGCTTGCCGTTGACCGGACTCACGTTCTCGAAGAACTGACCCTTGACCGGATCCACGAACTCGCCGCCGATGTAATGGCCGTACCGCGGACGATAGGTCGCGACGGCGCCCGGCTGACCGGGAGCGGCGTACGCGGAGGATGCGGGGGCGGTGGACACGTCTTCTTCGACGATCGTCATCGGAACTCCTTCGACGGGCCACGGCGTCGGTGCTGCGGCTGTCCTCCGACGGTAGGTCGGCGGAGGTTGCGCTCCGATGCGCAACGTTGCGAACGATTGCACGGCGGCCACAGGCCGGATCCGCTCGAACGGCTGATGATTCCCCGGATGGCGGGCCTACCGTCGGCGTGTACGCGTTCGGGCGGGGAGCCCTCAGCCGGATGACCCCGGGTCAGCGATCTTCGATGCGTTCGATGCGCGCGACGAGTCCGGCGCGCTTCGGAGACCGGGCCGGCAGCATCTCGAGAGCGAGACGCAGCGCCGCGGCATCCCCCTGCCCTTCCGGGATCTCCGCGTATTCCAACAGAACGTCGAGGCTCGCCTCCGACAGCATCGTCTCGCGCAGCGCCGCTCTCACCGACTCACGGAACTCCTCCACACCCGGCGAGGTCGATTCGGGAAGCACGGGGCCGCGATAGGCGGTCAGTGCGACCCGATGCGCGCCTCGGTCGAGCAGCGAGAGCACGTCGTGCGCGTCGGTCTCGAGGGGCACCGTCAGTCGGTAGGGCCGGGATTCGGGAACGAGGCTGGGCGCGTGCTTCTCGAGCACCTTGCGCAGGCGCACCATCTCAGGGCGCAGAGTGTCGGAGGATGCTTCAGGTCCGTAGACGAGTTCGCTCAGGCGCTCGGCAGACAGGCCCTGCCGGTTCACCGCGAGCATCAGCAGGATGGCCGCGTGGCGAGCGCTGAGCTCGATCATCGACTCCTCGAGCTCGGTCTCGGACTCCAGGCGCGCTCTGTCTCGCCCGAGCACGTGCAGGGTCGCGCGGGTCGTGGGCTTGGCGCGAGACGAGAAGGTCGTGGGGCGCGGCGCGTCGCTGCGTGCCCGAAGCCGCGCCACCATCAGCTCGGACTCGACGGCGCGCGCCGTGGCATCGACCAGCAACCGTGCCTGAGTCGAGACGACGTCGTCTCCGCCCGTGACGTCGATCACTCCGAGCACCCGCCGCGTCTCGGGGTCGCGCACGGGCGCCGCGGTGCACGACCACGGATGCACGAGTCGGTTGTAGTGCTCGGCCCCGCGGATCTGCACCGAGTGCTCGAGCTCGAGCGCGGTGCCCGGGGCGGTGGTGCCGACGGCATCCTCTGCCCAGTTCGCGCCGGCGACGAATCCCATGCCCTCGGTGAGCGACTGCAGCTGGCGGTCGCCTTCGATCCACAGCAGCCGGCCGGCCTGATCGCCGACCGCGACCACGACCCCCGACTCCTCGGGAGTGCCGGGCAGGAGAAGTGCCCGGATCATGTCCATGGCGGATGCCAGCGGATGAGTCAGGCGGTAGGCCTCGAGCTCCTCTGTCATGAGCTCGATGCGTGGGGCCTCCTCGGGCGCGACCCGCCCTCTCCACGAACGCACCCACGACTCACGGACGAGAGGACGCACCTGCTGCAGTCGATGATCGTCGAGGTTGCCGGCGATGAGTTCTTCATGTGCACGCTCGATCAGCAGACGAGAGGCCTCAGGAGGACCATCACGTGACACCTGCCACGACGCGACCACAAGCATCTCCATTCGTCGTCGGTGGAGCGTTACCTCAGTGTAGGAGCCGGATGCCGCGGGCGTAACCCGCGATATTCCGGCCGCGTGCACAGGCGTCTGAACCGGTGTACCGGTACTTCGCCGCGGAGTCCGTAACATGCACGAAGACACCGTCGCGAGCGGAGGATCATGCGAAGAGGCCCCGTCGCTGCGCGCGCGGAAGCCACCCCGCCCACGAGGTCATCACGAAGGGGGGTCTTCGTCGCGCAGACGCTCGCATTCGCCGTCGTGCTCGCCGCCGCGCTGGTCGGCGCGATGCTCTTCACCGGAGCGGAGAACGACCGCGGGGCCGTCGGCATGCTCGCGGGTGGTGTCGCCGACGAGCTGGCCGAGCGTGTTCTGAGCCGCGACCCTCGGCCGTTCGGCAGGCCGTTCTCGCTGTATGCGGTCGTCGATGCCGACGGCCACGTCATCGCGACAGGTGGCATCGAGGGCGAGAGGGCCGAGGGCTGGCATCTTGCGAGTCTCAGTGACGAACCGGGTGCCCGCGTCGCGGGCGGCTATTCGCTTCCGCTCGCGCGAGGCGGCTGGCTGGTCGTCGAGGTCGATGCGCGCTGGCGAGACGGGCGGATCCTGGGCATCGTGCTTCCGATCGGATTGTTGATCATCACTGTCGGAGCGACGTCGTTCTACCTGCTGCGGGTTCTGTCGGTGCGTTTCACCCGGGCCGCCTACCGAATGGAGCCCGAGCAGGTCGACCAGATAGTGCGCGAGCGAGCGGCGCTGTTGGAGAGCATCGCAGACGCGGCGATCGGCATCGACAGCGACGGCGGTCTGCTGTGGTTCAACTCGACCGCCGGCGATCTGCTCGGTCTGGCCGAGGACGACATCGGCACGGATGCCGAGCGGCTGCTCTCCGCAGCGAGCGGGGGCAGCGGCGGGCGGGCGCTCGACGCGCACCTGATCCAGATCGGCGATCGCGTCCTGATGCTGTCTGCCGACCTCGATGTCTCTCAGGCGGGCGGCGAGAGTCGACTCGTGATGCTCAGGGACTACTCACGGGATGCCGCCCTGCTGCGCGCGTTGGACGGTGCGCAGAACCACATCGATGCGCTGCGCTCGCGTGGGCACGAATTCGCCAACACTCTTCACATCATCGAGGGGCTGCTGGAGATGGCCGAGCCTGAGCGCGCTCTCGACTTCGTGCGTGCCGGCGGGGTGTCGGGCGAGTTCGGCATGCCGGCCGACGGGGTCGAGGACCCGAGCGTTCGCGCGCTCGTCTACGCGCACCGGGCCCGTGCCCGTGAGCGCGGCATCGGTCTGCTCGTGTCACCGGGAGCCGCGCTGCCCGATCTGGCCGGCGCAGATCAGAGCTTCACCGAGGCGAGCCTGCTGATCGTCGGGAACTTCCTGTCGAATGCGGTCGAGAGCTGCTCGACGGGCGACACCGTGCAGCTGATGATCCAGACATCCGAGGCGCCCGACGGCTCAGGTCCCGTCGTGAACTTCGCGGTCGACGACAGCGGCCCCGGAATCCCGGAGCATCTGCGGGCCCGGGTCTTCTCCCTGGGCATGAGCACCAAGCCGGGTCGTGATGCCCGTGGCTATGGTCTGGCCATCGTGCGCGGATCCGTCACCCGATTGGGCGGCAGCTGCGCGTGCCTCACATCGGATCTGGGCGGCATGAGGTTCGAGGCGAGCATCCCCGTTCCCGACTCCGAGCGCGCGAGGTTCGCCCATGGCTGAGCTCCGCGTGCTGATCGTCGACGACGAGCCGATGGCCGCTCAGCTGCATCGGATGTTCGTCGAGCGGACCCCCGGATTCGTCGTCGCGGGCATCGCGTCCTCCGGCGAGGCTGCGGTCGAGATGATGCAGGGCGACCGTCCCGACGTCGTCCTGCTCGACCTCCAGCTCCCCGGCATCTCCGGAATCGACGTGCTGCGCCTGCTGCGCACGCACCACGGCAACGACGTCGACGTCATCGCCGTCACCGCAGACCGCAGGGCGAGCAGCGTCTCGCAGATGCGGATGCTGGGCGTGGCCCACTACCTCGCCAAGCCGTTCTCGGTGCGAGAGCTGCGCTCCCGGCTCCGATCGGTGGCACGGGTGCGCAGCGCCCTCTCATCCCGACAGAGCTTCGACGGCCAATCCGAGATCGACGAGGTCATGCACAGCGAGTTCGCCGTCGTCGATGTCTCGCCCGGCCGACCGCACGACGCCACCGATCAGGACATCCGTGCCGGGCATCCGCTCGATCTTCTGCGAGAACGCGCCGATCTCGCGATCTCAGAACAGGCGCACTCGATCGATTTCACGCTGCACACCCTCGCTGACTCGCTGCACGTCTCGGCGCGCCAGCTGCAGCGGGCGTACGCACGCGACGGGCGCTCGGTGCAGGATGCGATCCGCGATCATCGCGTCGGGGTGGCCGCGATGCTGATGCTCGGAGTGGAGCGCCTCACGGCGACCGAGATCACCCGCCGAAGCGGCTTCAGCAGTCCGCGCAGCATGCGGCGCGCGTTTCAGGACGTGCACGGGGTTCCACCCGCACGCTGGCGAGCCGCGCACGCGACCCCCGAGATCGACGAGTCGGGATAGCGACGGGAAAGGGACAGAACACGTCGGGCTGATGCGGAAAGCCCCATCGGGGTCAGGCGCGATGGCGTGAGCCGCGAAGATACTCGGGAGGTCGCTGTGGCTCGAAGGCGACGTAGTTGCCACTCCTGCGACGCGACCTCGGTCGCGCGTGGGGCGCGACAAGGCACACGTCCTCGGACGTCTGCGTCAGAGGAGCCGTTGAGGTCTCCTCGCCATGAGGGGGCGTTCAACTGGGGGGACCCCCCTCATGGGCGCGCCGCGCGCGGGCCGTCAGGGAGTCAAGCTGCTCGATGAGCTCAGCCCCGGGCGGCCCACCATTCGCGAAGGCGCTGCTCGGCGGCATCCGTTCCGATGACACCCTCGTCGAGACGCAGCTCGAGCAGGAATCGGTAGGCCTCACCGACCTCGCGACCGGGCGCGATGCCGAGGATGTTCTGGATCTGGTTGCCGTCGAGCTCCGGGCGGATGGAGTCGAGTTCCTCCTGCTCGCGCAGCGCGGCGATACGCGACTCGATGTCGTCGTACGCCGAGGCGAGCCGTCCCGCCTTGCGCTTGTTGCGCGTGGTGACGTCGGCACGGGTGAGGATGTGCAGTCGCTCGAGCTGGTCGCCCGCATCGCGCACGTAGCGGCGCACCGCGGCATCCGTCCAGGCTCCCTCGGCGTAGCCGAAGAACCGCAGATGCAGTTCGATCAGCTTGGACACGGCCTCGGTGGTGTCGGAGTCGAACCGCAGCGCCTGCAGACGCTTGCGCGCCATGCGCGCTCCGACGACGTCGTGGTGGTGGAACGTGACGACGCCGCCGTCTTCGAGCTTGCGGGTGCGGGGCTTGCCGATGTCGTGCAGCAGGGCCGCGATGCGCAGGGCGACATCGGGCTCTGCGCCCGGGTTGCGAGCGTGCTCGAGCGAGATCGCCTGCTTGAGCACCGTGAGCGAGTGCTCGTAGACGTCCTTGTGATGGTGATGCTCGTCGACCTCGAGACGCAGAGCGCTCACCTCGGGCAGGAACTCCTCGATCAGCCCCGTGTCGACCAGCACGCGGACACCGCGCACGGGGTCATCGGTCTGCATGAGCCGCACGAGCTCCGACTGGATGCGCTCAGGGCTCACGATCTCGAGCGTCGCGCGCAGCTGTGCGATCGCGTCGAAGGTGTCGTCGTCGATGCGGAAGCCCAGCTGAGCGCTGAAGCGCGCAGCGCGCAGCATCCGCAGCGGGTCGTCACCGAACGACACGTGGGGGTCTGCGGGAGTGCGCAGGACACCGGCGATGAGGTCTTCGACTCCCCCGGTCGGATCCACGAGCTTCACGGCCGGAACCAGCAGCGCCATCGCGTTGACGGTGAAGTCGCGTCGGTGCAGGTCTGCTTCGATCGTGTCGCCGAACTCGACGGTCGGCTTACGGGTCACACCGTCATAGCTGTCGGCTCGGTACGTCGTGACCTCGACCTGCTCGCCCTGCACACGCGCGCCGATGGTGCCGAACGCGCGGCCGATGTCCCACTGAGCGGTCGAGATCGGCTTGACGATGCGCAGGATGTCGTCCGGCATCGCGTTCGTCGTGAAGTCGAGGTCGTGGGTCGGCCTGCCGATCAGCGCATCACGAACGGGTCCGCCGACCACGGCGAGGTCGAAGCCCGCTGCCTCGAAGGCCTCGGCGAGGGTGCGGACGACCGGGTTCTCGGCGAGCGCGCCGAGACGAACGAGGCCGTCAGCCATATTGAGCATGGGTTCCAGCGTACCGGGGTGCGCGTGTCGTCCGTCGGCGTCGGGTGAGTCCGGGAACAGCTTCGGATGCAGTGGCCGACAGGCCGTCCCGCATCCGGTCGCTCCGGCGAGTCGCCCCACGATCCGAATCCGTGCCCGAACACCCTCCGAGTCCTAAGATCAGCACGTGAGCGGAGAACAGAGCGAGTCCCCCACAGCGCCGGTGCCCTCGCGGCGCGGGTTCCTCAAGATGGGCGGCGCCGCACTGGCCGGCGCCGTGATCGGTGGCGCCGGCGGCGCGGCGATCGGTGCGAACGTCACGAATCAGCGCAACGGCTTCGCGACCGCACCCGATCCGTTCGCCGCGCTCACTCCGCGCAGCGAGCCCGGGTTCGACCACCTCGTCGTGGTGATGGGCGAGAACCGCTCGTTCGACAACCTGCTCGGGTATCTGTACTCGAAGGAGACGCTTCCGAAAGGCGAGAAGTTCGAGGGTCTCGCGTTCGGCACGCACAGCAACACCGCGGCAGACGGCACGGTCGTCGACGCACACGTCTACACGGGCGACACCGACCGGATCATGAGCTTCCCCGACCCCGACCCGGGCGAGGAGTATCCGCACGTCAACACGCAGATCTTCGGCACGGTAGACCCCAAGGACAACGCCGACCTCTTCGTCGACCAGATGTCAGCCCCGTTCAACGCACCGACGCACGGCGAGAAGGCGACGATGTCGGGCTTCCTCGAGGACTACATCATCAACTTCCGCCGTCTGCGCAAGGGCGCCGAGCCCCGGCCCGAGGAGGCCGCGCACATCATGGGCTCCTTCTCGCCTGAGATGCTGCCCGTGCTGTCGACGCTCGCCTCCGAGTTCGCGGTGTTCGACCACTGGTACGCGGGGGTGCCGTCGCAGACGTTCTGCAACCGGTCGTTCTTCCACGCGTCGACCTCTCATGGCTTCGTCACCAACCAGGCGGGCGGCGGGTATCGCAAGTGGCTCGATGCGCCCGCGGCGCCGACGGTGTTCAACCGGCTCGAAGACGAGAAGGTCAGCTGGAAGATCTACATCGACAAGCTGCAGCTGGTGTCGTTCACCGGGATGCTGCATGCCGCGGTGCTCGAGAAGTACTGGCGCACCGAGCATTTCGGCACGATGGAGGACTTCTACGCGGATGCGAAGAATGGCACCCTGCCTGCATACGCCTTCATCGAGCCGCGCATGGTCTACGACCACAACGACTTCCATCCCCCGTTCGGCTCGCCGCGCGAGAGCGAGGTCGACGGCGAAGCCGTGTATGACAGTGCGATCTCCGATGTGCGCGCCGGTGACCGGCTGATCCACGACATCTACGAGGCCGTGCGCACCAGCGCGTCGCCGAAGGGCTCCAACGCCGTCAACACTCTGCTGCTCATCACCTTCGACGAGCACGGCGGATGCTACGACCATGTGCCCCCTCCTTCGGCGACGAAGCCGACGAAAGACACCGAAGCGGGCGAGATGGGCTTCACCTTCGATCGACTCGGATGCCGTGTGCCGGCCATCGCCGTGTCGGCGTACACGCGGCGAGGCACCATCGTGCACGACGAGATGCACCACGGGTCGGTCACGGCCACCCTCTCGCGCCTGCACGGCCTGAAGCCGCTCAATGACCGCGACCAGTCGGCGAACACGCTGTTCAACGCCGTGAACCTCGACCAGCCCCGGCATCCGGCCGACTGGCCCGTCACGACACCCGCGTACACGCCCCCGAATCCCGAGCGCGCTGAGCCGAAGCCCGGTGACCCCACCGAGATGAAACCGCTCACCCCGCCCGCTCGCGGTCTGCTCGGTCTGCTCATCGCCAAGTACGGCAAGCCGGGAGAACCCGAGCCCGAGACGTTCGCCGACGCCTACCGTCTGCTGCACGAGCACGGTGAGGAGCTGTTCGGCCCCGCGGACTCGAAGTAGCCGCGGCAATAGGCTTGCCGCATGACCGACCGCGCCGTGCTCACCACCTTCTGGAACCACGTCCGCGCAGAGAATCCTGCGCTTCCGGAGCAGACGCCCGGCGCCTGGGCATTCGGTGCGACGCCCGCGCACGCCGACGCCCTGCTGGCGCTGGTGCTCGACGGGGTGAAGACCGGAACCGCCTCCGCGCAGTGGGACTACGACGAAACGGGTGATCCCGAGCCGTACGTCGGTGAGCTGAGCATCATCCTCGACGGATCCGGCGCGCCGCGCGCCGTGCTCGAGACGACCGCCGTCCGCACCGTGCCCTTCGACGAGGTCACCGAAGAGCATGCGCACTCGGAGGGAGAGGGAGACCGCACGCTCACCTACTGGCGCGAATCACACGAACGATACTGGCGCGCCCACTCCGAGAACCCCCGGGGCTTCGAGGCCGACATGCCGATCATCTGCGAGCGCTTTCGCGTCGTCCACCCCGTCTGACCCACCCGCAAGCCTCCGAGGCACGAGTCTCAGTCGCCGCGTGAACGACGACGCGAGATCAGCAGAAGCACGATTCCCACCACGAGCACGGCGCCGCCCACGCCCGCCCAGACGAAGGTCTCGGGTGCGAGGCCCGTGCTCGGCAGCTGACCGGCTCCGGTGTCGGGCGGCGAGGCCGGGGCGGGCGGATTCTGCGTGGGCGGGTCGGTCGGCGTGACGACAGCGGCCGAGATCGTGAAGTCCTGCCCGACGATCGACTCTCCCGCAGCCGTGATGACGAAGGTGGCCGTCGCCGGGCCGATGATCGTGCGTCCCTCCGGCGCGGTGATCGTCAGATCGTACGAATCCGGCGGCAGATCGGCGATGGCGTAGCCGCCGTCGGCGTCTGTCGTCGACTGCTGCGAGATATCATCCGATTCCACCGTGATGATCACTCCGGCCACGGGTGCTCCATCATCGGCGCGCACCTCTCCCGAGATCGAGCCCAGGCGGGCGAGCTCGAAATCGACGTTCGCGAGGTCGGTCGTGGTGAGGTTCTCGGTGCGAGTCGCTGGGCCCGACGCGATGTATCCATCGGGTGCGGTGATCGTGATCTCGTACTCCCCCGCCGGCAGACGCGGGAACGTGTAGGCACCGTCCTCGTCGGTGACCGTCGTGACCGTGTCGACGCCGTCATCGACGGTGATCGTGACGTCGGGCACGCCCGTTCCGGCGGCGCTGACAGTGCCGCCGAGGTCGGAGTTCTCGACCACGACCAGGTCTTCGAGGACGATCGGCTCCTCACTGTTCTCCGGCACCAGGATCTCTGTGGGCTCGATGGCGCTGAACCCGGGCGGTGGTGTGACCTCGACGGTGTGCGGGCCGACCGGCACCCCCTCGATCAGGAACTCGCCACCGGCGTCGGTCGTCGCCGGGTCGACGCCCTCGATCGTGACGATCGCGCCGGGGACGCCGGTGCCCTCGTCGCCGACGATGCGACCCGAGACCGCGACCGGCTCGATGTCGCGCACCTCGAAGGCCGCGCTGCCGTCTTCGGTCGTGAGGTCGACGGCCTGCGCGGTCGGCCCGACGGCGATCTTGCCGTCGGGCACCGTGACCGTCACCGTGTATCCGTCGGTCGCGATGAAACCGGGGAAGGAGTACATGCCGTCGGCATCCGTCGTGGTCGTTCCCACCACCGCGCCGTTCGCATCGGTGAGCGTGAGCGCGGCTTCCGGCAGCGGGCCCTCGGCCTGGTCGGTGACGGTTCCCGTGATGTCGCGTGCGATCGAGGCGAACCAGGTCTGGTAGATCGGGAACCCCGAGCGCTGGGTGAAGAAGAACGTCAGCGAGGTGATCGGCACCGAGGGCTCGAACCACGCCGCCGAGCCGCTCGTGTCGGACGCTGCCGCGTTGCCTGTCAGGGTCTGGGTCGTGGCGTCCCACGAGGGCACGTCCGTGGCGACCCCTGAGCACGAGGGCTTGCCCACGACGCCCGGTGCGCAGTAGTTGAAGCCGCCGTTGAACCCGATCTCCTCGGCCGTGAGGGTCTCGCCGTCGACGCCGATCGCCTGGATGCGCACCGAATCGGCGTCGATGTCACCCAGCACGAAGGTCCAACCGGATGCCGGCGTGGGCGTCGCGAACGAGTAGGTGGTGGTCGACGGGCTCGCGGGGCTGTCGGCCTTCGGTCGCAGATTCAGGTACTGCTGATTGACGCTGCTGCCGTACTTCTCACCGACGGGGGTGCCCTGCGAGAGCCAGGTCGATGCGCCCGAGATGACGCCGACCTGTCCGGCACGGGAGTCGGTGGTCATGGTCGCTGTCAGTGCCGGCTGCGCCGCCACCTGCACGGTGGTCGTATAGGCGCCACCCGTGCCGGTCAGCGGCTGCCAGGTCGCCCAGGCGGTCGTGGTGGCCGCGGCAGCGGGCAGAGCCCCCACGAGCACCGCGACGAGGATGATCACTCCGGCCAGGATCCCGCTCTTGGGCGCTCGCATGCGGCCAGGGTATCGATATATCGCTCAGAAAGTCGAGGAAAGAGAAGGGGCGGATGCCGTCAGCATCCGCCCCTCTCATCGGCCGTACCAGTCGGTCGTCAGACCGGATCGCCCTGCACAGGCCCCTCGGTGTTCGGCTTCCAGCCGAGCGCCGGGGCGACGTGCGTCGCGAAGGACTCGAGCACGTGGAGGCGTCGTCGAGCTTGCGGAGCGCAGGTAGAACGGTTTCGCGCCATTGCAGCTGATTGTCCGAGGTGAAGCCGATGCTTACTCGAGCGGCGTTCTGGAACTCGACGAAGAATCGGGAGCTGACGCCCGACCATTCCGCACCGGCTCGCTCGTAAAGCCATCCGACGACTGCCTCACGTATGTAAGGCGGGAAGCCTTCGATCAGTGCGTCCTCGTTGCCAGTCGGCACCACAGGGCGCCATGCTTCTCCGCTCATGCCCTCGCAGTACTGAGACCTCCGACATTCAAGCCGAGTTAGCGATCCGCACGCACTCCGCCCTGAGCGCCGACAGCTCGGGAAGCTTGCCAGGATTGCCTTGAAGGTTCAGGAGCGGCCGTTGCTGCCGGACTAGACCCAGCTCGATTACTTCGTGGTCCCTCGCGACCGTGGTCCAGTTCACCAGCAGATTCTGGTTAACCCACTCAATGATCGATCGCTCGTCGGAAGGAGCGAACGCGAAGTTTCGAGGACTCTTCATTCCGATGAGGCTGCCAGCGGTGGGACGGTAACCAAGAACCGCACCGATGCTGCGAAAGAAGGTGCCGTGTCCTCGCGCCCGAAGCTCCTGACCGAGGAACCGTTCGTTCAGGCTCCTGCGAGCGACGCCAATGTAGAGGAGGTCGTGGCCGCGGGTCTGGAGGTGAGTCGAGAAAGGGGCCGGAAGTGCAGCAGCGTCACGCATGCGGATCGCATAGATTCCGGGTTCATTCGGCACCGTGCCGTCGATTGATCCAGCGCCACGGAAGTTCCCCTGGTCAAGGAGGGTTACGCCGATGAACGAACCATCTGAACTTGCCTCCGGACTAGGAAGCGCAGATGCGTCAATCGGGTTGACGTGGGGAAGCGGCCCGCTCGCTCCAACGGTTCCGGTCAGGCGAACCGTGCTGCCCTCCGTCTCAAACCATTGGTCGTACTTGCGAGTACGTCCGTGAATCTGGAAGGCGGTAATCGGTGTACCGTTGTCCTTCCTGTAAGAGCCGCGATGGTTTATGGAGTCTGCGATCTCTGCAGTCGTCATCGGGCCGCCGCGTTCCAGCAGCACTCCCTTGATGGCTTGGTGAAGTGTCACCGTTCCCTCTCCGTGGTCCATGCGGTCTCTGAAAGCAGACTATGCCGGAGGCGGGACATCAGGGAGTGAAGCGCTCCCAGCGGCTGGTCTCTTGAAGCCCATTAGCACCGCGTCTGCTGATCTTTAGCCACCCTCGTGAGTCGGGGTCGTCTGCTCCCCAACCCATAGCGCGCTCAATCTCCTGGCGTGTCGGTGCAGGACCGTGCGTCACGACGAGCACTGAAGGCTTCTCCTCATACTCAAGGAAAGCGGTGCGCAACAAATCATTCACCGGTGCATCCTTGAAGGAGTAGCCGATGATGAGCCAGTGATCCGCGCGTCGGAGACCGTGAGCGAACATCTTGTACGCAAGGCTGAAGGGATACTCGTTCACATGCTGTGCCTTGTCGCGAGGGTTCGCCAACACAACGGCAGGACGCACGTTGGTTGTGCGTTCCCTCACAGCCTTCCACTGATCGCCGTCATCTAAGAGTTCTTTCGGGAGCTTCGCGAATATAGTGCGGCCCTTGTTTCCCCAGTAAGTCAACGAACCGTGCAGATGTAAGAGTCGAACCCGACGGGACGCCGGAAAGTCCGCCGACGTCTTTCGAAGGCCTTGAACAGTTCGCGTTTCCTCATCGTTTACAGTCACCGTCACTTGGCGGCGTCCATCCGCGAGGTCCGCGAGATCCCGGTTCTGACATACACGCATCAGCGCCGCCAGTAGGAGGGTGTCGTAATTCAGGTTACCGATGACGATGCGTCCATCGAACGATTGAAGGATTGCCGACACCAATGCGTGTAGATCAGCGGAGTCCTCATGAGAAGCGTGAGTCCGCTCGCAGATCACCTCGAGGACATGCGAAACTCCGCTGTCCCGAACTTGCTCCGCGAAAGACGCAACTCGACGGATCGCCTTCCGTAGCTTCTTGTCTTTCGGGCTGGTCAAGGTCGCGAGGGTTTCGAGAGTGCTCAACGTCCGCGATTCGGCGCCGAAAGCGCCAACAAGCTGCTCGAAGTCCTCAGAGCTTGTGACGCCATCGGGTAGCGCGCGTTCAGCAATTTCCTTCATGGCCGCAACTACATCGTCACCGTCAGCGGCTTCTATGCGTCGCATCACCTCTTCGGTGATGTTTTGAAGGTTCAGTTCGGCATTGAACGCGACGGACAATCCGTTGCCCACCAAAACGGCGGCCGCGTGAGGTGTGGGCACAGAGACTCCCCAATATCGACAATCTGTCTTCACTTTAGGGGGTCAGTCGCGCCCCCGGGGTTCGCGGTAGATCGAAGGACCGAAGCTGCAGGCTCATTCCAGCATGCGCCTTGCTCGCAAGCGATTGGTGTTCGCAAAAGCGATGAAGCAAACCCGCGCTGGGATCGAGCCTCCGCTCAAGAACCGGATGGTGACGCAACGATGCTAACGCGGTTGGCACTCGCGGCGACTCGATCCAGTGACCTCTGACGAGGGGGTGCACGCCCACCTTCGCGTTGTACGGCGCCCGACCCAACGCCAGTGCAACATACCCGGCGAACACCCCACCAGCCTTGCACTAATCAACACCCAGCCGGCTTGCGGTGGTCGTGGCGAGCAACTGGGTGGAGGTTGGTCTAATGGTTAGCTCTCGATCGACACCGTGACGCGCGAGACGGAAACCACCTCCAGGTCAGCAGCTGACGCCACGCTGGGGTGGAAGAGTGCGATGTTCACTCCGTCGTCGCTGCTGACCGAGCTTCTGTACAAGACCCCGTCGAAGCCCTTTTTCTTGATGTACTCGCACAGGTACTGCGTTGGGACGTACTCGTAAGCGACGCCGCTCGGTTGGACAGGGCGCGTTAGTTCTTCGCCCAGTCGCTCAAGGAGTGGTAGATCGGCTCGAAGTTCGATGATCAAGGTCTCGTCCCCATCGCTCAGCGGCGAGATGAGGAATCGAGGATCGCGAAGATCAGCCAGCTTGAGGTTGTCTGCGTCTGAGAGGTCGAAGCGAGCGACACATGCCCGCTCGCCGGTGTGAGGGCGAAGCTCTGCGACAGCGGTTGCGCGGGTCGACCCCAGGTAGAGGTACGGGATACCTGCGGGATTTGCTCGACCGTGTCCCGCCTTGTGACGTGGAGGTGCGCCCATGTCCGTCAGGGGGAACGCATCATCACCCGTCATTAGGCGGGCCCGATACCAGTTGCTGAACTCAAGGGCCGTGGGCGTGGTGATCAGTTGGTCAAGCAGAACTGCCAAGCGATCCATGTCCATGGGTTCTTCAAGGAACCAGCGGTTGCTGTGCATGAGCTCGTCACGTAGCTCTTCCCAGCGACGAAGATTGCCGCCGCTGGGATGCGCAATGGGCGTGAACTTCTTGCGGACGATCTCGCCGTCGTCCAGCACGTCGGCAAGTAGCTCTTTTGCCTCTGCTTCACTCAGCCTGCCGCTTGAGAACATCCTCCACTCACTCACCAGGTGTCGGATCAGGAAGTCGCCATCTGGATCCTCACTGTAGGTCGCGATGAGCGGGGCGAACCATTGACTCAGTCTGGAGGGGATGACGCAGAGCACGTCTGCCTCGCCACAGTAGTCGCAGTCCTGCCTAACGGGTTCGCATTGATCGATCAGCTGAGCCCGAATGTGCCGATCATCGAAACAAGTCGCGCAGCAGCGTCGTTCAGGCATCTGCGTGGTAGTCCGCAAGCGTCTCGATGTGATGCTTGATGGATAGTTTCTTGACATATCCCAGACCAGGGAAGTGTTTGCGCTCGTGCAGGTCGCGGAACTCTTCGACAGCCGTCGTGGAGAGGATCTTCGTGAAAGGGTCATCGACCGCTGAGATGAGTTTGGCGAGCGCCTGTGCGAACTTACCTGCCGGGTCGACCGGGGTGTCGTTTGAGTCGGACTTGAAGTGATAGACGAACATCGCGTCATCGTTCGCAGGGTCGATGTATGTCAGATGGATGGCCACAGCGTACGCGGGGCCTCCGCCCTCGCTGTAGTGATCGCCAACCGTCAGGAAGTCACCGTAACCGTCACCGCCTAGTTCTTCGTAGGTGACGTGGAGATCTGAGAACCTGTTGACAAGGTCGTAGTCCGCGTTCTTCTTCCGTTCGAACCCGTCTTCGATCAGGATGCGCCGTGCGCCCTTGAACGGGCGGCGGTAGAGCGTGTTGCGAGCGTCAAGAAAGACATGTGTTATCGAATCCGGTGGGAGGCTGTTCGCGAGAGCTTTCCCATCGGTAAACCCCCCATGCACGAGCGTTAGTGGCCGTTCAGCGTAGGGTTCGATGAGACCAAGTACGTCATCCACAGTCAGGTCACTCGTGAGAAGCAGTGCCGGGGAGATCGCGTCGTTGTCCCCATGACTGTCGGCCATGTACTGGGCCAGAATCTCGCTGCTATCCCTGTGATCGCCGTGTCTGGGATTCACGATCACCGTTGCGTTGGCGCCCTTGAGAAGTAGTTCGTCCAGTGTGCGCTGAAGTCCTTTGAAGGTCTCACGAACCGGCTCGATGATCGGATTGAAATCTGCATCTGCGATGACCGCCGCACACTCTCGGATCGCAATCAACTCGAACTGTTTGCCGCGAAAGTAGGGGAAGTACATCTTCGTTCCTAACTCCAGGTCATCACTGACGACATCAACGTACTAGTAGCTGCAGACAGATTCGCTCTCGCGCCGTCGTCTAGGTCGCCAAGCAGGGCTGCAGTCCTGATCGACGGCGGAAAAGTGCCAATGTGCGCTTCCTGAGCTGCGCGTGATCGGCTTCGCTTCAAGACGCCGACGGCATGCCGATGCACTTCGACCGGATCGAGAGCCGCGTACAGCTTCCTCATCTCCGCCCAGAGGCGGGTGTTCGGAACGTCGGGCGTCTCTATCCCGATACTTTCGAGCACCTGCGCAGCCTCGCCTGAGCGGAGAGTCTCCAACAGCGCCGTTGGGTCGATGCGTTCTGGGTGGTCGTGGGTTTCACGGACGACCTGCAACCGGAGACGAGGAGAGAGCACAAGCACGCCGACGTCATCCGGAGCGAGGCGAAGCACAGCGTCCTTCTGACGGGGGCTCGTGACCACCGTGACGCTCGCGAACACAGACCTGTAGTCGCTGAGTTGGCCAGTGAGGCGGCTGAGCGAATCTCTTTCCGACTTAATCTCGTAGGCCGTGGCAGTGCCGTTGAGGATGACTAGATCCGCCTTGGACGCCCGTGCGCGCACCTCGCTCAAAACAGTCGCTGTTCGAAGGTTGTGCCGACCGAGGGCAATCTTCTCGACTACCGAACTCCGATAGACGTAGTCGTCTCTATTGCCGGACTTCGTCAGCTTCACGTAACCGAGATCGAGTGCGTCCCGGAGCGTTGCTCCTCCTGGCAGGTCCGCTGGGACGGAAGTGTCTTGCAGCAGGCGAGCGACCAGGGGCGAACGACCGCTTCGACCAAGCTCTCGAATCGCTGCAGGGGAGAATAGCCGCGAGAGAGCAGCGAGTTCTCCGGTGGCAGATGTGCCCACGCGAAACACCCCCCGCCGTTCGGAACCGTTGACTGATTCTAGTTGGCCACTCGTTCGAGACCTGTTAGCCCACTGCGCTGCGGCGCAGGTCCGCCGGCCTCAACTAGCCGCAACCGGATCGCCCTGCACAGGCCCCTCGGTGTTCGGCTTCCAGCCGAGCGCCGGGGCGACGTGCGTCGCGAAGGACTCGAGCACGTGGAGGTTGTAGGCGGGGCCCAGCTGGTTCGGGATCGTCAGCAGCAGGGTGTCTGCCGACATGACCGCCTCGTCGGCCAGGAGCTGCTGGATCAGCACGTCGGGCTCGGCCGCATACGTCTTGCCGAACGTCGAGCGGAAGCCGTCGATGATGCCGATCTGGTCGGCGTTCTCCTCGCTGCGCAGGCCGAAGTACGCCCTGTCCATGTCGGAGACCAGCGGGAAGACACTGCGGCTCACCGAGACTCGCGGTGTACCGGTGTGGCCCGCCTCTTTGTAGGCGGCGCGGAAGAGGTCGATCTGCTCGCGCTGCAGCTGGTGGAACGGCACGCCTGTCGCCTCGGTGAGGAGCGTGGAGCTCATCATGTTGAGACCCTTGCGCCCGGTCTCCTCAGCCGTGGCCCGTGAGCCAGAGCCCCACCAGATGTGATCGCGCAGAGTCGGCGACTGCGGCTCGATCGCGAGGTAGCGCCCGGCGCCGACCATCCGCGGGTCGCCGGGGGCGAGGCCCTCGCCGTCGATGGCGCGGAGGAAGAGATCGAACTTCTCGCGCGCGATCACGCTGCCGCGCTCGGGGTCTTCCTCGTCGTGGAAGCCGAAGGTCTCGTATCCGCGCAGAGCCGTCTCGGGTGACCCACGGCTCACGCCGAGCGCGATGCGCCCGTCGGCGATCAGGTCGAGAGCGGCCGCCTCCTCAGCGAACTGGAACGGGTTCTCGTACCGCATGTCGATCACACCGGTGCCGACCTCGATGCGCTGGGTGCGTGCGGCCATGGCCGACAGCAGCGGCATGGGCGACGCCGCCTGGCGAGCCCAGTGGTGAACGCGCACCGAGGCGCCGTTCACGCCGATCTCGTCGGCACCCTCCGCGATCTCGATGGTCTGCTTCAGCATGTCTCCCGCGGTACGGGTCGCCGAACCGGGCACGTCTGCATAGTGCCCGAAGGAGAGGAATCCGAAAGCCTTCATGGTGTATTCGAACGCATAGATGCGGTGCAGTATTCCTGCATCACTCCCCCGCGATCAGCAGGCCGTCGAGCACGAGCTGTCGGATGCGGGGTTCGAGGTCGGCCCACAGCTCGACGAGCGGCACCTCGAACAGGTCGGCGAGGGCCGAGACGATCTGCATGACGGTGAGATCACCGTCGCACGCTCCTACGAATCCGGCGAGCGCGGGGTCGACCGTGATCGTTCGCGCGAATCCCCCGCCCTGTCGGAGCTCGATGATGCTCGGATCATCGTTTCCAGGGAGCAGATGGCGCGCCTCGGTGACATCGGGAGCGACGAGCAGCGTCGCGGGCACTCCTGCCGCGAGCACGTCGTGGGCGGCGAGACCCGAGCGCAGTGCACCGCTCACATTAGAGAGGGGTTGCGTCACTCGCTCGAGACGGCGCAGCGGGATGCCGTCGGCGACCGGCCGGCGCACCAGGATGTAGCCGAATCCGACCGCCGTGACGCCTCGAGCCGCGAAGTCGTCGAGCCAGGCCGTGAGCAGCGGGGTGAACGCGGCGTCTCGCGGCGTCGTGCCCCCATCTCGGATCCACAGTTCTGCGTACCCGAGCGGTGAGAGCTCCTCACGCTGGATCACCCACAGGTCGAGGTCGCCGGGAACCCACGACGAGAGGCGGTCGAGACCGGAACGACCGGTCAGCGCTGCCTGCCCCCCGCGGGATTCCCAGTTGCCGAGCAGCTGCGCCACACCTCCCGGGGTCAGGAATGACGGAACCGCACGCAGGAACTGCTCGACGAGCGCGTCGCCGACGAGGCCTCCGTCGCGGTACTCGTATTCGGGCACACCTTCTGCGCGCGGGGTGATCACGAAGGGCGGATTCGAGACGATCAGGTCGAAGGCCTCACCTGCTACGGGCTCGAACATGCTCCCCAGGCGGAACTCGATGTTCGAGACGCCGTTCAGCTGGGCGTTCAGTTCGGCATAGGCGAGCGCACGCGCCGAGATGTCGGTGGCGACGACCGAGCCTGCGTGACGAGCGACCAGAAGCGCCTGGATGCCGCATCCCGTGCCCAGATCGAGAGCGCGGTCGACTTCGACCGGCATGATGATCTCGGCGAGGGTGCGCGAGGCTCCGCCGACGCCCAGCACATGATCGGCCGGAAGCGCACCGTCGAGCGCCACCTCATCCAGGTCGCTGGCGATCCACCATTCGCCCATCCCGTCGGAGTCGACGAACGACTGCGGCCGCAGCAGAGAAGTGGGAACAACAGTGCTCCCCTCGATCCGCGCGAGCCCGAGAGCGGCGAGGCCGTCGGCGCCGAGTCTCGGCAGAGCCTCGGTCACAGCGGCGAGCGGCTGCGGCATTCCGAGCACCAGCAGCCTGCCGAGAGTGGCGAGCACGCCGTCGTCATCGGCGATCGCGCGCAGGATCGGCTCACGCAAGCCCCTGGCGAGTGCGTCGTCCGCTTCCTCGCCCCACAGGCGACGAAGCGGCTCCGAACGGAGATCCGCGTCGTCGAGATCTGCAGTGAGCGCGGTGCTGCGGAGCGGATCGGGTGCAGGGGTGAGGGTGTCGGACACGGCCGTCACTCTACGCGTCTTCAGGGTTCTCATTCAGCCGGACGCCTAGAATCACAAGGTCAGCACTCACGAGCAGCCTGGGATCCCCGGCGTTCGAGGAAGACCTTCATGACCGCGACCACCTCCGAGAACGGCCTCCGCACGCGCCTGCACCGCCTGGCACGCGGATCCGTCATCTCGGCGATCGTTCTCGGCCTGGCCGGCGCCGGCGCTCCCGGCGCGTTCGCAGCCACGGATGCCGAGTCCGAGGGCTCGTCGGTCGACCTGCTCCTCTCAGCGGGGGTGCGTGGCACGGTCGCTCCCGGATCTGCGACGACCGCCTCGATCACCGTGCAGAACGACTCCAGGTCGGAGCTCTCGTCCGGTCGCGTCACGGTGGAGATCAACCGCACTCCCCTCACCGACGAGGCCGCGATCACGACCTGGCTCGACGAGGCCGACGCGACAGGCGGCTTCGAGCAGCTCGGCTCAGACACGACCGCGCCCGTCGACGCCGAAGCATCCGCGACCACGAGCCTTCTCCTTCCGCCCGAGGTTCTCGGCGATCTGGCTCCCGGCGTCTACCCGTTGCGCGCGACCCTCAGCGGAGCGCAGACCGACGCTCAGGACGAAGCGCGATCGGTGACATCGACCACGGTGCTCGTCGTGACCGCTGCCGCGAACCCGCCCATCGCCGTGATGGTGCCGGTCACGGCGACACCCGACAACGGCGCCCTGCTGACCGCGGACGAGCTCAGTGAGCTCACCGCCCCCGAGGGCGCGCTCACCGCGGTGGTCGAGGGAGTCCGAGGGACCTCGGCGATCCTGGCTATCGACCCGGCGATCCCTGCGGCCATCAGAGTGCTCGGCTCTTCGGCGCCTGAGAGCGCCCGCGAATGGCTGCGCCTTCTCGACGCACTGCCGAACGAGCGCTTCGCCCTGCAGTTCGGCGATGCCGACGCCACCACACAGGCGCAGGCGGGCCTTCCCGCGCTCCTGCAGCCCACGACGCTCGCGCCGTTCCTCAACCCGAGCGGCTTCACCGAGCCCACAGACGGGACTCCCACGCCCACCCCCACCGCCACGCCCGCCCCGACCCCGGCCTCGGTGCCGACAGAGAGCACTGCGCCGACAGATGGCACCGCGCCGACGCCGACACCAGAGCCGAGTGACGAACCGATGCCTCAGCCCAACGACGGCCCCGTGCTGCCCGGTGACGCCGAACTCACCGCCATCGAGGGCGCGACGCCCGGCATCCTGTGGCCGCGCAGCGATGTGTCCGCCGCCGACCTCGACGTGTTCTCGACGTACATGAACGGCGCGGTCACCGTCCTGTCGTCCTCCTCGGTCGGAGGCGCCGTCGGTGCACACGCCGACGTGGGCGGCCGCAGTGTGCTGGTCACCGCCGCCGCAGCATCCGAAGCCGTATCGCGGGCCGCGAGTGAAGAAGACACCGCCGCGCGTCAACAGCGGCTCGCTGAGGCGAGCGCTCATCTCTCTCTGGCGGGTCAGGCAGATCCGGCCACGCCGATCCTGATCGGACTCGACCGCGACGAGACCCGCACGGCTGAGGCGCTCAGAGAGGCCGTCGCGTCAGTCGACTCTCTCGGATTCGGTCTCTCCGAGGTGCTCTCAGTCCCGGCGACGCCGGCGACGCTCTCGACCGAGCAAGACCAATCCCGTGCCCTGGCACTGCGAGGGATGCTCGACAGCGAGATCGTGCTCGGCGACTTCGCCTCGATCCTCGACGACACTCAGCTGCTGCTGAGCCCCAAGCGCATCCAGATCATGCGCGCGACCGGGGTCGGTCTGACCGAGAAGGGCTTCGACGACGCCGTCTCCGACGTCAACCTCGCGACGACCGAGACGCTGAACGCGGTCGACATCCCTCCCGCGAGCACCATCCAGTTGCTCTCCGCCAACGCCGACCTGCCGTTCTCGGTGCGCAACGATCTGCCGTGGCCGGTGAACATCCAGCTCAGCGTCACGCCGAGCGACCCGCGTCTCGACGTGCAGTCGGTGACACCGTGGACGATCCAACCCGGCACCACGACGAGGGTCAAGGTGCCCGTGTCCGCCCGAGTCGGCAGCGGCGAGGTCACCCTGAAGCTGTCGCTCTCGAGCCCCACCGGCGTGCCCATCAGTCAGCCAGAGAACGTCCGCGTCTCGGTGCGCGCCGAATGGGAGGCCATCGGTCTCGGGGTCTTCGGCGGCCTCATCGTGCTGCTCCTCGGTCTCGGCATCATCCGCACCATCCGGCGCCGGCGCCGCGAGGCCGACACCGAGAACGACCAGAAGACGACTTCCGAATCGGATGCCGTCGAGGAGATGAATGAGTAGTCTCGGGCGCGCCAGCGCACTGATCGGCGCGGGCACCCTCATCTCGCGCGTCACCGGTCTCCTGCGGACCATCGTCCTCGTCGGCGTGATCGGCTCGGTGGGCGCGGGCGCGGCGGATGCCTTCGCCATCGCGAATCAGCTGCCCAACAACGTCTTCTCACTGATCTCGGTCGGCGTGCTCACCGCGGTGATCATCCCGCAGATCGTCAAGGCGACTGCGGATGCCGACGGCGGCAACGCGTTCATCTCCAAGCTGTTCACCCTCGGCACAGTCGTGCTCGTCGTGATCACCGGGCTCGCGACGGTCGCGGCGCCCTGGTTGGTGTGGCTCTACGCCGGCAAGGAGGGCTCCCCGGAGTTCCTCGCGCTCGCGACGGCGTTCGCCTACTGGTGCATGCCGCAGATCCTCTTCTACGGCCTGTACGCGCTTCTCGGTGAGGCACTCAACGCTCGGCGCATCTTCGGTCCGTTCACCTGGGCGCCGGTCGTCAACAACATCGTGTCGATCGTGGGCTTCCTGATCGTCGGCGCCCTGTTCGGCGGCCCGCTCACCCGTGTCTCCGAGTGGACTCCCGAGATGATCGCGGCGCTCGGCGGAACCGCGACGCTCGGCATCGTGATCCAGGCCGCGATCCTGCTGATCTTCTGGCGTCGCACGGGTCTCGCGCTGCGCCCCGACTTCCGTTGGCGCGGGGTGGGCCTCGGCAACGTCGGAAGGCTCGCCGGATGGACGTTCCTGATGGCGCTCGCGAGCCTCGGCGCCGGGCTCGTGCAGACGCAGATCCTCACCGAGGCCTCTGGCCAAGGCGCCTCCGTCGCCACGTTCCAGTACGCCTGGCTCATCTTCATGCTGCCGTACTCGATCATCGTGCTGTCGATCGGAACGCCCTACTTCACGCAGATCAGTGAGCACGCTGCGGCCGGCAGGCACGCAGAGGTCCAGGCTGACATAGCCCAGAGCATCCGCACCCTGCTCTTCTTCATCGCGGTCGCCGTCGCCGCCGTCGCTGCGGCCGCGGTCCCCGCGTCGAGGGTGTTCACCAACCAGGCGTCGCATGCCGAAGAGGCCGCGCTCGTGCTGGTCTGCTTCCTCGTGTGCCTGGTGCCACTGACGATCCTGTTCATCGTGCAGCGCACCTTCTATGCCTACGGCGACACACGCACGCCCTTCTGGTTCACTCTCTTCCAGTGCGGCCTCGTGGTCGTCAGCGCCCTGGTCGCCCAGTGGCTGCTCGACGCCGATGTCATCGAGGTGACGATGCTGGCCGCCGCCATCGCGCTGGGTCAGTCGATCGCGAGCACACTGCAGATGATCGTGGCCAGCTGGCTTCTGCACCGCAAGATCGGCGGACTCCAGATCCGCTCCTGGATGACCGCGATCGGCCGGTACGCGGTCGCTGCCGTGCCGGCGGGATTCGCCGGCTGGGGCGTCTTCCTGCTGCTCGGCGGCCCCACGGGCTGGACCACCTCAGACAAGATCCAGGGTGCCCTCGGCACCTGCATCATCGGCATGGCCGTCGTGGTCGTCTACATCGGCATCCTGGCCCTGCTGCGTGCACCCGAGCTCAAGGTCGCGAGCTCCATGCTGCGGCGATTCCTGCCCGGCCGCTGAGCCACCTCGCGCGGGAATGTCGCGCGGTTACCATTGGTTGAAGCAGTCGAACGTCTTTCGGCGTCTCAGCATCTACGACGGAGAGCACATGCGTCAGGTCATCATCATCGGTTCCGGTCCCGCCGGATTCACCGCCGCCATCTATGCGGCGCGCGCGAACCTCAAGCCGCTGCTCATCGCGAGCACCGTCGAGGTCGGCGGAGAGCTGATGAACACCACCGAGGTCGAGAACTACCCCGGCTTCCCCGAGGGAATCCAGGGCCCCGAGCTCATGGCCAAGTTCCAGGAGCAGGCTGAGAAGTTCGGCACCGAGGTCGTCTACGACGACGTCACCGAGCTCGACCTCGCCGGCCCCGTCAAGAAGGTCACGCTGGGCAGTGGCACGGTGCACGAGGCCCAGTCGCTGATCTACGCGACCGGCTCCGCCTACCGCAAGCTCGGCATCGAGGGCGAAGAGCGCCTCTCGGGCTACGGCGTCTCGTGGTGCGCCACGTGCGACGGCTTCTTCTTCCGTGAGAAGACGATCGCGGTCGTCGGCGGCGGCGACTCGGCGATGGAAGAGGCCACGTTCCTCACCCGCTTCGCCGAGAAGGTCTACGTCATCCACCGCAAGGACTCGCTGCGTGCGTCGAAGATCATGCAGGAGCGCGCCTTCGCGAACGAGAAGATCGAGTTCATCTGGAACAGCGAGGTAGCCGAGATCCTCGGTGGCGACTCCGTCGCGGGTGTGCAGCTGCGCAACACGGTCGACGGCACGCTGAGCGACCTCCCGCTCGACGGCCTGTTCATCGCGATCGGCAACGACCCGCGCACGCACCTCGTGCACGACAAGCTCGAGCTGACCGCAGAGGGCACGATCTGGGTCGACGGCCGCTCGTCGGTCACCTCGGTGCCCGGTGTCTTCGCCGCCGGTGACGTCATCGACCCCACCTACCGTCAGGCCATCACGGCCGCCGGCTCGGGCACGGTCGCGGCCCTCGACGCCGAGCACTTCCTCGCAGATCTTGACGATGCTTCCGTCGAGTTCCCGGCTGCGGAGGCCGCCGAGATCATCACCGCCTGACCGGCAGGGAACAGTTTCACCTCGTCTGCTGTTGTAGCAGGCGAACCTCGAACAAGGAGAACTCTGATGAGTGCAAAGGCTACGAGCCAGGCGACCTGGGAGCAGGACGTTCTGCAGGCCGAAGGTCCCGTCCTCGTGGACTTCTGGGCCGAGTGGTGCGGACCATGTCGCATGGTCGCCCCGGTGCTGGACCAGATCCAGGCCGACAACCCCGACAAGATCACCATCCTCAAGCTGAACGTGGACGAGAACCCGCAGCTGGCGATGAAGTACCAGATCACCTCGATCCCCGCGATGAAGGTGTTCCAGGGCGGTGAGGTCAAGACGACCATCATCGGCGCCAAGCCGAAGCCGGCCCTCGAGCAGGACCTCGCCGCGTTCATCGGCTGATCCCGCGCCGACAAGGGCCGTCACTCCTTCGGGAGTGGCGGCCCTTTCTCATGCCACCTACTTGTCGTAGACCGGCACAGGGGCGAGCCCCCGTGCCGCCCGAGCGCGGTCGACGATCTCGTGGATCACGGGCGTCTTCGCGGCGTTGTACGTCGAGATCCCGCGTGCGGCAGCGGCCACGGCGTCGCACTTGGCGTGGGAATAGCGATCCGCATCCTCCGGGTGCGCGAGCAACCAGTCCCGCAGCAGGCGCTGATGCACGGCATCCCACTCCCCCGCGGTGAAGAAGTGCGCGATCGCGCTGCGGACGCCGTCGGCTTCGAGGATCATCACGGGGTGCGTGCGCACAGCGCTGCCGAGGCGCCATCCAGCGGCCTCCAGCGCCGCGCTGTGGGCCTCCACGTCGTCTGAGTCTCGGACGCGCACCGCCAGATCGATGATGGGCTTGGCGCGCATTCCCGGGACCGCCGTCGAACCGATGTGCTCGATCGTCCACTCGGTATCCCCGAGCGTGCGCAGCTCTGCAGCGATCCTCTCGAACTGCTGCGGCCAGGAGGGGTCGTAGCCCACGAGCATCCGAGGCATCGTGTGGTGGCCCTCAGGAGCGGTCGGCGACCGAGGGGTCCCAGCGACGGTGGCGCTGCTTCTCGTCGAGAAGTCCCCAGACCGCCGGCGTCAGCTCCGGGTACTCCAGCGCGATCTGGCGAAGCACCCGATAGTGGCGTGCCTCATTCGGGCGCACACCGTCGTTGGCCGTGATGTTGTCGGCACGCAGCAGGTAGACGACAAGCTCGTCGACGCTGGGCAGCTCCTCCATGAAGTCCCAAGGGTCTTCTCCACCGAGAAGCCTCTCCTGGATCAGCACGGCGAGTTCGTCCGACGCTTCTGCTCGCAGCACTTCGAGGCTGGCGCGGCGCGGAACGGACTCGGTCATGCGTCCAGCCTACGACGCCTTGCGAGTGCCCCGGCGCTCCACCTTCAGCTCGTCGGTCATCTCTTCGAGCTCTTTGCCCTTGGTCTCGGGAACCTTGAAGTACACGAAGAAGAACGACACCAGAGCGAAGAACGCGTAGAAGCCATAGGCGAACGTGAGCCCGATCTCCGCGAAGATCGGGAACGTCGTCGAGATGAAGAAGTTGGCAGCCCACTGTGCCGCTGCGGCGACCGCGAGTGCCCCTGCACGGATGGAGTTCGGGAAGATCTCGCCCAGAAGCACCCACACCAGCGGACCCCAGGTGGCTCCGAAGAAGACCACGAAACCGTTCGCGCAGATCAGTGCGACCGTCGCCCACGGATCAGGCAGCGTCGCCGCCCCTTCGGCGTCGAGGGTGCCGAACGAGAAGGCCAGCGCCATCAGCCCGAGGGTCACGGTCATGCCGACCGAACCGACCAGGAGCATGATGCGGCGCCCGACCTTGTCGACGAGCAGGATCGCGATGATCGTCACGACGATGTTCGTCACCGACGTGATCACCGACGTCAGGAGGGCACTGGACTCATCGAACCCGACCGACTGCCACAGTGTGGTCGAGTAGTAGAAGATGACGTTGATGCCGACGAACTGCTGGAAGACCGACAGCAGGATGCCGACCCAGACGATCGGCTTCAGCCCCAGACGGCTGCCGCGCAGGTCGCTCAGCGACTCCTTGCGCTCGGTGTCGATCGTGCTCGTGATCTCCTTGATCTTGGCATCGACGTCGACAGCGCCCGTGACCGTCTCCAAGACCTCCGAGGCGCGCTTCAGATCTCCCTTGCGCACGAGATAACGCGGCGACTCCGGCAGACGCAGCGCCATGATCCCGTATACGAGTGCGGGGACCGCCTCGACGATGAACATCCACCGCCAGGCCGTCAGGCCCCACAGGGGCTGATCAGCGGCGCCGGCCAGCCCTGCCAGCCACGCGTCCGAGAGCAGTGCGGCGAAAATGCCGGTGACGATGGCGAGCTGCTGCAGCGAGCCGAGTCGACCACGCACGCGAGCGGGTGAGACCTCGGCGATGTACGCGGGGGCGATGACGGATGCTGCGCCGACGCCGAGTCCGCCGATGACACGCCAGATGATGAGGTCGACCACGCTGAAGGCGAGACCTGAACCGATGGCCGAGATGAAGAACATGGCGGCGGCGAAGACCATCACCGGGATGCGACCGCGCTTGTTCGCGATCGGCCCGGCGAACCAGGCTCCCACTGCACAGCCGATCAGTGCCGACGAGACCGCGAAGCCTTTCAGGCCCACGCCGAGGTCGAATCCGGAGACGTCACCCGCCAACGCGTCGACAGCGCCATTGATGACGGCCGTATCGAAACCGAAGAGGAAGCCCCCGAGTGCTGCGGCGATACTCACCGCGATCACTCGTCGCTGGAACTTCGCGGGATCCTGTACTCCGGACATGGCCTTCCCCCTCATCGTCGAGATGTCGCGAGTCTAGGTGAACACACGACTGACCGTACGTAGATCATGCGGGGCCGTATCCCGACTCACCCAGTTCGCTGAGAATGCGGTTCAGGTCCTGAATCGAGGCGAAATCGATGATGACCTGGCCCTTTCGTGCACCTAGCGAAACCTTGACGCGGGTGTTGAGGCGATCCCCGAGGTTGCCGGCGACCTCGTCGAGATAGGCACGGCGGGCACCGGGCGTCGCCTTGGCCGCGGAGCGAGTCGGGCCTGCGGGCTGGGTCTTCGCCGCGACCTCGGTGGCTCGCACCGACAGGTCCTCGTTCACGACCTTGTCGGCCAGCCGCTGCATCGCCTCCGGCGACTCGAGGCTGAGGATGGCACGAGCGTGTCCGGCGGTCAGCACACCGGCGGCGACGCGCTGCTGCACCGGCATGGGCAGCTTGAGCAGACGGATCGTGTTGCTGATCTGCGGACGCGATCGACCGATGCGAGTGGCCAGCTCCTCCTGCGTGATGCCGAAGTCCTCGAGCAGCTGCTGGTAGGCCGAGGCCTCTTCGAGCGGGTTCAGCTCGGAGCGGTGCAGGTTCTCGAGCAGTGCGTCGCGGAGGAGGTCTTCGTCGGCGGTCTCACGGACGATGGCGGGGATCTTCTCGAGGCCCGCTTCGCGCGCGGCACGGGTGCGCCGCTCCCCCATGATCAGCTCGTACTCGCCGTCGCTGTTCTTGCGCACGACGACTGGCTGCAGCACCCCGAACTCACGCACGCTGTGCACGAGTTCAGCAAGGTCTTCCACGTTGAAGTGCGTACGCGGCTGGCGCGGGTTCGGCACGATCTTCTGCGGATCGACCTGGATCAGGTGGATGCCGGGAACAACCTCGAGGTCGGCTTCTGCGGCGGGCTGGTCGCTGGCCTGATCCGTCGCCGGACGCAGATTGGCGCCGGGGAAGAACACATCCACGGGACGCTCGGACTGATCAGCTGTGGGAATGAGGGCACCGATGCCCCGACCCAGTCCAGTGCGCTTCGCCATCATTTCTCCTTGCTCTGCGTCGCCGTCCGCGACGCGATCTCGACAGCGGCCTCGCGATACGCGACGGCGCCGGCGGATTGCCCATCGTAGGCGATCACGGTCTGACCGAAACTCGGTGCCTCCGACACCCGCACCGAGCGCGGGATGACGGTGTCGAGCACCTGATCGGGGAAGTGTGTGCGGACCTCGTCGGCCACCTGCTGCGCCAGCCGGGTGCGGCCGTCGAACATCGTCAGCAGAATCGTCGAGAGATGAAGCCCGGGATTCAGGTGCTTCTGGATCATCTGGATGCTGCCGAGAAGCTGGCTCAGTCCCTCGAGTGCGTAGTACTCGCACTGGATCGGGATGAAGACCTCGTTCGCCGCCGTGAAGGCGTTGATCGTGAGCAGCCCGAGAGACGGAGGGCAGTCGATGATCACGAAATCCATCGGGTTGTCGACGAGATACTCATCGAGTGCTCGTCGCAGCCGATGTTCACGTGCGACCTGAGCGACCAGCTCGATCTCGGCGCCGGCGAGGTGGATGGTGCTCGGGGCGCAGAAGAGGTTCTTGTCCTCCGGGCTCTGCTGCACGATGTCGGCGAGCGGGAGGTCGTCGATCAGCACGTCATACACACTCTGAGTGTCTGCGTTGTGCGGCACACCGAGAGCGGTCGACGCGTTGCCCTGGGGGTCGAGGTCTATGACCAGGACCTTCGCTCCGAGACCCGCCAGTGCCGAAGCGACGTTGACGGCGCTCGTGGTCTTGCCCACGCCGCCCTTCTGGTTCGACACCGTGAGGATGCGGGTATCTCCGGTGAAGTCGATGTTCACCGTCTCGAGCACTCGGCGTCGAGCGGAGAGGTCGGCGAGTTCCCGCGCGAGCGGCGTATCCATCCCGAAAGAATCTTTCGGTGATGCCTTTTCGGGCTGTTTCACGTGAAACATCCACTCCTTTCGGGGCCGTCCTCCACTCTAATCGCTGCGACGGACGTTGCCGTGTCGAAGGTGGCCCCGGCCGCTCGGATCGCTGGCGATAGCGAGGCTGCTGGGCGGCATCAGGTCTGCGGATTCAGCGGTTCCGCGATGACTCCACCGTCAAGCCGCGCGCGCTCAGCGGAGCAGCTCTTCAACCCGATCGACGATGTGACGGAGAGGCTGCGTGGCGTCAATCTCGACTGTCGCTGTCGCACGAAGCAGCGGCTCAACCGACGCGTGATTCGACCTGATCTCTTCACGCTCGGCCGCAGTCGACCCGTAGGGGTTCGTGGTTCGTTGGCGCACCCGATCGAGCAGTACTGAGACGGGCGCCGACAACAGCACGACGTGGTCGAAGCGATCGTAGAAGTCGCCCTGATTCTCGACGGTGCCCGACACCACCAGCTCCGTGCTCTCCCCGAGAAGGGCGCCCATCAGCATGTCATCCCACATCCCCGACTCCGTCGTCCACGGGCCGTAGTCCGTATCGACCGTCGGGTGACCCCGCTCCCCCAACTGACGAAGAACGCTCGACTTGCCTACCCCTGACATCCCGGTGATGAGCAAGCGAACCATCCCCTCACAATATCGATGTTTCACGTGGAACTGACCGCCTGATAGCGCGCCAGTCTGCGGACCCGGCCGATCGATGGTCATGCGAAGCCCGGGCTACGTGCGCTCGGTACTGAGCACCTCCCGGTACCGAGCTGTTGCTCTCGCGCGTCGCGCAAAAGAGCAACAGTGGTGCCGACTCAGCTGGACGCTGGCCTCTACCGAGCCATGGCGCCCTCGGTTCTCACCCCGGTTCTTCAGCGCCTCGATTGCCGCATCTGTCCCGTCGCGTCCACCCGGCAGGCTGTGGGACATCAGCGCCAGGAAATCAACCGCCGGCGAGCCCCCATACGCGAAGGTGACGCGCCTGTTTCACGTGGAACACCGAACTGGACTGCCGCTGCCCCGACAGAGCACCTCACGTGTCTTTCCAACTGCCCACTCTCGACGCAGCCCCAGCAATGCCCCAGAACCTGCGAACCGTACATAGGACGCTGGAATCGCCGGTGCGTCCCGCAACGAGGGCGGACCCGCGGTGTTCCTAGGCGGGCAGTGCGCAGGGTCTCCCCGCGGCTACGCGACACCTGGCCCCAATCTGAAAACCCTCGAGTAGTCCCGGCAGCACCCGGAGAGCATCGGCGCAGGGAGCTGTACGCGCTGGGCCCTTCCCCCAAGGGCTATCGATCCAGGTCTTTTTGCGCAGATCACGAGGACGAATCATCTTCGGACTACGAAACACCGCAAAGTTCCCGTTCTCGCCGCGCTGATATGCCACCGAACACACCGACCATGCCCATGATGCCCACCATGCCCACCATCGACGTATCTCCGCCGCGCACTGGAGTACCGGTGCGCGCCTTCGCAGACACTGGTGTGCTGTGTCGAAGGCGTTTCGGGGGGTGTTCACGTGAAACGGCCCCGGTTCGTCGCCCCACATACAAGGAACATCACAGGACTGCGGTGCTCGCCGCCGCGGCATTCCTCATCTCACCCTCGCCCACCAGGGGACATCTCCACACCACCCCGGGCATCATCTGGAACCTGTAGGCGCTGCTGTGCAGTCCAGCGCGTGTCCTCCGCGTGCCTCAAGCGAACGACGCAGTTCGACAAGTCTCCGCTTTTCAGACCACAGTGGACCCCGCTCTATCGTCGCGGTCGCGTCACACACCGCTCCCGCCAGCCCGACGTTGAATGCGTATCGATGCGGGTGTTTCACGTGAAACACCCGCATCGGCGGTCACCGGGCTCATGAGACAACTCGGAATCCCGGTACAGGGTCCCGCCGATGGGAACCCGCCCCGGTAGTGCACCTCAGCAGCAGATCTCACTGGCGGCTTCTCCCAGATTGCAGGGCCGCAGAGTGGCGGGCTCGGTCACGCCTACCGGCTCGCCTTGGTGTCATGACTGCTGGACTGTTCTGACAGAGCACTCAACTGTGCAACTGCAACTGCAACTGCGGGCCGGGTCGGTTCACCGCGAGCCAAGACCACGCCAGCTACCGTGTGCCGCGGGCCTGGGTGATCCCCCGCCCTGTCCCCTGCATGCTCGCAAGGGGGCGCCCGCGAGAAGGCAAGCGACGATCAGGCCGTCGTACATCCCGCACCCGCGCGCAGGGACGCCTGTCCATCGCCCCACAGCATGCCGCGCAGATCGCCGACGAAGCGGAGGTGGCTCCGCAACAACTCCGACATTCCACAAACATCGGCTGCCCTCTCCTCATCGAAAGGGCAACTGCTGCCCCTCGTTCACACGGCGCCTAGAGAATCTGCCCCTTGGACTTTCAGCTGGTACACCCGTATCTGTGCCTCGGTAGCCAGACCCACGGCACACCAGCGACATCCTGACCCACGTTCCCAGGAAGATCGATCGCATCATGGACAGGGGTCCCCTATGTTTCACGTGAAACGACGATCCGCACACCGTGTCGCGGTGCCTCACCTTGATCGAGACCACGGTTCAGCGCGCGGTCTCATTTCGCCGGAATCGCATTCGAGAGAAGGCTCAATCCCCCAACCCCGCCGACTCGCGGTACCGGCCGGCAACCGGCACTACGGGTTCACTACTTGCCACGGTGCGCTCGCGGAGATCGGTCGGTGGGCGCAGTCACCGTTGCGCAAAGTCACCCGGCCGCTTGCCAGGCTTGCGCACCGTACTCAACACCGACACCGACACCGATCTCGCCGACATCGACACCGATTCCACCGACGCCGGCTCCTACGCCGACGACGCCGAAGCCGATGCCGAGCCCCAGACCGATCCCGAGACTGCGGCCGACGCCCACGCCGATCCAAGTCCGCGTTCCAGCGCTAACACTGAGCCGAAAGGGGCTCTAGATGGGTCGCGGCCCGCGAAAAGAAGCGTTTCACGTGAAACATGTACACGAGCTGTGGCCGCGCGCTCCCCGAGCATGAAGCCCCGTCGACCTTCTACCGCATGACTCCTCATCGCGTCTCCTCCTCGGACATGAGTTCGATGCCGATGAACCTGCCGACGCGTTGCGGCACGTTTCACGTGAAACACAGCCCACCTGTCGTCTCGGTTGTACTCTCGCGCCCCGCGCAGCGTGCTCATCCGGGTCACCTCACCGGAAGAGCTCGTATCCGATTGGTGGAGTCTCAATCCCGGCGCCAAGGCGACCCGATCAATAGACCCCCACCACACGCGGGATCGGATCCCCATCCACAAGCACGACCGGGGCGGCATCGAGCCGCAGTCGTGGGTACGCACGAAGAAAGGAAAGTGAAGACATCGACCAGCCTCCGTGACCCAGGGTGTGCGACGCCCGAGTCGCAGCAGCTCGTCGCCCACTCCTTGCAACAGTGGTCCGCGTAGGCAGGGGAAATCTCTAGACACCTAGCCCCCAGCCACAGCGCTGGCTGTCGGCTTAGGTCAGACGCCCACCCTATTCACCGCGATCCGACGGGACCATGAACGTCTACGAGCGTAAACCCCTACTCAGCCGCCCAGCCGACGCATACTCTCTCTTCCCTGACTGGTCCCCGGACAGCACTCCCATGCGCGCCAGCCAGTACAAGTGTTTCACGTGAAACACCAAGTCGGCGGAGCAGCCGATTGCCGTAGATCCCCGATGACGACGATGACAAGCGGCTGCAGTAGGTCACTCGTCACTCGTATTCGCGCAGCAACGGCATCCCCTACAAAAGACGGTCGCTTGTTTATGCATGCGAGAGCAGCTGTGCTGCCCATGCACACCAATAGTCTCAGGGCGCACCTACGCAGCATCAACCGCAGCGAGAAGCGCTACAAGGAACTTACGTTCCTCACACAGCAGCTATCGAACGACAGCCCGCACAACTCGCGTCGTCTCAGGGAGCACGTTCTCCCCGAGCGTCTCCACTCGGACGTGAGAGAGGCGGAACTTCTTGATCTGCTTCTGCGCCGCGTCGATCTCATTGCCCGCATTCATCCCCTTGAGCAGGATGAGCTCCCCGCCGTCACGCACAAGCGGCGCGGTGAGGGGGATCAACGTCTTCAACGCACTGACAGCTCGAGCGGTGACGACATCGAAGCCCACTGGGCGACTCACGTCCTCGGCACGTGCGCGAAGCACCTCGACGTTGTCGAGGTGCAATTCTGCAACCTGCTCGTTCAGCCAGATCACGCGGCGTTCCATCGGCTCGATGAGCGTCCACTGCACGTCCGGCCGCGCGATGGCGAGCACGATTCCAGGCAGCCCTGCACCAGAGCCGATATCCGCAACGGATCCGTGGAACAGCGGAGCAGCGATGACACTGTTCAGGATGTGTCTGGTCCACAGACGAGGCAACTCCAGGGGACCGATCAGGCCCCTCTCCTCGCCATGCTCAGTGAGGGCCGCCGAGAACTGGCGTGCCAGCTCGATCCGATCCCCGAACAGCTCAGCCGCTACGGAAGGCTCGATCTCAACGTCACTCACTACTGCACCCGACCAGATGTTTCACGTGAAACGTCAACGACGACGGAGAACCGTGTGCCGGTCAGCACCCTCGCCGTAGGACTCGGAGACAAGTCCCTGATCAGCGGCAATATCATGGACCAGCTTGCGCTCGTAGCTCGACATCGCGGGCAGGGACGCCTGGGTCGCGCCATCATCGAGCTTTGCAGCCGCCGCATTCACCAGGGTTTCCAGCTGGCGACGCCGCGCATCCCGGGACCCGCCGACATCGAGGATCAGTCGTGAGAACGAACCGGTCTTGTTCTGAACAGCGAGGCGCGTCAGCTCCTGCAGAGCCTGCACCGTGTCAGGCGCCGACAGCAGAGCAAGTCCATCTCCTTCAGCCTCGACCGACACATAAGCGCGGCCCTGGCGTACATCCAGATTCAGATCGCCATCGATGTCTGCGATATCGAGCAGCTCTTCGAGGTAGTCGGCTGCGACATCGCCCTCGTTCTCGAGCTCAGCGACCGTGGGCTCCACGGTCTCGGTCATGTTGTCGGTCATGAACCGCTCCCCTTCTTCTTGGCGCGCTTCTTGCCCACGGGCTGCTGGCGCTTGGGTGTCTGCGCCTTGGCGCGCTCTGCCTCTTCGAGCAGGCGCTGCTGCTCTGCTTCGTAGGCCGCCATGGGAACGACCTTGCCCGACGAGTCGATCGCCTTGCCCTTGCGAGCCAGTCGCTCCTCACGCGCCTTCGCCGCCTCAGACCCGGGAGTCGGCATCTCACGGATGACGAGGAACTGCTGACCCATGGTCCAGAGGTTCGAGATGAACCAGTAGACGACGACGCCGAGCGGGAAGAAGATACCCGAGAAGATGAAGCCGAGCGGCAGCACGTAGAGCATGATCTTCTGCATCTGGTACGCCTGGCCGGTCTTGGCCTCAGGTGACAGGTTCTTCGAGATGATCTGCAGCTGGGTGAAGAACTGCGAGGCGATCATCAGCACGACCAGCACGACCAGAATCACGATCGCGACGGTGTTGCCGGCATCCACCGCGTTGCCGAGGGTCTCGTGCAGCGACGCCACCCCGAAGAGCTCCGCGTTGTAGAACTGCTCGGTGAGCTCCGCATTCAGCAGGCCGACTCCGCCGACACCCAGGTTGTGGTGCTTCGAGACATCGCTCAGCACGCTGAAGAGCGAGAAGAAGATCGGCATCTGCACGAGGAGCGGCAGACAGCTCGACATCGGCGTCGTGCCGTGCTTCTTATAGAGCGCCATGGTCTCGCGGCTCATCGCCTCGCGAGACAGCTGATCCTTCTTGCCCCGGTACTTCTCCTGAACTTTGCGCAGTTCAGGAGCAATTTCCATCATCTTTCGCTGGCTCTTGATCTGCTTCACGAAGAGCGGGATCAGCGCGGCGCGCACCACGATCACGAGGCCGACGATCGAAAGCACCCAGGTCAGACCGGATGCTGCCGGAAGCCCGACAGCGGTCAGCAGCCAGTGCCAGGCGACGAGCACGAGCTCGACGACCCACTTGAGGGGCCAGAGGATGGTCCCGATCAGATCGAAGCCGCCGGAGGCAGGCTCCGGCGACGGTGTTGCGCTGGCGAGCAGAAGGTCAAGACCCACCGATCAATCCTTTCGGGCAGGGACGACGAAACCGCGAGCGGTCAGGTCATAACGGAAGTGTTGGTGCGGACGGACGTCATCGACGCCGCCGTGGCTCCAGGGATTGCAACGGAGGATGCGCCATGCCGAGAGCATCGCTCCCCGCACCGCGCCATGCTGTTGCACCGCACCTACAGCGTAAGCGGAACAGGATGGGTAATAGGCACAGACATCTCCATACATCGGAGAGATCACCTTGCGATACCCGGTGAGGAACCCCAGAACGAGATTCCTCGGGATCAGCGGGATGCTGCGAAGCACATCCCCCGTCTGTAGGTGCGCGTCGCCGATCGACGATGCCGGAAGAGCAGTCACGGTCGAACCTGACTGAGGCGGTCGAGGCAGCGATTCACATCGGCGCTGAGCTCGGCGTAGCTGGCGGTTGCGGATGCAGGAAGGGCACGGATGACGACATCCGTGCCCTCGGGGACCCGCGCGAGCGCGTCCGCACACACGGCTTTGAGTCGCCGGCGCACGGTATTGCGCACCACAGCGGTGCCCACCTGCTTGCTGATGATGAATCCGAACCTCGCGGCTCTGCTCTCGCCCGTCGCCAGCATCGAGGTGACGACTTTGGCTCCGCCACAACGGGATCCGCGTCGAACGACCAGACGATAGTCGCTCCCGCGGGTCACACGAAACGGGCGGGCGAGCACAGCGGTCTACGCGGAGAGCTCGGTGCGGCCCTTCGCGCGGCGAGCCGAAAGGATCGCGCGGCCGGCGCGGGTGCGCATGCGAAGACGGAAGCCGTGCTTCTTGGCGCGACGACGGTTGTTGGGCTGGAAAGTGCGCTTGCTCATGAAATCACTCCGGGAATGCTGCCACCGGGATCATCTTGACCGGAGACATAGGGATCTGCCATACAGGCATAAGTCAACCGATTAAGGGTACGTCTTGGCGGCCCACAGAGCAAATCTGCGCGCTTCGGTCCGGACCCCGACAGGGTCCGCACAGCTATTATCCACAACCTGTGGCGTGCACGTATGCGCAACACGCGCGCGGATTTCCAAGGGCAGGTTGCCGTTCACAGCCGTGGTGACTACCGTGGCATCCGAAGTTATCCACAGGCGAGGCGCGTCATCCCGACGGCCCGTCGCACCCTCAGCACGGAGCGTCATGTCATCACCTGCCCAGCCCGACGTTCCGATCTGGACCACGGTGCAGGAGCTCCTCGAAGCGGATGACAGGGTCACCCCTCAGCTCCAGGGATTCCTCAGCCTCGCTGTTCCCGCAGGTGTGATGGCGGCGACGCTCTATCTCGAAGTCCCCAACGATCTCACCGCCGCGCAGATCAACAAGAGACTGCGCCTGCCGATCATGGAGGCTCTCTCTCACATCGGCGACGAGGTCACCTCCTACCGAGTCGTGGTCAACCACGAACTCGCTGAGCAGCCGACGGCGCCCATCGCCGTCGCCGACTACGGCCGCCAGGAGCAGATCCGCGTCGAATCTCCGATGGAGCAGCCGACGCAGCAGCGTCACGAGTCACGCCTCAATCCCAAGTACACCTTCGACAACTTCGTCATCGGGCAGTCCAACAGGTTCGCCCATGCCGCAGCCGTCGCTGTCGCCGAAGCGCCGGCCAAGGCCTACAACCCGCTCTTCATCTATGGTGACTCCGGCCTCGGCAAGACGCACCTGCTGCATGCGATCGGTGACTACGCCCAGTCGCTCTATGCCGGCGTCAAGGTGAGGTACGTGTCGAGTGAGGAGTTCACGAACGACTTCATCAACTCGATCGCCAACAACCGGGGTGCTGCGTTCCAGGCGCGATACCGCGATGTCGACATCCTCCTGATCGACGACATCCAGTTCCTGCAGGGTCGCGCCGAGACCCAGGAGGCGTTCTTCCACACCTTCAACACGCTCCACGACCACAACAAGCAGGTCGTGATCACGAGCGATGTCGCCCCGAAGCACCTGACCGGATTCGAGGACCGGATGCGGAGTCGGTTCGAGTGGGGTCTGATCACCGACGTCCAGGCTCCCGACCTCGAGACGAGAATCGCGATCCTGCGCAAGAAGGCGCAGAGCGAAGCCCTTCATATTCCCGATGAGGTACTCGAGTACATCGCCACGGTGGTGTCGTCGAACATCCGCGAACTCGAAGGTGCGCTGATCCGGGTCTCGGCCTTCGCCAGCCTGAACCGCTCGGCTCTCGACATCTCTCTGGCGCAGACGGTGCTGCGCGACATCATCGACACGGCAGAGGACAACATCATCTCGCCGACGGACATCATCACCGCGACCGCGCAGTACTTCAAGCTGACGGTCGACGACCTCTATGGCTCGAGCAGATCGCAGCAGATCGCGACGTCGCGTCAGATCGCCATGTACCTGTGCCGAGAGCGCACGAGTCTGTCTCTGCCGAAGATCGGGCAGCTGTTCGGCAACCGTGATCACACCACGGTGATGTACGCCTACAAGAAGATCAGCGAGCTCATGAAGGAGCGTCGCTCGATCTACAACCAGGTGACCGAGATCACCACGCAGCTCGGTCGACGCTGAGCCCACGTCACCTCGAAAAAGGGGGTCGTAGCTTCCGATGGGACGCTACGACCCCCTTTCTGTAGGTGCGGGAGGCATATGAGCGACCGGATCGATGCCAGTTTGCACATGTGGATAACTTGTGGATGAGTCGCCTCGAGATCGGGACGGATGTGTGTGAAACGGCCGAACCTGTGGATAACTTGGGGAGACGGTGAGACCGAGCGAAAGCTGTCCACCCGCGGATTCCTCAGGGTTTCCACAACTGACAACCGTGTAGTTCCCTACTCGCGTCTGCTTTCCACCGAGTTATCCACAGTATCCACAGGTGTTAACACCGTTAAGGAGTTAATTCAATTCAAGGGCGATCCGATCACCAGACGGTGGGGAAAGTCCGACGGGCCGGAGGTTTGCACCGGTCGTAGGGATACGCCCGACTGTGGGGCTAGCATGGGAAGCCCTGCACAGGCAGGACCGATGACGACACGTCTCAGAATGACGACAAGGGAGCACCAGTGAGGTTTCAGGTCAACCGCGATGTCTTCAGCGAGGCTGTCTCGTTCGTCGTCAAGCTGCTTCCGCAGCGCAACCCGCAGCCGATCCTCGCCGGAGTCCTGATCGAGGCAGACGGATCCGGGCTGACACTCTCGGCCTTCGACTACGAAGCATCCGCTCGGACCACCATCGAGGCCACGGTCGACACACCAGGCACGATCCTCGTCCACGGCCGACTGCTCTCCGACATCGCCAGCCGCCTCCCGAATGCTCCGATCGAGATCGCCGTCGAGGACGACGGCAGCATCACGGTCACCTGCGGCTCGGCTCGATTCACGCTCGCAGCCATGCCGGTCGAGGAATATCCCTCCATCCCCGAGGTCTCCGGCTCGTCGGGTGTCGTCCCCGCCGATGACTTCGGAACCGCGATCGCGCAGGTCGGCTTCGCCGCATCGCGTGATGACGTCACCCCCGTGCTCACCGGTGTCCAGCTCGAGGTCTCCGGGCACACGCTCAGCCTGGTCGCGACCGACCGCTACCGCGTCTCGCTCCGAGACGTCCCCTGGGATGGCGAGGCCGTCGAGGCGAGCGCGCTGGTTCCCGCACGCACGCTTCTCGAGGTCGGAAAGACCTTCGGTCACGCCGGAACGATCCAGATCGCGTTCTCCGGAGCCGGTGATCGCGAGATCATCGCCTTCACGGCGGGCAACAAGACCGTCACCTCGCTGCTGATCAAGGGCAACTTCCCGCCGGTCCGTCGTCTGTTCCCCGAGCAGACCGAGCACTACGCGGTCGTCAACACCGCCGACCTGGTCGAAGCGGTCCGCCGTGTGTCGCTCGTTCTGGATCGGGCCGCTCCGCTGCGCTTCACCTTCACGTCCGACAGCGTCACGATGGACGCATCGGGCAGTGAGCACGCTCGCGCCTCGGAGTCCGTCGACGCGATCCTGAACGGTGGCGATGACGTCACTCTCGGCCTGAACCCGCAGTACCTCATCGAGGCGCTCGGCGCGGTCAAGAGCGAGTTCGTCCGCGTCACGTTCACCTCGAGCGACAACGCGAACAAGCTGAGCCCGGTGCTGATCACGAGCCAGACCTCGGTCGATCAGGCCGGCCTCGACTCGTTCAAGTACCTGCTGCAGCCCAACCTGCTGCTCCGCTGATCCTGCGACGGGCGCGCTTCCGCGCGGCGACAGCGGTGTCAGACCCCGAAGGTAGGCTGACAGCGTGATTGTGGAACACCTGAGCCTGGTCGACTTCCGCAATTACGCGACCGCGGATCTGGCCCTGCACAAGGGCCCCAACGTTCTGGTCGGCCGCAACGGACAGGGCAAGACCAACCTCGCCGAGGCGGTCGTCTTCCTCGCCACGCTCGGATCCCACCGGGTCTCGTCGGATGCGCCGATGGTGCGCGAAGGTCAGGATTTCGCCATCATCCGTGCTCGCCTCTCGCACGGCGAACGCAAAGTGCTCATCGAGGTGCAGCTCAACAAGCAGGGATCCAACAAGGCGCGCATCAACGGCTCGCCCTCGAAGACCAATGAGCTTCCCCGGTATGCGCATGTGGTGCTGTTCGCCCCTGAAGATCTGCAGATCGTGCGCGGTGACCCGTCTTCGCGGCGTCGTTTCGTCGACCAACTGCTGATCCAGCGCACTCCTCGCATGTCTTCGGTGCTCGCCGACTACGACCGTGTGCTCAAGCAGCGCAACGCCCTGCTGAAGTCGGCACGGGCGCGGGGCATCAAGGGCGAAGGCCTGAGCACCCTCGACGTGTGGGACGACAAGCTCGTCTCGCTCGGGGCAGAGATCATCACCGCCCGTCAGCGTCTCGCGGCCGATCTGCAGCATCCGGTCGCAGAGGCATATGCGGCGATCGCCGGTGAGGACCATCGTCCGCAGCTCGACTGGGCGCTCTCGGTGCGCGGCGCAGACCCCGAAGAGGGAGTCGATGCGCCGGCCGAGACCTCGGGAGACATCGCCGAGATGTTCCACGCCGCGCTGCTCGCCAAGCGATCGAACGAACTCGACCGCGGGCTCACCCTCACCGGCCCTCATCGCGACGATCTCGTGCTCCGGGTTCGTGGTCTGCCTGTGAAGGGCTACGCATCCCACGGAGAATCCTGGTCCGTGGCTCTCGCTCTGCGCCTCGCCTCGGCCGAGCTGCTGCGCAGCGAGTCCCCCGCCGGCGACCCCGTGCTGATCCTCGACGACGTGTTCGCCGAGCTCGACGCCGACCGCCGTCAGCGGCTCGCCGCACTCACCGCGGGATACGAGCAGGTGGTCGTCACGGCAGCGGTGGAGGAGGATATCCCCGAGGTGCTCCACGCGCATGTGGTGAGGATCTCCGCCGGAACCATCAGCGACGAGAGGGAGGTGTCCGATGAGTGACACCACGCCTGTTCCGGCATCCGAGACCCCCGAGACGGTTGCGACCTATCTGCGACTGCGTGGTCTCGCTCCGAGCTCGAAGTCGTGGAAGCGCAAGCGGCGGATCGTCACAGACGATGACAACGCCCCTTTCACGCCCGGCCGCGATCCCGGCCCCCTCGGGGCGGTGCTCGACAAGCTCAGCCGCGACTCCGGGTGGCAGAAGACCCTGGCCCGTGAAGACCTGGTCAGGCAGTGGGCCGATCTCGCGGGCACCGACACCGCGAAGCACTCCGAACCCGTCTCGCTCGAGCGTGGAGTGCTCACCGTGAAGTGCGATTCGACGGCCTGGGCGAAGAACCTCCAGTACATGCGAGGGACCATCCTCACCGAGATCGGTCGACGGTATCCCGATGCCGGGGTCGAGAACCTCCGCTTCATCGGACCGGACGTACCCTCGTGGAAATGGGGTCCCAGAGTCGTTCCAGGACGGGGCCCGCGCGATACCTACGGGTAGGGCACCGTTCAGGGGGTTCGGGAGGCTCAGAGGGCCACACACGGCCGTTCAGCGGGATTTCGAGTCGAAAGACCGCTAGAATGGGAGTTCGTGATATCGATGTGGAGAATGCCCTCTGATGACGCCTGAATTCCCTGCTGACGAGACGGAATCGACCACCGGGGAAACCCCTGACCCCTCCCAGGGCGCAGAGACCCAGACTCCCGCGGAAGCGGAGACGAGGTCTACATCGATCTCCCCCAAGATCAAGCAGCCCGGCGAGTACGGTGCCGACTCGATCCAGATCCTCGAGGGACTCGAGGCGGTGCGCAAGCGCCCCGGCATGTACATCGGATCCACGGGTCCGCGTGGTCTGCACCACCTGGTCTACGAGATCGTCGACAACTCGGTCGATGAGGCTCTGGCCGGCTACGCCGACACCATCTACGTGACGCTGCTCGAAGACGGTGGCGTGCGCGTCATCGACAACGGCCGCGGAATCCCCGTCGACCCGCACTCCTCCGACCCGTCGAAGTCGACGGTCGAGGTCGTGCTGACCATCCTGCACGCGGGTGGCAAGTTCGGCGGCGGTGCGTACGCCGTCTCGGGTGGACTGCACGGCGTCGGCTCCTCCGTCGTCAACGCCCTGTCGACCCGCTTCGATGTCGAGGTCAAGCAGAAGGGCTTCGTCTGGCGGCACAGCTTCGCCGACGGCGGAGTTCCGCAGCAGAAGCTCATCAAGGGCGAGGAGACCGACGACACCGGCACGAGCATCACGTTCTGGCCGGATGCCTCGATCTTCACCGAGACGACCGACTTCGACTACGACACCCTGCGCACCCGCTTCCAGCAGATGGCGTTCCTCAACAAGGGGCTCCGCATCGAGCTGCTCGACGAGCGCGCATCCTCGGCCTACGAGGTCGAAGATGCCGGTGTGACCACGACCAAGCAGCCCGGCGATGTCTTCTTCTACGAGCGCGGACTGGTCGACTACGTCGAGTACCTGAACAAGGTGCGTCACGCCGAGGTCGTCAACGACGAGATCATCGCTTTCGAGTCCGAGGACACGGCGCGCAAGATCTCGCTCGAGGTCGCGATGCAGTGGACCACCTCATACACCGAGAACGTCTTCACCTACGCGAACACGATCAACACCCACGAGGGTGGCACCCACGAAGAGGGCTTCCGCGCCGCACTCACCACGCTGGTGAACAAGTACGCGCGCGCGAACAACATCCTCAAGGAGAAGGAAGAGAACCTCTCCGGCGACGACGTGCGCGAGGGACTGACCGCCGTCATCTCGATCAAGCTCGGCGAGCCCCAGTTCGAGGGTCAGACCAAGACCAAGCTCGGCAACACCGAGGCCAAGGCTTTCGTGCAGAAGGTCGTGGGCGATCAGCTCGGCGACTGGTTCGACCGCAATCCGGCCCAGGCGAAGAACATCATCCGCAAGGCGCTCGATGCCGCGACCGCACGTCTCGCCGCCCGCAAGGCGCGCGAGACCGCACGACGCAAGAGCGTGTTCGAGTCCGCGGCGATGCCCGACAAGCTCAAGGACTGCACCAGCAAGGACCCCTCGATCAGCGAGATCTTCCTCGTCGAGGGTGACTCGGCCGGCGGCTCGGCAGTGCAGGGACGCGACCCGCACACGCAGGCGATCCTCGCCCTCCGCGGCAAGATCCTCAACGTCGAGCGCGCACGTCTCGACAAGGCGCTCGGCAACCGCGAGGTCCAGGCGATGATCCAGGCCTTCGGCACGGGCATCGGCGAGGAGTTCGACATCGAGAAGGCGCGCTATCACAAGATCGTGCTGATGGCGGATGCCGACGTCGACGGTCAGCACATCACGACGCTGCTGCTGACGCTGCTGTTCCGATACATGCGCGGGCTCATCGAGGCGGGCTTCGTGTACCTCGCGATGCCGCCGCTGTACCGCCTCAAGTGGTCGAACTCCGCGCACGAGTACGTGTTCAGCGACGCCGAGCGCGACGCGCTGCTGAAGTTCGGCCTCGACAACGGCAAGCGCATCCCGAAGGATGCCGGCATCCAGCGCTACAAGGGTCTCGGCGAGATGAACGCCAAAGAGCTGTGGGAGACCACGATGGACCACACCACGCGGACGCTCCGTCAGGTGACCATCGAGGATGCCGCGGCAGCCGACGAGATCTTCAGCGTGCTGATGGGCGAGGACGTCGAATCCCGACGCAGCTTCATCCAGCGCAACGCCAAGGACGTCCGCTTCCTCGACATCTGAGGCGCTCCGCGCCCTGCATTCGCTCGACTAACGACCGGAATCGACAACACACATGACTGACGACGTACGCCCCGAGCCCCCGGCACACGACCACGGAAAGATCGACCAGGTCGATCTGCAGTCCGAGATGCAGCGCAGCTATCTCGACTACGCGATGGCCGTGATCGTCGGCCGTGCCCTCCCCGACGTGCGCGACGGTCTGAAGCCTGTGCACCGCCGCGTGATCTACGGCATGTACGACGGTGGGTTCCGCCCCGACAAGTCGTTCTCGAAGTGCGCCCGTGTCGTCGGTGAGGTCATGGGTCAGTACCACCCGCACGGTGACTCCGCGATCTACGACGCCCTCGTGCGTCTGGTGCAGCCGTGGGCGCTGCGGTACCCGCTCGCGCTGGGTCAGGGCAACTTCGGCTCTCCCGGCAACATGGGCGCCGCGGCCCCTCGATACACCGAGACCAAGATGGCTCCCCTCGCGCTCGAGATGGTGCGCGACATCGAAGAAGACACCGTCGACTTCCAGGACAACTACGACGGCCAGACCCAGGAGCCGACGGTTCTTCCCGCGCGGTTCCCGAACCTGCTCGTCAACGGCTCGGTCGGAATCGCCGTCGGCATGGCGACCAACATCCCCCCGCACAACCTGCGTGAGATCTCCGATGCTGCGCTCTGGGCCCTCGACAACCCCGGCCTTCCGCGTGACGAGCTGCTCGACGGGCTGATCCAGCGCGTTCCGGGCCCCGACTTCCCGACCGGCGCTCAGATCCTGGGCACCAAGGGAATCCACGAGGCGTATCGCACCGGCCGCGGATCCATCACGATGCGCGCGGTCGTCAACGTCGAGGAGATCCAGGGCCGCACGTGCCTCGTGATCACCGAGCTGCCGTACCAGGTCAACCCCGACAACGTCGCCGTGAAGATCGGCGACCTCGTGCGTGACGGAAAGATCAGCGGCATCGCCGACATCCGCGACGAGTCCTCCGACCGCACGGGTCAGCGCCTTGTCGTGGTGCTCAAGCGCGATGCCGTCGCGAAGGTCGTGCTCAACAACCTCTACAAGCACACGCAGCTGCAGGAGAACTTCGGCGCCAACATGCTCGCGATCGTCGACGGTGTGCCGCGCACGCTGGCGATCGACGGGTTCGTGACCTACTGGATCACCCACCAGCTCGAGGTCATCGTCCGCCGCACGCGCTTCCGTCTGGCGAAGGCCGAGCGTCGCATGCACATCCTGCGCGGTTACCTCAAGGCGCTCGACGCGCTCGACGAGGTCATCGCCCTGATCCGCCGCTCGGCCACGGTCGAGGATGCCCGCGAGGGTCTGAAGAAGCTCCTCGAGATCGACGACGATCAGGCCCAGGCCATCCTCGACATGCAGCTCCGTCGCCTCGCGGCTCTCGAGCGGCAGAAGATCCTCGACGAGGCGGCCGAGCTCGAGCGTCTCATCGCCGAGTACCAGGCGATCCTGGCCGATGAGTCGCTGCAGCGCGACATCATCCGCGAGGAGCTCACGGGCATCGTCGACCGCTTCGGTGACGACCGCCGCACGCACATCCTGCACGGGTTCGACGGCGATGTCTCGATGGAAGACCTCATCGCCGAAGAGGAGATGGTCGTCACCATCACCCGCGCCGGGTACATCAAGCGCACGCGGAGCGACAACTACCGGTCGCAGCACCGCGGCGGCAAGGGCATCAAGGGCGCCCAGCTGCGGGCGGATGACATCGTCGAGCACTTCTTCGTGACGACGACGCACCACTGGCTGCTGTTCTTCACCGACAAGGGGCGCGTCTACCGCGCGAAGACCTATGAGGTCCCCGAGGCCGGGCGCGACGCCAAGGGAACGCACGTCGCGAACCTGCTCGCCCTGCAGCCCGACGAGAACATCGCGCAGGTGCTCGACATCCGCGACTACGAGGTCGCCGACTATCTGGTGCTCGCGACGCGCGACGGTCTCGTCAAGAAGACGCGCCTCGACACGTATGACACCAACCGCCAGGGCGGCGTCATCGCGATCCGTCTGAACGACGAGGACGAGCTGGTCTCGGCCCTCATGGTCAACGCCGAGGACGACATCCTTCTCATCAGCCGCCGGGGCATGTCGGTCAGGTTCAGCGCGACCGACGAGGCGCTGCGGCCGATGGGCCGCGCGACCGCCGGTGTGAAGGGCATGAAGTTCCGTGAGGGCGACAGCCTGCTGTCGGCATCCGTCGCAGCCCCCGGTCAGTTCGTGTTCGTGGTGACGGACGGCGGGTACGCGAAGCGCACGGCCGTCGAGGAATACCGCGTCCAGGGACGTGGTGGTTTCGGCATCAAGGTGGCCAAGCTCCACGACGATCGGGGCACTCTCGCGGGTGGTCTGATGGTCTCGTCCGACGACGAGGTCCTTGTGGTTCTGTCCAGCGGCAAGGTGGTACGCTCTGCCGTGGCCGAGGTGCCCGCCAAGGGCCGAGACACCATGGGAGTGGTGTTCGCACGGACGACGGAAGCCGACCGGATCCTCGCCATCGCCCGCAACGGCGAGCGGGGCCTCACCGAAGAAGACGAATCGGATGAGGCTGAGGTGGAATCCGAGTCCACCGCCCCCGAGACGAACGAGAACCCTGAGGAAGCAGACGCATGAGCACAGTAGCCGACAAGCTGGCGAAGAAGTCCACGCGCAAGACCAGTGGCAAGCAGGTGCGCCTGCGTCTCGTCTACGTCGACTTCTGGTCGGCCGTGAAGCTCTCGTTCCTCGGAGCGGTCGCACTAGCGATCGTCACGATGGTGTCGTTCTTCCTGATCTTCCTGGTGCTCCAGGCGACGGGACTCCTCACCCAGGCCGACGAGATCATCGGCGCGATCACCGACAACTCGGTGCGCATCTCCGAGGTGGCCGGTCTGCCGCAGGTGATGGCGTTCGCCGCGGTCGTCTCGATCCTGAACCTCATCGTCTTCACGGTGCTCGGCGCGGTCGTCGCCGGCATCTACAACGTCGCCGTGAAGGTGACGGGCGGTCTGCTCGTCGGCTTCATGTCGAACTGATCCTCCGGATTCGAAGAGGGGCGGATGCTGCGGCATCCGCCCCTCTTTCTGTTCTCCGACGGAGTAGGGAAAACCCGAATCCGGGTGTCTGGTTTGCTCGGTGTCGGCGCGATCGGCGCCGCCGTACCTTTGAACCATGACGACACACACTGCCACGCCACCACAGGCAACGGCCACGAAGCCGCCGCTGCGCATCGTGCTCACGATCCTGCACCTCGCAGGCATCGGAGTCATCGGCGGTTTCATCTTCGCGACTCTCTCCGGACTCCTCGGCACCGGCCTCGGCCTGCTCTTCGCGGCGGGCGTCGGCATCGTGCTGCTCGTCGGACTCGTCTACGCCCTCTTCGGTGTGGGCTGGTTCGAGGTGGCGCGGGTCAGCGCCCTCTACCGATCGCCGATCACGCCGCTCAGGTGGCGCCCGCGCGACCGTCCCGGTTTCTCCGGCTGGGTGCGCGCGCTCGGACGCCAGGCGATCGACGGCCGCATGTGGCGGGCCCTCGCGAACTTCGCGATCACCGCCGTGCTCGGCTGGATCGTGCTGCGCCTCGCCTTCGGCCTGGTGTGGTCGATCACGATCTCGTTCGCACCCCTCACCGGAGCGGATGCCGTGATGGGCCCGTTCGGCGGGGGCGGCATCGACCCCGCGTGGGCCCCGCTCGTCGGCATCCTCGGCATCGCAGCCTGCCTTGCCGGAATGATCGGTCTGGCGCTCCTGAACCGGGTGCTCTCGCTCACCATCGTCGTTCGCAGCCGTGAGGCAGAGCTCACGGAGCGAGTGCGCACCAGCACCGCTCAGCGTGAGGGGGCGGTGCGCGCCGCAGATGTCGAGCGCACCCGCATCGAGCGGGATCTGCACGACGGCGTCCAGCCGCGACTCGTCTCGGTCGGCATGACCCTGGGACTCGCGCAGCAGAAGATCGACAACGATCCGGATGCGGCCAAAGAGCTGATCGCCGAGGCGCACACTTCGACCAAGGCGGCGATCACCGAACTCCGTCAGTTGGCCCGCGGCATCCATGCATCCGTCCTCGACGATCGAGGCCTCGACGCAGCCCTCTCGGCCCTCGCAGGCCGGTCGCACATCCCCGTGAGTCTCGACGTGCGGATGGACGGACGCTGCAGCCGTGAGGCCGAGGCCGCCGTGTACTTCTCGATCGCCGAGTCGCTCACGAACGCCGCCAAGCACTCACGAGCCAGCGAGGCACGGGTCACCGTCCGCCTCCGCGACGGAGGTGTGCTCTGGGCACGTGTCGAGGACAACGGCATGGGCGGCGCACAGGTGCAGCCCGGCGGCGGGCTCGACGGCATCGCGAACCGCGTGCTGGCAGCCGGCGGAACCTTCCGCCTCGAGAGCCCCGTCGGTGGGCCGACCAGCCTGGAGGTGAACGTGCCATGCGCATCCTGATCTGCGAGGACTCCGTCCTGCTGCGCGAGGGACTCGTGCGACTGCTCGAGGACGCCGGCCACAGTGTGGTCGCGGCTCTCCCCGACACCAACGGTCTCAGCGAAGCCGTGGTCGAGACCGATCCGGAGCTCTGCATCCTCGATGTCAGGCTGCCCCCGACGTTCACCGACGAGGGCATCCGCGCGGCACTCGGCCTGCGCGTCACGAACCCTGCGCTGCCGCTGCTCGTGCTCTCGCAGTACGTCGAGGAGCGCTATGCGTCCGACCTCATCGCGGCGCAGGGCGGGCCGCTGGGCTATCTGCTCAAGGATCGTGTCGCCGACGTCTCGGAGTTCCTCGCCTCGGTGCAGAGGATCTCGGAGGGCGCGACCGTGCTCGACCCCGAGGTTGTGGCTCAGCTGCTGACGCGCCGCAACCGCGACGACCGCATGCAGCGTCTCACCGAGCGCGAGCGCACCGTGCTGTCGCTCATCGCCGAGGGCAAGTCGAACCAGGCCATCGCAGGCCTGCTCTTCCTCTCGGAGGCGAGCGTCGAGAAGCACATCACCGCGATCTTCCAGAAGCTGGGCTTCGAGCAGGGCGAGTCGGGCAACCGACGCGTGCTGGCGGCCCTCGCACACATCGAGAACACGGGCGGCACGCCGCCGACCGGACAGACAGGACTGGGACGATGACCACGAACAACGACGACTTCCAAGGCGGCCACACTCCGCTCACTCCCCCGCCCGCGTCTGCGCCTCAGGGGCACGAACCGGCCCCGGCACCCGCCTCCGCTCCCACTCAGGCGGCACCCGCCGACGCGGGTCGCTCGTCGGGAACGACGGCGATCATGATCGTGACGGCGATCGTCGGCGGAATCGCGCTGCTCGGCGCGGGAGGGTCTGCCGCCTTCGCGGCGACCGGCACCATGATGGGTTCTTCGCGGGGCAGCGATTCGGTGCTGACCGAGGATGTATCGGGCATCGAGGGCATCGACCTCGACGTGGATGCGGGAAACATGCGCATCGAATTCGGAGACGTCGACGAGGCCCGGCTTGCGATCACCGACGCCCGCGGCCCGGCGTGGACTCTCGAGCGTGACGGTGACGACCTGGTCGTGAGGAGCCCGGAGTTCCGTTTCGGATGGTGGTTCGGCAGCTGGTTCGGTGACGACCAGTCGGCCGTGCTGACCCTCCCCGAAGACCTTCGGGACGCGCAGCTCGACGCCGACCTCACCCTCGATGCGGGCAGCCTCGACGTGGTCGGTGAGTTCGGCGCACTCGACGTCACCGTCAACGCGGGGGCGCTCGATCTAGAAGGAGCTGCGGACAGCCTCAGCATCGACATGAGCGCAGGCCGTGCGGACGCGCTGCTAGACGGCGTCGACGAGGCGGATCTCAGCGTCTCGGCGGGCGATCTCAACGTCGAGCTGACCGGACGTGCGCCGTCGCAGACGACGATCGACGTGAGCGCGGGATCGGTCGACCTCACCGTTCCTGACGAGTCGTACTCGATCATCCAGGATGTCAGCGCCGGGTCGCTCGACGCGAAGGTCGACCAGTCATCCGACACCCGGAACGTGATTGACGTCTCGCTTTCGGCGGGCAGCGTGACCATCCGTCCGGGGCGCTGACCACGATCGAGGGCAGGGGCGCGCCGTGCCCCTGCCCTCGATTGGGTATTTCGAAGAATCTCCGGTAAAGTTTCGGAGGTTGACGGGCCCATAGCTCAGGCGGTTAGAGCGCTTCACTGATAATGAAGAGGTCCCAGGTTCAAGTCCTGGTGGGCCCACTCCTCAACTTAAAATTCCCTCACGGGGCCTTAGCTCAGTTGGTAGAGCGCCTGCTTTGCAAGCAGGATGTCAGGAGTTCGAATCTCCTAGGCTCCACACTGTGTTGAGACAGTTCGAGAAGGCCCCGCTTCGGCGGGGCCTTCTCGTTTCTCCGGTCTCCACAGGTGTTAACAACCCTGTTAACAACTGCCCGAGTCTGCCCGACCCGGGGCTCCTCGAGTCCACAGCTGTGGATGCATCTGTTAACAACTCGAAGATCGTCTAGTAATCAACCCCCCTTCTCACTCTCAGGTCGAGGGCGTAGCGTGCACGCATGGCTGACAGGGAGACGATGATCCAAACCGAGATCGTGTTCGACGGAGCGAGCTTCCTGCTCTCCCAGGATCAGGACGTCGACGACCTGCGAGAACGCATCGAGTCGGCGACGAGAAGCTCAGGTACGTTCGTCGACCTGGTCGTGGTCGGAAACAGGGCCGTGAGCGTGCTGATCACCCCGAACACCCAGGTGACGATCAGCGTGGCCTCGGTGGCGTACGACCCGCGTGACACCGGCGACGTGGACTTCCCCTACAGCGGATATCACGACGAGCTCTGAAGCCGGGATGCGGCATCAGAACCGCCCGTGATCAGAGTTTCGGACCGCGGATGATCCGCACGGGTCCCCTGGCCTCGCGGATGTTCACCGGCTCGCCCTTCTGAGTGACGACGAGCTCGTCGCGGTCGGCGAGCTCTGCGGCTACACGCCGGACGTCGGACATCAGGGGGCGCCAGGTCTCGCCGCCCACCGTGCGGGCGACATCGCTCGGGCAGATCGACGACTCCGCACGCTTCCGGGTGAGTGCACGAAGCGCGGCTGCGATCCTCTCGTCGAAACCGTCGCCGGCGCGGTCCTCCCACCAGGGCTGCCCGCGTTCCCCCAGCGCGGTCTTCGCGTCGTGCACGCGGCGTCGCGCATCGGGATCCTGGGCCTTCACTGCACGACGCGCAGCCATGAGCTCGTCGACCAGCTCCTGGCGGAACGCGTCGGGGATCGACGGGTCCGTCGCCCGCCATCGCCGTCCGTCGATGATGACGTGGTGCCCGTCTGCGGTGTGCTCCGGGCCGCGTGCATCGCTGAGATCGGTGCTGCTGTCGGATGCCATGGTGTCAGTCTCGTGACACGGATCGCGTCGGCCAAGGGGCTTGACCGCTCGTGGGCGGGCGACCCGCGGCGCTGTTCAGACCGCGGTGAGCCCGTGGGGCGCGACGTTCAAGCGCTCGCACCCGTCAGCGGTCACGACGACGATGTCCTCGATGCGCGCACCCCACTCGCCCGCGAAGTAGATGCCGGGTTCGATGCTGAAGGCCATGCCCTCGCGCAGCACCAGATCGTTGCCGGGCGCGATGTAGGGCTCCTCGTGCACCGAGACGCCGATCCCATGGCCGGTGCGATGCAGGAAGGCCTCTGCGAGCCCTGCCTCGGCCAGCACAGAGCGCGCTGCCGCATCGACCTCCTCGGCTGTCGCCCCGGGGCGTACGGCGTCGACGGCGGCCTGCTGAGCACGCACGAGCACTGCGATGCGGTCGGCGGCCGTGGGGTCAGGGGCGCCGACGACGTAGGTGCGGGTGCTGTCGGAGTTGTAGCCGCTGGGCACTGCTCCCCCGATGTCGACGACCACGATCTCGCCGTCGCCGATCACGCGGTCAGACACCTCATGGTGCGGGTCGGCGCCGTTCGGGCCTGAGCCGACGATGACGAACTCGACGGTGCGGTGCCCCTCGGCGACGATGGCCTCGGCGATGTCGGCCGCCACCTCTCGCTCGGTGCGCCCTGCGCGCAGCCACTCGGGCACGCGCCTGTGCACGGCGTCGATCGCCGCACCGGCGAGGCGCAGCTCGGCGACCTCCTCGGCATCCTTGACCATGCGACCCTCACGCAGCACCGGTGTCGCGAGCTCGGCGCGCACGGCGATCCGGTCGGCCAGCGGAATGACGTGCAGTGCCGGCAGTGCGTCGGAGACACCCACCCTCGAGACGGAGCCGAGGGCCTCGGCCACGAGGTCGTAGGGGTTCTCGCCATCGACCCAGTCGGAGACCGCGAGTCCGAGCTGCCCCACGGCGGTGGTCCTGACCTTCGCCAGCTCCATCCGGGGCACGATGATCGTGGGTGCGATGCCGGGTCCGAGCACGAGTGCGGTGAGGCGTTCGATCGTGTCGCCTTCGACGCCGACCAGGTACTGCAGGTCGGGCCCAGGGCCGACGACTATCCCGTCGAGACCGGCGTCGGCGGCGAGAGATGCTGCGTGGTCGAGTCGGGCGGCGTACACGGAGGCGGGAAACGGCAGTGTGCTCACGGCATCCACGCTACTGCGGGCCCCGGCCAGGGAACGGCGATTCAGCTGACGGCGAGGCGGATGCGCTCGGTGAGCAGCTTGCGGTTCGCAGCGGTGAGGTCGAGCAGCGCGTAGGCGGTCGGCCACATCGTGCCGTCGTCGAGGTTCGAGATGGGCTCGAAGCCGAAGGTGCCGTAGCGCACCTTGAACTTGCTCGCCGGCTGGAAGAAGCAGAGCACCTTTCCGTCCTTGCCCCACGCCGGCATGCCGTAGTAAGTGCGCGGCATCAGCTCGGGAGCGACCTCGGTGACGAGGGCATGCAGCGCCAGAGACAATTCGCGATCCTTGTCGTCCGGCAGCTTCGCCACCGCAGCCTCGAGATCTGCAGCCCCCTCGGCGCGCACCTCTTCAGGGCTCTTCTTGGCCCGAGAGCGCGACTTGCGCTTGTCGGCCGCGGCCTCTTTCATGGCCTCGCGTTCCTCGGCGCTGAAGTTCTTCTCGTTGTCAGCCATGACGGGTTCCTTTCTCGGCGTGATCTGCGATGAACATCACACTACGGATGCCGCGGTCGGCTGTGCTTCTCGATTCCTGATCGATCCGGCCATCCTGTGCGACCACGACTCGACACACAGCGGTGGACGTCATTGCGCGGGGGCTAGTGTGAGGGCATGGACATGCGGGTCGCGGCATACGCGGTCGTCACCGATGACGACGGACGCATACTTCTCGCGCGCTGGACCGAGGGTCGTCGAGTCGCGTGGACGATGCCCGGTGGCGGTCTCGAGGCCGGCGAGGCACCCGAAGACGCCGTGCGGCGGGAGCTTCGTGAGGAGACCGGCTACAGCGTCAAAGTAGGGGAGCTGCTCGGCATCCACTCGCGGGTGATCCCCGCCAGTCAGCGGGTGAACGAATCAGACCAGCCCCTGCACACGCTGCGCATCGTGTACCGCGCATCGGTCACGGGCGGCAAGCTGACCTTCGAGGCCGACGGCTCGACCGACATGGCCGAGTGGTTCCCTCTCAAGGCCGTGAAGGAACTGCAGAGGGTGAAGCTGGTCGACATCGCGCTGCGGATGGCCGGCATCCTCTGAGTCAGTCGCGCGCCTCTTCGGGAACCGAGATGTCGGCCACCGTGGCGCCGTAGGCGGCGATGAGATCGTCTGCATCGACGAACAGGCTGTACCCGTGGGCACCCGCACCCATGGCGATCCGCTGTCCGACGATCGACTCGTCGGCGAACACGGGCCACTCGGTGGTGCTGCCGATGGGCACGATGGTACCGCGCTCGTACCCGGTGGCGGCGAGGGCGAGCTCGGGCTCAGGCAAGCGCAGCTTGTTCACACCGACCACTGCCCGCAGCTTGGGCCACGAGATCGACCTGCCGCCCGGAACCAGTGCGAACAGGTAGGTGTCGTCCGAGCGCTTGACGACGAGGGTCTTGACGATGCCGGATGGCAGGATGCCGAGCAGCTCCGCAGCTTCGACGAGGCTGCGGGCGGCTGGCCGTTCACGGATCTCGATATCGAGGCCTCGTTCCGCTGCAGCATCCCTCACCCGGGCATGCAGGTCCCCCGGCTCGGGGGCCGGGGGCTGCGATGTCGAGGTCACGCGTCGGGTGCAGAGAGCGGGTCGTCAGCGACCCAGAGCTCGTCGTCCGCGCGCAGTGCCTGCCAGGCGGCGTAGAGAACACCGGCTGCTGCGGCGACGCCGAGGATCAGGGCGATGATCGAGCCGACGCCGGGGCCCTTCGGCTCGGGCTTGGTGGCCTTCCGGACCTTGCGAACGACACCCTCGCGCTTGGCGTTGGCGACGTCCCAAGCGGTGAGCGCGGTTCCGACGACTCCACCGACGATCGGGACGACCTTGTCGTCCACGACGTGGTGCCCGAACCGCACACCACGGTCGACGACCGGGGCGACCCGACGGTTGTAGGTGTCCTGCACGACAGGACCGACCTGCTCTCGGCCGAAGTGGCCGAGCTGGCGTCCGGCCTCACGGGCGACGTCGGCGGCGTGGCCGACCAGGACCTGCTGGTTCTCCCAGAGCTGGTTGGCGTCGTGCTGAAGACGACGCAGCTCCTTCTTCCGCTTGCGGCTGATGCTCACGATGCTCTCCTGTCGATTGGAGTACGGATTCCCCATCTTGCCACGCGACCCTGGATGGGGCGAGGGAATCGCCGAACCCTTGCGTCGAAGGGCGAACAGCGCTAGACGCGGGCCAACTCATGGGAAGCTCTGCGAGAATGGACGCATGGCTCACGCTTCTCATGTCGCAACCCTGCACACCAACCACGGTGACATCGTCATCAACCTCTTCGGCGATCACGCTCCGAAGACGGTCAAGAACTTCGTCGGCCTCGCCGACGGCACCCAGGAGTGGACGCACCCCGCCACCGGCAAGCCGGGCGAGGGCGCTCTCTACAAGGACGTCATCTTCCACCGGATCATCCCGAACTTCATGATCCAGGGCGGCGACCCGCTCGGACAGGGCGTCGGCGGTCCCGGCTACAACTTCGACGACGAGATCAACATGGAGCTCAACTTCAACGAGCCCTACATCCTCGCCATGGCCAACGCCGGCCTGCGTCGCAACGCCATCACGGGCAAGCCCGAGGGCACCAACGGCTCGCAGTTCTTCATCACGACCGACCCCACGCCCTGGCTCCAGGGCAAGCACACGATCTTCGGCGAGGTCGCCGATGACGCCTCCAAGGCTGTCGTCGACGCGATCGCCGCAGTGCCGACGGCCGCGGGCGACCGCCCCGTCGAGCCCGTCGTGCTGCAGTCGATCGACATCGTCGCGGCCTGACGCCGACGCTGGCCGATCCGGATGACCACGCCTGAGTTCGCGGACAACCGCGACAACTTCTGCTACCGGCATCCGGATCGGCAGAGCTTCGTGCTCTGCCAGCGGTGCCTGCGCACCATCTGCCCCGAGTGCCAGACGCAGGCACCCGTCGGAGTGATCTGCCCCGAATGCATGGCGGATCAGCGCAAGAACCGCACTCCCGCCCAGAAGCGCGCCGAGCGCCGATGGGGCGGCCGCAACTCCGCCACCGCCACCGTGCGCAGTGGCAAGCCGATCGTCACCTACGTGCTGCTCGCGGTGACGTCGTTCATCGGGCTGGTGCAGCTCATCCCGGGGATCGGCGACGTGATCACGGGTCAGCTGCTGTTCGCGGCTGGATACCTGTATCCGAACCTGTCACTCATGACGTTCGAGCCCTGGCGACTTCTGACCGCTGTCTTCGTGCACGGCGGATTCCTGCACCTCGCACTCAACATGCTCGCTCTGTGGATGCTGGGGCAGAGCCTCGAGCCGATGCTGGGGCGGGTCCGCTTCCTCGCGCTGTATCTGATCAGCGGTCTCGGCGGCTCCGTCGCCGTCGCCTTGCTCGCGCCCGGGACCGCGACGGTCGGCGCGTCCGGTGCGATCTTCGGCCTGATGGCCGCGCTGCTCATCATCGGCAGGCACATCGGTGCGAATGTGACGGGGATCCTCGTGATCCTCGGCATCAACTTCGTCGTCGGATTCGTGTTCTCTCAGAACATCGCCTGGCAGGCGCACCTCGGCGGTGCGATCGTCGGAGCACTGATCGCCTTCATCCTCACCAGAACCCGAAGGCGCGAGCAGCGCACACTGCAGATCGTGCTGCTCGCCGCGGTCGTCGTCGCCCTGATCCTGATCGTCGCCCTGTTGGTGCCGTTCCTGATCACGACGGTTTACTCCTGATCAAGAGTTGTTAACAGGGTTGTCAACCGTTGTGAATAACATGGGTGTAATTCTCCCCAGGGTGGGGATAACCTGTGGATAACTCTCGTTCGTCGGGAACGGAAGAAGGCCCCTCTCGCCGGAGCGAGAGGGGCCTTCTTCGAAGAGGAGGGGCTGGCGTCAGCGCCAGCGGGTGGTCATCAGGAAGCCGATCAGGGCGATGCCCAGGCCGATCGCGAGGTTCCAGTTGTCGAGGCCCGGGATCGGGAACTGCATGCCGGAGATGTAGAACACGAGAATCCACACCAGACCGAGGAGCATGAAGCCGATCATCACCGGCTTGAACCACACGGCGTTGGGTGCGGCTTCGCCTTCGCTGCGCGGAGCTTCGGGTTCTTCAGTCTTGCGGTCGCGTGCCATTCCCACAGTGTACCCAAGAGTGTCATATCGCGCGGAAAAGCAAGGCCAGAGGGCTGGTGTCCAGGTCTGGCGGATAAGATCTGGCCATGACTGCATCCGTCGTCTCGGGGGAGCGACGCGCACGCCGCCGTCGCCCCCGATCGCGCGCGACCTTCACGAGCGTCCTCGGCGAGCTGTTGCTCACCGGCGGAGTGCTCGTGCTCCTCTTCGTCGCGTGGCAGATGTGGATCGGCGACATCATCATCGCCGCGCAGAAGAACGACGAGGGCGCGGCCATGTCTCAGACACTTGCTGAGGCCCCGGCACCCGAGCCGCCGCCGCTGGTCGAGGGGGAGGACGGCACGACCTACTACGAGCCCGTGATCCCTGCCGCACCCGCAGACGCGGAGTGGTTCGCACAGATGCAGGTCCCGCGCTTCGGGTCCGAGTACAACGTCGGCATCTACGGCGGCACGAGCCGTGCGCGCACTCTCGACGACCTCGGAATCGGCGTGTACACCGACTCGAAGATGCCCGGCGAGGTCGGCAACTTCGCCATGGCCGGGCACCGCACCACATGGGGCAAGCCCTTCAACCAGCTCGACAAGCTCCAGGTCGGCGATGCGATCGTCATCGAGACCCCCGACGGATGGTTCACCTACCGTTTCCGGACGCTGGAGTACGTGAAGCCCACCCAGACCGACGTGCTGCTCGATGTGCCGCAGATGCCCGGCGTCGAGACCGGCGAGAAGTACATCACACTGACCGCCTGCTCCCCGCTCTACTCACTGGCCGAACGCATCGTGGCCTACGGGCTGTTCGAGAGCTTCCAGCCGCGCTCCGAGGGCCCGCCCGCAGCCCTCACCGACCCACCGCCTCCGCCGGCTGCGCCGTCGATCTAGCCGAACGGAACGAGACACATCATGTATGCCGCCCTCTGGCGCCTGCTGCCCGGTCCGTGGTGGCTGAAGCTCTTCTTCCTGCTCGTGCTCATCGCAGCGGTGCTCTACGGGCTGTTCTGGTTCGTGTTCCCGTGGGTGAGCCCCCTGATCACCCCGGGTGAGGTCGATCTCGAATGACCCGCGTGCTGGTCGTGGACAACCACGACAGCTTCGTGCACACCCTCGTCGGTTATCTCCGTGAGCTCGGCGCCGACGTCACGCTCATCGAGGCGGATGCCACCGACGCCGTGCAGCTCGCGGGTATGCTGCCCGCGTTCGATGCGCTGCTGCTCTCGCCCGGACCGGGCGCTCCGGCCGATGCCGGGGTCTCGATCGACGCCGTGCACCTCGCTGCGCGCATGCGGATGCCGCTCCTCGGGGTCTGCCTCGGGCATCAGGTGATCGGCGCGGCGTTGGGCACCGCCGTGTCGGAGGCGCCCGAGCTGATGCATGGCATGGTGTCGCCGGTCACGCATGACGGTTCGGCGCTCTTCGCCGGGATCCCCTCGCCGTTCGATGCCGGCAGGTATCACTCCCTAGCCCTCGCGGAGTCGGCGCTGCCGTCTGACGTGGTCGTCACCGCACGCACCGACAGCGGCACCGTGATGGCCCTGGCACACACCCGGCTGCCGATTCTCGGGGTGCAGTTCCACCCCGAGAGCGTGCTCACCGAAGGCGGCTACCGTCTGCTCGCGAACTGGCTCGAACTCTGCGGCGACGCAGACGCCGTGGCGCTGTCATCGAACCTGCATCCGCTGTCGGGGGAGTGACGCGCCGCTGACGTGTCGTTCCAGACTCTGTGCGCTCACTCGACGACCGGTGTGCCGGCCCGCGGGAGAGCGAGACGGATCAGTCGGCGGCGACGCAGTAGCGCAGTTCGACGGTCGAGCCGATCGCGACATCGCCCGGCGCGGCCGACATCGACGACACGGTCGGAGGCTCGGTCGGCGTGCAGTCGATCAGCTCGACCGGGCTCGGCGTGAGCCCGATGCGTTCGAGCTCCGCCTGCGCGGCATCCATGGTCCATCCCGTGACGTCCGTGAGGGTCACCCGGCCGCTGGCGACCACGAGATTGACGACGGTCTGCGGCGCGACTTCGCTCTCGGCGGCCTCGCTCGCCTCCATCACCGTCTCTGCTGCCAGGCCCTTGTCGTTGCGCTGGATCACTGTGCCGAGTTCGAGACCCGCTGCCGCGAGAGCATCCTTTGCGGCCGTCAACGACAGACCCTCGAGAATCGGCACCATCACGGTCTCCTTGCCGGATGACACGTAGATGGTGACGGAATCACCCTCGCTGACGGCTGTGCCGCTCTCCGGATCGGTGCGGATCACGTTGCCCTCGACGATGTCGTTGCTCGACTCGAGCACGAGCTTCGACGTCAGATCGAGCTCGCCGAGATCGTCCTGGGCGCGCTCGGATGAGACGTTGACGAGATCAGGCACGACACGAGCGCTCGACGGCACGTCATCCGGGCGCATGCTGAGCGTCCACACCCAGAACAGCACGGATGCCAGGAGCACCGCGAGCAGCGCGACGCCTGCCCAGATCCACGCGACCGGCGGACCGGACTGCGTGCGAGCCATGGTCGTGTCGGTGCTCAGCTGGCGCAGCGATCGGGCGGTCTCCTGCGCGGCGCGCGGACTCGGACCGTACAGCTCGCTGGTGAGCGCGCCGAGTTCCTTGCGGCTGGGCGCGTGACCGGAGACCGCGGAGTCGAGCGCTGCGCGGAAGTGCGCAGCATCCGGGTACCGCTGGTATGGATCCTTAGCGAGTGCCCGCAGAACGATCGGGTCGAGTGCGCCGGGGGAGTCCTCGTTCACCTCGGTCGGAGGCACGGGGGTCTCGCTCACGTGCTGGTAGGCGACCGCGACCGGCGACTCGCCGCGGAACGGCTGACGACCGGTGAGCAGTTCGTAGAGCACCACGCCCGTGGAATACAGGTCTGCCCTGGCGTCGACCGGCTCTCCCTTGGCCTGCTCGGGCGAGAAGTATGCGGCGGTGCCGATGATCTGCGTGGTCTCGGCGACGGTCGACGACGAGTCGGACACGGCTCGGGCGATGCCGAAGTCCATGACCTTGACCTGGCCCTTGTCGGTGACCATGACGTTGCCCGGCTTGATGTCGCGATGCACCACGCCCGCGCGGTGCGAGTAGTCGAGTGCTTCGAGGATGCCGTCGACATAGCGCACGGCGTCTTCGACAGGCACCGGACCCTTGGCGATGATGTCCTTCAGCAGGGTTCCGCTGATCAGCTCCATGATGATGTACGGAGGCTCATCGGTGCTGCTGTCGGTGGTCGAGGGGTCGCCGGCGTCGTAGACGCGGACGATCGACGGGTGCGACATGCGCGACGCCGACTGCGCCTCGAGCCGGAAGCGCGTGCGGAACGCATTGTCACGCGCGAGCTCGGGGTCGAGGATCTTGATCGCCACCGCACGGCCCAGCGTCAGGTCGTACCCGCGGTACACCTTCGCCATGCCGCCGTGCCCGATGAGCTCGTCTACGCGGTAGCGTCCCGCGAGAACTCGTGGCTCTGTCGACACGTACTGACCCCCTGATACGACCTTATGGATGCTCTAGCCTACGGCGCGAGCGGTTTACTCGCCTGAGTCGCCGCCGTCTGTGTCGCCCTCACCGGGATCCGGTGCGGCAGGCAGGATGGGGACGCCCGGCATGGCATCCGACTGCTCGGACGGCATGTCGCTTCCGCAGAACACACGGAACGTGGCGGTGATCGTCTGTCCGGCCGTGCCGGGGATGATCTGCGTAGAGAGCACGCTCGGACCGAAGCTGCGGATGGACTCACCCGAGTTTCCGCCCGAGAAGGTCGCGTTGGTGAGCGTCACCTCGAAGGCCGATCGCGCCGGGGTGCCGGAGGGGCACTCGAAGCTGGGCCAGTTGAGCGTGACGGGCTCGCCCTCGGTGGCGGTGCCGGCGATGGTAGGGGTGCCCGAGGGCTTGCCCACCTTCACCTGCTCCTTGAAGGTCGTCAGCATGATGGTCGTACCCTCGGGGACGTTTCCACCCGGCTGGACCGATTCCACGGTTCCGACCTGATTCGCGCTCGGGGCGATGGTGTTGCCCACCGTGCACTCGGCCTGCAGCCCGGCGTTGACCGCCGCGGCCTGCGCCGCCTCGCACTGCATTCCGACGAGACCGAGAGCGTCGACGTCGACGAGTTCGGGCTCAGGCGTCTCGGTCTCGGTGGGCGTCGGCTTGGGCGTCTGCGAGGCCGTCTCGGACTGGGTCGGCGCGGGCTCCGGGTCACTCGGGTTCATCAGCGCGAACACGGTTCCGCCGAGCACGACCACCAGCAGGGCGATCAGAGCGACGAGCGGCCACGTCCACGGGCTGCGCTTCTTCTTCGTCTTCTCCGCGTCCTCATCGGCCTGCTCGCCGGTGGGCAGCTGAGCCGTGGTGGGGAGGATGCGAGTAGTGCCGTCGTCGCCCGATGCGGTGAGCAGTCGGGTGGCGTCGTCGGAGGCCACGCCACCGGTCGCGATGGCCGGCACCGCGATCGCCGCGGAGTTCAGGTCTCCTCGGCGCAGTGCCTGCGCGGCGCGTGCCACCGTCGCGGACGACGAAGGCCGGTCGGCCGGCTTCTTGGCGATCATCGCCATGACGAGGTTCTGCACCGGGATCGGCACGGTCGGCGGCAGCGGCGGAGGCTGCTCGTTGATCTGCGCCATCGCGATGGCGACCTGCGACTCACCCGTGAAGGGGCGCTTGCCTGCGAGGCACTCGTACGCGACGATGCCGAGCGAGTAGGTGTCGGTCGCCGGCGATGCCGGGTGCCCGGAGGCCTGCTCGGGCGAGAGGTACTGCACGGTGCCCATGACCTGACCGGTCGCCGTCAGCGGCACCTGGTCGGCGATGCGGGCGATGCCGAAGTCGGTGATCTTGACGCGGCCGTCGGGCGTGATCAGCAGGTTGCCCGGCTTGATGTCGCGGTGCACGAGACCGGCCGCATGGGCGGCCTGCAGAGCGGATGCCGTCTGCGCGACGATGTCGAGGGTCTTGTCGGCGCTCAGCGCGCCGTCGCGCTCGAGCACGGTCGAGAGAGCCTCGCCGGGCACGAGCTCCATGACGAGGTAGGCGCTGCCGTTCTCCTCGCCGTAGTCGAAGACGCTCGCGATGCCCTCGTGGTTGACGAGGGCGGCATGGCGCGCCTCAGCGCGGAACCGCTCGAGGAACCCGGGGTCCCCCATGTACTCGTCCTTGAGGATCTTGATGGCCACGGTGCGGCCGATGACGTGATCCGTCGCCTCCCACACCTCGCCCATGCCGCCGATCGCAATACGCGACTGCAGCTCGTAGCGACCACCGAACGACACACCCTGCGTCGGTCTCATCTGCCCAGCACCGCCTCTATGACCTTCTTTGCAATCGGAGCGGCGATGGTGTCGCCGGATCCTGACTGCCCTTGTCCGCCGCCGTCTTCGACGAGGACCGCTACTGCCACTTCCGGGTCGTCCGCCGGTGCGAAACCGGTGAACCACAACGTGTAGGGCTTGTTACCGTTCTCGGTCGTGCCTGTCTTTCCAGCCACATCGACCCCGTCTATTCTTGCACCCTGCGCAGCGCCGTTTGAGACGCTGGCGACCATCGAGGCCGCGACCTGCTCGGCGGTCGTCGCATCGGTGGCCTGGCCGAACTGGGTGTCGTCGTACGCACGGATGACCGAGAGGTCGTTGCCGATCACGGTGTCGACGAGACGGGGGTTCATCACGACGCCGTCGTTCGCGATCCCGGCCGCCACCATCGCGATCTGCAGCGGTGTGGAGGTGACCTGTCCCTGCCCGAATCCGGTGAGCGCGGTCTGCGCGTCGTCGAGCGCCCGCGGGTAGCTCGAGGGCGTGGATTCCAGCGGCGTCGAGAAGCTCTGGTTGAAGCCGAACTTCTCGGCCATCTCGCGGATCGCGTCGTCTCCGAGCTCGACCGCGAGCTCGGCCATCGGGATGTTGCAGCTCAGCCGGATTGCTTCGGCGATGGTGACGGTGTCACCGCTGCCGCACGTGCCGCCCCAGGCGTTGGCGACCGTGTTGCTCGAGCCCGGCAGCGTGTATCGAGCGGGGTTCGGGAGCGTCGAGTCGGGCGTCCAGTTGCCCGACTCATAGGCCGCGGCCGCCACGACGAGCTTGAACGTCGAGCCAGGGGGGTTGAGGTCGCCGGCGATAGCCCGGTTCGAGAGCGGCTTCGTCGGGTCTTCGTCGAGCTGATCGTAGGTCGCGTTCGCGGCATCCGCGTCGTGGGTCGCGAGCAGGTTGGTGTCGAAGCCGGGCGTCGACACCATGGCGAGAATCCGCCCGGTCTTCGGCTCGATGGCGACGACAGCGCCGTTGAGTCCCTGCAGGCCCTCGTAGGCCGCTCGCTGCGCAGCGGTGTCGAGAGTCAGCTCCACACTGAATCCGCTCTGCGGCTGGCCCGAGAGGATCCGCTCGATCTCGGCGAAGAACGCGCTCGAGCCGGTGCCGGAGAGATCGGCGTTCATCGCCCGCTCGATCCCGGTCGCCGACTGCAGAGCGGGGTTGAAGTACCCGGTGACGGGCGCCCACATCGCGGCATCCGTGTAGACGCGCTGGAACTGATAGCGGTCGTCCGAGGGCGTCGAGGAGGCGATCGCCACGTCGTCGACGATGATGGATCCGCGTTGGATCTCGTAGCTGTCGAGCAGCGTGCGCCTGTTGTTCGGGTTCTGCCCGAGGGAATCGGCCTCGACGACCTGGATCCAGCTGGTCGCCGCGAAGAGCGACAGGAACATGAACAGCATCACGATGCTGAGACGGCGGAGCTCTTTCGTCATGTCAACCGATCACCGCCCTGGGTTGGCTGCGGACACCGTCGGAGATGCGCAGCAGGATCGCGACGATGAGCCAGTTGGCCACGAGCGACGAGCCACCGGCGGCGAGGAACGGGGTGGTCAGACCGGTGAGCGGGATCAGCCGGGTCACACCGCCGACCATGATGAACACCTGCAGGGCGATGGTGAACGAGAGGCCGATGGCGAGCAGCTTGCCGAAGTCGTCCTGACCGGCGAGCCCGATGCGCACGCCGCGGCTGACGAACACCATGTAGAGGCAGAGGATGGCGAACAGCCCGATCAGGCCGATCTCCTCACCCAGGCTGGTGATGATGTAGTCGCTGTGCGCGAGGGGGGTCACCTCGGGGCGACCCTGACCCCAGCCGGTGCCGAGCAGGCCGCCGTGCGCGAGGCCGAACAGGCCCTGCATGGGCTGGAATCCCGCGACGTCCGGGTCGACCTTCTCGGAGTCGAAGAGGAACAGCCAGTTCGTGAAGCGGCCCTGCACGTAGCTGAGGATCTGCGTCGCGACCGCGACTCCCGCGGCGACCAGGCCGAGGCCGATCAGCACCCAGCTGGTCTTTCCGGTGGCGACGTAGAGCATCGCGACGAACATGCCGAAGATGAGGGTTCCGGTGCCGAGGTCGCGCTGGATCACGATGATTCCGAGCGAGATCGCCCACACGACGAGCACGGGGCCGAGCTCGCGCATGCGCGGCCAGGTGATGCCGAGGAACTTCGTGCCCACCGAGGTGAGGCTCTCGCGGGTGCGCACCAGGTAGCCGGCGAAGAAGATGGCGAGGCAGATCTTGGCCAGCTCGCCGGGCTGGAAGGCGAACATGCCGCCGAGCGACACCCACACCTGGGCGTTGGCGTCGGGGATGCGCAGGCCGGGCACGAACGGCAGCAGCAGCAGCAGGATGCCGGAGAGGCCGAAGATGTACGTGTAGCGGAACAGCACCCGGTAGTTGCGCAGCAGGATCACGACGGCGATCGCGCCGGCGAGCGAGATCGCGGTCCACGCGAGCTGCTTGGTCGAGTATGCGTTCCACCCGGTCAGCGACTCGGCGATGTCGATGCGGTAGATCATCGCGATGCCGAGTCCGGTGAGCAGGGTGGCGATCGGCAGGATGAAGGGATCGGCTGCGGAGGCCACGGCGCGCAGCACGAAGTGCACCGCGAACGCCAGGACGGCGAGTCCACCGCCGATCGCGAGGATCATCGGGTCGATGATGCCGAGGGCACCGAGCTGCACGAGGGTGAGGGAGGCGCCGCTGATCGCGACGGCGAACAGAAGCAGCCAGAACTCGCGGTTGCGCTGCGTCTGCGGCATCCGCATCTTCTTGAGGGCCTTGATGACGCTCGTGTCGGCCGTGACGTCGGCGGTCATCCGGCATCCTCCGTGGGCGTCGCGGTGGGCGCGGGAGTGGGCAGGGGAGTCTCGCCGGTCACGCGGTCTGCTCCGGCCTGCAGACGCGTGACGATCGCCTCGGCATCGGAGAAGGAACGGGCGGTGATCGTGCGCTCGACGGAATCGCGCTGGTACGGCGGCAGGTTCGCGAGCAGGATGTCGGTGTCGCGCAGTGGCGTCGACAGCGTGATCGGGCCGATGTTCTGCTGCACGCCCTGGTAGATCACGACACTGTCTTCGTCGGCGCCGACGAAGTAGCGGGTCTGGGTCCAGCTGTAGGCCGCGAAAGCGGCGAACGCGAGCATCGCGACGACCACCAGCATGCCGGCGATCCAGCCGAGTCGGCGGCGCTTGGCGCGACGGCGGTCTTCTTCGATGAGCTCCTCGAGGTACTCGGGGGCCGGCTCGAAGTGGCTGGGCTCGTTCGCCGCCTGCCGAACAGGGTGCAGCCAGTTGCCGCGCGGTGCGCGCACGGGCGGCACGGTGATGTTGGCGGGGTTCGACGCCGATCCGACGATCGTCGCGGTGCCCGAGTGCATGGCGTGCTGTCCGCCGACCTCGACGAGGACGATCGTCACGTTGTCGGGAGCACCGCCGTCGAGCGCCTGCTTCAGCAGGTTGTCGGCCGTGCGCCCCGGTGCCATGCCCATGCGCATCGCCTTGAGGATGTGCGCCTCGTCGACGACACCCGAGAGTCCGTCGGAGCACAGCAGCCAGCGGTCGCCCGGCTGGGTGTGCATGACGAACATGTCGAGCTCGGGGTCGGCGTCCATGTCGCTGAGCACGCGCATGAGCACCGAACGACGCGGGTGGTACCGCGCCTCTTCGGGGGTGATGCGACCCGAGTCGACGAGCCGCTGCACGAAGGTGTGGTCGGCCGTGATCTGGGTGACCGCATCGTCGCGGTAGAGGTAGATGCGCGAGTCGCCGATGTGGCCGATGACCGCGTAGTCGTCGACCATGATGATCGCGCTGAGCGTGGTGCCGAGGCCGGCGAGTTCGGGACGGTCCTTGGCGGCGCGGATCAGATCGCCGGCTGCCGTCGTCGCTGCGGCCTGAAGGGAGGCCTGCGCGTCTTCGACCGAGGTGTAGGGCTGGTCGAGCGGCTCGAGCCGGTGGATCGCGATGCTCGAGGCGACGTCGCCGCCCGCGTGGCCGCCCATGCCGTCGGCGACGACGAACAGGTTCGCCCCGGAGTATCCGGAGTCCTGGTTGTTGGAGCGGACCTTCCCGGTGTGGGAGATCGCGGCGCTCGAGCCTTCGAAGACCATGCCGGGGTCAGGCTCGCAGCTCGAAGGTCGTGGCGCCCACCTTGATCGGGGTGCCGAGGGAGAGGCCGACCGGACCGCCGGTCACCCGCTGGCCGGCGACGTACGTGCCGTTGGTCGAGTCGAGGTCCTGAATGGCCCAGCTGTCGCCTCGGAGCAGCAGGCGCGCGTGATGGCTGGAGGTGTAGTCGTCGCGGATCACGAGAGCAGACTCGCTCGAGCGGCCGATCGTCAGCGTCTCGGTGCCGAGGGGGAGTTCGAGTCCCGCCTTCGGTCCGGAGGTGATCACGAGGCGCTTGGCCGTCGCGACCGTCGCGGGGCCCGTGCTGGGCTTCGAAGAGGCGGGGCGAGATGCGGGGGCTGAGGCGGGTGCCTGCGTCGGGGCGGGCATCGCCGCTGCGGCCTCGGCCGGGAGCTTGCGTACCTTCATTCCGAACAGGTCGGCGCGCAGCGAGTAGACGACGCCGAACACGAAGAACCACAGGATCAGCAGGAAGCCGATGCGCAGCAGGAGCAGGACGAGCTCGCTGGGAGTGCTCACGAGATGGCTCCGAACGCGCGGGTCGCGTCGTCGTCGCGCGGCCGCGGCGGACGTGACGGAGTGGCGACGGGAACGATGCGGAACACCAGATCGGTGCGTCCGATGGTGATGGTGGTCTCGGAGGGCAGCGCCGCTTCGCGCACCTTCTGGCCGTCGACCTTGGTGCCGTTGGTCGAGCCGAGGTCACGCATCATGGCTCGCTCGCCGTCCCAGAGGACCTCGACGTGCTTGCGGCTGGATCCGGCATCGGAGATCGTGATGTCGGCATCTGTTCCGCGGCCGACCACTGTGCGCGCGCGGGTGAGCGAATGGCGACGCCCGTCGACGTCGATCACGGCCTGCCAGTTGACGCGGCCTTCGACCGTGCCCGAGCTGACGTTGATCGTGCCGGTGGCGATCTTGTCGTCGCCCTCGAGTGAGATCGAGAGCGGACCCGAGAAGCTGTAGCCCTGGGCCTTCGCGTGTTTCGTGAGAAGTGCATGCAGCTCATCGGTGAGAGCTCCGCCGAGCCCCTGCATCCGCTCGGCGTCGTCGGTGCTGAGGCGCACCACGAAGTTGTTGGGCGCGATGATGCGGTCCCTGCTCACCACAGCCGCTTTGGTGTCCGCCTCGCGCCGAAGGGCCGAAGCGATCTCCACGGGCTGGATGCCGCTGCGGAAGGTCTTCGCGAAGGCGCTGTTCACAGCGCGCTCGAGACCCTTCTCAAAGCTGTCAAGTAGTCCCACTGGGCTCCTCTGGCATACCGACCGGTACGGACATCGTAGCCAGGTGTGCTGGGTGAACGCCGTCCCGAGGCGGGAAAGCGCCGAGAATCCGGGGGAGTGGGGAGGGGAGCGCGGTCTTGAATGGTGTCTCGCGGCGGTCGTGGGTGCGCGGTTCGGGAGGAGAACTGCGCTTGGGGAGGAGGAAAGAGAGGAGATCCTCCTCCCCAAGGGCAGAAGTCCTCCCGAGGGCGCTGAGCCCGACGCGGCCTCGGTTTCTTGGACAGGCGAAACGCGTGATATCTTTGGGAAGTTGAGTTCTTCGGAGCCCGACATACTCGCGCGAGTGGCGGAATGGTAGACGCGCTGGCTTCAGGTGCCAGTGTCCTTATGGACGTGGGGGTTCAAGTCCCCCCTCGCGCACAGCGAGAAGCAGATGTGAAAAGGCCCGGTTCCTCTTGAGGATGCCGGGCCTTTCGCATGCGTCGGGGTTGTGTCAGCCGCGGATCGACCTGCGTGCCGCCTCGAAGCGCACCCAGTCGTGGTCGGATGCCGGTGTCAGCTCCCATTCTTCGACGGGGCCGCTCTCCCATGCGGTCGCGGCCACAGCACCGCCCGCCTCGGTGATGTCCGTCACGACGCCGGCGTCGAGCCGCCCGCCGGTGAGGAGCTTCTCCTGTGACTGCTTCTTCACTCGACCCCACCACTCGGGCTCGGCTGTTGCGGTGAGCACCTCGCCTTTCTTCAGGACGGCGGCGACAGCATCCGCATCCCCGGAGTCGTCGTCGACGACGAGAACGGGCGCCCGCCGCACGCCCAGCGCAGCGATCACCGCCTCGCCGAGGGAGTCGTAGCTGCCGGTGCTCGTGTGGCGGCCGTCGAGTGTGTGCTCGATGTGAAAGCCCATGGATGAAGGCTACTCACCGCCCGAGCAGGACGCGCGAAGCCACCGCTTTATTTTGAATGACTAAAAATAAGGTACGGTGGAGGGACGATGTGGTGCCGGGGTTGCAGCCCCGGCACCCCTGTCCGTGAGACACCACCATCCCTGACTGAGGAGGCTCGAATGAGTCACGAACACGCCCCAGAGTACAGATCTCTGCCCGCCCCGCTGCTGCGTTTCGCACAGCATGAGGCCGTGCAGCGCATCACCACCGCCGACCTGCTCGCCACCCCGCCTCGCGTGACCGAGTCGGGTCGCTTCGTCGGGCGCGTGGACTCGGGCGGCCTGGGCAGCCCGCGCTTCTTCGTCGGCGAGTACCGCGACGGGCGGATGCCGGCTGCGCTCGTGCTCGAATACGGTGCTTCGTCGGCCGACAAGACCGGCTCGGCGCGGGTGTGGAGCCTCGCCGACCACCGTGGAGCAAGCCCGGACTACCGCCTCGTCCACGACGATTCCTCCCGCGGCTACATCACGGCGTGACCCCGAGCTCACAGCACCCTCGCAGGACTCGCCGCCCCCACGTGTCGGTGGTGGCGGCCGAGTCGTGATGGTGTGAACAGGTGAGACCGCCAGCATCCTCCCGCAACGATGATCAGAGCGACGCATCGCCCGAGTCCGGACCCGTGACTCGACCCCGCCGACGGCGTGGTCGGGTGATCGGCTGGATCAGTGCCGCCGTCGTCGTGGCGCTGGTCGCCGTGGGCGCGATCGCCTACGCGCAGCTGCAGGGAAACGTCACCACCGCGCCGATCCGCTCCGACGACGGAGAGACCGAACCCGAGCTCGCGACGGGGGATCTCAACATCCTTCTGCTCGGATCCGACTCGAGGGCACTCGAATCGGAGGGCTTCGGTGAAGACGACGGCAGTGAGCGCAGCGACGCGATGGTCGTCGCGCACATCTCGAGCGACAACACCCGGATCGACGCCGTGCAGCTTCCGCGCGACACCCTCGGCGACCTGCCCGCCTGCGACGACAACGGACGCGGGTCGTATGGCGGCGGCTGGGGGATGCTGAACGCGGCGCTGCAGTACGGACCCGCCTGCTCGGTCGCGGCGGTCGAGCAGCTCACGGGACTGACGATCGATCATTTCGTGCAGATGGACTTCGAGGGTTTCATCGGCATGGTCGATGCGATGGGCGGCATCGACGTGTGCCTGCCCGAGCCCCTGCAGGACGGCCACGCGAGGCTCGATCTGCCGGCCGGTGCGCAGTCGATCAACGGCGACCAGGCGCTCGCCCTCGCCCGCACCCGGCACGCGCTCGCAGAAGAGAGCGACATCGCGCGCCTCGGGCATCAGCAGATGGTGCTCTCGGCGATCGTGCAGAAGGCGACGAAGTCCGACGTGCTGGTGCGCCCCGACCGTCTCTACGCGTTTCTCGACGCCGTCACCTCGTCGATGACCGTCGACCCCGGGCTCGGCGCGCTGACCGACCTGGCCGGCCTCGCCGCGCGGGTCGCGAACGTTCCGCTGAGCAGCGTGACGTTCGTCACCATGCCGACGACCGAGGCTCCTGAGGATCCCAACCGCGTCGTGCCCACAGCGGATGCCGACGTCATCTTCCGCGCGCTGATCGACGACGTGCCGATCGTGCTGACGACCGACGAGGTGCAGCCCGAGGCGCCGGTGCGCACCGCCCCCGTCCAGATCCTCAACGGTGCGGGTGTCAGCGGCCTGGCATCCCGTGTCTCGGAGGACGCGACCGGCTACGGATACACCGTGGCGAGCATCGCCAACGCCGACCCGAGCGAACTGACGACCATCACCGCCGCCGACACCCCCGACGCCCAGCAGACGGCTCAGGCGCTGGCCGCCGAACTCGGGCTCGCGGTGACCGTTCAGATCGGGGACGTCGAAGGGGTGCACCTGCTTCTCGGAGCGGACTACGAAGCGCTTATCGCCCAGCCCCGCGAGACGCCGGTGCCGCCGCGGCCCGTCGACGCCGTGAACCGCAGCGCAGACACCGACCTCTGCGCCGGCTGAGCGGCCCTCGCTCCCGCTCGATCGAGCGGTAAGCCGAAAGAACGGGTCCGACGCCGAGCGTGCCGTGCAGACGGCCCCGATAGCACGCGGAATCGGAACGCGGACCCCCCCCTTGTCGAGCGACCAGCGGTCGATACCATGAGCAGGACTCGCCCCGTTCCCCAGGACAGCGTGGAGCCTCATGAGACATCGTGCATACATCCGGGCCGCCTTCGCGGCGGTGCTCCTCGTCGTGGCAGGTGCGCTCGTCGCGCCGATGACGGCTACAGCGGCAGGCGAGGCGACTCTGTCGCTGTTCAAACGGATCGAGAACCTCGACACGGGTTCGAGCATCGGCGATCGTTCTCTCTGGGACGTGCAGGCCGTCAATGTCGACACCGGCGAGACCTTCCGCGGGCAGGGGCTCAACGGCATCCAGAGCATGAGGATCCCGCCGGGAACCTACGAGATCTCGGAGATCGTGCGGGCAGACACCCCCGGCGGATATCGATTCGTCGAATGGGAGTGCGGCGGCAGCGTGACGACTGAACCTGTGCGGACCATCACTCTGACATCGGATCAGCAGCTCACCTGCACCGTCGAGAACGAGGCGATCGCGCCCACTCTGACCCTCATCAAAGAGGTCGTAGGCGGGAACGCGGACCCGTCGCTCTGGACGCTGCAGGCTCAGGGGCCGACCAACATCCAAGGGCCCGGGAACTCGGATGCCGTGACCGCCCAGCGGGTGCGGATGGGGCAGTACCAGCTGAGCGAGAGCGGCGGTCCCTCCGGCTACACCCCGAGCGAGTGGACGTGCACGGCGACGACTCTCGCGGGCTCATCGACCCCTCTGCCCGTCGACGCGGCGGGACGCATCGACATCGACCTCGACCAGTCGGTGACCTGTACGATCCGCAACACCGGCTCGGTGCCCAGACTCACACTCGTGAAGGAGGTCGAGGGTCCGGCCGGCGTCACCCTCGACGAGCCTGCCGAATGGACGCTCTCTGCGGCGGGACCCACTTCGCTCTCCGGGGCGACCGCCTCGCCCGACGTGAGCAACGTGGCGGTGGTTGCAGGAACGTACACGCTGTCGGAATCCGGGCCTGGCGGGTACACGGCGGGCGAGTGGGAGTGCGTCGACCTCGCGACCGATCCCGACACACCGTTGGCGGTATCGGCCGGTCAGCTGACGATCGAGGGCGACGAGGACGTTCGCTGCACGGTCGTGAACACCTTTGCCGGCGGTTGGCTGACGCTCATCAAGACCGTCGACGGGCCGCAGCCTCCGCAGGCATGGACCCTGACGGCGGATGACGGTGCTGAGCGGATCGAGGGCGTCGTCGGTGCCGCATCCGTCACGAACGAGCCGGTCGCCGCCGGAACTTACGACCTCAGCGAAACCGGACCCACCGACGGCTACACGACAGACGGATGGCAGTGCACCAACTCCACCGGATTCGTGGACGAGGTCACTGTCGCCGAGGGCGAAGAGGTCAGCTGCACGATCGAGAATGTCTCGCAGACCTCGCACCTCACTCTCGTGAAGGAGGTGGTCAACGCCGGTGGCGGAACGCTCACTGCCGGCGACTGGACTCTGAGTGCGACGGGAGCGGTGGACTCATTCTCGGGCGCCAGCGGTTCTCCGGCCGTGAGTTATGCGCCTGCCGACCCCGGTACCTACGAGCTCGGCGAGTCGAGTGCGGAAGCGGATGCCGCGCTCTACGAACCGAGCGAATGGGAATGCGTCGACGAGGAGACCGGTGCGCCGGAGGTCATGCCCACCGCGACCTCGGTCACGATCGACGGCAGCGAGGACTCGGTCGTCTGCACCATCACGAACACGTGGACGCGGTCGACCCTCACCCTGCAGAAGCGCGTGATCGCCGCATTCGGCGAGCCGCCCCTGCCGGATGCGTGGGTGCTCCAGGCATCCTCGGGCGGAACGACGATCGAGGGTCCGGCCGGGTCGTCCGGCGTCACTCGTGTTCCGATCGACGGCGATCAGACCTGGTCGCTCGCCGAGGTGTCGGGTCCTGATGGCTTCGAGCAGCTGGGATGGTCATGCTTCGGCGGCTCGGTCAGCGATGGGCAGATCACGATCCCCGGGGGGCGCGACATGGTGTGCGAAGCACTGAACAACGCCATCACCCCGCGGATCACCCTCGTGAAAGAGATCGACCCCAGCGCAGGCGGAACGGCCTCGGTGAGCGACTTCGTCGTGAAGACGCGCGGGCCGGGCAACGCCGCGTTCGCCGGAGCCAGCGGAACGGATGCCGTCACGGACCTCTTCACCCCGCCGGGGGAGTACGTGTTCAGTGAGGACGGTCCGGCCGGATACGAGGTGACATGGTCGTGTGTCGGGGCCGTGTTCGATGAGTCGACCGAGCGTGCGCTGCTCGCCTACGGTGACGATGCCGTCTGCACAGCTCTCAATGTCGCGATCGCCCCCTCGCTGAGTCTCACGAAGGAGGTCGAGGGCGGTGACGCGGACCCCGAGCTCTGGACATTGAGCGCCGAAGGCCCGACCGACCTCCAAGGAGCGGGCTCGGTCGACCGGACCGAGGTGGTCGCCGGCGTCTACACCCTCTCTGAGGCGTCCGCCGCTGACGAGGCGACCGAGTACGAGGCTGGGGACTGGGTCTGCGAGGGCGACGGATTCCCCGGCACCGGTGGCGTCCGTCAGACGGGCGACGGCACCGCGGAGCTGACCCTGCCGCTCGACGTCTCCGTCGACTGCACGATCGTCAACACGCTGAACGTGACGACCACGCCCACGCCGACTGTGACCGCGACGCCGACGCCGACGGTCACCCCGACGCCGACGCCGACGCCTACGCCGACGGTCACCCCGACTCCGACTCCGACTCCGACGGTGACGCCGTCCCCGACTCCGACGGTGACGCCGTCCCCGACCCCCGCTCCGACGGTGTCTCCGGGTCCAACGGAGTCCCCTGATCCGACCGCGCCCCCTGAACCCGTGGAACCGGTGACGCCCGATCCGGGAGGATCCGGTGGGGGTCTCCCCGGTACCGGTGGCGACGGAACCCTCGCGCTGGTGCTCGGCGGGAGCGCTGCGCTCGTGGTCGCGATCGGGATCACGCTCCTGGTCGCATCGCGTCGCCGCGCAGCGAAGGAGGAGAACGGCGAGAGCGACCTGGTGGATTGACTGAGAACCGTGCCCCTCTCCAGGCCGAGGGCATCAGACTGGAGGGGACTTCGTTCCCACCGTCAGGAGACGCAATGCCGGACCAGCCTCGTCGAACCCCCAGCCAAGCTGTGCTCAGCGTGCAGCGGGTCGAGCAGGTCAGTCCTGACCTCGTGCGCATTACGGCCGGAGGCGACGGATATGAGGCTTTCACCGACAACGTCTTCGCCGACAAGTACGTGAAGATCCTGTTCGCAGATCCGCGCCACGGACTCACTCCTCCTTATGATCTCGCGCAGCTGCGCGAGGAGAGCCCCGAGAAGCTGCCCACCCGGCGCACCTACACGGTGCGCGCGGCGGATGCCGAGCAGCAGCGCCTCGTGATCGACTTCGTCGTGCACGGCGACGAGGGCGTCGCGGGCCCGTGGGCTCGGTCGGCGCAGGTCGGCGACACGCTCGTCGTCAGCGGAGCCGGCGGCGGGTATCTGCCGACGCCGGAAGCGCCGTGGCATCTGCTCATCGGCGACCACACCGCCCTCCCCGCGATCTCATCGGCCGTCGAGGCGATGGACGCGGATGCCGTCGGGCACGTCATCCTCACGGTGGCCGACCCCGCGGACCGCCTCCTGCCCGAGGTGCCGGCCGGCGTGACGGTTCGATGGACCGACACGGATGACGAGCTGCTGGCCGTCGTCGCCGAACTGCCCTGGGGTGCGGGTCACCCCGGCGTCTTCGCGCACGGCGAGCGCGGCACCATCAAGGCCGTTCGTGCCCTGCTGAAGCAGCGCGACGTGCCGAGAGAGTCGCTGTCGATCTCGGCCTACTGGGCACGGGGCCGTGCCGAGGATCAGTTCCAGGCCGAGAAGCGCGAGCCCATCGGCCAGATCGAGTAGCGCTCGCCCGCGGTCAGAACCCCTCCGGCTCGCGAGGCGTATATGCGCCGGTGAGCGCTTCGAGCTCGGCGGGTTCGAGGTGGATGCTGACGGCCGCGACGGCATCCTCGATGTGACCCGCCTTCGTGGCGCCGACGATCGGCGCCGTGACCGCGTTCTGCTGAGCGACCCACGCGAGAGCGATCTGCGCGCGGGAGACTCCTCGCGCCTCGGCGACGCGAGCGACCGCCTCGACGATGGCGCGGTTCGACTCCTCCTCGCGGCGATACAGCGTCGCTCCGAAGGCATCCGTCGCGGTGCGCGCCGTCTTCTCGTCCCAGTCGCGTGTGAGCCTGCCGCGCGCGAGCGGCGACCAGGGCAGCACCCCGACTCCGGAATCGAGGCAGAACGGGTGCATCTCGCGCTCCTCCTCGCGCTGCAGCAGGTTGTATTGGTCCTGCATCGACACGAACGGCGTCCATCCGTTCTGCGCCGCAACGTGCTGAGCCTTCGCGAACTGCCAAGCCCACATCGACGACGCACCGATATATCGGGCCTTGCCGGAGCGGACGACGTCGTGCAGAGCCTGCATCGTCTCCTCGATCGGCGTCTGCGGATCCCATCGATGGATCTGGTAAAGGTCGACGTGGTCGGTGCCGAGGCGCCTCAGGCTCGCGTCGATGCCCGAGAGGATGTGGGCGCGACTGAGCCCGGCCTGGTTCGCGCCCGGTCCCATGCGCCCGTGCACCTTGGTCGCGATCACGATCTCGTCACGACGGGCGAAGTCGCCGAGCGCCCGACCGACGAACTCCTCGCTCGTGCCGTCGGAGTATACGTCAGCGGTGTCGAAGGTCGTGATCCCGGCTTCGAGCGCTTGCCTGATCAGCGGACGGCTGGCCTCTTCGTCGAGGGACCACCCGTGCGCGCCGCGATCCGGGGCACCGAAGCTCATGCATCCGAGAACCACCTGGGAGATCCGGAGTCCGGAGCGACCGAGCCTCACGCTGTCTGCTGTGTCGAGCATCCGAATACTCCCTCGTGTCGTGGCCTGCGATCGATGCTCTCACGGTGCGGAGCGGTCGGCGCGTCGTTCAGCTGAATCTGAACAGCACGAGGACGAGCACGAAGAAGATCGCCTGCCCGAGGAACGGCGCCCAGAGCAGGATGAGGACCGCGAATCCGCCCTTGACCAGATCGCCTCGCCTGACGAACGCTGCCAGACCCATGGCGACGGCAAGCAGAACTGATGCGATGCCCGGAACCTCGAGGGGGAGCCGCTGGATCGTCCACAGCATCCCCGGAAAGAGAGTCGAGAGGGCGGTGGCTGCGGCAGTCAGCCCGATCACCAGGATGATGACCTCTGCAGTGATCTCGATGCGCTTGTCTCGGCGCTCAGTGACCGTCATCTCAGTGTCCACAGCGGCGAGCCTAGAGACGGATGCTGGGAGCTGACGGCGACGCTCGAGCGCGGTGCTGTCGCTCAGCGCGTGATCGGCGTCTCCGAGGCGATCACCGCACTCGTCATCGGTAGAGCGCCGAGGATGTGCGCGTGACCGTCGACCCACTCGACGGCGATGCCCTCGGCAGCCAGGCCCTCGGGGCGGATCGCGATGTCGAGGAGCGGGAGGGCGAGGTCGCCGAACCGGGCGGCGACCACGGCCTCGAGCCGATCGGCGGTCGTGGCGTGGATGAACCCCGCGTCGTCGAGATGGACACCGCGGGTCGAGACGACGTACTCCCCGAATGCGCGGCTCATCTCCCAGTCGTCTTGGATGGCGATGTGGTGGATCAGGTCGGACACGACGGACTCCTTTAATGAAACGGTCTCGTAGCATTATTGCTAGAGTCATCCTATGACGGGAAAACGAGGTCGGCCTTCCGCCGCGGAGGTGACAGCTCGAGACGAGCGAGTGGTCGACGTCGTGGTCGCTGTGCTGAGTGACGAGGGCTTCGAGGCGCTGACCTTCGATCGTGTCGCCGCTGACGCGCATGTCGCGAAGCGCACACTGTACGGAGTCTTCGGCGACCGCGCCGGCCTCGTGCGGGCGGCGGTCCTTCGACAGCACGCCTATCTCGGTGAGGCAGGAGACGCGGGCGACGACCTTCGGTCAGCATCCCGGGCGATCCTGGCGCACCTGCTCGGAGACGAGGCGATCGGCATCCACCGTGCGATCATCGCCGCTGCTGCCCGGCATCCGTCTCTCGCTGTGGAGTTCTATGAAGAGGGGCCCGGGCGCGCTCAGGTCTTCCTCGCGTCGCACCTGCCGGCGGATGCAACGGTGACGGCGGGGATCCTCTTCACCGCGCTCCTCGGCGAACTCCACCGACGTCGGCTGCTCGGCCTCGCCGGACTTCCGACTCCGGATGAGATCGATGCGCAGGTCGACGGTGTGCTGTGCGCCCTCGGCCTGTCCGGTTGACCCTGACCAGACGGGGGGAATCTTCCCCGCCCAGAGGTCGGCTGTCAACCGCCCTGCGCTCGCCGCGGATCAGGCGGATCATGATGACTCGGACGAATCAAGGAGGGCACCATGTCGAACATCGACGCATTCGCCAACAGCTTCCCGCCGAACATGCCGGGGGTTCCCCCGGTCGACCACTTCGTGGATGAGACGTTCCCCACCGACACCTCGCAGCCGGAGACGCAGGGCGACGAACCGCTCGACGCCGAGCTCGGCGAGGACGGACAGGGCGATCTCGCCCCGGAGGACGAAGGCATGTCGCACAGCGGCGACGCACCGACCGATCTGCGGGACGGCACGGAGTGAGCCACGGCCAGGAGTCTGGCCGGGATGTGAGCGACGCAGAACCCTCCGAAGAGGGGATCGCGGCGCTCATCGAGGAGCGGAATGCCGACGACCCTGAGCAGATCGGGGAGATTCCCGCCGGCAACGCCGGGGCGGACTCCGGTGGGTCGGGCCCGGTGCGGGTCGATCCGTCATCGGAATCATCCGTGCAGGACGAGTCGGTCCACAACGACGAGCCGGGTGTCGGTACGCGTCGCTCGGGTGACTCAGGGGACTGAGGGGACTCGGGCCACCGCGCCGTCGGGAGGCTGAGGCAACCGCGCCGTCGGGAGGGGAACTGCGCTTCGGGCGGAGGGAATTCGAGGATTCATCCTCCCCAGGCGCAGTTCTCCTCCGGGGGCGCAGTTCTCCTCCCGAGGCGTAGTGCCACCAAGCGCAGCGCCCTTCCCCGGCATCCGCGGCAGTCGTACACTGTGCCGGTGAGCGACGCACTGGATGACGGGCCCTTCTTCCACGGCACCAAGGCGGATCTGCGTCCGGGTGAGTTTCTGACGGCGGGGTTCGCCTCGAACTACCGCCCCGAGATCGTGATGAATCACATCTACTTCACCGCCGTGGCCGATGGTGCGGGTCTCGCCGCAGAGCTCGCACCGGGTGATCGCGAGCCGCGTGTGTACGAGGTCGAGCCGACCGGCGACTTCGAGAACGACCCGAATGTGACCGACAAGAGGTTCCCCGGAAATCCGACTCGCTCCTATCGCAGCGCTGCGCCGTTGAGGGTCGTCCGCGAAGTGCTCGACTGGACTCGCCTGTCAGCCGAGGCGCTCGCCACCTGGCGGGAGAGGCTCGCCGCACTCCACGCCGACGACAGTGCCGAGATCATCAACTGACTCGCGGGCCTCGCACATCTGCAGGACTGAAGCACGGATGCAGGGCAGGAGCTCGAGTTCGGTCCTGCTTCCGTGCCGTGGTCCTGCAGACGGACCGGGGGTCGCCTGTGACCGGGCCTGGACCCCAGGCGCCGTCGGGAGGAGATCTGCGCTTCGGGCGGAGGGAATGCGAGGATTCATCCTCCCCAGGCGCAGTTCTCCTCCCGAGGCGCAGTGCCGGTGCTGCGCGCAGCCTCCCCAGGCGCCGCGAGGACCGGATCAGCGCCGGGCGATCCGCCGGGCGAGTGAGCCGAGCGCGCGGTCGATGATGACGAACACGTAGCCGACGGCGACGAGGGCGATCGTGAGGGCGATGATCCACTGCGTGACGCCGGCGATCCCGAGCGCGTCGACATCCATGAAGGGGTACGGATACGTCTGGCCGGGCGTGAACTCTCCGCCGAGCGCTCCGTAGGCGAATGCCCACGTCAGATACGCGTAGGGGATGAGCGTCCACAGCGGCGGGTCGATCCACCGGAACGACCCCTTCGGCACGAAGACCAGCCAGTCGATGATCAGCAGCACCGGCGTGATGATGTGGATCAGGTTGTCGGTGAGGGAGAAGATCTCGGCGTCGCCGTCGGCGAACCTCGTGGGCACGAGCACGATCAGATAGATCAGCATCGTGACGGTGATCGCGAACATCACCGCTCCGCTGCCGCGGGCGCTGGGTGTCGAGGTGCCGAGCGGGCCGCTCTGACGCAGGTCTCGGACGGTGCGGACGATGAGGAGCAGCACCCAGGCGAGGCAGATCAGATTGCTGACCATCGTGTAGAACAGCACGGTCGTCCATGACGGATCGCCGGTCAGGAGGTTGGCGTGCCGGATGACACCGGTGAGGATGACCGCCAGCGTGATGAGTCGGTAGACGAGAGCGACCGGTCGAGAGTTCACCGCAGCGTGCGAGAACAGCGATCCGCGCGCGGGCTCTGAGTCGGGTAGGCCGGAAGCCGTGGACGGAGAGATGACGGCTTTGGACATCCTTCGAGGCTACGCGTTCTCGGGCGGCGGCAACGCCGATTCAGCGCCGCACCGGGTCGGAATCGCCGTCGAGGAACCGCTCGAGATCGCGCAGGGTCGGAGCTGCCTCCCAGTCGCCGGGAACCAGGCAGGCCATCGCGCCGCAGGCGTTCGCTCGCCGGAGGACCGCGTCGACATCGTGTCCGTCGAGCAGCGCACTGAGATAGCCGGCGACGAAGGCGTCACCCGCCCCCACGGTGTCGACCGGGTCGATCGTGAATCCCGGCGCGCCGTTCACGGAACCAGCCGCGTAGACCGACGCTCCGTCGGGCCCCTGCTTCAGCACGGTCGTCGCACACCCGGCATCCTGCAGTCGTGCCGCAGCCTCGACCGGTGAGGTCCCCGGATACAGGATGGCGAACTCCTCGGCGCCGCCGAAGACGACGTCGGCGCGTTCGGCGAGATCGCGCAGCACCGGCCCCGCGATCCCGGGTGAGGCGAGCGCCGAGCGGTAGTTGATGTCGAAGCTCACCATGGTTCCGGCCGCCCGCGCCCTGTCGATCGCGCCATGCACGGTCGCCCTGGCCGTCTCGGACAGCAGGGGAGTGATGCCGGTGATGTGCAGCAGGGAGGCGTCTTCGACCCATCCGTCCGGCAGGTCCTCGGGCCGCAGCCTGGATCCGGCCGACCCCGCGCGGTAGTAGTGCACGGCGGTGGATGCCGCAGAAGGGCGTTCCTTCACCATCAGGCCGGTCGCGGCATCCGGGTCGACGATCGCTTGCGCGTCGACGCCGTCTCCGCGGATCTCCCGCGTGACGCGCTCGCCGAGGGAGTCGTCGCCCACGCGTCCCAGCCACGACGTCGGGATGCCGAGCCGGGAGAGGCCGATCGCGACGTTGCTCTCGGCGCCGCCGATGCCGAACGCCAGGGAGTTCGCATGCCGCAGCGAGCCGATCTCGCTCGTGCGCACGAGCGCCATGGTCTCGCCGAGCGTGACGACCGACGGCGACGGCGAGCTCACGCGGCGTCCCGGGCGCACACCTCGACGAACGCGGCTGTCCGCTCGCGCAGTGCGGCGATATCGCCGCCGTTGAACGCGTCGCCGAGCAGCGGTCCGCCCACGCTCACCGCGACCGCACCCGCACGCAGCCAGGCTTCGGCTCCCGCGAGATCGACGCCACCGGATGGCACCGCGACGAGGTCGGGGAAGGGGCCGCGCAGGTCCTTGAGGTACGAGGGCCCCACCTGGCCGGCCGGGAACACCTTGACCGCCGACGCACCCGCAGACCATGAGGCGAACAGCTCGGTCGGCGTGAGTCCGCCCGGAACGATCGGCACACCGGCATCCGTCGCCTGCGCGACGAAGTCGGTCGAGGTGATCGGGGTCACGATGTACGCCGCACCCACCTCGATCGCGCGCGCCAGGTCTCCGCTGCTCGTGACGGTGCCGATTCCGAGGTCGATCGCGTCACCGAACCGCGCGAGCAGCTCGGGGAAGTGCTCGAAGGTGCCGGGAGTGGTCAGCGTGAGCTCGACGCTGCGGATGCCGGCGTCGACGAGCACGTCGAGCACGGCGTCGTAGTCCTCTGCACGCTTCGCGCGCGCGACGACGATCAGGCGCGAGTCCACCGTGCGCTGAGGCAGGGCGACCCGGCGAATCTCACCAGTCATGGACGGTCCCGTCGAGCAGGCGGTTCACCGGCAGATAGGCCTTGGTGTAGTCGTGGCCGGCCGCGGCATCCTCATCGAGATCCACACCGAGACCGGGCTTGTCGCCGGGGTGCAAAAAGCCCTTGTCGAACGTGAAGGAGGTCTGGAACACCTCGAGCGTCTGCTCGTTGTGGGGCATGTACTCCTGGATGCCGAAGTTGTGGATCGCCAGGTCGAGGTGCAGAGCGGCGGCCATGCCGACCGGCGAGATGTCGGTCGGACCGTGGATGCCGGACTTGATGCCGTAGATCGCCGCGAAGTCGAGCAGCTTCTTCATGGCCGTGATGCCACCGGTGTGGGTGACCGCCGAGCGCACGTAGTCGATCAGACGCTCGGTGATGAGGGTCTGGTAGTCGAAGACCGAGTTGAAGACCTCGCCGATCGCGAGAGGTGTGGTCGAGTGCTGGCGCACGAGGCGCAGCGCGGTCTGGTCTTCACCCGGGGTGCAGTCCTCGAGCCAGAACAGGTCGTAGGGCTCGATGTCCTTCGCGAAGCGTGCGGCCTCGATCGGCGACATCCGGTGGTGTCCGTCGTGGAGAATGCGCAGGTCGGTGCCGAAGTCCTCGCGGATCTGCGAGAAGATCCCGGGCATGTGGTTGAGGTAGTTGCGGGTGTCCCAGGTCTCCTCGCTGGGGCGGTCGCCCGAGCGCTTGGCGGGCTCGTAGTCGTAGCGCACGCCGGGGCCGGCGTTCGAGACGCCGTAGATCTGGCCGAGGCCGGGCACGCCGGTCTGCACGCGCACGGCGGTGTAGCCGAGCTCTTCGTAGCCGGTGATCGCATTCTTGAGCGCCGCATAGTCGGTGCCGGAGGCGTGCGCGTAGACGCGGACTCCCTCACGGCTGGCGCCGCCGAGCAGCTGGTACAGCGGCATCCCGGCCTTCTTGGCCTTGATGTCCCACAGGGCCATGTCGACCGCGGCGATCGCCGCCATGGTCACAGGGCCGCGACGCCAGTACGGGCCGCGGTAGAGGTACTGCCAGGTGTCTTCGATGCGGTCTTCGTCTCGGCCGACGAGCATCGAGGCGACGTGGTCGGAGAGGTACGAGGCGACGGCGAGCTCGCGTCCGTTGAGCGTGGCGTCGCCCAGACCGACGATGCCGTCGGAGGTCGTGATCTTGAGCGTGACGAAGTTGCGTCCGGGGCTGGTGATGTTGACGTCGACGATCTCGATGGTCATGTCGTTCTCCTGAAGATGCGGGGCGAGGTGCGGGGTGCGGACGTTCGGGCGTCCGCACCCCTGGTCGTGATGAGCGGCTGGGTCAGATCGCGTCGCGCGGATCCGTCAGGTCGCGACCGGCGACCTCCGGCATCCAGATCGAGGCGATGAGGGCGCTCAGGGTGAAGATGAAGAGCATGATGATGATCGGGATGAACGAGCCGGTGACGGCCGACACCCACGCGGCGGCGATGACGGGACCCGCGCCGGTCGCGATGATGGCGGCGATCTCGCGTGCCATGGCCGTGAACGTGTAGCGGTTGCGCGAGCCGAAGAGCTCGGGCAGCGTGAGGTTCTCGAGCGACGCGAAGCTCATCACCGCGAGGTTGTGCAGCACGACGTAGCCGATGAAGACCTGCACCGTGACACCGCTGCTGATCATGAGCATCGTCGGGACGATGACGATGAGCGCGACGATCGACCAGACCATGTACATGCGCTTGCGGCCGAAGCGGTCGCCGAGCCAGCCCGACAGCGGCACCGTGATGAAGGCGACGAGCGACGAGACGATCACGGCGTTGACGCCGATCGAGCGGTCGAGCAGCAGCACGACGGTGATGTAGCTGATCAGGTACGTCTGGATCATGCCCGAGTTGCCGGCCTGGCCGAAGCGCAGCAGGAGGGCGATCGAGAACGCCTTCCACGGCTTGCGGTTCATCGCCTCGAGCGTGCGGATGTCGTTGGTCTCGGTGGCGAGCTGGATCGTCTCCTCGCGGGAGAGGGCCTTGCCGTCGACGACGTCGTCGCGCTCCTCGAAGACCGGGGTCTCCTTGAGGTTGAAACGCACCCAGATCGCGAAGAGCATGATGATCGCGCTGCCGATGAACGGGATGCGCCATGCCCAGTCGATGACCTCCTGCTCGCTGTAGGCGACGAGCAGGATCGCCCAGATGCCCGAGGCGAGCAGGGTTCCGCAGTTGGTGCCGAGCGCGACGAGCGAGGCGATGATGCCCCGGCGCTTGGCCGGCGCGTACTCGGCGAGCATGACACCGGCGCCTGAGATCTCGGCTCCGGCTCCGAAGCCCTGCGCGATGCGCAGCAGCACGAGGAGGATCGGCGCGAGGACGCCCACCTGGTTGTACGTCGGCAGGAAGCCGATCAGGGTGGTCGCGAGACCCATCAGGAGGATCGTGTAGAACAGCACCTTCGTGCGGCCGGTCTTGTCACCGAGACGCGCGAAGAAGAACGCACCGACCGGGCGGGCGACGTAGCCGACGCCGTAGGTGGCCATCGCGGCGACCACCGCGACCGCCGGGTTCTCGGAGGAGAAGAACAGATCGGCGAAGACCAGTGCGGCTGCCAGCGAGTAGAGCTGGTAGTCCATGAACTCCAGCGCGGTGCCGAGCCATCCGGAGATGGCGGCGCGGACGAGGTCTTTGACCGACCTCTTCTCGGCGGGATCGGCGGCCGTGGCCGTCGTCTGCGGTTCTGACATGGGAGGTACTCCTTCGGACCAGGAACAGGGTGGGGGTGTCGGGTGTCGGGTGTCGCTAGAGGGAGAGCAGGACCTTGGCCGAGGCGGACGAGTCGCGAGCGAGCTCGAAGGCCTGGACGGCGTCGGATGCCGGGAGGACGTGAGAGATGACGGAGTCGAGGGCGTCGGACTCGGCCAGCAGGGCGACCGCGTCGTCGATCTCGGTGGAGAATCGGAAGGCGCCGCGGATCGTGAGCTCCTTGGCGAGCATCGGGGCGAGGTTCACGCCGATGTCGGCGTTCGGGAGCATGCCGACCTGCACGATCGTTCCGGCGCGGCGAGCGGCGCGGACAGCTGAGGAGAGCGCGACTCCGACGCCCGAGCATTCGAAGACGACGTCGTACGACTCGTTCTCGATCGTGTCGCGGCCGACGAGCGAGACCTCGGTCGCGCCGAGGGACTTCGCCCGCTCGAGGGGCTCTTCGCGCACATCGCTGGCGCCGATGACGGATGCTCCGGCCTTGACCGCAGCGGCCACGACGAGGAGGCCGATGGGCCCGGCGCCGATCACGAGCACCCGCTTGCCGGTGATGTCGCCGGCGAGGTTCACGGCGTGGATGGCGACGGCCAGCGGCTCGGCGAGGGCTGCGCGCTCGAGGGGCAGCGAGGCCGGAAGCACCCGGATCATCTGCTCTTCGACGATCAGCATCTCGGATGCTCCGCCCTGGCGGTGGGGGTTCGCCGCGGCGCTGCCGAAGTAGTCGCCGCCGGGGCGCAGGTGCGGGCGATCCTCGAGACCGGGCACCTCAGGGCCGTAGCGCGCGGGGTGCACGGTGACGGGGGTTCCCGGCGCGAGGCGACCGGACGGATCGAGGTCGACGACACCCGACAGCTCGTGACCGGGGGTCAGTGGCTGCTGGATCGTGTACTCGCCGTTGGCGCCGTGGAAGTAGTAGTGCAGGTCGGATCCGCAGATGCCGACGTAGTTCACGCGAAGGCGCACCTCGCCGTCGCCGGGTGTCGGAACCTCGCGGTCCTCCCAGCGGATGTCCTCTTTGCCGTGGATGGCGAGAGCCTTCATGGCTGCATCTCCTCTGCCCTGGTGAGTGCTGATGTGCTTGTCCGGGATGCCGAGACGGCATCCCAGATCGCGGCGTCGACGCCGCGTCGCTGGATGGTGTCGACGAGTTCGCCGACGCGGGCGATGAACGCATCCTGCGATCCGAGTTCATCACCGAACAGGTGCAGCTCGCCGATCACGCGCTGCGCGAGCTCCCGACCGTTGCGGGCGCTCGCCGCGTATCCGGCCAGTCGTTCGCGGGAGCCGTCGGTCATCGCGGCGGCGTGCGGGCCGGGGTCGAAGCCCGGCAGGGGCGCGATGCACGACAGGTATCCGGCGACCGTCAGAGCGATCAGGTGCGGCATCTCGCCGTTGCCGAGGGCGAGCAGGGCGGGCTCGGGGATGCGCTGTCGCAGCTTGACCGAGCCGTCGGTGCCGACCTGGCTCGTCCGGTGGCCCAGGGCGCTGTTGGCCCAGCGCTCGAAGAGCTCGCTCTCGTAGGCGCGGATGTCGACGCCGGAGGGCACCTCGATCGAGGGCTCGTACTCGTCGCGGAGCACGGCACGAGCCGCACTCTCGATGCCGTCGAGGCCGATCGCCTCGGGAATCGTGCCGACTCCGCTGAGCGCGCCGAGGTAGGCGATGAGCGAGTGCGTGCCGTTGAGCAGCCGCACCTTCATCTGCTCGTAGCGTGCGACCTCGTCGGTGAAGACCGCGCCGCCGGCTTCCCAGGCGGGGCGGCCGCCGGCGAAACGGTCTTCGATCGCCCACATCGTGAAGGGCTCTGCCGGCACGGGGATGTCGTCGGTGGCGCCGAGCAGGGCGCTCACGCGGGTGCGCAGCTCGGCAGTGGTCGACGGCACGATGCGGTCGACCATGCTCGAGGGGAACGACACGGAGCGATCGAGGAAGGCCAGCGCGTCGCTGCCTTCGGAGCCGGGCAGCTCGTGCAGGAACTCGCGCACCAGCTTCTCGGTGTGCTTGCCGTTGGCCGACAGGTTGTCGCAGCTGAGGATCGAGATCGGGGCCCCGCCTGCGGCAGCGCGGGCCTGCAGCCCGCGGGCGAGCTGGCCGATCGTCGAGCGAGCGGCGCCGCCACGCAGGTCGGCGCGCACCGTGTCGTCGTCGAGATCGAGGCGCTGGGTGGCGGGGGAGTAGCTGTAGCCGTTCTCGGTGACGGTGAGGGTCACGATGCGGATGCCGGGGTCGGCGATCTGCGCGATCACGCGCTCGGGCTGCTCGGCGCCGACGAACGCATCGGTGTGCACGCCGGGGATGGTGAGTGAGGTGCTGCCGGGCGAGATGGTCGCGACCGAGTAGAGCATGTTCTGCGCATGCATCGCGTCGACGATCGAGCGCGAGCGGGATGCGACGCCGATGATGCCCCAGTCGCCGCCGGCGGACTGGAGTGCCGCCGCGGTGTAGACCGCCTGGTGCGCGCGGTGGAAGCTGCCGAGTCCGAGGTGCAGGATGCCTGCGTCGGTCGGGGCGACGAGGGGGGAGGCTGTCGCAGAGGTCGTGCGGCGCAGGGCCGGTGCTGGGATGCTCACGCGGTGGCTCCTTCGCTCGGGGCCGCGCACCGCTGAGGGTGATCGGCGTTGATCGTCATGCAAATCAGTGTGCATCTTTTGTACAAACTTGTCAACACGTTTTACATGGGGATGCGGGATCGTAGAATTGCTGCGACGGTCGGGAGGTGAAGATGGCAGCGACGCTGACAGACGTGGCGCGACGTGCAGGAGTGTCCATCGCGACCGCCTCCCGCGCGTTCGGAGAGCCGGATCGTCTCGCGCCGAACACCCTCGGTCGCGTGCTCGAAGCCGCGGGCGAACTCGGCTACGCGACCTCGCAGTCCGCCACCGCGACCCGCACCTTCGGGGTCGTCGTGCCCGACGTCTCGAACCCTGTCTACGCGACACTGCTCAAGGCGATCCAGGGGCAGGCGTGGCACGGGCGCCACCGCATCGTGCTGTTCGACGCCGATGAAGACCTGCGCCGTGAGCGCGAGCAGATCGAGCAGGCCCGCAAGCTCGACGGGATGCTGCTGTGCTCGCCGCGCCTGCCCGACGCCGATGTGCTCGAGCTGGTCGGCGACACGCCCTACGTCGTGGTCAACCGCCAGATCGACGGCGCCCCCTGCGTGCTGATGGACACCGAGCACGGGCCCGCTCAGGCGATCGAGCACCTCGCCGCGCTCGGGCACACGCACATCGCCTACGCCGCCGGCCCCCGCGGATCGTGGGCCGACGTCCGTCGGGCCGACACCGTCGCCCGCGCGTGCGAACGCCACGGCATCCGTCTCACCGGACTCAGCCACCACGCCGCATCCATCCAGGGCGGCCGCGCTGCCGCCGCCCCGGCGGCGGCGAGCGGTGCCACGGCCGTCATCGCCTACAACGACCTCGTCGCCCTCGGACTCGAGGCCGGACTGCTCGAGCTCGGCAAGCGCTGCCCCGCAGACATCAGCATCGTGGGCATCGACGACATCGACCTGGCCGGCGCGGTCACGCCCGCGCTCACGACGGTGCGGATGCCGATCGAACGCAGCGGTGCGCTCGCCGTGGATCTGCTGCTGCAGGCGATGAGCGGCACGGCGATCGACGACGTCGTGACGCTGGGCTCGCAGCTGATCGTGCGCGCGTCGACGGCGGCTCCTTCCGCCTGAGCCCTGAGCGGCCGACAGCTCCGGCCCCGGCAGAGTCCGATTTCGCGAATCGGAACGACGGGGGCGCTGTGTGCGGGGTGGGTGAGCATCAAGCGTTCCGCGGACTCGGGCGACACGTGTCACGCGATTGCTAAAGGCCTGGTCAGGCGGTATGTCTGGCCGCGCGTCGGGCGGCGAACCACGCGAATGCACGCTCCCACGACGCGTCACGAACGAAGACGAGGTCCATGGCGATCATCGCAATCGAGAACGGCCATAGCCCGAGGAAGAGACCGATGCCCAAGTGCATGCCCATGATGACGATGAGAGCCGCGTAGCGGGTCGGCTTCCACAGCAGCAGCACCGGGAAGAGCAGCTGCACCCAGATGGAGAGCCAGGATCCCACGAGTACCAACGGGGTGATTTGCCCGGCGAGGTCGCTCAGCGACGGAAAGACGCGAAAGACGTCGAGCTGGAACGCGTAGTAGAGGGCGCTGCCCTGCAGCCATTCATCGCCCATGAGCTTGAACATGCGTCGTCTCGGTCAGCAGTGATGACGAGCACCGCTTCTCCAAGCCCCGCCGTGAGGCGATCACCCTCGTCGCCGGCCTGGGGGTGGAGGGGGACGCGCATTTCGGCGCAACGGTGCAGCATCTCTCCCGGGTTCGACGCGACCCCACGCAGCCCAATCTCCGCCAGGTTCATCTCATGCACCGAGAACTGTTCGGTGAGGTCGACGCGGATGTCTCTCCGGGTGAACTGGGCGAGAACATCACCACCGAGGGGATCGATCTGCTCGCCCTCACCCGAGGAACGCTGCTGCGGCTGGGAGCGGACGCTGTGGTCGAGGTGACGGGGCTGAGGAACCCGTGTCTGCAGATCGATCGTTTCGAGTCTGGTCTGCTGAAGCAGGTCGTCGGGACCGACTCCGAAGGTCGCACGGTGCGCAAGGCGGGAGTGATGGGTGTCGTGCTCGCCGGCGGTGTCGTGAAGCCCGGCGATCTGGTCGTCGCGGAGATCCCTTCCGGAGTCGGTGAACCACTCGCTCCCGTGTGAGCACTCGATCCGGCCCGGATCTCCCGGGACGCTCCAGGCCTCAGCGGAGAATGCCCTTCCGGCGGGCCTCCGAGACCGCGGCGGTGCGTGAGCTGACGTCGAGCTTCGAGAAGATGTGCGCGAGATGCGACTTCACGGTCGTCTCGCTGACGAAGAGCTGTTCTGCCACCTCGCTGTTCGATCGCCCGGCGGCGACGAGCTCGAGCACCTCGATCTCGCGACTGCTGAGGCTGACGCGGGGCGCGCGCATGCGGTCGAGCAGGCGGGAGGCGATCACCGGCGCGAGCGCGCTCTCTCCGGCTGCCGCCGCGCGCACGGCGGCGGTCAGCTCATGCGGTGGGGCGTCTTTCAGCAGGTAGCCGCTCGCGCCGGCCTCGACGGCGCCGAGGATGTCGGCATCAGAGTCGTAATTCGTGAGAACGAGCACATAGGGCGGAGCCTCGAGCGCACGGATGCGGCGAGTCGCGTCCACACCCGTGGATGGGGACTGAGAACCGAACTGCAGGTCCATCAGCACCACGTCCGGGTTCTCGCGCTCGGCGCAGGCGACGGCCTCCTCCGGTGTGCCTGCCTCGGCGACCACTTCGAGATCCGCTTCGAGACTGAACAGGGCGGTGAGGCCTGCGCGGACGATGGGGTGATCGTCGGCGATGACGAGCCGGATCATGCGAACTCCGTCAGCGGGAGGTCGACCGTGAGTGTCGTTCCTCGTCCCGATGCGGTGTCGATCTCGAGCCGTCCGCCCAGCTGCTGCACTCGCTCGGCGGTCGCGCGCAGGCCGAAGGAGTCGGACTTCTCGGCTGCACCCGGTGGAGGGCGCTCGGCATCGAATCCTTCTCCGTCATCCTCGACGGTGAAGTGGAGGTGGTCGTCCTCGATGCCGATCGTGACCGTCGCCGTCTTCGCGTGAGCGTGCTGGATGACATTGGCGATGGCCCCCTGCGTGATGCGCAGCAGCGCCGTCTGCAGATGCATGGGCAGGACGACCGTGTCGGACACCCGCACCTGCACGTCGAGTCCCTGCGTCGCCCACTGCGTGCGGGCCAGTCGACGCAGCGCCCCACCGAGCGTCTGATCGTCGAGCTGGGGAGGCGTCAGCTCGCGGATGAACCGCCGCGCCTCGACGAGGTTCGCGGCGGCCGTCTCACGCGCGAGCCGGATGTGCTCGATCCCCGGTCGCGTGGCATCGGCACGTTCCGCGGCATGCAGCAGCATCTGGATGCTGGAGAGTCCCTGCGCGAGCGTGTCGTGGATCTCGCGGGCGAGCCGGGCGCGTTCTGCGAGAACACCCGATTCATGCTCCCGCGCGGCGAGCTGTCCGCGGGTCGCGAGCAGCTCACTGACCAGCGCTTCGCGCTGCTGGGCCTCCCTCGCTAAAGCCTGGTATCCGAGACCGATCAGGAGAGCGACGCCGGCGCCGACGAACGGGCCGACGACGCCACCGACGCTCCACCCGCCGCGGATGCCGAGTGCGCATACCGCGACGATCGTCGACGCGAGTATCGCGGCCGATCCCACCCAGCGCCCCAGCAGGTGGAGGAACAGGAAGAACAGAGGGAAGACGAGGTAGGCGGCATCGGCGCTCACCCAGAGCAGGCCCAGCCACTCCACCGAGAGCATGGCCAACCAGATCAGCGCCACCAGCCGCCGACCGTGCGAGAGGCGAGTGAGCAGCAGCCCCGACGCGTACGTGACGCCGACGATCAGGGCCAGCACGATCGCCGCGACGCTCGCATCCGAGGGATCGAGCACGGCACGGGCGATGACGACCGCCGTCAGGGCGAAGAAGAGAACGTGGAGGCCGGTCCGCAGACCCACGAACACCGGGGTCAGAGCAGTATGCGCCATGGCTCGAACTCTACGCCGCCGGGTCCAGCGGCGGCATCGTCCGAAAGGACGATCGAGGCGTACTCATCCTGGCCGGGGAACGCTCTCCGAGTGGCCGATGACCACGACGGCGCCGACGACGAGAGTGGAATGGTCGCCGCATCGGAGACAGGAAAGGCAACCGTCATGTTCGTCGCGTTACGCGATCTTCGCTTCGCCAAGGGGCGATTCATCCTCATCGGCTCCGTCGTCGCCCTCATCACCCTTCTCGTGGGGTTCCTCAGTGGACTGACCGGGGGCCTCGCCATCCAGAACGTCTCTGGCGTGCTGGCGCTCCCCGCAGACCGCATCGTGTTCTCCGCCCCCGAAGGAGGAGACGGTGTGGCCAGCTTCGCGGACTCCACGATCACCGATCAGCAGGCGATGGACTGGGCGGCGACGGCCGACGTCACAGATGCACGCCCCCTCGGCATCAGCCAGTCCCGCGCCGAGACCGACGACACCCGCGCCGCGATCGCGGTGTTCGGTGTCGAGCCCGGTTTCGTCGCCGGTGCGCCCTCCGGCGACGGTCAGCTGAGTCTCTCGGTGCCCGCTGCGGATGCGCTCGACGCGAAGGTCGGAGATCAGATCGAGATCGCCGGCGTCGCCTACGACGTCGAAACGATCGAGGGAGACGCCTGGTACAGCCACACGCCGGTCGTGCAGATGACCCTGCGCGATTGGCAGGCGTACTCGGCATCCACGGGGAACCCCGACGCCTACGCCACGGTCCTCGCCGTCTCCGGCACCCCCGACTGGGATGCCGCGGATGCCGTGAACGACACGATCTCTGAGACGACCCTCGGATCGCTGACGGCCCTGAGCGCCTTCCGCTCCGAGATCGGGTCGCTCCTGCTCATGGTGGCGATGCTGTTCGGCATCTCGGGACTCGTCATCGGGGCCTTCTTCACCGTGTGGACCATGCAGCGCAAGGGCGATGTCGCCGTCCTCAAGGCGCTCGGCGCGAGCACGCGATCCCTGATCCGCGACGCGCTGGGGCAGGCACTGATCGTTCTGCTGGTGGGCATCGGCATCGGACTGGCGCTGGTCACCGGCCTCGGCCTGGTCGCAGGCGCCGCCCTTCCGTTCCTGCTGAGCCCTCTCACTACCATCCTTCCCGGCGCCATCATGATCGCCCTCGGCCTCGCAGGCGCCGCCTTCGCCCTGCGATCCGTCACCTCCGCCGACCCCCTCACCGCACTCGGGAGCAACCGATGATCCGCCTGAACGACATCACTCTGACCTTCCCCGATGGTGAGTCCCGCGTGACCGCCGTGGACGGCGTGTCCCTCACCGCCCACCCCGGAACAGTCACCGGCATCACGGGCCCCAGCGGCTCCGGCAAGTCCAGTCTGCTCGCCGTCGCCGGCACCCTGCTGCGGCCGGATTCCGGAGAGATCCTCATCGATGGGAGCGACGTCACAGCGCTCAGCCCGGCCGAGGCGACGCGTCTGCGGCGGGAGCGGATCGGGATCGTCTTCCAACAGCCCAACCTCCTCCCGGCGTTGACTGCCCGTGAGCAGCTGAGCGTCATGAACGAGCTCGGTGCCGCGCACAGCCGACGCAATCGCGCCAAGGCGGCCGCCCGCGCGGAGGAGCTGCTCGCCGCGGTCGGCCTCGCCGAGCACGGTCACAAGAGGCCGCACCAGCTCTCCGGCGGCCAGCGTCAGCGCGTCAACATCGCTCGAGCCCTGATGAACGATCCGAGCGTGCTCCTGGTCGACGAGCCGACGAGTGCCCTCGATCAGGAACGCGGCGCCGCCATCATCGATCTCATCCTGCGGCTCACGGATGAACTGAACACCTCGACGCTGCTCGTCACCCACGACCTCGTGCACCTCCCGCGCATGCACGGGGTGCTGCACCTCGTGGACGGTCGTGTCGTCGACAACGCCGTCGCGAGGCGCTGAGAGCTGACTACTCGCCGGAGCTCTGCTTGAACTGACGCTCCCAGTCGCGCAGCTCGCTGCGACCGATGAGCGAGTCGAGCGAGACCTGGAACAGCAATCCCTTGCGGGCGTTGACCTGCTTGATGTTGTCGACGATCTGCGTGCTCACGGCCGACAGGGCTTCGCGCACCTCGCCGATCCGCTCATCCGGTGCATCCCACAGGTCGGGCCGCGTGAGCAGGTCGAGCAGGTAGTCGCGGTCGAGCGCTGCGACGAGGCGAGCCAGCTTGTCGGAGTACTCGGCCTCGGCGAGCACGCTCTGATCCTCGCCCGCCTTGGCGTCGAGACGTATGAACAGCTGCTCGACGTGCGAGGCGAGCGCGTCGATACCTGCAGCCGTCTCGGCGGCGACCGGACTGCCCGGCACCGCCGCATAGTCGGCGCGCAGCTCGCGCAGGCGATTCACCCGAAGGCGGATGCCGACGGGCACCGGATCCGTCGAGACCGAAGTCGCGCGGCGACGGCGACGGGCGATCAGGCCGATGGCGGTCACGGCAGCAGCGATGAGAACGACGCCACCGATCACCAGCGGGATCGCGGGACCGGCGACCTCGGAGCCACCACCGGGCGAAGTCGGCGTCTCGGCAGAGATCTCGGTCACGGTCTCGACGAGCTGGTCCTGCAGGCTTCCACCCGAAGACTCGTTCTCGTTCGCGATGCGCAACGCATCATCGCCGATCGTCGCCGACGCGGCCTGCAGGTCATCACCGATCGCGACGATCACGGTCTGCTGACTCGCGCCCGCAGTGAGCTGTTCGAGGATGTACGTGTTGTACGGGGTATCCGTCGCAGCATTCGCCGGCAGCACGACCACCGCGATCGACCCGTCGCCGGGGACGACGCTCGCAAGCGCATCCGTCAGCGCCGCTCCCCCTGACACGTCGGGGTCGACATAGATGTTCTGACCGGATATGCCCTCAACGGCATCCTCGATCCAGGGATTGTTCGACGAGGAGAGATACGGCATCGCGAGGCCTCAGAAGTTGTTGATCACGGAAGCGAAGACGAGGTCGATGCGCTCGGCATCCGAGGCGTCGAACAGCTGCCCGCCCGTCACGTCCGCGATTCGCTGCAGAGCCGAGGTATCTGCGCCCTCTCCATACGCGATCGGGAATATACGGACCGGAGCGTCGTCACCGCCCTCCTTCGTGCTCTTGCCGATCTTCGCGATGAGCGAGTCGAGCGAGGTGCTCGAGTCGGTGTCCTCGCCGTCCGAAAGCACCACGATCGCGTTGATGCGACCGGGCTCGGCCCGCTCGCTCATCGCCTCGTACGCGAGCAGGATCGAATCGTAGAGGGGAGTGCCGTTGCGCTGCGCGTAGCGCAGGTCGTCGAGCGACGAGTCGAGCTTCTCGCCGTCCGCGCCGAGTGCGCTCACGTCGCGGAGCACCTGGATGCCCTCGCCCTCGTCCGAAGAGATGCCGGTCGTGAACGCCCACACGCCGATCTCATCAGTCGAGCGGAAGTGGTTGAGCGTCGACTGCGCACCCTCGATCGCGCCGTCGAGACGCGAGCGACCGTCGCCGATCGGGTCGTCCATCGAACCGGAGATGTCGATGAGCTCGAGCACCGACGAAGGCTTGCGCACCTGCGTCCACTGGTCGATCGCCGTCGAGATCACGTCGACCTCGGGCTTCGGCAGCGTCACAGCGGGCTGTGCGGGGTCGACTCCGTACTTCGGGGTGAACAGGTCGCCCAGGGGCACCGATTCGTCGAGCGGGCGGAATCCGTAGTCGGGCAGGATCTTCTGCGCCGCGGTGGTCTGCACGAACTCGGCGAACGCCTCACCGGCGGCACGCTGCTCGGCGGTCACCCAGTCGGCTCCGAGCACCGTGATCGGGTTGTCCGACCACATGGAGCCACCCTCGGGGTAGACGGCGACGAGCTTGGTCTTCGGCGGCGTCAGGGTCTCGCCCGGCTGCACCGTGTGCGAGTCGGGATTGCCCTGGTTGTAGTTGAGCAGCGAGGTCTCCTCCAGCGCGACGGCCGAGACGTAGGCCGAGCCGTTCGAGCCGTTCTGCGTCTCGTCGTAGAGGGTCGAGAGCACGTTGCCGGTCGTGTCGCCGTAGTGGATGACGCACTCCTCGAACACCCGCGAGAAGTCGGCCGAGGCCTCGACGTCGGCCGAGGTGAGGCCCTCGAGCTTGCCGGTCGCCTCGTACGACTGCATCAGGATGGTCGAGAGCCCTGTGGTCGACGTGTTCGGGTTGGTCTTCGAGATCTTGAAGGCACCCCAGATGTCCTTGCCGACGCTGCCCCACCCGGCCGGGTCCTGGCAGAGGGCCTCGAGGTCGGTGATGCTGATAGGCGTATTCGGCCAGCCGAGGGCGTTGGCCATCGGCTCGGGCATGCCGAACACCACGGGCGTGCGAGTGAACGACTTCGGCTCGCCCACGAGGCTGGGTGACGCCGCGGCGGCGACACGATCGGTCCAGACCGTCGATGCCGGAGACCACAGTGTCGGCCACAGGGACTGGTCGTCGGTCGGCCAGTCCTCGCCCGAGGTGAGGAATCGCGTCGCGTTGCCGGACGAGACGTTGGTGGGGCGCACGGTCGCGCATGTCTCGAGCCCCTCGTGCTCGGGCGAGTCCTTGAACTCCTTCGCCAGCTCGTCGAGCATGTTGACCTTCTCCGACGACGTGGCGACGGCGATGTGCGTGCAGCCGTCGTCAGGGAACCCCTGTCCTCCGTCACCGTTCGTGCCCTCGTCGCTACCGCCGGTGCAGGCGGTCAATGCCAGGGCGATGATTGCCGCCATGGCGAGGGCTGCGGGTGTCCGACGTGCGTTGCGAGGCGCGCTCATGGGCTTAGGGTACCCAGGTATCGGCCTCACGATGATGGATCGATCGGATCCCGTGACCGCGGAGTACGCTCGCTGGTGTGGGGCGGATCACGACGCGGAGACCGATTCTGAAGCTCACCCTCGGCGAGGGTGCGAGCCGTCGCGCCGACACGCTCGCCGTCGAGGAGCCCCTCGAGATTCGGGTCGCAGGCTCGCCGCTCGCGGTCACGATGCGCACTCCGGGGCACGACGTCGAGCTGGCGGCGGGGTTCCTCGTGTCGGAGGGGATCATCGCCGAGACCGCCGAGTTCCATTCCGCGATCCACTGCGGCGGCCCGGGCACCGGAGGCCAGGAGAACACCTACAACGTGCTCGACATCAGCCTCGCTCACGGCGTCGCGCTTCCCGACCCCGATGCCGCGCGGCGCTTCTACACGACCAGTTCGTGCGGCGTCTGCGGCAAGGCCAGCATCGACGCGGTGCGCACAGTGTCGCGGCATCCGGTCTCCGACGACGACGTGCAGGTGGATGCCGAGCAGATCGCCGCCTTCCCCGATCGTCTGCGCGCAGAGCAGGCGGCGTTCGACAAGACGGGCGGCCTGCACGCCGCTGCTCTCTTCGACGCCGACACGGGCGAGATGCTCGTGCTGCGCGAAGATGTCGGGCGCCACAACGCGGTCGACAAGGTCGTCGGCTGGGCGCTGCTGAACGACCGGCTGCCGTTGCACCGGCAGATCCTGCAGGTCTCCGGCAGAGCGAGCTTCGAACTGGTGCAGAAGGCCGCGATGGCCGGCATCCCTCTGCTCAGTGCCGTCTCGGCGCCCTCGTCTCTGGCGGCGGAGCTCGCCGAGGAGTCGGGCGTGACGCTCATCGGATTCGTCCGGGGACGTTCGATGAACATCTACACGCACGCGCATCGGGTGCGCATCGGAGCCGACTCGCTCGGCCCCTCTGCGCACTCCGAAGAAGGGGCACACCATGCTCGATAGCCAGGAAACCGCGGGAAACGCAGGAGCTGCCGGAACCGCCTTCGGGCTGATGCCGGACGAGCCGCGCCAGGGCGGCTACGGCCCTCGCACCGATCGGCCCTGGTCGCGCAAGCCGTACGGCCACCCCGCCGCCGGGTGGGGGGCGGCGGTGTCGGTGGGGCGTGTGGTGCTGGATCAGCGCGTACCGATCGCCGGTCCCCTGGCGATGCTGCAGATGAACCACCCGGTCTCGGGCTACGACTGCCCCGGATGCGCGTGGCCCGACGACACCGGCAATCTCAAGCTCGACATCTGCGAGAACGGCATCAAGCACGTCACCTGGGAGATGACGCGCAAGCGGGTGGATCGTCGGTTCTTCGCCGAGCACACCGTCACGGAGCTCGCGACCTGGCCCGACTTCGACCTCGAAGATCAGGGGCGCCTGACTGAGCCGATGGTGTACGACGCGGCCTCCGACCACTACGTGCCGATCACGTGGGACGACGCGTTCGCGCTGGTGGGCGACGAGCTGCAGGCGCTCGACAGCCCCGACGAGGCGTCGTTCTACACCTCTGGACGGCTCAGCAACGAGGCCACGTTCCTCTACCAGCTGATGGTGCGCGAGTACGGCACCAACAACCTGCCCGACTGCTCGAACATGTGTCATGAGGCGTCCGGCCGCGCGCTCAAAGCCTCGATCGCCACGGGCAAGGGCACGGTCGACCTGCACGACTGGGACGACTGCGACGCTCTCTTCGTGCTGGGCGTGAACGCGGCATCCAACGCTCCGCGCATGCTCACGGCGCTGTCGGATGCCGTGAAGCGCGGCGCCCAGGTCGTGCACGTCAACCCGCTCATCGAGGCTGCCGCCACCCGCACCATCGTGCCGCACGACTTCGTCGACATGGCGCGTTTCAAGTCGACGGGCACGAGCACCATGAACCTTCAGGTGCGCCCTGGAGGCGACCTCGCTCTCATCAGGGGCATGTCGAAGGTCGTCTTCGAGGCCGCCGCCACCGACCCGTCGGTGCTCGACACCGGGTTCCTCGCGTCGCTCACGAACGGCGCCGACGCCTATCGTGAGCTGGTCGAGGCCACCTCGTGGGACGACCTGGTCACGCAGTCTGGGCTGAGCGAAGAGCAGATCCGTGCGGCCGCCGCGGTCTATCTCGCCTCCGAACGCACGATCATCAGCTGGTGCCTCGGCGTGAGCCAGCACGAGCACGGCGTCGACACCGTGCGCGAGATCGTCAACCTGCTGCTGCTCCGAGGCAACATCGGGCGCAAGGGCGCCGGCTCCTCACCCATCCGCGGGCACAGCAACGTGCAGGGCAACCGCACCTGCGGAATCGACCACCACCCCACGGATGCCTGGCTCGACCGTCTCGCCGAGGCGTGCCGCATCGATCCGCCGCGGCATCCGGGACTCGACACCGTGCGGACGATCGAGGCCATGCATGACGGACGCGTGAAGGTGTTCGTCGGCATGGGTGGCAACTTCGTGCTCGCGGCTCCCGACACCCCGTTCACGGCGCAGGGGCTCGAGAAGTGCCGCCTGACGGTGCAGGTGAGCACCAAGCTCAACCGCAGTCACCTCGTGCACGGCGAGAAGGCGCTGATCCTGCCCTGCCTCGGCCGCACCGAGCGCGACCAGCAGGCTCAGGGTCCGCAGGGCATCACGGTCGAGGACGCGATGAGCATGGTGCACCTCTCGATGGGGCGCAAGCAGCCGGCATCCGCGTATCTGAGGTCGGAGCCGGCGATCATCGCAGGGATCGCGAAGGCGACGCTGCCCCACACGGCCACTCCCTGGGACTGGTACGTCGGCGACTACGACAACATCCGCGACGTGATGGCGAAGGTGCTGCCCGGGTTCGAGGGGTTCAACGACCTGATCCGTGACAGGCACGGCTTCCGCATCCCGCAGCCGGCGCGAGACCGCGTGTTCGAGACCCCGTCGGGGCGCGCCGAGTTCTCGCACGCGCCGCTGCCGAACGTCATCCCCGAGTCGGCCGAGACCCTGGTGCTGCAGACCATGCGCTCGCATGACCAGTGGAACACGACGATCTACTCGAACGACGACCGCTATCGGGGCGTGAAGAACCTGCGCGAGCTCGTGTTCCTGCACGAAGACGACATGCGCGACCGGGGACTCGTCGAGGGCGACCTCGTCGACATCGTGTCGACCTCGAAAGACGGATCGACGCGGATGCTGAGAGCGTTCCGCGCCGTGCCGTATGACCTGCCTCGCGGCAGCGCCGCCGGCTACATGCCCGAGATGAACGTGCTGATCGGCCGCAAGGACTTCAGCGCGCAGAGCGATCAGCCGCTCATGAAGAGCATCCAGGTGACGGTCTCGCGCACGGGGTCGTGAGCGGGGCCGCGCTCGACGCGGGCTGATCCCGGTCCGGTGAGTCCTGCCGTGGGTCAGGCGCCGCAGTCGGGGGTGGTCGCGAGCAGCGCCGGCTCCTCGGACCTGAAGTCGATCGACGCGACGTGCATCTGTCGCTCGGAGTGATCCGCATTCCATCCATGGAACGCGATGCGGTCGCCCCCGTCGGGCCCGACGACGAGCGAGTTGTGGCCAGGGCCGATCAGCGAGGCACCCGACGAGAGAAGGGGAGGCGCCGTCGGCGGTGAGGCGACCCACGGGCCGAGCGGACTCGCTGAGGACGCCCAGGACACTGCGTAGCCGGGGCCCGTCCATGCGCCGCCGGAGAACGTCATCCAGTACCTGCCCTGCCTGCGCACCACCGCCGGACCTTCGAGCGTGTGCCAGTCGAAGGTCCCGCCGTACATCGGGCGTTCTCGTTCGTAGATCTGCCAATCGGCGTAGGGCTCGAGCACGGCCCGCGCGTCGGCGAGCTGCGCCGGCCCGGGCAGGCGGGCGACAGCGAGATGCGTGCCGGGTCGCTCCGCATCGAGCACGTCACGCGCGAAGTACAGGTACCACTGTCCGTCCGCGTCTTGGAACGGGTGCGGATCGATCGCGAAGGTCTCGTGAGGGGTGAGATCGACACCCAGATCGTGGAATGGACCCGTCGGCTCGGCCGCGCGGGCGACGCGCAGGTGATGACCGCTGATGCCGTGCCCGACGGAGTAGTACATCCACCACGAGCCGTCGCGGAAGCAGACCTCCGGCGCCCAGTACTCGTCTCCCATCTCGGAGTCGAGCCGCATCAGTGCCAGACCGGCACTGCGCCACGTCTCGAGATCGTGCGAGAGCAGGACCTCGAAGACGCTCTCGGTCGACGTCGCCGTCGGGTTGGTCCCGTACGCCGCGTAGGTGTCGTCGGGCAGACGCAGCACGAAGGGGTCGGCGAAGTAGCCGGGATGCACGGGGCGATGCTCGGCACCGCCGGCCCGCCGCCGGACGCTCACTCCCACGGCTGGGATCCTCTCGGACCGACCATGATCGCGCGCAGCTCATCCACGGGCAGCTTGGGGACCCGGTCGGCGCCGACGAGTCCGTTGGTCTCCTGCAGGGTGTCGGTGAGCTGCGTGTAGCAGTACCCGGCGAGGGCGGTGCTGTCGTGGATGCCGGCCATCAGCGAGCTCAGTCGGTCACGGAAGTCGCTGTCGGAGCTGGCGCTCGTGTAGCCCCAGGCATGGTCGGTGCGGTGCACGTCGAAAGAGATGCCGCCGAACTCCGTGAGCATCACCGGCGCGTCTTCGACGTCGCCTGTGAGCACGAGACGTCTGCCCGCGGGCCCGACACCGGTGATCATCTCGTCGACGGCGGCGCGGTCCTTGTATCGCGCGCCCATCACCTCGCCGTCGCCCTCGTAGTCGTGGATGGCCACGATGTCGGTGTCGGCCTGCTCCCACCCGTCGTTCGACACGACAGGGCGAGTCGGGTCGAGAGCTTTCGTCAGGTGCACGAGCGCCAGAGCGTGGTGCAGCATGCGGCTGTCGTGCGCGATGTGCTGCACGCCCCAGCTCTCGTTCAGCGGCACCCAGGTGACGATGGAGGGATGCGAGACGTCGCGGTGGACGACCTCCAGCCACTCGCGCACCGTGCGCTCGACGGCCGTCGGTGTGAAGGAGAAGACGGCGGGCGCCTCTGCCCAGATCATCAGCCCGAGCCGGTCGGCCCAGAAGAGGAACCGCGGATCCTCGAACTTCTGGTGCACCCGGGCGGCGTTGAACCCGAGTTCCTTGATGAGCTCGACCTCTTCGCGCAGGGCGTGCGCCGACGGGGCGGCGAGATGGGTGTCCGGCCAGTATCCCTGACTGAGGACGGACCGGACGAACCGCGGCTTGTCGTTGAGCAGGAAGCAGCGCCGATCGACGCTTGTCGAACGAAGCCCGAGATACGACGACACGGCGTCCAGGGGTGCCCCGTCATCCGATGTCCGGATGACGGCGTCGATGAGCCGCGGGTTCTCCGGCGACCACACCAGCTCTTCGTAGGCTTGTCCGTTCGCCTGGCTCGGAACCGGGATGTCGATCTCGATCTCGGATTCGCGAGCGAGGGTCGAGGCGCGTGCCAGCAGGGTGTCACCATGACGCAGTTCGACGTCGACCACGCACCCGGATGCCGGCGTGGTGGTGAGACCGATGCGCGCGTGCACGCGTCCTGACGGCAGATCCGCGCGCCAGTGGATCCACTCGATCGCCGGGCCGGCGGGTACGGATTCGAGCCAGACGGGCTGCCAGATTCCGCTCGTCCGGTGGTACCAGATCGCATGGGGCTCGTCACGCCAGTCCTGCTTGCCGCGGGGCTGGGCGACATCCGTCGCCCGGTCCTCGACCCGCACCACGACATGGCCCCCGCCGTCTCTCTCGAGAGCGTCGGTGATGTCGACCGCGAACGGAGTGTGCCCGCCCTCATGTGAGCCGACTCTCTGCCCGTCGACCCAGACGATGGCGCGGTAGTCGACTGCCCCGAAGCGGAGGATCAGTCGGCGCCCGTCACGATGGCCGGCGGCCAGCACCTCGTCGTGCGTGAGGGCGCGGTGGTACCACAGCGCCGTGTGCGGACGGGGGTCGCCGATTCCCGACGCCGACGACTCGGGCGGGAAGGGCACCACGATCGAAGCGTCGAAAGAGGGTTTCGCGAACCACTGCTCGCGGATGCCGCGGTCGTCGTCGTCGACGGCGAAGCCCCATCGGCCGGTCAGGTCGCTCCACTCGCTCCGGACCAGCTGAGGGCGCGGGTAGGTTCCGTCCCCCTGGCTCGCGATGGGCGGGAGTGGCGGATCGATTCTCAGCATGCAGTCCAGCATGCATGATTTGTGCAGCGCTGTAAACAACGCGGAATCCGAGTCCGCGTGCGAAACGCTTCCCGATCATCGAGGGGACGGCGCGCTCTCGCGGACGGCCAGCCGGTAGCCGACCAGCTCGTGGCGTCCGGCCTCGGAGAACCCGGAGATTCGCTCGATGAGCATCTCGACGGCGCGGCGGGCGAGCTCGTGCAGATCGGGAGCGATCGTGGTGAGGCTCGGGAAGGTCACCCGGCTCAGCTCGATGTCGTCCCAGCCGGTGACGGCGACGTCGTCGGGAATGCGGCGGCCGCGCTCGTGCAGCGCGCGCAGGGCGCCGATCGCGGCGAGGTCGTCGCGGCATACGAGCCCGTCGAAGTCGGCTCCGGCGTCGAGCGCGCCCCCGACGCCCTCGACCGCTCCGGACGGCGAGATCTCTCGGCTGGGGAAGAGGAGGAGGGGGTCGGGTCGCAGGCCCGCATCCTCCAGGGCCTGTTGATAGCCCGCGATGCGCTGCAGGGAGGTCGACGACATCTCCTGCGTCTCGTGGCCGGCGAAGCCGATCCGCCGTCTCCCCAGCGACACCAGGTGCGCCGTGGCGGTGCGAGCGGCTTCGAAGTTGTCGATCATGACGCGATCCACGGGGAGGGGTGCTGCCCCCTCTCCGAGGATCACCATCGGCAGATCGCTGCGGTGGCGCGAGATCTCGGCCGACGACATCGCGGAAGGCTGGAACAGGATGCCGTCGACCATCCCCGACTCGGAGCTGGTGAGCACGGCCCGCTCGCCCTCGAGCGTTCCGTCGGTCTCCTCGAGCAGCACCCGGTACCCTGCCTCACCGGCCGCTGCCGAGACCGCACGGGAGAGCTCGGCGAAGTAGGGGAGGGCGACGTTCGCGAAAGCGAGTGCCAGCAGGCCAGTCCGGCCGGTCGCGAGGCGTCTGCCCATGAGGTTGGGTCGGTAGCCCAGCTCGTCGATCGCGCGCTGCACGCGTTCGCGCGTCGATGCGCTCACGTGCTCGTATCCGCGCACCACATTCGACACGGTCTTCATCGAGACGCCGGCGAGCTCCGCGACATCCTGCAAGCGCACACCCATGCGGTCTCCAATTGGTCGCTACGTCGTCAACCGCGATACTACCTTGACAACAAAATTCCAGCGCTGTAAATTGCGAGCACGGCTGGGGTATCCGGTCATCCCGCTCCGGTGCGCCGGGGTCACTCAAAGGAGAGCAATCACATGAACAGTCCATGGGCTCGCCGAGCGATAGGTGCAGGCATCGCACTCGCCATCGGCATCACAGCGTCAGGGTGCGCGGCGTCCGCCGGCACCGGCGGAGGCGGCGTCTCCGGCGACGGGGAGTACACCGGCCCCGATGTCGAGATCACCTTCTGGCACGGCTGGACGGGTGGCGCAGCCCCCAAGATCGTCCCCGAGCTCATCAAGGAGTTCAACGCGGAGCACGACAACATCACGGTGAAAGCCGTGCCGCAGGAGTGGGCGGACATCACCGCGAAGATGCCGCTCGCCATCAAGGCGGGCAAAGGGCCGGACGTCGCCGTGCTGCACGGAGACGACCTGGCCACGTACGCGGCGCAGAACCTGCTGCTCGACTCCGGCGAGATCATCGATGGACTCGGATACACGGCGGAGGACTTCCCTCCGACCGTCTTCGACAAGGGCAACTACCAGGACACCCAGTACGCCGTGCCGTGGAGCGTGACGCCGCTGGGCCTGTTCACCAACAAGTCGGTGCTCGCTGAGGCCGGTATCACCGAGATCCCGACCGACGAGGCCTCCTACCTCGCCGCACTCGAGGCGCTGAAGGGCGCTGGGGTGCAGGGCGAGTGGGTCGACGGCTACGTCTTCACCGGCACGTTCGAGTTCCAGAGTCTGATCTGGCAGTTCGGCGGCGACCTCTACAACGAGGATGTCACGGAGGCCACGTTCAACTCGGAGGCCGGCGTGAAGGCCCTCACCTGGATGACCGACATGGTCGACAAGGGGTACAGCCCCGCGAACGTGGCACAGGACGGCAACATCAAGGCGCTCATCGCCGGCGACACCGCGTTTAACTGGAACGGCGTCTGGCAGACGACGAACACCGCCTTCGACGATCTCGACTGGGCACCGTCACCCGTTCCGCAGATCGGTGACGAGAAGGCCGTCTGGTCGAGCTCGACCCACTGGGTCTTCCCGGCCAACAAGGGCCAGGACACGAACGAGACGGCCGCCGCATCGGTCTTCGTGAAGTGGATGAACGACAACTCCCTCGGATGGGCCGAGACCGGTGAGCTGCCTGCCGCGAACTCGGTGCGTGAGGACCCCGAGCTGCTGTCGACGTACCCCAACCTCGCTCCGTTCATGGAGCAGCTGGAGTACGCCCACTACGAGACCGTTTCGCCGGGCATCTCGGAGGTCAACGCGCAGATCACCCTCGCGCTGAATGAGGCCCTCACTGGCAAGAAGGATCCGAAGACGGCACTCGACGACGCCGCGGCCAAGGCCGACCAGATCCTCGAACAGAACCGGGCCAAGTACGGTGACTGAGACAGCCACCCTCGTCGCCCCCCAGCGCGTCAGCGCTGGGGGGCGACCCCCGCGCACACCTGCGGGTTCCGCATCCTCCCGGCGCAAGACGCTCACCGCGTATCTGTTCCTGGCGCCGTTCCTCGTGCTCTTCCTGACGTTCGTCGCCGGCCCGGGAATCTTCGGCATCTGGATGAGCCTGACCAACTGGAGCCCGTTCCGCGACGTGCAGGAGTTCGTCGGATTCCAGAACTACATCGATCTGTTCACCCCGGGCAACGTGCTCTCCAGCGACTTCTGGAAGTCGATGAGCGTCACCGGGATCTTCATCGTGATCAGCGTGCCGTTCCTCGTCGTCATCCCCCTCCTCGTGGCGATCCTGCTGAACCAGCGGATCCGAGCGGCCACGACGTTCCGGACGATCTTCTTCGCGCCCTACGTGCTGGGTGTCGCGGTCATCGGCGTGATCTGGGGCTACATCTTCGACACGCAGTCCGGGATCCTGAACCACCTGCTCGGCCTGATCGGACTCCCGTCAGACATCCCGTGGACGGTCGATGTCCCCTGGGTCTGGGTCTCGATCGTCGGCGTGACCGTCTGGTGGACCATGGGCCTCAACACGATCATCTTCCTCGCGGGCCTCAAGGGCATCAGCGGCGATCTCTATGAGGCGGCCGCGCTCGACGGCGCCGGGGCGATGAGGAAGTTCTCGAGCGTCACCCTCCCGGGACTCCACCCGGTGATGACCTTCATCACCACGACCACGATCCTCGCGTCGGCGAACATGTTCGGCCAGTCGTATCTCCTCACGAAGGGCGGTCCCGGCACCGAAACGCGGACGGTGATCATGTACATCGCCGACCAGGGGCTCTCGCAGAACAACATGGCCCCGGCTGCCGCCATGAGCTACATCCTGTTCCTCGCGCTCGCCATCGTCAGTGTGATCAACTTCCGGCTGCAGCGCGAACGAGTCGAGAAGGCATCGTGACCACAACACTCACCCGTCGCCCCTCCGCCCGCCGCACCTGGGGGCGGGTCGCCCTGTATGCCGCCCTCATCGCACTGGCTCTCGTGATCGTCCTTCCGCTTCTCTGGATGCTGATCACGTCGTTCAAGACCGACGCCGACGCCATCAGGTCGCCGTTCTCCCTGCCGGATCCGTTCTCGATCGAGGCCTACCAGAGCCTGCTCGGGTCGGGAGAGCAGCCGATCTTCCTCTGGCTGTGGAACAGCTTCGCCGCTGCCACCCTGCAGACGGTCCTGATCCTCGTGACGGCGTCGATGGGCGCGTATGCGCTGGCTCGGCTCGAGTTCGCGGGCAAGAGGATCATCTTCGGCGTCATCATCGCGACGCTCCTGGTTCCCCCGGTGGTCTTCCTGATCCCCAACTATCTGATCGTCCAGAACCTCGGCTGGCTCGACACGATCTGGGCCATCACGGTGCCCGGCGCCGCCGGCGCCTTCGGCATCTTCTTCCTGCGACAGTTCTTCGTCGGTCTCCCGCCCGAGATCGAGGAGGCCGCCCGCATCGACGGCGCCGGTGACATCCGCATCTTCGTGCAGGTGGTGCTTCCGCTCGCTCGCCCCGCGCTGGCGACGCTGGCGGTGCTGTCGTTCCTCGGCAACTGGAACGACTTCCTCTGGCCCGTGTATGTGCTGCTCAGCCCCGAGAACCTCACGTTGCAGCCGGGACTGAGCCAGCTGCAGGGCGCATACTCGACGCACTTCGCGATCGTCATGGCGGGAGCCGTGATCGCATCCGTGCCCGTACTGATCCTCTTCGCGATCGCGCAGAGACAGATCGTCGAGTCCGTCGCGGGATCGGCGGTCAAGGGGTGACCGTCGTCGCGAAGAAGCTCGGCTCCGCCGTCGCCGCAGGCGTCATGCTCGCTCTGAGCGTCGGTGTCGTCGGATGCTCCGTGCCGGCCGAGCCCGAGATGAGCGTGGACCGAGCGCCGTTGCTCATCGACCAGGATTTCGCCGACCCGGATGTGGTCGAAGGCGACGGCGGCTACGTCGCCTTCGCCACCGAGAACCAGGGCGCGAACGTGCAATTCGCCACCTCGTCGGACCTGGCGTCATGGGACGTCTCGACCGATGACGCGCTGCCCGTGCTTCCGGCGTGGGCGAGCGCGGGGCGGACCTGGGCGCCCGACGTCTCGCAACGAGCGGACGGGAGCTTCGTGATGTACTTCTCGGCGGAGCACGCCGCCTCGGGGAGGCAGTGCATAGGATCCGCGACATCCGACTCGCTCACGGGCCCCTACGTCGCCGTCGGCGCCGAGCCGATGATCTGTCCGCTCGAGGAGGGCGGGGCGATCGACCCCGCCGCCTTCGTCGACGAGGACGGGTCGCGGTTCCTGCTCTGGAAGAACGACGGCAACTGCTGCGAGCTCGACACGTGGATCCAGATCGCGCCCGTCTCCGCCGACGGCACCCAGCTGGCGGGACCGGCGACCCGATTGGTCATGCAGACCGAGGCCTGGGAAGGGCATCTGGTGGAGGCGCCCGTGCTGGTCAAGCGCGACGACACCTACGTGCTGCTCTACTCGGCGAACGACTACGGCTCCGAGGACTACGCGGTCGGGGCCGCGACGGCAGCTTCACTGCTCGGACCGTTCGAGAAGCTGCCGGAGCCCGTGCTCTCCACCTCGTCGACAGACGACCGCTATCTCGGGCCGGGAGGGCAGGACATCGTCTCCACACCCGACGGCGACGTGCTCGTGTTCCACGGCTGGGACGACCTCTTCATCTACCGGGGTCTCGCCGCCCTTCCTCTCGACTGGGAGGGCGCAACGCCCTCCGTCCGACTCTCGACCACCGACTGACACCGAAGGTACGCACTATGGAAGAACGCACGCGGGCGAATCCGCGCACCCCGGACGTGACGACTCTCGACTCGGACACGGCGGCGACGGTACTCGCGCTCTATGGGGCAGGCGTCGATGCGCGCAAAGGGCTTTTCACCAGCGAATGGGCCGACCGCCTGCGGGAGGACATCGGGGCGGCCTACCAGGAGGCACTCGGTCGACCGGGCGGAGCAGTGGGGCGGGGAACGAATCGCCACTACGTCGAGATCCACCCGGAGCAGATGCGGGGGTGGCTTGATCTCGTAGATCACCCCTGGGTCCGCGCTGTCTGCACCGCAGTCCTCGGGCCCGACTACGAGCTCGTCGAGCTGGGGTTCGACGTTCCCAACTCCGGCGCGAAGGATCAGCCCTGGCACCGGGACTTCCCCATGCCCTCGGAGACCGCCGACGGCGGTCGGCTGACTTCGCTGGCGTTCAACGTCACCGCAGTCGACACGGAGCAGGACATGGGGCCGTTCGAGATCGCGCCGACGACGCAGTGGGACCTTCCGATCGACTTCGAGCACGAGATGTTCCCTGCGGAGTCCCTGTATCCGCGGTTCGAGGGCCTCGCCGTGAGGAAGTATCCTCAGCGCGGGGATGTCTCTGTGCGGTCCGCTCTCACGATTCATCGAGGCACGGCGAACTTCTCGGCGAAGGCCCGCCCGGTGCTCGTGCTCGGTGTCGATGCCGCCGGCGCGGGCAACGCTGAGCACCATGACATGGCGGTCACGCGACGCTTCTACGACTCGTTGCCGCAGCGGATCCAGCGCCATCTGGTCTGCCCCGTCGTCGAAGAGCTCACACCCATCACGCAGCGACACTCGATCGAAGGTCTGATGATGGGCGACGCGTGACCTCGGTCCTTCGGGACCTCAGGCGTCGACGGTCACAGCCTGCAGCGCGTGCACGACGGGCGCGAGCTCTGGCTGCGTGACCGCCTCGCCGAGAGCTCTTTCGAGCGTCTCGTCGTGGATCGGATGCGCCTGCTCGTAGAGCGCCTGCCCCGCGGCGGTGAGCTCGGTGTAGATGCCGCGGCGGTCGTCGGCGCAGAGGATGCGGGTGAGCAGCCCGCGGTCTTCCAGGCGCGTCACGAGCCTCGTCGTCGCGCTCGGGCTCAGTGCCGTCGCGCGGGCGAGCTGCTGCATCCGCATGTGCCAGCCGTCCTGGCGGCTGAGCGCGTCGAGCACCGTGTACTCGACGACCGAGAGGCCGACCGAGGCGCCGAGCGCCTTCTCGAGATCGGCCTCGATGATGCCGTGCAGGGCAGCGAGCGTGCGCCAGCCGCGCGCGCGGATCTCGACAGCGTCGTCTGAGATGCCCACAGTGACCTCCGAAGTAGTTGCTTGCGCTGGATAGTTGCGTGTGCAATGATTATCCGTCGGACGCAATATCCCGCGTCTGCAACTACTTTAGCAGAGGACCACGGAGCGCACCCATGCCACTCGGACTCATCGCACTCGCCATCGGCGCCTTCGGGATCGGACTCACCGAGTTCGTGATCATGGGGCTGCTGCCCGAGGTCGCCACCGACTTCGCCGTCACCGAGGCCACAGCCGGCTGGCTCATCTCGGGCTACGCGCTGAGCGTCGTCGTCGGCGCCCTCGGCCTCACCGCGGCGACCACGCGCCTGCCGCGCAAACCCGTGCTGCTCGGCCTCGTCGTGCTGTTCATCGTGGGCAACGCGATCACGGCCCTCGCCCCCGACTACACGGTCGCCATGATCGGCCGCATCATCGCCGCCCTGTGCCACGGCGCGTTCTTCGGCATCGGATCGGTCGTCGCGGCCGAGCTCGTCGCCCCCGAGAAGAAGGCCCGGGCGATCGCGATCATGTTCACCGGCCTCACGGCCGCCAATGTGTTTGGCGTGCCCTTCGGCACTTTCATCGGTCAGCAGTTCGGGTGGCGTTCGACGTTCTGGGTGATCTCGGCCATCGGTGTCATCGCCTTCGCGGGCATCGCTCTGCTCGTCACCGCACCGAAGTCCACCGGTGCGCAGGTGAGCCTGCGCAGCGAGCTCCGCGCCTTCCGCTCGGGTCAGGTGTGGCTCTCGCTCATCGTCACAGCTCTCGCGTTCGGCGGCATGTTCGGCGCCTTCACCTACATCGCGTACACGCTCACCGACGTCACCGGATTCGCCGACACGGCCGTGCCGTGGCTGCTCGTGCTCTTCGGCGTCGGGCTCGTGGCGGGCAACTGGGTCGGCGGGCGCCTGGCCGACCGTTCGATCGACCGCACCCTGCTCCTCTTCATCTCGGCCCTGGTGGTCGTGCTCGTGCTGTTCGGGTTCTTCGCCTGGTCGCAGCCCGTCACGACGGCGATCCTCGTACTGATGGGCGCGTTCGGATTCGGCACGGTGCCCGCGCTGCAGAGCCGCGTCATGCACTACGCCGGCGGAGCGCCGACACTCGCCTCCGGCGCCAACATCGGCGCGTTCAACGTCGGCAACGCCCTCGGTGCCTGGGCCGGCGGCCTCGGTATCTCCGCAGGACTCGGCTACACCTCGCCCATCTGGATCGGCGCCGCGATCACGGCATCCGCTCTGGTCGTCATGGTGATCGCCGTCGTCACGGCCCGGCGGTCGTCACCCGTCGCCACCGGCACCCTGCAGACCGTCGCCGCCTGACCTCATTCGCCCAGTTCAACGGCTGAGGCGCCCCTCGTGTTGTGCGGGCGCGGTGATCACTGCGCCCGCATGAACTCCTCGGCCGCCGCGACCTGTTCGGGGGTCGGGCGGATGCCGGTGTAGAGCACGAACTGCTCGAGCGCCTGCAGAGTCGCGACTTCGGCGCCGGTGATGACGGTCTTGTCGGCTGCGCGCCCCGCCGAGATCAGCGGCGTCTCGGCGGGCAGGGCGACGACGTCGAACACGACGGATGCCGTCGCGATCTGCTCCTCGGTGAACGACAGGGCATGCTCGTCGGCCCCGCCCGCCATGCCGATCGGCGTGATGTTCACGATGATGTCGGCGGTCACCGCATCCGCGTCCGCCGTCCACGCGAATCCGTAGAGGTCGGCCAGCCCTCGACCGCGCTCTTCGTTGCGCGCAGCGATCGTGACCCGCGAGAATCCGGCGTCACGGAAGGCGGCGGCCGTGGCCTTGGCCATTCCGCCCGAGCCGCGCAGCAGCACGGAGGCCGCAGGGTCGAGGGAGTTGCGCTCGATCAGCTGGGCGATCGCGCTGTAGTCGGTGTTGTATGCCGTGAGCACCCCGTCGTCGTTCACGATCGTGTTCACCGAGTCGATCGCTGTCGCAGAGGGGTCCATGCGGTCGACGAGTGCGATGACGTCCTCCTTGAAGGGCATCGAGATCGCACAGCCGCGAATGCCGAGACCCCGCACGCCGGCGATCGCCTGGCTGAGGTCGGTCGGCGCGAACGCCTTGTAGATCCAGTTGAGGCCCAGCTCCTCGTAGAGGAAGTTGTGGAATCGCGTGCCGTTGTTGCTCGGGCGTGCAGACAGCGAGATGCACAGGGTCATGTCCTTGTTCAGCATGGTCACCGCACCAGGCTACTCGCGAGACGGCGCGGCTTCGGCGTCGGTCGATGTCAGGCGGGGCCGTACCCCATAGCGGGATCCTGCGACCTCCCCTAGTGTGAAAGAGCATGCACAGGGGATTGATCGCCTTCGTCTTCCCCAGAGACGGACTGCCTTCCCCAGAGGCAAAGGCGATTCGTGCATGCGATTGGGCCCTCTCGAGTAGTTCTGTCCCCAACGGATTGCTCGAGAGGGCCGCTATCGTTTGTGATCTCCTCACAAGTTTTTGATTTTGTCCCCCAAATGGGGGACAAACGCGTGTCGGAGGGGTTAGGGTGGAATCTGACGCACCCTCCGGTCGTCTTCGGCCCTCATCGCTCCCCCCGCGGTGAGGGCCACACCATTTTCTGGGCGCGTTCGTCGGCGCCGTCGTGTGACCGCGAATGACGGCTCATGCAACATTTGGGTTACGGGCTGACCTCGGGACTTCCGCTCAGCGCGTGCTCCACTAGCGTGGAGCACGTCGGGGCATCCTGCGTCGGCTTCTTTCCAGCAGAACAGGCAGTACATGAGCACCCAGGGCACGGTTAAGTGGTTCAACTCGGAGAAGGGCTTCGGCTTCATCTCCCCCGACGACGGCGGCGCTGACGTTTTCGCGCACTACTCCGCCATCGAGTCATCCGGCTACCGCTCTCTTGAAGAGAACCAGCGAGTCGAGTTCGACGTGGCGCAGGGCCCCAAGGGCCTGCAGGCTGAGAACATCCGTCCGCTCTGAGAGCGGACGTCATAGGACTCCCCGACCGGAGGCACGCACTCGTTGCGACCTTCGGCGGGGAGTTCTGTGCTTCGTGGGGTGATTTCGACGGTTTCCACCCTCGCGCGGCGGGCACCGGTCTGCCTCTCGGGAGGAGGACTGCCTCTCGGGAGGAGAACCGCGCGCCGAGGTTCCTCCCCACGGGGAGTCCTCCTCCCCACGGCGGCGGGCCCCAGGGTCAGTTCAGCAGAAGCGCGCGCAGCTCGTCGGCGGATGCTGCGCGGAACGCAGCCTCGTCACCCTCATGCGAGTCGCTGAAGCCCCACTCGACGAAGATCACCGGGACGCCGTTCGCGTTGCCGCCCTCGACATCGTGGTGACGGTCGCCGATGAGCACGGGGCGTGAGATGTCGGCGCCACGGTCGGCCAGACGGCGCAGCGCCTCGGCCACGATGTCGGTCTTCGACGCGAGGGTCGACTCGTCCGGCGTCGCGCCGACGGTCGTGAGGAAGTACGGGCGGAGTTCGAAGAAGTCGATGATCGCGTCGACCTGGATCTCGGGCTTCGAGCTCGCGGTCGCCTGCGGGACGCCGGCGGCGTGCAGGTCGCGGATGATCTCGGGTACGCCCGGGTAGGTCCTGACGTCGGTCGTGTATCCGTCGGCCTTGCCGAGCGTGCGGTAGAACGCCACGGCCTCGGCGGACTGCTCCGGAGTCATCCCCGCCTGCGCCTGGAAGGACTGGAACATCGGCGGCCCGATCCAGTGCACCAGCTGCTCGCGCGTGGGAGCGGGGTGACCGAAGTGCGTGAGGGCGACGTTCAGGCGGCGGAGGATGCCGACCGACGCGTCGGCGAGGGTGCCGTCGACGTCCCAGAGCACGCACGAATAGGGGGAAGAAGCCATGTCTTCCAGCCTATGGGCAGTGCGCGAAGCGACCGAACGCCGTGAACATCTGTGCAGCTCGCGTCAGAAGAGGCGGGGGATGCCGGACTCGATGCCCTTCATGTCGTCGTAGTCGAGCACGAGGCAGCGGATGCCGCGGTCTTCGGCCAGCACACGCGCCTGCGGCTTGATCTCCTGTGCGGCGAAGACGCCCTGCACGGGGGCGAGGTGCGGATCGCGGCCGAGGAGCTCGAGGTAGCGGGTGAGCTGCTCGACGCCGTCGATGTCGCCGCGGCGCTTGATCTCGACCGCGATGGCCGCGCCGTCGGCATCCCGCACGAGGAGATCGACGGGGCCGATCGCCGTCGGGTATTCGCGGCGCACCAGGGTCGCGCCGTCGGAGATGCGGTCGACCTGCTCGGCGAGAAGGCGCTGCAGGTCGGCTTCGACGCCGTCCTTCTGCAGCCCGGGGTCGACGCCGAGGTCGTGGTTGGTGTCGTGCAGGATCTCGTAGATCTGCACGCGAAGCGCGTCACCGGTCTTCTTGTGCGTGACGCGCCAGACCTCGGTGACGCCGGCGATCGACTCCTCTTCACCTGGCTCCTCGGATGCGAGAGAACAGGGCGGGCTCATCCAGTTCAGCGGTTTGTAGCTGCCGCCGTCGGAGTGCACGAGCAGACTCCCGTCTCCCTTGTGCACGAGCAGACGCGTGGCAAGCGGGAGGTGGGCATTGAGCCGGCCCGTGTAATCCACGGAGCAGCGGGCGATGACGAGACGCACCCGTCGAGCCTACTTCGTCGTGCGCACTCCTTCTGCGGTCACGGGCGCTTCGGACATCTCGTCTGTGCGCAGGGGCCGGGCGGCACCGGAGAACAGGCCCGACAGCACGACCAGGCCGACCAGGATGTACAGCGTGTTGAGCAGACCGATGTGCTCGCTGATGAAGCCCAGCACGGGCGGGCCGCCGAGGAACGAGATGTAGCCGATCGTCGCCGCGGCGCTGACACGGGCGGCCGCCTTGGCCGGGTCGTCTGCCGCGGCCGACATTCCGAGCGGGAAGCCGAGCGATGCGCCGACGCCCCACAGCGCCGCACCCACGAAGACCAGCGGGAGGCTCGGCGCCAGGATGAACAGCAGGATGCCGGATGCCGCCGCCACCGAGAGGATGCGCAGCACCGCGACGCGCCCGAACCGGTCGACCAGAGGTCCGCCGAACACCCGCACCACGGTCATCGCGACCGAGAAGGTCGCGAGCGCGGCAGCGCCCAGTGCGGTTCCGCCGCCGTGGTCCTCAGCGACGCCGAGGGCCAGCCAGTCGTTGGCGCCGCCTTCCGCGAACGACATGCCGAGCATCACCACGCCGATCGCGTAGGTGCGCGGTTCGCGCCAGGCCGACATCGCGACGTGCATGCGCTCTCGCCAGTGCACCTTCTCGCCGTCGTCCGTCGTCGGGTCGAGCGCTTCGGCACGACGGGGGACGCTGGCGATGCTGATGACGCCGATGGTGGCGATCGCGATCGCGACGACGAGAGTGTGCGTGAAGACGTTGATCTGCAGCTGGGCGGCCAGGGCACCGAGGCCGGCGCCGATCACGGTGCCGAAGCTGAAGAAGGCGTGGAAGAGGGGGAGGATCGTCTTGCCAGAGTGCTGCTCGATCGCGGTGGCCTCGACGTTCATCATGACGTCGACGCAGCCGTTGCCGAGTCCGAACAGCACGAGACCGATGAGTACCACCGAGTACGAACCCAGCACGTTGGCGCCGATGCCGATCAGGGCGACGCCGGAGGCGAACGTGAAGATCGACACCATCATGCCGAGGCGTGCGCCGGTGCGCGCCATGATCGCCGGGCTGGTCGAGATACCGATGATCGAGGCGATGCCCGCACCGAGCAGCAGCATGCCGACCTGCGCCTTGTCGACCTCGAGCGCGAGCTTGATGTCGGGGACACGTGAGGCCCAGGTCGCGATCGACAGACCGCTGGCGAGGAAGATCGCGAAGATCGCGGTGCGCCAGCGCACATACTGCGATCGAGAGAGAGCCGTGTCCATGTCGCACAGCATATCGAATCGATTCGATGATCGGGAACCCGGGGAGCTATCCTCGGAGTATGACGAGCCACGACAGCCCGCGCCGAGCGACGATCGCCGATGTCGCACGACAGGCGGGAGTAGCGACGTCGACGGCATCCGTCGTCTTCAGCGGCAAGGCCAACGTCGCGCCGGCCACGCGCGAGCGGGTGCTCGCCGCAGCAGCGGACCTCGGCTACGCCGGGCCTGACCCGCGCGCCGCCTCACTGCGCCGAGGACGCAGTGGCATCGTGGCCGTGGTGCTCGAAGGACATCTGCGTGCGGCGTTCCTCGACCCGGTGACCACCGCGATGATGGACGGGCTCACCGATGGGATGGCAGACCTGAGCGCCGGCATCCTGCTGATGCGCGACGAGCCGGGCGATGACGGATCGTCGCTGTCGAACGCACCCGTCGACGCGGTCGTGCTGATCGGATGCTCGGGGCGCGCCAAGGCATCGCTCGACATCGTCCGCAGTCGAGGACTGCCCGTGGTCGTGATCGAGGGCGACGCCGGAGAGGGCATTCCGAAGATCATGCTCGACAACACCGCCGCCGCGGCGGACGTCGCTCGTCACCTGCGCGATCTCGGACACCGCGACGTGGCGCTCGTCACCCTGCCGCTCGACACGCAGCGCGAGCGCGGCCCGGTCACGCAGGAGCGCATCGACGCGGCGACCGTGGATGTGACGATCGATCGCCTCGCCGGCATGCGCGAGATCTTTCCCGACGCACCGGCGATCTCGGCGGGAGGCAGCTTCATCGATGAGGGCCTCCTCGCGGGGCGACGGCTGCTGGCGGACGTCGAGACGAGGCCGACCGCGATCCTCGCGCAGAGCGACCTGATCGCGGTGGGTGTCATCCGCGCGGCGGAGGAACTGGGGCTGCGCGTGCCCGAAGACCTGTCGGTCGCCGGTTTCGACGGCATCGCCGCCGACGGACTCGGCGACCTCGTGCTCACGACCAGCGTGCAACCGGCGGTCGAGAAGGGGCGCGCTGCCGGAGAGCAGGTCGCCCGGATGCTGCAGGGGGAGCCGGGCCTCACCCTGCACCTCACCTGCCGATTCCGCGCGGGCACGACCACGGCGGCGCCCGCCCGCTGAGCAGGCTGCCAGTCAGGAACGCTGCGGGCCCAACGGCAGCGTCTCGGCTCCGAAGTCCAGGATCGAGTACCGACCGCAGTCGACGATCGTCTCGGGGAGCAGCGCCTCCGACAGGTCCCACGGCACGGTCTGCGCATCCTCGACGAGGAATGACACCTCGCCGACCGCGAAGTCCCCGCGGTTCACCAGCCAGGCGTACGCGTTGAGCTGATGATCGACCTGCACGAGTCGTGAGGGTTCGGACAGATGCAGCTTGGGCAGACGCACCGTCCAGAACTGCCCGGCACCGGTGCCGCCGGAGGCGTCGACCCAGGCGGTGACGCAGGTGAGATCCGCATCAGGCCGGGCGGCGGCATCCGCGAGTCGAGGGATGCTGAGGCCCCCGACGATGAGCAGCACGACCCCGGCCATCACTGCCAATGCTCTCCGGGCACGCTCGCTGACCCGCAGGGCGTGCGGAGCGGCCACGAGTGCGAGCACCGGAGCGAAGGCGACCGGCTGCAGATAGCGTGCCGCGTGGGTTCCCAGCGCGATGGCCCCGATGACGACCACGACCGGCGCCACCCATCCCATCGCGGCGACCAGCCGCGAGCCGGGTTGGCGCGGCCGCACGGTTCGCACCACGGCTACGGCCAGGAGTGCGGCAGTGATCAGCAGCCCGATCACCCCGAAAGGGCTCTGCATCCGTTCGCCGACGAGCTGTGCGTAATGGTCGATCGACTCGTGCCACTGCTCGGGATGCACGTACCCGACGCCGGTCTGGGTGATCCATGCCGCGAGCGGAATACGTGCCAGAAAGCCGATCGCGGTGCCGGCAAGCAGCACGACGATGATGACCGGCATTCGCGAACGCAGCTCCGAGGAGATCGCGGCGACGGCCAGGACGATCACGAGCGGAACCGTCGCCCACGCAGCGTAGAGGGGGTTCGAGAGGGTCGACACGAGCGCGACGATGCCGAGGGCGATCAAGGGCCACGCTCTGAGCGCGTGGCTGTCGATCATGCGTCGGACTATGCCGATCGTGACGACGACGCCGACGACGGTCGCGGAGTAGTACGTGGTGGTCAACTGCAGCGACGCGAGGTCCAGCGCCTCGCGCGACGCCGACACATCGGTCATCGCGAGTGCCCCGAACGCCGAGAGAGCGACCACGGACCAGGCCACAGGGGCACTGCCGGCGCGAGCACGTCCGGCAGCCAGACGGATTCCTCCGTAGAGAGCGAGCAGATTGACGACCGCGCTGATCGCGAAGAGACCGTTCGCATCTACGGGCAACGCGGCGTGGAGGGCCGTAAAGGCTGCGGACTCGGGCAGGAACAGCACGCTCGACATCGCCCAGTCGAGCGGTTGCCCTGAGAGCAGCGAGCGGGCGAGCATCGCCACGACCAGAGAGTCGCCGTCGCGGAAGAGCAGATCGGCTCGAGGCGACGACGCGACGGCACCCGCGGTGACGAGCGCGACTGCGGCAGCGCTCAGCCACCCGCCCAGCTCCCGCACCCACGCCCGCGTCACGGGGCTACTCTGCCACGACCCCCGTGAGGATTGCGGACTTCGCGCGGGTCACGCGATCTGCGACGATCGACGCATCCGAATGATCTGATTCCTCGATTCGAATCACGCAAAGTGCCCGGAATCCCGCGAAAAACGGGACATTTGGGCGATTCGACGCCGACATGATCGACCCTGAAGAGCGAAATATCAAGGTAAACTCGATATCGACACCCGCCCGCCCGCCTGCGCCGCCCCCGGCCGACGAGCTTTGAGGAGCCGCGTATATGCTGACGCTCCTCGCCGTGTTCCTCCTCGGGTCGATCCTGATGCCCGTCCTGGTGCGCTGGCTGGGGTCTCAGGCATTCGCCATCGCGGCTCTCATTCCCACTGCGGCATTCATCCACGCCCTCGTGCTCACCCCCCAGGTGCTCGACGGACCGACGCCCTTCGTCTCGGTCGCGTGGATTCCGCAGCTCGGCCTGAACCTGTCCATGAACATGGACGTCCTCGGCTGGGTCCTCACGCTGATCGTCACCGGTGTCGGCGCCCTCGTGCTGTTGTACTGCCGGTGGTACTTCCACGACGACTCCGCGGGTATCGGCCAGTTCGCCGGAGTCCTGCTCGGCTTCGCCGGTGCGATGTACGGTCTCGTCCTGACCGACGACCTTGTCATGCTCGTCATGTTCTGGGAGGTGACGAGCATCCTCTCGTACCTCCTCATCGGCCACTACCGACGGCGAGCGGCCAGCCGACGAGCCGCCCTCCAGGCGCTCCTGGTCACCACGCTCTGCGGACTCGTGATGTTCGTCGGAGTCGTTCTGCTGGTCGTCGATGCCGGAACGTCGAGCATCCGCGAGATCCTCGAGATCGCGCCCACAGGGGCGATCGTCGATGCCGCCGTGGTCATGCTGCTCGTCGGTGCCATCAGCAAGTCCGCGATCTTCCCGTTCCACTTCTGGCTTCCCGGTGCGATGGCGGCGCCGACCCCAGTCAGCGCCTACCTGCACGCTGCGGCGATGGTGAAGGCGGGCATCTACCTGATCGCGCGCTTCGCCCCGATCTTCGCGTTCACCGGTCCGTGGCGGCCGATCATCATCTCGCTGGGAATCGTGACGATGCTGCTCGGCGGCATCCAGGCCCTGAGAGAGACCGACCTCAAGCGCATCCTCGCCTTCGGCACGGTCAGCCAGCTCGGGTTCTTCTCGATCGTGATCGGCTACGGCACGCAGGCGAGCGCCCTGGCCGGTCTCGCACTCGTGATCGCGCACGCGCTGTTCAAGTCGGCCCTGTTCCTCATCGTCGGTGTGATCGACAGGCAGCTGTCGACCCGAGACATCGATGAGCTGAGCGGCGTGGGGCGTCAGGCGCCGGTCATGGCCACTGCGGCATTCATCTCCATCGCGTCGATGGTAGGCGTCGCGCCGACCCTCGGATTCGTCGCGAAGGAGTCCACTCTCACGGCCCTCCTCGATGACGCGCTGCACGGGTCCCCCTGGGGACTCGTGGCGATCATCGGTGTCAGCATCGGCTCCATTCTCACTGCGGCATATGGCATCCGCTTCCTCTGGGGCGCCTTCTGGACCAAGCGCGACGCAGCAGGCGATCGCCTGCCGGACACCATGTGGCCCGATCCGCCCGTCGGGTTCCTCTCGGCGCCGATCATCCTCGCCGGCCTCACGCTCGCGGCCGGAATCGGAGCCCCGGCTCTCGACGTCGCTCTGCAGGGATACGCACTCACCGCCACGCCTGGCCTCGACGCAGAAGGGGTGCCCGCCGAGGGACCAGGGCACCTCGCCCTCTGGCACGGTCTCGAGCCTGCTCTCGGCATCTCGATCCTGTCGATCCTGCTCGGCGCCGCGGTCTTCCTTCTCACGCTGCGCACGGGGTGGGATCGCAAGGCGCGGTTGATCCGCTTCACCGCGGCGGACGTCTACTACCTGGTCATGCGCGGCGTCGACCGGCTCTCGGTGCTGAGCACGACGCTCACGCAGCGAGGCTCGCTTCCGGTCTATGTCGGCACGATCTTCGTGGTCTTCGTCGCCGCCGAGATCACGGCTCTGGTCGCCAGCGACATCGACCGCTTCCAGCTCTCGGCCTGGCACACTCCGACGCAGCTCGTGGTCGCGCCCCTGATGGCCGCCGCCGGCGTCATGGCCGTGCGGGCGCAGAAGAGGTACACCGGCGTCGTGCTCGTCTCGATCACGGGCCTCGGCATGGTGGCGCTCTTCGCCACGAGCGGTGCGCCCGACCTCGCACTCACGCAGATTCTCATCGAGACCGTGACGATGGTGACCTTCGCGCTCGTGCTGCGCCGCCTGCCCGCACGGATGGGCGAGCACAACGCGTCCGTCGGTCGCATCCCCCGAGCGCTGCTGGGAGTCGGAGTCGGACTCACGATGGCCTTGGTCGCGATCGTGGCGACGCAGTCGCGAGTCGCCGATCCGATCTCCGCAGTGTTCCCCGAGATCGCGTACGAGATCGGCCACGGCAAGAACGTCGTGAACGTGGCGCTCGTCGACCTGCGCGGCTGGGACACGATGGGCGAGCTCTCGGTGCTCGTGCTCGCCGCGACCGGCGTCGCATCGCTCGTCTTCGTCACGCATCGCGCCGACATGCTGTCGGCGACCAAGACGCTCCCCAAGGCCCGCCGCCGCCGCACTCTCAGCCGCCCCCTGGTTGAGACGACCGAGGGCGTGCGGTTCCAGACCGACGAGAACGAGAGCAGCCCCCGCGCCTGGCTCGTCGGCGGCCCGAAGATGAAGCCCGAGAACAGATCGATCCTGCTCGAGGTGATCGTCCGCATCCTCTTCCACACGATCATCGTCGTGTCGATCTTCCTGCTGTTCTCCGGTCACAACCTCCCGGGCGGCGGCTTCGCGGGCGGACTCGTCGCGGGCATGGCGCTCGTCATGCGCTACGTCGCCGGCGGACGCTGGGAGCTCGGCGCGGCCGCGCCCACGGACGCCGGCCGACTGCTGGGGGCCGGTCTGATCCTCGCGGTCGGCACCGCCGTCGTGCCGCTGTTCTTCGGCATGGCCCCGCTCACCAGCACGTTCTGGGAGTGGGAGATCCCCGGCATCGGCCACATGGAGTTCGTGACCTCGACCATCTTCGACGTCGGCGTGTACCTGGTCGTGATCGGACTCGTGCTCGACGTGCTGCGCAGCCTCGGTGCCGAGGTCGACCGTCAGGCGCAGGAGTTCCGCGAGCGGGGGGTGAGCATCTGATGGATGTCTCGTTGACCCTGATCGTGATCATGGCCGTGCTGTTCGCGTGCGGTGTCTATGCGATGCTCGAGCGCAGCCTCACCCGCGTGCTGATCGGCTTCCTGCTGCTCGGCAACGCCACCAACCTCCTGCTCCTCATCGTGATGGGCGTGCCGGGGAGCGCCCCCTTCTACGGCGTCGAGGGCGAGATCAGCGATCCGCTGCCACAGGCGCTCACCCTGACGGCCATCGTCATCACGTTCGCCGTCTCGGCCTTCCTCCTCGCGCTCATCTACCGCTCGTGGCAGCTGGGTCAAGCCGACACGGTCGAGGACGACGAGGCCGACATCGCTCTCCGCGAGCGCACCGACGCCGACGAGGACCTCATGGACGACGAGGCCGACGCAGCCGACGACGAGGCGACCACCGACTTCGTCGGCGTGCAGACGTCGCCGATCACGGTGCTGCACATGCGCGACCATCCGTCGATCCACGACGATGCCCCGACCGACAGGCCCACGGCTGCCCGTGCCCCCGAGCGCGCGGAAGACGACGACGACGCGGATGCCGCAGCATCCGTCCTCACGGCCGAATCGGCCCCGTCCGACGATGACGACGCAGACGACTCGCCGCCCTCCGACGACTTCCGAACCGATGCCGACACCCACGCGTCCGACGCTCACGAGACCGACGCGGCTGATGCCGCCCGAGACACGGCGGCCGACACGGCTTCCGATGACAGCGCGCCCGAGCACACCGACGACGAGGAGGACCGCCGATGAGCGCCCTCGTCCCCCTGCTCGTGGCCCTTCCGCTGCTCGGTGCGGCGGTGACCCTGATCTTCGGTCGCAACCCGCGCCTGCAGGCCTTCGTCACGGTCGCGACGCTCGCGACCGTCTCGGTGATCGCCGCCGTGCTGCTGGTCGTCGTCGACGCAGGCGAGCCGCTGGCGGTGTCGGTCGGCGGATGGCCCGTGCCCTTCGGCATCGTGCTCTACGTCGACAGGCTCGCGGCTCTCCTCGTGCTCATCTCGAGCATCGTGCTGCTCGCGGTGCTGCTCTTCTCGATCGGTCAGGGCGCGGCCGACGGCACCGACGAGACCCCGATCTCGATCTTCAACCCGTCGTACCTGATCCTCGCCGCGGGAATCTTCAACGCCTTCATCGCGGGTGACCTGTTCAATCTGTACGTCGGGTTCGAGATCCTGCTCGTGGCGTCATACGTGCTGATAACCCTGGGGAGCACTGAGTCGCGCATCCGCACCGGTGCCGTCTATATCGTCGTCTCCCTGGTGTCGTCGATCCTGTTCCTCGCCTCGATCGCGATGATCTACGGCGCGCTCGGCACCGTGAACATGGCGCAGATCGCCGAGCGCATGACCGAGCTCCCGCAGGAGACGCAGCTCGTGCTGCACCTCATGCTCGTGATCGCGTTCGGCATCAAGGCCGCGATCTTCCCGGTGTCATTCTGGCTGCCCGACTCGTATCCGACGGCTCCGGCCCCGGTCACCGCGGTCTTCGCCGGGTTGCTGACCAAGGTCGGCGTCTACGCGCTGATCCGCACCGAGACGCAGCTCTTCGCCGACAACAGCATCGACACCGTGCTGCTGATCATCGCTCTCGCGACCATGATCGTCGGCGTGCTCGGAGCGGTGGCGCAGGCCGAGCTCAAACGAATCCTGTCGTTCACGCTCGTGAGCCACGTCGGCTACATGATCTTCGGCCTCGCGATAGCGACCCCGGCGGCGATCGGCGCGACGGTGTACTACATCGTCCACCACATCGTCGTGCAGACGACCCTGTTCCTCGCCGTCGGTCTCATCGAGCGTCGAGCGGGAAGCACCTCGATCCTCCGGGTGAAGGGTCTGCTCAAGATCGCGCCGGTGATCGCCGTGCTCTACTTCATCCCCGCGATCAACCTCGGCGGGCTCCCGCCGTTCTCCGGGTTCATCGGCAAGTTCGCGCTCTTCGAGGCTGCGGCATCCGTGGGCACCCCGCTGATGATCGTGCTGATCTTCGGTGGGATTGTCACCTCGCTGCTCACTCTCTACGCCCTGATGCGCGCGTGGAACCTCGCATTCTGGCGCGAAGAGGACGACTCGACCGAGACCGAGGGTCGCATCTCGTATCTCGGCAACGCCCCGGCCGCAGACGAGCAGCAGGAGCGTCGCCGCATCCCGCGCATCATGACGATCGCCACCGCCGGCATGGTGGGCGTCACCCTGGCTCTCACGGTGTTCGCCGGCCCGCTCTACGCGCTGTGCGATCGCATCGGTGCGGCTCTGCTCGACCCCGTCACCCTCGTGCAGCTGGAAGACGAGGTCGAAGGATGAGCCCCACCGAGACCGGCCGCCACTTCTGGCGGGACATCCGGGTGCAGCTGCCGTTCCTGGCATGGCTCGTCGTGCTCTGGATGCTGCTGTGGAGCCAGTTCACGGTGCTGGCGTTCATCTCGGGTCTCGTCGTCGCCGTGTTCGTCACGCGCGTCTTCCGGCTGCCGACCGTCGAGCTCTCCGGCCGCATCAACATCTGGTACGCCGCGCTCCTGGTCGTGCAGTTCCTGTTCGCGGTGCTCCGAGGCGCGGTCGCGGTGACCGTGCAGGTGTTCGACTTCCGGCATCAGCCCGGCGCGGCGATCATCGCAGTGCCCCTGCGCTACGCCGACGATCTGATGATGACGCATGTGGCAGTCATCTCCTCGCTGGTGCCCGGCTCGCTCGTGGTCGAGGCCGACCGCGACCGTCAGGTGCTGTATCTGCACGTGATCGGGGTGCGCAGCATGGCCGACGTCGAGCGGCAGCGCGAAGGTGTGCTGCAGTGGGAGCGACGAGTCGTGCGTGCGCTCGGCGCCCCCGCGCAGTACCGTGCCCTCAAGGCCGACGAACGCGCGGCGCGTGCCGGTGGTGCCGGCGGGCTGACCAGGGGAGGTGCCCGATGAACGTGCTGATGCTGGCGATCATGGTCGTCTTCGGGGTGGCCGCCATCCTGACGATCATCCGCATCGTGCGCGGCCCCTCGATCCTTGACCGAGCCGTCGCCTCCGACGTGCTGCTCACCGAGGTCATGTGCGTGCTCGGCGCCGAGATGGCGATCAACGGCCACACCCGCAACATCCCGGTGCTGCTGATCATCGCAGCCGTGGGCGTCTTCGGCTCGATCTCGGTCGCCCGATTCGTCGCCAGAAGGGACAACACGACCCCATGAACGTGTTCGGTCTCGCCATTCCCGACGCCGTCATCGACGTCGCCATCCTCGTGCTGATCCTGCTCGGCGCGATTCTCTGCCTGTCGGCCGCGGTCGGGCTGCTGCGCTTCCGCGACGTACCGTCGCGTTTGCACGCTGCGACGAAGCCCCAGGTGCTCGGTCTCATCCTGATCTGCCTCGCGATCGCCCTGTCGCAGCGCACCGTCGGCGGGATCCTCATCGGGCTCGCGCTCGTCTCGCCGATCGTCCTGATGCAGTTCGCCACAGCGCCGCTGTCGGCCCACATCGTCGGTCGGCAGGCCTATCGCAACGGCACGACCGACGAGCGCAGCCTGGTCGTCGACGAGCTCGCCGAGTCGAAGCAGACTCCGCCGGCCGCCGGCTGAGCAGAAGGAAGACGGATGTCAGCACCACAGGGATGGTACGAAGCGGGCGCGCCGGGTCAGCAGCGCTGGTGGGACGGCGTGCAGTGGACCGCACATGAGCGGACGGCGCCGCCGACCACCCCGTCGATGGGCTGGTACCAGGTGCCGGGGACCACAGACGTGCGCTGGTGGGACGGCGCGATCTGGACGCCGTACCGCGTTCGCACGGGCAAGCCGCGGCCCGACGCCCTGGCGGTGGAGCCGCCGGCGGTGGGGCTGGTCCTCGGGATCGTGTTCTTCGTGCTCGCGATGCTGCAGCTGACTGCAGCGGTCATCACGCAGAACCCGGGCAACTTCGCCCTTCCCGTGATCCTGATGTCCGTGGCCGTGATCTGGATCCTCGGCGCCGCACACACACACGCCGTGCGCAGACTCCCCGCCCCGCAGTCCGTGCCGATCGTCGACGCATCCGTGCAACCGCTGCCCGGAGAGGTCGACGGGCCGGGTGCCGGGTGGTATCCGGTGACCGGGCAGGCCAGCCGCTGGTGGACCGGTTCTCGCTGGACCTGGTACCTCGGCACGAAGTTCGGCACGCGCCCCGGGCACGCCGGGCCGCGCGGCTATCTCGTGTCGATGATCGTCGGCTGGGGCGTGGTGGCGATCGCGGTGATCGGTGTGATCGCCGCGGTGGCGGGAAGCGTCATGGAGCAGAGTCTCGTCACCGGGTTCATGATCGTGTTCGGCATCATCTTCGCGCTGCTCTTCGGCGGTCTGGGGGCGTTCGTGCTTCTGCTGACGAGGTCGCGCCGCAACGCGATGCTTCTTCCGACCACACCTCCGCCGCTGCGCTGAGGCGGGTGCGCGGTGCGCCGGTGCGGAGCCGCGTGGGTTCACAATTCAGCATGAGACTGAGTTGTGAACCGAACGGCGACGAGAGTGCGGGTCAGAGGTCGTCGGCGAAGCGCTGGATCAGGCGGGCCGCCGGCTCGGAGTCGCTGATCAGCGTGCCGTGCCCATGGTCGGGGATGACCCGCAGGTCGGCGCCGGGGATCTCGTCGATGATCTCCTGGCACCAGCTCATCGGCGCGAGCGGGTCGTCTTCACCGCGCAGCACCAGCACCGGCTGATCGATGCGAGCGAACGCCTTCTCCGGCTGGTGCACGATGGTCGCGCGGATCTTGCGGATCAGGTGCGGGCCGCCCCGCAGGTACTCCCGGGCGCCACGCCAGATGACCAGCGGGCGCTCGCCGATCAGGTCGGTGAGGAGGTACCTCGCCTGGGAGGCGATGTTGCGCGCGGCCTTGTTGACGGTGGGGCCCGCAAGCACGACGCCTTCGACGAGCGAGGGATGCCGGGCGGCCAGCTCTGCAGCGATCTGGCTGCCCATCGAATGGCCGATCACGACGACAGGACCTTCGCCGGTGTGCCGCAGGTAGGCGGCGACGAGGTCGGCGTGGCGCTCCATGGTGAAGGTGCGTGCGGGCTCGGGTGCTTCGCCGAACCCGGGGAGGTCGAGCGCGATGACCCGGCCCTTCAGTCGCTGCACGACGTCGAGGTAGACGCTGCGTCCCATGCCGATGCCGTGAAGCAGCAGGAAGGTGCGCGGTCCTTCGCCGAAGGTCTCTGCGATGAGCGTCGCCCCTGCGTGCTCGAACTCGAGCAGGGTGACGGGGGTGCCCTTCGGGGCGAGATAGCTGGAGACCACGCACCCACGCTAACCGAGTGCAGGCGCGGCGGCTAACCCGAACGATGTGCGTCGTATGCCGGTGTGCGACGAGACGCGAGCGCGCGCCATGCGAGGATGAAGGGTGTCTTCGCCCAGCTCCGATCCCGATCAGATCGAGACAGGGGGCGAGACGCAAGGCCCGTCGAAGGGGTTCATCGCCCGCATCGCAGACGGGTTGAGCGATCCGGTGCTGCGCGCGCTCGTCGCCGCGACCGCTGTGTCGCGCATCGGCCGCGGTGTCTTCCTCGCGGTCACGGTGCTGTTCTTCACGCAGATCATCGGTCTCTCCCCTGCACAGGCGGCCGTGGTGCTCGCGGTGTCGAGCGGATGCGGTGTCGTGGGGTCGCTCCTCGGCGGCTGGCTCGCGGACCGGTGGAGCGCCCGACGCCTCGCATTCGGCTTCGAGATGACCGGGGGCGTGCTGCTCGCCGCCTATGCGTTCGTCGGAGATTTCGTGTCGGCGCTTCTGCTCGCCAGCCTCTCCGGCTTCTTCGACTCGCTCGGATACTCGGCGAGGTCAGCGATCATCGCGCGAGGGTTCGCACCCGACAAGAGAGTGCACGCCCGGGCTGTGCTGCGCACGGTCACGAACCTCGCGATCGCGGCGGGCTCAGGTTTCGGCGCGATCGCTCTGGCGCTCGGCACCCCCGAGGCGTACCGGGTCGTCATCGCCGGTGCGGGTGCCGTCTGCGCGCTGGGCTCGCTCTCGCTCCTCCGGCTGACTGCGGCGGTCGACGCCCCCGCACGCGGTCGTGTCACGGCCCAGCTCACGGAGACGGGATCCATCGACACGCAGGCGACGGCCGCGGCATCCGCCGAACGCAAGGACTGGAACAGGCGCTCTCCGTGGCGCGACCCCCGGTACCTGCTGCTGAGCGCACTCTCGGCCATCTTCGGCATGCAGTTCGGGGTGGCAGAACTCGGAGTGCCGCTGTGGATCAGCGAGTACACGAATGCGCCTGATGCCACGTTCGCGGTGCTCCTGATCGTCAACACCGCGCTGGTCGTGCTGTTCCAGGTGCGTGCCTCGCGCGGCACGCACGACGTCCGGATCGCGGGACGGGTGACGATGATCGCGGGGTGGCTCATGGTCGGCGCCTGCCTGATCTATGCGCTCGCCGCAGGTCTTCCGACGTGGGCCGCGATCGTCATCCTCATCATCGGCATGATCACGCACACGTTCGCCGAGATCCTGTCGCAGGCCGGAGCCTGGGGGCTCAGCTTCGAGCTCGCCGATCCCGTGCGGGCCGGCGCCTATCAGGGCGTGTTCGGCATGGGCTTCTCGCTCGGAGCCCTCGCGTCGCCGATCGTCGTGAACGCCACGGCGATCACCTTCGGCTTCGCCGGATGGGCGATGCTGGCGGTGATCTTCCTCGCTGCCGCGGTCGGCATCTGGGTGATCGCACGCCGCGCGGCCGCATCCGGTCCCGCCCCTGTCGACGCCTGAGGAACGGGCCGGGCCGCGCCTACTCGCCCGGCGTCAGCACCAGCGTGTTGCGCGTCACCGCATCGACCGCCTTCTCGGAGAACGCCCACGGCTTCTGCACGCCGGCCGCCCAGTCGGCGGTCTGATCGATGTAGTGCTCATGGAACGCATGACCAGACGCGCCCGTGAGGTGGATCCAGGTCGAGGCGTCGAGGTCCGCCAGGTCGACCACCATGCGCATGGACGGCACGGTGGTCGTCGCGTACGAGGACCCGAGGTCCCACCCGGTCGCGTTGACCACCGATGCGCCGCCGCCGACCGCGTACGGACCGCGGTTGAAGAGCATCTCGATCGGGGCGATGCCCGACGAACCGAGAGTGTCGCTCGTGAGGGTGATCGCGTGCAGGTCGCCCCACCTCCACCCCGTGACGGCTTCGCCCTGCAGCGCGGAGAGCTCGTCATATGCCTCTTCGGCCGACAGCGCCAGCATCTCGTCCATGCTCGCGACGTCGATGGCCGGGTTCGTCCAGAGCGGGTCGGTGGGGTCGTCGAGCAGGTCCGCGACGACCGTGAAGAGGCGGCCCTGGCCGTCTATCGGCAGAGGCTGGTCGCGTTCGGCGAACAGGTTCTGCACGAGGTTCGACCAGAGCACGTTCGCGTAGGCGGCTCCTGCCGACCCCGCGTCGTTCTGCGCATCCCACGAACGCAGCAGGGCCACGGCATCCTCTGTGCCTGCGCCCTTCACCTCGACATCGTCCATCGCGGATGCCAGGCGCTTGCCGATCCACATCTCGCTGTCCATCTGGATCTCGCGCATGTCCTGCGCGGTGAGCGGTGCGGCTGCCACGCGTCGTTCGATCAGATGGGCGATGCGATCCGCGCGATAGCCGTAGTCCCAGTCCCGCGAGAGGAAGTACGGGTAGTCATCGGTGACGATCGCGTTGTTCGCGGTCACGATATAGCCGGATGCCGGGTTGTACGACATCGGCAGCTCGCCGAAGGGGATGAATCCGGTCCAGTCGTAACTGCTGTCCCACCCCGGTTGCGGCATCCACCCGTCGCCGGCTCCTCGCACGGGCAGGCGTCCGGGAGTCTGGTAGCCGATGTTGCCCTCGACGTCTGCGTAGATGAGGTTCTGCGCCGGAACGTCGAACAGGGCGGCCGCCGAGCGGAACTCGTCGAAGTCCTGGGCGGTCGACAGCGCGAAGATCGCGGTGGCTGCCGTGCCGGGGTCGAGTGCTGTCCAGCGCAGACTGACCGCGTACTCGGAGGCCTCGCCCGTGGGGGCAGCACCCGTCGCACCACCCGCGGCGAGGCCTGGCTCGGGTTCGTCGGCGATCGCCGTGAAGTCGTCGGTGAGCCCCGAGATGATGGGGCCGTGCACGGTCGACCGGATGGTGAGGTCGATGTCGTCGCCGCCGGCGACCGTGATCGTCTCGGTGGTCTCCTCGATCGGCACCAGCGCTCCGTCTCGCCAGTACTGGTCTCCCTCGATCCGCTCGACGTAGAGGTCGGTGACATCGGTGGTCAGATTGGTGAAGCCCCAGGCGATCTGCTGGTTGTGGCCGATCACGATGCCGGGGAGTCCCGAGAACGAGAAGCCGCCCATGTCGAACGGGCACTCGTCGGTGACCTCGCTGCATCGCAGCTGCACCTGGTACCAGACCGACGGCAGTGATGCGCCCAGGTGCGGGTCGTTGGCGAGCAGCGGCATCCCGCTCTCGGTGAGGTCTCCCGACACCACCCACGAGTTCGACCCGATGCCCTCGCCGACGTCGCCGACGAGCAGGCTCGCCGCTTCGATCACGTCTGAGGCCTCCTGCCACTCGATCGTCGTCGCGGCCTGCTGCATCTCATCGTCGTTCGCATCGGTCGTGAACGCGGCGGGCTCGGCCCCGGTCTCGGTAGTCGTCACGGTCGTCAGCTCGGGCACGATCACCGGATGCTCGTCGAACGGATACGCAGGGTAGAGCTCGTCGAGCGTCGCGGTGATCCCGGTCGGGTCCGAGGTCTCCGAGAGCTGCGCGGCCAGCAGCGCACGCTCGACCTCATCCTCGATGTTTCCGCGGAGATCCCAGGCCATGGCCTTCAGCCAGGCGACCGAATCGGCGGGCTCCCAGGGCTCGGGCACGTACTCGGGATTCTGCATTCCGAGGACGGCATATTCGAGCGACAGCTCTGCACCGGAGCGTGATGAGAGATAGGCGTTGACGCCGTCGGCATACGCCTCGTAGTAGCCGCGCGTCACGTCGTCCATCGCCTCGACCTCGGCCTCGGCGACCTTGCGCCACCCGAGGGTGCGCAGAAAAGCATCCGTTGCGGCCTGCGATTCGCCGAACATCTCAGCCACGCGCCCGGCCGTCACGTGTCGCCGGAAGTCCATCTCGAAGAAGCGGTCCTGCGCGTGCACGAATCCCTCGGCGTAGAAGAGATCGTGGCTCGAATCGGCAGTGATGGTCGGGATGCCGCGATCGTCGCGCTGCACCGTGACCTCGGCCTGCAGACCCTCGAGCGGCAGGGTGCCGTCGGTCTGCGGGAAGGACCGCTGGATGGTCCAGGTCACGAAGAAGGCGGCGGCGACAGCGACCACCACGATGGCGGCGACGACGAGGAAGACGATGCGGCCGATGCGGGCGCCCAGTGAAGGGCGCGACGGGTCGACGATCTCGGTCGAATGGGTTGTCATCTTCGAGAACTCTTTCGGGTGGCATGGCGGAACTCAGTCCCAGAGAGTCCCAGAGTGCGTCTCACCGACGCACTCTGGGAATACTACCCACAACGGCGCTGCGGGCGGGGGAGTTCTCGGCCCCCGCCCGCAGTGTCAGCCGATCAGGCTCGGCTGCAGATCGCGCAGCGTGCGCCGGTGCGTCATGCGGGTCACCCCGATGGCGGCGAGCAGCAGGGCGCCGACCAGCCAGATCCCGAGCACTACCAGATCCCACCCGGCCCTGGCGAGATTGCCCCCGTACATGAGCTGTCGCATGGCGTCGACCACGTAGCCGAGCGGCAGCACATGGTGCAGCGCGGCCAGGGGAGCGGGGAGCGTCTGCCAGGGGAAGGTGCCTCCGGCGGTGACGAGCTGCAGCACCATGAGCACCAGGCCCAGGAACTGACCGACTGAGCCGAGCCAGACGTTCAGGGTGAGGATGATCGCCGCGAACGTCGCCGACGCGAAGATCATCACACCCAGCGTGCCGATGGGGTTGTTGAACGTGAAGCCCAGGGTGATCGCGAGAATGCCCATGAGCCCGACCATCTGCACCGCGCCCAGCATCGCGGGAGTCAGCCAGCCGGCCAGAGTCACCCGGATCGGAGAGTGCAGCGCGGTCACGGCGCGGCGAGAGACCGGCTTGACGATGAGGAACAGTGCGTAGATGCCGATCCAGGCCGACAGTGCGGCGAAGAACGGTGCGAGGCCTGCGCCGTAGTCCTCGGCCGACGCGACCTTGTCGCTCGACACCTTGACAGGGTCTGCGATCGTGTCGGCCTGCAGTGTTCGCAGTTCGGGGGTCGACACGGGGATCTGCTCCACCCCGTCGGAGAGACCGTCGCGCAGCTCGGCCGTGCCCGATGCGAGGGTGCTGAGCCCGTCGCGCAGTTGGGCCGCGCCGTCGTTCGCCGCAGCCGCGCCCGTCGCCACGGTCTGCGCGCCGCCGGCGAGGGTCTGCGCGCCGCTGGCGAGCTGTGAGGCACCGGATGCCAACGACTCGGCTCCGGCGGCGAGCTGGTCGACCTTGTCGACCGCGTTCTGCACGGTGGCGTTGCCCTCTTCGAGACGCGTGCCGAGCGGGTCGAGGGTCGCGAGGACCCGATCGATCTCCTCCTGCGTGAGGCCCTGATCCGTGAGGACCGTCGCGATGTCCTGTCGCGCCTGGGGCAGGGCATCCGTCGCGTGCTGCACTGCCGACCCGGCGCGGTCGGCGACGTCGGCCAGCTGTCGGTTGCCGTCGCTGACCTGCTGAGCCCCCGAGGCGAGGGTCGCCGCGCCGCCGGCGAGCTCAGACGCGCCGCCGGCGAGCTGCGACGTGCCGTCCGCGAGCTGAGATGTGCCGTCGGCGAGTGTGGCGCTGCCGGTCGCCGCGGTGTTGGCGCCGTCGGTGAGCTGGCTGGCCCCGTCGGCGGCGGTGACGAGGTTGTCTCGCACCTCGCTGAGTCCGGTGAGCAGGCGCTCTGCGGCTTCGCTGCCGACCATCTCGGCCACTGAGCTGCGGATCTTCTCGACCGCCTGGGTGCCCATGGACGACGCGAGGTAGTTGTTCGCGTCGTTGGTCTCGAGTTCGATGCGCGCCTGGTGGGGGTCGTCGCCCGCGGCCGAGGTCAGCGCCGCAGAGAAGTCATCGGGGATCGTCACGGTGAAGTCGACCGTGCCCTCGCGCAACGCGTCTGCGGCCTCGTCGGCCGACATCCGCTGCCAGTCGAAGGCATTGCCGTCGATGAGGTTCTCGGCGACGTCCTCGCCGTAGTTGACGGTCTCGCCGGTCTCGGCATCCGTTCCCGTGGTGGGGGCAAGTGCCCCGGCGTCATCGACGACCAGCGCCACCGGCACGTCAGGGAACTTCGCGTACGGGTCCTGGTTGGCCCAGAGGTACAGGCCGCCGTAGAGGATCGGCACGCACACGAGCGCGATCAGGGCGATGATGCCCATCTTGCTCGCGGTGAGGCGCCGCAGCTCGGCGGCGATCATGGCGGGAACCTTCATCGCTCGCCTCCGTTCTTCTCGGGGTCTGTGTCGGGCGTTTCGTCTCGGTCGGCTTCGCCGTCCTCGCTCAACGACCGGGGTTCTGTGTCTGGGTCGGGGGGCTCGCTCGACGAGCGGGGCGCGGGGTCTGGGGGAGAACCGAGAGGATCGGGCGTGTCCTCGGCGTGTTCGTCGTCGACACGCGGTGCCGTGGCGAGGTCGTCCGGGTTCTCCGGGACGGGGCCGGGGTCTGTGTCGGGCGTTTCGTCTCGGTCGGCTTCACCGCCATCGTTCGACGAGCGAGGGTCTGCGTCGGCTTCGACGCCATCGTTCGACGAGCGGGAGGCGTGGTCGAGCACGAGCGGTGGGATCGGGCCGGACGCGTTGATCGCCTCGAGCTCATGCATGCGTTCGAGGGCCACCGCTGCGGATCCACCGATGACGACGAGCATGGCGTAGCCGCGGTCGGCAAACTCCGATGCGATGCGCCACCAGCCGTCGGGGCTGCCGCCGTGGCGGTCGGGAGCGACGAGCACGATGCCTTCGGTGCCGTCGCGGAGGATCGCGAGCTCGCACAGGATCCGCACGCGTGCGGCCGGGTCGACGTTGCCGATCGGCACCCCGGCGAGGTCGCCGAAGCCGAGCTGGTTCAGCCAGCGGCGTGCGTGCAGCGGCGTCGCCCCGAGGCCGGCGAACATGAGCTCTTCGCCCACCACGCCTGCCAGGGTGATGTCGGGGTGCGGGTCGCTGACATCGGGAGCGTCGACGAGCGCGATCGTGCGGCGCAGGGCCTTGTTGTTCGCGTCGCCGTCGATCGTCACGCGTCCGGTGTCCGGGCGCATCCGTCCGCTGGCGATCAGGCCCAGCACGGTCGGTCGTTGCTCGGTCTCGGCGAGGGCGAAGCGCACCGCTCCGCTGTGGAACTCCAGGCTCGTCGTCGGCAGCGACTGACCGCCGCGACCCTTGCTCACCTCGTGCAGAGTGACTCTCATGCGCTGACCTCCTGCGATTCGGCGATGTCTGGGTGCGCGTTCAGCAGCTCGTCGGCTTCGCGCCATGAGAGCCCGGCGATGCTGAGCAGTGTGCGCACGGCGAGGCCGGCCGCGCCCGTGCTGTGGGCGTCCGTGCGCGAGACGACCGTGCGCGCGACCTCTTCGATGAGGCGGGCGAGGGTCGGGGCTGAGAGGTCGGTGCGGAAGCTGCCGTCTTCCTGCCCGCGACGCGCGAGGGCGGCGACGGTGCGGCGCAGGGGGGCGAGGGCGTCTGCGGTGTGCTGCACGTGGGCTTCGTCGAGGGCGAGCGCGGCGGCGACCTGAACGTGCGCGGCCTCCTGCCAGAGACGTGCGGCGAGGCGGGCCAGCGCGATGCGCGAGTCGGCGTCGGTGACGGACTCGGCGATCGCGTTGAAGCGCTGCGCTCCGACCGAGATCAGCTCGCGGATCAGTGCCTCGCGGTCGTCGAAGTGGCCGTAGAGCGTGCGGCGCGACAGGCCGGCGCTGCGGGCGATGACGTCGATCGAGGCGCGCGGGTCGGTCGCAAGGGTTGCGCGGGCCGCATCGAGGATTCCGGCGCGGTTCTCGACGGAGTCGCGGCGGGGAGCACGGGTGGTCATGCCCCCATTCTACGTATTGTGCACAGATGTGTGCAAGATAACTCGGGGGACTCACAGGGTCGCAGTGCACCGCGCGGGCAGAAAGAAGGGGGCGGATGCCGCAGCATCCGCCCCCCTCCAGAAGAACCGAGAGTCAGTCGGTGCCGGAGTCGAACGCAGCACCCTCGGATGCGGTGTCGACCGCGTCGGCGAAGTTCTCGTCGACCTCCTCGACGGAGCCCGTGATCTCGCCTGACTCGCCGGCGGTGACGCGTCCGACGAGCTCGCCGGTGGCGCCGCCGATGAGGCCGAGACCCGCGTACTGCTCGAGGCGCGAGCGCGAGTCGGCGATGTCGAGGTTGCGCATGGTCAGCTGTCCGATGCGGTCGACCGGGCCGAAGGCGGCGTCGCCGACACGCTCCATCGACAGCTTCTCGGGGCCGTACGACAGGTTGGGCGACGCGGTGTCGAGGATCGTCCAGTCGTCTCCGCGACGCAGGCGGATCGTGACGGTGCCCGAGATCGTGAGGCCGACCCAGCGCTGGATCGACTCGCGCAGCATGAGCGACTGCGGCTCGAGCCAGCGTCCCTCGTACATGAGGCGACCCAGGCGACGACCCTGCTCGTGGTACGTCGCGAGGGTGTCTTCGTTCAGGATGCCGTTGACGAGGCGCTCGTACGCGATGAAGAGCAGCGCCATGGCCGGGGCCTCGTAGATGCCGCGCGACTTCGCCTCGATGATGCGGTTCTCGATCTGGTCGCTCATGCCGAGGCCGTGGCGTCCGCCGATCGTGTTGGCCTCCATGACGAGGGCGACCGGGTCGGTGTACTCGACACCGTTGATGGCGACCGGGCGTCCGGCCTCGAACGTGACGGAGACGTCTTCGGTCTCGATCGCGACGGAGGGGTCCCAGAACTTGACGCCCATGATCGGGTCGACCGTCTCGAGCGAGACGTTCAGGTGCTCGAGGGTCTTCGCCTCGTGCGTGGCGCCCCAGATGTTGGCGTCGGTCGAGTACGCCTTCTCGACCGAGTCGCGGTAGGGGAAGTCGTGGGCGACGAGCCATTCGCTCATCTCCTTGCGGCCGCCGAGCTCGGTGACGAAGTCGGCGTCGAGCCACGGCTTGTACACGCGCAGGCGCGGGTTGGCCAGCAGGCCGTAGCGGTAGAACCGCTCGATGTCGTTGCCCTTGTAGGTCGAGCCGTCACCCCAGATGTCGACGCCGTCCTCCTTCATGGCGCGCACGAGCAGCGTGCCGGTGACGGCGCGGCCGAGGGGCGTGGTGTTGAAGTACGTGCGTCCGCCCGAGCGGATGTGGAAGGCGCCGCACGACAGCGCGACGAGACCCTCCTCGACCAGGGCGGTCTTGCAGTCGACCAGACGCGAGGCCTCGGCGCCGTACTCGAGCGCGCGGCCGGGGATCGACTCGATGTCGTCTTCGTCGTACTGCCCGAGATCGCCGGTATACGTGTAGGGGACGGCACCCTTGTCGCGCATCCACGCGACGGCGACGGAGGTGTCGAGTCCTCCGGAGAAGGCGATGCCGACGCGCTCGCCGACGGGAAGTGACTGGAGGACCTTGGACATGCTTCCCAGTCTATCGGCGGCGTGTCGGCTGTTTCGGACGGGAGGGAGGGAGTGACGAGGCCCGGTGTCAGCGCGCGGCGGCGGGCTCGAGCGTCTCCGGCTCGGCGGCGAGCTCGAGATTCTCACGTCGTTCGAGTTCTCGTCGCTGATGCGCCGCGTATCGGCCGCCCCAGTCGGTCAGGGCTTCGACGAGGGGCATCGACCCTCGGCCGAGGTCGCTCAGTCGGTACTCGACCTTGGGCGGGACCTGCCGGTACACCGTGCGGATGAGAAGCCCGTTGTCCTCCAGCTCACGCAGCTGACGGGTGAGCACACGAGCGGTCGGCTCGTCGAGCAGCCTGCTGAGCTCGCCGAATCGCAGCACCTCGTGCTCGTCGAGAAGGCTGAGGATGCTGGGCTTCCAGGCTCCGCCGATCACAGCGATCGAGATCTCCGCGTCGCACGCGTCGCCCCACTCCCGGACGATGCGCTCCGTCTTCTCCCTCATGGGATCCGCCTTCCGTTCCGTCTCATCGCGGCCATAGTATCCAGACAGTCACTATCTACCATCCATGACCGTACTTGTCTGAAGTGTACTCAGGACACGAGACTGATGCGGTGACCTTCCCGATTCCCACGGCATCCGCTCGACCGCGCACCGCCCTGCATCCGTGGCTCGCCATGATCCCGCTGCTTCTCGGCATCCTGATCGGGGCGCTCGCGATCAGCAGCATGTCGACCGCGCTGCCGGCGATCCGCGGCGACCTCGCCCTCAGCGACAGCGGTGCGCTGTGGCTCGTCGACATCTATGCGCTCTCGTTGGCGGCGACCCTGATCATCGCCGCCCGGATCGGTGACGCGTTCGGTCGCAAGCGCATCGTGCTCGCAGGACTCGCGGGCTTCGCCGTGCTCAATCTGGTGGGCGGATTCGCTCAGGACGGGATGCTGCTGATCGTCGTGCGCGCGCTGCTCGGCGTCGCGGAAGCCTTCGTGGTCGCGGGCGTCGTCGCCACGATCGGGGCGCACTATCACGCACGGCAGCGCGTGCTGGCCTACGGACTGTGGACCGCGACCTTCGGCGCGGGCAGTGCGCTCGGACCCGTGCTCGGCGGGCTCGTCACCGAGGGACCCGGATGGCGGTGGCTGCTGCTGGGCAGCGTCCCGCTAGCGGTCGTCGCCGGTGTGCTCGCGATCTGGCTCGTGCCTGACTCCCGCAGCTCCCGGCCGCCCTCGTGGGACATCCTCAGCATCGTGTCGTCGATCGTCGCGCTCGGCGCCCTCGTCTTCGCCCTGCACGAGGTGCTCGCCGCCCCCGTCGCCGCGGGCATCGCCGGCGTGGTCGCGGTCGGCACGCTCGTCTTCTTCATCCGACGCCAGCGCGCCCTCGCCGAACCCCTCATCGACATGCGGCTCTTCCGAGTCCCCGGCTTCAGCCCTGCGATCGTGCGCATCGTGGCGAGCGGCGGAGTGTCGACGGCATCCGTCCTGCTGGTGAGCCTGCACCTGCAGGATGCCAGGGGGTTCAGCGCGGCCGAAGCCGGCATCGCGATCCTTCCGCAGGCGATGGCGATCGCGCTCGGCGGAGTGCTCGCCCCCCTGTTCCTGCGGTGGCTGAGCTCGCCCACGCTCACGGTGCTCGCTCTCGTGGTGCAGGGCGCGGGGCTCGTCTGGCTGTCGACCGGAGTCGATCTCGTCGCGTTGCCGCTCGTGTTGGTCGGGGCGGGGTTCGGGGTCGCGGCGACGCTGGCCGCGACCACGCTCTTCGACGTGACGACCGAAGACGACGCCGGTCAGGTGGGCGCGATCCAGGAGGTCGGCTTCGCCCTCGGCGGCGGCCTCGGCATCGCGGTGCTCGGCACGATCGCCGTGATCGCAGGGTCTCGCGGTTTCGTCGTCGCGCTGCTCATCGCAGCCGGGGCGGTCGTCGCCGCGGCACTCCTGCCGCTGTGGCGGCGCACAGCTCCCCACCCCGTCTCCCACTGAAGAAAGGCCATCCGTGTCAGCATCACGCCCGACCGTCCACTGGATCTACGCCCACCCGCAGGAGAACTCGTTCAACGCGCGACTGTTCCGCGACGGAGTCGAAGCGCTCTCGCGCGACCACGACGTCGAGATCACCGACCTGTACGCTCAGCGGTTCGACCCCGTCCTCGCGTCCCAGGATCTGGGCCAGCCGCACGGCAGGGAAGGCAACCTCGTCGATCTGATGGGCGAGGCGTTCGCCGCGGGGCAGCTGCCGCCGGATGTGATCGAGGAACAGCGCAAGCTCGCGGCCGCCGATCTCGTCGTGCTGCAGTTTCCGCTGTGGTGGTACGGGCCGCCGGCGATCCTCAAGGGGTGGTTCGACCGCGTGCTCACCAACGGGTTCGCGTATGGCACCTCCGATGCCGAGACCGGTCTTCCGCTGCGCTACGGCGAGGGGCCTCTCGCCGGGCGGCGAGCCCTCGTGATCGTCACGGCAGGCGAGGACGACCGTTCCATCGGAGAACGGGGCGTCAGCGGTGATCTGGACTCGCTGATGTTCCCACTCACCCACGGAACCCTCTGGTACACCGGCATCGAACCGCTCGACCTGCACGTCGTCCACGATGCCGACGGGTTGGACTCGGCGGGCGTCGATCACGAGAGCGCCCGCCTGCTCGAACGACTCTCGGGGGTCCGCGACGAGTCGCCGAGCAGTCCGTATCGCCGGCTGCGCGACGGCGACTACCACGGCACCCGGGCGCTCCGACAGGATCTGCTCCCAGGTCGCACCGACCTCGGCATCCATCGCATCCAGGTCGGCTGAACGGAGCGGGCGCGGCGGCGACGCGCGTGGGCGAGCCGGATCCATCCGCGATTTCCATCCCGACGGTGGCAGAGTTGCCTTGAAGGAGGTCGGTATGGGTGCAGCGATCCTGTGGGGCGTCGTCGCGGCATCGCCCCTGATCATCGGAGCCGCGCTCGCCCTGCTGCGCACCTGGCCACCGCGGTGGCTGGGCATCGTGCTCGGCTTCGGCGCGGGCGCCCTCATGGCGTCCATCGCGTTCGAGCTGTGGGAGGAGGGACTCGATCTCGCGGGCCCCATCCCCCTGATCGTCGGCGTCGTCGCGGGAGCCCTCGCGTACTTCATCGCCGACCGGATCCTCGATGCGCGAGCGGCGAAGTCGAAGGACAGCGGCGCGGGTGTCCCACTCGCGCTCGGCGCGCTGCTCGACGGCATCCCCGAGCAGCTCGTGCTGGGCATCGGCCTCGCCTCCGGTGAACCGGTGAGCATCGCGCTCGTCGTGGCGATCGTGGTCTCGAACCTGCCCGAGTCGATCGGCTCGGCCGCCGATCTGCTGAAAGGCGGCATGGCCAAGTCGCGCGTGCTGCTGCTCTGGGCCGGTATCTCGGTGATCTGCGCGCTCGCGACCGTCGCGGGCTTCGGCCTGGCGAGCGCGACCGGAGATGAGTTCCGTGCGGGCGCGAGCGGCTTCGCGGCCGGTGCCCTGCTCGTCATGCTCGTCGACTCGATGGTCCCGGATGCGCAGGAGAAGGCGAAGCAGGTGACGGGGCTTGCGACGGTGCTGGGATTCGCGCTCGCCGCGGGGCTCTCGCTCGCGAGCTGAATCGGGCGTCGCGAGATCAGACGAGTGCGACCGCCCCTCGTGTTGATAAGCAGGTCAGCGCTGGTCAGCGAATCGAAGCTCTCTGATGTCGTCAGCCGAGAGGGGCGTCCCACAGCCTCGGATGACTAGGCGCCCGTCCTCCTCCGCGAGGTTGTCGCGCCCTGATTTTTCCATGGTTGTCTCCATGCCATGACGCTACCCCCGGGGTGGTACAGACACCAGAACTCAGAACCCGGGGTACTCCTGCAGCTTCTGCTCGAACTCGGCGCGGTCGGCGTCGCTGAGCACAGCGCTCGCGATGACGACCATCTGCAGCCCCTCGAGCGGTTCTCCGGTGCGGGCGCTCTGCGCCTCTCTGGTCTTCAGGAAGTCGCCGGACGGATCGTTCGAGAGGTCGAAGATGTTCGTGTAGAACCGCATCGGGTCGGGGTAGTTCTCGGTGTAGTACTCCCACGTGTGCTGCTCGCGGGGGTCCTCGCTGCCGTAGAGCTTCGCGATCATCGACGGATCGATGCCCGAATACTCGCCGTTGAACGAGTACAGCGACGGCAGGCCGTGCGCGGCGACGACCTCGTCGATCGTGGCCATGACCTCGAGCTTCAGGCTGTAGTCCTGGATCGGCTCGCTGGTCGCCCAGCCCACGGACGTGTACTCGACGAGCATCGACTCTCCGCCGTAGCCGTTGCGCTCTGGGCGCAGATCCTCGTCGCCGACCTGCACCCACTCGTACCCGTATTCGTCGGTGACGCGCTCGCGGATGTCGGCGAACAGGCTGTCGGCCTCGGCCCGCACGTCTTCGAGCGACTGCTGCCGCAGAGCATCCTGAGGATCCGTGCCCCTGATGCCGGGGTAGGCCTCTTCGTGCTTCTGCTCCTCGGTCTTCATGCCGTCATAGCTGCCCGAGGCCGAGGTCTGCAGTGCACCGATGCCGCCCACCGTGGCGACGTTGAAGATCAGGGTGACCGCAAGGGCGACGGCTCCCAGGGTGCGTCCGCGGGCGGTGAACATCGCACCGATGATGACGGCGACGACCACGAGCTGCAGAGCCAGCATGGTCACGCCGTAGAGTGCGTCGGTCGCTCCGATCGCCAGGGTGATGAGGAGGATCAGAGCGAACAGGATGCCGAGGATCAGAGCGACCCAGCCGAGTGCGTTCGCCGGTTTCTTCTCCTCCGTCGAGGCTTCGGCCGCGGTCGCCGTGCCCGACATGGCCGGGGAGCCCGGATGCTGCACGACGGGACCGGCCTGACGGCGTGCGTTGCGATAGCCTCCGGGCGGCGGAACTGGTGGTGCCCCCTCGGTGCCGGCGACGTAGCGGGCCCTCTGCTTCTCGTGATCCATCACCATGGCTTGTCCGTTCCCGAGCCGCCGCCGTCGTCGCCCTGCTGCTGATCGCGCTCCTGCGTGCCCTGCTCGAGCTTCTCCTCGAGCTCTTCGAGCTTCTCGTCCGAGGGCTGCGGCTCCTGCTCCTGCTGTTCCTCGGGGGGTGGCTGCTGCTCGTTCTGCTGCTTCTGCTTGAGACGGTCTTCGAGGTCATCCTGGCTCTGCTGCATGTCGCGGTCAGGGTCGGATGACTGCTCCTGCGCCTCGTCGCTGTTGCACTCCTCCGGCGTCTCGGTCGTGACGGTGAGCGCCTCGCCATAGAACTCGGCGGCCGCAGCGCCGTCGCCCTCGGTGCGCGCGGCGTCGCCCATGCGCTCGAGGACGAGCGCCAGGTTGATGCGCACCGTGCACACCTCGAGGCCGGTCGCCAGGTCGAGCGACTCCTCGAGCTTCGCCCGCGCCTCCGGCAGCTTCTCGGCCCCGGCCAGTGCGGTGCCCACGTTGAACGGCGCCTTGTAGGGCTCGAACCAGTTGAGGAACTCCTGGCCGCGGGCCGATGCCTCAGAACCCGCGTAGTCGTCGGCCACGTAGGCGGTGATCGACTGGTGCGCGAACGCGTACATGCTGAGGATCTTGCCGACGAACAGCAGGGCGGCCAGCGCGAGGGGCAGTGTGCCGATCGCGATCCACCGACGGATGCTGCGTCGGCGACGATTCGAGGCCAGCAGGGCGGCGGCGGCTGATGCCCTCAGGTCTTCGGGGCTGCCGGATGGCGTCGCGCCTGCGCGGGCGGACAGGTCGGTCATGCGGCACCTCCGCCGGTCGGGCTCTTCCGGCGGCGGGACGACGACGGCGCTCGCAGCAGACGCAGTCGGGCGACGAGCATGCTCGCCCTTGTGAGCTCCACGCCGAGCAGCGCCACCACGACGAGGGCGGCGATCCAGTACAGCTCGGTCACATTGCCGACCGTTCCCGACTCGGCATAGCTGGTGGTGGTCGACGGAGCCTCGGGCAGGATCAGCTCGGCATCCGCGGTGCGGTGCTGGTAGTCGACGCCGAGATCCGCGGCGATCGCCTCGAGGTTCGCCTCGTCGATCACCGACAGTGCGTTCGCCCCCTGATACTCGATGTACCCACTCGATGACCCATCCACGCTGCCCGTGTTGAGTTTCATCGGGCCGCCTTCGGCGGTGCCGTAGCCGAGCACCGCGCCGGCATCCGTGAGCTTCTCGCTGCCGTCGAAGGGCTCGGGCGGCGACGTCACCGTCTGCTCGCCGTCGCCGAAGTAGAAGACCATGCGCGAGCGGTCGGGCGAGGCCTCGGCCGCGTTCGACAGCGTGTCGGCGAGCAGCTGGTTGGCGATGCCGATCGAGCTGCCGCGCGACTGGCTCGTCACCTCGGGCCGAAGCACCTCGAGCGAGGAGACGAGCGCGGTCGTGTCGGTCGTGAGCGGCATGCGCAGGTCGGCCGAAGCGTCGAAGGTGATCAGGGCGAAGCGGGCGCCCGGGTACTCGTCGACGATCGTCTGCACGTCGGCGCGGACGCCGTCCAGGCGCGGTTCGTCGCCGTTCCAGTCCTCGGCGACGATGCTCGCGGTCGTGTCGACGACGAGCACGATGTCTGTGTCGGTCGCCAGCGTCTCGGTCGCGCCCCCGGGGATGCCCGGCCGCAGGAACATGACGAAGCAGGCCAGCAGCATGACCAGCCGCATGGCCCACAGCGCCTTGTCGCGTCCCTTGGCCTTCGTCAGCGCGATCACGGCGAGAGCGGCCACCGGCGCGCAGAGAAGCGCCAGGAGGAAGACGTTGAGCACGGGCTGGAAGATCACAGTCTCACCCTCCAGAGCACGACGATGAACGAGAGCATCGAGATCATCAGCACGACGATCCAGAGGTTCGGGGCGTCGGTCCAGACGACCTGCGCCTGACCCTTCAGCGCGGCCGCCTCCTGCTCCTGCACCTGGGCGACGATGTCGCTCACGGTGGTCGTGTCGCGCAGGCCGAAGGCCTGGCCGCCCGTCGCCTCGGCGGCCTTCGTGAGCTCGGCGCTGACGTCGGCATCCTTGCCCTGCACCGGGTTGAGCGCGAACACCCGGACCCCGTTCGAATCGGCGTACGCCGCAGCCTCGTCGAGAGTCACGATCGAGGCGCCGTTGACCTCGTTGTCGGTGGCGAAGATGATCGACCGCGACCGCTCGTCGTCGGGGTGGTCGAATGCCATGGCACATGCGGCCAGACCGTCGCCGATCAGCGAGGCGCCGTTGCCGTTGAGCGTGCCGACCCAGTGCTCGGGGATCGACTCGCTGAACTCGAAGCTCTCGCGGATGCTCCGCAGGTGGTCGCTGATGAACTCGTAGTCATCGGTCAGGGGGAAGATCTGCACGGGCGAGCTGTTGAAGATTGTGAGGCCGATGCGCTCGCCCTCGAAATCCTCGAGCAGTTCCTCGAAGACCGTGAGCACCTCGACGTCGACCTCGCTCATCGAGCCCGAGACGTCGAGGCACAGCATGATGTCGCGGCTCGTGTTGACGGGCTGGATGGTCTGCGACGCCATCGGGCGCGCCGAGACGACTCCGGCAGCCAGGGTCGCGACCACGCCGATCAGCAGGATGCTCGACAACGCCAGCACACGTCGGTTCAGCGCCTGCCGGAAGGTCGGCAGCGCGCGCAGGCGTTCGGCGCGGGCGACACGCGCCCGCTCGTGCTCGTCGGTCTTCGCATGGCTGCGCAGACCGATCACGATGCCGAGCGCGATCGCGATCACGACGACGCCGACGGCGACGAGGATGAGCCACCCGTTCGCTAGTGCCACGTGCGCACCACCGTTCTGGCCGCCTCGGCGCCTGCGATCGGATCGATCGCGGGGCCGGGTCGGAAGATGCTCGGGTAATAGTGGCGCCCCATGGCGTCGACGAGGGCGGGGTGCACTCCGCGAGACACGAGATCGTCGAGCGCGAGCACCGGGGCTTCGAGTCCGCTGTACTCGTTCACGAAGGTGCGCACCACACGGCTGAGCTCGAGGTTCGCATTGCGGGCCGAGAGCGCGCGTGCGCGGTAGTCGTCTTCGATGCGCTGGATGCGGTCGAAGTACTCGACCCTCAGCTGCGACAGCACATCGGTCGTGAGCAGAGTGGGCCCCTGCGCGTCGCGGGTCAGCGTGAGGTCGCGCCGCGGACGCGTCAGAGCGACGATCAGCCACGCCGCCGCGATGATCAGCAGCAGGATGCCGAAGGCGAGCAGGAGCCATCCCCAGCCGTACTGGAACGGCGGGTAGAGCTCATCAGAGCCGGGCATTCGACCTCCGATTCAGCAGCTGCAGCAGCTGCGAGACGGCGTCGTCCTGGCCGGCCAGAACGCTGTGGCTGATCTCCATGCGCTTGAGCAGCTCTGCCAGACGCGCAGCGTCGGCCTCGGTCTGCGCGGCGAGCTCACGGATGATGTCGGGGTCGCCCTGCACGAAGTCGGGCACCTCCCACATGCTGTCGACATCGCTGCGGATGGTGCCCGTCGCGTGGTCGAGCACCGGGTCGGCATCGCTCACGGTCAGCCACAGCACGTCGTGCTGCACGCGCAGTCGGCGCAGCATCCGCTCTGTCGCTTCGGTGACCGGAGCCTCGTCGGTGATGACGACGACGATCATGCGCCGCGAGATCGTGCGGGTGACGTACGACAGCAGCGCGTCTCGGTCGCTCGACGCCGTGCTCGCGTCGATCGACTGGTCGATCGTGCGCAGGGCGTGTTCGAGCGCGCCCTCGCTGCGGCCCGGTGCGCGCCGGCGGATGCGGTCGGAATCGCCGTAGACGAGAGAGAAGTCGTCACCGTGGCGCAGCGCGAGCACACCGAGCACGCCGGTGGCGAGGATCGCGAGGTCCTTCTTCGACCTCTCGTCGTGCGCGAGCGCGGCCATCGAACGGCCGGTGTCGACCACGAACAGGATGGTGTGCATGCGCATCGCGCGGTGTCGCTTGACCAGCGGGGTGCCCAGCCGAGCCGTGGCGCGCCAGTCGATGTCACGCACCTGATCGCCGTACTCGTACTTGCGCAGATCCTCGAAGTCGAGGCTGCGGCCGTGCAGCAGCGACGCGTAGGCGCCGTCGAGCGCGTGCAGCGACTTGCGCGACGAGTGGATGAAGAGCTTGCTCTTCACCTGGGCGATCAGGCTGGACATGGCGGGTGGGTCCCTGAGCGTGTCGAAGGTCAGGGTGTGGGCACTGCGGCGAAGATCTGGTCGATGATCTCCTCGCTGCGGATGCCGTCTGCGTCGGCCTCGAAGGTCAGCAGCACGCGGTGGCGCAGCACGAGGTGGCGCAGCGAGCGGATGTCCTCCGGGATCACGTGGCCACGGCCGTTCAGCAGCGCCAGCGCCCGGGATGCCTGCAGGAACGCGATGCTCGCCCGGGGGCTCGCGCCGTACTTGATGAAGCGGGCGCGCTCCTCGCCGATGTACGGCGCGGGGTTGCGAGTGACGTAGGCGATCGAGACGATGTAGTTGCGGATCGCCGGGTCGACGTAGATGCGGCTCGCGACGTCCTGCAGCATGTGCACGTCGTCGAGGCTGATCGCGCTCGAGACGTGGCGGTCGGGGTCGAGCACACCCGAGTCGATGCGCCCGAGGATCTCGAACTCCTCGGCGGGGCTCGGGTACTCGACGATCTCCTTCAGCAGGAAGCGGTCCATCTGCGCCTCGGGCAGCTCGTAGGTGCCCTCCTGCTCGATCGGGTTCTGCGTCGCGATCACGAGGAAGGGCTTGGGCAGGTGGTGCACCTCGCCGCCGATCGTGGTCTGGTGCTCCTGCATCGCCTCGAGCATGGCGCTCTGGGTCTTGGCGCTCGAGCGGTTGATCTCGTCGAGCAGCACGAAGTTCGCGTGCACCGGGCCGAGCACGGTGCGGAACGATCCGGTCGCCGCGTCGTAGATCTGGTTGCCGGTGATGTCGCTGGGAAGCAGGTCGGGCGTGCACTGGATGCGCTTGAACTGCGCCCTCACGGTGTCGGCGAGCGTGCTCGCAGCGGTCGTCTTCGCGAGTCCCGGAACGCTTTCGAGCAGGATATGCCCACCCGCGATCAGCGAGATCAGCAGGCTCATGCGCAGACGCTCCTGGCCGACCATCTTCGCGGAGTACGCGTCTGACACGGTCTTGAGCACGGCGGTCGCGCGCTGGAGCTCAGCTTCGGTGGGGGCTTCTGACTTCTTGCTCGCCGACGTCGACGCCGCGGGTGCCGCGGGTGCGGATGCCGATGCGGCGGCGCGGGTCGCAGGAGCGGGCGGGGCAGGTGGGGCTGCCTGGGTGGAGGGCGCGGGCGGAGGCGGCGGCGTCGAACCTGCAGAGGGGCCGGGCGCGTAGGGCTCGTTCATCGGTATGTCTCCTCGTTCCCACGGGGGGACGCGTCGACGACCCCCCGTCGACCAGCGTAACCGCATCCGGTCTCTCCGCTCCGGCCCGGCGACGGATACAGGTCGAGCTCTCGGCGGTCCGATCAGACGGCGGCAGGGACGGGAGCACCGCGCTTGCGCCCGACCCACACCACGAAGCACGCGACGCCGATGATGGCGATCGCGATGCCGACGATGTATCCCGAGACGCCGAGGTAGCCGCCGGGCACCAGATGCGGGTTGAGGAACGGATACGGGTACCACCAGGTCTCACCAGTGGCGGGGGCGATGATGAGGTTCGCGCGGATCATCGTGTAGACGACCCAGACGATCGGGAAGATCGTGATGATCGCGACGGCGCTCCAGCGCAGCGCGCGTCGACGCGGCGCGAACAGCAGATCCGCGAGCAGGAACAGCGGGATCACGACGTGCAGCACCTCGTTCGACCACGGCACGGTCACACCCTGGGGCAGCTCGACGCCTCGCAACAGCGTGTTGTAGACGATGCCGGTGACGATCATGTAGGTGCTCACGCAGGCCAGGATGATCGCGAACCAGGTCGGCTCCGGCTCGGTGCCGCGGCGGTGGCGCAGTGACCAGATCGCGCCGATCGCCAGAACCATCACCGCGAGCACGTTCGACAGGATTGTGAAGAAGCTGAAGAAGTTCGCGGCGACAGTAGGCAGGTGCTGACCCCACTCGGTGGTGGCCGCGAGAGCGTTCTCGATGCTGCGGGCGAGCTGCGCGGCGATCGCCGCGAGTCCGAGCACCGCCGCTGCGAGGCGTGCGTAGGGCCACCAGGTCTTCATTTCGCCTCCGCGCACACTTTATCGGTCAGTATGCCGGTCGACGCTAGACCGATATGTCGGTATCTCGACACTGGTCGCGAAGCGATGGGAGGCGCAGTGGGTGGGTGGTCAAAAACGCGGGTGAAGTGCGGTGGGTGGTCAAAAGAACATCGGATGGTCGCGTGTGAGGTGCTTTCTTGGCCATGCACGGGCACAGCGCTCGCTGATCGGTCTCGGTGAGAGATCACGCACCGGGCGAACGCCGACGGTCAGGCGGAGCGACGGCCCCAGCGCATGCGGGTCACGAGCACTCCGAGCAGGCACAGCGCGCCGCCGATGAACATGAGCGGGGTCGGCACCTCGCCGAGGATCGCCCACGACATCAGGATCGCGATCGCCGGTACGACGTAGGTCGTCGCCGACGTCTGCCCGGCGGTGCTGCGCTGCAGCACGTACGCCCATGTCGTGAAGGCGACCGCCGTCGGGAAGATGCCGAGATACACGACCCACAGTGTCGAGCCCAGCGGAGCCGTCTGCAGTACTCCGACCAGGTTGCCCACCCAGGGAATCAGCGCGACGGTGCCGGCTGCAGCGCCGAGGAACGTCAGGGTCGTCGCGTCGGATCCCGCGCTGAGCAGGTGCTTCTGCAGCAGAGTGCACCCCGCGTACAGCACGGCGGCGAGCAGCGCGAGCAGAAGGCCGGTGATGTCGGGACCCTCGCTCGTCGACGAGTTCATGCCGATCAGCACCACGCCGAGGAAGGCGATCGGCGCCCCGATGACGAGCGGCTTGGGGAACCCCTCGCGCAGGAACAGTCCGCTGAAGACCACGACCATGAGAGGCGCGAGGTTCACGACCATCGCCGCCGTGCCCGCGTCGAGGGTCCGCTCGGCGGCGTTGAGCGCGAGGTTGTAGACGCAGAACCAGCCGATGCCCCACACCGCCACGAGCCACCAGTGCCGGCGGTCGGGAAGCCGCAAGCCGTGACGCACCGCGATGATCGCGAGCACGGCAGTGCCCACCGCCATGCGCAGCAGCGCGAGCGCACCCGGATCGAAGTGCTCCCCTGCGCCGCGGATGCCGATGAACGCCGACGCCCACAGCACCACCGTCACCAGGGCGGCGATGAGCACGAGCGGTCCCTGCTTTCGGGGTGTCGCTGTGATCAGGGTGTCGTCGCGGCTCACGCGACCGGTCTTCGGCATTATCCGATCGTGCCACCGGCCACCGACATCGGCGATGCGCGCGAGCGACAGCATCCGATGCTTTTCCGCCAGTCCTCCGTCGACTCCGCTTCGGCCGCGCATCTGCAGGACGTGGGTCCCTCCACTCCACAGCCCGGAGGGTCGGCGAACGACCTTCGATAGGATGGAGCCGCCCGAAGAGGGCCAGCTCATCAGCCGGTGCAAACCCGGCGAAAGCAAGGGGGATACCCATGCCAGGAATCGTTATCGTCGGCGTCCAGTGGGGCGATGAGGGCAAGGGCAAGGCCACCGACCTGCTCGGCGAGCGCACCGACTGGGTCGTCAAGTTCAACGGCGGCAACAACGCGGGCCACACCGTCGTGGTCGGCAACGAGAAGTACGCGCTGCATCTGCTGCCCTCCGGCATCCTGTCGCCGGGAGTCACCCCGGTGATCGGAAACGGCGTCGTGATCGACCTCGAGGTGCTCTTCAGTGAGCTCGAGGCGCTCGGCGCCCGCGGCATCGACGTCTCGCGCCTCAAGGTGAGCGCCAACGCGCATCTGATCACGCAGTACCACCGCACGCTCGACAAGGTCACCGAGCGCTTCCTCGGCAAGCGCATGATCGGCACGACCGGCCGCGGCATCGGCCCGGCCTACGCCGACAAGATCAACCGCGTCGGCATCCGCGTGCAGGACCTGTTCGACGAGAACATCCTGCGCCAGAAGGTCGAGGGCGCCCTCGACCAGAAGAACCACCTGCTGGTGAAGATCTTCAACCGCCGCGCGATCACCGCCGACGAGATCGTCGAAGACCTGCTGTCGTACGCCGAGCGTCTGCGTCCGATGGTCGCCGACACCGGATACCTGCTCGACGAGGCCCTGCGCCGCGACGAGGTCGTGGTGTTCGAGGGCGGCCAGGCCACCATGCTCGACGTCGACCACGGCACCTACCCGTTCGTCACGTCGTCGTCGGCGACGGCCGGTGGCGCGTCGACCGGATCAGGCATCGGACCCGGCGCTCTCGACCGCATCGTCGGCATCGTCAAGGCTTACACGACCCGCGTCGGCTCCGGTCCGTTCCCGACCGAGCTGTTCGACGAGCAGGGCGAATGGCTGCGCTCGCGCGGCTTCGAGTTCGGCACCACCACCGGCCGGCCGCGCCGCGTCGGCTGGTACGACGCGCCGATCACGCGCTACGCGACCCGGGTCAACGGCATCACCGACCTCGTGCTCACCAAGCTCGACATCCTGACCGGACTCGAGCAGATCCCGGTGTGCGTGGCCTACGACGTCGACGGCCGGCGCTTCGACGAGGTGCCGGTCAACCAGACCGACTTCCACCACGCGACGCCCGTGCTCGAGTACTTCCCCGGTTGGAGCGAGGACATCTCGACCGCGCGCACCTTCGACGACCTGCCGAAGAACGCGCAGGACTACGTGATCGCGCTCGAGGGCATGAGCAACACGCGCATCTCTGTGATCGGCGTCGGCCCCGAGCGCGACCAGGTCATCGTGCGTCACGACCTGCTCGACTGAGCGCCCGGTGACACGCTTCTGGCTCGGCGGGTACGGCCCCGCGATGGACGGCTCCGCCGACGGCATCGGCCTGCTCGCCGGTGACGAGAGCGCGCCGACCGCGCTCGAGTACCGCGGTGCGGTCACGCAGACCGCCTCGCCCTCGTGGCTGGCGCAGCATCCGTCGCTCGATGTCGTCTATGCGGCGCTCGAGGCGGATGCCGGCGTGCAGGCCTTCGCCCGCAGTGGCGAGTCGGCCCTGCGGCCGCTCGGCGAGCCGGTCGCCGCGGGCGATGGTGTGTGCCACGTGGCGGTGTCGTCGAGCGGATCGTTCCTCATCGCGAGCTGCTACGGCGACGGACGAGTCGTGCGCATCGGCATCGACGCGCAGGGACAGCTGGTGCCGGATGCCGTGAACAAGGCCGCCGAGCTGCGCGCAGCGCTCCTCGGCGAACCGCTCGAGGAGACGGCGCCGGCCGGTGTCGCCGCCGCGGCATCCGATCCGTATTCCGGCGAGCTCACCGCCACCGGCGATGCGCGCTCCTCGCATGCGCACTCCGCGGCGTTCCTCGCCGATGGGCGCATCGCGACGACCGACCTCGGATTCGACCTCGTGCGCATCTGGCGTCCGATCGCCGGAGGCCTGGTGCTCGATCACGAGGTCGTGCTGCCCGTCGGCACCGGTCCGCGTCACATGGTCGTGCACCCCAGCGGCCACCTGCACGTGGTGACCGAGTACTCGTGCGAGGTGTTCACGCTCGCCGCCGGGCGCGACGGCACGTGGGCTGTCGTGTCGTCGGTGCTCACGAGCCCCATCGCCGAGATCGGCGTGGACTTCCCCGCCGAGCTCGCCCGCACCCGTGACGCTCAGTTCCTCTACACGGCCCTGCGAGGCAGCAACACGATCGCGGCGCTGCGCGTGCGCGGCGGAGGCGAGGCGCTCGAGCCGATCGCGCTCGCCGATTCGGGGGTCGACTGGCCACGTCACCACCTCGTGCACGAGGGCAAGCTGCTCGTCGCGGGGCAGCGCTCCGACACCGTGGCGCTCATCGACCTCGACGAGCGCACAGGGGCTCCGCTCGACATCCGCCACATCGCGCAGGCTCCGGCGCCCACGCACATCCTGCCGGTGCGCTGAGGCGGTCGACGGGCGCAGCTTGACCTCAACCTTTGTTGAGGTTCTACGGTCGAGCCTATGACCATCGACACCGATGCGGTTCCGACCGCGAAGCCCGCCGCCGGCATCCTGAGCGGCGCCTATGTCTGGATCACGATCGGCGCGTGTGCGCTCGTGTTCCTGGGGGCGTTCGAGTCCCTCGCCGTCACGACGGTGATGCCGGCGGTGAGTGCTGACCTCGACGGCGAGCGCCTGTACGCCCTCGCGTTCGCGGGGCCCCTGGCCACCGGAGTCATCGGCATGGCCGTGGCGGGCAACTGGGCGGATCGCCGCGGGCCCGTGGCTCCTCTCTACGCCTCGGTGGGCCTGTTCGTGATCGGGCTGATCGTCGCCGGACTCGCGCCCAGCATGGAGGTGCTCGTGGCCGGGCGCTTCGCGCAGGGCCTCGGCAACGGCGGGCTGATGGTGGCGCTCTACGTGGTCGTCGCTCGCGTCTACCCGCGCGACCTGCATCCGGCGATCTTCGCGGGCTTCGCCGCGGCCTGGGTCGTGCCCTCGCTCGTCGGACCCACCGTGGCCGGTGCCGTCACCGAGATCTGGAGCTGGCACTGGGTGTTCCTCGGCGTCGTCTTCCTGGTGGTACCCGCGCTGCTCATGGTCGTCCCGGCGCTCCGAGGACTCTCGGGCGACGGCGACGCCACCACGCCGTGGGCCTTCGGGCGGCTCGGCTGGTCGGTGCTCGCCGCGGTCGCCGTGCTCGCGCTGAATCTCGTCGGCGATCTGCCGGGCGCCGGGCCCGTGCTCGCGGCCGCCGCCGTGGTCGTGGCGCTCGTCGCGGTTGGTGCGCTGCTGCCGAAGGGCACGCTGCGCGCGCGACGGGGTCTGCCGTCGGTGCTGCTCGTGCGCGGTCTCGCCGCGGCAGGCTTCTTCGGCGCTCAGGTCTACATCCCCTACCTGCTGACCGAGCGCTATGCGGTCTCGCCGACCATCGCCGGACTCTCACTCACGGGCGGTGCGCTGGCCTGGTCGGCTGCGGCGACCGTGCAGGGGCGCATGGGAGCCAGACTCTCGAGTGTGCTGGCCGTGCGCATCGGAACGGTGCTGGTGGTCGCGGGGGTGGTTCTCGCGCTCGTCGCCACCGTGCTCGCCGCGCCGGTGGTCGTCATCATCGTCGCGTGGGTCGTCGCAGGAGCGGGTATGGGCCTGATGAGCCCGAGGACCAGCGCCCTGACGCTCGAGATGTCGGCACCCGAGAACCAGGGCTTCAACAGCTCGGCCATGACCGTGGCCGACTCGTTCGGCAGTGCGCTGGCCCTCGCGATCACCGGCGTGCTGTTCACCGGGCTGGCGGCGGCGGGAGACCCGTTCATCGCGGTGTTCGCCTTCGCCGCGATCATCGCGCTCGCCGCGGCGGTGCTCGCCGTTCGTGTCGCGCCCCGGCATCCGGCCTGACCGACGCCGGCCGGGTGGGGTCGTCCGCTTCCAGGACCGACGCACGGATGCAGGACGAGACGGATGCAGGACGAGAAGGCGGATCTGGTCCTGCAGACGTGCCTCGGTCCTGCAGACGGATCGGGTGGGATCAGGACGGATCGGGGCCGTGACGCGCCCACCGACGCGCCCGGCGACGCGCCCAAGGAACAACCACCCCGTGACTCGACGTTGCTCTTGAGCAAGACTGGGCGACGGAGAGGTGCACCTCATGACTGCTGAGAAGACCGACGAATACGACCTGATCGTGCTGGGCGGCGGACCGGTGGGCGAGAACGTCGCCGACCGCGCTGTGCAGAACGGGTTGACCGCGATCATCGTGGAGAGCGAGCTGGTCGGCGGCGAGTGCTCGTACTGGGCCTGCATGCCGTCCAAGGCGCTGCTGCGTCCGGCCCAGGCGCTGCGCGCGGCGCAGAAGGTCAAGGGCTCGGCCGAGGCGGTGACCGGAAAGCTCGACGTGCGTGCGGTGTTCGACCGTCGCGACTCGTTCACGAGCAACTGGTCCGACGACGGGCAGGTGAAGTGGCTCGACTCGGCCGGCATCAACCTCGCTCGCGGCCACGGCCGTCTCACGGGTGAGCGCGAGGTGACGGTGACGGATGCCGACGGCGGCACCCGCGTGCTCCACGCGCGCCACGCTGTCGCGATCAGCACGGGGTCGGATGCCGTGATCCCGCCGATCGACGGGCTGCGCGAGGCCTCGCCCTGGACCAGCCGTGAGGCCACCAGCGCCGAGGAGCTTCCGGAGTCGCTCGCCGTGATCGGCGGCGGGGTGGTCGCGGTCGAGATGGCCACGGCCTATGCGGCGCTCGGTTCGACGGTGACGATCATCGCCCGCAGCGGTCTGCTGGGTTCGATGGAGCCGTTCGCGGGTGAGCGGGTCGCGGCCGGGCTGAAGGAGCTCGGCGTCGACGTGCGCACCGACACCGGCACCACGAGCGTCACGCGCGGCGACGACGGCGTCTCGATCGTGCTCGACGACGGATCCACGGTCACTGCGGCTGAGGTGCTCGTGGCGACGGGGCGCTCGCCGCGCAGCGGCGACATCGGCCTCGACGTCGTGGGCCTCGAGGCGGGCCGCTGGATCACCGTCGACGACACGCTGCGCGTGCCCGGGTCGGACTGGCTCTACGCGGTCGGCGATGTCAACGGACGGGTCCTGCTCACGCACCAGGGCAAGTACCAGGCACGTGCTGCCGGCGACGTGATCGCGGCACGCGCCCAGGGCGACGACGTCGACGACGCCCCCTGGGGCAAGCACGTCGCGACCGCAGACCGTGCGGCGGCCCCGCAGGTGACGTTCTCGTTCCCGGAGGTCGCGTCGGTCGGGCTCACCGAGGCAGACGCCCGCAAGGCGGGCACCGACGTGGCCGTGATCGACTACGACCTCGGCTCGGTCGCGGGAGCGAGCCTCTATGAGGACGGCTTCGAGGGTCAGGCTCGTCTCGTCATCGACAAAGAGCGCGATGTCATCGTCGGTGCGACATTCGTGGGCCCCGAGGTCGCCGAGCTCGTGCAGACGGCGACCGTGGCGATCGTCGGCGAGGTGCCGATCGCCCGGCTCTGGCACGCGGTTCCGGCCTACCCCACGATCAGCGAGATCTGGCTGCGGCTGCTCGAGACCTACGGGCGGGATTCGGCATGAGCGCGTCGGACGGATGCGGAGAGCGGGTGCCGCTCGGCGCCATCCGTTCCGGCATCCGCTCCGAACAGTCCGTGAGAGACCTGGCGCGATCGGCGCGCCCGGAGCAGGATTGTTTCCCACATTGACGGCCCCGGGCACAACCCCCGACCGAATGTCGCACACCTCTTATACGCTCGAACCCACATCCGAGGAGGCAGGACCATGAAGGCTGTACTCGCAGGAACCGTCATCGCCGAGGCAGACGAGAGCGATCTCGCCCGCATCGAGGGCAACTGGTACTTCCCGCCGGCGTCGATCACCGAGGGAGCGCTCGTCGAGAGCCCGACCCAGTACACGTGCCCGTGGAAGGGCGACGCCCAGTACTTCTCCGTGCAGGCCGGAGGCGAGCTGCACCCGGATTACGCATGGTCGTATCCGACGCCCTTCCCGAGTGCGTTCGATCGCGTGGGCAAGGACTTCTCGGGCTTCGTCGCGTTCGACCCGCGGGTCGAAGTCTCCGCATGACCTCTGTATGCCGAAGCCGCGGCGCTGACGCCCGTCTCGTCGATCGACCGACCGGAGAGTAATCGTGATCGAGTTCCGCAACGTCACCAAGCAGTTCCCCGACGGCACCACCGCCGTGAAGGACTTCAGCCTGGTGCTGCCGTCACGCAAGACGACGGTGTTCGTCGGATCCTCGGGATGCGGCAAGACCACTCTGCTGCGCATGATCAACCGCATGGTCGAGCCGACCTCGGGCGAGGTCGAGATCGACGGCGAGAGCGTGCTCGGCGGCGACCCCGTCGCGCTGCGTCGCCGCATCGGATACGTCATGCAGAACTCCGGACTGATGCCCCACTTCACGGTGATCGACAACGTCGCCACAGTGCTGCGCCTCACGGGTGTCAAGAAGGGGCCGGCACACGAGCGCGCGCGCGAGCTGCTGAAGACCGTCGGCCTCGACCAGTCGCTGGCCGAGCGGTATCCGAGCCAGCTCTCGGGCGGTCAGCAGCAGCGCGTCGGTGTGGCCCGCGGGCTGGCGGCAGACCCGAACATCCTCCTGATGGACGAGCCGTTCGGCGCGGTCGACCCGATCGTGCGAGCCGACCTGCAGCAGGAGACGCTGCGGCTGCAGCACGAGCTCGACAAGACCGTGGTGTTCGTCACGCACGACATCGACGAGGCCTTCCTGCTCGGAGATCAGGTCGTGATCCTCGACAAGGGCGCGCGCATCGTGCAGGTGGGCAGCCCGAGCGAGATCATCGAGAACCCGGCAGACGACTTCGTCGCCTCGTTCATCGGCGCCGACCGAGGGCGTCGCGCTCTGCACCTCAAGGAGACCCCGCACGGCACTGTCGTGGTCGACTCCGAGGGCCGCACGCAGGGTGCGATCGTGGCCGACGTCGAGAAGTCCGACGGTCCGCTGGCGGGGCCGGATGCCGCCGCCCTCGGCGCAGTGCAGGGCGAGCGCGCGTGAACTGGGTCACCGACAACCTCGGGTTGATCTTCGACCTGACTCTGGTGCATCTGCGTCAGAGCATCATCCCGATCGTGCTCGGCTTCGTGCTGTCGCTTCCGCTCGGCTGGGTCGCGTGGCGCTTCCGACTGGTGCGTGGACCCATCATCGTGCTCACCGGACTCCTGTACACGATTCCGTCGCTCGCGCTGCTGATCCTGCTCCCGGCCGCGCTCGGCTACTCGGCCATCAGCGAGTCCAACCTCGTGATCGCACTGACGATCTACGCGATCGCGATCCTGGTGCGTGCCGTCTCCGACGGCCTCGACTCGGTCGACGACGACGTACGCCAGGCCGCCACCGCGACCGGATTCGCCGCCTTCCGCCGCTTCTGGGCAGTGGAGTTCCCACTCGCGGGTCCCGTGATCCTCGCCGGGCTCAGAGTCACAGCGGTCAGCACCATCTCGCTCGCCACCGTCGGCATCCTGATCGGGGTCACGAACCTCGGCTATCTCTTCACGAACGGCCTCGAGCGCCGCATCATCGCCGAGGTGTTCGCCGGAGTCATCGCCGTCGTGGTGATCGCGCTCGTCATCGATCTGATCCTGCTCCTCCTCGGCCGAGCTCTCATGCCGTGGACCAGGGCGGCCGCGAAGCCCGCAGCGGCCCGCGCTCTCGCTGTGGGGGCTCCCGCATGAACCTCTTCCTCGAAGCCATCGCGTGGATGGTCGCGCCCGAGCAGTGGCAGGGGCGTTACGCGCTGCCTGTTCTCCTGGGGCAGCATCTCGCTCTGACTGTGATCTCGGTGGTGATCGCCGCGCTCATCGCCCTGCCGATCGGCTGGTTGATCGGCCACACGGGTCGCGGTCGCGAGATCGCCGTCGCCGTCTCGGGAGCCGCCCGCGCGATTCCGGCCTTCGGCCTCATGGTCCTGCTCGTGCTGCTGCTCGGGGTGCTCCGCATTCCCGAGGCCGCGATCATCACGTTCGTCCTGCTCGCCATTCCCTCGCTTCTCGCGGGGGCCTACACGGGACTCGAAGCGATCGACCGCCGCGTGATCGATGCCGCGAAGTCGATGGGGATGACCGGCTGGCAGGTGTTCTGGAAGGTCGAGGTGCGGCTCGGTCTCCCTCTGCTCGTCGGCGGCATCCGGGCAGCGCTGCTGCAGGTCATCGCGACCGTCACGATCGCGGCCTACGTCAATCTCGGCGGTCTCGGGTGGCCGATCATCCAGGGGATCCCCCTGCGTCGGTTCGACCAGGTGCTTGCCGGCGCGATCATCGTCGCCGTGCTCGCCCTGATCGTCGACCTGATCTTCGCGGCCCTCCAGCATGCCGCCGTGCCTGCGGGCCTGCGCACCGGTCGCCCCACCAGACGCCGGTCTCGCGCATCGGCTCGCCCCGCCGCGGTCGAACCGGCCACAGCCTGAATCGTCCATTCTCCGTGATGTCCCCCACAGCAGTCCCAGAAAAGAGGAAGTCCATGTTCACAGCACGAGGCAAGCGTTCTGTCTTCGCCGTCGGTCTTGTCGCCGCGGCAGCACTCGCCCTGACCGCCTGCTCGTCGAGCAACCCGCTCGACGAGCCGTCCGACTCCGGTGAGAGCTCGGGCAGCGGCGACACGATCGTCGTCGGCTCGCAGGCGTACTACTCCAACGAGATCATCGCCGAGATCTACGCCCAGGCGCTCGAGGGCGCGGGCTTCGATGTCGAGAAGAAGCTCAACATCGGTCAGCGCGACGCCTACATGCCTGACGTCGAGGCCGGCGAGATCAATGTCTTCCCCGAGTACACCGGCAGCCTGCTGGAGTACATCTCGGACGACGAGGTCGACGTGACCAGCCCCGACGACGTCTACGCCGCGCTGCAGGAGGCGCTGCCCGAGAGCCTCACGGCTCTCGACTTCGCCGAGGCGTCCGACCAGGACTCGTACACGGTGCTGAAGAGCTTCGCCGAGGAGAACGATCTGACGACCATCGGCGACCTCGCGAACGTATCGTCCGAGGTCACGATCGGTGCGGCCCCCGAGTTCGAACAGCGTCCGTACAGCCCGGCTGCGGCCAAGGAGGTCTACGGCGTCGACCTGACGTTCTCGGCCACCGGCCCGACCACGCTCGAGTCCCTGCTCGCCGGCCAGATCCAGGTCGCCGACATCTACACCGCCGACCCCGCCTTCGAGACCGAGGAGATCGTCGCTCTCGAAGACCCCGAGAACCTGATCATCTCGTCGAACGTGGTGCCGATCGTCTCGAGCGACATCGCCGATGACGTCTCCGACGTGCTGAACGCCATCAGCGCCAAGCTGACCGGCGAGGAGCTCGTCGCCCTCAACGTGCTGAGCACCGTCGAGGAGCAGTCGTCCGCAGACATCGCGAAGAAGTGGCTCGAGGACAACGACCTCGTCTGACGCTGAGCCGTCTTCACTCGGAAGTGCCCGGTCCCTCAGGGGGCCGGGCACTTCCGCGTTCCGGGAGCGCGAGCGCGCTAGACCCGGGCATCCTGCCGCGGGATCAGGACCTGCTTGATGATGATGAGGATGGATGCCGCGACCGGCACCGCCACGAGCGCACCGAGCAGGCCGAGCAGCGTGCCGCCGGCAAGCGCACCGATCACCACGAGTGCGCCGGGCACGGCGACGGCGCGGTTCATCACGCGGGGGGTGATCACGTAGGCCTCGATCTGCATGTAGACGAGGTAGACGAGAGCGAAGACGAGCGCCGCGACCGGGTTGGTGAACAGGGCGAGGCCCGTGCCGATGATCCAGAAGATCACCGATCCGACGAGCGGGATCAGGGTGATGCAGAATGCGACGGTCGCCATGAGCGGCGGGAACGGCAGACCGAGGAAGAGGTACAGCAGGAACGCGAGCACGGCGTTGCAGAACGCGAGCACGACCATTCCCATGACGTAGGCGCCGACCGAGTCGGTGATCTGGTCGGTGATGTCGCTCGCGCGAGCACGGTCACGAGCGGGAGCGAGACGAAGCATCCCGGCCTTGATCGAGGGCAGCGTCGCGACGAAGTAGAGCGTGAGCACCAGGACGACGATGATGCCCGAGATGGCGTTGGCGATCCCGGCACCGACCTTCAGGGCTCCGCCACCGATCGCGGCGATGTTGCCGGGGTTGGTGAGAAACGACTGCACGTCGGCGACGAGGTCTTGGAACTGATCGCCGAACTGCTCGTCGAGCGCCGCGTAGATGTCGCTCCGGGTGAACTCCTGGATCATTCCCGGCACGGATCCCACGAAGCTGGTGATCTGGTCGATCACGACCGGCAGCACCATCCACACGACAAGGCCTGCGACGACGATGAGTCCGAGGATCGCGACGACCACCGAGATGGCCCGCGAAAGTCCGCGTCGTTCGAGGAACCGCACGGTGGGGTCGAGTCCGAGGGCGGCGAAGAGCGCCAGGGCGATGTAGATGAGCACGGTCGACAGGTTCGCGACGGCCAGGCCCAGCACGATGGCGGCGAGGGCGCCCAGCGTCACCAGGAATCCGAACACGAAGGGGCGGTCGATGCGCGTCCAGAACGACCGGCTCGGCGTCATCGGCTCGACGACACCGTGACGAGCGGCGGGTGACGTCGGGTCGTGCGGGGCGGTCGTCGTGATCGCGGTGGCCGCTGATGCAGGGGAGCTCGCGGTCGCGGAGGCGTCAGCGGATGCATCGATCGTCGATGCCTCGCGCTCGGACGCCGGGGACGGGTCGGATGCGGCGGCGGACGCGCTCGACGACGGCTCGTGCTCTTCTCGGCTCATGTGCTCACGATAGCGTCCGATCGGCGCCTCGCCGGGGAGCATCCGCGTGGTCACGAACGGTGCTCCAGCCCCGTGTTTCCGTAGAGTAGGGGGCATGACCGCCGCCGAAGACCCCCGGGCTGAACTCCTCCGACTGCGCTCGAGCATCGACAACATCGATGCCGCACTCATCTTCATGCTCGCCGAGCGGTTCCGCGCCACGCAGCAGGTCGGGCAGCTCAAAGCCGAGCACGAGATGCCGGCATCCGATCCGGGACGCGAGGAGCAGCAGGTCGCACGCCTCAAGGCGCTGGCCGAGGACGCGCACCTCGACCCGGAGTTCGCCGAGAAGTGGTTCAACTTCGTGGTGGCTGAAGTCATCCGCCATCACACCGAAGCCGCCGAGGGGCGATGATCCGGCCTTCCGGGCGAGTGACAGTGTGTGCAGCACTCACCCGCCCGGGGACCGAACTAAGTTTATTGAATAAACTATGACTGAGGGTACGCAGAACCACCAGGTCTGTCAAGCAAATCCGACCCCGGGACCGGCACCATGCTGAACGGTGATGACGCACTCGACACACAGGCGTCGGTTCGCCGCGCGAACCTGCGTCGGGCGCTGCAGCTGGTGTTCCGCAATCCCGGCTCTGAGACGAGGGCGGGGATCGCCCGCGCCACCGGTCTCACGGCGGCGACCGCCTCATCTCTGGTGGCCGAGCTCATCGACCTGCAGCTGATCGTCGACGGCGAGCAGGCTGCGAGCACCGGCGGCAAGCGGGCGACAACTCTGACCATCGCGGCCGAACATCACGTCATCCTCGTGCTCGTGATCCGACCGACCGATGCGCGCATCGCGCTGGTCGCGCTCGACGGCTCCGAGGTCGAGACGCGCAGGGTCGCGTTCTCCGACGAGTCACGGGATCAGATGCTCGACGACGCCGTGGCCGATATCGCGGCCGAGTACTCCGGTCGACTGCTCGTCGCCGGAGTGCAGCTGCCGGGCACGACCGACGGACGTCGGGTGTTCGAGAGCGTGCAGCTCGGCTGGAGGGATGTTCCGCTGGCCGATCGCTTCGAAGCCGTGCTCGGGATTCCCGTGCTGCTCGTCAACGACGTGGATGCCGAGGCGATCGCCGAGGCGGCAAGAGAAGACGAGTCCTCGGGCTATCGGCTGTTCATCCATATCGGCACAGGCATCGGCGCGGCGGTGACACTCGATGGCGAGCTCGCTCCGGGGCCTCGCGATCGCGCGGGCGAGATCGGTCACGTCCAGGTGGAGTTCGGCGATGACGCGCGCACGTGCCGCTGCGGCCGGCGGGGCTGCCTGGAGTCGGCATCGTCGATGACGGCCATGCTCGGCGACGACTTCGATGACGCCATGGACGATGAGACGATCGCTGCGCTCGCCGCGTCTGCCGACGACGAGCATCTGGCTGAGGGAGCACGGGCGCTCGCCCGCACCATCAAGCTCATCGCCGCAGTGCTCGACGCGGCCGAGGTCGTGATCGGCGGGCCGGCACGGGCGCTGGGCGAGCGGTTCCTGCCGCTCGTGCAGGCGGAGGTCGACTACACCGCGACCGGCACCGCGAACGTGCCGGTGCGATACGCCGACTCCGACGCGTCGATCTCGACGGGTGTCGCACAGGTGGCGCTCTCGAGCGCGCTGGGGGTGCGCTGGAGCCCGGCGCAGCTGCGCGCAGCATCCGCTCTTCGCGACTGAACTTCAGCGCTCTCTCCTGAGGCCGCTGCAGACGCGAGGCCTCCGCTCAGCGCGGTGAAGCGATCCCGACCAGTGCGGCCACCAGCCCGGCCATCACCAGGATCGCGATTGCGAGGTAGTGGACGATCTTGCCGGTGACGAGCATCGGGAGGTCCGGTCCGTCGTACGACGCCGGGTTGAAGAGCGAGCCGCGCGCGCGGAAGCTCCAGCGCATGCCGAATCCGATGCGTCGCAGCGCGTGCGATGGCGCAGCGAACGCTTGGCCGCGCTGCTCGCGAGGCGCCTTCCATGCCGCTTGCGCCGCGTACCAGGCGATGACGAAGAACGGCATCGCGAGGGACACCGCCCAGGCGATGAGGGCGACGCCGATCAGGGTGCCCAGCCCGGGGTCGAGAGATCGGATGAAGAACAGCCCGAGCGCTGCGAGTCCGACCGCTGCCGGAACGAGCACCACGCCCCATCCCCACCCCGGGTGTGCATCGCCTGACGGTCGTCGATCAACTCGTCCAGCATCCTGCCATGTCATATATTGCCCCCCTGCGTCACCACACTAGACGGCGCTCATCCGCTCCGAGCGCCTGACGAGCGGACCAGCGCCACCGCCGTCGGGGTGATCGCGAGCTGGCTCTACTTCACGCTGCCGGCGGTGAGGCCGCCGACGAGGCGCTTCTCGATGAGCATGAACAGGATGACGACGGGCAGGATCGCGACGATCGAGACGCCGAACACGTACTGCCAGCTCGTCTCGTACTGACCGACGAACTTGGTGAGCGCGACCGACAGGGGCTGGTTCTTGTCGGTGGAGAGGATGACGAGCGATGCGGCGAACTCGTTCCAGCAGGCGACGAAGGTGAACACGATCGCGGTCACGATGCCGGGCCAGACCAGCGGCAGGTTGATCTTGAAGAGCACGGTGAAGCGTCCTGCGCCGTCGATCTGGGCGGCCTCGTCGATCTCCTTGGGGATGCCGGCGAAGAACGAGTGCATGATCCATACCGCGAACGACAGGTTGAACGCGGCGTTGATGAAGATCATCGCAGCCCACGTGTCGCTGAGTCCGAGCACCGTGAACTGGCGGAACAGACCCGAGGTGAGCACGGCCGGCTGCAGCATCTGCGTCACGATCACCAGGAATAGGAACACCATGCGCCCGGGGAACTTGAAGCGGGCCGTGTAGTACGCGGCAGGCAGCGACACCAGCAGCACGAGCAGTGTCGCGAACACGGCGATGATGATCGTCGAGATCAGGTTGTAGGGCAGCGGGGTCTCGGGGGTCGACCACATCGAGATGTAGTTCTCCCAGTGCCACTCGATCGGCAGGTAAGTCGGGTCGACCGAGCGGATCTGCGACTTCGTCTTGACGGAGCCGAAGAACATGATCAGGTACGGCAGCACGAAGATCGCGAGCACCAGGATGCCGGCGGCCATGCGCAGGATGACGCGGGGCAGCGTGACCTGGTCTTCGGTGTACCGGCGCTTGCGCCCGGGGATGCGGGGGGCGGCGTCGTCGCCTGCGGTGGTGACGAGGGCGGTCTCGGTCAGAGTCATGATCAGACCTCCTTCATGGGCTTGACGGCCTTGACGTAGATCGCGACGATCACGATCACGATGAGGAAGGCGACGACCGAGAGCGCGCTCGCGACGTCGACCTTCTTCTGCAGCTCGATGTACTTGAAGATCATCGTCATGATCGTGTCTGCGCCGTAGCCGGGTATCGACCCGGTCATCACCTTGAGGATCGGCAGCGAGTTGAAGACGTTGATGATGTTGATGAGCACCGCGACCGCGAGGGCGCTGCGCAGCTGCGGCAGCACGATGGTCCAGTAGGTGCGCGTCGCTCCGGCGCCGTCCATCTTGGCGGCCTCGAGAGTGTCGGCCGGAACCGTCTGCAGTCCGGCGAGGATCGTGTAGGTCGTGAACGGCAGCGATACGAAGATCGCGATCACGATCGACCACGCGAATGCGGTGGCCGGGTTCTTGGTCCAGCCGTAGCCGACCGCGTCGTCGGACAGCCCGATGTCGTAGAGGAACTTGTTGAAGACCCCGAAGTACGGCTCGAGGCTGTAGTAGAAGACCATCGTCGTCATCACGACGGATGCCGCCCACGGCACGATGACCGCCATGCGCACGATCTGCCGACCAGGGAACGCCTTGTTGAGGATCTGCGCGAGTCCGAGCGAGATCAGCACCGTGAAGGTCACGACCGCGACGACCCAGATGATCGTCCGGAAGATGATCGGCCAGAACTCGGCGAACGTGAACACCGTCACGAAGTTGTCGAAGCCGACCGAGCCCTTGTCGAGGCCCGAGAGTGAGATGTCGCGGGTGGAGTTGAAGAACATCACTCCGGCGGGGAACAGCACCACGCCGATGATGAGCAGCAGCGCCGGGGCGATCCAGGGCAGCGCCTGGAGGAGGTCCTTCCCTCCGGGCTTGCCGCGGGTCGCGCCTGGTCGGCGCCCCGGGGTGCGGGGGCGGCCGGTGGCCGCCCCCGCGAGGTTCGAGGTTTCTTTCGTCTGGCTCATGGGAAAACCCGAACCTCTCCGTCGCTTGGTGTGGGCAGTGTCAGCGGGACTCAGCCCGCGTCGACCTGTGCCTGGATCTCGGTCAGGACGTCCTGAGCCGGCTTCGACTGCAGCTGGCCGAACAGCGCCTTGAAGGCTCCGTCGGTGGCCGACCACTTCTCGTTCGTCGACGGGTAGAACTGCGCGTCGGGCAGCACCTCGAGGAACGGCGCGAGCGCCTCCTCGCCGGCGAGCTGCTCGGCACCCGACTTGGTGACGGGCAGGAAGCCCTCGGCCTGCACCCACGGCACGTACACGTCGGCCGAGTAGTAGTAGTCGAAGAAGGCGGTGATCGCCTCCTGCTTGTCGCCGTCGTTCTGGAACGCCATCAGCTGGTCCATGACGCCGAGCGTGAACGGCGAGCCGTCTTCGGTCGGGATCGGGACGATCGAGTAGTCGAGCTCGGGGTTGCCCTCCGCGATCTGGCCCACCGTCGGCGGCAGGCCGACCTGCATGCCGATCTTGCCCTGGATGAAGATGTCCATCAGGGGCGAGCGCTGGGTCGAACCGGGGTCTGCCTGGGTCGCACCGGCATCGATCATCTTCTTGATCTGCTCGGCACCTGCGAGGTTCTCGGGGGTGTCGATCGTGATCTCAGAGGCATCGCCGAACGAGCCGCCGCCGCCCCACAGCCACACGGCCGCCTCGGCCTGCGCCTCTTCGGAACCGAGCGGCATGCCGTAACCGGCCACGCCGCCGCCGAGTGCCGACACCTTGGTCGCGGCATCGAGCAGCTCGTCCCAGGTCGTCGGAGCCTCGACGCCCGCCTGCTCGAGCAGCGCGTTGTTGACGAACAGGGCGCGGGCCGATGCGATCAGCGGCAGGGCGTAGGCGGTGCCGTCGACCTCGGCGTTCGCGAGGAACGCGTCCTGGAAGTCGGAGTAGGTCTCCTCCGAGACCACGTCCTCGACCGGGTAGAGAAGCTCGTCGCCGACGAATCCGGCGAACGGTCCGCCGTTGTAGATGTCGGGAGCCTCACCTGCCTGGATCTTGGTGGAGACGACCTTCTCGAGGTTGTCCCACGACTGCACCTCGAGGTCGACCGTGATGTCGGGGTTCTCGCTCTCGAACCCTTCGATCACGTCTTCCCACAGGCCCTTGGTGGCGTCGGAGTAGCTGGGCACCAGAAGGTTGAGCGTCGTCTCGCCCTCGGCGTCTCCGCCGCCTCCCGTCGAGCCGCTGAACCCGCACGAAGCGAGCGTGAGCGTGGCGGTCGCCGCCAGGGCGACGGCACCGAATCGCAGTGACTTCTTCATGTGTATTGCATTCCTCACTGTGTAGGTGGTGCACAGTCGCAAGCACAACTCACGCGACGGTGCGTGTGATCGCCTTCGCCGGTGGCTGGGCGATCGGTTCAAGCCGGGTCGGCTCGAGGAACCCTCCGTGGACCGGATCTGCGGAGGGGCGGTGGAACTTGTTCGATTATTTGTCAGGAGAATAAACAAATCAAGAGGAACCTTGCATGATTTCCTCGTGTCGAAATACTATGATCGAATCGACAGTTAAACGATCACAAACTTGCAACATCTGGTCCGGAGGGCCCGACATGACCGAACTTCTGCCCGGCGCACACATGCGCGAAGAACTGAACTCGCAGCCCGAGACCTGGGCCCGCGCGGCCGATCTCCGTGATGCGCAGGCGCTGCTGCCGGCATCCGGAGCCCGCATCGCGGTCGTCGGATGCGGCACGTCGTGGTTCATGGCGCAGTCCTATGCGTTCCTGCGCGAGACCGCGGGGCAGGGCGAGACCGACGCGTTCGCGGCATCCGAGTCGTTCGTCGACCGCGGCTACGACGCCGTGGTCGCGCTGACGCGCTCGGGCACCACGACCGAGGTGCTCGAGCTGGTCGAGCGCATCAAGGGCCGCGTGCCCACGATCGGCGTGATCGGTGACGAGACCTCGCCGCTCGTCTCGCTGGTCGACGACGCCGTGCTGCTGCCGTTCGCCGACGAGAAATCCGTCGTGCAGACGCGCTTCGCGACGACCGCCCTGGCACTGTTCCGCGCGTCGCTCGGCGAAGACCTCACGAGTGCGATCGATGATGCCGCCGCCGTGCTCGCCGCACACTACGACGACGAGCTGCGCGATGCCGAGCAGTACTCGTTCCTCGGCCGCGGCTGGACCGTCGGCCTTGCACACGAGGCCGCCCTGAAGATGCGCGAGTCGTCGCAGTCGTGGACCGAGTCGTACCCCTCGATGGAGTACCGCCACGGTCCGATCGCGATCGCCGCACCCGGCCGCGTGACGTGGCAGTTCGGCCAGGCGCCCGAGGGACTGGCCGCGCAGGTCGAGGCCACCGGGGCGCGTTTCGTGCAGCATCCGGTCGACCCGCTCGCCGACCTCGTGCGCCTGCACCGCGTCGCCCTCGATCGCGCGGTCGCCAAGGGTCTCGACCCCGATCAGCCTCGCAACCTCACGCGATCCGTCATCCTGGATGCATGACCCGACCCACCCGCGGAGAGTTCGATGACCAGCCCTGAGGATGCCGCGAGCATCGCCGACGTCGTGAGCGACGCATCGGGCGAGAGGCTCGCAGCCGCACGTCCACTGGGCAGCGGTGCTCCGGTGCTGGCCTTCGACGTGGGCGGCACCGACATCAAGTCGGCGCTGTTCGACGCAGACGGCACGGCCCTCGGCCTGCGCCGTACGCCGACCCCGGTGGCCGACGGCGATCGCACCGAGGTGCTGATCGAGCGGCTCGGGGTGCTCGCCGCCGAGCTGCGGGCGGACCACCCCGACGTCGTGCCGCAGGCGGCCGGGCTCGTCGTGCCGGGGATCGTCGACGCGGATGCCGGACTCGGCGTCTTCGCGAGCAACCTCGGCTGGCACGGCTCCCCGCTGCGCGACCTCGCATCGGCGAAACTCGGCCTGCCCGTCGCCTTCGACCACGATGTGCGTGCGGCGAGCTGGGCCGAGCACCGCCTGGGCGGCGCTCGCGCGTACTCGAACTCGGTCGTGCTCGTGATCGGCACCGGCATCGCGGGCGCGCTGCTCGTGGGCGGAGAGCCCTACACGGCGGGCGGCTATGCGGGCGAGATCGGCCATTCGCCGATCGCCGACGGACCCGTGTGCGCGTGCGGTGCGCGCGGCTGCCTCGAGGTCGTCGCGTCGGCCGGTGCCATCGCGCGCCGCTATCGCGAGGCGACCGGCATCACCCCCGACGGCGCCAAAGACGTGATCGCCCGCGCCGCTGCCGGCGATCGGATCGCCTCGGAGATCTGGAACTCGGCGCTCGACGCCCTCACCCTGTCGCTCGCTCAGCTCACCGCAGTCGTCGCACCCGAGGCGATCGTGATCGGCGGCGGGCTCTCCCGCGCCGGCGGGGCGCTCTTCGACGAGCTGCGTGCGCGGCTCGCCGAACGCCTGAGCTTCCATCGACTTCCCGAGCTCGTGCCCGCCGAGCTCTCGGGCAACGCCGGCATCCTGGGCGCGGCACTGCGCGCGAGGGAGCTCGCATGATCCTCACCGTCACCCCGAACCCCGCCCTCGACCTCACCTGGCACGTCGAGCGGCTGACCCTCGGTGAGACTCACAGAGCCGATGCCGGTGCGGTGCGCGCCGGCGGCAAAGGTCTCAACGTCGCCAGGGTCGCGCACGCGCAGGGCGCCTCGGTGCTCGCGGTGTCGACTGCCGGTGGCCGCAGCGGCGTCGAACTCGCGGCTGAGCTCGGTGCCAGCGGCGTGCCGCACCGACTCGTGCCGGTGGTGGGAGCGACTCGGCAGAGCATCGCCCTGGTCGACGAGGCGCTCGGAGACACCACGGTCGTCAACGAGCGGGGTGTGAACCCGACCGATCCCGAGTGGGCGGCCGTGCTCGGCGAGGTCGTCGACGCTCTGCCCGGCGCGCAGGTGCTGGTGATCTCGGGCAGCCTTCCGCCCGGGGCGCCCGAGACCTTGCTTCCGCTGCTGATCGGCACGGCGCGAGACGCGGGTGTGCCGGTGATCGTCGACACGTCCGGTCCTGCGATGCTGCACGCGGCGGATGCCGGAGCATCCGTGCTCAAACCCAACGCCGCCGAGCTCGTCGAGGCGACCGGCATCACCGATCCGGTCGAGGGCGCCCGCTCGCTGATCGAGCGCGGCGTCGACCTCGTGCTGCTGTCGCTCGGCGCCGAGGGGATGCTCGCGGTCACGGCATCCGAGGTGCTGCACGCCCGCCTCGACGCTCCGCTCGCCGGCAACCCGACCGGTGCCGGTGACGCCGGAGTGGCCGCGTGCGCGGTGCTCTACGCCGACGGCATCCGTGACCCGGCAGCCATTCTGCGACGCGCGACCGCCTGGTCGGCTGCCGCAGTGCTCATGCCGCTCGCCGGCGAGATCTCCGACGAGTGGGAGGCGCTCGAGCAGCGCCTGCTCGTCGCTCCCTACGACCCCACCGTTCGAGAGGACCCTCTGTGACTCTGGTCTCCGCCCGCGAACTGGTGACGGATGCCGCAGCACGCGGCACCGGCATCGGCGCGTTCAACGTGATCCATCTCGAGACCGCCGAGGGGCTCGTGCGCGCCTCCGAGACAGCGCACCTGCCGGTGATCCTGCAGATCTCGCAGAACTGCGCCGACTATCACGGGGGCCTCGAGCCGATCGCGCTGGCGACCCTCGCGGTCGCCAGCCGGGCAGCGACACCGGTCGCGGTGCACCTCGACCACGCCGAGCGCCCCGAGCTCGTAGACGAGGCCATCGCGCTGGGGTTCGGTTCGGTCATGTTCGACGGCGGCGCGCTGCCCTACGACGACAACGTGGCGATCACGGCTGCCGTCGCCGAGCGGGCTCACGCGGCAGGCGTCTACATCGAGGGCGAGCTGGGCGAGGTCGGCGGCAAAGACGGCGCCCACGCACCCGGCGTGCGCACCGACCCCGACGAGGCGCGGGCGTTCGTGGCCGCGACCGGTGTGGATGCGCTCGCGGTGGCGGTGGGTTCATCGCACGCGATGACCGACCGCACGGCATCCCTCGATCTCGAGCTGATCGGCCGGCTGCGCGAGGCGCTGCCCGTGCCTCTCGTGCTGCACGGATCCTCGGGCGTCGCGGATGCCGTGATCGCCGACGCCGTGCGCGCGGGAATGACCAAGATCAACGTCTCGACGCACCTGAACGGGTTCTTCACCCGGGCGATCCGTTCGACGCTCGACGCCGATGCGAGGCTCGTCGACTCGCGCAAGTACCTGTCACCCGCGCGTGAGGCGCTCGCGGGGGAGGCGGCGCGGATGCTGCGGCTGTTCGCCCTCGAGCCCGCCGGAGTTGCGGGGTGACCAGCGTGAACACGGGCAGGATGGTGACATGAAGCGCGCCGCCCGTCTGAATGCGATCCTCGACCTGCTGGCCGAGGACGGCGAGGTGAACGTCGACGAGCTCGTCGAGCGCTTCGGCGCCTCGGCCGCCACCACCCGTCGCGATCTCGACTCGCTCGCCGAGCAGCGTCTGCTCACCCGCACGCACGGCGGGGCGGTCGCGCACTCGGTCGCCTACGAGCTGCCGATCCGCTACAAGAGCCACCAGCGCGCGCACGAGAAGGAGAGCATCGCCCTGGCCGCCGCCGCGCTCGTCGCACCGGGCATGGTCGTCGGGTTGTCTGGCGGAACCACCACCACGGCCATCGCCGCAGCGCTCGCCGCTCGAGACGATCTCGCCGCAGGAACGGGCATCACGGTCGTCACCAACGCCGTGAACATCGCGGCGCAGCTCGCGACCCGACCCGACATCAAGGTCGTCGTGACCGGTGGGGTGATCCACTCGCGCAGCTATGAGCTGGTGGGCCCGTTCGTCGAGCAGCTGCTGAGGGGCGTGCGGCTCGACATCGCCTTCATCGGAGTCAACGGCATGGATGCCGTGGCCGGAGCCACCACGCAGGACGAACGCGAAGCCGCGGTGAACCGGATGATGGCCGAGCGAGCCCGCCGCGCCGTCGTCGTCACCGACAGCAGCAAGATCGGCACGGTGGCGTTCGCGGCCGTCGGCGGCTCGGAGCTGTTCCCCGTGCTGCTGACCGACGACGGAGCGGATGCCGCGACCCTGGCTGCGTTCCGCGACGCGGGCTACGAGGTCCTGACAGCCTGACAACCTGAGACCCGTGCGGACTCCTGGTGGGGGTGCCGCGACCCCTCTCGCGGCACCCCCGGAGTAGATGGTGTCCTGTCGTTCCCTCACACTCCCCAGTGCACGAGGGTTTCCCCAGTTCGACTGCGCCTCCCTCGCGCTTCGTTTCCGAAGCCCTTCGCTGGCACCTTCTGGAGATAAGGAGCCATGCACCGATGTTCTGATACATCGAGTGGAGAAAAGATTCAGAGACCGCTTCCGTGGCACTGGAACGGCGCACTCAGTCCGGTGGATTCGGCTGCCGCGGCCAGCGCGACGGCCGGTCGTGCACCGGCCGCCAGCTCGACGTGCACGGCGCCGAGCAGCTCGCACGCGATGTCGTCTGCCACCACCACGGGTGCGGCGATGACGCAGCCGGTGCCGGCGTGCAGCCAGACCCGCGTCATGCCCAGCGCCTCCTCGCCCCAGCGCACCGATGAGCGGCCCAGCTCGCACGCCGAGAGCACCACGGTCTCTGGCGCGCGCGAGATCAGGTCGACGTCATAGCCGAACAGTGTGCCGTCGTGGAGTTCGAACCCGGAGAACAGTGGGTTGTCGACCGCATGGCGACCGTGAGCGGCGATGTGCAGCACGTCGACCTGCTCGGCGAGCTCGGTGACGGCCGACACCCGCGCGCGCTCACCGGTCAGCATCCGGGAGTCGGTCCACGCCTCGGCAGCCCGACGCACCTCCTCTTCGGCGCGCGCGACACGTGGGCCGGTCGCGAATCCGGCCGTCGGAGCCGGCGCTGCTGCGTCCTGTGAGCGTTCGGGCGCGGCGCGCGAGGAGTCCGGCAGAGGAGGCGTCGACGAGGACTCGGTTCGTCGAGGCGGCTCGCCGAGCAGACGCGACACCGAGGTGGCGATCGTGAACGGCGTTCCGCGCATTCCGGGGAGCATCGCCCAGGGGATGCCACCGAGGATGCCGGGAACCGTCAGGGCGAGACGAGCAGCCCCACCCGACGCCGCGCGGGCAGGTGCGAGGAGCGCGTCGTCGAGCCGGCGCAGCCTGTCGTCGAGCGATCGTGCCACGACGGAGGCCATCGCGCCGCCACGAGTGAGGGCAGCCACGTCGAGGTCGGCGCGGAGTCCGTCGAGCGCGGCCTCGATGCGCGGCAGCGACAGCTCGACGATCGACGAACCGGATGCCGTCACCACGACGCACAGCAGCTCCTCGCGCGTGAAGACGTAGGCGAGGATCGCCGTGTCATCCTCCAGCCGGGCCCTGGTCTCGAGCAGTCCGAGGCGCTGGTGGTTCCCACCGACACCGGTCGACGACCACTGCCGGTCACGCACCCGATCCCGCAGTTCGCGCACACGCGCATCAGTCGTCCAGTCCGACCCGGCGAGCTCTGCGCGCAGCATCCGCAGTTCGGCGAGGTCGGCCGAGAGTTCTGCGTCGTGCGGCGGGCGCACCGGAGCGACCTGCTGGCTCAGATGCCTGGCGCGCTCCGACCACTCGAACAGCACCTCAGGGTCGCGCGACCGGGCGGCGGCGGCGAGCCCCGTGAACATCAGCTCGGTGCCGTGCATCGCCACGGATGCCTGCAGGTCGAGCGCGCCGAACGACTGCTGCCACGCGGTGAGCAGGTCGAGGCCCTCGGCTGCGGCACGGCGGGCGTCGGCATCCCTGCCTGCAGACGCCGCTCGCACCGCTCGCACCTCGTGCGCGCGCAGGCGCAGCGGCGTCGGGGCGTCGGAGGTGAGTCGCGGCATCCGCCCTCCGTCAGCGAGGCGTGCGGTGAGAGACAGGGCAGTGGCCTCGGTGCGGAACCCTCCGCGGGTGAGCGCTGCGGCGGTGCGTGCGAAGTCCTCGGCATTCGGCGCGGCCTTCGGGTGGGCGAGCAGCCGGGCCTCCAGCCGCACCGCCTCGGCCCGGGCGGCCCAGCTCTCACTCCCCAGCGCGGCGAAGCGACGGGATGCGGTCGCGGCGGCCCGCTCGGCAGCAGGGGCGTCGTGCCGCAGAAGCGACCGGGCGAGGTGGAACTCGGCTTCGCCGCGCGCCTGGCGCATGCGCTGTGCACCGAACCGCGCGGCGACCGCGCCGAGCAGCTCCTCGGCCTCTGTCGTGAGGCCCGCATCGCGCAGCACCTCGGCGCGGTCGAGGTCGCTGATCGCTGCGGCGAGGTCGCTCGTGGCGGCGAGAATCGGCCGCGATCGGGTCATCAGTCCGAGCGCCGTGACGAGGTCGCCACCGAGCAGTGCGGCATAGCCGAGGTTGTGGCGGGCTTCGGCGAGCGGCGCGTCTGCCCCGTGCGCCTCATACGCGGCGATCGCTCGCTGCAGATCGGCCGAGCACTCGTCGAGCCGGTGTCTCTGCATGTTGACGACCGAGCGGCTCATCAGGCAGTTGGCGCTCTCGATCGAGCCCTCGTGGAGCCCGTCGATCGCCTTCGTGAGGAGCAGGTCGGCCTCATCGAGGCGGCCATTGTGCATCAGCAGCGTGCCCAGTTGCCCGTTCGCGAGGGCGATCGTCTCATCGCTGAGGCCGGGGCGCGACAGTGCTTCTCGTGAGAGCCGCTCGGCCTCCGCCGGCTGACCCGTCTGGGCGAGCACGTAGGCCATGGTCCCGTCGATTCGTGCGCGCAGATCACCGTCGTCGGTGCGCGCGGACGCGGTCGTCAGAGCACGCCGCGCCTGCGCGAACCGTCGGGAGTTGGCTGCGTCGACGCCGCGCTGATGCAGCTCGAGAGCAGACAGGGGCACTGGACCAGAATGCCGGTATGTCTGGCTTCGCGGAAGTCTTGCGGCCGCATTCGGCTGCCTGGCCTGGGCCGTTTGGCTGACCAACGCCCGGATGGCTGACCGTACTGACCCTGTTCGGCAGCCAGTCGGGGAATCTTCAGCCATCCGGCCGACGTACTGATCCGGCCGCGGCTACCCTCCCGACACCGGGGAGGGCAGTGTCTTCAGCACGGCGGCGACGGCCTTGGCCGCGACATCTGCCTTCACCCCCTGCGGAGGCACCGTGCCGAGCTGCGCGGCGATGCGTCCCGCGACGTACGGAGCGGCGAATGACGTGCCGCTCCAGATCGCGAAGCCGCCGCGGTAGTCGTCGGGGTCGATCGTCTCGCGGCGGAGCCCGTCGACATCGGCCCTCGTCGCGGCCTGCTCGCCGCCGACGAACGCCGGCGAGGTGCTGACCACCGCGGCTCCCGGTGCGTACACCTGCACCCAGGGGCCGACGTTCGAGAACAGCGCGACCGACCTGGCCGAGGGGTTCAGGGCGCCGACCGACACGTGCGGGGCGTCCTTGTCTCGAGGGATGCCGTTGTCGGCACCGGGCCAGGGCCAGAGGGATGCCGGGAACGACGGCCGATCGATCGCGTCGTTGCCCGCCGAGCACACGACCACGCATCCGAGTTCACGGGCTTTCGTGAGCAGCGCGTGGAGGGTCTTGCTGAACTGACCGTCGACCGGGGACTCGTGGTAGTACCCGAGTGAGAGGTTCAGGACGTCGATCGGATGCCCCGTCTTCGGGTCCTCCCGGTGTCGGCGCAGCAGTTCGACGACCTGGGCGACCGTCGTGAGGAACGTGCTCTCGTCGATCACGCCGAGAGCGCCGGCCATGCGGATCGACAGGATGTCGGCCTCCGGAGCCGTCTGCCGGATGATGCCTGCGATGAACGTCCCGTGACCCGCGACCGCGTCGATCTCGCCGTCGAGCTGCCCGTAGAGATCGGGGTAGCGCTCGGGATCCGCGTCGTCCGTGAGCCCGACCGGCACGCCGTCGAGCTCGATATGCCGGGTGACGATGTCGTCGGGAAGCCAATCGTGCACGCCGCATCCGGTGTCGAGCACCGCCACCACGGGGCGACGGCCGCGTTTCGGGGCGGCCGTGCGCTGCGGAGCCGGCCCGAGCCAGGTCACCGGCTGGCGGGCGCCGCGCCCCGGCTCGAGGTAGTCGTCGCTGCCGCCGACTCCTCCGCCCGCGCCGCGCACCGGGTTGGTGCGGCTGAACGGGTTGGTGCGGCTGAAGGGATTCGTGCGACTGAACGGATTGAGCCCGACCGGATCGATCGACAGCACGTGCTCGAGGCTGGTCCTCGGCATCGGTGTGCCCGAGCTGCGGCGGGCGCGCTGCAGCACGCGCCACGCATCGGGCGGCACCGGAGATTCGCCTCGGGTCGGCTCGTCGGGGGTGGTCAGGCGGGCCCGGAGGAAGCCGGGCACGCCTGGAACCAACGGATCGGCCGCGCGGAGAGCCTCCGGCGATTCGATCTCGAGATTCCAGCCGAACGAGCCGGCCGCGTCGCGCAGCTCGCGGATCTCCTGGTCGTAGGCCTCCTGGTCGTTCTCCTGATCCTGTGTGATCAGCAGGCGCTCCTGCAGATACGCCGTGGGGAACGCCCTGACGCCGTCGACGGGTTCGACCGACGGGTCGAGAGCCGTCCCCCGTCTGATCGATCCTTCAGCTCGGTCCTGCCAACTCCACCCCTGGGGCTGCTCCATCGTGGGTCCTCTCCTCGCGGGCGAAGCCGCGTCCTGTGCGGGAGTTCCCGCGGTGTGTGCGGGATGCCCCGCGTCCCGTCAAAGAGATCCTGCGAGCTGCGGGAGTCGCCCAGCGGGTGGTGTGCGCGGGTCACCCCGCAACGTGCGCGGGTCGCCCCGCGGTGGATCACAACTCGAACTGCGGGGTCGACAGAGTGCGCTGCTCGTCGCCCGCCATCGTGGTGAGGCGCACGAGAGTCAGTCCGTCGGGCACGTCGTCGAACATGAAGCGACCGGTGTCGTTGGCTGTCGTCGTGCGGATGTGCTCGCCCTGCGCGAGTTCGATCGCACCCGATGTCGAGTCGACCCAGCCGTCGACGCGGTGCGCGCCCGTCGCGGTGCGCGTGACGTGCAACAGGATGCTGGTGGTGCCGTCGCTGAACTGCAGGGTCAGCGCGTCGGCGTCACCGCGCACGGCACCGAGCGGTTGTTCGACGAGGGTGAGCAGCGCGTACTCCTCCGACAGGCCCTCGGCCGCGACGGTCGCGATCATGCGATCGATCAGGGCGGCGGGCATCGGATCGACGTCGCGCCACAGTGAGCGCAGCTGCGCGAACAGCTCGGCATCCTCGTGGTTGTCGCCGCCGTGTGCTCCGTCGTTCTCGCTCATGAGCTGCCCTCCGTTCGTGGTGTCGGCGCGTCGAGCAGGTCCCGCAGCTTCGCGAGGCAGCGTTGGCGGGTGGGGCCGATGCTGCCGACGGGCATCGCGAGATCGGCGGCGAGGCGGGCGTAATCGGGTCGCTCCTCGAAGGCGATCACACGCAGCAGGCGCTGGCATCGGTCGGCGAGGCGTTGAACGGCAGCCCAGAGACGGCGGTTCTCGTCTCCGACGGTGGCATGGTGCTCGGCCGACTGCTGCTCAGGAAGCAGTGCGTCGAGAGCATCCGACTCCGCGGTGTCGACCCTGTTGTGCGCCTTGCCGGCCCGCCAGGCCTCACGGCGGGCGGTGGTGGTGAGCCAGGCCGAGACCGCCTTCGGGTCGCTGATCGAGCGATGGCCCCGAACCAGCTGCAGCCAGGTCGTCTGGATGACGTCTTCGGCCAGTGTGCGCTCGAGTCCGTAGGCCCGCACGACATGCCAGAGCACAGGCGTCATCAGCCGCACGAGGTCGTCCATCGCGCGGCTGTCGCCGTCTCGCCATGCGTCGAAGAATTCGGCGGCTCGCCTCCAGCGAGCCGCGCCGTCGTCCGGTGCAGGATCGAGGCCGGCGCCACCGGGTGCGCCGTCGATCATGAGTCCCATTGTGATCACATCAGTCAGGAGCACGGCAAGAGCTTGCTGATACATGGACTCGGTGTTTTTTCGGGGCGTTAGCGTGGAGGGGTGATCGCTCTCTCCGTCGTGCTCTTCCTCAACGCCGCCTTCAACGTGCTGGTGTGGCCCCGCTTCTACAAGCGCGTCGCGACAGACCCGCGGGCTCGGGATGCCGACGGCAAGGCCACGACGTTCCTCAAGGTGCACGCCGTGCTGATCGCGATCGCCCTGGTGCTCGCGCTGGTCTCGGTGATCGTCGGCGTCGCGGCTCTCGCCGGAGCGCTCTGAGGGTCAGCGCTCGGGTCAGCCCGACGGCGGTCAGGAGCGGGTGACCGGCTGCTGCAGCTCGGTGATCCAGTCGGCCTGGTCTTCGGATTCCGACCGCAGGTAGACCTCGCGGCACGCTCCGACGGCGGTGGCGCCGCCGTCGGTGATCGCCTCGTTCAGCGCATGCCAGCTGTCGTCGATCGTCGCCATGGTGCCGAGGTGCGTGGCGGTGAACGCAGACTCGACGGCCGGCAGCTCGACGATGACGAGCCCGTCGACCGCGGGGCCGTCGTAGACGAAGCCGACCGTGATGCGCACGCCGTGCTTGTTCATGTCGTACTCGGCGATGGGGAGTCCCGGCGTCGCCCCCGCATCACTCAGGGCGTCGGCGACCCGGTCGAACAGAGGGCCCACGACAGCCGCGACCTCGGGCTGCGAGGCGACGGTCTCGGTCAGCGACGCGAGTCGGACGAACGGGAGTGGCTTCTCGCTGATCTCCAGGGCTGACATCGTCGTCTCCTCAGGTCGTGGGTGCGTGCCGCCGATCCTACGCGCGCGCACCGACATCCGTCACGTGCGATCGAGCGCCGGCCGCCACCCGTCATCCGGCCCGATCGCGGCCGAGACCCTCTGACTGATCACACGGAGCTGGCGCCTCTGGGCCGCCGTGAGACTGTCGAACACCAGTTCGCGCACGAGCGCATGATGCGCGGGTGTCGACTCGACGACCTTGTCGTGCCCGCTCGGCGTGAGGATTCCCAGCGTGAACCGGCCGTCTGTCGGATCGGTCTCGCGCCGGACCCACCCCTTCGCCTCCAGGCGGGAGACCGCGCGCGAGAGTCGCGAGAGGGTGCAGCTGGCATAGCTCGCGAGGACGCTGAGACGCAGTGTGCGATCGGGAGCGGAGTCGAGCGCGAACAGGATCCCGTGTTCGAAGTGGGTCAGCCCGCTGTCGCGCTGCAGCTGCGCGTCGAGAGCGGTCGGCAGCCGTTCGAGCAGGGTGGCGACGGGCGCCCAGATCTCCAGCTCCTCCGGGCTCAGGGGGTCGTCGATCGAGTGCTCGGGCATGTCATGAGCCTACGCCATGCGCGCCCATTCACTTGCTCACGCAAGTGAAGACCCGTACAGTTACTTGCTCAAGCAAGTCAATGCGCACCAAAGGACGGTGCGAGAAGGAGTGATCATGAACCTGGGGCTGCAGGGCAAGACGGCGTTCGTCAGCGGATCGACGCAGGGGATCGGCTATGCGATCGCTGCCGCGCTCGCCGCGGAGGGCGCCGAGGTGACGCTGAACGGGCGCGACGCGCAGCGTCTCGATGCGGCGGTCGAGCGTCTGCGCAGCGAGCACCCGGGCGCGCGAGTGGCGGGTTTCGCGGCCGACTTCTCGAGTGCCGACGAGGTTGCACGGCTCACCGAGGCGCTGGGGCAGGTGGACATCCTCGTGAACAACGTCGGACTCTTCGGCCTCGCCGACTTCGCATCCGTCAGTGATGAGGACTGGGCGCGGTACTTCGAGGTCAATGTGATGAGCGGCGTGCGGCTGTCTCGCGCGCTGCTCGGCGGGATGCTCGAGCGGGGTTCGGGTCGCATCATCTTCATCAGCAGCGAGTCCGGCGTCAACGTGCCGGCCGACATGGTGCACTACGGCATGACCAAAGCGGCCATGCTCGCGGTTGCGAACGGTCTGGCGAAGCTCACCCGGGGCACGGCCGTCACCGTGAACACCGTGCTCGGCGGCCCCACGTTCTCCGACGGAGTGGCTGCATCTGTGGCGGTCGTCGCCGATGCACAAGGCCTTCCCGCCGAGGCGATGAAGAGTGCGATCATCGGCCAGAACCGAACGACCCTGTTGGAGCGGTTCATCGACCCGACCGAGATCGCGAACCTGGCCGCATATCTGTCGAGCCCGCTGTCGTCCGCGACGAACGGTGCCGCCCTGCGCGCGGACGGGGGTGTGCTCACCGGGATGCTGTGATGGTTTACACCGCTCAGGCCATCTCGTACTGCTTCGCGTGCTCGGCCCAACGCGACTCGACGGGCAGAGCGCGCAGCGCGCGGTTGCCCAGTGCGAGGGCGACGGCGACGATGCAGAGTGCTGCGCACGCGAGGATCGTCCATTCGCGGCCGATCCAGCTGAGGCCGAAGCCGGCGATCAGAGGCGCGAGCGGCATGGCACCCATTCCCAGCACGCCGGCCGCGCTGTTGGCCCGACCCAGCAGCTCGGTCGGCGTCGCGACCATGAAGTAGCCCATCATCCCGGCGTTGAGCGCCGGGAGCAGCACCACCGAGGCTCCCAGCACGATCACGATCGCCCACGGCTCTGTCACCGTCGCGAGCACCACCGTGCCGACGGCGCCGCCCGCGAGACCGGCGATCGCGAGCACTCCAGTGCGGATGCGCGGCACGAGCAGTGGTGCCACGATGGCGCCGGCGAGCATGACCGCACCGACCCCCGCGCCGAGCGACCCGATCAGCAGCTCGGAGTATCCGGCCTGCTGGAGTGCGTACATGACGGTCGTGATCGCGGCGTTGAAGCCCAGGTTGACGATCGTGATGATGACGAGCACGCCGCCGAGGTCGGGGCGTGAGAACAGCCAGGCGAACGCCTCTCGCAGCTCGGCCCACGCGCTCGTTCTGGCCGGGGCGGTCGCTGGGGCATGGGCGGCCGACTCCGTGGGGAGACCCAGACCATCCGCCGGATCCACGGCGAGTCCCGCCGTGACACGCCCTTCTTCGACCGGATGCTCTGAGCTCGCCGCGCCATCGCCCGCCCCCGACCCCCCGGCATCCGCCCCGGTGTCCGCGATTCCGGCGCGGCGCGCCTCTCGCCGCAGCATCCATGCCGTGACTGCGGCGACCGCGTGGCAGAGCGTCATGACGACGCCGACCAGCCAGCCGCCGACGCCGAGCAGGAGTCCGCCCAGGGGTCCGCCGGCGAGCTGCAGCGCGGCATCCCGCCCCTGGTTCGCGGCCTGAGCCCTGCCCATCGCGTCGTCGGGCACGATCTCCTTGATCGCGCTCTCGCCGGCGACGTCGAAGAGCCCGCCGCGGGCGGCAAGCAGCACGTTCGCCGCGAGCAGGGTGCCGAAGGTGAGGGCATCTGCGAGAGCCAGCAGGGTGAATGCCGCTGCCAGCAGGATGCCGATCAGCGAGCCGATCAGCATGAGCAGGATGCGACGGTGCCGGTCGGCCAGGACACCGCCGACGAGTGTGAGCACCAGACGTGCGACCATTCCTGCGCCGCCGATGACACCCGCCTGGGCGGGGTCGTTCGTGACGATCAAGGCGAGCAGAGGGATCGCGAAGGCGAACAGTGTCGCCGCGAGACCCTTGCTCGTGTCGCTCACGAGCCAGGTCAGGTACCGGGCGTTGCGCCAGAGCCGGTGGGGTGCGGTCACGGTCGTCGTCATGATGTAGAGAGTAGTTCCGCAAGAGGACTTGCGCAACTAATCTTGCGCAATCATTCGTGCGAGTAGGATCTGAGCATGGGCGACGGCACTCACGGTGAAGATCCCGTATGGATGACGACGGCCATGCTCAAGGCCTACACGCATCCGCTGCGGCGGAAGATCCTTCGCCTGCTCGCCCGACGCCACCACATGCGCGCGGCCGACATCGCCGCCGAGCTCCAGGTCGCCGCGAACAGCGTCAGCTTCCACCTGCGCACCCTCGCTGATGCGGGCCTCATCGTCGAGGCTCCGGAGCATGCGCGAGATCGTCGCGACCGAGTGTGGGCGCCGGTGAAGGGTGCGATGAGCGTGGGCGACCCCGACCACCCGGTGGCCGACGAGGAGCTCGGCGACGCCGTCGTGCGAGCCGTGGCCGCCGAGCACCAGGACCTTCTCCAGCGTGTGATCGCGTGGTCGCCCGAGTACTACGGAGGTCGAGCCTCGGGCATCCACGCCGTGTTCCAGCAGCGCACCACCCGGCTCACCGAGGCGGAGTTCACGGCGGTGATGGAGATCTTCGACAGGGCGATGGCCGAGGCCGAAGCCGCGCACGATGACGACGACCCCGAGGGTCGCTTCTGGCAGGTCGACCTCGTCGCCGCAGACGACACGATCTGACCCCTACGCGCCCTCCGGCTCCGTGGCGGACTCGCCCTCGGTCTCCTCTTCCGGCTCCCGATGGCCGCTGAGAATGAGGATGCGGCGCAGCTGCATGGCCGCGAGCACGCCGGGGCCCATCGACCGCCGTACATCGATCGTGCGGTCGTCGACGGTCTCGAGCAGCAGTCTGATCGCTCGGGCCGCCTCCCCGCGAGCGCGGTGATCTGCGGGAGTGAGCGGATCCTGCTGAGCGATGACCTCGGCGACCGCGTGGCATGCCGCCGAGAGCGGTTCGGGCAGCGCCGCATCCAGTTCGAGCGCGCCCGGGCGGTCCCAGATGGTGTCGGCGGTCTCGTCGGAGATGTCGCGGATCAGGTGCGCGATGCGATCGAGGCGCGCGAGTTCGGCGTGGATGTGCTGCGTCTCTCCGCGGCGCCCGAAAGCGCGCGGGTTGCCTCGCCGGCTGTCGTCGGCGTCAGACAGCGCGGTGCGAAGCTCTGACGTCGTGTCGGCGAGCGATGACGCATCGTCGGCCCACTTCTCGTGCTCCGGAGGCCAGGACTCCGAGACGGCCGATCCGATGTCGTGCAGGTGCTCGCTCAGCTGAGTGCGGAAGGCGTCGACCTTCGCCGCGGCGGCGAGAGTGAGCGGCGCGGGAGCAATCACCAGGTTCACGATGAACCCGACGACTACTCCGACCCCCATCTGCACGAGGTAGCCGAGCGAGTACTCGTCGGCGTTCTGGCCGCCGACGATCAGCACGAACAGGGCAGCCATGGGCACGTATTCGCGTCCGACGCCGAACCAGCCGGTGCCCGAGACCAGCACGCCGACGCCGACCACGACAGGGATCGACCACCACGTCGGGCCGACGGTCAGCACGACGACTGCGGCCAGGGCGATGCCGGTCGCGAGTCCGAGCAGGGTCTGCAGGCCCGACCGCACCGACCCCATCAACGTCGGATACATGCTGACCAGCGCGCCGAGCGGTGCGTAGTACGGGTACTCGTCGGTGACTCCGGGCGTGTGCGGAGCGATCAGCCACGCGAGCCCGACCGCCAGTGCGGTCTTGGCGACGAGCAGCAGCCTGGCAGGGTCGACCGCCTCGCGCAGCGAGCGCACGATGCCAGGGCGGCGCGCGCGCACTCGGGTTCTGATGTTCGTCACGGCATCCTCTCGTCATCCTCCCCGAAGGGATGACGCTAGCCGTTCGGCATCCGTCCTCGCACCTGGTTGCTTCTCGCGCTCACGCCCGGTAGCACGTCATGCACACGACGACGCCGGCCGCCCCGTGAGGAGCGACCGGCGCCGAGTGATCACCGACTGATCAGGGGATGGCCCTGCGGAAGGCGAGGAACGAGATGCCCGCGAGGACCGCGGTCGCGACGAGGCCCCACAGTGCGAGTCCGAGCGCGCCGGCGTCGAGGATCCCCCGCCACACCTCATCCCACAGCTCGAGTCTCGTGGCGAGGAAGGCCAGCCCCACGAGGATGAGGCCCAGACCGACACTCGCGATGGTGAGCACGGTGGGTCCCCAGCTCTTGTAGATCGTCGCCCCGGTGAAGCCGACGACGAACAGGAAGAGGGCGAGGGTGAAGTAGACGGTGAACGCCCCGAGCGGACCCGCCTCCCACAGCCACGGCAGGTAGAACACGTAGCCGTTGATGCCGTATCCGTTCGTCAGCGTCTCGATGCCGCCGCCGATCAGGAAGACGACGCCCATGAGCGCGCTTCCGAGGATGGCGGTGAGCAGCGTGCCGAAGTAGAAGTCGCGTCGGGTGATGCTCATCGCCTGCGAGAACGGGAAGGTCAGCGTCATCGCCGACAGCCCGATGGCGAAGAAGTACCAGAGCGGAGCCTGGCCGCCGCCGCCGTACTTCGGGCCCTCGGTCGGGATCATCGCGTAGATGAGTATCGAGATGACCACCGCGGAGCCGAGGATGATCAGCGGCACCCAGATGAACGTCTGCCGGTTGATCAGCTGCAGGCGGATGACGTTGAGTGTGCGTCGCATCAGCGGACCTCCTCTTTCGCGGCTGAGGCTCTGGTGGCAGAGCCCGCCTCGGCCTTCTGGGTGAGACGCACGATCAGCTGCTGCAGCGACACCGGAGCGAGATCGAGACCGGATGCCGTGACCTCGGCGCGGTCGGCGGCGGACAGCGCCCCGAGCACGGTGACGGAGGCGACTCGGCCGAGCGCCTCGCGGTGCAGCACCTCACGGTCGGAGGCCCAGGCGTCGACCTTGCCGGCCTCGCCGACCACGGTGACGGCGCGGTCGCGCACGGCATCCGTGTCTTCGTCGAGCAGGATCTTGCCGTTGTCGATCACGATGACCTTCTCGATGAGGTTCGACACCTCGTCGATCAGGTGCGACGACAGGATGATCGTGCGCGGGTGCTCGGCGTAGTCCTCGAGCAGCCGGTCGTAGAAGATCTGCCTGGCGACCGCGTCGAGTCCCAGGTAGGGCTCATCGAAGAAGGTCAGCTCGGCGCGGGAGGCGAGGCCGATGATGACCCCGACGGCCGAGAGCTGGCCGCGCGAGAGCTTCTTGATCGTCTGCTTCATCGGCAGCTGGAACTGCTCGATCAGTTCGTCGGCGAGCTCCTGGCTCCAGTTGCGGAAGAAGAGGCTGGCGGCCTTGAAGGCATGACGCGGGTAGGCGTCATCCGGGTACTTCTGGCTCTCGCGAACGAAGCAGACCCGGTTGAGGACGTGCGTGTTCTCGTAGGGGTGCTCGCCGAAGACGCGAACCGTGCCCGACGACTCGAAGTTCTGCGCGGTCAGGATCGACATGAGCGTGGTCTTGCCGGCTCCGTTGCGACCGAGCAGTCCGTAGATCGCTCCACCCTCGAGGGTGAGCGACACGTTGTCGAGCGCGTTCTTCTCCTTGTAGTGCTTGGTGAGGTTCTGCACCTCGATGACGGCGGTCATGCGGGGGTCGTCCCTTCTGTCTGTCGTGCCGATGATGTCTGTGGTTCCCGGGCCGCGCGCTCGCGGAGCAGTGCGGCGAGGTCGTCGGTGCCGAGCCCCAGCGTGCGGGCCTCGGTGAGGAGCGGGTCGATGTAGCGGTCGGCGAACGCGGCGCGGCGTTCGCCGAGCAGCAGGTCTTTCGCGCCGGTGGCGACGAACATGCCGATGCCGCGGCGCTTGTACAGAACTCCCTTGTCGGTGAGCATGGCGACTCCCTTCGCAGCCGTCGCGGGGTTGATCCGGTAGAAGCCGGCGAGCTCGTTCGTCGACGGGGCCTGTGCCTCTTCCTCGAGCGAGCCGTCGAGGATCGAGTCCTCGATCTGCTCGGCGATCTGGAGGAAGAGCGGCTTGCCTTCTTCGATCACGAGTCCTCCGCTGCGGTTAGTGGGTTAGTTACTCGACTAGATAACCACTGAACCTGCAGTGTGTCAACCCGTTTCTCGGGCAGGTAGCCAGGCGGGGTCAGTTCTGCATCCGAAAGGGCGCGTTGCGGTGCGAAATTGACCCCGCCTGGCTGGTGCGGTGCGAAATTGACCCCGCACGGCTGCTGGCCACGGCCGGTGCGGTGCGGAACTGACCCCGCCTCGCGGTGGCGGTGGTGGTGGCGGCGCGAGCGGTGTCAGCCGCGCAGGTCGCGCGCGCGGAAGGCGAAGACCGACGCCACGACGAACACGAGAGCCAGGCCCCAGGTGAGGGCGAGCCCACCGGCATCCACGCCCTCGGCGAGGGGCGGCTGACGGTACACCCAGGCGTACGGGGAGAGCGCGTTCAACCACTCGAGGTCGTCGGACTGTCGGGCGATCGCCTGCAGGACGTACCCGACCACGGCGATTCCTGCGCCGACGCCCGTCGCCCAGATGCGACGGCCGGTCGCTGCGCCGGCGAGCAGAGCGGCGGATGCCGTGAGGAAGGAGAGTCCGGTGAGCGCGGCGCTCGCACCGACGATCCGCCAGCCTTCGAGGCCGAGCTCGGCCGAGTCGTTCAACGCCCAGACGACGAGCCCCGCGAAGGCGCCGAGCCACAGCAGTCGCACGAGCACGGCGAAGGCCGACTCCAGTGCATACTGGCCTCGGCCGATGCCGTGTGCGAGGTCGAGTTCGGCCCGCCCGCTCTCTTCGGCGCCGGCGATGGCCGCCGAGCCCCAGGTCACCGCCGCGATCGTGAGCAGAAGGAAGCCGATCAGGCCGAAGAACGTGCTCTGCGCGTATCCGGCGCCGGTCGCGATCTGGTCGTAACCGAGGGTGTCGACGAGTTCCTTCGGCAGCGACGAGATCATGCCCTCGAGCTGGCCGTCGCCGGCGAGGCTCGGATACAGCGGCAGATAGAGGAACAGCACCGCGGCGAGACCCACGGTCCACCCGAGCAGGCTTCGCCAGGACTCGCGCAGACTGCGCCGGAACACCGGCAGGATGCCGTTCATCGCTGCTCCTCCCTGTCGCGCCGCGATCGTCGGGTCGCGGGTCGGGCGGATGCCGGAGCGGCAGAGGCGCCGTACAGACGCAGCACCGACTCCTCGAGGTCTGGTTCCTCCACGGTCAGATCGCGCACCTCGAACCGGGCGAGCACCTTGAGGAACGGGTCGATCGCGCCGTCGACGGTGCCAGACAGGCGCAGGACGCCGTCGGCATCGTGCACGTCGACCCCGGTGAGGCCGGGCACGCGGTCGAAGTCGGCGCGGGCGGATGCGGCATCCGACGTCGTGATCTCGACGCGCACCCGTCGGATCGAACCCAGCCGCAGCGAGGCGACGTCGCCGTCGGCGACAACTCGTCCGTTCGCGAGCACGGCGACCTCGTCGGCAGCCTGCTGGATCTCGCTGAGCACGTGCGAGCTCAACAGCACGGTCTGCCCTGCATCCTTCGCTTCGCGCACTATCTGCAGGAACTCTCGCTGTACCAGCGGGTCGAGACCGCTGGTGGGCTCGTCGAGGATCAGCAGCTCCGGGCGATGCATGAAGGCCTGGATCAGCCCGACCTTCTGCTTGTTGCCCTTCGACAGCGTGTGCACGGGGCGCGACAGGTCGACGCCGAGCCGGTCGGCCAGCTCGCGGCCGGTGCGCAGCGTCGTCGCAGAATCGCGCTCGCCCGAGACCTGGGCGTAGAACGCCAGCATCCGGTGTCCACTCGATCGCCCCTCGAGGTGCAGCTCGCCCGGCACGTAGCCGATGCGGCGGCGCAGCGCTGCGCCGCCGTGCCGGGGGTTCTCGCCGAGGACGCGCACCGAGCCGGATGACGGGCGGATGACGTCGACGAGTGTGCGGAGGGTCGTCGTCTTGCCGGCGCCGTTGGGGCCGATCAGCCCGAACACGGTGCCCGGTCGCACGTGCAGGTCGAGCTCGTGCAGCGCGATGCGACTGCCGTAGCGCTTCTGCAGACGGTCGATCTCGACGGTGTCGGTCATGATGCGTCTCCTCTCGGGGGGTTCCCCTCGGCCGCGAGTGCGTCTCGCGCGCCGTCGAGCAGTGCGGTCGTCGAATAGATGCCGTGCGTGAGCAGCTCGAGCGTCGGCAGGGTGGTGCGCAGGAGCCCCGCCGGGCTCAGCTGATCGGTCCCCAGTGCGCGAGCGATCTGCGCGCGCATGACGACGGGGGCGAGTCCGATCAGCGTCAGCAGCATCGTCGTCATCTCGGGGTCGCTCATCGGCTCGAGCATCCCGGCCTCGCGCTGATCGGCGAGCACATCGCGGGTGTTGGCCAGGAAGCTGTCGAACAGGCGATCGGCGGCGGCCGAGCCGTCGGCGAGCATGCGCGCGAGGTAGTCGATATAGGGGCCATAGCGCTCGAGGTCGTTGAGGGCGGTGCGGATGCGGTCGCGGGTGGGCGCGACGATGAGGTCGTGGTCCTCATCGATGAAGACACCGACGACATAGTCGTCGCATGCTGTGCGCAGAGCGTTCTTGTCGCCGAAGTGGTGCACGATCAGCGCGGGGCTGACGCCGGCCTCCCTGGCGATCGCGCGCATGCTCACTCCGTCGTATCCGTCGCGGGCGAAGGCGGCGATGGCGGTGTCGCGGATGCGGGCGCGAGCCGTGATGTCGTCAGAATCTGAACGCATGTACAGCAGACTAAACACGTGTTCAGTCTGTGTCAAGAGGGGGCGCTCCTAGTCTGGAGGGGTGGACTTCCCCTATAGCCGCCTGCGCCGCTGGCCCGACGTCGAGGCCGACAACCTCCAGGCCTACGACGCGACCGATCTGCTGCTCGTCGAGCGCGCGCTGTCGCTCGGGGTCGATGGGCGAGAGATCGCGGTCATCGGCGACGAGTACGGTGCGATCACGCTCGCGCTGACCTCGGCCGGGCTCGACGGGATCCGCGTGCACCAGGACCTGGCGACGGGGCGTCGCGCGCTGGCCCGCAACGCCGCGGAGCTCGATCTCGCAGGGTTCTCGTCGCACGAGCTCGATGCGACTCTGCTCGACGGCGCGCGACTCGTGCTGCTGCAGCTGCCCAAGGCGCTCTCAGAGCTCGAGGAGATCGCGGATGCCGTGGCTCGATGGGCAGCCCCCGATGCCGTGCTCGTCGCGGGCGGTCGTGTGAAGCACATGACGATCGCGCAGAACGAGGTGCTCGGACGCAGCTTCGCGCAGGTGCAGGCCGAACGCGCGGAGCGCAAGTCGCGGCTGGTCGCGGCATCCGCTCCTCGGCCGGTGCCTGGGGAGCCGCCGTTCCCGGTGACAGCGCGGCACGACGGCCTGGTGCTCGTCGCGCACGGCGGTGCCTTCGCGGGGGCACGCCTCGACATCGGCACCCGCGTGCTGCTCGACGTGCTCGGCCTCGCCGGTTCACAACTCAGGAAGAACACCTCGGCATCCGCCGAAAGCGGGCCGAATGCGCCCGAGAGCGCACGTTCTTCCGGAGTTGTGAACGACGGACATGTCAGCCCTGCCCCGGCCGTCGTCGATCTGGGCTGCGGAACGGGCGCACTCGCCGTGTCCTGCGCCCTCGCCCACCCTGAATCCCGGGTCATCGCCACCGATCGCTCCGCCGCGGCCGTCGCCTCCGCCCGCGCCACCGTCGCCGCCAACGGAGTCGCCGAACGCGTCACGGTCATGCACGACGACGCGGGTTCGGAGCTCGCCGACGCGAGTGCCGACATCGTGCTGCTCAACCCGCCGTTCCACCTCGGCAGCAGTGTGCACACCGGAGCCGCGACTCGTCTGTTCGAGGCCGCCGCCCGCATCCTCCGCCCCGGCGGCGAGCTGTTCACGGTCTTCAACTCGTCGCTCGGCTACCGCGCCGAGTTGACCCGGCTCATCGGCACGACCGAACAGGTGCATCGCACTCCGAAGTTCACGGTGACGCGCAGCATCCGGCGCTGACCGCACCCGCGCCACGCCCGACCGCGCACGCGCGTCCGAAACCCGCGCAATCCCCCGGTCAGCCGCCGAAACTGAACGCCGATAGAATTGCCGGATTTGCCCCTGACCGGCCATTTCATTACGTTGGTTGGTGGGCCTGACGGCCCGAAGACCAGTCCGCGATCACGTCCTTCTTTCGAATGTGCTGTGCTGCGAAGAGGCGTGGACGTACGGTCGATGCTCTATCGCGGTGGATCCGAAATCCGCCGTCCGCGCCGCCACAGCACCATGTCGAAACGGCCGGGAGGATCACCCGGGCGTAACCGAAGCAGGCTCAGCCACCCGAAGGCGAGCCGCAGGGGAAACGTGTCCGAAATCGCTCTTGAAGCGCGCAATCTGTACAAGGTGTTCGGGAAGAATCCGAGCAGTGCCGTCCGTCGACTGAAGGCCGGTGAGAGCAGATCCGAGGTCGGCGACGCAGGAACCGCCGCCGTCATCGACGCCAGTTTCACCGTGAACCGGGGCGAGATCTTCGTGATCATGGGCCTGTCGGGCTCCGGCAAATCCACCATCATCCGCATGCTCAACGGGCTGCATGACGCGACCGACGGATCCGTCGTCGTGAACGGCGACCCCATCACGGGAATCCCGTCGTCGCGTCTGCGTGAGATCCGCCGCGATCGCATCTCGATGGTGTTCCAGCACTTCGCACTGCTGCCGCACCGCACGGTCGCCGCGAACGTCGCCTACCCGCTCGAGCTCAAGGGCGTCGGCAAGGACGAGCGGCTGAAGAAGGCCGGCGAGATCCTCTCGCTCGTGGGTCTCGAGGGTCAGGCTGACAAGCTTCCCTCCGAGCTGTCCGGCGGAATGCAGCAGCGCGTGGGAATCGCTCGTGCGCTCGCCGCAGACTCCGACATCCTGCTCATGGACGAGGCGTTCAGCGCGCTCGACCCGCTGATCCGCCGCGAGATGCAGGAGCAGCTGCTCGAACTCCAGGAGAAGCTGCAGAAGACGATCGTCTTCATCACCCACGATCTCAATGAGGCGATGTTCCTCGGTGACCGCATCGCCGTGATGCGCGACGGTCGCATCGTGCAGATCGGCACGCCGGAGGACATCCTGATGGACCCGGCCAACGACTATGTCGAGCAGTTCGTGCAGGACGTCGACCGCGCCCGTGTGCTCACGGCAGCGAACGTCATGGAGCGCCCGCGCCCCGTCGTCGCCGACACCGCCGGCCCCCGCACAGCGCTGCGCCAGATGCGCGATGCGTTCATGTCGGCCACCTACGTCACGGGTCGCGATCGCAAGCTGCTCGGCATCGTCACCGACCGCGACGCCGTCAAGCTGGTGCGCCAGGGCGTCTCGACACTCGCGTCGATCATCAAGCCGGTGCCGCAGAGCGTCAGCGAGGACGAGGTCCTCATGAACCTCTTCATCCCGTCGGTGGAGTCGCCGCTGCCGCTGGCAGTGGTGGATGCCGCGGGACGCCTGACCGGTGTGATTCCGCGCATCACTCTGCTCGCCGCCCTGGGCCCCGGCCCCGGAGCGACCGGCGAGCTCACCCTGCCGCTTCTCCCGATGCCGCAGGCCGAGATCGATGCAGTGCTCGATGACGGGTGGACCGCCGACCCGGCGGACGCCGTGAAGACAGAGGAGGTGCGCTGATGGATGGTTTCCGCATTCCCCTCGGCACCTGGGTCGCGACCGGAGTCGACTGGATCAAGACGAACCTCGACGGTCTGCTCGACGTCATCTCGTTCGTCGTCAGCTTCCTGGTCGACGGGCTCACCCGTGCGCTGTTGAGCCCGCACTTCGTCGTCATCATCGTGATCGCCGCGTTCATCGCGTGGCTCGTGCGTTCGTGGCAGCTCGCGATCGGCACGGTCATCTCATTCGTGCTCATCGTGGCCATGGGCCTGTGGGTGCCGGCGATGCAGACGCTCGCCCTGGTGCTCGTCGCCGCGGTGATCGCGGTGCTGATCGCGGTGCCGCTCGGCATCTGGTCGGCCCGCAACGCCACCGTGCGTGCGGTGCTCAAGCCCGTGCTCGACTTCATGCAGACCATGCCGGCGTTCGTCTACCTGATTCCGGCGATCGTGTTCTTCAGCATCGGCGTGGTTCCCGGACTCGTCGCGACCGTGATCTTCGCGCTGCCTCCCGGCGTGCGACTGACCGAGCTCGGCATCCGCGGAGTCGACTCCGAGACCGTCGAGGCGGGCCAGGCGTTCGGCGCCAAGCCGGGTCAGATCCTGCGCGGCATCCAGCTTCCGCTCGCGATGCCGACCATTCTCGCCGGCGTCAACCAGGTCATCATGCTCGCGCTGTCGATGGCGGTCATCGCCGGTATGGCGGGTGCTGACGGCCTCGGAAAGATCGTCGTCGAGGCGATCTCGACCATCAACATCGCCAAGGGCGTCGAGGCCGGTCTGGGCGTCGTGCTCATCGCCGTCTTCCTCGACCGCGTCACGGCAGCGCTCGGCGACCTGGGCAGCAACCGCTCGTCTCTGCTCGGCCTGCTGGCGCGTCGTCGCACGCAGAAGCGCCTCGACGCGGCATCCGCCGAGGTGCCGGCGACAGCATCCGCCCCCGCATCGGCCGAGGCAGCCGCTGCGAAGGATGCCGAAGACGAGGCCGAGCGCATGAAGGCCTCCCCGCGCCGCGCCCCCGTCGGCGGCGGCGTGCACTGACTCATCCCTCCCACAAGAGAACACGCAACACAGCAGTACACAGCAACACAGCACAGACATACGGAACGAGAGAGATACACATGAAGAAGAAGCTCCTGACCATCGCGGCGATCGGCGCCGCAGCGACTCTGACCCTGGCCGGATGCAGCGGTGACGGCACCGGCGGTACCGGTGGCGGCACCGGCGGCGGCGACGCCGGATCGGGCGACAAGGGCACCATCACGCTGGGCTTCCTGCCCTCGTGGACCGACGGCCTGAGCACCGCATACCTGCTGCAGGACCAGCTCGAGAAGATCGGCTACACGGTCGAGATGAAGACGCTGACCGAGGCGGGCCCGCTGTACACCGGCCTCGCTCAGGGTGACGTCGACATCTACCCCTCGGCCTGGCCCGAGCTCACTCACGCCGAGTACATGAAGACCTATGGCGATGACATCGAAGACCTCGGCGCGTACTACGAGAACGCCAAGCTGACGCTGGCGGTTCCCGAGTACTCCGATCTGAACTCGATCGAGGACCTCGCGGGCAAGGGTGCCGAGCTCGACGGCAAGATCTTCGGCATCGAGCCGGGTGCCGGCCTCACGGCGCAGACCCAGAAGATGATGCCCGAGTACGGTCTCGACGGCGAGTACGAGCTCGTCACCTCGTCGACCGCGGCGATGCTCACCGAGCTGAAGTCCGCGACCGACAAGCAGGAGGACATCGTCGTGACGCTGTGGCGTCCGTTCTGGGCCAACGACGCCTTCCCCGTGAAGGACCTCGAAGACCCCAAGGGTGCCATGGGCGAGGCCGAGGCCCTGCACTTCCTCGGCACGAAGGGCTTCGCCGAGGAGTACCCCGAGGCGGCTGGGCTGATCGAGCAGATCAAGCTCGACGACGCGCAGTACGGCTCGCTCGAGGACATGGTCGTGAACGAGTTCGGCGAGGGCAAGGAAGCGGATGCCGTCGACGCATGGCTCGAAGAGCACGGCGACGACTTCGACTGGGTCGTCACCGAGTAAGAACACCCGCTGACTCCGCGCGGAGTTTCACTCCCGTCGCACGTCGTGTCGCTCCCCGGTCCGCCGGGCGACACGACATGCGACGGGAGTTCTGCGTTCGGGTGGGTCAGTAGCCGAGTCGGGCCCGTATGTCGTTGAGCAGCTGCGAGGAGCTCAGCGCCGCATCAGGGGCGACGGCGGAGATGCCCTGCACCAGCACATCCGAGATCAGGATGGCCGTGAGGCTCTCGGAGGTCAGCCCCGTGGGAGTGTGCGGTGCGGTCAGGATCGCATCGACGCGAGACGAGAGTCGCTCATGAAGCTCGTCGGTCACGAGGATCACGCTGGCACCCATCAACTGCGCGTGATCGAGGAGGACATCGATGTCGCGGGTGACCCGCCCGGGTGCGAAGACGACGAGGACGTCTTTCGCGCCGAGATTCATGACCTCGTCAGCGAGGCGGAATCCGTCGGTGCTGAGCCGCCGGGTGGTGAGGCCCGTGCGCCGTAGCCGGAGCGCGAGGTTCTCGGCGGCGATGCCGGAGGCCCCGAGGCCGTAGCAGTAGATGCTCTCGGCGCGCATGAGCAGCGCGATCGCAGCCGAGTAGGCGTCGTCGTCGTTCGAGGTGCGGGCGAGTTCGATGAGCGACGCGGCCTCATCCCAGGTCTCCTGCTGGATGCGGGCGAGATCCTGCCCGATGTGCTCGATGCGGGTCTTGAGCCGCACCTCGGGTGAGACGCTGCTCGAGAACGGGGCGGCGACCTCTTGCTTGAGATGCGAGAGACCCGAGTACCCGAGCTTCTGCAGGGTGCGGACGACGGACGCATTCGACGTGCCGCTCTGCGCCCCGAGTTCGGCGGCGCTCGCATAGAGGATGTGCTCGGCAGAGGTCGATGAGAGCACACGGCAGACGGCTCGCTCGGATTTCGAGAGGTCGTTCCACGTCTTGGTGATGCGCGCGCGGAGGCCGGAGAGAGCGGGGTTCTCTGTATCGCTTGTTACAAACGGTTCCATTGATGTATCATTCTGTTCGAGAGGCGCATCATCCGTAACGGATGGTTCAATCATCTCGGGTGCATCGACTATGCGCAACCGGCGCAGCTGACAGGGAGGTCACATGGCGGCCACGACACCGATCCGCACGATCGAGATCAGCGGAGCGCCCCGCGCACGCGGGCGCCAGTACGGCGAGGCTGCGGCGGGCCTCATCGCAGGGTCGATCGACTATTACACGGAAGCTCTCACGCAACAGACAGGCATGAGCTGGGTCGCGATCACGGACTCCGTCGCGCAATGGCTGCCGATCAGCGAGCAGATCGCGCCACATCTGATCGAGGAGATGCGCGGCATCGCCGAGGGTGCGGGTGTGACCTTCGCCGAGATCCTCACGCTGAACGTGCGCGGGGAGTTCGTCTACGACCACGCAGGCCCCGCGAGACGCGCGACCGCGGCAGTGCCTGAGCTCGAAGACGAACGCGATGCGGTCGACGGGTGCACGTCGTTCTTCCTGACCGGGGAGGGCAGCGGCACCGGGCACACCCTCGTCGGGCAGAACTGGGACTGGCGGACTCGTACCGCCGGGACGACCCTCATCGTCCGCGTCGTGCAGGATCCGCTTCCCACGGTGATCATGCAGGTCGAAGCCGGTCAGGTGGGTCGGCACGGCGCCAACTCCGCCGGCATCTCGCTGAATGCAAACGGGCTCGGCGGGAGTTTCGGGGCGGCGGTAGGAGTGCCGCAGACCCTGATCCGCCGGCTCGTGCTCGATCAGGGCGACATCGCGAGTGCGCTCAGGATGCTGGTGAAGACGCGCCCGCACATCGCGAGCAACGCACTGCTCGCGGACCGCAGCGGTTTCGGCATCGACCTGGAGACCACACCCAGCGGTGTGGATTGGATCTACCCCGAACGCGGTGTGATCGCGCACACGAACCATTTCCAGGCCTCGGTGCCGCCGCAGCTCGCAGGAGCATACCTCCCGGTGTCGGCTGACTCGCTGCTTCGTCTGCCCCGCGTTCAGGCGGGGCTCGCGGAGGTCGCGCATGCGGCGACGCCCGCGGAGAGCTACGAACTCGTGCGCACGGCGATGTCCGATCACATCGGTTTTCCCGAGGGCGTCTGCACCCACCCGCACCCCGACGCGCCCTCGGTCAAGCAGTGGTCGACGCTCCTCTCGAGCTGTGTCGATCTCACGACAGGCGAGTACCGAGTCGCGAACGGGTTCCCGTGCGAGACCGCATACGAGGTGCTGCCCTGGAATCTCTACGACGGCCCGCACGATGAGCTCGACCCCACCCGACAGACAGACTGACACGAGGAGCTAGCGTTCAATGAAGAAGCAGCATCACCCCATCACGTCGACGATCGGCGTGCTCGCCGCGTCGACATTCGTCCTCGCCGGTTGCAGCTCGGGCTCGAGCGGCGAGGACGCCGGCACCGAGCTCGACGTCCCGTTCGGCGCGACGACACCAGCCGCCTCCGGCCCGCTCGATACCGTGACGTGGATGCTCGGTGGAGAGCCGACGACGCTCGATTCCGACATCGATGCCACCACAGCCGACGACACGGTGCTCGCGAACGTCTGCGATCGGCTCATGCAGGTGCAGCCCGATCTCACGCTCGGCCACGGGCTCGCGTCGGACGCCCAGTGGACCGACGACACCCACCTCGTCTTCACGATCAGGCAGGATGCTCTCTTCCATGACGGGAGCCCGGTGAGCACCGCTGACGTCGTGTGGAGCATGCAACGTCACTCGGCGGAAGGCGCTGCCGAATCCGACGAGTACCGCAACGTGGTCTCGATCGAACAGACCGGCGACGACCAGATCACCGTCACGACGTCGCAGCCGGACGCCATCCTGCTGCAGGCGATGGCCGGCGATGGCGGCATCGTCTGGAACCCGCGTGTCATCGAAGCCGAAGGAGACGACTTCGGCAGCCCCGGCTCCGCCTCCGCGTGCAGCGGGCCGTATGAGGTGACCTCGTGGGATGCGGGGTCGCAGCTCACGATCACCAAGTTCGCCGACTATTGGAACCCCGATGTCGACGCCCTCACGAACGAGGTCGTCTTTCGCTGGGCCGATGAGACCGCGATTGCCAACTCGGTCACGACGGGCGAGGCGCAGGGATCCTTCCTCGAGAACGCCGGCGCTGCGAGGAGCTTCGTCGAGAGCGCCGATGTGTCGGTGTTCCAGGGTCCGTCGACGAACGCCTGGGTGCTCGAAACGACCGACCGTGGCGCGCTGAAGGATGAGCGCATCCGTCGGGCGCTCTCGCTCGCGCTCGACCGAACCGGTGTGGCCACCGCAGCCTTCGGGGGTCTCGCGCAGCCGTGGAAGACTCCGGTCGGTTCGGGGTCATGGGGCTACGAGGTCGACACGTTCGAGCAGGCCTATGACGCTCTCGAGGGAGCGCCTGCACAACCCAGCGAAGAAGATCTCGCGGCCGCCGAGGAGCTGATCGCCGATGCGGGCGCCCCGTCCGCCCCGATCGTGGTCGCCTCCAACGGCTCCTCGACGCACAACGTGATCGCGAACGCGCTCGTCGCCGCCGCGCAATCTATCGGGCTGGAGGCGGAGATCATCGTGATCCCGCAGGTGCAGTACGGCGACTTCTACTCCGACTCCGAGCTGCGGGGTCAGGCCGACCTGTGGCCCGACGAGTACTACATCTCGAAGAACGACCCACTCGGCTTCTACAAGAACGGCGCATCCGGTGCGAGCGTGAACTTCGGCGTCTTCTCCGACCCGGAATACGATGCGCTGGTCGATGAGGGCTACGCGGCGACGGATGACGCGGAGCGTGCCGAGATCACGACCGAGCTGCAGAGGCGCTGGGTCGAACATGCCGTATGGATCCCGGTCGTCGCGACCCCGTCGACGCTCATCATGTCGAACGACGTGACGGGCGTGCCGGCCTCCGCTGCCTTCATCTACTACCCGTGGGCCATCGACCTCGGCAGCACGGAGGAGTAGACGCGATGGCGTTCGCGATCCGCAAGCTCGCCGGCATGGTCTTCACGCTGGTGATCGCCTCCTTCATCATCTTCGCTGCGATGTATGCGGCACCGGGCGATCCGGTCACGTTCCTCATCGGCAACCCCGAGAACCTGACCCCGGAGCGGATCGCGAGCGTCCGCGCCCAGTACCACCTGGATGAGCCGATGCTCGCGCAGTACTGGCACTGGGCCTCCGGAGTGCTCACGGGCGACTTCGGACAGTCGTTCCAGTACCACCAGCCGGTGAGCGCGCTGCTCGCGGCGAGGGTGCCGATCACCCTGTCTCTCGTCGCCTACGCGGCCGTCCTGCTCACGGTATTCGGCATCGGGCTCGGCGTCGTCGCGGCCGTCCGTCGCGGAAAGGCGGCCGACACCGCCATCATCGGAGCCACGACCCTCGCCGCCAGTGTTCCCTCCTTCGTGCTGGGCATCGCGTTCGTCGCGCTCTTCGCCGTCGAGCTGCGATGGTTCCCCGTCGCCGGTGCGGGTTCAGCCGGTCTCGATCGTGTGTACGCTCTGACCCTTCCGGCGCTCACCCTCGCCATAACCGCGCTCGCGATCGTGAGCCGCGTGACGCGGCAGTCCATGATCGAGCAGTTCTCCTCCGAGCATGTCGAGGCCGCCCGCGCCTCGGGGCTTCGCGAGCGGTACATCGTGCGCGACCATGTCCTGCGCGGAGCCTGGGGGCCGATCATCACGATGGTCGCGCTCGTCATCGCGAGCATGATCGCCGGAACGGTCGCGGTCGAGACGGTGTTCGGGATCTCGGGCGTCGGCTCGCTCCTCGTCGATGCGATCAACACGCACGACTTCCCGGTCGTGCAAGCCGTGCTCCTCTTCATGGTCGTCGCGTACATGATCGTCACGACGATCGTCGATCTGCTCCTGCCCGTGCTCGACCCCCGCATCAGACGAAGGGTGGTGTCCGCATGACCTCGGTCCTTCCTCCACGCGTGCGCCGGCGCAGGCGATCCGGATCCGATGTCGGGTTCTGGATCTCCTCCGGCATCCTCGCGCTCATCACCGTGGCGGCCGTCTTCGCCCCGCTGCTCGCCCCCTATGACGCCGACGGCGTGGACTTCGCAGCGATCTGGCAAGGACCGAGCGCCCAGCACCTGCTCGGCACGGATCAACTCGGTCGCGATCTTCTCTCACGACTGCTCATCGGAGCAGGAGAGACCCTCATCGGTCCGGTGCTGCTGCTCGCGATCGCCACCGCCATCGGTGTGGCGATCGGTGTTCTGGCGGCATGGCGAGGGGGGTGGATCGACACGATCCTGGCGCGCATGACCGATGTGATGTTCGCGTTCCCCGGACTGCTCTTCGTCGTGCTCGTCATCGCCGTGTTCGGCAAGGGGCCGGCCACCGCGATCGTGGCGCTCGCGCTCGCCTACGCACCGGTCATCGCGAAGTACACCCGTAGCCTGGCGTTGAGCGAGATGACGCGGCCCTACATCGACGCGTACCGGGTGCAGGGACTCGGCGGGCTGATGATCTGCTTGCGCGGAGTCATCCCGAACCTGCTCCCGCCGCTCGTCGGGTACCTCGTCGTGCTCTTCGGCGAGGCACTCATGAGCCTCGCGACGCTCAGCTTCCTCGGGTTCGGGGCGCAGCCTCCGAGCTCCGAATGGGGCCTCATGGTGCACGAGGGACAGCCCGGCATCATCCAGGGCGAGTTCCTGCCGACGCTCGTCCCCGGTGCTGCCATCGCCATCGTCGTCATCGCGGTGAACGTCGCCGGTGTGCGAGTGGCCGACCGACTGCTTGCGAAGGGATGAGCGATGCTCCTCGATATCCATGACCTCGATCTCGCCTTCGGGCAGGGCGAAGATGCGGTGCGGATCCTTTCCGGCATCAGCCTCGGTGTGGACCGTGGCGAGCTCGTCGGACTCGTCGGAGAGTCGGGATCGGGCAAGTCCACGACGGTGCGCGCGGCCCTCGCTCTCTACGGCGATGAGGCGACGATCGCAGGAAGCATCCGCATCGACGGCATCCAGATGGTGGATGCCGACGAGAAGACGCGGCGTCGCGTGCGCTCCGCATCCGTCTCGCTGGTGCAGCAGGATCCACGCGCAGCGCTCAACCCCGTGCGCCGCATCGGCGACTCGCTCGCCGAAAGACTCGTCCGCGTGCACGGGTGGCAACGGCGCCGTGCCGACGCGCATATCGTCCAGCTCTTCGCCGCGGTGGGCCTGACCCATCCCGAGCGCCGTCTGCGGCAGTATCCCCACGAGCTCTCCGGCGGCATGCTTCAGCGAGTCGTCATCGCTTCGGCGCTGAGCACCGACCCGGCTCTCCTGCTCGCCGACGAGGCGACCAGCGCGCTCGACGTGACGACGCAGGCCGAGATCATCGCCATCTTCCAGCGGCAGATCCGCGAGCGTGGTCTCGGCATGCTCTTCATCACCCACGACCTGGCCCTCGCGGGAGCGATCTGCGACCGGATCCATGTGCTCAGGCAGGGCGAGATCGTCGAGACGCTGACGAAGCCGGGGCTCTTCGCGGATGCGGTTCACCCCTACACGCTCTCGCTGATCGCCGCCGCCCCTGTGCTCGACACGAAGGAGTCGTCATGAGTCTGGTGGAAGTCTCTGACCTGTATCGGGCCTTCCGCATGGGGCCGCGAACAGAACACGTCGTCGCCGTGAACAGGGTGAGTTTCAGCATCGAGGCAGGCGAGGCGCTCGGTCTCGTCGGAGAATCGGGATCGGGCAAGTCGACGATCGCCCGGATTCTCGTGGGCCTCGAGCACGCCGACGCGGGGAGCGCGGTGATCGACGGTGTCGACCGCCTCAGTCGGACGCGGGGCAGGGCCGAGCGTCTCGCGCGGGCTCGAGCGGTGCAGATGGTGTTCCAGGATCCGAACGGGTCGCTCGATCGCAGGCTGACGGTGCGGGAGGCGCTGCGGCGAACCCTGCGGCTGAGAGAACAGCCTGCGGATCCGCACCCCGACCGCACGATCGCAGAGCTGCTCGATCGCGTGCGACTCACCGAGCGGCATGCCGACGCCAAGCCCCACGAGCTCTCGGGCGGTCAGCGACAGCGCGTCGCAATCGCGCGGGCCCTCGCCGTCTCTCCCCGCCTCGTCGTGCTCGACGAGGCGGTGTCGGCACTCGATGTCTCCGTGCAGGCGCAGGTGCTCGAACTCCTCGCCGAGATCCAGCGTGAGTCCGGCGTGAGCTATCTGTTCGTCAGTCACGACCTCGCCGTGATCCGCGAACTCTGCTCCCGCGTCCTCGTGCTGTTCCGCGGCACCGTGGTCGAGCAGGGTGACACGGGGCAGGTGCTGACGAGTCCCGAGCATCCCTACTCGCAGCTTCTGATCGCGTCGACGCCCGGCCCGGGGTGGGATCCCGAGCGAGTCGTGAGTGACCGCATGACGTTCACTCAGCGCATGGAGGTCGTCGGCCGCGGAGAGCAGGGCTAGGTCGCAGTCCCGCAACCCCCTCCGCGGCGCGGTGCCGCGAGCGTAGCCTGTGCTCGTGGACGGGTTCGCGGCGGTCGACTTCGGGTTCGCTCGCGAGGTCCTGCAGCGGGGCATCGCGGCGCTGTATCTCGTCGCGTTCCTCTCGACCCTGAATCAGTTCCGGGCGCTCCTCGGTGAGCACGGACTGCTGCCGGCGCCGGTGCTGCTCGACTGGATCGGCGACAAGAGCGAGCGGCGGCGGATGCTGCATCCGACCCTCTTCGTCCGCATCCGATACTCCGATCGGCGACTCGTGCTGCTCTGCGGGGCAGGGATCGTCATGTCGGCGCTGCTCGTGATCGGCGTCCCGCAGTGGGGTCCGCCGTGGGTGCCGATGCTGTGCTTCCTCGCGCTGTGGCTCGGATACATGTCGGTGGTCAGCATCGGTCAGACCTTCTACTCGTTCGGCTGGGAGATGCTGCTGCTCGAGGCGGGGTTCTTGGCCGCGTTCCTCGGCTCGAACGACCAGCCGCCGCCGACCGTCGTGATCGTGCTGTTCTGGTGGCTGCTGTTCCGGGTCGAGTTCGGTGCCGGCATGATCAAGATCCGTGGTGGGCAGGAGTGGCGCGACCTCACCGCTCTGACCTATCACCACGAGACGCAGCCGATGCCCGGGCCGCTCAGCCGTCAGGCGCATCTGCTGCCCCGGTGGTTCCACCGCGGCGAGGTCGTCGGCAACCACTTCGCGCAGCTCGTGGTGCCCTTCTTCGTGTTCGCGCCGCTGCTGTCGGTGTGGGTTCCCGGGCCGGTGCCGCAGATCGTCGGGGCTGTCGCCGCCGTCATCGTGATCGCGACTCAGGTGTGGCTCGTCGCCACCGGCAACTTCGCGTGGCTGAACTGGGTGACGATCGTCATCGCGTTCTCGGCGATCGGGATGCCGGGGGTCGGGGTGCCGGTCGCTGAGCGACCGGACCCGGACGGGACTCTCTGGCCCGGCATCCCGCTGTACTGGTTCGTGATCACCACGGCCGTCGGGCTGCTCGTCGTGGCACTGAGCTGGCCGGCGGTGCGCAATCTGTTCGCGCACCGTCAGCTGATGAACGCGAGCTTCAACCGGTGGCAGATCGGCAACGCCTACGGCGCGTTCGGCACAGTGACCAAGGAGCGCATCGAGATCGTGGTCGAGGGATCGGTCGACGACGACGGGCTGCTGTGGCGTGAATACGAGTTCAAGGGAAAGCCGGGCGATGTGCGTCGCATCCCCCGCCAGTTCGCGCCGTACCACCTGCGACTCGACTGGCTGATGTGGTTTCTGCCGCTCGGGCGCTCACTCGACGACTGGTTCACGGTGTTCCTGCTGCGGCTGCTCGAAGCCGATGCTCCGACGCTCGCCCTGCTGCGCACCGATCCATTCGACGGCGAGCAGCCGCGCTGGGTGCGAGCGGTGTCGTACCGCTACCGCTTCGCGACCCGAGCCGAACGGCGCTCCGACGGTGTGGTGTGGGTGCGCACGCGGCAGCGCATCGTGCTCGGGCCCCTCGGGTTGAAGTAGGACGGGTGGGGGCCTCCTCCCCACGGCGCGAGACAGAACCGACGCCGAGCGCGGCGAAACGCCCCGGCCGGGCGCGGGGCCCGGACGGAGCGTTCCGTCTCACTGCAGACGTTCAACTGACCTTCTTGCGGTACGCGATGATCGCGAACACGTAGGCGACGATCAGGATGCCGACGCACCAGGCGAGGGCGACCCAGATCTCGGTGCCGACGGGCTTCTCGGCGAACAGCGCCTGAATGGTGTCGACGATCGAGGTGACCGGCTGATTCTCGGCGAACCACTGCACCGGACCCGGCATGGTCTCGGTCGGCACGAACGCCGAGCTGATGAAGGGCAGGAAGATCAGCGGATACGAGAATGCGCTCGCCCCGTCGACCGTCTTCGCACTCAGACCGGCGATGATGGCCAGCCAGGTGAGGGCGAGGGTGAAGAGGAACAGGATGCCGATGACGGCGAGCCACGCGAGCGGGCCGGCTCCGGTGCGGAATCCCATCAGGAATCCGACGCCGAAGATGATCGCCAGCGTGATGCCGTTGGCGGTGAGCGACGTGAGGACGTGCGCCCAGAGCACGCTCGATCGCGCGATCGGCATGGAGTGGAACCGTTCGAAGATGCCGCTCTGCAGATCGTTGAAGAGCCGGAAGGCCGTGTAGGCGATGCCGGACGCGATGGCGATGAGCAGGATGCCGGGAAGCAGGTAGTTCACGTAGTTCTCGGCGCCGGTGCTCTCGCGGAGCGCACCGCCGAAGACGTACACGAACAGCAGCATCAGCGCGACCGGCGTGACCGCCGTGGTGATGATGGTGTCGGGACTGCGGAAGATGTGCCGCATCGAGCGGCCGGTGAGTGTCGCGGTGTCGGCGACGAAGTGCGTGCTCATGCTGCGCTCTCCTTTCCGGTTGCGGGACCCGACTTCGGGCCGACGAGGGTGAGGAAGATCTCCTCGAGGGTGGGCTGCTTCTCGACGTACTCGACCTTGGCCGCGGGCAGCAGGCGCTTGAGCTCTGCGAGGGTGCCGTTCGCGATGATGCGGCCCTCGTGGAGGATCGCGATGCGGTCGGCCAGCTGCTCGGCCTCATCGAGGTACTGCGTGGTGAGCAGCACCGTGGTGCCGGTGTTCGCGAGCTCTGTGATGACGTCCCACACCTCGATGCGCGACTCGGGGTCGAGTCCGGTCGTCGGCTCGTCGAGGTAGATGACCTCGGGGTGTCCGACCAGGCTCATGGCGATGTCGAGACGACGGCGCATGCCGCCTGAATAGGTGCCGACCTTGCGCGCGCCGGCATCCGTCAGGCGGAACCGCGCGAGCAGGTCGTCTGCCACCGTCGCGGCGTCGGGCAGGTGCCGCAGCTTCGCGACGAGCACGAGGTTCTCTCGTCCGGTCAGGATCTCGTCGACCGCGGCGAACTGGCCGGTGAGGCTGATCTTCTGCCGCACGGCGAGCGGGTCGGCGGTGACGTCGACTCCCTGCACGACGGCCGTGCCGGCATCCGACTTCAGCAGTGTGGAGAGGATGCGCACCACGGTGGTCTTGCCTGCGCCGTTCGAGCCGAGCAGGGCGAAGATGGATCCCTTCTCGACCTCGAAGTCGACGCCGCGCAGCACGTGAAGATCCTTGTAGGACTTCTCGAGGCCGCGAACGGCGATGGCGGGGCTGGTCATGATCGTGTCTCCTTCTTCTTCGCGTCGTCGACCGCCGCGGTCAGGCGGGCGCGTTCCTTGTCGATCCAGTGGGTTCCGCCGTACGCCTCGGCGTAGGTCTCGGCGAAGGCGACGGGGTCGTCGCCGACGATGTCGCCGATCGGGGTGCTGTCGATGGCGGCGCGCTCCCACAGGTCGGCGAGATCGAGGAAGATCTGCACGAGGATGTCGCCGTCGGTGATGCCGCCGTAGTACATCGTGTAGCGGTGCTGGGCGTTGGCGACCGTGCGATAGGGCTCGGGGAGCGCGTCGATGCGCTTCTTCGCATCGCGGTATTGCTTCTTCTGCTCGAGCGATCCGGTGAGCGCTTCGATCCACTTGGCGGCCATGTCAGTTCTCCTTGTTGGTCGTGTCGGTGTTGGTCTTGTCGTCGGTGCGCAGGCTGTCGATGCGCTGCGTGAGGAAGCTCCAGGTCTTCCAGAACTCGTCGAGCTCCTGCGTTCCCGCCGGGTTGAGGGAGTACACCTTGCGGGGCGGCCCCTTCTCGCTCGGCACCTTCTCGACGTCGACGAGCTTCTTCTGCTCGACGCGCACGAGCAGGGCGTAGATCGTGCCCTCGGCGATGTCGGTGAATCCGTGGTCACGCACGCGGGTGGTGATCTCGTATCCGTAGGCCGGCTGCTCGGCGAGGAGAGCCAGCACGATGCCCTCCAGGGTGCCCTTGAGCATCTCGGTCATCTGCTTGCCCATGAAGGCCTCCTCTCGTTGGTCGGTACTCAGTGTTGCTGGGTACCGGTACAAAGTAACACTGAGTACCGGTACTTAGCAACACCGAATACTGATCTTCCTCGTGTGGATTCCGGTGGTGGCTTGCGCATCACGCCGCGCGTGGTTCTGTACTTCCGGGGCGGGAGACTCCAGAGTGAGCACATGGCGGCACTGGCCTGGTCGTGGAGGAACGCCCTGCATGGGGCGGTGATCGGTCTGCCAGCGGGCATCGCGACGCTGAGCGACCCGCAGATCGGGCTGGCGCTCGCGGTCGGCGTGCTCCCCGCGGCGGGGCTCGGAGTGTCGAGCACTCGCAGACAGCGGGCGATGAGCCTCGTCGTCGGCGGCATCGCGGCGATCTCGGTTCTGCTCGGGTCGGCGGTGACGCGCACTCCCGCACTGGCGGTGCTCGTGGTGTTCGCGCTGTGCGTGGTCGTCGCCGTGCTGGCCGCCGATCGTTCACGGCATCTCGCAACCCCGGTGCTCGTGCTCGGGGTGCCGCTGCTCGGCGTCGGGCTCTCGTTCTCGTCGGTTGCGACCGGGCTCGCCGGTGCGGGGCTCATCCTCTCGGGGTCGCTGTACGCGTTCCTCGTGTCTCTGGTCTGGCCGGACTCGTCATCCGGCCCGCGCCCCTCGCCACCCCCGACGACGCGCTCGGCCATGCTCGTCTACGGCATCCAGATCGGACTCGCGGGGGCGATCGGTGCCGCGATCGGCTTCGCGCTGGGCGTCGACCACCCCGGATGGGCGTGCACCGCGGCGCTCATGGTGAGTCGGCCGAATCACGCGATGCTGATCACACGCGGATGGGGCCGGCCCGTGGCGGTCGTCGCCGGAGCTCTGCTCGCGATCGCCGTCGCGGCCCTGCATCCGCTCCCCGCGGTCTCCGCGATACTCCTCGTCGTGATCCTGACACTCGGCACCGGCACGGCAGGCAGCCGGTGGTATGTCTTCCCGCTGTTCTCGACCTTCATCGTGCTGTCGATGCTGCTGCTCGAAGACAGCGGCACACCCGCCCACTGGTTCGTGGAACGCGTCGGAATGACACTCGTCGGCGTGACGCTCGCGCTCGCCGCGGCGGCGATCGTGCCGCGGGTTGCTCGGCTGGTGCGTCGCTAGGGCGCGTCGGCCCTTCTCCGCCGCCACGGCAGCAATCGCTCCCACCGGCGCGGCTGCACGGCATCCGTCACCGCCGTCGGCACCGCGACCGCGAACTGCACGATCTCCTCCGCGCCATGGTGCACGACGCGGTAGAGCGCGGTGCCGATCAGGACGCCGAGCGCGATCGACATGACCGAGACGAGCGCCTCCATGAAGTCGGCGAGTCCGCCGTCGGTGGCGACGGCCTCGGTGAGCCCGACCAGCCCCGCAGCCCCCGGAACCAGCAGCCAGAACGCCGGCAGGAAGGTGATCTGCACCGGTGTGCCGTGCCGCAGTGAACCGATCCAGAACACCACGACGGCCATCGCGACGGCGCCGACGAACCCGCCCACGAGGGGGCCCAGCAACGCCGCCCCCACCCACTGTCCGGCATAAGCGACGATGAGCGCGAGCAGCACCCAGCCGAACGTCGAGGCGGGTGCGGAGAAATGCAGGTAGTTGCCGAGCGCGAAGACCAGGATGCCGATCAACGCGACCCACCACGGCAGCGAGGAAGCCACTTCCAACGGCTCGTAGGTGCGGGACTCGACACCCACGACGGTGCCGGCCGCGAGGATGCCGAAGGCGAGCAGCGCCAGCTGCACGAAGCCGTAGACCAGGCGGGAGGCGCCTGAGATCATCTGCCCCGACGCGAGCTCCACGGTCGCCGTGGTGAGCACGCCCCCGGGAAGGAACGTGACCAACGGTGCGATGAGCAGGCGGATCGGGTCGCCGATCTCGATGACCTCGGCGAGCAGGAACACCGCGGCCGCGCAGACGAACGCCGCCGCTATCGGCATGATCAGCTGCAGAGTGGGAGAGCGCACGAGCTTGAGCAGACCGATGCCCGCCCCCAGAGCGAACGCGACGATCGCTCCCTGCCAGGTCGGCGCGAGCAGCAGGGCGAGGCCGGTCGTGAGAACGGCGTGCCCGAACGTGCGGGTGACCCAGCCCAGGCGAGGTCGCATGGCTCCGATCTCGTTCAGGCGACGGATGCCGTCGAGGGGCGACACCGACGCCGTGCGCGCCTCCGCTATCAGCTCGTACAGCGCGGCGATCTGGTCGAACCGGAACGACGCGTTGGTCGCCGAGCGGATCGCGACGCGAGAATCCTCGTCGTCACCCGTCTCGACGATGATGATCGTCGGGAGCACGACGAAGTCCGTGTCGTCGGCGCCGTAGGCCTCTGCGACCGTCGTCACCGTGTCGCGGATGCGGTCGACCGACTCGGCTGACGCGTTCATGCCCTGCGCGAGCCCCAGGAGGAACTGGCGCAGGGCCGAGCGATCGAGGTCCACCGGCATCTCAGGGGACCCTCGCGTCACGAGAACAGGAAGGAGAGCACCACACCCACGACGATCGCGACGCCGACGTAGACGAGGTTCGGCAGCTGGAACGAGTGGTCGAAGACGAACTTGCCCATCTTCGTCGTGCCGGTCTGGTCGAACGCCACGGTCGCGACCTGGCTGCCGTTGGCCGGCAGCGTGTAGATGCCCATGGTCGACGGCCAGAGACCCACCAGCAGCGGCGCGGGCAGTCCGATCGTGATGCCGATCGGCACGATCGCGTTGGTCGCACTGGATTGGCTCGTGGTCAGCATCGCGACGGCGAACAGGGCGAGCGCGAAGAGCAGCGCGCCGAGGAACGCCGACGATCCCGAGACCACCGAGCCGAGGCCATCGACGATGAGCGTCTGGTTCGCCGCGACGAACGTGTTGGCGAGCCAGGCGATGCCGAACAGGGCGATCGCACCGACGATACCGGCGGGGAACGTCGGCTGCTTCGGCACATCTGCGGCCTTGACCTTGCAGAACACGAAGATGAGAGCCGCGATGATACCCATCACCACCTCGATGATGACGGTCACGCTCAGACGAACGGGGTCGCCGGCGTCATCCGTGCCGATCACCGGGCGCAGCCCCTCGAAGAGCCCGAACAGCACGATGACGCCGACGCCGATCAGGAACAGCGCGGCCGACAGCACCGCTGTGCGCGGCAGCTTCGTGTCGTGCGCGTCCACCACCGGTGGCTTGATCTGGTGACTCTCGAGACGGCGCTGGAATTCGGGGTCGTCCTCGAGGTCTTTGCCGTGCCGCATCATCACGAGTGCGGCGACGAAGAGACCGGCGATCGACGCGGGCCACATGATCAGCAGCAGTCCACCGAGGTCGACGCCCTGGGGCGCCAGCAGCACGACCATCGAGGCTGTCGCGGCGGAGACGGGGGAGCAGAGGATGCCGACCTGCGAGGCCACGGCCGAGACCGACAGCGCGCGCTCTGGTCGGATCTTCTGCTGGTACGACACGTCGTAGATCACCGGGAGCAACGGGTAGAAGATGTTCCCCGTGCCCGCTCCGACCGTGAAGAGGAACGACATCGCCGGTGCGAGGAAGACGACCGACTTGGGTTTGCGCCTGATCACCTTGGCGGCGACCGACACCATCCAGTCGATGCCGCCGGCGGCCTGCATCGTGGATGCGGCGGTGATCACCGTGATGACGATGAAGACGGCATCCACCGGGGCGTTGCCGGGGGCCTCCCCGAAGACGAAGATGAGCACGGCCACGCCGACGAGTCCCCACACGCCGAGGCCGATCCCGCTGGTGCGGGTGCCCATGTAGATCGCGAGGATGACGACGATCAGCTGGGCGATGAGGATCCACACGTTGTCGTTCATGTCGACGGCCCCTTCGTAATGGGGCCAGAGCCGGTGAGGATCTCGGTGGCCAGCTCGGTCTCGACGATCTTGCCCTCGATGGCTTCGACACGCAGGGCGAGGGCGTTCTCGACCGGGCTGATCGCGGTCACGAACTCGGAGTTCTCGAAGTGCAGTGACTGCAGATTGCCGACCGCGTATCCCGTGGCGAGCTCGCCGCTGAGGAGAGACGCGTGGAACAGAGGTCGCCGCTGATCCTCCGCGTCGTAGTGCGGGCAGAAGCTGCCGTGCAGGAACCCGAGTCCTTCGGGGAGCACCTGCAGCGTGGGTCCGTAGCTGTCGGTCGTGCCGCCCTCGAACCAGCAGATGCCGCCGGCGCTGCCTCCGGTGAAGACGACGTTCGAGTCGGGGTCCTCCCACATCTCGCGCATGATTTCGTCGAGGCCCTGCCGCTTCCACACGTCGAGCATGTTCGCCGTGTTGCCGCCGCCGACGTGGATGACGTCGAATCCCTTCACGAAGCCCGCGAGGTCGTCGACCGAGCGGTGGAAGAGCGGCAGGTGATGCGGCGCGCAGCGGTCGGAGTCATACGTCGAGTAGAAACTCACGATGTAGGCCGCGTCGTCACCGGTCGCGGTGCCGACGAACAGCACTCGTGGTCTCTTCTTTCGAGTGAGCCCGAGGATGTAGTCGTGCGTTGGATCGTTCCGGCGCTCCATCATCGCCTTGCCTGCACCTGTTGCCACTACATGAGACACAGCGTCCCCCCTTCATCGCTCCCCCGCGGTACGACTTCGGATGCGCTTCAAGATACTGGTATACGAATCGATTCACCAGTGCATCTTGCGGCGCGACGGAGCCGTCCTGTCGGTGTCGCGGGCGGCGGGCGGGGTCAGTTGTGCATGTTCCACGGGATGCGGGGTCAGTTGTGCATGTTCCACGGGATGCGGGGTCAGTTGTGCATCGGAGAGGGCGATCTCGGGTGCGTTAGTGACCCCGCACACGTGGGTGGGCGCGGGCGGGTGGCGCGGGCGGACGCGTTCGAGTCGGCTCAGCCGTTGAGGCGCGCCATCGCGACCTGCGCCTCGAGCAGCGGCAGGGTGCGGTCCCGGTCGGGCTGCGGGCAGATGTCGAGCGCACTGGCGAGCGTGAAGGCCAACGCGGCGTGACCCGCGGCGTTGGGGTGGAACGGGTCGCCCATCAGCCCCCACGGCACTCCGCCGTTGCCGAACTCGGTGAAACGGGCGTGCTGGTCGACGAGGATCACGTCGTCGCTCGCGGCGACCTCGCGCACGGCATCCGCGAATTCGGCGATCCTCTCGCGGTCGGGGGCGTTCGCCACGTCGATCGACGGCGGGGTCTGGAGCACGACGATCGCGCCCGCGGCGCGCACGCGCGAGACGAACTCGCGCAGCGAGGCGGCGAACGCGGTGGCCTCGACCGCGACCCGATCGGGGCCGGTCGCCATGTCGTTGGTGCCGATCATGAGGGTGACGATGTCGGGCCGCCACGTTGCGACGCGGCGATCCCAGTCGTCCAGGATGTCGGTGAGGCGGTGCCCGCTGATCGCCGTGTTGATGACGGCGTCACGGGTGCGCGCGAGCTCGCCGCGGATCAGTTCGTGCAGATGCTCGGCATAGCTGCGGCCGCCCTGCGTGTGCACGAGTCCGTGGGTGATCGAGTCGCCGGTGATGACCCAGTTCAGCGGCTCGGGGCCGGCGAGCGACGCCGCGATGCGGCTGAGATCGGATGCGGCGGAGGCGGGGGAGACTGCGTTCGGCACGCCCTAGAGCCTAGCGGCGGCGTGAGTGGAAGACTGGTCTCATGTCCTCCCCACTGCTCGACCACCTGCTCGCCCGCATCGTCGACAGCGGCCTGCTCGATGATCCGGTCGCCGAGAACGGTCTCGTCTACGGCCGGGCGACCATCGACGCCGCCGGTGCCGTGGTCAAGGTCAACGTCGACCCCGAGCTGGAGGACGACGAGGAGACCCTCGACGACGACGCGCTGCTCGAGGCGATCACGCGCATCCTCTCCGTCTCCGAGACGCGCTGGCGTGCGGTGATCGACGAGGTCGCCGACGACATCGACGAGGCGGTCGACGACGAGCCGGTGCTCGAGCAGATCGACCTGCGCGACGATCTCGAAGCCACCTCCGTCGTGGTGTTCGCCGACGCGGTGCTGATCGCCTTCGACGCGCCGAGGCAGTTTCCCGACTCGCGGATCCTGGTGCAGCTCGACGACGACCTCGAGGTCGCCAACATCGAGGTGCGCGACCGCGACGGTGCCGAGGTCTAGGCGGTCGACGACCTCGACGGGCTCAGCGGCGACGTCCGCCGAGCCCTCCGGGCCTCACAACCACTTCTTGTACTTGAACACCCCGTAGAGGGCGACTGCGAAGGCGGCCATCGCTCCGATCGCCATCGGGTATCCGTGCGCCCAGTGCAGCTCGGGCATGATGTCGAAGTTCATGCCGTAGACCGTGCCGACGAGCGTGGGCGCGAAGATGATCGCGGCCCACGAGGAGATCTTCTTGATCTCGTCGTTCTGCGCCAGCCCTGCCTCGGTCTGGCGTCGTGCGACGAGAGCGGAATGCACGGTGAGGGCGTTCTCGAGGATCGCGCGGAACGAATCGACCCGCTCGTTCACACGGATGACGTGGTCGAGCACGTCGCGCAGCGACCGCTGCAGCTCCTCGTCGATGCGGTACTTCTCCGACCCGCGACGCAGCCATTCCAGCATCCCGGCGAGCGGATGCACCGCCCGCTGGAAGTTGATGACCTCGCGTGAGAGCTCGTAGATGCGGCGCGAGAGTGCGTCGTCATCGCTGTCGCCGAAGAGCTGGTCCTCGATCTCGTCGATGTCGTTGAGCAGCCCGGTGACGATCGGCTCGTACCCGTCGACCACCTCATCGAGGATCGCGTAGAACACGGCCTCAGGCCCCATCGCGAGCAGCTCGGGGTGCGCCTCCATGCGGCGGCGGACGGCTGCGAGGTCGGGGGATTCGGCGTGGCGGATCGTCACCACGAAGTCGGGGCCGACGAACAGGTGCAGCTCGCCGAACTCGATCGACTCCTGCTCGTCGCGATAGCGAGCGGGGCGCAGCACCGCGAAGAGCGTGTCGCCGTAGCGCTCGACCTTCGACCGCTGGTGGCCCGAGAGCGCGTCCTCGACGGCGAGCGGATGCAGGTCGAACTCGCGCGCGACGGAGGCGACCTCGATGGGGCTCGGTCGATACAGGCCGATCCAGGCGATGCCGCCGTGGGCGTCGAGCGACCGGTAGGTCTCGTCGAGGTTCTTCGGGGTCTCCACTCGGCGTCCGTGCACGTACACGCCGTTGTCGATGAGGGCCATGATGGGCTCCGTTCTCGCAGGCGCACGCCGGATCAGAGAGGGCGTGCGCAGAATTCGTCAGGGGGCGGAGGACGCCGCCGACGGCTGCGAAGCAAGACCTGCGGGTGCGGAGCCGAAGCTCAACGCACGGATGCAGTCAGACGCGACGCAACGAAGGCGGCGTCGCAACTATCACCGGACATCGCCATCACCGCCTCTCGCGCTCTGAAGGGGTCTTGTGACCCGACTCGCCAGCATACTCCTGCATCCTGGACGCGATCTCCGGGCGGAGCGGAGGCGTTCAGGCGCTGATGCCGACGAGTTCGGCGCTCTTCTGCCACAGCGCCTCGGCGAGTGCGGCATCCTCGATGCGCGGATTCACGCGACGTGTCAGCACTCGCTCGTCGTAGTACTCGCCCGAGATCCAGGTCTCGTCGGGCGTGCCCTCGACGAACCAGCTCAGGGTGCTGCCGCCCTTCTCGCTGGTGATCAGCAGCAGACGCTTGAGCGGGGTGCGGTAGACGAACCGCATGAGCGTGTTCGAGTCCGAGGCGAAGTTGGTCTGCACGGTTCCGGGGTGGAAGGCGACCGACGTCAGCCCCTCGTCGTGGAACTTCGTGTGCAGGCTCTTCGTGAACAGCACGTTCGCGAGCTTCGCGTCGCCGTAGGCCCGGTTCGCGCTGAAGTTCTTGCGATTGTCGAGGTCATCGATGTCGAGCCGCGCGAACAGGCGATGCGCCACGCTCGAGGTGTTGATGATCGCCGCGTGGCCGGTGCGCAGCTGGGGCAGCAGCAGGTTCGTCAGCAGGAAGGGCGCCAGGTGGTTCACCTGCAGGGTCTTCTCGAAGCCGTCGACCGTCGGGGTTTGATCGCCGAAGATGCCTCCCGCGTTGTTCGCGAGCACGTCGATGCCACCGTCGCCCACGGCATCCGCGACCTTCGTCGCGAGCTCGCGCACGTCGTCGAGTCTGGTGAAGTCGGCGGTGAACCACTCGGCGCCGGTGTCGGTGGCGACCGCCCGCGTCTTCTCGACAGAGCGGCCGACGAGGATGAGTCGGTGACCGGATGCGGTGAGCTGGCGCGCTGCGGCTGCGCCGATGCCGTCGGATGCTCCGGTGAGCACGACCGTCTTCGGGGTCACGAGGCTGCCTTCGGTGCGGGCTCGGCAGCCGCGTCCGTCGCACGGCGACTGCGCGCGACATAGACGGTGTTCGACGACGTCCCGCCCGTGACGGCGTTGGCGAAGTCGACCACGTGGGCCACGGCGTCATCGAACACGGCGTGCATCTCGCGCATGAAGTCGTCGTCGGGCGGATCATCCGACCACAGAGCGAAGACGCCACCGGCTGCGAGGTGCCGGTCGAGTGCGCGCAGGCCGTCTGCGGTGTAGAGGTCGGCGTGGGTGGGGTCGAGCTGATGGCGCGGCGAGTGGTCGACGTCCAGCAGTATCGCGGAGTATCCGCGGTGGCCTTCGCTCGGCGCTGCCCGAACCAGGGCGAAGAAGTCGTCTTCGACCAGAGTCGTGCGCGGGTCTTCGACGAGCTCAGCCGACACGGGCAGCAGCAGCCTCTGATGCCAGCCGATCACCGCGCCGAGCCGGTCGACCACGGTGAGCGAGGCCACACGGTCATCGCGCAGCGCCGCGACCGCCGTGTATCCGAGCCCGAGGCCACCGACCAGGACCGAGAGATCGTCGCCGTCGACAGCGGCCAGACCCAGGTTCGAGAGCTCCTCCTCCGCCACCGTGAACAGGCTCGACATCAGGTATTCGTCGCCGAGTCTGACCTCATAGACCTCCTGGCCGACAGCGGGCTCGGTGCGTCGGCGCAGTGTCAGCTCGCCGATCGGCGTCTCCTGCCAGTCGAGTTCTTCGAATCTCGTGATCACCGCGGAGTCTCCCGGTCGTCGTCTGCGCTCGGCTGCGCGGGCTCCCCTGTTCTGGCCCGGGGCGGGGGAGCTGTCGTCGCGGAGGGCAGGACGATCCTCTCGGGCTCCGGAGCGGGCGCTGCTGCGGGTGTCGCGTGCTCGGGCAGCTCGCGGGCCACCTGCTTCTCGAGCACCTGCACGGCCTCGTCGCTCAGCAGGATCAGCCCTTCGAGCTCGTCGCGCACACGGCGGTACGCCACGTTGCGCTCAGCCTGCGTGGCGGATTCGTCGACCGCGACCTTGAGCAACTGCTGCGCGCGATCCAGACGCTTGCGCTCGGGTTCGGTGAAGGTCGAGTCGCGCAGCCTGCGCGCATCCTTCTCGGCGATCTCGAATGCCACGGCATACGCGCCGACCGCGTCGAGGTACTCCGAGACCTGCCGCTCGGTCACGGTCGAGTCGGCAGACGGCGGGCGCAGCGCATCCGCCGTCTTCTTGGCCCGCAGGAAGGCGGCGACCAGCGGCTGGCGGCCGTCGCTCATGGCGGGGAAGGCGATGAGCTTCGCGACGTCGAGCTCGTAGTCGAGCCAGCGGGCGGTGATCTCGTCGTGCTCGGAGAAGAGACGCTCGAGCAGGGTGTTCGGTGTGACCGATGCCGTGGTGTCGACGACGGCCGGGCCGATGCGCTTCGCACGGCCGTTGCGCGCCTCGAGTTGGGCGGTCTTGATCTCGGCCTTGAGGCGCAGAGTCTCGATGCGTCGTTCGTGGCGGCGCTTCGCGCTGCGCTCCCACGCCTTCGCGGCACCTCCGGCCATGCCGAGGATCGGGAAGGCGAGCCACCAGTAGTTGCCCGCAAAGATCCAGAAGCCCCGGATGAACTCGTCCATGATGTCCTCAGCCTACTTCTCGGGCTTCGCGGCGTCGCCCGCGGTTCCGTCTTCTCGCCCATCTGTTTTCCGTAATTACGAACTTTTGATAGGTTCGAATCATGGAATCCGACGACCAGAGCACGATCGAGCGCCGACTGGCCGACCTCGAGCACGAGGTCGCACGGCTGTCCGCACTCGCTGCTCACTTCTCCGCACCCGCTGACGGTGCGGAATCGGGTGCGGAATCGGGTGCGGAGCCGCAGGCGGCGGATGCTGCGCCCGAGCCGACCGGCGCCGACGATCCGCTCTGGTTCGTGAACGAGCTCGGACGCCGTGCGCCCGGCGCGGTGATGATGGCCGGTGCGGTCGAGACGCAGGCGGGGCCGGTGCGCTGGCAGTACGGCCTGCACGCCGAAGGGCTGCTCGCGCAGGACTGGAGCGATCTCGCCCGTCCGCTCGAAGCCCTGGGACACCCGGCACGCACCGAGCTCGTGCGCCAGGTGATGCGCGGAGCGCACACGACGGCGGAGTTGCTGCAGCTCGAGCACCTCGCGTCGTCGGGTCAGCTCTACCACCACCTGCGGCAGCTCGTGAGTGCGGGGTGGCTCGTCTCTCCGCGCCGCGGGTACTACGAGGTTCCGGCTGCCCGCGTGGTGCCCCTTCTCGTCCTGACCATGATCGCTTCGAGCTGAGGAGCCCACCGTGACCACCCCCTCGATCCCTTCCCCCGACCTGCACGACCACCAGAGCGCATCGGATGCTCCGCGCCGCCGCCCCACTCGAGCGATCCTCGCCGTGATCGGCGCGGCTGCAGTCGTCGGCGTCGCGCTCGGTGCGGCTATCGGTCCGCAGCATCAGACGGTCAGCGCGTCGACCGCGGGCGATGAGGCGCTCGCCGACCGCATCCGCTCTCTGCCCGGCAGTCTCGACAGCTTCCGCGCACTCTCGGTCGCCGAGATCGGCCCCGACGGGGCCGTCTTCGCGGGGCTCGGTGACGCTGACCCGTCCGACCCCGGGGCCCCGACCGCCGACACGGTGTTCGAGCTCGGATCCATCACCAAGACCTTCACCGGCGCGCTGTTCGCCGATGCTATCGAGCGCGGAGAGGTCAGCGCCGACGATCAGCTCGCTGAGCATCTTCCCGACCTCGAGGGCACAGCCGCCGGCGAGGTGACGCTCGCGTCGCTGTCGCAGCACTCGTCGGGTCTGCCCGGACTCGGTGCCACGGCTGAGGCGGAGGCCCTGAGCGGCGTCCTCCTCAACGAGAGCCCCTACTCGACCACCACGACCGAGCAGCTGATCGCCGACGCGGCAGTCGCGCCGGTCGACCCCGATCAGGGGTCGGTCTATTCGAACTTCGCCGTCTCGCTGCTCGGAACGGCGCTGGTCGAAGCGGCGGATGCCGGTGACTACGCGGCCCTGCTGCGGGAGCGCATCACGGAACCGCTCGGCATGGACGACACGATCGTCGCAGCGACCGCCGACGAGGTGCCCGCCGATGCTGTACCCGGATTCCTGATCAACGGCGTCCCGGCTCCCCGGTGGTGGGGAGAGGGCTACCTGCCCGCCGGCGCGTCGACGTTCACCACCGCGGCAGACCTCGCGCTGTGGGCGCAGGCCAACCTCGACGGCACTGCCCCGGGTGCGGCAGCCCTCGACCCGACCGCGCCCATGGGAGAAGGGGCCGAGATCGGATGGGGATGGATCACATCGGCCGCGTTCGACGGCGACGGCCTGCAGACCTGGCACAACGGCGGAACCGGGGGATTCCGCACCATGCTCACGCTCGACCGCGAGGACGGCACCGCTTTCCTCGCGCTGTCGAACACAGTGGCCCCGGCCGACTACATCGCCATGTCGTATGTGTCGGGCGCGCCGATTCCCGCGGTCGACGGTGCATCCGTCGGCATCGCCTGGGGCATCTTCGGGCTCGCACTGCTGCTGAGCCTGGTCGCCCTGATCCGCGCGTTCCGGGTTAAGGCGCTGCTGCCGTCCATCGGCGACCTGATCTGGGCGACCTTCGGCCTCCTGCTGCTCTGGCACAGCGGACCGTGGTTCTCCGTCGGCGGCTGGCTGTGGGGCATGGCGTTCGCGCCGGCACTCGCCGCGATCGGCATCCTCGTTCTCCGGGCGTCGCGGGCTCGCCTGCCCTTCCTCCCTCGTCGCCGCGCCTGGTACTGGTGGGCGGTCGCTGTGCTCGGAGCGGTGCTCACCGTGGGGGTCACGTTCCTCTGGTGATCCCCGCCGGGCGGCCCGACCTGCCCGGTCGTTGAGCGAGGACGGCGGAGCCGCCCGAGACGAAACGTCGTCACTGTTCCCGGAAGCCTCGGCTCAGAGCCCGAGCTTCTCGGCGCAGGCGACGCAGTGCGTGGCAAAGGGGCGAACCTCGAGCCGGGCCTGCGGAATCGGTCGGCCGCAATTCGCGCACACGCCGTAGGTGCCGGCATCCAGGCGAGCGATCGCATCGTCGACCTGCCGGAGTTCGGATGCCGCCGCCTCGGCGAGGCCGGTCAGCCGTGACCACTCGGAGGAGAGCGTGACGCCCTCGGGGTCGTGCTCGTCGTCGTCGTTCGAGCTCTCTCGGTCGTGCATCAACTCGGCGAGGGTGGCTCCGGTCGCTGCGACCCGCTCTGCTGCCTGGGCGCGCAGCTGTTCGAGGCGAGCACGCGCATCAGGGGTCATCCGCACACTCTAGGCCGGGGTTCCGACATCCGGCCCGCCCGACCATCGACACCAGTCGTTCACCCAGCGTTCCGTTTCGAGTACGGCGGTCTCGTAATTCCCTGTCACCTTCGCGAGTTGGAATACTCATGTTCTCGGAATTCGGGAACATCTCCTCCCGAAAGGTCATCATGCGCCGCTTCACCCTGCCCGCCGTCGGCCTCCTCGGCCTCGCCGCCCTCGCCCTCACCGGCTGCCAGAGCCCGACCGCCGAAGCGGCTCCCGCCGACCCGAACGCCCCCATCACGATCGCGACGCTCCCCGTCGGCGACGACCCCACCGCCGAGAACCCCATCGAGGTCTTCGCCGAGCTGCTCGAAGAGTCCACCGGCCGCGACGTCGAGATCACCGACGTGCCCGACTACCTGAGCGTCGTCGAGGCGATCCGCGCCGACCACGTCGACATCGGCATCATGAGCGGTTTCCCCTCGGCCCTCGCCGTCAACACGGGGGAGGTCGACGCACTCGTCGCCTTCCAGGGTGACGGCAAGCCGGTCTCGACCTGCGTCGTGCTGAACGATTCGCCGGTCCAGACGGTCGAGGACCTCGAGGGCAAGACGGTCGCGTTCGCCGATCAGGCATCGAGCTCGGGCTACTTCATGCCGGTGTACATGCTGCACGAGGCGGGCCTCGAACAGGGCACCGACTACGAGGCGATCTTCGCGGGCGGCCATGAGGGCAGCTTCGCGGCCCTGCAGCAGGGACAGGTGGATGCCGCCTGCACCGCCGTCATGCTCACCGAGCTCGGTGCCCCGATGTTCCCCTTCGCCGACGGCGAGTGGCGCGCGGTGGGCGAAAGCCCGGCGATGGACATCCAGGGAGCGGTGCTCGGCCGCCAGTCACTCGACGACGAGACCCGCAAGGTCATCCAGGACGGCATCGCCGAGGTCTTCTCGCCCGAGAACGCCGAGGCCCTCGGAGCCTACGGATCGTTCGCCGCGTCCGAGCAGACCGTCGACCCCGACGGCTCGTCTTTCGAGTCCTTCGCTGAGATCGCCGCGGTCGCCGGCGTCGAACTCAAGGACCTCAAGTGACGAACCCCTCACTGATGAGGGCGGATGCCGCGGCATCCGCCCTTCCGGCACCTGCGGTCGCCCCCGCCCGCACCTCCACCGCCGAGCTGCGTCAGGCGCTGCCGCTCGTGTCGGTGCGCGACCTGAGCGTCGCGTACGACACCACCACGGTGCTCGACGGCGTCGACCTCGAACTGTTCCCCGGCGAGATGGTCGCGCTGCTCGGCGCTTCGGGTTCGGGCAAGTCGACTCTGATGCGCAGCCTCACCGGCTTCGCCCCCATCTCGGCCGGGTCGGCGCGCGTCGCGGGACACGATGTCACGAACCTCGCCCGGGGCGAGCTGCGCACCCTGCGGTCTGATGTCGGCCAGGTGTTCCAGCAGTTCAACCTGATCCCGCGGCTCAGCGTGATGACCAACGTGCTCACCGGAGCGCTGCACGGTGCCGGCCCGATCAACATGATCGGCGGCTTCTCGAGCGCTCATCGCCGCCGCGCGCTCGAACTGCTCGACCGCGTCGGCATCGCGCACAAGGCCAATGCCCCTGCGCGCTCGCTCTCGGGCGGCCAGCAGCAGCGCGTCGCGATCGCCCGCGCACTCATGCAGCAGCCCCAGGTCATCCTGGCCGACGAGCCGGTCGCATCGCTCGACCCCAAGCTCGCCGACTCGGTGCTCGAGCTGCTGCGCGAGATCGCCACCGAAGACGGCATCCCGGTGCTGGTCAGCCTGCACGTGCTGCCGCTCGCGCTCGCGCACAGCGACCGCATCATCGGACTGCGGCACGGGCGGATGCTGGTCGCCGGCGCCACATCACAGCTGGACGCCGTGGCGCTGTCGCCGCTCTACGACGACGAGGAGCACGACGATGACGCTCACCACTGATCCGCGTTCGACGGGCGGCCCGACCGGCAACACGGCGGGCGGCAAGGCAGACCGTCCGAGTACCCGCCCCGTTCTCGATGCGGGGGAGCGCTCGCGTCTGGAGCGCGCCTTCCGCATCCCGCGTGCTCGGTTCCTGATCGGCCTGCCGATCGCGGTGCTGCTGCTGATCTGGTCGTTCAACGGCGCCGAGTTCAACTTCATCAAGCTGGGCGATGGCGCGGTCAACATGGGCGAGTTCCTGTCACGCCTGTTTCCGCCGGACTTCTCGAAGATCGGCACCATCCTCGCGCTGCTGCTCGAGACGTTCCAGATGGCGGTCGTCGGTACAGTGCTGGGCGCCGTGCTATCGCTGCTCGCCGCGTTCGGAGCGTCGTCGAACATCGCACCCAAGTGGGTCTACTACCCGACGCGCTGGGTGATGAACATCATCCGCTCGGTGCCCGATCTCGTCTTCGCGCTCATGTTCGTCTCGGCCGTCGGACTCGGCCCGTTCGCCGGCATCCTGGCCATGACCCTCGGGTCGATCGGATCGATCGGCAAGATCTTCGCCGAGGCCATGGAGCAGGTCGACCGCGGACCCGTCGTCGCGATGGAGGCCGTCGGCGCCTCGAAGCGGCAGGTCATCCAATACGGCATCCTGCCGCAGTCCGCACCCCTGCTCACCTCGTACACACTGCTGCTGTTCGAGGGCAATGTGCGCGGCGCGACCATCCTCGGTCTCGTCGGTGCCGGTGGAATCGGCCTCGAGCTGACCACCGCGATGCGCATGTACGACTACGGCCACCTCAGCGCCATCATCATCTGCATCATCGTGCTCGTCACGGCGATCGACCAGGGCAGTGCCCTCATCCGAAGGAGAATCACATGACCATCGCAGACATCGACCTCGTGCTCAGCGCCCCCGTCAACCTGCGCGATCTCGGCGGAATCCCGATCGACGGCGGCGTGCTGCGCGAGGGCCTCGCCATCCGCACCGACGACCTCGCCTACGTGCCGACCGAGGTGGCTGCACAGCTGGTCGCCGCCGGGCTCACCGCGATCATCGACCTGCGCTCGCCGCTGGAGGTCTCGGTCACCGGTCGCGGCCCTCTCGCCGAGTACCCCGTGGCCTACCACCACCTGCCGCTGATCGCAGATGTCGGCGAGTCGATGAACCGGGACGCCCCCGAGCTCACCCACGATGCGATGGGGCGGATGTACCTGCGCATGGTCGAGGTCGCCGCACCACAGCTCGTCACCGCGCTGAACGTGATCGCCCACACCCCGGGAACCGCGGCATTCCACTGCGCTGCCGGACGAGACCGCACTGGTGTCGTCGCGGCGATGCTGCTGCTCGCGCTCGGAGCGGCGGATGACGACATCGTCGCCGACTACGCCCTCACCGGCGGCAACATGGTCGCGATCATGCAGCGCACCGCTCCCGTGATGGGCGCGATGTGGAAGGCGCTCGGCTTCGACGCGGATGCCGCCGGTGCAAGCTCCGCCCTGCTCGAGGGGTCGATGGAGGTGTCGATGCGCACGCTGCTCGACACCCTTCGCGAGCAGCACGGTGACGCACTCGCCCCGCTGCGCGCCGCGGGGCTGTCGGACGACACGATCGCCCGCCTTCGCGAACGGGCGCTCGCCGCGTGACGGTCGTCGATGTGGATGCCGGGGCGGCGGTCCGCCGTCGCCCGGGTCGTCCGCGGGATGAAGACATGGACGGCATGATCCTCGCCGCCACGCTCGAGATCATCGACGCGGGGGAAGACGTGACGGTCAGCCGCGTGGTCGCGCGCAGCGGGGTGAGCCGGGCCGCTCTGTATCGTCGATGGCCGTCGCTCACGACGTTGATCGCTGCGGCTCTCGATGTCGGGCGTCTGGTGCCGCCGGAGTATCCCGACGATGTCGATCTTCGCGATGCGCTGTTCGACGGGCTCGGGCTCGGCGAGAACGGAGTGGCGCTGTCGGTCGCGGCATCCGGGTACGCAGAGGAGCGATTCCGTCAGCGCATCCGTCTGGTGATGGCCGATCGCGCCCTGCAGAAGGCGTACTGGCAGTCGCACGTCTCGCGCCGACGAGTGCCTTTGCTGAACGCGCTGCGCGGGGGGATCGCTCGCGGCGAGCTGCGGGCTGATCTCGATGTCGAGGCGTGTTTCGACGCGATCGCCGGCGCCGCGTACTACCAGGTCGTCGTGCGCGGCGACCGGATGGACGACCCCGCAGTCGCCGCCCGCATGCGCTCCGCCGTCGAGGTGGTGTGGCGCGGGATGGTGGTCGCCTGAGCCGCCGGGGTGGCGTCGCCCGGTCCTTTTGGCTGAGGCGCGAGCCATCTGGTTGGGTGCCCGGTCCTTTTGGCTGGAGATCGCACGCATGGCTGGCGAATCGCTAGGACCTGTCCAGCCATCCGGGATTCGGCCAGCCATCCGGTCGGTGAGGAGTGCGAGCCATGGACCGGACGGTCGGCCACCGCCAGGCGTCGACCGCGAGCGTCGACCGCGACGCTCAGTGAGTGGCGTCAGCGCCCATCAGAGGCCTTCTCCGGGCTCGGCACGACCACGACCGTGTCTGTCCGCACGCCGGGGTGGTCGCGTTCGAGCGCTGCACCCTCCATGTCGACGTTCGGCAGGATGCGGTCGAGCCACCGCGGCAGCCACCATGCCGAGCGTCCGAGCAGGTGCATGAGCGCGGGCATGAGCAGCATCCGCACGACGAAAGCGTCGAGCAGCACACCGAAGGCGAGACCGAAGCCGATCGAGCGGATGATGGTCGACTCCGAGAAGATGAAGCCGCCGAACACCGAGACCATGATGAGCGCCGCGGCAACGACGACCGAGCGGCCGGCCCGGAAGCCCTGCGCGACGGCATCCCGAGCCGAGGCGCCGTGCACGTACGCCTCGCGCATGCCCGAAGCCAGGAACAGCTGGTAGTCCATCGCCAGCCCGAACAGGATGCCGACGAGGATCACCGGCAGGAAGCTCAGGATCGGACCGGTGCTGTGCAGGCCGATGATCTCGGCGCCCCAGCCCCACTGGAACACCGCGACGATGAGGCCGTACGTCGCGAAGAGCGAGAGCACGAAGCCTCCGGTCGCGATGATGGGGACGAGCAGCGAGCGGAACACGACGATCATGATGAGCAGCGACAGCCCGACGACGACCACGAGGTAGAGCGGCAGTACGCCGGCGAGTGCCTCGGAGATGTCGATGTTGGTCGCGGCCTGTCCGGCGACGCCGAGCGTGATGCCACCGTCGAGCTGCGGCAGAGCACGGATGTCCTGCACGAGCTTCTCGGTCGACGCGCTGTTCGGGCCCTCGGCGGGGAGCACCTGGAACGCGAGCAGGGTGTTGTCGTCGGAGGTCGCGATCGGCGCGACGGCCACGACGTCATCCTGGTCGGCGATCTTCTGGGCGACCTCGACCTGCGTGGCGAGCAGGTCGTCGTCGCTCACCGCGTCATCGAGAGTCGCGGTGACGAGCAGCGGCCCGTTGGCACCCTGGCCGAACTGCTCGTCGACGACGTGGAACGCACGATAGCTGGTCGAGTCGGAGGGCTCGCTCGCGCCGTCGGGAAGACCGAGGCGCATAGACATCGATGGGATCGCGACGATCAGCAGCGTGATGACGCTGACGAGCACGGTGACGACCGCGCGCAGCGTCGACATCTGCTTCACGGGCTTGCCCGCGGCGTGCGGCTGCCCGATCGTCGCGCGAGCCTTGCCGCTGAGCAGTCGCGTTCCGACGAGCCCGAGGATCGCGGGGGCGAGCGTGATCGCGACGAGCACGGCGACGGCGACGCAGACCGCTCCGACCGTGCCCATGAGCCCGAGGAAGGGCACGCCCGTCACGTTGAGGGCCAGCAGGGCCACGATCACCGTGGTGCCCGCGAACACGACAGCGGTGCCCGAGGTGCCGGTGGCGAGGCCGATGGACTCGCGCACAGGGACGCCGTTGAGCAGCTGCTTGCGGTGCCGGTTCACGATGAAGAGCGAGTAGTCGATGCCGACGGCGAGTCCGAGCATCACACCCAGCACCGGGGTGACGGATGCCATGTCGACGACGCCCGAGAAGGCGAGGGATGCGGTCACGCCGACGCCCACGCCCACGACGGCTGTCACGATCGGGAGTGCTGCGCCGATGAGCGTGCCGAGCATCACGATCAGCACGACGGCCGCGAACGCGAGGCCGATCGCCTCGCCGACGCCGAAGATCTCGGGAACGCCCTGGGCGATGTCGGTGCCGAAGTCGACCTCCACGCCGTCGATCGGCGACGAGTCGAAGTGCTCGATCGTGCCCTGCTTGACCTCTTCCGAGAGCTCGAGGCGGGGGTCTTCGAACGAGACGTTGACGATCGCGGTCGAGCCGTCATCGGATACGACGCCGATGCCGTCCGTCAGATCGAGCAGCGTGGATCCGAGGTCGACCTGCTCGGCGTTGGACTCGAGCTCGGCGCGCGAGTCGTCGATGGTCTTCTGCTGCGCATCGAGCTCGGTTGCCTGCGCATTCAGTGCGTCGATCTGTGCATCCAGAGCGGCGAGCTGCTCGGCGGGAGCACCGCCCGCTTCCGCCTGCGACCGCGCGGTGGTCAGCTGCTCGAGTCCGGCCTCGAGCTGGGCCCGACCGTCGTCGAGCTGCGACTGACCGGCATCCAACTGGGTGCGGCCATCGGTGATCTGCGTCTCGCCGTCGGCGAGCTCCTGCTCCTGATCGAGCTGCTGCTGCTGGGCGTCGAACGGGTCGACGACCGAGGCCACGCCGTCGAGATCCTCGGCGCTCGTCGCGAGCTTAGAGATCTCCTGCTTCTGCTCCTCGGTGAAGGCCGAGCCGTCGGTCGTCTGGTAGACGACGGTTCCGGTGCCGCCTGCGGTGTCGGGCAGCTTCTCGGCGAGCTGGTCGGTGACGGCTCCCGAGGCGGTGCCCGGGATGTCGAAGCTGTTGCTCAGCGTGCCGCCGAGAGTGAGGAAGGCGCCGACGCCCAGTCCGAGGATGACGACCCACGAGACGATCACCGTCCACGCCTTGCGTGCGGCGAACGAACCCAGGCGGTACAGCAGTGAAGCCAAAACGATCTCCTTCAGACGGATAGATCATACGGGGCGTCTCGTCTAGTGTTCTGTGGTTATCCTGAACGTGTGGTGAACGAGCATCGAAGCGGCCCCGTGCGCAGCACGGCTGCCCGTGAGGCGATCCTCGACGCGACGTCTCGCCTGTTCCACAACCAGGGGTACGACCGGCTCACGATCGAGGGCATCGCGAAAGAGGCAGGGGTCGGCAAGCAGACCATCTACCGCTGGTGGCCGTCGCGCGGAGCCCTGATCGGCGAATGCCTCGCCGAAGGTCGACTCATCCCCGTCGATTTCGTCGTCCCCGACACCGGACACCTGGCCGCGGACGTCGAGACCTGGCTTCGCAGCGTGCTGTCGATCCTCGAGGCCCCCGAGGGAGGCGCTCTGCTGCGCTCGCTCGTCGCAGCCGCGACGGAGGATGCCGGCGTCGGAGCACACCTCGGTGAGAGCCTCGGTGTCGAGAAGTACCTCACCGAGCGCATCCGCGGTGGCATCCGTGACGGACAGCTCGCTGAGGACGCGCCTGTCGAGCAGCTCGGACGAGCGATCCTCGGAGCGATCATCGTCGAGTCGCTGGGGCGCGAGCACCATGACCCCGATTCGATCGTGCGGTTGACCCGCTTCATCTTCTCGCGGTAGTCGTCCGCCTCACCGAGCCACCGCCGTCTGGCTGCCCGTCTGCGCATCCAGGCCCGATCGGTGCCCGTACGCGAACGATGCCGCATCCGCTCCTCGCCTCGGCCGCGCGGCCTTCGTCGTCATCTCGCTCACTGCGTCGTCCACCCGGCTCTGACGGGAGACGAGCACGAGCTCGGTGCCGTCACTGCTCTCTTCGACCGCGACGCGTCGACTCTCGGCGATGCGGTTCATGACCCCCACGGCGAATCCACGGAGGAATCCGCTGCGCGCCCGACGCCTCTCGCCCTCACGACGCTCGGCATACAGGTCGCGGTGTGTGAGCCACCATGCGCGCATCGCGACCATGGCCTGCACCTCGAGGCTCGCGGTCAGCGTCTGCGCCTGCCGCACGTCTGACGCATGACCGACCAGATAGAGGGCGGCGACCGTCGGGAACTCCCCGACGAGAGGCCGCACGGTCTCGAGCGCGCGGGCGACTCCGATACCGATCTCGCGCAGGTCTTTCGCGTAGACGCCGCGGAACAGCATCCGCTCGGTGATGATCTGCTCCTGTGCCTGCCCCAGGAGCCCCCGTCGTTCGTCGATCTGCGCCTGTTCGATCCCGTATTTCACGATCAGGCGCTCGGCGTGCTCGGTCAGCGCCTCGGCCTCTTCAGGCGTCGTGCTCTCGGCCTTCGCCAGCAGTTTGGCGATCAGGTCGATTTTGGCTTCGGTCATGGCATCCCCCTTGGATCTGTGATGCCTCGAATCCTTCGCGGGGGTGCCTACATTCGGGCGTCGGATTCCGGGGTCTGAGGATATCTCCAGACGTGTGGATGCCGGTGCAGAAGACGACGCCGCTCCAGATGCAGGCTCAGATCACAGATGCAGACGCAGAATGCATTTTCTGGACCTACAACGGTCATTCGGGCATGCACCTGTGACCCAGGGCGACCTGTGATCCAAGCCGGCGCGTGGCGACGGAGCAGACGAAACGGGCAGGCCTCAGCCGAGGATCAGCGTGATCACGGTCGCGCCGCCGCCGCCGAGGATGAGCGCGATGATGACGCTCCAGGCGACGATGCGCAGGCGACGGTTGCGCTTCTCGCCGAGATCGCCGTAGTCCTCGCTCAGCCCGTCACCGCTCATGCGCTGACCGGCTCGCTGACCGTCGGGCCGAAGGCTGCGGGCAGGGTGGCCTGCGAGCGCTCACGGATCTCGGCGACGGGAACCGTGAAGACGTCCTGCACCTCGAGCTTCGCGCCCTCGGAGTCGGTCACGCCGATGCGCATCACCGGGTAGTCGCGGCCTTCGCAGAGCCCACGGAACTTCACGTCGTCCTCGCGCGGAACCGTCACGATGACGCGACCGGTCGACTCGGAGAACAGAGCGGATGCGGCATCCACACCGTCGCGTTCGATGATCTCGTTGAGCCAGACGCGTGCGCCGACGCCGAAGCGCGAGACGCCCTCGGCGAGGGCCTGCGCGAGGCCACCCTCCGACACGTCGTGCGCCGACGAGATCAGCCACTCGTCACGAGCCGCGCCGAGCAGGCCCGCGAGGCGCTTCTCGCCCGCGAGGTCGACCTTCGGGGGCAGTCCGCCGAGGTGCTGGTGCACGGTCTCAGCCCACGCCGAACCCGAGAGCTCGGTCGAGGTCGTGCCGAGCAGGTAGATGTTCTGGCCCTCGTCCTGCCACCCCGAGGGGATGCGGCGCGAGACGTCATCGATGATGCCGAGCACGCCGACGAGCGGGGTCGGGTGGATCGGCACGTCGCCGGTCTGGTTGTAGAACGAGACGTTGCCGCCGGTCACAGGGGTGCCGAGCTCGTAGCATCCGTCGGCGAGACCGTCGACGGTCTGCCCGAACTGCCACATGACCTCGGGGTTCTCGGGGGAGCCGAAGTTCAGGCAGTCGGTGATCGCGGTCGGAACCGCTCCGGTGACGGCGACGTTGCGGTACGCCTCGGCCAGGGCGAGCTGCGCACCCGCATACGGGTCGAGCTGGCAGTAGCGGCCGTTGGCGTCGGTCGAGATCGCGAAGCCGAGACCCGACTCCTCGTCGACGCGGATCATGCCGGCGTCATCGGGGAACGAGAGGGCCGTGTTGCCGAGCACGTAGTAGTCGTACTGGTTGGTGATCCAGCGGGTGTCGGCGAGGTTCGGCGAAGCGACCAGGTTGAGGAACTGCTCGCGCAGCACCTCGGGGTCGTTCGAGCGGGGCAGGTTCTCGGCGGCATCCGCCTGCAGTGCGTCGATCCACGTCGGGTACGCGACCGGGCGGTCGTAGACCGGGCCGTCGACCGCGACGGTCGAGGGGTCGACGTCGACGATGCGCTCGCCCTGCCAGTCGATGATGAGGCGGCCGTCTCCGGTGACCTCGCCGAGCACCGAGGTCTCGACGTCCCACTTCTGCACGACCGCGAGGAACGCGTCGAGCTTCTCGGGGGCGACGATCGCCATCATGCGCTCCTGCGACTCCGACATGAGGATCTCCTCAGCCGTGAGCGACGGGTCGCGCAGCAGAACGTTGTCGAGCGAGACCTTCATGCCGCTGTTGCCGTTGGCTGCGAGCTCGCTGGTGGCGCACGAGATTCCGGCGGCACCGAGGTCTTGGATCGCCTCGACGAGCTCGTCGCGGTACAGCTCGAGGCAGCATTCGATGAGCACCTTCTCGGCGAACGGGTCGCCCACCTGCACCGCGGGGCGCTTGGTGGGGCCGGTGCTGTCGAACGAGTCGGATGCCAGGATGCTGGCGCCGCCGATGCCGTCGCCACCCGTGCGGGCACCGAACAGCACGACCTTGTTGCCGACGCCGGTCGCGTTGGCGAGCTTGAGGTCTTCGTGACGGAGGACGCCGACCGCGAGCGCGTTCACGAGGGGGTTGGCCTGGTACACAGAGTCGAAGACCGTCTCGCCGCCGATGTTCGGAAGGCCCAGGCAGTTGCCGTAGAAGCTGATGCCGCTGGTCACGCCGTGCACGACGCGGGCGGTGTCGGGGTGGTCGATCGCGCCGAAGCGCAGGGCGTCCATGATCGCGACCGGGCGTGCGCCCATCGAGATGATGTCGCGGACGATGCCGCCGACGCCCGTGGCCGCACCCTGGAACGGCTCGATGAACGAGGGGTGGTTGTGCGACTCGGCCTTGAAGGTGACGGCCCAGCCCTCGCCGACGTCGATGACGCCCGCGTTCTGGCCCATGCCCACCATCAGGCGTTCCTTCATCTCGTCTGAGACCTTCTGGCCGAAACGGCGCAGGTAGTTCTTCGACGACTTGTAGGAGCAGTGCTCCGACCACATCACGGAGTACATGGCCAGCTCACCGGAGGTCGGGCGGCGGCCCAGGATCTCCTTGATGCGGGCGTACTCGTCGTCCTTGAGGCCCAGCGCCGCGTAGGGCTGTTCCTTCTCCGGAGTCGCGGCGGCGTTCTCGACGGAGTCGGGGACGTGCTTGTGGGCAGGTGCAGGGGCGGTGGTCACGCGCACTCCTAGATGAGGGGCCGGCGGGGCATGGCCAGTCTACTGGGGGAAGCCGGGGCCGATCGCCGGTCAGGATGCGGCGGCGAAGCGGGCCGTGAGGGCCTCGGCGGCATCCGCCAGTGCGGGCGGGCCGACGACCGTGAACGGGGCATCGAAGCGGGTGATCGAGGCGAGGATGCCGACCCACGACCACGATCCGACTGTGACGCGACACGAGGTCTCGTCGATGGACTCGACAGTGCCGTGGCGACCGATCCACTGTGCGACCTCTCGGGCAGGCAGCTCGAGCACGAGCTCGCCGATGCAGGGCCAGCGGTCTTCGGCATCCGATCCCTTCGCCCGCGCCGCGAGGTAGGTCTGCGCGTCGGCGGCTGGCAGCTCGCGCGGGGTAAAACCGGGGCCGGTCGGGATGCGCGGGGCCATGCGATCGAGTCGGAACGTGCGCCAGTCGTCGGCCTCGAGATCCCAGGCGAGCATGTACCACCGGCCCTCCCGGGCGACGACGGCGTGCGGTTCGGTGCGCCTGGCCGGCCGGTCGCGGCGCTCGCCGTAGTCGAAACGCAGCATGAGTCGATCGCGCACGGCCGCGCTGACCGCCTCGAGTACCGCAGGATCGACACGCGTCTCGTTCTCGACGCCGGTGAAGCGGATGCCGTCGACCCGATGCCGCAGGCGCGACGGCATCACCTGCCGCACCGTCGCGAGCGCCCGCGCGGCGCCCTCGTCGATGTCGATCCCCGTTGCAGGCACGCTCTGCAGAGCGACCGCGATGGCGACGGCCTGCTCGTCGTCGAAGAGAAGCGGAGGGAGCTCCGAGCCCGCCGCGAGCCGGTATCCGCCGTCCGGACCCTTGATCGCGCTGATCCGGTATCCCAGCTCGCGCAGCCGATCGACGTCTCGTCGCACCGTGCGGGGAGTGACATCGAGCCGGTCGGCGAGCACCTGCCCCGGCCAGTCGCGCTGCGTCTGCAGCAGCGAGAGCAGGGCGAGCATGCGCGAGGAGCTGCCGGTCATGCATCCATTCTGCGCCAAGTAGAGGACCGAAACTGTCCGCTTCTGCGAGGAGTGTGGGTCTCACCGGCATCCCCGCCGTTCGAATCCATCGAGGAGACCCCATGACCATCGCAACCACCACCCACCTGAACTTCCGCGGCACCGCCCGCCAGGCGCTCGAGTTCTATCAGGGCGTCTTCGGCGGAGACGTGACGCTCGCCACCTACAGCGACGTCGGGATGCCGGCGGGCGCCCCCGACGCAGACAAGGTCGTGTTCGGGCAGGTCGAGAACGCCGACGGCTTCCGGCTGATGGCATACGACATCCCCGGCGCATCCGAGGACCCGGAGGCGACGGCGGGCACGACCTCGCGCGAGAACGGGATGACCATCACCGACCGCACGTTCTTCCAGTCGCTGCGCGCCGACTCGCTCGACGAGCTCACCGGATACTGGAACGCTCTCGCAGACGGCGGCTCTGTCGTCGAGCCGCTCGCTTCGTCGGCCTGGTCGCCCGGATTCGGCATGCTGACCGACCGCTTCGGGGTGACCTGGGTGCTCGACGTGAAGGCTGAGTACGCGGGGTGAATCGGTTGGCGTTCACGACTCAGCATGAACTGCGTCGAATCGGCCCGAAACCGCAGGTTTCGATCCGGATCGTCAGGTTCTTGCTGAGTTGTGAACGCCGGAGGCGGGGCGACCCGTGGGGGAGCCGACGGCTAGCCCTCGCCGCCTTTGCCTTTGTCCTTCTCGCCTTTGTCGCCCTTGCCGGAATTTCCGGAGTTGCCGTTGTTCCCGTTGTTGCCGTTGTTCCCGTTGTTGCCGTTGTTCCCGGGGTTCCCGTTGTTCGCGGAGTCCTCGGGGTCGGAGACGACCTCGACCGGGGCTGCGGGCGCTTCCGCGGGCACTTCCACGGGCGCTGGCTCGGCCGGCACGCGGACCACCGGTACAGACGCTGTTCTCGAGAACTCGGCGGATGCGGGGGCGGTGAATGCCGTGAGCCCGGCGACGATCGCCCCCGTCGCGACCAGCCCGGCCGCGCCCGCAAGCACGCGGTTACGGGTGCGAGTGCGAGAGGCAGTGCCAGCACCGGAGCCGGCGCCGGCGACCGCCGTGACGCTGGTGCCCGCGGTTGCCGGGAGGACGGCCGTCGCTCCGGTCTGCGACGAGTCGACGGCATCCGATCGCCCTGCGCCGGGTTCCGCCGTGGCGCCCGCGGTCGGGTCCGCGCCGGGATGCTTGGCGGGGGCTGCGCCCACGGTCGGGTCCGCATCGGCATCCTTCGCAGGGGCCGCGCCCGTAGTCGGTGCCGACCCGGCCGACGCGACGATGGCTGCCGCCGCCGCAGCGACCGCGGAACCGTTGGCGTCAGCGGCGTACCCCCGGAGCAGACCGCGTGCGGCGCGAGCGACCTCGGACGCGGTCGGTCGCTCGTCGGGCTCGAGCCGCGTCATGCGGGTCAGCAGATCGCGCCACTCCTCGGGCACCGTCTCGGAGATCGTGGGCGGTTGCGCGAGTCGGGCGATCGCCGCTGCGCGCCCGGAACCGAGCGCGGCGTACCCGGTCTCGCCGCTCAGGGCCTCCAGCATCACCAAGCCCAGCGCGAAGATGTCGACCGGAGTGCTGGGGTCGGCGTCGCGCAGCTGTTCCGGCGCCATATAAGTGAGTGTGCCGAGCACGATGCCCGGGGTCGTGAGCCGGGTGTCCTCGATCGAGCAGGCGATGCCGAAGTCGGCGAGCTTCGCGGTGACGGGGCGGCCCGAGCGTCCTCGAGCCAGCAGCACGTTCGACGGCTTGACGTCACGGTGCACGATCCCCGCCGCGTGCACCGCAGCGAGGCCCTCGGCGAGGTCGCGGGTGATGCGCGCGACGTCGCGCGGCGGCAGGGGACCTTCGGCCATGCGCGCGGCGAGCGTCGGTCCGTCGACGAACTCCATGACGAGGTACTGGGGTCGTCCAGGGGCGAGCTGCGCGTCGTAGAGCGTCACGAGCGAGGGGTGACTCAGCGAGGCGAGAAGCGCCTTCTCGGTGTGCGCGCGCTCGATCGACGCGACCGGGCCCTCGCCATGGATCATCTTGATCGCCACGATGCGCCCGAGGTGCGTGTCTTCGGCGCGGTAGACGGTCGCCATGCCGCCCTGCCCGACGCGGTCGTGCAGCACGTACCGTCCGTCGAGGAGCGCCGCCGTGGGGGACACCACTTCCAGGGTCATCGCATCGTCCTTGCACCAGCATCCGGGTCATGCATCAGACGAACCTAACCCGCGTGAGCGGAGCTCGTCACAGGGCTTGACGTCGCGACGAATTGGTGAGTGGGGCGCTGCGGCGCGGTTGGAGGCTGCGCAGGTGCCACGCGGTGCGATGCGGCTCTGCGGGTCGGGGGTCTGGCTCGGTGCGGGGTCGAAAGTGCATCGGAAACCGCCGATTCGGGTGCGTTATTGACCTCGCGTGGTGATGTCGCCCCGCCGTCGAAGAGTCCGATTGGATGCGGGGTCAAAAGTGCATCGGAAACCGCCGATTCGGGTGCGTTATTGACCCCGCACCGCCGTGGTCACGGCCCGCCTGGCGAGGGGGCGACGCGCTGTCAAGGGTCTGCTCCCTCTCAGGCCCCTCGCGTAGAAAGGAGGGAGATCGAAAGGACGTGGCATGGCCGCAGGCGACATCGAGACCTTCCAACGTGACGGGATCTGGTTCAACCGCATCGAGGGCGAATCGCGCACCCTGGGTTCGAGCTTCGGCACTCAAGACGAAGCGGTTCGAGCCGGCCGCGGAGCAGCGGCCGCGCGTCAGGTCCGGCACACCGTGCGCACCGACGAAGGGCCATCCGACACCGGAAACCTGTACGACTGGCATCCGCGCGACCTCATGAACTGATGGGCCCTGATTCTGTGGAGCGATCAGAGCGACGGATGCTGTTGCAGGCCTGCATCAACGGCGCCCGTCCGGCGACAGAGCACCCGGCGTTGAGCGCCGACGCGACCCTCTCCGCAGCCGACGCGGCGCGCGCCGTTGCTGCGGGAGCGAACGCGATCCACGTGCACCCGAAGGATGCCGCGGGCCACGACAGCCTTGCTGCCGCTGACGTCGAACGGTGGCTACAGGCTCTGAGAGCCGCGTGCCCCGACGTGCCGATCGGCGTGACGACCGGAGCGTGGATCGAGCGCGACGTCCAGCGGCGGTTGGCCGCGATCGAGGAGTGGACCGAACTCCCGGACTTCGCATCCGTCAACTGGCACGAGGCCGGCGCTGACGACATGGCCGAACTGCTGCTCAGCCGAGGAGTCGGAGTCGAAGCGGGCATCTGGGACGCCACGGGCCTCGAGGCCTGGAGCCAGTCGCCTGTCCGCAGGCGATGCACACGCGTGCTCATCGAACTGCCCGACGAGGCCGCCGAGGTCGTACGGCGCCACGCCGAGGGGCTGATCGCGCACGTCCGGCTCGACGAGCCGAACATTCCGATCCTGCTGCATGGAGAGCTGCGATCGGCGTGGCCCGCGTTCACGCTCGCCGTCGAGCTCGAGCTCGATTCGCGCATCGGACTCGAAGACACCCTGTCTCTGCCCGACGGGCGGACCGCCCCCGACAACGCGACGCTGGTGCGCACCGCGAGCGGGATCGCCTTCGCGGGCTGACGGAAACCGGCATCCCGACCGTCACTCGCCGAAACGAGAATCGCGCGGCGGCACGGCCTTCCTTAGTGTGGAAGCTCCCGCTGCGAAGGAGTACTCGTGTCTGAGATCACGACCGCGTCCGCCGGTCGCCGGTCGCCCGGCAAGGGTGATCGCATGAGCATCCGTTCCGATGCCGCCGTCCGATGTCGCTTCGTGGGCTGAGGGCCGCTTGCCATGACCGACGACCGCGCGCGCATTGACCCGCATCCGTTCGACTCCCGCACGAGGTTCGACCTCGATCGACCCGAGAGCCGCAAGTGGAGCCTGCACCCCGGGCGCATCGGCGCGTGGGTCGCCGAGATGGACTTCGGCGTCGCGCCCGTGATCGCCGATGCGATGCACCGAGCGATCGACGAGGAGAACCTCGGATACCTGTCGCCACCGCTCGCCGCCCGACTCGGCGAGGCCACCGCCGAATGGATGCAGGGCGAGTACGGCTGGGCGATCGACCCCGAGCGCGTGCATCCGGTGTCCGATGTGATGGCCGCGCTGCGGGTGGCGGTCGAGGAGTATGCGCCCGCCGGATCGCCGGTCATCGTGCCGACGCCCGCATATATGCCGTTTCTGACATATCTGCCCGCGATCGGGCACCCGGTGATCGAGATTCCGGGTGTCGAGGTCGACGGACGCTGGCATCACGACCTGCAACGCATCGATGAGGCGTTCGCCGCGGGTGCTCGCACGCTCGTGCTCTGCAACCCGCACAATCCGACCGGCACGGTGGTCGAGCGCGCCGAGCTCGAGGCGCTCGCTGACATCGTCGAGCGCCACGGCGCCCGGGTGTTCGCGGACGAGATCCATGCGCCGCTGCGCTTCGACGGCCGACCGTTCATCCCCTATGCGTCGGTGTCGGAGGCGACGGCAGCGCACACGATCACCGGCACGAGCGCGTCGAAGGCGTGGAACATCCCTGGGCTCAAGACCGCTCAGCTGATCACCTCGAATGACGCCGACCAGCAGCTGTATCGCCGGTTCGGGTTCTCAGTGCAGCACGGTGCCGCGACGCTCGGCGTGGTCGCGTCGACCGCGGCATATCGCGAGGGCAAGCCGTGGCTCGACGGAGTGATCGACTATCTCTCCGATTCGCGACGCCTTGTGGGATCCCTTGTCGCCGAACATCTTCCCGGCGCGGTCTATCGCGAACCGGACGCGACCTACATCGGCTGGATCGACACGAGCGCGCTGGGAATCGAGGGTGCGCCGGCGGCGTTCTTCCGCGACCGTGCCGGGATGGTGCTGACGGAGGGCGCGCTGCTCGGAAGAGGGTACGAGGATTTCGTGCGCGTCGTGTTCGCGACTCCACGGCCGATCCTGCGCGAGGCGTTCGCCGCGATGGGGGATGCCGTTCGGGCACGCTGACGCGAGCATCTTGCCCGGTGGCGCAGTGCCGATCGAGCCCGTTCCCGGAATCGATCGCGTTCAGCGGGTCGATCGCACACCGAGCGTCGATGCGCCCCGCGCGTGCCGGATGCGGGGTCGAAAACGCATCGCTAGTGGGCCTTTACGGTGCGAAACTGACCCCTCACCGACGCGGGGTCGCGAATGCACCGCGCCACACAACCTGCCTGGGCAGTACAGCTAGACCCGCGGCCCGGCGTCGAGTCCGAATCGCTCCGCTGCTGCCGCGAACTCCAGGTCGAAGGTGAGAATGCTCTCGATCGCATCGCCGATCTCGAGCGCGGTCGCCAGGTGCAGCGCATCCAAAGTGCGTAATCCGCTGTGCAGCTCGACGGCCCGGGCGAGCGTGTCATCGCTGAGTGAGACGAGAGCCACGCGATCGAGCAATTCCTGTGCGGCATCCGTGCTGATCGCGCGCCGGTCGGCGACGGCATGCAGTTCGACCGCCAGCAATCGGGAGGAGACGAAGGCCGTGCCGTCGGCGAATGCCCGGCGCATCGCTGCGCTGCCGTCCTCGTCGATGAGTGCCTTGGCCGCTGCAGAGGTGTCGAGGTAGATCACAGCCGGTCGGACCGAAGCTCGTCGAGGATGTCTCGGGTCGAGCGTTCACTCGTGGCGGCGGGTGTGAGGAGCGCCCCGGACCTCGAGGGCATCGTCACGTGGCCTGACGACACGAGTCGCTCCCAGGCGGTCTGTGCAGGTGGATTCAGTTCGGCGATCGGGCGTCCGCGGTCGGTGATGATCAGCCGCTCCCCGGCGGCCACCCGCGCCAGCACTTTCGCGGTCTGCTGATTGAGTTCCGTCTTCGTCACCCTCGCCATGCCCCCGATTCTACGCCCGATCTAGTAGAAGTAGTAGATCGCGCCTCTTGCTCGCTCCCCTTCATCCTGCGCGGGGGTTCGGACATTCGCCGGATCGCATCCTCGGGGTCGATGAGATCTACCTACTTGTGTCGACCTATATGTGTGTGGTCTTATATGACCATGCAACTCCGGCACGCCGTCCTCGGCCTCCTCGACCTCACTCCGCAGAGCGGGTACGACCTCGGGCGTGCGTTCGATCGATCCGTGGCCCACTTCTGGAACGCCGACCAGTCGCAGATCTACCGCACCCTCGACCGCCTCGAGGCAGACGGCGCGATCGAGACAGAGACGATTCCGCAGCAGGGCAAGCCGGATCGTCGGGTGCACTCGCTGACCGACGTGGGTCGAGCCGAGCTCGCGGCGTGGCTCAGCACTCCGCTCGAGAGCCTGAAGCCGAAGGAGCCTTTCCTCGCGCGGCTGTTCTTCGCCGAGTCGCTCGGTGTCGACGGCATCCTGGCTCTGCTCGACGAGCGCGAGACTGCGGTGCGCGAGGGGCTCGAGCAGCTGCGCGCGCTTCCCGCGGCGAGCGGCGACCTCGGCGCCGTCTTGCGCATGGCGACTCTGGATGCGGGCATCCGACAGGGCGGGGCCGAGCTGGCGTGGCTCCGCTCGACGCGCGCATCGATCACGGAGTTCGGGAACGCCTGATGGATGCCGCGTATCCGATCGAGCACGGCGAGCGCACGGGCGAGTCGATCATCCTGCTGCACGGCGGCAACGTCGGCGGCTGGATGTGGCAACCGCAGGTCGAGCGTCTCGCCGGGCGGCATCTGATCACTCCGGATGCCGTCGGCTTCAACTCCCGCGCCGGCGAAGCCTGGCCGGGTCTCGCGGGAGCCGCCGATGACGTGGCCGCGACCATCCGGGAGCGCGCAGTCGGTGGGCGAGCGCACGTCGTCGGGCTGTCGATGGGGGCCGTCATCGCCGTGCACCTGGTCGCCCGGCATCCTGATCTGGTGCGCTCGTGCATGGTGACCGGGGCGATGATGCTCGGCGTCAGCGGGGTTCAACGACGTGCGGCCGAACTGCAGCTGCGCGCCTGGGATCGGCGATGGTTCTGGCGGATGCAGGCAGCGATGTTCCGGATTCCCGCCGATGCGCGCGAGCAGTTCATCGCCGCGGGCATGGGTGTGAGCGCACAGACGGCGCACGCGATGTACGGGGAGATCTTCGACGGATCGATGCCGGAGGGCCGGTTCGATTACGCGGGGCCGATGCTGGCGATCGCGGGAGAGCGTGAGCCGCGCGATGTGGCCAGGGCGTTCCCCGCGCTCGTTCGGGCGATGCCGCAGACCCGCACGTGGGTCGCGCCGCGGATGCGCCACGTCTGGAGCCTCCAGGATCCCGACCTGTTCACGAGGACGATCGTCGACTTCGTCGACCGGAACGTGGTGCCCGCCGCGTGCTGAGCCCCGCCGTCCTCGCTCAACGACCGGAGCGCGTTCAGACGGCCAGGTCGCCCAGCGCGGCGGCGATGCGGTCGACCGCCTCGACCATGACCGGGCGGGGCAGCGCGAACACGAAGCGCGTGTATCCGATCGCGGCCTCGCCACAGGCGGCACCATCCGTCATCGCGACGCCCGCATGCTCGCGGAACCACTCCCCGAGATCCCCGGTCAGCCCGGTCTCGCGGAAGTCGAGCAGCGCGATGTAACTGCCCTCGGGCACGATCATCCGCACGCCGGGCAGCTTCTCGTCGACGAGCTGCGCCAGCATCCGTCGGTTGCCGTCGAGGTACTCGACCACCCCGTCGAGCCACTCGCGCCCGCCCGTGTAGGCCGCGATGTTCGCGACGACGCCGAGCGTCGAGGTGCCGTGTCCTGCCCAGAATCCGAGGCTGTCCCAGAGCGCGGCGTCGGCGTCGTTCGAGAGGATCACCTGCGCGCACTTGAGGCCGGCGAGGTTCCACGCCTTCGACGCAGACGTCGCGGTGAGCGTGTGGGCTGCGGCGGCATCCGACACCGAGGCGTAGGGGATGTGCTGCGCCGGCGCGTAGACGATCGGCGCGTGGATCTCGTCGGAGAACACCCGGCCGCCCGCATCGGTCACGACCGAGGCGATCGCGAGCAGCTCGTCACGGGTCGCGACGGTGCCGAGGGGGTTGTGAGGGTTGCAGAGCACCAGCATCTCGCCGCCGTCGCGGAACGCCTGGGCGACGGCATCCAGGTCCATGACCCAGCGTCCGTCGACCTCGATGCTCGGCACTTCGATCACCCGACGGTCGCGCATCGGCGGCACCAGGAGGAACGGCATGTACGCCGGCGTGGGCACGATGATCGCCGACCCCGGGGTGGTGAAGTGCTCGATCGCCAGCTCGAACGCGGCGATCACATCGGGCACGTGGTGCACCCGCTTGGGCGAGAACTCCCACCCGTACGAGTCGGAATACCAGCGGGCCGTCGCCTCCGAGAGGTCCTTCGCGAGCTTCTCGGGCAGGTAGCCGGTGACGCCCAGGTCCAATGCCGACTTGACCGCGGTGTTGACGGCGGGGGCGAGTCCGAAGTCCATCTCGGCGACGAACGCGCCGATCATGTCGGGGAACGTCGTCCATTTCAGGCTGCCCGCGCTGCGCAGGTCGTCTTGAGTGATCTGGTCGAACGTACCCGTGGTCATGTTTCAATCCTTCCATCCACGGGGAGCCCTCGGCCCGGATGCGGAAGGTCGGGGCCGTTGCGCGTCGACACTTGCATGTCCGTATTACAGATGCATGCCGAGAACGACGGGCTCGGCCTGCATCCGTGATCTGAGCATGCATCCGTGAGGGCCGCCCGGACGCGGCCCCGCACCGGGGTGGGGTGCGCGCGGGGTCACTTCCGCATCGGAAACCGAGCGCCGGCAGCGTGCGGGGTCACTTTCGCATCGGAAACCGGCCTTTCGGATGCGGTTTTGACCCCGCACCGAGGGCGGGGTGCGTGCGGGGTCACTTCCGCATCGGAAACCGAGGCCAGCGGTGCATTATTGACCCCGCATCCAGACCGCAAGCACCGCCACACCATTGAGCCACCCCCGCACCCGTGCCAGGATTGCCCCGACTCGGCTCACCGGGGGCGGGGACGAAGGGATTCTCATGCAGCTGGCGATGATCGGACTCGGCCGGATGGGTGCCAACATCGTGCGCCGCCTCATGCGGGCGGGGCACGAGTGCGTGGTCTATGACGTGAATGCCGATGCGGTGCAGGTGCTGGTCGCCGAGGGAGCGACAGGCGCAGACAGCATGGCCGACCTGGCGTCGAAGCTCGAGGCGCCGCGGGCCGTGTGGATGATGGTGCCCGCCTCGCTCACCGGCGCTGTGGCAGACCAGGTCGCGGCGGTGCTCGACGAGGGCGACATCCTGATCGACGGTGGTAACTCGAACTACCGTGACGACGTGCGGCGGGCGAAGGCCTTCCGCGAGCGCGGCATCCACTACGTCGATGTCGGCACGAGCGGTGGAGTGTTCGGACTCGACCGCGGCTACTGCCTGATGGTCGGCGGCCCGGACGAAGCGGTGCAGCGCATCGAGCCGGTGCTGAAGACGATCGCTCCGGGTGTCGGCGAGATCGAGCGCACCCCCGGTCGCACGGGAGACCTCACGCCCGAGGAGCAGGGCTATCTGCACTGCGGACCGTCGGGCGCGGGGCACTTCGTGAAGATGGTGCACAACGGCATCGAGTACGGCATCATGGCGTCGATCGCCGAGGGCCTCAACCTGCTGCACAACGCGGATGCCGGAGTGCGCGAGGCCGAGCACTCGGCGGAGATCGCCCCGCTCGAGGAGCCGGAGTTCTACCAGTTCCCGATCGACACGTCGAAGGTTGCCGAGCTGTGGCGCCGCGGATCAGTCATCTCGTCGTGGCTGCTCGACCTCACGGCCGCCGCGCTGTCCGAGAACCCGACGCTCGACGGTCTCGCCGGTCGGGTCTCCGACTCGGGGGAGGGTCGCTGGACGGTCAAGGCCGCGGTCGACGTGGGAGTGCCCGTGCCGGTGCTCGCGGCGTCGCTGTTCGAGCGCTTCGCCTCGCGCGACGAAGACCGCTTCGCGAACCAGGTGCTGTCGGCCATGCGCCTGCAGTTCGGTGGACACCAGGAGCTTCCCGCCGGAGACGTGCTCGAGGCCGGCTCGCGCAAGGCCGAGTCCGACACCGCGTGACCCTGTCGCTGCTGTGACGCCGTAGGCGGGGCCAGTTCCGCACGTTCCCACCCGCGCGGGGCCAGTTCCGCACCGCAAACGGCGTGATCCGGTGCGAAAGTGGCCCCGCCCGCGGGGAGATGTGAAAGTGGCCCCGCCCGCCGGGGCACGGCACGGCACGAGACGAACGACGTAGAGGAAGGAAAGCGCATGACATCGATCCCTGTGACCCGGCCGGCGCAGCCCGGCGATGCCGCCACCGTCGCGAAGCTCCTGCACGCGTTCAACACCGAGTTCGACACCGCGAGTCCGGGCGTCGACGTCCTTGCGCACCGCCTGACGCTCCTGCTCGCCCAGCCGACGACATTCGCAATCCTCGGCGGCTCCCCTGCCGTCGGCGTCGCGCTCGTGACGCTCCGCGCGAACGTCTGGTCGGATGGGCCGGTCGCGCTGCTCGATGAGATGTACGTCGCACCCGCCCACCGCCGCACCGGCATCGGCTCGAAGATCCTCGAGCACGTGGTCCGCACCTGTCGGGAACGGGGCGTCTCGGAGATCGAGATCAATGTCGACGAGTCGGATGCCGATGCCATGCGCTTCTACGAGAGCCACGGTTTCACCAACGGCGACCCCGACACCGGCGAGAAGGCCTACTACTTCTTCCGCTCGCTCTGAGCCGCCCCGGCCAGCGCCCGACGGGCCAGCGCCCGACGGGCCTGCGCCCGACCGGCCCGCGCCCGACGGGCCCGCGCCCGACGGGCCCGACGGCCCGAAAGCCCGACGCCCCGACCGCCCGACGACTCAGACCAGCGCGGCATCCACCCTGTGATCGTTGCCGGCGTGCACGAGGGCGTCGATGCGACGCTCGATCGCGTTGAACTCCGGGGAGTTCACGTCGCGCTCGCCGGTGAGGTCCACGGTCACGATCTCCCGCACGTGCCCCGAGATGCCGTGCGCCGTGCCGCCCGCCATGACCATGACGCGGTCGCCGAGGTAGACGGCCTCCTCGATGCTGTGCGTCACGAACAGCACGGTGATGCCGGCATCCCGCTGGATGCGCTGCAGCTCGTGCTGCATCTCGGTGCGCGTGAGCGCGTCGAGAGCGCCGAACGGTTCGTCCATGAGCATCACCGACGGAGTGTTCGCGAGCAGTCGCGCGATCGCGACGCGCTGCTGCATGCCGCCCGACAGCTGGTGCGGGAAGGATGCCGCGACGCGACTGAGTCCGACGGAGTCCAGCGCCGCGGTGGCCCGCTCCTTCACGACCGCGCGCGGAAGGCGCGCCTGCCGAGGCCCGTACTCGATGTTCTCGCGCACCGTCAGCCAGGGGAACAGCCCGTAGTCCTGGAACACGACGCCACGGTCGGGTCCGGGCCCGGTCACCTCCGCCCCGGCAACAGTCAGAGAGCCCTCGGTGATGGTCTCGAAGCCCGCGACCATGCGCAGCAGCGTCGACTTGCCGCATCCGGAGGCGCCGACGATGCAGACCACCTCACCGGCCGCGACGGTGATGTCGACACCGTCGACGGCGGCGATCGGCGAGCCGGGGTAGCGCTTGCCCACACCGTTCATGACGATGTCGGCGGCGTGCTGGGGAGGAATGCTCATGCGATCTCTCACTTCTGGATCGGTCGGCGCCCGAAGGCGATGGCGAAGATGAGCGTGAGCAGACGGTCGGCGATGAAGCCGGCCAGGCCGATGACGACCATGCCCACGATGATGAGGTCGGTGCGCGACTGCTCCCTGGCCTGGGTGATGAGCGCGCCGAGACCGGTGCTGATGCCCACCGTCTCGCCGACGACGAGGATCACCCACGAGAGTCCCATCGCGATCCGCATGCCGCTGATGATCTGCGGAGCGGCAGCCGGGATGACGACCTTGTAGAGCGACTGCAGGCGGGGTGTGCCCAGCATCGCGGCGGCCTCGAGGAGGCGCCCCGGCACTTGGTGCACTCCGCTGATGGTGTTCAGGAGGATAGGGAACACCGCGGCGATGAACACGAGGAACACGGTGGAGCGGTCGCCGAAGCCGATGATCAGCAGCGTCAGCGGCGCCCAGGCGGTGACGGGGATGGGGCGGACGAGATTGATCGTCGGCTCCAGCATGCGGAACAGGAGCTTCGATCGGCCCATCAGCACGCCGAGCGGCACGGCGACGACGACCGCGAGACCGAAGCCCTGCAGCACGCGCAGCGCCGAGGCGCCGAGGTGGCCCCAGAGAGTGCCGCTGAACGAGTCGTCGTAGACGCCGCCGAAGGCGAAGTCCACACCCCTCACCGCGACCTCTCCGGGGGTGGGCAGGAACGTCATCTTGATGTCGAACGGCAGGGTCCAGGCGTTCTGAACGCCCAGGTGCCAGCCGATGAGGATGAGGATCGGAACGGGAAGCGCGATGGCCCATCCGAACGACAGGCGGCGGCGCGGCCGGGCGGCGCGTTTGCTGGCGGGCGGCGTCTCGGCGTTCTCGACGCCCTGGGGCGGATCGGCGAGTGCGGTGGTCGTCACGATCACTCCGTCCGTGCGGTCTCGACGAAGCTGGCGTCGGTGAGGAGATCCTGGTCGACCTCGGCCGAGACCTGGTCGAATGCGAGCATCTCCTCGCTCATCGCGGCCAGCGTCGAGAGGTAGTCGGCGTCCAGATCCCAGCGGGGCCAGATGTTCTCGATCGCCAGGTCGACGATCGCGGGGTCGAGCGCGAACTCCTCGACGAGGCCGTCGGCCCAGGCGGCGGTGTCGTCCGCCATGTGCTCGACGGCCGCGGCGTGGGTGTCGACGACGGACTGCACGAGCTCGGGGTCGGACTCGATCAGGCTGTTGCTCGTGGCGAGCACGATGTTCGTCTGACCGATGGGGGTGTCGTAGGCCGACATCAGCTCGTGAGCACCGCCCTCGATCGCGATCGACGGGCCCACCTCGGCGGAGATGAACGCGTCGATCTGCCCGGAGGCGAACGCGGTGGCCATGTCGGCGAAGGGAAGGTTGACGAGCTCGACGTCGCTCGCGGGGTCGATGCCCTGTGCCTCGAGCGTGCGCTTGAGGAGGATCTCCTGGGTGGCGCCCATCGGGAAGCCGACCTTCGCACCCTTGAGGTCATCCGGCGTCTCGATGTCTTCTGTGGCGACGATACGGGTGCCTCCGTCGGCGGCGGAGGCGACGATGCGCACATCCTGCTTCTCGGCGACGCCGGCGATGACGGATGCCGCCCCGGTCACGCCGAAGTCGACGGATCCCGAGACGATCGCGTTCTTGATGTCGCTGGAGGTGTCGAAGAGCACGATCTCGACGTCGATGCCCTCCTCGGCGACCTCCTCATAGAAGAAGGGGCTGAACAGGTGGGGCTGCGCACGCAGCGTGCCGATGGTGACGGACTGCCCGCCGCCGTCGCCGCTCTCGGAGTCGGCGGACGAGGACGCTGCGGAGCAGCCGGTGAGCACGAGGGCCGCGGCGGCGAGCGAGGCGACGGCGAGCGACGGCGTGCGGAAGGACGTGCGGGAGGGGGTGCGGAAGGTCATGTGTTCTCCTGGTGGGGGCGGGGTCAGGACGGTTGGTGGAGGGACAGGGGGGCAGGGGTCAGGCGGTCACGGGGGCGACGGATGCTGCGCGATAGGCGCGCCATCCCCCGAAGTCGGTGATGTCTCGTTCGGTGAGGTCGACGGATGCGGTGAAGCCGAGCACCGACGAGCCGTCGGAGAGCTCGATCTCGCCGAGCGCGAGAGGAGCGGCGATGCTGCGCAGCAGCGTCGACAGTGCGAGGGGCGACAGGCGCCACAGCTCGCCGGGGAGCTCGGCCCCCTCGGTCGATCGGATGACCGCCGGGCGGTCGACCGCTCCTTCGACCAGCAGCATCCGGAACCTGTCCGAGGTGCGGACCTCGCCGACGAACCGGGCGCCGAGCGCCTGCAGCTGCGGGTTGAGCGGTTCGCCACTGAGGTGCGCACCGAAGACGGCGACGTCGACGCCGGGGGTGCCGAGCGCGGCATCCTGCTCCGACTCACCGAGAAGGCGAGCTGCGAGATCGAGCGCGACCTGGTCGTGGAACGTCGGCGTCACGATCGAGACGCCGAAGTGGCCTTCGCCTGCGACCTCACCCGTCGGCACGGCGACGGCGGCCATGTCCATGAGGTTCACGAAGTTCGTGAAGGTGCCGACCGTGCTGTTCACGCCGAGCGGATCGGCCGCGACCTCGGCGACGGTCGGGTGGATCGGCGCGGTCGGGATGATCAGAGCATCCGTGCCGTCGAGGGCCTGCCGAGCGAGGAGCGTCGCGGCGGCGACGGCCTGCTGGGCATCGATCACCGTCGTGCCGTCGATCTCTGCGGCGCCGGCGGCGATCGCGGCGACCGAGGGATCGGCCTCCTCCGGGTGTGCGGCGAGGAATGCGCCGTACGACCAGGCCCGCTCGCTGACCAGGCCGCCGCTGTAGAGCAGCCGGGCGGTGGCGAGGAACGGAGCGATGTCGATCGTGCGGGTCTCGGCACCCAGAGCTTCGAAGCGGGCGATCGTCTCGTCGAACGCCTCCAGGACCGCCGGCGAGAGCGAGGCGAGGTCGGCGCGTCGGGGCACCGCGATCACAGGTCGCGGCGGGGCCGCCTGCGGGGCGTCGAGTGCCCACGGCCTGCTCTTCGGGTCGCTCGACGACGGGCCGGCGACGACCGACATCACACGCGCGGCGAGGCCGGTGGTGCGGGTGAAGACCGAGACGGTGTCGTATGAGGGAGAGGCGGGGAGCACCCCGTCGAGAGGCAGCAGTCCGAGGGTGGGCTTCACACCGAGGATGCCGTTGAAAGCGGCCGGGACCCGCCCCGAGCCCGCGGTGTCGGTGCCGAGCGAGAAGTCGACGAGGTCGTGCCCGACGGCGGCGCCGGATCCCGAACTCGATCCGCCCGAGACGCGCTGGGGGTCGAGCGCGCTCGTGACGACGCCGTAGGGGCTGCGTGTTCCGACGAGTCCCGTGGCGAACTGATCCATGTTGGTCTTGCCGACGAGGATGGCGCCCGCGTCGAGCAGTCGTGTGACGACGGTCGCGGTCTTCGCCGGAACCCGGGCGAACGCGGGGTGTGCGGCGGTGGTCGGGATGCCAGCCACGTCGATGTTGTCCTTGACGGCGAACGTCAGACCGGCGAGGGGGAGAGATGCGCCCGCGGCGACGCGGGCGCGCACGCTCTCGGCATCCGCTTGGATCTCGTCGGCGCTGCGGCGGGTGATCCAGATGCTGGCGGGCGCGGCATCCAGTGCGGTCTCGAGCGCCGCGACGTCGGCGGAGACGGACTCGGAGGAGGAGAGGGAGATCATCGGTGCGGGTCCAATCCGTGGTTCATGTGGGAGATCTGCATGGCGCGGGCCGCGCGGGCCTCGACGATCGACTGCGACTGCCCGACGTGCGTACGCAGGAAGTCGCGGGCTTCGCGAAGGCGCCCGGTGAGCACGAGCTCGAGGATCTCGAGGTGCTCGGAGATGGTCGCGTCGACGCGGTCCTGGGTGAGGTAGTCATGCATGCGGATCGGGCGGATGCGGCGGTTCACGCGCTCCAGCGCTCCGACCAGCTCGCGGTTGCCCGCGGCGCCCAGGAGTGCGAGGTGGAAGTGCTCGTCTGCGTCGACGAAACCAGGGTCGGGGGTGATGCCGGCCTCGAGCCGAGAGACCCAGAGGTCCTGCTCGGCGGTGAGACGGGCCCGCTCATGCGTGATCGTGGGGTCGGCGATGGCGCGGTCGATGCCCTGCGACTCCAGCAGGATGCGCAGCTCGTAGAGGTCGGTGAACTCTTCGAGCGTGGGCATGTAGCGGTACAGCGCTCCGTCGCGCTTGACGAGGAGGCCGTCTGCTTCGAGCCGCGCCAGCGCGTCGCGCACCGGTGTGCGGGAGAGCTCGAAGCGCTCGGCGACGTTCTCCTCGGTGAAGCGGTGGAAGGGCGAGTACGCCGCGGTCAGCAGCTCGGCCCGCAGCTGCTCATAGACGCGGATGCGGGCGGGACGCCGGCGCTCGGAGCCCGGATCCTGCGATGTGGCCAATGATGTATCCATTGCTGGACATCGTTCGGTATCCATGTTTCGGCGGTGTATCTGGGCCGTACTCCCCGCGTTACGTTCTTCTCACATCCGCCGTCCGCACGAATGTGCACACCACACGACTCTCAGCCGGGGTCAGAAACGCACGGCCGTTCTCGGCCGGGGTCACTTACGCACCGCCGCTCTGAGCCGGGGTCACTAACGCACGGCGCACGCCCGAATGCGGTGGCCTATTGACCCCGCACGGATGTGCACACCCGAGCGAGGCGCATCTTCACACGGCGCGTGGGGCCCGCCACCCCACCCAGTCCGGACGATCCACCACGCAGAAGCGGTTGCCCTCGGGGTCTTCCATGATCACGTAGTCGGCATCGTCGGGCAGGTTGTCCCAGTGCACCTCGCGGGCGCCGAGCTCGGTCAGGCGGCGCACTTCGGCATCCTGGTCGTCGGCGTAGCTGTCGAGGTGGATGCGCGGCGGCAGCACTCGCTCGGAGTGATGAGCGTCGAGCGCGATGCAGGGGGCGTACGCGTCGCGCGGTTTCAGCACGACCCAGTCGTCGGATGCCGGGTCGCGCTCGACATAGTCGAGGGCCGCCTGCCAGAAGAGCGACTGTGCGGGGAGGTCGTTCACGCGGATCACGATCGACACGATCTTCAACATGCCGGTCAGTGTAGATCTGGGTGATGCAGCAAGCCAGTGGCTTGTTCGCGTCTGGTGCGCATCGTCGATCGCGTCGACATCGGGGCGCCCCACGCTGCTCCGCGGATCGCGTCGAGAAGGCCTTTCTCGACGCGATCGACGATTCCGAGGAGGGTCTGGTCATCGCCGTAGGCTCGCTGGGCTACGAAGTCTCGACACGGCTTGTGCTGCCTTTCGGTGCCGATCAGGCTTGGTTTGACCAGTGCACTGCGCCGTGCTCATTCCCGCGGTCATGGGCTGCTTCAAGGGAGGTTAGAAATGAAGCGTTCTCTCGGTTGGTTCCTTGTCTATTTCATCCTCACGGTCGCATCGGGTGCTGCGCTGATCCTGCTGGTGCCGAGCATCACCGATCCTGACACGGTGCTGCAACCGTGGATCCCGTCGGTGCTGGGTGCGGTTTTCGCCGCAAGCGCCTTCATAGCCTGGAAGGTTCGCCCGGACTGGAAGCTCAGCCCTTCGACATAGCCCCCTCGGCCAGTGACACGAGCGGTCCCGACAGCGAGATCATCGCTGTCGGGACCGTTGCTGTCTACGCTCGCGTCATCTACCCGTCACGGCGACGGCAGCCACCTGATCACACTGGATGCCGTGATCGAGACGATACTTCAGACCGCGACATGAGCAATCAGTGAAAGGAGGCGAACACGGTCGGTCGGCGGTGATGGTCGAAGAGTGCTGAGGGTCTACTCTTTCGCCGCTGACAAGGTTGCGCGGTAGTCCGAAACGGCCCGCACCATCGGATCGATGATCTCGCGCAGCTCGGCAGTGAGCTCTTCGTCGTCACCCTCATTCGACAAGCGCGAGATCAACGCGTACCTCGCGGGTTGGCGGTCGATTGCGTGGGCCAACTCGAAGGCGAGGACGTCGAAGTCGCGCTCGCCGGATCGAGGCACGGTGGCCCGTACGCGTCCGAGCTGGGGGGCGTCGCTCGTCAGGTGCAGATACGCCCGCAGCTCCGGGTCGAATCCTGTTCCGCCGACGTGAACGATGTCCCCCGTGGCGGAGTCGAGCCACACGTACAGCCATGACCCGCCGGGGCGAACGCGGCCGCTCCGAACGGAGATGACGCGGGGCTGGCCGGTACTCATGCGCCAACCATATTCGCTGCCTGCGGCGCCCTCCACGACTGCGGGGTGTCGGCCTCGGCAGCTCGCAAGTACTCTGACCCATATCCCCCACCGCCCGCATCGAAGGAGATCGGCGAGATGAGACCACTGCGCTATGCGATCAACGTCACGCTCGACGGCTGCGTGCATCACGAGGCGGGTGTTGCTCCCGATGAGGAGCTGATGCGCTTCTGGACTGCCGAGATGGAACGGGCGGATGCCGTGATCTACGGAAGGACGACCTACGAGATGATGCAGTCTGCCTGGCGTCGCCCGGCATCCGGGCAGTGGCCGGACTGGATGAGCGAGTGGGAGATCCCGTTCGCCGAGGCCATCGACCGCGTGCCGAAGCACGTCGTGTCGAGCACGCTGAGCTCGGTCTACTGGAACGCCGAGCTGGTTCACGGTGACCTGGGTGAGGCGGTCCGAGAGCTCAAGCAGCAGCCGGGCGAGGGGCTGTCGGTGGGCGGCGTGACGCTGCCGCTGGCACTCGCCGATCTTGGGCTGATCGATGAGTACACCTTCGTCGTGCATCCACTCGTCGCCGGGCACGGGCCGCGGTTGCTCGACGGGCTGAACGGACCGCTCGAGCTCGACGTCGTGGATCGTCGGGAGTTCGGCTCGGGAGCCGTGGCCGTCACATACCGTCCGCGGCGGTGACCGGAGCTGCGGGCGCCTGAGGGCTCCGCGATCTGCGGCCGATCCACAGTGCGGTGAAGCCCGCGTAGGCGCCGAACACCGCTGCGGACCCGAGCACCAGGATCCATGGGCCCAGCCCGTTCTGGTAGAGCCAGCTCATATAGATCAGGAACAAGGCGCTGCCCAGGGCGCCACCGACACCGGCGCCGACGCTGATCTTCCACCGATTCGCTGGCGCGCCATCGGTGGTCGCCGAGACGCGCTTGGCGATGTACGCGCCGAAGGCTGAGGTCAGTCCGGATGCGGCGCCGGTGATGACAGTCGGCGCCACGATGAGCATGGCCAGCCAGTACCAATTGGTCCATTGTCGGTCGTTCGCGGAGCCGAGCGAGTCGGTGAGGTAGGGCGCGCCGTGGATGATCAGCATCGTCACGACGAAGAACACGAGTCCGAACACCGTGAGCGCGAGAGTCAACATGCCCATGCTCAACGGCCCTCGTGTCTCGCTCATCCCGCGACTCTATCCAAGACCGCGCAGCCACACGCGTCGTGGAGCGGGGCCCGCTAAGCGGCCCGAGACGAAACGCGCCACCCACAGCCTCGATAGCCTTATCTGGTGCCCCGCCCCCGAAGTGAAGCCGCGCGTCAGTCCGTGCTCGAGGCGATGCGCGCTGCCGTCGTGGCCGGTGCGTACGAAGCGGTGACGATCGAGGGGCTTGCCGAGACAGCGGGAGTCGCCAAGCAGACGATCTACCGGTGGTGGCCGTCGAAGTCGGCGATCCTCGGCGAGGCGCTGCTCGAGGGAGACCTGCCCGGAGCCGACCCCGCTGTCGCGATGAGCGACGACATCCGGGCTGACATGCACGCCTGGTTCTCCGCGATGTCCGTCGGTCTCGCGAAGCCTGAGGGCGTCGCTCTCGCCCGAGCGCTGATCGCGGTGACAGCCACCGACCACGAACTCGGCCTGGCGCTCAACGAGCGGCTCGCGGCGCCGATCCGCTCGTGGGTCGCCGAACGGATCGCCCGCGGGCAGTCGGCGGGCGAGATCCGGGCGGACGTGGATGCTGACGCGATCGCCGACCAGCTGGTCGCCATGGCGTCGTACGCGGCGCTGATCGGGCAGCCGTTGAGCGCAAACCGCGTCGAGGAGACGGTGACGCGGCTGCTGCGAGGCATCGCTCGATAGGCATGTCTGGTCGGGTGAGACCGACGGTGGATACCCTGGCGACGGACACTCACCGCTGAGGACTGGAGCAGAGAATGGTCATCGCTGACATCACGATCGTTCCGGTGGCGACGGAACGCAAGGCCGCATACCTCGACTTCTCGAAGCGGATGGCCGAGGTCTACCGCGATCACGGAGCGATCAGCGTCGTGGACTACTGGCAGTCGAGCGATTCAGCCGACCCGGGGGACTTCCACGCAGACGGGACGTCGTACGAATCGGGCGAGCTCAAGAGCATCGCCGACCTCGCAGACACGAGCGCCGAGGAGTCCGTCGTGGTCACGGTGACGACATGGCCGTCGCGCGAGGTTCGCGACCGAGGAACCGCTGCCGTCACGAGCGATCCTCGCGTGCTCGAGACGCTCGATGAAGACCCGGTGTTCGATGGAGCTCGCGTGATCGGTGACAGCTTCGAGATCGCGATGACTGTTCAGCAGGAAGAGTGACGGGCTCCGGTCACGGGGTGCAGTAGGCGAGCATCGCGTCGGTCGCCGTGCGCATCTCCGTCGTCGCGGCGTCCAGGCCCGTGATGTCACCCGCGATGGCCTTCTCACCCTCGGCGGCGAATGCGTCGATGCTCGTGGTCCACGAGTCGCGGAGTGTGACGAACTCCTCGGGTCCGTCGACACCGCGGATGTTCTCGGCGACACTCTTGACCTCATCGAGCGCTGCCTGCGCGGCTTCGGGAGTCGGCGCGCTGACGCTGCCGATCACACCGGTCACCTGCGCGGCCTGAGCGGCGACCTGGCCGCAGGCGGCGATAGTCGACGCTTGCGAGCATCCGGAAAGCAGCAGGATGCCGACGGCGAGCGTCGCGAGCGCGGGGAGCTTCTTCATGAGGGTCACTTTAGGTGGGGGAGATGTGAGGTCTACGCCTCGCCGTAGGCAGGGCCGACGAAGGTCACGGGCTTGTCCGCGGCTTCTGCGTAGGCGATCTCCGCGAGCGTCGATTCTCCGAAGTGTTCGCCCTGGTTCACGACAACCACTCGATCGGCCAGGTCGATCCTGCGCAGGTGCAGCTCGCCGAGTGCGATCTTCTGCTCTGCGGTGATCGGGGCATCGATCTCAGCGGGCATGAGGACGATGGCGCCGGCGAGCGTCAAGGACTGACTCACCGCTCGCATTTCCTCTGTGAACCGCATAGAGCCGCAGATGCAGATAATCTCAGGACGGCTGGGCATGGATCGGGCTGTCACCGACGGGGAAGTCACGCCTCAGAGATCGGCGGGTCGGGGAGAGCCCATATCCGCGAGTATTCGTCGCGCACCTCGGGCCAGACTGTGCGGAGGCCATCCTCCACGGAACCGACCGAGGTCGCGGTGACTCCGAGCAGCACGAAGTCATGCGTGATCGGGCGGCCGGAGCGATCGAGTCGCTGCTCTGGATCGCGAAGTCGCAGAGCGCCGCGCGCTCCCACCATTCGGTAGGAATCGGCTTCAAGATCCAAAGAGTCGAAGACAGACTCATACACGGCGAGCGGATTCAAGGTCCCGCCGGTGCGGAGGAGTCGAAAGCCCCACGACCGTCCTCGTGCGACCCAGATGAATGTCACTTACGGCTCCGCAGTAGCACCTTCGCGTGCTCAGCGTCCTCCAGGTCGATCCGGAAGCGAGTCAGTACAGCCGTCAAGTAGTTGTGGCGAGCGAGTGCCTCCGCCTTGGCTTCCTCGAGCTTCGCGCGCCCGGCATCGAGAACCTTGTCGATGGCTTCCTTTGAGACCAGCGCACCGAGGCCGGCGGCCAGCGCGGCGATCGGTCCGGGGAGTTTGACCTTCCTCATGAAGGGCGCGATGAGAGCCAGCGCTGTGGCGATTCGCCCGGCGTTGTTCAGGAGGTGCTCCGCGACCTTCGGAGGTAGCTGCATGGTCCGCGCCCAGTTGGCGTGCCTCTCGAAGGGAAGCACGGCGGCGATCGGCAGGAGCAGGTCAACACCCACTCTCTGGCTGACCTCGATCTCACCGAGGCGGAACTTCGCGGAGGAGAGCAGAAGGAAATCCTCACCGACAGCGAGGGCTTCGGGTGCCGCGACCATGCCTTCGATGATCTTTCGCAGCTGGTCGAGGTCGCCCGCGCTCTTCTCGATGATCAGCTCTTTGAACTGCTGTACGTCGGTGTCGGGCATGAGGTCCGACTTCGACAGAGCGACGATCCAGATTCGGGGGAAGACCACGAGCGGTTTGCCGTCGTCGAGGATGTCGTCTCGAAGGCTCTCCAGTCCTGCGCGGTAGTTGCGGAACAGTGATTTCAGATAAGCCTCCTCCTGCCCGTCGTTGTCGAGAAGGAGCTGCGCATCGACCAGGAGGACGGCCACGTCTGAGCCGAGCAACGCGCGAAAGCCCTCCACGCGGCGGATGGCCTCTTCGCCCTCGACTCGTTGCGTGAACCACTCGCCCGGATAGTCGTGCCAGACGAGCCGCACCTCATCTACGGGTGGCCTCTTCTTCGGATTGGATGAGAGGCCTTTGGCACGCTTCATCGAGAAGGAGTACGAGATCGACTTGAACTTGTTCGGCTCCGGCACTCGTGCAGAGTTCCTCATTCCCAGATAGTTCTGGAAGAGTTTCGCTCCCTGCCCTGTGTCATCCGCGACGACGTCGAACAGATTGCGCTCGCCGTATCCGTCCTCCTGGGTCGGGCCAAAGAACGAGGAGATCAGAACGGTCTTGCCACTCCCACTCTCTCCGAAGACCGCTATGTGCTGTTCGAGCCTGTTCCTTGTCGCCACCGTCGTGTTGTCCTCTCCCCTGAGAACGGAAGCACCGTTCTCCGATCACCGTAGTGGAGAGTGCCGACACCGCCTCGCAATGACTACTGCACCGACCATCCACCATCGGATGTCAGCACCGCACCGTTGATGTTCACGGCATCGTCCGACAGCAGGAATGTGATCGACGCGGCGAGGTGCTCGGCGGTCGCGACCGTCGGGATCGCCTGCTGGAATGGGGCGAGGCGACCGGAGCCGTACTCCGACATGTTCGGGGGCATCGGGATGCCGGTGGCGACGCCTCCCGGAGCGACGGAGTTCACGCGGATGCCCTTCGGTCCGTACATGAACGCCGCGGACTTCGTGACGCCGATGATGCCGTGCTTGCTGGCCGTGTAGGCGTTGCCCGACGAGTTGCCGCGCAGACCCGCTTCGCTGGAGACGTTGAGGATCGAGCCGCGGCCGGCCTTCTCCATGATCGGCAGCACCGCGCGCATCAGCTTGAACGGGGCGGTGAGGTTGATGGCGATGACGCGGTCCCAGACGGCATCCGTCGTCTCGCCCGCGGGGGAGAAGTCGTCGTTGATGCCGGCGACGTTCGCGAGGGCGTCGATGCGGTCGCCCGCGGCGGCGATGACGGCGTCGATCGCGTCCTGCTTGGTGAGGTCTCCGGCGACGGTGGTGATGTCGGCATCCGGCAGCTCGGCCTTCAGGGCGTCGAGCTTGTCGGCGGCGATGTCGGAGGCGATGACACGTCCGCCTTCGCGGGCGATGCGGGATGCGGTGGCCTTGCCGATTCCGGATGCTGCGCCCGTGACGATCACGGTCTTGCCGGCGAAACGCCCGGTGGTGGGCTTCTCGGTCCAACCCTCGGACTCGTCGGACGCGTCGGCCTCGGGGATCTCGCCGCCGTTGGCCGCGCGCACGAGGTCGTCGACGACCGACTGCGGCAGCTGGCCCTGGCTCATCGCGACGAGCTGCTGCAGCGGTAGGCCGAGCACGGGGGTGAGCAGCTCGGGGTCGGCGCCCGTCTGCTCGAAGAGTGCGCGGATGAGTGGCCCGCCGGTCGGGTCGTTCAGCCAGTCGCCGATGGTGGAGTGTGCGGTGAGGGCCATGGTCGAGCTCCTTGAGGCTTGGGTTGCGCAACGGTGCGTCTACTTATGGATGAGTCTACGCCTTGTCGATCGGATCTTTCCTGGTGCTCGGGGCGAGAGCAGAACAGAGCAGAGCAGAGGCGAAGATGCTCTCCCATAGCCGCTCGTTCTCAAGCCGACCGGAGAAGAATTTCCATGGGGTGAGCCGGAGCAGACTGCCTGACGCAGTGGGCCGAGCGGCAAGCCCTGTCTGGGCAATGGCCGCTCGAGGCGGCACCCGAACGGGTATCTGCTTGTGCGCCACTAGAGAATCGTGCCTCGAAGGGCTTGGGAAAGTCTGCGAGCACGGGCCGCCCTTGCGCCGATACGAGCTAGTTCACGGCGCCGATGCCGCTTGTGCTATCGGCCCGTGTCTCGGATTCCAGAGAGAGCTGAGCGTTCCACGACGGTTTGCGGTGGCCACGGGGATCACATCTTCTTCAAACTCCGCAGGTGCTGGGCGAGCCGAAGTGCGTGAGGCGCTCGATGAACGAATGACCTACGCTGCTTGCAGCCGTTGGGGAATGGTGATCCCGCAACGCATGCTGGCGGTCTGATCGTTGAGAGTCTGACTTGGTGCTGTCGAGGCGACACTGGAGTCCTGTTGCACACGCTCTGATAACCTTCGGTAAAACCGATAGAAGGGCTTCAATATGGCCGACCGTGACGAAGTTGTCGAAGGAACGAAAGATGTTGTTGTCTGGTGGCTCGAGAACCGTCAGCGTGAGAAATTCGAGAAGATTCAGCACGCGACGTTCAATCCCAATCCGTTTTTGCTGCCAGTAGTTGCTAGCCTCCACGGCGCGGATTCTGTTGAGGAGCTCGGCGAAATACTACTTGCGGGTCACCTCGTGAGTGGACATAATACAGGGTTCGGGAAACTGTTCGATGAGAAGTTGCTTCCCCGCGTTTTTGGCACTATCAAGCTGAGTAAGGCTTACCGGAAAGACACTCCGCCATTCTCACAGTCGGCATTTAATGATATTGATCATATAGTTCGTCGAGTTGGATACGATGATTTGCTCTCCCTTAAAGCATCAAAGTGGACGATTAATCTGGGTGGGGCAAAGGATCTAAATCGCTCGTTCGAGCAGATCCGGGGGCACCACATGCGTCCGTATCCTGGGAGATATGGTGAAATCGCAGTGGGCGTGCTGTACGGTCAGGATCTGACGGACAAGTACCAAGTGCTGCGCGGCGAGACGCAACGGCAGAGAGACATGCATGACGTCATCGATCTGACTGACACGGTGAATGTTTACCCTGGGCGAGCGTTCTGGACGTGGTTGAATGACGGGGAATCAGGGACGCAGGATTGGGTGATGGAAGGCGTACTTGCCGCTACTGAAGCATTCGCCGATTCCGCCCGGCAAAAGCGACTGATACGAGAGCTTGTAGAAGGCAGCGAGTCGCTTTCGAGTCTCGCGGGCGCGTCGGTCCCCTTCGACTGGAATCGCATGTTGAGAGAGGTGAATGGCTAACTCGCGTCCTCGCGGAGCTGGCCGGCGTAGTAGTCATGGTCGCCAGATAGGGCAACGCCGTTTTTCCAGAAGGATCGGGTTCGCACGTGCGGTCGGATATGAATGATCCGACTTGGTGTGGCAACTTCGTCAAAGGCCTGGGCGGTGAGGAGCTGCGATACGACCTTGCCGACGATTTCGCCGAGGCGCACCGGAACTGCGTTGCCAACTTGGCGGAACTTCGCCTGAGTGGTTCCGCGAAAGCTCCAACTGCTCGGAAACTCTTGGATCGCCGCCGCTTCTCCAACAGTGATGGCCCTGGTCTCTCGTGGATGGCACATACTTGTGCTCGCATGGTTAGGCATCGTCACTACGGTGGGGGATGGGAACGCGAACGAGAGCCTGCGCCAATAGGCGCTCCTGCCACCTTTTAGCCCCCAGCTCTTTCCCATCGATTCCTTCTGAATCTCCGGAGGAAGGCTTCGCCAATTTCCACCCTCTGGAACCATCGCTAGGTAATGCAATTTTCGTGGACTGAAATTGAGCAGCGAAGGATCTGGATCTACGAAATCCTTGCCGATCGCATGTTCGAGGGTCCGGAAAGGGGGAAGGCCATCGGGCTCTCGATTTGAGTGTGTCGGCCCGGGGAAATTTGCGACCTTTCCTTCACGATTGCCAATCAGAATCACACGCTCCCTTTGTTGGGGGGCGCCGTAATTCACGGCATTCACTACGAAGCAATCGACCCGATATCCGATAGCTTCGAACTTTTGGATAACATCACGAAGTAGTGAACCGTGCGCGACTTCTTCTTTTGTGGCGGCCGGGTCAGACGTGGACCGAAGCGACATGGAGAGCATTCCGCGTACGTTTTCCATGACGAATGAGCGGGGTTGGGTTTCGTTGATTATGCGCACAAACTCGTACACCATCTGCCCTCGCCGATCCTCGAGTCCGCGTCGTTTCCCGATAACACTGAACGCTTGGCATGGGGGGCCACCGACCACCAACGGTACCTCGCCCCTTTTGAGCCCAGAGAGGCGTAGCAACTCTTCACCATCAGTTAGCTCGATCGAGCGATCCACAAGGGGTAGGGTCGGGCGGTTGTGGCGGATGGTCTTCACAGCGTCCGCATCGAACTCTACGGCGACGCGGGTCTCGAACCCTGCTTGCTCCAAGCCGAGATCGAGGCCCATCGCTCCGGAAAATAGCGAAATGAAGGGAACCTTTTCAGGGCTCGAACCCATGTCTCGGGTCTCCTCTCAAAACTGATCTCAACTCTGTCGAGATCAGTTGTAGTTGCTACTTCCGACATTCGAGCGTGAAGTCATCTGGATGGGGCCTGCATGCCCGGAACCACTGGATCCCTGGCCAACTGTCTGCGCCAAGCGTGCATGATGCGCTGCGTCGGGGCGGTTTGCTTCGGTGTCGGGGCTGTGCTTGGGGCGCTGCGCCGACACAGATTCTATTCAAGCACGGTATCGCTTCCGCGGCTCTGCGCGCCTCGCCGGTTCCACTCGCAATGACCGCTGGCCTGAGTCATCACTCGCGCGAGCATCATCACATCCTCGGCATTGAGTGACTCTTCACTGCCTCCATGTGCCCCGGAAACACTCCGCCAACACCTCCCGCCCCTCGTCCGTGATCGCGACGATGGTGCTGTGGTCATCCTCCGGTGACGGCCCACGCGTGACGAGCCCTCGCTCCTCGAGCGACTGTGCCTTGCAGGTCAGTCCGCTCCGGCTGTAAACGACTCCATCTGCGAGATCGGACATCTGCTGCGAACCACCCGGAGGATCGCCGAGCCACGCGAGTAGCTGGAACTGCACGCAACTGAGCTTGCCGACGTCGCGCAACTGCTTCTCGACCGTATGCCGCAGCCTGCTACACAACTCGGTGAAAGGGTCCACGAAGCGGCCGGACCCAAGGTTCTGCAGTATGACGAGATCGACCAGGTTACGACGTCTCAGGAACGAATAATGCTCTGGCTGGTCGAGTCCACGGTTTCGCGGTGGGTGACGCGGTGATCGCCTTCCTGCCGGTGGCGAGGCAGCGGGGCCGATCTCGGGCAAGATCATTGTGACCTCATAGCTAGGTGCGTACTCAACAGGATCACGGCCCGTGAGAATGGCCACGAGGTATCCAACCGCGGGGCGCGTCACGAATATTCTGCTCGATGCTTACCACTTGGCGAAAAGAGTCGCTCTCCGGTCTTCGACCCGCCGAAGCGGTGAAAAGACAGCACTTGCCCTTCACAGCACTCACCTTGCTATCCAGCCGATCGGTAACTTGGGCGCCATCACACGCGGGCTACTCCTCCCAGGGCAGCGGACCCTCAACCTGCGTCAACTTCCCTTTTCATGTCCGCCAGCCCGGCGGTGTCAGGACTCAGTCAGTGTCATCGCCCTCGACCAGTTCCTCGTCAAAATCGGACGACGCTTGCGAAGCGCCTCCGGGAATATGGTTCGTCGGCGTCAGCATTTTGACGATGCGCGCCTCGAGGTTGGATCGGCGCTCATCGAAGAAGGCAACGAACTCTTGCGCGGAACTCGGAAGGGTGGAAGGTAAGGCGTTCCTTTCGAGGAACGAAGCCCGCTCCTCTGACGAGGGGTACTCCCCAGCCAGCCATGCAGCAGGAGTGGCTGCCAGCTTTCCGATGTTCTCCAGGCCGGGGAGAAGTTCAAGGTTCGGCAACTGGTTCTTCAGTTCTACGAGTTCGTCGACCTGAGACGGAGAGAAGGCCAGTCCTCCGTCCTCGTTTAGCTGACGATTCAGCTTCTTCGGGTCGAGGAGTGCAGATGGGAAGATGTGATCGACGTGGAACTGGTTGCGTGTGTCTACATGAGGGAACAGGGCGGCCATCACGGCGAAGGTCCGGGGTCGCCCGTACTCAAGGCTGAGAACGTCGTCGACGAGAGCTTCCGTGACCGCGAGAGACTTGCCGCGCCGTGCCATCGCACGCTCGATGGCGGCAACAGGGAACGCCTCGTCACCCTCGGACCGGATGATCTCGCGCAGATCACGTAGCAACGTGTCGAGCCCGGATCCCCAGATCCCGCGGACAATCAGCGAGCGCAACACCCATGAACGCAGGGCCTCCCGATCCTCCCGAGTCTTCGGCGATTCCCGATAAGCGTGGCCCAGCCCACGGTGGTGAACGTAGTACGCGACGGGGATCAGAACGCTGTCCGCCGTGAGAGACCCGCCGGACAAACCGAAGTCGCTCAGCAGCCCGACTGCGACCTGGAGGGAGGTGCTCAGTGAGTCCCATCCCGCCTCGAGCTTCGCCATGTTGGCCGATGTGAAGTTCTTGACCTTGAATCCGATATCGCCGACGTCGGCGATCACCAGCCCCGACTTGAGCACTGTGTCACGAGAGAAGCTGAAGCCGTTTCCAGTCTGATTGAGTTCATCCACCAAGCCGTGAACAGCCGTACGGGCATCACCGTCCCACTGCGCAGTGGCGATCGAGAGGAGGAGATCACTGTACGACAGCACGGTCCCGCCAGAGTTCACGCGCACGAAGATGTCCAGGACACGCTCGATGTCCTGCTCGGTCTCCTCATAGAAGTGAAGGCTGGCTGTTTTATGGATCGCATCCCACAACTTGCTCACGAGCCCTGAAGTGACAGGATCGTTGCCGACGCCGTACTTCGCCAGGAGCTGGATCAGGGAGGACATCTCCGACGCCTCGAATACCTCGGGTACGGGCAACCAGATCTTGCTCTCGTCATCAAGTGACGCGTCGACGTCCTTGGCCTCAAGGAACTGGAAGTGATACTTGAGGCCGAGCTCGTTCTCCGGCGCCTCACCCGCGAGATTCAAGTAAAGCTGGCGTTCCGGGTACGACCACGACTTGTTGGCCCATCCACCATGGTTCTTATAGGCGTATGTACCGCGGAGCCCGATGTTCAGCGACGTCAATCGCTGCTGACCATCCAAGATCGCAACCACCTCGCGATCGGTGGGAATATCGACTACTGGGTTGTGGCGGTTGTCGAAGGCACTGTAGTGGCGCATGAAGCCATAGAACTTGAACTCGCTAATGGTCTCCGGTAGAACCTTCCAAGACAGGAAGCTCCCGACGGGGTATCCACGCATCACGGAATCGAAAACTCGAATCACTTGCGAAGGTTTCCACACGTATTCCCGCTGGATCGCGGGAAGAATGAGTGTGCGATCCTGGATCTGTCGGAGAGCGCTGGCAATCGTCATCGGTTCCTTGTGTCCCATGACCGAATCCTATTGGGACGGCTGCGTCATCCGTACCGCCTAGGCTCCGGGATTCTGCGCCAGCAGATGACGACAAAAGTCGTGGGCGCTCTCTTTGAGAGCGGGCCCGAGTGCCGGTGTCCAGCACGAACAAAATGCTGGTCAAGCGAAACATCGGAGTCCACTGCGGTCATCGAGGGCATCGAGTATGGTCATCGACATGACCACTTACACCCCTCGCGAACTGGCCGATGAGCTCGGATACGAAGGCGAAAGCCGTCCGGGGATCGTTGTCCGGAGATACTTGAGAAAAAAATACCCGGAGCACCCGAAGAATGCCTTGTGGGTCTTGGATGAGCAGCAGGCCGTAGATGTTCGTCAAAATGTGCCGCGTCGCACGCAGGGTGATCAGAAGGCCATCTAGTGGCTGTCGGTGACGTGGAGCGAGCGGTCGCGGAGGCCGCCACCACGACCGGCGTCTCACTCGTGGCGATGCCGCGCGTCGATTGGCTCAACACCCATGGGCATTTCATGCTCCCGGATGCGGCCGCATCGGCGGTTCGTGCGTTGCAGCGAGTGTTCGACGAGCTCGGCGGCAACGAAGAAGAGCAGCGTTCCAAGCGTTGGGGATCGTTACCCAGCGACCTGCTACACCTCGAATCAAGAACGATGGTGGAGGTGGACGAGATGCAGCACTTCACTTCATTCCGACTGCTCACACTTCGGGCGGCACCTAGCGGCGCGGTCGATCGTGACCGGTACGCCGAACTGTGTGGACGGTGGAGCCCCCAAGCCGACAGATACCGAGCGTCAAAGGTAGCGAAGGGCTTTCCCGGGTCGCACGGCCGGGCTCGGCAACGCGCCTACAACGATCTCCTGCGCGACATCGTGGCGCCGCTGATGGGCTATCGGATGGTTCGAGTGCCCGTCCCGGGGCTCTCGGCCGACGATGCCCGCGCCGCCGCCGCGGATAGGCTGCCGCGCATTCTTGCTGTGCCCTGACGCCTTGCGTCGAGGGTGAGCGGCGTCTTCCGCGTTCGGCTCGTTTCATCTCGCTCGGCTTCGCCGGGCCCGCTCAACGAACGGTGGCGCGCTCCCGCCAGGAAATCCCCCGCCCAGCTATACGCCGCCCGGCCTCCTCCGCCTCAACAGGCTCCCCGACATCCGCACCGACTTCAAGCCCCACAACTGAGTGCACGATCGTCCCGTCGTACACGTGCACGAGGTTGTAGCCCTGCGCAGCATCCTGCCCGCGAGTAGCTCCCACAGGCTGTGCCAGATCCTGCCCGTACGCGCTCGACGACGCGGCCGCCACGGGAATCCCCGCGAACATCCCGAACGATGGGTGGTGCACGTGCCCCGAGAGGATCCCCCGCACATCCGACCCAGCCAGCACTGCAGCCAGTGCCGCCTGCTCACGCAGCTCGACCGTCACCGCAAGGTCGAGCACCGTAGGCAGCGGCGGGTGATGGATCAGAAGCAGCGAACCCTCCGACGCCGGCACAGACAGCTCGGTTGCCAACCACTCCAGCTGCACCTCATCAACGCGCCCCCAGTGCTGCCCGGGAACCGTCGAATCCAGCACGATCACCCGCATGCCGCCGAACCACCGCACCTCGACCACGGCATCCGATCCGGCACCTGCGGTACCGGAAACGGGCGTTTCACCGGCAAGCCCCAACTCCGCCCGCATCGCCCCACGCTCGTCGTGGTTGCCCATAGCCCACACGACCTCGCACCCCAACGCCTCGACCGCAGGCGCCACCAGCTCCCGCAACCGCCGATACGACGACGCATCGCCCCGGTCAGCCAGATCCCCGGTGAACAGCAATGCGTCAGGCTTCAAGCCAGAAGCCACCAACCGCGACAACACAGAAGCGAGGTTCGCATCAGCATCCGCCCCACTGCCGTACAGCGACGAACGTTCACTGGGAAGGTGCGTATCGGAGATGTGCACGAAGGTGTGCGATGGGCGAGAGTGCTCGGTGAGGATCATTTCTCTTCCAGGGAGACGACGAACAAGTACAGGACAGAAAAGTCAGATGGCCGCGGCAGTCGCCCCGGGCACGAGGGTTCCGACGAACGGCTGCCGGACGGTCGGCGCAGAGTCGGCGTCAGAACTCAGAAGAAGCTGCATCGTCTCCACAGCCGCCGAAGCGACCGCCTCGACCGGAATCCTCAACGTCGTCAGCCCCAGCAGATCGGCGCCGGGAAGGATGCCGTCGCACCCCGTCACGCTCACATCGCCGGGTACAGACAGCCCCGCAGCACGCAACGCCCGCATGACAGCCAACTGCCGATAGTCCGACGCGCACATCACAGCCGTCGCCCCGTCGCGTACGGCATCCAGCGCCTCATTCACCCCGTCGGTCGGCGCCGCTCCCGCAGACACCAGAGTCACCGACGCCCCGCCGGCAACCAGCGTCGACTCCATCGCCGACGCACGAAGATGCTCAGCGAACGACACGTCCTCCGCACCCGAGAGCACGACGACCCGCCGATGCCCCAACGACAGAACATGCGAAGCCAGCATTCGTCCATGCTCAGGGTCGTCGTAATGCGCGGTATGAATCCCCTCAGCCGTCTCGACCCGACCCGCGCGCACGATCGGCACCTGGTCGGCGAACGGTTCGAGCTGCGCGGCCGTGATGCCACCCGTCGCGACGATCAACCCCGCCACCCGCATGCCGAGCAACCGGTGCAGTGCATTGACCTGCTCGGCGCCCTGCACGTCCGCCCCGATCGTCACCGTCACGAGATCGAGGCCACGCCTGTGCGCCTCATCCTGCAGGCGCGAGAACAACAGTCCGTACGCAGGGTTGCTCGCGTCGCGCAGCATGAGTCCAACCGTGCCTGTGCGGCCGGCGGCGAGCTCGGCGGCCATCGTGTTGCGCACGTATCCGAGGCGCTCGGCCTCGGCGAGGATCCGCTCCTGGGTCTCGGGAGCGAAGCGCCCCTCGCCCTTCAGTGCCCTGGTCGCGGTCGCGCGGGAGACCCCGGCAGCCGCGGCCACATCGCTGACCGTGACGCGCAGCCCCGGAGCATCCGAAGACGATGTACCACTCACGCGCGAGCCTTCTTGGCCTTGCGGGGCGCTCCGGCGCGCGAACCTCGTCCATACACGAGATACATGGTGACACCCATGATGATCATGAGCAGCACTGTATAGACGAACGTGATCGGCATCGCGTCGAGATTGTTCTCGCCGCGCGTGCTCTCTTGGATCGCCACACCGAGAGGCTTGAACAGCGGGTGGTAGAGAAAGATCGCCGCGTCGTAGTCGTCGAGCAGGCTGTTGAAGTTCAGCGCCGTGATCGCCGCGGCCGTCGGCAGCACCAGCGGCACCAGCACCTTGCGGAAGGTCGTCAGCGACTTCGCCCCGAGGATGCGGGAGGCGTCTTCGAGCGAGTCGGGCACCGATGCGAACCCGGCCTTGAGCAGGCGCAGCGTGAACGGGATCTTCACGCAGATGTACGCGATGAGCAGCAGGATCGGCGTGCCGGTGAGCACCAGGCCGCCCACGATCGCCCGCGGCTCGTCGAATGCGGTCACCAGGGCCAGCGCGATCAGCACGATCGGCAGGATCCACGGGATGTGCAGCACGTACTCGATCGAGGTGGTCAGCAGGTTGCGGTGCTTCTGCAGCATCCGTGCCACGAACAGCAGACCGCCGACCACGACGATCGAGGCCACGGCGCTATAGACGACGCTGACGATGAACGGACGGATCGCCTCGGCGCTCGAGAAAACGGTGATGTAGTTGTCGAGCGTGAAGCTGTCGAGGGTGATGGATCCGGCGAGGATGCTGCGCGCATCGACGAACGAGAAGATCACGATCAGCACGACCGGGATCAGGTAGATCACCCACAGCAAATAGGCGACGACGTGCACGACGACGTTCGCGAACGGGTTGCGGATCTTCTGCTTCTGAATCGGTGTCGCCACCTTCGCGACCGAGAAGTACACGCCCGACTTCTCGAAGCGGTTCATGATCGCGAGCAAAATGATCGTCGCGATGCCGAGCACGATCGCCAGCAGGGCGGCGATGTCACGCGTGATGGGGCTGCGCGAGAGGTCGATGATCAGCGGCGCGACGGTCTGGAAGTCGGGCCCGCCGAGCACGAGCGGAGCGGTCAGCGCTCCGAGTCCGATGAGGAAGGTCAGCACCGTGACGGCGAACAGCATCGGCTTCATGACCGGCAGCACGATGCGGCGCAGGATCGTCCAGGTCGACGCACCCATGAGCTTCGCCGCCTCGATCGACGCGTAGTCGACCTTGCCGAGCGATGACGAGAGGAACAGCATGTGGTTCGTCGTGGTCGCGAACGTCATCACGAAGATGACCGCGAAGTATCCCGAGAACCAGTCGCGGTCCATGTCGGGCCACCAGTTGACCATCATGTTCGTGAAGAACCCGAACCGGCCGTAGATGAAGTTGTAACCGGCGGCCAGCACGATGCCGCCGTAGATCAGGGTCGTGGCATAGCCGAGCCAGAGGATCTTGGCCCCGCGCACCTGGAAGTACTTCGTCACCAGCACGATGAACACACCGACCACGTTGACCGTGATCGACAGGGTGACCGCAAGCAGGAAGCTGTTGCCGAGCGTCTTCAGCGCGCGCTCGCTGCCGAACAGCTTCTCGATGGCACGGATGCTGAACTGCCCGTCGGGGAAGAACGTGACGCCGAGCAGGGCGGCGTTCGGCAGCACGAGGAACGCCGCGGCGAACCAGATGACGATGATGCCCGTGATCCACGCGAGCGGAGAGCGCAGCATCGCCTTCACGCTGCCGGGCTTTCCACGTTTGCGGGGCCGCGGTCCCGGCGTCTGACCCTCGACGACCGCGTGGGTGGTCAAGGAGCCGGCTTCTCCGGTCACGGCCGCTGACGGCGGGACCGCGGGGTCTGTGGGGTTCTGCGAGTTCTGCGAGTTCTGGGGAGTCGACATGTCACGCCGCCGGGTACTGCAGGATCCAGCGGCGATCCACGTCGACACGCACGGCGTCGCCCGGGTTCCACTGGCGTGCGCTCGCCGCGGCGGGCACGCTGACGCGCAGCGCAGCATCCTCTGCCGTCACCGTGTAGACGCTGTGGCTGCCGTGGTACGTGCGATCGACGATGGTGCCATCGAGTGAAGCGGATGCTGCAGAGACCTCGCCGGCCTCGGCCAGGTGCAGCTTCTCCGGCCGTACATAGCTCTCGGCCGTGGCGTCCAGTCCGCCCCCGAGGCTCGTGATCTGCGCCGGGCTGAGACGGTTGTTCTCGCCGATGAACCGGCAGACGAACGGCGTCGCGCTGCGGTCGTAGATCTCCTCAGGCGTGCCCACCTGCTGCAGCGTGCCGGCGTCGAGCACGGCGATGCGGTCGCTGAGGGTGAGCGCCTCTTCTTGATCGTGGGTGACGTAGACCGTGGTCACGCCGACCTCGCGCTGCAGCTCCTTCAGCTGCTCGCGCAGCTGCACGCGCAGCTTGGCGTCGAGGTTCGACAGCGGCTCGTCGAGCAGCAGGATGCTGGGGGTCAGCGCCAGTGCGCGGGCGATCGCCACGCGCTGCTGCTGCCCGCCGGAGAGCTCCGACACGTTCTTGTCGAGCTGCGACTGCGCGAGGCCTGTGCGGTCGGCGATCTCGTCGACGCGGCGGCGCTGCTCGGCCTTCGAGGTCTTCTGAATCGAGAGGCCGAACGCGATGTTCTCGCGCACATTCATGCTGGGGAACAGGGCGTAGTTCTGGAACACCATGCCCACGCCGCGCTTCTCGCTCGGCACACGTGTGACGTCGCGGCCATTGATGTGGATGCGGCCGCCGGTCGGCTCGACGAACCCGGCGAGTGCCCGCAGGGCCGTGGTCTTGCCGCATCCGGACGGACCCAGGAGGGTGAAGAACTCACCCTCCTGGATCTCCAGATCGAGGTGCGAGACCGCGTGGTGATCGCCGAACGCGACCTCGACATCTTCGAAACGGATCATGCTGTCTTTCCGGCTAGGTGGTGAAGAGAGGTTCGGTTCGATCAGCCGATGTACTCGAGCGTGACCTTCTCGACCCACGCTCCGAGGTTCTCGCTCACGAAGCCGAAGTCGATGTCCTGACGGTCGAGGGTGCCCATGAGTTCGACGACCTCGGGGTTGGCCTGCTCGACCGCGCCCTCGTTGACGGGCATCGAGTTGAACTCGGCGGCGAACTCGCCCTGCACCTCGGCGCTGCCGAACCAGTCGATGAACTCCTGCGCCGTGGCCTCGTTGCCGGTGCCGTTGATCTGCGCGATCTGCTCGGTGACATACGGCACGCCGTAGTCGGGCACGATCATGCCGGTCTTGGTGCCGTACTCCTCGTCGCGCGCGGCGATGCCGCTCGAGGGGAGCACGCCGTAGTCGATCTCGTCACGCGTGATGCGGGCGTAGAGGTCGGTGCCCTCGACCGCGGGCGAGCCGTTGGCGTAGTACGCCTCGACGAGCTCCCAGCCCTCGTCACTGACACCCAGGTCGCCGTCTTCGTCGAGGTGACGCGAGAGGATGCTGGCGAGCACGAGCTGCGGGGTGGCCTGGCCGAGTGCCGGGTTGACCTCGTAGCGGCCGGCGTACTCCTCGGTCCAGAGGTCCTCCTCGTCGGAGGGGGCGTCGGTGATCCTGTTCTCGTCGTAGACCGTGACGATCGCCTGCTCGACGAGCGGCCAGAAGGCGCCGTCAGCCGGGTCGCCCGCGTCGGCGGGAACCTCTCCGCTCCACTCGGGCTCGTAGGCCGTGATCGCCTCTTCGGCCTTGAGCTGCTCGAAGAACATGTTGTTCAGACCGAACACGACATCGCCGACCGGGTTGTTCTTCTCGGCGATGATGCGGTTGGTGAGGTCGGCTCCACCGAGGCCCACGATCTCGATGTCGATGCCGGCATCCGCTGCCTTCTCGGTAATCCACTCGCCACGGCCGTCGCTGTTCGAGTTGGTGTAGACGATGAGGGTCGCATCCGACCCGCCGTCGCTCGAGCCGCCGTCGGACTCGGTGCTGCCGCCTGCGCAGCCGGTCAGGGTCACGGCCGCCACCGCAGCGATTCCCAGGAGAGACCAGCGCTTCTTTCGGATGTCGACCATGGTCGCCTTTCTCGTCATCGAGGTATGTCTGAGACTGACTTTACCCCGGAGTTGTGGTTTCTGTACAACGATTGGTCTGTTTCTTAGCCGCGTTCGCGCGACCGCACTCAAGATAGGCGGCGGAGATGAACGCAGGGGGAGCGAGGGGTGAACGTTGCGCCGTTCGACGGGCGCGTTTCGTCTCGCTCGGCTGTGCCGTGCTCGCTCAACAACCGGGGGAGGGCGATTCGTCTCGCTCAACCGTAGTGGGTCGGATTATCCCGGATCAGAGGCGGAATCGTCGGCGGGTTCTCGACGCGCCTCGCATGACGATCCTGTTACAAGATGGCCACTCCTCCGCATCCTCGGCTAGAAAAGATCCACCAGTACAGTTGTACATTGCACTGTCATGGGGTTCTATGGAAACCATTCGCAATGGCGCAATCGACAGAAAGGTCTGGTCTCGTGACCGCATCTAAGAGGCTCCCCGCATTCATCGCCGCGGCCGCCGCATCCGCTCTGCTCATCTCCGGCTGTTCTGCCGGAGGGGGTGAATCGAACGCCTCCCAGCCAGGCACCGACGGCACGCCCCAGACGGGCGGCACCGTGCACATGCTCCAGAACGCCGACTTCTCGTACCTCGACCCCTCCCGCGGGTTCGACGGCGGCGTCAACGCCTTCTACCGCCTCATCTACCGCGGCCTCACGATGCAGGCCGCCGGTGACGCCGACGACCCCAATGCGATCGTGCCCGACCTGGCCGAGTCGCTCGGCGAGGCGTCGGAAGACGGCCTCACCTGGACGTACACGCTCAAGGACGACATCTTCTTCGACGACGGCACCCCCATCACGTCAGAGGCCATGAAGTTCGGGATCTCGCGCTCGTGGGACCCCCAGGTCGGCATCGGCTCGCCCTACCTGCGCCAGGTCATCGACGCGCCCGAGGGCTACCAGGGTCCGTATGTCACGGGCGACCTGCCCACGATCGAGACCCCCGACGACAAGACGATCGTCTTCCACCTCAAGAAGCCGTTCCCCGAGTTCGACAACGTGCTCGCGCAGCCCAACGCCGTGCCTTTCCCCGAGGGCACCGGCGCCGGCGACGAGTTCATCAAGGACATCATCGCCTCGGGCCCGTACACGCTCGCCGAGTACACCCCCGGCAGCTCGATCACGCTCGAGCGCAACGAGTACTGGGACGACTCGACCGATGACGTGCGCAAGGCCTACCCCGACGAGTGGCAGTTCGAGATCGGCATCGACGCGGCCACGATCGACGAGCGCATGATCGCCGGCCAGAGCAGCGACCAGAACGCCATCTCGGGCACCGTGAGCGCGGCGACCCTGCCCCGTCTGCAGACCCCTCAGCTCAAGGACCGCGCGATCACCGCCGACGCCTTCTGCACCACCTACATGTCGATGAACACGACCAAAGCGCCGTTCGACGACGTGAACGTGCGCAACGCCGTCAACTGGGCGATCGACCGCTCGGCCCTGGTCAACGCGTCAGGCGGCACCCAGCTCGCCGACCCGGCGTACACGATCATCCCGCCGGTGGTCTCGAGCTTCAAGGACTTCAACCTGTGGGAGACCGAGGGCGACAAGGGTGACACCGAGAAGGCTCAGGAGCTGCTCGACGAGGCCGGGCTCTCCGACGGATTCGAGTTCACGCTCGACATCCGCTCGCAGCCGCTCATGCAGGGGCAGGCCGAGGCCATCCAGCAGGCTCTCGAGCCTCTCGGAATCACGGTGAACCTCAACGTCATCGACACGTCGATCTACTACGAGACGATCGGCACCCCGGCACAGCAGAACGACGCCGCCATCACCGGATGGTGCCCCGACTGGGCATCGAGCGCCAGCACGATCATCCCGCCGCTGTTCGACGGCCGGAACATCTTCGAGAAGGGCAACTCCAACCTCGCCCAGATCAACGACCCGGCCATCAACGACCGCATCGATGAGATCACCGCGATGACCGACGTCGACGAGGCGAAGACCGCCTGGGGCGACCTCGACGAGCAGATCATGGAGCTCTCGCCCGTGGCGCCGCTCGTGTTCAGCAAGGGCATCTTCCTGCCCGGTGAGAACATCGCCGGCTACTACCCGAGCACCAACCTGACGGACCTGACGATCATCGGTCTCAAGGACCCCTCGAAGGGCTGAGCATGACCTTCAGCTCGACATCGCTCGAGTCCGAAGCCACGCCGGCGGGTGACTCCAGTCTCGCAACGACACTGGAGTCACCCCCGGCCTCTGGCCGGCGGCTGCTTCGCGCATTCCTGACCGACTGGGGAGCCATGCTCTCCAGCGCCTACATCCTGCTCATCATCCTCATGGCGATCTTCGCGCCGCTGCTGACGATGCTGAGCGGATGGGGGCCGTACCAGTTCGACCAGTCGGCGATCGACCCCAACCTCGGTGCCATCCCGATCGGACCCTTCGGCGGCATCAGCGCCGAGCACTGGTTCGGCGTCGAGCCCGGCAGCGGTCGCGACATCTTCGCCCGCATCGCCTACGGTGCCCGCGTCTCGATGACGGTCGCCCTCTCGGCGACGCTGCTCACCACGGTGCTCGGCGTCGTGATGGGCCTGCTCGCCGGCTACTTCGGCGGACTCATCGACCTCGTCATCTCGCGCGTCATGGAGTTCCTCATGGCGTTCCCCGCCCTCATCTTCATGATCGCGATCCTGTCGGCGCTCCCCGCCGACAACCGCGTCTTCCTGCTCGTGGTGGTCATCTCGCTCTTCGGCTGGCCCTACCTCGCCCGCATCGTGCGCTCGCAGACCCTCTCGCTCAAGGAGCGCGAGTTCGTCGAAGCCGCCAAGGCCTCGGGTGCATCGAGCGGCCGGATCATCTTCCGCGAGATCCTGCCCAACCTGCAGTCGACCATCATCGTGATGGCGACCCTCGCGGTTCCCGGCTACATCGGCACCGAGGCGGGGCTGTCGTTCCTCGGCGTCGGTGTCGTTCCGCCGACTCCGAGCTGGGGCCAGATGATCGCCGCCGCGACCCCGTGGTACGCGGTCGACCCGATGTACTTCGTGATCCCCGGTGTGTTCCTCTTCCTCCTGGTGCTGTCGTTCACGACCCTGGGTGACCGCATCCGCACCATCGCCACCAGTGGGGAGGCCCGCTCATGATCCGCATCGTCGGCTCCCGCCTGCTCGGCATGATCGTCGTGCTGTTCCTGGTGACGCTGTTCACCTACGCGATCTTCTTCCTGCTCTCCGCCGACCCGGCCGTGCAGATCTGCGGCAAGAACTGCACGCCAGAGCGCATCGAGCAGATCCGGCTGAACCTCGGGCTCGACCAGCCCTTCTGGACCCAGTTCTGGGGCTACGTCGGCGGTCTGTTCACCGGCCGCACCTTCACGGTCGCCGGTGCCGCCGTCGAGTGCGCGGCCCCGTGCCTCGGCTACTCGTTCCAGACGAGCCAGCTGGTCGGCGACATGATCGTGCAGCGCCTGCCCGTCACGGCGACGATCGCGATCGGCGCCGCAGTGCTCTGGCTGCTCGGCGGAGTGATCGCCGGTGTGCTCAGTGCCGTGAAGGAGGGCAAGTTCCTCGACCGGTTCTTCGCCGGACTCACGCTGGGCTCGATGTCGATCCCGAACTACGTGCTCGCCCTCGCCCTGCAGTTCATCTTCGTCGTGGCCCTCGGCTGGCTGCCGTTCCCCCAGGCGGTGAAGTTCGCGGATGACCCGGCGCAGTGGTTCCTCAACTTCATCCTCCCGTGGATCGTGCTGGCGGTCGGCTACGCGGCGGTCTACACGCGCCTCACCCGCGCCAACGTGATCGACACCCTGCAGGAGAACTTCGTGCGCACCGCGCGGGCGAAGGGACTGCAGCCGGGCCTGGTCTGGCGTCGACACGCGCTGCGCCCTGCGCTCACCCCGATCGTCACGATCTTCGGCATGGACGTCGCCGGCCTGCTCGGCGGCGCAGTGATCACCGAGACCGTGTTCGGCATCAACGGCGTCGGCAAGCTCACCGCCGACTCGATCACCTCGAACGACCAGCCGGTCATCATGGCCGTCACCCTGCTGTCGGCGTTCTTCGTGATCATCGGCAACATGGTCGTCGACCTGCTGTACACCGCGATCGATCCGCGCGTCAGAACGGGGGCCACCGCATGAGCGACACAGCGAACACGACCGGACACACCACCGGTCCCGAGAGTGGCGGGGGCAGCGGTCCGCTGCTGTCGGTGCGAGACCTCACCGTCTCGTTCCGCACGGCACAGGGCCCTGTCAGCGTCGTCAAGAACCTCGAGTTCGACGTGCCCCGCGGCGGTGCGCTCGGCATCGTCGGGGAATCCGGGTCGGGCAAGTCGATGACGAGCCTGGCGATCATGGGCCTGCTGCCGAAGGGCGGCACGGCCACGGGGTCGGTCCGCTTCGACGGCGCAGAACTGCTCGGGATGCCGGAGCGCGAGAAGCGTCGCATCCGCGGTGACCGCATCGCGATGATCTTCCAGGATCCGCTGTCGTCACTGAACCCCTATTACAAGGTCGGCACGCAGATCGCCGAGGCCTACCTCTCGCACCGCAGCGGCGTCTCGCGCAAGCAGGCCCGCACGGTCGCGATCGAGGCGATGGAGCGCGTGCACATCCGCGATGCCGCGCGCCGGGTCGACCACTACCCGCACCAGTTCTCGGGCGGCATGCGCCAGCGCATCATGATCGCCATGGCGCTGAGCATGGAGCCCGACCTGATCATCGCCGACGAGCCGACCACCGCGCTCGACGTGACCGTGCAGGCGCAGATCCTCGACCTGCTCGACGAGATCCGCGGCGAGACCGGCGCAGGCCTCATCCTCATCACCCACGACCTCGCCGTGGTCAGCGAGGTCACCGATCAGATCGTCGTGATGCGCGCGGGCGAGACCGTCGAACGCGGAGCCGTCGAGCAGGTCTTCAGCGACCCGCAGGCCGACTACACCCGGCGTCTGCTCGACGCGGTGCCGCGCATCGACGACGAGATCGGCGTGCTGCGCACCACCGAGATCACGGTCCCGAACAACGGGAGGAGCGAACGATGAACACCGGCACACCGCTGTTTCGCGGCACGGATCTGGTCAAGGAGTTCGCCACGGGTTCGGCTGGGCCCCTGGGCAAGTCGAAGACTTTCCGGGCCGTCGACGAGGTCTCGCTCGAAGTGCATCGCGGCGAGACCCTCGCCGTGGTCGGCGAGTCGGGCTCGGGCAAGTCGACGACGGCGCGACTCGTCGCCCGGCTGATGGATGCCACCAGCGGAAAGCTCGAGTTCGAGGGCGCCGACGTCACCCGCGCCAAGGGCGGTGAGCTGCGGGAGTTCCGCGGCGCCGTGCAGGTGATCTTCCAGGATCCGTACTCGTCGCTCAACCCGAAGCACACGGTCGAGCGCCTGGTGACGGCGCCGCTCGTCTATCAGGGGCGCAAGATCCCCGGCGGCGCCCGCGCCTTCACGCGCGAGCTCATGGAGCGCGTCGGCCTCAACCCGATGCACTCCGAGCGCTACGCCGCGCAGTTCTCGGGTGGCCAGGCGCAGCGCATCGGCATCGCCCGTGCCCTGGCCGTGCGGCCCAAGCTCGTGATCTGCGACGAGGCGGTGTCGGCCCTTGACGTGTCGGTGCAGGCGCAGGTCATCAACCTGCTGCGCGACCTGCAGGCCGACGAGGGCTTCGGCTACCTCTTCATCGCGCACGACCTGGCCGTGGTGCGCCAGATCGCCACCCGCGTGGCCGTGATGTCGCAGGGCGCCATCGTCGAGACCGGCATGCGCGACGAGATCTTCGAGCGGCCGGAGCACGAGTACACCAAGACGCTGCTGCAGGCCGTGCCGCGCATCAACCCCGAGTGGGACGCACGGCGTCGCAAGGCCGAGGCCGCGCGCGCGGGCCGGGCTCAGGATGCTGCGCGGGATGCCGCGGTGGACACGGAGGAGACCCGATGACCCGCACCGCGACGGCGCAGTACATGCTGCCCGGCATCCGCGTCCGTGAATACCGCACGTCGGTGCCGCTCGACTGGAACGCCTCCGACGGCGAGACGATCGAGCTGTTCGTGCGCGAACTCGTCGACCCGACCGCCGACACCGCCGACCGTCCGCTGCTGACGTATCTGCAGGGCGGCCCTGGCGGTGCCAACCCGCGGCCGCTCGGGCGCGACGGCTGGATCGACGAGGCGCTGCGCGACTACCGCGTGGTGCTCGTCGACCAGCGGGGCACGGGTCTCAGCACGCCGGTGGATGCCGCGATCGTCGCCGAGCGCGGCGAGGCGGGCGGCGAGTACCTGGCGTGCTTCCGTGCCGACTCGATCGTGCGCGACCTCGAGCACGTGCGCACCTCTCTGTATGACGGGCGCCGCTGGGCGACTCTCGCGCAGAGCTTCGGCGGCTGGATCACCATGACCTACCTCTCGTTCGCCCCTGAGGGACTCACGGCGAGCTACGTGTGCGGTGGGGTGCCGGGCATGCCACCGCGCGCGAGCGAGGTGTACCGCCGCACGTTCGACCGGGTCGAGGCCAAGACGGCCGAGTTCTACCGCCGATTCCCCGACGATGAGGCCGCAGTCGTGCGGATCGCCGACCGGCTGGCCGCTGGCGATGTGCACCTGCCTGATGGAGACCTGCTGACGGTGCGCCGCTGGCAGTCGCTGGGCATCGACTTCGGCATGAAACCGGGCTTCGAGCGACTGCACTGGCTCGTCGAGAAGGCCTTCGTGCGCCCGGGACAGCTGTCGACGGCATTCCTGCACGACGTGATGACGCTGTCGTCGAGTGCGGGCAACCCCCTGTTCTGGACCCTGCAGGAATCGATCTACGGAGACGAGCACAGCGGCCCCACCGCGTGGGCCGCGCAGGCCGAACGCGAGCGGCGTGCCCAGTTCGACGAGACCCGCCGACCGCTGCTGTTCACCGGCGAGATGGCATTCCCATGGATGTTCGACGAGGTGCGTCTGCTGCGCGGCTTCCGCACCGCCGTCGACCAGCTCGCAGAGAAGACCGACTGGTCGCCGCTCTACGACCCCGCCGCGCTCGCGCGCAACGAGGTGCCGGTGGCCGCGGTCGTCTACTTCGACGACATGTACGTCGACGCCGGTCTGCAGTTGCAGACGCTCGAGGGCATCGGCAACTCGCAGTACTGGGTGACCAACGAATACGAACACGACGGGATCGGATCGGGCCGCACGCTGACGCGCCTGAGAGAGCTCGTCCGAGACCGCGGAGGAGAGCGCGCATGAGCGACACGACCACCGGAGCACGCCCGCCGTATGCGGGCACCCGCTACCCGAAGCTGGCGGAGATCCCCGCGTTCCGCGAGTTCATCGCGCAGGGGTGGGATGACGTTCCGACGCGTCCCGACCTGCCGGCCGGCAGCGCACAGGCCGCGGCCGCGCATCGCGAGCGCCTGAGCGCAACGATGCCGGGCCAGACCCTGGTGCTGAGCTCGGGGATCGCCCCGGTGCGCAACGACGACTCGTCGTATGGGTTCCGCGCCGACAGCAGCTTCGTCTGGGCGACCGGATGCCAGGCCGAAGAAGCCACGCTCGTGATGTGGGCTCGGCCCGGCGGCCACGACGCGGTGCTCTACATGCCCGCTCCGTTCCGACCCGGCGACGACGGGTTCTTCAGCAACGCACTGCACGGCGAGCTGTGGGTCGGGCCGTCCGCCGGCCTCGCCGAGTGGGCCGAGGAGCTGCAGATCACGGTCGAACCGATCGAAGCGCTCGCCGGCCGCGCCTCCGAGCTGCGCGGTGCGCTCGCCGCCCGCTCGGCCAGCACCTCGGCCGCAGAGCACGATCTCGAGGTCTCGGCCGACCTCGAGCGCACCCTCTCGCGCCTGCGCATGGTCAAGGACGACTGGGAGATCGGTCAGCTGCGGCTGGCGGTCGACGCCACCGTCTCGGGCTTCGCGGCGGTCGTCGCCGAGATCCCGCGTGCCATCGCCGACGGGCTCGGCGAGCGCTGGCTGCAGGGCACGTTCGACAGGCACGCGCGCACGCACGGCAACGGCACCGGATACTCGACGATCGTCGGTTCGGGCTCGCACGCGCCGATCCTGCACTGGGTGCGCTGCGACGGCCCGGTGCACCCCGATCAGGCGCTGCTGCTCGACATGGGTGTCGAGGCCCACTCGCTCTACACCGCCGATGTCACGCGCACGGTGCCGGCCGAGGGCACGTTCAGCCCGGCCCAGCGCGAGGTGCACGACCTGGTCGAGAAGGCCCACCGCGCGGGCCTCGATCAGATCAGGCCGGGCACGCCGTACCTCGACTTCCACTTCGCCTCGATGCAGGTCGTGGCCCAGGGGCTGCACGACTGGGGCCTGCTGCCCGTCTCGGTCGACGAGGCACTGTCGCCCCACGGTCAGCAGCATCGCCGCTACCTCGCGTGCGGCATCGGTCACCACCTCGGACTCGATGTGCACGACTGCAGCCAGGCGCACTACGAGGACTACATGGGTGCCGACCTCGAACCGGGCGTCGCGATGACGGTCGAGCCGGGGCTGTACTTCCACGCCCACGACCTCACCCTGCCGCCCGAGCTGCGCGGCATCGGAGTGCGCCTCGAAGACGACATCCTCGTCACCCCGACCGGATCCGAGGTGCTCTCGGACGCCCTTCCCATCGACGCCGCGGGCATCGAAGAGTGGACGCAGCGGCACAGGGCGGTGCGATGACTCGGGGCAACGCGATGGCGTGGGGCACGATGGCCGCCGACGGCGGCGAGGCGACGGCATCCACCGGCATCCTCTCTTCTGCGCAGCTGCGCCCGTTCCCTCTCGACCGCGTGCGCATCGGCGACGACAGCGTCTTCGCGAGGGCGAAGAACCAGATGCTGCACCTGGCGCGCGTGTATCCGGTCGACCGGCTGCTCGCAGTCTTCCGCGCCAACGCCGGGCTCGACACCCGTGGCGCCCTGGCTCCGGGCAACTGGGAGGACTTCGGCCACCCGCGCGAGCAGGCGTGGGGCGAGCACGACTACCCCGGCCGTGAGAACGCGCAGACCGCGAACCTGCTGCGGGGTCACTACGCAGGCCATTTCCTGTCGATGCTCGCTCTCGCGTATGCGGGGGAGCGCGACGAGGCGCTGCGCGCCAAGGTCGATGAGTTCGTCTCGGGTCTCGGCGAGGTGCAGCGGGCACTCGGGGCGACCGGTCGCTACTCGCACCCCGGATTCCTCGCCGCGTACGGCGAATGGCAGTTCTCGCGACTCGAGGACTACGCGCCCTACGGCGAGATCTGGGCCCCGTATTACACGACCCACAAGGTCATGGCCGGCCTGCTCGACGCCTACGAGCTGACCGGCAGCATCGAGGCGCGCGACATCGCCGTCTCGATGGGGCACTGGGTCGCACACCGACTGACCCGGCTCGACCACGAGCGCATCCAGCGCATGTGGTCGCTCTACATCGCGGGCGAGTTCGGCGGCATGAACGAGACGATGGCGCGGCTGAGCGTCGTCGCCGACGAGCCGCTCTTCCTCGAGGTCGCACAGCTCTTCGACCAGGACGACCTGCTCGCAGCCGGTGCCGAGCGCCGAGACGTGCTCACCGACATGCATGCGAACCAGCACCTGCCGCAGCTGCTCGGCTACCTGCACGAATACGACCTCACGGGCGAACGTCGCTATCTCGAGGCGGTGCTGGGCCTCTGGGACCAGATCGTTCCCGGGCGCATGTACGCGCACGGCGGCACCGGTGAGAGCGAGCTCTGGGGCCCTCCGCACACGGTCGCGGGCGACATCGGTGACCGCAACGCCGAAACGTGCGCCACCTACAACCTCCTCAAGATCGCTCGACAGCTGTTCGCTCTCACCCGCGAGCCGCGGTTCATGGCGTACTACGAGCGCGGAGTGCTGAATCACATCCTCGCCTCGCGCCGCGACATCGACTCCGACACGAGCCCCGAGGTCGCCTACATGTTCCCGGTGAACCCCGGGGCGGTCGCCGAGTTCGACAACGTCGGCACCTGCTGCGGCGGCACCGGGCTCGAGAACCACGCCAAGTACCAGGACACGGTGTTCTTCACCTCGACGGATGCCGGTGCGGATGCGGACCTGTGGGTCAACCTCTTCGTGTCGGCGACGCTCGACTGGCGCGAGCAGCACGTGACCGTGCGGATGCAGACGACGCAGCCCCTCGGCGGCACGACCGAGCTGACGATCGAGGGCGCAGACGGCTTCGTCGACGGCACGCCGCTCACCCTCCGCATCCGGGTGCCCGAGTGGGCGGCCGACGCCCCGGTGCTCCGGATCGGCGACGAGACGATCGACGCTCCCGTCGAGCACGGCTACCAGGTCGTTCGTCGGGAGTGGTCTTCGGGCGAGGTGCTGCGCATCGACTCTCACGCATCGCTGCGATCCGTGGCGACGCTCGACGACGCGATGCTCCAGTCGATCGAGTTCGGACCATCGGTGCTGGTCGCTCGGTCGGATGCGACGACCACCCTCGACCTCGCGCTCGCCCAGCGGCGACTCCTCGACGGGTCGCTGCGTGCCGACGAGATCGGCTCCGCAGCCGACGTCGAGGCCGCACTGCGGACGGACGGCGCCGTGAGCATCGCCGGAGTGCGCTTCGAACCCGTGTGGACCGGGAGTTCCTCCAGGTACCACATGTACGTGCGGGCATCAGGAGCCTCGATCGGATTCGTCGGCGCCGAGACCGACGTGCCGGTGCGCGTGCGACACGACGGAAGCTCGCTGCTCGACGACGTGTGGCGCGAGCCTGCGCCATCCACTCGCGCAGAGTTCCTCGACCGGGTCGGCAAGACTGCGAGCGTGGCCCGGCGCGACGGACTGCTCGCGCAGAGCGAGCTCGTGCAGGTGCTCGAGGCGGCGGCCGCGTCTGACGTCGACGGGCTCGGCGGGCACCCCCACGGCTCGGTGATCGACGCCGACGTCACCGCGGCGACCTGGCGCGAGCACGCGGGTGCCGACGGCATCCCTGTGGTCGAGTGGAGCGTTCCGCGCGCTCTCGCCGATGCGCCCATCGCGCCGTCGGTCGCGATCACGCCGGGAGTCCTGCCCGCACCCTCGGGGTGGTTCACAGAGGTGCCGACGATCACGGTCGCCGCCGAGGATCTCGCCGGAGCGGGCGGCCTGCGGGTCGAGGTGGCGGTGTCGGACGACGAATGGATGCCGTACACCGGTCCCTTCGCGCTGCCGGGTGACGGCGAGCATCGGGTGCGAGCTCGAGCGATCGACGCCACCGGCGCGACGGGTCATGCCTCGCGCGACTTCGCGGTCGATACGGGCGCACCTGTCTCTCGCGCGACCGTGCGACAGCTCGGGTCGAGTGTCGAGATCACCCTCACGGCGACCGATGAGGTGTCGGGCGTCGAACGGATCCAGTGGGAGGGGCCCGGTACCTTCTGGGCCACGTTCCATGAGGCGTTCGTGCGAGCGCTCTCCGATCACGAGCAGGTGATCGAGTTCGCGGCGACCGATCGCGCGGGCAATGAAGAGCCCCGTCAACGACTGATTCTGCCGGCGAGGGGTGATGCCTCGTGAAGAAACCGCGAGACTCATGGACAGGGCCGCCGTTCGCCACTAACATTGCAATTGTACTCATTCATCATTCTGGTGCCGAGGGGCGCCGAGAGCACGGGAGTTCTGACTCATGACCGAAAAGAAGCCCTGGCACGGCGTCAATCTCGCGACGACGCTGCCCATCAATCCGGACTTCTCCGTCAACTACGACGCCTACGCCGAGCACATCCGCTTCACCACCGACAACGGCGTGACGGGCATCATCCCCAACGGCTCGCTCGGTGAGTACCAGACGCTGACGGAGGAGGAGCGCAAGCAGGTCTACCTCACCGCCGTCGAGGCGTCGCCCGAGGGCGTTGCAGTGATCCCCGGCGTCGGCGCCTACGGGGCGATGGAGAGCGTGCGCTTCACCGAGCACGCCGCCGAGCACGGCGCACCCGCCGTCATGCTGCTTCCTCCCAACGCCTACCGGGCGAGCGACGACGAGGTCGTCGACCACTACCGCCGCGTCGCCGCAGTGGGTCTGCCGATCCTCGCGTACAACAACCCGATCGACACGAAGATCGACCTGCGCCCCGAGCTGCTCGCGCGCCTGTTCGACGAGGGTCTCATCGTCTCGGTCAAGGAGTTCTCGGGCGACGTGCGCAACGCGTACGCGATCCGCGAGCTCGCTCCCGGACTCGACATCTCGATCGGATCCGATGACGTCGTGCTCGAGCTCGGCATCAACGGCGCCGTCGGCTGGGTCGCCGGCTACCCGAACGCGATCCCGGCATCCACCGTCGAGCTCTACAACCTGTCGACCTCGGGCGACCCCGCCAGCTGGGCGAAGGCGCACGAGATGTACCGCGACCTGCACCCGCTGCTGCGCTGGGACTCGAAGACCTGGTTCGTGCAGGCGATCAAGCTGTCGCAGGAGGTCGCCGGTGTCGCCCCCGCGGGCATCACGACCCGCCCGCCGCGCCTGCCGCTTCCCGACGAGGTGCGCACGCGTATCATCGCCGACACCGAGGCCGTGCTGGCCAAGGGCTACCGCTGATCCGGAGATACGACTCATGCGAGCACAACGCGTCTTCCACGCCGTCGACTCCCACACCGAGGGGATGCCGACGCGGGTGATCGTCGGCGGCGTCGGCGTGATGCCCGGGTCGACGATGGAGGAGCGCCGGCAGTGGTTCATGGCGAACAGCGATGACCTGCGCCTGCTGCTGATGAACGAGCCCCGTGGCCACAGCGCGATGAGCGGAGCCATTCTGCAGCCGCCGACGCGACCGGATGCCGATTTCGGCGTGCTCTACATCGAAGTGTCCGGCTGCCTGCCCATGTGCGGACACGGCACGATCGGAGTGGCGACCGTGCTCGTCGAGACGGGCATGGTGCCGGTCGTCGAGCCGGTCACCACGATCCGTCTCGACACTCCGGCCGGCCTGGTGATCGCCGAGGTGCACGTCTCCGACGGGCACGCCGACAGCGTCACCCTGCGCAATGTGCCCTCGTTCGTCGTCGCGCTCGACCAGGTCGTCGACGTCCCGGGGCTCGGAGCCGTCGAGTACGACCTCGCATTCGGCGGCAACTTCTATGCGGTCGTCTCGCTCGAGCAGATCGGGCTGCCGTTCGACCGTGCGCACAAGGAAGAGCTGCTCGCCGCCGGGCTGAGCATCATGGCGGCCATCGAGGCGAAGGGTGAGCCGGTGCATCCGGTCGATCCCACGATTCGCGGCTGCCACCACGTCTACCTGAAGGCGCCCGGTTCGACCGCGGAGCACTCGCGTCATGCGATGGCGATCTACCCCGGGTGGTTCGACCGCTCACCCTGCGGCACCGGCACGAGCGCGCGCATGGCGCAGCTGCACGCACGCGGCGAGCTCGACCTGAACCAGGACTTCGTCAACGAGTCGTTCATCGGCACGAGCTTCACGGGGCGTCTCGTCGAGACCACCGAGGTCGCCGGCATCCCCGCCGTCATCCCGACCATCACCGGCCGGGCATGGGTGACGGGCACGGCGCAGTACATGCTCGACCCGAGCGATCCCTTCCCTCAGGGGTTCGTGCTGTGACGTCTGTTCCGGTGATCGGCGTCGAGGAGATCGACGCGGCTCTCGACCGACGCGGTGCGGTCGACGCCATCGCGTCGGCGCTGCGCGACGGGGTCGACATCGAGGCCGACTCTCCTCGACTGTTCAGCCCGCTCGACAGCGGCGAGTTCCTGCTGATGCCGACGCAGTCGCCCGAGCACGCGGGCATCAAGGTCGTGACCATCGCGCCGCGCAACACCGAGCGGGGTCTGCCCAAGATCCAGGCGTGGTACCTCGTGTTCGACGCGGCGACGCTGAGCCCCCTCGCTATCCTCGAGGGCGCGCACCTGACGACTCTGCGCACGCCCGCGGTCACCGCGGTCGCGATTAGCGGGATGCTGCAGGCCGACCCTCGTGGAGCGAGGGACGGCATCGACGCCCTCGCCGTGCTCGGGTCGGGGCCGCAGGCCGTGGCGCACGTGCGCACGCTCGTCGACCTGATGCCGGTCGGCGCCGTCAGCATCGTGGGCCGCACCGCCGGCCGCACCGCCGAACTGGTCGAGCGACTCCGTGCCGATGGCATCCGCGCAGCATCCGGTGATCTCGGCGATACGCGTGACGCCGACGTCGTCATCACCGCGACCTCGTCGAACGTGCCGGTGCTCGGCCGTGCCGATGTCGGCGATCACGCCGTCGTCGCGGCCATCGGCTCGCACGGCGCCGAGCGTCGGGAACTGGCGGCCGACCTGATGACAGAGGCCGATGTGGTGGTCGAGGCCAGGGCGTCGGCGTTCCGCGAGAACGGCAACCTGCTGCAGGCCCGTGATCTCGCGGAGTGGCAGACAGGTGCGCAGCCGGTGACGAATCTGCGAGAGTTGGTCGCGGGTGCTTTCGTGCGCCGCGAGGCTCGACCGGCGGTCTACACGGGTGTCGGCATGAGCTGGGAGGATCTCGCCGTGGTGGCGCAGATCCTGAGGTCGGCGCCGAGCGCCGATGCATCGCCTCAGAGAGGGAACACAGATGTCCGCAACTGACACGCGCAGCCTCGTTCGGCTCAGCAAGCAGCCCAGTGTTCGCGACACGGTCACCCGTGCGCTGCGATCCGCCATCATCAGCGGCGAGATGCAGCCGGGGCGCGTGTACTCGGCGCCGAGCCTGGGCGAGGAGTTCGGCACGTCGGCGACGCCGATCCGCGAGGCCATGCTCGACCTGGTGCGCGAAGGGCTCGTCGTCGCGATGCCCAACCGCGGATTCCGCGTGACAGAGGTGTCGTCGCACGACCTCGCCGAGGTCACCGAGCTGCGACTGTTCCTCGAGCCGCCGGCCGTCGAGAAGGCCACCCCGCTGATCCCCGAGAGCGCGTTCGCCGACCTGCGCAGCAAGGCCGACGACATCGTCGCGGCAGCCGACCGGGGCGACCTGGTCGAGTATCTGAGCGCCGACAGCGACTTCCACCTGGCGATCCTGCAGTACGCGGGCAACGCCCGGCTCACCCAGCTGATCCAGTCGCTGCGTTCGCAGACCCGTCTGTTCGGTCTCGCCGAGCTCTACGAACGCGGGCATCTCACCGGCTCCGCCAAGGAGCACCACACGATCATGGATGCCATCGAGGCCCGCGATGCGGTGCGTGCGCGCGACCTCGTGTTCTCGCACATCGAGCACGTGAAGGGCGACTGGTCGGGTCACACGGTGGGCGAGCCCCACCCCCCGGAGGCGAACGGCTAGTGGCTTCATCGACAGCACGCGCCGACGTCGTCATCATCGGTGCGGGGGTCGTCGGTGCCGCGACGGCGTACTTCGCCGCGGCCTCCGGCCTTCGGACCATCGTGATCGAACGCGGTTCCATCGCCTCGGGCACGAGCAGTCGGTGCGAGGGCAACATCCTCGTCTCCGACAAAGAGGTGGGGCCCGAGCTCGAGCTGTCGCTCTATTCGCAGCGGGTGTGGCGCGAGGACCTCGCCGAGCACGCCGAGCTGTGGGAGTTCGAATCCAAGGGCGGCCTCGTCGTCGCGGGCAGCGCCGCGAGCATGGCGGGTCTCGTGAACCTGGTCGCACACCAGCGCGAGCTGGGCATCCGCGCGGAGATCATCGACGACAACGCCGGGCTGCGCGAGGTCGAGCCGTACATCAACCCCGCCCTCGTCGGCGGCGCGTTCTACCCCGACGATGCGCAGGTGCAGCCGCTGCTCGCCACGCATCATCTGCTGCGGCTGGCGATCGAGCACGGCGCCGAGCTGCACACCAGAACCTCGGTGCACGGCATCCTCACCGATCACGGCCGCGCCATGGGCGTCGACACCTCGCTCGGGCGCATCTCGGCCGGGGCCGTCGTCAACTGTGCCGGCCCCTGGAGCGGCGAGGTCGCCGCGCTCGCCGGGGTGCACCTGCCGGTGATGCCGCGACGCGGATTCGTGCTCGTCACCGAGCCCGTGCCGATCACGGTGCACCACAAGGTCTACGCCGCCGAATACGTCGGCGATGTCGCCAGCTCGGATGCCGGGCTGCAGGTCTCGCCGGTCGTCGAGGGCACCCCCAGCGGCACGATCCTGCTGGGCGCCAGTCGCGAGCGCGTCGGGTTCGATCGGTCGTTCTCGGCCGAGGCGGTTGCACGCATCGCCGCGAGCGGTCTCGGCCTGTTCCCGGCGCTGCGCGACGTGGGGGTGCAGCGCGCGTACTCGGGATTCCGCCCGTACTGTCCCGACCACCTGCCGGCCATCGGTGAGGACGCTCGCATGCCGGGTCTCTGGCACGCGGCCGGCCACGAAGGTGCAGGGGTCGGCCTCTCGGTCGGCACGGGCAAGCTGCTCTCGCAGGCGCTGCGGTCGGAGAAGACCGATCTCGACCTGACCGCCTTCCGCCCCGAACGACTCGAAGGGCTCGTCGCTGCATGAACCGGATGAACACCGACGGGACCCCACCCGTGAGCAGCCTCGACTTCGACGGCAGCCCCGTGCAATTCACGCCGGGGCAGACGATCGGTGGTGCCCTCGCGGGAGCGGGCATCGTGTCGTGGCGCACGACACGGCGCGACCACGCACCTCGCGGGCTCTTCTGCGGCATCGGCGTCTGCTTCGACTGCCTCGTGACCGTCGACGGCGTGCGCAGCCAGCGTGCCTGTCTCGTCGAGGCGTGCGAGGGGCAGGACGTGCGCAGCGCCGACCCCGACGAGCCGCTGCCGCTGACGGCGCCGTCGTCCGAGCCGTCGCCGTTGCCGCCGTCGCAATCGCATCCGGAGGAGTCGTATGGCTGAGAACGTCACCCCGACGACCGAGACCGCGCCCGCCGATGTCGCGGTGGTCGGTGCAGGACCGGCAGGACTCAGCGCCGCAGTCGTCGCCGCCGAGCACGGACTGAAGGTCGTGCTGATCGACGCCTCGCGGCAGACCGGGGGGCAGTACTGGCGGCATCCCGACGAGCGTCATCGCGACGCCTTCGCGGCTCCGGAGAGCACCGGTCATCACCACTGGCGGCACTACACCGATCTGCGCGATCGTCTCGCCGCCGGAGTCGCGTCCGGTCGCATCGTGCATCTCTCCGGGCGGCAGGTGTGGCGCACCGACGGCTTCGGCGACCGGGTGGCCCTGCGCACCAGTGCGGTCGGCGCGCGTGACACTCTGCCCCAGGCCGAGCGCACCACGTGGGCGCGACGACTCGTGATCGCGACCGGGGCCTACGACCGCCAGCTGCCCGTGCCCGGGTGGACGCTGCCAGGAGTGATGGCCGCCGGAGGTGTGCAGGCGATGCTCAAGGCGAATCAGGTGCGGGCCGGACGCCGCGCGGTGGTCGCCGGCACCGGACCCTTCCTGCTCTCCGTCGCCGCAGGACTCGCCGAGGCCGGAGTCGAGGTGGTCGAGGTGGTCGACGCCAACGCCCTCTCGCGCTGGGCGGCGACACCCCTGCGAGCGCTGCAGGAGCCGGGGAAGCTGTGGGAAGGCGCGGGCTACGCGTCCACCTTCCTGCGCCATCGCGTGCCCTTCCGCACGCGCACCGTGATCAGTGCCGTGCGCGGCAGCGGGCGAGTGAGCGAGGTCGAGCTTTCGCGCGTCGACGGCGAGGGGCGCATCCGTCCCGGATCCTCGCGCACCGTCGCCGCCGACCTCGTCGCCTTCGGCTGGGGCTTCACCCCACAGCTCGAACTCGCCGTCGGACTCGGGCTGCGCACCCGCATCGATGTCGACGGATCGCTCGTGATCGATGTCGACGACGACCTGCGCGCGTCCGATCCGCTCGTCTTCGCCGCTGGCGAGGTCACCGGCATCGGCGGAGCCATCGCGTCGTGCGCAGAGGGTGAGCTCGCCGGATCCGCCGTCGCGAGAGACCTCGGCGCCGCGACCGACGCCAAGGCGATGGCCCGGCATCGTCGACGTCTGCAGCGTGGTCGGCGCTTCGCGGTCGGCATGCATCGGGCCAGCCCCGTGCCCGCCGCGTGGGACGAGTGGCTGACCCCCGAGACCCACGTCTGCCGCTGCGAAGAGGTCACCGCCGCCGAGGTGACCGATGCCGTGAACGGGCTGCGCGCCGACGACGCGCGCGACGTGCGGGTGACCGCGCGACCCGGAATGGGCCTCTGCCAGGGGAGGGTGTGCGGATTCGCCCTCTCGAAGCTCGTCGCGACCGGCACCGGCGACGTCGTCGATGCCCCCGCACTCGAATCCTTGACCAATCGACAGGTGGGCGTGCCCGTCTCGCTGGGCGACCTCGCCTCGCTCGTGCCGCACCACCCGAACCAGGAGGAGTCTTGACTTTGCACGACACATCCGACGACCGCGTCGACCAGATCATCGAACGCGCGGTGCGCGCATCGGAGCAGTGGAAGCGCGCCAGCATCGCCGAGCGTGCTCGCGCACTCGACACCGTGGCGGACGCCCTCGACCAGCACGCCGACGAACTCATCCCCGTGGCGCAGCGCGAGACCCATCTCGCCGAGGCGCGCCTGCGGGGCGAGCTGCGTCGCACCACGTTCCAGCTGCGCATGTTCGCCGAGATGCTCCCCGAGGGGCTCTGGCTCGACGCCCGGATCGACCACGCCGACGCCGAGTGGCCGATGGGTGCTCCGCGCCCCGACCTGCGCCGTCAGCTCGAGCCCATCGGCGCGACGCTCGTGTTCGCCGCGAGCAACTTCCCCTTCGCGTTCTCGGTGGCCGGAGGCGACACCGCCAGCGCGCTCGCCGCGGGCAACGCCGTGGTGCTCAAGGCCCATCACGGGCATCCGGATCTCTCCGACGCGACCACCGCGGTGGTCGTCGATGCACTCGCCGCGGCAGGTGCGCCCGAGGGACTGTTCCAGACCATCCATGGCACCGAGGCAGGGGTGCGTGCGCTGCGCGCTCCCGGAGTCAAGGCCGCCGCCTTCACCGGGTCGGTGAAGGGAGGGCGTGCGCTCTTCGACATCGCCGCGACGCGACCCGAGCCCATCCCGTTCTACGGCGAGCTCGGCAGCACCAACCCCGCCTTCGTCACGAAGCGCGCGGCCGATAAGGATGCTGCGGGCATCGCCCGAGACTTCGTGGCCTCTGTCACCGGGAGCGCCGGGCAGCTGTGCACCAAGCCGGGAGTGCTCTTCGTGCCCGCGGGGTCGTCGATCGTCGCCGAGCTCGAGGCGCAGCGGCTGCCGGCGGCGGCGCCGTTGCTCAACAGCGGCATCGAGAGCGGCTTCCGTGACTCGCTCGCCTCGACGCGTGCCGTCGCCGGTGTGCGCACGCTCTCGGCTGGTGCTGGTGCTGGTGCTGGTGTCGATGGCGACTCGGGCGCGGATGCCGGGGCGCCGGCACCCGTGCTGCTCGCCGCGTCGTCTGAGACGCTGCGGGCCGAGATGGACACGCTGATGAGCGAGATGTTCGGACCTGCCGCGCTGGTCGTGACCTACGACGACGAGAGCGAGATGCTCGAGATCGCCGATCGTCTGGAGGGCCAGCTGACGGCGACCGTCATCGGCGAGGACGACGACGAGATCGTGGTCGACCTGTTGCCGAAGCTGACGGCCCGCGCGGGCCGCGTGCTCTGGAACCAATGGCCGACCGGTGTCTCGGTGACCTGGGCGCAGCAGCACGGTGGCCCGTACCCGGCCACGACCGCCGTCGGAACCACCTCGGTGGGTATGGCCGCGATCACGCGCTTCCTGCGACCGGTCGCCTACCAGAACGTGCCGGAGTCCCTGTTGCCGGATGCTCTCAAAGAGGGCAACCCGCTCGGCATCGCGCGGCGCGTGGACGGCGTGCTGACGCTGCCCTGACGGGCGCGGCGTCCTGTGTGCGGGGTCAGTTTCGCATCGCGCGGGGCTGTTTCGGATGCATTTGTGACCCCGCACAAGCCAAGGGCCAGTCCGGGCAGCGACCGCGCGCTCAGATCGTCGAGGTCGGCATCCAGACGCGCATCGAGGCGCCGCCGTCGAACTCGGCGAACGGACGCAGCTCGACGGTCGTCGGCTCGGTCGACGGGAGATCCGGCCCGCGGGTGTAGAGCGGCTGCGCGTCGGTCGGCAGCCGGTGCGCGGGGATCGTGAGGAGCGGACCGAGCGGGCCACGTGACTCGACGTCCGCGGCCTCGGTCGCCAGCGACTCAGCGACAGCGTCGGCATCCACGGTGAGGCCGTCGACGTCTCCGACCGCGCAGTAGACGATGGGCCCGCGTCGCACGGCCACGGTTCCGCGCACTGCGTCGATGCGAGGGTTCGGGTGGATGACCTCGGCCTCCACCGGCAGCTCCAGCTCGAGCACGGTGCCGTCGACCAGGGCGTCGTCGATGACGATCCATCCTGCCTCGACGAGCGGCTCGATGGTGATGCCGTCGCGACGCAGGGTGAGCGGACGACCGGACGCCCACTGCGGCACGCGCAGCGCCAGCCGACGGCATCCCTCGGACGCGTCTCCGTCGACAGTGATCTGGATGCTGCCATCGACGGGGTAGGCGGTCTCGACCTGCACCGAGGCGCCATGCGCGCGCAGGGTGGCCGATGCGTAGAGCACGATGTCGAGGCCGTCCTCGCGTTCGGCGGCGAGGTGGTGCTCGAGCGTTGCGAACGTGCGCATCAGGTTCGGCGGGCAGCACGCGCAGCTGAACCAGCGACGACGTGCGGCCGGGGCGTCGCCGCCGTAGGGGCGCTCGTCGCGCACCTGCAGCGGGTTGACGTAGGTGAACGAGTCGCCCTGGGCGGAGATGCCCGCGGCGACGACGTTGTAGAGGGCGGTCTCGGCCACATCCATGCATGCGGCATCGCCCGTGGCGAGGTACATCCGCCAGGCCCAGCCGAAGAGGGCGACTCCCGCGCAGGTCTCGGCGTAGGCGCGGTCGGGCGGCAGCTCGAAGGCTTCGCCGAACGCCTCGTCCTCGTGCCGGGCGCCGGTGCCTCCTGTGAGGTACATGCGGCGCAAGACGAGGTCGTCCCATTGGGCGCGCATCACGTCGAGCATGGCGGTGTCGCCGGTCTCGAGATAGACGTCGGTGATCCCCTGGTTCAGGTAGAGCGCGCGCACCGCGTGCCCGCGCATCTTCGTGGCCTCCAGGGCGGGCTGCTCGTCCTGGTAGTACGGGGCGCCGAACATCACGCCCCCGAGGAAGCCCGAACCACGTCGGCGGATGAAGGATTCGGCCAGGGCGAGCGATGACTCGTCGCCCGTCGTGCGGTGCAGCTCGACGAGGGCCGCCTCGATGAGCGGGTGTCCGCAGTACTCCACCGCATCGTCGGCACCCATGCGCGCCACAACGTGCTCGACGAAACGCTCGGCGACCCGCAGCAGACGGTCGTCTCCGATCGCCCGATGCGCACCGACGGCTGCCTGGATCAGATGGCCCAGACAGTAGAGCTCGTGGCCCTGGGCGAAGTCCGTCCACGGCTGACGGTCGTCACGGCTGAGGTACGCGGAGTCGAGATAGCCGTCGTCCTGTTGCGCCCGCTCGATGAGATCGACGGTCCGGTCGAAGAACGACCGCAGAGCGGCATCCTCTTCACGGCCGAGCTCCCAGGCCGCGGCTTCGAGCGTTTTGTAGATGTCGGAGTCGGCGAAGAGCATGCCGCGGAACTCGACGTCTGCCTCGCCCGTGAGCCGCCGCACGTTGTCGAGGGTGCCGTACTCCTCGAGCATGGCGATGCCGTGCGGCAGCGTCACCTGCCGGTTGCGGCGGTGCCACTCGTGCACCGCTCCGCGCTCGACCAGAGGCGAAGACCGCAGCGGGCGGCGCACGCCGTGCGTCGTCGGCCCGACCGGGGCGTGAGCGGGGACTCGGGTCACTGGCATCGCGTGGCTCTTCTCCGAGGTGCGTCGGCGGCACCTCTCCTCGAGAGTGCAATTGTACTTGTACCGCGCAGATCGGGCTAGAGCCGATTGTGAAAGCTGGCGCGCTCGTGCCGATCGCGAGGATGCCGCACCTTGCTCGCCGTGTCCGCGACTACTCGAACCCGCCGGTCAATCTTCCCCGCATCCGCTGACTGCTGTCGTTCATCCCGATGATCTCGACCGTCTTCCCGAGCGCCGTGTACTTCATCTCGATCGCATCCAGAGCCGCGACCGTCGATGCATCCCAGATGTGCGATCCGGTGAGGTCGATGACGACGCGGTCGGGATCCTCCGGGTACGAGAACAGCGTCGTCAGGTCGTTGCTCGAGGCGAAGAACAGCTCACCGGTCACGGTGTAGGTGACGACGTCATCGGCGACAGTCCGCGACACCGAGACGAAGTGCGCCACCCGTCGCACGAACAGCACCGACGCGACGAGCACGCCGCCGACGACGCCGACCGCGAGGTTGTGCGTCAGCAGCACCAAGACGACGGTCGCGATCATCACGAAGGTCTCGCTCTTCGGCATCCGCTTGAGAGTCGACGGCTTGACGCTGTGCCAGTCGAAGGCTCCGATCGCGACCATGATCATCACCGCGACGAGGGCCGCCATCGGGATCGTGCTGACGAAGTCGCCGAAGACGACGACTAGCAGGAACAGGAAGATGCCGGCGCAGAACGTCGAGATGCGGGTGCGGGCGCCCGACGCCTTGACGCCGATCATGGTCTGGCCGATCACGGCGCATCCGCCCATGCCGCCGAAGATCCCCGAGAGCATGTTCGCCACGCCCTGTGCCCACGACTCACGCGTCTTGTTCGAGTGTGTATCGGTGATCTCGTCGACGAGCTTCGCGGTGAGCAGCGACTCCATGAGCCCGACCAGCGCGACCCCGAGCGCGAACGGCGCGATGATTGTGAACGTCTCCCAGGTCAGCGGCACGTTCGGGATGAAGAGCTCGGGCAGGCTCTTCGGCAGCTCGCCCTGATCGCCGACCGTCGGCACCGTGATCGCGAACGCCATCACCACAGCGGTCACGATGATCACCGACACGAGCGGCGCCGGCACGATCGTGGTGATCTTCGGCATCGCGATCATCACGACGATTCCCAGCGCGACCAGCGGATAGACCATCCACGGCTTGTCGATCAGCTGCGGGAACTGCGAGCTGAACACGAAGATCGCCAGCGCGTTCACGAACCCGACCATGACGCTGCGCGGAATGAACCGCATCAGCTTCGCGACACCCAGCACCCCGAGGAGCACCTGGAAGATGCCGGCGAGGATGACCGTCGCGATGAAGTAGTCCATCCCGTAGGTCGGCGCGACCGGCGCGATCACGAGCGCGACGGCTCCGGTCGCCGCTGTCACCATCGCCGGACGCCCACCGAGGAATGCGATCGACACCGCCATGATGAACGACGAGAACAGACCCACCTTCGGGTCGACGCCGGCGATCACCGAGAACGCGATCGCCTCGGGGATCAGCGCGAGCCCCACGACCAGACCCGCGAGCACCTCGCGCGTCAGCATCCGCGGACTCGTCAGCGCCTGAAGCACCGTGGGATTCGCCCGATAGCGGGCGCGATCGTCGATCGCAGTTGCAGACATGGGGATGCTCCAGAGAAAGTGCCCGGGGGCGGGGCAGAACAGTTAAGGGTACGGCGGATGCTGAGGTGCAGCGTCCCCCGGTCGTTGAGCTGACCACCCCTGTCCCGTGTCGGCAGCCGCGGATAGAGTGCGGTCATGGAACCCGTGCCGACCGACTTCTGGGGCGTCGTCGTGCCCTCGTGGCTCGGCGCCGTGGCATCCATCGCGGCATCGACCGTCGCGGTCATCGCCTTCATCAACAGCCTGTCGGCGAAGGGCGGTGTGCGCGAGATCGGGGATGCGTTGAACCGCGAGGTGACCGTTCAACCGGCGAGGCCCACTCTCAGGGGTTCTTCCGTGGCTGAGGCGGAGCCGTGGATGTTCCGGAGCGATAGACGAGTCGGGAGTTTCCGCAACACGAGCGGGGAGGTCCTGGTGGTGTCGGGCATCTCGGCGACGGCCGGTATCGAGGCGACGCTGCGCGAGCAGCTTCCGCTGCACGTGCCGCCAGCAGCGTCGTTTCAGGTGTACCTGAAGCAGAGTCTCGGGGGCCCCGCCGTGCGGGGTGTGACGCTCGAGTGGGTCCGCGAAGACCGGGCTGAGCTCTCGCGCACCTACTACTTGTAGGTGTCGCGGACGCAGCCCGGTTCTCACGTGGAAGGCGCGTTTCGTCTCGGTCGGCTCCGTCGTCCTCGCTCAACGACCTGGAGAAGTGTCTCGGAGCGATGTGCCCAGTCTGAGCCAAGAAAACTGAGCGGAATGGCAACTCATTGACCGAAGCTCGTGGATCATCTGCTCCCAGATTTTGCGCGCACGCCACTCTGGGCGGATACTCATCCCATCCGCGCCGCACGTCTCGGCCGGGGAAACGACATGCACAGCACCCCTGCTCTCGCACCTGAGACGACCATCGCCATCGTCGGCGCCGGCCGTCTCGGCGGCGTACTCGCGCGGACTCTGCGCGCAGCGGGCTTCGTGGTCCTGGGGCCCCTCGGGCGGGACGACCGGATGCCGGATGCCGATGTCGCCCTGCTCTGCGTTCCCGACTCGGCCATTGCGGCGGTGGCCTTCGCCGCGCGGCCGCATGCCCGCCTCGTCGCCCACGTCTCGGGTGCGACTCCGCTCACCGACGTCGACTTCAGCCTGCACCCGCTGCAGACCTTCACCGGCAAGGAGACGCCCGAGGTCTTCCGCGGCATCGGCGTCGCCGTCGACGGCCGCACGCCAGAGGCGCTCGAGGTGGCCGAAGCGCTCGCGCGGGCGCTCGGCGCCAACCCATTCCGCGTCGACGACGCCCACCGCGCGGAGTACCACGCCGCGGCATCCTTCGCCTCGAACTTCGTGCTCACCGTGCTCGATGCGGCCGAGCACCTCTCGCGGGACGCCGGGGTGGATCGCGCGCACCTCGCACCGCTCGTGCGCCAGACGGTCGACAACTGGGCGGCATCCAGCGCAGCATCAGCACTCACCGGACCCATCGCTCGCGGTGACGAGGTCACCGTGGCGCGGCAGCGCGCAGCATCCGCCGACTACCGAGACCTCTTCGACGCACTCGCCGCCGCCACTCGCGCGGTCGCCGGACGCGCGCCGCGCTCGGCCACCGCCGGCACGACCCCCGATCACACCGCCACCACCGAGGAGCCCGGGGCATGAGAATCCTCCGCACGATCGCCGAGGTGCGAGCAGCGGTCCGCGACGCCAAGGCAGCGGGCCGGTCGGTCGGACTCGTACCGACCATGGGCGCGTTCCACGAGGGGCATCTCTCGCTCATGCGCGCGGCACGGGAGCAGAACGACCTGGTCGTCGTCTCGCTGTTCGTCAACCCGACCCAGTTCGCCGCGAACGAAGACCTCAGCACCTACCCGCGCGACGAGGCTCGCGACGCCGCGCTCGCCGAGGCGGAGGGCGTCGACATCCTGTTCGCACCGGAACCGGCCGAGATCTACCCCGATGGCTTCGCCACGAACATCCACGTCGCGGGCATCACCGAAGTGCTCGACGGCGCGAGCCGCGGACCCCACCACTTCGACGGCGTCGCCACCGTCGTCACCAAGCTGTTCGGCATCGTGCTGCCCGACGTCGCCTACTTCGGCCAGAAGGATGCGCAGCAGGTGCTGGTCGTGCGCCGGGTCGTGCGCGACCTCGACCTCGACGTGCGGATCGTGGCCTGCCCGATCGTCCGCGAGCCCGACGGACTCGCCATGAGCTCGCGCAACGTCTACCTCGACGCGGGCGCACGCTCCCAGGCGACCGCACTCAACCGGGCGCTCGACGCGGCGGATGCCGCCCACCGAGCGGGGGATCGCGACGGCATCCTGCCTGCTGCCCATGCTGTTCTGACGGAGGCGGGAATCGACGCCGAATACCTGGAACTCCGGGATGCCGAGACCCTGCGGCCCGTGACCCGCATCGAACGAGACGCGCTGCTGCTCGTCGCCGCCCGTGTGGGTGCCGCGCGGCTCATCGACAACCACCTGCTGGCAGCCACCTCGACCTCCGAGACCAGCACGAACACTGAGACCAACTCGACCACCCACGGAAAGGGCGACGCGTGATGCGACGCACGATGCTGAAGTCGAAGATCCACCGCGCGACCGTCACGGGCAGCGACCTGAACTACGTCGGCTCGATCACCGTCGACCCCGACCTGCTCGAAGCCGCCGACATCCTGCCGCACGAGCAGGTGCACGTCGTCGACGTCGACAACGGCGCGCGCTTCGAGACCTACACGCTGGTCGGCGAGCGCGGGTCGGGCGTGATCCAGGTCAACGGTGCCGCCGCTCGCCTCGTGCACACCGGTGACACCATCATCGTCATCTCCTATGCCGACTACTCGCCCGAAGACCTCGCCGACTATGAACCCGTCGTCGTGCATGTCGATCGGTCGAACTCGATCGTCCGCGTCGACGACGCCGTCGGTGAACTGGTGGCGACCTCATGAGCGCCCACGCCGCACCGACCAAGCGGCTGACCCTGCGCGACCTCGACGCGAAGAAGCATGCGGGTGAGCCGATCGTCATGGTCACCGCCTACGACTTCCCGAGCGCGCAGATCGTCGAAGAGGCCGGCGTCGACATGGTGCTCGTCGGCGACTCTGCCGCGATGACGGTGCTCGGCTACGACAGCACCGTTCCGGTCACGACCGACGAGATGCTGATGCTCACGAAGGCCGTGCGCCGAGGACTCGCCAGACCGCTGCTCGTGGGCGACCTGCCCTTCGGCTCGTACGAGGCATCGGATGAGATCGCCATCGCGACCGCGCAGCGATTCGTCAAGGAGGCGGGCGTCGACCTGGTCAAGATCGAACGCGGCGGCGCCACCGTCGAACGTGCCCGCGCGCTGGTGAATGCCGGCATCCCTGTCGTCGGACACGTCGGACTCACACCGCAGACCGCCACCTCGCTCGGCGGATACCGCGCCCAGGGACGCACCGCAGACGCCGCACTCACCGTGATCGACGACGCCCTCGCGCTGCAGGATGCCGGAGTCTCGGTGCTGGTCATCGAAGCCGTTCCATCCGAAGTCACCGCGGCGCTCGCGCCCCTGCTGCGCATTCCGCTGATCGGCATCGGAGCCGGAGCGGATGCCGACGGCCAGGTGCTCGTCTTCCACGACCTGCTCGGCATCTACGTCGGCGGGGTCGCCAAGTTCGTCAAGCGCTATGCCGACGTGCGGGGCGTCTCGGTCGCCGGGGTCGCGGCCTATGCGAGCGAGGTGCGCGAAGGCGTGTACCCGGGGCCCGAGCACGGGTACGGGATGGCCGAGGGTGAGGCCGCCCGGCTGCAGGAGCTGCTCGCGGGGCGGTAGCATCACTTCCCGATCCTCACGCCTCCCAGCGAAGGATGTCGCCGGGCTGACACTCCAAGACCTCGCACAGTGCGTCCAGGGTCGAGAAGCGCACAGCCTTGGCGCGGCCGTTCTTCAGCACTGCGAGATTCGTCGGGGTGATGCCGATGCGCTCGGCCAGCTCGCCGACTCCCATCTTGCGCCGCGCCATCATCACGTCGATGTCGACCACGACGGGCATCAGATCACCTCGTTGTCGAGCTCCGAGCGCAGCGACTGTGCCTCGGTATCGCGCTCGATCGCCTGCCGCAGCAGCGCCTTCATGACGACGACCAGCAGCGCGATGCCGCCGAGCACCACGCCCGCGCCGCCGATGAGCGCAACGAGTCCCGGTGCGGCCGAGCCCGGTGCGAGTATCGCCGCGAGGATCCACGTGAGCGCCGCGGCCACGAGGATCGCGCCGATGATCGCGTCGATGTAGCGGAACGACGAGGTCGAGAAGATCGATCCGCGGCGCACCTTCGTCAGCAGCATCCACACGCAGATGCCGAACACCTGCAGGGTGCCGACGCCGAGAACCACGATCGATACGAGCGTGATCCGGCCCCACAGCTCTTCGGCGCCGAGGTCGATCCACAGCAGCGGCACGATGAGCGCCTGCACTGCCACGGATCCGATCAGCGCCAGCGCGATCACGACCTTCAACACGACGATCGTCGACTTCGCCATGACTCCACCTTTCATCGAGCAACAACAGAAATCTATCGTTAATCATTCGATATGGGAAGTCGGCGGAGGAGGGGACTCTGCCCCTCGGGAGGAGATCTGCCCCTGGAAGTCTGCTCCTCGGGAGGAGATCTGCCCCTGGGGAGGAGGGATATACGGGAAGCCCCCTCCCGAGGCGCAGTTCTCCTCCCGAAGAGGTGAGGGCTTCGTGACGCGCGTCCTGCCGATGCGGCCTCCCGAGGGGCTGTGCGCACTGCAGGGGCCTGCCGCCTCGGGAGGAGATCTGCCGCTGGGGAGGAGGGATGCGCGGGAAGCCCCCTCGCGAGGCGCAGTTCTCCTCCCGAAGAGGTGAGGGCTTCGTGACGCGCGTCTTGCGGCTGCGGCCTCCCGCAGGGGGGTGAGGCCGCGCGCCTACTCCGCGCGGCGCGCCCGAAGCACCAACGCGACCACTGCGAGCGCGATGACCGCGACCCCATATCCCACGCACACCGCGCCGAGCCCGAACACCCCGACCAGGGTTCCGGCGACGACGGCGGGCACTCCGAATGCGAGGTACGCGAGCAGGTAGATCACGGCGAATGTGTCGGCGCGGTCGGTGGCGGGGATGCTCGGTGCGAGTGAGGCGACGACTCCTGAGAAGGCGGTGCCGAAGCCCGTGCCGGTCACGGCCGTCGCAGCGAGGTAGAAGGGGAGCGACTCGACGCCGAGGGCGATGAGCGACAGCGCTGTTCCTGTCGCGAGGGTGGCGGTGCCGAAGATCACAGAGGTGCGCGGTCGGCGATTGCGGAACACGAACGCGGTGATCGCGCCGACGCCCGCCAGCATCGCGACTGCGAGCCCCTGCCAGACATGGGCTTCGCCGCCGAGCTCGGTGCGCACGATGGTGGCGCCGAGCGAGAGGAAGAGGCCGCCCGTCGCCCACCCGGCGATGATCGCCGGTGCGCCGCGCCAGAAGTCCGCGCGGATGCCGGCGGGCACCGACAGCCGGAAGCTCAGCGACCGCCACGCCCCCGCATGCAGCGGCGCGGTCTCGGGTGCGAGGAAGAACAGCGCGGCGAGCGCGAGGTAGATGACGGTGAGTGGCGCGAAGACGTCGAACAGCGGCTGGCCGGTCACGTCGAGGGCGATGCCCGAGACGAGTGCGCCGAGCGCGAGGCCGATTCCGGGGCTCAGGGCGTTCCAGAGGGCGGCGACCCTCGAGCGTCCGCCGGGTGCCAGATCGAGCGCGGCGGCTGAGAGTGCGGCGATGAGCACGCCACTCGCGGCGCCCTGCAGGATGCGCGCGAGCATGAGCGTCGCGACCGAGTCGGCGTGCCAGAAGAGCAGCATGCTTGCCGCGAGCAGCAGCAGTCCGCCGATCGCGACGGGGCGGCGTCCGATGTGGTCGGAGAGCGAGCCGGCCGAGAGCAGCGCGAGCAGCAGGGCGATCGCGTAGACGGCGAAGACCGCGCTGATGACGATCGCATCGAAGCCGATCTCGGCGGCGAGCACCGGGTAGAACGGCGAGGGAGCGCTCGCGCCGGTCATCATCGCGATCTGCGTCACGATCGCCAGCGCGAACCCGAAGCGCGGGCGGCGGATAGCGGATGCTGACGCCGGGGTTGTGGCGGTCGGTGACGTGGTGGTCATGCGTGCTCCCGCAGGGTCGGTCTCGAATCATTGGGTTCGAGAATCATCGAACTATCGGAGCGTACTCGCGTTCCACGGATTGTTCAACTATTCTCGAACCATGCCAGGCGAACTTCCGCATCCGGATCGCTCCGAGATCCAGCTCACTGACGTGCTCTTCGCGCTCAGCGACCCCGAGCGCCTGGCCATCGCGCGGCAGCTCGCCGACGGTCCGCTCGACATGGCTGCGTGCCACGCGACCGATCCGAACCTCCCCAAGTCGACCAAGTCGCACTTCATGAAGGTGCTGCGCGAGGCGGGCGTCATCCGCAACGAGCCCCACGGTCGACGGCGGATGCTGACGCTGCGGCGCGACGACCTCGACGCGCTGTTCCCCGGGTTGCTGGAGTCTGTGCTGCGCGGCTGAACTCCGGGCCGCGGGCGCGGAGCGAGCTCGCCGCCTCGGGAGGAGATCTGCTCCTCGGGAGGAGAGATTCGCGCGAAGTATCCTCCCCAGGGGCAGTTCTCCTCCCGAAGGGTGAGGGCCGGAGGGGTGAGAGTGCGAGGGCCCGAAGTGCGAGGGGCGGAGGGCCGAGGGCGGGACCTACCGGAAGTACGACGCCCCGTTGAGGTCGAGCACCGTACCCGAGGCCCATACGGCAGTGGGTGACGTGAGGTAGGCGACGGCATCCGCCACCTCTTCGGGAGTGCCGACGCGACCGAACGGGCTCTGCTCACGGATGCTGTCGCCCTGCTCGCTCTCGAGCTTCGCCGACTGCCGCTCGGTCGCCACCATGCCGGGCGAGATGGAGGTCACCGAGATGCCGTGAGGGGCGAGCACGAGTGCCATCGACTGGCCGAACGCCTGCAGCCCCGCCTTCGTCGCGGCGTATGCCGGGTGGTCGGCCTCGCCGCGGAACGCTCCACGCGACCCGACGTTGACGATCGCCCCACCCGATCGGCGCTCGATCATGTGCTGCGCCACGAGCATCGTCACATTCGACGCCCCGAGCAGGTTGACCGACACCATGGCAGACCACGCGGCCTGCCACTCGGCATACGACGTCGAATCGACGCGATGCTCATTGGCCGCGCTCGGCGCCACCGCAGCGTTGTTCACCAGGATGTCGAGTGACCCCAGGGCGTCGACGGCCTCATCGACCACGCGCTGCGCCTCGACAGGATCACCCAAGTCGCCTCCCACGAGCGCATGACCCGAACCCTCGAGCGACGCGAGGGTCTGCTCTGCGGCGACCTGATCCCGGCCGTAGTGCACGACGACCCGGTCACCTCGTCGAGCGAGCACCTGCGCGACCGCGCGGCCGATGCCGCGCGAGCTGCCCGTGATCAGCGCATGCGCCATGTCAGGACGCGACCTGCGCGCGACCGATCGTGCGCACCGGGGGCTCGATCTCGGCCCAGACCGAATCGAGCGAGAGGTGCAGCACGCCGGCGATCGCCGCGATGGTCGAGAAGGCGGGCGTCGCGACGCGTCCGGACTCGATCTTGCGCAGCGTCTCGGGCGAGACGCCGGCATCGAGGGCGACGCTCAGCATCGACCGCTCGCCGCGTGCGCGTCGCAGCAGGGCGCCGAGACGCTCTCCGCGTTCGACCTCGGCGGGAGTCAGCGGCATCCGAACCATCATGTGCCCATTCTAATCCCGGGATAGTATTACCGGGATAGTTATTGGAACGGCGGGAAGCCGGATGCGGAGACAACCATGATCGAGATCCTCAACGACGACCAGCTCGCCCGGGCGAGGGATGCCGGCGCGCTCGTCGGCGGCATCCTGCAATCGCTCAAGCAGCGCACGACGGTCGGCGTGAACCTGCTCGACCTCGACCGCTGGACGAAGCAGATGATCGAGGATGCCGGCGCGGTGTCCTGCTACGTCGACTACGCCCCGTCGTTCGGCCGCGGGCCCTTCGGCCACTACGTCTGCACGGCAGTGAACGATGCGGTGCTGCACGGGATGCCGCACGACTACGCGCTCGCACGCGGCGACCTGCTCACGCTCGACCTCGCCGTCACGCTGCGCGGGATCTCGGCGGATGCCGCCATCAGCTTCGTGGTCGGCGGCGGCGGCGCCGAATCCGCCGACAGCGCAGCATCCGATCTCGCGATGATCGACGCGACCGAGCGCGCGCTCGCCGCAGCCATCGCCGTGGCCCGCCCGGGGGCCCGCATCGGAGACCTCTCGCACGCGATCGGCACCGTGCTCAGTGATGCGGGCTATCCGATCAACCTCGAGTTCGGCGGCCACGGCATCGGCTCGACGATGCACCAGGACCCGCACGTCGCCAACGACGGACGCCCCGGGCGCGGCTACACGCTGCGCCCGGGCCTGCTGCTCGCGCTCGAGCCGTGGGTCATGGCCGACACCGACGTGCTGGTCACCGACGAAGACGGCTGGACCCTCCGCAGCGCCACAGGCTGCCGCACGGCCCACGCCGAGCACACGATCGCGATCACCGAGACCGGCGCCGAGATCCTCACGCTCCCGCGCTGAGCGTCACTTCTTCTGCGACCCGCTCCGCACGCGGCGCACCGCACGACCGGCCAGATCCTTGAGCCGCCCACCGGGCCACTGCCGACGCAGTTCGACGGTGCCACCGCGACCGGCGACCGGCGTGCACGTGCGACCCGCGAGCAGCGGTGAGCGTCCGGCGGCGGCGAGGGTCTCGGCATCCGCGGTGAGGGGGACGTCGAACGTCCAGCCCGCGCGACGCACTGTCACGAACAGCTTCGCGCCGCGCGTCTCATCATCGGGCCGGAACACCTTCAGAGGGTCGATGGCGACGGCGATCGCGCCGAGATTCCGCGGTTGTAGACGCGCCACGCGACGCTCGACCCCGGCGGCCTTGTCACGCCACAGCAGCTCGACATGATCGTTCTGCAGCTCGCGCCCTGCTTCGACGACCCCGGTCGGCAGGCCGTCCATCGCGATGGGCAGCGACGTCATCACGCCCGTGCCGGGCTCGAACACGAGAGCGTCCTGCCCGTCGCGGGTGATCGAGACATCGATCGTCAGATACAGCCCGCCGCCGCGCGACCACCGCGCTGAGGTCACGACCGCGCGGCATGCGAGCTCGGCCTCGAAACGGGCGAACGTCAGCAGGTCGGCACGCCGGTCGGCGCGGAGCAGTGCGGCTCGGATGCGGTTCGGAAAGGCCAGGCCCCCGTCGACACCCGGACCGAAGCGACGTCGCGCGAGCGGGATCACGACGTCGAGCAGACGTGAACGGTAGTCCTCGGGATACCCGGCGTACTTCTTGCCTGACACCCGCTTGAGGATCTTGCCGCGGAACCAGTGCCGCAGCAGCCTGTCGCGCAGGCGCCCGGGCTCGGTGTATCGCTCGACCAGGTCGAGAACGGCCTCGAGGTGGGGGAAGTACGTCTCGGGTTCGATCCGCGACGAACTCGCACTGCCCGCGTGCTTGACCCACGCGTAGCAGGGCCGGCTCGCGAGGATCGAGATCGTCGACGCCTCGAAGTAGGCCCGCATCACGAATAGGTGATCCTCGAGCCGCACCTTGCCGTCGGGGAAGCGGATGCGCTTCTCGCGCAGGAACGAGGTGCGGAACATCTTGTGCGGCGTGAGCATCTCGAGCAGCGGATCCTGGCCGAGGCGGGCGCGCGGGATGTCCTTCCGGAAGATGCGGCTCGGCAGCCGGCGTCCGATGCCCACCTCCTTGCCGACCACGACATCGGATGCATGCTGGTCGGCGTAGTCGCACAGGGCTTCGAGGGCGCCGTCATAGAGCCAGTCGTCCTGATCGACGAACTGGATGTACGTGCCGCGGGCATCGTCGATGCCGTGGTTGCGCGGGGTTCCCGGCCACCCCGAGTGCGGCAGGTACGCCACGCGCACGTAGTCGCGATCGCGGGCGATCTCGACCAATCGGGCCGCTGTCTCCTCGCCCGAGCCGTCGTCGCACAGCAGCACCTCGAACCGGTCGTGGTCGAGTGTCTGCCGGTCGAGGGAGGCGATGAGTTCATCGAACGCCGCTCCCGGTCGGAACACGGGGACGACCACGCTCACTCGGACGGAAGTGGACGCAGGGGAAACGGCAGGAGAATTCGACATCTACGGCAGTCAAACATCGTCGTCTGTGGAGCGCAGGGGGCTTGCTTTCAGGAGCGCGTGCGTGCAGTGCGCGTCAGGAACCCCGCGCGTGAGCTGCGGCCCGTGCACGGAGGAAGTCGATGACGGCCTCGTCGTCGGAGAGCGCGATCGCCCGCGCATACGCCTCGGTCGCATCCTGCCCGGCCTCCGCGAGCAGACCCGCTCGCGCGGCCCAGTACGGCTGGAATCCGTCTGCCTCGGGCGGAAGCGCGTCGAGCCCCGCCTCCGCTCCGTCGATGCGGGCGGTGACGACGGCGGCCGCGACCCGGGCCCCGAGGGTCGGCGCGACGGTGAGAAGCGCCGAGTACAGCATCCGCAGCGACCTCCAGTCGGTGACGCCCGTGCGCAGCCGGTCGCAGTGCACCGCCTGGATCGCGGCCTCGAGCTGAAAGCGCCCCGGCGCATCCGTCGGCCGCGCTCGCCGCAGGTAGGCCTCGCCCTCGGCGATCAGCTCGGCATCCCACGAGGCGGGGTCCTGCTCGTCGAGGGGCACGAACTCGCGCGACCGCCGGGCGAGCGTCAATGTGGTGAGGGCTGCGAGGCCCCACGCCTCGGGCTCGTCGTCGAGCAGCCCGGCCAGGGTGACGGCCAGGTACTGCGCCTCGCCCGCCATCGACTCGGCATCGCCCCGCCATGTGAGTGCGGCGCATCCGTAGACCGCCTCGAGCACGGCGGGAAGCCGTTCGGGCATCGACCGGCGGTCGGGAACCGCGAACGGAATCCGAGCATCCTTGATGCGCCGCTTCGCCCGCACCAGCCTCTGCGCCATCGCCGACGGTGGCACCGCGAACGCCCGCGCGACCTCGACGGCCTCGAATCCGAGCACCGTCTGCAGCATGAGCGGAGCCCGCACGGTCGGATCGATCGCCGGGTGCGCGCACACGAACAGCAGCTCGAGTCGCTTGTCGCCGATCGCGAGCGGATCGTGGTCGGCGAGCGGGTCGACTCGCGCACTCGCCTCGTCGAGAGGATCGGATGCTCTCGCGGCCTTCGACTTCCACACGTCGCGCAGCCTGTTCCTCGCCACGGTCAGCAGCCATCCTTCCGGATTGTCGGGCACGCCGTCGTCGGGCCAGCGCCGCAGCGCCTCCTCGAAGGCGGTCGACAGCGAGTCCTCGGCGAGCGCGAGGTCGCCGGTCCGCGCGGCGAGCAGCGCGACGAGCCGGCCGTAGGAGGTCCGTGCCGCGCTCTCGGCGGCGGCGCGGACCTCCTCGGGGATCATCGGTTCGGCGTCCAGACGCCGTCGACCGTGAACACGGCCCCGGGGCGGATCTCGACCGCGCCCCAGAAGGCGGGAGGAGCCTGCCGGGCGAACCCGATCGCGGCGTCCAGGTCGGGCACGTCGATGACGACCGTGCCGCCGAGCTGCTCCTTGGTGTCGGCGAACGGGCCGTCCTGCACCCGCAGTTCGCCGTCGCGCACCGTGACCGTCGTGCTCACGGCCGACGGCTGCAGCACCTCGGCGGCGATCAGCACCCCCGCCGACTGCAGGGTGGCGGCGTAGCTCGCGAACGCGGCCTGCCCCTGTTCGAGGGCCTCGGCCCCCAGAGTCTCGGCGTCGAACTCTTCGTAGTGCAACAGCAGTGTGTAGCGCATGGTCTCTTCCTCACTGTTCGTCGGTCAGCGTACAGAGGGATGACGACCGAGCGATCGGCCGATCGACACATCCGGCGAAGTTTGGTGAGGATGCCGGATTCCCACCCGGCACTCAGCCTTAACGATATATCGTTGACTATCGCTCACCATTTCCGGGAGGTCATCATGAACAACGCATTCCCCTCGAACCCGTTCGGCGGATCCGGCTTCGGCTCGGGCCCCGGCGGACCCGCATCCGCGATCTTCGATGCCATGGAGCAGCTCCGCAAGACGTTCGAGCAGCGCCCCAGTGGCGGCTCGCGCATGGCGAAGGGCGACGTCCGCACCGCGGTGCTGTCGCTGCTCGCCGAGAAGCCGATGCACGGCTACCAGATCATCAACGAGATCGCCGACCGCAGCGGCGGCACGTGGAAGCCCAGCGCAGGCTCGGTCTACCCCACGCTGCAGCTGCTCGCCGACGAGGGCCTCATCGAGGCCGACGAGCAGAACGGTCGCAAGACCTACTCGCTCACCGAAGCCGGCCGTGCCGTCGCCGCCGAGCACACCGAGACGCGGGCGCCGTGGGAGTCGCAGTCGAAGGGCGAGGGCTCGCACGACAACCCCCGCTACAGCGCACTGCCCAAGGCGGGCGTCGACCTCGCCGCGGCAGCTGCGGCCGTCGGCCGCAGCGGCAGCACCGAGCAGGTGCAGCAGGCGGTCGAGATCCTCGACGAGGCCCGCCGTAGGCTGTACTCGATCCTCGCTCAGGACTGATCGCACACGACCCAGGGACGACACATGACGGATGCTGCGGCGCAGGGCGCCCATCGTGCCCGGTACCGCCGCATCGTGTCGTTCGCGGCGCGCGAGTTCCTCAAGGTCTGGTGGTTCGAGCTCGTCCTGCCGCGCTTCGGCATGAGTGCGCTCGCCGAGCGCACCCGCGCCCCGCGCATGCAGCGCTTTGCGAAGCGGTTCCACGTGCTCGCGGTCGAGCTCGGCGGACTCATGATCAAGGTCGGGCAGTTCATGTCGTCGCGCCTCGACGTGCTGCCGCCTGAGATCACGAAAGAGCTCGAGGGGCTGCAGGACGAGGTTCCGGCCGTGCCGTTCTCCGGCATCCGCGCCGCCGCCGAGGCCGAACTCGGCATGCCGCTCGAGCAGGCGTACGCATGGTTCGACGAGAATCCGGTGGCCGCGGCATCCCTCGGTCAGGCGCACCGCGCCCGCCTGTCTGCGCAGGATGCCGCCGACACCGGCCTCGGCGACGTGGTCGTCAAGGTGCAGCGCCCGGGCATTGACGAGATCGTCGCGGTCGACCTCGCGGCTCTGCGCCGCGTGGCGCGGTGGGCGATGCGCGTCAGGCTCGTCAGCGACCGGGTCGACGCCCCCGGCCTGGTCGAGGAGTTCGCGCAGACGAGCCTCGAGGAGATCGACTACCTGCACGAGGCCGCGAGCGCCGAGCGTTTCCGCGAGAACTTCGCCGGAGACCCGCGCGTCAGCGCCCCCGAGATCGTCTGGGAGCGCTCGACGCGTCGCGTGCTCACGCTGTCTGACGTGACGGCGATCAAGATCAACGACACGGATGCTCTGCGCGCGGCGGGCATCGATCCGTCGGAGGTCGCGGATGTGTTCGCCGAGGTCATGTTCGACCAGGTGTTCACGCACAGCTTCGTGCACGCCGACCCGCACCCCGGCAACATCTTCGTGACGCCCGAGCCGGAGTCCACGACGGGCAGGAACTTCCGCCTCACCTTCATCGACTTCGGAATGATGGCCGAGGTGCCCGACACTCTCCGCAACGGCCTGCGCACGCTGCTGATCGCGGTCGCCGGTCGCGACAGCCGCGGGCTGGTCACCGCGGCTCAAGAGATCGGCGTGCTGCTGCCGTCGGCCGACACCGCCGAGCTCGAACGGGCGCTCCGGGCGCTGTTCGCACGCTTCGGCGGCATGGGCTTCGCGGAGCTGAGCAAGGTCGACCCCCGTGAGTTCACGGACTTCGCCGACGAGTTCGGCGACATGGTGCGCTCGCTGCCGCTGCAGCTGCCCGAGAACATGCTGCTGCTGATTCGCGCGGTGTCGCTGACCTCGGGCATGTGCTCGAGCCTCGACCCCTCGTTCAACGTATGGGACGCCGCCGAGCCCTACGCCGCACGGCTGCTGCGCGACGAGTCGGGCAACCTCATGCAGGACATGGCGCAGCAGGCCATGGAGACCGCCGCCGTCACCTATCGCCTGCCCAAGCGCATCGACGCGATCATCACCCGCGTCGACGACGGCAACGTCACGTTCGACACGTCAGCTCTCGAGCGCCGCCTCGACCGGCTCGAGGGCATCGCCCGACGCATCGGGTCGGGGGTGCTTTTCGCCGCGATGCTCGTCGGCGGCGCGCTGCTCGTTCCATCCCTTCCCCCGCTCGGCATCACTCTCCTCTGCGTCTCGGCGCTGCCGCTGCTGCACTCGGTCTTCGGCGGGCGCCGCAGCCTGCGCTGACGCGGGCTCGCGACGTTTCGTCTCAGTCGACGTCGTCGTCTTCGCTCAACGACCGAGGCCCGCCCCGTCGGCCGCAGAATGCCGGCATGGGAGAATTGGTTCCCATGGACACTCCGGACGACAACCCCACCTCACGGACCGACGCTCCGAAGACCAATACCGCAGCAGTCCGCCAGGCCGCGAAGGCCACGGAAGCCGCGCAGAAGATCGTCCGCGACATCGCCGCGGTGCCGCCGCGCGGCGTGCACCCGGCGCTCGTGCCCGGCGTCTCAGTCGAAGAGACCGGTCGCACGTACCGCACCGATCCGCTCGTCTTCGGCATCGCGGTCGCGCTGACCATCGCCTTCATCGCCTGGGGAGTCTTCGCGGGCGACAACCTCTCGGGCACGACCGCGACCGTGCTCGCGTGGGTCGTCGAGTACTTCGGCTTCTTCTTCACGACGATCGCCACTGTCATCCTCGTCTTCATGCTGTTCATCGGCTTCAGCCGCTACGGACGCATCCCGCTCGGTCGTGACGACGAAGAGCCCGAGTTCTCGATGTTCTCGTGGATCTCGATGCTGTTCGCCGCAGGCATGGGCATCGGCCTCGTCTTCTGGGGCGCGGCCGAGCCGCTCACCTTCTTCGAGACCCCTCCGCCCGGCACCGTCGAGGCCGACACTCTCGAGGCCATGCACACCGCCCAGGCACAGGTGCTCTACCACTGGGGTCCGCAGGCGTGGGCGTTCTACGCGCTCGTCGGTGGCGCGATCGCCTACGGTGCGTTCCGCCGCGGCCGCACTCCGCTGATCTCGTCGATCTTCGCCCCGCTGCTGGGTGAGGGCCGCACGACCGGCCCCCTCGGCCGCACGATCGACATCTTCTCGATCATCGTGACCCTGTTCGGCACCGCCGCATCGCTGGGCCTCGGAGCCCTGCAGATCGGCCACGGCGTCGAGATCGTCAGCGGCATCGGCGAGCTCGGCAACGGCGTGCTCATCGCGGCGATCGCCGTGCTCACGGCCTGCTTCATCGCATCCGCCGTCTCGGGCGTCTCGAAGGGCATCCGCGCGCTGTCGAACATCAACGCGGTCGTCGCGCTGCTGCTCGCCTTCTTCGTGTTCTTCGTCGGCCCGACGCTCCTGATCCTCAACGTCATCCCTTCGGTTGCCGTGCAGTTCCTCGGCGATCTGCCCGAGATGGTCGCCCGCTCGGCATCACAGGGCGATGAGGCGCAGGTGTTCCTCTCGAGCTGGACGATCTTCTACTGGGCGTGGTGGATCTCGTGGTCGCCGTTCGTCGGCATGTTCATCGCCAAGATCTCGCGCGGCCGCACGCTGCGCCAGTTCGTGTCGGTCGTCATCGTCGTGCCCGCCGTCATCTCGCTCGTGTGGTTCGCGATCTTCGGCACGACGGCGATCCAGCAGCAGATGGACGGCGCGAACCTCACCGTGGATCCGCCCGAGGAAGTGCTCTTCGGCGTGCTCGAGAACCTTCCGTTCCCGCTGATCACGAGCATCGTCCTCATCCTGCTCATCTCGATCTTCTTCATCACCGGTGCCGATTCGGCCTCGCTCGTGATGGGCACGCTCTCGCAGCAGGGTCGCCCCGAGCCGTCGCGCTGGGTCGCTGTGGTGTGGGGTGTGCTGGTCGGAGTCATCGCCGCGGTGCTGCTCGTCACCGGCGAAGAGGGCAGTGGGCTCAAGTCGCTGCAGAATGTCACGATCATCGCCGCTCTGCCGTTCGCGGTGATCATGGCGTTCATGATGGTCGCGTTCATGAAGGACCTGCGGCGGGATCCGATGATCCTGCGCGAACGCTATGCCCGTATGGCCGTGCGTCACAGCGTCATGGCCGGTCTCGAGGAGTACGGCGACGACTTCGCCCTCGTGCCCGTCGAATACGACCATTCCGAAGACGACCTCGCGTGGATCGACGAGGCCGACGTCGACGACAGCCTCGCCGAGGTCTACGCGACGGCGACCGAGGCGATCGACATCGTCCCGGCATCCGACGGAACCGCTGCGGATGCGGCTGCCGATGCGGATGCGGATGCGGATGCCGGTTCGGGTTCGGACCCCGGATCAGACGCGGCCGGCCTCGCCGAGCGCCCTTCCTGACTTCGCACGGAATCGACCCCACACACGGCTTCTGCTCGGTGCGGGGTCGATTTCGCATCGGAATGGGCCGTTTGGGGTGCGAAACTGACCCCGCACGCGGCCTCGGGTGCGAAAGTGACCCCGCACGCGAGTCGCAAGAGGGGCAGCAGACAGGGAACTCAGCTGACGACGGATGCCGCGCCCGAAGCGGATGCCGAACCTGCCGCACCCGAAGCGGATGCCGAACCATCCGCGACCGTCTCGACCGGCACCGCCGCAGCGTCGGTGATCCTCGCCGCCATGCCCGCGAAGATGAAGCCGTGGAACGGCAGTACACCGAGCCAGTACAGCCGGCCGGCGAGTCCTCGGGGGAAGAACACGGCGCGCTGCTCGTAGCGCGACCCGTCGCCGTCGGGGAGCGCGCGCAGCTCGAGCCACGCATCGCCCGGCACCTTCATCTCGGCGCGCAGGCGCAGCAGTCCGCCGCTCGCGGGTGATGAGTCGGTCGCCCGTCCGGGCTCCTCGACGGCCTCGACGCGCCAGAAGTCGATCGCGTCTCCGACCCGCGCCTCTGCCTTGCTGCGGCGTCCGCGGCGAAGGCCGACTCCTCCGACGAGGCGGTCCATCCACCCGCGCACAGCCCACAGGAACTTCGACGAGTACCAGCCGTTCGACCCGCCGATGCCGATGATCACTCGCCACAGGCTGTCGACCGGTGCGGCGGTGCGCAGCTTGCGTGTGTCGGTGAACACGGTGCGTCCGGCCCAGTCCGGGTCGCTGGGCAGGGGATCGCTCGGAGCGCCCGAGACTTCGGCATCCTGCCAGCTCGTCTCGATGGTGTCGGCGGCGTCGCGACCCAGCGCGAGCGAGACCGCCGTGCGATACGGGGTCAACCCGCCCTCGGGCTGCGGAATCAGCTCGTCGATCGCGTGGTCCTTCACGATGCACTCGTTCTGCAGCGACGCGACGAGCGGGCGTGCGATCGACCGCGGAACCGGCGTCACGAGATTCACCCAGTGCGAGGCGAGACCGGGGGTCAGCACCGGCAGAGAGGCGATCGCACGCTGACGGAGTCCGGCTTCGAGCGCATAGCCGTTCATCATCTGGCCGTAGCGCAGCACGTCGGGTCCGCCGATGTCCACCGCGCGATTCACCTCGTCGTCCACGCGGGCCGCACCCAGCAGGTAGTGCAGCACGTCGCGCACGGCGATCGGCTGGATGCGGTTGCGCACCCACTTCGGCGCCGGCATGTACGGCAGCACATCGGTGAGGTGGCGGATCATCTCGAACGACGCAGAACCCGAGCCGATCACGACGCCCGCCTGCAGCACCAGCGTCGGCACACCCGACTCGAGGAAGATCTCGCCGACCCGCACACGCGAGCGCAGATGCGGCGACAGCTTCACGTCGTCGGGGTGCAGGCCGCCGAGATAGACGATGCGTCGCACGCCGGCCTTCGCCGCGGCATCCGCCACCGTGGTGGCCGCTCGCTCATCGCTCTCTTCGAATCCCTTGCCCGCGGTCATCGAGTGGATCAGGTAATAGACCACGTCGACGTCTTTCATGGCCTCGGCGACGGCATCGGCATCGTCGGCCGAACCCTCGACGATCTCGCACTCGGCACCCCAGGGGAAGGATGCCGCTCGCGCGGCGTCACGTGCCAGTGCGCGCACCCGGTATCCGGCGTTCAGCAGTCGCGGTGTCAGCCGTCCGCCGATGTACCCGGTGGCACCGAGCACCAGCGCGCGGGGCGCGGATCCGTCGTCGCGGGGGAGGGCGCGCAGGGCCTCTTCGTGCCCGGTGGGCTGCGTGAGCTCGGTCATGACTCGAGCGTAGGCGCGATACCCGAAAGTTTCACTAGGCTGGCGAATCACTAGTTCATCTAGTAATCTTTTGGCCGAGGAAGGGAAACCGCATGTCGACATCAGCGCAGCACGCCACACGGCGCGACCTCCGCTCGCGCCGACTCGCCCCGACCGACTCCGTCGACCTCGCTCCGCTCTCGGCCCGTGATGCGGTCGGTCGCGCGACCGGAATCCGCCGCATCCCGCTGGCCCCCGCCCGCCCGCCGCTCTGGAAGTCCGCCGGAGTCGCCGGCCTCATCGCGGTGATCGCTGCAGCAACTTTGCCGCTGGCTGCCTCCGCACTCGACATCCCCCTGTGAGTCGACACCACAGGATCCCGACCACAGACCACCGCTGAGAAGAGAAAGGAGCCCCCCATGGGACTCGATGACAAGATCAAGAACGCCGCACAGGACATCGCCGGCAAGGCGAAGGAAGCTGCCGGCAAGGTGACCGACAACGAGAAGCTCGAGGCGGAGGGCCGCGCCGATCAGGCGAAGGCCAACGTCAAGAAGGCTGGCGAGAACGTCAAGGACGCTTTCAACAGCTGACACCAGCGACACAGCGCGGGGAGGTGGCAGAAGCCGCCTCCCCGCCGTTTGTGCGTTCCGTCCTCTGAGACGCGGATGCCGCAAGAGAAGGAAGATGGCACGATGTCCGATCCCCTGAAGAGCACCACCCCGAACCTGTGGCAGCGACTGATCCGTCGTCTGCGACCCGGCGCGGACGAACCACGACGTCTCACGGTCGACGACGTCACCGTGGTCGACCGCCCGATGCTGCGCCGCGCAGTCGCCGGCACGGTGGTCGGCAACCTCATGGAGTGGTACGACATCGGCATCTACGGCTATCTCGCCGTGATCATCGGCCGCGCGTTCCTGCCCGATGCATCAGCCGGTGCGCAGTCGCTCTTCTCGCTCGGTGTGTTCGCGGTGACCTTCATCGCCCGTCCGCTCGGCGGCGTCGTGCTCGGCCAGCTCGGCGATCGGCTCGGCCGTCAGCGCGTGCTGGCCTTCACGCTGATCATGATGGCCGCGGCGACGTTCCTCATCGGCGTGCTCCCCGACTTCTCGGTGATCGGCATCTGGGCGCCGATCCTGCTCATCGTGCTCAAGCTCGCGCAGGGCTTCTCGACCGGTGGCGAGTATGCCGGTGCCACGACGTTCATCACCGAATACGCGCCGGACAAGAGTCGCGGGTTCTATGCCTCGCTGCTCGACCTCGGGTCGTACATGGGCTTCGCGATCGGCGCCGCGTTCGTGTCGATCCTGCAGCTGACGCTGTCGGCAGAGACGATGCAGGGCTTCGCCTGGCGCATCCCGTTCCTCGTCGCACTGCCGCTCGGGCTCATCGCGATCTACTTCCGTCTCAAGATCGAAGACACCCCCGCCTTCCAGGAGGCGAAGGAGTCGGCCGAGCGTGCAGCCGACGACGCGCAGAAGGCCGCCGATGCGCCGAAGGGCGTCCTCGCGCTGATCCGCGCGTACTGGCGCGAGCTGCTGACCGCTTTCGTGCTCGTCGCCGCGGCCAACACCGTCGGCTACGCTCTCACGTCGTACATGCCGACGTACCTCACCGGCACGCTGGGCTATGACGAGGTGCACGGCACTCTGCTCACCCTGCCCGTGCTCGTGGCGATGGCCCTCAGCATCCCCCTGACCGGCAAGCTGTCCGACCGCATCGGGCGCAAGAAGGTGCTGTTCATCGGCTCGATCTCGGCGATCGTGCTCGCGGTGCCGTCGTTCCTGTTCATGATGCACGGCGAGATCTGGTCGACCCTGCTCGGGCTCGTGCTGCTCGCCTTCCCGGTGACCTTCTACGTCGCGAACCTCGCGTCGTCGCTGCCCGCGCTGTTCCCCACGTCGTCGCGGTACGGCGGCATGGGCATCTCGTACAACCTCGCCGTCGCGCTCTTCGCCGGCACGGCGCCGGTCGTCATGGAGGCGCTCGTGCAGCTCACCGGCTCGGCGCTGGCACCGGCGTTCTACGTGATCGGCACGTCGATCGCCGGCTTCATCGCCGTGGTCGTGCTCAAGGAGTCGGCGCGCAGGCCGCTGCCCGGCGCGATGCCGAGCGTGCAGACGATCGAGGAGGCCGTCGAACTGGTCGAGACGCAGGAGGAGAACCCGGACCTCGATCTCGACGAGCTGTTCCCCGAGCGGGTGGTCGTGGCAGCGGATGCCGCGGGTGAGGCGAACGCTCAGGCGAAGACCGACCCCGGAAGAGTCTGATCAGAGCGTCGGGTGGCCGGCCGATCCGTCGGCCGGCTCTCGGCGATCACTCGCCGGAGGACTCGGATTCCTCGTGCGAGCGGATGACGTCGCGCAGTTCCTGGTCGAGATCAGACGCCTCTTCGATGGCCGACGTCATGCCGGCGAGGAAGCGGGTGACGACCGCGCGCTCCTTGTCGCTCATCTCGTCGACGAGCGCCAGCATCCGCCTGTGCATCGCACCGAGGGTCTCGCGCACCTCGTCGTCGCTGCTGACCGTCGGCACCACGATTCCGGCGCGTCGATCGGTCGGATGCGGCTCCCGCTTCGCGTGCCCGCCCTTCTCGAGGCGGTCGATGAGGGTCGTCGTCGATGCGGTCGAGATGTCGAGCATGCGGGCGATGTCGATCGCGCGCACGATGCGTCCGGCCCGCTGCTCGCGCAGCAGGAAGCGCAGGGCGACGAGGTCGGTCTCGTTCATCTTCATCGAGATGCGTGTGCGTTCCCGCATCGCGGTCTCGGCCGATCGGTAGCGACGCAGCAGGTTCAGGACGTCGACGGTGCTCGCGCTGTCTGCCTCGGGGTACCAGTAGCCGGAACGGCCGAACTCCTCAGAGCGCTCCATCACGCCACCTCGCCATCATCGCTCAGGCTTTCTTCACTTCCACGGGGTTCCACCTCGCGTGCGAGCATCTCGGCCGCGCCGGACTCGACCTCGGCCGGCACGATCCGCAGGATCCCGCCGGTGATCGCGTCATGTTCGGCGGTGACGATCTGATCGATCCGCCACGCAGGCACGGAGGGAAAGTCCGCGCGCAGACGGTCGATCATGTCGGCGTACATGATGTACCCGGCATCCTCGAGTGCGAATCGCTCGACCATGAGGCCCCTTTCCCAGAATTCCATCATCTCACTTCATCAGAGTGGCTGGTCGCATTGGATTTCGCTAGGCAACCTGGTTACCTGTTTGTCGAGTACCATGGAAGGGTCAGGGGGTGACGCATGAGCAGCAGTACCGAGATGGCGACGCGGGCGAGTGAACTCGTCGCGCGTGTCGATGAACTTCGCAGGGCCGAGGCCCAGTTCGGACGACGTCTTGCCGCCGTGCGCGCGCCGAACGACACCGACCGCGAGGCGATGAGGTACATCCTCGACGCCTCTGACGACTCCCCGGCGACGCCGGGCGGCCTCGCCGCTCACTTGAACGTCAGCACGGCCGCGATCACCAGTCTGCTGCGTCGCCTTCAGGAGCGCGGTCAGATCGTGGTGGGGCCGCATCCTGCCGATGCCCGCTCCAAGGTGCTGCGTCCGTCGCTGCGCGATCTCAACGCGCAGGCAGATGAGTTGACGCAGCGCATCGAGTCGCTCGCCAGTGAGTTCACCCCGGATCAGACCGACGCGATCACTCGGTTCCTGCGACGTCTGGCCGAGGAGATCGGCGACCTCCCGTAGCTCGGACTGTGATTTAGCTAGGTAACCTAGTAATCTATTTCTCAACGGAGTTTTCGTTGAGGGAGAGATCATGGGACGTCTGACGTACGGAAACACAGCAACGCCGATCGAACTCGACGATCGGCTGATGACTCACCTGCGGCTCGTGATCGTGACGAAGCTGCGACGCAATGAGTCATTCCCGCTCACGCTCGCGATGGGCGACGGCATCGCCGAGACCATCTGGGTGCACGCGTCGATTCCCCTGCGCTTCTCCATGTCGCAGGAGGTGGATGTCGATCGTTCGCTGGTGGTGGCGATGATGAACGCCGCGAACTCGGCGGGAGGCCTCGACCTCACGCGCGAGGAGTTCGCCCGGGTGGTCGACGGCTCCCGCACCCTGCACGCGATGAGTGCGTGACCCATGTCTGCACGCATCAGAAATGCCGCCAAGGCCGTGACCGGTGCGCGGGTGCGCTCGGCATCCCGGCCCCGAGGTCTGTGGGTCGAGGTCGATCCCGGCTTCCACGTCGGGAACGACCGCAGGCAGTTCCTCGGGTCGATCACCGGGACGCCCCGCGAGGGCTTCCGGGCGTTCGGGGCGCAGTCTGATTTCATCGGTCAGTTCGATCGCCTCGACGACGCGAAGGCCGCGGTCGCTGCGGCGTCAGTGATCACGGAGGATGCGGCCCAGGTCGAACCGCTGCTGGGCTGAGAGCGCGGAGGCGCCGACTCCGGCGCCGGAGCGATGATTTTCGACGACGCCCTCGGGCGTGTACCGTCGTTGCTATGACTTCGATCGAATCGATTCGACGCCCCGCCGTTGACCTGGCCACCCGTCGCGCACGAATCGCGGTCTCTGCGCTGTTCCTCACGAACGGCGCCCTGTTCGCCAACATCCTGCCGCGGTACCCCGAGATCAAGGCCGCTCTCGAGCTCGACAACGTGGGCTACGGCCTGGCGATCGCCGCATTCCCCGCCGGAGCCATCGCCGCCGGGCTGTTCGCCGCTGTGCTGATCCGCCGATTCGGCTCGGGGCGGATCGCCGTGATCGGCACGATCGCCACCGGTCTCGGCCTGCTCGCCGCGGCGCTCGCTCCCTCCGGCATCCTGTTCGCCGTCGCCCTGCTGCTCGGCGGGGCCTTCGATGCGATCACCGACGTCGCGCAGAACGCGCATGGCCTGCGAGTGCAGCGGCGCTACGGCCGCTCGATCATCAACTCGTTCCACGCGATCTGGTCGATAGGTGCGGTGCTCGGTGGCGGCATGGCCGCGGCGGCGATCGCCCTGCAGCTGCCCCTCGGCGTGCATCTCGGAATCTCGACCGCGGTGTTCGCTGCGGTGGCCTTCACGGCGCTCTGGTTCTGCCTGCCCGGTCGCGATGAGGAGGCGGATGCCGAGGCGACGGCCGACCCGGTCGAGCTGCAGACAGCAGTGCGTCGTGGCGTGAGCCCTCGCACCGTGATGGTGCTCATCGCGCTCACGCTCATCGCTATGGCCGGGGCGATCGCCGAGGATGCCGGCAACTCGTGGGCGACCCTCTACCTCAGCGAATCGCTCGGCGCCGCCGCCGCGATCGCGCCCCTCGGATTCATCGCCCTGGTCGGAGCGCAGTTCATCGGACGGATGCTGGGCGACGGCATGACCGACCGCTTCGGGCAGCGCGCCGTGGCCCGCGTCGGAGGCCTGATCGCCGCCGGGGGAATGGCCCTCGCGCTCATCTTCCCGAGCGTGCCGGGAACGATCGCCGGATTCGCCGCCGTCGGCTTCGGCATCGCGACGCTCATCCCGGCGGCGATGCATGCGGCGGATGAGCTGCCGGGTCTGCGACCGGGAGCCGGGCTCACGATCGTGTCGTGGCTGCTGCGCCTCGGGTTCCTGCTCTCGCCGCCATTCGTCGGCTTCATCGCCGACACCGAGAGTCTGCGGGCCGGGCTGATCGTGGCACCGGCCGCGGCAGTGGTCGCGGTGCTGCTCGCCGGCGTGCTCGAGAAGCGTCGCCCGCGGGGGTAGTCGGCAGCGGCGGGCATGTCCAGACCCCTCCGCGCCCACCATGCCGCGGGTTTCGGCAGTATACGTATTCAATCCTCAAGAATTCCTGGAATATAGGCTTCCCTAAGTCCGTTGCATACGTATACCATCAGCGTCATGGGACATATCAAGCATCGGGCACTGCCGGTACTCGCCCTCGCAGCGGTGGGCATGATCGCCCTCTCCAGCTGCGGCGCCGGGACCCGCACCGACAACGCGAACTCGACAACGGTGTCGTGTGACTACACGGCTCCGGAGGGCAAGACCACGGTCAACGTCCTCGCCTACAACTCCTCGGCGATCGACCCGTTCACCGACACCATGGTGTCGAGCTGTTCGAACGACGACGTGACGCTGAAGCACGACCCGATCGACTTCGGCGGGCAGGTGACCAAGACCACGGCGACGCTCGCCGGCGACTCGGGCACCTACGACATCCTCGAAACCTACGGATTCGTCATCCCGGGCTTTGCCGAAGAGAAGAAGCTCGTTCCGCTGAACGACCTCTGGGACAAGTATGCCGACGACTACGGTCTGGGCGAGATCAGCGAGTCGATGGTGGAGGGCATGTCGTACGACGGCGACATCTACGCCATCCCGATGCAGGCGCAGATGTTCGTCATGGCATACCGCACGGATGTCTTCGACGACCTGGGGCTCGAGGTGCCGACCACCTTCGACGAGATGATCTCCGCCGCCGAGGCGATCCAGGCCGAGGGGCTCATGGACTACCCGATCGCGCTGCCGTGGCTCGCGACGAGCGACGTCTCCACCGGTTTCCAGGCCGCGATGAACTCGCTCGGCGCCGACTTCGTGAACGCCGACGGCGACGTGACGCTCGACGGCCCCGAGGCCAAGCAAGCCGTCGAGGCGATGCTCGCGCTCAAGCCGTACATGGATCCGCAGGTCACGACCTTCGACCAGCCCAAGGTGCAGCAGCAGATGTTCAACGGCACTGCGGCCATGTCGATCATGTTCTCGGGCCGGATGATCGACCTGACGCTGCCGGAAAACTCGAAGCTCTCCGACTCGTTCGGCTTCGCGGGGGCGCCCAAGCTCACGACTGACGCCGACTACTCCTACAACCGCCTGTCGATCGACGGATGGTCGATTCCGTTCAACACGAAGCTCGACCACGACATGCTCTTCCAGATGATGGCCTCGGCCGTCAGCGAAGACGCGTCGACGGCATCCGTTCCGGCGGCCTACCCGGCCCGCGAGGGGATGGTCACCGAAGAGAACTCGCCGTACGGCGCCGCCGCCAACGACTCGATCGCCTCGGCGATGCCGCCGATCGTGTCGCCGGTGCTGGCCGACCTGACGAACGAGATCCGCCCGATCCTCGTCGAGATCCTCAACGGCAACGTCTCCGTCGACGACGGGCTGGCGCAGATGCAGGCAACCGGCGAGTCCTTCGTCGGCTGATCCAGGACCGCCGGTCCGCGGCTGTGGCCTGAGCGCGAGTTCAGGCCACAGCTCGTCCAAGGGAGGACGCTTATGAAGACACGCGAGTTCTGGTTGCTCTTCGCACCGAGCCTGCTGGTGATGGGGGCGCTCCTCGTGCTCCCCCTGGTGCGCACGGTGCAGTGGAGCTTCGAGCAGGTCCGCTACGGCTCACCCGGATCGTTCGTCGGGCTCGACAACTTCGTCTACGCGCTGACTGATCCGCGCTTCCACCGGGCGGTCGCCTTCACCGTGATCGTCACGGTCATCACGACCGTGATCCTGCTCGTGTTCGGGTACATCATCGCGACAGGCGTCAACAGGATCACGACGTCCCGTCCGCTGGTACTCGGCATCCTGCTCGTCTCGTATGTGCTGCCCAACCTCGTGGGGGCTGTGGCGTTCTCGTGGCTGTTCGACGACAGCTTCGGCGGCGTCGTCAACCGGTTCATCGGGTTGATGGGCGGCACCCAGGTGCTCTGGTTCACCGACCAGGTTCCCAACGCGATCCTCGTGATCGCGAACACTGTCTGGTCGATGCTCCCGTTCGCGATGCTGATCATCCTGGCGGGGCTGCAGGGGGTGCCGAACGAACTGAAGGAAGCCGCGAAGATCGACGGAGCGAACGCCTTCCAGACCCACATCAGCGTGATCATCCCGACCATTCGCGGGGTGCTCGGGTTCGTGACGCTGATCACGATCATGGACGTCCTGAGGATGTTCGACAACCTGATCCCCCTGTCGCCGCAGGCGCAGTCGATCGGCAACGAGTCGATCATGCTCTACGTCTACTCGGTCGCCTTCGCCGACGGCGCACAGAACCTCGGCCTCGGCAGCGCGATCAACGTGCTCACCATCGTCCTCATCCTCATCATGCTGATCCCGTTCATCCGGGGCATCTTCAAGGAAGCGAAGGCAGAACGATGAGCCTCACGACCTCCGAGCTCTCCGACTCCGAGCTCTCCACCCGGGCGATCATCACCAGCGGCGCATCGAAGCGCAAGCGGCGCGGACCGAACCGCCCCCCGGTCGTCACCGGACTGCTGCTCGGCATCCTCTGCATCGTGATGCTCAGCCCGTTCATCTGGATGGCGCTGTCGGTCACGAAGCCCACAGACGTCGCGTTCTCGAACCCGCCGGTGTTCTGGGACTACGAGCCCACGCTGCAGGCCTTCGTCAACCTGTGGGAGACGACCTACTTCGCGGACTACCTCGTCAACACCCTCGTGGTCGCCGTCGTCTCGACCGTGCTCGCGCTGGTCATCGGCATCCCCGCGGCGTACGCGCTCTCGAGGTTCCCGAGCTATGTTTCGGCGCTGCTGCTGGTGCTCGCCCTGATCTTCCGGGCGCTCCCGCGCTTCTCGGTCGTGCTGCCGATGTACGACATCAGCAGGGCGCTCGGCATCTACGACACGACGTTCGCGTTGGCGATCGCCCTCGTCGCGATCAACCAGCCGTTCACGATCTGGCTGCTGCGCAACTTCTTCGCCGAGATCCCCCGGGAGCTCGACGAGGCCGCCATGATCGACGGATGCACCAGGATCGGGATGCTGCGCCGGGTCATGATCCCGCTGATGGGCCCCGGCATCCTGACGGCCGGTATCTTCGTCTTCCTGTTCGCGTTCCAGGAGTACCTGACGGCTCTCGTGCTCACCGACACCTCTTCGAAGACCGTGCCGGTCTTCATCGCCACCCAGCTCGGGCAGACCCTGCCGATGCTGCAACAGGCGGGAGCCGCATCCATGCTGCTCACGATCCCGGTGTTCGTGATCGCGTTCATCGCGCAGAAGTACCTCGTCGCCGGCCTCAGCGACGGCGCTGTGAAGGGCTGACATGGCGGTCGCGGTGCCGCCGCTCGTGCTGCTGGCCGGCATGAACTGCACCGCCGATCTATGGGAGGACGGCGGTTTCGGAGGGGGAGCAGGTGGGGCGATCCGGCCGGTGCTGGATCGCCCCACCGTCTCGGGGCAGGTCGATGCGCTGCTCGACGAGCTGCCCGATTCGTTCATCGTGGTCGGGCACTCGCTCGGCGGCATCGTCGGCATGGCGCTCGCGCTCGCCGCTTCGACGCGTGTCGCGGGGCTCTGCCTCGTGTCGACCAACGCCAAGGCGCCGACCGATGCGCAGCGCTCCGGCTGGACGAGCTGGCTGGATGCTCTCGAAGGTGGTGCTGAGCCGCGAGCGCTGCAGGACAGCATCCTCCAGCCTCTGCTCGGAGAGAACGTCGTGCGAGATCGTCCCGACCTCGTGGAGCGCACGCTGCGCATGGGCGAGGAGACCGGGGCCGAGCGGCTGCGGGCTCAGCTGCGGATGCAGCTCACACGCACCGATCTGCTGTCGCGACTGGGCGGACTGACCATGCCGACGCTCGTCGTCTCCGGACTCGACGACGTCATCTGCCCGCCGCGCTTCCACACCGAGATCGTGTCGGCGATGCCGGACGCACGGCTCGTGTCTCTGGATGCCGGCCACCTGCTGCCGCTCGAGAGGCCGCGGGAATTCGGTGGACTCGTGGGGTCGTGGCGCTCGCACCTCCGCATCTGAGCCCACAGACGCTCGGGCGCCGTCGCGCGGCGTCCTCTCGGGAGGAGGACTGCGCCCCGGGAGGAGAGAATCCGTGAATCTCTCCTCCCGAAGCGCAGTTCTCCTCCCGAAGGGTCGGGATGAGGCCGCGGGTCCCGAGGGGTGGGGATGCGGCCGCGAGGCCCGAGGGGTCGGGATGCGGCCGCGAGGCCCGAGGGTGGGGATGCGGCGGCGGGCTCAGCGCTCGGGCGTCGCCAGTCCGCGCAGATGCGCCATGAGGGAGGAGGCGAGGTTGTAGACCACGAGGTCGGCGCCGTCGGTGAAGGCCGCGCTTGCCGCATCCCGCGTGCCGACGATGTCCATGCGCAGCGAACCGGCGCGTGCGAGGGCCGAGTGCACGGCGGCGATGGCCTGCGGCACGGGCTCATCATCCGGGCCGGAGCTGGCCGCGAGATCGGCCGGACCGACCATGATGCCGTCGAGGCGCGGCGCAGTGACGAGCGCATCGACGTTCGTGACGCCGCGGGGCGACTCGATCATGCCGAGCACCAGAGTGTTCTCGAGCCACCACTCGCGGTGCTCGGCGGGGTCGACGAGACCGAAGCGCCCTGCCCGGCTGTACGTCGCGAACCCGCGCGACCCGACCGGGGGGTACATCGCCGCGGCGACCAGCGCCTCGGCATCCGCAGTCGTGTCGAGGTGCGGAGCCAGGATGCCCTCGGCTCCCTGATCGAGCACCCGTAGGATCTGATCCCGATCGCCCTCGCCGACGCGCACGATGACCGGCACGTCGTGCACCTGCGCGAGCGCGATGTGCTGACGCAGCGCGACGAGGTCGGCCGGTCCGTGCTCGCAGTCGATCAGGACGAAGTCGAACTCGGCGACGGCGAGCATCTCGACGAGCTCTTCCGACGGCATCCGCAGCAGGGCGCCGATCAGCTTCTCGCCCGCCCGTGCCCTGGCGCGCAGCGACGGCATCAGGCCACCATCCCGGCCGAGAGGTCGATGTCGGCGCCGCACATGCCCGGCATCGCGAGCATCGCGATGACCGCCGCGCCGACCTCGTCTTCCGTCACCATGCGGCCGAGAGCCGCACGCGACACGAACGCCTGCTCGGCATCGTCGATGCTCGTGCCCGAGCGCTCGGCCTCGAGGCGGAAGTTGCGCTCCATCCGTGGGCCCTGCACCGGGCCGGGGGAGAGCGAGTTCACACGCACGCCGGCGGGGCCGACCTCGAACGCGAGCGTCGACGTGAGTCCGATCACGGCCATCTTCGAGGCGCAGTAGGGAGTGCGATGCGCGAGCGGACGCTTGCCAGAGACGGATGCCACGTTGATGACGTCGCCGTCGCCGCGCTCGACCATTCCGGGCAGCAGTGCCTTGCAGAGCAGGAAGGTGCCGCGCACGTTCACGGCGAACACCTCGTCCCAGTCGGCGACGTCGATGTCGGTGAGAGCCGCGACGGGGCCGGGGATGCCGGCGTTGTTCACCAGGATCGAGACATCGGTGCCGGCGAGCTGCTCGCGGAGCGCGTCGATGGATGCCGGGTCAGACACGTCGCACGATATCCCCCGCGCCCGTGACCCGAGGTCGGCCGCGACGCGGTCGAGCTTCGCGGCGTCGCGCCCGACCACCACGACGTGCGCACCGGCGGCGTGCAACGACCAAGCGATAGCCGCCCCGAGTCCGCTGCCGCCGCCGGTGACCACTGCCGTGCGACCGGAGAGGTCGGTCATCGCGTCTCCGCGCCGACCGCGGCGTGGCTCTCTTCGATCCAGGCGAATTCCGTGCCGGCATGACGCCAGGCACGAGCGTCACCCGAGCGGGCGTGGCCCTCGAACAGCTCGACCCGGGCAGCGCGCCCGCAGACGGCGCCGAGCTCGACCGACGACTCGGTGTTCTGCACTTCCTGGTACGTCACGGTGCGCAGATACTTGCCGACCCAGAGCCCGCCCGTGTACCGGGCAGCGCCGAGCGTCGGCAGCACGTGGTTGGTGCCGATCACCTTGTCGCCGTAGGAGACGCACGTGTTCTCGCCGAGGAACAGCGCGCCGTAGTCGTGCATCTTCGTCAGAGCTTCGCGCGGGTTCTGGGTGAAGATCTGCACGTGCTCGAAGGCGAAGTCGTCGGCGATCCGATAGGCCTCGTCGAGGTCGTCGGCGACGATCACCTGACCCCAGTCGCGCCAGGCCGGGCCCGCGTAGTCGCGCGTGGGCATGCCGGGAAGGATCTTCTCGATCCAGTCCATGACCTCTTCGGCCAGCGCCTGCGACGTCGTCACGAGCACGGCGGGCGAGTCGGGTCCGTGCTCCGCCTGAGAGAGCAGGTCGACCGCGGTGAAGAACGGGTCGGCGTGCTCGTCGGCGACGATGAGGATCTCGGTGGGGCCGGCGAACAGGTCGATGCCGACTTCACCGAACAGCTGCCGCTTGGCCTCGGCGACGTAGGCGTTGCCCGGCCCGGCGATCATGTTCACCGGCTCGATCGAGTCGGTGCCGACGGCCATCGCGGCGACGGCCTGGACTCCTCCGAGGATGTAGATCTCGTCGGCGCCGGCCATCTTCATCGCGGCCACGGTCGCAGCGGGGATCTCGCCACGGATGGGCGGGGTGCACGCGACGACCCGAGGGACCCCCGCCACCTTGGCGGTGATGATCGTCATGTGCGCGGACGCCGTCAGCGGGTACTTGCCTCCGGGGATGTATGCCCCTGCGGCCTGCACGGGCACGTGCTTCTGGCCGAGGAACACCCCCGGAAGGGTCTCGACCTCGATGTCGACCAGTGAATCGCGCTGCGCCTGCGCGAAACGGCGCACCTGGCTCTGCACGAACTCGATGTCGGTGATCACCTGCGCATCGAGCGTGCCGATGATCTCCGTGATCTCCTCCTCGGAGAGTCGGTACGAGTCGCGACTCCAGTTGTCGAACTGCTCGGCATACCGACGCACGGCGACGTCGCCGTTCTCGCGGATGTCGTCGATGATTCCCCTCACCCGCTCGGCGACGTCCTGCTGAGCGGTGTCCGCGAACGTCTTCGTCGGCGCGGTCTTGAGATGCAGGGGCATGGCCCTTCCTTCCGTTGCATACGTATGTGCTGATTATGACCGCGTATGCATTCGGGCGTCAAGAGCAGTAGAATTCGTGAGATCGAGGGGGAGGCGCCAGATGGTCGTCACGAGTCGTGATGTGGCCCGCTTGGCGGGTGTCTCGCAGCCGACGGTGTCTCGGGCGCTGCGCGACGATGCGCGAGTGTCCGAGGCGACGAAGCTCAGGGTGCGCGAAGCGGCCCAGCTGCTTGGCTACGTGCCGAGCGAGGCGGGGCGTGCCCTGTCGTCGGGTCGAACCCGGCGCATCGGCCTGCTGCTGACCGATCTCGACAACCAGTTCTACTCGCACATCATCGCCCCGGTGCACCGGGAGCTCGAGACCCTCGGCTACCAGCTGATGCTGCACACCGAGTCGGCCGACAACGACACGATCGTCGAACGGCTGCTCGCCAACGGTCTCGACGGCGTGATCCTCGCGACCACCACGGTCGAGTCCGTCGCACCGCTGCGCCTGAAGGACCGCGGCCTGCCTTTCGTGTACTTCAATCGCACCGGCTCGTTCGTCGAGGCGGATGCCACCGTCGTCGATCCCGCGCCGGGCTATCGCGACGCTGTCCGGCGGGCGGTCGAGCTCGGTCACACGCGCGTGGGAGCGGTGCTCGGACCGAGCAACACCAGCACGGCGCAGAGCCGAGAGGCGGCCTTGCGCGACGCCCTCGTCGCCGAGGGCGTGACGCTGCACGAGAGCGATGTGCGGCGGGTTCCGTACGGAGCAGCCGAGGGTGAGGCGGCGGCATCCGAGATCCTCGCCGGAGCAGACCGCCCGACCCTCCTGTTCTGCGGCAACGACGTGGTCGCATACGGGGCGCTCAACGCCGCCCACCGCGCGGGTCTGCGTGTGCCGGAGGACCTCTCGGTCCTCGGCTTCGACGATCTGCCCGAGGCGGCCTGGCCCATCATCGACTTGGCCACGATCGGATACGACATCGCCGGCATGGCGCGCACCGCCGCAGACCTCATCGTGCGTCGCATCGAGGACCCGGACGCCGCACTCGAGAAGACGCGCTTCGAATCCGCTTTCGTGCCGCGGCGCACTCTCGCGGCCCCGCACGCCGGCTGACCCCGCCGCTCGGCGATGATCACCGTGTGCGCAGGATCATCTCTTGCGCTGGTTTGTGCATACGCATACACTGACGAAGACGAAGCCAGCGATCACCGATGAACCGCAGCTTCGCGTCTCGAAGGAGTGAAAAGCGTGTCTCTCGACCCGGTTGCTTACCTGCCGTACAAAGACCCCGACGACTTCATCCGTGAGGTCACCGATCTGATCTGGGTCGATCGGTCGATCAGCTTCATCCGCGAAAACTACGAGCCCGACTCGATCGTGCACGGCGCCTACGGCACCTCGACCACGCGGCAGGAGGTCATCGAGGGAACGCTCATGCGCATCTCGGCGACGCCCGATCGCACCGGCCAGGCGGAGGACGTGATCTGGGAGGCCCGTGGAGACGACGCGTTCCTCAGCTCGCACCTCGTGCTCTCCGGGCATCTGCAGACGTCGTCGCACAGCCGCACGATCGCCAACTGCCTGTACCGCAAGGGGCGCATGGTCGAGGAGTGGGTGGTGCGGGACTCGCTCGCCGGTGCGCTCGAGAGCGGCCTCGACGTCGATGAGCTCGCCCGCGCCCAGGCCTTCCGCGGATACACCGGATCATGGACCGAGCCGGCCCCCGCCGATCCGATCGCGAAGGGCGACTCCGGTGCGCGCCCCGACGACTACCGCTCCGAGGTCGAGACCGTGATCGACATGATCCAGACGGTCTGGAACGACCGCGACCTGCAGAAGGTCGAGAAGTTCTTCCACCGCGACCTCGTGCTGCTCACGGTCGGCAACCGGGTCGTCATCCGTCCCGAGGGCTACCGTCGGGCGCTGCTGCGGTTCCTCGAGTCGTTCCCCGCGGGACAGTTCGAGATCCGCGACATCCAGACCAACTACGACGTGCGCTATGCGGGCCTGCGCGTCGCCGTCACCTGGAAGTTCGTGGGCGACTACAACGGCGTGCCGAACTACGGCAGCCTCACCGGCAAGCCGATCGACCTGATCGGCATCTCGCAGTTCACATTCCACCAGGGAGCCCTCGTCAAAGAGGTGCGCCTGTGGGACGACATCGCCCTGCGCGCCCAGATTGCGGGCGTTCGCGGCGACGAGCCTGCGGCCTTCAGCAACATCTACTGATCAGCGACTGATCGACAAGGAGAAGAAGAAATGAGCAACGCCATCGTCGACCAGGTCGACGTCATCGTCCCCGCGGACGAGATCGCACGCCGCACCATCCGTCGGTCCGACTGGGTGCCGTGCAACTCGGCGTTCATCGACTGCCGCACCCCGGGTTCCGACCGCAAGGAGAACTACTCGTTCATCGGCGCCGGTGTCTCGCAGAACGCGAGCCAGTACGTGAACCTCGAGGTGAACCACGGCTTCAACACCGGGGCCGCCGGCATGCCGAACGGCATCTCGAACAACCTGCACCTGCACTTCACCGCAGAGGTGTTCATCAACCTCGGCGGCGAGTTCCGACTCCGCTGGGGGGTCGACGGCAAGCAGGGCGAGTACATCAGCCACGACGGTGACATCGTCACGATCCCCACCTGGATCTTCCGCGGCTTCACGAACGAGGGGCCGGACGACGGCATCCTCTACACGGTGCTCGGCCGCGATGACAACGGCGGCATCATCTGGGGCCCGTCGGTGCTTCGCGAGGCGGAGTCGTATGGCCTGCACCTCACGGCCGACAACAAGCTCATCGACACCGTCGCGGGCGATGTGCTGCCCGACGACGTGCCCCTGATCACGCCGATGAAGCAGCACTACATCGACGAGCTCACGACCTACACGGTCGAGGACATGCGCTCGCGGGTCATCCAACCGGGTGACCGCAAGTACTCGTCGGCGGCACTGCTCTGCGCAGCGGTCGACGGCGGCCACGTCGAGCTCGCCACCGCCATCGGCTACGGCATGAGCGAGAACCGCCGTCAGGTGCCGAACGTGACCGAACCGCACTCGTTCAACCTCGCGTGGGTGCGTGCCGAGGCGGGACAGGGCGTGCTTCGCCACCGCCATGACAAGACGCAGGCGCTGCTGTTCAAGACCGGTCGCTGGGAGGTCACGCTCAACGGCGACCCGTCGACCACGGTCACGCTGGGCGCGGGCGACACCTTCTCGGTGCCCGAGGGCAGCTGGCGCTCGTACGTCTGCGTCGAGGGCGATGAGACCGGAACCGGTACGGTGCTCGTGATCAACGGCGGCGACGACCGCGTCTACCTCGAGTGGGCTCCGGAGGTCGTCGAGGCGGCGGCCGCCGCCGACTGGACCATCGACCCCAACGGCTACCTGGCCCCTCTCGGAGTGATGGTCACCGCAACCGAGGATGACTGAGAGCGCAGGGGCGCGAGGGGCTTCCGGCTCCTCGCGCTCCGGCGTCTCCTCCGCGGGTGTCGGCGCAGCGGATGCCGGTTCGCCGCGTGTCGCCGCGATCTCACCCGAGATCGTGATCGGCGATGTCGACGGCACCCTCGACCGCATCCGCTCGGCGATCGCTGCGGCCGCGCGCCGCGGCGCTCAGCTGATCGTGCTGCCGGAGCTGGCCACGAGCGGGTACGTGTTCGCCGATCGTGAGGAGGCGCTCGGCGCCGCTCTGACCGCCGGCGACCCGCGGTGGTCTTCGGTGCAGGAGGCGATCCCCGAGGGCGCCGTCGTCGTGGTGGGGTATGCCGAGAGCGACGGCGATCGTCTGTTCAACACCGCCGCGGTCCTCACCCGCGAGGTGCGCCTCGCCGACTACCGCAAGGCGCACCTCTGGGGCGCCGAGAAGCTGATCTTCGACAGCGGACCCGAGGCCGGGCTCGTGGTTGATGCGCCGTTCGGTCGCCTCGGCGTGGCGCTCTGCTACGACAACGAGTTCCCCGAGGTGCCGCGCAGGCTCGCGCTCGCGGGCGCTGACGTGCTCGCGCTGCCCGTCAACTGGCCCCTCGTGCCGCGACCCGAGGGCGAGCACGCTCCCGAGCTGATCCAGGCGATGGCAGCGGCCCGGTCGTCTCGGCTGCCCGTCGTGATCGCAGATCGGTGGGGATCCGAGCGCGGGGTCGACTGGACCGACGGCACGGCGATCATCGACGAGCAGGGCTGGATCGTCGCGTTCCGAGCCGTCATGGGAGCCACGGCCGTGCTGTCGCTCGACGCCGCTCGTGGCAAGGCGCTGCCGCCGCACAACGACCTGTTCGCCGACCGCCGGGCCGACCTGTACTGACGCGGTCGCGGATCAGTCGAGCGCCGTGCGCCCCTCGTGCTCCGGCAGTCGTTCGCGCAGCATCCGCTCTGCCAGCTCGGCCAGCTTCTGCGTCGCGGGCGACAGCAGCACTCCCTCGCGCTGCACGAGCGCGATGGTGTCGTGCATCGGCTCGGCGAACGGGAAGGTGCGGATGCCCGACGGAAACGCGTCGGACTCGGCGATCGAGCGCGACACGATCGTGTCGGCGGTGCCCGCCGCGACCAGGCTGAGCGCCGTCTCGACGTGCTCGACCTCGACCGCCGGCTCGATGGTGAGCCCCCGCAGCCGTGCGCGTTCGAGGAGCTGGCGCCGTGTGGGATCGTCCCATCCGGCGAAGGCGTCGTAGAGCACGAGCTTGGCGTCGGCGACCTCGTCGATCGTGACGGCCGGAGCGTCGGGCTCGCGGGTGGCCGAGGCATAGAGCACCTCGTCACGGAACAGCGGGCGCACCTCGAGACCGTCCTCGTCGACCGGAAGAACCAGCAGGCCGGCTTCGAGCTCGCCGGCGGCGATCGAGCGGGCGACGTGCGCCGAGTTGATGCCGACGAGCCGCAGTCGCACGTTCGGATGCCGGTGATGGAAGGTCTCGGCCAGATCCGCGAGCGCGTAGTAGGCCGCGTTGCGCAGCACGCCGAACGTGCAGGTGCCGCGGTCCAGCGACGTGAGCGCCTGGATGGTGTCGATGCCGTTCTGCACCGCGCTCACGGCCTGCGCCGCGTGGGGGCGAAGCTCGAGCGCGGCGGCCGTCGGCACGAGGCGCCTGCTGCCGCGGGTGAAGAGGGTCACGCCGAGTTCGCGTTCGAGGCGCGCGACGAGCTCGGAGACGGAGGCCTGCGTCATGCCCAGAGTCCTGCCCGCCGCCGTGAACGAGCCGTCCTCGAGCGCCGCGAGGAAGGCCGTCAGTTGCGTGATGGTCATAGCCAATGGTAAACCCGATGGATCACCACGTATCATCAGGCTTGTCTCGTGGATGCGGCGGATCTAGCCTTCCTGCATGCGTTACTCCTCAGCTGTCCTCGCCCGCTACGACGGCGACTTCCACCACCTCAAGACCCCTCTCATCGACGCGCCCGCCGCGCAGCGTGATCCGGCTGTCATCGAGACCGTGACGAACATGCTCGCCGACATCCGCGAGCGCGGTCTGGACGCTGTGCTCGACTACGCCAGGAAGCTCGACAACTACCAGGGCGCCGACATCGAGCTCACTGCCGAGCAGATCGCGAGCAGCGGCGACCGTCTCGACCCCGACCTGCGGGCGGCGATCGAGCTCGGCGCCGAGCGGACTCAGGCGTTCGCCCGCGCGTCGCGTGAGCACCTGACCGATTTCGAGACGGAATTCGTGCCCGGCATCGTGACCGGCGCGAAGTACGTCCCAGTGTCGCGGGTCGGCGCCTACCTGCCTGCCGGTCGATTCCCGCTCACCGCGAGCGCCTTCATGACCGTGGGTGTGGCGAAGGCCGCCGGCGTGCCGACCGTGATCGCATGCACCCCTCCGCAGCCCGATGGCGCAGCGAACGACGCGGTCGTGTACGCGGCGCACCTCTCGGGAGTCGACCGGGTGTTCGTGATCGGCGGGGTGCAGGCGCTCGCAGCAATGGCCTACGGACTGCTCGGCGACCTGCCCGTCGATATGCTCGTCGGTGCGGGCAACGCGTTCGTCGCCGAGGCCAAGCGTCAGCTCTTCGGCACCGTCGCGATCGACCTGCTGGCGGGGCCGAGCGAGGTCGCGGTGATCTCGGACGAGACCGCCGACCCGGTGCTCGTGGCCGCAGACCTGTTGGGTCAGGCGGAGCACGGGCCGAACTCGCCTGCGGCGCTCATCACGACATCCGAGGAGCACGGCCACGCTGTGATCGCCGAGATCGAGCGTCAGCTCGAGACCCTGGCGACCGTCGAGATCGCCGGAGCTGCCTGGCGCGACTACGGCGTGGTCACGGTCGCGAAGGACCGCGAGACCGCCGCGGCCCTCATGGATGACCTCGCCCCCGAGCACCTCGAGCTGCTCACGGCCGACGACGAGTGGTACCACGAGAATCTGCGCAACTACGGCTCGATCTTCATCGGGCCCTGGAGCACCGTGGCTTACTCGGACAAGGGCATGGCCGGCACCAACCACGTGCTGCCGACCGCGGGTGGGGCGAAGCACAGCGCGGGTCTCTCGGTCTCGCGCTTCCTGAAGCCTCTCACCTATCAGCGCATCAGCCGCGAGGCGACGCCCGAGCTCGCGAATGCCGTGCAGGTGATCTCCGACTCCGAGGGGATGGCCGCGCACAGCGCGACGGCCACGCTGCGGTTGGACCGTCTCGCCTGACGGGGCGTGCCGCCATCGTCCTGCATCCGATGCCGACGGGTAGGTCGGGGCCGGATGCAGGACCGAGGCACGGATGCAGGGCGAGATCGCCGATCTCGTCCTGCATCCGTGCTTTCGACCTGCAGACGGGCCGGGGTGCCTGGGCTGCGGCGCCGGAGGTGGGGCCGGATGCCGGCGGATGCGGGAACTGACCGGTTTCGGACGCAGGACCGAGGCACGGATGCAGGATCATGCGGGTGGTTGAGTCCTGCATCCGTGCTGTTGCCCTGCCGACGGCCCCGGACGACGACCGAAACGGGGCGACAAGGCGCGCGGCCATTGAACCTCAGAGGGCGGTGTAGCCGCCGTCGACGAGGTGGTAGCTGCCGGTGATGAAGCTGGCGGCGTCGCTGGCGAGGAAGGCGATGAGGTTCGCGACCTCGTCGGCCTGGCCGAGACGGCCGATCGGGTGCTTGCTGACGAGGAACTCCTTCGCCGCGGCATCCATGCTGGCGAGCAGCGGGGTGTCGATGAAGCCTGGGCCGACCGAGTTCACGCGCACGCCCTGAGCGGAGTACTCGAGGGCGGCCGACTTGGTCATGCCGACGACCGCGTGCTTGGCCGCGACATAGGCGGGAGAGCCGGCGAAGCCGACGCTGCCGAGGATCGAGGCGATGTTGACGACCGAGCCGCCGCCGTTCGCGAGGATCGAGGGGATCTGCGCCTTCATGTTGCGGAAGACGGCGTTGAGGTTGATCGAGATGACCTTGTCCCACGCGGCGTCGTCGTACTCGGCGGTGGGGGCGGATGCTCCGCCGATGCCCGCGTTGTTGACGCCGATGCGCAGCGGGGCGAGAGTGTTCGCGAGCTCGACCGAGCTGGCGATCCAGTCGGTGTCGGTCGCATCTCCGACGGATGCCTCCGCGGTGCCGCCGGCGGCGCGGATCTCTTCGACGACCGCGTTCGCGTGCTCCGCGTTCAGATCGTTGACGACCACGGCTGCGCCGTTCTGAGCGAGCAGGAGAGCGGTCGAGCGTCCGATTCCGCTGCCTGCTCCCGTCACGATCGCCGAGCGGTTCGAGACGTCGTACTGAGCCACGAGTGACTCCTCTTCCGGACGGTCGCGGTGCCGGGAGATCTTCTCGGACGGTCCGTCCTCGGCTCCCAGCCTACGCCTCCGAAGCGGAGATGGATTCGCCTGAATGAATCTCGGCCGGTCGATCCACGGCCCGGATCGAGGCGCGCTCGACGACCGGCATCGGGATCAGCACGGCATCGAGCGGGCGCTCGCCGAGCAGCATCTCGACCGCTGTGCGCCCCATCACGTCGTAGGGGAGCCGCGCGGTCGTGAGCCCCGGTCGCTGGAAGCCGGCAAGCTCCTCGTCGTCGAAGGAGGCCACCGAGATGTCGTCGGGCACGCGGAGCCCGCGCTCCGCGATCGCCTGATACGTGCCGAATGCCACGCCGTCGTTGCCGGCCAGGATCGCCGTGATGTCGGGGTGCGCGTCGAGCATCTGCAGCGTGCGCGTGTAGCCGATGTCGGGGTTCCACTCGGGGACGTCCATGATGAACGGCTCGACTCCGGCCTCGGCGAAGGCGGCGCGGATGCCGTCGAATCTCGGTCCGATGGTCACCGAGTGCACGGGAGACGAGACCGCATGCGGGTTGTTGCCGATCACGCCGACGCGGCGGTGGCCGGCATCCGTGAGCAGGCGCGCCATCGCATGGCCCGCGACGCGCTCGTCGGGGAGCACGGAGGGGTGCCCCGTCGTCGACGTGCCGTTGACGATCACGACCGGCACGTCGGCGGGCGTCTCGGGCACCTCGATCATTCGGGCGCCGAGGAGTCCGATCAGGATGCCGTCGACCCGGCGGTCGATCATCGCCTGGATCTCGTCGGAGATGGTGGCGTCGTCGCCCTCGGTCTCGGCGATCAGCACGGTGTGGCCGTGCTCCTTCGCCGCAGACAGCAGGCCGCGGATCATCTCGGAGGCGTAGCGGGTCACGGTGATCTGATCCGAGATGAAGCCGAGTGTCTTCGTCTTTCCGAGGCGCAGGCTCTGGGCCGCGGGATTCGGTCGGTAGCCGAGCTCCTCGGCGGCGGCGCGGACCCGACGAGCAGCATCGGCGGAGAGGCGCGAACCCGGCCGGTCGTTGAGGATCATGCTCACGGCGGTCTTCGACATACCCGAGAGCGCGGCGACGTCGGCGAGCGTCGGCCTGCGATCGACGTTCTTCGGCACCGAGTTCCTCCTGTCGTGACATCTCCAGCTTAGGCAGTGCATGCGGCACCGCGGAACCACAGCGGTTGAATTGATTTAGCAAAATCGTTGCGGCCGCACATCGGCGGTGCTAATCTCGGCGATGCTGAATCAATTTAGCTTCGTCGTCGGGACTCGCTTCCCTCGCTGCGAGGCCATTCACTCAGGAGAGAACATCGTGGTTGATCTCACTCGCAGGGCTCTGTTCGGCGCGATCGGACTGGGGATCGTGGGCACCGTCGTCTCATGGCCGAGACTCACCGGTGCCGACATCCCCGGGCGCGGCACGGACACGCTGACGGTCGCCCTCTTCGGCACCGCGCAGGACGCGGTGGCGCGTCAGGCGCTGGTCGACGGCTTCCAACGCAAGCACCCCGGCATCTCGGTGCGCATCGTGGCGATCCAAGGGCAGGACTGGAGCGAGTACTTCGCCAAGATTCTCACGATGATCGCGGCCGGCACGCCACCCGATGTCGTCACGGTCGCGACCGAGGGGGCGCAACTCTTCGCCTCGCGCCTCGCGCACCCGCTCGACGCCTATGTGCGCCGCGACGCGTCGGAGATGCAGGAGTACTTCGACGACGTGAATCCCACACTCATCGAGGCGTTCATGTATCAGGGCAGCCTGTTCCAGATGCCCGACAACTTCAACGCGGCGAACGTCTTCTACAGCACGACGGCCATGGAGCGCGCGGGGCTGGAACGCCCCGCCGACAACTGGACGCTGGAGGACTTCCTCGGCACCGCCCGCGCGATGAAGAAGAGCGCTTCGGGGCAGTTCCTGCCGTACTTCTGGAACAACAGGCTGTGGGGCGGCGTGGTCCCCTGGCTGTACGTGAACAACACGAGCTTTCTGCGCGAGGAGAAGGCGACCGGCGGCGATTGGCTCTGGGACCGCTTCTATCCCGACCAGCCGGCCCGCAGCGGAGGCTATGAGTGGAAGCAGGCCGACGCGCTCAACGAGCACGCGGTCGAGAGCTTCTCGGTGCTCGAGCGCATGGTCTCGGAGGGTCTCGCCGCGAACCCCGCCCAGGGCGGCGGAAACGAGCTGGTCTCCCTGTTCTCCACCGGCTCGGTCGGGATGACCCCCGCCGGTGGCTTCTGGGTCAGCGGCCTTCAGGAGGCGGGCGTCGCGAACGACGCCTATGACGTGACCTACTTCCCCCGGATGGCGGGGCAGCGGCACCAGTTCGGGGCGGGAGGCTACGCGATCATGGAGACCTCGCCCCGCAAGGACGAGGCATGGGAGTGGCTCAAGTACTGCGTCTCGGTCGAGGGCATGACCATCGCCCACCCGAAGCCCGACTCCTCACTCCCTCGTCGCTCGCTCAACGCGAAGCTCTACGGCGCGGGGGTGGGACCTGCGCACTGGGAGGTCTTCTACGACACGCTCGACAAGTTTCCCGACACCGGTCCGATGCCGGCGCCGCCCCAGCAGGCCGCCGTCGAATCCGCTCTGCTCAAGAACGTGGTGTCGACCATCACGAACGGTCCATCCGGCGTCCGTCGAGGGCTCGAGACCATGCAGCGAGATCTCGAGCTCGCGCTGGGGGGAAACTGATGTCCGAGAACACCACCCGCACTCTCACCGTGCCGCCGGGGTCCCGGCGCGAGACCAGCACGGTCGCCCACTCGGGGCGATCCATCATCTGGGTCTTCCTGGCACCCACCCTGATCGGTCTCGGCCTGTTCAACTTCATCCCGATCATCGGATCGTTCGTCCTGGCCTTCTTCCGCTGGGACATCATCTCCGAACCGGTCTTCGTCGGATTCGACAACTTCGTCGACCTGGCCGCCAACCCGACCGTGAGCGTGTCGTTCCTGAACACCATCGGCTTCGTCGTCGTCGCCGTGATCCTGCAGCTCGCGGTCGCGCTGGTGCTCGCGGTGCTCGTGCAGTCGAGGATGCCGAACTGGCTGCGCACCTTCTTCCGGTCGGCGCTGTTCTTCCCGCTGATCCTGTCGGCGGCATCCGTCTCGCTGATCATGGCGTACCTGTTCAATCAGGAATTCGGGCTCGTGAATCAGACGCTCAACCTGATCGGCATCGCGGATGTCGGATGGCTGACGACGGGCCTCGGTGCGAAGGTCGTCGTGCTCCTGGTCTACGTGTGGCAGAACTTCGGCTTCACGTTCCTGCTCTTCATCGGCGGGCTCGCCGCCATCCCGAGTGAGGTCTACGAGGCATCCTCGCTCGACGGAGCGGCGGGGTGGACCCAGTTCCGCATGATCACGCTGCCCCTGGTGAGTCCGACGCTGCTCGTGGCATCCGTCATGGCGATCATCAACGCCCTGCAGATCTTCGACCAGCCGTGGGTGCTGACGCGCGGTGGCCCCGGTGATGAGACCCGCACCGCAGTGATGGTGATCTACGAGTCCGCTTTCCGACAGCTCGACTTCGGTGGCGCGTCGGCCATCGGCATCGTGCTCACGCTTCTCATCATGCTCGTCACGGCCATCCAGTTCCGGCTGAGCCGCCGATTCGTCTTCTACGGGTGAGGCCCATCATGACCACGACAGTGTCTTCGAAGCGTTCCTGGCTCTACACCCTCGGCACGGGCGGCAAGTTCGCCCTGCTCGGGCTCGCGGCCCTGCTCACCCTCGGGCCCGTCGTCTGGACCCTGATCACGGCGCTGTCGCCGACCGACAGCGTGACTCAAGAGGTCAGCGTCGGGTTCGGCGCGTTCGCCGACGTCTTCGCCAAGATCCCGATCTGGCTCTACGCCTGGAACAGCGCCCTGGTCGTGCTGCTCGTCGCCGCCGGCCAGATGCTCTCCGCCGCGATGGCCGGCTATGTCTTCGCGAAGTACGAGTTCCGCCACAAGAAGCTGATGTTCGCGCTGATCCTCGCGACGATGATGGTGCCGCTGCAGGTGACGATCGTCCCCGTGTTCATGCTGGTGAGGGGCATGGGCCTCGCCGACACCCTGCTCGCGCTCATCGTCCCTGCGCTCCCCACCGCGTTCGGCACGTTCCTGATGCGGCAGTACTTCATGGGCATCCCGACCGAGCTGGGCGAGGCCGCTCAGCTCGACGGGGCCGGTCCCTGGCGCACGTTCTTCGGGGTCTATCTGCCGCTGGCCACCCCAGGGCTCGCGATCGTCGGCATCCTCGCGTTCAACTATCACTGGAACGAGTTCTTCCGACCCCTCATCATGACCATCAGCGACCAGAACTTCACGCTGCCACTCGGCCTGGTCACGCTGCAGGGCAACCTCGGCACGGGCAGCGTCTCGACGGTGCTGGCCGGGGTGATCCTCTCGATGATCCCCGCACTCCTGGTGTTCTTCTTCGGGCAGAAGCCTCTGCGCGAAGGACTCACGGCGGGCGTCGGCAAGTGACGCACGCCCCCCTCAAGTAGAAAGACGACTGCCCCGGTGACCCCCACTGACCTCTCCCCGGTCCGCACCACTCGCCCACGAGCGCACTTCGCTCCGCGCAACAACTGGATGAACGATCCGAACGGACTCGTCTTCCACGACGGCCTGTACCACCTGTACTTCCAGTGCAACCCGCACGGGGTCTCGCACGCCGACGTGAGCTGGGGGCACGCCACGAGCACCGATCTCGCACGATGGACCGAGCACGCCCCGGCGATCCTCTGGGACGACACGGCGCAGATCTACTCCGGCTCCGTCGTCGTCGATCACGGCAACACCTCGGGGTTCGGCACGGCCGAAGAGCCCCCGCTGGTGGCGCTCTACACGGCGGCCGCCGACGGGCACCAGGCGCAGGCTCTCGCGTACAGCACCGACGGCGGATACGTCTGGACGAAGTATCGGGGCAACCCGGTGCTCGACCGGGGCACGAGCGACTTCCGCGACCCGAAGGTGTTCCGCTACGACGACGGGGCCGACGCGTACTGGGTCATGGTCGCGGTCGAGGCTGAGGACCGGCAGGTGCTGTTCCACCGCTCCGACGACCTCACGACGTGGACCTATCTGTCGTCCTACGGGCCGGCGGGCCCCGTCGGCGGAGTCTGGGAGTGCCCCGACATGTTCCGGCTCGCCGTCGACGGCGATGACGACGACGTGCGGTGGGTGCTGCTCATCAGCCTCAATCCGGGAGGCATCGCTGGAGGTTCGGGAACCCACTACGTCGTGGGGGAGTTCGACGGCACGACCTTCCGGGCGACTTCGCCCCTCCCGACTCCCGGGTCGGAGCTCCTGGTCGACCGCAGCCTGTCGCGTGAGGAGCTGGAGTCTTTCGGGTGGATCGACTTCGGCCCGGACTGCTACGCGGGTGTCACGTTCGACGGCCTCGCCGGGAACGAGCGGACGCTGATCGCCTGGATGGACAACTGGCAGTATGCCGGCAGCATCCCTCACGACGAGTCTTCCGAGTACCGCAGCGCGATGACTCTTCCTCGCAGGCTCTCGCTCACTCGCGACCGCAGCGGCGTGGTGCGTCTGCGACAGGCGTCGGCGATCGAGGTCGGACCCGACGAGATCACCGAGCTCGGCTCGCTGGCGGGTCGCGTCGCCGTGGGACTGGGAGATGCTGCGCCGGCGGATGCGGTGCGGATCCGTGTCACGGCGGAGTTCGACGATGCAGAAAGCGTCGAACTGCGCATCGGGGCCGCAGACGGCGGCGAGGTCGTCATCCGGCAGGTCCGCGCGAGCGGGCGCATCGAGGTCGTCCGCCCCGATGTGGTTCCCCCGGCGGGGGTGGGCGCGTCGATGTCGATGCCCATCGCGCGTGAGGGGGAGATCGACTGGGAGATCTGGATCGACGCGCTGAACGACCGGGTGTCGTCGCTCGAGCTGTTCGCGGAGGACGGCGACCGGGTGCTCACCGCGTTGATCCCCGCATCCTCGCGCCGCGCCTGTCTGCTGGCGGCCGTGGGGGGAGCGGCGCACGACGTGCGCGTCGCCGTCGCAGAGGTGCCGCGCTGACGCAGCCGAGCTGAAGTTGCCGAGCTGACGGTGTCGTGATGAGGTAGCCGTCGCGACGGCTGCGGTCGCGCGAAGTCATCGACCCATCGCGGAATACCCCGAGAGGGTATACGCTTGTTCTTAATACCCCCCAGGGGTACTAGAACGAGAGAGGGAGACATGATGACGAAGAACGAGTTCCAGGTGACGGGCATGACCTGCGGGCACTGCGAGATGTCGGTGCGCGAAGAGGTCTCCGAGATCCCCGGTGTCGAAGACATCCAGGTGAGCGCGCAGACCGGAAAGCTCGTCGTCACCGGCTCGGCCTCGGTCGACGATGCGCAGATCCTGGCCGCCGTCGCAGAGGCAGGCTATTCGGCGGTGCGGACGGCATGAACGCCGGCGCACGGCTCGGCCTCTTCGGGGCGGGCCTCGTGGTGGCGTTCGGCGCGGCCTTCGGGCTCGCCGGCGTCATCGTTCCCGCGAGCGCGGTGAGCGACTGGACGAAGGGTGCGGAAGTGGACGATCACGATGTTCACGTCGAAGGCACTGCCGGCGCGGATGACTCGGTGAGTGCCGCTGCGGACGATCTGAAGGGCCTGTCGCTCGGCGTCGACGGATTTGCGATGTCAGCGGTGTCGGCTCCGGCATCCCCCGGCGAACCCGGTGAGCTGACATTCCGGATCGAGGACGCCGCCGGCACCCCCGTCACGGCCTATGCGACCGCGCACGAGAAGGAGCTGCACCTGATCGTGGTGCGCTCTGACGGGAGCCAGTTCCGTCACGTGCACCCGGTGCTCGACGAGGCCACGGGAACGTGGTCGCTGCCCTGGGAGTGGACGGAAGCCGGAACCTATCGCGTCTTCGCGGACTTCACGCCCGCAGGCGCCGATGCCGCGTCGCTCACGCTGACCCGCACGGTTCAGGTGGCGGGAGAGATCACGCCCGTCGCGCCGGAGCCGACCCGTGTCGCGCAGGTCGACGGCTACACGGTCTCGGTCGACGGGGATCTCGAGGCGGGCACGATCGGTGATCTCACCTTCACCGTGACTCGCGACGGCAGACCCGTCACTTCCTTGGAACCGTATCTGGGAGCCTTCGGTCACCTCGTCGCACTGCGTGACGGCGACCTGGCGTACCTGCACGTGCACGCCGCGGGCGACGAGCCCGCAGCGGGGGAGACGTCGGGACCCGAGATCGCGTTCGCCGCCGAGGCTCCGACCGCGGGGCGCTACCTGCTGTACCTGGACTTCCAGGTCGACGGCACGGTGCACAGCGCAGAGTTCGTGCTCGACGCCGGTCAGTCTCACGGCTCGACCGGGTCGGAGGGCGATTCGCACGACGACGGGCACTGACCCGTCGAGCCCGCCCCTGCCGCAGCTGATCGCTGCGGCCCACAGCTGCAAGCCAGAGAAGGAACGAACATGAGCACGTCAGCACCTGCGAACGCGGGGACCGGAGTCGAGCTGGAGATCGGCGGCATGACCTGCGCCTCCTGCGCGATGCGGATCGAGAAGAAGCTGAACAAGCTCGAGGGTGTCGTGGCGACCGTCAACTACGCGACCGAGAAGGCGAAGGTCACGGTGCCGGAGGGTTACGACCCGGCCGCGCTGATCGCCGAGGTCGAGAAGACGGGATACTCGGCGTCGATCCCCGCCCCGAAGGGTGCGAAGAACGATGCCGGGTCAGCCGGGGATGCCGACTCGGATCCTGAGCTGCGGTCGCTGCGCAACCGACTGATCGGCGCGATCGTGCTGACGGTGCCCGTTATCGCGATGGCCATGGTCCCGGCGCTGCAGTTCACGTACTGGCAGTGGGCGTCGCTCGCGCTGGCGGCCCCGGTGATCGTCTGGGCGGCGTGGCCGTTCCACCGAGCCGCGTGGATGAACCTCAGGCACGGCACCGCCACGATGGACACGCTCATCTCGCTGGGCACATCGGCCGCGTTCCTCTGGTCGCTGTACGCGCTGTTCTTCGGCACGGCAGGCACGCCCGGCATGACGCACCCGTTCGAGTTCTCGCTCGCCCCGTCCGACGGGGCCGCGAACATCTACCTCGAGGTCGGCGCCGGCGTGACGATGTTCATCCTCGCCGGACGCTACTTCGAGAAGCGGTCGAAGAAGCAGGCGGGTGCCGCCCTGCGTGCGCTGCTCGAGCTCGGCGCGAAGGACGTCGCCGTGCTGCGCGGTGGCGTGGAGACGAAGATCCCGGTCGAGGATCTGCGGGTGGGAGACCAGTTCATCGTGCGGCCGGGCGAGAAGATCGCGACCGACGGCGTGGTGGTCTCGGGCACCTCGGCCGTCGACGCATCGATGCTCACCGGTGAAGCGGTGCCGGTCGAGGTCGCCGAGGGCGACACCGTCACCGGCGCCACGACCAACGTCGGCGGGCGGCTCGTGGTTCGTGCGACCCGGATCGGCTCCGACACCCAGCTGGCGCAGATGGCCCAGCTCGTCGAGGACGCTCAGACCGGGAAGGCCGAGGTGCAGCGTCTCGCCGACAGGATCTCGGGCGTCTTCGTGCCGATCGTGATCGTGATCGCCGTCGTCGCGCTGGGCGGCTGGCTCGGCGCGGGGTTCCCCGTGAGCGCGGCATTCACCGCGGCGGTCGCCGTGCTCGTGATCGCCTGCCCGTGCGCGCTCGGTCTCGCGACGCCCACTGCGCTGCTGGTCGGCACCGGGCGCGGTGCACAGATGGGAGTGCTCATCAAGGGGCCGGAGGTGCTGGAGTCGACCCGCAGGATCGACACCGTCGTGCTCGACAAGACCGGGACGGTGACCAGCGGCAGGATGACGCTCGTCGACGTGGTCGTCGAAGCCGGCACCGACCGCGCGGAACTCCTGCGGCTGGCCGGTGCGCTGGAGGATGCCTCGGAGCACCCGATCGCCCAGGCGATCGCCAAGGGTGCGACGCAGGAGGTCGGGACCCTGCCGATGCCAGAGGACTTCGCGAACATCGAGGGCAAGGGAGTGCAGGGGATCGTCGACGGTCACGCCGTGCTCGTCGGCCGGGATTCGCTCCTCGCCGAGTGGTCGCAGACGCTGAGCCCCGGGCTCGCATCGACGAAGGCCCGCGCCGAGGGCGAGGGCAAGACGGTCGTGGCTGTGGGCTGGGACGGCCAGGCGCGCGGCATCCTGGTCGTGGCCGACACGGTGAAGCCCAGCAGCGCCGAAGCGATCGCTCAGTTCACGGCGATCGGGTTGACCCCCATCCTGCTCACCGGAGACAACGACGCGGTCGCCAGGCGGATCGCGGCCGAGGTGGGCATCGACGAGGTCTTCGCCGAGGTCCTCCCGAAGGACAAGGTCGACGTCGTCACGCGGTTGCAGCGCGAGGGCAAGACCGTCGCGATGATCGGCGACGGCGTCAACGACGCCCCCGCCCTCGCCCAGGCCGACCTCGGCATCGCGATGGGCACCGGGGCGGACGTGGCGATCGAAGCATCCGACATCACCCTGGTCCGCGGAGACCTGCGCAGCGCGGTCGACGCGATCCGCCTCTCGCGCAGGACGCTCGGAACCATCAAGACCAACCTGTTCTGGGCCTTCGCCTACAACGTCGCGGCCATCCCGGTCGCCGCGCTCGGAATGCTCAACCCCATGCTCGCCGGCGCGGCGATGGCACTGTCGAGCGTCTTCGTCGTCGGCAACAGCCTGCGCCTGCGGGGGTTTCGGAGCGTCGTCACGCGGTGACGCGGGCGATATCGCGCACCCCGAAGAGAGACACTGAGATCCACACCCGACACGGGAGACAGCACTCATGATGAGCACGCACCACGCCGAGGGAACCACCGGCGACGAGCACGTCACTCACGATCACCACGCTCAGGACGCAGACGGAGGTCACGAGGGGCACGCCGGGCACGAGGGGCACGGTGGTCACGCCGGGCACGGCGACCACGTCGGCCAGTTCCGGCGCCTGTTCTGGATCAACCTCGTCATCGCGGTGCCGGTGGTGGCGTTCTCGCCGATGTTCGCGATGATCTTCGGCTACGACGTCGCCGACTGGGCGCGGTTCATCTCTCCCGCGCTCGGCACCGTCATGTACGCGTGGGGCGGATGGCCGTTCCTCACGGGTGCGCTCAGCGAGCTCAAGGCCCGCAAGCCGGGGATGATGCTGCTGATCGCCCTCGCGATCACCGTCGCGTTCTTCGCCTCATGGGGCGCGACCCTCGGGCTCCTCCATCACGAACTCGAGTTCTGGTGGGAGCTCGCGCTGCTCATCGTCATCATGCTGCTGGGGCACTGGATCGAGATGAGGTCGCTCGCGCAGACGACCTCTGCGCTCGATTCCCTCGCCGCGCTGCTTCCAGACGAGGCCGAACGGATCGACGGCGACGAGATCGTCACGGTCGCACCCGCCGACCTCGTCGTCGGCGATGTCGTCCTCATCCGCCCCGGAGCAAGCGTTCCGGCCGACGGTCGCATCATCGACGGGACCGCCGCGATGGATGAGTCGATGGTGACGGGCGAGTCCCGCCCCGTCACCCGCACGACGGGCGACACCGTGACTGCGGGCACGGTCGCGACCGACTCGGGACTGCGCGTCGAGGTCACCGCCACCGGCGACGACACCGCCCTCGCCGGCATCCAGCGCCTCGTGGTCGACGCGCAGAACTCGTCGTCGCGGGCGCAGCGCATCGCCGACCGGGCAGCCGCGCTGCTGTTCTGGTTCGCCCTGATCGCGGCGGCTGTGACCGCTCTCGTGTGGACTCTCGTCGGAGATCCTGACGCCGCCGTCGTGCGCAGCATCACCGTGCTCGTCATCGCCTGCCCGCATGCGCTCGGTCTCGCGATCCCCCTGGTCGTGTCGATCGCGACAGAGCGCGCTGCCCGGGGCGGTGTGCTCGTGAAGGACCGCCTCGCGCTCGAGAGCATGCGCACCGTCGATGCCGTGCTGTTCGACAAGACGGGCACGTTGACGAAGGGCGCCCCGACCGTGACCGCCGTCGAACCGGTCGGTGGCATCGACGCCGATCGCCTGCTCGCGCTCGCCGCATCCGCAGAGGCCGACAGCGAGCATCCACTGGCTCGCGCCATCGTGCGTGCCGCCGAAGACAGAGGCCTGACGCTGTCGAAGGCCTCGGGCTTCACGTCGTCTCCGGCGGTGGGAGTGACCGCCACCGTCGACGGCAGCGAGATCCGTGTGGGCGGGCCCAAGCTCCTCGACGAGGTCGGAGGCCGAGACATCGCCGCCGCCGACGGGTGGCGAGGCGAGGGCGCCATCATCCTGCACGTGACCGTCGACGGGCAGGTGGCGGGAGGGCTGAAGCTCGCCGACGAGGTGCGCCCGGAGTCTCGCGACGCTGTCGACGCACTGCACCGTCTCGGCGTCGAAGTGGTCATGATCACCGGTGACGCCCAGGCCGTGGCCGAATCCGTGGCGGCCGAGCTCGGCATCGACCGGGTGTTCGCCGGGGTGCGCCCCGAAGACAAGTCCGCGAAGGTCAAGGAGCTGCAGGGCGAGGGCAAGAAGGTCGCGATGGTCGGCGACGGCGTCAACGACGCCCCCGCTCTCGCTCAGGCCGACGTCGGCATCGCGATCGGCGCCGGCACCGACGTGGCCATCGCCTCGGCCGGAGTGATACTCGCGAGCTCCGACCCCCGCTCGGTGGTCTCCGTCATCGAGCTCTCCCGCGCCGCCTACCGCAAGATGAGGCAGAACCTCTGGTGGGCGGCCGGGTACAACCTGATCTCGGTGCCGCTCGCCGCCGGCATCCTGGCGCCCGTCGGATTCGTCCTGCCCATGTCGGTCGGAGCCGTGCTGATGTCGCTGTCGACGATCGTCGTCGCTCTCAATGCGCAGCTCCTGCGGCGCATCGATCTGTCTCCCGATGCGAGCGTCCGGGCCGTTCTGGGGCGGTGAGACACTGATCGCAGAGATGTCGTGACATCTGTGCGGCAGTGCAGACGTGGTGCGAGAATCGGATGCAATCCGAGATCGGTTCGGCGTCGAACAACTCTCGGACATCGAGCCCGTCGACGGTGCGGACGCTCGCCTGGTCGAGAGGAAGCCCATGAGACTCGCACAGACACTCAAGCGGATCGAGCTCGAGACGCGCCCGATCCATCCCGAGACCCGCCGCGCTCTCGCCATCCGCTGGTCGGAGCTGCCCGAGCACGCGAAGACGCCGAACCAGCTGCTCGGCCGCTGTGCCGTCGGATGCGAGGGAACGCACGGCGTTTTCCCCAAGTGCAACCTCACGTGCTCGCCCTGCTACCACTCGGCTGACGCCAACAAGGTGCGCATCGACGGCGACCACACGATTGACAACGTCGCGCGTCAGATGTCGTACCTGCGACAGATCCGGGGCCCGCGGGCCCACGCGCAGCTGATCGGCGGCGAAGTCAGCCTGTTGTCGGCTGAAGATCACGCGCAGGCGCTTCTCGCCATGCGCGCGGTCGGCCGCGAGCCGATGTCGATGACCCACGGCGACTTCGAGTACGACTACCTGCTCGATGTGGTGCTCGACGAGGATCGCAAGCCGAGGTTCGACAAGGTGTCGTTCGCCGCTCACTTCGACTCGCTCATGAGGGGTCGCAAGGGTGCGGTACGGCCGCACAGCGAGGCCGAGCTCAACCCGTTCCGCGAGAAGTTCGCGCAGATGTTCATCGACCTCAAGCGCGATCATGGCGTCGACAGCTACCTCGCGCACAACATGACCGTGACGCCGTCGAATGTCGACGAGGTCGAGCAGGTCACCCGCGACGTGCTCGAGATGCCGTTCGACATGATGTCCTTCCAGCCGGCCGCGTTCATCGGTGACGACCGGCGGTGGCGGGAGGACTTCGGTGAGGTCACGATCGACGCCGTGTGGGAGCGCATCGAGGCGGGTGCGGGGCACAAGCTGCCCTGGCAGGCGACCCAGTTCGGCGACCCGCGGTGCAACCGGTCGACGGTCGGCGTGCGCGTCGGCGGCGGTTTCGCGGCGCTGCTCGACCCCGACGACCCGAAGGACATCGCGGCGCGCGACCGGTTCCTCGATCACTTCGGCGGCATGATCTTCGGTGGCATCCCGAAGCCGGTGCTCGTCGTGAAGGTCGTGCGCGCGGTCGCCGGCCACCCGGGCGACATTCCTCCGCTCATCGGCCTCGCCCGCCGCGTGCTCCGCCGTGCCGGCGGACTGCGTCGCGTGCTGCGCGAGGCACGCCGAGGCAAGGTCTCGTTCAAGACCTTCGTGGTGCACAACTTCATGGATGCCGAGCAGGTCGACCCTGCGTGGAAGCTCATGGAGCAGGGCATCGTCGCCGACGACCCGCTGCTCAAGGAGACGCAGGAGCGCCTCGGCTCGTGCATGTACGCGATGGCGCACCCGGAGGACGGGCGCCTGGTGCCGGCGTGCGTGCAGCACTCCGTTCTCGACCCGATCGAGAACATCGAACTGCGACGACTGCTGCCGATCCCCTCGGTCCGCGATGGCGCCGAACCGCAGGTGGTCTCTCGGCCTTCAGGTCTCACGGGCGTGCGGGAGACGGGCGCGCCCCGAGCTGCCGCTCGCTGATCAGGCGGCGACCACATGCACGGCTGAGACCGGCAGCCCCAGCCGCACGCGGTCGCCGATCTGACACCGCTGCGTCGGCGGAGCCTCTGCGTGCACACGGGCGTCTCCGCAGCGGACGACGATCTCGGATCGGGCACCGGCCACGCGCGTCGACTCCACGACCCCCGCGATCGCGGCAGCATCCGTCGATCCGGCAGCGTCGTCGAGCACGGCCACGTCCTCCTGCCGGATCACGAGAGTCCCGGGGCCGTCGGGCGTCTCGGGCGGCACCGGCACCGAGCCGAGTGCGCTGTGATGGCTGCCGTCGCGCACCTCGCCGGGGATCTCGTTGCGGCCGCCCATGATCTGCGCCGCACGCAGGTTCTGCGGACGGCGATAGGCGTCGAGAACGGTGCCCTCGTGCAGCAGCACGCCGTGCTCGAGCAGCGCGATGCGGTCGGATGCCCTGGCCGCTTCGTCTCGGTCGTGCGTGACGAGCACGATCGTGGGTGAGACCGCCGCCCGCACCGCGTCGAGCAGGTCGTGCATATCGCCGCGGAGGGCAGGGTCGAGCGCGCTGAACGGCTCGTCCAGCAGGAGGACGGCAGGCTCGGCAGCGAGGGCGCGAGCGATCGCGACCCGCTGCTCCTGGCCTCCCGAGAGTTCGCCGACCCGTCGGTCGCCGAACCCTCGCAGCTGCACCATCTCGAGGTACTCCTCGGCGCGCGCCCTGGCGGCACGGCGGCTCGTGCCGGACACCCGGTCGGAGAACGCGACGTTGTCGAGCGCGGTGAGGTGCGGGAAGAGCAGCGAGCGCTGGAAGACCATGCCGACCCCGCGGCGCTCGGCCGCGACACCTGCGACATTCCTTCCGCTGATGCGCACGGCTCCGGCATCCGGCTCCTCCAACCCGGCGATGATTCGCAGCAGGGTGCTCTTGCCCGATCCGCTGGGCCCGAGCACGGCCGTGCACGTGCCGGCGGCCACGGTGAGCGAGAAAGCGTGCAGCGCCGGTGTGGGCGAGCCGGGGAATCTCTTGTCGAGTCCGTCGAGGACGAGGTCGGCGCTCACGCGGATGCTCCTGATGTCGTGGGGTGGGCAGAGGGCGAGGCAGAGGCGGTGTCGGTGCTCGGCATCGCAGTCGACGGGCGACGTCTCTTCGAGGCCGACCGAGCCGAGCCGCGCAGCGTCAGCACGGCGACGAGCAGCAGCACCGGGGGGATCACGGCTCCGAGCGACATGACGGCGACCGCGGCGTCGTTGCCGAGCCCGGCGGCGGCGCCCGCGACGATCAGCGGGAGCGTGACGACCTCGCCGCCGCCGACGATCACGGTCACGATGTAGTCGCTCCAGGCGACGAGGAACGCGAGGAACGCGGCGCGAGCGAGTGCCGGAGCGATCATCGGCAGATGCACGCGTCGCAGCACCTGGGCGGGAGAGGCGCCGAGCAGCCGCGCCTCCTCTTCGTACGACAGGTCATAGGCGCCGTAGGCCGCGCGCATCACGAAGGTCGTGTAGGGCAGCGCCAGCACGACGAGCACGAGCACCACGCCGACGATCGGAGGCACGTAGGCGCGCAGCAGCAGCACGTTGACGCCGAGTACAGCGGCGAACGGCGGCAGGGCGATGGGGGCGAGCAGCAGCGCCGAGACGGTCCGGGGGAATGGCACAGCCCCGAAGGTCAGTGCCCGCGCGGCGAGGGCGCCGAACGGCGTGGCGATCGCGGCGACCGCGAGGCCGAGGAGCACCGAGCGGCCGATTCCGGGCAGCAGGCCGAAGCCCAGAGCATCCTCGACACCGCGCACGCCCCATGCCGTGGGCAGGGGAGACGGAAACGACCAGGCGTCGGCGAAGGACCAGAGCACCAGGGGCAGGAACGGCAGTGCGAACCAGGCCACCAGCAGGACCGTCAGCGCCACGCGGATGACACGACCGGTGCCTCGTGGAGTGGTGAGGGTGCTCTGCGTCGTCAGGGCGCTCTGCGTGGTGGTGCTCTGCATCGGCAGGGTTCGCGATGGCATCCGGTCACCGCCAGACGGCCGTGCGCCGGAGCGCCGCGAAGGTGAGGGCCACGACGGCGAGCGAGATCGCGCACGTCACGAGCGCGACCGCGGCCGCCTCGGGACGGGACGCCAGAGAGACACCCTGAAACAGCCGCACGGCGAGCACGGGCAGGGGCTCGGGGTAGGTGCGTCCGAGCAGCCACGCCACCTCGTACGATCCCAGCGCGTAGACGAAGCTGATCGCGGCGCAGATGACGATGGTCGGCGCGGTCAGGGGCAGCAGCACATGGCGGAAGCGGCGCCACCGGCCGGCGCCCAGGAGCGCGGCCGCCTCGTCGTAGGTGGCGATCCGGGTGGCGAGGGTGCCTGTGACGACGAGCGCGACGAAGGCGGACTCCTTCCAGGCGAACTCGGCGATCACTGCGCCCCACAACGGGCCGCCCACCCAGGAGGCCCACGACTCGGGCGGGATCCCGAGCAATCGGGGCAGGACGCCGGCGTCGGAGAGCAGCAGCCCGACGGTCGCGGCGCCGATGAGATGCGGCACGGTCACGGTCGTCGCGCCGAGGGCGGCGAGCAGGCGACTGCCCGCCCGACCCGACGCGATGACGACCGCAGCGGCCGTGCCGACGACGACGGCGATCACGGTCGACGCCGCGGCGACGGCGATCGACACGCCCGTCGCGGCGGCGAGGTCGCGCGGATGCGCGAGGAAGGCGTCGATCCCGGGGGTCACCGGACCCGCGATGGGCATGAGTCCGAGGGCCTGGAGCAGCGTGGCGCCGATGCCGCCGCCCACGACGAGCAGCGTCGCGAGGGCGGCGGGGAGCACCAGCAGCGTGCCGCGGAGGAGCTGACGGGCGCTCCCACGACGGCGCGCCACCGGCGCGAAGCTCATCGGTCGAGCACGCCCGTCCGCCAGCCGTCATCGAGCGCGGGGACCCACTCGGCAGCGAGCTCACCGTGCGCGTTCTCGGAGAGCACCTCGTACCCGGGCACGACCGGCGACGTCGGGAGGGCGTCGAACAGGGCGCGGTCGTCATCCGGCAGGCTCTCGATGTCGAGCACCGTGAACTGGCCCCACACATCCGGCTGCGCCTTCGCGACCTGCTGTTCGACCGAGAGTGCGACGTTCGCGACGACCATGGCGCCCGCGATCGAGTCCGAGTTCGCCGGCAGGCCGAGGAAGCTCGCGTTGCCCACGGTGCCGTCTTCGAGCGGCAGCACGGTGGTCTCCGGCGGGTACGTCCCGTCGGCGACGAGATCCGTGAGGGTCGCGGGGCCGTAGGTCATCGTGATGTCGATCTGACGGTCGGCGAAGAGCTGGCCCAGCTCGGCCTCGTTCGCGGGATATGTGTCGCCCCCGCGCCACAGGCTCGGGGCGAGTTCGCTCAGCCGATCGTAGAGAGCAGGGCTCAGCTCGTCGAAGGCCTCGTCCGAGTACGCCGCGGGCACCTCGTCGGCGCCGCCCGAGACGCTCGCCAGCACCTCGCGAACGAACACCGAACCGGTGAAGTCCGGCGGGGCAGGGTAGGTGAAGCGTCCGGGGTGGGCTTCGGCCCAGTCGAGCACCCCGGCGAGGGTCGTCGGCGGGTCGGGGATCGCCTCGGCGTTGTAGGCGAGCGTGAACTGCGCCTTGTGCCACGGGGCCTCGCAGCCGTCGACGGGCGTGCCGAAGTCCGACTGCAGCAGCGGGTCGTCGGGGTCGGTGGCAGTCATCGACGGCAGCAGGTCGGTCCAGCCGCACAGCCAGGCATCGGCCTCCTTGCCGGTGCGGAAGTTGTCGCCGTTGACCCAGATCAGGTCGACCGTGCCGTCTTCGCGGCCGGCCTGGATCTCGGTGAACACGCGGTTCAGCGCATCCCCCGTATCGGTCACGGGCACGCGCTCGAGCGTCACTCCGTACTCCGCCACGGCGGGGGCCAGGATGTCGTCGACATAGGCGTTGCCCTGGGCGTCGCCGCCGTACATCCACAGCTGCACGGTCTGACCCTCGGCATCCGCGAGCACGGCATCCCAGTCGTCGTATGCCGTCGACGCGCTGCTCTCGGGTGCCGCGCAGGCCGTGAGGGCGAGCAGCGGCACGGCGAGAGCGAGGGCTGCGGTTCTCCGAGGTCGTCGTGCGATGCTGCTCATCAGGGGTTCCTCGCTTCGGAATCGGTGTATCGGCATATCGCGCCGGGCTAGGGTATAGGAGTCGGGGAGGATGCTGTGGACGCTGGTGATTCGCGTGTCAGAGACGCCCCCTCGAAGCGGTCGGCGATCGTCCGCCTCGTGCTTCTCCTCCTGTTCGTCGCCCTCGTCGGAACGGTTGGGTATTTCCTCGCTCCGAGCGACATCGACGCGGTGCGTGACTGGGCGGCAGGCCTAGGGCCGGGCGGCGCGTTGCTCTTCGTCGTCGGATACGCCGCCCTCACGCTGACGCCCGTTCCCAAGAATCTGCTCACGATCGCCGCCGGTCTCGTGTGGGGCTTCTGGCTCGCCCTGGTGCTCGTCTACGTCGGTGCCCTGCTGGGCGCCGCAGCGTCGTTCGTGATCGGTCGAGCGCTCGGCAGGGAGGCCGTCGAACGCCTCACCGGTGCACGGGTCGCGCGCCTCGACGCCGCGCTGGCGCACCGAGGTTTCCTCGCGGTGCTCGGAGCGCGACTGGTGCCGATCATCCCGTTCACGCTCATCAATTACGGCGCCGGCCTGACGGCGGTGCGGCGACGCGACTACGCGCTGGGCACGGCCATCGGCATCCTTCCCGGGTCCGCCGCCTATGTGGCGCTCGGCGCGTTCGGACTCGAGCTCGGGCCGCCGTTCTGGATCGCGGTGGCGGTGCTGGGCGTGCTCATCCTCGGCGGCGTCGTGACGGCGGCGATCCTGCGGCGTCGTGACGGCGGCCGCTCGTCGTCGGCACAGCAGACCGAAGGCGGTCATGATGCTTGATCGTTCGCTGCGGGCCGTGCTCGCCCGACCGCTCGAGGCGACGGCCGCCGCCCTCGACCGCCCGGGCATCACTCCCGACCGCCTGACGGTGCTCGGACTCGCGCTCGGCGTCGCATCGGCCGTCACAGCCGGGTTCCAGCTGTGGTGGGTCGCCCTCGTGCTGTGGCTCGTCTCTCGGATCGCCGACGGTCTCGACGGCACCCTCGCCCGGCGCCGTCGACGGCTGGCTGAGTCGCAGGGACAGGAATCCGCCCCCTCCCACGCGGGCGGATTCCTCGACATCACCGCCGACTTCGTCGTCTATGGCGCGACGGTCGTCGGAGTCGCCTTCGGAGTCACGACTCAGTTCGGGGCTCCGTGGTGGCCGTTCCTGCTCGTGCTCCTCGTCTACTACGTGAACGGCACGGCCTTCCTCGCCTTCTCGTCGATCGCCGAGCGCACCGGGCGAACGATAGACGACGGGCGGTCGCTCTCCTTCCTCGGGCGGATAGCCGAGGGCACCGAGACCATCGCCGTGCATGCGCTGTGGCTCATCCTGCCGTTCTGGGCGTGGCAGATCGCGTTGGTGTGGGCGCTCTTCGTGGCCGTCAGCGCTGTGCAGCGCATCGTCGTCGGCTATCGCAGCCTGCGCTGAGTCGGGCCGGGCTCAGCCGCGGCGACGATGGATGCGGCCCAGGACGCGGATGCCGAATGCGACGGCTCCGCCGCGGAGGCCGCGCTGCGCCTCCTTCACGACGGCATTCCACCCGGCGTCGGAGTAGCTCGGGTACGCGTGCATCGTCGTCGCCAGCGTGCGCACGTTCATGCCGGTCTTGACCGCCACGGTGTACTCCGCGAGCGACTCTCCTGCCCGCGGTCCGACGATGACGGCGCCGGTGACGCGGCCTCGCCGGTCGACGACGATGCTCGTGAAGCCGTCGGTGTGTCCGTCGGCGATCGCCCGATCGAGATGAGCGTGGGAATGCACGATCACTCGCATCCCCCGTGCGCGAGCCGCATCCGGCGTGATGCCGACGGCCGCGACCTCGGGCGAGGTGAACGTGATGCGTGGCACGATGTCGGCGTCGATCTTTCGGGAGAGCCCGAGCACGGCGTTCGTCGCGGCGACGCTGCCGTACATGCCGGCGGTGTGCGTGAACCGCGGCAGCGGGGTCACATCACCGGCGGCACGGATGCGCGGGTTCGACGTGCGCAGCGAGGCGTCGACGTCGACGGCCCCGCGGCGATCGAGGCGCACACCGGCTGCAGACAGCCCGAGGTCCGCGGTCTCGACGCGACGACCCAGCGCCGCCAGCGCGCGGTCGAAAGAGACCTGCGTGCCGTCGCTCAGCGTCGCGGTGCCCGACGGCGACGGAGCGTCGTCGGCTCCGGGGGAGTCGAATGCGCTCACCGTCGCGCCGAGGCGCACGTCGACCCCGTCTGCGCGGAGGGATGCGAGGACCACGGCGCTCGCCGCGGCATCCTCCTTCGGAAGCAGCCGATCACCGCGGTGCACCAGCGTGACCGCGCTGCCCAGACGCGCCATCGCCTGCGCGATCTCGCAGCCGATCGCGCCGCCGCCCTGCACCAGCAGCCGAGCGGGCAGTTCCTCCAGATCCCAGAACGTCTCGTTCGTCAGCACGTCGATCGACGCCTCGCCCTCGACGGACGTGCGCACCGGCGTGCTTCCCGCGGCGATCAGCGCGTCACGGAACTCGATGCGCTCGCCGTCGAGCACGACGGATCGAGGGCCATCGAACCGTGCGCGACCGAGGAGGGTGTGGACGCCGTCTCGGTTGAGTGTCTCGGGGGAGTCGATGGGCTCGATGCGATGGATCGCGGAGTGCACGTGCTGCATGACGGCGGGGAAGTCGACGCGGACCTCGCTTGCTGTCACGCCCAGCCCTGCACTGCTGCGCGCGGCGTGCGCGGCGGCGGCCGACGCGATGAGCGCCTTCGACGGCACGCAGCCTGTGTGCAGGCATTCGCCGCCGAACCGGTGCGCCTCGATCAGCAGCACGCGCGCGCCGAGCGCAGCCGCGGTGCGCGACCCGACGAGTCCGGCGCTGCCGGCTCCGATCACGACCAGGTCCCACGTGCGTGCGCCTGCTTCACCTGCGGTCAGTGCGCGCGCCGGTCTGCGAGAAGGGGTGCTCATGCCTGAAGCCTAGAGTGGACCCGGAAGCGGGAGGGCGGATGGCGGCATTGATGCGGCGCTACGGCGTGGGTGCGCGCTGGTACGACGTGCTCTCCGGTGAGCGCCCGGTGTATCGGGCCGGACGCCTGGCGGGGATCTCTCTGCTCGACCTGAGCACCGGCGACGCCGTCGTCGACCTCGGATGCGGCACCGGTCTGAACTTCGCGCTGCTGCTCGACGCGACGGGGCCGTCGGGGGTCGTGATCGGCATCGATCGCAGCGCCGAGATGCTGGCCGTGGCCCAGAAGCGGATCGACCGCGAGGGCTGGGGTGACAGGGTGCGCCTGATCCGTGCGGATGCGGCAGAGCTGAGCCCCGAAGCGGTGGTCCAGGCCGTGACCGAGCTGCGCGGCGGTGACGACGGCCGGGCGGAGGCTCTGCTCGCGACCTACTCGCTCAGCGTGATCACCGAGCGAGAAGAGGCCTGGCGTCGAGCGCGAGCGTGCCTGCGCCCCCGCTCGAAGGCGTGCATCGTCGACATGCAGCCGCCGCACGGGTTCTGGCGTGTTCTCTCACCGCTGGCGCGTCTCGCGTGCGCGACCGGGGGAGCGGACATCTCGGCACGGCCGTGGCGGATGCTCGAGCGCGATGCAGTCGACCCCGCGTCGGTACGCCGGGTCGAGCGCAAGGGCGGGCACATCGTCGCGGTCGTTGCGACGGTCGACGGCGGTTCACCGCTCTGACCTGACCGGGGGGTGACCGGAGCGCCGTGCGGTCGGTGCCCGACCGCACGGCGCTCGTGAGTCACGGGACGATGACGGCTCGGCCGCGGATGCTGTTCGCGGCGAGATCCTCGTAGGCCTTCGGGCCGTCGTCGAGCGAGTAGGTCTCGGTCTGCACGTGGATCTTGCCGGCACGTGCGAGCTCCAGCACCTCGATGAGCTCGGAGCGCGAACCCCAGTAGGGGATGCGCACGGCGGCGTCGTAGGCGATCGAGCCGAAGCCGAGGCTCATGGTTCCGCCGCCGATGCCGACGATCGTGACGTCGGAGTCGAGTGCTGCAACGCTCTGCGCCAGGGCCATCGTCGGGTTCGCCCCGACGAAGTCGAACACGGCGTTCGCACCCAAGCCGCCGGTGATCTCGCGGATCTTCTCTGCCGCGGAGGCATCGCTGATCAGCACGTGGTCTGCGCCGACTTCTGTGGCGAGGGCGAGCTTCTCGTCGTTCACGTCGAGGGCGATCACGGTGGCGCCCGAGATCGCCTTCAGGATCTGGATGCCGACGTGACCCAGCCCGCCGGTGCCGATGACCACGGCGAAGGTGCCGGCACCGAGCTTCGGGAGCGAGCGCTTGATCGCGTGGTACGGGGTGAGGCCGGCATCCGTCAGTGAGACGTTCTGCACGGGGTCGAGGTCGCCGAGCGGCACGAGGTGGCGGGCGTCGTCGACGATCATGTACTCGGCCATCGAGCCCTGGCTGCCGAGACCGGGAGGGCGGATGCCCTCGGCGGCAGCGTTGGTGCAGTAGTTCTCCATGCCCTGCGAGCAGTTGTGGCAGCGGCCGCAACCCCACGGCCCGTAGACCGCGACGGCGTCGCCGACCTTGAGCGTCGAGTCGACGCCCTCGCCGATCTCGTGCACGATGCCCGCGCCTTCATGACCGAGCGTCAGCGGCAGCGGGTAGCTCTGCTCGAGGTAGTCCTTCTCGGGGAGGCCCATGACGTAGTCGTCGGAGTGGCAGACGCCGCCCGCGGTGATCTTGAGCAGCACCTGGCCGGGGCCGGGCTTCGGGATGGGGATGTCGACGACGACGGGGGGCTTGCCGATCTCGACGTAGCGGAGAGCTTTCATGAATGTGCCTTCTTTCCGACAGAACGAATGGTCTGCCGCGCGGTGCGGAAGGCGGGAGCGCTCGAACCTGTCCCTTCAATTATCGAACCTCTTGACAACCACTCCACTCAGGCATAACGTACAACCAAATGGTTGCACAAAGAGAACTGAGTGAAGCGGAGGTCGACCGTGTGTTCCACGCACTGGCGACGTCGACCCGGCGTGACATCCTGCGCCGGACGATCGAGCGGGAGCAGTCCGTCTCGACCCTCGCCTCCGAATACGAGATGTCGTTCGCCGCGGTGCAGAAGCACGTCGCCGTGCTCGAAGCGGCGGATCTCATCGTCAAGCGCGCCGAGGGACGCGAGCGGCTCGTCCGCGCGAACCCCGAGATGATCGCCCGCGCCAGGGCGCTCCTCGCCCGATACGAAGAGCTGTGGCGGTCGCGCATCGCCCGACTCGACGAGCTGCTGGCCGAGAAGCCGGCGCCTCGTGAAGACACCACCCCGACCGACACCACCGAAGATCCACGAACCGAAGAAGGAGACTGACATGCCCGTCACGGATGTCACCACCGATGCCGACAACCTCACCATGACCGTCGTCGCCGATTTCGCGGCCCCCGTCGAGCGGGTCTGGGACGCCTACAGCGACCCGCGCCAGCTCGAGCGCTTCTGGGGTCCTCCCGGATGGCCGGCGACCTTCACCGCCTGGGACCACACCGTCGGCGGCAAGGCCAACTACACGATGAACGGACCGCGAGGCGAGAAGGCCTCGGGCACCTGGGAGTTCCTGCGCATCGATGCCCCGCATGGCTTCGAGGTGCTCGACGCGTTCGCCGACGAAGACGGCACGCCCGACCCCGACCTGCCCTCCATGCGCATGGTGTTCACGTTCGAGCCCACCGATCAGGGCACACGGATGGTCACCACGAGCCACTTCGCATCTGCCGATGCACTCGAGCAGGTCGTGTCGATGGGCGCGGTCGAGGGCACGAAGCTCGCGATGAGCCAGCTCGACGCTGTGCTGCAGGACCTCCGCGACTACGCGCAGGGCAAGGGCACGCAGGTCGAGCTGCTCGACGACACCCATGTGCGCATCACGCGTCTCGTCGAGGGTCCGCGCGACCTGGTGTGGCGTGCGCACAACGACCCCGAGCTCATGAAGCAGTGGCTGCTCGGCCCCGACGGGTGGGAGATGACCGAGTGCGTCGTCGCTACCGAGGTGGGCCAGACCTACCGCAACTCGTGGGCGCCGGTGGGCGACACCGAGGGGCAGCCGTTCGGATTCGAGGGCGAGGCGCTGCTGATCGACGCGCCCCGTCGGTCGGTGCAGACCGAGCGGATGATCGGGATGCCTGTCGAGACGCTGAACGACCTCAACCTCTACGAAGAGGACGGCGCGACGCTGATCACCCTCTACATCGAGTACCCCGACAAGGAGACGCGCGACATGATCCTCGCCACCGGCATGGCCGACGGCATGGAGACGTCGTACGCACGCCTCGAGCGGGAGCTGCTCGCGGTCTGACGTTCGTCAGCGCCGGCGCGGCCGGGGTGCGGGGTCGATAACGCATCCCGGCTTCGCTGTGGGGTCAATAGTGCACCGCATCCGCGGGTTTCCGGTGCACAAGTGACCCCGCACCGGCCGCAGCCGCACCACCGGCCGCAGCCGCACCACCGGCTGCACCGGCCGCCCGCTCAAGCGGGAGACGTCAGAGCGCGGCCTTGTGATCGGCGCGGCGCGGCGTGCGCGTCGACCAGATCGCGAGTGCGATGAGCACGGGCTGGAAGAACAGGCGCACGAAGCGCTTCATGTCGGTGTCGAGGCCGAAGGCATCGCGGTGCTCCGTCCACTGTGCGATGTTGCCGGGGAAGACCGCGACGAAGAACAGCGCGGTGATCACGCCGACCAGTCCGCGACGCTTGCGCGCGACGAGCAGGGCCGCGCCGAGACCGACCTCGACGACGCCGGAGGCGAGCACGGTCACATCAGGATCCAGCGGCACCCAGTCCGGCACCTGCGCCCGGAACTCGTCCCGCGCGAACGTCAGATGCGAGACGCCGGCGAACAGGAGGAAGGAACCGAGGAAGACCCGACCGACGGTACGCGCGACATTCTTCTTCGACATGGTGCGAGTGTACGCGGGCGTCTGCTTCCGGAGCCCCGTGTGCCTCAGATCAGGCGGCGCAGCGCCTCTTCGAGCGAGATGCCCTGCGCTTCGGCGCTGTCGCGCAACCTCGCGTGCTCATCGCTCGAGAGTGCCAGGCTCACGACGATCGGATCGTCGACAGGGGCGTCGAGGCCATCGAGCAGATCGGATGCCTCGGCCCAGAGCGGCTCGGCGACGACCGTCGCGGCGGCGGGGGCGGAAGGCGTCGAGGCGGTGGCAGGAGCGGTGGCCGAGGAGGCATCGGATGCCGGCGCCGCCGCAGCGATCGGTGCGGATGCCGCGGCGGCAGCCCCGGCATCCGTCGCCATCGTGAAACCGGGGCCCCGGCGCGGCTCCTGCTTCGCCTGGTAGGCCTTGGCCGCAGCGTTCGCGCGCTCGTCGGCGGCCTCGTTCAGGGGGTGGCCGGCGTGGCCCTTGACCCAGGAGAACTCGACGTCGCGCCCGCGGATGGCCTCGTCGATGCCCTCGAGCAGATCGCGGTTGAGCACCGCCCCGCCGTCTGACTTGCGCCAGCCCTTGCGCTTCCACCCCGGCATCCACTTGGTCACCGAGTCGATCACGTAGCGGCTGTCGCACTCGATCATCAGCTTCTCGGAGATGCCCGCGGTCGCCTGCAGCAGTTCGAGCACGGCCCGCAGCTCACCCTGGTTGTTGGTGCCGTGCGGTGATCCGCCCGCGGCCCAGTTGTCGTCGTCGATGTACCAGGCCCAGCCGTTGGGGCCGGGGTTGCCCAGGGCAGAGCCGTCTGCGGCGGCGGTGATCGTCATCCCTCAACCGTAGCCGCGCCCGGCGACACCGCCCGTCGCGGGTGCGTTCGCGTGGGCAACGCTCCCGACATAGTGTGGGCGGATGCCTTCCGACTTCACCTTGAACTCCTGGATCGGCAGCGCGGTGGCGATCGGCACCGCGATCGTCGTCGCCGCAGCCGCACTCGCCCTGCTTGCTCTGGTCGCCGCCCTGATCAGCCGGCGAGTGCCGTGGGTGCGTGATCTCGCCCGTCGGGTGCGCAACGCGATGATCGTGACGGCGGCGGTGGTCGCGATCTGGATCGCCGCGTCGGTCACCGAACCCGCAGAGCAGTCGTGGTGGCCGGCGGTCTCGAGGATCTTCTTGATCGCCACGATCCTGGCCGGGTCGTGGCTTCTCGCCGCATCGGTCTCGTTCGGCTTCGAAAGGCTCATCGATCGCGAAGAGACGGTGCTCGTGGGTCCAGAGGCGCGTCGTCGTCGCACGCAGCTCCTCGTCATCCACCGCCTCGTGCTGGTCACGATCGGCGTCCTCGCGCTGGGCACCGTGCTGTTCACGTTCCCCGAGATGCGCGCGGTCGGCACGAGCCTTCTCGCATCCGCCGGCATCGTCAGCATCATCGCCGGCCTGGCCGCGCAGTCGATCCTCGGCAACCTCATCGCAGGCGTGCAGGTGGCGTTCACGGATGCCGTCAAAGTGGGCGACGTCGTGGTCATCCAGGGGGAGTGGGGGCGTATCGGCGAGATCAACCTCTCGTACGTGGTCGTCTACATCTGGGATGAACGGCGACTCGTCGTGCCCTGCAGCTACTTCACGACCACGCCGATCGAGACCTGGACCAGGAAATCCGACAAGATCCTCGGCACGGTCTACCTTGATCTCGACTGGCGGGTGCCGATGGACGAGCTGCGTCAGGAGTTCCAGCGCATCGTCGAAGCATCACCGGCGTGGGACGGTCGTTCGTCCGACGCGGCGGTCACGGAGGCGCAGGGCGGGTTCGTCACCGTGCGTCTGGTGATGTCGGCCAAGGACTCGGGTGATCAGTGGACGCTGCGCTGCGAGGTGCGGGAGAAGATCATCGGCTGGCTGCAGCGGGAGCACCCTGATGCGCTTCCGCGCACACGGGTGGATCTGGCGCCGCAGCTCGCGGACTGACGCCCCGAGCCGTCGCCGACGTCAGTCTTCGGGTTCGGGTTCGGGGTCGGGTTCGCGGTTCTCGATCGAGAACGACTCGGGCGCGGGCAGTGCGACGGGGAAGGCGACCGAACTGACCGACACACCTGCGCCGAGTCCCAGGCCGATCGACAGCGGGTCGACGGCCGGCACCTCGTCGAGCACCTCCGACTCCGAACGCTCGAGCGGCTCAGACGGCAGAGTCCACTGGTTCTCTTCTTCGTCGGTGCGCTGCTGGAAAAGTCCCATGGGTCCCATTCTCGACCTGCCACACGGCAGGGCGACCGGATTCACACCGGATTGATCGGTTCAGGCGGATGCCGTCAGCCGACGCGTCGGAAAGTGAAGTATCCCGCGACATGGCCGTGGTTCACCACGCCGGTTCCTGTACTCAGCATGCGCGCCGAAGTCGTCGCGCCGGACTCCACGAATGTGTAGCCCGTGTGCTCGAGCCGCCAGCCGATGCGCTCGATCTCGCTGAGGAAGTACCCGACGTGGTCGTCGCTCACGAAGTCGTTCTCCGCCGAACCCCATGACGACGGCTGTCCGGTCAGACGACTGACCTCCGCCTGCAGGTGCAGCAGTGCATCGCCGCGGTCGTATGCGTCCCGCGACAGCTGCAGCAGGCGCGTGGCCTCTTCGGTCGTCGGCATGATGTTCCCCCTCTTGTCGTCATTCCATCACCCACAGCGATGTCGATCCAGTGCGGTCGGCTCGCACAGTGCGGGGCGTCAGGCGGATGCCGCACGCACCGCGTCGACGAGTTCTCGCCACGGGCCGTCGAGTGCGGAGTCGGGAAGCTCGCGCTCGCGCTCTTCCGACGGCGTGCGCACTCTGATCAGCCAGACGAAGCGGTCTGCGCCCGAATCGGCGTCGCTGTCGGCATCCCACGGGCAGCTGTCGATCATCGCGATCCAGTGGTTCGTCTCGGCCGGGTCGGGTTCGACCCGCCACTTGCGGCGGATGCCGGCGATGCCGCCCGAGCGCACCACCGCGATGACGACCTGCGGGTCAGTCGGTGCGGGGGACTCGCTCATCTTCATAGACTCCCACGGTCGCCCACGCACGTCGAGCGGCTGCGCCCGTGGCGTCGTCGATGGCGGATGCCGCGGCGACCGTCGCGTCGGCGAACTCGGTGAAGTTCGCGGTGCTCGACAGTCCGCCGGTGAGTGCGCGATACCAGACGGTTCCGGCGGTCTCCCACGCCTTGCCGCCGAGGTCGATCGCGAAGAGGGCGAAGGCGCGGTTGGGGATGCCCGAGTTGATGTGCACGCCCCCGTTGTCTTCGGTCGTGCGGACGAAGTCGCTCATGTGCGCCGGCTGCGGATCCTTGCCGAGCTCATCGTCGTCGTAGGCGGTGCCCGGCTCGATCATGGAGCGCAGGGCGCTGCCCTGCACGGCATCCGTGAAGATCTCTGCCCCGATGAGCCAGGTCGCCTCGTCCGCGCTCTGCCCGAGCAGAAACTGCTCGGTGAGCGCGCCGAAGACGTCGGCGATCGACTCGTTCAGCGCACCCGGCTGCCCCTGGTACTCGAGGTTGGCGGTGTATTGCACGACGCCGTGCGCGAGCTCGTGACCGATGACCGTGGTCGACGACGTGAAGCCGACGAACACCTCGCCGTCGCCGTCGCCGAACACCATGCGCTCGCCGTCCCAGAAGGCGTTGTCGTAGTCGACGCCGTAGTGCACGGTCGCGTCGAGCGGTGCCCCAGCGTCGTTGAGGGAGTTGCGGCCGAAGGCCGAGAGCAGCATCTCGAACGTCGCCCCGAGTCCGTCGAATGCCTCGTTGACCGACACGTCGTCGACCGGGCCGTCGTCTTCTGTCCTGACGATCGCGCCAGGGAGGTTCTGCGTGTTGCCGGCGTCGCTGATCGTGCGGTTGGGGGCATCGGAGAGCTCGGCGACCAGGTCGCCGTTCTCGTCGATCGAGAGGTCGAGGCGGGCACGGAACGGCGGTCTGCCTGCCGTGAGCGTCTGCCGCGCGGCGGCGGCGGCACGGGGGTAGCGGCCCGACTCGGCGAGGCGCGCGAGCAGGTACGAAGGGACGACTCCTGGTATTTCGGTGTGGCTGCTCATGTTCAGACCCTACGCCGGGGGTCCGACGTTCTGGCAAGGGCGATGCGGTTCGGCGGGCTGATGCGGCGTACGCCACGCAGGGCCGAATGCACCCGAGAAGGCCGGATTCACGGCATCCGGCCTTCTCTGGCGCACATGGCCGCCGCAAGCGACCTGGGCAGCGCCGCGGCAAGCGGCCTGGGCAGCGCCGCGGCAAGCGACCTGGGCTGCCCGACGCCGCACTGGCGCTCCCAGGAACCACGCCCGCGATCTCGCGTAAAATCGGCACAATGACCGATGCTCCCTCCGACGCTGCACCCGACCTCGGACCCGGCATCGACCCCGAAGACCTCGCCACCACGCTGCGGGTGCTCTCGGAACTGCACCAGATCGACAACGAGCACCCCGACTTCGTGGCCGTGCGCCATGCGACCGCCGCGATGTTCAAGGCCGTCAAGCGCGTGCGTCGCAAAGAGATCCGCGATGCCATCGCCGACGCCGACAGGGCCGTCGTCGCCCGCACCGCCACCGGCGCCCCCGACCGCATCGACGACGAGACCCGCGGCCACGACCTGGCGACCAGCGTCGTCGACGCCCCGATCGCCGGCGAACTGCTCAAGCCCCGCAACTGCTACATCTGCAAGCAGCCGTACACGGTGGTCGACGCGTTCTATCACCAGCTCTGCCCCGACTGCGCGCGCTTCAGCCACGGCAAGCGCAACGCCCGCACCGACCTCACCGGCAAGCGCGCGCTGCTCACCGGCGGCCGCGCCAAGATCGGCATGCACATCGCGCTGCGGCTGCTGCGCGACGGCGCGCACACCACGATCACGACGCGATTCCCACGCGACGCGGTTCGCCGCTTCTCGGCGCTGCCTGACTCGGGTGACTGGCTGCACCGCCTGCGTGTGGTCGGCATCGACCTGCGCGACCCCGCCCAGGTGATCGGTCTCGCCGACTCGGTCGCGGCTCAGGGGCCGCTCGACATCCTGATCAACAACGCCGCGCAGACCGTGCGACGCTCTCCCGGCTCCTACTCACTGCTGGCGGATGCCGAACTGCAGCCGCTTCCCGACGGTCCGCTGCCCGAGATGGAGACGTTCGGCCACACCGTCGACCCGCATCCGCAGGCCCTGCAGGCATCGGTCGACTCGCACCCGCTGCTGTCGGTCGCAGCCCTCGGCGGCACCGTCGCCGAGCAGGGCGGCCAGGCACTCACCGCCGAAGATCTCGCACGTCTCGCGATGGCCCCCGGATCGTCGTCGCTCGAGAAGCACGCCGACGGCACCGCGATCGACGCCGGCGGTCTCGTGCCCGACGTGAACACCTCGAACAGCTGGGTGCAGTCGATCGACCAGGTCGATCCGCTCGAGATGCTCGAGGTGCAGCTCGCCAACACGACGGCGCCGTTCCTGCTGATCAGCCGCCTGCGAGCCTCGATGGCCGCGTCGTCGGCGAACCGCAAGTACGTGGTCAACGTCTCGGCCATGGAGGGGCAGTTCTCGCGCCGCTACAAGGGCCCAGGACACCCGCACACCAACATGGCGAAGGCCGCTCTCAACATGCTCACGCGCACCAGCGCCGGTGAGATGCTCGAGACCGACGGCATCCTGATGACCGCCGTCGACACCGGCTGGATCACCGATGAGCGGCCGCACTACACGAAGGTGCGTCTGGCCGAGGAGGGCTTCCACGCCCCGCTCGACCTCGTCGACGGAGCCGCTCGCGTCTACGACCCGATCGTGCGCGGCGAGGCCGGCGAAGACATCCACGGCGTCTTCCTGAAGGACTACGAGCCGAGTCCCTGGTGAGTCCGGGCCTGGGGCATCCGGCGTTCGGCATCCGGCATCCGGGCATCTGGCTGACGATTCCCCGGATGGCTGGCTGTAAGCGCCTCGCCGGTCAGCCAAGCGGGATTCGGTCAGCCACGTGGACATGTGGAATCCCGGCCCGGGCGATCCCAGGCCTTCGCCGTGGTGGTCTGGCTGACGATTCCCCGGATGGCTGGCTCAACGCGCCTCGCGGTCAGCCAAGCGGGATTCGGTCAGCCCGATAGAAGGGAACCGGTCACCCAGACAGGAACCGGTCAGCCAGACGGGATTCGGCCAGCCAGACGGGAACTATTCGGTCAGTCGGACGGGACCAGGCCAGCCCGATGGGCGGGAGTCGTCTACGGGGGCGGTGTCATCGAGCGCGGATCTCGAGGTTCGCCGACGCCCAGGTGCCGAGCTGGTCGAGGATGGGCAGCAGTCCGCGACCGCTGTCGGTCAGCGAGTACGAGACCGTGACCGGCGGGCCGGCGTCGACTGCGCGGGCGACGAGCCCTGCCTCGGCGAGTTCGGCCAGGCGGTCGGAGAGCACGGTGTCGCTGATGCCCGAGACTGCGCGCCGCAGCGAGACGAAGGTCGAAGGGCCGCCGCCGAGTGACGAGACGATCATGCCGTTCCAGCGCTTGCCGAGCACGCTGAAGGCCAGTGTGACGGCGGCGTCGCACACGTGACGCTCTTCGTCGATCTCGGCCATGCGACCATCCTACCTGTGCTACGTTAACGCGAGTCGCTAAGAAAAACAGAGTGACTACGAAAAACGAAAGGCACCTCTCATGTCCCTGTTCCGCCTGGATGCCAGCATCCTTCCCGCGTCGTCCGCCAGTCGTTCGCTCGCCGACCTCGTCGAAGCAGAGTGGTCCGCGTCGCACCCGGACTCCACGGTCACCCGCCGCGATCTCGCCGCCGACCCCGTGCCCGCGACCGCCTGGGCGGATGCCGTGACCGGCGGCTTCGTCGATGAGGCGCAGCGCACTCCCGCTCAGAACGAGGCCCGCGCCCTCGCCACCACCTTCGCCGACGAGCTGATCGGCGCCGACGCGCTGCTGTTCGCCGTGCCTCTCTACAACTACGGCGTCTCGCAGCACTTCAAGACCTGGTTCGATCTGGCTTACACCGACCCGCGCATCGACCCGCAGGGCACCGCTCTTCGCGGCAAGCCCGCCACCCTCGTGACCGTGCTCGGCGGCAACTACGCGCCGGGAACCCCCAAGGAGGGCTGGGACCACTCCACCGGATGGCTGCGCCGCGTGCTCGAGGACGTCTGGGGTCTCGACCTGCGCATCGTCGAGCGGCCCTTCACTCTCGTGGGCGTCAACCCCGCACTCGACGCCTTCGCCGACACCGCCCGCGAACTCAAGGAGAACGCCGAGCAGTCGGCGCGCACCTACGGTCGCGAGCTCGCCGCACTCCGGGGCGACCAGGTCGCCTGACCTCCCGGCGGCGTGAGCGGACACCACGTCGCCACCCGTCTGCAGGACCAAAGCACGGATGCAGGATCGGAACACGGTTTCCGGGCCTGCATCCGTGCTTTCGTCCTGCATTCGGTACGGGAGACAGGGCCCCAGACGAGAGGCCCCGGACGAGAGGTCTCAGCCGAGAGGGGTCAGGCGAGCGGCCCGGGGAACGGATGCGGCAGCCACACCGTCACGTTCAACCCGCCGCCCTCGATGGCCGTGAGCACGAGCGAGCCGTCGTGCGCCTGCGCGATGCGCTGAACGATCGCGAGGCCGAGGCCGACACCCACGTGATCGTCGTCATCCGCGGGACCGTCATCGCGCCCAGGTTCGCCAGCGCGAGCACCCCCCACAGCACGAGCACCCCCCACAGCACGAGCACTCCCCACACCTCGAGCACTCCCCACACTGCGGGTGCGGTCGGCGCCCCGCTGGAAGGGCTCGGCGAGCGTCGCCACGAGATGGGCCGGCAGCACGTCGCCGGTGTTCTCGACCACCAGCGCCACAGCGTGCGGCAAAGCGTGCGTCCGCACGATGACGGTGCCGTCAGCGGCGCGGTTGTGCACGATCGCGTTGTGCACGAGGTTGGTGATCAGCTGCTGCAGCAGGGCCGGCGAACCGAGCACGGTCGCGGTGTCGCCGCCGACGTCGATCGTCACGTCGCGACGCTCGGCGAGCGGAAGCAGCGTCTCGGCTGATTCCTCGGCCAGCAGCGAGAGGTCGACCGGCTCGCGAGTGAACGTGCGGCGCTCGGCGCGGCTGAGCATCAGCAGCGCCTCGGTCAACTCGATCGCGCGGGCGTTCACCTCGTACAGCCGGTCGATCAGCGCGTCGACGTCTCGCTCGGGGTCGTTGCGGGCGACTTCGAGCATGGTCTGCGAGATCGCCAGCGGTGTGCGCAGCTCGTGCGAGGCATTGGCCGCGAACCGCTGCTGCTCGGCGAGGTGCGCCTCGAGCTGCTCGAGCATCGAGTCGAACACGTCCGCCAGGTCACGGAACTCGTCGCGCGGGCCCTCGAGCGCGACGCGGTGCGAGAGCGACCCCTGAGCCGCGAGCTGTGCGGCTTTCCCGATGCGGTCGAGGGGAGCCAGCATCCGACCGGCGATGATCCAGCCGCCGCCCAGCCCGATCGCGAGCAGCACGAGCATCATCGCGACGGCCGCGGGGATGAAGGCGCGGATGAGGTCTGATCGGTTCGGCACGAACATATCGAGATCGGTGGGAATGTTCACGTCGGGCACGTACCGCAGCAGGTAGAGGGCGACGGCCGCGAGCAGCCCGATGCCCGACACCACGACGACGCCCGCATAGCTCAGGGTGAGCTTCCAGCGGGCGCTCATGCCGCGGCGCCGTTTCGGGCGGATCGGGTCAGCCATCGGCATCCGTCGCGATGCGGTAGCCGACGCCCGGCACCGTGAGGATCAGCCAGGGCTCACCCAGTCTCTTGCGCAGCGACGAGACGGTGATGCGCACGGCGTTCGTGAACGGGTCTGCGTTCTCGTCCCATGCCCGCTCGAGCAACTGTTCGGCGCTCACGACACCGCCGGCCGCGTCGATCAGCACTTCGAGCACCGCGAACTGCTTGCGGGTGAGGGCGACATATCTGCCGTCACGGAACACCTCGCGGCGGAACGGATCGAGCCGCAGCCCCGCGATCTCGAGCACGGGCGGCCGCGCACGCTGGCGCCGACGGTCGAGCGCGCGCAGCCGCAGCACGAGCTCGCGCAGCTCGAAGGGCTTGGTGAGGTAGTCGTCGGCGCCGATCTCGAAGCCGGTCGCCTTGTCGTCGAGACGATCGGCCGCGGTGAGCATGAGGATCGGGATGCCGCTGCCCGACGCCACGATCGAGCGGGCGACGTCGTCTCCCGACGGGCCGGGGATGTCTCGGTCGAGCACGGCGAGGTCGTAGGAGTTGATGCTGAGCAGCTCGAGTGCCGTGTCTCCGTCGCCGGCGATGTCGGCGGCGATGGCTTCGAGTCGCAATCCGTCGCGCACGGCCTCTGCGAGGTAGGGCTCGTCCTCGACGATCAGCACCCTCACGACACAGCTCCCATGTGCTCAGAGCTTACGCACCCCGACATATCGGGAGCATATGCAAAAGCGCATACGCCGTCGCAACAGGCCCCCTTCTTGACTGAGGACATGAACACACGCACTGCCCTCAGACAGCGACGCCTCACCGCGATCGTCGGTGTCGCTCTGCTCGCCGCGGCCATCACGGGCTCGGTCGTGCTGATCGGCCAGCAGTCGCTGGCGTCGGCATCCGTCCCTCCCACCGTCTCGCCTGCGTCTCTCCCCGAGGCCGACGGGGTGATCCGCGACGAGGGCGCCGTGTCGGTGTTCGACGAGACCCCCGCCGTGACCAACCTCGACTCCGATCTGCTCGCTGCCGTGCGTGCCGCCGCCACCGCCGCCGAACACGACGGCGTGCGCATGCATGTGAACAGCGGATGGCGGTCGGCCGAGTACCAGCAGGTGCTGCGGCAGGACGCGGTCGCCGAATACGGGTCTGAAGAGGAGGCCGCGCGCTGGGTCGCCACCCCCGAGAACTCGGAGCACGTGTCGGGGGATGCGATCGACCTCGGTCCACTCACCGCACAGGACTGGCTGGCGCAGCGCGGCGACGAGTTCGGTCTCTGCCAGATCTATGCGAACGAGCGCTGGCACTTCGAACTGCGTCCCGCGGCCGTGGCCAACGGATGCCCGCTGATGTACGACGACCCGACCGCCGACCCGAGGACCCAGCGATGACGACCGCGCTCACGACTCCGCGCCTCACACTCTCGCGCATGCACGCACCGACCCTGCACACGCTGCCCGACGCGATCGCGGCGAACGTCGAGCGGATGCGGTCGGCCACCGACGCTCGCATCATGGCGGTCGTCAAGGCCGACGGCTACGGTCTCGGCGCCGGCACTGTCGCGCGCGCGGAGATCGGCGCCGAGGCCGCGTGGCTGGGCGTGACCGATGCGGGGGATGCCGCAGAGCTGCGCGATGCGGGCATCGAGGTGCCGATCCTCGCGTGGCTGAACCCGGCAGGGGTCGACGTCGCACAGGTCGTCACGGATCGCGTCGACATCGCGGTCGGCTCCGTCGACGAGCTGCGGCAGCTGATCGCCGATGCGTCGTCGCTGCCCGGTGGACGCGTGCGGGCGCATCTGCACATGGACACGGGGATGTCGCGGGGTGGGGTGCCGCTGCAGGACTGGGCCGAGCTGCTACGGGTCGCTCGCTCGGGCCGAGACCGCATCGAGGTGGTCGGGGTCATGGGGCATCTGCCAGACGCCGACGCTGCTGACCCTGCGATGAACGCCCCGGCTGTGCTGCGGATGAGACACGCACGGGATGCCGTGCTGCGCGCCGGGTTCGGCCCGCTGATCGTGCACCTCGCGGCGACGTCCGGCACGCTGACCGACCAGGCGACGCACTTCGACATGGTTCGCGTCGGCGCCGGGCTGGTCGGCATCGACCCGTCGGAGACCGTGTCGCTGCAGGGGGCTGCGCGGCTGACGGCGTCGGTCGTGCACAGCAGCGTCGTGCCTGCGGGCACTCCGATCGGGTACGGCGGCGCGTACGTGACCGAGCGTACGACCCGCCTGGGCGTGATCGGCGTCGGGTATGCCGACGGCATCCCGCGGGAACTCGCGTCGGGCGCAGCCGTCGCGATCGACGGCATCCGCTGCCCGATCGTCGGGCGGGTCTCGATGGACCAGATCGTCGTCGACACGGGTGAGCTGGTCGTGCCCCGGGGCACGACCGCCGTCGTGTTCGGACCCGAGGCGGGCGCGGTGCCGACCGTGCAGGAGTGGGCGAGGTGGGCGGCGAGCATCCCGCACACCATCGTCACGGGCATCGGCGCGCGCGTCGAAAGGGCGATCGCGTGAGGGTGCTGGTCATCGGAGGAGGGCAGAATGCCGAACACGAGGTCTCGCTCGCGTCGGCGGCCGCGGTCGCAGAGGCGTTGCGTGTCGGAGGACACGACGTCAGCACGGTGACGATCTCGCGCGAAGGCGTCTGGGAGGTGGCGGGCGTCTCGGAGGGTGCCACCGCCGCCCACTCTCTCGCTCTCGCTATGCCGCTCATAGCCGCCACGGATGTCGTATTCCCCGCGGTGCATGGAGCGCTGGGTGAAGACGGCGTGCTTGCTGCGCTGTGCGCACTCGCGGGGGTTCCCGTGGTCGGATCCGGTCCGCGGGCGGGGGCGATCGGGATGGACAAGTGGGCGACGAAGCTGGTCGCCCAGGCAGCGGGGCTGCGTACGGCGAGGGGACGTCTGATCGATGCGGCCGACTGCGGGGACTCCGAGTTCGAGGGCCCCGTGGTCGTGAAGCCGGTGTCGGCCGGATCGAGCTACGGTGTCTCGGTCGTGCGTTCGGAGCAGGAACTCGGACCCGCGCTGCGCGAAGCGGCGCGGTTCGACCGACGCATCCTGGTCGAAGAGGTCGTGAACGGGAGGGAGATCGACGTCGCCGTGATCCGGGAGGCCGGAGGAGTGCGCTGGGCGGCCCCGCCGCTCGAGATCCACGCGGCAGGGCTGTTCGACACCGGCATGAAGTACGACGGCAGTGCGAAGTTCACGGTGCCGGCGCAGCTCTCGGCTGCCGAGACGACGTCGCTCGCGCGTTCGGCGCTGACCATGTTCGACGCTCTCGGATGCACCGGCGTCGCGAGGATGGACTTCTTCCTCACCGCCGAGGGGCCGGTGCTGAACGAGGTCAACACGATGCCGGGGTTGACCGCGGCATCCCAGGTGCCGCGGATGTTCGCGGCGGCCGACGTGTCGTACGTCGAGCTGGTGTCGCGCCTCGTGCGCGCCGCCGAGGTGCCGGGGCGGTGAGCGCGCGCGTCGGCTGGCCCGATGTCGGGAAGGGCGTCTGCATCATCCTTGTGGTGCTCTGGCATGTCGTGACCAAGCACGCGATCGAGGTCGACGGCGCCGGTGCGATCACCGGCGCCTGGGCGACGCTGAACGCACAGCTGCTGCCCCTGCGGATGCCGCTCTTCTTCCTGATCTCGGGGATGTTCGCCGGCAGTGTCGTAAATGCTCCCGCGCGGACCCCGTGGCGTCGCCGGGCCGGGCGGCTCGCTGCGGTCTACGTCATCTGGGTCGTGATCCAGACGTTCGTGCTCGCGCTCACGCCCGACTTCGACACCGCCAGAGCAGAGAACGGATGGCAGCTGCTCGCGCAGCTCACGATCAGCCCGACCAACCTCTGGTATCTGCTCGCCCTCGCGGTGTACTTGCTCATCGCGCGCCTGGTGCGGCACGTGCCCGCCGCCGTGGTGCTGCCGGTCGCGTTCGCGATCGCCGCGGTCGCGGCCGCGGGAGTCATCCCCGACCTCGGCAACCTGTGGCAGCTGGCGCAGAACCTGTTCTTCTTCCTCGCGGGGTTACGACTGCGGGGCGTCGTCGAACGGTTCGCGGCGGCATCCACTCCGCTGCGCACGCTCATGCTTTTAATGGCATATGTCATCGCTGCCGGTGCGGTCGGAGTTCTCGGCATGCGTCAATGGCCCGGCGTCTGGCCGCTTCTCGCCGTGGTCGCGGTCGCGGTCGGCGTCGCGGCGTGCGCGATGATCGATCGGCACTTGGGTGTCGTCGCCCGGCGGCTGCGGTGGGTGGGTCAGCGCACGCTGCCGATCTATGTGATCCACATGATCCCGCTCGCTCTGATCGACGGTGCGCTGCGCGGAGCGGGCTGGGTCGCGATGCCGGCGGTCGAGGTCGTCTGGCCGATCGTGCTCACCGCGGTGGTGATCGCCGTCTGCCTCGTGGTGCACGCAGGCCTCGAGCGGGTGGGGCTCGCGGTGCTCTTCGACCCGCTGAGGCCGCTCGACCGGATGGCTCAGGCCCGGATGGCTGGCTGATGCCCGGATGGCTGGCTGAGGCCCGGATGGCTGCGGTACGGATGGCTGGCTGAGGCTCGGATGGCTGCGGTACGGATGGCTGGCTGAGGCTCGGATGGCTGCGGTACGGATGGCTGGCTGAAACCCGGATGGCTGACTTACGAGCCTCATACGGTCAGCCATCCGGGCGAAGGCCAGCCATCCGGCCGCCTCAGAGCCGGTCGACGCCCGTCACGGTGAGCACAGCGGCGCCCTCTTCGTCGGAGGCGGCGAGGTCGACAGTGGCAGAGAGGCCCCAGTCATGGTCACCGGCCGGATCGTCGAGGATCTGACGGACGGTCCACTCTGTGGGGTCCTCGGTCAGGAGCAGCAGCTGTGCACTGCGGGCGTTCGCACCGATGAGGATCTCGTCGTGGTCGGCGAAGTAGCCGTCGAGCGCGTCCGACCAGGCGTCCGCACCGAAAGACGGATCGAGCTCCCCGAGAGTCTGGACGTCTTCGCGGGCCGCAAGCTGCACACGGCGGAACAGTTCGTTGCGCACGAGCGTGCGGAAAGCGCGCGTGTTCGACGTCAGGCGCTTCGGGGCCGGCGGCACGATGGGCTCGTCGTCCGGTCCGTGCAGCACGCCGTTGACCAGCTCCTCCCACTCGTCGAGGAGGCTCGAGTCGACCTGGCGCACGAGCTCGCCGAGCCACTCGATCAGGTCGCGGAGATCCTCGTCCTTGGCCTCTTCGGGAATCGTCTGAGAGGCCGCGCGGTAGGCATCGGAGAGGTAGCGCAGCACGACGCCCTCTGACCGGGCGATCTTGTAGTACGCGACATATTCCCCGAACGACATGGCCCGCTCATACATGTCGCGTACGACCGACTTCGGATGCAGTTCGAAGTCACGGATCCACGGCTGCGCGGCGCTGAAGGTCTCGAAGGCCGCGGTCAGCAGCTCATCGAGGGGCTTCGGGTAGGTGATCTCCTCGAGCAGCTCCATGCGCTCGTCGTACTCGATGCCCTCGCGCTTCATCGCGGCGACGGCCTCGCCGCGGGCGAGGAACTCCTGCTGCCCGAGGATCGCCCGCGGATCGTCGAGCGTCGCCTCGACGATCGAGATCATATCGAGGGCATAGGAACCTGTGCCGGTGCCGGCCGAAGGATCGCGGTCGAGCAGCTCGAACGCCGCGAGGGCGAACGGCGACAGCGGCTGATTCAGCGCGAAGTTCGGCTGCAGATCGACCGTGAGGCGGATCTCACCGTCATCCGTCTGCTCGACGACGCCGGATTCGAGCAGCGTGCGGTAGATGCCGATCGCGCGCAGCGCCAGCTCGCGCTGCCTCTTGCGCGGCTCGTGGTTGTCGTAGACGAGGGCGCGCATGTTGCCGAACACATCGCCGCCGCGGCCGATCACGTTGAGCATCGTCGCGCTCGTGATCTGCATGTGCGAGGTCAGAGTCTCGGGCTCGGCGTCGATCAGCTTGCGGAACGACGGCTCGCCCCACGACACGAAACCGTCGGGTGCCTTCTTGCGGATGATCTTGCGCTTCTTCTTCGGGTCGTCGCCGGCCTTTTTGATGGCCGCGACGTTGTCGCTCTCGTGCTCGGGCGCCTGGGCGACCACGGTTCCGGCGGTGTCGAAACCCGCGCGACCCGCTCGCCCGGCGATCTGGTGGAACTCGCGCGCGCTGAGCTGCCGCATCCGGGTGCCGTCGAACTTGGTCAGAGCCGTGAGCAGCACCGTGCGGATGGGCACGTTGATGCCGACGCCGAGGGTGTCGGTGCCGCAGATCACGCGCAGCAGTCCTCGTTGAGCCAGCTGCTCGACCAGGCGCCGGTACTTGGGCAGCATCCCCGCATGGTGAACGCCGATGCCTGCGCGCAGGAACCGCGAGAGGGTCTTGCCGAAGGCGGTCGTGAACCGGAATCCGCCGATCAGGGCCGCGATCTCGTCGCGCTGCTCACGCGTGGCGACCTTGGTGCTCGACAGGGCTTGCGCCCGCTCCATGGCGGCGGCCTGCGAGAAGTGCACGACGTAGATCGGGGCCTGGCCGGTGCCCAGCAGGTCGTCGATCGTCTCGTGAATAGGCGTCGTCTCGTAGAAGTAGTGCAGCGGCACGGGGCGCTCGACGCCCGTGACGGATGCCGTGTCGCGGCCGGTGCGGCGGGTGAGGTCGCTCGACAGCTGCGACACATCTCCGAGCGTCGCGGACATGAGGATGAACTGCGCCTGCGGCAGCTCGAGCAGCGGCACCTGCCACGCCCACCCGCGGTCGGGGTCGGCGTAGAAGTGGAACTCGTCCATGACGACCTGGTGCACCGCGGCATCCGTGCCCTGGCGCAGTGCGAGGTTCGCGAGGATCTCTGCCGTGCAGCAGATGATCGGCGCATCGGGGTTGACCGAGGAGTCCCCCGTGATCATTCCGACGTTCGACGCCCCGAACACGTCGACGAGGGAGAAGAACTTCTCGCTCACGAGCGCCTTGATCGGGGCCGTGTAGAACGAGCGACGCCCCTCGACGAGCGCGGCGAAATGCGCGCCGACCGCGACGAGCGACTTGCCGGTGCCGGTGGGCGTCGACAGGATCAGGTTGTTACCCGAGACGATCTCGATGACCGCCTCGTCCTGCGCGGGGTAGAGGCTGATGCCGGTCGACTCCGCCCACTCGACGAACGCCGTGTACACGGCATCCGCATCGGATCCGTCGGTCAGCGTCGTGTGGTCGAGGATCGCAGGCATGGTCCCTTGATCATCCCACCTCCGGCACGGGCGAACCTCGTGCAGTACTCAGCAGGGAATCGTCCGATGCGGCCGAGATCACCGGATTCGAGCGGTCAGCACGATCTCATGCTGAATTGTGAACGCCTCAGACCGAGGTCGCCGCACGCAGCGCGATGCGGATCATGTCGCCGAACGTCTGCTCGCGCTCCTGAGCGGTCGTCTGCTCACCCGTGACGATGTGATCCGACACGGTGCAGATGGCCAGGGCGCGGCGCCCGTGGAACGCCGCGAGGGTATAGAGGCCCGCCGCCTCCATCTCGACCCCGAGTGCGCCGTGCTGCACGAACGGCTCGGTCAGCTCGGGGCGCGTGCTGTAGAACTGGTCGCTCGAGAACAGCAGGCCGACGTGCACGGTCGAGTCGAGCTGCTCGGACTCGCTCGCCTCGACCGCGGCACGCAGCAGGCCGAAGTCCGCGACGGGGGCGTAGTCGAGCCCGTGGAAGCGCACCCGGTTGATGCCCGAGTCGGTGCAGGCGCCGTTCGCGATGATGATGTCGCGCACCTTGAGCTTCTCGGTCAGGGCACCGCACGATCCGACCCGCACGATCGTCTGCACGTCGTACTCTTCGAACAGCTCGCTCGCATAGATCGCCATCGACGGCTGACCCATGCCCGACCCCTGCACCGAGACGCGGTGGCCCTGCCAGTTGCCCGTGTAGCCCAGCATCCCGCGGGTCTCGGAATACAGCTCGGCGTCGTCGAGGAAGGTCTCGGCGATCCACTTCGCGCGCAGCGGGTCGCCAGGGAACAGGACGATGGGGGCGATCTGACCGGGCTGGGCGGCGATGTGCGTGCTCATGCCCTCAGCGTACGAGCCCAACCGATGAGGATGCTCAGCCCTCGCGCCTCCGCACGATCTCGCCGATCCAGATCGGGGCGAACGGCGAGGTGCACCCGGACGCGGTGGGGTAGTCGGCGAGCACCTGCAGGCGCTCACCGATCTCAAGCGCCCTGGTCCGCAGCTCGGGGTGGAAGATGCCGATGTTCGCGAGGGTCTCGTTCATCGCCCACTGCAGGCGCTTCGGCGCCTCCACCAGGTCACGTTCGATCAGGTCGAGCAGATGCTCGAGGTCGAGGCCATCGGCATCCTTGGCGACGCGCACGGTCGTGAGCGACCACGCCGCGGCGGCGACCGTGGGGTCGGAGTCGTCGAACCAGCGCAGCCTCAACTCTTCGGCGAGCGGAGTCTTCTTGGCGACGTAGTTGACGAACCAGTCGTTGACCTTGGGGGCCTGCGTCTGGCGCAGCATCGCGTCGAGTTCATCGGCGGTGAAGTCGCGAGGCTTGCAGATGAGCAGGGCGAGCAGACGGGCTGACGTCTCACCGGTCGCCCACAGCTCCTTCGCGAGGGGCTGGTCGGTCTTGATGCGCTTGGCCACCGTGCGCAGCCGGCTGAGGTTCATGCCGTGGTCGTCGCCGCGCTTCTCGTTGGCGGCCCGCATCTTCGGATCCTCGAGCGCGGCCAGTTCGGCGAGGGCTTCGGGCACGGTCATGTCGGGCATGTGACCAGGGTAGGCCCGGAGCGCTTGTCAAGGCCCGGGCATCTGCGAGCGTCGGGCCCTAATCTCGCATGCACGCAGACCGAACGCCGACGAGAGGAACGCGCATGACCCGCGACAGCAATGACATCAGCACCGAGTCGTCTCCCGGCGCCGAGGAGAACGACAACCTCGGCAGCGAAGACAACAAGGGCGAACCGGCGACCGCCGTCCCCTCGGGCCCGGCCTCGGACGACGACGGCGACGTGCTCGCCGACGACCCCGAACAGGACTGACGCAGCGACAGCGCGCTCACTCCTCCTCGACGAGCTCCCCGCGGATGCGCCGGAGGTCTTCCATCAGCGACCCGATCAGGATCCAGTGCGTCGACGACGGCGGCCGGATGACGAGCGGCGCGGTGAGCGCGGGGATCGCCGAGGTCAGGGTCTCAGGCTCGGGTGACACGTCGGCGATCTGCACGGCCAGCCGCACGTCGTGCCCCGCACGTCGCAGTTGCTCGGCGATCGCCGTGACGGCCGGCTCCTGACCGATCGAGTCGTCGTAGTGGTCGAAGTACGCGCGGGTCATGCCGATGGTCTGCGTCACGATCGGCGACAGCCGCTCGAGCAGTGCCCGCATCTCGCGGAGCTCCTCGCGGTGCGTCGAGCGACGCGGGTTCAGGGTGAGGGATTCCTCGCCTGCCGCGATGGATGCCTCTGCGGCATCCTTCATCGGCCGTAGCAGCCGCGCCTCGAGCATGAGCTCCTGCAGCTTCGCGGACGACTGCGGTTCGGGCAGCGCACCGGCCAGCCGGTCGAGGCTCGCGGCGAGCTCGCTGCCGAGCAGCCCGAGATCGCGGCGGGCGGGGGCCACCAGCACCGGCGGGACGATCAGCGCGTTGACGACGATACCGATGACCACGCCGATCAGGGTTTCGAAGATGCGCGCGATCGCATAGTCGGGGGTCGAGCCGAGTGCGAGCACGAGCATCGCCGAGATCGCGACCTGGTTGCCGGTGCCGGGGGTCGCCTTGAAGGCCCACGCGACCAGCATGGCCACGACGATGGCGAGCAGCACGATCCAGCTCGGCGAACCCAGCAGCAGGCCGAGCGCCACCGCGATCACGACGCCGACGATCACGCCGATGCTGCGTTCGAGCGCCTTCGACAGTGACTGGTTGACGCTCGGCTGCACGACGAGGAGCGCCGCGATCGCGGCGAACACCGGCAGCTGTCCCGGAACCACCCACCCGGCCAGCAGCCACGCGGCGATCGTCGCCGCGGCGGACTTCACCACCTGCAGCAGGGGCGAGCGCTTCGAGGCGCGGATCGCGGCATGGATGCGCATGCGCTCAACGCTACTCGCGCGCATGCTCGGTCGCAGCGCCCTCGATGTCAACCCCATCGCGCATCCCAGGCGCATGCACCTGGATGGGATCACACGAACGACGAACAGTGAGGAGCATCACATGGCGCAGATCATCGAGACCATCGACGTACACGTTCCGGTCGACATCGCTTACAACCAGTGGACGCAGTTCGAGAGCTTCCCCCACTTCCTCGACGAGGTCGAGTCGATCGTCCAGATCGACGACACCCACAACCGCTGGACCGTGAAGGTCGGCGGCGCGGTGCGTGAGTTCGACGCCGAGATCACCGAGCAGCACCCCGACGAGCGCGTCGCCTGGAAGAGCGTCGGCGGCGACACCGAGCACGCGGGTGTGGTGACGTTCCACAAGCTCGAGGAGCTCACGACTCGCGTGACGGTGCAGATCGACTGGGAGCCCGAGGGCCTTCTCGAGAAGGTCGGCTCGCTCGTGGGCGCGGGCTCGCACGCGGTGAAGAAGGATCTCAAGAACTTCAAGGAGTTCATCGAGAAGCGCGGCGCCGAGACCGGTGCCTGGCGAGGCGACGTCGACTCCTGATCGACCCCTGGTCCGAGGCCCGGGCGGTGGTGCCCCCATCACCGCCCGGGCCTCTTTCGCTGCCTGCTCGCAGCCTGTCTGCGGCTCGCGAGTGGCGACTAGGGCGATCTCGATGCAGAAGATAGGGCATCCTCCCGATGCCGACACGGCACCTCAGAGCGGAGTGTAGGGACATCCCAACTGAGGAGATGTCATGTACGAGCACCCCTACTTCACCGAGAAGGTCGCCGAGTTCGAGACCGAGCGTCTCGAGCGGGCCGCCGAACGCCGTCGCTTCCTCGCCGAGCACGCCGGCCAGATCGTCCCGCGGGCTCCCGGCGCGGTCAGACAGTTCGGACAGCGGATGCTGCGCGCCATCACCGGTCACCAGGCGAGTGCGCCGGATGCTGTCGCGGATGCCGCGCCGGATGCTGGGGCGGATGCCGTCACGGCCGCGCCGCTCATCACGACGCCGGCTGCCCCGCGAGCGGCGCGGGTCGCCGCGCCCGCCGAGATGGCGACCGCTGCACCAGTCGACCGGTGCGTCGCCGTCGGCTGCGAGCCCATGCCGGCTCGGTGAGTTCTACGTCTCTGCCACAGGTCGCGTCACCCCGCCCGAATGTCGGAGGCGAGTGGGACGATGAGTGCATGTCACTCTCCGCCGCGGGCGCTGCGATGGTCGGCCGAGAGGCCGAGATCGCGGTCATGCGCGGGCTGTTCGACCGAGTCGTCGAGGGGGTCCCTCTCGCGGCGCTCGTCGAGGGCGAGGCGGGCATAGGCAAGTCCCGGCTGCTGCGCGAGTTCGGCGCCGAGGTGGCCAACCGAGCCGATGTGCACGTCGGGTGGTGTCTCGATCTCGGGGCGTCGCGCACACCGTTCGGGCCGATCACCGGCATCCTCCGCTCGATCGTCACCCGCATGGGCGCAGATCGCGTGCGCCAAGAGCTCGGCGTCGGCGTCGAAGCCCTGGGCATGCTGCTGCCCGAGCTCAATCCCACCGAGCGCTCGCAGAGCAGCCCCGACAGGCTGCGCGATGCGATCGCCGCTCTCATCGAGGCCGCGGCCGAGCACGCGCCGCAGGTGCTCATCGTCGAAGACCTGCACTGGGCAGACGAATCGACCCTCGCGCTGCTCTCCTTCCTGCTCCGCACGCTGACCCACGGGCGCATCCTTCTGCTCCTCACCTGCCGCTCCGACGACGTCCGCCGCGGAGACGCGGTCAGCCGGTTCATCGGCGAGGCCACTCGCGCGCGCCTGCTCGAGCGGGTCACTGTCGAGCGGCTCGAGACCTCGGCGGTTCGCCAGCTCGCCGAATCGATCACCGGGCAGCCCCTCAGCGACGCGGCGCTCGAGCGCATCCAGGACCGCGCCGAAGGAGTCCCCTTCTTCGTCGAAGAGCTCGCGGGCTGCTCTTCGGGCCCGCTCCCCGGCAGCCTGCGCGATCTGCTCCTGGCCCGTTTCGACCGCCTCGGTGACGACGCGAGACGAGTGGTGCAGGTGGTGTCGGGGGCCGAGCGCCCGCTGACCCATCCGCTGGTCACGCAGCTCGCGGGGTTGGCCGAGGCGCGGCTCGATGAGGCGATCCGTGAGGCGACGCTCAGCGGCATCCTGGTCGTGGCCGACGATGACTACCGATTCCGGCATGCGCTGCTGCGCGAGGCCGTGCACGACGATCTGCTTCCGGGCGAGAGGGCGCGGCTGCACCGAGCGTATGCCGAGGCTCTGGAGGAGAACTGCGACGGCTCCGACACCGCCGACTCGGCCGCGCTTGCCTATCACTGGCAACTCGCGCAAGACGACCGGCGCGCGCTCGCCGCGGCCGTCGCCGCGATGTTCGACGCCAAGTCGCGGTTCGCCTTCGCGAGCGCAGCCCGCTTCGGAGAGCTCGCCCTCGATCTGTGGATCCAGGTTCCTGATGCCGAGAGCGTCGTGGGCCTCGACCGCCTCGAGATGCTCCGCGCACTCGGCTCGGTGCTGCGCAACGGGGGCGACGGAGAGCGGGCGCTCGCCGTGGTCAATCTCGCACTCGATGAGGTCGACCCCGCGACCGTCGATCCTCGTATGCATGCGAGACTGCTGCGCGACAAGGCGTATTACACGATGAATCTCGGCCGACGCGGGGCGATCCCGCTCCTGCAGGAGTCGCTCGAGATTCTCGACGGGAGAGTCGACGACGATCGACTCCGCGCATCGATCCTCAATCAGCTGGGCAGTCGGCACATGGTTGCGGGTCGATTCGACGAGGCGATGTCGCTGGCCACCGAGGCTGGCGAGAGGGCAGCGCGTGCCGGTTCCGACGACGAGGCATCGATCGCCGCGAATGTGCGGGGCGGATCCAGGGCGCAGCTCGGCGACCTGGCAGAGGCGCACCGTGAGTATGCGCTCGCCCTCAGCCTCGCGAAGAGCGCCAATCCTGAACTGCGCTACCGCGTCAACTACTCCGACCTGCTGGCGCTGCTCGGGCGTTACCGAGACGCCGTGGTCGTCGCGGAAGACGGCATGGCGCGGGCGCGGGCATACGGCGTCGAGCGCACGACCGGTGCGATGATCACCCAGAACATGGCGGTCCCGCTGCTCGAACTCGGCGAGATCGAGCGCGTGGAGGGGATGCTGGAGCGCGAACTCGCCCAAGACACTCTGCGGATCTTCCACATGTACTCCACGATGACGCGTGTTCGGGTGCTGTCGTGGCGGGGTCGACACGAAGAGGCAGCCGAGATACTTCGCGAGTGGCATCCCGCGTTCGCCGAGACGGGCGAAGACGAACGGCAGATCTGGTACGACGAAGTCATGATGAGGGTCTCCGTGGCCGAGTCTCGAGGAGACCTCGCAGCGGCGCTCGATGAGATCAGGCGGATGCTCCGCGATCCGGGCCCCGTCTGCCTGCACCAGCGGCGCCTCCTCCTCGAAGCAGGGTGGCTGATCGCTGAGCTTCGGTCGACGGGCTCCGAGCATGGGGCGTCGATCGATGCCGCGATCGACGAAGTGCGCGGCGCGTGGCTCGCCCAGCCGGAGCAGCTGCTCGGCGACGCGTGGTGGTCGATTCTCGATGCCCTGCTGGTGCCTTCGGGGCCGGCGCTGCGGGCGGCCGTCGAACTGGCGGATTCAGACGACGTGCCGGTGACCTTCCGTGTGACCACGCGGCTCGAACTCGCGCGGCTGCTGGTCGGGGCAGGGGAGCGGGCCGACGCGGCCTCGGTCCTCGGACATGCGCTGCAGGAGGCCGAGCGGCTCGGCCACGTTCCGCTCGTGCGCATCGTGAGCGGGTTCTCCGCGGCGGCGGGCCTGTCCGCAGCATTCGGCATCGTCAGTGGCGTGGCTGACGCCGACCCGCTCACGGCACGCGAGCGGCAGGTGCTCGACCTGATCGCCGAGGGGCTGAGCAACCGTCAGATCGGTGAGCGGCTCTTCATCAGCGTCAAGACAGTGAGCGTTCATGTGTCGGCTGTGCTGCGAAAACTCGGCGTCAGCACGCGCACCGAGGCGGCGGTTCTTCAAAAGAATCAGAACTTCGGGGTTTCACGTCAGGATGCCGTGGTACGTTGAGCTTGCGCGTATGTCGGACGTTCCGTCACGGCGCAGGCCGCGCAAGCGGCCGTTTGAAAAAGAAAGTAGAAAACACATGGCCACTGGCACTGTGAAATGGTTCAACGCTGAAAAGGGCTTCGGCTTCATCGCTCCCGATGACGGCACGGACGACCTTTTCGCCCACTACTCGGCAATCACCGGCTCCGGTTTCAAGGAGCTCCGTGAGAACCAGAAGGTCGAATTCGACGCTGAGCGTGGCCCCAAGGGCATGCAGGCTGCGAACATCCGCGCTCTCTGAGCGCGAGCAGACTTCCTGAAGCCGGTCGGATCCTCACGGATCCGGCCGGCTTTCTGCATGCCCGGGGGACTTCCTCGAGGCGGGCATGATCGACGAGCCCGCCGCTCAGTTCTCGCGCGGGGTCAATACTGCATCCGAATGGGCGTGCGGGGTCAAAACCGCATCCGAATCGGGCGTGGGGGATGCGTTTTTGACCCCGCACGTGCGTCGCGGATGCCCGCCAACGCCGAGAACCGAGATGAGGCTTGCCTAACTTTCTGTTAGATTAGGCCAGGCTTACCAAAGCCTGGCGCCCCTCCGCGCCGCACCCCCTCATCCCAACCCGAAGGGAATGCCTGTGCGCACCTCTCGTCTTCTCGCCGCCGGTGTCGCCGCCGCCCTCGCCCTCGGCCTCACGGCCTGCGCGACGTCGTCGAACGACTCGAACTCCGACTCCGCCGGCGGAAACCCCGCTGATGACAGCGCCTTCCCCGTCACGATCGAGCACGTCTACGGCGAGACCACGATCGAGGAGAAGCCCGAGCGCGTCGCGACCGTTGCCTGGGCGAACCACGAGGTTCCTCTCGCGCTCGGCATCGTGCCGGTCGGCATGAGCAAGGCGAGCTGGGGCGACGACGACGACAACGGCATCCTGCCCTGGGTCGAGGAGAAGCTCGACGAGCTCGGTGGCGAAGAGCCCGTGCTGTTCGACGAGTCCGACGGCATCGACTACGAGGCTGTCGCCGACACCCAGCCCGACGTGATCCTCGCCTCGTACTCGGGCCTGACGCAGGAGGAGTACGACACCCTCTCGAAGATCGCGCCGGTCGTCGCGTACCCCGAGGTCGCCTGGGGCACCCCGGTCGACGAGATGATCGAGATGAACTCGAAGGCACTCGGTCTCGAGGCCGAGGGCGAGGCCCTGATCGACGACCTGCACGCCGACGCCGAAGCCGCTCTCGAAGAGAACAGCGCGCTCAAGGACAAGAAGGTCCTGTTCGCCTACATCGACCCGAGCGACCTGAGCCAGGTCGGCTACTACACCGCGATCGACACGCGCCCCGGCTACCTGCACGACGACCTGGGCCTTCCCCTGCCGTCCGTCGTCGAGGAGAACGCCGACAGCGACCAGTTCTACCTGACGGTCAGCTCCGAAGAGGCCGACAAGTTCGCTGACGTCGACGTCTTCGTGACCTACGGCGACGACTCGCTCATCGCGCCCCTGCAGGCAGACCCGCTGCTGTCGAAGATCCCTGCCATCGCCGAGGGCCGCATCGCGATCCTCCCGGATGCCACTCCGATCGCCGCGTCGGCGAACCCCTCGCCGCTGTCCATCCCGTGGGGTCTCTCCGACTACCTCGGCCTGCTGGCGGCACCGCTCGCCGCGAAGTGACCTTCAGCGTCACCCTCGCGCACTGAATTCCCGTGACCGCTGTCACCATGCCCGTGCCGGGCGCCGCAGATCTGCGGCGCCCGGCATGGGCGCGCTCGCTCTGGCTGCTCGTCGGCCTCGGAGTGCTGCTCGTGCTCTGCATCCTGTCGATCTGCTTCGGTGTGCGCGCCGTGAGCATCGACGACATCTTCGCCGCGCTCAGCGGGCAGGATGACACGCTCGCCCAGGCCGCGATCATCAAGCGCCTTCCGCGCACCGTACTCGCGATCCTCGTCGGCGCCGCTCTCGCCCTCTCCGGTGCGACGATGCAGGCGGTCACCCGCAACCCGATCGCCGACCCCGGCATCCTCGGCGTCTCGAACGGCGCCTCGCTCGCCGTCGTCATCGGCCTCGCGTTCATCGGCCTCACCGACGCCTACAGCCAGATGGTCTTCGCCATCATCGGAGCCGCGCTCGCCGCGGCCTTCGTCTACACGGTCGGCTCGCTCGGCCGCGGTGGCGCCACACCTCTCAAGCTCGCTCTCGCGGGGGCCGCCACGTCGGCCGCCTTCGCCTCGCTGATCAGCGCCATCATGCTGCCTCGCGTCGACCTGCTGCAGGCCTTCCAGTCGTGGCAGATCGGTGGCGTCGGCGGCGCCGAATGGCCGCGCATCGCGATCACCGCTCCGGTGCTCGCACTCGGAGCGGTGATCTGCTTCATCAGCGCTCGCGGCATGAACTCCCTCGCCCTCGGCGATGACATGGCCAAGGGGCTCGGCGAGCACGTGTTCCGCACGCGCCTCATGTCGGCCCTCGGCGCCGTGATCCTCGCCGGCGCGGCCACCGCGATCGGGGGTCCGATCGGCTTCGTCGGTCTCGTCATCCCGCATGTGTGCCGGATGCTGATCGGCACCGACCATCGCTGGCTGCTGCCGTTCTCTGCGCTCGCCGGCGCTGCTCTGCTGCTCGCGAGCGACATCGTCGGTCGCGTGATCTCGCCGACGTCGGAGGAGATCCAGGTCGGCATCATCACCGCCATCATCGGCGCCCCGTTCTTCATCTGGATCGTCCGTCGTCAGAAGGTGCGTGAACTGTGAGCACCATCGACCGGGCTGCGGCCCAGACTCCTGCGGCATCCGAACGCACTCGCGACTCCGTTGCGGCGATCATCGCCGGCCGTCGTTCGCGCCACCGCCGCCACGCCGTCGCGACCGTCGTGCTCGGCGCGATGCTCGTGGTGCTGTTCACCGTCGCCCTGATGATCGGCAACACGTTCTATCCGCTCGACGAGGTGATCCGTGTGATCCTCGGCGAGACGGTTCCCGGTGCCTCTTTCACGGTCGGCGAGCTGCGCCTGCCTCGGGCGGTGCTCGCTGTTCTCGCCGGGTTCGCGTTCGGCATCGCGGGTGTCTCGTTCCAGACGCTGCTGCGCAATCCGCTCGCCTCGCCCGACATCATCGGCATCTCGAACGGCGCGGGCGCCGCAGCCGTGTTCGGCATCGTGGTGCTGTCGCTGAACGGCCCGGTCGTCTCCCTGCTCGCGCTGGGCGGCGCGATCGTCACGGCAGGTGTCATCTACCTGCTCTCGATCAAGAACGGTTTCGCCGGCACGCGTCTGATCCTGATCGGCATCGGCATCGCGGCGATGCTGCAGAGCATCATCTCCTACATGCTGTCGAGAGCGGCGAGCTGGGACATCCAGACCGCGATGCAGTGGCTCACCGGCAGCCTGAACAATGCCTCGTGGGAGCGCGTGATGCCGCTCGCGATCGCCGCCGCCGTGCTCCTGCCGCTGCTGCTCTCGCAGGGTCGGGCACTCGGCGCGATGCAGCTCGGCGACGACTCGGCATCCGGTCTCGGTGTGCGGGTCAACACCACCCGCCTGCTGTTCATCCTGGGAGCCGTCGCACTGCTCGCCTTCGCGACCGCCGCCTGCGGCCCCATCGCATTCGTCGCGTTCATGGCCGGTCCGATCGCCGCTCGCATCACCGGCCCCGGCGCGAACCTGCTGCTTCCCAGCGCGTTCGTGGGGGCCGTGCTGGTGCTCGGCGGCGACCTCATCGGCCAGTTCGCGTTCGGCGAGCGCTACCCGGTCGGCGTCATCACCGGCGTGCTCGGTGCTCCGTACCTCATCTTCCTGCTCATCCGCACCAACCGCTCGGGAGGCTCCCTGTGACCGAGGCGCACACCCTGACGGCCGAGTCCGTCACCCTCGCCTATGGCGACCGCACGATCATCGACGGCCTCGACCTGGCGATCGCCCCCGGCAAGATCACGACGATCGTCGGAGCGAACGGATGCGGCAAGTCGACGCTGTTGCGCTCGCTCGCGCGCCTGCTCTCGCCGACCGCCGGCCAGATCGTGCTCGACGGCAAGTCGGTGCACGCGCGCCCCACCAAGGAGGTCGCTCGCATCCTGGGTCTGCTGCCGCAGTCGCCCGTCGCGCCCGAGGGCATCGCCGTCGCCGACCTGGTCGGTCGCGGGCGGCATCCGCACCAGAAGATGCTCGCCCGCTGGAGTGCCCACGACTACGAGATCGTGGCGGACGCCCTCGAGGCGACCGGAACCACCGATCTCGCCGACCGCAGCGTCGACGAGCTCTCGGGTGGCCAGCGTCAGCGCGTGTGGATCGCGATGGCGCTCGCGCAGGAGACCGACATCCTGCTGCTGGACGAGCCGACTACGTTCCTCGATGTCGCGCACCAGGTCGAGGTGCTCGACCTGCTCACCGACCTGAGTGTCTCGCGCGGCACCACGATCGTCATGGTGCTGCACGACCTCAACCTGGCCGCCCGCTATGCCGACGAGCTCGTCGCGATGAAGGAGGGCAGGGTGCACGCCACCGGCGCTCCGCAGGACGTCGTGACCGCGCAGCTCGTCGAAGAGGTCTTCGGCCTCGCGAACCAGATCACCATCGACCCGGTTTCGGGAAAGCCGATGGTCACCCCTATCGGAAGGCATCATGTCCGCTGAGACGACGACCGAACGCCCCACCTACGTGCTGGCCCGCGCCGAGGTGCGCGCGGTCGAACGGGTGTCGCCGAACTTCGTGCGCGTCACGTTCGGCGGTGACGACCTGTTCGAGTTCGGCACGCCGGGTGACGTCTTCGACTCTCGGATCAAGATCGTGTTCCCGCCGGCATCCGGCATCCTTCCCGAACTCGATCGCGAGACCGACGACTGGTGGGGTTCGTACCTCGCGGTGCCCGAGGGCGAGCGCGGATCCATGCGCACCTACTCGGTGCGCGACCTGCGGGTGACGGATGCCGGCACCGAGCTCGATGTCGATTTCGTGCTGCACCTGGCACCCGGGCTCACGGGTCCCGCCTCGAGGTGGGCCGATGCGGCCGCCGCCGGCCAGGAGCTGTTCATCGTCGGACCGCGTCGAGGAGTCGCTGCGGCGGCCCACGGTGGGGCCGAATACGAGCCCGGCACCGCTGCGTCGGTCCTTCTCGCCGGTGACGAGACTGCAGCTCCCGCGATCGCCCGCATCCTCGAGGATGCCCCGAGCGGCCTGCGAGGCTGCGCGTTCATCGAGGTGCCGTCGCCCGCCGACATCCTGCGCATCGACGCTCCCGCGGGAGTCGAGGTGCACTGGCTGCCCCGCGATGCGGGCGAGCCTCACGGTGTGCGTCTCATCCCCGCAGTGCTCGAGTACCTCGGCGATGCGGATGCTGCCGACGAGATCGACGTGAAGGACATCGAGTCCGAGGACCTGCTCTGGGAGACGCCCGACTACTCGGGTCTCGGCGAGGAGATCGCCGAGGCGGATGCCCCCGCCGAGCGCTACTTCTGGATCGCCGGCGAGAGCGGCGTCGTCACGACACTGCGCCGTCACCTGGTCAAGGACCTCGGCATCGACCGCTCGCAGGTCGCCTTCATGGGCTACTGGCGCCGCGGCGTAGCCATGCGCGGCTGAGGCCGTGAATGGGCGGATCTCAGATGCGTTCGATGTGCTGTTCGTTCTGTGACACGCGTCACCCGTCGTGAGAGGATCGCGTGTGCTTTCGACGTCGCATGAGCCGGTCGGCTACTCGTGTCCGTTCTGTCGCTTAGTGCAGGGAATCTTCGACGAACGCAATCTACCGTCGGACATCATCGCCGTCACAGAACGCGCCTACGCTCGCATCGCTCCGAAGTGGTGGCCGGGAAATCCGGGCGCGGTCCTCGTCATTCCCCGGGAGCATGTGGAGAACATCTACGACCTGTCTCCGGAGGTCGGGGGCGCGGTGTGGGAGCTGACGCAGAAAGTTGCGATCGGGATGCGCTCCTCTTACGACTGCGAGGGCACGTCGATCCGCCAGCACAACGAGCCCGCCGGAAATCAGGATGTGTGGCACCTTCACGTCCATGTCTTCCCGCGCCACGCAGAGGATCGTCTCTATCAGCGACAAGACGAGGCGCGCTGGGTATCCCCGTCGGACCGGGAGCCCTTCGCACTGCGGTTGAGGGAAGCGCTCGGGCTGCCAGTCACGTTCGACTGATCGGGACGCTCCGCTCACCTGAGATCGTGATCAGGCCCGCGCGGATGCCACGCTCCGAACCCTGGAGATCCGTCGCGGCAGAGGTCAGACTGGGCGGATGGAGTATGCCGGAGTAGTGCCGATGGACGCCCCCGACCCGAGCATCGAGTCCGAAGCTCGCGTGCGCGGATTCTCCTACCCGGTGTTCCAGCTGCGACCGCAGCCGTCGCTCACGCGGATACCGGGCGCCTCGTTCATGGAGATGGGAACGGGCATGCGGGCGGGAACGGGCGCGCCAATGGGAGTGGCCGAGTCGTCGGTGTCGTTCAGCTACACGCTGTGGCGGCATCCCGACGACCACTCCGACCCTCGCAACGAGATCGAGTTGGACCCCGGCATCCGGCGGTCGATCGAGGAGGAACCGCCGTGGGGTCGCCCTGCGTGGATGATCGAGCAGTCTCAGGTCTTCAAGTACCCGATGCTCTGGGAGGCGGTGCGGTCCAGTTGGCAGGCGTCGCCCGACCCCGAACGGCATTCGCTCCCGCAGCAGCTCGTCGACCACGCCAATCACATACTGCGCAACAGATTCCGTGAGGAGCTCGGACTCCCCGACGTCCCGAGCGAGGGTGACGACGGCGGCTGGGAGGCGAAGACATCGGCGGCGAGGGATGCCGTTGTAGCGGTCGACGGTCAGGATCGACCCGCCGTGCAGATCGACACCGACCCGTTCGTCTACGCGGTCGGGTTCCGCGTGGATGAGCACGTCATCTGCACGACGGTCGTTCCGCGCGACAGCCTGCATCTGTTCGACATCGCCCTCACGACCTACGAGTGACTCGACGGGTGTCCGGCGAGTCCAACCGTCTCGTGGCGGGACGCGACCTGGTGGCGCACGAGGATGTCGCGTCATAGCATCCCAGTGGAATCATTCGACGACGAGGAGGCCGTCCATGACGCAGCACGTGCTCGAGCTACCGGAGGTCGATCTGGTCTACGACGTGCACGGGCCTCTGCCGACAGCAGATGGTCGCCCTCCACTGATGATGATCGGGCAGCCGATGGATGCGAGCGGATTCCAGGCTCAGGTGAAGCTGTTCGATGATCGCACCGTCGTGACGTACGACCCGCGTGGTTTGGGCCGCAGCACGCGCAAGGACGGCGGCGTCACGAACGACCCGGCGACCCAGGCCGAGGATGTCCACGCGATCATCGAGGCGCTCGGCGACGGCCCCGTCGACATGCTCGCGAGCAGCGGCGGCGCCGTGAGTGCGCTCGCTCTGGTCACGGCACACCCGCATGACGTCGCGACCCTGGTCGCTCACGAGCCGCCGATCGACAGCGTGCTGCCGGATGCCGAGGCTGTCCACCGTGCCCGCATCGCCTACACGCAGGTGTATCACGACAAGGGGTGGGGCGCAGGGATGGCGGCGTTCATCGCGATGACGTCGTGGGAGGGCGAAGTCACCGACGAGTACCTCGCGCAGCCGGCTCCTGATCCCGCGGCGTTCGGGATCCCGACCGAGGACGACGGCAAGCGAGACGACCCGTTGCTGTCAGAAGTCTCGTGGGCGGTTCCCCTCTACGTCCCGGACATCGAGGCGCTGAAGGCGGCGCCCACCCGGATCGTCGTCGCCGTCGGCGAGGAATCTCGCAAGGTCTACACCGGCCGCACCGCGATCGCCCTGGCCGAGCAGCTCGGCCAGCAGGCGACGGTCTTCCCCAGTCACCACGGCGGCTTCATGGGCGGAGAGTTCGGCTACGCCGGACAGCCCGAGGCCTTCGCGGCCAAGCTCCGCGAGGTGCTCGACCAGAAGTAGGTCGCGCACGGAACGCGCCGTCTTCTGCAGCTACGCTCGCGGGGGTGAGCACAGACGACGAGACCGTCATCCACGTGACACCGGATGCCGCGTGGCTTCCCCGACACGGCAGGGCTGAGGTGATTCGCCGCAGCATTCCTCCCGGGCCGATGAGCCTGGTACGGCTGCTGCTGCGACGGGATGATCGCGTCTTCTGCGTGCCGAGACCCGAGGACGCTCGCCTCGATCTGCCGCATCGCATCGTTGGAGCCGACGACCCGCGCGGAGAGGCCGCGATCATCGATCTCACCGAGAAGGTGACCGGATGCCGTGCGCCGCTGACGTTCACGGGCGCTGTGCGAAACGTCGTCGACTCACCCGACGTCGACTACCCCTGGCCGGCGCCCCGTGCCCACTTCGGTGTCTGGGTATCGGAGGCCGCTCCCGTCATCGAGGGGGTCTGGATCGGTGTCGGTGAGGGGTCCGTTCTGCGCGAGCGGCATTGGTTCCCTCTGGTGAGCTGAAGCAAAGTTCCTCGAGACCGCTTGCCGTAACTCCGACGGAAGCGGCGACACCGACTAGCGGGCCAGCGTTGCACGAAGAAGGCCCCGCCATTGGCGGGGCCTTCGATTTCTTATGTCCGCGGGGGGAGGCGTAAGCCCGCAAGTCCCGCGACTCGTGTAACCCATTGTACATTCAAGGGATGCCCGCTGCCAGCCCGCCTGACGACGTCGAGATCCGTGCCACCCTGAGCGCTCCGCGATCCGCCACCTACGTCGCTGCCGCCGGTGGCGACGTGCTGCGGGCCGTCGAGCTGTACGGCTGGAACGCGCGCGTGTCTGCTGCATTTATGCTTCCGGCGCACTTCGCCGAGATCGCCACTCGCAATGCGGCGGCAGAGGTCCTTGAGCGATTGTATGGACCGAGCTGGCCATGGAATCCCACGTTCGAGGCCAGCCTGCCCGCCACCGGGCGGTACAACCAACGCCGGGATCTGGTAGCCACACGCCTCAGCAACCCCACCACGGGGAAGGTGATCGCAGAACTGAAGTTCGTGTTCTGGCAGAAGCTCTTCACTGGACGCAACGACACTCGACTCTGGGCGCCTCACATCGCATCGGTCTTCCCCTATGCGCCGGCCATGCCAGCGGCTAGCTTGCGCAACCGGGTCTACCAAGACCTCGACGTCCTCCGTCACCTCCGCAACCGTCTCGCGCACCATGAGCCCGTCTTCACCCGAAACCTGCTGGACGATCTGACACGCACCGTCGATCTGATCGAGCTGCGAAGCCGGAGCACTGCGAGCTGGGTACGTGCGATGGAGGACGTGACATCGATCGTCGCCGAGCGACCGTAGTGGTGGGTCTGGAATCGCCGCCTACGCGCTCTCGCGCACGACGAGCTCGGTGTCGAGGATGACCGAGCGGGGAGAGGCGCCGGCGATGACCTCGAGCAGCACGGCGACCATCTTCGCGCTGATCTGATCCCAGGGCTGGCGCATGGTCGTGATCGGCGGCTCGTGCGTCGCGGCGAGGCCCGAGTCGTCGAACCCGGCGATCGCGATGTCCTCGGGAACGCGGCGTCCGGCTCGGCGGGCGGCGGCGATGGCTCCGGCGGCCATCCGGTCGGATGCGGCGAAGACCGCGTCGACGTCGTGCTCGAGCATCCGGGTCATGGCCGCCTGACCTGACTCGAACGAGTAGTCGCCCACCTCGACCAGGGTCTCGTCGAACAGCTCGCCGAGCTCCTCGCGGAAGCCGACCAGGCGGTAGCGCCCACCGGGGGTGTCGTCGGGGCCCGTGATCATGCCGATGCGGCGGTGGCCCTGCGCCACGAGGTGCGCGGCCATCGTGCGGGCCGAGGCGACCTCGTCGACCGAGATCGTCGAGAGCTCTCGTTCGTGACCGAGGGGCAGGCCGCAGCAGACGGTGGGGATGCCGACCTCGATCAGCTGGTCGAGCAGCGGATCGGACTCATGCGACGAGATCAGCATGACTCCGTCGACGTGCCCCGCGCTGAGGAACTGGGCGACGCTCTCGCGCTCGGCGGGGGTTCCGGCGACGAGCAGCACCAGCGTCATCGCCCGCTGTGCGAGGGCCTCGGCCGCACCGCGCAGCAGCAGAGCGAAGGTCGGGTCATCGAACAGCAGTTGCTGCGGCTCGGTGAGAAGAAAGGCGAGTGAACCCGCGCGGCCGGTGGCGAGACTGCGGGCGTGATGGTTGGCGGTGTACCCGGTCGCGAGGATCGCCTCTTCGACGGCCTGCCTGGCATCGGGGGACACCCAGTGCCCGCCGTTGATCACACGCGAGACCGTGCTGCGGGACACCCCCGCCTGCGCCGCGATCTGGCGGATCGTCGGCTTGCGCTTCGCGCTGACATCACTCATCGCCTGTGACTCTACCCACAGCATCCCGTCCAGCGGTAGTCCAGACTGGGACCGGTCTCAGTTCGGTAACGGCGGTTGTGATCGACGGCCGACCTGGGGTAGAACTGAGACCGGTCCCAGTCAGTCTCATGAGTCAGGCTGAGACCGGTCCCAGTCGATTGAGCGACAGCACGCCGGGACCGCACCACGAACCACACCGACCCGATGGAGTGCCGATGACCTCGCCCCACGCCTGGCCCGAGCTGCGCGGAATCGCCTATGGCGGCGACTACAACCCCGAGCAGTGGTCGCCCGAGACGTGGCGCGAAGACGTCATCCTGATGCGTGAGGCCGGGGTCAACCTGGTCAGCGTCGGCATCTTCTCGTGGGCGCTCATCGAGGTCGCCGAGGGCGAGTTCGACTTCGCATGGCTCGACGAGCTGCTCGACCTGCTGCACGCGAACGACATCAAGGTCGACCTGGGCACTCCGACGGCATCCCCGCCGGCGTGGTTCTTCGCGAACCACCCCGATGCGCACGTGATCGACCGCGAGGGTCGCACGATGGGCTTCGGCTCGCGCGGCATGGCCTCGCACTCGTCGCCGGCCTACCGCGAGGCGATCGTGCGGATCGCGGATGCTCTCGCGGCGCGCTATGCGCAGCATCCGGCCGTCGTGCTGTGGCACGTGCACAACGAGTACGGCGTTCCCGTCGGCGAGGACTACTCGCCCAACGCGGTCGCCGCCTTCAGGCTCTGGCTCCAGGAGAAATACGGCTCGCTCGACGCGTTGAACAGCGCGTGGGGCACCGCCTTCTGGGGTCAGCACTACTCGGCATGGGAGCACGTCGGTGCCCCGGCCATCGCCCCCAGCGTCGTGAACCCGGCCCAGCGCCTCGACTTCGCGCGCTTCACGGATCACCAGCTGCGCGCGTGCTTCATCGCCGAGCGCGACGCGATCCGCGCGCACGCCACGCAGCCTGTCACCACGAACTTCATGGCCAACCAGAGCTGGACCACCGACCTCTGGGCGTGGGGCCGCGAGGTCGACATCGTCTCTGACGACCACTACCTGTGGGCCGCCGACGAAGACGCGCACATCGGTCTCGCGATCGCCGCCGACCTCAGCCGCTCGGTCGGCGGCGGCAAGCCGTGGATCCTCATGGAGCACTCGACGTCGGCCGTCAACTGGCAGCCTCGCAACATCGCCAAGCGTCGCGGTGAGATGAAGCGCAACTCCTTCACGCACCTCGGCCGCGGGGCCGACGGAATCCTGTTCTTCCAGTGGCGCGCAGGCCGCTCGGGTGCCGAGAAGTTCCACTCCGCGATGCTGCCGCACGCCGGCACCGAGTCGCGGGTCTTCCGCGAGGTCGTCGATCTGGGTGCCGCGCTCGGCCGCCTCGACGAAGTGCAGGGCAGCACGGTCAAGGCCGACGTCGCGATCCTCTGGGACTTCGAGTCGTTCTGGGCGCAGGACCTCGAGTGGCGCCCCTCCGAAGATGTCACGCACGCCGCGCAGGTGCGCCGCTTCTACGAGCAGCTGTGGCGCGACGGCATCACGGTCGACTTCGCTCTGCCCGGGCAGGACCTCTCGGGCTACCGCCTGGTCGTCGCGCCGGCGCAGTACCTGCTGAGCACCGCGGATGCCGCGAACCTCACCTCGTACGTCGAAGACGGCGGCACGCTGCTCGTGTCGTTCTTCTCGGCCATCGTCGACGAGAACGACGCCGTGCACGCAGGTGGCTTCGTCGCCCCGCTGCGCGAGGCCCTCGGTCTCACGGTCGAGGAGTTCCTGCCGCTGCGCGAGGGCGAGAGCCACGGACTCGACTGGGTCGACCACGAGGGCATCGTCGCCGACGTCTGGCAGGAGGACATCGCGCTCGAAGGAGCCGAGGTCGTCGCGAACTTCTCGGGCGGCCCCGGCGAGGGCGAGCCCGCGATCACGCGCCACCGCCACGGCGCCGGCACCGGCTGGTACGTCGGCACCCGACTGGATGCCGCCGGAATGCGCGCACTCCTGCACGAGGTCTACGCCGATGCCGACGTCACCCCGTCGGGTGTCGCCGAAGGTCTCGAGGTCATCACCCGGCACGGCGCCGACGCGGTCTACCGCATCGCCGTGAACCACCGTGATGACGACGTCGAGCTCGAAGCCGCGGGCGTCGAGCTCCTCACCGGCGCCGCGATCTCGGGCGCTCTGACCATCGCGGCGGGCGGCGTCGCCGTCATCCGCACCTCCCACTGACAGCACGATCCGCACGACCCTGCACCACCTCGAATCACACAGCAACACCCACCCCGGTCGCGATGACGCGCAGCGCATCGTCGGCCACGACAGATAGGAAAACGCATGCGCAAGCACATCGGAGTCGGCGCACTCGCTCTGGCCGCGGCCGTGGTCCTCGCGGGCTGCTCCGCCGGCGCACCCGAAGGCGGCGACGACGCCGCATCCGGCGACGGCGCTGAACTCGTCATCTGGACGGACGCGGAGCGCGAAGCCGCGATCACCGCGGCCGCCGAGGCATTCGAAGAGGAGACCGGAGCCACGGTCACCCTCGTGCAGAAGAACTTCGAAGACCTCCGCAACGACTTCATCGCGCAAGTCCCGACCGGTGAGGGACCCGACATCACCGTCGGCGCCCACGACTGGCTGGGCGCGCTGGTCGCGGCCGGTGTCGTCGACACGATCGACCTCGGCGACAAGGCGTCGGAGTTCGAGCAGGTCGCCCTCGACGCCATGACCTACGACGGCCAGCTCTACGCGATGCCGTACTCGCTCGAGACCATCGCCCTCGTGCAGAACGTCGACCTCGTCGGCGCCGAGGCCCCGGCCACCTGGGACGACATGATCGCCAAGGGTGTCGCGGCAGGCACCGAGCGTCCGTTCGTCATCAACACCGGTGGCGAGACCGGCGACGGCTACACGATGTACGGACTGCAGACGTCGTTCGGTGCCCCCGTCTTCGTGCAGGACGACACCGGCTCGTACACCAGCGAGGTCGGCATGGGCGGAGCGCCCGGCGAGGCGTTCGCCACCTGGCTCGGCGCCAACGGCTCGAGCGGCACCGGATACATCTCGACCACGATCGACTACGACATCAACAACGAGCTGTTCGCGTCGGGCAAGGCCCCGTACACGATCCAGGGCCCGTGGGCCATCAGCGCCTTCGATGGTGTCAACGTCGCCGTGAACCCGATCCCCTCTGCGGGTGGCGAGGCCGCCGCACCGTTCGTCGGCGTGCAGGGCTTCTACCTCTCGAGCAAGAGCAAGAACGCGCTCCTCGCCCAGGAGTTCCTCACGAACTACCTCGGCACCGAAGACGCGCAGCGTGCGCTCTACGAGGCCGACCCCCGCATCCCCGCGTGGTCGACGCTCGCCGAGGAGGTCTCGTCAGACCCGATCACCGCCGGCTTCGTGGCATCCGCCCAGTCCGGCGTGCCGATGCCGTCGATCCCCGAGATGGGCTCGGTCTGGGATCTGTGGAACGCCGCGCAGGCGCAGATCATCAACGGCGCCGACCCCGTGTCGACGTGGAACACCATGGTCGCCGACCTCGAGACGACTCTCGCCGGTTGACCCGACCGAATGCCGGTCGTTGAGCGAAGACGCGAAGCGACCGAGACGAAACGCGTCATGGCACGCGGGCGCGTTTCGTCTCGCTTCGCTCGCTCAACGACCGATGCATCGACAGGACTGATGACATGACGATCCAGGCACCTCCGGCCGAGGCCCCCACCCCCGTGGTGAAGCCCTCGCGCGAATCCCACGCCCGCCGCTTCCGCGGCCTCGGCTGGGGCTTCCTCATCAAGCTCGCGCTGATGGCGTTGGTCAACGCCTTCGGCATCATGACCGCGATCTCGGCCTGGAGCGCCGAGTCGTGGATCGTCCTCGGCGTCGTCGTGCTGCTGGTGATCATCGCCGACTGGGTGTACTTCACCCGCAAGGCGCTGCCGCTGAAGTATCTGCTGCCCGGGCTGATCTTCCTGCTCGTCTTCCAGGTCTTCATCTTCGGCTACACGGCGTACATCGCCTTCACGAACTACGGCACCGGTCACGTCGGCACGCAGGAGCAGGCTGTCGAGGCCGCGCTGATCCAGGGCGAGCGTCGCATCGACGGCTCGTCGGACTACCCGCTCTCGATCGTGCAGCGCGGCGGCGAGCTCGGTTTCGCGATCGTCGACGACGACGGTGACGTGCAGGTCGGATCCGCGACCGAGCCGCTGACCACCGCATCCGATGCCGAGATCGGCACCACCGGCGCCCCGAGCGAGGTGCCCGGCTGGGAGGTCGTCCCGCGGGCGACCGTGCTGACCGATCCGACGCTCGGCGCGAGCATCAAGGACCTTCGCGTCCCGGTCTCGGACGACCCGAACGACGGGTCGATCCGCACCCGCGAGGGGTCGACCGGCTCGGTCTACGAACCGACGCTGGTGTGGGATGCCGAGGCGCAGACGATCACCGACACGCAGTCGGGCACGGTCTACACGGCCACGGATCTCGGTGCGTTCGTGGCCGAGGACGGCACGGCGCTGCCGACGGGCTGGTCGGTGAACGTCGGCTTCGCGAACTTCGTGAAGCTCTTCACCGACGCGAACCTGGCCGGCACCCTGCTGAGCGTCACGGTGTGGACCTTCGCCTTCGCGATCCTGTCGGTCGTGCTGAGCTTCGCCGTCGGCCTCGGCCTCGCGATCGTCTACAACGACCCGCGCGTCAAGGGCCGCAGGTTCCTGCGAGCGCTGTTCATCCTTCCCTACGCGTTCCCCGCGTTCATGGCCGCGCTGCTGTTCCGCGGCATGTTCAACGCCGAGTTCGGCGTGATCAACGACCTGTTCTTCTTCGGCTCGCAGATCAACTGGCTCGGCGACCCGTGGCTGACCCGAGCCGCGGTGATCTTCGTGAACGTGTGGCTGAGCTACCCGTACTGGTTCCTCGTGTGCACGGGCGCGCTGCAGTCGCTGCCGGGCGAGACCCTCGAGGCGGCCGAGATCGACGGTGCCAACAAGCTGCAGCGCTTCCGGGCGATCGTGCTGCCGCTGCTGCTCGTCTCGACCGCACCCCTGCTGATCGCCTCGTTCGCGGTGGCGTTCAACAACTTCACCGTGATCTACACCTTCAACAACGGCGGGCCGGCCATCGCCGGCGCTCCGTACGCACTGGGCTCGACCGACATCCTCGTCTCGGCCATCTACGACGTCTCGGGCGTCTCGGGTGGTGCGGCCGACTACGGCCTCGCGAGTGCGCTGTCGATCATCGCCTTCATCGTGGTCGGTCTCATCTCAGCGCTGAGCTTCCGACAGACCCGCAAGCTCGAGGAGTACCAGTGATGAGCGAGACCAGAGTCATCGTGACCGGTTCATCGAAAGAGGCGGATGCCGCGCGCGCAGGCGCACGTCGCCGCCGCTGGTGGAGCGAGGTCGGCTGGAAGTACATCCTGGCCGCGGGCGTGCTGTTCTTCGCCGCGTTCCCGCTGGTCTACGTGCTGTCGACGTCGCTCAACCCGAACGGCAGCCTCGCGGCATCCAGCGCCCTGTTCAGTGCGTTCGACCCCGCGAACTACATCGCCCTCGGCGAATCCCGCTACTGGGTGTGGTTCGGCAACACCCTGCTGATCGGCGGCGTGACCGCGGTCGGCTCGGTGCTCATGGGAGCCTGCGGCGCCTACGCGTTCTCTCGCTTCCGCTTCAGCGGGCGACGCGCGAGCCTCACCACGCTGCTCGTGCTGCAGATGTTCCCGCAGGCGCTCGCCTTCATCGCGATCTTCCTGATGCTGCAGACCATCGGCGACGTGGTTCCGGCACTTGGCATCAACTCGAAGATCGCCCTGATCTGCGTCTACCTCGGCGGCGCACTCGGTGCGAACACCTTCTTGATGTACGGGTTCTTCAACACGATCCCCGTCGAGATCGACGAGTCGGCGAAGATCGACGGCGCCAGCCATGCGCAGATCTTCTGGCGGCTCATCATGCCGCTGGTCGTGCCGATTCTCGCGGTCGTCGCGCTGCTCGCGTTCCTCGCGGCCTTCGGCGACTTCATCCTGTCGAAGATCATCCTCACGTCCGAAGACAACTGGACCCTCGCCGTCGGCATGTATCAGTGGGTCTCGAACCAGCTGACCTCGCGCTGGGGGCTGTTCGCCGCCGGTGTCGTCGTCGCCGCCGTGCCCGTGCTCGCGCTGTTCTTCTCGCTGCAGAAGTACATCGTCGGCGGGCTCACCCAGGGATCCGTCAAGGGCTGATCCTCTCTTCCCGCACTGCTCGAAAGGCCGTCATGCACCGTCGCACGCGTTCCCTTCTCTCCACCGCCCTGGCCACGGTCACCGCCGTCGCCCTGATCGGCGTCGCACTGCCGGCGTCGGCCGCACCGTCCGTACCGGCTGCTGTCGCCGTCGCTGAGCCGGTGGAAGCCAGCATCACCGTCCCCCGGGTCGAGAACCTGCCCGACGACTTCATCGGCGGCGTCGACGTGTCGTCGGTGCTGTCGCTCGAGGAGTCGGGTGTCGTCTTCCGTGACTCCGAGGGCACGCCGGGTGATCTGTTCGAGATCCTCGCCGACGCCGGTGTCACCGACGTGCGGGTGCGCGTGTGGAACGACCCGTTCGACGCGAACGGCAACGGCTACGGCGGCGGCGACGTCGACGTGGATCGGGCGATCGAGATCTCGCAGCGGGCGACGGATGCCGGACTCGGCGTGCTCGTCGACTTCCACTACTCCGACTTCTGGGCCGACCCCGCCAAGCAGCAGGTGCCCAAGGCCTGGGAGGGCCTGACGGCCGATCAGGTCGCCGCCGAGGTGGGCACATTCACCCGCGATGCTGTGCGACGACTGGTGGATGCCGGAGTCGACCTGCGCATGGTGCAGGTGGGCAACGAGACCAACGGCGGCGTCGCGGGAGTGCGCGGCTGGGACGACATGGCGAAGGTGTTCTCGGCAGGCTCGGCCGCCGTGCGCGCCGAAGCGCCCGACACTCTCGTCGCCGTGCACTTCACCAACCCCGAGCGCGCCGGCTTCTATGCCGACGTCGCCGCGCAGCTCGACAGCCGCGACGTCGATTACGACGTGTTCGCGTCGTCGTACTACCCGTTCTGGCACGGCACACCCGAGAACCTCACGTCGGTGCTCTCGCACGTCGCCGAGACCTACGGCAAGAAGGTCATGGTCGCCGAGACCTCGTGGGCGTTCACGCTCGACGACGGAGACGGCCACGGCAACGTGATCGACCTGCCCGCCGAGGCGACGCAGTACCCCGTGAGCGTGCAGGGTCAGGCCGATGCGGTGCGCGCGGTCGTGCAGGCGGTCGCCGACGTCGGCGAGGCCGCCATCGGTGTCTACTACTGGGAGCCCGCGTGGCTTCCGGTGGGGCCGCCGTCGCAGCTCGAGCAGAACAAGGTGCTCTGGGAGCGCGACGGCTCGGGGTGGGCGTCGAGCTTCGCGGGCGAGTACGAGCCCCATGATGCGGGCCAGTGGTTCGGGGGATCGGCGTGGGACAACCAGGCGCTGTTCGGCTTCGACGGCACGGCATCCGATGCGCTGAACATCTTCTCGTACGTGCGCACCGGGGCCCAGGCTCCGCGGGCGGTCGAGTCGGTGCAGCCCGTGGCGCTGGAGCTGGTCGAGGGTGATGCCGTCGAGCTGCCGGGCGAGGTGTCCGTGCTCTATAACGACGGGTCATCGGAGCAGCAGGCGGTCACCTGGTCTGACGCGGCGCAGTACATCGAAGGCATCGGCGAGTACGCGATCTCGGGCGTGACGGACGCGGGCCTCGCTGCCTCTGCCACGGTCACGATCTCGGCGCGCAACTATCTGCGCAACCCCGGCTTCGAGGATGCGGACACGAGCATGTGGGGCGTGAACGGATCCGGGCTCACGCTGCGTGCGTGGGACGACCCGCGCAGCGGAACCCACTCGGCGCACTTCTATTCGGCATCCGGCTACTCGTTCGAGCTGTCGCAGACGGTGACCGGGCTGCCCGCCGGGTCGTACGTCGCGCGAGCGTCGCTGCAGGGCGACGGGGAGGGCGCCGACGGACGGGCGTCGCTGTCGCTGTCGTCCCCGTCGACCGCCGGTGCTGCTGCGGCCTTCGGGTTCGAGGGCTGGCGAGTGTGGTCGACGCCGATGACCGAGGCGCTGCAGGTGGGGGCTGAGGGCACGGCTGTCGTGCGAGTCTCCGCGGCTCTTCCGGCGGGGGCGTGGGGAACGATCGACGATCTCGAACTCGTGCGTGAACCGGTGCCCGGTGCCGACACCTCACAGCTGCGCGAGCGGCGCGATGCGGCCGCGGCTCTCGACCTGGCGGCGTATGTCGAGGCGTCGACGGATGCGGTGCCCGGTGCGATCGCGCGAGCCGACATCGTGCTCGTGGCGACCAGCCCGAGTGCGGATGCCGTGGCGGGAGCCGTGGCGGCTCTGGATGCCGCGGTCGACGCGCTCGTGCTGAAGGACTCGGCGACGGCCGCGCCGGCTCGGGGAGTGCTGTCGCACGACAACGGCCACGACACCGGCCTGCTCGACGGCGACTTCACACTCACCATGAATCTGTGGTGGGGACAGAACGCCACCAAGTTGCGGGTGTTCGAGAACGGCGTGCTGATCGAGACGGTGCCGCTCACCTTCGGCGGGACAACGGCGCAGACCGCGCAGGTCGCCGTGACCGGCAAGGCCAACGGCAGCTACGTCTACACCGGCGAACTGGTCAACTCGCGAGGCGTGACGGCGGTGAAGCCCGTGACGGTGAAGGTGAAGGATGCCGCCCCGGGTGCTCCCGTGCTCTCGGCCGACAATTGGGATGGCGACGGCTCGTACACGCTCACCGCCGACATGTGGTGGGGGACGAACGCGACCTCGTACCGCCTGTACGAAGACGGCGCGCTGATCTCCGAGGGCGACATGGTCGCGAGCAGTCCTGCCGCGCAGCGGGTGGCGGTGCCGGTCGCCGACCGTGCGGTGGGAAAGCACACCTACCGCGTCGAGTTCGTGAACGCCGCCGGCAGCACTCAGAGCAAGACGCTCACGGTCACCGTCAAGCGCTGACGGCACACACCGAGAGCCCGGCATCCTGAGGCGGATGCCGGGCTCTCGGGCGGTTCGCGGACTACTTGCTGAGGAAGTCCTTCAGCGCGGCGTTGACCTCGTCGGCGTGGGTCCAGAGCAGACCGTGCGGGGCGCCCTCGACCTCGACGTAGGTCGCGGCGGGCACGGCCTGGTGGAAACGGCGGGCGGTGGCATCGATCGGCAGGATGTTGTCCTTCGTGCCGTGCAGGATCAGCGTGGGCTTGCCGGCGTCACGCACGGCGTCGACATCGCCGCGGAAGTCCTCGATCCACGACGAGACCACGGCGTAGGCCGCGACCGGGGCGCTGGTGACCGAGAGGTTCCAGTTGGCGTCGACGACCTGCTGGCTGATGCGGCTGCCGAGGTTCTCGTCGAGGTTGTAGAAGTTGTTGTAGAAGTCGGTGAACCAGGCGTAGCGGTCGCCCTTGGCTGCGGCCTCGATGCCGTCGAAGACATCCTGCGGCACGCCCTCGGGGTTGTCGTCGCGCTGCACGAGGAAGGGCTCGAGCGACGCGAGGAACGCGAGCTTGGCGACCCGGTCGTGGCCGTACTTCGCGACGTAGCGGGCGAGCTCACCGGTGCCCATCGAGAAGCCGACGAGCACGACGTCGCGCAGGTCGAGGGTCTCGAGCACCGTGTTGAGGTCGGCGGCGAACGTGTCGTAGTCGTAGCCGCTGCCGACCTTCGACGACTGGCCGAATCCGCGGCGGTCGTAGGTGATGACGCGATAGCCCTGCGCGAGCAGCTCGCGGGTCTGGCGCTCCCAGCTGTGTCCGTTCAGCGGGTACCCGTGGATCAGGACGACGGGCTGGCCCGATCCCTGGTCTTCGTAGTAGAGCTCGATCGGGGTGCTGTTCTCGTTTCCGACGGTGATGTAACCCATGATCCTGATCCTTTTCGGTCTGGTGAGAACGGTCGTTCTCGGCTGATGTTGTCCACTGTAGAGAACGCTCGTTCTCATGTCAAGTACACTGAGAATATGACGGAGCAAACGGTGCGTGAACAGATCCTTGCGGCGGCGGACGAGCTCTACTACCGCAAGGGATACGCGGCTGTCGGCATGGACGAGCTGAGGGCCGCGGCCGGCGTGTCGCTGCGGCGCCTGTACGCGCTGTTCCCGTCGAAGACCGACATCGTCACGGCGGTTCTCGCCCGCAAGCACGGCGAGTGGGAGTCGGGGCTGACGGGGGCGGTGGCGGATGCCGGGGCCGACCCGCGAGACCGACTGCTCGCCGTCTACGGGTATCTCGAGGACTGGTTCTGCACCGACGACTTCCGCGGCTGCGCCTTCATCAACGCGTTCGGCGAACTCGGCGGCACCAACCCCGAGGTGGCGAAGATCGTGCGCGACCACAAGGCCTCGTTCCAGGCGTACATGGCGGGGCTCGTCGTCGCGGCGGGGGCGCCCGCATCCCTCGCTGCGCAGCTGTCGATCCTCGCCGAGGGTGCGCAGAGCACCGCGGCCATCGCCGCGGATCCGCAGGTCGCCGTGCAGGCGCGCAATGCGGCCGAGGTGCTGATCGACGCGGCGGTCGCAGCCTGAGAGCCGATCTTCGCCGGAGATTTAGCTAGCCTGGCTAGCGTTTTCGGGTGCCGGTGTCAAGGCTGGTGCGTTCCCGCGGTCGCGCGCGTATGGTGCGAGCATGGAATCCCGGATGCAGGACATCGGTCGCCAGACGATCATCATCGCTTCGGCGACCTTCATGCTGATAGCCGCGGCCGTCGGATCCGGCGCGTTCGGAGGCACCTCGGTGAGCGAGCTGCAGGATGGCGCGCTCTCGGCCCAGGGGTCGTATCTCGCCCCGGCCGGCCCCGCCTTCTCGATCTGGTCGCTGATCTACCTCGGGCTCATCGCCTACACGGTGTGGCAGGCGCTTCCGGCGCAGCGGGCGGATGAGCGCCAGCGCGCGGTCGGCGGATGGATCGCCGCGTCGATGATCCTGAACGGGCTCTGGCTCGTGACGGCGCAGTTCCTGTCGCTTCCGCTGACGGTGCTCGTGATCGCGCTGTTGCTCGCCACCCTCGCCCGGGTCATCGTGATCCTCGGCCGCAGCCGCGCCCGCACCTGGACCGAGCGCATCGTGGTCGACGGTGCGAACGGCCTGCACTTCGGCTGGGTCACGATCGCGACCGTGGCCAACACGACAGCGTGGTTCACGCAGATCGCCCCGGCAGCGTGGGCAGACCAGGCCGAGATCTGGGCCGTCGCCGTGCTCGCCGTCGTGCTCGTGATCGGCGTGGCCAGCGCCCTCGTCACTCGGCGCATCGCCCCTGCCCTCGCGACCGCGTGGGGTCTCGGCTGGCTGGCCGTCGGTCGTCTGACCGGCGAACCCGAGAGCACCGTCACCGCGATCGCCGCGATCATCGTCGCGGTCGCCCTCGTCGCGGCGGGTGTCTGGGGAGTGCTGCGCCGCCCTCGTGCCGACATCGCCCTCTGACCCTGCGCTCGGTCGCGAATAGCCTGTTCTCATGAGTGCGGATCAGCTGAGCTTTCACACGACGATCGGTGTCGAGGTCAAGGGCGAGACGTGGAGCTGTGTCGAGATACCCGGTTCCGCGGAGTTCTTCGGCACCGGGAAGACCGTCAGGGTCGACGCCCTGGTAGACGATGTGAAGCTCGAGAACGTCGGCGCGATGGTGACCGGTACGGGTGGACACATGGTGTCGCTGAATGCGAAGGCGCGGAAGTCACTGGGCAAGGACATCGGTGACACCGTCGAGGTCACCATCACCCGCCGGTAGGCCAGCTCAGAGGACGAGCCGGTAGCCCATTCCCGACTCGGTGAGCAGGTGCACCGGAGTGCTGGGCTCGGCCTCGAGCTTCTTGCGCAGCTGCGACATGTACAGGCGCAGGTAGCCCGAGTCGGAGACCTGCTCGCTGCCCCAGATCTCCTTGAGCAGATCCTGCCGGGTGACCAGGGCGCCGGGATGCCGGGCGAGGTGCTCGAGCATGCGCCACTCGGTGGGAGTGAGATGCACGCGCGCACCGGCGCGGGTGACGGTCTTCGTCGCGAGGTCGACCACGACGTCACCGAACCCGACGGTCGATTCGCCTCCGGCGGGCACCGACCGACGCGACAGCGCTCGCAGTCGCGCGAGCAGCTCGTCGACCTGGAACGGTTTGGTGACGAAGTCGTCGGCTCCGGCATCCAGTGCTTCGACCTTGTCGGCCGACCCGGTGCGACCCGAGACGACGATGATCGGCACGGTGGTCCAGCCGCGCAGCGCCTGGATCACCTCGATGCCGTCGAGTCGCGGCATGCCGAGGTCGAGCATGATGATGTCGGGGTGCGTCTGCGCGGCGGCGGCCACAGCAGCCGCACCGTCGGCGGCCACGACCACCTCGTAGCCGTGGGCGGCGAGGGTGATGCGCAACGCCCGCACCATCTGCGGGTCGTCGTCGGCGATGAGGAGCTTCACTCCGTCTCCTCCTGCGTGAGATCGGGTTCTCCTGCCAGAGGCAGTGAGATGACCATGGTGAGTCCACCACCCGGCGTGTCCTCGGGTGTCAGGGTACCGCCCATGCCCTCGGTGAACCCGCGCGACAGCGCGAGGCCGAGGCCGAGGCCGGCGGTGTTGTCGGTGTCGCCGAGACGCTGGAACGGCTGGAAGATGCGGTCGTGCTTCTCGGCCGGCACACCCTTGCCCCGGTCGATGATGCGGATCTCGGCGTGGTCTCCGATGGTGCTCGTCGACACGATCACGCGATTGTCGGTCGGAGCGTGGCGGTGTGCGTTCGCGATGACGTTCACGAGCACCCGCTGCAGAAGCACCGGATCGGCCGACACGGCCGGCAGGTCGGCATCCAACGCCAGCTCCACGTCGTCGGGACCGAGGGCGAGTTCGTCGACGGCCGCGAGCACGGGACCCGCGACGTCGAGCCGCATGTTCGAGACGGCGAGCACTCCGGCCTGCACGCGGCTGACATCGAGCAGATCGGTGACCAGTGACGACAGGGTGGCGAGGCTCTCATCCGCCGTGGCGAGCAGCTCTTCACGATCGGATGCCGACAGGCCGTGCGCCCCGCGGAGCCCGCCGATCGCCGCGACGGCCGAGGCCAGCGGGCGGCGCAGGTCGTGGCTGACGGCCGAGAGCAGGGCGCTGCGCACCTGGTCGGTCTCGGCGAGAGCAGCGACCTCGCGGGCAGTGGCGCGCAGGTCGGTGTGCTCGATCGCGGCGGCGAGCTGGGCGACGATCGCGTCGAGCAACCGCCGAGCCGGGGTGTCGAGGGGTTCGCCGTGCAGTTCGAGCACGGCGGGTGCCGATCCGCCTGCGCCGACCGGAATCGAGGTGGCCCGGCCGTCGGGAACGGGTTCGCCGTCGCTTGCCAGCACTTCGCCGTCGGCGGTGAGCAAGCGCACGCCGGTGAGACCGAATGCCTCTCGCGTGCGGCTGACCATGGCGAGCACGGCGTTGTCCCCGCGGAGCACATTGCCGGCGACGGCGGCGAGCAGCTCGGCCTCGGCGGCGGCGCGCTGGGCGGTGCGGGCTCGTCGAGCGGCCTGGTCGACGATGATGCTGACGAGAATGGCGATCACGACGTACAGCGCGAGGGCGAGCACGTGCAGCGGGTGGGCGATCGTGATGGTGAAGATCGGCGAGACGAACAGGAAGTCCAGCGTGATGCCCGACAGCACGGCAGCGAAGACGGCCGGTCGCAGACCTCCCACCAGAGCGACGATCACCACGAGCAGTTGGAACGCCAGCACCTCGACCGTGATCGACTCGGGACTGCGGAACGCGAACATCGCCCACGAGAGCAGCGGTCCGACGATGAGCGCGATCACGAAGCCCAGCACCTGACGGCGCCATCCGAGCGCGCCTCCGGTGATGCGGGGGAGTGCAGCGCGCCCGCCTGCGGCGGCGTGCGTCACGATGTGCACGTCGATGTCGCCGGAGCGGCGGATGACCTCCGATCCGATGCCGGGTCCGGTCAGGGCGGCCGCGAGACGTCCGCGGCGGCTGACGCCGATGACGAGCTGCGTGGCGTCGGCACCGTGCGCGAACTCGACGAGCGTGCCGGGGATGTCGTCGCCGATGATCTGGTGGAAGCTGCCGCCGAGCGACTCGACGAGCGACCGCTGAGCGGCCAGGGCGCCGGGCGTCTCGTCTCGGAGGCCGTCTTGAGCGGCGATGTGCACCGCGAGCAGCTCGCCACCGGCTGAGCGGGCGGCGATTCGGGCCCCTCGACGCAGCAGCGTCTCGCCCTCGGGCCCGCCGGTGAGGGCGACGACAACGCGCTCACGCGCCTGCCAGGTACCCTCGATGCCGTGGTCGGCGCGGTAGCTGCGCAGCGCGCTGTCGACCTCGTCGGCGAGCCAGAGCAACGCGAGCTCGCGCAGCGCCGTGAGGTTGCCGAGACGGAAGTAGTTCGACAGCGCGGCATCGATGCGCTCGGCCGGATACACGAGGCCGGCCGACAGCCGGTCGCGCAGCGACTGCGGCGCGAGGTCGACGACCTCGATCTCGTCGGCGGCGCGCACCACCGCATCCGGGATCGTCTCCTGCTGCGCGATGCCGGTGATCTTCTCGACCACCGCGTTCAGCGACTCGATGTGCTGCACGTTCACGGTGGTGACGACGTCGATGCCCGCATCGAGCAGCGCGTTGACGTCCTGCCAGCGCTTCGTGTTCTGCGAACCGGGGGTGTTGGTGTGGGCGAGCTCGTCGACGAGGGCGATCTCGGGGCGACGCGCGAGCACCGCCTCCAGGTCCATCTCGCTCAGCGGCACGCCGCGATGCAGGTCGATGCGACGGGGCACCTCGGGGATGCCGATGGTCTGCGCCGCCGTCGCCGCGCGCTCATGCGTCTCGACGATCGCGATCACGACATCGCGGCCCTCATCGAGCAGTCGGCGACCTTCGACGAGCATCTCGAAGGTCTTGCCGACACCGGGCGCTGCGCCGAGCAGCACGCGGAGTCGGCCGCGCCGCGGTATCCGCTCTGCCGTCATCAGCCCTCCTGCTCATCGAGCGCGAGATTGAGTTCGGCGACGTTGATGCGCTCTTCGCCGAGGAATCCCAGATCCCGCCCTTGAATCCTAGACTCCACGAGGTCGCGCACCTGCTGCTCGGGCAGGCCGCGCTCGTCGGCCACCCGCGGCACCTGCAGCAGGGCGTAGGCGACGCTGATGTGCGGGTCGAGGCCCGAGCCGGATGCCGTCACGGCGTCGGCCGGCACGGCGTCCGGGCTCACGCCCTCGCGATCGGCGATGGCCGCCTGGCGCTCGCCGATCGCCGTGACCAGGTCGGGGTTCTCCGGGCCGAGGTTGCTGCCGCTCGAGCTGGTCCCGTCGTAGCCGTCGCCCGCGGCTGACGGACGCGACTGGAAGTACTCGGGAAGGGCCTCGCCGTCGGCATCCGTGAAGGACTGGCCGATCAGCGAGCTGCCCTTGTCGTCGGCGAGCGGCGAGCCGTTCGACTGCCACGGAAGGAGCAGCTGCCCGATGCCGGTGACGACCAGCGTGTAGCCGACGCCGAGCACGAGGGTGAGCACGAGCATCGCGCGGATGGCCACGCCGGCGGTGCGGGCCATGGTGCGGGTGGAGGACATGAGATGCCTTTCAAAGTCGGAGGGTTGTATGTGTGACCACTGCGGGGGCCGACACGCCAGTCGGAGGACCGGCGACGGGGTTGCGTCCGACATCTGGAGTGTCGGCCCACGATCTGGGGTCAGAAGCCGGGGATGAGGGTGATGACGAGGTCGATCAGCTTGATGCCGATGAACGGAGCGATCACACCGCCGAGGCCGTAGACCAGCAGGTTGCGCTGCAGGATCTGCGAGGCGCTCGCCGGCCGGTACTTCACTCCGCGGAGCGCGAGCGGGATGAGGAACACGATCACGATCGCGTTGAAGATGATCGCGCTGGTCACGGCGGATGCCGGCGAGTGCAGCTGCATGATGTTGAGCGCCGCGAGCCCGGGGAAGACACCCATGAACATCGCCGGGATGATGGCGAAGTACTTGGCGATGTCGTTCGCGAGCGAGAACGTCGTGAGGGCTCCGCGGGTGATGAGCAGCTGCTTGCCGATGCGCACGATGTCGATGAGCTTGGTCGGGTCCGAGTCGAGGTCGACCATGTTGCCGGCCTCCTTCGCCGCCGACGTGCCGGTGTTCATCGCGACGCCGACGTCGGCCTGGGCCAACGCCGGGGCGTCGTTCGTGCCGTCGCCGGTCATGGCGACGAGTCGGCCGCCCTCCTGCTCGCGCTTGATCAGCTCGAGCTTCTGCTCGGGAGTCGCCTCGGCGAGGAAGTCGTCGACCCCGGCCTCCTTCGCGATCGCGGCGGCGGTCAGCGGGTTGTCGCCCGTGATCATCACCGTGCGGATGCCCATGCTGCGCAGCTCCTCGAACCGCTCGCGCAGGCCGTCCTTCACGATGTCCTTGAGGTGTACGACGCCGAGCACCTCGCCGGTGCCCTCGGCAGGCTTGACGGCGACGACCAAGGGAGTGCCGCCGCTCGAGGCGACACGGTCGGTGAGGGCGGTGAGCTCGGCCTCCGTGTCGAGTCCGAGCCAGGCGCTGATCGCCGAGCCTGCACCCTTGCGGATCTGCGTGCCATCGGGCAGGTCGAGGCCCGACATGCGGGTCTGCGCGGTGAACGGCACGACGACCGCTCCGGCCGGCTCGGCGATCCGGATGCCGTGCGACGCGGCCAGCTCGACGATCGACGCGCCTTCCGGGGTCGGGTCGGCGAGGGACGAGAGCGCGGCGACGCGCAACAGCTCCTCGGCGTCGACTCCTGCGAGAGGCAGCACCTCGTGGGCGCGCCGGTTGCCGTAGGTGATGGTTCCGGTCTTGTCGAGCAGCAGGGTGGTGACGTCTCCCGCGGCCTCGACGGCACGGCCCGACATGGCGAGCACGTTGCGCTGCACGAGACGGTCCATGCCGGCGATGCCGATGGCCGAGAGCAGGGCGCCGATCGTGGTCGGGATCAGGCACACGAGCAGGGCGATGAGCACCGGGATGCTGACGGGCGAGGCCGCATACGACGCGATCGGGTTGAGCGCGAGCACCACCACGACGAACACGATCGACAGGCTCGCGAGCAGGATGTTCAGCGCGATCTCGTTGGGGGTGCGCTGGCGGCTCGCGCCCTCGACGAGGGCGATCATGCGGTCGACGAACGTCTCGCCGGGCTTCGAGGTGATGCGCACGACGATGCGATCAGACAGCACGCGGGTGCCACCGGTGACGGCGCTGCGGTCGCCGCCGGATTCGCGGATGACCGGGGCGCTCTCACCCGTGATGGCCGACTCGTCGACGGTCGCGATGCCGGCGATGATGTCGCCGTCACCGGGGATCAGCTCACCCGCCGTGACGATCACGATGTCGTCGCGCTGCAGCTCGGCCGACGAGACGTCGACCGTCTCGGTGCGCTCTGCCGTGGCATCCGTGCCGGCGTCATACCTGACGACCTTGCGGGCCATCGTGCTGGTGCGGGTCTTGCGCAGGCTCGCGGCCTGCGCCTTGCCGCGGCCCTCGGCCACCGACTCGGCGACGTTGGCGAACAGCACGGTCAGCCAGAGCCAGATCGCGATGCCCCAGGTGAACGGCGCGGGCACCGGGGTTCCGCCCGAGTCGGCGGGTCCGCCGAGGAAAGGCTCGGCGACCGCGAGCACCGTCGTGAACGCGGCGCCGACCCAGACGAGCAGCATCACAGGATTGCGCACGAGGGATGCAGGGTTGAGCTTGCGCAGCGCTCCCGGCAGAGCCTGGGTCAGCTGCGCCCAGCCGAACGAGCGGGCGGGTGCAGCGGGCGTCGAGTCGGATGCCGCAGCATCCTGCTGTTCCGATGGTGTGGTGATGATGGTCATGTCAGACGAGTCCTTCAGCGAGGGGTCCCAGTGCGAGCACGGGGAAGTAGGTGAGTGCCGTGATGATGACCGTGACGGCGGTGAGGAGGCCGACGAACTGCGGTCGGTGCGTGGGCAGGGTTCCGGTGTTCTCCGGCACGCGCTGCTGCGCGGCGAACGATCCGGCCAGGGCCAGCACGAGCACGATCGGCACGAACCGGCCGAGCAGCATCGCGATGCCCAGCGCGGTGTTGAACCACGGGGTGTTCGCGGTGAGGCCGGCGAAGGCGGAGCCGTTGTTGTTCGATGCCGATGTGAAGGCGTAGAGCACCTCGCTCATGCCGTGCACGCCGGGGTTGAGGACGCTGGTCGCCTCGACGTCGGCACGGATGCCGGGGATCGCGAAGCTCAGGGCCGTGCCGATCAGCACGAGGGTGGGCGTCACGAGGATGTAGAGGCTCGCGAGCTTGATCTCCTTCGGACCGATGCGCTTGCCGAGGTACTCGGGGGTGCGGCCGACGAGCAGTCCGCCGACGAACACCGCGATGATCGCGAGCACGAGCATGCCGTAGAGGCCCGAGCCGACGCCGCCGGGGGCGACCTCGCCGAGCATCATGTTGAGCATCGGCATCATGCCGCCGAGTGCCGTGTACGAGTCGTGCATCGAGTTGACGGCACCGGTCGACGTCAGGGTGCTCGCGCTGCCGAACAGGGTCGAGCCGAGGATGCCGAAGCGCACCTCCTTGCCCTCCATCGCGGCGCCCGCGAGTTCGGGGGCGCTGCCGCGGCCGGCGAGCTCGAGGGCCGAGAGCGCGAAGGTCGAGATCAGGAAGATCGTTCCCATGACGGCGGCGATCGCGTAGCCCTGGCGGTCGTCGCCGATCATGCGGCCGAAGGTGCGGGGGAGTGCGAACGGGATCACGAGGATCAGAAGGATCTGCAGCAGGTTGGTCCAGCCCGTCGGGTTCTCGAACGGATGCGCGGAGTTGGCGTTGAAGAACCCGCCGCCGTTGGTGCCGAGCAGCTTGATGGCCTCCTGTGAGGCGACCGGTCCGCCGGGGATTGTCTGCGTGCCGCCCGAGACCGTGGTCACGTCGGTGAAGCCGGCGAAGTTCTGCGCCACACCGCCCGCGATCAGGGCGATGGCGGCGATCAGAGCGATCGGCAGCAGGATGCGTCCGAGCCCGCGGATCAGGTCGACCCAGAAGTTGCCGATCGTGGTCGAGCCGCGGCGTGAGAGGCCGCGGATCAGCGCGACCGCGACGGCCAGACCGACGGCGGCCGAGACGAAGTTCTGCACAGTGAGGCCCGCGAGCTGCACGGTGTAACCCATGGTCTGCTCGGGCGAGTACGACTGCCAGTTGGTGTTCGCGACGAACGACGCGGCGGTGTTGAAAGCGAGCCCCTCGGGCACGGCCGGGAGTCCGAGCGACTGGGGCAGGAAGCCCTGCAGACGCTGCAGCCCGTAGACGAGCAGCAGGCCGACGACCGAGAACGCGAGGACGCTGCGCGCGTAGGCCCGCCAGGTCTGCTCGGATGCCGGGTCGACGCCGATCAGGCGGAAGACGCCCCGCTCGGCCTTCAGGTCACGGGGCGTGTTGAAGACGTGCGCCATGTAGTCGCCCACGGGGCGGTAGAGCAGCACGAGGGCGACGACGAGCGCGGCCGCCTGGAGGATGCCGAACCAGAGTTCGGTGCCGGCGCCCATCAGAACTTCTCCGGGGCGACGAGAGCCACCACGAGGTAGACGACGGCGGCCACGGCGAGGGCGGCGGCGATGATCTCGAAGACGATCACAGTCGTTCCACCCCCTTCGCAACCAGGGAGACGAGGGCGAACAGCGCGAGAGTCAGCGCGATGTAGATGATGTCGAGCACGAGACTCGATACAACTCCCGTGCGGACCGGCATATCGCGATCCTCACGCTTTGCCTACGGGGGCGTGCGGGATGCATGCGAGTTGCTCACGTTCCGAGGTCGTGTGGACTTTCTCGCGCCTCGATGTCGCATCCCGCCGTCGTCGTTCGTGGTGCAGGTAGGAGGCGACCGTTTCGGGTGGTCTCGCAGATGAGAGGCACGGTGACGACGTGTACAACGATCCGATGATGGCGAGTGTTCTCTACCGGCTGGAGGCAGAGGAGGCAGAGCAGGCCATCGAGCGGCGCCGCGTCGCCCTCGAGCACCCCGGCATGGTCAGGCGGCCGTCGCTGTGGGCTCGCGCTCGCCGCGTCTGGGAGGGCGCCCCTTCTCGCCGAAGCCTCGAAGGGGAATGATCGTGATGACGGCCGGTTCGCTGCAGGTCCCGCTCGTCCGACCGGATGGAGAGAGCACGCATGACTCGAGGGGCGGCATCCAGGGGTCGCGGTGCGGAATGACGCGATGACGGCGGATGCCGGGCGGTCGCGAGCCGCTGATGTCGATGCGCGCGTCGCTCGGGTGTATCGCGAGGAGTGGGCGCGGATCGTCGCCGGGCTGACTCGGCGCTGCGGTGATCTCGGGCTCGCCGAAGAGATGGCCGCCGAGGCGTTCGCCTCCGCTGTCGAGCGGTGGCCGGGCGAGGGCGTGCCGCCGAATCCGGCCGGGTGGATCACCACCACGGCCTATCGCAAGGCCATCGATCGGCTGCGCCGGGAGTCGTTCCGCGACGCGAAGCAGCGGGAGGCGCTGATGCTGCACGACCCCGAACCTCCCGAGCCGACCGGCGCCATCGACGACGACCGGCTGCGTCTGCTGTTCACCTGCTGCCACCCGGCCCTGTCACTCGAAGGGCGCGTCGCTCTGACTCTTCGCGTGGTCGCCGGCCTCACGGTCGAAGAGATCGCGCGAGCCTTCCTGATGCAGGAATCCGCCGTGCGGCAGCGCATCACGCGGGCGAAGTCGAAGATCAAGACCGCGCGGATCCCCTATCGGGTTCCCGCGCCCGAAGACCTGCGCGTGCGCATCGACGGGGTGTTGGCCGTGCTCTATCTGGTTTTCAATGAGGGCTACTTCGCGTCCGGATCTGAAGTGCCTGCGCTGCGCAGCGAGCTGACCATCGAGGCGATCCGGCTCACCAGACTCGCCAGAGAGCTGCTGCCCGACGACGCAGAGGTCGCGGGGATCCTGGCGCTCATGCTGCTCAGCGAAGCGCGCTCCCCTGCCCGACTCACGGCAGAGGGGGAGCTGGTGCGACTCGATGAGCAGGATCGCGGGCTGTGGAATCGTGGGCTGATCGACGAAGGCCTCTCGCTTCTCGACCGACTGCGCGGCTCGGCGCCCGGCCGCTACACGTTGCTCGCCGAGATCAACGCGGTGCATGCCTCCACGGTGGATGCGGGGCGCACCGACTGGCAGCGCATCGTCGAGCTCTACGAGCAGTTGGAGCGCGTCGACCCGAGTCCCGTCGTCACTCTCGGCAAGGCCGTGGCGATCGCCGAACGGGACTCACCACAGCAGGCGCTGGTCATCGTCGAGTCGTTGCGCGATGAACTGGCGGACTTCCACGGCTTGCATGTGACTCGGGCCGAGCTGCTGCGCGCAGCGGGCAGGCCCGCAGATGCCGTGGACGCCTATGACCGCGCGATCTCGTTGGCGAGCAACGACGCCGAGATCACCCACCTGACCCGGCGTCGCGATGAGATCGCGGTGCCACTCGTGCCCGGACCCTCCGGCACCATGACAAACGGAGAGAGCAGATGAGCAACAAGTACCTCGTTATCCACATGACCGACCCGACCGGCGGCACGATGCCGCAGGGAGAGGATCAGCGCCTGCTCGAAGACTGGGCTGAGGAGGGCAGGGCGGCCGGCAGCCTGGGCGAGGGCGCTCCGGTCGCCGGCCCCGAGGAGGCGAAGTCAGTGGCCGTGCGAGACGGCAAGGTGCTCGTCAGCGACGGCCCGTTCCCCGAGTTCAAGGAGTGGTTCGCGGGTTACGACATCGTGACCGCCGAGTCGATCGATGAGGCAGCGAGCTTCATGGCGAAGCATCCGACCGCCGTCATGGGGCGGGTCTACATCCTGCCCGTGGTGAAGCTCCCCTGGGACGAGTGACCGCACCCGGCTGACAGGCCGCGAGACGGACACTCACCGGATCACACCCCCACCGGATCTACACTCAGCGAGTGAGTGCGACGCGACAGCGGCTGGGAGCAGGGACGATCATCGTCCTGGCACTCATCGCCGTGGCACTCGTCTGCATCGTCACGGGCGTCCTGCCATCAGCGGATTCCGGGGCGCTCGGTGCCCGCATCGCACCGGTGCTCGGGTTCGTCATCGCGATCACGATCGTCGCCGAACTTGCCCGGGATGCCGCGGTGTTCGACGTCGTCGCACAGCGTCTGGCTCGGTGGGGGCACGGGCGCGTGATCCTGCTCTGGTTGTCTGTCGTGGTGCTCGCCGTCATCAGCACGGTGTTCCTGTCGCTCGACACCACTGCGGTGATCGTGACGCCGGTCGTGGTCGTGCTGGCGCAGAGCGTCGGCATCCCTCCGCTCCCGTTCGCCCTCGTCACGGTGTGGTTGGCGAACACGGCATCCCTCGCCCTGCCCGTGTCGAACCTCACGAACCTGCTCGCCGCACGGTCGATCGGTGACGACCCCCTCGCGTTCCTCGCGCTGAGCTGGGCGCCGACACTCGTCGGGGTGCTCGTGCCCGTCGTGATCCTCACGCTGCGATACCGACGCACGCTCTTCGGCGGGTATCGCACTCCTGCAGGCGGTGGCCCTTCCGACCGGGTGCTCTTCTGGGCGGCCTCCGGCATCCTGCTGCTCCTGATGCCCCTGCTCGCAGTGACCCATGACGTCTGGATCCCTGCGACGGTCGCCGCGCTCGTGCTCATGGTCGTCTTCGGCATCCGGCGTCGTCATGTGCTGCGACTCTCGCTCGTGCCATGGCAGGCGATCGGCCTGGCGGCGGCCCTGTTCGTCGTGGTCGAGACCGCGCACGCGAACGGCATCCTCGACTTCCTGTCGGTCCTCGCGACCAGTGGACACGCGCCCGCAGAGCTGCTGCGTCTCTCTGCGGCGGGCGCGCTCGCCGCGAACGGCGTGAACAACCTGCCCGCCTACCTGATCCTCGAACCCACCGCCGGCGACCCGGTCGCGCTCATGGCACTGCTGATCGGGGTGAACCTCGGCCCGCTGATCACACCGTGGGCGTCGCTCGCCACGCTGCTCTGGCACCACAGAGTGGTGTCGCTGGGGGTCGAGATCCGCTGGGGCAGCCTGATGCTCTGGGGTGCGATCGTCGCCGTGCCGACGGTGCTGGTGGCCACGCTCGTGCTCGCGTTCGTCGCTGGCTGAGACCGTTCATCCCGGCGCTGGCCGGAGGGTAGGGAAAAGGGCAGCGACTCAGGTCACGGGATCTGGGGGAGGTCCGCAGCACGACATGGGGAGTGTGTGCCGGGTGAGGGTCGCTGCCCTACGCCTCCACGCTACGCACATGTCGCCGGATCCGGTGAAACTTCAGTGCCTGATGTATGGTGCGTGGGCATGACACCGGCATAAAGTGTGCCCGTGGGCGACATCAGCGCATCTCTGCCGATTCGGCCGCGGCAGCTGATCCGCGACCAGGTCTTCGCCACGCTCGCCGAGGAGATCATCTCTGGGCGCATGCAGCCCCTCGAAGAGATCCGCGACCAGGATCTGCAGGCCGAATACGGCGTCTCCCGCACGCCCATCCGCGAGGCCCTGAACCGCCTCGCCGACCTCGGGCTCATCGAAGTCAGCACCAACCGGTTCACTCGCGTCGCCCCGGTCGATCTCGACGCGCAGGCCGACCGGGTCGAGACCGCGGTCGCGATGATCGGATACTGCGCGGTCAAAGCCGTGCCGACCTACACCGACGAGCAGGTCGCGTCGCTGCAGGAGCGCATCGACGGACTGCTCGCCGCAGGCCTCGCAGGAGCCTCCAGTCGTGAGGGACTCAGCCTCTGGTATGCGCTCTGGGGTGAGGTCGTGCTGAGCGCCCACAACCAGACGATGATCGACATCCTCGACGGACAACTCGCCCTGCACCTGACCAGAACCGTGCCTGCGCAACCGGTCGCCGCAGAGCTCGTCGACTTCATGCGCACGGGTCTCGAACAGCTGCGCGCGCTGCTTGAGCGACGCGATGGCCAGGGGGTGCGCGAAGTCATCGAACCTCTGTTCCTGAGATCGACGATCGAGCCCCTCCGAGCGGCGGCTGCGCTCGCCACCGCATCCGCCTCCGGCGACCCGACACGCATCGGCCGATCACCCGGGGAATGACATGCCCGACCGGCGGATCGACAGATTGAACTCCACGCGACTGCTGGGAGGGGTCGAGCAGCCACTGCCTCTCTTCACCTCGAGAGCGGATGCCGTCGTCGACTCTCTCGCGCACTCGATCGAGTCAGGCGAACTCGCCCCCGGCGACCCCCTGTCGGTCACCGCTCTCGTGCAGCGCCTCAACGTCGCCGCCGGCACCGTGCGCTCGGCCCTCGGCGCGCTCGAGGCGATGCACCTGATCGATCACCGGCTCAACAGGGCGTCGGTCGTCGTGACGCCGACCCCCGCGTGGTTCGTCGCCGTCGCCGCCGAGTGCTCAGGCCTGTCGATCGCGGCGGCCGACCTCGGCATCGCGCAGGCGACCGAGGCGCAGATCGCCGAGTTCGCCACGAGGGCTGCGACCGTCAGAGAGCTCTGGGAGACCGGCGACAACGACCAGGTCGTCGGAGCAGAGGGGCTGTGGGAGCTGCTCGACCTGCTCGCGGTGTTCTCGCGCAATCGATACCTGAGCACCCTGCACGCGTCGAAGAGGCCCGCGCTGGTGCTCGGCATCCGCTCGCTCAGCCGACCTCGCAACCCCGCGATGCTGCGATCGGTCGTCGATGCGCTCGTCGCCGCGGCGCGCGACCGCGACCGTCTCGAGGCGACCGACCTGGTGAGAGACCTCTACACCTTCGTGGTCGACGGAGTCACAGCCCTCTGAGCGACGGCGTCCACTCTTCGGCGAGGATGCCGTAGTTCATGCCGTCGAGCCACTCGCCCGACCGGTGCAGAGCGGTCTTGCGGCTGAACTCCTCGCGCCGCATGCCGAGTCGCTCCATCAGGCGCCAGGAGGGCTCGTTGTCGGCGAAGCATCCGGCGTGCACCCGACGCAGCCCGAGCGGACCGAAGCAGACGTCGATCACCGCGCGGATCGCCTCGGTCGCATAGCCGCGCCCCGTGTGTTCCGGATCGAGCACCCAGCCGAGCTCGGCCTCGACGCCCTTCGCCTCGTCGGCGACCTCGAGCTGCGCCCATCCGTCGCCGATCCTGATCATGATGTCGCCGATCGGCACGGGTGCCGCATCGTCGCCTGCGGGAACCAGCTCGACGATGTGCATCGAGGCGAGCCGCTCGGGGTCGAGGTATCGCTCGCGGAACGCCTCGATCGACTCAGGAGCCAGCCCGAGCCAGCGGTTCACCTCGGGCAGGCGCCGCCACTGCCACATCGCGTCGACGTCGGGTGCGGTCATCGGCCGGATCTGCAGGCGATCGGTGCGGACGGGCCAGACATCGGTGTGCGGCGTAGCGGTCATCGACCCAGCCTATTGAGCCGTCTGATCCGCGACGCGCCGCATCTCGGCCGCGAGCGCCGCGTTCGTCTGCTCGAACCGCGCTGTGACGTTGTCTCGCACCTCGGCTGACTTGTTCTGGCTCAGCTTGGCGCGCGCATCGAAGCGGTCGACGCGCATTCTCAGGCCCACGGTGCCCTTCGCCGCGCGACGCGTGCCGGCCTCGTCCTCCGACAGGCTGCGCCCGTGCGGGGTGCCCTTCTCGAAGTGGTCGGTGAGCTGCGCGAGCATGGCGTAGTTCTCCTCCTCGCTGAGGATCTCGGGTGTGCCGTAGAGGTGGGCCGTGACGTGGTTCCAGGTCGGCACCAGGTCTCCCGGCGCGTAGAGGCTGGGCGACACGTAGTCGTGCGGGCCCTGGATGATCACGAGGATCTCGTGGTCGCCCAGCTCGTGCAGCTGCTCGTCAGGGCGGCCGAAGTGACTCGCGATCACGATCTCGTGCTCGTCCTCGATCAGCAGCGCGGGATAGTGCGAGGCGACCAGTCCGGTGGTTGCGGGCGACACGAACGTGGCCCACGGGTTGCCGCGGATCAGGCGCTTCACCTCGAGCGGGTCGGTCATCAGGTAGCGGGGTGTGTGGCGCATGAGAAATCCTCTTTCAGGGGGTTGTGGCGGGTCGGGGACGGTTCAAACGAGTGCGCACCGCGAGAGCGGCGCAGAGGATGACGGCTATGCCACCCAGTGCGGTGGGCCAGCCGATCTGCTCGTGAAGAAGCAGTGCGGCCCAGGCGATGCTCATCACGGGCTGAACCAGCTGGATCTGGCTGACGTGCGCCATGGGACCGATCGCGAGCCCGCGATACCAGGCGAAGAATCCGAGGAACATGCTGACCACGGCGAGGTAGGCGAAGGCGAGCCACTGCACCGGCGAAGCGGTGGGCGGGTCGGCGAGCGCCGATGCCAGAGTCAGCACGAGCATCAGCGGCGCCGCGAGCACGAGCGCCCACGACACGGTCTGCCATGAGCCGATCTCCCGCGCGAGCAGCCCGCCCTCGGCGTAGCCGACGGCCGCCGCGAGCACCGCCCCGAACAGCAGCAGATCGGTCCAGTGGAGTTCGCCGAGACCGCCGTTCTGCAGCGAGGCGAAGACGACGGCCGCGGCGGCGCCCAGGGCGGCGAACCACCAGAACGCCCGTCCGGGGCGCTCTCGGGTGCGCAGCACCACCATCACGGCTGTCGCTGCGGGCAGCAGGCCGATCACCACGGCGCCGTGGCTCGCAGGCGCAGCGGTCATGGCGAACGACGTCAGCAGGGGGAACCCCGCGACCACGCCGCCGGCGACGATCGCGAGGCGCCACCACTGCGCACTGGTGGGTGGATGCTGACGTGTCACCGCCAGCGCCAGGGCGGCGAGTGCGGCGGCGACGACTGCGCGGCCGGACCCGATGAACAGCGGCGAGAGGCCGCCGACCGCGATGCGGGTGAACGGGAGAGTGAAGGAGAAGGCGGTGACGCCGAGGAGACCCCACCAGAGTCCGGCGCGTGAGGATAGCGGTGTACGCGTCCGAATGATAACGCTACTCTGTTCTTTCATGAGCCAGGATAGCAGTGACCGGATCGTGGCCGGACTCCGTCGGTGGATCGCGTCGGCCCCGCCGGGCGCCCGCGTGCCGTCGAATCGAGCCCTCGTCGCCGAGTACGGTGCGAGTCCCGTCACGGTGCAGAAGGCCATGGCTCGCCTGGTGCGACTGGGTCTGGTCGAGTCGAGACCGGGGGCGGGCACGTTCGTGCGGGCGCAGCGACCGCCCCGCGCTGCGGACTACGGCTGGCAGACATCCGCCCTCGGGGCGCCTCCCGCCCGACTCGCCGGCCTCACCTCGACGCAGCGCACCGTCGCCCCCGATGCGATCGGCATGCACTCGGGGTACCCCGCCATCGAGCTGCTTCCCGAGCGGCTCGTCCGTCAGGCGATCACCCGCGCAGCACGCACCTCCTCTGCGCTCACCCGTTCGCCCGCCGCCGGGCTGCCGGAACTCCAGGCATGGTTCGCCGCTGAGCTCGCAGCATCCGCACCGGCAGACGTCACACCGGCATCGGCGAGGGACGCGCTCGTGATCGCGGGCAGCCAGAGCGGGCTGAGCTCGATCTTCCGGGCCGTGGTCGGCGCAGGCCAGCCGTTGCTGATCGAGTCGCCCACCTACTGGGGTGCGCTGCTCGCCGCTGAGCAGGCCGGGGTCGTCCTGGTGCCGATCCCCTCAGGTCCGCACGGCCCCGATCCGGATGCCGTCGAGCGAGCCTTCGTCGAGACCGGGGCTCGCGCGTTCTATGCGCAGCCCACGTTCGCGAACCCGTCCGGTGCGAGGTGGCCCGCGTCGACAGGCCTCGCTGTTCTCGAGAGCGTGCGACGACACGGTGCCTTCCTCATCGAAGACGACTGGGCGCACGACCTGGCGATCGACGGCGATCCGTCGCCGATCGCCGCGCTCGACGACGACGGCCATGTCGTCTATCTCCGTTCGCTGACCAAGAGCGTGTCACCGGCGCTGCGGATCGCCGCGGTGATCGCCCGGGGGCCGGCGCGCGAGCGCATCCTCGCCGACCGCGCCGCCGAGTCGATGTATGTGAGCGGGGTGCTGCAGGCGGCTGCTCTCGACGTGGTGACTCAGCCCGCGTGGCGGAGCCACCTGCGCGGGTTCCGCGATCAGCTGCGGACCCGGCGCAACCTGCTGCTCTCGAGCCTCGCCGAGCACGCTCCGACCGCGACCGTCGACGTGGTTCCCGCCGGCGGCCTCAACCTGTGGGCACGGCTTCCGGAGGGCACCGACGTCGACGCGGTCGTCCGGGAGTGCGAGTCCCGCGGACTCGTCATCTCGCCCGGGGCGGAGTGGTTCCCGGCCGAACCCTCGGGCGCCTATGTGCGCCTCAATTACGCCCACGCCGACCCGGCGCGGTTCAGCGAGGCGGCCGAGATCCTCGGCGGCGTGCTCGCGGCATCCTGAGCAGTGTCAGCTCTCCGGCGGACCCTCGGGGCGGTGCGCGCGACGACCCTGCACGACGACCGGCCGTCCTGCGCGCTCCTGCCCGGGCAGCGGGCGTGAGCGCCGGCCATAGATGAGCTCCGACGAGTCGAGCAGCCACGGCACCAGCGTGATCGAGACCCCGTGCACGAGCATCAGCTGGTTGGCGAGGCGACGCGAGCGCCGGTTGTGCAGGAACGTCTCCCACCAGTGCCCCACGATGTACTGCGGCAAGTAGACCGTGACCACCGACGAGCCGTGCTTCTCGCGGTACTGCGTGATGAACTGGGTCACCGGCTGAGCGAAGGACCGGAACGGCGACTCGACGATCACCAGGGGGATCGGCACGAGGTGGTCGGCCCATTCCTTCTGCAGCTGCGCGGCATCGTCGGATGCCACGGCGACGTGCACCGCCAGCGTCTTGCCGTGCTTGGCGGCGACCGCATAGTCGATGGCCTTGATGACGGGCTTCTGCAGACGGTTGACGAGCACGATCGCCAGATCGCCCGTCGCGCCGAACTTCGTCGTGTCGTCGATCGCGATCTCGTGCTCGACGTCGCGGTAGTACCGCTTCACGCCCATCATGAGGAACGCCAACACCGGGATCGCGAAGAACACCAGGTACGCGCCGTGCGTGAACTTCGTGATCGTCACGATCAGCAGCACGGCGACGGTCATCGCGGCACCCACCGAGTTGATGACCAGGCCGATCCTGGCCGAGCGGCGATCGGATGCCGAGGCGCCGTCGATTCCCGATCCTGGCGTCTTCTCGGCCGGTCCGCGCAGGATGCGCCTCCAGTGACGCACCATGCCGATCTGCCCGAGCGAGAACGACACGAAGACGCCGATGATGTACAGCTGGATCAGCGTGGTGAGCTTCGCCTGGAACACCACCAGCACCGCGATCGCGGCGATGCCGAGCACGATCATGCCGTTCGAGAACACCAGGCGGTCACCGCGGGTGTTCAGCGCCTTGGGCGCGTATCCATCGCGGGCGAGCACCGAGCCGAGCAGCGGGAAGCCGTTGAAGGCGGTGTTGGCCGCCAGCAGCAGCACGCACGCGGTCGCCGCCTGGATGATGAAGAACAGGATGCTGCCGCCACCGAACGTCGCCGAGGCGATCTGCGCCATCAGGCTCGGCTGCGGGTTCGAGCAGTCGAACCCGATCAGGTCGCACGGGTTCTCGGCGTAATGCACGCCGGTGATCAGCGCGAGCGCGGTGAGACCCGCGAACAGGCAGGCGGCGATCGAGCCCATCAGCACGAGCGTGGTCTGTGCGTTGCGCACCTTCGGCGTGCGGAAGGCGGGCACGCCGTTCGACACCGCCTCGACGCCGGTGAGGGCCGAGCATCCGCTCGAGAACGCGCGCAGGATCAGGAGGATGACCGCGGCCTGGCCGAGGTCCTCTGAGTGCACGGCGAACTCGGCGCTCGACGCCACCGGCGCATCACCGAGGAACGTGCGGAAGAGCCCCGTCACGATCATGAAGCCGACCGAGCCGATGAACACGTACGTCGGGATGGCGAAGACGAGCGAGGCCTCGCGCACCCCGCGCAGGTTCACGATGATGATCAGGATCACGAATCCGACCGCGAGCTCGACGCGCGCAGGGTCGAGCCCGGGCACGGCCGAGATGATGTTGTCGACACCGGAAGCGACCGACACGGCGACCGTCAGCACGTAGTCGACCAGCAGGGCCGCCGCCACGATGACTCCGGGGATCTCGCCGAGGTTCTTCGAGGCGACCTCGTAGTCGCCACCACCCGACGGGTAGGCCTTGATGAGCTGGCGGTAGCTGAGCACCACGACGATCAGCAGCACCACGACGGCCACCGCGACGATCGGCGTGAACGACAGGAAGGTCAGTCCGCCGATGAGCAGGATCATCACGAGTTCCTGCGGCGCGTAGGCGACCGAGCTCAGCGCATCCGACGCGAAGATCGGCAGTGCCATCTTCTTCGGGAGCAGTTGATCGTCGACCTGGGCACTCGTCAGCGGGTCGCCGATCAGGATGCGCTTCACGCGAGGAGGAGCGTCTGTGTTGCCGCGGGTTTCTTCTGACACGTCGGGCGACACTACGCTCACGAACGCCTTCCTCACGGGTTCCTCACGGAATCCCTACGGGTGCTCGGGCGTCCCTAACGGAATCCTCACGGCCCGCAACCTCCGGTCTCCGTCAGTCCTGATGGGGGCGGGGCATGTACCACTCGGTGAAGGAGGTCGCCCGCCCCTCCGCATCGAGTCGGACGATCCAGAGGTTCACATAGTCGCGCTCAGCCGGATACTTCGTGCGCCCCTCGATCACGACGAACTCCTCGTCCTCGCGCACTATCCACCAGTCGAACGTCCACGTGTCCGGTTCGTCGAGGTCCTCGAGCCAGCCGGCGACGATGTCGGCCCTGCCGACGCGCGGTTCGGCGTCTGGGCTGGTGAGATAGATCGCGTCTTCGCTGAAGAGCGCGGCGATCTGCTGAGGATCGTTCGACTTCCAGGCCTCGACGTACGCCTCGGTCCACTTCTCTCCTGCGCTGGTCATGCCCTCCGTTCTAGACCCGGCCTCCGACATCGTCAAGGTTCTCGACTCCATCGAAGATGCACAGCCACTTCCGATCACGGACGGATAACGTCGAAGGCATGACGTCTCTTCAGGTCACCGACGACGCGATCCAGCAGACTCGGGAGCTCCGCGACGAGTTCCAGCGCTTCCTGCGCGAGTACGAGTTCGGCATGCGGGAGGTCGAGACGAAGATCGGCATCCTGCGCGACGAGTTCACGCACCACCACGCCTACAACCCGATCGAGCACGTCAAGAGCCGGTTGAAGACTCCCGACAGCATCGTCGAGAAGATCGCCCGCAAGGGCATCGCCGAGCCGGACTTCGAGCGCATCCGCTCGGAGATCACCGACATCGCGGGCGTGCGCGTGACCTGCAGCTTCGTCGCCGACGTGTATCGCCTGTTCGACCTGCTCACCGCACAGGACGACGTCACGGTGCGCACCGTGAAGGACTACATCGCCACTCCGAAGGAGAACGGCTACAAGAGCCTGCACGCGATCATCGAGGTGCCGGTGTTCCTGTCGACCGGGGCGCTCGCGGTGCCGGTCGAGGTGCAGTTCCGCACGATCGCGATGGACTTCTGGGCCAGCCTCGAGCACAAGATCTACTACAAGTTCTCGAACCAGGTGCCCTCGCACCTCGTCGAGAGCCTGACCGATGCGGCCGAGGCCGCCGCCGAGCTCGACAGCCGCATGGAGCGACTGCACCGCGAGGCCCACGGAGTGCCGCAGCGCCAGCTCGCGCCGCCGCCCCCGCCGCGCGTCGTGCAGGTCTGACCCGCCGCCCGCGAGCGCGGCGGTGTTGCCCGCAGTCGCGTACCCCTGGGAACATGGGTAGGTGGTGAAAACGCAGCAGCCCCCGGTCTCCGACGTCGAGCAGATCCTCGGGGAGCTCCCCGGTCTCGACGATCGCGGACTCCAGCTCTGCGAGTGCGACCACGGTGACGACGAGGCGTATGCCGCGTGCGGACGCAAGGCCAAGTGGCGCGTGACCGTCGACTGCGTCTGCGGTGAGAACCACCCTCGTAGAGTCGAGATCCTCTGCTCCAGATGCCTGCGCACCCTGCGCCAACTGCAGGACCGCGACACCATCACCGCGCGCCGCCTCTAGCGACAGTGCCCGGGCGACCATCCGTTCGCGTCTCCGCTCCGAACAACCGCTGACCACACCGTCGGCGGTGCGAAGGAGCAGACCATGGCACAGCGCAGCAAGGACCCTCAGCGCAGCAAGGGCAGACGATTCATCTTCTGGGCCGCACTCTCGGGTGTGATCAGCGGAGCCGTCTTCCTCGCAGCCGCTGAGCTCTTCGCGCTGATCTTCGCGCGCTCGGCGAGTCCGATCCTCGCGGTCGGCGGGTTCGTGATCGACATCGTGCCGCAGCCGTTCAAGGAGTTCGCGATCGCGACCTTCGGCGAGTACGACAAGATCGCGCTGCTGGTCGGTCTCGGTCTCGCGGTGGTGATCGCGTCGGCGATCGCCGGAATCCTTCAGCTGCTCCGTCCCCCGCTCGGCGTGATCGCCCTGGTGGTCGCGGGCGCGCTCTCCACCGCGGCGATCGTGACCAGGGCGGGTGTCACGCCCCTCGCGTTCCTGCCTCCCGTGCTCGGAACCATCGCGGGCTCGATCCTCATCGTCCTCCTGATCCGCCGTCTGAAGACGTGGAAGGCGTCGGCCGTTCCTGCCGTGATGACCGACCGCAAGGGCGAGGGCCTCGTCGCGACCGGCTCGGAGACGGTGGGCCAGGATGCCGAGCAGACGCCGAAGGCCATGGGGCGCCGTCAGTTCTTCATCCTCGCGGGCATCGCCAGCGCGTCCGCCGTCGTGGTCGGCATCGCCTCGCGTGCGGTGAGCATGACCGTCGCCTCCGTCGCGACCATCCGTGAGGCGCTCACGCTGCCCTCGCCGAAGTCGACCGTGACCGTGCCGAACGGCGCCGAGCTCGACATCCCCGGCCTCACCCCGCTCTTCACCCCCAACAAGGACTTCTATCGCGTCGACACGGCGTTGACGGTGCCCACGATCGACCCCAGCACCTGGCGCCTCGTGATCGACGGAATGGTCGATCAGCGGGTCGAGATGAGCTTCCAGGACATCCTCGACATGGGCCTCGATGAATACGCGATCACCCTCACGTGCGTCTCGAACGAGGTGGGCGGCGACCTCGTCGGCAACGCGAAGTGGCTCGGTGTGCCCCTGCGCGATGTGCTCGCGAAGGCCGGCGTGAAGTCCGGAGCCGACATGGTGCTCTCGAAGAGCGTCGACGGCTACACCGCGAGCACGCCGCTGTCGGCGCTGACCGACGACAACATCGACGCGATCCTCGCGGTGGGCATGAACGGCGAGCCGCTGCCGCTCGAGCACGGGTTCCCGGTGCGCATGGTCGTGCCCGGTCTGTACGGCTACGTGTCGGCGACGAAGTGGCTCACCGAGCTGAAGGTCACGACCTTCGACAAGGATGAGGCCTACTGGACACCCCGCGGCTACAGCGCGGAGGCGCCGATCAAGTTCGCCTCGCGTGTCGACACCCCGAAGGTCGGCCAGGCGGTCGATGCCGGACGCATCCCGATCGCGGGTGTCGCCTGGGCGCAGACCGTGGGCATCGAGCGCGTCGAGGTGCGCATCGACGAGGGCGATTGGATGCCGGCGACGCTGTCTGCACCGGTCAACGAGAACACCTGGGTGCAGTGGTTCATGGAGTGGGATGCCACACCCGGCACGCACTATGTGGCTGTGCGGGCGATCAACAAGAACGGCGACATGCAGATCGAAGAGCGTGCGCCGATCGCCCCGAACGGCTCGTCGGGCTGGCAGCGGTCGCTCATCCGCGTTTCGTGATGTCGGCGCGTCCCGCCGGCTCCCGCCCTAGGGTGGGAGCCATGACGTCGCTCCCCGCCTGTGTGATCACCGTCTCCGACCGCTCGTTCGCGGGCGAACGAGAAGACCGGGGCGGACCCATCGCGGTCGGCCTGCTGAGGGATGCCGGGTGGCACTGCCCGGATGCCGAGGTCGTCGCCGACGGGTCGACCTCCGTCGCCGACGCGCTGCGCCGAGCGGTCGCCCGTGGCGTGCGGCTGATCGTGACGACCGGCGGAACCGGCGTGGGCCCGCGCGACCAGACTCCGGAGGGCACCCGTCGGGTGATCACCCGCGAGGTTCCGGGCATCGCCGAAGAGCTGCGTCGCAGCGGTCTGGCCGACACTCCGCTGTCGGTGCTGTCTCGCGGCGTCGCCGGCATCGTCGACCCGGCAGGAGTTCTCGTCGTGAATCTTCCCGGGTCGCCTCGCGCCGTGGCATCCGGGGTTCCCGTCGTACTGACCGTCGCCCGACACGTGGTCGACCAGGTCGAGGGCGGTGACCACTCGTGAACGAGGTGCGGATCGCCGCGATCTCAGACGAGCGTCTTGACGTCGACGCGCATCTCGCCGCCGTCGACGACCCTGCACTGGGCGGTGTCACGACCTTCATCGGACGCGTGCGCGACAACGACCCCGACGCGACGACTGCCGTGGTCGGGCTCGAGTACAGCTCGCACCCCGACGCCGAGTCGACGCTGCGACGCATCGCCGAGGAGGCGGCAGCGGATGCAGTCGGCGACGCCAGAGTGGTGGTGGCCGTGAGTCACCGCATCGGTCGCCTCGATGTCGGCGACGCGGCCGTGGTCATCGCGGTCGCCGCGGAGCACCGAGCAGAGGCCTTCGACGTGTGTCGCGCGGTGATCGAGGACATCAAGACGTCGCTGCCCGTGTGGAAGCGTCAGGTCGAGTCCGACGGGTCGACGTCGTGGAAGGGCATCGGCGGCTGAGCCGCGGCCGGCATCAGCCGCCGGCGCTCGGCTCAGCCTCCGGCGAAGGGCGGCAGCACGTCGATCAGCTGGGCGTCGTCGAGCGATCGGTCGTCGTCGCTGCGTACGCCGTCGACCATGACCGCGCAGCGCGGCAGGATGTCGGCGAGAGCCGGATGCTCCGCCACGACCGCGGCGCGGAGGGCCTCGAGCGAGGCCTCGTGCCGCTCCTCAGCGTCGACGCCCGCAGCCTCGGCTGCTGCGGCGAAGTAGCGCACGCGGGTCATCGCGATTCTCCCTCGCGCACCCAGTCGCCCGAACGACCGCCCGACTTCGCGACGATGCGCACGTCTTCGATGACGACGGACCGGTCGAGGCCCTTGATCATGTCGACGATCGCGAGCGCGCTCACCGAGACGGCCGTGAGGGCCTCCATCTCGACGCCCGTGCGGTCGGCGGTGCCGACGGTCGCCTCGACGTGCACACCGTCGTCGACGATCTCGAGCTCGACGTTGGCCCGGTGCACGCCGATCACGTGCGCGAGCGGCAGCAGGGTCGGAGTGGACTTCGCGGCCTGGATGCCGGCGATCCGGGCGACCGCGAGTACGTCGCCCTTGGGTGCGGTGCCGTCGCGCAGCGCCGCGATCACGTCGGCACTGCAGCGCACGAAGCCGCGCGCGGTGGCGGTGCGGACGGTCGGCTGCTTGCCGGTCACGTCGACCATGTGGGCGTGGCCGGCCGAGTCGAGATGCGTGAAGCTCATTCGACCAGCATGACATCGATCGCATCGCCCACGGCGACGGCCTCGACCTCTGCGGGCACGATCGCGAAGGCCTGCGCACGCGCGAGGCCACCGGCGAGGTGCGAGCCAGAGCCGCCGGCGGTCGCCGGGCGCACAGTCCTGTTCGCGAGGTCGACGACGGCGGGGAGGTACTGACGGCGGCCGGGAGGGGTGGTCCAGGCAGCATCGGCGGTGAACGATGCGCGGGGGCGATGGATCTCGGTGCGACCCTGCAGCGCGAGCAGCGCCGGCCGCACGAAGACCTCGAACGACACCGCGACGCTCACGGGGTTGCCCGGCAGGCCGAACACAAGGGTGCCGGTGTCGAGCACACCGAACGCCTGCGGCTTGCCCGGCTGCATCGCGACGCTCGCGAACTCGACCTCGCCGCGGCCGTCGAACGCTCCGCGGACGGGCTCGTAGGCGCCGGCGCTCACGCCGCCCGTGAACACGATCACGTCGGCACCGCGCTCGACCGCCGTCGCGGTGACGGTGCGCACGGCCTCGGCATCATCGGCGACACGGGCGGCGAGCACGACCTCGGCATCGGCATCCGCGACGAGCAGCTCGAGCAGGGGACCGTTGGAATCGGGGATGCGGCCGCGGGTCGCGGTCTCGCCCGGCTCGAGCAGTTCGCTGCCGGTCGAGACGACGGCCACCCGCGGCGCTCGGGTCACGGTCACGTTTTCGACCCCGGCGGCGACGGCAGCCGAGAGCTGGAAGGCGCCCAGACGCTCGCCGGCGTGCACCACGGCATCCCCGGCTCTCAGGTCGGTGCCACGGCGACGGATGAAGGCTCCTGCGGCGGCCGGCGCGCGCAGCACCCGCACGTCTCCCAGGGAGTCGGCGAGGCCGCCCGCTGTGTCTTCGAAGGGCACGATCGCATCCGCGGCGGTCGGGGCAGGGGAGCCGGTCATGATGCGCGCGGCCTCGCCTGCCGCGAGCGGCGGGTCGTCCGACACCCCGGCCGGCAGGTCTGCGACGACGCGCAGCACGACCGGGTTCTCTTCGGATGCCGAGGCGACATCGGCCGCTCGCACCGCGAAGCCGTCCATCGCGGAGTTGTCGAAGAGGGGGATGTCGTGGGCTGCCGTCGCGGGCTCGGCGAGGGTGCGGTGGGCGGCGTCGCGGATCGCCCGTGTCTCACCGGGCAGGGTGCGCGCGGCGTCGAGCACGCGCGCGAGCTGTTCCTCGACCGACCGGCGGCTGCTGCCTGAGGCGCTCATGCCGACACCGCCGAACGGATCGCGATCTCGTGCTGTCTCGAGGTGAGGGCGTCGATCATGGCGAGGCGTCCGAGCAGCGGCGCGCCCGCGCCGGTGACGAGCTTCACGACCTCGCCCGCCAGCATCCCTCCGACCTGCACGCACAGCGCGCCGAGCACGCCGACCTGCGCGCAGCTGGGTGGCTCGCCCTCGGTGCCGAGCGGGAAGAGATCGGTCAGCACGACCGGGTCATGCTCGGGCGGGTTCGACCAGAACACCGTGGCCTGGGCGTGCCACTCCTGCACGGCTCCCCAGACGAGAGGGATGCCGAGGGCCTCGGTCGCGGCCGCGACGTCGCGGCGGGTGGCGAAGGAGTCGCTCGTGTCGACCACGATGTCGGCGCCGGCGAACAGGCGCTCGGCGTTCTCGGAGTCGAGTCGCTCGGCGGCCAGCAGCACCTCGGCCCCGGGCGACAACGCGGTGATCGCACGCTCGGCTGAGGTGGTCTTGGGTCGGCCGATGTCCTCGACCCGGTGCGCGAGCTGCCGCTGAAGGTTGGTGAGCTCGACCACGTCGTCGTCGATCACGGTGATGGTCCCGATGCCGGCGGCTGCCAGCGCGAGCAGCACAGGTGAGCCGATGCCACCCGCACCGACGACCGCGACGTGGGCGGCCGAGAGCCGGCGCTGTCCCTCTTCGCCGATGCCCGCGAGCACTGCGTGCCGGGCGGTGCGGACGAGCTCCGCTGGATCGAGGGCGGGTGCGGGGGTGACGAGCGGCTGCATGGCACCAGGCTATGCCCGGGGTGCGACGTTGCGGTGAGCTGAGCGAGATTCGTCGTTGTTCAGGACTGAACGAATACGGACGAGATGCCATTCATCCGCAGATGCGGTCGATTCTGCCTCCAACACCCGCATTCACGGTAATGTTCACGCATGCAGACCTTTCGAATCGCCCGCGCCGCGCAGCTGCTCGGCGTGAGCGACGACACCGTGCGGCGCTGGGTCGATCAGGGCCTGCTCCCGACGACGGATGCCGTTCCTGCCGAGATCCCGGGCGATGCACTCGCGGCACGGGCAGTCGAGCTGGCCGATGAGGCACACGAGACGAGCGATGCCCACTCGAGCGCCCGCAACCGCTTCGTCGGCATCGTGACCCGTGTGCAGATCGACGGTGTGATGGCGCAGGTCGACCTGCAGTCCGGCCCGCATCGCGTCGTCTCCCTCATGTCGGCCGAAGCGGCACGCGATCTGCACCTCGAGGTGGGTTCGCTCGCCACGGCATCCGTCAAGGCGACGCAGGTCGTCGTCGACGTACCGAAGGCCTGACATGCTCCGCACGCCGCGCTCAACCATCGCGATCGCACTGGCTGCCGCCGCGCTGGCACTGACCGGGTGCGCGGGTGAGGCGCCGACACCCGCTGGCCCTGATGGCGCAGCCGGGGGCGCGGTGAGCGGCGAGGTCACGGTCTATGCGGCCGCGTCGCTGTCCGACGCCTTCGACGAGATCGGCGACGCGTTCGAGCAGGAGAATCCCGACGTCGGGTTCACCGGCGTGTACGACGGATCGTCGACGCTGGTCACCCAGCTGCTCGAGGGTGCACCCGCCGACGTGTTCGCCTCGGCGGACGAGGCCAACATGCGCAAGCTCGAGGATGCCGCGGTCGACCCGACCCTGTTCGCCTCCAACACGCTGGTGATCGCGGTTCCCGTCGGCAACCCCGGCGGCGTCGAGACCCTCGCCGATCTGGCCGACGTCACGACGGTGCTCTGCGCGCCCGAGGTGCCCTGCGGTGCGGCATCCACGAGCCTGTTGTCGTCGGCCGGAGTCGATGTCGACGCAGCGAGCCTCGAGCAGAACGTCACCGCGGTGCTCACCAAGGTCGCAGCCGGTGAAGCGGACGCCGGGCTCGTCTATGCCACCGACGTGGTCGGGCGGGACGATGTCGAGGCGATCGTGCCCGACGGCGCCGACGAGGTCGTCAACCACTATCCGATCGCAGCGCTGTCTGAGGCATCGAACTCGGCCGGCGCTGAGGCGTTCATCGTGTTCGTGCTCTCCGAAGAGGGCCAGCGGATCCTCGCCGACCACGGCTTCGGGGCGCCGTGAGCGCCGCGGTCTCGCACGGATACGCGCCGCGCACGCTGGCGATCCCGGCACTGATCGGCTTGGCGTTCCTGATCCTGCCGCTCGCGGCTCTCGTCGCCCGCGTCGAGTGGTCGACCTTCATCGCCGACGTCACGTCGGAGGCCGCACGCTCGGCGCTGCTGCTCTCGCTCGGCACGGGGCTGATCGCGACACTGCTGTGCATCGTGATCGGCGTGCCGCTGGCTCTGACGATCGCCCGCTCGGGCCCGCGCCTCGCCGCCGTGCTGCGGGCGGCCGTCACGGTGCCGCTCGTGCTGCCGCCCATGGTCGGCGGCGTCGCGCTGCTCTACCTGTTCGGACGAGCGGGGTGGTTCGGCGGTCTCGGCCTCTCGTTCAGCACTCCGGCCGTCGTGCTCGCGCAGACTTTCGTGGCGCTGCCATTCCTGGTGCTGGCCGTCGAGGGTGCCGTGCGCACCTCCGGGGTCGAGTACGAGCGCACGGCGGCGGCTCTGGGCGCCGGACGCTGGACGATCCTCCGCCGCATCACGCTGCCGCTCGCCGCGCCCGGCATCGTCGCCGGAGTGGTGCTGTGCTTCGCCCGGGCCATCGGCGAGTTCGGAGCCACTGCGCTGTTCGCGGGCAATCGCCCCGGGGTCACACAGACCATGCCGTTGGCGATCTACACCGCCTTCAACGGCGCAGGAGTGACGCAGGGGGCCGCCGTCGCGCTGGCGCTGCTGCTGCTCGCCACCGCGATCCTCGTGCTGCTGCTCGTGCGCGGCTGGCGGCCGGGGGCGGCGCGATGACCGGCACAGAGGGCCTTCGTGCCCGCGTCGTCGTGCAGCGTGAGCACTTCGTCGTCGACGTCTCGCTGCAGGTGCCCGTCGGTGCGACCGTGGCTGTGATGGGTCCGAGCGGCGCGGGAAAGTCGACGCTGCTGCAGGCGATCGCCGGACTCCAACAGCTAGATGCCGGAGAGATCAGCGTCGAGGGACGCGTAGTCGATCGCGTCGCCAAGCCTCGGGTGCGGACTGAGCCGATGCACCGAGGTGTCGTCCTGCTGGGGCAGAAGCCGAGGCTGTTCCCGCATCTGTCGGCGCGCGAGAACGTCGCCTTCGGTCCGCGTGCGGCGGGCGTGGATGCGCGCGCGGCCCGTGCGGGTGCCGACGACTGGCTCGACCGTGTCGGGCTCCCCGGGTCCGGAGAGCGGATGCCGCACGAGCTGTCCGGGGGTGAGCAGCAGCGCGTCGCCGTAGCTCGGGCACTCGCCGCATCTCCTCGCGTCGTACTGCTCGACGAGCCGCTCGTCGCCCTCGACCCCGAAACGGCCGGCGACATCAGGCGGATGCTGCGCGACCAGCTCGTCTCGACCACGACCGTCGCGGTCACGCACGATGCGGCGGATGCCGTCGCACTCGCCGACAGGTTGACCGTCGTCGAGTCGGGCCGCGTCACACAGTCGGGGTTGGTGCGCGATGTGCTCGCCGCCCCGGCATCCGGTTTCGTCGCCTCCATCGCCGGGGTGAATCGCCTGGTCGGGGTCGCGAGTGGGGGATCGTGGCGCAGTGGCGATGTGCGGCTGACCAGCGCGGATCCTGCGTCGCGTGCGCGCGCTGCGACGGACGGTGCCGCGCTCGCCGCGGTGTTCCGTCCGGGAAATGTGCGGGTCGCCGAAGCTGGCCCTGAGTCGTGGCCGGCCGTGGTGACTCGCATCGAGCCCACGCTGGGAGGCGTGCGCGTGCACACCGATGCGGGTGCGGTCGACCTGTCGCTGGATGCCGCCGAAGGGGTGGCGGTCGGCGATGGGATCCGTCTGCGGATCGACCCGGCGCTGGTGAGGTTCGTCGCGGTGCTCTGAGCTGCAGCCAGCTTCGTGATCAAGCACCCCGCCGTGCTGAAGAAGCTATTCCTTCATGCCCTCGTTGACAGCCTCGGCACGAAGGGTGAATCCGCCGAGCTCGATCGCCTTCGTGGCAGACCGCATCGACTCTTCGATGCTGTCTGTGGACGCACGCACCGTCTCCGACTGCACGTACTCGACGACGATCTCATGGTCCCCCGGCATCGGAACGACCGCGATATCGAAGTCGCTGCCGTGCGTTTGCAGAAGTGAAGTGAAGATCAGATCTACCGCCGTGGAGATGTCCTTTTCGCTCATCCCGAGGTCACCCCGCAGTTCGACCCCAGACAGGTTCGCGACTACCTCCCTTGCGTCGCCGGGGACAGCACCTTCGAAGGCGATCCATCCAGAGGCCTGATCCGCGTGCACTTCAGCGGCACCGAACTCGTCAGGGAACGCCTCTTTGACACGATCGACGGCATAGGAGAACTCAACTGCCCACGGTATCTCGCCACTCTTCGCCGCAGCTTGGTCGAGGGCCTCGATCTCCTCAGCGCTCGGTGTGCTTGTTGCCTGGGCTGCGACACCCGGCAAAGGGCCAGGTGCGGCCCCTGCGCGATCAGCCGATAGTGGCGCCAATGTCGCCGCGACTAGCGCGAGAACACCAGTCCCGACTAGAGCTGACCGAAATCTGGTCATGTTTCCCCCTGAGCCTCAACACTGAATATGGGTTCAAGCTATCCAGGTCTCTGGGGGCGAGCAAGAGGGAGGGAAGAGTCGACCGAGTTGATGACCCGTGGAGACCTGGCAATATGCCGGTGCTCTCGGCGGTGCGGACCCCCGTGCCTCACGCGCGGGTAGTCTCGGAACATGTCAGGGAGTGGGGAAGCGCGATGACGGCCGTGCCGGTCGTGATCGGTGTGCGCTCACCGAATCCCGTGATCGCAGCTGACGCCGCGCCCGCATCGCAGGGCCTCGTCGACACGCACGGCCGAGTCCACCGCGATCTGCGCATCTCGCTGACCGATCGCTGCTCGCTGCGCTGCACGTACTGCATGCCCGAGCAGGGCAACGAATGGCTCGCGCGCACCAGCATCCTGTCGACCGACGAGATCGTCGAGGTGGCGCAGGTCGCCGCATCCCTCGGCATCCGTACCTTCCGCCTCACCGGCGGTGAACCGCTGCTGCGCGCCGACATCGTCGACGTGGTGCGACGTGTCTCGGCTATCGAGGGCGAGGACGGCCCCGTCGAGGTCGCGATGACCACGAACGGCATCACCCTCGCAAAGCATCTGCCCGACCTGATCGAGGCCGGTCTCACCCGTCTGAACATCAGCATCGACACGGTCGACCGTCAGCGCTTCGCCGACCTCACCCGCCGCGACCGCATCGACGACGTGTTCGAGGGCATCGCGGCAGCGGCGGCATCCGAGCTCCGCCCGCTCAAACTCAACACCGTCGCGATGCGCGGCGTGAACGACGATGAGCTGCCCGACCTGGTCGCGTTCGCGATGGAGGTCGGCGCGCAGCTGCGCTTCATCGAGCAGATGCCGCTCGACGCCGGGCACACGTGGGATCGCGCATCGATGGTCACGCGCGAGGAGATCCTCGAGAAGCTCGGCGCGCGGTGGAGTCTCGAGCCCGTTCCCGGACGCGGCGGAGCACCGGCCGAGAAGTGGCGCATCGACGGCGGACCGCACGAGGTCGGTGTGATCGCCTCGGTCACCGCACCGTTCTGCGGAGCGTGCGACCGACTGCGGCTGACGGCCGACGGACAGCTGCGCAACTGCCTGTTCTCCAATGCCGAATACGACCTGATCGGGGTGCTGCGCGGGGACGAGGCCCCCGATGCGGGTCACCGTGCAGAGGGGATCGGCGCCATGCTGCGCTCCTGCGTGCACGGCAAGCTGCCGGGGCACGCGATCAACGACCCGTCATTCCTGCAGCCCGCCCGCGGCATGAACGCCATCGGCGGCTGAGTCAGCCCCGCTTCGCGTTCACAATTCAGCAGAGAACGCGCGTTCCGCGCGTTCAGAGTGCGGATCCGGCGCAGTTCCGGCTGTTCATGCTGAATTGTGAACGGCGAGAAGCCGCCTCAGCCGAGGAACTCGCGCGCCGCCGCTGAGAGTGCCGTGACGCCGACGTCGATCGTCGGGTGGATCTCCGGTGCGAAGAAGGGCGAGTGGTTCGTCGGGATGTCCTTGTCGAGGGTCCCGGCCGCCGATGCCGCGGCGAACTTCGCCGCATCGACGCCGCCCCAGAACCAGAACACCAGGGGCGCCCCGGTGTCGCGTGCGAACCACGAGACGTCCTCGCTGCCGGTGAACATGCCGGGGTCGATGACCGCAGCCTCGCCCAGCGCGCGCTGCAGCGCCGACGTGACGCGTGCCGTGGCATCCGCATCGTTGATCGTCGGCGGCAGGGTGTGGTCGGTGCGGATCTCGGGCTCTCGCTCTGCTCCCGATGCGGCGGCCTCGGCGCGCACGATGCGCTCGACGCTCGCGAGCACCTTGTCGCGCATCTCGTCGTTCGGGTAGCGCAGGCTGAGCTCGAGCTTGGCTTCTGCGGGGATGATGTTGTTCTTGAGACCCGCGTGGATCGAGCCGACCGTCACGACGGCGACGTCGCGGGGGTCGACCTCGCGCGAGGTGATGGTCTGCAGTCGCATGACGGTCGCGGCCGCCATGACGACGGGGTCGATCGTCGAGTGCGGGCGCGAGCCGTGTCCGCCGCGGCCGTGCAGCACGACGGTGAGGCCGTCGGATGCCGCCATCTGCGTGCCGGGGCGCACGCCGATCGTGCCGGCGGGCAGGGGAGTGACGTGCTGGCCCAGGACGACGTCGGGGTGCGGCACGAGGTCGCGCAGCCCGGCGTCGAGCATGGCGCGGGATCCGGCGCCGTACTCCTCGGCGGGCTGGATCAGCACGACCACGGTTCCCGACCAGTCGGCCTTCTCGGCGACGAGCTTCTCGACGGCGCCGATCATGGCGGTGACGTGCATGTCGTGACCGCAGGCGTGCATGACGGGCACGGTGTTGCCGGCGGGGTCGATGCCGGTCGCGGTGCTGGCATAGGCGAGGCCTGTCTCTTCGCCGACGGGCAGCGCGTCCATGTCGGCGCGTGCCCAGACGACCGGGCCTTCGCCGTTGCGCAGGATGCCGACCACGCCGGTGACGCCGATGCCCTCGTGCACCTCGAGGCCGAGATCACGCAGGTGACCGGCGGCGATGCCAGCGGTGCGCGTCTCCTGGAACGACAGTTCAGGGTGCTGGTGCAGGTCTGTGTAGAGCGCTTCGAGGTCGATCGTCATGGCCCCGAGCCTAGTCGCGGCGGTACGACTCCAGTGTCGGTCCGGGGTGCAGCACGCCGTTGACGATCGAGCGGATCGCGAACTCGCTGGCCTCGCCCAGATCGAAGACATCGCGGTGCAGCAGCCACTGCAGCTGCAGGCCGTCCATCACCGCGAGGATGCTGGCCGCGGCGGTGGCCACGGTGTCGGGCTCTGTCACACCCTCCTGCGCGCACAGCAGGTGGAACGCGTCGGTCACCTCGCGCCGCAGCGTCGTGTAGCGCTCTTCGAAGTACTCGCGGCCGGGGTGGTTGTCGGTCACCGACTCCGACGACAGCACGGTGTAGGCCTGCACGATGCCGGGACGCAGCTCGTTCGCGACTGCCGTGCGCACCAGGTGCAGGAAGAGCTCGGGCCCGCCGGGGATGTGCTTCTCGGCGAGGTCCTCGACATCGGCCTGGTCGCGGTAGGCGAGCACCTCGAGCAGCAGCTTCTGCTTCGAGCCGAAGTGGTGCAGCACACCGGCGTGGGTGATGCCCACCTGCTCGGCCACATCGGCGAGGGTGCCGTTCGTCGAACCCTTGTTGCCGAAGATCTCGACGGCGGCTTTGAGGATCTGCTCGCGCTTCTCGCGGGTGGCAGGCCGGACGGACGTGTGGGCGACAGCATCCTTCGACATGGTCCATCCTCTTCTGCACCGAATCCTGCACTGGATCGTACTTGCCAACTCTACTTACTGGCGGGTAACCTCGCACCAGCTTACTTTCTCGCCAGTAAGCGAATGAGGTCGGATGCCCGCGCACCGACAGCCACACAGCACAACGACCCGTGCCCAAGGAGAAGCAATGAAGCTCAGAAAGTCCATGATCGCTGTCGCGGCGATCTCCGCCCTCGGCGTCTCGGCCCTCGCCGGCTGCGCAGCCGGCGGATCGAACGACGCAGACAGCGGAGCCGGTGGTGCGGCCCTGACGATCGCCAAGCCCGACGGTGCGATCACCACCGAGTCGAACAACCCCTACGTCGGCGACTCGTCGGCGTCGAAGTACGGCTACGGCAAGGTCATCTTCGAGACCCTCGCCCTCGTGAACCAGACCGGCGATCGCGGGGTCACCCCCTGGCTCGCCGAGAGCATCGAGTGGAACGACGACTACACGGCCCTCACCGTCGTGCCTCGCAAGGACGTCACCTGGAGCGACGGCGAGCCCTTCACCGCCGACGACATCGTCTTCACCTACGAGCTCGTCTCGACCCCGGCGCTCGACACCGCGGGCCTCAAGTTCGAGGGCGCGACCGTCGACGGCGACGCCGTGACTCTGAACTTCGGCGAGTCGAAGTACGTGAACCAGGCCCGCGTGCTGCACGTGCCGATCGTGCCCAAGCACATCTGGGAGAACCTCGACGAGCCCGCCACCGACCCCGTCAAGGGCGACGACCTGGTCGGCACCGGCCCCTACGCGCTGTCGAACTGGTCGACAGAGTCGGTCACCCTCGAGGCGCGCGACGACTACTGGGCCGGCGACCTCGCTGTTCCCGAGCTGCACTACGTCTCATACGGCGACAACACCGCTCTGACCACCGCACTCGCGCAGGGCGAGGCCGACTGGGCGCAGGCGTTCATCCCGCAGATCCAGGAGCAGTTCCTCGACGCCGACCCCGAGCACAACAAGTTCTTCGTGGCGCCGACCACCGGCTCTGCGACGCTGTTCATGAACCTGCAGCAGAAGCCGTTCGACGACGTGGCGTTCCGCCAGGCCCTCGCCTGGGTCATCGACCGCGACGCCTACGTCGACATCGCCCGCGAGGGCGCGAGCGAGCCGGTCTGGTCGGTCACCGGACTCTCGTCGATCCTCGAAGACGAGATCCAGCCCGAGTTCCAGGGCCAGGAGTACTCGGTCGACGCCGAGAAGGCGCGCGATCTGCTCGAGAGCGCCGGCTACACGTGGAAGGACGACGCGCTGATCGACCCCGACGGCACGCCTGTCTCGTTCACGCTCTCGGTGCCCTCGGGCTGGAGCGACTGGAACACCGCACAGGAGCTCATCGCTGAGGACGTCAACGAGTCGATCGGCGCCGAGGTCAAGATCGACATGCCCGACTGGGGCGGCTGGGCAGGACCCCGCGACGATGGCTCGTTCTCGGCCATCATCCACTGGCTCGAAGACAGCGGCACGGCCTACGGCCTCTACACGTCGACGATGGACCCGCGCTGGATCTCGCCCGAGGGCATCGCCGGATTCAACTTCGGTCGCTTCGAAGACCCCGCGGCGACCGAGGCGCTCAACACCTACGCCAACGCGTCGTCCGATGACGAGCGCACCGCGGCCATCACGACGCTCGAGCAGATCTTCGTCGAGCAGGTTCCGGCGATCCCGCTCGGCGCGCACCCGCTGCTCGGCGAGTACAACACCCGCAACTACGTCGGGTGGCCTTCGGAGGAGGACCCGTATGCCTCGGGCGACCCGACTCAGCAGAACATCGTGCAGATCCTCACGAAGCTGAAGCCGGCCGAGTAATAAGTCCCGAGGGCGCGTTTCGTCTCGGTGCTTCGCTCCTCGCTCAACGACCGGTGATTCCCGGTCGTTGAGCGAGCGGAGCGAGACGAAACGCGCCCCACCCGACCGACGAAGGACCCCTCATGCCAGAACCCCTGCTCACCGTGCGCGACTTCTCCGTCGTGTACGACGTCGACCCACCTGTCGAGGCGGTGAAGAACGTGACGCTCGAACTGCAGCGAGGAGAGATCCTCGGTCTCGCGGGAGAGAGCGGATGCGGCAAGACCACTCTCGCGTACGGCGTGCAGCGCCTGCTGCGGGCACCGGCCGTGATCGCGGGCGGCAGCGTGACCTTCCACGATGCATCCGGTGCCGATGTCGACATCAACGCGCTCGACGTCGATGCGATGCAGAAGTTCCGCTGGGACAAGGTGTCGATGGTGTTCCAGGGTGCGATGAACGCACTCAACCCGGTGGCGACGATCGGCTCGCAGCTCGAGGACGTGTTCGAGATCCACCGTCCCGGCATGAATCGCAAGCAGCGCAGGGCCGAGGCCGAGGAGCTGCTCGAGATCGTCAAGGTCGGCCGTCAGCGCACACGCTCGTTCCCGCACGAGCTCTCGGGCGGCATGCGCCAGCGCGTCATGATCGCGATGGCGCTGGCTCTTCGCCCTCAGCTGATGGTCATGGACGAGCCGACCACCGCTCTCGACGTGCTCGTGCAGCGCGAGATCCTCAAGCAGATCTCGCAGCTGCGTCATGAGTTCGGCTTCTCGGTCATCTTCATCACCCACGATCTGCCCCTGCTGCTCGAGATCAGCGACCGCATCGCGATCATGCGCGAGGGCGAGATCGTCGAGCTCGCCTCTGCCGAGCAGATCTGGACGAACCCGCAGAACGACTACACGAAGACCCTGCTGTCGTCGTTCCCCCGTCTCACCGGTGCGAGAGGAGTGCTGACCCGATGACCACTCTCGAGTTCGCCGAGGTCACCAAGGTCTACAACGTCAGAGGAGCCGGTCAGCTCAAGGCTCTCGACAACGTCAGCTTCACCCTGAACTCCGGCCAGACCATCGGTCTCGTCGGTCAGTCGGGCAGCGGCAAGTCGACCATCGCGAAGATCCTCACCCAGCTGGAGACGCCCACGTCGGGCGAGGTGCGGCTCGACGGCAAGCCCATTCCCCGGCGCGGCAAGGGCCTGCGGAAGTACCGCCAGCAGCTGCGCATGGTCTTCCAGGATCCCTTCGCCTCGCTCAACCCGTACCACTCGATCAGATACCACCTCGAGCGGCCGATCCGGCTCGACGACGTGGTGCCCAAGAACGAGACCGAGGCCGAGGTGCGCCGGCTGCTCGAGCGCGTGCGCCTCGATGCGGATGCCGTGATCGACCGTCGTCCGCACGAGCTCTCCGGCGGCCAGCGTCAGCGCGTCGCCATCGCGCGTGCCCTCGCGTCACGCCCGTCGCTGCTCGTCGCCGACGAGCCCGTGTCGATGCTCGACGTGTCGATCCGCCTCGGGGTGCTGAACCTGCTCGCCGACCTGCAGCGCGAAGAGGGACTCGGAGTGCTCTACATCACGCACGACCTCGCCACCGCGCGGCACTTCAGCGACAAGATCATGGTGCTCAACCAGGGTCGCGTCGTCGAGTACGGCGATGCCGACGACGTCATCCTCAACCCGCAGGACCCTTACACGCGCGAGCTGCGGGCGGCGTCTCCCGACCCCGACAAGCACTTCGCGACGACCGGATCGCACGGAGGTGCACTGTGACCACCGCATCCCCTCAGCTTCCGCTCGCCGACGACGACCGCGACGCACTCGAGGTCGGCACCACCGCGACCACCGCGCAGAAGGGGAGGAAGCTCGTGCCCTGGCGGTTCTTCGCCGGACGCGCCGGGTTCTACCTGTTCACCCTGTGGGCGGCCATAACGATCAACTTCTTCCTGCCCCGGTTCATGAAGGGCGACGCGGTCAGCTCGTATCTCGCGCGCAACCGCAACGTCAGCCCCGAGGCGGCCGACTCGCTGCGCGTCCTGCTCGGCATCGACACCGACAAGTCGATGTGGCAGCAGTACCTCGACTACTGGGCCATGCTGTTCCGCGGCGATCTCGGCATCTCGACGCTGCACGGTCTGCGGCCCGTGACCGAGGTGCTGGCATCTGCTCTGCCGTGGACGCTCGGCCTGGTCGGCATCGCGACGATCATCTCGTTCGCGCTCGGCACGGTGGGCGGCGCGATCGTCGGCTGGAAGCGCGGCAGCAGGCTCGACGCGCTCATCCCGATCACGACCTTCTTCAACACCATCCCCTACTTCTGGCTCGGACTCATCGCGATCGCGATCTTCTCGTCGACGCTCAAGTGGTTCCCGTCGTCGCACGCCTACGACAAGGGCCAGTCACCCGAGTGGAGCCTCGACTTCATCGGCCAGGTGATCATGCACGGCACCCTGCCGGCGGTCACGATCATCATCGCGTCGCTCGGCGGATGGATGCTGGGCATGCGCAACATGATGCTCACGGTGCTCGACGAGGACTACATCACGGTCGCACAGGCCAAGGGCATGCCGAACAGGCGCGTTCTGTGGGCCTACGCCGCCCGCAACGCGGTGCTGCCGCAGATCCAGAGCTTCGCGCTCTCGATCGGATTCATCGTCGGCGGCACGATCGTCATGGAGATGGTCTTCAGCTACCCGGGTGTCGGCAAGCTGCTGCTCGACGCCACCAATGCGAAGGACTTCGCCCTCATGCAGGGCGTGTTCCTGGTGATCACGCTGTCGGTGCTGGTCGCTAACATCCTGGCGGACATCGTCTACGCATACCTCGACCCGCGCACGCGCCAGACGGAGGCCTGACATGAGCGTTCCCACCTCGACCGACACCACGGCCCCGGACGGCAGCACGATCCCCACCGGGATGCCGGAGACCGCGACGTTCCGCACTGCGAGCGACGCGACGCCCCCGCGCAAGACGTTCTGGTCGCAGCTCGCGCAGTCGTTCGCGATGTTCCGCAACCCGAAGTCGATCGCCGGCCTGATCATCCTCGGGGTGTTCGTGCTGATCGCGATCTTCGCCCCGCTGCTCGCGCCGTACGGGCCCACGCAGAAGGACCGCACGGCACTTCGCCAGCCGCCGTCACTCGATCACTGGCTCGGCACCACGCACATGGGTGAAGACGTGCTCAGCCAGCTCATCTTCGGCACGCGCGGCGTCGTCGTGGTCGGCTTCCTCTCGGCCATCATCGCCACGATCATCGCCATCACGATCGGTGTCATCGCCGGATACGTGCGCGGGTGGAAGAGCGAGTCGCTCTCGGCGCTCACCAACGTTTTCCTGGTGATCCCCGGCATCCCGCTGATCATCATCGTCGCCTCGCAGTTCGAGAACCCACCGCTGATCGTGATCGCCGCGGTGCTCGGGCTCACGGGGTGGGCGTGGGGTGCGCGCGTGCTGCGCGCGCAGACCATGTCGCTGCGCAACCGCGACTTCATCCAGGCGGCCCGCGCCAACGGCGAACCGCTGCACCGCATCATCACGGTCGAGATGCTGCCGAACCTCATGGCGCTGATCGCGTCGAGTTTCGTCGGCACGGTGACCGCGGCGATCCTCGGCCTCACCACCCTCGCCTTCATCGGCGTGATCCCGGTGAGCAACCTCAACTGGGGCACGATCCTCTTCTGGGCGCAGCAGAACGGCGCCTTCCCGCGGCTGTGGTGGTGGTACGTGCCCGCCGGCCTCTGCATCGCGATCATCGGCGTCGCGCTGTCGCTCATCAACTTCGGCATCGACGAGTACGTCAACCCGAGGCTGCGGTCGGCGGGTGAGCGCGCCCGTGCGATGAAGAAGAAGGGGCTCAACGTGAACGACCCGGTGACGGCGGTGCGCAGCGTTCCGATGACCGACTCGGGTACCGTGCAGAGCGCCGCGGACTCCAAGACGAACCAGACACACGATACGAAGACACAGAACACGAAGTGATGACCTCTCAGACTCTGACCGAATCCCTGCCCTACCTCGACCCCGAACTGCCGATCGCCGCGCGCGTGGCCGACCTGCTCGACCGCATGACCGTCGAGGAGAAGGTCGGGCAGATGCTGCAGCTCGACGCCCGCGACGACCTCGACGACCATGTGCTGGGCAAGCACGTCGGCTCGATCCTGCACACCTCGCCCGAGCGCATCATCCGGGCGAACGAGCTGACCTCCCAGACGCGGCTCCGCATCCCGCTGCTCGTGGCCGAGGACTGCATCCACGGCCACTCCTTCTGGCCCGGCGCGACCATCTATCCCACTCAGCTCGGCATGGCGGCGACGTGGGATGCCGAGCTGGTCGAGAAGGTCGCGCGGGCGACCGCGGTCGAGGTCGCGGCCACCGGCATCCACTGGACGTTCTCACCGGTGCTCTGCATCGCGCGCGACCTGCGCTGGGGCCGCATCGACGAGACCTTCGGCGAAGATCCGTTCCTGATCGGCGAGCTCGCCTCGGCCATGGTGCGCGGCTACCAGGGCGACGGCCTCGACGACCCGACCGCGATTCTCGCGACGGCCAAGCACTTCGCCGGGTACTCCGAGACGCAGGGCGGGCGCGATGCGAGCGAGGCCGACATCTCGCGGCGCAAGCTGCGGTCGTGGTTCCTGCCGCCGTTCGAGCGCGTCGCCCGCGAGGGATGCCGCACGTTCATGCTCGGCTACCAGACCACCGACGGCGTGCCGATCACGGTCAACGACTGGCTGCTCAGCGACGTGCTGCGCGGCGAGTGGGGCTACACCGGCACCCTCATCACCGACTGGGACAACGTCGGCCGCATGGTGTGGGAGCAGCACGTGCAGCCCGACTACGCGCACGCCTCGGCGGCTGCCGTCAGCGCCGGAAACGACATGGTCATGAACACCCCTGGCTTCTTCGAGGGCGCACTCGAAGCGGTGTCGAACGGGCTCCTCGCGGAGGACGCCTTCGATGACGCGGTCGCCCGCATCCTCACCCTGAAGTTCGAGCTCGGCCTGTTCGAAGACCCGCGGCTGCCGCAGGACGACCTGGATGCCGTGGTCGGCAGCGCCGCGCACGCCGAGCTCAACCTCGAGACCGCCCGCCGCTCGATCGTGCTGCTCGAGAACGACGGGACTCTGCCGCTCGACGCCGCGTCGCCCCTGAAGGTCGCCGTGGTCGGGCCGCTCGCCGACGACGCGCAGACGCAGCTGGGTGACTGGGCGGGTGGCTCGGGTCAGGCCGGGTGGCTCGACGGACAGCCGCGCGAGATGATCACCACCGTGCTCGACGGCATCGCGGGTGTCGACGGATGGGCGGTCACGCATGCGCGCGGCGCTGAGATCCTCACGCTCGAGGAAGACCCTCGCGGTGCGAAGTTCCCCGACGGACAGCCCCGCCCCTCGGTCGTCGTGCCGAGCGCACCCGACGAGGCGCTGATCGCCGAGGCTGTGGCGGCTGCCGCGGCATCCGATGTCGTCGTCGCTGTGGTCGGTGACCGCATCGAGCTCGTCGGCGAAGGGCGCTCGACCGCGACGCTCGAACTGATCGGCGGGCAGAACGCCCTGCTCGACGCGCTGATCGCGACGGGCACGCCCGTGGTGGTCGTGCTGCTCGCCTCGAAGCCGCTCGTGCTGCCGGCATCCGTGTCGCAGGCCGCGGCCGTCATCTGGGCGGCGAACCCGGGCATGCAGGGCGGCCGCGCGCTCGCCGAGATCATCTCGGGGGCGGTCGAGCCGTCAGGGCGCTTGCCGATCTCGTTCGCACGCCACGTCGGCCAGCAGCCGACCTACTACAACCAGATCCGCGGACAGCACGGCGACCGCTATGCCGACCTCACGCAGTCTCCGGCCTGGGCGTTCGGTGAGGGGCTCTCGTACTCGACGGTGTCGTACGGCGAGCTGACGCTCGCATCGACGACGCTGGGCCGTGACGACACGATCGTCGCCGATGTGACGGTGACGAACACGGGTGCGCGTCCGGTGCGCGAGACAGTGCAGGTCTATGTGCGCGACTCCATCACGAGTGTGAGCTGGGCCGACCGGGAGCTCAAGGCCTTCCGTCAGGTCGACCTCGCACCGGGGGAGTCGGCGCGCGTGCGCCTCGAGCTGTCGGTCGCGGAGTGCTCGATCGTGGATGCCGCCGGCATCCGTCGCGTCGAATCCGGCGCGTTCGAGCTGCTCGTCGGCCCGAGCTCGCGCGACGAGGTGCTCTTGAGCGCCGGGTTCACCGTGGCTTGACTCGCGATCGCGACGGGGGCGCTGCTCAGGCGTCCTCGTCGCGCAGGCGCTGCGGGCCCGCGCCCTGGCTGCTGAGCGTGTCACCCGGGTTGAGCAGGCCGCACGCCTTCATCGACAGGCAGCCGCAGCCGATGCATCCGGTGAGCTCGCGTTCGAGGCGCTCGATGCCCTCTCGGCGCTTCTCGAGCTCCCGCTTCCAGCGTCGTGATGCGCGCCGCCAGTCCTCGTGGCTCGGTGTCTGCGTCAGCGGCACGTCGGCGAACGCGTGCTGCACGTCGGCGAGGGGGATGCCGAGGCGTTTCGCCACCGTGATGAGTGAGACCCGTCGCAGCATGTGGCGGGCGTAGCGACGCTGGTTGCCGGCCGTGCGGGTCGAGGCGATGAGGCCGAGACTCTCGTAGAAATGCAGGGCCGAGGGAGCTACCCCGGTGCGCCTGCTCATCTCGCCGATCGTCAGCGGCTCGTCAGGGCCGTGGGCGCTGCGGTCCGTGTCGGCGTCTGCGGTCATCCCGACCTCCTCGATTTGACCTCAAGTGTACTTGAGGTCATACGGTTGCAACCGTGACCCGAACGGAGACCGCCACCCTATGACCTACGTGATCGCCCTTCCCTGCGTCGATGTCAAGGATCGTGCGTGCATCGACGAGTGCCCTGTTGACTGCATCTATGAGGGCGAGCGTTCGCTGTACATCCACCCCGACGAATGCGTCGACTGCGGTGCGTGCGAACCCGTCTGCCCCGTCGAGGCGATCTACTACGAAGACGACTTGCCGGAAGAATGGCAGGACTACTACAAGGCCAACGTCGAGTTCTTCGACGAACTGGGATCCCCCGGTGGCGCCGCGAAGCTCGGCATCATCGAGCGCGACCACCCGATCATCTCCGCACTTCCGCCCCAGGAGGCACCCGAATGAGCAGTCAGCAGCATCCCGCAGCGCCGGTCCCCTCCGAGGTCGGTGAAGGACTCAAGGCCGCGTTCCGTGCGCATCCGGCGGGAGTCGCGATCATCACGGCGTCGACGCCCGCGGGCCCGGTCGGGCTCACGGCATCCAGCGTCGCGTCCGTCGCGGTCGACCCCGCAGCGATCGTCTTCTCGGTCACGAGGGCGACCGGCAGTGCAGGGTCGATCCTCAACGCCGAGTCGTTCGTCGTGCACCTGATCGACGACGAGCATTCGGCCCTTGCGCAGAGCTTCGCGGTGAGCGGCGCCGACCGTTTCACGCCCGAACAGGGGTGGAGCACACTTCCGACCGGCGAGCCGTACCTCGCCGAGGCCCGCGCCGCGATGCGCGGCCACACGATGTCGACGGTCGCGGTCGGCTCATCGACCGTCGTGGTCGCCGAGATCGACGAGGTGCTGCTCGGGCGGCCGGGCCGACCGCTCGTCTACCTCGACCGCCGATTCCACTCGCTGTCGAACGACCAGAACTCGCACGACCAGCACTGAAACCCCACCGAAAGGAACAGCATGACCTCTGCGTACACCCTCCCCGAGCTGCCGTACGACTACTCGGCTCTCGCCCCGCACATCTCGGGCAAGATCATGGAGCTGCACCACTCGAAGCACCACCAGGCCTACGTGACCGGCGCAAACACCGCCCTCGAGCAGCTGGCCGCGGCCCGCGACTCGGGCGACTTCGCCGCGGTGAACAAGCTCGAGAAGGACCTCGCCTTCAACCTCGGCGGCCACATCAACCACTCCGTGTTCTGGGAGAACCTCTCGCCCGACGGCGGCGGCAACCCCGAGGGTGAGCTCGAGGCGGCACTGACCGACGCGTTCGGCTCGATCGACGCCTTCCGCGCCCACTTCACGGCCACCGCGCTCGGCGTGCAGGGCTCGGGCTGGGCCGTGCTCGCGTGGGACAGCGTCGGCGCCCGTCCGGTCATCTTCCAGCTCTTCGACCAGCAGGGCAATGCGCCGCTCGGCGTCACCCCGCTGCTGCAGCTCGACGTCTGGGAGCACGCCTACTACCTCGACTACCTCAACGTGCGCGCCGACTACGTCAAGGCGTTCTGGGAGCTCGTCAACTGGTCTGACGTGCAGCGTCGGTTCCAGGCGGTGCAGGAGAAGACCGCCGGGCTCATCGTCGCCCGCTGAGTCACGAACACCCCGTCGACAGCCCATTCGGCTGACCGATTCCCGGTGGGCTGGCGAATGCCGCGGCATCCGTCAGCCCGCCGGGCGATTCCCAGCCATCCGTACCGTGCCGTGCCGCGCCATCCGTGCCGGCGGCGGCACCTCACCGATCAGCGCAGCTGGGCGAACCTCTCGACCTCGCGCGTGGGTCCGACCACGAGCACGACGTCGCCGTCGCCCAGCACCGTGGTCGCCTCGGCATTGCGCCACTCGCCATGCGTCGAGCGGTACGCCGCGATCGTGACGCCGTAGGACGAGCGCACCGCGCCGTCTGTGAGGGTGATGCCCTGCAGGTGCGAGGGCGCGACGGTCTTCACCACGGCGTAGCCTCGATCGATCTCGAGATAGTCGGCCGCGGCGCCGCGCACGAGGTGTGCGACGCGACGCCCCATGTCCTTCTCGGGATAGATGACGCGGTGCACACCGAGCTGTTCGAGCACGGCGCCGTGTCGTTCATCGACGGCTTTCGCCCAGATCACGGGCACCTTCATGGTCAGCAGCAGCGAGGCGGTGAGGATCGATGCGGTGACATCGCTGCCGATCGCGACGACGACCCGGTCGAACTCGCCGATCGCCAGCTGCTCGAGCACGTCGATGCGCGTCGAATCGGCACGCACCACCTGGGTGAGCTGGCCGTTGAGCGATTGCACCAGATCTTCGTCGGCGTCGATCCCGAGCACCTCGGTGCCCGACGCCATCAGCTCGAGGGCGAGCGAGGTGCCGAATCGGCCCAGGCCGATGACGGCCACGGAGTCGGCCTCGGCGATCCGCCGGGCATCCTGCCTGAAGGAGAGGAACTTGGACACGAGGGTCCTTTCGTACGTGGTGAGTGCGTCGATCAGCCGATCGCGGGGCGCTCTTTAGGAAGATCGTAGGCGGTGGGTCTTTCGCGCAAGGCCAGAGCAGAACCCAGCGTCAGGGGTCCGAGCCTGCCGAGGAACATGAGTGCGACGAGGATCAGGTGCGCGGCCGGCGGCAGATCTGCCGTGATCCCCGCCGAGAGGCCGACGGTGCCGAAGGCCGACACCACCTCGAACAGCACGCGGTCGAGATCGAAATCGGTCATCGCCAGGATCGCGATGACCCCGGCCATGACCGCGCCGAGTGCGACGATCACGACGGTGATCGCCTCACGGTGGACGGCGCGAGAGAGCCGCTTTCCGAAGATGTTCACCGCCGCACCGCCGCGCAGCTCCGTCCACATGATGAAGAAGAGCACCGCGAAGGTGGTGACCTTGATGCCGCCGGCCGTGCCGGCCGGTCCGCCGCCGATGAACATCAGCACGTCGGTTCCGAGCCAGGTCTCATCGTGCATCTGCGTGATGTCGACGGAGTTGAAGCCGGCCGTACGCGCCTGCACGGAGTGGAAGAACCCAGCGAGGATCCTGTCGCCGGGTGAGAGCGCACCGAGCGTTCCCGGATTGTCCCACTCGAACAGCAGTACGTACGCGGTGCCGATCACGAGCAGCGCGATCGTCGCCGACAGGACGATGCGGGTGTTCATCGTCCAGTGCAGCGGGCGGCGGAACTCCCGTCGTAGCTGCCGAAGCACCGGAAATCCGAGGCCGCCGAGGATGATCGCCCCACAGATCGGCAGGCACACCCACGGGTCGCCGACGAAGCCCATCAGGCTGTCTGTGTAGAGGGCGAATCCCGCGTTGTTGAATGCGGAGACGGCATGGAACACGGCATGCCATGCCGCACGCGCGGGGTCGTAGCCATAGCCCGTGAGGAATCGCACGAACAGCACGACCGCCACGATCACCTCGATCACGAGGGTGGTGACGAGGATGCCGGTGGCGATGCGCTTCATGCTTCCCGCGCCCGGTGTCTTCGTCTCGGTGCTCGCCAGCACCCGCGATCGGACGGACAGGCGTCGAGCGAGCACGAGGCCGACGAGCGCCGCGAAGAGCATGATGCCCAAGCCGCCGAGTTGGATCAGTGCCAGGATCACGACCTTGCCGAAGGGGCTCCAGAAGACCGCGGTGTCGACGACCACGAGCCCCGTCACGCAGACGGCGGAGGTCGCGGTGAACAGGGCATCGATGGGCGGCGTCCAGGTGCCGTCGCTCGACGAGATCGGCAGCATGAGCAGCAGCGTCCCCGCGATGATCACCGCTCCGAACCCGGCGGCGATGACCTGGGCGGGGGCGAGACTACGACGCCGACCGGCGGCGCGACGGAGCAGGGTCACGGATGGACACTACCCGTATCCGGGGGCACGACGGAACGACGCACCCGGGGCGTGCCGCTGCCCGAGGTCGCCCCTGGGGGAGGAGATCCCCCGTCGGGAGGAGATCCCCCTCGAGAGCAGGGCGCCCCTGCGGGAGGAGGTCAACCCTTCGGGAGGAGGATGCCACGGCATCCGTCCTCCCGAGGCGCAGTTCTCCTCCCGAGGCGCACCTGATGCCGCGGCCCGAGGCGCAGCTGACGTTGAGGCCGAGCCCCGGCGTCAGGCGAGCAGCTCGCCCGTCAGCTCCTCGATGCGGCGGCGGATCTCATCGCGGATCGGTCGCACGGAGTCGATGCCCTGGCCGGCCGGGTCGTCGAGCTTCCAGTCCTCGTAGCGCTTGCCGGGGAAGAACGGGCAGGCGTCGCCGCATCCCATCGTGATGACGACATCGGATGCCTGCACGGCCTCGGTCGTGAGCACCTTGGGCTGCTCGGCGGTGATGTCGATGCCGAGCTCGCCCATCGCCTCGACTGCGATCGGGTTGATCTGGTCGGCGGGCATGGAGCCGGCCGAGCGCACTTCGATGCGGTCTCCGGCGATGTCGCGGAGGAAGCCCGCGGCCATCTGCGAGCGGCCCGCATTGTGCACGCACACGAAGAGGACGGAGGGCTTGGTGGTGGTCGTCATGATGTCTCCAGGGTAAGCGAGCGCGCGGGTTCGGGCGACGTCGACGGAATCCTGCCGATCTGGAGCACGCTCGGTGCAGCGCAGCAGCTTCCGGCATCCGCTTCACCGAAGTCGCCCGATCCGCCGCAGACGCCGGTGTCGGGGAGCGTGAGGTCTTTGCGCGCTGCGGCCTCATGATCTCCGGCCAGGTGTGCGGCGACGCTGCGCACCTGCTCGTACCCCGTCAGCGCGAGGAATGTCGGCGCGCGGCCATACGACTTCGCACCGACGATGAAGAGCCCGGGCTCTGGCTGCGCGAGCTCGCGTGCGCCGGTCGCCGACACCGAGCCGCACGAGTGGATGTTCGGGTCGATCTGTGCGGCAATGCCGGCGACGGCCTCGAGAGAGGAGTCGAGGTCGGTGCGCAGCTCCCGCAGGATGCCGGTGTCCGGCCGGAACCCGGTGAGCGCGAACACCCGTCCGACAGCCGCCACCTCGCGGCCGTCCTCAGCGACGATCGTCATGCCGTCGCCCCCCGCGCGGAACTCCGCGACGCGGAATCCCGTGACCAGCTCGACCACGCCCGCGTCGATGACCTTGCGTGCGCGGGAGCCCAGTGCGGCGCGCTCCGGCAGCTCGTCGCCGGTGCCGCCACCGAAGACGTTCGCGGCGCTGCCGCGGCGCAGCAGCCAGGTCACGCGGGTTCCCGGCGCCCGGCGAGCGAGCTCACTCAGGCGCAGCACTGCATGGGTGGCGGAATGTCCCGCCCCCACGACGACGACGTGCTCGCCGGCGAGCTCTGACACGTCGTCCGGGATGCGATACGAGATGAGGTCGGATGCCGCCCTCTCGCCGACCGCGGGGAAGCCGTCGGCGCCTGCCGGATTCGGCGTGCCCCACGTGCCGCTCGCATCGACGACGGCACGGGCGAGGATGCGGGACTCGATTCCGTCGACGTCGACGGTGTGCACGACGAACGGCGAACTCTTGCGCCCTGCGTCGACGACCTTGTCGCGCCCCTGGCGGGCGACTCCTGTGACGGTCGTCGCGTAGCGGATGCGGCCTCCCAGGGCACCCGCGAGCGGCGCCAGGTAGCCGCTCACCCACTCCGCCCCGGTCGGGTAGCCCGACGCCGGAGCGCTCCACCCCGTCGGCTCGAGCAGGCGACGCGCGGCGTCGTCGGTCAGCTCCGGCCATGCCGAGAACAGGCGCACGTGGCCCCACTCGGAGACGGCGCTCGCAGGCTCGCGTCCCCGTTCGACGACCACGACGTCTTCTCTGCGCTCGACCAGATGTGCTGCTGCGGCAAGGCCCTGCGGCCCCGCTCCGATCACGACGACGGGCAGTTCAGACATCGCACCTCCTCAGATTGAAAATCATCAATATGAGAAGCGTCGCGCACGTATCGAAGAATGTCAATGCGTGCGAGGATGGTCGCATGACGCTTCCGGTGACCATCCAGCAGACTTCGTGCTGCGCGCCGGGTGCTGCAGCCGCCCTGCCCGTCGCCGAGGCCGAGCGCATCGCGCACCTGTTCAAAGCGCTCGGAGACCCGACGCGCATCCGCCTGCTGTCACTCATCTCGTCGGCAGAGGGCGGCGAAGCCTGCATCTGCGATCTCACCGATCCGGTCGGCCTGTCGCAGGGCACCGTCTCGCACCACATGAAGCTCCTGTCCGATGCCGGCCTCGTCACTCGCGAGCAGCGCGGCAAGTGGGCGTACTTCTCCCTCGCCGATGGCGCGCTCGACGCGGCGGGCGAGGCGCTGCGACAGGTCTGATTCGCTCAGGCGCTCCGCGGTAGGCTGGCTCTGTGGCCCTTCTCTCGATCGCAGGCTCGACGCGCGCTCCGCATGAGCTGCGTTCGGCGACCCCGATGAGGAAGTCGATGCGGGTCGTCATGCACCCGGGCACGAACGGCTGGACCAGCGTCTGGGGCACACTCTCGCACGGTGAGATCGCGGGCTGCCCGCCGCCACGCGACTAGATCACGCCTCGATGGGGTGTGGTCTTCCGCGCCGTTCACCCCTTCTCCCGCGTGAGGTCTCTTCGTGTCCATTTCTTCCACCCGTTCCCGCTTCCGTCTGGCTCCGCATGAGCTGTGGCGTGGCATCCGCAACAACGCCCGCAGCGACGTCCTCGGTGGCTCGCTCCTGCTCGCCGCCACCGTCGCTGCGCTGATCCTCGCCAACACCTCCGCGGTGTCGTGGTACGAGTCCGTGCGCGACTTCACCTTCGGCATCCCCGAACTGCACCTCGACCTCAGCGTCGGCGCCTGGGCGGCCGATGGGCTGCTGGCGATCTTCTTCTTCGTCGTCGGTCTCGAGCTGAAGGAGGAGTTCGTCACCGGCCGCCTGCGCGACCCGCGTCAGGCAGCCCTGCCGATCGCCGCGGCCGTCGGCGGGGTGATCGTCCCGGCGGTCATCTTCGCCGTGATCAACGCCGGCGACGGTGACGCCCTGCGCGGCTGGGCGATCCCGACCGCGACGGACATCGCCTTCGCCGTGGCCGTGATCGCCGTGGTCGGCAAGTTCCTGCCGCCTGCGCTGCGCGTCTTCCTGCTGACGCTCGCGATCATCGACGATCTGATCGCGATCACGATCATCGCGACGTTCTACACCGACACGATCAGCTTCCCGTGGCTCACGCTCGCGCTGCTTCCGCTCGCCGGATTCGCCTTCCTCGTGCAGAAGGGCGTCCGTGCGTGGTGGATCCTCCTGCCCCTCGCGGTAGCGGTCTGGGTCTGCATCCACGCCGCAGGAATCCACGCGACCGTCGCCGGTGTGCTGCTGGGCTTCGTCGTGCCCGTGGTGCCCACCGAGCGCGCACGCGTGCACCGCGGCGAGGATGCCGACGGCGAGCCGATCTACGACGGCCTGGCCCCTCACTTCGCCGATCGGTGGGGCGTCGTGGCGACGCTGTTCGCGGTGCCGGTCTTCGCGTTCTTCGCCGCCGGAGTCACCATCGGCGGGGTCGAAGGACTGCGATCGGCACTCACCGACCCGATCGCGATCGGAATCATCGTCGGACTCGTCCTGGGCAAGCCGATCGGCATTCTCGCGACCACCTTCCTGCTCAGTCGCGTGCCGGCGCTGCGTCTCGACGAGACGCTGCGCTGGCCCGACCTGACGGGCATGGTCTTCATCGCGGGAATCGGATTCACCGTCTCGCTGCTCGTCGCCGAGTTCGCCTACAGGTCGAGCTCGGTCGCCGACGAGCACGTCACGATCGGCGTCCTGCTCGGGTCGCTCAGCGCAGCGGTCGTCGGCGGCGGCATCCTCGCCCAGCGGCATGCCGTGGCACGACGGACGCGACTCGAGGTCTGACCAGACAGGGGCTCGCAAAAGGTACAGGGGCGCCGCGACCCCCGGCGAGATCGGTGTCGGGCAGTGTCGGCCGGCGGCTGAATCCGCTCAGCCGCGGCGCGAGCGCTGCTCGCCCTGCACCGGGATCGGGCCGGTGACGCTCAGCTCGTCCTCCCAGCACTGGATGCCGGTGACCTCGGGCATGCGCGCCCGGGTGAAGACGGGGTCGAGTCCTGCACGGCGCTGATCGGAGTAGTCGCGCAGCAGCTTGAACGCGATGCCCGACAGCAGTGCGATGGCGACGAGGTTGACGACCGCCATCAGCCCCATGATGCCGTCGGCCGTGTTCCAGATGATGTCCGCCGAGGCGATCGAGCCGAGGAAGATGATCGCGACCACGAGCACGCGGTAGGCGGTGAGGACCGAGGGCTTGCTGCTGATGAACTCGATGTTCGATTCGCCGTAGTAGTAGTTGCCGAGGATCGAGCTGAACGCCAGCAGGAAGATGATGATGCTCAGGAGCACGTTCGACCACTCGCCGAGGTTGCCGACGATCGCGTTCTGAGTGAGGCCGATCCCCCGGGTCGCGTTCGCGAGGTCCGGCGTCGAGACGAGGATGATGAACGCGGTGATCGAGCACACGAGGAACGTGTCGAAGTAGACGCCGAGCGTCTGCACGAGCCCCTGCTTCACCGGGTGCGTCACGGCCGCGCTGGCTCCGGCATTCGGGGCGGAACCGAGTCCGGCCTCATTCGAGAACATGCCGCGCTTGACGCCCGTCATGATGATGGTTCCGAGCGCGGCGCCGACGACCTCGTTGAATCCGAACGCCTGGGTGTAGATCGAGGCGAAGACCTCGGGGAGGCGCTCGAAGTTCATGCCGACGATCACGAGGCCGAGCAGCAGGTAGCCCAGTGCCATCGCCGGAACGACAGCCTGAGTGACGCTGGCGATGCGACGGATGCCGCCGAAGACGACGAGGGCGGTGAGCACCGCGAGCACAGCGCCGATGACCCACGGGATCCACCCGATCTCGCCGCCGAAGCTCGATGAGATGGTCGCACTGATCGTGTTCGCCTGCAGGGAGCTGAACGCGAACGGGAAGCAGATGATCAGGATCACTGCGAACAGGATGCCCATCCAGCGGGCCTTGAGGCCGTGCTGCATGTAATACGCGGGACCGCCGCGGAAGCCGTCCTTGTCACGCACCTTGAACGCCTGGCCGAGCGTCGACTCGATGAAGCTCGATGCGCCGCCGATGAACGCCATGGACCACATCCAGAAGATCGCGCCCGGTCCGCCGATGGCGATCGCGGTGCCCACGCCTGCGATGTTGCCCACGCCGACGCGAGACGCCGCTGAGATGGTGAACGCCTGGAACGCCGAGACGGACTGCGGCTCGCCGTTCTCCTTGCGCGGGGTGCGATCGGTGAGAGTGCGGAACATCTCGGGGATCATCCGGAACTGGACGACACCTGACCTGGCGGTGAAGTAGAGGCCGAGGACCACGAGGATCGGCAGCACCACCCACGTCCAGAGTCCGTCGCCGGCGGAGAGCACGAAGTCGTTGAGCGCGTCCATTGCATCAGTATGGCGGGATGCTGCAGGGCGCTGGGATATTTCGGTGCTAGACCAGTCGCGCGGTCGTCCCGCGGACGTTCAGTTCGTAGGGGAGCTCTGCGGGTATTCCCGTGGACTCTCCGTCGGCGAGCTTGGCGAGCACGGCATCCGCTGCACGTTCACCCTGGCCGAGAGGGAACTGGTCGACGGTGCTGAGGCGGAAGAACTCGCCGAGCTCATGGCCGTCGATGCCGACGATCGAGAGGTCGTCCGGCACGGCGAAGCCGAGGTCGCGGGCGGCGAGGATCGCACCGATCGCCATCTCATCGGATGCCGCGAACACGGCGGTGGGCCGGGGCCCCGGGCGTCCGAGCAGCTGCTTCGCCGCTCGGTACCCGCCCTCGACGGTGAAGTCGGCGGGTTCGAGGAAGGCGGGGTTCAGGGGGATGCCGGCCTTCGCCAGTGCCTTCTCGAACCCGAGGCGACGATTCGTCGGGATGTGGAAGTCGATGTCGAACTCGGGGTTCGCGCCGATGTGGGCGATGTCGTGATGCCCGAGACCGATCAGGTGCTCGGTGGCGAGCTGTGCGACGGCGACGTCATCGACGGTGAGGGTGTCGAGCTTGGGGTTCGGGCCGCCGATCGCGATCACCGGCAGGCCGAGGTCGAGCAGGTGCTGCGTCTCGTCGGCGTCGAGCTCGATCGACACCGCGATCACGGCGTCGACCCGCTGCCGCCGCAGGAAGGTGTCGAACACGTGGCGGCGCACGTCCTTGTCGGCGGTGATGTTGTAGAGGGTGATGTCGTAACCCTCGCGCATCAGCGCGGACGACACCCCCGACAGCACCGTGCTGAAGAACCAGCGGTCGAGAAAGGGCACCACCACGCCGATGTTGCGGGTGCGACCCGAGGCCAGGCTCGAGGCGCGAGACGACACCACGTAGCCGAGCGCCGAGGCCGCCTCCTGCACGCGCTGGCGGGCCGACTCGGACACGTGGCCCCGGCCGCTCAGTGCGCGCGAGACCGTCGCGGTCGAGACGCCGGCGAGCCGGGCGACCTCATCGATGCTCGCCATGGGAATCCTCTCTGAACCGTTCCGGTCGCAGTTCGTGCCGTCGGCTGGTGCCGTGGGCGGCGCGAACTGCGACCGGAGCGTGATGCGAAGTTACGCCGTGGTGTACCAGACAGCCGTGTCGACCGGCACAGCGCCGCCGTCGAACAGCTGGCTCTGCAGGATCACGAAAGCGCCGGCGGGCAGCGGGATCGGCTCGGTGCCCAGGTTGGCGAGCACGTGCACGTCACCGCGGCGGAATGCCACCGCATCCGCTCCTGCGTCTTCCCACACCAGCGAGCCGCTGCCGAAGCCGTACTCGCGGCGTCCGGCGAGCAGGCGCTTGTAGAGCGCGAGCGTCGAGGCCGGGTCGACCTCTTCGACATCGCGCGAGTACGACGCCCAGTCGGCCGGCTGTGGCAGCCACGACGCACCGGTCTCGTTGAAGCCGAACGCCGGAGCATCCGCCTCCCACGGCAGCGGCACGCGGCATCCGTCTCGTCCGTAGCGCTCGCCGTTGGTGCGGAACCACGTCGGGTCCTGACGGAACGCGTCGGGGATCTCCATCGCCTCCGGCAGACCGAGCTCCTCGCCCTGGTACAGGTAGGCCGACCCGGGAAGTGCGAGCATCACGGTCGTCGCCGCGCGGGCGCGGGCGAGGCCGATGGCGGTGTCGGGCTTGTGCGGGGTGTTCGGGCCGATGCCCTCACCCTGCGGGTTCTCGGCGGTGAGCGCGAGACGCGAGGCGTGGCGCACGACGTCGTGGTTCGACAGGACCCAGGTGCTCGGAGCGCCGACCGCGCCGAACGCGTCGAGGGATTCGCGGATCACGTCGCCGAGGGCCTTCGCGTCCCACTCGGTCATCAGGTACGGGAAGTTGAACGTCTGGTGCATCTCGTCGGGGCGCACCCACAGAGCGGTCTGCTTCAGCGTCGGCATCCAGGCCTCGCCGCACAGTGCGCGGTCGCCGTCGTACTCGGCGAGCACCTTGTGCCAGTCGCGGTAGATGTCGTGCACGCCGTCCTGACCCCAGTACGGCACGTTCGCCTCGCCGCCGCCCATCGAGTCGGCGTCGGCCGGCGGGGTGTAGTCGGGCAGGCCCTCGGCCTTGATCATGCCGTGAGCCACGTCGACGCGGAAGCCGTCGACGCCGCGGTCGAGCCAGAACCGCAGGATCGAGCGGAACTCCTCGCGCACCTCTTCGTTGTTCCAGTCGAAGTCGGGCTGCGTCGGGTCGAAGATGTGCAGGTACCACTGGCCCGGCGTGCCGTCGGCCTCGGTGACGCGCTCCCACATGCCGCCGCCGAAGACGGACTCCCAGTTGTTCGGGGGGAGTTCGCCGTTCTTGCCCTTGCCGTCGCGGAAGATGTACCGCGCGCGCTCGGGGCTGCCGGGGGCTGCCTTCAGCGCCTCCTGGAACCAGGCGTGCTGAGCGGACGAGTGGTTCGGGACCAGATCGACGACCACGCGGATGCCGCGGGTGTGCGCCGCGTTGAGCATGGTGTCGAAGTCGTCGAGCGTGCCGAAGAGCGGGTCGACGTCGCGGTAGTCGGCCACGTCATAACCTGCGTCGCGCTGCGGGCTCGTCATGAACGGGCTCAGCCAGATCGCGTCGACGCCGAGCTCCTTCAGGGAGTCGAGCCGGCTGGTGATGCCGGGCAGGTCGCCGATGCCGTCGCCAGAGGCGTCGGCGAACGAACGGGGGTAGATCTGGTAGATGACCGCGGTGCGCCACCACTCGGAACCGGGGGCTGCGATCTGCTCAAGCTGTGCCATGGCATCAGGTTAGTGCAAACGCTTGCAGGTCTGCCACCATTGCGATCGAATCGATTCGGGCGAGCAGTATTCCGCGGCGTTCCGCAGCGACTTGCAGCCCGGGAGTATGCTTCGGGCATCCGACGACTGGAGGCTGTCATGGTTCCCGAGATCAACTACTGGGCCGTTCTGCTCGCGACCGCTTCGAGCATGATCGTCGGCACGATCTGGTACTCCCCGAAGGTGTTCGGCACGCGCTGGTCGAAACTCGCGAACGTCGACATGGACCGGCCGGGTTCGAGCGCGACGATGGCGATCATCACCACCGTGTTCGTGAGCTTCGCGACGGCGTGGGTGCTGGCCGGAGCATCCGCCATCGCCTGGCACTTCTACGACGGGTCGTTCTTCTGGGCCGCGGTCGTGACGGGTGTGCTGCTGTGGGCCGGGTTCACCGCAGCCCGGTTCATCACGCACGATGCGTTCGAGGGGCGCCCGACCGCGCTGACCACCATGAACATCGCTCACGAGCTCGTCACGATCGTGGTCATGGCGCTGATCATCGGGGTCTGGCCGCCGGCGCTCGGCTAGCTCGTCGCGGGTCGCGCTGGGGCTCGCTCGTCCTCGCGGGTCTCGCGGGTCTCGCGGGTCTCACGGGTCGCGCTGGGGATCGCGTGGCACGCGGGGTCGACACGCCGGATGCGCCGAAAGTCTAGACCTTTGCTCCTTCCGCCGTTACTTCCTGGTATGCCAGCATTTTGGGTAGTGGCCTCCTGGTCGCCAGCGGACCGCGTTCTCGGGCCGCGGTTCCGACCGAGGGGGTCTTGATGTCCGGTTCGTCGCGTCGATCGGCTCCATGGATGATCGCCGCCGCGCTCATCGCTGCAGCGCTGGTCGCGGGCGCGACGACCGCAGCCTCCGGTGATGGCCCCGCCGACGACCCCACGGCCGCGCCCGACCCCAGCCTGTCGGTCGCACTGGCCTACGAGTTCCTCGATGCCCGCGTCGACGAGTTCTGCGATGGCGCCGGGCACTGCCTCCCTCGCAGCTACCAGGGAGGGTTCTTCACCGACCTGCCGACATGGGACTTCACGCCCTCCTTCGTCTACGACGACGCACTCGTGGTGATCGCGTACACGGCCCGCGGGCTGCCGGACGACATCCGTCGCGCGCAGACCGTCGGCGACACCCTGCTCTTCGTGCAGGAGAACGACCCGATCGGCGACGGACGCGTCCGCACGTCGTACGAGCCGCACGGCATCCGGCAGGGACGCGTCGAGATCACCGGCCCCGGCACGTTCACGGGCAACCAGGCATGGACGGGAATGGCGCTGGCGCGTCTCTTCCACGCGACCGGGGAGCAGAAGTACCTCGATGGGGCGTTGCAGATCGCCGAATGGATCCAGACCAACACCGCCGACATGGTGCGGGCGCCCTTCGGCTACACCGGGGGCCAGCTCGAGAACGGCTCGTCGCTGGAATGGAAGTCCACCGAGCACAACAGCGACATCGCCGGCTTCTTCACGCAGCTCGCCCAGCTCACCGGTGACTCCGTGTGGGCCGATCGGGCTGCCGTCGCCGCGACCTTTGTGACGGCGATGCAGAGTGCCGACGGTCACGTCGACACGGGCACGCTGCTGGACGGCTCCACGGTCAACACCCGCCCGATACCGCTCGACGCGCAGACATGGAGCTCGATCGCCACCGGCGACCCGCGCTACGACGTCGCGCTGGACTGGACGCTCGCCAACCTGATCGCCACCGACGGGCAGTACCAGGGGGCATCGATCAGCGACGCCGACGTGTCGAAGGTGTGGTTCGAGGGGTCAGGCCACCTGGCGCTCGCGCTCACCCTGCGCGATGCCGTCGGCGACGCCGACCGGGTGGAGTCGCTGCTGAACAGCATCCGCCTTGCCCAGCGCGATGCGCCCAACGGCGATGGCAAGGGGATCGTCGCGACGTCGACCGATGGCCTCGACTCGGGCTTCGGCGACCTCTACTACGCCAGCCTGCACACCGGTGCGACGGCGTGGTACCTGCTCGCGGCCGCCGGCGACAACCCGTTCAGCCTCCCCGCCGACTGACCGGAGGCGCGGACTTCCGCCGGCTCGGTTGCGTGGTCGATTTCGCGCCCCTCGGCTCGATGCGGGGTCGATATCGCATCCGATTGGGGCGTTTCCGGTGCGGAAGTGACCCCGGCTGCGGGCAGGGGTGCGGAAGTGACCCCGGCTGCGTGCGGGGGTGCGCCGCGGGCGGTGCTTACGCGGCGACGCGGGCGACCGCGGCGACCGCGCTCGTGAAGAAGTCGAGTCCGTCGAGGCCCGAGCGCATGGCGGCCGAGGTGTCGGGGCCGAAGCCGGCCTCGGTGGCGTGCTCGGGGTGCGGCATGAGCCCCACGACGTTGCCCGCCTCGTTGGTGAGTCCGGCGATGTCGCGCAGCGAACCGTTGGGGTTGACGCCCGCATAGCGGAACGCCACGAGGCCCTCGCCCTCGAGACGGTCGAGCGTCTCTTCGTCGGCGATGTAGCCGCCGTCGGCGTTCTTCAGGGGGATCGTGATCTCCTGGCCGGTGCGGAACCGGTTGGTCCAGGCCGTGTCGGAGTTCTCGACGATGAGCTTCTGATCGCGACGCACGAAGTGCTGGTGGTCGTTGCGGATCAGTCCGCCGGGCAGCAGGTGCGCCTCGACGAGCATCTGGAACCCGTTGCAGATGCCGAGGATCGGCATGCCCTTGGCGGCCGCGTCCTTGACCTCGCTCATGATCGGCGACAGCGCGGCGATCGCTCCCGCGCGCAGGTAGTCGCCGTAGCTGAAGCCACCCGGCAGCACGAGGGCGTCGACGCCCTCGAGGTCATGCGACCCGTGCCAGAGGGCGACGGGCTCGGCACCGGCGATGCGGACGGCGCGCTGCGCGTCGCGGTCGTCGAGCGAGCCCGGGAAGGTGATGACGCCGATGCGCGTGGTCACTCGGCGACCTCGATGCCCACGACGTCTTCGATCACGGAGTTGGAGAGCACCTCGTCGGCGATGCGACGGGCCTCGGCGAGGATCTCGTCGGTGACCTCGCCCTCGACGGTGAGCTCGAAGCGCTTGCCGATGCGGACATCGGTGAAGCCCTCGACGCCCAGGCGGGAGAATGCGCCGGAGACTGCCTTCCCCTGCGGGTCGAGCAGTTCGGGCTTGGGCATGACGTCGACGACGATGGTGGGCATGAACGGCTCCGGAAGTCGCGGGCGGACGGGCGCGACCAGTCTACCGGCTCGAGACCCGCTCGATTCGCGTGGTGACGAGGCTCAGGCGTGGAAGACGGTGTGCAGGTCGCCGATGGCCTCGCGGCCGCCCAGGCCGTCGATCTCGAACAGCACCGAGATGCCGACGACGTGGCTGCCGAGGCGCTCCACGAGCTCGCGTCCGGCGGCGAGCGTGCCGCCCGTGGCGAGCACGTCGTCGATCAGCAGCACGCGTGACCCGGCGGGCAGGTCGTCGTGCATCTCGATAGTCGCGGTGCCGTATTCGAGGGCGTAGTCGACGGATGCCGCGGGGCGGGGCAGCTTGCCGGCCTTGCGGATCGGGATGAGTCCCACGCCTGCGGCGATCGCGGCGGCTCCGGCGAGGATGAAGCCTCGCGCCTCGATGCCCGCGACCACGTCGAACTGCCCCGCGAACGGCGCGATGATCGCGTCGGTCGTGGCCTGAAGCGCTTCGGCGTCGGCGAGCAGCGGCGTGATGTCGCGGAAGATGATCCCCGCCTCGGGGTAGTCCGGGATGCTGCGGATCAGTGATTCGGCGCGGACGAGGGAGGGGGAGAGTTCGGTGTCGGGCACCGGTCAAGGGTACGCCAACGCGAGGGCTTGACTTCGTGGGAGCGCTCCCATAGAGTCTCTTTTCAATGCGTGGGAGCGCTCCCACAGGGATCCCCGCGCATCGCCCCGAAGCACCACCAGCACCACCACCGCACGACCCACCACAAAGGAGTGAACTGTGAACACACGTGCCCGCAAGCGGATCCTGACGACAGCAGCCGTCGCATCCGTCTCCGCCCTGGCCCTCGCCGGCTGCGCCTCTTCCGACTCGGGAGACAGCGCCACCGGCGACGAGAAGGTCACGCTGACCGTCACCACGTTCGGCACCTTCGGATACGACGACCTCTACGACGAGTACGAGAAGGCGAACCCGAACGTCACGATCGAGGCGACCAACATCGACACCGGTGGCAACGCCCGCACCGACGCGTTCACGAAGATCGCCGCAGGCTCGGGTCTCAGCGACGTCGTCGCGATCGAAGAGGGCTGGCTCGGCGCCATCATGGACGTCTCAGACACCTTCGTCGACCTGCGTGACTACGGCATCGAAGACCGCAAGGCCGACTGGGTCGACTGGAAGTACGGACAGGCCACGGATGCCGAGGGCCGCGTGATCGGCTACGGCACCGACATCGGCCCGAGCGGCATCTGCTACAACGGCGCAGCCTTCGAGGCGGCCGGACTCCCGAGCGACCGCGAGTCGGTGGCCGAGCTGCTGAACGGCGATTGGGAGAACTACTTCGCGGTCGGCGCCGAGTACACGGCGAAGACCGGCAAGGCCTGGTACGACCACTCCGGCTTCGTCTGGAACGCCATGGTCAACCAGCTCGACGAGGGGTACTACACCTCCGACGGCGAGCTGAACGTCGAGGACAACGCCGAGCTCAAGGAGCGCTTCGAACTGCTCGGCACCGCGACCGAGGGTGGCCAGTCCGCCGCCCAGACCGCGTGGGACTGGAACGGCGGCAAGTCGTTCGTCGACGGCACCTTCGCCACGTTCGTCTGCCCCGGATGGATGCTCGGAGTCGTGCAGGGCCAGGTCGAGGCCGGCGGCGGCGACGCTGCGACCGGCTGGGACTTCGCGGACGTGTTCCCGGGTGGCGCAGCCAACTGGGGTGGCGCCTTCCTGTCGATCCCGGAGAGCTCCGAGCACAAGGAAGCCGCCGCTGAGCTTGCCGACTGGCTGACGCAGCCCGAGCAGCAGGTCAAGCAGTCCGCAGCCGCGGGCAACTTCCCCTCCACCGTCGAGGCGCAGGAGACGCTCTCTGCGGAGGCGACGCCGAACGCGTTCTTCAACGACGCGCCCACCGGCGCCATCCTCGCCGAGCGCGCGAAGGGCGTCGTGGCGCAGTTCAAGGGCGCCGATGACTCGGTGATCCAGGAGAACGTCTTCGGTCCGGCCCTCAGCGGCCTCGACCGCGGCGAGACCGACACCCAGGGCGCCTGGGATGCCGCGGTCAAGCTCCTGAACGAGCTGGTCGACTGACCCGAGACCTCTCCGGTCGTTGAGCGAAAAGGGGCTCACCGTGTTTCGTCTCGGTGCTTCGCTCCTCGCTCAACGACCGGGGGTGGCCTCCGCATCCGGTCGTTGAGCGAAGACGACGAAGTCGCCTGAGACGAACGCGTCACCCGAAGAAGGAACCCTCATGACTCTCACAGTGGAACGCCGCGAGACGGCATCCGAACTGCCGAAGACGGATGCCGCCGGCCGGCGTCCCTGGCGGCACCGCCTCTCGCGGTTCGACCAGAACGCCTCCCCGTACTTCTACATCTCGCCGTTCTTCCTGCTGTTCGGGTTGGTCGGACTCTTCCCGCTGCTCTACACGGTGTGGGTGGCCGTGCACGAGTGGGACCTGCTCAAGGGGCAGGGCGAGTTCATCGGCGCCGGGAACTTCGTCGAGATCCTCGGCGACGCGATGTTCTGGAACTCGATCTTCAACACCCTGAGCATCTTCCTGCTGTCCGCCATTCCGCAGCTCGCGGTGGCTCTGGTGATCGCCTACCTGCTCGACCGCGGCCTCCGCGCCCCGACGTTCTGGCGCATGAGCATCCTCATCCCGTTCGTGGTCACGCCGGTCGCGGTCGCCATCATCTTCTCGAGCATCTTCAACGAGGCCGACGGTCTCGCCAACAACCTGCTCAACCTGATCGGCATCGCCGATCAGGAGTGGAAGCACGACACCGCGCTCTCGCACCTGGCGATCGCCGTGATGGTGAACTTCCGCTGGACCGGCTACAACGCCCTCATCCTGCTCGCCGCGATGCAGGCGGTGCCGCGAGACCTCTACGAGTCTGCCGCCATCGACGGCGCAGGAGCTGCCCGTCGCTTCTTCTCGATCACGATCCCCACGATCCGGCCGACGCTGATCTTCGTGATCATCACCGCCACGATCGGCGGTCTGCAGATCTTCGCCGAGCCGCGTCTGTTCGACGTCTCGACCGCGGGCGGCATCGGCGGCAGCGACCGGCAGTTCCAGACGACCGTGCTGTTCCTCTGGGAGCTCGCCTTCTTCCGTCGAGACCTCGGCGAAGCATCCGCCGTGGCGATCCTGCTGTTCCTGCTCATCGTCGGCATCGGAGTGATCAACTTCCTCATCTCGAGGCGGATCTCGACCGGAGACGCTCCGAAGAACCGCGCCGCACGCCGGCGCGCACGCACCGCCGCGGCCGCGGCTGCGACGGCCGCCGCTGCCGGCACGACGATCGCCACCACGACAGAGGAGAACGCGCGATGACCGCCACCCAGGCGCTGAGCGTCCCCGAGAAGATCCGCCGACGGCGAGGCGCCGTCGGCGGAAACGCCGGAATCGGCAGCCGTCCCGGCTTCCTCACCTACGGCCTGCTCGCCGCATTCATCATCGGCAGCGTGTACCCGCTGTGGTGGTCGGTCGTCGTGGCGAGCGGCACCAACTCGACGCGCGGCGAGACACTGCCGTTGATCCCCGGTGGCAACTTCTTCGCGAACGCTGCCAAGGTCTTCGATGCGATCCCGTTCTGGCTGGCGCTGGGAAACTCCTTCCTCATCTCCGGCATCATCACGATTTCGGTCGTGACGTTCTCGACCCTCGCCGGATACGCGTTCGCCAAGCTGCGCTTCAAGGGCCGCGACGGGCTGATGATCTTCGTGATCGCGACCATGGCGATCCCGACGCAGCTCGGCATCATCCCGCTCTTCATGCTGATGCGCGAGCTCGGCTGGACCGGGTCGATCGGCGCGGTCATCGTGCCGACCCTGGTCACGGCCTTCGGCGTCTTCTTCATGCGTCAGTATCTGGTCGACGTGATCCCCGACGAGCTGATCGAGGCGGCCCGCATGGACGGCGCCAACCAGTTCCGCACGTTCCTCACCGTCGGCCTCCCGGCGGCTCGGCCCGCCATGGCGATCCTCGGCCTGTTCACCTTCATGACCGCGTGGACCGACTACCTGTGGCCGTTGATCGTGCTCTCCCCGCAGAACCCGACTCTGCAGACGGCGCTCAGCCAGCTGCAGTCCGGCTACTACATCGACTACTCGATCGTGCTCGCCGGCGCGGTGCTCGCGACCCTTCCGCTGCTCATCCTGTTCGTCATCGCAGGGCGTCAGCTGGTCAGTGGCATCATGGCGGGCGCGGTGAAAGGATGACCCCTATGACCCGTGCTTTCCCCGAGAACTTCCTGTTCGGCGCCGCGACAGCGGCGTACCAGATCGAGGGGGCCGCTTTCGAAGACGGGCGCACCGCGTCGATCTGGGACGCCTTCAGCCGCGAACCGGGTGCGGTGATCGGCGGCGACAACGGCGACGTGGCGTGCGACCACTATCACCGCTACCCGCAGGACGTCGCGCTCATGAAGGAGCTCGGTCTGCAGACCTACCGCTTCTCGACCTCGTGGTCGCGGGTGCGTCCTGACGGCGGGGCAGTCAACGCGAAGGGCGTCGACTTCTACGAGCGCCTGGTCGACGAGCTGCTCGCGAACGACATCCTGCCGTGGCTGACCCTGTATCACTGGGACATGCCGCAGGCACTGCAGGAGACCGGCGGCTGGACCAACCGCGACACGGTCGGCCGCTTCCTCGAGTACGCGGGCACGATGCACGACGCGCTGGGCGACCGCGTGAACGTATGGACCACTCTGAACGAGCCGTGGTGCTCGTCGTTCCTCTCGTACACCGGCGGCGAGCACGCCCCCGGGCACACGAGCGTCGCCGAGGGGCTGCTCTCGGCACACCACCTGCTGCTCGCCCACGGTGAGACGGTGCGTGAGCTGCGCGGTCGGGATGCGAGCCTCAACCTCGGCATCACCCTGAACCACACGGTCGCCGACCCCGCCGACCCGGCGAAGCCCGCGGATGTGGATGCTGTTCGTCGCGTCGACGGTCAGTTCAACCGCTGGTTCCTCGACCCGATCTACCGCGGCGTGTACCCGGACGACATCATCAGGGACATCAGGGCGGTGGATGCCGACGCCGTGGCCCGGTTCGCGGATGCCGTGCACGACGGCGACCTCGAGACGATCTCGCAGCGCATCGACACGCAGGGCGTGAACTACTATCACGGCGATTTCGTGTCCGGCACGGCGCCGGCGGAGATGCCCGTCAGCGGAGGGCCGGCGACCGGGAGGGCCGCCCGCAGTCCCTATCCGTCGAGCGACGGCATCTACGCCGTCGAGCGTGGTCTGCCGCGCACCGCCCAGAACTGGGAGGTGCAGCCCGAGGGGCTGACCCGCCTGCTGCAGCGCGTGTGGACCGAGTACGCCCAGCCCGCGGGAACCGTGCTCTACATGACCGAGAACGGCGCCGCCTACGATGACGTCGCGGTCGTCGAAGACGGCGAGACGCGCGTGCACGATGCTGATCGCACCGAATTCCTGCGTCTGCATCTCGCAGCCGTGCTCGATGCGGCGGATGCCGGAGTCGATGTGCGCGGCTTCTTCTACTGGTCGATGCTCGACAACTTCGAATGGGCGTGGGGCTACGACAAGCGCTTCGGCATCGTGCGCGTCGACTACGACACTCAGGAGCGGAGTCTGAAGGACTCCGGTCGGGAGTACGCTCGCATCATCGCCGCTCGCGCTCTCTGACGCCGGGCGGCGGCAACTGGGAGCATCCGGCCTCGCCGCCGGACGGAGGGAGAGTCGTGTCATCACGAGCGACCATCGAAGAGGTGGCATCGGCCGCAGGAGTCTCACGGTCGACGGTGTCGCGCGTCGTCAACGGCTCGACGGCGGTGAGTCCTGAAGCCCTCGAGTCGGTGAAGCGCGCGATCGAACAGCTGAGCTACGTTCCCAACCGAGCGGCTCGCTCGCTGGCGTCGAGGCAGACGCACGCGATCGCGCTGATCGTGCCCGAAGACACCACGCGCTTCTTCGGCGACCCGTTCTTCGCGGCGATCGTCGCGGGCATCACGGGCGCGCTCCGCGGCTCGGACTACCTTCTCAACCTGCTCATCGCCAGCGACGACCCCGGCGACAAGATGACGAGCTTCGTGCGCAACGGCGGTGTCGACGGTGCGCTCATCGTGTCGCACCACACCAGCGACGCGTTCATCGACCGGGTCGCCGACGCCGTGCCCGTGGTGTGGGGCGGGCGACCGGTGCGGATCCGCGAGGGCGACTACGTCGTCGACGTCGACAACGTCGCCGGGGCCCGCGCGGCCACCCAGCACCTGATCGAGACCGGGCGCACGCGCATCGCGACGATCTCGGGGCCCATGACGATGGTCTCGTCGGTCGACCGTGTGCAGGGGTTCCGCAGCGCACTGGCTGACGCGGGTCTCTCGCCGTTCGCCGAAGAGGCGGGCGACTACAGCGAGGTCAGCGGAGCGGATGCAGCCCGCCGCATCCTCGCCGAGGGCCGCCCCGACGCGATCTTCGTCGCCAGCGACCTGATGGCCCGCGGTGCGCTCACCGCGCTCCGCTCGGCCGGCATCCGTGTTCCCGAAGACGTCGCGCTCGTCGGGTTCGACGACTCGTCCGTCGCCTTGAGCACAGACCCGCCGCTCACCACGATGCGGCAGCCGATGTACGCGCAGGGCGAGGCGATGGCCGGAGTGCTGCTCTCACGCCTCGCCGGTCGCGACCCTGCGCACACGACGATCCTGCCGACCGAGCTGGTGGTGCGCGCCTCGTCGTAGCCGCGGTTCGGCCCGGCGCGGCAGGGGGACACGGATGCGGACCATACGCCCCTCCAGGTCGGTCCGCATCCGTGGGTCTTCGGGTCGGTCAGGTGATCCGGTACTGGTGACGGCGCCGAGACCGCTGATCGATGACCGCGGGCCACGGCATCGTCGCCCACGGGCCGTTCCGCTTCGCGGTGGATGCACTCGCGAAGACGGTCCACGAATCGCCGTACTTCTCGAACGATTCCTCGTCGAGGTTGCCGTCGCTCCAGTGCATGACGCGTCCGGCGATGTAGCTCAGACCGAAGTCGCTCCACGACACGAACGACGGCCGAGTCTCGACGCTGATCCAGTGGATGATGCGACGCGCCTCGGCGACGTCGGCATATCCGAGCGCCACACCCCAGGTCGCCATCGCCACGGCCTGGCCGAGTGCGTACGCGTCGAGGGTGCGGACGTAGAGGTCGGGCGTCACGACGTCTTTGCCGACTCGCCTGCGCACCTCCTGCTCGATGTGCTCGATGCCGCGGACGAAAGGTCGTGCGTCGCGTCGGTTCCCGCCCTCATCGGCGATCGCGGTGAGCCACTCCTTCGTCGTCGGCACCCGCCCGAGGGCTGTGTGCATGTCGTTGCGCACGGCGAGATGGAGCATCCAGGCATGCCGTCGTCGTCGCACCGTGGTCAGGTGGTCGATCATGCCGAGCCAGTCCGTGCGGTCGTGGATGCCCCACTGCTCGGCGAGCAGTGCCTTCTCCTCGTTTCCGAGGCCGGGGGCCGTCGGGTCGTTCCACGGGCCGGACGGCAGGCTGCTGATCTGCAGCAGGCCCAGGGCGATCTCGTTCGCCTCGGTGTCATCCGCGGAGAACAGCTCGGACGGTGCGAGCCTCTGGGGTCGCATGAACCATCCTGTCGCGCTCATCACACTCCTGAGGGTGAGGCCTGGCGTAGCTCATAGCTTGAACAGCTATTCAGTCGCTAATATATAGCGTCCGGGGGGAGAAATCGAAGTCGTCCGATGCTGGGGAGCGGGACACGAATGGCACGTTCAGACGAACACAACCGGGCGGCGCGTGAACGATCCCGCGAAGCCATCCTGCGGGCAGCGGTCGATCTGTTCGCCGAGCGCGGCGTCTCGGGCGCGAGCATCGCTGAGATCACCCGGCGAGCCGGAGTCGCTCAGGGCCTCGCGAACTATCACTTCGGGAACAAGGAGCGGCTGATCGCCGCAGTGCTCGACCGGTGGTTCGAGACGCTGTTCAGCATCCCCCAAGCCGAAGGCGCGGCCGACGAGCGTCTCGCGGGCATCATCGACGGCGCCCTCACCGCCACGGGCTACGCCCTTCCGGTGCAGCGTGCGGTCTTCGCGATGCAGCAGCAGCCGACCACCCACCGCCTGTATGCGGAGGCCGAAGAGCGGCACGCGGAGGAGGCGAGGGCGTCGGAGGACATCGTTCGCGAGGTCTTCCGCGAACGCGGCGCCGCGGATCCGGCGCTCGAGGAGATCATGCTGCGCAGCACCCTCGAGGGCATCTTCATGAAGTACGCCGTCTACGGCGACACGTATCCTCTCGAGGACGCGCGCCGCTGGGTTCATCGGCTCTACGGGCTGCCCGAGCCGCAGTCGCCGCTTCCCCTGCAGCTCGCTCCTCGCGTCCTCGACGCGAGGCCCAGAGCATCGGGAGCGCTGCGCCCCGAGGAGTGACCGCGTTGCCCACGACCATCGGACACGGGTGGTGTCACCCCAGCTGCATCCGAGCGAACGCACCGAGCACGACGCGCTCCGACTGCACGAGGTAGCGCTCGAGCTCGGCCGCACCCTCCTGCGCACCGCGCGTGAGGAAGGTGTCGAGCACGGCGCGATTCTTGCGCACGAACGGCTCGTGGAGCGATCTAGGGTCATCGATCTTCAGGAACGCCAGTCTCAGCTCGGCCGCGAGGTCGCGATAGGTGCGGGCGAGGCGCGGGCTGTCGGCGAGATCGACCAGGGCGACGTGGAACGCCATGTTCGCGCTGCCCACCGCGCGCCAGGTCTCACTGTCGTCGAGGACCGCATCGTGGGCGGCCGCCTCTGCTGCGAGCACAGCCTGCTGCATCCGCTGCACCGAGGGGTGCTCGGGCTCGGAGTGCAGCAGCGCCGTGCACTCGATGACCCGGCGTGCGCGATAGATGTCGATGACGTCGGCGATCGACGGAGAGGCGACCGAGACGCCCCGGTGCGGCACGTGCTCGAGCAGCCCCTGCTCGGAGAGCGCGCGGAACGCCTCGCGCAGCGTGTTGCGCGCGACGCCGAAGTGCTCGGCGATGGCCGACTCAGACAGTCGTGAACCGGGGGCGAAGGCTCCGTCGATGATCTGCTGACGGAGCGCATCGGCGAGCATGCCCTGCTGGTTCATGCCTTCATCGTAGGCGGCTGGACTGGCCGATTGTTCGAGCAGGGAGCTCCGACAACATGCGAATGCAACCCGGTCGTAGCACAGCCGAAACAAAGTTGTTGAACAATAATGCTCGATCCGTTCTACACTGGGTGTCACTCGACACCCACCAACGACGATGGGAAATCCCCCGCAATGTCAGAGAACACCGCACCCCCGCTGTCCGCAGAAGACGAAGTCCGCCTCGCCGGAGCGAAGAGACGCGCAGGCCGCAGCGCCGTGATCGGCGCGATCTTCCTGATGGCCACCAGCGCCATCGGCCCAGGATTCATCACCCAGACGGCCACGTTCACCGCGACGATGGGGGCCGCCTTCGCATTCGCGATCCTCGTCTCGATCCTCATCGACATCGCCGTGCAGCTGAACGTGTGGCGCATGATCACCTCGTCGGGCAAGCGCGCCGGAGAGCTCGCCAACAGCGCCATCCCGTTCTCGGGACACCTGATCGCCGTGCTCGTCGTGATCGGCGGCCTGGCCTTCAACATCGGCAACATCGCGGGTGGCGGATTGGGCCTCAACGCCCTGCTCGGCATCGATCCCAAGCTCGGCGGCGCACTCACCGCAGCGCTCGCGATCATCATCTTCCTCGTCAAGAAGGCGGGACCGGTGATGGACATCGTGCTGATCGTGCTCGGTGTGGGAATGATCGTGATGACCGTGGTCGTCGCCGTGATCGCCCAGCCGCCGATCGGCGAGGCCCTGCGGCAGACGTTCGTGCCCGACGAGCTCAACTTCGCCACCATCACGACGATCGTCGGTGGAACCGTGGGCGGATACATCACCTACTCGGGCGCCCACCGCTACCTCGACTCCGGTCACACCGGCCCGGAGCAGGCCGGCCCCGTGATGCGCGCCGCGGCGAACGGCATCCTCGTCACCGGCATCATGCGCTACGTGCTGTTCCTCGCGATCCTCGGTGTGGTCGCCTCGGGCGTTTCGCTCGACCTGTCGAGCCAGGCGGCGAACCCCGCAGGGCAGGCCTTCGGCGCCGTGCTCGGCGACGCGGGGCTGCGCATCTTCGGTGCGATCTTCTGGGCCGCTGCGATCAGCTCGGTGATCGGCGCGGCGTACACGTCGGCGACCTTCCTCTCTACCTTCACGAAGAAGCTCAGGGGCGGCTGGCCGCTGCAGCTGGCCACTGTCGCCTTCATCGTCGTGTCGCTGATCGTCTATCTGTCGATCGGCACGGCGCCGGCCGCGATCCTCGTCTTCGTCGGCGGCTTCAACGGGCTCATCCTGCCCATCGGCCTCACGGTGTTCATGTACATCGGCTGGTTCCGTCGTGATCTGCTGGGCTCGAAGAAGTACCCGATGTGGCTGCTCATCGCGGGCACGGTCGTCACACTGCTCACCTGGTACATGGGCATCGTCTCGGTCGGCCCCATCTTCGCCTTCCTCGGAACCGGAGCGTGACCCCATGACATCGATCGACCTGAACTCCGACCTCGGCGAGAACGTCCCCGACCGCATCGTCAGCGATGACGAGAGCATGCTCCGCCTCGTGACGAGCGCGAACGTGGCGTGCGGATTCCACGCGGGCAGCCCCGAGGGCATCCGCGAGACTCTCGCCAACGCGGTGGCCGGAGGCGTCGTGATCGGCGCGCACCCCGGCTACCGCGACTACGAGAACTTCGGTCGCACAAAGGTCGAGATCGACTCGGCCACGCTGCAGGCGCACGTCGAGTACCAGCTCGGAGCCCTGATCGGTCTCGCCGCGGCTGTCGGCGGAAAGGTCGCCTACGTCAAGCCGCACGGAGCGCTGTACAACACGATCGCGCGCGACGAGCGACAGTCGAAGGACGTGGTGGCGGCCATCCGCGCGATCGATCCGAGCCTCGTGCTGCTGGGGCTCGCCGGTGGCGTCGTGCTCGACGTCGCCGAGCGCGCGGGGCTTCAGACTGCGGCAGAGGCGTTCGCCGATCGGGCGTATCAGCCCGACGGTCAGCTCGTCTCGCGCACCGAACCGGGATCTGTGCTGCACGACCCCACCGTCGTCGCGGAGCGCATGGTGCGCCTCGCCGGCGACGGGGTGATCCGCGCGGTCGACGGCACCGACGTGCCGGTCAGTGCGCAGTCGATCTGCGTGCACGGAGACAGCCCCGGATCGGTGGCCATGGCGGCCGAGACCAAGCGGATGCTGCAGGACGCGGGCATCACGATCGCACCGTTCGCGGGCGTCTGACATGACCGTTCACGCGACCGCCGGTCAGCTCGCCGATGCGCGGGCGGCCCGTGCCGCCATCCGCGCAGGACTCTCCGAGCCGACCAGCGGGGTCGCGGTCGGACTCACACAGGCGAACCTCATCTCCGTGCCCGCGGACTGGGCCTTCGAGACCCTGCTCTTCGCACAGCGCAACACGAAGCCGTGCCCGGTGCTCGAGGTCATCGAGCAGGGCGAGGTCGAGTCGCAGCTCGCGCCGGGCAGCGACATCCGCACCGACATCGGTCGGTACCGCATCTGGCGCGACGGTGAGTTGGCCGAAGAGGTCACCGACGCGACGGCAGCCTGGGCGGAGCATCCGGATCTCGTCTCGTTCCTCATCGGATGCAGCTTCACGTTCGAAGCCGGGCTCGTGCAGGGGGGCATCCCGATCCGCCATCAGGAGCTCGGCCGCAATGTGCCGATGTACCGCACCAACGTGCCCTGCGTTCCGGCAGGTCGCCTGAGCGGTGAGATGGTCGTGTCGATGCGCCCGATCGCGGCGGACCGAGTGGCGGATGCAGTGCAGATCTCGGGCCGGACCCCCGCCGTGCACGGTGCTCCGGTGCACATCGGCGATCCGGCATCCCTCGGAGTCGTCGACCTGGCCCGCCCTGACTTCGGAGACGCCCCCGAGATGCGCGACGGAGAAGTGCCGGTGTTCTGGGCGTGCGGCGTCACCCCGCAGGCCGCGATCATGGCCTCGAAACCCCCGTTCGCCATCACGCACGCACCGGGCTACATGTTCATCACCGACGTGCCGGATGCGGAGTACCTCGTCTGATGCGCATCCTCACGGCATCCGATCACGCGCTGCTCGTCGAGGCGGCCGACCTCGACGAGGCGATGCGCCTGAACCTCGCCTGGGACGGAACGCGCGGCGTCGTCGAGCGCATCCCCGGCGCTCGCACCGTGCTCGTGCGCTTCGATCCGCTCGTCATCTCTGCCGCCGATCTCGCAGACGAGCTCGCGGCGACCGAGATCGACACCGCCCACCTGCCGGCCACCGGTGAGGTCACGGTGCCCGTGCGATACGACGGCGAGGATCTCGACGAGGCGGCGTCCCTGCTGGGAGTGTCGGCGTCAGAGCTCGTGAACCGCCACCTCGCCGCCGACTGGAAGGTCGCCTTCTCGGGCTTCGCCCCCGGGTTCGGCTACGTGGTGAGCAGCGATCCGCTGTTCGACGTGCCGCGCCGCTCGTCGCCCCGCACCCGTGTGCCTGCGGGATCGGTGGCGCTCGCCGGAGCGTTCACCGGTGTGTACCCGCGTGAGAGTCCGGGTGGGTGGCAGCTCATCGGGCGCACGGATGCCCTGATGTGGGACATCGATCGCGACCCACCTGCCCTGCTGTCGCCCGGCACGACCGTGCGGTTCGAGAGCGTGCGTGAGCAGGCCGTGATGCCGGCCCTGGTGTCGGAGAACGCAGACGAGGCGGCCGACACCCGGCGCGTCGCCGATCGTCACGCCGCCGCGGGAGCGCCGGCTCCGGGTTCTCCGACAGCTGCAGCGATCGAGATCGTGCGTCCGTCCCTGCAGCTCCTGGTGCAGGATGCCGGTCGCCCCGGCTTCGCGGCGCTCGGGGTCTCGGCGTCAGGGGTCGCCGATCGTCGCGCGATGCGCGACGCGAACCGTGCAGTGGGCAATGCGTCCGACGCCGCCGTGCTCGAGAGCGTCGGGGGTGCGGTGCTGCGCTTCCGTGGCGCCGGGGTCGCCGCTGTCGCGGGTGCGGTCGGCTCTCTCGCACTGATCGATGCCGGTGGCGTGGCGCGTCCGCTCGCCCACGGCGTGCCCTTCGCCACGGTCGAGGGCGATGAGCTCACCCTAGGACACCCCGCCAGTGGGCTGCGCTACGTGATCGCCGTCCGTGGCGGTGTTGCCGCAGAACCCGCGCTCGACAGCCGCGCGAGCGATACCCTCGCCGGTCTCGGGCCGGCGCCGCTCGCCGCGGGCGACGTGCTCGGTGTGGGCGACTCGGCACCGCATCCCGTCGAACCCGAGAGCACACCGCGGCCACTTCCCGCTCCCGGTGATCTCGTCGACCTCGAGATCACTCTCGGGCCGCGTGACGACTGGTTCACGACCGCAGCGCTCGCGAGCCTCACCGGCCAGGAGTGGACGGTGACGCCACGCTCTGATCGGGTCGGCATCAGACTCGAGGGCGCCGTGCCCCTGGAGCGGTCGGTCGGTGGCGAGCTGCCCAGCGAGGGAGCAGTCACCGGCGCGATCCAGGTGCCTCCGGACGGTCAGCCCGTGCTGTTCCTGCCCGATCACCCGCTCACCGGCGGATATCCGATCATCGGTGCCCTCACCGATCGCAGCCTCGACCTCGCCGGCCAGCTGCCGCCCGGTGCGCGAGTTCGTTTCATCGTCAAGGAGACCTCATGACCAAGGTGCTGATCGCGAACCGCGGAGAGATCGCCGTGCGCGTCATCCGCGCCTGCGCCGAAGCCGGATACACGTCGATCGCGGTCTATGCCGACCAGGATGCCGATGCCCTGCACGTGCGACTCGCTGACGAGGCCCTGGGCCTGGGCGGCGACACGGCTGCGACGACCTACCTCTCCATCGATGCGCTGCTCGCTGCGGCGCGGAAGAGCGGCGCGGATGCCGTGCACCCCGGCTACGGATTCCTGTCGGAGAGCGCGGAGTTCGCGCGAGCGGTCGAGGGCGCCGGTCTCATCTGGATCGGACCCTCGCCCGACAGCATCGACGCGCTCGGCGACAAGATGACCGCGCGCCGGATCGCCCAGCGCGTCGGAGCGCCGTTGGCGGCCGGCACCGACCAACCGCTGGCCGGCCCGGCAGAGGCCGTGGCGTTCGCCGAGCAGCACGGGCTTCCGATCGCCATCAAGGCCGCTTTCGGCGGTGGCGGGCGAGGTCTCAAGGTGGTGCGGGAGCTCTCCGAGGTCGCAGAGGCCTTCGACGCCGCAACCCGTGAGGCGATCGCCGCGTTCGGCCGCGGCGAGTGCTTCGTCGAGCGGTTCCTCGAGAGTCCGCGCCACATCGAGGTGCAGGTGCTCGGCGACGGGCTCGGCGGCATCGTGGTGGTCGGTGACCGCGACTGCTCGATGCAGCGACGCAACCAGAAGCTCATCGAGGAGGCGCCGGCGCCGGGGCTGTCGAGCGATCAGCGCACGCGATTCCACGACTCGGCCAGGGCGATCTGTGCCGAGGTGCAGTACCGCGGTGCGGGAACCGTGGAGTTCCTCCTCGCCGCTGACGGCACGATCTCCTTCCTCGAGGTGAACACCCGCCTTCAGGTCGAGCACCCGGTCACCGAGGCGGTCACCGGCACTGATCTGGTGCGCGAGCAGTTCCGCATCGCGTTCGGAGAGGGGATCTCGTTCACCGAGACCCCGACACCGACCGGGCACGCGATCGAGTTCCGCATCAACGCGGAAGACCCCGGTCGCGGTTTCCTGCCGAGTCCCGGTCGCGTCGCGTCACTGCGCATCCCCGGCGGCCCCGGGGTGCGGTGGGACAGCGGGATCGAGGCGGGCGATGTCGTTCAGCCGGCCTTCGACTCGATGATCGCGAAGCTCATCGTGCACGCCGACAGCCGTGATGCGGCACTCGTGCGGGCGAGACGGGCGCTGCGCGAACTCGAGGTCGAGGGCCCGGCGACCGTCATCCCGTTCGATCTCCTCGCGCTCGACGACGAGGCCTTCGCCACCGAGACCTTCGCGGTGCACACGCAGTGGATCGAGAGCACGTTGCTGCCGCGCCTCGAGCCGCAGCTGCGGCCTGCCCCCGCTCCGGACGCCGCACTCCAGCGCTTCCCCGTCGAGATCGACGGACGCCGGGTCGTGCTCGGGCTGCCGGTCGGTCTGCTCGCCGGACTCGGCGGGCTGGCCGATGCCGGAGCAGCGCCGTCGGCATCCGATCCGACCGAACTGCGCTCGCCGGCGCCCGGCACGCTCGTGCGCTGGCTCGCCGACGACGGTGCGAGCGTCGCGGAGGGTGACCCGGTGGCCGTACTCGACGCGATGAAGATGGAGACCACGGTCGCAGCTCACCGCGCCGGCGTCCTGTCGCACAGGGTCGAGCTCTCCGCGATGGTCGCTCCCGACGCGGTGCTCGCCGTCATCGCCTGAGCGCGATTCTCCACCGCACGCGAAGATCCCGGACGCCGCAGCTGCAGCATCCGGGATCTTCTGTTCTGGTTCGCGGGTCGAGCGTGATCAGGCGGGGTCGCCGCCCAGCGGACCCACGGCCTCGAGGGGCCTCGGATCGTCGGCGCCGGTCTTGCGCGCGCGAGCGATCGCGTTGCCCACGTGGTAGATCAGCAGTGCCGCGACCGTGCCGAGCACGATGCCACCGAAGGCGAAGTCGCCGAGCTGCATCGAGAATCCGGCGATGCCGATCACGAGCGACACGGCGGCCGTGTACTGGTTCACCGGACGCGAGAAGTCGACCCTGCTGTCGACCCAGATCTTGATGCCGATGATGCCGATCAGGCCGTACAGCGCGGTCGTCGCACCGCCGAGCACGCCGGCGGGGATCGAGTTGAACACCTCGCCGACCTTGGGCGAGAACGCCAGCAGGATCGCGAAGAGCCCGGCGACCCAGTAGACCGCGGTCGAGTAGACGCGGGTCGCGGCCATGACGCCGATGTTCTCGCCGTAGGTCGTCGTGCCCGATCCGCCGAAGCCGCCGGCGATGGTCGTGGCGACACCGTCGGCGATCAGCGCGCGACCCGTGTGCTTGTTGATGGCGGGGTCTTCGGTCATGGTCGCGACGCCGCGCACGTGGCCGACGTTCTCGGCGACGAGCACCAGCACGACCGGGAGGAACATCGCGATGGTCGACCAGGTGCCGGGGGCGATGAAGTCGGGGAGCTGGAACTCGGGCAGGCCGACCCAGGGTGCATCGGCGATGAGCTCGGCGGGCGTCTTGCCTCCGCGCAGCGCGTTGGGCACATCGAACGAGCCGGTGAACGCGGCGTAGATGAACCCCACCGCGACGCCGAGGAAGATCGAGATGCGTCCGAGGAACCCGCGGAACAGCACCGCGAACAGGATGATCGCGACGAGTGTGATGGTCGCGGTGACGGGGTCGAGCTGGAAGTTGTTCCACGCGGTCGGGGCGAGGTTGAAGCCGATCAGGGCGACGATCGCTCCGGCGACCACCGGAGGCATGAGTGCGTCGACCCAGCGGAGCCCGGCGAACTGCACGACCAGGCCGACGATGGTCAGCAGGATGCCGACGGCGACCACTCCCGCCAGTGCCGAACCGGTGCCACCGGCGGCGACCGCGGCGGTGATCGGCGCGATGAACGCGAACGACGAGCCGAGGTAGCTGGGCAGCTGGTTCTTCGTGATCAGCAGGAAGATCAGCGTGCCGAGGCCGCTGAACAGCAGTGTCGTCGAGACCGGGAAGCCGGTCAGGGTCGGCACGAGGAACGTGGCGCCGAACATCGCGACGACGTGCTGGGCGCCGATCGCGATCGTGGCCGGCCAGTTCAGACGCTCTTCGGGCTTGACGACGGCGCCGGGCTCGACAGTGCGGCCGTTTCCGTGGGTCTTCCACAGGGGCATGCGGGCTCCTCAGGATCGGGGGAGGGGGAGTGCTGGAGCAACACTACCGATCCCTGAGTGTTCCCTGGGTGCCGTGGGGCGCTTCCTCGGGAGGACTTCTGCGCCTCGGGAGGAGAATTCTCGAGGATCTCTCCTCCCCAGGTGCAGTTCTCCTCCCGGTAGCGTGGGGGAGCGTGGCGGGTCAGGCCCCGAGGCGCTCGATCAGCTCGCGGTAGCGGGCGGCGGTGCGCTCGACGATGTCCTCGGGCAGCTCGGGCGGCTCGCCCTGCTTGTCCCAGTTCGAGGCCAGCCAGTCGCGCACGATCTGCTTGTCGAAGCTCGCCATGCGCTCGTTCGGGGTCGAACCGGTGCGCCACGCCTCGGCATCCCAGTAGCGCGACGAGTCGCTCGTGAGCACCTCGTCGGCCAGGCGCAGCACGCCGTCGCCATCCGTGCCGAATTCGAACTTGGTGTCGGCGAGGATCAGGCCCTTCTCCTCCGCGATCGCAGCGGCCCGCGTGTAGAGCGCGAGCGAGACGTCGCGCAGCTCGGCTGCCCGCTCGGCGCCGACGAGCTCGACGACCCGCTCGAAGGTGATGTTCTCATCGTGCTCGCCCATCGGCGCCTTGTACGCCGGGGTGAACAGCGGCTCGGGAAGCCGGTCGCCGTTCTGCAGGCCAGCAGGCAGCGGGATGCCGCACACGGTGCCGCTCTCGGTGTATTCGGCCCAGCCGGATCCGGTGATGTAGCCGCGCACGACGCACTCGACGGGCAGCATCTCGAGCGACTGCGCGAGCATGGCGCGGTCGGAGACGCTCGCGGGGATCTCGCCCTCGGCGAGGTGGTTCGGAACATCGCTGAGCTCGCTGAACCACCAGCGGCTGAGACGCGTGAGCAGCGCGCCCTTCTCGGGGATGCCCGGCGACAGCACGAAGTCGAAGGCACTGACGCGGTCGGAGGCGACCACGAGGATGCGGGTGTCGGCGGCGTCATCCGAGGCATACAGGTCGCGGACCTTGCCCGAGTAGATGTGGCGCCAGCCGGGGATGGTCTGCGCGTTGCTGTCCGAAGGTGTGCTCACCCGCCCATTATCCCGGTTCGCCGCCTCGGGTGTCGGCGGGGGTGTCTAGCGTGGAACCGTGACCGACGACACCCTCACCGACCGACTGCAGCTGTCGCGGGCTGCTCCCTCCGATCTCGATGCCGTCTTCGCGATCCAGAGCGATCCGCGCGTGTGGACGCACTATCCCAGCCTGCGGCACACCGACCGGGCTCAGACCGTCGAGATGATGGAGCGGTGGGATCGCAGCTGGACGGACGCCGGTCTCGGATCATGGGTCGCCCGTCTGCGCGACACCGGCGAGGTCGTCGGCAACGGTGGCTGCACCCTGCTCGGCGGCGAGGTGTGGAACATCGGCTACCGGATCGCCGCGGATCACCACGGGCGAGGTCTGGCGACCGAGCTGGCCCGGGCCGGAGTCGAGAGGGCGCGGGTGATCGCGCCTGAGCGTCCCGTGATCGCCTACCTCGTCGAGCACAACCGCGCCTCCGCTCACGTCGCCGAGAAGCTCGGCCTCGCACTCGTGCATCGGGCGCCGGACGCGGGCAACCCCGACCCCGCTGTGGTGCGGCTCGTGTATGCGGATCGGCCGCTCACGCCGGACCAGCTCGCCGCCGCTCTGAAGTAGGACGGGCGAACTCGGCATCCGTCTTGTCGAGAGGTCTGAAGGAGCGTATAGTCCACGTGGACTATTTGAGGTGGAGCACGTGTCGAAGGAACCTGCGGAGCGACTGACCCCGATGGGGGTGATGATCCTCGCGCTGCTGCGCGAGGGCGACATGCATCCCTACGAGATGATGCGCCTGATGCGCGCTCGCCGCGATGAGCGACTGCTCACCATCACGAACGGGACTCTCTATCACACGGTCGGTCGGCTCCAGCGGGCCGGGCTCATCGATGAGGTGGGCATCGACCGGGAGGGCAATCGCCCCGAGCGCACCACCTACACGCTCACGGATGCCGGAACAGACGCCCTGGTCGACTGGCTGCGGCGGGAGCTCTCGGTGATCGACCGGCCCGCCGAGTTCCGTATCGCGCTCGCTGAGGCGCACAACCTCGAGCGCCCCGACGTCATCGTGTGTCTCCGCTCGCGGCGTGAGGCCCTCGACGAGGGACACGTGATGCACCGCGACGGACTGATCGGTGCTCGACGAACGGGCGCACCCGAGCAGGTGCTCGTCGAGTTCGAGCGCCAGGAGGTGCTGCTCGATGCCGAGCTGCGCTGGCTCGATTCGCTCCTCGAACGTCTCGAGGCCGAGGCGTTCCCCTGGGGGCCCACCGCTTTCGAGAACACCGACCGCTACCTCGCACAGCGAAAGGCTGCACAGCAATGACCGACTCTCCCTCGACCGGACGCCCACCCGCGGCATCCTCGTCCTCCGGTCCGTCGACCGGCACGTTCGCCGCCGGCCACCGCCCGGCCAGCCCGTGGCCCGCGCTGTGGGCGCTGGTCATCGGCTTCTTCATGATCCTCGTCGACACCACGATCGTCTCGGTGGCCAACCCGGCGATCAAGGCGGCGCTCGACCCGACCACCAACAACCTCGACAACGTGGTGTGGGTCACCAGCGCCTACCTGCTCGCCTACGCCGTGCCGCTGCTGATCACCGGACGCCTCGGCGACCGCTTCGGCCCGAAGAACATCTACCTCATCGGCCTCGCGATCTTCACGCTCGCATCGCTCTGGTGCGGGCTGTCGGGTTCGCTCGAGATGCTCATCGCGGCGCGCGCCGTGCAGGGGCTGGGTGCCGCCTTCATGACGCCGCAGACCATGGCCGTCATCACGCGCACCTTCCCGCCCGACCGCCGCGGCGCGGCCATGGGTCTGTGGGGCGCGACCGCCGGTGTCGCCACGCTCGTCGGCCCCCTCGTCGGCGGTCTGCTCGTCGACGGCTTCGGGTGGGAGTGGATCTTCTTCGTGAACATCCCCGTCGGCATCGTCGCGTTCGTGCTCGCCTGGCGTCTCGTGCCCAAGCTGCAGACGAGTCCGCACCGCTTCGACATCCTCGGTGTCATCCTGAGCGCCGTGGCGCTGTTCCTCATCGTCTTCGGTCTGCAGGAGGGTGAGAAGTTCGACTGGGGCGTCATCTGGGGTCCGATCTCGGTGTGGAGCCTCATCATCACCGGCCTCGTCGTGCTCGCCCTGTTCATCGTGCAGCAGGCACGCACGCGCAGCGAGGCCCTCGTGCCGCTCGCACTCTTCCGCGACCGCAACTTCTCGGGAGCGAACGTCGCGATCGCCGCCGTCGGGTTCACGGTGACGAGCATGTCGCTGCCGATGATGTTCTTCCTGCAGACCGCCCGAGGGCTCACGCCGACCCAGGCCGCGCTGCTGCTGATCCCGATGGCGGTGCTGTCGGGCGTGCTCGCGCCGTTCGCCGGCAAGCTGCTCGATCGAGTCGACCCGCGCATCATCCTGATCCCCGGTCTGCTCTGCGTTGTCGTCGCCCTCATCTGGTACTCCGCGCTGATCAACATGGGCACCGAGATCTGGATGTTCCTGCTGCCCTCCGCCCTGATGGGCATCGGCAACGCGGGAATGTGGGGGCCGCTCGCGACCACCGCGACCCGCAAGCTGCCGCCGCGCCAGGCGGGTGCCGGTGCGGGCATCTACAACACGACCCGGACCATCGGATCGGTCATCGGCTCGGCATCCATCGCCACCTTCATGCAGTCGCGTCTCGAGGCGAACCTGCCCGGTCTCGCTGACGCCCCCTCCGGCATCAGCGGCGGCGGTTCGCTGCCGCCCGAGGTCGCGGAGGGCTTCGCGGCGGGCATGTCGCAGGCGATCCTGCTGCCCGCGTGCGTGATGGTCGTGGCTCTCGTCGCATCGCTGTTCCTCGGACGCTACGACAGGGCGGATGCTGCGGCCCCGTCCGCGCCGGCGGAGACCCCCGCTCCCGCGGCGTGACCCGCTCCTGACGACGAGCCGGGTCTTCTGCACCACCGTGTGGATGGCCCGGCCCGCAGGTCTGCGCCGGGAGGTTTGCACCGGGAATGCCGATGTGATGTCATCGGGCGATGACGATCGAGCTCACGAGGCCCACCACCGACCTGTTCGATTCCTGGGCGGCCGCCGTCGCCGAATTCGGCGACGGGCACGTCGACGGATCAGGTCTGCAGGCACCTGTCACCCCGGACCGCGCGACGCTCGATGCTCTCATCGAGAAGTCGGCGCTGCTGGCCGACACCACAGCCGACCTGCCCGAGGATGCCGTGCACAACGACCTGTACTGGATCGTGGACGACGGCGAGGTGGTCGGGTTCCTGTCGTTCCGGCACGAGCTCAACGAGTGGCTCCGTGAGGCGGGCGGACACATCGGGTACTCGGTGCGCGAGTCGCGACGGCGTCAGGGCTACGCCTCAGCGGCGCTGCGTCTCGGGCTCGAGCGGGCACGCGAGATCGGACTCGACCGCGTGCTCGTCACGTGCGACGACGACAACGTCGGCTCTTACCACACGATCGAGGGTGCCGGAGGCGTGCTGCAGGACGTCAGCGACCAGTCGGCGCGCGGCCATGCCATGCTCCGCCGATACTGGATCACCCTCTAGAAGCGAGCGCGCGGACCGCCCTCGGATCATGGCGACACGCCGTCGCCGGTTAGGGTTGATGGTCGACGACCATCCCGGTGGCAGCATCCTGTCGCCCATCCGATCCGAGGAGCACCCGTCGTGATCCCACATCCCTCTCCTGCTTCCGCGCGCCTGCGCGCGTTCGGACGCACCGCCGGGGCGATGGCGCTCACGGCGTTCATCGCGGTCGGCGCGCTGCTCGGCGGCGCGTCCGCGGCCAGCGCGGCCGACGACTCCGAGACCTACGTCATCGGCACCGACACGACGTTCGCGCCGTTCGAGTTCACCTCTCCCGAGGGCGATCTCGTCGGCATCGACATGGACCTGCTCCGCGCGATCGCGAAGGACCAGGGCTTCGAGGTCGAGATCCGTCAGCTCGGGTTCGATGCCGCTGTTCAGGCGCTGCAGGCCAACCAGGTCGACGCCGTCATGGCCGGCATGTCGATCACCGACGAGCGCGAGAAGACGTTCGACTTCAGCGAGCCGTACTTCACCAGCGGCATCCAGCTCGGCGTGCTCGAGTCCAGCGACATCCAGTCGCTCGACGACCTCGACGGCGAGGCCGTCGCGGTCAAGACCGGCACGCAGGGGCAGACGTTCGCCGAGGAGAACCAGGACGAGTTCGGCTTCCGCATCACGCCGTACCAGGACACGACCGACATGGTGGATGCCGTCAAGGCCGGCCAGGCCGTCGGCTACTTCGAGGACTTCCCGGTGCTCGCATACGGGATCCAGCAGGGGTCGGGCTTCCGCCTGATCGGCGAGCCGGAGCTCGGCGGTGAGTACGGATTCGCGGTCAACAAGGGGCAGAACCCCGAACTCGTCGAGATGTTCAACGCGGGTCTCGAGAACCTCCAGGCTTCGGGGGAGTACGACGAGATCGTCGACAGCTACCTCGCGGGTGGCGAGGAGACCACGCAGGCGACCGACATCTTCTCGGTGGCCGTGAAGTACTGGCCTGCTCTGATGGAGGGCCTGTGGCTGACGATCCTCGCGACGCTGGTCGCGATCGTGGCGGCGTTCATCCTCGGTCTCATCTTCGGCTTCGGCCGGGTGTCGGCCTTCGCGCCGTTCCGCTGGGTGGCCACCGCCTACGTCTACGTCTTCCGCGGCACCCCGATCCTGGTGCAGGCGTTCTTCGTGTTCTTCGCGATCCCGCAGCTGTTCCCCGGGCTCACGTTCAACCCGTTCGTCGCCGGCGCGATCACGCTGTCGCTGAACACCGGCGCCTACATGACCGAGATCATCCGCGGCGGCATCCAGGCCGTCGACCCCGGGCAGGCCGAGGCATCGCGTTCGCTCGGACTCGGGCACTGGAAGACGATGCAGAAGGTCGTGCTGCCACAGGCCTTCCGCATCATGATCCCGTCGTTCGTGAACCAGGGAATCATCACCCTCAAGGACACATCGCTCATCAGCGTCATCGGGCTCGCCGAGCTCACGTTCGTGTCGCGTCAGATCATCGCCTCGACGTACCTGTCGGCTCAGGTGCTGACCATCGTCGCCATCATCTACTTCGTCGTGATCACGCTTCTGACGCTGCTCGCGAACCGCCTGGAGAGGAAGTTCAACGCATGAGCAAGATCGAGGTCAGAGACCTGCACAAGTCGTTCGGCGACAACCACGTGCTCAAGGGCATCGACCTGACCGTCGAGGACGGCGAGGTCGTCGCGGTCATCGGTCCGTCAGGGTCGGGAAAGTCCACCCTGCTGCGCTGCCTCAACAAGCTCGAGGAGCCGACCTCGGGTCACGTCATCGTCGACGGCGTCGACCTGACAGACAAGAGCGTCAAGCTCGACGAGGTGCGCCAGCGCATCGGCATGGTGTTCCAGCACTTCAACCTGTTCCCGCACATGACCGTGCTCGAGAACATCACGCTCGCGCCCGTCGAACTCGGCAAGCTGTCGAAGGCCGAGGCGAAGGAGCGCGCCCTGACGCTGCTCGACCGCGTGGGCCTTGCCGAGAAGGCCGATGCCAAGCCGGCATCCCTCTCCGGCGGTCAGAAGCAGCGTGTCGCGATCGCCCGCGCGCTGGCGATGGACCCCGAGATCATGCTCTTCGATGAGGCCACCAGCGCCCTCGATCCCGAGATGGTCGGCGAGGTGCTGCAGGTCATCCGCGACCTCGCGTCCGGTGGCATGACGATGGTGCTTGTGACGCACGAGATGGGCTTCGCGCGCGAGGTCTCTGGACGCACCGTCTTCATGGATGCCGGAGTCGTCGTCGAAGAGGCGCCGCCTGCCGAGCTGTTCGGCGCCCCGAAGAACGAGCGTCTCAAGGACTTCCTCTCGAAGGTGCTCTGAGCGCTCCCCAATGACGAAGGCCCCACCCGATTCCGGGTGGGGCCTTCGCTGGTGTCGGTCGGTGCTACTCCGCGACGCGGGCGGCGATGTCGGTGCGGAAGTGCGAACCGTCGAGCGTGATGCGGCCGATCGCCTCGTAGGCGCGGTCGCGCGCGGTGCGGAAGTCGGATGCCACGGCGACCACGTTCAGCACTCGACCGCCGGTCGCGATCAGCGAGCCGCCGGGTGCGTCGGGGCTCGCGGTCGCGGCGTGCACGAGACGCACACCCTCGACGGCCGCCGCATCGGCGAGGCCCTCGATCGGGCGGCCGGTCTGCGGAGCCTCGGGGTAGCCCTCGCTGGCGAGGACGACCGTGATGGCGACGTCGTCGCTGAAGACCGGCTCCGGCTGGTCTTCGAGAGTGCCGGACGCCGCGGCGAACAGCAGCTCCGACAGCGGAGTCACGAGGCGAGGCAGCACGATCTGCGTCTCGGGGTCGCCGAAGCGGGCGTTGAACTCGATCACGCGCACACCGGCGGGCGTCAGGATGAGGCCCGCGTAGAGGAGGCCGATGAACGGGGTGCCCTCTTCGTCGAGCTGACGGATCACGGGCAGGGCGACATCACGCGTGACCTCTTCGACGAAGGCCTGCTCGCTGCCGAACTGATCGGCGAGCCACGGCAGCGGAGAGTAGGCGCCCATGCCGCCCGTGTTGGGGCCTTCGTCGCCGTCGAGAGCGCGCTTGAAGTCCTGCGCCGGGCTGAGCGCGCGCACGGTGTCGCCGTCGCTCAGGAAGAACAGCGAGACCTCGGGGCCCGAGAGAAACTCTTCGATGAGCACGGGGCCGGAGGGCAGATAGTGCTCGGCGTGCGCGAGCGCCTCGGCGCGATCCGAGGTCACGATGACGCCCTTGCCCGCGGCCAGTCCGTCGGCCTTCACCACGTGGGGGGCACCGAGGTCGTCGAACGCGGCCTCGACCTCGGCGGTGGTGGTGGCGCGCACCGCTCGTCCGGTCGGCACGCCCGCGGCATCCATGATCCGCTTCGCGAACGACTTCGATCCCTCGAGCTGAGCCGCGGCCTTGCCGGGGCCGAACACGGGGATGCCGTGCGCGCGCAGCACATCGGCGACACCCGCGACCAGCGGCGCCTCGGGCCCGACGACCACGAGGTCGACGCCGTGCTCGTTGGCGAACGAGGTCACTGCGGCGCCGTCGAGCATGTCGAGGGTGACCGGCGTCGCGTCCTGCGCGATTCCGGCGTTGCCGGGGGCGACGACGATCTCGTGCTCCGCGGTCTCTGCTCGCAGAGCGAGGATGATCGCGTGCTCACGGGCACCGGAACCGAGGACGAGAATCTTCACCCGTCCAGACTACCGAGGCGGGCGCGTGCGTTTCGGCTGGTTGCGCCTCAGAGTCCGACCGGGCGCTCCGCCGAGGCGTCCCACGACACGGTCCAGCCAGCGGCGTCGAACAGCGCATCGAGCACCATCGCCGTGAAGCCCCACACGATGGTGCCGTCGACATCGAACGCCGGCCCCTTCCAGGTGCGACCCATGCGGTGGATCGTCGAGGTGAACCGGGTCGCCGGGTCGAGCAGCTGCGCCACGGGCACACGGAACACATCGACAGTCTCGGCGTGATCCACGGCCGCGACGCGCGATGGCGAACGCCACCAGCCGAGCACCGGGGTGACCATGTGGTTGCTCGCGGCGAGCGGGATCTCGGAAAGAGTGGCGAGGATCTCGACGCCGGCGGGGTCGAGGCCGGTCTCCTCCTCGGCCTCGCGCAGGGCGGTGGCGACGGCATCCGCATCCGACTCCTCGGCCCGGCCACCCGGGAACGAGACCTGCCCGGGGTGCGACGACAGCGTGGCCGCTCGGCGCTGCAGCAGCACGTCGAGGTCTGCGGCCATGGTCGCGGAGTCGGTCTGAGCCGGAACGCTGTCGAGCTTGCCGAACAGCACGAGCACGGATGCCGCATGAGCGTTGCCGTCGACGGGAGGCAGGGGCCCCGTCCAACCCTCACTGCGCTGCGCCGCGGCGAGCAGCTGGGCTCTCGCGCCGTGCAGAGTGTCGGGATTCTGGGTCATCGCGTCGAGCCTATTCCTGCGCGGGGCGGCGGGGGCGGATTCCTGTGAACGCCATCGACTCGCGAAGCGCACACCCCCCGCAGCAGCGAACCGGCTCGGCGTACCCTGTTGCCATGCCCTCCAGGAAGATCGACATCATCGACGGACGCGCGGCGCTCGATGAAGTCAGGAGAGCGGATGCCGCAGGCGAGAAGCCGCAGCGCACCGATCTCGCGACGGCCGTCCGCTACCTGCTGCAACTGCTCGACGAGAAGGCTCCGGGCAACAGCGTCGAGGTTCGAGTGCCGCCGTTCGGCGCGGTGCAGGTGATCCAGGGCCCGCGGCATACGCGCGGCACTCCGCCGAACGTCGTCGAGATGGACCCCGCTACCTGGATCGCCGTAGCCACGGGCACGGAGCGCTGGTCGGATGCCGCGAGTTCGGGCCGGGTCAGCGCCTCGGGCACGCGCGCGGATCTGTCTGACGTCCTGCCGCTGCGTCCCTGACCGAGACGCGGCCCTGTCCAGACGCCGGGCCGAGGCCGCACCACGGCGACGCCGAGATGCTCTTCAGACCGGCACCCCACCCACAGGCAACGGTGGGAGAATGGATGCATGTCCTCCCACGATTCCTCCCAGACGGTCGAGGCTACCGTCCGCCGCGTGCCGCGCTTCGGCGTGTTCATGGGCATCGGCGTCGTGCTCGGCATCATCGCCGCCGGCATCCTGACGATGATGGGCAGCTTCGAACCCTCTGAAGCGGCAGGCGTCGTGTACCCGCCCGGACAGGTGTTCGGATTCCTGCTGCTGTGGACCGTGCCGATCGGCTTCGCCCTCGCGAGCGTCGTCGCGCTGATCCTCGAGCGACTCGCCCGCCGCCACGATCACGTCGTGACGGTCGAGCACGAGACGATCATCGAGAACGACTGACCCGGTCGCGAGAAGCGGGCCCGGTCAGGCCAGCTCTGCGATGATCGGCCGGATCGCCGCGTCGAACGACACCACGTCGCGCCGCAGCCCGTCGGTCACCGCGACTGTGAGAGCGCCGATCCACCAGATCCCCCGCTGCGAGAACGGCAACACCTGCACGTTGAGCTCGAACGAATGCGCCCGCCGCCCGATCTCGCGCTCGAACTCGGCGATCGCACTCGCATAGGCACGGTACGCCTCGCCGCCGATGTTGCCGTTGCCCGACCGGCTCGCCATCGAGCTGCGGATCGACGCGACGTAGCGGTCGTGCGCGATGCGGGCGAAGTGCATCGCCGACTCCGCATGCGGCGCGATCGCCGCGCCGAGCTGCTCGGCTCCGGTCGCGGGCAGCGCCACGAGCGTGTCGAAGCCCTCGACGAGCTCGAGCGGCACGCCGGAGGGGTGCGCTCGGGGTTCGACCGTCATGTCCCAGTAGTCGCGCCACTGCTTCTCGAGCTCGGGCGTCACCTCGACGGCATCCGGTGCTCTGACGGGCAGATCGCGCAGGCTCGGAAGGTCCTCCGGAGCCCGGATGCCGAGCGATTGGCGCAATGCGAGCGCGACGAGCACCGGAACGCTCGCGTCTTCGCGGATCAACCACTGCGGCTTGTCGGCCATGGCCCCATCGTAGGAGATCGAGGGCGGGGAGAGGAGGGCCCCGCGGGCGGTAGGCTGGAGGGGTGGCTGCCTCCCCCACCAATCCCTATTCCGAAGCCGGCGTCGATACCGCTGCAGGCGATCTCGCCGTCGAGCTGATGAAATCTTCCGTGCGCGCTACGCACGGCCCTGAAGTGCTCGGCGGTGTCGGCGGATTCGCCGGGCTGTTCGATGCGAGCGCGCTGCGCGACTTCCGTCGCCCGCTGCTCGCGACCAGCACAGACGGCGTCGGCACGAAGGTCGCCATCGCGCAGGCCATCGACAAGCACGACACGATCGGCCAAGACCTCGTCGGCATGGTCGTCGACGACATCGTCGTGGTGGGCGCCAAGCCGCTCTTCATGACCGACTACATCGCCTGCGGCAAGGTCTTCCCGCAGCGCATCGCCGACATCGTGCGCGGCATCGCCGAGGCGTGCACCGCCACCGGCACCGCACTCATCGGCGGCGAGACCGCAGAGCACCCCGGGCTGCTCGGCCCGCGCGACTATGACGTGGCAGGAGCCGCGACCGGAGTCGTCGAGGCCGACGGCATCCTCGGGGCCGATCGCGTGCAGGACGGCGACGTCGTGCTCGCCGTCGAGTCCAGCGGACTGCACTCCAACGGCTACTCGCTCGTGCGCCACATCGTCACGAACGCCGGAATCGGCTACGGCGACAACGCCGCCGACTTCGGCAAGACCTGGGGCGAGGCTCTTCTTGAGCCGACGCGCCTCTACACGCTTCCGCTGCTGCGTCTGATCGAGCAGCTCGGCGGGGGAGTGCACTCGCTCAGCCACGTCACCGGCGGCGGCATCGCGGCGAACCTCGCCCGTGTGCTCCCGCAGGGCAGCTGGGCCGAGGTCGACCGCAGCACGTGGTCGCCGAGCCCGGTCTTCCGCGTGCTCAGCGACATCGCGGGATCGACGCTGGAATCGGCCGAGGGCACCTGGAACCTCGGCATCGGATTCCTCGCGATCGTCGCCGCCGACAAGAAGGATGCCGCCATCGCGGCGCTCGCGGCAGACGGTATGCCCGCGTGGCAGGTCGGAACCGTGGGCTTCGGCGCGCGTCCGGCAGGAGATTTCGAACAGGGCGCCAAGGGCGTCGACGGTGGAGCTGTGCGCCTGGTCGGCGCCTATGCGGACGGAGCGAAGTAAGAGTCCATGTGCGGCATCGTCGGAATGGTGGGCTCTGCCCCGGTCAATCAGGACATCTACGACGCACTCCTGCTGCTGCAGCACCGCGGCCAGGATGCGACGGGCATCGCGACCGCTGAGGCGAACGGCGTGATGCACAACGCCAAGGCGCAGGGCATGGTGCGCGAGGCGTTCCGCACCCGTGACATGCGCGGGCTCCTCGGCAACGTCGGACTCGGCCACGTACGTTACGCGACCAAGGGCACCGCGTCGAACGAAGAGGAGATGCAGCCGTTCTATGTGAACGCGCCGTACGGCATCATCCTCATCCACAACGGCAACCTGACGAACACGCGTGAGCTCACGGCCGACATGGCCCAGCGCGACCGCCGTCACCTCAACTCCTCGAGCGACACCGAGCTGCTGCTCAACGTGCTCGCCGGCGAGCTGCAGAACACCACCTCGACGGTCGACCTCGACGCAGACCGGATCTTCGAGGCGGTCGAGCGCACTCATGAGCGCATCGAGGGCGCCTACGCCGTCATCGCGGTCATCGCCGGCTACGGGCTGCTCGCGTTCCGCGACCCGTTCGGCATCCGTCCTCTCATCCTCGGCCGTCGTCCCTCGACCGTCCCCGGCGCAGAGGGCCGGGACGAATGGGTCGTCACGAGCGAGTCGCTGGTGCTCGAGAACGCCGACTACGAGGTGGTCCGCGAGGTCGAACCCGGCGAGGCGATCTTCATCACCAACGAGGGTGAACTGCACAGCAGGCAGTGCGCGAAGGATGCGACGCTCGCGCCGTGCGCGTTCGAGTACGTCTACCTCGCCCGACCCGACTCGGTCATGAACGGCGTCTCGGTCTACGAGTCCCGCCTGCGCATGGGCGACAAGCTGGCCGACACGATCGCCAAGCACGTGCCGATGGACAAGATCGACGTCGTCATGCCGATCCCCGACTCGTCTCGGCCCGCGGCCATGGAGGTCGCCCGCAAGCTGGGCATCGAGTACCGCGAAGGCTTCTACAAGAACCGCTACGTCGGCCGCACCTTCATCATGCCCGGCCAGGCCGTGCGCAAGAAGAGCGTGCGTCAGAAGCTGAACGCGATGTCGACCGAGTTCCAGGGCAAGAACGTGCTGCTGATCGACGACTCGATCGTGCGGGGCACGACGTCGAAGGAGATCATCCAGATGGCCCGGGATGCCGGCGCCACCTCGGTGACGTTCGCGTCCGCAGCGCCGCCCGTGCGGTACCCGCACGTCTACGGCATCAACATGCCGTCGCGTCACGAGCTCATCGCCCACGGGCGCACGATCCCCGAGATCGCCGCCGTGCTGGGCTGCGACCACCTGGTCTACCAGGAGGTCGAAGACCTCAAGTCCGCGATCACCGAGGGCTCCGTGCTGAGCGACCTCGACATGAGCTGCTTCGACGGCCGGTATGTCACCGGCACGGTCTCCGACGAGTACCTCGCGTGGGTGGAGGGGTCGCAGACCTCGTGACCTCGGGTGCGCAGCCGCTCTGGCGGGGTCGCGCCCTCGCACTGATCGGCATCGTGCTGGTCGCCTTCTCGTTGCGCTCGGCCGTGGCATCCCTGTCGCCCGTGCTCGACCACGTCGCCGACGACTTCGCGGTGTCGTCGGTCGTCGTGGGTCTGATCGGCGCAGCGCCGCCGGTGTGCTTCGCCGTGTTCGGCCTGCTCACGCCGCTGTTCGAGCGCCGTTTCGGGCTCGAACGCGTGGCGGTGGTCGCGATCGCGCTGATCGCGACCGGACTTCTGCTGCGCAGCCTCGCCATCGACTCGACATCGCTGCTCGCCGCGACGGCCGTGGTCTTCGCAGGTGTCGGCTCGGGCAACGTGCTGCTGCCGCCGCTGGTCAAGAAGTACTTCCCCGATCGGCTCGGTCTGATGATGACCGTGTACTCGACCACCATGGCCGTCTCGACGTTCGTGCCGCCGCTGGTCGCGGTGCCGCTCGCCGATTCGGCGGGGTGGCGGGTCTCGCTGGGCCTGTGGGGAGTGTTTGCCGCGATCGCCCTGGTGCCGTGGGTGGCGATGCTGGTCACGAGTCGAGCGGATGCCGTCGGCGCCGCCCCTGCCCGCGTCGCCCCCGCCTCGACCGAAGCCGAGCGCGACGGGCACGACGCAGCGTCCATGGCGACCGGCCCGATCGCGACGACGCCCGCGAACCCCCGGGTGTTCGGTCGGCTGTGGCGCCTGCCGATGGCCTGGTCCATCGCCCTCGTGTTCGCGGCATCGTCGACGCTGGCCTACGTCTCGTTCGCGTGGCTGCCCTCGATCATGATCGACGTGGGTGGCGTGACACCGGCGAACGCGGGGCTGCTGCTCTCGCTGTTCGGTCTGATGGGTCTGCCGTGCTCTCTGCTCGTGCCGATCCTCATCGTCCGGTTCCAGGCCACGCGCCCCGTGTTCTTCATCTCGATCGCATCCGGCCTCATCGGACTTCTCGGATTCATCTTCCTCCCGACGGTGGGACTGCCGATCTGGGTCGTGTTCTTCGGTCTCGCACCAGGGCTCTTCCCCCTCGCGCTCGTGCTGCTCAGCATCCGCTCACGCACCCCCGAGAGCGCCGTGGCGCTCAGCGGGTTCGTGCAGAGCATCGGATATGCGGTCGCCGCGGTGTTCCCGCTGCTGATCGGTCTGCTGCACGACGCGACCGACAGCTGGCTGATCCCGCTGTGGGTCCTCGTCGGTGTGCTGGTCGCCGTGATCCCGGCAGGATGGGTCGCGGGTCGCCGCCGCACGATCGAAGAGGACTGGGAGCGCCGGCACGGTCGCTGGTGACTGCGCCTGCGTCGAACGGGGCGGCGTGAGGCTCAGCGCCCGTGCGACCTCAGCGCGCCTGTAGCTCGTCGTCGACGCTGATGGTGCCGCCGACCCACTCGGATGATCCGTCGGCCGCGGCCTTCGGCGGCAGCAGCAGTCGGCCGAGCGTCGGCTCGTCCTGGTCGAACGACTGGGTGAGGGTCTTGAGCACCTTCGCGTCGCGAGCGCCGGTATCGGGGTTGGCGTGTGTGGCCAGGCACCGCACGATGGGCCCGGCTGTGCGGAACACGACTTCGCCGATGCTCAGTTCACCCGTCCAGTCGAGCTCTGACCACGGGGCGACGTCATCGACGACGACGTTCGAGCGGAATCGGCGGTCATCGATGCCGAAGCCGAGAGCGTCGCTCAGTGCATCGACGCTGCCGCGACTGTGCACCGAGACGTAGCCGCGAGCGCGGTCCTGGAATTTCGACGTCACTCCATCGCCCACCAGCACGAGCGGCAGTCGCCCCGGGCGTCCGAGCCGCCGGCCCTCCGCACTCGCGAGCACGAACTCGGTCACGGCATCCGCGAGCTCCACACGACCGTCGTCGTCGAGTCCCGCCTCGACGAGCACTGCTCCGGCGTGCTCGATGCGCACGCGCTGCCGAGCATCGTCGTAGTCGGTGCGCAGCGCCGCGAGCCCGGGGAAGTCCTGCAGCGAGAGGCCCTTCGCCTTCGGCCAGTGGTCGAGCCCGTCGCGGTGCTCCGGGGCGGTCGCATCGGCGAAGCGGAAAGCCAGCACGCGATCGCCCGCGATCCGGCCGTCGGGTTGCACGGTCAACGAATCGACGGATTCGGGAGTGAAGCCCTTGATCGGGTGACGGAAGAGCGAGACGACGCGGGACATGAAGAGATCCTCTCAGGCCCGACGAGGTCAGTCTGTCATCGACAGGGCGCAGGTGACGACGGGCTCCGGTATTCCGGGCACGACGAAACCCCCGTGCATCGCACGGGGGATTCGACGACGAAAGAATCGGCGGTCAGGCCTTTTCGAGTTCGTCCTCGTCTTCGTCCGCATACTCGTCGGCCCACTTGTCGACGTATGCGTCTTCAGCGTCGCTCGGGTGCGCGAGTTCGCGCTCGAGCGCCGAGTAGTTCACCGACGGACTGAACGACTTCAGTTCGCGGGCGATCTTGGTGTGTTTCGCCTTTTGACGGCCACGGCCCATGCCTGAGACCCCCTCACGAGTTAAGCTGCGGACAACCATCTGCCCGAGTCATTCACGACACCGGCTGAGGGCCGGTAAGAGTAGCATTCAGAATAGCACGCGGCCAGACCGCACTGGCCCGTTGGCAGCTGGTGAAGGGAGCGATCGTCATGACCGACAACACCTCGACGCCCAACGACGAGGCCGCACAGAACGCGACACTGCAGAAGGCCGTGATCGTCGGGATGCAGCCAGGGCAACCCGAGCGCGTGATCGAAGAAGCGGCGCGGTTCGCCCGCCTCCTCCGGGTTCCGCTCGTGGTCGCACACGTCGACGTCACGCGCTTCGTCACCTACGAAGACCCCGATGGCTACGTGCACTCGGCGCCCATCGACATCAACCTCAACGCCGGAGCGGCCGAGTTCGAGGCCGTGCAGGCCGAGGCCGCTGCCGCCCTCGACGGAACAGGCCTGACCTGGACGGCGCGTCAGCTCGTGGGCGACCCGGCTCTCGCCATCAAGCAGCTCGCCAACAAGCTCGACGCTCAGCTGATCGTCGTCGGCACACGCAAGCGCGGCATCGGCGAGTCGATCCGGGAGTTCTTCACCGGATCGGTCGCCGCCCGGCTCGCGCATCGTCAGCAGCGGCCGGTGATGGTCGTGCCCCTGCAGGACCCGGTTCCCGACACGCAGCCCGAGATCTGGACCGAATAGGGTTCAGCCGTCACTTTCCGGTACGGGTGGCTGGTCGATGCCCGCCCGGCTGGTCAGATCGACCGGACGGCGCAGCCAACCGGGAGAACGTCAGCCATCCGTACGAGCAAAGCCCCTCTCGTCGAGCGACGGGAGGGGCTTTGCACGTATGGCGGGTGAGGTCAGCGCCCGAGCGATGCCAGCGCCGTGGTGATTCCACGCGCTGCGGCATCCAGGCCGTCCTCCAGTTGCGTGACGACGGATGCCGGCAGCGTGCCACCCTTCGCCACATGGGTGCGGAGGTCGGTGCGCACGCGGGCGCGGAAGGCGTTGATGACGGCATCCGCCCGATGCATCTCCTCGCGGCTGATGATGCGCTCGTCGTCACCTGCGGTGCGCGGGCGCGACTTGGATGCTGCGCGGTCGTCCTTCTCAGCCGTGGCCAGGTCGGCGCGAAGGCTCTTCATGGCCTCCTTGACGCTCTGACGCACCTCGTTGGCGATCAGTCGCACCGAGTCGGTGAGGCCCGCCTCGATGCCGGCGAGGTCGCCTTCACGTGAGGTGAGCTCGGCGCGTCCGGCATCCGTGATCGAGTAGATGGTGGTGCGTCCGTCGACGGTCTTGCTGACCAGGCCCTCTTCTTCGAGCTTCGCGAGCCGCGGGTAGATGGTGCCGGCGCTCGGCGTGTAGGTGCCACCCGTGCGGTCGGTCAGGGCCTGGATGATGCCGTAGCCGTGCTGAGGCGCCTCGGCGAGCAGCGAGAGCAGGTAGAGCCTGAGGTCGCCGTGGGAGAACACTGCGGGACTCATGCTTCCTCCCATTCGGGGTCGTTCTCGATCGAGCTGGGCGTGCGGCGAAGAACGGTGACGCCGCCCGAGACGGAGTTCGCGCGCAGGTCGACGAAGCGACCGGCGAGCTCGCCGGAGGAGCCGGTGTAGTTGTTGATCCCCGAGGATCCGCGCTCGATGCCGTCGATCAGCAGACGTCCGCTCAACGAGCGCACGACGTAGTTCGCGGCGAGCGACTCGTCGAGGCGCACAGTGGTGCCGCCCGAGACCGAGTTGATGTTGATCGCGTTGACGTCGCCGGCGGCGTCGACCAGGGTCGACCCCGAGACGATGTCGACGGTGGCGCGACGGATGGTGCCGGTCACTGCCACGTCACCGGAGACGCTGTTCGCACTGATCGAGCCCGTGAGGCCGCGCACCTGCACGTCGCCCGACACCGAATTGACCGTGAGGTCTCCGATGAGGGTGTCGACGATGAGGTCGCCCGAGACGGTGTTGAGGCGGGCGTCGTTGCGGATGCCCGAGACGAGTGCGCCGGCGCTGACGACGCCGAGGTTGAGGGCGATCGAGCGGGGCACGGCGACGCTGACCTCGGCCTTGGGGCCGCCCGAGCCGAAGTTGCGGAAGACCTCGAGGAAGTTGTCCCAGCCGAGCTGCGGGTGGTCGATCTCGACCTCGCCGTCGTTCGCCTCGATGCGGAGGTCTTTGGTCGTGACACCGTGCACCTCGATGCGGATGCCGGGTTCGTCGTGCGCGATGACATCGACCTGACCGCCGACCAGACCGATCTTCAGTCGGGTGACGTTCTCGATGTCGATGACGCGTTCTTCGCCGGGGGCGATGAGCCACTTCTCGGTCATGTCTGCTTCTCCTGGTTCGAGGGAACACGATATATCGTGTGTGGCAAGAATAACACGATATATCTCGATCTTGTCAAGAGGGGTATCGAGATCAGCGCGAACTTCATGTTGCCGGTTCCCGATGCTTCCTTGCTGACAATCCTGGTAGCCCTGCTGAAGATGTATCCCGGCTGAGCTTGCCTGGGCTGCGGACTAAGGGGCCACCGCCTGGGTGCACAGCCCGTGCGCGACGATCGCAGCGATCACTATCAAGACGATCCCCGTCACAGGGACGAAGGACATCGAACGGTGCCGTGCGAGGAGCAGTGAGATCATTCCCGAGGAGGCGACGATCACGACACACGCCCAGAAGAAGCCGGCAATGGCGGCGTAGAGCAGCGTGCCGTCGCAGGTATGACCACACCCCGGCGCTTCGAGTTGGCGGAGCCAGACAGTGGCCCAGGCCGCCGTTGCGACGGCGAGCTCCAGAACCCATAGAAGGGCGGTACGGAGCGGGTGGGGGGCACTGTCGACCACGAGCCCGATCCTACATTCGGCGCCCGCTTGACCTTGACGCAACGTCAACTTCTACCGTGGAGTAATCGGAGAACGGAACCACGGAAGGAGGAGGCGATGACCGGTCGTGATTGGTCGATCCAGGAGATCGCCCGACTCGCGGGCACCACCAGCAGAACGCTGCGTCACTACGACGACATCGGCCTGCTGCCGCCGTCGCGCATCGCGCACAACGGCTATCGCCACTACGACGAGGCCGCGCTCGTGCGCCTGCAGCGCATCCTGCTGCTGCGTGAGCTCGGACTCGGTCTGCCGCAGATCGCCGAGGTGCTGAGCCCGGTGAATGCGCGGCAGAGCGAGGAGTCCGCTCTCGAGACACACCTCGCGCTGCTGCGCGAGGAGCAGAACCGGCTGGCGCGACAGATCGCCTCGGTCGAGAACACCATCGACGCATTGAAAGGAGGTGAAGAACTCATGGCAGAGAACATGTTCGACGGGTTCGACCACACCCAGTACAAGGAGGAGGTCGAAGAGCGCTGGGGTCGCAAGGCCTACGCCGACAGCGACCGCTGGTGGCGCCGGATGACCGACGCCGAACGAGCCGACTGGCAGCAGCGTGTGTCCGACCTCGGTCGCGACTGGATCGCCGCCGCGGAGAGCGGCATCGACCCGGCATCCGCCGAGGCTCAGGACGTCGCCCGCCGCCACGTCGAGTGGCTCATCGGCATCCCGGGAACCCCCGCCGCTGTGCCGGGCGGTGACGTGAAGGGATACGTCATCGGGCTCGGAGAGATGTACGTCGCCGACCCGCGCTTCGGCGCGAACTATGCGACGTCGGCCGGTGGCACGCAGGGAGCGGAGTTCGTCCGCGACGCGCTCCACATCTACGCGGAGGGCAACCTGTAGGCGGCCGCGCGGCATCCGCATCCGCGCCCGCGCCCGTCAGCCACTGCTGCGGGGTCAATTTCGCATCCGAATCGCTCGATTCAGGTGCGCAATTGACCCCGCACGGCGTGGGGCGTGCGTTTTTGACCCCGCATCGCGCGGGAGCTGCGTCTTGACCCCGCACGAGCCAAGCGACGAGACGAAACCGCCGCTTCGCACAGATCGAGACACCACGGCAAGGCCGAGATCGGATGCCGGGAGTGGGCGTAGGGTCGGGTCATGGGCCACCGCCGCAGACGCACCGATGCCGCGCCGCTCTTCGCCGCCGCGGCCGTCGCCTACACCGCGAACGTCGCCCTCGGTTCGGCCGTCGCCGCCAAGGTGATCGACACCAGCAACTTCCGCTGGCTGCATCACGCGATCTACATCGCCACGTGCGTGGCCGCCGCCACTGCCGTCTCGTCCGCGATCTGGGGCAGGCCGAAGCACGCGAGTCGCCGCGCCGCACTCGCGCTCGCGCCGGCTGCCGCACCGCTCGCCGCCATCCCGTACCTCGGCACGCACAGCCGACGGCATCCGCGCGTCGCGCTCGCCGCAGCACCCTTCATCGTCGCGGGCCTCATCTGCTCGCGCCTCGCCACCGACCGGAAGTGAACGCATGGAACTGCTCGACGCCATCCGCCGCCGCAAGACCACGAACGGGCCGTTCCTGCCCGACCCGGTGTCGGAGGAGCATCAGCGCATCCTGCTCGAGGCGGCCGGTCGGGCACCCTCGCAGCTGAACAGCCAGCCGTGGCGGTTCGTGGTCATCGAGAACCGCGACACGATCGATCAGATCGCGCGCATCTCGGGTGAGAGCATGACCGAGGCCATGTCGAACGGCACGTTCTTCGAGCGTTACAAGCCGTACTTCCGCTTCAGCCAGGCCGAGATGGAGGAGAAGCGCAGCGGGATGCTGTTCGACAAGCTCCCCGCGGCCCTCCGCCCGTTCACGAGCCAGGTGTTCACGAAGCGCGGCCAGAAGCTGATGAACACGTTCGGCGTGCCCAAGAGCCTGGGCGAAGAGAACCACAAGCTGGTCGGCGGCTCTCCGCTGCTGCTCGGCGTGATGCTCGATCGCAGCGAATACCGGCCCGGCCAGCTCTCGTCGTTCTACTCGGTGTTCAGCATGGGTGCCGCGATGGAGAACGTCTGGCTCACCACGGTCGAGCTCGGCATGGGCATCCAGTTCATCTCCTTCCCGATGGAGGTTCCGGGTCGCTGGGACGAGATCGTGAAGCTGCTGCGCGTGCCCGACGACCTCGAGCTCATGGCCGTGTATCGCCTCGGCTACCTGCCGCCCGAGCAGCGCCGCCCCGCGATCGACTGGTCGAGCCACCAGCGCAAGCTCGCCTCGCAGTACGTGTTCCGCGAGAACTGCGATGAGCCTCAGCAGGGCTGGGACGCACCGCCTCCGGGTGCGGGCGCCCCGCCGGCCTGACTCTCAGCCCCCGCTCTTGCGGGGCAGGGGCTTCAGATCCTGCAGCGCCGGGCCCTCGATGCGCGTGCCGTCCGCCTCGAATCGCGACGCGTGCAGTGGGCAGTCCCAGGTGCACTCCTCGTCGTTCCAGGCGAGCACTCCGCCGAGGTGCGGGCAGACGGCCGAGACCGCGCGGGTGACTCCGTCGACCGTCGAGATTCCGACCGGGCGTCCGCTGCGGTTGGCGACCACACCCTCGCCCTCCGCCGGCTTCGGAACCGGCACCGGGTTGCGCTCGGCCTCGACCCATCCGCTCGTGGCGGCCGCAGCGACCTTCGCTCCTTCGGCGGCTCCTCTGGCGAGATCGGCCGGCACCGTCAGCCTCGTGCCGAGCTTGACCATCCATGACGGTCGGTCATGCCAGCTGGCCCCGAGGATCTCGGCGGTCAGGCGGAGTGCAGCGGCCGGCGCGTTCGACAGGCCCCACTTGGCGTATCCGGTCGCGAAGCGGATGCTGCCGAGCCCCCGCGGCATCGCACCCACGAACGGGATCTGATTGTGCGACTCGTAGTCCTGCGCCGACCAGCGGTGCGTCTCTTCGGCATCCGGAAAGTACTCCCTCGTCCAGGCGATCAGATCGTCGACCGCGGCGGCCTCACTGTCGGAGCGCCCGACCGGATGCCCGTTGCCGCCGACGATGAGCTGTGCCGTGCCGCCCGGGCCGTCGGCGGGAGAGACCGGACGGATCGACCGGCTGGGGGAGTCGAGCGAGATGAAGGTCGACTCGGGCACCTCGCCTGATACGCGGAACGAGACGCAGTACGACCGGAAGGCGCGCATCTTGGTGAAGTACAGCCCGCGGTCGAGGATCGGATAGCCGGTCGCGATCACGATGTGCTCGGCGAACATGGGCCCGACCGGGGTCTCGACCCGCGGCTCGGGAAGCACGTGAGTGGCGGTGACCCTGACTCCCGTGTGCAGTGTGCCGCCGGTCGCGAGCAGCTCCTCCGCGAGCGCCTGAGCCATGAGAGCAGGGTCGATGGTCACCTGATCATCGAGGGCTGTGGCGCCGACGACGGGGAACGCCGCCTCATCGAGCTCTGCCCGTGTGAGCATCCTGGTCTGAAGGCCCGCTTCGCTCGCCGCCTCGTGCACCTCGCGCACCGAGTCGAGACCGCTCGGATCCTGCGCATACGAGTGATCTGTCCGTCGCTCGTAGCTGACCCCCGCGTGGTCCGCGAAGCCGACCAGCCAGTCCATGCCCTCACGGTTGGCCTCGACGTACGCCTGCAGAAGGGAGGCGGAGTGGTGCCTGCGGATCTCGGCGAGGCGCTTGCCCTGCAGCAGGGTCAGCTTGCCGGTGTTGCCGCCGGTCGCCAGCTCGGCGACCTCGCCCGCCTCGATCACCGCCACGTCGAGCCCTGCGCGCGTCAGCATGACCGCGGTGGTGAGGCCGGTGAGGCCCGCACCGACGATGATCACGTCGTGCCGTGCGCCGGGGTCGAACGGTGTGCCGATGGGCGGAGTCCGGTCGAGCTTCCACAGTGGCTTCATGGCATCAGTCTTCGCCTCGGCGCCGCTCCGTCACACCCGGTTGACAATCAGCGGATGCGTTGCAACCGCGCGGCTAGAGTTGTCGCGTGACTCTCCGCAGCCTCCTCCTCGTCTTCGCAGGGGGCAGCATCGGCACGGCGGCGCGGCTCGGGGTCGCACTCTGGATCCCCGATGCCGGGGGCTTCCCGGTCGCCACTCTCCTGGTCAACGTGATCGGGGCGCTGCTGATCGGCATCCTCGCCGCGCGACTGCCGCAGACCACGGGTCTGCGGGTGTTCCTCGGCACCGGTGTGCTCGGCGGGTTCACGACGTACAGCGCCTTCATGACGGGCACGGATGCGCTCTGGGCGGATGCTCCGCTGCTCGCGTTCTCGTATGCGGGCGGCAGTCTCGTGCTCGGCCTTGCCGCTGCTGCTCTCGGGTTGCGTCTCGGCCGCCCCCGGACGAGGGCTCGTGTCGAGGGAGTCCGCTCGTGACCCCGCTGCTGTTCCTGGGGGCCGCGCTCGCCGGAGGCGTGGGCGCCGCGCTGAGGTACCTCGTCGATCTCAGCATCGCGAGGGTCGCCGGGCGGCGCTTCCCCTGGGGCATCTTCGCCGTGAATCTCACCGGATCGTTCGCGCTGGGCCTCGTGACCGCGGCGCTGCCCGACCAGGCATTCCTCCTCGGTGCCGGTCTGCTGGGCGGCTACACGACCTTCAGCACCGCCATGCTCGACGCGGTCGCGCTCTGGCGTGACGGCGAGCGCAGGGCATCTGCGTTCAATGCCGTCGGGATGCTGTTGCTCGGTCTGCTCGCGGCCGGCCTCGGGCTGGCCCTCGGCTCGCTGCTCTGAGCGCGCTGCTCTGACCTCGCCACAGCGGGTGCAGATCGATGCTTGCGCCCTTCGCCTCAGTCGAGCTATTCTCCTTGCTAATCGTTTAACTGCTAATCGTTTAACAAGCGAGATCTCGACGCAGTGACGATTCCCTGCACCCGTCAAAGGAGACATCGATGCCCCGCACCTCCCACCGCGCCCTCGGCGCCCTCGCCGCATCCGCGGCAGCCGTCCTCGCGCTCAGCGCCTGCTCGCCCGCTGCCGGAGGCGAGAGCTCGTCGGGCGGCGATGTGACTCTCAGCTATGCCATCTGGGACGAGAACCAGAAGCCGGCGATGGAGGACATCGCGGCGGCGTTCGAGAAGGAGAACCCCAACGTCGCGATCGACATCCAGGTGACTCCCTACAAGGAGTACTTCACCAAGCTGCAGACCGCCGCCACGGGCGGGTCCGCCGCCGACGTGTTCTGGATGAACGGTCCGAACTTCCAGCTCTACGCCTCGAACGGCCAGCTCGCCCCGCTCGACGACGCGGGTGTGGATGCCGCTGATTACCCCCAGGGCCTGATCGACCTCTACACGTTCGACGGCGCACTCTACGGGGCCCCGAAGGACTTCGACACCGTGGCGCTCTGGTACAACAAGGCGCTCTTCGACGCCGCCGGCGTCGAGTACCCGAGTGCAGGCTGGACCTGGGACGACTTCACCGCGGCCGCCGCCGCGCTGACCGACCCGGCGAAGGGCCAGTTCGGCGTCGCCGCGAGCCAGTACGGGCAGGAGAACTTCTACAACTCGATCGCCCAGGCGGGCGGCGAGGTCATCTCCGCCGACGGCACCGAGAGCGGCTACGGCTCACCCGAGGCGCTCGCCGGCATCGAGCTGTGGACCGACCTGATCGAGGCGGGGTCGTCGCCGACCGCGCAGCAGATGACCGACACGAACCCAGAGGACTTCTTCCTGTCGGGCAAGGTCGCGATGTTCCAGAACGGCTCGTGGGCGGCCATCGCCTACGGCGACAACGCCGAGATCGCCGACACGGTCGACGTCGCTCCGCTCCCTGAGGGGCCGGAGGGCAACCAGAGCGTGATCCACGGCGTGGGCAACGTCGCCAACGCGAAGAGCCCGCACGTGGCCGAGGCCAAGGCGTTCGCGGCCTTCGCCAGCGGTGAGCAGGCGGCTGAGATCCAGGCCGAGACCGGCACCGTGATCCCCGCGTTCAACGGCACCCAGCAGGGCTGGGTCGACGCGCTGCCGCAGTACGACCTGCAGGTCTACATCGACGCTCTCGACACCGCGGTGCCCTACCCGGTCTCGAAGAACACGTCCGCGTGGACCAGCATCGAGAGCGAGGTGCTGTCGCAGGTGTGGTCGGGTGCCGTCGCCCCCGAGGCGGGCCTGAAAGACCTCGCCGAGCAGATGCAGGCGGCGCTGGATGCCGAGCAGGAGTAGTCGCTCATGACCGTCACCGCGTCGCCCCCGCGCACGCAGGCAGAGCGGATGCCGGAGGCCACGCGCCCCGGCATCCGCCGACGCCGGCGCAACCCGGGCGCCTCCCCGTGGTGGGCTCTGGTGTTCATCGGACCCACCGCCCTGGGCATCGCCGTGTTCTACCTGTGGCCGACGGTGCGCACGCTCATCATCTCGTTCACCAAGTCGGGGCCGTTCGGCGGCGCCGAGTGGGTCGGGATCGAGAACTACGCCCGCCTGTTCCAGGACCCCGAGCTGATCGGCGCGCTGCGCAACACCGCGCTCTACACGGTCATCGCCCTGATCGGCATCCCGCTGGCCGTCGGCATCGCCGCGCTGCTGAACACCTCGGGCCTCAAGGGACGCAGCGCCTACCGCACGCTGTACTTCATCCCGGTCGTCACGATGCCCGCCGCGATCGCACTGGTGTGGCGCATGATCTACAACGGCGACTACGGAGTGCTCAACGCCGCGCTCGGGTCGGTCGGCATCGAGGGGCGCAGCTGGCTCACCGATCCGAACACCGCCCTCGTGGCCATCGCCGTCGTGGGCATCTGGGCCGGTCTGGGCACCAACATCGTCATCTTCCTCGCCGGGCTCCAGGGCATCCCCGACACGATCATGGAGGCCGCCGACCTCGACGGCGCCGGCCCGGTGCGAAAGTTCTTCTCGATCACGATCCCCCTGCTGTCGCCGTCGATCTTCTTCGTCAGCGTCATCAGCGTGATCGGCGCCCTGCAGGTGTTCGACCTCATCTACATGATGCTCGGGCGCAGCAACCCGGCCATGCCCAACACCCGCACGGTCGTCTACCTGTTCTATGAAGCGGGGTTCCTCGACAACGACCGGGGCTATGCCGCCGCCGTCGCCTTCCTGCTGCTCGTGATCATCCTCGTGCTCACGGTCGTGCAGTTCCGTCTGCAGAAGAAGTGGGTGCACTATGAGTGACGTCTCGCTCGACACGCGCGCCGTCGTCGGCGCCTCGCCCGGCCGCTCGGCGGAGCGAGCGGGCAAGCCCCGCAACCGCGCGATCTGGATCGTGCACGTGGTGCTCCTGGTGGGCGCGATCCTGATGGTCTTCCCGTTCATCTGGCAGCTGTTGACCTCGTTCAAGACGCTGTCCGATTCGGTGCAGGTGCCGCCGAGTCTGCTGCCGCGCGAGTGGGTGTTCACGAACTTCGCCGAGGTCTTCGACTCGATGCCCTTCGCGCAGATGTTCGCCAACTCGGTGCTGCTCACTGTGGGGCGCACGATCGGGCAGGTCGTGCTGTGCACGATGGCCGGCTACGCGTTCGCCCGCATCCCGTTCCCCGGGCGCAATGCGCTGTTCGTCGTCTTCCTGTCGGTGCTGATGGTGCCGTCGCAGCTGTACCTGCTGCCGCAGTACGAGATCATCCAGGCGCTCGGGTGGCTGAACACGCTGCAGGCGCTGATCGTGCCCGGCATCTTCAGTGCGTTCGGCACGTTCCTGATGCGTCAGTTCTTCATGTCGATGCCCGCCGAACTCGAGGAGGCGGCGCGCATCGACGGGGCGAATCCGTGGCAGACCTTCTGGCGGATCATGGTTCCGCTCGCGAAGCCTGGCATCATCGCTCTCGTGGTGTTCACTGTGCTGTGGTCCTGGAACGATCTGCTCTGGCCGTTGATCGTGACGACCGACCCCGCCAAGATGCCGCTGTCGGTCGGGCTCTCGCAGCTCGTCGGCATCCACGGCACCGACTACCCGGTGCTGATGGCAGGAGCGCTGCTCGCGACTCTGCCGATGCTGGTGACCTTCATGATCCTGCAGCGGCAGTTCATCCAGGGCATCGCCTTCAGCGGATCGAAGGGCTGACCCCATGGCAGAGCGCAGGCAGCAGACGACGTCCTCGCGGCGTCCGACCCTTCGGATGGTCGCCGAACGCGCGGGGGTCTCGACGGCCACCGTGTCGTATGTGTTCTCCGGGCGATCGGGTGCGACCTCCGGGTCGGGCGTCGCCGAGGCCACAGCCGCCAGGGTGCTCGCGGCGGCCGACGAGCTCAACTACCGTCCGAACATCGCGGCGCGCACGATCCGCACCGGTCGCAGCGGCATGGTGCAGCTGTCGCTGCACATGCTCAGCGACCCCTGGTCGCTCGCGGTGGCGGATGCCGTGAACACCGAGGCCAACAGGCACGGACTCACGACGCTGATCCTCGCCGACGGCGACTGGCACGCGGCGCTCGACAGGGTCGAGAGCGACGTCGCCTACCTCGACGGCGTGGGGATCGATGAGGATGCCGAGCGCAAGCTCGCCGACCTCGTGCAGCGCGGCCAGCGGCTGGTGGTGTTCTCGGAGCACCTCGAGCCCGCGGGCTTCGACGTGGTTCGGTCGGATGCGATCCCAGGCTGCGAGCTCGCGATGGACCATCTGCTCGAGCGACGTACGGCGATCGGGTGCCTGGCCGCCGAGGGCGCCGTGCGTCTCGCACCGACCCAGGTCACCAGGTACACGCCGTACCTCGAGAAGATGGCCGCCGCGGGTCTCGATGTCGATCCCGACTGGACCGTCACGTACACCGAGGGGCAGGCCAGCGCCTTCGCCGCGGCCGTAAGTCTGCTCTCGCGCGACGACCGGCCCGACGCGATCTACGCGACCACCGACTTCGCGGCCATCGCGGCGATCAACGCGGCGCACATGCTCGGACTCCGGGTGCCGCACGACGTGGCCGTGATCGGCGTCGGCAACACTCCCGACGCGCAGCTCATCGCCCCCACCCTGACCACGGTCGGCCCGACCGACTTCTACGACCGGCAGGCGCGCATCATCATCGACCGCGCGCTCGCCGCCGACGATTCAGTCGGGCAGCTGCACGAGTTCGCCTGGTCGCTGTTCCCCGGCGCGTCGACCGACGTCGACGCGCCCACCTCTCATTCGCGCTGACGCTGCCGTCTGCGCGCACATCTCTACTCTCAGAAGGACCACCGTGGATCTCACCATCGGACTCATCGGCTTCGGCGCGCGCGCCACACTGCGCGAGGAGGTGCACCGCCCCGGTCACGGGTCGCGCATCACCGCGGTCTGCGACCCCTCGGAGCGGGCTCGTGACGACGCCCGGCGCCTGCTTCCGGATGCCCTCGTCACCGACTCGCTCGACGAACTGCTCGCCTCAGGCATCGACGCGGTCATGGTGCTCACGCCCGACGACATGCATGCGGCGCTCAGCATCCGCGCTCTCGAAGCCGGTGTCGCGGTGTTCTGCGAGAAGCCTCTCGCGATCGACCTCTCCGACGCCGACGCGATGCTCGAGACGGCCCGACGCACCGGCAGCCGCCTCTACATCGGCCACAACATGCGCCACATGCCGGTGATCACGCTGATGCGCGAGCTCATCCAGGACGGCCGGATCGGCGACGTCAAGGCCGTGTGGGTGCGCCACTTCGTGGGGCACGGCGGCGACTACTACTTCAAGGACTGGCACGCCGACCGCCGCCGCACGACGGGACTGCTCTTGCAGAAGGGGGCGCACGACATCGACATCATCCACTGGCTCGCGGGCGCCTACACCGAGCAGGTCGCGGCCATGGGCGAGCTCAGCGTCTACGGCGACATCACCGACCGCCGCGATCGCACCGGAGAGCGGATGCCCGACTGGTTCAGCGTCGACAACTGGCCGCCGACGTCGCTCACAGGGCTCAACCCGGTGATCGACGTCGAGGACATCTCGATGGTCAACATGCGCCTCTCCGGCGGCATCCTCGCCTCGTACCAGCAGTGCCACTTCACGCCCGACTACTGGCGCAACTACACGGTGATCGGCACCGAGGGGCGCATCGAGAACATCGGCGACACGGCCGGCAGCGAGGTCAGGCTGTGGAACCGCCGCCACCGCGGAGCCGCCGACGCCGACGAGACGTTCATCGTCCCCGAGGCGGAGGGCGCAGGTCACGACGGAGCGGACGCGCTGCTGGTGGCGGAGTTCCTGCGGTTCGTGCGCGACGGGGGAGTCACGGAGACCTCGCCGGTGGCGGCTCGCGAAGCGGTGGCCGCCGGCATCCTCGCCACCGAGTCGCTGCGCGGCGACGGCTCGGCCATTGAGATCCCCGCGCTGGATGCCGATCTCGTCGCCTACTTCGAGCGCGGTCAGATCGAGTAGACGGCGTGCCGGGCGGCTGTCGTACAGGCAGCTCCCCAAGCGAACCCTCAGGTTCGGGATGCAGAATGTACAAACGTACATGTACGCCCGTACAGGGGTGATCGCGGGGGGTCCGGAATGAGCGATGGCACGCGCCGCCGCCGTGACCCTGAAGCGCGCCGTCTCGAGATCGTCACCGCCGCCGCAGAGCTGATCGTCGAGATCGGCGTCGACGCATTGACGCACCGCAAGGTCGCCGCGAGAGCCGGGGTGCCCCTCGGCTCGACGACCCAGTACTTCGCCACCCTCGACGACCTGCGCGAAGCGGCGATCGGGGCGCTGGCCGCCGAGATCGAAGCGCGCATCGACGCGACCCGGCGAGCCGTGGTCATCGAGGGAGTGACGCCGGAAGGACTCGCTCGCCTGGTGCGACGAGGACTCGACGACGCCCGCGCGGTGCAGGCCGACCGAGCCGTCGTCACCGCCGCCGTGCACGATCCGCGCGTCCGTCAGTTCGCCCGACTGTGGTCGGACGAGATCGTCGGCTTCATCGCCCCCGTTCACGGAGTCGACAGAGCCAGGGCCGCAGCCGTCTTCATCGACGGCGTACTCTGGCACTCTCAGATCCACGACGAGCCGCTCGACGAAGAGCTCATCCGCGACGCCCTCGCCGGGATCCTCACTCCCCAGGCGTCGAACCCCGCCGCAGCATCCGCCTGATCAGCAGAGAGAGAATCCGCCTTGTCGAACCTCGCCGTCCTGAGTCTCAAGAACCGCGCACTGATCGCGTTGATCACGATCGTCGCAGCCGTGTTCGGTGGACTCGCTCTGACGAACCTCAAGCAGGAGCTCATCCCGTCGCTCGAGCTGCCCAACCTGATGGTCATGACGACCTACCCCGGCGCCTCGCCCGAGGTCGTCGAGAACGACGTCTCGACGCCGATCGAGTCGGCGATCCAGGGTGTTCCCGGCCTCGAGGGCACGACGGCCACGAGCACCACGAACGCCTCGATCGTGCAGGCGACCTTCGCCTACGGCACGAATCTCGCGACCGCGGAGCAGAAGATCCAGCAGGCGATCAACCGCATCTCGGGCGAGCTTCCCGAAGACATCAGCCCCCAGGTGCTGGCAGTGTCGATCGACGACTTCCCGGTGATCCAGGTCGCCGTCACGGGGTTCGATGACGCCGAGAACGCGCAGGCGGAACTCACGAGCGTCGCGATCCCGGAGCTCGAGGACGTCGACGGCGTCAACGCCGCGCAGCTGATCGGCGGCGTCGGCCAGCGCATCACGATCACGCCCGACGTCGCGAAGCTCGCGGCAGCCGGTCAGAGCACGCAGGCCATCACCACGGCCCTGCAGCAGAACGGCACACTGTTCCCCGGCGGCGACATCACCGAGAACGGTCAGACGCTCACGGTGCAGACCGGTGCGAAGATCACCTCGGTCGAAGAGCTCGCCGCGCTGCCGCTCGTCGGCACGAACGAGACGATCGGCGACGTCGCCACCGTCGTGCAGGAGACCGATCCGATCTCGTCGATCTCGCGCGTCGACGGCGAAGACGCCCTCTCGATCTCGATCACCAAGCTGCCGGCCGCCAACACCGTCGAGGTGTCGCAGGGGGTCATCGCGGCGCTCGACACCATCGGCGAGGCGTTCCCCGACGCCGAGTTCACCATCATCTTCGACCAGGCGCCGTTCATCCAGCAGTCGATCGAGACCCTGGCGACCGAGGGAATGCTCGGGCTCGTCTTCGCGGTGATCGTCATCCTGGTCTTCCTGCTGTCGATCCGTTCGACGCTGGTGACGGCGATCTCGATCCCGACCAGCGTGCTCATCACCTTCATCGGTCTGCAGGCGTTCGGCTACTCGCTCAACATCCTCACCCTCGGTGCGCTCACGATCGCGATCGGCCGCGTGGTCGATGACTCGATCGTCGTGATCGAGAACATCAAGAGGCACTATGTCGGCGATGCCGACAAGGGCGATGCGATCCGCCTCGCCGTGCGCGAGGTGGCGATGGCGGTGACGTCGTCGACCATCACGACGGTCGCGGTGTTCCTGCCGATCGTGTTCGTCGGCGACATGGTCGGCGAGCTGTTCCGTCCGTTCGCCGTGACCGTCTCGATCGCCATGGTCGCCTCGCTGCTCGTGTCGCTGACCATCGTGCCGGTGCTCGCGTACTGGTTCCTGCGCCCAGGCAAGCCGCTGCTCGACGAGAACGGTGTGCAGATCGACCCTGAGCACCCGGATGCACCGCTGACGCCGCTGCAGCGCGCCTACCGTCCGATCCTCGGCTGGACGCTGAAGCACTCGGGCGTGACCGTGATCCTCGCGGTCGTCGTGCTGGGCGCCACACTCGCGGCGGCTCCGCTGATGAAGATCAACTTTCTCAGCGACTCCGGTCAGAACACGATGACCGTCACTCAGGACCTCGGTCCGACCGCGAGCCTGGAGACGAAGTCGGAGGCGGCGATCGCCGTCGAGGACGCCCTGCTCGACATCGACGGCGTCACCAACGTGCAGGCCTCGATCGGGTCCAGCGGCTCGGCACTGCGCGACGCGTTCTCCGGCGGTGCCGGCGTGACGTATTCGGTGCTCACCGACGGCGACGCCGACCAGGAGCAGCTGCGCGCCGCCGTGCAGGACGCGATCCAAGACCTCACCGACGTCGGCGAGGTGACCGTCGCATCGTCGGCCGGATTCGGCTCGAGCGACATCGAGATCACGGTGTCGGCGTCGAACTCCGACGACCTGCAGGCCGCGACGACCTCCGTGGTCGACGAGCTCGACGGACGAGAGGGCATCGGACAGGTCACCGACAACCTCGCGGCCGCTCTGCCGTACCTCGCCGTGGTCGTCGACCGCGACGCCGCGGCGCAGCGCGGGCTGTCGGAGGTGGCCGTCGGGTCCATCGTCTCGAACACGATGCGCCCGCAGCAGGTCGGAACGGTCGAGATCGACGACACCGCGCTGACCATCTACCTCGCATCGTCCGAGCCGCCCACGACCGCGCAGGCCCTGCGCGAGCTGGCCATCCCGAGCGCGCTCGGCGTCGTGCAGTTGCAGGACATCGCCACGGTCGAGGAGCGCAACGGCCCGACCTCGATCACCACCGAGCAGGGACGCCGCACCGCGACGATCACCGTGCCCCCGGCATCCGACAACCTCGCTGTGGCGACCCAGTCGGTCACCGAGGCGCTCGCCGCGGTCGACCTGCCCGACGGCGCATCGGCTGAGGTCGGCGGTGTCGCCTCGCAGCAGGCCGACTCGTTCTCGCAGCTCGGTCTCGCGATGCTCGCGGCGATCCTGATCGTCTATGTCGTGATGGTCGCGACCTTCAAGTCGCTGCGGCAGCCGCTGCTGCTGCTCGTCTCGGTGCCGTTCGCGGCGACCGGCGCGATCCTGCTGCAGATCATCACGGGCGTGCCGCTCGGCGTCGCATCGCTCATCGGTGTGCTGATGCTCATCGGCATCGTGGTGACCAACGCGATCGTGCTGATCGACCTCGTGAATCAGTATCGCGAGAAGGGTCTGTCGACGATCGATGCCGTACGGGCCGGTGGCGAGAAGCGTCTGCGGCCGATCCTGATGACGGCTCTCGCGACGATCCTCGCGCTGACGCCGATGGCGCTCGGCATCACCGGACACGGCGGGTTCATCTCGCAGCCGCTCGCGATCGTCGTGATCGGCGGACTGCTGTCGTCGACCGTGCTCACACTGATCGTGCTGCCGACGCTGTACAACCTCGTCGAGGGTGCGAAGGAGCGGCGCCGTGCTCGCAAGGCGGGTTCTGGCGACGACGGGTCTGTGCCGGCGGGCGAGGCCGAGCCTTCCGACGGGCCCGCGCCCTCGGACGGGCTGGCCCTCGCGAGTGCCTCGTCTGGCGGAGCGGCTGCTGCGTCCGAGCTGCCGCACGCGAACCAGCTGACGCGACGGGAGCTTCGCGAGCGCGGCGAGTAGCCGCATCCCTCGTTCACAGTTCAGCAGGACTGAGCTCGATGCCCGCACGGGAGCGTTTCCCGGGCGGGCATCGGCGCGTTGATGCTGAGTTGTGACGCGCGCGCGAGCGAGCTCAGGCGAGCGTGATGCCCCATTCGAGCGTCCAGGTTTCTCCGGGATCCAGGCGGCGCAGGCCGATCCCGCTGTTCAGGGCATCGGCGGGTGCGGTCATGGGCTCGAGCGCGACGGCGAGGGACTGCCCCGGATACTTGTCGGTCGTGTAGACCTGCACGAAGTCGAATCCCGCACCCTGCCAGAGGGTGAGCCGGCGCCCGTCCGGTGCGGTGAGCGAGTGCCGCACGAGTCCGTCGGCGTCGCGCTCGAGGTCGGTGAATCCCGTGTCGAGGCTCACTTCGCCGAGGCGCACGCCGTCGCGCAGCGCAGCATCCGCCGGGTGGGTGCCCGTCGGCAGCATCCGCTCGTCGGTGGTGATGGCGGTCTGTGCAGGCACGCGCAGCACAAGTTCGTGGGGATCGACGTCGCCGATCGTGACGAACGGATGCGTCCCGAGTGCAACCGGTGCGGCTGTGGCTGAGCGGTTGGTCAGCGCGTGCGTCACGTCGATCCCATCGGCGCGCAGCACGTAGGTGACGCTCGTCTCGACCAGATACGGGTAGCCCGTCTGGGGGAAGATCGTCGCGCTCAGCGTCGTCCCTGAGGCGGTCTCGGAGAAGTCGTAGGCCGTGAACCGCAGCAGTCCGTGGCTCGCATTCGTGAACTTCGGCTCCGTGATGGCGAGCTGCCGCTCGGTGCCCTCGTCGCTCCAGAGTCCGTCCCTGACCCGATTCGGCCACGGTGCGAGCACCACGCCCGAGCACGAGGGCGTCGGCGAGTCGAGCGGATAAGGAGCGATCAGGTCGACGGAGCCGATGCGGAGCGAGCGGAGCGAGGCGCCGACCTGCGCGATCTGAGCGCTGACGTCGCCGAGCTGGAGGTGCACCTGTGTGCCGGTGGGGGATGCGGAGTTCACTCCGCAATCGTATGGCGACCCGCGTCGGCCATGGGACTGGGGACTCTTTCAGGTGCGACCGCTACACTTGATGCGTCGGCTTCGGACACCCGCGCAGTGCGCGGACGTTTTTGTGTAAGAAGTGTGAGTCCAGGGGCCGATGGTGAGCGTCGCTCGACGCTAATCAACCATCACATGAATGGCCCCGGCCGCTGACAGTCCGGAAACCCCGCGTGGTCGCATCCGACCGCGCGCAGGGTACCGCGCGTGTGCGCGACGCCGTTCTCGTGGCGAGAACTCAGAAGGACATCCCCATGCCCAAGAACAAGAAGCCCCGCGGCGGACGCCCCGCCGCCAACTTCGAGCCGCGTTACGGCGCGAACAAGACGTCGTTCCACGATCGCCACAACGGCGGCCGTGACGGCGCGCGCGACACCCGCGATTCCCGTGATGCTCGCGGCGGACGCGCGGATGCCGGTGACCGGCGCACCCCGGCGGCCGGATTCGACCGTCGCCCCGGCAGCCGCAGCGTCGGCCACCGCGGCTACCGCCCGGCCGAAGAGGGTGGCGCGCCCAAGCAGCGCTGGTCGTCCCAGGAGCGCGCGGGTCGCGATGAGTCGCGCGGCATCCGCAACCGTGCCGAGTCGGGTCGCCGCGAGGCGCCGCACAACCGCGACGACCGTCCGCGCTACAACGACCGCTCCTCCACGGGCTTCGACCGCCCGCGCCGCGATGACCGTGGCGGCCAGCGTCCGACCGGTCCCGGCACGTACCGCGATGAGCGCGGCGGCCAGCGTGACGAGCGTCCTCGCCGTGACGACCGCGGTGCCGGCACGCAGCGCCAGGGCTTCCGAGACAACGATCACCGCGATGGCGGACGCCCGGGTCGTGACGACCGCCGCGACCAGCGTTCCGGTGGCTTCCGCGACGACCGCGGTGGCCAGCGCTTCAACCGCGACGACCGCCCTGCCCGTTCGGGTGACCGCACCGAGCGTCCGCGCTTCGACCGCGCAGCATCCGAGCGCCCGCGCTTCGACCGTGACGACCGTCCTCGTCGTGACGACCGTGGCGCGAGCCCGCGTCGTGATGACCGTGGCGGCGCCGAGCGCTCTGAGCGGTCGTACGACGCCGACCGTGCGCGTCGTGCCTTCGACCGTGACCGCACTCAGCGGTCGATCGAGGGTGGCCGCGACGAGCGTTCGCGTCCCTCGACCGGTGGCGCGTACCGCACCGATCGCCCCCGCCCGCTGACGTCGGACACCCGCGGGCGGCCTTCGCGCAACGAGCGACCCAGCCGCAACGACTGGAACGCCACATCGAGCGCGGCACCCGGCAAGAAGTTCGAGCCGACCGACGACGTCGTGCACGAGCGCCTCGAGGCGAAGTCCGTGGCGGCCGTCGAGGTCGACGGTGTGACCTTCGGCGACCTGGGTCTCGGATCCAACATCGTCGAGACCCTCGTCGGCATGGGAGCGGCGACGCCGTTCCCCATCCAGGCTGCCAGCATCCCGGCAGTGCTCAAGGGTCGCGACGTCCTCGCCCGCGGCCGCACCGGCTCGGGCAAGACCATCGCCTTCGGTGCTCCGCTCGTCGAGCGCGTGCTGCAGTCGCAGGCAGGCAAGCGTCGTGAGTTCGGCCGCAAGCCCCGCGCGATCATCCTCGCTCCGACGCGCGAGCTCGCGCTGCAGATCGACGGCACGATCCAGCCGATCGCCCGCAGCGTCGGCCTCTTCACCACGCAGATCTACGGTGGTGTGCCGCAGGGTCGCCAGGTGGGTGCGCTCAAGAAGGGCGTCGACATCGTCATCGGCACGCCCGGTCGTATCGAGGACCTGATCAACCAGGGCAAGCTCGACCTCTCGGACTGCCGCATCGCGGTGCTCGACGAGGCCGACCACATGTGCGAGCTCGGATTCGTCGAGCCCGTGCAGCGCATCCTGCGTCACACGGCCGACGGCAGTCAGAAGCTCCTCTTCTCGGCCACGCTCGACCGTGAGGTCGCGGCTCTCGTCGACGAGTTCCTCGTCGACCCGGCCGTCTACGAGGTCGCCGGTGAAGACCAGGAGTCGAGCACCATCGAGCACCGCGTGCTCGTGATCGAGCACCGCGACAAGGCCGACATCCTCACCTCGCTCGTCGACCGCGACGGCAAGACCCTCGTCTTCGCCCGCACCCGTGCGTACGCCGACATGCTCGCCGAGCAGTTCGACGACGCCGGCATCCCCGCGGTCTCCCTTCACGGTGACCTCAACCAGGCCAAGCGCACGCGCAACCTCGAGCGCCTGACGTCGGGTCGAGTGAACGTGCTCGTCGCCACCGACGTCGCCGCCCGCGGCATCCACGTCGATGACATCGATCTGGTCGTCCAGGCCGATGCGCCCGACGAGTACAAGACCTACCTGCACCGCTCGGGTCGCACCGGCCGCGCGGGTCGCTCGGGTCGCGTCGTCACGCTGATCACGCGTCAGCGCCAGCGTCGCATGACCGAGCTGCTGCAGCGCGCGGAGATCGACGCGCCGTTCGAGAATGCTCGTCTGAACGACGACCTGATCGAGGAGATCGCCGGTCGCATGCCGACCGCGTCAGACCTCACGGCCTGATCCGTCACCCTCGAAGGCCCCGCCCCCGCATCCACGGGGACGGGGCCTTCGTCGTGTGCGGGTGCTGCGCCTCGGGAAGGAGACTGCGCCTCGGGAGGAAGCCTGCGCCTCGGGAGGAGCATCTCGGGCATTCGGTCCTCCCGAGGCGCAGTCGTCCTCCCGAGAGGTGCTCAAGAGCAGGTGAAGGTGGCAGGCGGATGCCGCGCGGCGGCGCTCCGGTCAGGCCGGCGCGTGCTCGTGGATCGCCGTCGTCAGCGTCGTGCCGTTGAGGTCGAGGTAGAGCACCTGCTCGGTGATGGTGAGGGTCATGGTGTTGCGCCGCTCGATGAGCGGTGCGGCGGAGTCGATGAACCCCGCGTCGAAGCTGAAGACCCGGATGTCCTCTGAGCGGTGGATGCGCTTGTCTGCCCAGGGCGCCATGACCTTCGCCGGGTCGCGGTGCGTGTAGACGACGGTGCGCTCAGCCAGTCGGCTGCCGTAGTGCAGGCGTTCGGCGTCGGGTGCTCCGATCTCGATCCAGGCCGTGATCTGGCCCGTGAGGTCGCGCACGAGGACGGCCGGCTCGTCGGTCTGCGAGATGCCGCCGCCGAACGTGATGCCCTCGGTGAACTCGAGTCCGTACGCGAGCACGCGGGTGAGCATGTACGCATCGGTCTCCGAGGGATGCCGCGCCGCACGCAGCGAGAAGTCGTCGTACACACCGCGATCCATGTCGGCGAGTTGGACTTCGAACGTGTGCATGGTGGAGCCGATAGCCATAACGACCGAGCCTACGCGCTCTGGTCGTCGCGCTCGACCGCTGCGCCGAAAAAAGCCCTGCCCTCAGAAGCCCTGACCTCAGAAGCGCTGACCTCAGAAGCCCTGACCTCAGAACAGCATCGGCTGCGCAGGGGCGGGGGTCGGCGTGAACGCGGGTGCCGGGCGGCCGTGCGGTGCGGACGCCCGGATGCCGCGCACGGGGTAATCGTCTTCGTGCTGGCCGTCTAGACCATGCAGTCTGATCAGCGGTCGTGCCCGCTTGGCGAGCCATTGCCGATAGCCCTTGGGCGCCTCGGCCGAGACGCCCGGATACAGGCCCCGGTACGACGAGACCAGGTCGGGACGGAACTCGCCGAGCCACTGCATGAACCACGGCTTCACTCCGGCGCGCAGGTGGAGTGCGCCGTAGATGACGCGATTCGCACCCGCTTCCTTGATGCGACGCAGGGCCGTGTCGATCGCCTCGACCGAGTCGGTCATGTGGGGCATGATCGGCATCAGGAACACGGTCACCCGGAATCCCGCATCCCGCAGTGCGCGCACCGTGTCGAGTCGTGCCTGGGTCGTCGGGGTACCCGGTTCGATCGCCTTCTGCAGCTCGTCGTCGTACATCGCGATCGACATCTGGATGTCGACGGGCACGCGCTGCGCCGCCTTCACCAGCAGAGGGATGTCGCGCCTGATCAGCGTGCCCTTGGTGAGGATCGACATCGGGGTGCCCGACGCGGCGAGGGCCTCGATGATCCCCGGCATGAGCTTGTACCGGCCCTCAGCGCGCTGATACGGATCGGTGTTCGTCCCCAGAGCGACGGTCTCGTGCTCCCAGCTGCCTTTGCGCAGCTCTCTCTCCAACACTTCGACGACGTTGACCTTCACGACGATCTGCGAGTCGAAGTCCGAGCCCCCATCGAGATCGAGGTACTCGTGCGTACCCCGAGCGAAGCAGTTGTGGCTGATGACGCCGTTGGCGATGAAGTCTCCTGTGCCGGTCGTGATGTCGAGGAGGTCCTGCTTGCCCGGGAGTTGGGCGATGCCGACGACCTTCAGGTCGGCGACGCTCTTCACCGCAGTCCCCTCGATGGAGAGCTTGCGAGTGATCGCCGGCGAACAGATCGCGAAGAATCGTTGGCGGCTCGGAAGCCCGCCGACGACCCTGACCGTTCGCACCCCGTTCGGGCGTGCCCCTTCGACGAGGTGGGGTATATGGAACTCGCGCATGCCACGCTCGATCAGCGTGATGATGTCCGCGTCCTTGTTCGAAATCCGCAGGACGCCACGGGAGCAGCTGCCTTCCGCATCGAAGATCCCGGCAAGGAATCCCGCGAACCAGTCAAGTTCCGGTGCTTCGGGAGTCTTCACCAGGGATTCGATCGTCTCGACGTGACGCCTGGCGGCCGTGTGAATCGCGGACGCAGCACTGCGAGTGTCGCTGGCGACCGCGAAGGGGCGAGTTCTCGTCGGCACCCCCTCCTCGTCGAGGAACCGACGAGTCCTGTCGAGAGCCTCCCGGTCGATGAGCGCGAGACGGAAACTGTGGATCTCGCGTGTTCTGGTCTCGCTCGCGTACGTGCCGTGGAAGATCATGCCGTCGCCGCGAATCATGCCCGAGAGATAGCCGCGGCGATACCCGGTCGAGAGCACATCGACTGACGCCCCGGCGGTTCCGACCCCGAATCCCATGAGCCGATTGTTGGTCGTGAGATGCGGACGTTGCCCGGAATCGGCATCCGACACATGCTTCCAGCCGCGCTCCGTCAGGAAGCGGTGATCTCCACTCGCGACGAGTTCCGTCCCGTCGGCGAGCGTGACTCTGTGTGCACGCTTCCGCGTCGACCATTTCGCCTTGATGATCGTGCGAACGTAGCGTCGATAGCTGCCCTGTCGCTCGGTTCCGATGATCTCATCGCCGATCTCGAGTGAGCTCAGAGGGCGCTGACGCCCGTCCGCGCAGAGGATCAGAGTGTCCGGCGATAGGCAGTACACGCACGCATGAGTGCATCCGCGGTAGGGGTTGATGGTCCACGCGAACGGCATGCGCGATGCGCCGGGAACATGGTTGAGCGCGGACTTCGACAGCACCTCATGGAAGGTCATGCCCGCGAAATCGGGAGTGGTCACCGTGCGGAGCACGCCCGTGCGCTTTTCGAGGCCGGGCAGTGCTGCGGCATCGACGTCGCCGAGTTTCTGTCCTTGCCACCGCATGCCGTCAATTCGAACATACTTACGATAGAACGTCAACCCGAGGTGGGACTTCTGTTCGATCGGACTTAAGGGACAATGGAAGCATGTCCTTCCCGCCGCAGCCTCAGCACGCGGCACAGCGCTCCCCGATCCGCGGACCCGCACTGCCCATCGGTCTCGCGGTCACCACGATCGGCATCCTGCTGTCGATCGCGGGCGCGCCCATCGCCACTTCGGTGCCCGCCGAGATGGCGATGCCGGAGCCGCTGGCGGTGCAGGAGGTGCCGGCGGTCGAGGTCGGCGCGACCACGGCGGCCGACCCGTGCTCAGAGCCGAGCGTGCTCGAGGCGATCGCGGTCGCCGACGATTCGGCGATCATCGCCGGCTTCGGCGGCGGCGAGAGCTTCCGTGCCGCCGTCGTCGCGGGCAATGCGCCCTGCATCGCGCTCGACGACCCCGCCCATGTCTGGGTGGTCGTGAACAAGGCGCGCCCGCTCGTGCCGGTCTCTTTCGCGCCGTCCTCGCTCGCCGACCTCCCAGTGCAGATGACGACTCGCTCCGGGCAGGCCCGGACAGATGTCGCTGCGGCGGTCGGAGAGATGGCCGACGCCGCAGCCGCCGAGGGAGCGGGGCGCATCGGCGCGAACAACGGCTACCGGTCGTACGACCTCCAGGTCGCGACTCACGCCGCGCATGTGCGCAACAGCGGCCAGGCGGGGGCGGATGCCTCGTCGGCGCGCGCCGGACACAGCGAGCACCAGACCGGGCTCGCCCTCGATCTCGTGGCCTGCGACTCGTCGTGCGGAGCCATCGAGGCGTTCGGCGCGACCGTGCAGGGCGAGTGGATCGCGGCGAACGCCTGGGAGTACGGCTTCATCGTCCGCTACGAGCAGGTCGGTTCGGGCATCACCGGGTACAAGCCCGAGCCGTGGCATCTGCGCTACCTCGGCCGAGAGCTCGCGGCCGCGTACCACCAGGGCGGATACCACACGCTGGAGGAGTTCTTCGGGCTCCCCGCCGCTCCCGATTACGCGCACTGACCGCAGAGTGACGGCCTCGAAACGGCCGGATTGCGGCATCCGACAATGGCGGTACCCAGTCCCACGGTTTGTGGGATGCATTCTCACAACGGGCTGTCCTCGTGTCGGTGACCCGGCATAGAATCGCCGGAGCAATGACGCACGAACGTTCGGGAGGACGCCATGGAACGCGACATCTACGAAGAGGATCACGAGGCATTCCGCGACCTCGTCAAGGACTTCGTCAAGCGCCACGTGAACAACGAGGCCATCGAACGCTGGGACGCCGCGGGTGAGATCGACCGGGAGACCATGCTGGCGGCCGGCGAGGCGGGCCTGATCGGTCTGTCCGTGCCCGAGGAGTTCGGCGGCGCCGGCATGCTGCAGGACTACCGATTCCGCACCATCGTGATGGAGGAGGTCATCGCTTCGGGCGCAGGTTCGCTGGCCGGTGCCTTCGGCATCCAGGACGATCTGGCGGTGCCGTACCTCGTGCACATGGGCACGCAGGAGCAGAAGGAGAAGTGGCTGCCCCGCATGGCCACCGGTGAGGTTCTGGGCGCGCTCGCCATGACCGACCCCGGCGCCGGCTCCGACCTGCGCGGCATCAAGACCAACGCCAAGAAGGTCGACGGCGGCTACATCCTCAACGGCGCTAAGACGTTCATCTCCTCCGGCTCGACGGCCGATGTCGTCGTGACCTTCGTCAAGACCGGCGAGGGCAACCGCCCCGACGCGTTCAGCCTGCTGCTCGTCGAGAAGGGCATGGAGGGCTTCGACCAGGGCAAGAAGCTCAGCAAGATGGGCTTCCACGGCTGGGACACGGCCGAGCTCAGCTTCACCGACGTGTTCATCCCCGACGAGAACCTCATCAGCGGCAAGGAGGGTCAGGGCTTCATCCAGCTGATGCTGAATCTGCCGCTCGAGCGTCTGTCGATCGGTGTCGCCGCGGCCGCAGCCGCCCAGGCGGCGCTCGACTGGACCGTCGCATACACGAAGGACCGCGAGGCGTTCGGCGAGCGCATCGCCGACTTCCAGAACACCCGCTTCCGTCTCGCCGACATGGCGGCGACCACCGACGCGATGTGGGCCTACATCGACCGCGCGCTGCTCGCCTACAAGAACAGCACGCTCACCGCCGAGGACGCCGCGAAGGTCAAGTTCTGGGCGACCGAGCGCGAGTGGGAGGTGCTCGACATCGGCGTGCAGCTGCACGGCGGCTACGGCTACATCATGGAGTACCCGATCGCACGGGCCTTCACCGATGCTCGGGTGCACCGCATCTACGGCGGCACGAACGAGATCATGCGCGACCTCGTCGGTCGTCAGATCGTCGGCAAGCGCTGACGCATCGCAGGTTCGCAGGGCCCCGGATGCCGGCCTCCGGGGCCCTTCGCATGCGTGGCGAGTCTGTGCCGAGTGGATCGTCCTCACCGGGCACGGATTCGGACGGCAGGCGCGACGCGCCGGAGCCGGACGCCGAACCGCGGCAGGCCGAACGCCGGGGTCCGAGTCTGTGCTCGGTAGACATCCGGCCGGAGCTGGTGGGCGGTCGAAGAGTGGCAAGATGCCTGCTACTCGAGTAGCATCGAATCATGACAAACGCCAAAGTGAGTCTGAGCCTGAGCGAAGGAGATATCGCCTTCCTCGACCTGGAGACACTGAGCGGTAGGTACGCCTCTCGCTCGGCCGCGGTCCAGGATGCTGTTCGGCTCCTGCGCGAGAGTCGACTCGCCGATGCGTATGCAGAAGCCTTCGCCGACGGGTACGACGACGAGTGGGACGCCGCTGACACCGATGGGCTCGCGTCCGCATGACGGATTCATCCATCCCCCTCTTGCGACGGGGGCAGATCGTCCTCGTGTCCTTCGATCCGGTGATCGGATCCGAAACGAGCAAGACCAGACCGGCGGTGCTCGTGAGCAACAACGCCGCGAACGCTGTGGCCATGCGGTCACCGCGCGCCACCGTGACCGTCGTGCCCGTCACGTCCAACATCGTCAGGCTATGGCCGTTCCAGGTGCTCCTACCCGCTGATGCGACCGGTCTCGCGCAGGATTCGAAGGCGCAGGCGGAGCAGGTGCGCACCATCGCCGTCACCAGGATCGTGCGCCCTATCGGCTGGGTGCCGGCCGAGCTCGTCGCCGCGATCGATGATGCCCTTCGACTGCATCTCTCGCTCTGAGGCTCGAGCGCGTAAGGCTCGAGGTGAGAGAGCGCGACCCGCGCGCGGGCACCGCCTCGGAGCGCAGCCGGCGACGCGCCGTCGCAGGGGCGATCGCTCAGCGTGTCGTCCCCCGACTCCGAAGTTGTGCGCGGGCGCGGGGACGTGGGCGGTCGCGACGTCAGCGCGGCAGGCGTGCTCCGACGCCGGCCCTCCGCAGCCGGTCGGCGATCAGGATGCCGAGGGCGGTGGCTCCGAGGCAGCTGGCGAGGGTGACGGCGAAGAACGTGATCTGCAAGGGGAGCTCGAAGCTGCCGAGGTTGAACGACGCCCACGCGAGCACCGGGTAGACGATGCCGACGATCGCGGCGCCGAGGTAGTGCAGCCAGGTTCCCCAGTGACGCCACAGCACGAAGAGGAACGGCAGTTCGGTGAACGCCGCCCACCACAGGTTGGTGGCCACGCTGCTGAAGCCGTATCCCGAGAACGGCACGATGACGAGCCCTGCCAGCAGGCCCACCAGCAGACCCACGAGGGGGCGGCGCAGCAGGCGCAGGGCGATGACCGAGGGAAGCAGCCACAGACCGGCCAACCCGACGCTGACGAAGGGGAGACCCGGGAAGAGGATCGTCGAGATCCAGTTCGCCGGGGCCAGCAGCGCCCCACCTGCGACGCCCAGTGCGGCACATGTCAGGAGGATAGCCGTCGGGACGCGGAAGCGTCGTGCCCGGGTGGTGCGGGGTCGATTCTGCATCTCGGAGGGCGACTTCCGGTGCGTTTCTGACCCCGCATCGGGCGTCCGGTGCGTTTCTGACCCCGCAGCGGTGCCCTGACCCGTGTTCGGATTCGGCTCCACAGCATCCGCCCCGCTCATGACAGGGGCTCCGCTGCCGCGTCGCGGGCTGCCTTCGACGTGGGCGACGCCGCGCCGATCTTCCAGTATCCGCAGAAGCTGACCGCGTTCTTGTCGACGCCGCGCTCGCCGACGAGATGCTTGCGGGCGCCGGATGCCAGGGACTGCTCGCCGGCCGCATAGGCGTGGAACGGCGCCTCGGGCAGTGTCAGCTCGCGCAATCGGGCGAGGGCGAACGACCCTGGGTCGAACTCATGCGGGCGCACGAGCCAGACGATGTCCACACCCGACGGATGCGGGAAGTCCAGCGCATCCTCCGGGGACGGCACCTCGATGATCGCCGTGCCTGTGGCGTGCGCGGGGAGCGAGGCGCAGATCGAGGCGATCGCGGGCAGCGCCGTCTCGTCGCCGACCAGCACGACGCGATCCGTTCCGCGCTGCGGGTTGAACGTCAGCCCCTCGTCGATGATCAGCACGTGCTCGCCGGGCGTGCAGGTCTCCGCCCATCGCGACGCGGGGCCGGCAGTGCCGTCGGCCGCCGACCCGTGCAGCACGAAGTCGACATCGATCTCGGCACCCGACTCGTCGGTCGCCGGGCGATACTCGCGCACGCTGTAATTGCGCATGACGGGTCGCTCGCCGTCGGGGATGCGCAGGAACTTGAGATACCCGAACATCTTGTTGGCCTTCGCGGGAACGCGGTCGAGGCCGGCGTCGCCGCCGATCGGCAGGAACAGGCGGAACCACTGATCGAAGCCCATCGGACGGAACTTCTCGATCTCGCCTCCCCCGAGAGTGACCCTCATCCAGTGCTCGGAGAGGCGCTCGGTGCGCAGCACGCTGAGATGGATGAGCTCGGCCGACTCGGGCTTGACCAGTTTGCTGTATGCCATGCGGGCGCCTTTCAGGGCAGCTGCCAGGGGAAGAAGAGCACGAAGATCGCGGCGGATGCGGCGATCGAGACGATGATGAAGACGGTGTCGCGCGTGCGGAACGGCACGAGGTGGCGTTCGGTGCGCGTCGTGTGGGCGCCGAAGGCGCGGGAGTCCATGGCGAGAGCGACGCGTTCGGCGTGACGGATCGCTCCGGCGAGCAGCGGCACGATGTAGCCCCACCCGCGGGCGATGCGCGCGAACGGCCCACTGCCGCCGTGATGGCCGCGCACTCGATGCGCGGCCCGGATCACCGAGAGCTCGTGGCCGAAGCGCGGCACGAAGCGGAAGGCGGCGAGCGCCGTGTAGCCGATCCGGTAGGGCACCCGCAGTTGCTGCACGCTGGCGCGCACGAGGTCGGGGCCGGTGGTGGTCAGGCCGCCGATGAGCGCCAGGGCGACGATCGAGCCGAGGCGCAGAGCCGTGGCGAAGCCGATCTCGAGAGCGCCCTGATACAGCGTCCACGAGCCGATCTGCAGCGCGGCACGGGTGTCGTCGACGAGCGATGCATCGACCCAGAGCGAGAACCCGACTCCGATCGCGAGCATGCCGACCGGCAGTGCGACGAACAGCAGCGCGGCTGTGCGCCAGGTCACGCGGGAGCCCGCCACGATCAGCGCGAGAGACAGCACAAGAAAGGCGGCGGGTGTGGCGAGGTCGCGCACGAAGATCAGCAGCACCATGGCCGGGGCGACTCCGACGACCTTCGCCAGCGGATTGAGCGCGTAGAGGAACTGACGAGGAGAGGATGCCGAGACGGCGGCGTACGGGTCGAAAGCGTGCGCGCTCATGCGATCGCCTGCCCCGCGTCGGCCAGCACACGCTGCAGTGCCGGGAGCCGGAGTCCGGCCTCGACGAACGGAGCCTCATCGCGGAAGAGCACGTCGGTGCGATCGGCGGCGTGCACTCGACCGTCCCTGAGGATCACTGTGTGCGACGTGTGCTCGGCGACGAGCTGGAGGTCATGGGTCACGATGACGATCGTCGTCCCCTCAGCGCGCAGGTCACGCAGCAGGGCGAGGAGCTCGGAGGCCCGCGCGCGATCCTGGCCGAAGGTCGGCTCGTCGAGCGCGAGCACCTGCGGGCGGGTGATCAGGGCCGTGCCGACCGAGAGGCGGCGCTTCTCTCCGCCCGACAGCAGGAACGGGTGCACGTCGGCCTTGGCCTCGAGTCCGAAGCGGGAGAGTATGGCGTCGACGCGCTCGCGCGTCTCGGCATCCGACGTGTGCCGCAGTCGAAGCCCGTGTGCCAGCTCATCGAACACCGTGTGCGCGATGAACTGGTGCTCAGGGTTCTGGAACACGAACCCGATGCGGCTCGCGAGCTCTCGCGGCGACGCCGAGCCGGGGTCGATCCCGTCGACCGTCACCTGCCGCTTCGGCGGCGGCACGACTCCGGCGAGTGCCTGCAGCAGGGTGGTCTTGCCCGCGCCGTTGGTGCCGATGATCGCCGTGAGGGTTCCCGGCTCGAGGTCGAGATCGATGCCGTGCAGGATCTCGGTGCGGTGGCGGCGCACGGTGAGACCGCGGGCGCTGATGATCGGGGCGGTCGTCGGTCGCGAGGGTACGTCCGTCTGCACGACGGAAGCACGGATGCCGGGTGAGACAGCGGTGGATGCGGGAGCCGTTGATCCGGGAGCCGAAGACGGAGCCGCGGGCGTCGTGAGCGCGGCAGGGGTAGCGGCCCCACCGAGCGCCGGGGCGAGTGCCGTGGCGAGCTCTGCGGGCGTGAGTGGCAAGTCGTCGAAGTGCGTCCCGGCATCCTGCATCCGCAGTGCCGCCAGAGTCGCCCCGGGGAGCCAGACCCCCATGGCCATGAGTTCGGCGGCGTGCCTGCGGATGATCTCTGCCGCCGGTCCGTCGAACGCCACGCGACCCGCGCGGTCGAGCACGATCGTGCGGGTGACGAAGCCCATCGCCGCGTCGAGGTTGTGCTCGACGAGCAGGATGGCCCGATCGCCGGCTGCGATCACATCGGTCAGTGCGGCGTAGACATCGTCGATGCCCTGCGGGTCGAGGTTCGCAGTCGGCTCGTCGAGCACGATCAGGGGCGACCCCATGGCCAGTGCGCACGCGATCGCGAGGCGCTGCCGCCCGCCGCCCGACAGCCGGTCGGGATTCTCGTCTCGGCGCTCCCAGAGACCGACGCGACCGAGCGCGTCCGCCGTCCTGGCGCGAACCTCGTCGAGCGGGAGCAGCAGGTTCTCGGGGCCGAACGCGACCTCGTCGTAGACGGTGCCGGTGACGATCTGCGCATCCGGGTCTTGGAAGACCATCGCGACGTGGGTGCTCAGCGATGCGGTGTCGGCGTCAGCCGTGCTGACGCCGCCGGCGTGGACCGACCCCGTCATGGTCGCAGGCACGGCATGCGGGATGAGCCCGTTGAGCGCGAGAGTGAGCGTCGACTTGCCCGAGCCCGAGGGACCGAGGAGCAGCACGACCTCGCCGGGATCGATGTCGAAGGTGACTCGCTCGGGAGAGGGGCGCACAGCATCGGCGTGGGTGATCGAGAGGTCACGCACGCTGAGAAGGGGCGCGGATGAGCGCACGGCATAACCCCGGTTTCGGCGATCGGTACCGTTCTAACTTAGCTGAGCCTTACCTGAATCACCACGCGTCGGATGCGGTGGGTCAGCGCCGTGCGACGCCCGCGCGACTCAGCGACGAACCGATCGCGAGCCCGGCTGCCGTCCACGCGATCGGACCGAGCACCGCGATCACCAGATAGGCGATCTGCAGCCACGGCGCGAAGGCTCCGAGGTCGACCGCGAAGAACACCACGACGGCGACGATCACCCCGATCACGCCGGCCGAGATGAAGAAGCGCCAGGGCCCCCACGAGCGGTAGCGGGTGAGCGCGGCGATGCCCTCCTGGATCGCGCCGAACAGCACCGCGGTGCCGATGAAGCGCAGCGTCCAGGCCGGGTTGAACGCGCTCGAGATGAAGGCGGCGATGACGTGCGTGATGAGGGCCACGAACGGTCGGCGCAGCACCTCCTGGGCGATGATGCCCGGCAGGACGTGCGAGCCGAGGACGAGGCCGTAGAGGTACGGAGTGACCACGATGACGACCGGCGTGATGAGGCCGGCGATCCCTCCGAGAATGCCTGTGGCGACGCCGATCGCCGCGCAGACCAGCAGCACGCGGGTCGTCAGGACGGGGGAGGGGGTCACTCCTCCAGCCTACTGTCGACCATTGGCGACTCGGCTGGCCGTTCGGCCAGTAATAATCCCCGACCCTGGTGTGTGGACGGAAGCCGGGCGTAGCTTGAACGGCGGTGCGGTAACGCAGTCGCACCGTGATCATCGGGAGAAGCGCATGGGTCGAACACCCCTCCGGATGGCAGCGGCCACAACCCTGGCAACGCTGTTCATCGCATCGACGGCAACCGCCGGCTACGCGAGCACGGAGGAGGTGAATCACCCCACTCCGGTCGAAGGCACGCCCGGTCACTACATCGTCGTGCTGAAGTCCGATCCACTCGCGAGCTACACCGGCGACGTCAACGGCCTCGAGGCGACGAAGCCCGCCGAGGGCGAGCAGCTCGAGCGGCAGTCGCAGGACTCGCAGCGCTATGTCGAGCATCTCGAGTCCGAGCAGCAGACGATCGCGCAAGAGGTCGGCGTCACCCCTGAGAACACCTACCAGGTGGTGCTCAACGGCTTCAGCGCCGACCTGTCGGGAGAGCAGGTAGACAAGCTCCGGGCATCGAAGGACGTCTACGGCGTCTACCCGGACTTCATCCGGCACCCCGACGCGCAGACCGCGACGGACTTCCTCGGTCTCGGAGACGACAAGAAGGGCCGCGGCGGCGTCTGGCAGCAGACCGGCGGCGTCGACAAGGCGGGCGAGGGCGTGGTCGTGGGTGTCATCGACACCGGCATCGCCCCCGAGCACCCGTCGTTCGCCGGCAAGAAGCTCAAGAAGCAGCCCAAGAACGACAAGCGTCACAAGGGAAGCCAGCCGTACACCGACGGCACCTTCGTCTACTTCGACAAGTCGGACGGCGGACAGTTCCAGGGCACGATGGTCGAGGCCCAGGAGTGGGACAAGGGCGACTACTCGTCGAAGCTCATCGGAGCCCAGTACTTCTACACCGGCGCCGAGGCGGCTGGATTCGACTTCCAGTACGACTACCTGTCGCCGCGTGACGGCGACGGCCACGGCTCGCACACCGCGAGCACGGCGGCCGGCAACTTCGGCGTGAAGGCCTCGATCGAGGACGTCGACTTCGGCAAGGTGTCGGGTGTCGCACCCGGTGCCAAGGTCGCGGCCTACAAGGCCTGCTACGTCGGACCCGACGAGGCGGTCACCACCGACGACATCTGTGCAGGCAGCGACCTGATCGCAGCGATCGACCAGGCCGTCGCCGACGGGGTCGACGTGATCAACTACTCGATCGGCGGCGGCGCGGCATCCACCGTGCTCGCCCCCGAGGACATCGCGTTCTTCAACGCGGCAGCCGCGGGCGTCTTCGTGGCGACCAGCGCCGGCAACGACGGCCCCGACTCGGTCACGGCCGATCACGCGTCGCCGTGGTACACCACGGTGGCCGCCTCGACGATCCCCACGTGGGAGGGCACCGTGCAGTTCGACGGCTTCGCCCAGGCGGGTGCGTCGGTGAGCGTGCCGTTCGGCACGACGGTCACCGGGCCGTCGATCTACGCGGGCGACGCGCCGGCCGCAGGTCAGGCCGCCGCCGATGCCGCACTGTGCCTTCCCGGCACGCTCGATGCGGCGAAGGTCACGGGGCACATCGTGGTCTGCGACCGAGGCGGTAACGCTCGCGCCGAGAAGTCGCAGGTCGTGAAGGATGCCGGCGGCATGGGCGTCGTGCTCGTGAACGTGCCCGGCGCCGCCGACTCGCTCGACAACGACTTCCACGCCGTGCCGACCGTGCACCTCGCCTCGGTGCACCGCGCGGCGGTGCTCGCCTACGTGCAGGGCGGCGTCGACCGTCCGATCACGCTCGTGGGTGAGAACACGACCGGAGTGGTGACGCCTGTGCCGCAGATCGCCGGATTCTCGAGCCGCGGCCCGATGCTGGCAGACGGCAGCGACATCATGAAGCCCGACATCGCCGCCCCCGGAGTCGCGATCCTCGCGGCCACGCAGAATGCTCCTGGCGAGAAGCCGACCTTCGGCATCCTGTCGGGCACGTCGATGGCCTCACCGCAGATCGCCGGTCTCGCAGCGCTCTATCTCAGCGAGCGGCCCAACGCCAAGCCCGCCGAGATCAAGTCCGCGATGATGACCACCGCGTACGACACGGTGAACCCCGACGGCTCTGCCAACAAGGACCCGTTCCAGCAGGGCGCGGGTCAGGTCGACCCGAAGCGCATGCTCAACCCGGGTCTGCTCTATCTCAACGACGTGCCCGACTGGGTGGCGTTCCTCGAGGGCAAGGGCCTGGCAGACTTCCCCGGAGAGCCGATCGACGGCAGCGACCTCAACGTCGCGTCGTTCTCGATCGGGTCGCTCGCGAGCGCGCAGACGGTCACCCGCACGGTCACCGCGACCGAGAAGGGCACGTTCACGGCATCCGTCGATCTGCCCGGCGTGAACGCGACGGTGCAGCCGTCGACGCTGAAGTTCGACAAGCCGGGTCAGACCGCGACCTACACGGTCACGTTCGACAACCAGAGCGCGCCGGTCGAGCAGTGGGCGACCGGATCGCTCACCTGGACGAGCAAGAAGAACACGGTGCGGTCGCCGATCGCGGTGTTCCCGGTCACGGCGGATGCTCCGGCCGAGGTCGAGGGCACGGGAGTCGACGGCTCGACCACGGTCGACATCACTCCCGGCGTCGACGGCGCTCTCGCGCTCGGGGTGTCGGGCCTGACTCCGTTCACGCTGCTGGAGGACCCGGACGGCCGTGTCATCGGACACTCGGGTGACGAGGCATCGGGCGACGCGAACAAGGACGTGTCGTGGATCGTCGACGTGCCGGAGGGCACGACGCTCTCGCGCTTCGACCTCGACTCGTCGGATGACACGGGCAGCGACCTCGACCTCACGGTCTATCGGGTCGTGAGCCCCGACGACCTGCGCTACTACGAGCGCTGGCAGTCGGCGACGGGCTCGGCCGACGAGCAGGTCACGTTGCAGGCTCCGACGGCGGGCACCTACCTGGTGGTCGCGAACGTCTACTCGACCTCGGCTCCGCTGACGTGGGACATGACCTACGCCAACGTGCAGCCCGAGGGCGAGGGGGTGTTCACGGCGACCCCGAACCCGATCGATGCCGTGCGCGGTCAGGCGACGACCTACGAGCTCAGCTGGACCGGTCTCACCGCCGGCACCCGCTATCTCGGACTCGTGCAGTACGGAGAGTCCGCCGTGCGCACGATCGTGACGGTCGACGCGCAGTAGCGGTCACGACGACGCCCCGCGTTCTCCGGAGCGCGGGGCGTCGTCGTGCGACAGCGTCAGATCCTGCGACTGCGTCAGATCCAGCGACCGCGGGGCATCAGCCGCACGTCGGGCAGGGGAGGCGCGGGGATGCGCACGTCGTGTCCCTCGACGACGCCGAAGCGATCGGATGCCGCCTCCCACTCGGTGCGCGCCTCGACGATCTCGTCGTGATCGCGACCGGCGAAGTTCCACCACATGACGATCTCGTCGGCGAACGGTTCGCCGCCGATGAGGAAGAGCAGCGCACCCTGCACGCTCGACACCTCGACGGCATCCCTCGAATCGCCGAGGTAGAGCATGTCGTTGAGTGCGAGGTCGTGCGTCGCCACCACCGCATCGCCTTCGACGAGCAGCAGGGCGTGCTCCCACTCCGGGCGCAGCGGCAGCCGGATGCTCGTGCCGGCGGGCACTGCGATCTCGGCACCGACGATGGGGGTGTGCACGGTGGCCGGCGAGGCGACGCCGGCGAACTCGCCGAGCACGACGGTCGCCGCGGCCGCCGTGCCCTCGTCGGCCTGAAGCTCGATCTGGGGCAGATCGGTGTGGCGCTCGAACCCACCCGGTCCCTGGCGTGCGCCGTCGGGCAGCACGACCCAGAGCTGCAGGGCGTCGAGCGGGATCGGGTCCTCTCCGATCGAGTACTCGGAGTGCGAGATGCCGTTGCCGGCGGTCATCAGGTTGAGCTGTCCACGTCGCAGGTCGGCGTCGCTGCCGAGCGAGTCGCGGTGACGGATCTCGCCGACCAGTGGCCAGGTCACGGTCTGGAGTCCGATGTGCGGGTGCGGCTCGACGCGCATGCGGGTGTCGGCGGGGCCGAACCGGTCGAGGAAGCACCAGGCGCCGATCGTCGGCAGATTGCGATGCGGCAGCACGCGCAGCACATTCATGCCGCGCACCCCGCCGAGGGGGACCTCGCGCGCTTCGAGGACGATGCGGCGCTCGCCGATCATCACGCCTCCGTCGGTGCGGTGCCCGGCCGCTTGGGCCAGCGGATCTCCGCGCCGGCGATCTCGTGCGTCGTCAGGTACTTCGCGATGTACGGGCACAGCGGCACGATCGCGTCGCCGGATGCGGCGGCATCCGTGAGCGCCTTCTCGGCGAGGATGCCGGCGAGACCCTGCCCCTGGAACGCGGGGTCGATCTCGGTGTGGATGAAGCGGATCGCGCCGGGGCGCAGCTCGAACTCGGCGTAGCCGGCGAGCGTGTCATCCGAGCGGATCTCGTAGCGGGATTCTGCGTCGTCGCGGGTGACGGTGATGTCGGTCATCGGAATCTCCTTCGGGCGTCTGCGTCAAACCTACGCCCGCTGAGTTGTGGAGGGGCGGGCCGAGGTCGGCGGGGGTCGTTACGCTGGAGGGATGCCGCAGACTCCCCGTGACCCGTACGAGGATCTGCCGTACGCAGATGAGCCCTGGGACGGCGAGTGGGAACCCTCCGAGCCGCCCGAGCCCATGGACTGGGAGCCTCAGGGCGCCGGGTTCGAGCCTCCGCTGGACTGGGGGCCCGGCCCCGTGACGCCCGTGACGACGAAGGCCGGGCGGTCCGCGTCTCGCCCGACGGCGTCTTCCGCGGCATCCGCCCCCGCGGCGCGGCGCGCCACGCCCAGCCGGTATCCGTCTGCGGCCGAGGCGCTGCACACGGTGTTCGGCTACGACGAGTTCCGCGGCGACCAGGCGGCGATCGTCGATCAGGTCATCGGCGGCGGCGACGCGGTCGTGCTCATGCCGACCGGTGGCGGAAAGAGTGTCACCTATCAGGTGCCCGCTCTCGTGCGCGAGGGCACGGGGCTCGTGATCAGCCCGCTCATCGCGCTCATGCACGATCAGGTCGACGCGCTTCGGGCGAACGGCGTCAACGCCGCCTATCTCAACTCCACGCAGGCGATCGACGAGCGGCGCGAGGTCGAGCGGGCGTATGTCGCCGGTGAGCTCGACCTCATCTACGTCGCCCCCGAGCGGTTGTCGTCGCCGCAGACGACGGCACTGCTGCAGCGCGGCACCCTCAGCGTGATCGCGATCGACGAGGCGCACTGCGTGTCGCAATGGGGCCATGACTTCCGCCCCGACTACCTCGCGCTCGGCGACCTGGGCGAGCGGTTCCCCGGTGTTCCGCGCATGGCGCTGACGGCCACCGCCACCCGCGCGACGCACAAAGAGCTCACCGAGCGGCTGCGGCTCGACACGGCCAAGCACTATGTCGCCAGCTTCGATCGGCCCAATATCCAGTACCGGATCGTGCCCAAGGTCGATCCGCGCAAGCAGCTGGTCTCGTTCATCCGCGCGCAGCCCGAAGGGTCGGTGGGCATCGTCTATGCGCTGAGCCGCAAGTCGGTCGAGCAGACGGCGACCTATCTCGCGGCGCAGGGGTTCGACGCCCTGCCGTACCACGCGGGTCTGCCCGCCGACGTGCGCGCGAAGAACCAGTCGCGGTTCCTGCGCGAAGACGGTGTGGTGATGGTCGCGACGATCGCGTTCGGCATGGGCATCGACAAGCCCGACGTGCGTTTCGTCGCCCACATCGACCTGCCGAAGTCCGTCGAGGGGTACTACCAGGAGACCGGTCGCGCGGGCCGTGACGGCGAGCCGTCGATCGCCTGGATGGCCTACGGCCTGGGCGACGTGGTGCAGCAGCGCCGCATGATCGATCAGAGCCCCGGTGATCGCACGTTCAAGATGCGCCTCGGGCAGCACCTCGACGCGATGCTCGCTCTGTGCGAGACGGTCGAATGCCGTCGCCAGAACCTGCTCGGCTACTTCGGCCAGGAATCACAGCCCTGCGGCAACTGCGACACCTGTCTCGAGAACCCCGAGACGTTCGACGGCCTGGTTCCCGCGCAGAAGCTGCTCTCGACGATCGTGCGGCTCAAGCGCGAGCGCAATCAGTCGTTCGGCGCCGGGCATCTGATCGACATCCTGCGCGGGGCCTCGACCGAGCGCATCCGTCAGCAGGGCCACGAGAAGCTCGCGACCTACGGCATCGGCGCCGATCTGTCGGATCAGGACTGGCGCAGCGTCGTCCGCCAGCTGCTCGCGCGAGGCATCATCGTCGCACAGGGCGACTACGGCACGCTCGCCCCCGGCGAGCAGTCGGTCGGTGTGCTGAAGGGCGAGACCCCCGTTCCGCTGCGCAAAGACACGATCGGCCGACCCGCGTCCAGTCCACGGGCGCGCAAGGCGAGTGCGGCGGATGCTCTCGACGCCGGCGACCGTCCGCTGTTCGAGGCGCTGCGTGCGTGGCGCGCCGAGACCGCGCGCGAGCAGGGGGTTCCCGCCTACATCGTCTTCGGCGATGCCACGCTGCGCGCGCTCGCCGAGCACCGGCCGGCCTCGCTGGCCGACCTCGACGGCATCACCGGCATCGGCGCCAAGAAGCGCGACGCCTATGGTGAGGGCGTGCTCGCGGTGATCGCCGCGGCCTGACCCGCGGCGCATCGCCCGACTCGTCGCTCAGCGCAGGGGAAGCACATCATCGAGGTGTGCCGTCAGGTGCGCGGCGATGTCGACCGCGTCGCGGTCGTACAGCCATTGGTACTGCAGGCCGTCCCATAGTGCGACGAGCCAGATCGCCTCATGCTCGGGGTCGCGGTGCTCAGGCAGGTCCCCATCGATCCTGGCGAGTCGGAACAGCTCCGTGAAGTAGTCGACCGCCTGAGAGAACCTGGCGGTGAAGTACTCGTGTGCAGGATGCGCGGCAGGCACCGCCTCGCACGACAGCACGGCGTACACCTCGATCAGTCCCGGTTCGTCGAGCGCGCTCACGCGGGCACCGTGGGGGATGCTCCGCAGCGCGTCGGACGCCCGATCGACGCGCACCGCCTGGCTGCGCATCCGGATGGCGCTGTCGCGCTCGGCGAGCACAGAGCTCAGCAGCAGCTCCTTCGACGGGTAGTGGTGCAGCAGCGTGGACTTCGACACGCCCACCGCCTGAGCGATGTCGCGCAGGCTCGTGTCGCCGTAGCCGTCGCGGGCGAAGAGTCTGGTGGCGTCGGCGAGGATCTGCGCACGGCGGCGGCGTCCGACTTCGTATCCCTCGGTGTCGTCGTCGGTCGCATCGGCACCGAAGACCGGGGGCAGAGGGCCGGCGGGCGTCGGCGATGCGAGTGGCTGGTCAGGATCCCGCCACCGGTGCGGCAGCGCCCACAGCGACTCGCGCTCCTCGAGCATCTGCACGACGTCGACGCGGTCGGGAAGATACTGCGAGATCAGCTGGAGTCCGTCCCAGCCGGCCATGTGCCTTGTGGTCTCGGCTGACACATCCCGACTGGCATCGATGGTGCCGTGCAGCGCCGCGTCCTCGAGCACCTCCGAGCTCAGTGCACGAAGGCGGGCGTATCGCTGCCGCATCCGCTCGTGTGCCGGGTGGCCCGGGGCGGATGCCTCACCCGTGAGTGCCGCGAAGAGCTCGAGATAGCCGGGGGTGTGCGCGTTGCGCCGGGCGACGTCGGCGAAGATCAGCTCACCCGAGTCCGAAGCGGCCCCGAGCAGATCGAACGCTCTCTCGTTCTCGTCTTCGAATCCGGCGACGACTTCGGCGAGCAGGTCGTCCTTCGAGGCGAAGTGGCCGAGGAGTCCGGGGTGGCTCACGGATGCCGCGGAGGCGATGTCGCGCAGGGACGTCGAGCGGTAGCCGTTCGAGACGAACAGCTCGCGGGCGGCATCCACGATCCGCTGACGCGTGGCCGCAGCGCGCGCCTGACGAGAACCCGTCGTCATCGCTGTCGTCATCGCTCCCCCTTCCCCCTCATTCTCTCTCATTACCAGTCGGTAGACATTCACTTACCAAACGGTCGAGATTCGTGTATCGTCATCCTCACGTCAGGTCGCAGATGACCGACGAACCTTGCCCGAAAGGATCCCCCGTGACAGAGCTGTCATCGGCCGCCACCGCGGCTGCCGTCGGTACCACCGGCTTCAAAGTCCCAGGCACCACACCGCTGAAGACGCCCCGTGGCTACACCCCCGGACTCGCCGCCGTGAACTTCGGCGTCTACCTGGCGCTTCTCACCCCCGTGATGGTGTCGATGGCGTTCAAGATCCAGCGCCTCGATCCGGTGAACACCGAGGGCAGCCTCGGACTCGTCATGGGTGTCGGTGCTGCCTTCGCGCTCATCGCGAACCCGCTGGTCGGGCGTCTCTCCGACCGCACGACGTCGAAGTGGGGCATGCGTCGCCCCTGGATCCTGGGTGGAGCGATCGTCGGTCTCGGCGGATTCGCGATCATCGGAGCCGCGACCTCGGTGCTCGTCGTGCTGCTGGCCTGGTGCCTCGTGCAGGCGTCGATGAACGCGGTGCTCGCCGCAGCCAATGCCACGCTGCCCGATCAGGTGCCGGTCTCGAGCCGGGGCAAGGTCTCGGGCGTCATCGGCATCACGACGCCCATCGGCATCCTCGCCGGCAGCTTCATCGTGAACTTCCTGCCCGGCGACTTCGAGCGGTTCTTCGTGCCCGGTGCGATCGCGCTGATCCTGGTCGTCGTGTTCGTGCTCACGCTCAAGGACCGTCGCCTCACCGAGAAGCCGGCGACGCGATTCACGGTCGGCACGTTCTTCGGCTCGTTCGTCTTCAATCCCCGCAAGCACCCGGACTTCGGATGGACGTGGCTGACCAAGTTCTTCGTGATGTTCGGCTACGCGGGCATCGCCACCTTCCTTCCCCTGTACCTCGTCAACAAGTTCGAGCTCGATGAGCAGGGGGCGGTCGGCACGATCCTCATCGCGAACCTCGCGTCGATGGCTGCCATGGCCATCTCGGCTCCGCTCGGAGGGTTCCTGTCGGACAAGATCGGCAAGCGCCGGCCGTTCGTCGCGATCGCCGGAGTGATCATGGTCATCGGTCTCGTGATCCTGGCCCTGGCGCCCTCGATCCCGGTCGTGATCGTCGCGCAGGCCATCATCGGGCTGGGTGCGGGCTCGTTCCTGTCGGTCGACCTCGCTCTCGCCACCGAGGTGCTGCCCAACCCCGACGACGTGGCCAAGGACCTCGGCGTGCTGAACATCGCCAACGCGCTGCCGCAGTCGATCGCTCCCGCCATCGCGCCGAGCATCGTCGCGCTCGGCGCGGCGACCCCGCTCGGCGGGTATACCACCTGGTACCTGTTCGGGGCGCTCGTCGCGCTCGCCGGTGCCGTTCTCGTCTACCGCATCAAGGGAGTCAAGTGACCATGACCGACACAGATGTGATCACCGCGCGACCATGGCTCGACACGAGCCTGACGATCGACGAGCGAGTGCAGCTCCTGCTCGACGAGATGACCATCGTCGAGAAGGCCGGGCTCTTCTTCCACACCATGATCGCGATCGGCGACCTCGACGAGGCGAATCCGATCTTCGGCACTCCGAGCGCGCGGGAGTTCGTCGAGGTCAAGAACATGACGCACTTCAATCTGCTGGGCGCCGCGCCCACCGGACGCGAGATCGCGGCGTGGCAGAACGAGCTGCAGCGGCTCGCCGCCTCGACTCGGCTCGGCATCCCGGTCACCCTGTCGACCGACCCGAGGCACTCGTTCATCGAGAATCCCGGTGCGTCGATCCTCGCGGGGCCGTTCTCGCAGTGGCCCGAGACCCTCGGTCTCGCGGCCACTCGCGATCCCGAGCTGGTGGAGCGTTTCGCTGATATCGCTCGGCAGGAATATACGGCGGTCGGCTTGCGCGTGGCCCTGCATCCGCAGGTCGATCTCGCCACCGAACCGCGGTGGGCGCGGCAGACCGCGACCTTCGGGGAGGATGCCGAACTCACGGGCATTCTCGGAGCGGCATATATCCGCGGGTTCCAGGGGGAGTCCTTCGGTCCGGGATCCGTCTCGACCATGACGAAGCACTTCCCCGGAGGCGGGCCGCAGCTCGACGGGGAGGATCCGCACTTCCCCTACGGCCGTGAGCAGGTCTACCCGGGTGGCGAGTTCGAGCTGCACCTCAAGCCGTTCGAAGACGCCCTCGCCGCGGGCACCCGACAGATGATGCCGTACTACGGCATGCCCGTCGGCACCGAGCACGAGGAGGTCGGCTTCGGCTTCAACAGGTCGGTCATCACCGGGCTGCTGCGTGAGCGCTTCGGGTTCGACGGCCTCGTCTGCACCGACTGGGGTCTGATCAACGACGCGGAGATCTTCGGGCAGCCGTTCCCCGCGCGCGCCTGGGGTGTCGAAGACCTGACTCCGCGCGAGCGCATGCTCAAAGTGCTGGATGCCGGCGTCGACCAGTTCGGAGGCGAGGACTGCCCAGAGCTGCTGCTGGAGCTCATCGCCGACGGCTCCGTCTCGGAAGACAGGCTCGACATCTCAGCCCGACGGATCCTGCGCGAGAAGTTCGAGCTCGGGCTCTTCGAGACCCCGTTCGTCGACGAGGATGCGGCTGACGAGATCGTCGGACGCGCTGAGTTCCGTGCCGCGGGAGAGGCAGCCCAACGAGCCTCCGTCACGGTGCTGACGAACGACGGCGCGCTGCCGTTCGGCGCCGGGCTCAGGCTCTACGTCGAGGGGATCGACCCCGAGGTCGCATCGGCCTACGGCGTGGTCGTCGCGACGCCGGCCGAGGCGGATCTCGCGATCATCCGCCTGCAGGCGCCCTTCGAGCAGCGAGACACCACCTTCGAGAACTTCTTCCACGCGGGCTCGCTCGAGTTCTCCGATGAGGTGCTCGACCACCTGCGTGCGATCGCACGGGCCGTTCCGACCGTGGTCGACGTGCTTGCGGATCGTCCGCCGATCCTCCAGCCGATCACGGATGCCGCAGCCGCCGTCACCGTCAACTGGGGCGCGTCGGGAGCCGCACTGCTCGACGTGCTGAGCGGCGTCGCGAGTGCGCAGGGACGGCTGCCGTTCGACCTGCCGAGGTCGATGGCGGCTGTTGTCGCTTCGCGTCCGGACGTGCCCTTCGACACGGCCGATCCGCTCTTCCGATTCGGTCACGGCCTCACGCTGTAGATCCTCGCCCGACCCTCTGAGACCGCCCCGCAGGCATCGACCTGCGGGGCGGTCTTCGTCGTTCGTGGGGGCCTGCGGCGGCGCGCTGCCGAGGTGCCTTTTCGTCCGCAGGATCATGTCCCCAGAGATCAACCTGCCGAGCGGTTGCGACCGGGTGCGACGAAATGTCTCGGAACATGACTCTGCATTCATGAAGTCTGGACGTTCGCTGGACTTAACATTCAAAATCCCGCAATACTGTCTGAACATGCGCTCGGTCGACACCTGTCGACGCCTGGGGAGGGCCTTGTGACGCGGAACATCTGCATCACGGGAGAGGCGAATGAGAATCATCGAGGGGAAGACTCTGCGGCGACGCAGAGCAATCGGGGGAGGCATCGCCGGCGTCACCGTCGGAGCGGTCGTCCTCGCGGGTGCGTTGGTGCCGACAGCGGCTAACGCACTCGACGACGCGAATCCGAACGATCCGTCGGTAGCGCAGGGGCAGATCATCCAGTTGCCCGCCGATCTGCTCGGCGGACTGGACATCGCGGCGCTCGGTCACACGATCACCAGCAACCCCGCCGCGGCGGGTCCGGAGCTCGGCGGTCTCGACCTGGCTCTGCTGGAGGCGCTCAGCATCGACGTCGGCACGGCCAACCTGCCACTGCTGACCGACGGCACGACGCCCGGTCTGCTGCAGCTCGGCGATCTGGGAGGCGCGCAGAGCTTCAGCTCCTCACCGACCCAGACCCAGTCGATCGCATCCTCGGGCGCGATCACCTCCGGCGGGGCCATCGATGCCGGCGCGATCGACGGAAGCGTCGACCCGGCATCCCTCGAGTTGACCGACCTGCTCGGCCAGCTGGGCCTGAGCGGCGTCACCGACGGGATCATCGATGAGGCATCCTTCGGCATCGGGGCACTGGCATCACGAGTGACGTCGGACGCGAACACGGAGACCTCCGAATACCGCATCGCCGGCTTGAACGTCGACCTGCACAGCCAGCTCCTCGACGACCTCGCCGACACGCTCGGAACGACGGTTCAGGGCTCGCTGACCCCCGTCAGCGACCTGGTCGGCCCCGGCGGCGCGCTCACCGGCCTCCTGGGCACGGTCACGTCGACCCTCGAGGCTCTCAGCCTGTCGGCCCTCGGCATCCCCGTGATCTCGGTGGACGCCACCGATTCTGACGTCTCGATCGCGGGCCTCGACACCGTCGGCGCGACCGTCGCTGCCGAGGTGCTGGACGAGCCGCTCGAGAACACGACGGGCTCTGTGCTCGTCGACCTCGAGACCGGGACGATCTCAGCGAACCTCGCTCAGATCCTCGTCGAGACCGGTGTGGGAGCCGATCTGAACAGCCTTCCGGCGAACACGCCCGTGCTGTCGGCCGCGACCATCTCGGCGATCCAGCAGGGCGTCACGTCTGCGCTCACGGGAACGCACCCGAACAGCCTCAACGGAAAGCTGTCGTCGATTCTCACGACGACTCTCGATGCGCTGCAGGTGACCCTGCAGGTCGATGTCGACCTCAACGCGGCGATCCTCGGAACCGTCGCGAGCGGCGGAGTCACCGTGCAGGGGACGCTCGCGCAGTTCGCCGGCACCGACCCCACCGACCCCACGGTGACGAGCGACCTGGCGCTGGCCGGTCTGGACCTCGGCGACATCCTCACTCCGGTGCTCGGAGCGGTGACGGGCGCGATCGCGACCACCACGGGACCGCTCGTCGACGCCGCACTGACCAGCGTCGTCCCCGGCCTCCAGACCACGCTGGCCGGTATCACCGGTCCGCTGCTCCTGGCGCTCGACCCCGTATTGCAGGGCGTGCTGTCGGGGGTGGCGACGATCACGATCAACGAGCAGTCCGAGCCGGGAGACATCCCCCGTGACAGCTTCACCGTGCGTGCGCTGGCGATCGATCTGCTTCCCGCCGTGGGCGGAGGCGTCGAACTCGACTTCGCATCGTCGACCGTGAAGTCGGCGCTTGCGGCAGTCGCCGCGATCGACGCGGCCGACACGGTTCAGGCAGGCACGAGCCTTCCTGTCACCGGCTCGGGCTGGCCGGCGAACACCGACGTGTCGGTGCAGGTCACGAGCGCAGGGGGTGCACCGGTCAATGACCCGGTGACCGTGACGACCGATGCGTCGGGCAACTTCACCGGGGGCGTCTTCATCCCCGCGTCGACAGCGCCGGGCACCGGATACATCGTGACGGCCACCGACGGCACCAGCACCGCGACGGACACGACCGAGATCACGGCCGCTGCCGCGGTCGACGCCGCACCGGCAGTGCAGGACGGCACCGACCTCGGCATCTCCGGAACGAACTGGCCCGCGAGCACCGAGATCTCGGTGCAGCTGACCGCACCCGGTGGCGGCGCGAACATCGGAGGCCCCGAGCTCGTGACCACCGATCCGTCGGGAGCATTCACGCTCGACTACCCGGTACCGGCGGGCACCCCTGCCGGAACCGGCTACACGGTCACGGCGACGGTCGGAACGCAGACGGCAACCGACACGACCGAGGTGACGAACGCTCCGGTCGCGTCGATCGATGCGGCCCCGGTCGTCCAGGCAGGCACCGACCTCGCGGTCTCCGGAACGACCTGGCCGCCGAACACCGAGGTCACCGTTCAGCTGACGGCGCCCGGTGGAGGTGCGGATGTCGGTGGCCCTGAGACGGTAACGACGAACGCAGACGGCGGGTTCACGCTCGCGTATCCCGTGCCAGCCTCGGCTGTGCCGGGAACGGCCTACACGGTCACGGCGACTGCTGGTGCGGTCACCGCGATCGACACCACCGAGGTGACGGCCGCTGCGGTGGTCGACGCCGCTGACACGGTGCAGGCAGGCACGAGCCTTCCGCTCACCGGTGCGAACTGGCCGGCGAACACCGAGGTCACCGTGCAGCTCACCGATCCGGACGGCGTCGACGTCGGCGGTCCTGAGACGGTCACGACCGACGGAGACGGCGGGTTCACGCTGAACTACCCGGTTTCCGCCTCGGCCACGCCCGGCACGGGCTACACGGTCACCGCGACCGTGGGCGAACAGACGGCGACCGACACGACCGCGGTGACCGCTGCTGCAGCCGTCGATGCCGCGGCAACGGTGCAGGCAGGCACGAGCCTTCCCATCACCGGCACCGGCTGGCCTGCCAGCACCGAGGTATCCGTGGTGCTGACGGCACCCGGTGGCGGCACGACCGTCGGCGCTCCCGCGACGGTCACGACCGATGCGTCCGGAGGGTTCACGCTCGACTACCCGGTTCCCGCTTCGACGGCTCCGGGCGCTGGCTACACGGCCACCGCCAGCGTCGGCACCCAGTCGGCGACCGACACGACCGCGGTGACAGCCGCGGCGACCGTCGACGCGGCTGCGACCGTCGAGGCGGGCACTGACCTCGCCGTCACCGGTGCGAACTGGCCGGCGGACACCGAGGTCACTGTGCAGCTGACGGCCCCGGGCGGCGCGCTCATCGGCACACCCCAGACCGTGACGACCGGCGCTCTCGGTGCCTTCGCGATCGACTATCCGGTGCCCGCGGGAACCCCCGCAGGCACGGGATACACGGTCACGGCGAGCGAGGGCGACCAGACGGCGACCGACACGACCGAGGTGACGGCGGCTCCTGTCGTCGTCGACGCGGCCGCATCGGTTCCGGCCGGCACCAACCTCGCTGTCACCGGCTCCGGCTGGCCCGTGAACTCCACGGTGTCGCTGCAGCTCACCGCCCCCGGTGGTGGAGACGTCGGAGGCCCCGTGACCGCGACCACCGACGAGTTCGGTGCGTTCACCGAGAACTATCCGGTCCCGGCTGACGCCGAACCCGCGGCGGGCTACCTGCTCACCGCGACATCCGGTGCGTTCAGCGCCACGGACACCACCGAGGTGACCGCCGGCGACCCGGGCGACGTCAACACCAACGCGGCCGCGTCGGCATCGGCGTCGGCTGATGCCACCGCAGACGGCGACCCGTCGGCTCAGGCAGCGGCTGAAGCCGCAGCTCTCGCCGACGCGACGTCAGCGGCATCGGCGGCGGCGACATCGGACGCCACCTCGGCGGCTGACGCGGCGGCGACGCCGGATGCGTCGTCGACGGCGACCACCGATGTCACGTCGACAGCCAACGCCTCTGCGGCTGTGGCCGCGCAGGCGGCGGCTCAGGCCGACGCGTCGGATGACGTGAACGCGGATGCATCGACGGCGGCGGAGTCGAACTCCGCGGCCTCGTCCGAGTCGGCGGCGACGACGGACTCGTCGACCGATGCCTCTTCTGAGGCAGCGGCGAACACGAACGCGGCGGCTTCGGCATCCGCTTCGGCGAACGCCGACGCCTCGACCGATGCGATCGCAGAAGCCTCCGCACAGGCTGCGGCCTTCGCGGATGCCACGGCGGAGGGGTCGGCTGCGGCTGACCCGGCTGCCGAGGCTGCGGCGGAGACGGCGGCGACGGCGACGTCGTCGGCGACCGCAACGGCTGACGCGACCTCGGAGGCGAACGCCGGAGCGGCGATCGCTGCTCAGGCTGCGGCGCTGGCCGACGCGACGACGGACACTGCGGCTGAGGCCTCGGCGACGTCCGACGCCTCGACGAGTGCGGCATCGAACGCGAGTGCGGCGGCGATCGCCGATGCATCGACCGATGCCTCCTCCGACGCGGTCGCCACAGCTGACGCGTCTGCGGCGGCAGATCCGACGGCTGAGGCCGACACCAACGCCTCGGCATCCGCTGCGGCATCTGCTCAGGCGGATGACGACAGCAACGCGGCGGCCCAGGCGGCGGCGGTTGCTGCGGCACTGGCTGATGCGACGAGCTCTGCTTCGGCGGCGGCTGACGTGACGGCTGATGCGGCGGCTTCGGCGGCAGCGACGGACGACGCATCCACGGATGCTTCGACCACGGCCACCACAGATGTGAATGCGTCTGCGGCTGCGGCTGCTCAGGCGGCGGCGCAGAACGACGCGACCTCGACGAGTGCGGCTGACGCCTCGGCTTCGGCCGATGCCGACCCGAACGCGTCGGCGGCCGCGGCTGCCAACGCCACCTCGTCGGCCACGGCCTCCGCATCGGCTGCTGCTGATGCCTCCGCCACGGCTGATGCCTCGGCGGCGGCTGATCCCACGGCTGAGGCCGACACCAACGCCTCGGCATCCGCTGCGGCATCCGCTCAGGCGGATGACGACAGCAACGCTGCGGCCCAGGCGGCGGCAGTTGCTGCGGCACTGGCTGACGCGACGAGCTCCGCTTCGGCGGCGGCTGACGTGACGGCTGATGCGGCGGCTTCGGCGGCAGCGACGGACGACGCATCCACGGATGCTTCGACCACGGCCACCACCGATGCCAACGCCAGTGCGGCTGCGGCTGCTGCGGCTCAGGCCACGGCGCAGAACGACGCGACCTCGACGAGTGCGGCTGACGCCTCGGCGTCGGCCGATGCCGACCCGAACGCGTCGGCGGCCGCGGCGGCAAACGCCACCTCGTCGGCCACGGCCTCCGCATCGGCGGCTGCTGATGCCTCCGCCACGGCCGCTGCTGAGGCATCCGCCTCGGCGACGGCTGAGGCCTCGGCGTCGGCGGATGCTGATGCAGATCCGACCGGCAACATCGCCATCACGCTCGAGAACCCGGTTCTGGAGCGTGGCGAGAAGCAGACGGCGGTCGGCACCGGGTTCAAGCCCGGCGAGTCCGTCACCGGAGTGATGACCTCCGCGCCGATCGCACTGGGGACCAAGGTCGCCGATGCGCAGGGCACGGTCACCTTCACCTGGACCATCCCGTCGAGCACCGACCTCGGAACCCACGCGGTGACCCTGACCGGAGCGACCTCCGGCAGCGTCTCGGCCTCGTTCCAGGTCGTGGCCACGGGCCTCGCCACCACCGGTGGGGAGATCCAGGGCGGGTGGATCGCGCTGGCGGGTCTGCTGCTGATGCTCGGGCTCGGGATGACGAGGATCGCGCGTTCCAGACGGCCGATCGTCCAGACGGAGTAACGCAGTGCAGGAACGCTGAGAGGTCGGGGCCGTCGCTGCGGCGGCCCCGACCTTCAGCGGTGAGAAGGATGTGGATGAGCACGATGACTGAGACCTCACCGGAAGTGCAGGATGCGGCGACTGCCGCGACCGACCCGCGACCGCGCCCGACCTGGTGGGTGAAGCTCATCGCGTTCGCCGCCTGTCTGCTGACCCTGTGGCATGTGGGTGCGTCGTTCCTCTGGATCGCGCCGTACTCGGCACTGCGGGAGATCCCCACACAGGAGGTCCTCGCCGGATACATGCTGCCGATGTTCGGTCAGTCGTGGAGCGTCTTCGCCCCCGAGCCGATCAACGGCGACTATCACTTCAACGTCCGCGCCGTCATAGAGAAGGACGGCCAGGAGATCGAGACCGGGTGGGTGAGCGCCACCGACGTCGAGCTCTCGATGATCCGCTACAACCTGTTCCCGCCTCGCGCCGGCATCCAGTCGAGCGAGGTCGCGAGCGGTCAGATGAACGCGTTCAACAAGCTGAACGACGATCAGAAGGCCGTCGTGGGACTCGACTTCACCGAAGAGGGCTGGGAGGAGTGGATGGTGCGCTCCTTCGACGAACTCGAGGGCGAGAAGCCGTCGACCGAGGCGTACATGGCCGAGGAGCACCTCTCCACCGCCTATGCCACTCAGGTGGCCTATGCGATCTGGGGAGCCGATGCGGTCGTCCAGGTCCAGTATCGCGTGAGCCGTCAGAACGTCGTCCCCTATGCCGACCGCAACGATCCGAGCGCACAGCGCCCCGATCCCACGTTCTCGACGACCGGGTGGCGACTGCCTATAGAAGAGGAAGGGCAGAGTCGCGAGAACTTCGCCGACACCTTCCGTGCCCAGTTCGAGAGGATCCAGCCGTGAGCGCGCCGACCAGGACCGCGCCCAAGGCAGACGCGAAGAAGAAGGATGTCGGGTCACAGACCTCTCGATCGACGGTGACCGCGCCCGCGCCGGCATCCGCACCTCCCGCTCCTGCTCCGTCGGTGTCGCCTGCCACTGCTCCGTCGCCGGGGTCGCAGCCGACCCCGCAGCCGCCCCGCTCGTTCTTGACGCGTCTGCTGAGCTTCGCCTCGTCGATGATCGGCGGCCTGTGGTCGATGGTCCTCTCGGCGATCGACCGGATCTCGGCGTTCGTGGGGGACTGGCTCTTCAACGGCAAGAAGGCCCTCTACGGCCTGGCGGTCACCCGCATCCTCTTCGGCATCACGGCGATCGGCCTGCTCGCATCGAACTTCAGCACTCGTCTCTATACGTTCGGCTCGGGCTCGGCGTGGAACGGCGAGCTCGCCGAACCCGTCAGCGAGTTCCCGAAGATCTGGATCTTCAGCGCGTTCCATGCGGCGACGGGCAACGACGTCCTCTACACCGCTCTGTATCTGCTGCTCGGTGTGCTGGCCGTGCTGTTCGTGCTGGGGTGGCGCTTCCGGATCGTCCTTCCCGTGTTCTTCTGCCTGTGGGTGGGGTTCATCGAAGCCAACGACATGGTGGGCGACCAGGGAGACAACATGTTCCGCATCGCCCTGCTGCTGCTGTTCTTCGCCGACCCCGCAGCCCGCTGGTCGCTCGACGCCAAGCGTCGTGCGAAGAACGGAGAGTGGTTCGCTCCGGCAAGCCAGCCGGCTCTTCTGGGCACCGTCTTCCACAATCTGGCCCTCGTGGCGCTCACCGCCCAGGTCTGCTTCGTCTATGCCTCCGGTGCTCTGTACAAGGCAGGCGGTGCGCCCTGGGAGGAGGGCTACGCGGTCTACAACCCGCTGCAGACCGCTCGATTCGGCACGTGGCCGGTGCTGAGCGACCTCGTCACGACGTGGGGGCCGATGGTGGTCGCCGCGACCTGGGGGTCGATCATCCTGCAGGTGGCGTTCCCGCTCATGCTGCTCACGCGGCCGACGCGTCTCATCGGTCTCGTCGGCATCCTCTCCTTCCACATCGGCATCGGCGTGCTGATGGGGCTGCCCTGGTTCTCGCTCACGATGATCGCGATCGACTCGATCTTCATCCGCGATCGGACCTGGGCGCGTCTGAGCTCCGGAACGAAACGGCGTTGGGAGCAGGCGCAGACGGCTCCGCCCCCGCCCGCAGGGGTGAAGGACTGAAGCTGCGGTCTCGACCGGACTGTCGTCTGACGACAATCCGCCGGGGAGTTGCCCCCGCAGGTAGTTGGAGGAAGCGTACACAGCAGTTCACTCCTGGTTGTGGCAGACCTACCATGGGAGTGCCCCCACTTCCCTCTGAGAGGAACGCTCATGGTCGACGCCGCCGTCCGTCCGAAGACGACTCGCCCCCACGCCGATAACGCCGACGCGAACCTGCGGTTCGATGTCGCCCGGGTCACCGACCTGCTGATGGGCACCTGGGCAGACACCCGCCGTGAGGCGCGCGAGCTGATCAAGGACTCGGCGTTCTGGCGTGACGACGAGCTCGGCAAAGACGAGCACCGCGAGCGCGTGCTCAGCCAGCTGCACCTGCTCGTCGAGAACAAGGCCGTGCACCGTGCGTTCCCGAAGTCGCTGGGCGGCGAAGAGAACAACGGCGGGAACATCGCCGGCTTCGAGGAGCTCGTCGTCGCCGACCCGAGCCTGCAGATCAAGTCGGGCGTGCAGTGGGGCCTGTTCGGTTCCGCGATTCTCCAGCTCGGCACGACGGAGCACCACGAGAAGTGGCTGCCCGGTGTCATGGACCTCTCGATCCCCGGCGCTTTCGCGATGACCGAGATCGGGCACGGTTCCGACGTCGCCGCTGTCGGGACGACCGCGACGTACGACCCGAGCACCGAGGAGTTCGTGATCAACACGCCGTTCCGCGGCGCGACCAAGGAGTACCTCGGCAACGCCGCCCTGCACGGAGTCGCCGCGACGGTGTTCGCGCAGCTGATCACCAACGGTGTCAACCACGGCGTGCACTGCTTCTACGTGCCGCTGCGCGGCGAAGACGGCGTCGACCTGCCGGGCATCGGACGCGAGGACGACGGACTCAAGGGCGGCCTGAACGGCATCGACAACGGCCGTCTGAGCTTCGACCACATCCGCATCCCCCGCACGAACCTGCTCAACAAGTACGGCGACGTCGCTGCCGACGGCACGTACTCGAGCGCGATCGACAGCCCCGGCCGTCGCTTCTTCACGATGCTCGGCACACTGGTGCAGGGCCGCGTCTCGCTCGATGGTGCGGCTTCGTGGGCCTCGGCTCTCGGTCTGAAGATCGCGATCACCTATGCCACGCAGCGCCGTCAGTTCGACGGGGCCGACGGGCAGGAGGTCGTGCTGATGGACTACGGCAAGCACCAGCGCCGCCTGCTGCCTCGCCTGGCCACGACCTATGCGCAGATCTTCGCGCACGACGAGTTCCTGCAGAAGTTCGACGGAGTGTTCTCGGGTCGCACCGACACCCCTGACGACCGCGAAGATCTCGAGACGCTCGCCGCGGCCCTCAAGCCGCTGTCGACCTGGCACGCGCTCGACACGCTGCAGGAGGCGCGTGAGGCCTGCGGCGGCGCCGGCTTCATGTTCGAGAACCGCCTCGTGGGCCTCCGGGCCGACCTCGACATCTATGTCACGTTCGAGGGCGACAACAACGTGTTGCTCCAGCTCGTCGGCAAGCGGCTGCTGACCGACTACGCCCAGCAGTTCACGGGCAAGGATGCCGCGGCTCTCGCCAAGTTCGCCGTCGGGATGACTGCAGGCAAGCTCTTCCACGGCGCAGGCCTGCGTCAGTTCGGCCAGTCGGTCGTCGACCTCGGTCAGGTCTCGCGCTCGGTCGAGAACGGCCTGCGCGAGGAGCAGCAGCATCTGCTGCTCGCCGAGCGCGTGCAGCAGATGGTCGCCGACATCGCCGGTCGTCTGCGCCCCGCGGGCAAAGACAAGGTGCTCGGCGCGAAGCTGTTCAACGAGAACCAGGCCGAGCTGATCGAGGCGGCTCGCGCGCATGCTGAGCTGCTGCAGTGGGAGGCGTTCACGGATGCCGTCCATCGCGTCGAGGACGCCGACACGAAGAAGGTGCTCACCTGGCTGCGTGACCTCTTCGGACTGCAGCTCATCGAGAAGCACCTCGCATGGCACCTCATCAACGGGCGTCTCTCGACGCAGCGCGCCGCCGCGGTCTCTCGCTACATCGACCGCCTGTGCGCCCGGCTCCGCCCGTACGCCCTCGACCTCGTCGACGCCTTCGGATACGAGCCCGAGCACGTCCGCGCGCCGATCGCCTCCGGTGCTGAGCGGACGCGCCAGGACGAGGCCCGCGAGTACTACGCGGCGCTCGCAGCATCCGGCGAGGCACCTGTGCTGGAGAAGACGCTGAAGAAGAACGCGAAGCGCTGACGCAGCGTCGCAGAGCATCTGACTCAGGCCGGGATCGTGTGATCCCTGCCTGTATCGTGTGATCCCGGCCTGTGTCGTGTGGTCTGGGTCTGTGTCGGGTGATCTGGGTCTGTGTCGTGTGCGGTCAGGCGCCACAGAGAGGGCGCGAGTAGTGTCGACCTGGCCCATCCGCACCGAATCGAGGAGTCCGAGATGACCCGTGTCAACGCCTACGCCGCACCCAGCGAAGCCGCGCCGCTCGAGAAGACCGTCATCGAGCGTCGAGAGCTCGGCCCGAACGACATCCTGATCGACATCGCCTTCGCCGGCATCTGCCACTCCGACATCCATACCGTGCGCGGTGACTGGGGGCCGCAGAGCTACCCGCTCGCGCCGGGCCATGAGATCGCCGGCATCGTGGCCGCGGTCGGGGCCGACGTCACGAAGCACTCCGTGGGCGACCGCGTGGGCGTCGGATGCCTCGTGAACTCGTGCGGAGAATGCCGCAACTGCCAGCGCGGCGACGAGCAGTTCTGCTCGAACGGCGCGATCTTCACCTACGGCAGCACCGATCGCGACGGCACCATCACGCAGGGCGGATACTCCGAGCAGGTCGTCGTGACCGAGTCCTTCGCCGTACGCATCCCCGATGCGCTCGCGCTCGACGTCGCAGCACCTCTTCTCTGCGCAGGGATCACCACCTACTCCCCGCTGCGGCACTGGAACGTCGGCCCCGGCACGCGAGTGGCGGTCGTCGGGCTCGGCGGACTCGGACACATGGGCGTGCAGATCGCCCACGCGCTCGGCGCCGAAGTGACCGTGCTGTCGCAGACTCTCAGCAAGAAGGACGACGGCCTGCGCCTCGGAGCAGACCACTACTACGCGACGAGCGATCCCGAGACGTTCCGCTCGCTGCGCGGATCGTTCGACGTCATCCTCAACACGGTCAGTGCCGTGGTCGATCTGCGTTCGTACCTCGGCCTGCTCGACGTGGGTGGGTCGATGGTCTGCGTCGGGGCACCCGCAGAGCCACTCTCGGTCAATGTCTCGTCGTTGATCGGCGGGCGCCGCTCGCTCGCCGGGTCGAACATCGGCGGCATCCAGGAGACTCAGGAGATGCTCGACTTCTGCGCCGAGCACGGCATCGCCTCCGAGATCGAGGTGATCAGCGCGGCGCAGATCAACGAGGCCTACGAGCGCGTGCTCGCGTCTGATGTGCGCTACCGCTTCGTGATCGACGCCGCGACCTTCGCGGACTGAGAGTCGAGAGAGAGGAGCTCCCGGGGTACACCCTGGGAGCTCCTTCTGTTGTTCGGGTTCTCTGTTGTTCGGGCTCGCTTTCGTTGAGATTGACGTCGCTGGGGATTGTCCGGTTTCCCTCCCCGCCTCGTCCGCTTTCTCTCACCTCTCCTCGTCCGTCTCTTCCGGTTCCCTTTCGTTGTTCTCTCTTCCTCTTCCTTCTTCTCCCTTCTTCGTTTTCTTCTTCTGCTGCTTTGCCTCTTCCCCTCGCGTCTTCGTCTCTCGTCGTCGTCTCCTCTCTGCTGACGTCCTTACTCTGTCCTCTGCTCCCGCTTCTCCTTCCGGCGCTCGTCATCACTTCTTCGCGTTGTCTGTTCGTGCCGGATGTGCGACGAGTCTGCGCTGTATCGGGAGATTGGAATATGGCGTTGATCTGGCATAAAAGCGGACTCTTTTGGGGCGTGAATGTCGGTGGTCCCGGGTTGACTAGGGGGTATGAACAGCACTGCGGAGCTCCTGGATCGGGTCATCGCTGACCTGGATGCGGTGCTGTCCGATGATGCGCTGGCGGGGTTGAGCGATGCGGAGCGGGTCGTGGTGTTGCAGGGTGCGGGGGCGGCGTTCCGGCGGGTCGAGGCGGTCATCGTCGAGACGGTTGCGACGGCTGACATGGGCGACTTTCCGCATTCGGCGGGGTGTCGGGGTCTGAATGAGTTGTTGCAGCGGACGCTGTTGGTGGATGTGCGGGGTGCGAGCCGGGTCGACAGGGTGGTCGATCTGGTGCGGCGGCCGTTGAGTCTGGCGGGGGAGAGGATGCCGGCGCGGTGGTCGGAGATGCGGCTGGCGTTGCTGGACGGGGTGGTCGGTGTCGCGGGGTTTCTGGCGGCGACGGGTCCGATCGAGCGGGTGTGGGATCGGCTCACGGTCGAGCAGCGGTTGGCGGCGGATGTCGCATTGGCAGGATGCGCGCGCGGTCACGGGCTCGACATGGGGCCCGATGAGGACCCGGATGTCGACAGGGTCCCGGATGCGGCCGGTCCGTCACCGACGGTGCAGGACTTGAAGAGCCTGGCGGAGGATCTCGCGTCGATGTTCGATCCGGATGGTGAGGAGCCGAAGGACGAGGACGCGCGGCGTCGTCGCGGGATCACGATCGGCAGATTGAAAGACGGCATGCATGCGATCCGCGGGTACCTGACCCCCGAGGCCGCCGCCCAGCTGCAGCTGATCATGGATGCGATGCTCAATCCCAAAGGCGACGGGCCGCCCATGCCGGGGGTGTTCTTCGCCCCGAGCGCCGATGTCGACGCTGACGCGGATTCTCCTGATACCGACTTTTCGGATTCGGATTCGGATTCGGATTCGGGTGCGGGTGCGGGTGCGGGTGCGGGTGCGGGTGCGGGTGCTGGTGCCGACGTGGACGTGGACATGGCGGATGATCCGGATGGGACTGATCCGTTCAACTCCGATCCGCGGTGTGTGCTCGATGACCGCACCGCGGCGCAGAAGCGCCACGACGCCCTGGCCGCAGCTCTCGGGATCGCCGCCCGGCACAAGGACATGCCCACCCTTGGTGGAGCATCACCGGTCGTCGTCGTGACTGTCGACGCGAAAGACCTCGCGAACTACGCGGCGGGTGCCACCGGTGCCGCCTTCGGAGCCGCTGAGGCCGGATCGAGTGGAGTGAGCGGCAATGGTGGGTGGGCGACGATCCCCGGATCCGGCGCTCACGTGCCGGTCTCGGTGGCGGCGCAGGTCGCGTGCTCGGGTGCGATTCAGCGGGTGCTCATGGATGAGGGCCGCATCATCGGGATCACGACCACGGATCGGGTGTTCACGGTGCATCAGCGGCGGGCGATCATCGCCCGCGACAAGGAGTGCCTGATCCCGGGGTGCCATGTGCCGGCGTCGTGGTGTGAGATCCACCACGTCACCGAACACGCACGGGGTGGCCCGACGCATACGGATAACGGTGTGCCGTTGTGCTGGTGGCATCACCGGTCCCTCGGCACGTCGGGGTGGGAGATCCGCATGAACGAGGGTCTTCCCCAGGTGCGGGGACCGGCATGGTGGGACCCCGCACAGCGCTGGCGCACACCACGACTCAGCCTCCCCGACCCCAGAGGCCGTTCGGGCTCCCCGACCCCAGAGGCCGTTCGGGGCGCACCGATGCGAATCTGACCAAGCTGCGACACGTCGCGCGGGTGTGAACAACCGACACGTCGCGCGGGTGTGAACAACCGGCACACTGCCGCGCGTGCCCGCAAGAACAGCAGAGGTTCAGTCCGTCGGATCCGGCTCGCGGTAGAACTCGAGGAAGTTGCTGCGCGTGGCCGCATGCAGCTCATGGATGAGGTCTCCGGCTCGCTCACCATCGCGTGCCTCAGCCGCTGCGGTGATCCCGCGGATGAATTCGAGCGCCTGCTGAGGTGTGACGAGGTTCTCACGTGGCGTGAGGAATCGCACGAGCTGCAACGACAGGGTCTCTGCCTTCGCGCGCAGCACCGAGTTCGTGGCGGCGCGCACGACCACGAGGAAGTAGCTGCGAATCGCCCGGCCCAGGGCTGCGGCATCATCCGCGTTCACCGCGTCTTCGACGTGAGCCAGTTCCCGACGAAGGTCGGCGACATGCTCGTCGGTGAGGTCGGCAGTGGTGGTGCGGGCAAGATGCTCGTGGATCACGCCGATCACGAAAAGGCTCTCGTTGATCGCCGCCACATTGATGGGCGCCACCCGCGTGTGGCGATGCGGCACGAGCTCGACGACGTCCTCCTCGGCGAGCCGATTGAGAGCCTCGCGGATCGGCGTTCTCGATGACCCGAGCCAGGTCATGAGCTCCTCATCGTGAAGCACCTCGCCCGGCTCCAGTGTGCCGTCGAGGATCGCGCCGAGAATCGTGTCGTAGACCTCGTCACGCAACAGTCTCCGCGGCTGGGGTGCGTTCTTCGTCGGCATCAGGCGACCTCGCCCTCGAGTCCGGCAGTGCCCTCGAGTCCGGTAGTGCCCTCGAGTCCGGCAGGAGCAGCAGCAGGAACCTCAGCCGGGTTCGATTCCGCTCCATCGCGTGCCAACACGCTCGCGACTCCCGCAGTGAAGTACGCCCGCGCGGCCTTCGCGGCGGCATCCGCGTCTCCGGATGCCGAGGCGGCAGCGAGAGAATCGAGTGCTGCCGAGGTGTCAGTCGCATCGAGAGCGCCCGGTCGAGCAGTGATCATCCGCGTGACGTGAGGCACGGACTTCTCACGGATGCGCTGGATCAGCGTGTTGCGATAGCGATCGACGAACACACTCATCAGGGCATCCACGATGCGTGCCCGCTCGAGCGCGTTCGAGGTGCGGCTCACCGTCGCGTGCAGTTCGCCGATGCGTGTCTGGTCGGCGTCCGTGAGAAGGGGAACGGCCTCGCGCACCGTCGCGGAGTACACGACCCCGAGCATCTCCATCTCCTCGGCGAACCTCGTCGAATCGAGAGGTGCGATGCGGGTGCCGCGCTGGGGGAGCACCTCGATCAGGCCCATGCCGGCCAGGCGATTCACCGCCTCCCTGATCGGCGTGCGCGAGGCGCCCAGCCAGGTCTCGAGCTGCTTGTCGGAGATCGGCTCTCCTGCTGCCAGGTCGCCCGTGACGATGGCATCCAGAAGCGCGTCGAAGATCTGATCGCGCAGCAGCTTCCGAGGCATCCGCGCCGGCGTCGTGGGCACAGGCATGGCTCAATGCTATCCGGAATCTTGGGCACCTGATATTTCATTGGATCAGACTCAAATATCAGGTGATTTGTGTTTGCCACTTGCATATGTCATCCTCTAATCATCCAATATGTTAGTTGATGAGAGTGATAAGACCATGTCCACGGGCTCCCTCGAGGAACAACTGAGGCCGCAGCTGCTCAGCGGTCTCGCGTATGAGCGACTGCTCGCCGAGATCGTGAGCGGACGTCTGCCTCCGGGGCAGCGGCTGCGGCTCGATCTGCTCGCTCACGCGTGGTCTGTCTCCCGCACCCCGGTGCGCGAGGCGCTGCAGCGACTCGTCGACATGCGATTCGTGCAGGTGTCGCCGAGTGCGGGGACTCGCGTCGCGGAATGGTCGACGGACGACATGATCGAGCGTGCCCATGTCGTCGGTCGTCTGATCGTCGAGAAGACCTGCGCCGGTCCGCCACTGCGGGTGCACCTGCAGGATCCGCTGCTCTCCGACGACGCCTGCGAACTGCTCGGCTACCTCGAGCTCGCCGAACATCTCATCTCCCGCGAGCTCGGCCGCCTCGGCACGCGCATCGTGCGCGATCACATCGATCCCCTCCGGCTGTTCGTCGATCCGCAGACCGCCATCCGACACGGCGTGGACTTCGCAGCGGATCGCGCCTCACGACGCAACCTGCTCTCGGCGGCTCTCGACGCCATCGGGCGACAGGAACCCGTCGCAGCCCGCGAAGCGCTCGACGCCTTCTCGGGGTCATTCATCGACGCGCTCGGATCCGGAACCGCGCAGACCGCCGCCTAGCCGCCACCGGCACCACACCTGCACCACATCTGCACCCGCACCACACCTGCACCTGCATCCGCACCACGCCTGCACCACCGGCACCGATGTCCGTGGCGACGGCTAGCGTGGGCACATGACGTCACTGATCGCCGGCCCCGACCGACGCGAGCGATGCGGCTGGGTCGGCGACGACGCAGAGTACCGCCGGTATCACGACGAAGAGTGGGGCACGCCCCTGCACGGCGACAGGGCGCTGTTCGAGAAGATGGCGCTCGAGGGGTTTCAAGCGGGTCTCTCGTGGATCACCATCCTCCGCAAGCGTCCCCGCTTTCGCGAGGTGTTCGCCGGATTCGCGCCCGATCTGGTCGCCGAGTTCGACGAATCAGATGTGGAGCGGCTCATGGCGGATGCGGGGATCATCCGCAACCGGGCGAAGATCGAGGCCACGATCGGCAACGCCCGGATCGTGCGCTCGATGGCCGAGGGCGAGCTCGACGAGCTGATGTGGTCGTTCGCGCCCGAGTGCGGCATCCGACCCGCGTCTTTTGCAGACGTCCCGGCGGTGACACCGGAGTCGACGGCGATGAGCAAGGAGCTGCGTCGTCGAGGCTTCAGATTCGTCGGCCCGACCACCATGTACGCCCTGATGCAGTCGGCGGGCATGGTCGACGATCACGTGGTGGGATGCTGGCGAGCCTGAGCCGAGAGGTCGGCGAAGCGCGCCTTCGAGATCATCCATGCCCTCGATATACTCGGTGATCGGGGGGATCGTCCAGCGCAGCGCGCAGGGCGAATGCAGAGCGCGGTCTCCCATCCGACCGTGAGGAGCATGGGTGGCCACGCGCATGGCATCGACACCGCCGACGCTGGCGGGGTACAGCTATGTGCGCCCGCTGGGCTCCGGTGGGTTCGCCGACGTCTTCCTGTACGAACAGGACATGCCGCGACGCGTCGCCGCTGTGAAGGTGCTGCTGGCGGATGCGGTGAACCGCGAGGTGCTGCGCACCTTCAACGTCGAGGCTGACATCTCCGCGAGGCTCAGCGCACACCCCTCGATCGTGACGATCTACCAGGCGTCGATCTCTGCCGACGGTCGCCCGTACTTCGCCATGGAGTACTGCCCCGACACCATGAGCGCCCGCTACAAGAAGGCGCCGTTGGCGCTCGCCGATGTGCTCGACACCGGTGTGCGCATCGCCGGTGCGCTCGAGACGGTGCACAGGGCAGGGCTTCTGCATCGCGACATCAAGCCGTCGAACGTGCTCATCAACTCCCTCGGGGCTCCCGTGCTCGCCGACTTCGGCATCGCGGCCGCCGTGATCGACGAGGGCGACGGCGAGACGATCGCGATGTCGGTGCCGTGGAGCTCGCCCGAAGTGCTGCAGGAGCGCGTCTCGGGGTCGGTTCCGAGCGAGATCTGGAGTCTCGGCGCCACCCTGTACACGCTGCTCGCCGGACGAAGCCCGTTCGAAAGGGCAGACCGCGGCTCCAACTCACGCGACCAGCTCACCGATCGGATCATCAAGGCGCGTTACACCGCCGTGCCCGTCGACGGCATCCCTCCGATCATCGACGACATCTTCGCGACCGCGATGCATCGCGATTCGGCCAAGCGGTTCGCGAGCATGGCCGACTTCGCCGAACGGCTCCGCTGGGCGCAGTACGAGCTGGGCCTGCACCCGACGGCGTTCGAGGCGGCATCCGCTGAGTGGGCCGCCGCGGCTCCCGTCAGCTTCTCGGACTCCTCCGCCCGCGGCCCGGTGATCACGACGGTCGCACCGGACTCGCGCCGCGCAGAGCGTGCCGCACGACAGCAGGCGATGCCGCGCGACCGCGACGAACTGCCCGCCGCGCGTGCGAAGACCCGCTCGCCGCTCGTCGCCGGTGTGATCGGCGCGCTGATCGGAGCCGCAGCGCTCGCCGCAGTCGGCATCGTCGCCCTCCACCTCACCGGAGTTCTGTGATGGCGATCGGCGATCGCGCCCGCGCGGAGGCGAACCCCCGATCGCGGGGGCGCCTGATCACGGCGATCTCCGGCATCGCCGCTCTGGCCGTGGTGCTCACGCTCGCCATCACGGCGCAGGGCTACCAGTCGCAGGAGGTGCCCCGTCTCGAGTCGTCGGTCTGGGTCATGCGCGACAGCGGTCAGTACGCACGCGTGAACACCGAGCTCGCCGAGATCGACACGGTGCGCAACGTCGACGACCCGGAAGCGGTCTGGCAGAGCGGCTCCGCGGCGGTGATCTATGCGCAGGGCAACAGACAGCGCTGGGATGTCGACCCTGCAAGCCCCGCCGATCTGCTCTCCGACTCGTCGGAGGAGGGCACGCCGATCGCGTCCGAGCCGACACCGGCCGGCACGCGTGAGATCCTCTCCGCCGGGGCGTACGTGGCCTATCGCACCGACACGGGTCAGGTGTCGGTGACCACGCTCGACGCCGGCGCGGCCACCGCTCTCGTAGACCCGTTCGCGGGCGTCGAGGTCGAGGAGGGCGAGGATCCTCCGACGTACACAGCGGATGCGATCGGGCTCTCGCCCGAGGGACTGCTGGTGCTCTACTCCTCGGACGAGGGTGCGATCCGGCGGTTCGACATCGACGAGCACCGGTTCCTCGGCGATCCCGAGTCCGTCTCCGCAGCTCCGGATGCCGCAGAGGGCCTGTCCGTCACCGTCGTGGGAGACCGCTGGGCCATGCTCCAGACGGGCACCGGCGAGCTGTGGCTGCAGGGGCGCGACGAACCGATCGAGCTCGATGTCGCCGAAGACGCGCGCCTTCAGGAGGGCGCCGACTCCGGTGAAGCGGTGTCGATCGCCGACTCCGACGGCCTCGTGTCGGTCGACCTCGCCTCGGGCGAATCCGAGCGCGTCGCGGAGGCGTCCGGCGTCCCGGCCACGCCGGTGGTCGTCGAGGGCGAGATCTACGCGGCCTGGCTCGACACCGGTGCGGGAACCCTGTGGGCGGATGGCGAGACCGTTCCGCTGCGTGTTCCGGACGAGGCACTGGACTCCTCGACGATCGAACCGGTGTTCCAGGAGAACGGCGATCGCGCGGTGCTGAGCGAGATCGGCACCGGTCTCATCTGGACGGCCCCTGACGGCGTGCTGATCCCGCTCGAGCAGTGGGCGATCGAAGACGACACCGAGCAGCAGGAGGGCACGATCATCGTCGAGGACGTGGCCGAGCAGATGCCGCCCGTCGCCGTCGACGATGCGTTCGGCGTGCGCGCGGGCGAGCAGGTGATCCTGCCGGTGCTGCTCAACGACCACGATCCGAACAAGAAGGACGTGCTGTCGATCGACCCCGAGTCGGTCTCGGGCGGACTCGGCGACCCCTCGTTCGGCGATCTGACTCTCGTCGCCAACGGGCAGTCGCTCGTCGTCGCCGTCAAGGCGGGGTCGGGGCAGGCCAGCTTCACATACGCGGTCACCGACGGCGCCGCCGTGTCATCACCGGCGACCGTGACGCTGAACGTCGTCGATCAGGAGACCAACTCCGCACCCGTGTGGTGCGGAGTCGACGCCTGCCAGCAGGAGTGGCCGACACCGCAGCTCCTTCCCGGCGGCAGCACCGTCGTCTCGGCCTTGTCGGGCTGGGTCGACCCCGAGGGCGACCCGTTCGTGCTCAGCGATGCCTACGAGACCGACTCCTCGTCTCCCGTCATGGTCGTGCCGATGGCAGACGGGCGGGTGGCCATCCGCCACACCGACCCCAATGCCGCCGACGCGGTGATCTCGGTCACCGTTGTCGTCGAGGACGTGCACGGGGCGACCGCCGAGAAGACCCTCGATGTCCAGGTCACCGGCAGCCCCGCCCTGGTCGCCTCGCCTGTGGCGCTGACGGCCCGTGTCGGAGAACTGCAATCGGTGCGCATCTCCGACCACCTGTCGGGCGGATCCGGCTCGTACCGTCTGGTCGACGCCGTGCAGACCGCGGCGACGGCTCAGGGGCTCGAGGTCAACCCGAACGCAGCATCGGGCACCGTCGAGATGACGGTGGCCGAACCCGGTCAGTATGTCGTGACCTACACCGCTCAGGACGTCTCGACCCAGGCCGAGCAGTCGGCCGTCATCCGCATCACAGCGGTCGACGGATCCGCAGGCCTCGCGATGGCGCCGCTCACCGCGTTCGTGCGCGAGGGTGAGGACACGACTGTCGACGTGCTCCGTGCCGTGCAGAACACCAGCGGGCGCGTGCTGATGCTGGCGGATGCCGTGAGCTCCACGCCGCAGCTCGGCGTGCGCGTGGTCGGCAACGAGAGCATCCGCGTGAACGGCACGACGGAGGACGGCGAGCCCGGGGTGATCGGCAAGGCCACCGTGACCGTCGCCGACGGAACCGGAGCCGCGGTGCAGGGCACGGTCACGGTCTTCCTCACTCCGCCGTCGACCGTCACCCGCCCGATCGTGTTCCCCGATGCGATCACCGTCCGCGCGGGTTCGCTCACGCGCATCAACGTCGCGGCGAACGATGTCGCCCCGCGTGGCGAACCCCTGGTCGTGCTCCCCGAGGTGACCGGGTCGGGCGAGTCCGGCGAGCTCGTCTTCGCCGACCGCAACGCGCTGCGCTACCTCGCGCCCACGACGCCGGGCACCTACCGCCTCACCTACTCGGTGTCGCTCGAGCGCAATCCGGCTCTCTCCGACAACGGCGTCGTGACGGTCACGGTCGTTCCTCCGGGGACGAACCGCGCGCCGACGCCGTCGACACTGACGGGTCGGGTCCTCAGCGGTCAGACGGTGTCGCTGCCCGTGCCGGCGACCGGCATGGACAGCGACGGCGATCGAGTGACCCTCGCGGGCATCGACCAGCCTCAGAAGGGCTCCGGCACGGCGACGATCTCCGCCGACGGCGATGCGATCGTCTACCGCGCGCCCGCCGCCGGCGTCGACGGCGGCCAGGTGACCTTCCGCTACACGGTGCGCGACCCTCAGGGCGAGCAGGGCACAGGCGTGGTGCGTGTCGGTGTGCTCGATGCCGACATCGACGATGCGGCTCCCGTGACCTTCAGCGACTACGTGCGCGTCGAGGCGGGCTCGACCACCCCGATCGTCCTCGACCCTCGTCTGAACGACCTCGACCCGGCGCAGAGCGATCTCGAGATCACCGAACTCGTGCCCAACGCGCCTCCGGTCAAGGGCAACCCGCTGTACGACCGCCTGAACGCGCTGATCGACTCCGACACGTCGCTCGAAGACGGCCGCATCGTGCTCCGCGCAGGAGACACCGCCGGTACGAACTCGTACTTCTACACTGTCAGGTCCACGCGCACGTCGAGCACGTCGCAGGGGCTCATCGTGGTCACCGTGACCGACGGCGCCGTCGCCGACCAGCCGAGCGTCGCCGACACCGTGCTCACCGCGCGCGACCGGGAAGACCTCCCGGAGCGCGGCATCGATGTCGTGACCGACCGTGTGAGCTGGCCGTCGGGTGATGTCTCCTCGCTCACGCTGAGCCTGTGGGGCGACCAGCCCGGATTCACTGTGCAGGGCGACCGCATCGTGGGTGCCGCGCCGGAAGACGGTGCGCTGGTGCCGTTCCAGCTCAAGGGCAAGGGGTCGGGAGGCCGAGACGTGGTCGCCTACGGGTTCCTGCGCATTCCCGCCTTCGATGACATGCAGGTGCAGCTGAAGCCCGGCGCGACTCCCGTCGTGGTCGACGAAGACGCGTCGGTCTCGTTCGACGCGGCCGACTACGTCGACCTGATCTCCTCGGATGCCGTCGAGGTGGGGTCCGGGCAGTTCAGTGCGCAGCGCGCGGCCGCGTCGTGCTCCGCGGAGGGGTCGGGCGGCGTGACCTACCAAGCCGGCCGGGAAGCTCCATGGTCGGACACCTGTCTCGTTCAGGTGCGGCTGCAGGGTCAGGAGCGCTGGTCGTTCATCGACGTGCCGATCAGCATCCGTCCTGCGGAGCCCCAGCTGCTGCTGTCATCGATCTCGCACACGATCGCTCCGGGAACCACCGAGACGGTCGACATGTACTCGAACATGGCCGCCTGGGAGGGCGGCCGCGAGGGCGATGCCGGATCGCTCGAGTATCGGATCGTGTATTCGGGGTCGGCCTTCATCGTCACGCGCACCGGCTCTCAGCTGACCATCGAAGCGCGAGCGGATGCCAGGCCGGGCAACACCGAGAACGTCAGCGTCACGGTGCCGCAGTACGGTGAGCCGTCGGCATCCGTCCGCCTGGTCGTCGGCGCCGCTCCGCCCGATGCGCCGCGGGGCGCGACCTTCACGACGCAGTGCATCGTCACGAACCCGAGCTGCACGATCGATGTCGTCGACGTGGCGGGGGAGTACGACCCCTTCGCGGGCAAGCCGGGATCCGGCCTCCGACTGATGTCGCTCGGCGCGGGTTCGCGGTGCGATGTCGCGTCGGTCTCGACCTCGGGAAGCACGTCGATCACTGCGACCTGGCCCGGCGGAGGGCAGGCGCCGGGCGGCCAGTGCATCATCCCGTTCGTCGTGTCGGATGCGCAGGGGCGCACCGGCACCGGAACCCTCACCCTCGACCTGCAGGGCTTCCCGCAGGCGCCCGCCAGCGTCACGACCGTCGGATTCACCCGCTCGACCGTGGTGCTCGACGTGCCGCTCGGCGAGGCAGGGCGCGCGCATCCCGGCGTCACCGGCGTGACGATCCTGCAGGACGGATCGCCGGCGAACGCGTCGTGCGGCCCATCGGGAGGCGTCTACCGCTGCACGGTGAACGGGCTCGTCAACGGGGCGCCGCACGTCTTCACCGCAGCGGCCGTCAACGCGGTCGGAACCTCAGCGGCCACGTCACCGCACACCAGCTGGGCGTATGCCGCCCCAGAGGTGTCGGACGCGACCGCCACGCCCGTCTATCGCCCCGACGGCACCGAACGCGGACGCGGCATCGTCGAGCTCGCCGTCGCCGCGTCGGACGACTCGCTCGCCTTCCGCATCGAGGAGACCGGCCAGGTCATCAACCGCACCGGTGCGACGACGACGGCCGAGATCGCGTTGTCTCCGGGCCCGCAGAACATCACGATCGTCCCGATCAGCCAGTTCCAACCGCCGACGGGCGACGGCGGCAATGAGGGCGGCGCCTTCCGCGCGTCGGTCACGGCCGCGGGAACCGTCTACTTCGACCCCTCGGGCACTCAGGCGAAAGCGACCTCGAACACGTCGATCGACGTCTGGGGAGTTGCGGCGCAGCCCAACGGCAGCGCCCTCGGAGTCGACGTCGTCTATCTCGCGTGGCGCTCCGGCGATGCGAGCTGCAGCGCCGATGGCAACGGGCGGCTGCGGGTTTCGGGCGCGGAGGCGCAGTCGTCGTCCCCCTCGCTCACCGATCTCGCCGAGTACTCGACCTACAACGTGAAGGCCTGCGCCTCGAACGGCTTCGGCGTGGCCGAGTCGAACACCGCACAGGTCTTCACGTTCACCTCCGTCGAAGGCCCGAAGGGCAACACGAGCTACACGGTGGCGACCAGGCCGACGATGGAGGGCAGCCGCTATGTGTACGGCCTGGAATCGGGTCCCCAGATCAGCGCGAGAGACGGCTTCGCTCCGCAGTACTACCTGTACGGATCGTGGCGGGCGGGCTTCGAATTGAGCGCCGATGCGTCACCGCTGCCGGTCAGTGCGCGCTCCTGCCACACGGTATTGCCCCAGTTCTGCTCCGACTCGGTCGAGATCACCGCCAGAACCGCTCCGACGACGGTGGCTGTGCAGTTCCAGCAGTGCGTGCCCGCGAACCCGGATGACGTGTTCGTCGTCTCCCGCGCCGCCCGCGGTTCGTACGACCACACCTTCGTTCCGAGGATCGTCGATGGCGAATCAATGGTCGACGTGAAGATCAGCTGGACTGGCGCCTTCGAACGGCTCGAGTCGATCACGCACCGCGCGCCGCTGTGCACGCAGCCGCCTGACCCCGAACCGACCGACGACCCCGAGGGATGAGCGCTCAGATGACGACTCCCTACGCCCCACCGCCCTGCACCGCGCAGGCGCCCGAGACGAATACGGTTGCCCTATGCCTGCTCCCTCCGTTGCTCCCGTGACCATCGCTCCCGAACAGGCCTCCTGGTTCGCGGAAACGTTCTCGATCCTCGCCGCCAACGTCGAACAGGCCATCCTCGGCAAGCGGCACGTGATCGAACTGGCGCTCGCCGCGGCCGTCAGCGGCGGTCATGTGCTGCTCGAGGACTTCCCCGGCACCGGCAAGACGGCCCTCGCCCGAGCCATCGCCCAGACCGTCACGGGCACGAGCACGCGCATCCAGTTCACCCCCGACCTGCTTCCGGGTGATGTGACGGGCATCACGGTCTACGACCAGAAAGAGGGGGCGTTCGAGTTCCACGCCGGCCCCGTCTTCGCGAACATCGTGCTCGCAGACGAGATCAACCGTGCGAGCCCGAAGACGCAGTCGGCGCTGCTGGAGGTCATGGAGGAGGGCACGGTCACGGTCGACGGCGTCACGCGTCCGGTTCCGTCGCCCTTCCTCGTCATGGCGACGCAGAACCCCATCGAACAGGGCGGCACCTACCGGCTGCCCGAGGCGCAGCTCGACCGCTTCATGATCAAGACGTCGATCGGCTACCCCGACGAGGCGGCGACCATGCGCATCCTTCAGGGTGCTGCGCAGCCGAAGCACGTGCTCGACGGCATCGTCGGCACCGACACGATCCTCACGATGGCCGAGATGACCCGCGGTGTGTATGTGAACCCGCTGGTCTCCGACTACATCATGCGCATCGTCGATGCGACGCGTCGCGCCTCCGAGGTGCGTCTCGGCGCGAGCGTGCGAGGCGCGATCGCGCTCTCCCGCCTCGTGATGACGTGGGCGGCGAAGAACGGCCGCACGTTCGCCACCCCCGACGACGTCCGAGAGCTCGCAGTCGTGGCCCTCGCCCACCGCCTCGTGCTCGAGCCTGAGGCCGAGTTCGACGGCGTCACCGCGGTCGCCGTGGTGGGGCAGATCCTGCTCGACGTCGAGCCGCCGCGCGAGAACGGCACTGCGTGAGCTTCAGCACCGAGTCCCGTCTGACGCGCACGACGGCGGGCACCAGCACGTCGACGCGCACGTCGACGGTCACGCGCTACGACCGCACGCGCCGAGGACCCGTCCGCGGCGCCGTCTTCGGTGTCCGTCGTGCGGCCCGAACCACGCGTCGCGCGACCCGCACGGCGGTCGCGTGGGTGCGGGAGACGGTCACGTCGGCCGGGATGCTGGTCGTCGTGGCTCTCGTGCTCTGCATCGCCGCGGGGCTGCTCTTCGGATGGGTCGAGGCGTGGGCGGTGGCGGCGATCGCGCTGGTGCTGCTGATCGCGTGCGTCCCCTTCATCCTCGGTGCCCACGACTACCGCATCGAGCTGACGCTCGACCGTGACCGCGTGGTCGCCGGTGCAGAGATCGGTGCCACGCTCGACGTGCGCAACAACGGCGAGCGTCTGTCGCTGCCGGGCATCGTCGACGTTCCCGTGGGGGAGGGACTCGTCGAAGCACACGTTCCGCTGCTGCGCCCCGCCGCCCACCACCGCGAACAGCTCACGATCGCCGCGCACCGTCGCGGTGTCATCGACGTCGGACCCATGACCATCACCCGCGGCGACCCGATCGGCATCCTCCGTCGGGAGCTGCGGTGGCCCGACGTCCAGCGCATCCACGTGCACCCGATCACGGTTCGTCTGCCCAGCACGAGCGCGGGCCTGATCCGCGACCTCGAGGGCACGCCGAGCTCGACGCTGGTCGACGCCGACCTGTCTTTCCACGCTGTGCGCGAGTACGTCGTGGGTGACTCGCAGCGGCACGTGCACTGGAAGTCGACAGCGAAGACCGGAAAGCTCATGGTGCGTCAGTACGAGGAGTCGCGTCATGCCCGCATCGCGATCATCCTCGACCTCGACGCCGAGTCGTACGAGAGCGACGACGAGTTCGAGAACACGGTCAGCGCCGCTGCATCACTCGCTCTGCAGGGGGTGCGTGACGGCCGCGAAGTGCTCTTCTCGGTGAGCAACGAGATCCCCGAGCACAGCCGCGCCGAGGTGCTGTCGATCCGCACCCTTCCCACCGTGACGCCCAAGGCGCTGCTCGACGCGACATCGACCATCGATCCGGCCGACCGCGTGATGCGCCTCGAGGCCGTCGCGGCGCTCACCGCGCAGTCCTACCCCGATCTGTCGATCGGGTTCCTGCTGACGGGCTCGCGCATGCCGCTCGAGCGGCTGCGCCATGCCGCCGTCAAGCTGCCTGCGGCGGTCGAGGCGGTCGCGGTGCGCAGCGAGCTGGGCGAGCAGCCCACGATGCGCACGGCACGTGAGCTCGCCGTGATGACTCTGGGCGCGCTGGGCGATCTTCCGCAGATGCTCGCTCGTGGGGCGCTGCGATGAGCGCCGCGGGCCCCCGGCGCGGTGTCGCGAGGTCGCGACGCTCGTTCCCGCTCTCAGCCGTGACGCTCTGGGCGCTCGGATATGTGCTGGTCGGCGTCGGCCTCGCGACCGCGGCTGCGTGGCCGGTGTACGAGTCCCCCCGAGCTCTGGCGGTCGGCCTGATCGGCGGACTTCTCGGCATGGCCGTCGCCGTGCTGACGCGGGTGCTCCGGTGTGGCATGCTGATCGGATCTCTCGCGGCGGCCGGCACCTACCTGGTCGTCTCGGTTCCGCTCGCGATTCCGTCGGCGCTCTCGTCGATCCCTGCGTTCCTCGGCGGACTCCGCGACGCAGTGCTGGGGGTCGTGCTCGGATGGAAGCAGATGCTGACGCTGAACCCGCCGCTCGGCGAGTACCAGGCGGTGCTGATCCCGTTCCTCGTCGTGATGCTGTTCGGCACGTTCATCGCGACTCTCCTCGTGCTCGAGGGCGGCCGTCGGGCCACGATCGCGGTTCCCGTCGTGACGGCGATGAGCGTCTTCGGCATCGCCTTCGGGGTGAGCGGCACGACGGCTCCCGTCTCGGTGCTGGGCGTGGCGCTTCCGGCTCCGCGGGAATGGCTGATCGGCGTCGCGCTCTTCGTGACCGCTCTCGTCTGGCTGGTCGGCCGCTCGCGACTGCAGCGTGCGCAGGCGCTGCGCACCGTCGCCGCGGCGAACATCTCGCGTCGGGCGACCCCGGTGTGGCTGACCATCCGTCGTCATCTGCTGTCGGCAGGGCTCGCCGTCGTCGCCCTGGTCGCCGGATTCGCCGTCGCACCCGCGGCGGCCGGGTGGAGTGATCGCTCGGTGCTGCGCGACGAGGTCGAGCCCATGATCGTCGTGCAGCAGCAGGCCAGCCCGCTCAGCGCCTACCGCTCGTGGTTCGCCGGCGGCAGTCTCGATGACACCGTCGTGCAGATGGAGGGCGACCCGGGTGCCCTCGAGCGACTCCGACTCGTCACCCTCGACTCGTATGACGGCGAGGACTTCCATATCGCGCCCGACGACCGCTTCAGCAGGTTGCCGCGCACAGCGATGCCGGGCGCCGGTCGTGTCTCGCTCGGGATCACGATCGGAGACGCGTACCGCGGCATCTGGGTGCCGTCGCCTGCGGGTCTCGCCGAGGCGCCCGACTTCTCCGGCTCGCGCGCCGATGCGCTCGCCGACGGGTTCCATGTGAACTCCGGCGGCGATACCGCGATCACCGTGGCGGAGGCGCCCGGCGGCGGAGAGGGGCTCGTCCCGGGCGACCGCTACACCGTGCTCGTCGACGCGCCAGGTGCCCCCGGCGAGGTCTCCGCGTTGCAGGGCGGCGCCTCGAACCTCGACACCGACCTGTACCCGGCGCTCACCGAGTGGGCCGAGATGCAGGAGCAACCCCGCACGGGAGCCGGATACCTCGAGATCATCGATCGCCTGCGTTCGCGCGGCTACCTCAGCCACGCGCTGATCGACGACGACGCGGCAGCAGGATGGATCGCGTCGCTGAAGGAGTCCGAGGGATATGCGTTCGCGCCGAGCTATGCGGGGCACTCCGCCGCCCGTATCGAGGAGCTGTTCACCGACATGGTCGAGCAGGAGCAAAGGGCCGGGTCCGATGCCGCACCCGAACTGCTGGTGTCCGCCGTCGGCGACGACGAGCAGTTCTCCGTGGCGGCTGCGCTGCTCGCCGAGCACTGGGGACTCGAGTCCCGAGTCGTGATCGGCGCGCGGCTCGCGGCGGCAGAAGAGGTTCCCGGCATTCCGGCCTGCACCGAGACCTGCACGGGCGCGAACATGAGCGCCTGGGTCGAGGTCAGGGGTTCTGGCGGCGAGTGGATGCCGGTCGACACCACGCCGCAGTATGCGATGCTGCCGAGCTCCATCACCGAGGGCGAGCAGCTGCCGGAGCATCCGACGGTGCCGGAGCAGCCGCGCTCCGAGGCGCTCGACCCGCCTCAGGCGCAGAGCGACTCGAACAACGACGCGCCCCCGCTCGAGGCGCCGCAGTCAGAGATCCTCGCGTTCCTTCTGCCGATCCTCCGAGCGGTGGGGCTCGGCCTGCTCGCTCTCGCTTTGCTCGCTCTGCCGTTCCTGGTGCTGCTCTTCGCCAAGAGGCAGCGCGCCAGAACTCGCCGCACGGCCGAAGACCCTGAGGTGCGTCTGGCCGGGGCCTGGGAGGAGCTGGTCGACGTGTACGCCGATCACGACGTGTCGATGGATGCCGAGGGCACCCGAACCCAGCGGGCTCTGTCGACCGACCGCGAGGCTGCTGACCGCCTGGCGGTGCTCGTCGATCGCGCGGTCTTCGCCGAGCATCCTCCGACGAACGACGATGCGAGCGCCGCCTGGGCGATCGTGGATGCCGAGCGGGCCGATCTGGCAGCATCCGGCAAGTGGTGGCACCGCATCGCCAGGCGCGTGCGGCCGACGTCGTTCATCGGACGGATGCGGGCTGCGGGCGGTCGGGGCTACACAGGTGCCAGGCCCGCTCTCGCTACGCTCGGTGTGACAGGGTCGTTCGGCGACCGGAAGAAGGGGAACCCATGATCGCGCCCGTGGATAGCGGCTTTGCCATGATGCTCGCCATCGTCGGCGGTGTCGGCCTGCTCGTCGGCCTCGCCGTCTATGTCTGGTACGCCTTGGCGCTGTCGCGTCTGTTCCCGCGCATCGACGGAGAAGGCTGGAAGGGCTGGGTTCCGGTTCTCAACGAAGCCGAGATCCTGGCGCGAGGAGGGGTGCCCGCGTGGTCGGTGGTCTTCTACTTCATCCCGATCGTGCAGCTGTACGGCATCTACCTCAAGGTCGTCGCGACCCACCGCATCAATCGCAGGTTCGGTCGCGGCGCCGGCATGACGGTCCTCGCCATCCTGCTGCCCCCGGTCTGGGCGACCGTCCTCGCCTGGGGTGCCCCGCCGTACCCCGAGGGTGAACGACTGGCCGCGCTGCAGCCGGGTCTTCGCCGCACCGCGCAGCCCGCCGCCGCACCGGCCAGGGATGCGTCGGGGTACACGATCCCGTCGCTCGCTCCGCACGCCCCGAATCAGCCGGATGCCCCCGCGCTCGTGTTCCCCGACTACGCTGCGCCGACCCGTGCGAACGCGCAGTCGCCGGCGGATGCGGGCACGGGTGCGACCGGCGCTCCCTCGGGTTCCGACAGCGGTGCCCCGTCTGCATGGGGAGCGCCGCCGCAGAAGCCGCAGCCCCCGGTCGGGCCCCCGCCTGTTCCCGGGGCGACGCCCGCCGCAGGAGCGCCTCCGGTTCCGGGGGCCCCGCCCGTTCCCGTCGCCGGGCAGCCTCCGGCTCCCGGTGCTCCCGCTGCATCGTTCGCTCCGCCACAGCCTCCTGCTCCTGCTCCTGGCTTCACACCGCAGCCGCCTGCCCCGCAGCCGCCTGCCCCGCAGCCGCCTGCCCCGGTAGCCGCCCCCGCCCCTGCCCCTGCTGCGGCGTCTGCGCCTCCGGTCGATGCGCACCCGACGACCGGAATCATGTCGGCGATGGGCGGCGACCCCGTGGCTCCTGTCACGCCGCAGGATCCTGCGCGTCAAGAACCCACCGTTCACGACATCGCGGTGCAGCCGCCTGCGCCTCCCGTGCCCGTATCCACGCCTGCCTCTCCGTTCGAGACGCCGGCAGAGCCTGCGCCTTCCGCGCCGACCGCAGGAGAACCGCAGCGCGCGGTGCGGTCCGCGCCGCCGTCGTTCCGCGACGGCGGGCTCTCGGCCGAGCAGCCGCAGATGCCGGTGATCCGTCCGGTCCCGTCGGCGTCCGGTGATGTCCCGGCGGCGCCAGACGTCCCGTCTGCCGCCGACCTGAGGGTGGCCGAGACGCCGCCCGCACCTGCCGCAGAGCCCTTCGCGACGCCCGTGGGCGGCCTCGCGGCGGATGTCGACAAGACAGTCGTCACCCCGCGTCCGACGGACGACGTCGTCGACGACCTCGACGCCACGGTCGTCGTCGCCCGCAGGCGCGGCGTGCGTCGCTCGCTGGTGCTCGACGACGGGCGCACGTTCTCGCTGTCGGGCGCGAGTGTCGTGATCGGACGCAACCCGATCGGCGAGCCGGGCGAGCAGCGGCTCGCGATCTCCGACACCACCCGCACCCTGTCGAAGACGCACGCCCGCCTCGTCGTGCATGACGACGAGTGGCGCCTCACCGACCTGCACGCCACGAACGGCGTCGTCGTGGTCGAGGAGAACGGCACCGAGACGCTGCTCGATCCGGGCGAGAGCGTCACCGGCAACGGCCGCTTCATCCTCGGTGAAGTGGGGATGCACGTGATCGCGGAGCGCGACTCGTGACCGTCTCGTCGGTCGTGCTGAGCGTCGCGTCCTTGACCGACACCGGGCTCAAGCGCACCGCGAACGAGGACTCCGTGCTCGTGGCGTCTCCTGTCTTCCTCGTCGCAGACGGCATGGGCGGGCACGAGGCCGGCGACCGCGCGAGCGCTGCGGTCGTCGACGCATTCGAGCAGCTTCGCGGGCTGACGGTCGAGGTCGCCGACATCGGCGACGCCCTGAGCCGAGCCTCGGCGGTCGTCGACGACATCTCCGCCGACCACAAGCGCGGGGCCGGCAGTACGGTGACCGGTGTCGCACTCGTCGATCACGAAGGTGCACCGCACTGGCTCGTCTTCAACGTCGGCGACTCCCGCGTCTACCGACACCACGGCAACGAGCTCACTCAGCTGACGATCGATCATTCGCTGGGGCAGGAGCTGGTGGATGCCGGTGAGCTCCGCGCAGAGGATCTCTCGACGTTCTCGCAGCGCAACGTCATCACCAGGGCGATCGGGGCGCCCGACAGCACTGCCGACAGCTGGCTGCTGCCGGTGGTCGACGGTGAGCGGCTTCTGCTCTGCTCCGACGGACTCAGCGGCGAGGTGAGCGACGAAGCGATCCGAGCCACGCTGACCATGAACGGCCGGCCTGAGTCGGCCGCTGCGGCTCTCGTGAGCCGCGCGCTCAAGGCGGGTGGTCGCGACAACGTGTCGGTCGTCGTGATCGATGTGATCTCGGGAGGCGCGCGCACGCGTCCGGACGACAGCGAGGCCGGACGCGAGGCCGCATCCACCTCTCTCACCGACTCGAGCCTCGAGGGCACCACGATCCCGGTTCGCGTCAGATGACCGACGACGAACCCGAGGTCGAAGAGACCGTCATGCTGACCCGTCGCGATCGGCGCCGGGGTGGGGCGGTCGTCGATCCGCCGCCAGCGCCGGCCGAAGCGCAGACGGCGGCTGTCGCGGACGGCGCAGCGGATGCTGTCGATTCCGCCGTGGTTGACGATTCCGCCGTGGTCGACGATTCCGAGGTGCCTGGCGATGTCGATGAGGCGACCGTCGTCGTCGACCGCCGTCCGGTCCCGCTCGAGGAACCAGCCGATGCTCTCGACGAGGCGACTGTCGTCGTCGACCGGAGCTCTTCGGGGTCCGATGCGCCGGCAGATGCTCTCGACGGAGAGCAGGAGCAGGAGCGCCTCGATGAGGCGACCGTGCTCGTCTCCCGTACGCCGCGGCGTGTGCGACGGAAACGATCGGAACGCCCAGACGACCAGGGCGATGCCTCGCGCGACCCCGCCCCTGCGATCGAACCCGGTGCTGCACCCCGCTCGTTCGAGGCGCCGACCGACGCTCCGGCGCCGGAGATCTACCGACCGCGTCCAGCGCCCCTCGGCCCTTCCGCGCCGCCCGTGGTGATCGGCGCCGCGGCGCCCACGCGCGCGGTGGATCCGGATCTCCCCTCCGTCGCGAAGCAGGGCCTGCGATGGAGCATGGCCACCCTCCTCGCGTTCGCAGCCGCCTGCGTCGTCTCCGTCGCCGGACTGGTGGCGCTGGGCTTCGTCGTCTTCACCTGACACCCGCACCGGGGCCTCGAGTGCGTCAGCCGAACCGCTCATCGTCGACGTCGGGTCCGGGGCTGTTGAGCAGCCCGCCGTCGCGTTCGACCTCGGCCGGATCCACAGCCGGCTGCTCTCTGCGGCGACGCAGCACGATGAGGATGCCGAGCACACCGAGCAGGGTCGCCCCGCCGATGGTCGTGAACAGCGCGGCCTCCCGCGTGAGCAGGAAAGGCGAGGCCCCGTGGTCGGGGTCGACGTCCGCGGCGGGAGGGCGGGCCGCGCTCTCGGTGGTGTCGAAGTAGGGGCTCACCGGCCCTCGGGTCGTCTCGTCCGGGAGCAGCTCGATGGCGGCGAACGGCTGGATGAACCCCCAACCGTTGACGTCGTCGCGCTTGTCGGCGTCGTCGCGCAGGGCCGTGGCGGTGAGTCGGTACGCCCATCCGGCAGGCGGGTCCTCGGGGTGCGCTTCGGCCACCAGCGCCGCGGCGGCGCTCGCGTATCCGGTCGCGAAGCTCGAAGCGGGGGCGTCGGCGGCGAAGATGCAGTCTCCACCGCCGAGCGCCGCACTCAGCACGTTCATGCCGGGTGCCGTCACGCCGACCTGGGGGCCGTGGATCGATGCATCGTTCGCGCGGCCGCTGGCGTCGGCGGCACTGACGCCGAGCACCTGCTCGTACGCCGCCGGGTAGCGAGCGCCGTCCTCCGCATCCGGGTCCGACGCTCTGTTGCCGCCGCTCGCCACGACCAGGGCGCCGACGGCTGAGGCGTGCTCCACCGCCGCGCGGAGATCGGGGGAGTCGGTCGTCTGCGATATCGAGACGTTGATGATGTCAGCGCCGTTGTCGGCAGCCCAGTGGATGCCGTCTGCGATGCGCTGCGACGTCGGTCCGAAGCCCTTGTCCTTGTCCTGTTGTTCGGTGCCGCGGAAGACCCGCACGGAGAGCAATCGTGCGTCGGGGGCGAGCCCGACGACCCCGGATTCGGCGACCGGCTGCGCGGCGATCTGGCCGGCGATCGCGGTGCCGTGGCCGGTGGTGTCGGTCAGGCCGTCGGCGCGTTCGCCGTCACCGACGAGGTCGACACCGCCGATCACGACTCCGGCGAGATGAGGGTTTCCCGCATCGATGCCCGAGTCGACGATGGCGACGACGACCCCTTTGCCCGTGGCGACGCGGTTGGCCTCCTCCGCACCGAGCAGAGCGAGGGCCGGCGGTGCCTCCGGACTGTACACCACAGTGCCAGGAGTGCAGGCCTCGCCCGCGGTGGCTGCCGGCACGGCCGAGCCGCGCGTCGCGAGCGATTGCGTGGCGGAAGCGGTCAGTGTGGCGGGCGACGCTGCCGATGCCGGTGCAGTCGACAGGATGGCGCCGAGCGCGATCGCGCCCACCAGGAGTGTCGGAAGGGCGGCTCTGCGTCGCCGCATCACTTCGTCCCTGAGCCGGGCGACTCTCTGGCCGCATCGGAGGTCAGCGCAGGGCCGGCCGCGAAGAACTCGATCCACGCGTCGGACACACGCCCGACGTCATCGGGGGAGTAGCCGAGCTGAGCGATGGGGCCGGTGGCCGCATCCTCTGCGCTCTGCTCCGCGGCGGCGCCGGGGATCGCGAACGCGGTACCTGATTCGTCGATGAGCACGGCCAGGCCGACCGAGTCGTCGGATGCTCCACTCACTTCGACGAGGGCACCGCCGCCGACCGAGACGTCGACACCGGAGCGCTCTTCCGGCAACTCGGTCGTGGTCGCTCCGAGCACGGTGCGAGCATCGTCGGTGACCATCGCGCACGGCGTCTCACCCGCTGCGAGCGTCGTCAGCGGCAGGGTCGGCCAGTCCTCACCGCCGACATACGGAAGCGTCTCCACGTCGGCGATCTCCGCGGGGGACACTTCCTGCTCGGCGCCGGCGTCCTGCCCGCTGCCGAGCAGGTAGAGCTGGTAGGCGAGTGGACTGAGGCGAGCGATCTCACCCGTCGCGAGCGCCACATAGCGCTCTTCCGCCGGGCTGCCCTGCGTGTGGATGATCGTCCCCGCCGTCAGGTCGGTGCCGGGAACCGAGGCTCCCATCGCGTTGAGACTGATCGGCTCGAGATCGTCGCCCGACTCGAAGAGATTGAGCCAGCGCCCGTCGACCTCGAGGATGTCGCTGGTGCCGAGTCCGACGGCGCGGAGCACGGCGTTGGCGTCGTCCGCCGGAACGGCGTAACGGAGACCGTCCGCGATCACGAACAGCTCGTCACCGCGCTGGACGACGGCGCCGGTCCCGGTCGAGATGTCGGCGATCGGTTTGCTCGACAGCGATACCGACGCGCCCGCGGTGTCGTCGATGCAGGCCGTCCACGAGGAGTTGATCAGGGCGCTCGGGGCCGGCAGGTCGTCCGGTGCGCCGAGGATGCCGATCGAGGGCCCGACCGGGATGCCGTCGAGTGCGGCCTGATCCGTGCGCACGACCTTGAACTCACCGGCGGGGATCAGCAGTCGCGCACTGGCCGTGTTGATCACCGGATAGAGGGTTCCTTCGACCGAGACGTAGCGGGCTCCGGTGTCGGTGGCGACGATCAGGCGGTTGTTCTGCCAGTCGCCGGGGAGTCCCGGCTGCATGATTCCCCAGAACACCCCGACGAGGATGACGCCGATCGTGAGCGCGACTCCGGCGACGACCGCGCGCAGCGGCTTCGCAGGGTCGAGCTCCTTGCCCCCCGGGGCTCCACCCGTGAACGCCGAGAGCAGCCGTCGCCTGCTGAAGCCCTGGGCCTCGATCAGATCCTTCTTGGTCGCCATGGGTCAGACGAGCCCGGCCGTGGTGACGCCGAGCGGCAGCAGCAGCGCGAGGGCGATGACCTCGACCGTGTCGCCGAGCCGCGTGAGCCGCAGACGTGCCTTCGGCGTCAGCAGCGTGAGACCGACCAGGATCACGGTGGCGACGACGAGGATGAGGAGCATCCAGGTGCGGACGTCGGGAAGGGCCAGAGCTACGGTGACACCGGTGGCGGCGAGCCCGATCGCGCCGATCGCCATGAGCACGAGCACACCCAGGCGGGCGTAGATCTGTCGCGACTGGAACATCATCCCGACGAATGCGAGCACGCACAGCAGCGCGCCCCAGACGCCGCTTGCGGCGACCAGCGGCGTCGCGGTCAGGGCCGCGAGGCCGAGCGCGGCTCGGAGTGCGATCAGGGTGCGCGTGCCTGCCGCGGCGCGACGCTTGACCTCGTCGGCGTCGATCGGCTCCGGCGCCGCGAACATGTCGGCATCGCTCTGCGGCGAGATGACCCGGATGCGGGTGGAGCTGAGCGCGAGCCAGGGGATGCCGTTCGCGAGCAGTGCGGTGGTGGCGAGCATGATCGCGTACGGAGCGAGTGCGTCGCCGAAGATCGCGGCGGTGGTCGCGGTGATGCCGATGGAGGCGCCGAGCGCGATGGGCACGAGGTGGATCTCGGGCTTCTCCTGCGTCACGGCGAGGCCGACGCCGCCGACGATGACGAGGCCCAGACCCATGGCGGCGAGCGGCCAGCCCCAGATGCTCTGCACCGGAACGGCGAGGAAGCCCGCGAGTCCGCCGTAGGCCGCGGCGGTGAGACCGAGTGCGTGTCCGGCCTCCGGCTGATGGAGACGCATGAGCACGGCAGCCGCGACGCTGAGCACGATGGCCCCCGATGCGGCGATGATCGCCGGCACGAGGGAGGTGGGCGGAGTCGCGACCAGCAGGAGCGCGCAGAGGGCGAGGAAGGTGAGACTGACGAAGAGGGCGGTGCGCGAGCTGTCTGCCGGCGTCCAGGAGCCGTGCTGCTCGGCCGTGGCGTCGATCACCGCTTCGACGACGTCGTCGTAGACACGCGGCTCCTGCATCAGTCCGCCGCGGACGAGCGTCAGCAGCTCGCCGTCGTGCACGCCCTGCGCCGCTGCTCCACGTGCGGGGTCGAGGGGTGTGCCGTCGGCTCGCTGCAGCGAGTAGCCGCCATGCGTGAGCGTCGGGTCGAGCACACCGAGGCTCCGGGCGAACCCGGGGATGATCTCGACGAGCGGGATCTGCGACGGCACGCCGACATCGAGCCGGCGGTCGTCGCTGACGACGGAAAGCCGCAGCACGGTGCCTGCCGTTGCGCTGCTCTGAGTCATGGAACGATGCCCCCTCCATGGTGTGCAGCCGAGCGGGAGGAGACCCGTGGCTGCGCATTCCGCCTTTCACCCTAGTTGAGGCGTGCGGCAACGCGTAGCCGCGGGGAAAGACGTTTTCTTCATCGACCGCACGATCTCCGTGCGGATGCCGGTCGGGTCGGCTCCGCGATTTCTCCATCGAACGCACGAATGCCGTGCGGATACTGCTCGTGTCCTGGCGTATCCGGACGATCTGATCTAGCCTTTCACCTGAAACGAATCGTGGGGGGTTGTTTCGAAGTCGTCCCAATACAGGGATGCGCTCCCCCGCACGTGTGTCCGTGAGGACCGGAGGGAGTGAGTTATGGCTGATGTCATCTCCGCAGAAGAAGGGGCTCTGCGCCGCGGAGCCCAGGCGGTGCGGGAGACCAAGTCCGGGATCGACCAGCAGACCAAGAAGGTCCGCAGCGAGATCGAGCAGCTGCGCGGCTTCTGGACGGGTGCGGCCGCCGCATCGTTCTCGACGCTGATGTCCCGCTGGGACGAGCAGGCTCGTCAGCTCAACGAGGTCCTCGTGACGCTCGAGGATGCCCTCGCCGGCACCGAGCGCGACCAGGCCGCAACCGAAGAAGCTCACCAGCAGACCATCTCGGGCCTCGGCTCGATGATGGGTTCCTGAGCGAAGACCACAGAGATTTCAAGGAGAACATGATGCAGTCGATGTCAGTTCGCCCGGAGCAGGTCAACGCTCTGGCAGCGCAGATCCGCAGCGGGTCGCAGGGTATCCGTTCAGAGCTCGACCGTCTCGAGTCCGAGGTCGGCAAGCTGCGTGCGGCGTGGGATGGTTCCGCGCAGCAGGCCTACGACCAGGCTCAGGCCAAGTGGAACCGCTCGCTGAGTGAGATGCAGCAGCTTCTCACCCAGATCGCGGGCAAGACCGAGGAGATCTCGGGCCAGTACGTCCAGACCGACAAGTCGGCCGCCGGACGCTTCGGAGCCTGATCCCGTGGCGCGGGCCCGACGCAGAGATGCGCCGGGTCCGCGCCGTCTGCTGTGCTGTTCGGCGACTGAGCCGGAGGGCGCAGCAGATGTCACGGAAATCGCCGTTGTCAACAGGGAGGGACGTCGATGGTCATCGCATTCGACTTCGAGCAGATCTTCGCTGAGCTCAAGCGCATCTCGCGCGAGCTCGAGCATTTTCCGGCGGCTGAGGAGGTCGCGATCGTCGAGGGCGGTGTGTCGGAGACGACCAGCACCTTCCGGGGCGACCTGCGCACCGCGGCGCTGACGATGGGCTCGGCCACGACGAAGACGATCGAGGCGTTGAATCAGGCGCAGAACACGATCCGTGCGGCCGTCATGCAGATGGCGGAGCAGGATGCGGCCCTCGCCGATGAGAGCAAGATGATCATCCAGCTGCTGGATTCCGCGGTCGCTCAGGCCAACGAGACTCCGGTCGCGGCGGGAGCGACCCGCACCGGCGACGGCGGTGGCGCAACCGAACCCCGTGTCGATGTCGACGCCGGAGCGGATTCCGGCGATACGACCGTCGAGGCCGACTACTGATGAGGCGTGCGCACCGCCTCCTCGCGGTGCTCGGCGCGATAGCGCTGGGCGGGACGATCGCCGTGCCGTCGAGCGCGGCGGCGGAGGACCTCGCCTCGGGCCTGTGGTGGTTCGACCGCGGAAACGTCCAGGAGGCCCACGACGCCGGTTTCGACGGCTCCGGCGTCACGGTCGCGGTGATCGATACGCAGATCAATCCAGACGTCGTCGGGCTTCGCGGTGCTGATCTGCAGGTGCCCGAGAACACCTACTGCCACGACGCCGCCGGTGCTCCCATCCCCGCGGTGTCCACAGACTACGTGGCCGCCGCACACGGCACCAACGTCGTGTCGATGATCCTCGGCACGGGGGAGGCACCCGCCGGCGGTGTGCCGATCGAAGGGGCGGCGCCCGGTGCGACGGTGAAGTATTACTCGGCCGGCCTCGAGGACCCGCAGACCGGCGAGGTGGCGTGTGCGCTCGAGAACGGCGAGCAGTCGACGACCGACGAGAACGGTATAGCCGCTGAGGCGATGTCGTTCGCCATCTCGGATGCGATCGATGACGGTGCGGACATCATCTCTGTCTCCAGCGAGGGCTACGTCTTCCTCCTCGGGGCGACCGCCAAGGCCGTGGCCGCCGGAGTCCCGATCATCGCGGGCCTCCCGAACGAAGGCGGCGTCGGCTCCCAGCCCGCCGGTCTGAACGGTGTGGTCGGCGTGCAGGCGTTCGGCTCGGACGGAGCGATCGCGACCTGGCCGAGCGGAGACCCCAACCTGAGCGACGACGTCGGAACGGCCGCGCCCGGAATCGGAGTCCTCCTCCAGGGCACCGAGGCGTCCTGGGACGAGCAGCGACTGGCGAGGGGAACGTCGTACGCGACGCCGATCGTCTCCGGGTTCCTCGCGGTGGTCAAGCAGAAGTACCCCGAGGCCACAGGAAACCAACTGCTCCAGAGCCTGATCCGCAATTCGGGCACCAAGGGCGAGCACGAGCCCGAGTGGAACAACAGCACCGGATACGGAGCAGCGTCGCTCACCGGGATGCTCGCGGTCGACCCCACGAAATACCCCGACGTGAATCCTTTCTTCGATCCGGACGATCCCAATGCCGTGCCGAACGCGGATGACGTGGCGGCAGCAGCCGCGGATCTCGACATCGGATCCACGCCCGATCCGACCGAGCCGAGCGCCGCACCCGACCAGCCGGGCGCCGAGATGATGCCCTGGTTCATCGGCGGCGGTGTCGTGTTGCTCGTGCTGCTCGCCGGCGGCATCGTCTTCGCGGTCGCACTCACCAGATCTTCGAAACGACGTACCGATCACACACAGGGGGGGACTCATGACCGGCAGATATGAAGCCGAGTTGAATCGCATCCGGGCCATCGAGGACTGGCGGATCCCCAAGGCGGCGGCTCTCAGATCCGCGCTCGATTCCCTGCACGACGCGATCACCGTGGTGACCGCGTCAGAGGCGTGGGACAGCAAGACGCGTGATGCCGCAAACGCCGCCCTGACCGACATCCAGAGCCAGATCCGCACGATCGGCGAGGCCGTCACCGCGATCGACTCCGCCGTCACGCAGGCGAACAATGCCCGGCGAGCGGCCAATGACACCGAGCTGCCGTCGGCGACGGTCGACCCGTTCTGGGCGAACGCGGCGAAGGGAGCGTCCGTCGTGGTGCATCCCGTCCTCGGCCCGATCGCGGCGGACAAGGCGATCGACATGATCGGCGATTTCCTGGGCAACCAGCGCGAAGCCGAGGCCGAGCGGATGGTGAAGAGCATCGAGCAGTCGCTCGCGGGCCCCAACGCCTCGATCCGATCATCGACCGAGACCCTCCGCGCGGTGCAGTACGTCGAACACGAGGATGGTCCCGGGGGCGGCGACAGCGGGGGCGACGGGCCCTCGATCGACAGCCCGTCCATCGAGTACCCCGGCGGTGGCAGTGGTCCGTACGGAGTTCCCGGCGGCGGATATCAGCCTGGCGGTAGCGGTGGTGTCGGCGAGTACCAGCCGCCGGTGCAGACGAATCCGGACGATCCGCAGTATCCGACATTCCCGACCGACCCGACGATCCCGACGTTCCCGACCGACCCGACGTTCCCGACCCATCCGACGCTCCCTGCCGATCCGGCCTTCCCGGACGGCCCCGGTGGAGTGGACATCGATGATCCCACGGTCGACTTCCCGGGCGGCGGAGTGCTGCCCGGCGGCTCCGGTGGCGGAAGCGGTGGCGGCTATCCGCTGAACCCCGGCGGAACCTTCCCCGGAGGGGGGACCCCTGGTGGTCTGCTCCCGGGTGGTGCGGGCGGCGGCGGTATCGGCGGGATCGTCGGCGGTGGTGCCGGCGCGGCGGCGATCGCCGCGGGGTCGAAGATCGCCGGAATCGGCAGCATGGGCGCCCTCGGCAGCTCGGGTCTCGGCGGTGCGTCCGGAGCAGGGCTCAAAGCGGGTGGCGGTCTTCTCGGCAACTCCGCGCTCGGCGGCGGCGCCGGCGGTTCGGGCGGCGCGGCGGGTTCTGCCCGCCCCGGGGGCATCGGCGGTGTCGGAGGCGTCGGAGGCGTCGGAGGTGCCGGTGGTGCCGGTGGCGCCGGAGGTGCGGCCGGTTCGTCGGGCGCAGCCGGCTCGGGCATGCGTCCCGGCATGGGCATGATGGGCGGCGCCGGCGGCGACGAGGAGGAGAAGGCCAAGCGCTCCGGTCTCGGCGGACCGATCGCCCCCAAGCTCGAGGACGAGGACGAACGAGGGCCTCGCGCCAAGGGCGCGCAGGCGGGCTCTCGCGACGACCACGCAGGCTGATCCGCGTGAGCGGAAGAGGGGGTGTGCGGCCGAGGCCGCACGCGGTCGATAGGGTGCAGGTGTGTCAGTCGATATCGTAGAGCGCCGCCGTATCGTGCTCCAGAGCGAGGATCGGCGTATCGATCTCTCGCTCCCGTTCGACGAGACCCTCGACGACGCACTCATCCTCAGTGGACTCTCGACGGCTGATCGTTTCGTGACGATCGGTCCGGGCGGGTTCGAGATCCCCGGTGACACCGAGTGCGAAGACCTCATCGACGGAGGTCTCTACGCGCTCATCGACCGCACGGCGCTGGCGCCGCAGGCTCGTCCCGCGGTCGCGGGCACACGGCCGTCACGTGCAGACCACGGTGCCCGATGGTGGATGCTCGCGGTCAGCGGGCTGCTGCTCGTCGCGGTCTTCGCGCAGGGCGCAGGAGGTCCGCTGCTCAGGCTCCTGATCGGTCTCTTCCTCGTGGTCGGTGCCGTGAGCGGAGCGGTGGCATGGTCGCGCCGGGATTCGGCGGCAGGCGTGCGCGGCATCCTCGGCGTCCTCGCTCCGGTGCTCCTGTCGTTCGCCGCGGGCGCTCTTCTGATCCCGGCTGAACTCGATGCGAGCGCGCACCTCTCCGCCGCCTCCGGTTTCCTCGCCGCCGGCATTACCACAGCGGTCATCGCCGTCTCGGCCCGAGCTCGTCCGATGCGGGCGGCCGCAGGGACCGCGACCGTGCTCCTCGTCGGCCTCGCGGCGGTCTGGGGCCTCGCGCTTCTGCTGCGCTGGGGTCCGGCCGAGGCTGCGGCCATCTCGCTGGGACTCGTCCCCCTCGGACTCCGCGCTCTGCCGAGCAGTCTGGTGAACCTCCCCGAGGGGTACTTCATCGACTACAAGCACTTCATGACCAGTCGCTGGACGGTCCGAGGGGCCATTCCCGAGTCCGTCGGGCTGCTGCGCCCCGAACGCATCATCGCCGTCGTCGACGATTCTTCGGCACGACTCATCGCCGGAACCGCGGTGCTCAGCATCGTCGCCGCGCTGATGACCCCCATCGCGTTCCTCCGTCCATGGCCGGACGATCCTTTCGTGATCTCCGGCGGCATCGCGCTTCTCGTCTGCGTGGGCCTCGCGCTGCTGCTGACGCCCCGACACACGACCTCGCGCATCCTCCGCTGGCTTCCCCGTGCGGCCGCCGCCGTCGTGTTCATGGTGGCCGGTCTGCAGGCATCCGCTGCGCTGGGCGCGGGCTTCCAGGTGCTCGGTGCTCTCGCGCTGTTCGCCGTCGGTCTCACAGCGGTCGCCGTCATCATCCCCGTCTCGCGCGGAGCGAGCTCGCTCATCTGGTCGCGCTTCGGAGACGCCTTCGAATGGCTCGCCGTCGCGCTCGCCCTGCCCGCGGCGCTCCTCTACGCGAATGCGCTGTCTCTCGTTCGTGGAATGATGGCGGGATGAGCGGGAACGGCGAACCACAGCTCCGGCCGGGCGGTGGCAGCATCCCACCCGTGCATCCGGGGCCCAGCCAGCCCGGGGAGATCCCTGCGCTGCCGCCGGCGTTGATCGCGGCTCCGCCCGGTGTCGACGGCGCTCCGCTCCGATCCGGATCCACGCCTCCCGCGCCCACGCCGATCGCCCAGACCCGGGCCAGAGCGAGGCGCCCCTCTGACGGGCTCGGCCCTGCTTTCCTCGGCGTGCCCGCAGGGACGGCAGCGAGGATCGCCGCCTTCACTCTCGATGCCGCTGCAGTGATCCTCGTCGCGGCGATCGTCCTCATCACCACCCGCAGCATGCTCCTCGCAGGGCTCACGGTCGCCGAGCTCGCGATCTTCCTGTGCGTGCTCGAAGCGCGCACCGGTGTCACCATCGGCAACGCCGTGCTGCGCCTGCGAGCCTCTCGCGGCGACCGGCCCTTCTCGCCGGGCATCGGGCGCCAGTTCGTGCGCGCGATCATCACCGGCGCCGGTTTCCTGGTGGCGGTCGGCAGCTGGGTCGTCGTCGCGTCGAGCGCGTGGGATCGCGGCGGACGCCGTCAGTCCTGGGCCGATCGCGTCGCCGGCACCGTCGTGGTCTCGGTCCCGCCCCGCGCCGCCGCCGAAGCACAGCAGAAGGCCTCGGTCAGCGAGGCCGCCACCCCGTTGGCCCCGCCCCAGGTCGTGCCCCTCGGCGCACACCCGTCCATCGTCGACGAGGACTCCGAGCCGACCGACGCCCGCGCGGCCTCGCACCGCACCGAGACTCCCGCACCCGCGGCACAGGGCGACGACAGGCCGCTCTTCACCGTCGCGCCGGCAGCAGCGCAGCAGAACGATGCCGCTACCCCGGCATCCGAGTCCGGAGCGCTGCTCCTGATCTTCGACACCGGGCAGCGGGTGCAGCTCGGTCTGCCGCTCGCAGTGAACCTAGGACGCGCGCCGGTGGCCAGTGCGCACGACGACCGACTCGTGATCGTGACCGACCCCGACTCCTCCGTGTCGAAGACGCACCTGCGTCTCGAGCACTCGCGCGGCCGCACCTGGGTCACCGACTTCGGATCCACCAACGGCTCCGACATCCGATCCGACGACGGGCAGACGACCGAGCTCGTCGCCGGCGAGCGCGTCCTGCTCGACGACGCCGATCGCGTCAGGATCGGCAACCGCAGCTTCACCATCAGCCTCCTGCTGGGCACCGACAGCAGCGCCGGAGAGAGAGCATGACAGGACCCCGTCTCGCGCCGCCCCGCGTTCCCTCCGGAAAGCTCCCTGTTCAGGCGCCGCCCGAGCTGCAGCCCAACGACGGCGGCATGGGAATCCTCGGATCCCTTCTGCCGATGCTGGGCAGCGTGGGTGCGATCGTCATGGTCACGATGTCGAACCAGTCGGTGACGGGTCTGCTCACCGGAGGCATGTTCCTGCTGTCGTCGCTCGGTTTCGTGGCTGTGAACGGCTGGCGTCAGCGATCGCAGCGACAGGCCGCGACCCTCGGCGCGCGCCGCGAGTATCTCGCGTACCTGACCGAGCTGCGTCAGACCGTGCGGGTCGCAGCCCGGCAGCAGCGCCGCGCCGCGAACTGGCACCTTCCTGCGCCTTCGGCTCTGCCCTACATCGCCGAAGAGCGCACCAGGGTCTGGGAGCGCGGCATGAATGACCCCGACTTCCTCTCGGTGCGCGTCGGAACGAGCGACCAGCCGCTGTGCGTCTCGCTCGAGGCCCCCGAGCTCCCTCCGCTCGCCCAGCTCGACCCGGTGGCCGCCTCGGCTGCACATCGCTTCATGCTGACGCACGAGCTGCAGAAGAACCTCTCGCTCGGCATCACGCTGCGCGACTATGCCCGCGTCGAGATCACGGGAGACGAGACCGAGTCCCGCGGTCTCGCGCGCGCCATGCTGCTGCACCTCGCGACCATGCACGACCCCGACACGGTGCAGATCGTCATCGCCGCTGACGCGGCCGTCCTGCCGCAGTGGGAATGGGCCAAGTGGATGCCGCACACGCATTCGCGCACGGTCAGGGACGGCCTCGGTGCCGCCCGCATGATCGGCTCGCAGCTGTCCGAGCTCGAGGACATGCTCCCCGCCGAGGTCCGTGAGCGGCCGCGCTTCGCCCGTGACGGGTCCGGCCCCAAGGTGCCGCACATCGTGATCCTGACGGATGGGGTCACCACCTCGTTCAACGACGTGCTCGTGAGCGGTGGCGGCGTGCAGGGGGTGACCGTGATCGACCTTCCCTCCCGGTGGGGCGATCTCGACGACCCGAACGCCCTGCGCATCGCGTTCGAGCCCGGCGGCAAGGGCAGCCGAGCCGAACTCGTCAGTCTGCAGGTGCCCGCGCGCCCGTTCGAGGCCGACGCGATCAGCATCGTCGAGGCCGAGGCGACCGCTCGCCGGCTCATCGCCCTCTACTCGGGCGGCACGACGATCACGAAGAAGAAGAGCTCGACCGATCAGGCTGAGCTCGTCGAGCTGCTCGGCCTCCCCGACGTCCGTGACCTCGATCTCGACGCGGCCTGGTCGCCTCGACTCGAGCGGGACCGACTGCGGGTGCCCATCGGACAGACGGAAGACGGCAGCCCGCTGATCCTCGACATCAAAGAGTCGGCTCAGCAGGGCATGGGCCCGCACGGCCTCATCATCGGTGCGACCGGTTCGGGAAAGTCGGAGGTGCTCCGCACGCTCGTGCTCGCGCTCGCGATGACGCACTCGCCCGAGCAGCTCAACTTCGTGCTCGTCGACTTCAAGGGTGGAGCCACCTTCGCAGGCATGGCTGACATGCCGCACGTGTCGGCGATCATCACGAACCTCGGCGAGGAGATCTCGCTCGTCGACCGCATGCAGGATGCTCTGCAGGGCGAGATGGTGCGCCGTCAGGAGCTGCTCCGGGCGACCGGACCGTTCGCCAACGTCGCCGACTATGAGAAGGCCCGCCGTGGCGGTCGCACCGACCTCGCTCCGCTTCCCGCTCTCCTCATCGTCGCCGACGAGTTCTCCGAGCTTCTGTCAGCCAAGCCCGAGTTCGTCGACACCTTCGTGAACATCGGCCGACTCGGCCGTTCGCTGCAGGTGCATCTGCTGCTCTCGTCGCAGCGCCTCGAAGAGGGCAAGCTGCGGGGCCTCGACACGCACCTGTCATATCGGATCGGCCTGCGCACCTTCTCGGCCGCCGAATCCCGCACCGTCCTCGGAGTCCCCGACGCCTACCACCTGCCCACGCAGCCCGGCGCCGGAATCCTGAAGTCCGACACCGAGACCATGACGCAGTTCCGTGCCGCCTACGTGTCAGGACCCCCGCCCCGCCGTCGGCGCCGTGCGGCATCCGGTTCTGCGCAGAGCACCGGATCGACAGCCGTCGAGCTCTTCACCGCCGCGCCGGTGTGGCGGGCCGAGACGACGGTCGAGGAGCCCGAGGTCGTCGTCGACGCCGAGCCAGAAGAGAAGCGCAACACGTTCGAGATCGCCGTCGAGATGATGAGCGGGCGAGGGCAGGCGGCCCACCAGGTGTGGCTGCCGCCGCTCGAGACCCCCGCCACCCTCGATCAGCTGTTCGGTGATCTCGTCGAAGACCCCGCCCTCGGACTCATCTCCCCGCGGTGGAGGAGTGCGGGCGCGCTCACCGTGCCGCTCGGAATCGTCGACGTGCCGCTCGAGCAGCGCCGCGAGAATCTCGCCATCTCGCTCGGAGGCGCGGCCGGTCACATGGCGATCGTCGGCGCGCCGCTCAGCGGCAAGAGCACCCTCGCCCGCACCGCGCTGGTCGCCCTCGCCCTCACGCACACACCGCAGGAGGTGCAGTTCTTCGTCATCGACTTCGGCGGTGGCAGTTTCACCGGCCTGCAGCGGTTCACGCACATCAGCGGCGTGGCCACGCGCTCGGAGCCCGACATCGTGCGCCGCACGGTCGCCGAGGTCACGAGCCTGCTCAACGCGCGCGAGGTGTACTTCCGTCAGAACGGCATCGACTCGATCGACACCTACCGGCAGCGCCGCGCGCAGGGGCTCGCGGATGACGGATACGGCGACATCTTCCTCATGGTCGACGGGTGGGGAACCCTGCGCGCGGAGTTCGAGATGCTCGAACCGCAGATCCAGGCCATCGCCGCGCGCGGACTCACCTATGGCGTGCACATCATCATCACGGCGTCGCGCTGGATGGAGGTCCGCGCCAACATCAAGGACCTCATCGGCACCCGCATCGAGCTGCGTCTCGGCGACCCGACGGACTCCGAGGTCAACCGCAAGGCCGCCGAGAACGTCACGGCGATCCCGGGTCGCGGTCTCAACGAGAACGGCCTGCAGATGCTCACGGCGCTGCCGCGCATCGACGGCGTCGACGACGCATCCTCGCTCGCAGGCGGCATCGACGATCTCGTCACCCGCGTGGCATCCGCGTGGCACGGCCCCGCTGGGCCCAAGCTGCGTCTGCTGCCCTCGCGCATCAGCCACGCCGACCTCCGGGCAGTGGCCGCTGCTGCGTCGGCGGACGGCTCGGAGCCGCGTGAGATCCTGCTCGGCATCGACGAGGCGAACCTTGCGCCGTTCTCGATCGACCCGCTCGATGAGCCGCTGCTCTATCTCTACGGCGACGCCGACTCCGGCAAGTCGTCGATGCTCCGTGGTGTCGTGCACGAGATCACGCGCCTCTACGGTCCGACCGAGGCGAAGATCTTCGTCGTCGACTACCGCCGCGCGCTGCTCGGCGAGATCCCGCAGGAGTACCTCGGCGCCTACCTCACCTCGCACGAGATGACCGAGGGCGGGATGAGCGAGCTCGCGCAGTTCTTCCAGAGCCGCATTCCCGGTCCCGATGTCACACCCGACCAGCTGCGCTCTCGGTCGTGGTGGAAGGGTGCAGAGGGCTTCGTGCTGATCGACGACTACGACCTCGTGTCGACGTCGCAGGGCAACCCCGTCGCGGTGCTCGCCCCGCTGCTTGCGCAGGCGGCAGACCTCGGCCTTCACGTGATCCTCACGCGTCGCACCGGTGGAGCGAGCCGTGCCGCCTACGATCCGATCATCCAGCGCATGACCGACCTGGGCGCCACCGGCATCCTGCTCTCGGGAAACCCCGAGGAGGGGCAGCTGATCGGCAAGGTCAAGGCGGCCCCGGCCATCCCCGGCCGCGCTCAGATCGTCAGCCGCGACCGCGGGCTGGTCGCCGCCCAGCTGCTGTGGGTGCCGCCGAGCTATCAGTGATCTGGCGGGGGTCGGTCAGTGGGCGAGTGTGCCGACTGGCCGGCTGAGCTCAGCGGGTCGCGTCGGCGAGGTGACGTGCGTCGTGGCTCAGCACCTTGACGATGATGCCGTGGCGACGTAGCTCCTTGGCTGTGCGTGCACCCTCTTCAGCATCGCGGCCCAGAGCGTTGATGTTCGCCACGACGAGCACGTCTCCGGTCTTCAGCGTGCTGATGAGGCGCGACAGTCGATCGCTCCAGCTCTCGAGGATGTCTGGAGCGGGATGACGGAAACCCTCGATCGGCACCCCGAACCGGGTGAGGTCGTCTCGCTGCTCGACCACCGAGGGCATGCCCTCGCGCGAGACCACGAGTCCGACCAGGCGTGACCCGTCGGGGCGCGCGAGCCAGAAGTCGCGGTTCTGCTGCAGTTCGGTGAAGCACTTGGGGCACTCCGCGGCCGCGTGCGGCAGATGCAGCGGACTCGTCAGAGCCTCGTCGACGGATGCCGTCGCCTTCATGGGATCGATCGTCTCGCTCATCGCGCACCTCCGGCATCCATTCTGCCCTGATCCGAGCCTGCGCGGTGACCTTTCAGAGCATGCCGAGTGCGCGAACCGTTTCTCGTTCCTCGACGAGCTCGGCCACGGAGGCGTCGATGCGCGCACGCGCCCAGTCGCTGATCTCGAGCCCCTCGACGATCTGCCACTCTCCGTCGACCGACCGCACCGGGAACGACGAGATCAGACCGGCCGGAACGCCGTACTCACCGTGCGAGACCACTCCGGCCGAGGTCCAGTCGTCGGTGCCGTGCACCCAGTCGCGCACGTGCTCGATCGTGGCGTTCGCGGCGGACGCCACGGAAGACGAGCCGCGCACCTGGATGATCTCCGCCCCACGCTTCGCGACTCGAGGGATGAAGGTCTCGTCGAGCCAGGCGGGCACATCGCCGACGATGGCCTCGAGGGCATTCGCGACCGGCTTGCCGCCCACGGTCGCATGCGACACATCGGGGAACTGCGTCGCCGAGTGGTTGCCCCAGATGGGCACACGGCGAATCGTGTCGACCGGCACCGCGAGTGTCTGCGCGAGCTGCGCCTTGGCGCGATTCTCGTCGAGTCGGGTGAGCGCGGTGAATCGTTCGGTGGGGAGGCCGTCGGCCGAGGCCGCGGCGATCAGAGCGTTCGTGTTCGCCGGGTTGCCCACCACGGTCACCCGCACCTCCGGCGACGCGTTCGCAGCGATCGCCGCGCCCTGCGGGCCGAAGATACCGGCGTTGGCCGCGAGCAGGTCTCCGCGTTCCATCCCGGGGCCGCGCGGACGAGCGCCGACGAGCAGCGCGAGGTCGCACCCGTCGAAGCCCACGGCGGGGTCGTCGGTCACCTCGACGTGCTCGAGCAGCCCGAACGCGCCGTCCTGCAGCTCGAGGGCCGCTCCCTCCGCGGCGCCCAGCCCCTGCGGGATCTCCAGCAGTCGCAGCCGCACCTTCTCTTCGGGGCCGAGCAGGTCTCCGGCGGCGATGCGGAAGAGCAGTGCGTATCCGATCTGTCCGCCTGCACCCGTGAGCGTGATCGTGGTCGTCATGACTCGAGCCTACGACCGTGAAGAGGCCGTTGTGCAGAGTACCCTCGTGGCATGACCTTCAACCCTGACGCGGATGTCTCCGGCAACACCGCCCGCCGACGCGGCCGCGGCGCCGTCGTCGCCGGAGCGGGCGGTGTGGGCCTGCTCGGCATCATCGCGCTCATCGCGGGTCCCCTGCTCGGCATCGACCTGACCGGCCTGCTGGGCGGCGGTGGCGGCACCGGCGGGGGCACCGAGCCTGCAGGCGGCAGCGTGATCGAGAACTGCCTCACCGGCGAGGACGCCAACGAGAACGTCGACTGCCGAGTGGCGGCCTCGCAGCTGGCGCTCGACGGCTACTGGGAGGACCACGTCGAGGGATACCGCCCGCCGCAGCTCATCATCGTCGACGGAGCCACCTCGACCTCGTGCGGTACCGCGTCGAACGCGGTCGGTCCGTTCTACTGTCCGCCCGATGAGACGGTGTTCATCGATCCCACGTTCTTCGACCTGATGCAGCAGCAGTTCGGCGCATCCGCCGGCGATCTCGCTCAGCTCTACATCGTGGGTCACGAGTGGGGCCACCACATCCAGTACATCACCGGGGTGATGGATCAGTATCCGAACAACGGCACGGGGCCCGACAGCAACGGCGTGCGCATCGAGCTGCAGGCCGACTGCTATGCGGGTGCCTGGATCGGGCAGATGACCCAGGAGAAGGACCCGGACGGTGTCCCTTACCTGTTGGAGCCGACCGAGGCGGAGATCACAGACGCGCTGAACGCCGCGAACACGGTCGGCGACGACAACATCCAGGAGCAGTCGTCCGGTTCGGTCAATCCCGAGAGCTTCACGCACGGTACCAGCGAGCAGCGGCAGGGCTGGTTCGCGAGCGGCTACAAGTACGGACTCGATGTGTGCGCCGACCCCCTCACGGCGGCACCCGGAGAACTGTGACCATGAACCTCGACGCGCTGTATCCGCCCATCGAACCGCATGAGACCGGCGAGCTGCTCGTCGGCGACGGGCACCGCATGTACTGGGAGGTCAGCGGCAACCCCGCGGGCAAGCCCGTGGTGTTCCTGCACGGCGGTCCGGGGAGCGGCACATCCCCCTGGCAGCGCCGGTTCTTCGACCCTGCCGTGTATCGGATCGTGCTGCTCGACCAGCGCGGGTGCGGGCGCAGCACCCCGCACGCGAGCGCCCCTGATGCCGACCTCCGCTTCGTCACCACCGCGCACCTGATCGCCGACATCGAGCTGCTTCGTCGCAACCTCGGCATCGAGCGGTGGCAGGTGTTCGGCGGGTCGTGGGGGAGTGCGCTCGCGCTTGCCTACGCGCAGGCGCATCCGGATGCCGTCAGCGAACTGATCCTGCGGGGCATCTTCACGCTCCGCCGCGCAGAGCTCGAGTGGTTCTACGAGGGCGGCGCCGCCGCGCTGTTCCCCGACCTCTGGGAGGAGTTCATCGCTCCCATCCCGGTGCTCGAGCGTTCGCACATGATCGAGGCCTATCACCGGCGTCTGTTCGATCCCGACCCGGCCGTGCATGAACCGGCGGCAGTCGCCTGGTCGCGGTGGGAGGCCTCGACGGTCACCTTGCGCCCTGATGCCGCGCAGATCGAGGCGATGTCAGACTCGCACACGGCAACCGCCTTCGCCCGCATCGAGAACCACTTCTTCGTGAACCGCGGGTGGTGGACCGAGGGGCAGCTGATCGCCGGTGTCGACGGCATCCGTCACATCCCGACCGTCATCGTGCAGGGGCGCCACGATGTGTGCACGCCGATGATGACCGCGTGGGACCTGCACACCGCCTGGCCGGAGGCCGAGTTCGTCGTCGTCGACGATGCCGGACACTCGGCGACCGAGCCCGGAATCCAGCGAGCACTGCGAGCCGCGACCGACCGCTTCGCCGGCTGATCCCGCCCGGCGGCCGAGCGCGCCTCAGGCGCGCAGCGCAGCGGTCAGCGTCTTCAACAGCCCGATCGTGCCGCCGTTCGCACGGAATCGCGTGAGGCCCTCGCTCACCGCCGCACCCGTCCGCGAGGAGACGAACCACGGCGGCTTGGGCAGGATGCTGAAGCGTCCGCCGCCGTTGACGATCGGAAGCGAACGCGGGAACGGCCGGAAGGGCCCACGGATCACCGAGCGCTCGACGCGATCGAGCAGGAGCGCGTTGTGGACGATGCCGATGCCGCTGCCGACGTCGGCGATCGTGCTGCCGGGGAACCCTCCCCAGGTCATGGTCGGGGTGATGAAGCCGAAGGCGGTCCAGCCGTTGATCGCGATCGAGCCGTAGCGAAGAGCCGCGATCGAGCGGTCGAATCCCGCGCCGAGCTTCTTCTCGGTCGACGGGTCGATCAGCAGGTTCGCGCCGAGTGTGCCCTGCAGCCGTTCGTTCGCGTAGGCCACGGCCGCGTCGAGGAACTCCTGACCGGTGCCGGGCACCGAGACGACGCCCAGCACCGGCGCGAAGTACTCGGTGCTCTGCAGAGCCGTCGCGTCGTCGTTCTCAGAGATCTCGACCAGGAGGCGATCGCCGAGCACGAGGGCGTCGGGGTACGCATCGGTCGCGAGGTGCATCCGCGAGGGGGCGCCGGGGTACCAGATCGGCCGTTCCGGAGCGTTCGCGTAGGCACGGCGCAGAGCGGCTCGGAAGTCGTCGGCCTGCGCCCAGTCCGACGACATGATCACGACCTGCCCGGCGATGCAGTTGTGCCCGCTGTTCTGCAGGCGCATGGTCGCGACGTGCTCGGCCTGATACGTGAGATCGGCCTCGGTCCACTCGCCGGGAACGACGACGATGGGAGACACGCCTCCGAGCTCGGCCGTGATGGGCTTCTTCAGCAGCGGACGGTTCTCGCGGCGTCGACGCGTGGCCGCCGCTCCCGTGCCCCACACGATGGCGTCGAAGGTCGCGTCCGATCCCGTGACGTGCACGTGTGCGAGGTCGGGGTGGCCGGTCAGGTAGGCGCCGACCTCGGGTCCGCCGCGGGTGATGCGCAGCAGCCCAGGGCCGATCAGGGGCGCGAGCGCCCGCTTGTAGATCGGCACGAGCGCATCCTGCGTCGGATTGACCTTGAGCAGTGCCGTGCGGTTGTGGGCGAGCAGCTCGTAGAAGACGTCGAGCACGGGGATCGAGGTGATGTTGCCGGCGCCGAGCACGAGGCCCACGCCCCCCGAGTCCGACGGCGTGCGCTGTGCGAGCCCGGCTGCGGGGCGCGCGCCGTTCGGAGTGACGCCGGGTTCGAGCCAGACCTCGCCCGTGTAGCCCGAGAGCAGGAACCGGTCGATGCCGGTGAGGGGGAAGGCATGCACGCGAGTGCGTCCGCCGGGAGCCCGGTCGATCGTGATGCCGTCGAGCGGGTTGGTGCCGTTCGCGAGGCGCGAGAGCGTCTCGATGTAGGCATCGAGGGCGCCGAGCACGCTGTAGGGCCCGCTGAGCCATTCCTCTCCGCGCAGCGGATGCCGGCCGTCGAGGCCCTTCGACGCGGCTGCGGTGTGCGCCCAGTCCTCGGCGGCGGCGACGCTCGATCGCACGGCTCGCAGGAGGGTGACCCGCTGGGCGAGCGTCAGGGAAGACCAGGTGCTCGCACCGGCCTGAAGATCGTGGATCGCGGTGTCGAGCCGATCGCGTTCGGCCTCGCCGAGCTCCGGGGTCGTCGTCGAAGCGGCGGGCGTTGTCGCAGAAGTCATCGGCGTCTCCTTCGGGCGGGATCCCAGCTTATGCGGCGCACTCCGGTCAGGCGTCGATGTCGGCGCGGCGCAGGCGGTAGCGGTGCAGCGTGAGCAGGCTGGCCGCCATCAGCAGGGCAGGAAGGATGCTGAACGCGAGCACGATGCCCGTGATCGCGGCATCCGGCTGCTGCGTCGTCGTGCCCGCGACGCTCGAGACGTATCCCGTCGCGGCGAGCGTGAGGGAGACCGCGCTCGCTCCGAGCGCGAACCCGACGGTCTCGCCCGCCGTCCACACACCCGTGAAGGTGCCGGCCCTGCCTCTTCCATTGCGGCGCTCGTCGTGCGAGATCACATCGGGCAGCATCGCCATGGGCAGCGACTGCAGCCCGGCGTAGGCGATGCCTGCCACAGCGATCGCGCCGTACATCCACATGCCGGGGGTCCAGACCGCGAGAACGAGCGATGCGGCGGCGATCAGGAAGATGACGCTCGCGAGGGTGAATGCCCGCTCCTTGCCCAGGCGTCGCGCGACGACCGTCCAGCCCGGCGTCGCGAGCAGGGCGGGCCCCACGAGCGCCAGGAACACGAGCGTCACGGCGTCTTCCGAGCGCAGCACCCAGGTGGCGACGTACTGCGCGCCGGCGAGCATCGTCCCGGTCGCGAGCGCCTGCAGCAGGAATGTGCCGAGGAGAGCGCGGAACGGCTGACTGTCCCGAAGAGTGCGCACGCCGGCGGCGTACTGCTCCCGGAGTCCCGTCGGGGCACCCGCCGTCGGGCGTTCGTCCGCGTCCATGTGACGGGCGGCGGCATCCGCGGTCCGCGATGCGATCAGCATGCCGACGCCGATGACCACGCCCGCGACCGCGCCCATTAGCAGGTACCCGGTGACAGGGTCGGCGCTGGCGCCCCTCAGCTCGGGGCCGCCGGCGCCGAAGAGCAGGATGGACGCGGTGAGCACAACGACGCGCCACCCGAGCAGCCGAGTGCGCTCGTCGTAGCCCGAGGTCAGTTCGGCAGGCAGCGCGACATACGGCACCTGGAAGAGGCTGAAGGATGTCGCCGTGGCGAGGAACGCGAGGAGCACGCAGACGGCGCCGGCGGTGGGCCCCCAGGACGGCGGCACCGCGAAGGTGAGCGCGAAGAAGACCGGAAGGGTGAGGGCGCCGACGACCATGAGTCCTCGACGCGACCCCGTCCGCGCATACTGACGGTCCGACGCGGCGCCGATCAGAGGGTCGATGACGACGTCCCAGACCTTCGCGCCGGTGACGATGAGACCGGCGGTGAGCGCGGCGACACCGAGGTTGTCGGTGAGGAAGTACGTCAGCACCAGCCCGGGGAGCGTCGCGTACCCGCCTGTGCCGAGCGAGCCGATCGCGTAGAGGGCGACCGTGCGGGCGGACAGGCGGACGGATGCTCGTTCGGGCCGAGCCGCGGTGCTCATCGCGCCAGTGTATCGGTGCGCGAAGAGCCCGCTTCAGGTCAGATGAGCGTCAGATGAGCGAGAGCTCGCGGAGCTTCGACTCGACGTCCGCGTTCGACGGCTCGACGTGGTGCGAGGAGTCGGGGTAGACCACGACGGGGATGTTCGTGCGGCCCGAGATGTCCTTCGCGATGTCGGCCGCAGACGGGTCGGCGACGAGGTCGACGTAGGTGTACTCCACGCCGAGCGAGTCGAGCTGCTTCTTGGTGCGGATGCAGTCGCGGCACCAGTCGGCGCCGAACATCGTGATCGCGGAGTCTGCAGGAGAAGTCATGTGTCCAGCGTAGAGCCGCGTGGCTGGATGGGCGCCGAGATGAAGATGCCGACAATCGATCATTGCTTACTAAGGGTAGCCTTACCTATAGTTGGAGCATGAACAGCGCGTGCGAGCATCTCGAAGACCCGGACTGGGAGAACATCGAGGGGGTCGTGCTCATCGCCGGTGATTCGACCGATGCCGGAGCCATCGCCGCGATCGCCGCGCGGTTGCCCTGGGACGCAGAGGGGGTCATCCTTCTCGAGGCGGCCGCGCGCATCCAGTTCCGCCACATCGACGTGCCCGAAGGGGTGTCCGTGCGCTGGCTCCTGCGCGGCGACGGCATCCGTCAGCACGCGAAGGGCGAGCGCCTCGCGAATGCCGTGCACTCCTGGTGCGTCGAGTGGACGTGCGCGGAGCCCGCGCTGCAGTGGACGGTCTGGCTCGGCGCTCATACACCGCCGCACGTGGCGAGGATGGCGCGCAGTCTGCTCGGCGTCACCAACTGACCGGCACCCCCATCACGCCCGCACTCGCGTCATTGAGGGCGCGGGCGCGACGGTGTCGGGGGTGTCGCCTCAGCGGCTCGCGAGCGCCGGAGCGCCGACCGCGGTGGCGCCGATATTGGCACCGGCCGTGATCGCATCGAGCGCGCGGCGAAGCGACGAGCTCGACGTGTGCGCCGTGTACGGGAAGTACACGACCTCGACGCCCACCTCCGCGAACTCCCGCTCTAGCCGCAGACCCTTGTCGGTGCCGCGCCAGTCGTCGCCCTTGAAGAAGTGCGTGAACTGCACGTCTCGCCACGAATCCATCTTCGACGGAGTGGTCTCGACGTACACATCGTCGACGAACGAGATGTGACGGACGATCTCCGCCCGCTCTGCGGTCGGGATGACGGGCTCGATGCCCTTCACCTGCCGCAGCATCTCATCGCTGACGACACCGGCGACGAGAACGTCGCAGTGCTGCTTGGCGTGACGAAGAAGGTTGAGATGCCCGACGTGAAACAGGTCGAAAGCACCCACGGCATAGCCGATGCGCGTCCCCATGATCTCCCCAGATCAGTGATTCCCCAGAAGGCGGATCCCCATCCGCCCAGCGACTCCCACAGCCGCATCCCGTCACTCTAGCAGGTCGCCGTTTCTCCCTGCATAGGAACACATGGAACTATGGAGTCCGCAGTGCTGTCGGCACAGGGGAGGGGGCGCACAGTGGGGACATCGGTCACCGTCATCGTGCCGACCTTCAACGAGCGCGAGAACGTCGCTGAGCTCGTGGCCCGCACCGCGGTCGCGCTCGCCGCATACGACGCGGAGATCCTCTTCGTCGACGACAGCACCGACAGCACGGCCGCCGAGATCGAGCGCGTGGCCGCCGACGCTCCGCTGCCGGTCAGGGTCATCCACCGCACCGACAACACCGGTGGACTCGGGGGAGCGGTCGTCGTGGGGCTCGAGGCCGCGGCATCCGATCTCTGCATCGTCATGGACGGCGACCTGCAGCATCCGCCCGAGCTGCTTCCTGCCCTGCTGCGCCGGCACGACGACGGCGATGCCGATGTCGTGGCCGCCTCGCGCTACATCGGCGGAGGCGACACGAGCGGTCTCGGCACTGCCGTTCGGTTCGGGGTATCCCGGTCGGCCACCTGGCTGACCCGCTCGATGTTCCCGATCCGCCTCGCCCGCAGCACCGATCCGATGACCGGATTCTTCCTGGTCGATCGCACGCGCCTGGACCTCTCCTCTCTCAAGCCGCAGGGCTTCAAGATCCTCCTCGAGATCCTCGCCCGCACGGATCTGCGCATCGCCGAGGTGCCGATGGAGTTCGGCGAGCGACGCCACGGAACCTCCAAGGCGAGCCTGCGTCAGGGAGTGACCTTCGTCGCGCACCTCGCCAGACTGCGATTCGGCAAGATGTCGCTGTTCGCGATGATCGGTGTGATCGGAGCGGTCGCCAACCTCGGCATCATGTGGCTGCTGACGCTGGCCGGCGTTCCCTATATCTGGGCGGCGATCATCGGTGCCGAGGTCACCATCATCGGCAACTTCATCCTGCAGGAGCGATTCGTCTTCGCGGATATGCGAACGGATGCGCGCGGGTTGGGCGGTCGCTTCGCGGCGTCGTTCACGTTCAACAACGTCGAGGCCGCGCTGCGGATCCCGGTGATGGCGCTGATGGTCGAGACATGGCATATATCGAGTGTGCTCGCGACGGGGCTGTCGCTCATCGTCGCGTTCTTCGCGCGCTTCCTCTTCCACTCCCTCGTCGTCTACGCGCCGAAACGGCGTGCGAAGGTCGATGCGGCGACGGGGGAGCCGAAACCCGATACCGCGACCGTGCGCATCATCCGGGCGATCGACGCCGAGGCGATGAAGCCCGGCGAGCTCTGAGCCGCGCGTCTCCTAGTCGGTCGAGCCTTGTGCGAGAGCGATGGCGCGGCGGAAGGCGGCGAGGTGCTTGTCTCGGGAGACAGACCATTCGCGTGCGGAGAGGTCGGGTCTCGTCGTGCGCGACGCGGCAGACCGTAGCGCGTTGCTCAGGGTCTCCGCGGTGAGGGCGCCGTCGAACAGCAGCACCCATCCGGGACCGACCTCTGCGGCCAGCGCGCGGTTGACCTCGTTGTCCGGCACGAGCACCGGTCGGTCGACCGAGAGCGCGGCGAGCGCGGTTCCGCTGTTGTGCATGTGGCGGTAGGGCAGGACGATGAGCTCCGCATCGGTCATCGCGTGGACGAGCTCCTCGTCATCGAGGAATCGAGGGTCCATCGTGACCCGGCGATCTCCTCCCGCGGCCTCCTGCAAGGCCTCGACGAGGTCGTCGGTCGAAGGCTTGCCGGCGACATGCAGAGACGCGGTCGGATCCTCGATGCCCCTGAAAGCGCCGACGAGGTCCTCTACACCCTTGTAGCGGCGGATCAGGCCGACGTACCCGATGCGTCCTGGAGTGGCCGCGCCGCCGGCGAACGGGGCGAACCAGTCGCGATAGTGACCGTGTTCGATCGTCGTCCCCGGAATGCCCTCGCGAGGGGGAGTCTGCTCATTCAGGCGGATGTCGAGCGTCGTCAGGCGATCGATCCGCTCGAGGACGCGATGGTCGAAAGCGTTGATGTTCGTCGGTCGCTCGAGGTTGTGCACCGTGCGGACGAGGGGCACACGGGTGAGCCGCCAGCGCAGCAGGAGCAGCGACGTCACGGTGCGTCGCACGGTCCGGCCGCGCCAGTTGTGGCCGCCGACGAGCAGTTCGGGCCAGTGCAGGTGCACGACGTCGTATCGACCGAACAGCGCCGCTCGGGGGCTGTAGGGGGTGACGTCCGCCTGCTCGTTCAGTGAGCGGAACAGCTGCGTGATGTAGGGGTTCGTCGTGCTCTTGGGGAGTCGATACGACGCGAGGATGTGCATCCGACGGCTGCCGAGGGGGGACATCGACGGGGATTCCTGAGACTCGATGGCGCGTCGGTACCACTCCGAGACGAGACCGGGAAGACGGGAGATCGACCAGCGATCGGTCGCGCTGCCGCCCTCGGCGGCCGCCTCGCGGAGTTTCGCGACGAGGTTGCCCACGACATCGCCTTCGAGCGACGCGACATGTCCGTTCGTGCCGGCGAGCGCTGGCGGACCGCCGAGAGGGAGGCACACCACGGGGCAGCCGATCGTGCTGGCCTCCGCGACGACCCACCCCGCCTGATCGCGCATCGACGGGAAGAGGAAGACCTCTGCGTGAGCGATGGCGTCGAGCACCTCGTCGCGTGGCCGATGGCCGAGAAAGCGGACGCGGTCGTCGAGCCCGAGACGGTGCACGCGGGCGCGGAGTCGCTTCTCCTCATAGCCGTCGCCATACAGGTCGAGGGTCCAGTCATCGGTGCGGGCTATCGCATCGATCGCCATCGCCGCCCCCTTGAGCGCGATGAGTCGGCCCGCGAAGACCGCCCGTCGCGGTGTGATGTCGTCGGCCCGCGTGGGCAGCCCGTCGAGGGTCGCATTCGGCTCCACGACGACGGTGGACAGTCGGGAGAAGTGGTCTGCACCCTGCTGGTTCTGGGCGACCACAAGTGCTGCGCGACGCGCGACGCGGTCGCCGACGAATCGGCGCACGACCGCCGTGAACGATCCGCGCACGATCTCTGTCGCGGTCCCGCGCAGTCCCAGCCAGCGGGAGAGCCTCAATGCGGGGGGAGCGCTTGCGCCTCCGACCGGACCCCAGACCAGCGGAACACCGGTGAGCGCGGTCAAGCCGCACGGCATCCAGTCGTTCGCGAAGGACACGTGGTGGGCGACGTCGAAGCGGATCTCCCGGTGCAGTCGCCGAGCCGTGCGCCCCAGAGCGCGCTGCCATGCGGCGTAGTACCAGTAGAGGTCCCACGAGTGCCGCTTGAATCTCATGACCTTCGGCGACAGGTCGAGGTAGGTCACATGCAGTCGCTCGGCGAGCGCAGGGTCGTCCGCGAAGGCGGCCTCGATGGCGTCGCGGAACCGGTGCCGGGTGATCACCCACACGTCGTGGTCGCGGGCCGCTGCGCGCGCGAGTTCCCAGCCGGCGCGGGCCTCAGGCTCGGACACGGGGCCGCAGGCGTAACCGCCGATGAGAACGCGTGGGCGCCGCGGCGCATCCGAACGAACTTCCGAATCCATCCCGCTCCCCCTACGTCAATGCCTCTGGGCTCACCGACTCCCCAGGCGTGCGAACCTGTTGAATACTAAGTCATACAGGATTGTCTGCGAGAGTCTCTCGCTCGCGCGCGGCACCGGATGGGGAGGAATCGGATGGGGAACGGCGCCGGACGCGACGAGAACGAGGTGTCTCTCGCTCTCTGCATCCCGACCTTTCGGAGGCAACGCGATCTCGCCCGACTCCTCGACGCGCTTCCGGCGGTCATCGACGCCGCCAGGGCCGACGGGCTGCTCGGCGAAGTCGCGGTGATCGTCGTGGACAACGACTCGACGGCGAGCGCCGAGCAGACGGCGCGATCGTCGGCGATGGCTGTGCGCTACGTCGTCGAACCCGAGCGTGGAGTGGTCGCTGTGCGCAATCGCGCGCTCGACGAGGCGAACGGACACGACATCGTCGTCTTCATCGACGATGACGAGACCCCGGCCGACGCGCACTGGCTCGCCCACCTCCTCGCTGCGCGCAGGGACTTCGAGGCGACCGTGGTGGCGGGTCCTGTGCGCACCGTCGCGGAGGAATCGCTCGACCCGTGGATCATCGCCGGTGGCTTCTTCGCGAGGGCTCACCGGTCCGGCCTGATCACGGGACACCGCATCACCCGAGCGGCCACGAACAACCTGCTCCTCGATCTCCGGTTCGTCGAGGAGTCCGGCATCCGGTTCGATCCGCGGTTCGGTCGCACCGGCGGAGAGGACTCGCTCTTCACCTCGCAGCTCCACGCCGCCGGTGCGCACATGGTGTGGTGCGCTGAGGCGGTCGTGCTCGATCACCTTCCGGTCGAGCGCCGGACCCGCGTGCACGCGGTCGATCGCGCGCAGGGGATGGCCAACGCGGGAGTGCGGGTGGCGCTCGCGCTGGCCGACTCCCCTGCAGAGAGAGCCGTGGTCCGGGCGAGGGCGCTCGCCGCGGGCTCGGTGCGGTGGATCGGCGGAGTCGCGCGCGGCGCGGCGGGCGCCATCACGAGGTCTGATGCACTCGGTGCCACCGGCGCGAGGGAGCGCGCGCGAGGACGGGGCGGCTTCTCGGGTGCGTGGAATCGCACCCGAGACCTATACGGTGGGGGCGGGATCCGATAAAGCCGGGGGTCGGCACGGATGCGGAGATCGAGAGATCCCGCGGACACAGGGAGTGTGGGGCGGATGCAGGGGCAGACGGTGACTTATCGCGAGGCGTTCGCGACTCTGAAGTCAGCGCAGAAGGGCCACGCGAGGGGTGCGCCCGCGTACTCCGTGTACGTCAATCGCCGCATCGGCCGCGTCTTCGCCGCCTTCGCGTACATCCGCGGGTGGACTCCGAACCAGGTGACCGCGCTCAGCGCGGTGCACACGTTCGTCGGGATCGCGTTGATCATCGCACTGCCGCCGTCCTGGTGGTCCGGTCTCCTGATCGCGGCGCTGCTCCTCTGCGGGTACGCATGGGACTCGGCCGACGGCCAGGTCGCCCGCCTGCGCGGCGGAGGCAGCGCCGCGGGGGAGTGGCTCGACCACTTCGTCGATGCGGCCAAGCTCTCGGTGCTCCACCTCGCTGTGCTCGTCGGGCTGTGGATGCACACCCCGCTGCGCGACACCGCCTGGCTGCTCGTGCCGCTTGCGTTCTCGGCGATCTCCACCGTCACGTTCTTCGGGATGCTGCTGAACGATCTGCTCAAGGCGTCGCGCAGCGCGGCATCCACGCACTCCCGCGGCGGAGGCACGCTTCTGCGCTCGACGATGCTGCTGCCCACGGACTTCGGCGTCGTCTGTCTCGTGTTCGTGCTGTGGGGCTGGACCACCGGATTCATCGTCGTCTATGCGCTCCTCGCCGCGGCCGCCCTGGCGTTCCTCGCCCTGGCGTCCGTTCGCTGGTTCCGAGAGATGAAGACCCTCTGACATGACCGCGCCCCTGGCGATCGTCGTCGTCAACTACGCCTCATCGGCGCTGTTGGCGCAGAACCTCGTACGCACGGTCGACGACGTGAGACCGGCGCACGTCGTCGTCGTCGACAACATGTCGTCCGCAGCCGAACGCGCCACGGTCCGCGCCCTCGCGGACGAAGCGGGGTGGACCTTGGTGGAGACCGAGGCGAACCTCGGCTTCGGCGGCGGGATGAACCGGGGAGCGGCACGCGCGTTGGAGCTGGGTGCCGAGGACCTCCTGCTGCTCAATCCCGACGCCACCGTCACTGCGGATGCCGTCAGCGCTCTGCAGGAGCGCGCGGAAGAGTCGCGGATGGCCGCGCTCGCCCCCCGTGTGGTCGACGGGTCGGGGAGGGTGTGGTTCGACGGAGCGGACGTCTATCTCTCGGACGGGAAGACGATGGGCGTGCGACGTCGCGGCACGCGCCCCGGCGAGCAGCGCTGGGAATGGGTGTCCGGGGCCTGCCTGCTCGTCCCCGACGAGCTCTGGCGCAGGACAGGGGGTTTCGACGAGGACTACTTCCTGTACTGGGAGGACGTCGACTACTCGCGTCGGGTCGTCGCCGCGGGCGGAACGCTGCAGGTCGTCGGTGAGGTTTCCGCCGTGCACGACGAGGGTGGCACACAGGGCCGAGGCCCGATGGAGCGCGCGAAGTCCGAGACCTATTACTACTACAACATCCGGAACCGGTTGATGTTCGCGGTCAAGCACTTGGACGACGAGGGTGTGAAGCGGTGGCGGCGAGGTGCCTGGGCGTCGGCGCGGGAGGTTCTCCTCCGCGGCGGTCGCCGCCAGTTCCTCTCGCCATGGAGACCGCTGCGCGCGGCATATCGCGGAGTGAGAGACGGGCGCCGGCTGTCCGTAACGAATCGGCGCAGCCTGCGTCCGCTCAGCCCGGAACAGGACGGCCGCCGGTACAGTTCGAACAGCGACGTCACCGCGGTGGATGACGGGCAGGGAGAATCGTGACGGACGAAGAGAGTTCCCAGGGCTTGCCCAGGAGCCGTCGTTGGTGGTGGATCGGCGGTGCCGCGGCCCTGGCGATCGTCGTGATCATCGCCGTCGGCATCGCGAACGGATGGGGCACCGGAGCACCCGAGACCGAGGAGGACGGCCCGAGCCCCACGGCGAGCGGATCGGCTTCCCCCGCACCCTCGGGGTCGCCGTCGCCTGCGGAGTCGGCCACGACTCCCCCCGAGGAGGAAGGTGAGGACGCTCCTCCGGCAGCGGAGCCTCGCGTCACCGCGCCTCCCGTCGGCCTCGATCAGCCTGCCCAGCCCGCGGAAGGGGTGCGCGTCTCGCTCGCTTCCATCGTCGCCATCTCAGGACAGGCATCGGTGCCGGGCGAGGTCGAAGGACCCGCGCTCCAGATCACGGTCGACGTCGCGAACCTGTCCGACTCTGAGGCGCTCACCGACACGATGATCGTCAACGTCTACTACGGCCCCGAGCGCACGCCGGCGAACATCCTCGTCCGCCCGCGGGAAGACCTGCCGCTGCAGATCCCGGCGGGCGAGACCGCGAAGGGCGTGTATGCCTTCAGCGTCCCCGAGGCCGCGCGCGGCCAGGTGGTCGTCGAAGTCGATCTCTCCGTCGACCTCCCGGTCGTGCTCTTCGAGGGCGCCGTCTCCTGACCTCCGATCGAGGCCCCGTCGAGATCTCGGCGGGGCCTCGCGCATCCGCCGATATATTTGTCCTTTACAAGAGCGCCCCCTGGCCTTAGTATCAAGGAGCTACACCGTTGGGGAATGGTGTGCTTCTTACTGGGGATTGGCCGCTCAGCGGCCTCATGGCAATTGGGGATATGTCCATGCGCGCGAACACGCCGTTCTGGAAGTCATTGGCAGCTGTGGTCGTCGCGGCCTTCATCGGGACGCTGCTCGCAGTGGTCCCGGTCGCCGCGAACGCCGCCTCATGGGAGGATCAGCTTCCCAGAGAGGACTGGCCTGAGCCCGTGTCGGCCGACGCGTTGCCGACCGTGCAGATCGGCAACGGCGTCATCTGGAGCGTCGAGGTCTCGGGCAACACCGGCTTCGCCGTCGGCGAGTTCACCACGGCGCGGCCCGCAGGCGCAGCGCCCGGTGTCAGCGAGCAGCCGCGCGGCAACTTCCTGGCTTTCAACGTGGCCACAGGCGAACTGCTCCCCTTCGCGCCCACCTTCAACGCGGCCGTCAAGGACGTCGCCGTCACACCCGACGGCTCCAAGCTCGTCGTGGTCGGCAACTTCACGCAGGTGAGCGGGCAGACGCGCAACCGCATCGCGGTCTTCGACCTGGCCACGGGCCAGCTCGCACCGCTGTCGAGGACGCCCGATCTGAACGGGCCGGCCTCGTCGGTCGCCCTCACGAACACCATCGCCTACGTCGGCGGATACTTCAGCGCCGTCAACGGCGAGAGCAGTGCGCGCCTCGGCGCGATCCGACTCACCAACGGCAACATCGTCGCCGGCTTCCGGACCCGCTTCAATGACGCAGACGGCGTCCGCCAGCCGACGATCCCCGACAATCAGGTGCTCGCGCTGGCTGTGAACAACGAAGGCACCAAGCTCATGGCGGCCGGAAACTTCACGCGAGCCGCCTTCGCGAACGGCGCGGGAGGCACGGCGTACACGACCTCGAACGGGCGTGACGGCAACTCGCAGGGCTACGGAATCGCGATGTTCGACACCGCGGACGGCTCGAAGGCGCTCACGCTCAACGCGAACAGCGCGGTGCGCAACGCTGGCGGTAACGCGTGGATCTTCTCTCTCACCTCCGACAGTGAGTACGCGTACGGCACTGGCGGCCACTGGGGCTCTGCCGGCACCATCGAGGGTGCCTTCTCCATCGACTGGGCGAACGGCAACCTCAACTGGATCGAGGACTGCCACGGCGACAGCTACGACATCGCCTCGGTGGGCGAACTCGTATACACCGCGTCTCACAGCCACTACTGCGGTAACTCCGGCGGCTTCTCGCAGGTCGACCAGGGCGGCTGGACGTTCTACCACTCCACTGCGTGGAGCAAGGAGATCGCCGGCACCAACACCGCGGACCCGTACGGCTACCCCGACCACCCCGGCACCGCCCACCCGCAGCTGACGTACTGGTTCCCGTACACGCCCTCCGGCACGTACACCGGGAAGAATCAGGCCGTCTGGTCGGTCGACGGCAACGAGCAGTACGTCGTCTACGGCGGCGAGTTCACCTCCGTGAACGGCGGGTCCCAGCAGGGTCTCGTCCGCTACACGGTGAAGTCGAACGCGCCGAACAAGCAGGGCCCGCGCCCGTCGCAGGAGCAGGAGCGTCAGGCGCACGACAACGGCCAGACGTTCAGCGCATGGTGGGCCCCGAAGGTGAACTCGTCGATCCCCGGTGTCCTCCGGGCTTCGTTCCCGACGATCTTCGACCGCGACGACACGGACCTGACGTACCGTCTCTACCTCGACTCGGAGAACGCGGCAGGGCTCGTCAAGGAGTTCGCACTCGACACCCCGTTCTGGCAGTACCAGAACCTCACCGCGAGCATCACCGGTCTCGCCCCCGGCTCCGCACACCAGCTGCGAGCCGTGGTGAGCGACCCGTACGGCAACACGTTCAAGTCCGACTGGGTCGGCGCGACCGTGGCTGCCGGCACCGCATCGCCGTACCTGCAGCACGTGGCGGGCGACGACATCGCGCACCTGTGGCGCCTCGGCGAGGACAGCGGCGTCTCTGCCGACCTCGTCGGGGGATCCAACCTGAACCTCGTGGGACGGATGACGCGCGGCCAGACCGGCGCGATCTCGGGCGACGCCGACAAGGCGATCGCCTTCAACACGAGCAGCTTCGCGAACCAGAACAACGGCAACGGATACTCCACAGTGGCCGAGCAGGGGTCGAACACGTTCACGGTCGAGGCCTGGTTCCGCACGACGTCGACGAGCGGTGGAAAGATCATCGGCTTCGGCAACGCACAGACCGGCAACTCCGGTTCGTACGACCGACAGGTGTACATGAACAACTCGGGTCAGCTGTACTTCGGCGTCTACCCGGGTGACACTCGCACCGTCAACACGTCGCAGTCCTACCGCGACGGAGAGTGGCACCACGTGGTCGCAAGCCTCGGCGCGGACGGCATGAAGCTCTACGTCGACGGCGACCTGAAGGCCGCGCGCGCGGACACGACTTCCGGGCAGTCGTACCAGGGCTACTGGAGGGTCGGCAACGACAACCTGAGCGGATGGCCGGGCGCTCCGTCGAGCGTGCAGTTCGAGGGCTCTCTCGACGAGGTGGCCGTGTACAACGAGGTGTTGTCGGCACAGCGGGTCTCGTCCCACTACACCGTGGGCACGACCGGCACGCTTCCGAATGTCGCTCCGACGGCCGCGATCGACGCACCCGTGGTGAACGGTCTCGACGTCGCATTCAACGGCGGGGGCACGGACAGCGACGGCACGATCGCGTCGTACAGCTGGGACTTCGGCGACGGCACGTCCGGAACCGGAGCCGCGGTCTCGAAGACCTACGCCGCCGCCGGCACGTACACCGTGAAGCTCACGGTGACGGACGACGACGGAGCCACGGCGCAGGCCACCACCGAGGTGACCGTCGCGCCGATCCCGAATCAGGCGCCGACGGCGCAGTTCGCGGCGCCGGCGATCGACTCGCTGTCCATCGCGGTCGACGGCAGCACATCGACGGATCCCGACGGGACCATCACCGGCTACGCCTGGAACTTCGGCGATGGTGCGACCGCGTCGACCGCGACAGCCACGCATACGTATGCGACCGATGGTACCTACACGGTGACTCTCACTGTGACGGACGACGACGGGGCGACGGCGGAGAAGACGGCTCAGGTCACGGTCGCGAAGGCGGTCGTCGGACTCATCGCCTCCGACACCTTCGACCGGACCGTGGCGAACGCCTGGGGCACGGCGGATCTCGGCGGCGCGTGGACGCTCCGCGGAACCGCCAGCCGGTTCTCTGTCACGGGCGGGCTCGGCAAGATCGCTCTCCCCGCATCCGCAGCGAACACCCTGTATGCCGATCTCAACGGAGTCAGCAGCGCGAACACTCGGATCGACGCCGTGTTCAGCGTCGACTCGCTCGTAGAGGGACAGTACGTCGCGGTCATAGGACGACGCGTCGGCACGACGAACTACATCGCCCGACTGCGGCTGCAGGCGGACGGCGGAGTCAAGCTGTATCTTCTGCAGGACGGCGCGACCGCGATCGCTCCGACTCTCCAGGTGCCGATCACCATCGTGCCGGGCGAGAAGTATGTGCTGAGCATGGAGGTCACGGGTACCAACCCGACGACCGTCAAGGCGAAGGTGTGGAAGCAGTCCGAGAACGAGCCGGCAGCATGGCAGCGCGAGGGCACCAACGCTCTCGCAGCACTGCAGGTCCCCGGCGCGGTGTCGGTGTTCACCTATCTGCCCAGCACGCCCACCGGCGGTGGAGTATCGTTCGACTCGATCACCGTCAAGGACCCGACCGCAGCGCAGTGACGACCGAAAGGCTCGAGAAGCAGGCCATGCGACCCGTCACGCACGTACAACTGTATGACGTGGCTCGCACGGCCCACTTCGAACGTATCGTGCGGTCAGATGCAGCAACCACCGTCCTCTACGCTGAGCGTCGCTACGACTTCGATGCAGCCCTGGCAGCTCGGGTCGGAGCCCGTAGAGCGGGAGTCTTGGGAGCCTTCTGGTTCACCCTGCGTCACGACGTCGGAGTCCTCGAAGTCGCGGAGCCGCTCTGGGTGAGAGCGGCTCCACGATCGCTCGCTGCGATCTGGGGAGCTCGACTCCGTTCCGGTATCCGTCGGACAGAGCTCGCCGTGGTCACGTACGCGATCGAGAACAAGGATCCGCGGGACGGCATCCACGTGCTCCCGCTTCGAGCCCGTCTCAAGATGCGGGCGCAGCATCTGCTCGTGCGGCCGGTATGGGCGTCGCTCGATCGGGTGGCCTTCGGAACCTCTCAGGCACAGGACCTGTATGCCCGCCTTCTCGGCGACGGACGTGCCGTTCAGCGTCTCTTCCCGGCTCTGCCGGTGGTCGAGGAGGGCGCGGACGATGTGCAGGTGCGCGAACCGGTGGTGACCTTCCTCGGAGAGTTCTCCGAGCGCAAGGGCTTCCCGCACCTGCTCAGGGTCTGGCCGTCGGTCAAGACGGCGTGCCCAGAGGCGCGTCTGGTTCTCATCGGCAAAGGAGAGGGCACCGCGGAGGCGAAGGAGCTCGCCGCTCGTGATCCTGCCGTGCGTGTCGAGATCGATCCCCCGCGAACACTGATCTTCGAGTCGCTGCGTGCGACGAAGGTGCTGGCCCTGCTCTCTCAGCCTCGACCCCGGTGGCGCGAGCAGGTCGGCCTGCCGATCGTGGAGGCTCTCGGGAACGGATGTCTCGTGGTCACATCGTCGGAGTCCGGCCTCGCTCCGTGGCTCGACGACCACGGGCACGAGGTCGTCGAGGAACCGGCCGACGTCGAGGCCTTCAGTGTTGCGCTCATCGCATCGCTGAGAAGCCGTCGCACGCCGGCCGATGTGATCGCGGACCTCCCGACGAAGGATGGACGCGCCGAGGCCGAGCGCTGGATCGTCACCGCGGAGGTCGACGCATGAGCATGTGGCGCAACGTCGGATCTGCTGCGGTCGTGAAGGTCGGGGTCATGGGGCTCACCGGGCTCGTCGGCCTCATCACGAGCCGGATGATCATCCAGAACTTCGGAATCGAGGCGTACGCGCAGTACGGTCTGCTGGCGAGCCTCCCGACTCTGCTGCCGTTCGCAGACCTCGGCCTGGCCGCAGTCGTCATCAACGCCGTCGCGGAATCCGAGGACCCTCGCCGTGATCCGAAGATGCGCCGTGCGCTGCTCAGCACCGTCCGACTGCTGCTCATCGCGGCCGCAGTCATCGTCGCCGTCGCCTTCCTGCTCACGCTTCTCGACGCGTGGCCGGTCATCCTCGGAGAGGGGCTCATGCCCGAGGGCAACCTTGTGGCGGGTGCTTGCCTCGCGCTCTTCGGCATCAGCCTCCCGCTGACGCTCGGGCCCCGCATCCTCATCGGGCTGGGGCGCAACACCACCCAGATCGCGACGCAGGTGATCACCGCTCCGCTCATCTTCGTGCTGATCGGCGCCTGCGTCATCTTCGGAGTGCAGGCCGACCAGTACCTCGCGGTCGCGGCCTACCTTGCTTCCACCGTGGTCGCGATGATCGCGCTCGCGATCGCTGCGCGACTGATATCCCCGCAGCTGGGAACCCTGGCCCGCGAGGTGCTGCACGTACGCAAGGCGCCGGGCGTCTCCGTGATCAACATGGCCTGGCCGATGCTCGTGCAGCTTCTCGCCCTGCCGATCGCGATGCAGACAGGGCGCATCATGGTCAGTCACCTCGGCGGCGTCTCCGAACTGGCGGAATACAACCTCGGATATCAGATCTTCGGAATCGCCCTGCAGACCATCTCTGCAGCAGGCGTGGCGCTGTGGCCGATATTCGCCCGGGCGCGCGCGGCGGGTCGCGTCGAGAGCCCCTGGGTTCCCACCTTCTGGTTCCTCGGCGGAGGTCTCGCGATCGCGGGATCGATGGCCGCGATCGCACCCTGGCTCGCCTCGACCATCTCCGACGGTGCGCTCGAGCTGACGTGGCCGCTGATCATCACCTTCGTCGTGTTCGTGACGCTTCAGTCGGCCAAGTACCCGGTCGGAATGTACATGACCGATCTCGCGGGTCTTCGCTTCCAGGTTCTGCCGACGATCATCATGGTCCCGATCGCGCTGGGTGGGTCGTGGCTTCTCATCCCGGTGCTCGGCGCCGCCGGCAATCTCATCGCCGTCTCGTTTGCGGTGGCTGTGTGCCAGGTCATCCCGAATCTGATCTACGTGCGCCTGGACGTGCGCCGGCGACGCCTCGGGGCCCAGGTTCCGGCCGAAGCCGAAGCCGAAGCCGAAGCCGACGCTGCGGTTCGCTGACGCCTCGCTCGATCGGTCGGTCCGGCCGGCGAGTCCGCTCTCAGCTGGCGCCGACTCCGCGGTCAGCGGCAGAGGCGAACCAGCGGGGCTGCTCGTACGCATAGCGCAGCACCCGGTTGCGCGCGAACGCGCGGCTGAGGCCGAGCGAGGCCGCGATGGCGACGGCGGCGAGCACCGGAGGCAGCACGACGCCCAGGACAGCCAAGTCGGGAAGCGGAACGATCTTCGACAGCCCCCACACCACTATGAGGATGATCGTCGTGTGGGTGAGATACACCGGTAGAGTGCGCGTGCCGAGATATCGCGGACCGGGGATGCGGGCAAGGACCCGACTCACCGCGATACCGGCGAACACGCCGACGACGCAGCACAGGAAGTAGTACCCGGGAAACGCCCTGAACCCCAGAGCGGTGCCGGCGACGGCCAGCATGCTCCAGACGACGAAGACTGATGCGAGGATCGCGGGGCGTGCGGAGGTGCTCCACCTGATGATGTGGTCGCGCAGGAGGATGCCGCCGAGGAAGAAGAAGAAGTACTTGGCGCTGCCCACCCATCCGGCATTCCCGACGAAGAGATCAGACAGTGCGATGAAGGAGAGGACACCGCTCACACCGAGCTGGACCGGCGCGGGCAGCCTGTGGATCAGCTTCGCGACGACGAAGAAGAGGGCCAGCGCCCAGATGAACCACAGCTCGAAGCGGGGCAGGAACGGCGCCCAGAGGATGTCCTTGAGTTGGCCGAGGTAGTTGCCCTCGGCACCCTGGAGGTTGAGCCCCAGCATGAACGAGAACGTGGCGATGACACTCCAGATAGCGAAGACCCAGACGAACAGGGAGACCTTCGAGCGCCACAGGTCGCGCCAGCTCGCGCGCATCCACTTCACCGCGAAGAGTCCCGACATCGTGAAGAAGAGAGGCAGGCGGATCGATGCGATCGTCTCGTCGAAGAAGTCCCAGCCGGCGACGCCGAATCCTGCCTCGCCCAGCCAGTTCGTGGAGTGGAAGAGCACGACGAGGGCGATGGCGAGGCCTCTCCCCGAGTCGACCCAGTCGATTCGCGGCTTCACGCTCTGATTCATGGGGCGACGACCTCTCGCCTGGTGACGGTGGCGGTGGCGGTGAACGGGACTATGACGTTCAGGTCCGCACGCGCTCGAGTGAAGGAGTAGCTCGCGTATGCGATCCCGAGCGACAGCGTCAGCGGCCACAGGCGCAGAGCCGAGTCGAACGGGCTGAAGGGCAGATCCCAGAACGCGCGGAGCACGAGGTACACGAGCACCGGCGTGAGCGCGCCCGCCACGTAACCACGCTTGATCGCTGTGCCGAGCAGGATGAGGATCGCGACCACCACAGCCGTGCCGGCGAGGCCGAACCAGATCCAGAAGTCGCCGATCACGGAGTGGACCTCGATGCCTGTCCCGAACATGAACCGCTCGACGTAGCCGTTGTTCGGGTCGTAGCCGATGCCCGCCATCGCGGACTTCGCTGTCTGGACGTCGTCATAGCTCGCTTTGATGCCAGAGCCGAGACCCCACGGGTAGCGGGCGATGAGGGCCATGCTCGCCGCGAGCTCGGGTCGTCCTCCCACCACCACGCTTCCGCCGCGTTCGATCTGCTCGGCGGTGCGCGCTTGAGTCACTTCGCCGAAATACCCCTCGAGGATCGCGGCCTGCAGGAGCATCGCGATGGCTGCGCCCGCCGCCGCCAGGGAGATCACGCCGCCCCAGCCCCGCGCTCGTCGGGAGCCGACGACCGACAGTCGCTGCCAGATGAGCACGACTGCGGTGAGGAGCAGGAACGCGGAGTTCGATCGCGAGTCGTTGAGAAGACCGACCACGGCGAGGGCGCCGATCACGGAGAGAGTGAGCATGAGCCGGTCGGTGAGGGAGCAGAGCGTCAGGACGAGCACGCCGAGCGGGATGGACAGCGTGAACCGCCAGAAGTTCGGATCATCGCTGACGTGCAGCGGTATCGACGCCGCGAGGCCGACCGCGAAGGCGACCGAGGTCTTGGCGAGGGAGGTCACCCGATGGGCCCACACGAGAAACCCGACAACCGCTGCCAGCTGGACGATGGCTACCGTGCGGGACGCCAGGTCGTAACTCAGCTGCGTGTGATCGACGGAGCTGACCATCGTGAGCACGGCGCCGCTCAGGGCGGCGATGATCGTCAGTCCTCCGATCACCCTGATCCACCGGCTCCGCAGAGCTGAGCCGAACCACAGCGGCGAGAGCGCTACTGCGGCGGCACCTCCGGCGGTGAGCGCGAACTGCAGATCGACGCGCATCGCGATGAGGACGGTCACCCCCATCGCCAGTGCCTGGGCCGCGGGCGACTTCATCTCGTTGCGCAGGACGAGCCCGGGGGAAGGAGGTGAGACGGGTGCAGACGACACCGGTACCGACCTCCCACCGCCCCAGCAGTCCCACGCGGTGTGCGTGGCCAATGAAGCCTATCAACCGCGGCCGAGGACCGTGGCTCGCGGTCAGCCGACCGCTACGATCCTTCCGATGGGAAGTCCGACGACGGCCCCGATCGTCGTGGCGATGGTCGACGGGATCGGGGTGGCGATCTTCGTGGCGACGGCGAGCGCCGACGAGGTGAGCTGCAGCGACGACGACAAGGGGCTCGTTCCCTGCATCAGCACGGATTTCGCATCACCGCCCGTGTGGGCACGGAACTCGTCGAGCGTCTTGAAGCTGCGCGTTCCCGCGCTCCCGTTCGCCCAGCAGGCGAAGTTGCTCGGTGCCGTCGCACTCGCACGGTGGTAGATGTTCGAGTCCATCGTGACCTTGAAGTCGTTTCCGAACCAGCGTTCAGTGGTGTCCTGGCTGAGGATCGGACATGACCCTCCGCCATACGAGATCACGTTGTTCTTGACGGTGATGTTCTTCACGACCCACGGAATCCGGCTGACCAGTGAAGAGTCCGTCTGGCGGCGCTCATCCTGCATGAACCAGATGCTGCGTGCGTTCGCCGAGAAGGTGTTGTTCCACACCTGCACGTTTCCCGCGTTGTAGATCATGAGCGCCGTGTGACCGGCATTCGTGAAGGTGTTGTCCGCGATCACGGCCTTGTCGCTGGCCTCGTACAGCAGCCCGTAGCGTCCGTTGCCGGAGATCTTGTTGCCGACGATGGTGGTGTTGTACGCCGACATGTCGAACCACAGCCCGGAGGTCGCATTGTCGGAGATCGAGTTGTCCTCGATGACCACATCCGCGGACGCCGTGATCTTCATGCCACCAGACACGGGCGCGGGCTTGAAGCGCTCCGTGTTGTTCTCGGTGATGAGCGACTTCTTCACGGACAGGCGGTCGGCCTTGTTCGCGCCGATGCCCATCAGGCCGTTGCGGGTGACCGTGAGGTTGCGGAACTGATGGTCCGCAGCCCAGGCGTAGAGGCCGACCGAGGAGTTCTGGGTGATGACGAGGTTCTCGAGCGTGATCTTGGGGACTTCAGCAGTGACGGCGCCCATCTGGTACACCGACGTGGCGTAGTTGCGGACGCCGATGCCGCGCACCGTCGACCCGGTGCCGGCGATGGTCATCGCCTTCTGCAGCGTGCTCGCCCGCACGGTCTTGCCCGTCGGGTCGGACCCGAGGATCAGCCGCTTCTGGGCGGTATCGACGAAGAACGTGCCGGCCGACACCTGTGCGGCGCTGCCGACCTGACGCTGGGCGGCGCCATTGATCCACACCTGATCGGGATACCCCGCATAGGGGTTGGTCGAGTCGGTCCATCGGGACGTCTCGTCCTTGCCCTTGCTGAAGGAGACCCGCTTGTCGAACATGTGGTTCCAGCCGCTGACTGCCCAGGTCGCGCCCGACTTCTGCCACCCGGTCACGCTCGAGCTTCCGTCCAGCCAGACAGCCTCGCCCGGGTACGGCTGGACGGTCAGCTTCTTGTTGAGAGGAATGGTGACCGTCTCGTGATAGTTGCCGGCGCGGAGCACCAGCGTCGATCCGGACGGAGCCTTCGCGATCGCGTGAGCCAGGCTGCCGAAGGGAGCGTTGGCCGTGCCGGTTCCTGTCGTCGATCCGGAGGGTTTCACGTAGAGCGCGTTGCTGGGGACCGTGTACTTCGTCGTTCCCACAGCCGCGGATCCCGCCGACGCCGATGCAGGTGCCGGAGCAGGTGCGGGTGCCGGAGCAGGCGCTGGAGCGGGTGCCGGGGCAGGCGCTGGAGCGGGTGCCGGGGCAGGTGCCGGTGCAGGGGCAGGCGTCGGTGCAGGGGCAGGGGCGGGCGCGGGCGTGGTCGCTCGAACGGCCGTGAAGTCGTCGACTCGGAGGTCGAGTGCGGCCGTGCCCGACGAGAGATATGCACCCACACCGGCGGCACCGGCCCTGGTGATCCTCTGCGTCGTGCGGTCGGTCTGCTTCAGCTGCCAGTCCGGCGTGGTGGTGCCGACTTTCCAGGCACGGGCGGCCAGCGCGACCTCCGCGTCACCCGTCGCAGTGAACTCGATCGTGAAGCGATCGGATGCCGTCGAGTCGCGGATCACGACGGTGTCGGCGACGAGGACCGTCTCTTTGGCGGTGCTGCCGTCATAGCGGCTGATCGTCATGGAGACCCGACCGGAAGGGGCGATGCGCGCCCTCGCTTGGTACGAGTGCCCGTCCGCCGCGCGGAGCACGGCCGAGGTGGTCACACCGTTGCCCGCCTGGGGGAGCGCCGAGGGCCAGAACGAGAATTTCACTGTCGAATCGCGTTCGGACGCAGCGACGAGAGTGTTGACCGCGTACGACGATGGCTTGAGCCTGAAGGCTCCCGTCCCCGAGGAGGCACTGAGCAGTGGACTGTTGTTGCTGGACCAGGTGCCGCCGGTCGGCGCCGAGCCCCAGCCGCCCGTGGTGGCGCGTTCGAATTGATCCTCGGCTAAGGCCCCGGACGCTGCCTGAGCCGGAGTTGCTGAGACGAAGGTGCCGCTGACGCAGACGGCTAGCGCGAGGGCGGTTGCGGTGATGATTCGCGTTACGGGTCGAAAAAGGGGATTCGTATGGGTAGAAGAAAGCATAAAATTCCTGAGCAGTTCCAGATCGGGTCCCCCTGCCGCGACCGAACCTAGCATCCTGCCCGGCGAAGCTTCCTGGGTGTCGGCTCAACATACCCTGGGTGTCGCCTGAACAGAAGAGATATATCAGCGATCGTCGCGTGAGCGTCCTCGAAGGCGGACCTTGCCCCTCGGGCCGTCAGCCTGAGGGGTGGAGCGAGTGCCGTAATTGCCGACGCCGTAGCGGCTCACCCCGCGTCGAGGGACTCGCGTCAGGACTGCACCCAGGAGGTTCAGACCGCCGACGGCTGCCGTGTTGACGACCTTCTCGAGATTGTGGGCGCGGGTCTTGTCGTAGAGGACCGCGAGCAACGCGCCGTCTGTCTGATTGCCGAGCCAGGTGGCGTCGGTCACCGCCAGCAGAGGAGCACAGTCGACGATGATGAAATCGAACTCTCCGCGCGCTTCTTCGAGCAGATCGGTCATGCGCTGGCTTGTCAGCAGCTGGCTCGGGTTCGGTGCGTCGGCACCGCTCGTCAGAACGCGGAGCCCGTCAGCGCCCCAGTCCTGCGCTGCTTCGGCGAGCGTGGTCTCTCCGATCAAGACGTTCGTGAGACCGACACCCCCGTCGAGCTGGGTGTACTCGGCCAGGGAGGGGCTGCGCAGATCGGCGTCGATGAGGAGGACGCTGCGCGAGGACTCGGCGATCATGATGCCGAGGGCGATCACGAGCGAGCTCTTCGCCTCGCCTGAGGCGGCAGAGGTGACGACGAGCGATTTCATGCCGCCGTCGACCTTCAGGAAGTTCAGGTTCGCCGCGACCGCTCGCACGGATTCGGCCTCGATGCCGAGGCGATCGCGGAGCACGACGGCGGGCAATTGCACGCCGCGTCGCGTCTCTACCACCTCGCCGAGCACCGGAATGCTCGTCAAGCGGCCAATGTCGGCTCTGCTGCGGACGGTCTGCCACGCGAAGGCGCGCAAGACGCTGAAAGCGATGCCCAGCGCGAGCCCGATGAGGCCGCCGAGAAGCACGAAATTTCGTGTGCTCGGAGCGAAGGGGAACCGGGGCTCGTCGGCGCCCTGGATCACCGTGAGTCGAACGGTCGGCTGGCCGTCGGCCTGCGGTGCCACGTCTCGCGAGACGACGGTGGCCAGGCTGTCCATGACGGCCTCGGTGATCTTCGCAGCGAGACGTGGCGATCCGCTGGTTGCGCTCACCTCGATCACGACGGAGTTGAGGGGGGAGGAGGCGCTGATCGTGCTGGCCAGAGCCCGAGGCGTCGTATCGAGGTCGAGCTCGTCGATCACTGGCTGGAGCACAAGCTCGGAGCGGGCGAGGAGCACGTAGGTGGCCACGAGGTTCTGTACATAGGCGCTGCCCTGCACGAGCTCGGAGGTGCTCTCACCGCGGTCGCTCGTCACGAGCAGTGACCCGGTCGAACGATAGATGTCCGGAGTCAGCTTCGCGTACCCGAAGCCACCCGCTGCGCCGAGCGCGGCCAGTATCACAACGACCAGCCAGCTGCGGCCGATGGCTCGCAGGTAGTCACCGACCGTCATAACCCCTCCAAAGCGGGCCGACTATGATGGCCCCTTGTCCCCTAGCGAAAAGTCTAGCCGAGTTGGAGTCGCAGCAGTGTCTGCAGGAGTCGATGGCGATCTGCTGATCGTGTGCGCGGCGAACGTCTGCCGGTCGCCGTTCGCGGCGTTCCTGCTGGCGAAGGGCCTGCCCGAGGCGATTGTCAGCAGCGTCGGGGTCTCCGCTCGCACAGGTGATCCACTCTGCGGCTTCACCCGTGAGCAGATCCTCACGTTCCCGGAGGGGGAGGATTTCGTCGAGAGCCACTCGGCGACGCGGCTCGACGCAGCCGCCATCGACGAGGCTGACCTCATTCTCACCGCGTCCGAGGCCGAGCGTTCTGCGGTGGCCGTGCTGGTGCCGTCGGCGCGGACGAAGACGTTCACCCTGGTCGAGGCCGCGCACAGCGCGCGCTCTCTCGCTCAGCCCCTTCACGACACGTCTCTGCTCACTCTGGCCGCGAGCATGCACGCGCAGCGGGGAATGGTGGATCTTCCGCAGGTCCGTCGCCGAGCGCGGTTCGCCCTCCGCAAGCCGAGCTATGGCATTGCGATTCCTGACGCACACATCGGCGACACTCGTCGCCATGATGAGGTGTATCGGACCGTGTCCGAAGCTGTCGGCATGTTCCTTGCGGCCCTGGACCGGTCGAACGCCGTGGTGGGCGGTCACTCCTGAGCACTCGGCGCAGGTGCTCGGCGCGAGCAGGGGCGCACTCGGGGCGGATCGATCATGCCCGAAGCACGGCGGACGCGATCTCCGAGCGGTAGGCGGCGGGAGCGTGACGCCGCAGAGCCTCAGCGCGGCTCTCCTCGGTCTTCCGAATGATGTCCTGCCAGTTGTCGGCCAGCTCTTCGATCGCCGTGACGACAGCATCTGCGTCGTCTGTGGGCACGAGGCGAGACGACGCGTATCCACCAGCGGCCTCCCGCAGCCCGCTGCTGTCGCTCGCCACGACGGGACGTCTGCCGAGCACACCCTCGACCGCGGTGTTGCCGAACGGCTCGTCGACCCGTGATGGAACGATGAGGACGTCGGAGTCCGCAAGAAAAGGCCAGATCTCAGGGTGGAATCCAGCGAAGGTGACCTCGACGCCCGCATCGAGGGCCTGGGTGCGCAGCTGCTCCTCGTACCACTCGTATCCCGAGAACACGGCGCCGAGCAGGGTCACGGTGACCTCGCGCCCACGGTCACGCAGGCGGGCCGCCGCTTCGATGACGAGATCCGGCCCCTTGCGAGGCGAGAGTCGGCCTACGTACAGGATCCGCATCGGCGCATCGAGGGTCTCGCGGGGTGCTGCGGGAGCGTCCGGCGACGCGACGCCGTTGTAGATCACAGTCGAACGCCGTGCGAGAGAGGGGAGGACCGAGCGGATCGTCTCCAAGCTGAATCGGCTGTTGACGAGAGTGCGATGGGATGCCAGGTGAGGGAGGTAGAGCAGGCGGTTGACGATCGGATTGCCCGACGCCTCGGCCTCGTGAACGTGACTGATCGCTGGCACACTCCTCAGCCGCGCGACGATGGGCCACTGCGGAATGATGATGGTCGAGACGTACACGGCGCTAGGACGCACCCGCCCGATGAGCCGCCAGGCCGCGCCGAGCCCGCGGAGCCCGTCGCGGACGAGGATCGGCAGCCCACGAGGAGTGAGCAGCATCTTGCGGAGCACCAGCATGGGGACGATGACGACCTCGGCGCCGGCCTCGCGGAGCGCGGCGTCCAGCAGGCCGCGGTCGGGCAGCGCCACTACCACTCGAGCTCCGGTGGCGATCAGTCCGATCGCACTCTCGAGAAGCATCCGGTCGGATCCGAAGAGTTCGGCGCCGGGATGCACGAAGAGCACCGTGCGGCGCTCGTCGCCCGTCACGTCGCTGTCGATTCTGATGCAGTCAGCGGCTCCCATTCGTGGCGCCGCCGCTTCGCCCTGCGGGCGACCGGGTGCACGCTCACGCCCGAGGCGAGCTTTCTCGCGAGCCCCTCGTAGGCGTCGGCGACGTTGTCCCATCTGAATGCCGAACTCGCGCGGACCCGTGCGCGGTCCCCCAGCGCTCGCGTACGCTCAGGCTCTGATTCCGAGCTCTCGAACGCGCTTGCGACCTCTTCGGGCGTCGTGAAGAACCACCCGTCGCCGTCGAGCACCTCGCGGTTGAACGGCACATCGAAGGCGATCGTCGCTGTTCCGGCACCCATCGCCCGCAGCAGCGACGGGTTCGTGCCGCCGACGGAATGACCGTGGTCGTAGGTGAGGGCGTGGAAGTACAGCGCGTCGAGGAGCTCCTGGTCGTACACGCCGCCGACGAGACGGATGCGTTCGTCGCCCTGGGCAGCCTGCTGGATCTGCTCGGTGTACTTGTTGCTGTACGGGGCGGCGCCCACGACGACGAGGGGCAGCGTCGCGGAGCTCCGACGAAAGCCCTCCACAATCTCGAGCACGTGGTTCTCGGGTTCGAAACGGGCGACGATCAGGTGATACCCGCCGGGACTGAGGTCGAGTTCGTCGAGGCGGGCGTCGGCGACGGCGTCGAGGATCGGAGCGCCGTAGCGGATCATCTCGGTGGGCACGTCGAACTGATGCGTGTAGTAATCGGCGATGCCGGGCGCGTCCGCGATCAGCGCGTCACCCGTGCGCACGCCGAACTGCTCCGCCCACCGGTAGTAGGCCTTGCCGCGAGGCCCCCATTTCGATCTTCGCCACTCGAGCCCGTCCATGTGCAGGGCGGTGGGCACCCGTCGCAGGCGGAACAGCGGCAGGAACGGCGAGTTCGCGGCGTTGAACACGAAGGCCGCGTGCGGACGCCGCCGGAAGATCAGGTGGAGTGCCGAGAATCCGGTATGGCTCAGCGTCTCGATCTGCTTCACGGGGACCGCGGGAAGATGCACCACCCGCATCCCGAGGTACTTCTTCTCGCGGCTCTTCGAACCTCGCGTATAGACGACGACGTCGTGACCTCGATCTGCGAGTCGTCGACCGACCTCTTCGACAGCGGTCTCGAATCCGCCGTAGGCCGCAGGCACCCCCCGTGTCCCCACCATCGCAATGGTGAGGGCATTCCCCTTGATCATGTACTCAGTATGCCCCGCTGGGCCGCACCATGACCTTGGCGGTGCGCCACATGATCTGCAGGTCGTTCATGACCGACCAGTTCTCGACATAGCGCAGGTCGAGGCGAACGCTCTCGTCCCACGAGAGGTCACTGCGTCCGGAGACCTGCCACAGGCCCGTGATGCCGGGCTTGATGTACAGACGACGGAACACGGTGCCGTCGTAGGCGGTGACCTCGGTCGGCAGCGGCGGACGCGGACCCACGACGCTCATGTCGCCGATGAGGACGTTCCAGAACTGCGGCAGCTCGTCGAGCGACAGCTTGCGCAGGATCCGGCCCACGCGGGTGACACGCGGGTCGTCCTTCATCTTGAACAACAGGCCGGCTCCCTGGTTCTGCTCTTTGAGCGTCGCGAGCTGCTGCTCGGCATCGGTCTTCATCGAGCGGAACTTCATGATCTTGAAGGTGCGGCCGTCTCGTCCGACGCGCTCCTGCGAGAAGAACAGGGGGCCCGGAGAATCCAGCTTCACGAGCAGCGCGAGGATCGGCGTGATCAGCGCGATCGGGATGAGCGCCACGGAGGCGACGATGATGTCGAGCGCGCGCTTGAGCGCGTGCTGACCGCCCTCGTACGAGGGGATCTGCACCTGGATCAGCGGAAGGCCCTCGACCGGGGCGAACGAGATGCGCGGGCCGGCGACGTCGGTGAGGCGGCTCGACAGTACGAGTTCGGCGGCGGTGCCCTCGAGCTGCCAGCTGAGGTGCTTCACGAAGTCGGGCTCGCCGTCGGGGCGGCTCGCCACGATGATCGTGTCTGCGCCCAGCTCGGCGGCCACGGTGGAGACGGAGTTGACGTTGCCGAGCACCGGGAACTGCGCGCCGCGGGCTTCGACGTCGCGTGCGTTGCCGTCGAGCAGCGTCGCGCCCACGACCTGGTACCCGGAGGCGCCGATCGGGTGCAGGGTGCGGATGACGTACTCGACGTCGTCGCGGTTGCCGACGACGAGCGTGCGCGAGGCGAAACGCCCCCGCGCACGCTGCGCCGTCAGCCAGTGCCGCCACGCCCAGCGGGTGACGAGCAGCGTGAGGACACCGAGCGGAAGACCGACGAGCAGCACGAGCTGCATCGTCTGCCAGCCGAGCACGACGCTGAGCATGGCGATGATCCCGAACGCCAGCCCGCTTGCGTGTGCCACACCGCGATACTCGGTGGCGCTGGCGCGGAACAGCGCTGCGTCACGGGTGTGCAGCGCGCCGAGCATCAGATACCAGAGCGAGGCCAGCAGAATGCCGTTGCGCAGGGCCTCTTCCCCTGCGACACCGGTCATCACCTGGCCCGCTGCTGTGATTCCGACCGCGAACACGATGACCCCAGCATCCGTGATCCGCAGCCGCATCCGATAGCGCCGCTCCCACTGGCGGCGCCGCTCCAGCGTTGCGGACACGCGAGGTGTGACCACCGTGCGCGTGACCGACTTCGCGGCTCGCGGAGCAGCGACCGGCGTGAAGACCGATCCCGTGCGAGTGATGCTCAAGGCATCCTCGACGGAAGTCATGCCGAAGCCCCTTGAGCCCTGAATGTACGCAGAATTCCCCAGCGCGCCATAGTTTTCCCCAGATGTTCCCCAGACCACGGACCCCACGTCCATGGCATCGTCTGCGTCCCGACCCCTCGGATCCTGCTGCATCCGTGATCCCAAATCACGAGTAGCGGTCACCGTCCCACACGGTGTTGCTGGCAGCAGGCACTGCAGACTTCGTTCACTCTAGCGGAACCGAACGTTCAGCGGAAGATAATTCCCGCGAGTGGATCAACCTTTATTCCAGCACGCGTGCTCGGATCGGGAGTCACGCCGATATTCTGACCGCGTGACCACCACCTCCGCGCCCCGATTCCACCTCAGCCGCATGCTGCCCAGGGATCCGGCGCAGCCCCACCGCAGCGCCAGCACACTCGAGCTGTTCTTCGATCTCGTCTTCGTCGTCGCGGTGAGCATCGCCTCGGCCCAGCTGCACCACGCGCTGAGCCACGGCGACTTCGTCCACGGCATCACTTCTTACCTGCTCGTGTTCTTCGCGGTGTGGTGGGCGTGGATGAACTTCACGTGGTTCGCCACATCGTTCGACACCGACGACTGGCTCTACCGCGTCACGACGATCGTGCAGATGGGGGGCGTGCTCGTGCTGGCGGCAGGGATCCCCGCGGCGTTCGAGCACGGAGACTTCACCCTTCCGGTGGTCGGCTACATCGTGATGCGTCTCGCGATGATCGGGCAATGGCTGCGCGCGTCACGTGGGGCGGGGGAGCTCAAGGCCGCCACGCGTCGCTACGCCTTCGGCATCGCCGGCGTGCAGGTGCTGTGGGTGCTGTTCCTGTTCATCCCCTCAGGGCCGCTGCAGCTCGTGGCCTTCGTGGTCTTCGCCCTCGTCGAGGTCAGCGTGCCGGTGTTCGCCGAGCGCCGTGGGCAGACGCCATGGCATCCGCATCACATCACCGAACGCTACGGTCTCTTCACGCTCATCGTGCTCGGCGAGAGCCTCCTCGCCTCCGCCAACGCGATCATCGAGGCGAAGAACGAGCTCGACTCCTTCGTTCCGCTCATCGCGATCTCGGTGCTGACGCTGGTGGTGACCGCGTCGCTGTGGTGGATCTACTTCTGGCCGCCGCATCACCGGGCGATCACGACGCTCGGCCGCACGCTCCGCTACGGGTACTCGCACTATTTCGTCTTCGCTGCGGCCGCCGCGTTCTCGGCCGGAATCGAGGTCGAGCTCGACGTCCTGACCGGCGAGAGCCATCTCCCCCAGGCCGTCGCTTCGCTCACGGTGGCCATCCCGATCGCGATCTTCCTGCTCGGCATCTGGTGGATCGCGATCCGCGAGCACGCCGACAGGGTGGTGAACACGGTCATCCCGCTCGGTGCGGCCGTGGTGCTGCTCGACTCGATCCTGCCGATCCCGGTGGTGATCACCGCCGCCGTCCTCGTCGTGATCGTCGTCGTGCTCGTCCTGCATCCGCCGGCGCGTCGGGAGTCATAGACATCGCATAGGCGAGGCATAGCTCGCTGATCGCATCCTCCGTGACCATGGGTACATCGACACCCATCCACGCCGAGAGGAGCACGATCATGAGCCGCATCCCCGAACCCGTACAGACCCCTGAGGGCCCGACCTACGAGGGGCGACTGCTCGACCGCGTCGACGAGGAGGTCGTCGATCAGGGCGCCGCGTTCGACATCCGCACCCTGGTGACCCGCCGCGGCGTCCTCGGGCTCGCCGGTCTCGGCATGGGCGCGATGGTCCTCGCCGCGTGCGCGCCGTCGGAGAGCAGCACGTCGAGCTCGGGCGACTCGACATCGACGACCGACACCGGAGGCTCGTCTGGGTCGACGACCACGACCGCGGCGGGGGAGATCCCCGATGAGACCGCAGGGCCCTACCCCGGCGACGGATCGAACGGGCCGGATGTCCTCGAGGATTCGGGCATCGTGCGTCAGGACATCACGACCTCGATCGACGGATCGGCGACCGCCGACGGCATACCGCTCACCTTCGAGCTTCAGGTCATCGACCTCGCGAACGGCAGCGTCCCGTTCGAGGGAGTCGCGGTCTACGCATGGCACTGCACGGCTGAGGGCGAGTACTCGATGTACTCCTCCGGCCTCGAGGACGTCACCTACCTCCGCGGGGTGCAGGTCGCGGATGCCGAAGGCAGGGTCTCGTTCACGTCGATCTTCCCCGGCTGCTATTCGGGCCGCTGGCCGCACATCCACTTCGAGGTCTATCCGGACGTCGACTCGATCACCGACTCGGCCAACGCCATCGCCACGTCCCAGCTGGCGCTGCCGGAGGACGTCTGCACCGTCGTATACGCCGACTCCCGTTACCCCGGGTCCGCGCAGAACCTCTCACAGACGAGCCTCGCCGGAGACAACGTCTTCGGCGACGACTCCGGCGCGCTGCAGTTGGCCACGGTCGCCGGTGACGTCGGCAGCGGATACTCCGCGACGCTCGTGGTCGGCGTCGACACGACCACGACTCCGAGCGCAGGATCCGCCCCGTCGGGCGGCGAGGGCGGCCCCGGGGGCGGCGGCGAGCCGCCGTCCGACTGAACGCGAATCACACACCTGACACAGGAAGAAGGAAGACATGCTGCAGAACCTCACAGGGTGGCACGCCCTGATCATCCTCGCGATCGTGGTCCTGATCTTCGGCGCCGCGAAGCTCCCGGCCCTCGCGAAGAGCGTCGGTCAGTCCATGCGCATCCTCAAGTCGGAAGTCGCAGACGCCCCGGGCGAGGTCCGGGTCGAGCCGGCACCGAGAGACGGGGAGCCTGCGGGCGCTCGCGACTCCGCCGACGTCATCAGGCCTGCTCTGCGGGCCGCGGAGTAGACGGTGTCCGCGCTCGCCGCTGACGCCGTCGGGGCGAGCAGATCGCCCGCCCCGACCGGGATGCCGCTGTCGTCTCACCTGCGGGAGGCGCGCACGCGCTCGTTCCGTGCGGTGGCGGCGCTCCTGGTCGGGGTGGCCGCCGGGTATCTCCTGTCCGACCAGATCCTCGAAGTAGTTCGGGCCCCCATCACGGCGCTCGCCGAATCGCGCGACGCGAGCCTGAACTACGACAGCATCACCGGGGCCTTCGACCTCAAGCTCAAGATCGCGCTCTTCGCGGGTGTCGCTCTGTCGAGTCCGGTGTGGATGTACGAGCTGCTCGCCTTCCTGGCCCCCGGCCTCAACACCAGGGAGAAGAAGTACACGTTCGGGTTCCTCGCGGCATCCGTCCCCCTGTTCGTCGGCGGCTGCCTGGCAGGTCTCCTGCTCTTCCCCCATATGGTCGAGCTGCTCGCGAGCTTCGCCTCGACCGAGGACAGCACCCTGCTGCAGGCGTCGTACTACGTCGACTTCATCCTCAAGATCGTGCTTGCCACGGGCATCGCCTTCGTTCTTCCCGTGTTCCTCGTGATGCTGAATCTGCTGGGCGTGGTCTCGGCCCGGGCGATCGCGAGGAGCTGGCGGATCGTCATCGTCGCCATCGTGCTGTTCAGCGCGATCGTGACTCCGGCGGCCGACGTGCTGTCGATGTTCCTGATAGCCGTTCCCATGACGGTGCTGTTCCTGGTGGCGCTGCTCGTCGCCGGGCTCCATGACAGTAGAGCAGAACGCAAAGCGGCCGAGTCGGTCGCCGGCGCGACGGAGGGATGACGATGTTCGGTCTCACCATCGAGAAGCTGTTCCTGGTCGCGCTGATCGCGGCGGTGATCATCGGTCCTCGACGGCTGCCGGAGTACGCGGGCCGTCTCGGGGGCGTCGTTCGCCGGGCCACGCTGCTCGCGGGCGATGTGGCGCGGCGAGCGGAGCAGGAGGCCGGGGTGGCGAGCATCCGCGAGGAGTGGACCGCATTGGATCCTCGGCAGTACGACCCGCGGCGGATCATCCGCGACGCGTGGGCGGCGGGGGAGATCCCTGAGACGAGCGAGCGGAGATCGATCGATCCGAGGGCAGATGATCCGACGGTCGACACGGCGACGGCAGACGATCCGACGGCGGATGTTGTCGATGAAACGCGGCCCGAGCCCGTGGGTGCCTGGATCGTGGCGGGATCCTCAGGCCACCCCAGACGTGTCTGGGTCCCGGCCGACAGCTGAATCGCGCACTGGCGAGGCCGACCTGCTAGACTGATGGAGCACCGTGTGTTCTGGCCCTATCTAGGCCGTCCACGGAGCCACTGATCAGGGCCATTCCGGACCATGTGCATCGATGCGCGCGGTATCCGCCCTTGATCTCACATCTTGCGGGTCGCGACATCGTGCGCCCGTCACACAGCAATGAGTATGACCATGAGCATGACCACTTTTCCTCCTTCCGATCCGTTGACCTGGAAACAGGCCGACGCAGACGTGCACGTCGCGACGCGATCCGGCGAGTTCGCCGGTTTCGTCGAGTTCGACGGCACGACGCATCTCGCCCGAGATCAGCGCGGGACCGAGGTCGGCGCCTTCGCCTCCCTCGACGACGCGCGCGAGGCCCTCGAGGCCGCCAATACCTCGAAGCGCCGCGCACGCGCCTTCTCTTTCTCGCTCCCGCGCGCGCTCAGGAGCCGACCGCGCCGAGCCCGCGCCTGACCGTTTCATTCACAGCACCTGTGAATCGTCAAGGGGTGTCGATGTATTCCCCACGGCGCATGTGCGGAGGGTTAGGTTGAGTTAAGCGTTGGGCGATCTGCCTTGGGCTTACCACAGCTCAAGGGCTCCAATCGACAGGAGAGCATCATCTCCATTGCACAGGTCGAAACGACCGCAGCCACGCTCGGTCCGGTACGTCAGACGTATTCCGGAAACGCAGACATCCCCCCGATGACGCACGCTTACAAGCAGGTGTCGCAGGTCGTCCGGGAAACCGGCCTCCTGCAGCGCGCCGGATGGTTCTACATCTTCGTCGCCGCCGGCCTCGCCGTCGCCCTCGGAGGGCTCATCACCGGCTTCATCCTGCTCGGTGACAGCTGGTTCCAGCTGCTCATCGCCGCTGGGCTCGGCCTCGTCCTCACGCAGGTGGCGTTCCTCGCCCATGAGGCGGCGCACCGCCAGATCCTCACTTCGGGTCCGGCGAACTTCCGCCTTGCTCGGATCCTGGCGGCCGGCGTCGTCGGCATCAGCTACTCGTGGTGGGACTCCAAGCACACCAAGCACCACGGCAACCCGAACCAGGTCGGCAAGGACCCCGACATCGAGGTCGACACGATCTCGTTCCTCGAGACGGATGCTGCGCAGTCGCGCGGCATCGTCCGCCTGATCACGCGCAAGCAGGGATGGCTGTTCTTCCCGCTGCTGACGCTCGAGGGCCTCAACCTCCACTACCTCGGCGTCAAGCACCTGGTGACGAGCAAGAAGGCCAAGGGCCGCTGGATCGAGCTGGGCCTGATCGCACTCCGCTTCGCGATCGTTCTGGTCCCGGTCTTCCTGATGCTCCCGCTCGGCATGGCGTTCGCCTTCATGGGCGTGCAGCTCGCCGTCTTCGGCGTCTACATGGGAGCGTCTTTCGCCCCGAACCACAAGGGAATGCCGATCATCGACCCGAACGCGCGCCTCGACTTCTTCTCGAAGCAGGTGCGCACCTCGCGCAACATCCGCGGCGGATGGTGGGCCACCTGGCTCATGGGCGGTCTCAACTACCAGGTCGAGCACCACCTGTTCCCGAACATGCCGCGTCCGAACCTCGCCAAGGCCCGTGAGATCGTCCGCGACTACTGCATCTCCAACGACGTGCCGTACACCGAGACGAGCCTCCTGCGCTCATATGCGATCGTCATCGAGTACCTCAACCGTGTCGGCCTCGCCGCCGGTGCTGATCCGTTCGACTGCCCCGCAGCCGCGCAGTTCGTCCGCGCGTAGACTGCCCACGACGTCGATTCGAACGGCCCTCATCCCTCGGGATGGGGGCCGTTCGCGTATTGAGTCGTCGTCTAGATGAGGCCGAGCTCGAGCGCCAGCGTCACGGCGCGAGTGCGGTCGGAGACCTCGAGCTTCTCAAACACGTGGATCAGGTGCGTCTTCACCGTCGCCTCGCCGATGAACAGCTCTCGAGCGATCTCCGGGTTGCTGCGACCGGCCGCGACGAGTCGGAGGACCTCGCGTTCCCGCGGGCTCAGCTGAGGTCTGCCCGGTCGCTCGCCGCGCATCCGCGTGACGAGCGTGGCGGCGATCGTCGGGGCGAGGACTGTATGGCCTTGGGCGACGGCGCGGATTCCTGCGACGATCTCCTCCTGTGGTGCAGCCTTGAGGAGGTAGCCGCTCGCTCCTGCCTCGATCGCACCGAGGATGTCGTCGTCGGTCTCGTACGTCGTCAGCACGAGAACGTGCACCTCGGGCAGCTCTGCAGCGATGCGCGACGTCGCCTCGATGCCGGAGGTGCCGGGCATCCGAAGATCCATCAGCACCACATCGGGGCGCAGACGAGCGGCCAGGTCGACCGCCTCGGCGCCGTTAGCCGCCTGCCCGATGACTTCGAGCCCCGGATCGAGGGCGATGAGTCCCACGATGCCGGACCGCACGATCGGGTGGTCATCGGCGACGATGACTCGGATCATGGCGTCGTCTCCTTCTCAGCGTCGGCGTCGGCGTCGGCGTCGGCGTCGGCGTCGGCGTGCAGCGGGATGCGCACGGTCAGGTCGGTGCCTGCCCGGGCCCCGTCTGCGACGGTCAGGCTGCCGCCGACGAGAGCGACCCTCTCCCGCATCCCCGCAAGGCCGAATCCGCGGTCATCGTCGATCGAGACGCCGCCGAGTCCGCGGCCGTCGTCGCGGATGCGGAGCTCTGCGGCATCGGAGATCGCGAGCGTGACCTGAGTGGATGCGGCGCCGGAGTGCTTGCGCACGTTCGCGAGACCCTCCTGCGCGCAGCGCAGCAGGACGACCTGCACGTCCCGCGCCAGCACGGCATCCGATGCGGACACATCGACGCGCATGCCCGTCTCTCTCGCGAATCGGTCCCCGAGGCGGCGGAGCGCGTCTCCGAGGGACTCGGCGGACGGCGCGGGCGAGGTCACGGCCACGAGAGCCCTTGCTTCGACGAGCGCCTCTCGTGCCGCGCTCTCGATCAGCTCGATCGCCGCGGGTGAGCCGTCGAGGCGGGCGCGCTCTGCGAGCATGACGATGCTCGTCAGGCTCTGGGCGATCGTGTCGTGGACGTCGCGAGCGAGACGAGCGCGCTCCTCGATCGCACCGGCTTCTCGGCTCGCGGTCTCGAGGCCCGCCTGAGCGGCGGTCAGATCCGCCAGCAGATGCTGGCGCTCGACGCCCCACTCGGCGATGCGCGTGATCCACAGGCCGAGAGCGAGGCTGAATGCGGTCGACAGCCCGGACGAGATGAAACCGGTGCTGAGGGCGTCGGCGGTGAAGTCGCCCGAGTAGCCGTAGGCGAGGCCGAGCACGACGCCGTTGCCCACCGTGACCAGCACGGCCTGCAGTGTCGACCGTGAGGTCATCCAGATGAGCGGCAGCACCAGGGTCTGCAGCAGCAGCATGTTCGGCTCGATCGCGACGCCCACAGTGAGAAGCGAGATCATCCCGACCTGCAGCAACGCCGAGACGGCCGGGGCAGGGTCCTCGACGCCCTCGTGGATCCCCACGTAGGCGCGGGCACCGAACGCGTAGATGAGGAAGACCCCGACCGTGATGGCGACGAGCACCCAGCGCGATCCGGCGAAGTTCTGGGGGAGGGTGAGGGAGAGCCCGGCCACGGCGAGCAGGAGCGCGGTCGCGGCGATGTCCCACCCCACGCGCTCTCGACGGATCACGCGACTCATGCGCACCACTCTTCCACTGTTCCGCCCACCCCGATGCGCGGCCCGACGCCTCGAAGGCGTCGAACCGCGCGACGGGGTGACGGCGATTCCGGTGTCATCCGTTGTGTCGAATCCAGCGGAAGGTCGCACGGCTGAGGATGAGGCCCACGATGAGCCAGATCGCGAGCATGATCGCGACGAGACCGAGTGCCCACTCGCCGCCCGGTTCTGCGGCCTTGAACGAGTCGGGGAGGATCGCCGCGCGCATTCCCTGCGCGATCCATTTGAGCGGGAACACGCCGGCGACGTTCTGCAGCCACTCGGGCAGGGCCGAGAAGGCGATGTAGACGCCGGAGATGAACTGCAGCAGCAGGACCACCGGGATCACGACCGCCGAAGCGGTCTTGCCTGAACGGGGGAGGGCCGACAGGGCGATGCCGAGCAGCGTGCACGAGAGAAGACCGAGCACGAACACCCAGGCGAAGAGGCTCCAGGACTCGGCATCCGAGGGCAGCTGCACCTTGTAGAGCACGACCGCGACGGTGAGGAGCAGTGCCATCTGCAGGATCGCTGTCACGAAGACCTCGCCGATCTTGCCGATGAAGTACGTGACGGGCGAGATCGGGGTGCTGCCGAGGCGCTTGAGCGTGCCGTCGCTCTTCTCCACGGCGATCTCGATCGACAGGCCCTGTACTCCCGAGAGGAAGATGCCGCCCGCGATGAGTCCGGGGAGGTAGTAGGTCGCCATACTGACCTTGTCGGCGCCCTCGCCGACGTCGCCGGTGAAGATGGTCGCGAAGATCAGGTACATCACGGTGGGGAACAGGAACGTGAAGAAGACCTGATCGCCCGCGCGGAAGTACTGTCGCAGCTCGAAGCCGATGCGACGAACGCCGAGCCGGATCGTGCGGGGGAGGCCGAAGCGCGTCGGCGCGGTCGTGGTGCTCATGCCGGCTCCTTCAGGTCGGTGCGGCTGTCGACTGTCGTGGGGTCGGCGGCGGAAGCGGCGTCGTGCTCCCGGATCAGGCCGAGGTAGATGTCCTCGAGGGTCGGGCGCACGACCTCCAGGGCGTCCGGTTCACCGACCGTTCTCTGCAGGTCAGCGACGAATGCTCCGGGGGCCGATGTCCGCTGCTCATGACGTGTGCCCGTCGCATCCCGCCAGCGCACCACCGGCGTGCGTGCGTCTGGGCCGCCGATCTCGTCGATCGGTCCGATCGCGGCGATCCGCCCCGCGGTGATGACCGCGGCACGGTCACCGAGCTGAGCCGCCTCATCGAGGTAGTGGGTGGTCAACAGGATGCTGGTTCCCTCGGCTTTGAGCGAGCGGATGAGTTCCCAGAACTGGCGTCGCGCTTCGGGGTCGAACCCCGTGGTCGGTTCGTCGAGGAACAGCATCTCGGGTCGACCGATGATCCCCAGGGCGACGTCGAGGCGGCGCTGCTGGCCGCCTGACAGCTTTCCCGCGCGGGAGCGCTGCTTCTGCTCGAGGCCCACCGCCGCGATCACCTCATCGATGTCGCCGGGGCGCGGGTAGTACCCGGCGAACTCGGTGAGCAGCTCACGCACGGTGAAGTTGCCCGCTTCGCCGGTCGACTGCAGCACGATGCCCAGGCGCGCCTTCCAGTCCAGCCCGCCGCGCTGCGGGTCGACGCCGAGCACACGCACCTCGCCGGACGTGCGGTGTCGGTACCCCTCGAGGATCTCGATGGTCGTCGACTTCCCTGCACCGTTGGGGCCGAGCAGAGCGAACGTCTCGCCCCGGCGGATGTCGAAGGTGATGCCGTCGACGGCGGCGAACCCGCCGTAGTCCTTGCGGAGGTCCTGAACCTCGATCACGCTGTCTGTCATGTTCCCAGCGTGCCCCCGGACGAGCTCGCGCGGTAGCCGTGAAACGACGGACTCGGGCATCCACCAATCGGTGGATGCCCGGTGTGGACAGAAGAGGGGCGTGAGCGGAGAGTCCGCTCACGCCCCTTTTCTTCAGGAGATGGAGATCAGCGCGAGGTCTTCTCGTCGGCCTCGACGACCTCGATGGTGATCTTGCCGTCGATGGTCTCGGCGTCGTCGTCGAGGATCTCGTCGTCGAGGGCTTCGTCGCCGCGGAACTCCTCGACGGGCTCTGGGGTCTCATCCTGGTCGTCTTCGACGATCTCGGCATCGAGCGTGTCGGCGTCGTCGTGAGCGTCAGCCACCGTGGCGACGGCATCGTCCGTCTGCTGGTCGCTGAAGATGCCCTCCGGGCGGATCAGCTCGCGCACCTCGGCCATGAAGCTGGCGAGCTGCTGCTGCTGCCAGCGCAGCTGCCGTGCCTGGTCTTCGGCATCCCGCAGCACCGCGGAGGTGTGTCCCGTCACCGAGTCGACGATCTTCTGCGACTTCACGCGTGCGCGGTCGAGCGTGTCACGGGCACGCACCTGAGCGTCCGCTTCGATGGTCTGCGCCTGCGAGCGCATCAGGCGCTCGTAGTCGTCGGCCTTCGCAGAGATGCGCTGTGCGTGATCCAGCGAGGCGGCGACCTGCTCGTTGGCATCGTTCGTGATGCGCTCTGCGTGGGCGACGGCCTGGTTGTGCAGCACGAGGAACTCCTGCTGGGCGTCGTCCTGGCGTCGGGTGAGCGTCTCCTCGAACTCGAGCACGCGGGCGTTCATCTCGCGCACCTCGCGCTCCGCCTCGGCGCGCAGCTGGGTCGTCTCGCGGGTGACGAGAGAGCGGAGCGCCGCAGCGCCCTTCTCGGCCTCGGTGCGGATCGCGGTGGCCTCCTGCGTGGCCTGGTGCACCCGCTCGGCGGCGTGCGCTGCCTCCCGCTCGAGCGTCGCCTGGTGCGCGGTGTACTCGGTGTCGATCTTGAGGCGCACCTGGTCGGCGTCGTGCTGAGCGTGCGCGATGATGCGGGTGACATCGGCATCCGCCTCGGCACGCTGCGTGGTGACCTCTTCGCGAGCTGCGGCCATCAGGCGGTCTGCCTGCACCGCGGCGTTCTGGATGAGCACGTTGGCCTGCTCTTCTGCGACGCGGAGGATCGCCTCGAACTGCTCGCGCGACGGTGCCTCCTGGCCGTCGGCACGCGGGGTGTCGACGAGTTCGTTGGTCAGGGTGGCGACCTGCTGCTCGGTCTCCGCGGCCTTCGCCTTCGTGGCGAGAAGCTCGGCCTCGAGTTCTTCGCGGGCGATGCGCTCTTCTTCGCGGAGCGCCTCGACGGCGTCTTCGTGGCGGGCCTCGGTCGCGGCGAGCTCGGCCTTCGCCTGCTGCAGCTGGTTGCGCAGCGCGCTCAGAGCCGAGTCGACCTCGGCCTTGTCGTAGCCGCGGAACGAGGCGGTGAAGCCGGACTGCTCACGCGGCGTCTCTTCGATCAGCTTGTCGAAGAAGTCGGGAGTCCGGTCGTCATTGGGGGATTCACTCATTGGTCGGCCTTTCCGGCGCAGGTCACAGAGGGACTGAGGGCTGTGATGAGAAATGGTGCCGTCGCGAGGCCGGCTGTGGTGGGGCCGGGTGCGTCATCAGCAGCTTCAGCCTAGTTGCGGGAGCTGTGAGATGCACCCGATGTTCCGGTACGCGACGCGCTGTCGCCCTAGTCCGACATCCAGGTGCCGGTCGCCTCGTCGCGCCGGTGGTGGAGGGGCCGTCCGGGGGAGACCGCGATGCCCCTGGCGTGGGCGGCCGCAGAGACGCCCGAGCGCAGGTCTGCCCAGAACTCCGAGGTGTTCGGCACGCCCAGGTACTCGCGGATCCTCTCGACCTCCAGCCGGGCTCCGTCCTCATCGTCGACGAGCCGCACGATCGCGTCATCCGGCTCGACGAAACGGATGCCGTAGTCGCCGCCCTCGAGTCGGGTGAACTTGCGCGGCTGCTGCAGCACGACGCCGTCGACGACCTCGCGCGCCGTCGTCTCGGACGTGTGCAGCACCAGCGTCGTGCCCAGTTCGTCGAGGATCCCCGTGAGGCGGGTCGTCGCGTAGCGCCGCCCTGCCTGGCCGCCGGCCCTGTCCGTCGAGCGGCGAACCCAGCGGGGGAGGAAGATCGCCAGCACGAGGATCGCGCCGATCACGGCGATGTAGATGAGCGGGTTGTTCACGGATCCAACCTACGGGGAGGGATGGACACCGACACCCTTGGAGGAATTTAGCTACAGTGCTACATTCGCAACATGAAGATCATTCGTGACGTACGGGCGCAGTTGCGCCGGCGACTGCTGATCAGCTACCGCGTCGACCCCGAGGTCGCCGCCTCGCTGCTGCCCGCGGGTTTCCGCGCACGAATCATCGACGGCTCTGCGGTCGCCGGCGTGTGCGTGCTGGGTCTGGAATCGGTCCGGCCGAGCTGGTCGAACAGTCGACGGGGGCTCCGCTCCGAGAACGCCGCTCATCGGATCGCCGTCGAGTGGGACGGCCCCGACGGCGTCGAACAGGGGGTCTTCATCTTCGAACGCCACAGTTCGGCATGGCATCCGGTGCTGTTCGGCGGACGCCTGTTTCCCGGGGTGCATCGCAGGGCGCGGTTTCGGATCGATGAGTCCGGCGATCGCTACGCGTTCGCCATGGAGGCGACCGGGCGCAGCCTCACCGCGGACGTCGAGGTGGTCGGCGAATGGTCGAGCACACTGTTCGCATCGATCGACGAGGCGTCCGACTTCTACCGCTCCGGTCGCGTCGGGTGGTCACCGGCCAGAGATCGACGCCGCGTCGAACCTGTCGCACTCGCGTCCGACACCTGGAAGGTCGAAGGTGCTCGCCTGCACCACCTTCGGTCGTCGTTCTTCGACGCGCTTCCCGCCGGGGCCGCGGTCTTCGACAGTGTCGTCGTGATGCGCGATCTTCCGCTGACCCTCTCCGACCCCGGCGCCCGGCGGGATGCTGTGGTGCTCAGCCCAGCAGGAACATGATGAGGACCAGCACGGGCAGGCAGCCGAGCGTGGTCAGCAACACGGTGTCACGCGAGATGGTCTCGCCGATGTCGTAGCGCTGCGAGTAGTTGAAGACGTTCTGCGCGGTCGGGAGCGCTGCGAGGATGACGACGATCAGCACCTCGGCCGACGACAGCCCGAAGACGAACTCGGCCACGACCCAGGCGATCAGAGGCATAGCGATGAGCTTGAGCGATGTCGCGAAGATGATGTCTCGGCGGTGTCCGGGGGCTCCGAGCACGCGCTGGCCGTGCAGTGAGATGCCGTAGCTGATCAGCAGTACCGGCACGGCCGCGTCGGCGATCAGCTGCGCGGGCTCCATGACGATGGGCGGAACGGTGATGCCCAGCACCGAGACGAGGGTTCCGAGGAGTGAGGCGATGATGATCGGGTTGGTCGCGGTGCGCATGAAGGTCTTGCGCAGCGAGACCCGGTCGCTCGTGACGGCATCGAGGATCGTCAGCGAGACCGGCGTGAAGACCAGCAGCTGCAGGAGCACCACCGGCGCGGGATAGGCGGCGCTGCCGAGCAGATAGAGCGACAGCGGGATTCCGATGTTGTTCGAGTTGACCTGCCCGGCCGACAGCGCGCCGATGAGCGTCTCTCCGACGGGACGCTTCCACCAGAGCCGCGCCACCAGGGCGTAGATCGCGATGATCGCGACGGCCGCTATCGCTGAGACGGGGAGCAGCGACGAGAAGAGCATCTTCGCATCGGCATGGGCGAGCACGGTGAAGAGCAGGAACGGCGACAGCACGAAGAAGATCAGGCGACCGAGCACATGCCGCGCGTGCGGGCCGAGCAGATCGATCCGGCCGAGCACGTAGCCGAGCGCGATCGCGACCCCCACGACCGCGAATCCGGTGAACGTCTCGAGCATGGTTCGAGCGTATCCAGCCCGGAGTCAGGCGGTCGCCACCGGCCGATCGCGTGCGGGATGTCGGCTTAGCAGTTCGAGCGTCTCCACGTCAACGGTCGAGCCCCGATCAGCGTCAGGACGCGCCTCGCCAATACGCTGGCAACACGACGAGCCGCATTCTGCTGCTCGACCGTCGGTCGAACCAGACGGTGCCCTTGAGTCTCTCGGTCTTGAGCGCCCACATGGGGGTGGGTGCGCATGCGGACCTTCTCATCGGCTGATCCGGTCCCCCCGTTCGGGCGCGGGGGACCGGAACCAACTCCTCGGAGTCGATCCGCTACTTCAGGCGGAGCATCCTCTGCACGGCCTTCACGCCGGCGTTCGCGCTGCGGGCCCGCATGGCCGACTCGAGCTCCTCGAGGGACTCTCTCGTGTTCACTCGCGGCTCACCGAGGTAGAGATCGCGGAACACGAGGTACCAGAAGTCGCTCAGCATCAGTCGATAGAGATCGTTAAGCGCACGGTCGGTCAGGAACTCGAACAGCTCGACATGGGCCTCGATCCATCCCTCGCCGGACTCGACCGACTCGATGGCGTCGCCGATCAGCTCGCACGCGATGGCGAGGTCTGCCTCGGACAGTGCGAGTGCAGCCTCGCGGATGATCTCCCCGCCCTGAGACGCGGCGAACTCGCGGGTGATGCGTGACCGCTCGTCGGTGATGTCGGTGACCATCGAATAGCGATTCGCATGGACTTCCATCAGCCCCGCCCGCGCGAGTCGCTGCACGGCCTCTCGTACCGGAGTGCGGGTGACGCCGAGGTCGTCGGCGATCGCCTTGTCGCTCAGCTTCGCGCCGGGCGCATAGGTGCCGTCAGCGATCGACGTCGCCAGTCGACGGAAGAGCTCTTCGGCTCCCAGGTTGCGCTGGGCCCCAGGCACAACGGGCAGATCAGGTCCCATATCGGTATATTACTTCGCATACGTCGGGTGGGATATCGACGGCGAGAGACGAAGTGCGTGTCCGCCTTGCTGCAGCCGCATTCGCGGGCCGCATCGACGCGATGGTCCCGCTCGTGTCGAGGAGGACTCGCGGCTGACGCCGGTCGTCGATCTTGTATGGACTGCTTCAGAAAAAGCGGAAACCCCCGCCATGTAGAAGCTAGGCGAGGGTTCCTAAGGTGACTGTAATGATCACCCTGTGGCTCCGACGGGCGTCGATCCCGTGACCTCACGATTTTCAGTCGTGCGCTCTACCAACTGAGCTACAGAGCCATGCGACTGGCAAGACCTGCCGCATCTAGACGAAAGGCCCTTCTCGAAGAGAAAGGCCCGTCGCTTAGAGCGACCCTGACGGGACTTGAACCCGCGACCTCCGCCGTGACAGGGCGGCACGCTAACCAACTGCGCTACAGGGCCATACTTGTTTTCAATTGTACCGGAAGGAGTGACCCCAACGGGATTCGAACCCGTGCTACCGCCGTGAAAGGGCGGCGTCCTAGGCCGCTAAACGATGGGGCCGAAGTCTGTCCCGGAGGACTTCCTTGCCGACGCTCAAGCATAAGGGAAGATCTGAGCAAAACGGAAATCGAGGGCGAGCCTGCTGTCCCCCGGGCGTGTTCAGGAGGACGATGGACTCGTATCACTGTGTCCTCTCGCGCTGTCCGCCGTATGGTGCGGATGTGAAAGAAGTTGTTAGTGTGGCATTTGTGAAACCGGCGGAAGGGGCCGCGTGAACGACAAGGACTCGACGAAGGGTGCTGCTGCGGCGGCATCCGACGACTGCGGCTGCGCGCCGACGCCTGCGGAGAGCCGTGCGTTCTGGAAGGACAGCTCGGTCACCCGTCGCGGCGCCCTCACTCTCGGCGCTCTGAGCGTCGTCGCCCTCAGCGCCTTCGGCGTCTCCAACGGTGTGACCGCCGCGTACGCGGCGACGTATCCCAGCTGGGACGACGTGCAGAACGCCATGAACAACGAGTCCTCCAAGGCTGCCGAGGTCACCCGCATCGAGGGGCTCATCCAGTCGCTCAAGCAGCGGGTGGCAGACGCGCAGGCCAAGGCCGTCCTCGCGGGCGAAGAGTACAACGCCGCTCAGCTGGCGTACTTCGACGCCATCGCCGTGGCGGACGAGCTCCAGTCGAAGGCCGATGAGCAGGCCCTCGTCGCCGACGATGCGACGAAGAAGGCCGCACAGCTCGCCGCGCAGCTGTATCGCAACGGCGGCGACGACACCGCCCTCGAACTCTTCTTCGCCGGATCGGCTGACAACGCCGACCAGCTGCTCTCTCGTCTCGGGACGATGGACAAGGTCTACCAGTACAACCAGACGGTGCACGACAACGCTGTCGCCGCACGCAACTCGGCCCAGGCGCTCACCGATCAGGCCGTCGTCGCCCGGACGGAGCGCGACCGTCTGCAGCAGGTCGCCGAGCAGAAGATGATCGAGGCCCAGGCCGCAGCCGACGCCGCTCAGGCAGCCCTCGACGAGCAGTCGGCCAACCTCGCGACGATGCAGGCACAGCTCGCAGCTCTGAAGGACGCCACGGCGACGACCGTCGCCGGCTACCAGGAGGGCGTGCGCGTCGCGGAAGAGGAGCGCAAGCGCCGCGAAGCGGCCGAGGCTGCTGCTGCTGCCGCAGGCAATGGCGGTGGAGGCGGCGGTGGCGGTGGCGGTGGAGGAGTCGGCGGATCACCCGGGTCCGGCGGCTGGGTCCGACCGCACGGCGGATACCGGAGTGCCGGATTCGGCTCTCGACCCAAGCCCTGTGCGGCCTGCTCGGGTTACCACTACGGCGTCGACCTCGCGAACGGCTGCGGTGCGGCGATCTACGCGGCGCAGTCCGGCACCGTCGACTACGCCGGACCCCGCGGCAACTACGGCAACTACATCCGCATCCAGCACGGCGGCGGAGTCGCTTCCGGTTATGCGCACATCAGGGACGGAGGGTTCGCTGTGCGCAGCGGCTCGTGGGTGAACTCCGGTCAGGTCATCGCATACGCGGGCAACACCGGAGCATCCGTCGGCTGCCACCTGCACTTCGAGGTGTACATCAACGGTGCGTACACCAACCCCATCACCTTCCTCGCAGATCGCGGCGTCTCGGTCTGAGATCCGCGTCGGCAACGACGAAGACCCCCGGCCGCAGTGCGGATCCGGGGGTCTTCGTCGTCGAGACGAGGGGTCAGTGACCCTGCTCGCCGAAGCGGACGATCGCCTCGTCGAGGATGCGCTGCGCCTCGGCGGCGTCGCCCCACGCGTCGACCTTGACCCACTTGTTGGGCTCGAGGTCCTTGTAGTGCTCGAAGAAGTGCTCGATCTCCTTCTTGGTGAACTCGGCGACATCGCCGATGTCCTGGACGTGTGCCCAACGGGGGTCCTTCGACAGCACGGCGACGAGCTTGTCGTCTCCGCCTGCCTCATCGCTCATCTTGAGCACGGCGACCGGGCGCACCTCGACGACGACGCCGGGGTAGATGGCGTGGTCGAGAAGCACGAGTACGTCGAGCGGGTCGCCGTCCTCGCCGAGGGTGTTGTCGAAGTAGCCGTAGTCGGCGGGGTACCCGAAGGTCGTGTAGAGAACGCGGTCGAGGTGCACTCGTCCGGTCTCGTGGTCGACCTCGTACTTCACGCGGCTGCCGCGCGGGATCTCGATGACGGCGTCGTGTGCGCCCATGCGTGTGCTCCTCAGAAATGACGGTTGGATGCCGCGCACTAGCCTACCCGCGGCGGGCGGACGGCCTCGGCGCCCGCCGCGACGCACGGTTCAGCAGTGTCGTCACGACCCCGGTCAGCAGCAGCACCAGGAGCCCGGCATAGCCGATCGCCGGGACGAACACCGCGAGCGCGAGGGCGATCAGGAACAGGATGATCGCGGCGAGGTCGCCGATCACTCCCGCTCGCAGGATGTCGACGGGAGTGGTGGTGAAGTCGGGATGACGCAGCAGATAGAGCCACCCAGCGAGAGTCGTGATCTGCGTGAGGATCAGCGTGCCGATGTAGACCACGGGCTGCAGCGAGTCCGTCTCCATCTGTCCGATCATCGCGGTCGGCACGGGCAGCCAGACGATGGTCGCCATCCAGGCGATGTTGATCCAGAGCAGCGGGCCGGTGATCCAATCCACGTCGCGATACTGACGGTGGTGGCCCATCCAGAACGTCGCGATGAGCACGAAGCTCAGCCCGAAGCTCAGCAGCTGACCCGAGTGTTCGATGAAGAACTCGGCGGTGCTGAGCTTGCCGGAGGCGGCTTCCGACACGGATTCCATGAGCGGCAGGATCAGCAGGGTCATCGCGATCGCGACGACGGCATCGACGAACGCCTTGAACCGCTCGGTCCTGAACCGCACTGGGTGATCCGTCACGGCGCCAGGTTAGGACGCGGAGCGCCTCGAGCGCGAGCGCGGCGCGGCGATCCGTCCTCGTGATCTACCGTTGGTCTGTGCCGTCGCTCTCACCCGCCATCGCCGAGATCCGCCTCGCCGTGCGCTCTGCGCTCGCCGATCTGCCCGAGGGGTCGACCGTCGTCGTCGCTCTCTCCGGGGGAGCGGACTCGCTCGCGCTCGCCGCGGCCACGGCGTTCGAAGCCCCCAAGCTCGGAGTCCGGGTGGGCACGCTCACGGTCGACCACGGTCTTCAGAGCGGATCGGATGCTGTCGCCACCCGCACGGCGAAGACGGCGGCGGCCCTCGGGCTCGACGCTCTCATCGTCAGGGTCGAGGTGGGCGAGGAAGGCGGCCCGGAGGCCGCGGCCCGCGACGCGCGGTACAGGGTGCTGAAAGATGCCGCAGCGGATGCCGGCGCCTCTGCCGTGCTGCTCGGACACACGCTCGACGACCAGGCCGAGACGGTGCTGCTCGGCCTCGCCCGCGGATCCGGTGCGGCGAGCCTGCAGGGGATGGCGCCGGTCCGCGAGGACGATGACGGGCTGCGCTGGGTGCGGCCGCTGCTCGCGGTGCGCCGGGAGACCACACGAGCGTTCTGCACGGCATCCGACCTCGAGGTCTGGGACGACCCGCACAATGCAGAGCAGCGATTCGCCAGGGTGCGTGTGCGCGACCGGGTGCTTCCCGTGCTCGAAGCCGAACTCGGCCCGGGCATCGCCGAGGCATTGGCGCGCACGGCCGAGCAGCTGCGGGAGGACGCCGAGGCGTTCGACGAGATGATCCACGAGACCATCGAGGACATCGTCGAGCACGCCGAGGCAGGGATATCGGTGAGCGTCGCTGCGCTCGCCGCCAACCCGGCGGCTCTGCGCAACCGGATCATCCGACTGGTCGTCGACAGCGAGTTCGGCGTGAGCCTGACGCGGCTGCAGACTCTCGAGGTCGCGCGGCTCGCCACCGACTGGTCGGGTCAGGGACCCATCGACCTGCCCGCGTGCTCGGCAGCCCGGGGGGGCGGACGCATCGTCTTCACCGCCCGCTGAGCGAGGCGAGACGCGCGTCCTACTTCTTGCCGCCGAGCAGGCCGCCGAGCAGGTCTCCGATGCTGCCGCCGCCCGAGGAGCTGCCGCCCCCGAGGATGCCGCCGAGCAGATCGCCGATGCCGCCGCCACCAGACGAGCTGCCGCCCCCGAGCAGACCGCCGATCACATCGCCGATGCCGCCACCCGACTGCGCCTCTGCAGTGCCGGGCTTCGCGGACTTGTCTTTCGTGGCGTTGGCGATCAAGCCCATCACGATCGGAGCGAGGATCGGGAGGAGCTTGCCGAAGTCGATGCCGGCGGTCTCCTTCGACTCGGTGAGCTTCTCGGTGACCTTCTTCTCGTCGTCACCGAGGATGTGCGAGACGATCTTGCCGCCGTCGGCCTGATCGATGTCGTCGACCTTCTTCGCGGCCCCGGTCTTGCCCTGGTGGCGCTTGAGCGCGTTCTCGATAGCGGCGGAGCCTTCGGCCGTTGAGGCGTTCTTGGCGAGGCCGCCCAGCAGCACGGCTCCACCCTGCTCGACCGCCTCCTTGGCGACGTCGGGGGAGACTCCGAGTTTCGCGGCGATGTCGTCGATCGGGACCTGCGTGAGGATGTCGTCGAGTGCCATGGGTGAATCCTTCCGTCTGCGGGCGCGCGCCCGTTCCAGCGCCAGAGTAGTGCCGATGCCGGACGTGCATCCAGAATTCTGGTCGCCGATCTGCGGATCCTGGGCGGGAGCATCGGTGCGCGTCGCCTAAAATCGATCCATGCGCGCCGCGGAGATCCAGGACGACCTTGCTCAGATCCTCGTCACAGAGGAGGAGATCATCGCCAAGCTCGATGAACTCGCGACTCGGGTCGCGGCCGACTACGAGGGCAAGGAGATCATCCTCGTCGGCGTGCTCAAGGGAGCGGTCATGGTGATGGCGGACTTCGCACGCGCTCTTCCGTTCCACGCCCCGATGGATTGGATGGCGGTGTCGAGCTACGGCGCGAGCACCAAATCGAGCGGCGTCGTGCAGATCCGCAAAGACCTCGACACCGACCTGAACGGCAAGCACGTGCTGATCGTCGAGGACATCATCGACTCGGGCCTCACCCTCAGCTGGCTGCTCGAGAACTTCGAGTCGCGCGGTGCGGAGTCGATCGAGGTGCTCGCACTCCTGCGCAAGCCGGAGGCCGCGAAGGTCGTCATCGACTGCAAGTACGTCGGGTTCGACATCCCCACCGACTTCGTGGTCGGCTACGGCCTCGACTACGACGAGCGCTACCGCAACCTGCGCGATGTCGCGGTGCTCGCTCCGCACGTCTACAGCTGATCACCCGTCACCCGATCGCCGAGCCTGTCGAAGGGTACGCCGTGGGTGAACGCACAGCGGCCACCTAGGGCACGCGCGATACGCTGATCCGACCATGGATGTCAAGAAGCTCACTCGGAATCCGCTGATCTACGTCGCTCTGATCGGTCTGCTGCTGTTCGGCGGCTTCCTGCTGATCTCGAACCTCGGCGCGCCCAAGCAGGTCACGACCCAGGAGGGTCTGGAGCTGCTCTCGGGCAAGACGGTCACCGAGGTCGTGAACACCGACGGAGACCAGCGCGTCGACATGACCCTGTCGAAGGCGTTCGAGGGCTCGGAGAACGTGCAGTTCTACTACGTCGATGCGCGTGCTGAAGAGGTCGTCTCGGCGATCAACGCCGCCGAGCCGAAGGACGGCTTCAACGACGCCGTGCCTCGCGCGACCTGGTTCGACGGCATCCTCTCTCTTCTTCTTCCCCTCGTGCTGCTCGGCCTGCTGTTCTGGTGGTTGCTCTCGTCGATGCAGGGCGGCGGCAGCAAGGTCATGCAGTTCGGCAAGTCCAAGGCGAAGCTCGTCAACAAGGAGACCCCGACGGTCACCTTCGCCGACGTCGCCGGCGCCGACGAGGCGATCGAGGAGCTCCACGAGATCAAGGAGTTCCTGCAGGACCCGGCCAAGTTCCAGGCCATCGGCGCCCGCATCCCGAAGGGGGTGCTGCTGTACGGCCCTCCGGGAACCGGAAAGACCCTGCTCGCCCGTGCCGTCGCCGGCGAGGCGGGAGCCCCGTTCTACTCGATCTCGGGCTCGGACTTCGTCGAGATGTTCGTCGGCGTCGGTGCATCGCGTGTCCGTGACCTGTTCAACCAGGCCAAGGAGAACGCTCCCGCGATCATCTTCATCGATGAGATCGACGCCGTCGGTCGCCACCGCGGCGCCGGTATGGGTGGCGGAAACGACGAGCGCGAGCAGACGCTCAACCAGATGCTCGTCGAGATGGACGGCTTCGACCCGAACGCGAACGTCATCGTGATCGCGGCGACCAACCGCCCCGACATCCTCGACCCGGCACTCCTGCGCCCCGGCCGCTTCGACCGTCAGATCGGTGTCGACGCCCCCGACCTGCGCGGGCGCCAGAAAATCCTCGAGGTGCACAGCAAGGGCAAGCCGCTGGCCAAGAGCGTCGACCTCGAGGTCGTCGCGCGCAAGACCCCGGGCTTCACCGGAGCAGATCTCGCGAACGTCCTCAACGAGGCCGCTCTGCTGACCGCACGCTCGAACGCGCAGCTGGTCGACAACCGTGCGCTCGACGAGGCCATCGACCGTGTCATCGCGGGCCCCCAGCGTCGCACCCGTGTGATGAAGGACAAGGAGAAGCTCATCACCGCGTACCACGAGGGCGGTCACGCTCTCGCTGCGGCGGCGATGAACTACACCGATCCTGTGACGAAGATCACGATCCTGCCCCGAGGCAAGGCTCTCGGCTACACGATGGTGCTGCCGCTCGACGACAAGTACTCCATCACCCGCAACGAGCTGCAGGACCAGCTGACCTACGCCATGGGCGGTCGCGTCGCGGAGGAGATCGTGTTCCACGACCCGACCACCGACGCCTCGAACGACATCGAGAAGGCGACCTCGATCGCCCGCAAGATGGTGCTCGAATATGGCATGACCACACAGGTCGGCCCGGTCAAGCTCGGCAGCGAGGGCGGCGAGCCCTTCGCCGGTCGCGACATGGGCAGGGGACGCGAGTACTCCGAGAGGGTTGCCGAGCGGGTGGATGCAGAGGTGCGGGCGCTCATCGAGCAGGCTCACAACGAGGCGTACGAGGTCATCAGCGCCAACCGTGACATCCTCGACCGCCTCGCCCTGTCGCTGCTCGAGGAGGAGACGCTCGATCACAACCAGATCGCCGAGATCTTCACCGAGGTGAAGAAGCTCCCCGAGCGTCCGCTGTGGCTCTCGAGCGAGGACCGCCCCGTGTCGGAGCGGCCCCCGATCGAGGTCCCGAAGAAGGACGTCTCGCTGGTGGCATCGGTCGAAGCGCCGGCCGCGGCTCCGCGCACGCAGCCCGGATCGGCAGGAGCCGGCCAGGCTCGACCTGCGACGGCCTGACCGGTGTCTGTCGACCGCGCGCGTGTCGAGCGGCTCACCAGGGAACTGCTCGAGGCGATCGGCGAGGACCCTGATCGCCCGGGTCTGAAGCAGACGCCGACGCGCATGGGCGATCTCTACGCGGAGTTCTTCGCGGGTGTCGGCGAGGATGCTGCGGCCCCTCTCGCGCACACGATCAGCGTCTCTCGAGGCCCTGCTCCCGACACGCTTCCGTCGGGTGCCGTGCTGCTGAGAGACATCCGTTTCCGGTCGGTGTGCGAGCACCATCTGCTGCCGTTCGCGGGTCACGCGCACATCGCCTATCTGCCGGGCGAGCAGGTCGTCGGACTCGGAGCGCTGGTGCGTGTGGTCGAGATCCTCGCCGGTCGCCCCCAGGTGCAGGAGCGCCTCGGTGAGCAGATCGCCGACACGATCGCCGAGAACCTCGACACACGTGGCGTGCTCGTGGTGCTCGATGCGAGCCACGGCTGCGTGACCATGCGCGGTGGACGACAGCCCGAGGCCTCGACGCTCACGATCGCGGCCCGTGGCGAATACACCGAGCCGATCGCCCGGGCCGAGCTCATCGCGCTGATCGGGTCTTCAGGCTCGGGAATGGTGCACGGATGACGGGCATCTGGGGCATCGTCAACGTCACGCCCGACTCGTTCAGCGACGGCGGTCGTTATCTCGACGTGGATCGGGCCGTCGAGCACGGCCTGCGGCTGCGTGCTGAGGGAGCCACCGTGCTCGACGTCGGCGGCGAGTCGACCAGGCCCGGCGCCGAGCGTGTGGGAGCCGAGGAAGAGCAGCGGCGTGTGCTCCCGGTGATCGAGCGTCTGGTCGCCGCGGGCGCGCCGGTCAGCATCGACACCCTCAACGCTTCGACCGCCGCCGCTGCGGTGCGAGCGGGGGCGCGGGTCGTCAACGACGTGTCCGGCGGTCTGGCCGACCCCGACATGCTCGCGGCGGTCGCCGAATCCGGCGCCGACTATGCGATCGGCCACTGGCGCGGCTTCTCATCCGACATGTACGCGCACGCCGAATACCGTCGCGCGGCACGCGAGGTCGCAGGTGAGCTGCACGAGCGCATGGGTGAGGCTGCCGCATCCGGTATCGCGCCGTCGCGATTGATCGTCGATCCGGGCATCGGGTTCTCGAAGAAGGGCGATCAGAACTGGGGCGTGCTGCGCGGACTCGATGAGATCGTCGCCCTGGGGCCCCGCGTGCTCATCGGCACGTCTCGCAAGAGGTTCCTCGCGGAGACCATCGATGCGGACCCGACGACGGTCTCCGAAGCGCGACGCGACCTCGCCACGGCCGTCACGAGCGCCCTCGCCGCTCGCGCCGGAGTCTGGGCCGTCAGAGTGCACGATGTCGGCGCCACCCGCGACGCTCTGGCCGTCGTGCACGCCTGGGAGGGATAGACCATGGATGTCCTCGACGAGATCGTCCTGACGGGGCTCACCGTCTTCGGCAGGCACGGGGTCTACGACCACGAGCGCGAGAACGGCCAGGAGTTCACCGTCGATCTGCGCCTCAGGATGCCGCTCAGCGACGCGGCGGCGTCAGATGATGTCGCCGACACCGTGCACTACGGAGAGCTCGCCGAGAAGGTCGCCGAGGTGGTCGCGGGCGAGCCGGTGAATCTCATCGAGACGCTCGCAGAGCGCATCGCAGACGTCACGCTCACCGACCCTCGGGTGCACGACGTCACCGTCACGGTGCACAAGCCGCACGCCCCGATCTCGCTCACGTTCTCGGATGTCGCGGTCACGGTGCACCGGGCACGGCAGCGATCCGCTGAGGAGGCATCGCGATGAGTCGCAATCTGGCCAATCCGCCGAGCCTCCCCGGTCCCCGACCCGGGCGGGACGAATCCGTGGCCGTCGTGGCCTTCGGCGCGAACCTCGGCGATCGCGAAGACACGATCCGTGCCGCAGCAGAGCGCATCTCGCGACTGCCGCTGGTCAGCGACGTGCGTCTGTCGTCGCTGTTCGAGACGGTGGCGCTGCGGCTCGACGGGCCGGATCCGGAGGCCCCCGGATACGTGAACGCGGTCGCGCTGGTCACCACTCGCCTGGCCCCGTCGATCCTGCTGGGCATGCTGCACGCGATCGAGGACGAGCACGGTCGCGAGCGCCATGAGCGCTGGGGTGATCGCACCCTCGACCTCGATCTGATCGCCTACGGCGAAGAATCAGCCGACGACGCTGGCCTGCAGCTGCCGCACCCTCGCGCCTTCGAGCGGCTGTTCGTGCTCGAACCGTGGCTCGAGCTCGACGGCGACGCCGTGCTGCCAGGCAGGGGCCGTGTCGCCGGGCTCGTCGCCGACCTGCGCCGCCGGGAGCACTCATGAAGCGCACCTCGCTCGGACTCCTCGCGGTCCTCGCCGTGCTCGCCGCCGCCGGGGGCTTCGTCCTCGATCATGTGCTGACCACGATGGGCCGCACGACGTTCACGCCGTCGCTGCTCCTGCCCGTGCTGCTGCTGCTCATCGCCGCGGCCTCGCTGGGGGTCGCCTGGCCGGTGCGGGCGAGCGTTCGAAACGGCATCCGCATCGATCCGTTCCGCGCGACCCGTGCCGTGACCCTCGCCCGCGCGTCGAGCCTGGTCGGGGCGATCATGGCCGGGTTCGGCGCGGGGCTTCTGGCGTTCCTTCTCTCCAGGCCGATCGATCCCCCGGTAGGGTCGACTGTGGCGATGGTGGCACTGATCGGAAGCGCGATCGTGCTCGCCATCGTCGCGCTCATCGCCGAACAGTTCTGCACCCTGCCGAAGGATCCTGATGACTCAGAACCCAGAGATCGAGCCGGGGACCCCGGCACCGCTTAGTTCGGCGGAGGTCAGCGACCTCGCGGCCCTCGACCAGGGCACGTACTCGCAGCTGCGCACCGCGCGCAACGAGGCGAGGCTGGAGCTCGACGGCACCTGGCACCAGATCTCGCCGCGCTACGTGGTCTCTCAGGTGCTCCAGAATCTGATCTTCGTCGCGGTCGTGCTGGCTGCGGCCCTCGTGCTGGCGCTGGTGCTCGACCAGACCTGGGTGTGGATCCCGGCGGGCGTCATCGTGCTCATCACTCTGATCACGCTGGTGATCCTTCCGCGGCAGGCCAAGGCCATCGGGTACATGCTCCGCGACGACGACATCGTCTTCCGCAAGGGCATCCTCTGGCAGCGTATGATCGCCGTGCCCTACGGCCGTATGCAGCTCGTGGACATCACGCAGGGCCCCCTCGACCGTGCCTTCGGCGTCTCCCAGCTCAAGATGGTCACCGCTGCCGCCACCACGGGAGTGCAGATCCCCGGACTCGCACAGGCCGCCGCCGAGGCGCTGCGCGACACCCTCATTGCCGTCGCCGAGACCCGCCGGACGGGCCTGTGAGCGAGCAGCCTTTCCCGTCGCCCCCGGCGGCGGCCGAATCCCCGGCGCGAGCCGCGACCCTCGCCGACGGCGAGTGGCACCGGATGCACCCGCTCACCCCGCTCTTCAAGGGCGGGCTGGCGCTCATCATCATCGCGGGCATCGCGATCGCCAACCTGCGCGATCGGCTCATCGCCTGGTTCGTCGAGTTCTTCACGCCCGAAGAGGTGAACTACGACGACTACTCGGGTGGCGACCCCGTCGACTGGGTCTTCGAGAACAACCTGCTCATCATCGTGCTGCTCAGCGTGCTGGCGCTCGTCGCCGTGCTCGTGCTCATCTTCTGGTTCGTGTGGCGTTTCCAGCAGTTCCGGATCACCGGCGATCACGTCGAGGTGCGCAAGGGCATCGTCTTCCGCTCGCACCGGCGCGCTCCGCTCGATCGGGTTCAGGGCGTCAACCTCACTCGCCCGTTCCCCGCGCGCATCATCGGACTCGCGAAGCTCGAGGTCGTCGGTGCGGGCACCGACTCCAACGTCGAGCTCGAGTACCTCGCGACACCGCGCGCAGAGGCGGTGCGGACCGACATCCTGCGCCTCGCCTCGGGTGCGCGCGCGGCGAGACTGACCGCCGCGGATGCCGCAGCCGGAGTGCGGCCCTCGGACGCCGCGGGTTCCGTCGCCGGCGGGCCGGGCTCGGCGCGAGCGCAGCTCGTCGGGTCGGTGAACGCCGGGGTCAACGATCTGATCAGCGGCGTCGACCTGGCCGATGTCGAGCCGGAGAGCGTGGTCAAGATCCCGACGGGTCGCCTGGTCGGCTCGCAGCTGATCTCGAGCGTGCTCTGGTTCATCTTCTTCGGCATCATCTTCGGTGTGGCGGTCGGCGGCATCGCGATCGGCTCACTGATCGACGGCGATCCGATCGGCGGGTTCCTCGGTCTCGGCATCACGCTGGGCATCGGGATCCCCATGATCATCGCGATCGTCGGAATCACCTGGGCGCAGATCTCGAAGTCGCTGCGCTACTCGATCGCTCCGACGCCCGATGGCGTGCGCATCACCTACGGTCTGCTGACGACCGTGACCGAGACACTGCCTCCGGGGCGCATCTTCGCCGTCGAGGTCACACAGTCGCTGCTGTGGCGTCCGTTCGGCTGGTGGACCATCAGGATCAACCGCATGAGCGGCAAGAGCGCCGCACAGCAGTCGTCGGGTTCTGCGCAGCAGTTCAACGTCGTGCTGCCGGTGGGCAAGCGCGCGGACGTCGAACGAGTGCTCGCGCTGATCCTGCCGGATGCTCCGGTCGCCGACATCCCGCTCGTCTGGGAGCACGGCATCCTCGGTCCGGTCGAGGGCGATCCCTATCGCACGATGCCGCGGCGCGCATGGTGGCGCAGACCGGTGTCGTGGAAGCGCCACGGCTTCGTGCTGACCGAGTTCGGACTGCTGCTCAGACGAGGAGTCGTCTGGCGCAAGCTGGCCATCTTCCCGCTCGCGCGACTGCAGGGCGTGTCGCTCTCGCAGGGACCCATCGACCGCGCGCAGCGCGTGTCCGGTGCGCAGGTGCACTCCGTGCAGGGGCTCATCACGGGGTACCTGTCCGGTCTCGAGCGCGATGACGCTCTGTATCTTCTCGACGGCGTGAGCTCGGCAGCGGTCGCCGCCGCAGCGCGCGATCACACCCACCGATGGGGCGAGTACGTGACGGATGCCGAGGGTGCACAGGTTCCCGGGTACCCGAGTGCAGGGGCGGACGCCGCTGCGATCGGGCTCGAGGGTTCTGTGCCTCCGCCTGCGCCTCCTGCCACCCCGGTCGGCTCGCCGGCTGAGCCGCCAGTGGCTCCGCCCGCGTCTCCTGTGGCTCCGCCCGCGCAGCCTGTCTCGCCGCCGCCTCCCGCGCCGCCAGTGGCTCCGCCGCCTCCCGCGCCGCCAGTGGCTCCGCCGCCTCCCGCGCCGCCCGTCTCTCCGGCACCTCCCGCGCCGCCGGCTCCGAACGGTGAGTGATCCTTCGCGCCGTGATGGGCGGCTCGGGGTCGGCATCATCGGTGCCGGGCGCGTGGGGCCGGTCATCGGCGCGGCTCTCGCCGGAGCGGGACACGCGATCACGGGGATCACGAGCGGCTCGGACGACGACCGGGCGTCAGCAGTGCTGCCGGACGTGCCGATCCTCGACGCACTCGAAGTCGTGCGCCGCAGCGAGCTCGTCGTGGTCGCCGTGCCGCACGACCAGCTTCCCGCTCTGATCACGGGCATCGCCGAGGTCGGTGGGTGGCAGCTCGGCCAGCTCGTGCTGCACACCGACCCGGGTCACGGCATCGAGGTGCTGCGCCCAGCGGCGGCGAGTGGAGCCATCCCACTCGCCGTGCATCCGGCGATCACCTTCACGGGCACGTCTGTCGATCTGCGTCAGCTGCAGGCGAGCTATGCGGCGGTCACCGCACCCGCGGCAGTGCTGCCCATCGCGCAGGCCCTGGCCGTCGAGATGGGGTGCGAGCCGGTGGTGATCTCCGAGGCGGACCGTGCGGCCTATGCCGACGCGATCCAGACAGTCACGGAGTTCTCGCGCTCGATCATCGCGCAGTCCACCTCCCGTCTGGGCGCACTCGGCATCGAGAATCCCGGCGGATACCTCTCCGCCCTGGTGCAGTCGACCGTCGAGCGGGCGCTCCGAGACGCATCCGGGCCGCCGCCGCTCCTCTGAGGTCAGCGGCCGCCCGAGAAGCCTCCGCCCCCGCCGCCACCCGAGAAGCCGCCGCCGAATGATCCGCCTGCGCTCGACGAGCTGCTGGCGCTCGGCGCCGAGTACGTCGCGGAGGCGTGCGAAGAGGCGGCGAACGCCATGAGCTGACTGTGGACGAACGGCGTGCTGGGGTCACCGATCCACGTCGCCCCACGCTGCTCGAAGGAGTACACGTGCTCAAGCACGGCGCCCCACTCGTTCTCCATGCCGAACAGCATCGCGTAGGGGAGCAGGCGCTCGTAGACGACGATCACGTTCGCGCTGCCGTCCTGCCGCCGCTCGGCACCGGAGTACGACTGCAGCATCTGCAGCCGATCGGCTTCGGCGACGCGGATGAACTCCCGCACACCCATGAGGTACTCGTACTGCCGAGCGCCCTCGGCCGAGAGGACCGTGTGCTTCGAGAAGCCGTAGAAGGATGACAGCAGCACGAGGAGCGCGCCGAAGGCGATCGCCACGAACGCGGGGATCGCCGTGACCCTCCCTGCGATGATCCCCCAAAGGCCCAGGGCGAAGCCGGCCAGCACGATGGCGATCGCGCACCACTGCAGGATCATCGCGCCCCTGCTGCGCGCCTTCGTGGTGAGCCCGCGCGAGACCGCGGCCTCGACGCCATGCTGCGACAGGGTCTTCATGCGTGCGGCGAAGTCCTCGCTCGAGCTGGGCAGCTCGGCGACACCGTCGGAGTCGGCGCCCGCGAACAGAGCGTCCAGCGCCTCGACATCGAGCTGGTCGGGAATCCGGCCACCCGGAAGGCGTCGAAGCCGCGGCCGATCGGCGTCTGTTCCCTCTTCGATGCGGAGCGTGCCGCGCACAGCCAGGTGGACGATTTCCGCGGGGATCGGGTCTTTGGCTCCGGGCACGATCGCGGCGGCCAGCAGCGGCGGCAGGGAGTCCGGCACGTCGTACTGGGCGACGATGATGCCGCTGGCCGTGCGCCGGTTCTTCTTGAAGGACGAGACGGCGAACCAGCTCGCGATGGAGAGTCCCAGCCCGCCGAGCGCCGCGATCGCGGGCACGGTGTCGGTCACGGGGTCGGGCTGCCGAGCCGAGGGCTGCGCTGCGGTGCCCGGCTCGAACCCGACCGCGATCGTGATGCCTTCGCCCGGTGACAGCTCGTTCGCTTCGACGTTGAGCTGCGAGCCGTCGGAGGATGCAGTCAGGTCGCATTCGTCTGTCGACCCCTCGTAGCCGGCATAACAGCGGGCCTCGCCGGTCATCCGATCGGTCATCGTCTCATCGAACGCGACCTCGGCGTGGAAATCCTCGATCGGCTGGGTGCTGTCGAGGGGGAGCAGATCCCAGTAGAACTCGTCGACGCCCGAGTCGGCAGCGAGGATCACGTCGCGCATCTCGTATTCGATGACGTAGGTCGTGAGTCCGCGCACGTAGTCGTCGTCGCCGGTGAGGATCAGCAGCAGTCCATCCTCGGTGTCGGTCTCGTAGGGCACATCGGCCCCGGACTGGTCGGTCACGGACAGCACCCGCGCATCGAGCCAGGCATTCTCATAGCTGGTCGGCAGCCCGCGGACGATCCCCTTGTTCTGGTCGACATCAGGGAACCGCGCAGTGAGCGTCTCCGTGACGTGCATGCGGGCGCGCCCATCGTCGTCGAGCCCCACCTCGTACCGCGCATCCCACGACGCGTAACTGAAGTCGTCGACATCCGCGCGGACCACCGTGGCACCGGTCGCGGGGGATGCGGGCGGCGCTGCGGCGGCGGCGGTCGCTGCTGACGCGAGCACCGCTGCGGCGGCGAGACCGATCGTGACGAGAGCGCGGGCGAGTCTGGTGGCTGCCATGCTTCGAGGCTACCCAGACTCGACCGCGGGGTGAGGGACGCGACCTCGGTAAACTGGACACGACTTTCAAGGAGCCCCGAATGACTGACGCGTCTGCCGCGCCCGACACGACCACCGCCGCGACCGAAGAAGACGTGCACGAGCAGAAGGCCGTGCGCCTGGCCAAGCGCGAGCGTCTGGTCGCGAACCGAGCGGATGCCGGCGGGGGAGCCTTCCCGGTGAGCGTGCCCGTGACTCACCAGATCCCCGCGCTGCGCGCCGAGTACGGCGAGCTGGAGGCCGGTACCGAGACGGGTGTCGTCGTCGGCGTCGCGGGTCGCGTGGTCTTCAGCCGCAACACCGGCAAGCTGTGCTTCGCGACGCTGCAGGCGGGCGACGGCTCGCGCATCCAGGCGATGATCTCGCTCGCCAACGTCGGCGAGGAGTCGCTCGCCGACTGGAAGGAGTACGTCGACCTCGGCGATCACGTGTTCGTGCACGGTGAGGTGATCTCGAGCCGCCGAGGCGAGCTGTCGATCATGGCCGATGCGTGGGCGATCGCCTCGAAGGCCATCCTGCCGCTGCCCAACGCCTACTCGGAGCTCAGCGAGGAGGGGCGTGTGCGCAGCCGCTACCTCGACCTGATCGTCCGTGAGCAGGCGCGCACGACCGTGCGCGCCCGTGCCGCGGTCAACGCGAGCCTCCGAGCGACGTTCGGCAGCCACGACTATCTCGAGGTCGAGACGCCCATGCTGCAGGTGCAGCACGGTGGAGCATCCGCTCGTCCGTTCATCACGCACTCCAACGCCTTCGACACCGAGCTCTACCTGCGCATCGCGCCCGAGCTGTACCTCAAGCGCGCCGTCGTCGGTGGCATCGAGCGTGTCTACGAGATCAACCGCAACTTCCGCAATGAGGGTGCCGACTCGACGCACAGCCCGGAGTTCGCGATGCTCGAGGCCTACCAGGCCTACGGCGACTACAACCAGATGGCCGCTCTGACGCAGGAGCTCGTGCAGCAGGCGGCGATCGCCGTCGCGGGTTCGACCACGGTGACCTGGGCCGACGGCACCGAGTACGATCTCGGCGGCGAGTGGGATCGCATCTCGATGTACGAGTCGCTGTCGGCGGCCTCTGGTCGCACGATCACCCCGAGCGACTCGGTCGAGGATCTGATCGCCTTCGCCGAGGCGAACGACGTCGACCTGCCCGCTCAGGCGACGCACGGCAAGCTCGTCGAAGAACTCTGGGAGCACTTCGTGAAGGGCGACCTCGTGCGCCCCACCTTCGTGATGGACTTCCCCGTCGACACCTCGCCCCTCGTGCGCGAGCACCGCTCGATCGAGGGCGTGGTGGAGAAGTGGGATCTGTACATCCGCGGCTTCGAGCTGGCGACCGGATACTCCGAGCTCGTCGACCCCGTCATCCAGCGCGAGCGGTTCGTCGAACAGGCGAAGCTCGCCGCTCGCGGCGACGTCGAGGCGATGCCCGTCGATGAGGAGTTCCTGCGGGCACTCGAGCACGGCATGCCCCCGTCCGGCGGGATGGGCATGGGGATCGATCGCCTGCTGATGGCGATCACGGGGCTCGGCATTCGCGAGACCATCCTGTTCCCGCTCGTCAAGTAGCGGGTGTCGCGCCGCGTCTGAACGCCCACTCCGGCAGCATCGCCGCGTTGATCATCGTCTCGAGCAGGGCGGCGAGGCCGTAGTCGGGATCGATCGCGCGCACGAGATCGAGGTACTGCGCGGCATGACTCGACCGGCCGAGCGCCCATGAGAGCCACGCCGCAGCAGTGAGCGGCGCGGGTCTCGTGGCCCGAGGCGCGAGCGATGCGGCGGTGCGGACGAGTGAGAGGGCGACCGCGAGCCGCTCCGGATCGGGCGTGGGCCCTCGCCCGAGGAAGACATCACCGAGGTCGTCGGGCACGGTCGACCCTGTATCGGCGAAGCTGAGCTGCGCCTCGAGCGTGCGCTCGCCGCCACGGACATCCGAGGCCCACTGCGTCAGCGCCACATCCCTGAAGAGCGGTCGCTCGAGGCACCAGAGGAGTGCGGCGGTGGCGAAGGGCGGCAGGTCGTCGGGCGATGCGAGTACGGCTTCGAAGAAGGCCGGGATGTCTTCGAGGAGGACGAGCGCAGCGATCGCCTGGGGGTTCTCGGTGCCCGTCGGCCCGGGTTCTCCGCCCCGCGCGAGGAGGTCGGTGACGTCGCGCAGCGCTCGCCCCACCCTCTCGCTGTCTGCGAAGCCGGCCGCCGGCAGGACGGCACCGGACAGCTGATCGCCCGACACATCGCCGACGCCGGGAACCTCGGGGGCCGCGCGATCGAGAGCGCGGAGCTGCGGGTCGCCGTCGAGGTAGCTCGACCAGCCGTCCGAGGTCACGCAGAGCGCGTCGACGATGCGCAGGCCGGCGTCCTCCGCCCGCCCGAGGAGTTCGTCGACCTCGACCGCGAAAGGCAGGACGAGCCCGTCCCGCGTCTGCTGCACCGCGTCATCCGTGTAGACGACGAGGGCGACGGCATCCGTCCGCTCGACTCTCGCGACCAGACCGACCGCGGCATCCGCATAGTCCTCGAGTTCGACGTCGTCACGGGGGAGATCGAGTCTCATCGCACCGTACGTGCGAGTGCCTCGGAACGGCAGCAGGACGAGGCTCTCGGTCGGGGTGAAGCCTGCGAGGGAGGGGACGATGCTGAGGAACTCAGCGGAGCCGGAAGCACGGAGCAGTGTTGTCATCCGGCGAGTCTCATCGGGCGGCCGTCGTCACGGTTCGATTCCACAGCCTGGACGATCGATCCGCGTCAGGCCCCCGAGTGTGGAGGACCAGTGGGTCGCGTACCATGGAGTCATGGAGAACTTCTGGCTCGCAGCCGCATGGTCGATCATCCCGACCATCGGGGTGAGCGTCGTGTTCTTCTTCGTTCTCCGCGGAATCCTGCGGTTCGATCGCACCGAACGCAAGGTGCACGCGCGGATCGAGGCCGAGGAGCGGGCTGCGCGCGGTCTGCCGCCGCGCTCCTGAGCAGCGTCGGCCCCATCGGATACTGTGTAGCCAGCGCACCTTCGTCGGTGCCCACTGACGCGACCGGCGTCGCAGTGCCGACCGGCCGAGAGGACGAGGGATGACGCCCGAGATCTGGGCTTGGTGGACCGCGGCGTTCCTGATCGCCCTCGACCTGACGATCCGCATCACGGCGATCATCGTGATCCCGCGCAACCGGCGACCCACCGCGGCGATGGCGTGGCTGCTCGCGGTCTTCTTCATCCCGTTCATCGGGGTCTTCCTCTTCCTGCTCATCGGAAACCCGCGTCTGCCCCGTGCTCGTCGACGCAAGCAGGATCAGATCAACGAGTACATCGCCGAGACGAGCGAGCACCTGCACTTCGGCACCCTGCGACCGGATGCACCGAGCTGGTTCCCCCCGCTCGTCGAGATGAACCACAGGCCCGGAGCCCTGCCGATCTCGGGAGACAACGGCGCGCACCTGATCGCGGACTATCAGGCTTCGCTCGACGCGATGGCCGACGAGATCCGCAAGGCCGAGGACTACGTCCACATCGAGTTCTACATCCTTCAGGCCGACGCCTCGACGGACAACTTCTTCCGCGCGATGGAAGAGGTCGCAGAGCGCGGCGTGCACGTCCGCGTGCTGCTCGACCACTGGGCGAACAGATGGAAGCCGAAGTATCGGCAGACCGTCAAGCGGCTCAACGACATGGGCGCCAACTGGCATCTGATGCTTCCGGTGCAGCCGCTGAAGGGACGCATGCAGCGGCCCGACCTGCGCAACCACCGCAAGCTCCTCGTCGTCGACGGCAAGGTCGCGTTCCTCGGCTCGCAGAACGTCACGGACTCGACCTACAACCTTCCGAAGAACATCAAGCGCGGTCTGCACTGGGTCGACCTCATGGTCCGCATCGACGGACCCGTCGTGCTGAGCGTGAACGCCATCTTCCTCAGCGACTGGTACAGCGAGACCGACGAGGTGCTGCAGGAGATCGACATCTCTCACGCCGAGACGGGGTCGGGAGACCTCGACTGCCAGGTCGTGCCGTCGGGGCCCGGGTTCGAGGTCGAGAACAACCTGCGTCTCTTCCTCGGGCTGCTCTATGCGGCCAAAGAGAAGATCATGATCGTCAGCCCGTACTTCGTTCCGGATGAAGCGCTGCTGCTCGCCGTCACCGCCGCGGTCGACCGCGGTGTCGCGGTCGAGCTGTTCGTCTCCGAGGAGGGCGACCAGGCGATGGTCTATCACGCGCAGCGCAGCTATTACGAGGCGCTGCTCAAGGCCGGGGTGCGGATCTGGATGTACCGTCGGCCGTACATCCTGCACACCAAGAGCCTCACGATCGACGACCAGGTCGCCGTGATCGGCTCGAGCAACATGGACATGCGCTCGTTCGGTCTGAACCTCGAGGTGTCGATGCTGGTGCGGGGCGAGGAGTTCGTCGCCGAGATGCGCGAGGTCGAAGACGTGTACCGCTCGCTCAGCAGAGAGCTGACGCTCGAGGAGTGGATGCAGCAGCCTCTGCGTTCGACCGTCCTCGACAACCTCGCGCGCCTCACCTCGGCGCTGCAATAGGGGGCAGGACGGGGTGCCCGTGGCGGACCGCGGCCGGTACCCTGTGTGCATGGAATCGCCATCGCGTGTCATCGCCGCACTCTCATCCCTGGCTGCCGTACTGCTGATCGCGGGGTGCACGATCGGCCCAGGGGCCACCGGGTCTCAGGCGACCTCGAACCCCTCGAGCGGACCCGGTCAGAGCACCGACGACTCGGATGACGTCGAGGGCACGCTGCTCGACGACGGCCGCATGTTCGCGGTCGTGACCTGGGGATCCTCCACCTGTGTTCCGCAGGTCGACACGGTGTCGGCCGAAGGTCAGACCGTCTCGGTGACACTCGTCGAGCCAGAGTCCGAGGGAGACGGCGAGAAGGCCTGCACGGCCGACCTGGCGTCCCGAGCGAGCATCGGTGCGCTGCCGGAAGGGGTCGATCCGACGAAGGATGTCACGCTGCAGGTGACCTATGGCGATGTCGTCGACGACGTCGATCTCGACGGCGACCCCTCGTTCACCGGCACCCCCGGCTCGTCGACCGAGTACACCCCGAGCGCCGGGTGGTTCGACGACGGCTCGCTGGTGCTGCTCACCTGGGGCTCGTCGAGCTGCGCCCCCGTGGTCGAGAACCTCGAGGGGTCGGGCGCCTCCGGCACGGCGACCTTCGCGACCGACGACGACCAGGTGTGCACCATGGACATGGCGCCGCGTGCGACGATCCTCGAGTTCGGCGAAGACGCCGTCGATGACGACGCCTTCACCCTCACACTCGTCGGCGGCGGCCTCGACGGCACGGTCGAGGTGCGCGGCTGACGCAGCGGTCGGAGGGTTCCCGAACCGCGGGGATCAGAGTGACGCGACCGGGTGGTCGGCGGGAAGAGCCAGCAGGAGCGCTCCGGGGTCCACACGGCAGGTGACGCGCACGGCCGTCCCGAACTCATCGCCGTCGAGCTCTATCGAGGTGGGTGACGTCACGGCGGCCTCGGCGGCGGCTCCGCGGAAGTAGTGCACCGAGGCATCCCTGCCCCGACGTTCGAGCACCCGGCGGCCCGCGCGCGAGCGTCGCAGCACCGAGTTGTCCCACCAGATCTTGCGCCAGACCCCGAGCCAACCCCACATGCCGGTCGGCTGGATCACCGCGACATCGAGGATGCCGTCCGTGATCGAGGCGTCGGGGATCAGGGAGATGCCCGCCGGCAGCGTGCCGCAGTTCGCGAACAGGATGCTGTGCACCTTGGTCGAATGCAGGCGTCCGTCGTCGATCTGGAACACGGAGCGGAACGGCTCGGCGCCCACGAGCGACCTCGCGGCTCCGTCGACGTAGGCGATCCACCCGACCGATCTCTTGAGGTCGGGGCGGGTGTTGGCGATCATGTCGGCATCCAACCCGACGCCCGCGAGAACGACGTACGCGTGTTCCTCGTGCTCGCCGTTCTCTCGCGTCAGGCGTGCCCAGCCGATGTCGATCGCGTGGCGGAACTCGCCGAGCGCCGCGCGGATCATCTCGTCGGGGTCGGCGAGCGGGAGCCCCAGGTTGCGCGCCAGCAGGTTTCCGGTGCCGCTCGGCAGGATCGCGAGTGGGACCCCGGTGTTCGCGATGGCTTCGGAGACCGCGCGCACCGTGCCGTCTCCGCCGGCCACGAGCACGACATCCACAGCGCGGGCGAGGGCCTGGGCCGTCGCACCCTGACCGGGGTCCTCGATCGTGGTCGGATAGAAGGCCGGGTGCTCCCACCCGGCTTCGCGCGAGAGGACTCGGACCCTGTCCCGCAGATGCTTCTCGTCGACTTTGATCGGGTTGTACACGAGCGCCGCCTGTCGCCTGGCGGGGGCGCTCTTCGTCATGGCGCTACTCTAACCCGGGCGTCGGCAGCGCCCGACCGCGGCTGACGCGCCCGGGACGCACCATAGACTTGGTGGATGATCGACCTCGCACTCCTCCGCGACAATCCGGAGATCGTCCGCCGCTCTCAGGCCGCCCGTGGCAACGACCAGGGCACCGTCGACATCGCACTCGAGGCAGACCGATCGCGTCGGGCGGCGCTCGCCGCGTTCGAAGAGCTGAGGGCCGAGCAGAACGCGTTCGGCAAGCAGGTCGCGAAGGCCCCCAAGGAGGAGAAGGCAGCGCTCGTCGCGCAGGTCAAGGACCTCGCCGAGCGCGTCAAGCAGGCTCAGCAGGCGGCGAACGAAGCCGCCGAGACTCTGGCCGCTGCTCTCGCACGCATCGAGAACGTCGTCATCGACGGCGTTCCCGCCGGTGGCGAGGCCGACTTCGTCGAGCTGCGCCGGGTCGGCGAGGTGCCCGCCTTCGACTTCGAGCCGCGCGATCACCTCGAGCTCGGCGAGATCCTCGGCGCGATCGACATGGAGCGAGGCGCGAAGGTGTCGGGCGCGCGCTTCTACTTCCTCCGAGGCATCGGCGCGCGACTCGAGATCGCGCTCATGAACCTCGCGCTCGACAAGGCGCTGCAGAACGATTTCATCCCGCTGATCACCCCCACCCTGGTGCGGCCGGAGATCATGCAGGGCACCGGATTCCTCGGCGAGCATGCAGACGAGGTCTACCACCTCGACAAGGACGACGATCTGTACCTCGTGGGCACCAGCGAGGTCGCGCTCGCCGGATACCACAAGGACGAGATCCTCGACCTGGGCGAGGGTGCGCTGCGGTACGCCGGCTGGTCGACCTGCTATCGCCGCGAGGCGGGCTCTCATGGCAAGGACACCCGCGGCATCATCCGGGTGCACCAGTTCAACAAGCTCGAGATGTTCGTCTATACGAACCCCGAGGATGCCGAGGCGGAGCACCTGCGCCTCGTCGCGCTGCAGGAGGAGATGCTGACCTCGCTCGGCCTCGCCTACCGCGTGATCGACGTCGCCGCGGGTGACCTCGGTTCGAGCGCAGCGCGCAAGTACGACATCGAGGCGTGGGTGCCCACGCAGGGCGCCTTCCGCGAGCTCACCTCCACCTCGAACTGCACGACGTATCAGGCGCGCCGCCTCGACATCCGGCACCGGCCCGAGGCCCACGAGGGGCAGACCTCGAAGACGCAGCCCGTGGCGACGCTCAACGGCACACTCGCGACGACCCGATGGATCGTCGCGCTGCTCGAGACGCATCAGCAGGCTGACGGCTCTGTGCGCGTTCCCGAGGTGCTGCGGCCGTACCTCGGCGGGCTCGAGGTTCTGGAGCCGACCGCATGACGGCTCCCTGGCTCGTCGGACTCGACGTCGACGGCACGATCATCCTGCAGGACGAGACGATGAGCCCCGGCGTGCCCGAGGCCGTCGCACGGCTGCGGGATGCCGGCCATGAGGTGACGATCGCGACCGGACGCAGCTGGATGGCGACGCGTCGCTGGGTCGAGCAGCTCGAGCTGACCCCGCAGTTCGTGGTGTGCTCGAACGGAGCGGTGACGATGCGTCGAGTGGGCGACGAGTGGGAGCGGTGGCACATCGAGACGTTCGACCCGTCTCCCGTGCTCGCCCTGCTGCGCGAGCGCCTGCCCGAGGCTCGCTACATGGTCGAGCTCGGCTCGGGGCTGCGGCTCTACACCGAGCATCTGGACGACTGGACGCTCGACGGCGGACGGCAGGTCGGTTTCGAGGAGCTGGTCGCCGAGCCGGTCTCCCGTGTCGTCGTCGTGTCGCCGGGGCACGACGAGGAGGACTTCCACCGCCTCGTCGCGGACGCAGGGCTCAACGAGGTCTCGTATGCGATCGGCTGGACGGCATGGCTCGACATCGCGCCGCAGGGCGTCGACAAGGGCACGGCGCTGGAGCGCGTGCGCACCGAGCTGGGCTTCGAGCGCGGTCAGGTCTTCGTGGCCGGCGACGGACGCAACGACATCGGCATGTTCGGCTGGGCACTGGGGCTCGATGGACGTGCCGTCGCGATGGGGCAGGCGCCCGCAGAGGTCAAGGACGCCGCGGGCGAGGTGACCGGCGACGTCGAGGACGGCGGCCTGGCGATGGCCCTCGACACGCTTCCAGCAGCCGCCCAGGTCAGCGGGAGAGAATAGAACTCGGCTAGACTCACGGCTTGTCGGCAGATTCGTCTGTCGGGAGGGTTGTCCGAGTGGCCGATGGAGCTGGTCTTGAAAACCAGTGGGCAGAGATGTCTCGTGGGTTCGAATCCCACACCCTCCGCATTCCAGGGAACGGTGTCCCCCGCACCGCACGCTGAACCGAAAGGTCCCGAGTGAGTCCTCACACCCGACGCCGTCGTACCATCGCACGACACGGGCAGCTCCACTCGCCGGGCCCCGTCAGCCAGCTTCTGACGTTTATCGCGATCGGCCTCGCCGTCGTCCTGGTGAGCGGCTTCGGCGTCGCCTCGTACATCGTCTACGACCTCTCGAGCACGGTGTCGGCCAACGCGGTCGAGCTGGACAGCACCGAGCAGCTGCCGCCTGACATCAGCGAGTACGAGGGCGGTTTCAACATGCTCCTCACCGGTGTCGACACGTGCGAAGAGGCCTACGCGCAGTATTTCGGAGAGCGCTGCACCGGCGCGGACTCCGAAGGCACGCTCAATGACGTGAACCTTCTCCTGCACGTGTCGGAGGAGCCCCGCCGTATCACCGTCGTCAGCCTGCCTCGAGACATGATGGTCCCGATTCCCGAGTGCGAGGACGCCGAGGGCGACGTGCACTCCGCGATGAGCAAGCAGCAGATCAACACCGCGTACACCGACGGCGGACTCAACTGCGTCGCGAAGACCGTGTCAGACCTCACCGGTCAGGAGATCCAGTTCGCGGCGTCGGTCACCTTCGGCGGCGTGATCGAGATCACGAACGCGATCGGCGGCGTCGAGGTCTGCCTCGCCTCTCCGATCAAGGACCGCTACACGGGGCTCGACCTCGCGGCCGGGAATCACGTGATCGAGGGGATCACGGCTCTGCAGTTCCTTCGCACCCGTCACGGTGTCGGTGATGGCAGCGACCTCGGGCGCATCGGCAACCAGCAGCAGTACATGTCGAGTCTCGCTCGCAAGCTCATCAGCGGCGAGACGCTCGGCAACGTCCCGATGATGCTGAAGCTCGCGACCACCGGTCTCGACAATGTCGAGGCGAGCACCTCGCTCGCCGACCCGATGAAGATCGTCCAGATCGCGCTCGCGGTGAAGTCGGTTCCGTTCGAGGACATCGTCTTCCTGCAGTACCCGACGTTCGCCGACCCGGCCGACCCCAACCGCGTCGTGCCGGACAAGGAGTCCGCCGAGGCCATGTGGACCGCGATCAACGAGAACGCCCAGCTGCAGGTCACGCATCAGAACACCGAGAACGACGGTGTCGTGGTGACGGATCCGGGCACGCAGGCTCCTGCGGAAGCCGGCGGTGAGGCGGCGACGCCGGACACCACGGCGACCCCGGAGAACGTGGTGGCGCTGCCCGACACGATCAAGGGCAACTCGGCCGCGCAGCAGACCTGCTCGAACGGCAACGTGCGCTGACGTTCTCGCGCTGAGCGCACGAGCGATCCCGAGGAGCCGCCCCTCCTGCCAGCCGGGGTGAGGGCGGTTCTTCGCGTTCAGCGCGGGGGTGTCTCCGGCTGATCGGTCGTCGGGTAGAGCACGTCCATGAGGGCGCCGATGATGCCCGGCATGTCGACCGAGCGGTCGATCATCCACTGCAGCTGCAACCCGTCGGCGACCGCCTGGATCACCCGCGCCATGGTGTCCGGGTCGAGCGTCGCTCGGTGGGCGGCATCCTGGGCGAAGGAGTGGGTGATGCTCTCGCGGAGTCGTTCGCTGCGCTCGAGGAAGTACTGATGAGCCGGGTGCGCGGGGTCGACGGCGTCGACCGAGAGGCGGGAGAACAACTCGACGACGCCGGGCACCTCGGTGTTGTGGCGGATGACGTCGATGAACGCGGACTTGCCGTCGGCCGGGTCCGGCGTCTGCGGCATCATGCCGTCGTGTTCGTCGCGCTTGCGCAGCACCTCGGTGAAGAGCTCCTCCTTGCTGCCGAAGTAGTGCAGGAGCGCGGCGGGGGTGACGCCGACGAGTTCGGCGATCTGCTTGAGCGAGGCGTTCTGATAGCCCTTTCGGCCGATCACGTCGAGAGCGCTCTCGAGGATCTCCTCGCGTCTGGCGACGCCCTTCGCGTATGAACCTCGTCGTGCCATCCCTCGAGAGTAATCCTGAACAACGTTTGAGATCCAATACTTACTGGCATATAGTTTTCGCAAGACACCGCCGTCGCCGCGAAAGGAACACCATGACCGATACATCGGCATCCGATCTCACCCTCGAGGAGAAGGCTTCGCTCACCAGCGGTGCCGACTTCTGGACGACGAAAGCCATCGATCGCGTCGGCCTGCCGTCGATCATGATGACCGACGGCCCGCACGGCCTGCGCAAGCAGGCAGGTGGCACCGATCACCTCGGTCTCTCGAGCAGCGTGCCGGCGACCTGCTTCCCGCCCGCTGTCGGCATCGGCTCGTCGTTCGACCCCGAGATCATCGAGCGGGTCGGCGCGGCCATCGGCGTCGAGGCGGCCATCGAAGACGTCGCGATCGTGCTGGGCCCGGGCATCAACATCAAGCGGTCGCCGCTGTGCGGGCGCAACTTCGAGTACTTCTCCGAAGACCCGATCGTCTCGGGCGTGCTCGGCGCGGCCTCGGTGCGCGGCGTGCAGTCTCAGGGCGTCGGGACCTCGCTCAAGCACTTCGCCGCCAACAACCAGGAGTTCGATCGCATGCGCGCGAGCTCCGACGTCGACCCGCGGCCGCTGCACGAGATCTACCTGCGCGGCTTCGAGCGCGTCGTCGAGGACGCCGAGCCGTGGACCGTCATGTGCTCGTACAACCGCATCAACGGGGTCTACGCCTCGGAGGACCCGTGGCTGCTCACGCAGGTGCTGCGCGACGACTGGGGCTTCGACGGACTGGTCGTGTCGGACTGGGGTGCGGTGAACGACCGCGTGGCGGGCGTCGCCGCCGGTCTCGACCTGGAGATGCCGTCGTCGGGCGGGCGGACGGATGCTCAGCTCGTCGCCGCCGTGCGCGCGGGAGAGCTCGACGAGAGCGTGCTCGACACCGCGGCCGACCGCGCGATCGACCTCGTGCGCAAGGCGCAGCAGCGCCCGGCCGTCGCAGGACCCCTCGACGTCGATGCGCACCATGCACTCGCGAGAGAAGCGGCCGGACGCTCGATCGTGCTGCTGAAGAACGACGGCGACGTGCTGCCGCTCGCCGCCGAGCAGCGGATCGCCGTGATCGGAGCCTTCGCGACCGAGCCCCGCTTCCAGGGAGCCGGATCCTCGCTGATCAACCCCACCCGCGTCGACAGGGCGCTGGACGAGCTGCGTGCCGTCGGCGGAGACAACGTCACCTACGCGGCCGGCTTCGCGGTCGAGGGCGGCGACATCGCGGCGTCTGGTCGCTCGGCCGACGACCTGCGCGCCGAGGCCGTCGCCGCCGCGTCTGCCGCGGATGTCGCCGTCGTGTTCCTCGGCCTCCCCGCCGCCGAGGAGTCCGAGGGCTTCGACCGCGAGCACATCGATCTGCCGGCCGCCCAGCTGGCGGTGCTCGATGCCGTGATCGCGGCGAACCCCGCCACGGTGGTCGTGCTCTCGAACGGCGGCGTCGTCGCGCTGCCGTTCGCCGACCGAGTGCCGGCGATCGTCGAGACCTGGCTGCTCGGGCAGGCCGGCGGCGGCGCGGTCGCCGACGTGCTCTACGGCGCGGTCAACCCGTCGGGCAAACTCACTGAGACGGTGCCGGTGCGGCTGGAGGACAACCCCTCGTTCGGCAGCTTCCCCGGCGAGTTCGGTCACGTCCGCTACGGCGAGGGCGTGTTGGTCGGCTACCGGTGGTACGACGCGAAGGGCCTCGACGTCACCTTCCCCTTCGGGCACGGCCTCTCGTACACGACGTTCGCGTACGGCGAGGCCGCGGTCGAGGCGAGCGCGAACGGCGACATCGTCGTGCGGGTCGATGTGACCAACACCGGAGCCCGCGACGGCCGCGAGATCGTGCAGGTGTACGCGGCCCCGGTCGTCTCCGTCGTGCAGCGCGCACCTCGTGAGCTCAAGGCCTTCGCCTCGGTGGCTCTCGCCGCTGGCGAGACGCGCACCGTCGAGCTCGTCGTCCGCCGAGAGGACCTCGCGTACTGGGACGTGCGCGTCGACCGCTGGATCGTCGAGAGCGGCGAGTACACGGTCGAGGTCGCGGCATCGAGCCGTGACATCCGCTCTTCCGCGACCGTCGAGGTCGAGGGCGATGTCGTCTCGCTGCCCCTGACCATGAACTCCTCGATCGGCGATGTCCTCGCCCACCCCGCGGCGGGCCCGATCGTCATGGGCGCCCTCGGCGGATTCCTGGGAGAGCTGAGCGGGGCCGACTCGTCGGCCGCCTCGATGATGCCGAACGACGAGGCGATGCAGAAGATGATGGCGTCGTTCCCGATCGGTCGGCTGGTCGGCTTCCCCGGGGTCGACGTCACGCACGAGCAGGTCGAGCAGCTGCTCGAGGGCGCGAACGCGGGAGTGCTGACGACGGCCTGATCGCAGGCCGTCTGAACGCCGAAAGCGCCCTCTCCGTCGTGCGACGGGGAGGGCGCTTCGTCTGCGGCGATCGATCGTGCCGCGTGCTGCAGGCTCTCAGGCCGGAAGCGCGAGCCCGCCGTTGCGCCGGTGGGGCAGGCCCGCGAGCGCCGCATCGCGGAGGACCTCCGGCAGCAGGGCCTCCGGGGCATCCTGGAACGTCAACGGGCGCAGGAAGCGACGGATCGCGGACGCGCCGACCGAGGTGTGCAGCGAGGTCGTCGCCGGCCACGGGCCGCCGTGCTGCTGCGACCACGTCACAGCGACGCCCGTCGGCCACCCCCCGAACAGCACTCGCCCGGCGCGTTCCTGCAGCAGCTCGAGCGTCTCGGTCGGATCCTCGCCGGGCTCGGCATGCAGGGTCGCGGTGAGGCTGCCGGGCACGGTCTCGAGCGCCGCGTGCAGATCGGCCTCCGAGTCGTACCTGACGATGAGCGTCACGGGTCCGAAGCACTCCTCGAGCAGGACTTCGGGCCGCTGGGCGACCGCGCGGGCATCCGTGACCAGCGCGACCGGTCGCACGCCGTCGACCTCGATGCCCTGGGCGATGACCGAGACGGACGGGTCGTTCTCGAGGTGGGCGAGACCCGACGGGAAGGCCGCGGTGATGCGATCGGTGAGCAGTGGTCCGCCCGATGCCGAGGGGACGGCAGCTGCCACGGCATCCTCGAAGCCGGTGCCGCCGGGCACGAAGACAACGCCCGGCTTGGTGCAGAACTGACCGACCCCGAGGGTGAAGGATCCGACCAGCCCCTGGGCGAGCGACTCGGCGCGAGCGGCGGCAGCGGCTTCGGTGATCACGACCGGGTTGATGCTGCCGAGTTCGCCGTAGAACGGAATCGGGTCGGGGCGCCCGGAGGCGAGATCGAACAGCGCACGCCCGCCCGACACCGACCCGGTGAATCCGGCGGCGCGGATGAGCGGATGCTGCACGAGCGCGTTACCGGCCTCTCTGCCCGTGACGAGCGCGAGGGATCCTGCGGGGGCGCCCGCCTCCTCGAGCGCCGCGGCGACCAGCTCGGCCGTGCGGATCGACAGACGAGGGTGCCCCGAATGCGCCTTCACGACGACGGGATTGCCGGCGGCCAGCGCCGACGCCGTGTCGCCGCCGGCGACCGAGAACGCGAACGGGAAGTTCGAGGCCGAGAAGACGGCGACGGGGCCGAGGGCGGTGAGCATGCGTCGCAGCTCGGGGCGAGGGGGAGCGGCCGTCGCGTCGGCATCGTCGATCGTGAGTTCGAGGTACGACCCCTCTTCGACGACCGTCGCGAAGAGCCGCAGCTGGCCGCTGGTGCGGGCGACCTCGCCCGTGAGGCGGGTCGCGCCCAGCCGCGTCTCCTCGTCGGCGATCGCGACGAGCTCTGTGACGTGGGAGTCGAGCACATCGGCCGCGGCGCGCAGCCAGCCCGCCCGGTCTGCGGATGAGGAGCGACGCCAGACCGGGGCTGCAGCGGCGGCGGCGCGGACGATCGCGTCGAGATCTTCGGAGGAGGTGGTCACGGGTGATCCTTTCCAGCGGGGAGAGAGGAGGCGGCCTCGAGAACGGGGGAGAAGCGGATGCCGAGACCCTGGTGCTCGTTCTCGGTGAGGAAGCCGTCGGAGACGGTCACGGGCGAGGGATCGGCCAGAGCGCCGATCGCGCCGAATCCGGCATCCTCCACATCCTCGACCAGAGGTTCGGACACGGTATCGGGCAGCGTCAGGGCGAGCTGTCCGGAGAGCTCGGGCAGCAGATGAGGATGCAGGGGCGTGCCGTGCGCGGCGGCGAGCTCGGCGATGCGGAGGAAGGGGGTGATTCCGCCGACGCGCACGATGTTGGGCTGCACGATCTGCGCGGCGCCTGCGCGGAGGAAGTCCTCGAACCGATACGCGGTGTGCAGGTTCTCGCCGACCGCGATCGGCACGGCGATGCGACGGGCGAGCTCGGTGTGGCCGGCGAGGTCGTCGGCCCGCAGCGGCTCCTCTATCCAGGCGAGGTCGAAGCGCGAGAGCGCATCGATCGACGTCGTCGCGCGGTCGAGATCCCAGCGCTGGTTCGCGTCGATCATCAGTCCGCGATCGGGCCCGAGCAGGGCGCGCACAGCGGACACGCGCTCGATGTCTTCCGTGAGATCGGGCGTGCCCACCTTGATCTTCACGGCGTCGAACCCCGCGTCGATCCAGCGCTGCACCTGGGCGAGCAGCTCATCGAGCGGGTAGTGCAGGTTCACACCCGAGCCGTAGGCGCGCACGCGCTCGCGGCGTCGGCCGATCAGGCGCGACACCGAGGTGGCGGACGCGCGCGCTTCGGCATCCCACAGGGCGAGGTCGAGTCCCGCCAGCGCGATCGTCGTGATGCCGCCGCCGCCCGCTTCGTGCAGGTGCTCCCACAGGCCCTGCCAGGCCTCGCCGGGAACGGCGGAGCGACCCACGGCGGCGAGGGCGATGTCGTGCTCGAGCAGGGCATGCACTGCGGGTGCGCCGATCTGCGGGCTCCAGGAGAATCCCCATCCCTCGGCTCCGTCGGAGCGCACGACATGGGTTGCGATCACGCCGACGGAGGTCACGTCGGCAGCCCACGGACGCGTCAGCGGCACCCGCTGCAGACGCGTCGTCAGACTCCGGATCGTGGTCACAGCAGCGCGCGTCCCGCCGCGAGGATCTCGGCGAGCCGCGCCTCCTGCGCCGGCGTCGGGTCGACGAGCGGGGCGCGGACGGACCCGACCGCGAGGCCGGAGAGTCGCAGCCCCGCCTTGATGAGGGAGACGCCGAAGCCAGGGGTCTCGTCGCGCAACTCGACGAGGGGGCGATAGAAGCCGTCGAGCAGCGCCAGACGGCGTGCGTCATCGCCGTCGGCGTAGGCGCGGTAATAGGCGTTGGCGATGTCGGGTGCCATGGCGAAGGCCGCCGAGGAGTAGAGGGGAACGCCGATGCCGCGGTAGGCGCCCTGGGTGAGTTCGGCGGTCAGCAGCCCGTTGAAGAAGGCGAAGTCCTCGCGCCCCTCCTCGGCGACCGCGCGCACGATCAGCTGCATCGTGCCGACGTCGCCGGTGCCGTCCTTGAAGCCGACGACCCGCGGATTCGCGACGAGACGACGGACGGTCTCGACGGAGTACTGCGCGCTGCCGCGATGGTAGACGATCACCGGCAGACCGGCGGCCTCGGCGATCTGCTCGACGTATGCCGCGAGGCCCGTCTGCGTGCCGCCGACGAGGTACGGGGGCAGCACGAGCAGTCCGTCGGCGCCGGCGTCCGCGGCGGCCCTCGCGACCTCGATCGCGTGCCCGAGCGGGCCGCCGGCTCCGGCGATCACCGGCACCCGACCGGCGACTGCGGCGACCGCGGTGCGGGTGACCGCTGCGGCCTCGCCCGCCGACAGCGCATGGAACTCTCCTGTGCCGCAGGCAGGGAAGACCCCGCCCGCGCCGGCCTCGACGCCGGTCGAGACGTGCGTCGCGAGCAGGGTGTGGTCGATCGTGCCGTCGGCGGTGAACGGGGTCACGGGGAAGAACAGGATTCCATCGAAGTCCATGTCGAGCCTTTCAGGAGATGGATGCTGCGGCGGATGCTGCGGCGAGTTCGGTGCGCCAGGCGCGGGTGGGTCGCCAGCCGAGCAGTCGAGCGGCTTTCGCGGAGGAGAACGCGGGCGCATCGCCCGTGAGCTCGGCCGCCGCCCGCTCGGTGCCGGGGTGGAACTGCGGCAGCAGCTCGCTCAGGGGGCGGCGGGAGAGCGTGTCGTCGGCGCCGACGAAGAACCGCTCGCCGTTCGGGATGTCGTCAAGGGCGACGAGCAGGGCGTCGGCGAAGGCTGCGACGTCGCGGGCATCGATGTAGTTGAAGAGCGCCGGGGCCGACAGTGCCGGGTCGTCGAGGCGTTCGAGCACGGTGTGCCCCTGCTGGGTGGGTGCGCCGGCCCATTCCTCGGGGGCGATCACATAGCAGGGGCGGAAGGACGCGAACCGCACGTCGTCGCCCGTCTGGCGCCTCAGCATGTCGATCGTCTGCTCGATCAAGAGCTTCGACAGGGCGTAGGCGTTCCAGGGTTCGGTGGGTGACGTCTCGTCGAGGGGGAGGCGCTCGGGAGTCCAGCCGCGTGGTGCGCCGTAGCCGATCACGGTCGGGCTCGACGCCGCGACGATGCGGTGGATGCCTGCGCGCACCGCTCCACCGAGCACCGACTGCGCGAGTGCGGCGTTCGTGCGCAGGATCACGTCTTCGGGCGCGCTGAAGGGCACAGCGATCGCCGCGAGATGGATCAGCGCATCGGCCCCCGTGCCCGTGAGTGCCGATGCCGTTGCGTCGGCATCCGTCAGATCGAGGGAGAACTGCGTGATCCCCGGACGGTCGAGGTGTGCAGTGGGCTCGCGATCGACCGAGACGAGTTCGTGCCCGGCATCCGCGAGTCCCGTCACGAGCGTGCGGCCGAGGCGCCCGGACCCGCCGGTGACGACGATCCTCATCGGCGTGCGAGCAGCGCGATGCCGAGCTCGTCGACCTTCACGGGGAGCCCGGTCTCGAGCGAGCGGTTGCCCGCGATGCCGACCGCGATGGAGCGGATGCCGTCGGTCCAGTCGGCGGGGCGCGCGAGCGGATCGTCGCCCGGGCCCTCGAACACATCGGACAGCAGCAGCGCGTCGCCGCCGCCGTGACCGCCGTCGCCGCCCTCGATCGGCACCTCGTATGCGGCTTCCCAGTGCCGCTGCACGATCAGCCGTTCGCCCTCGGGGCGCAGCGCAGTGGCGCCGTCGCCGCCCGAGAGGCTGGGGTCGATGTGCGGGTGCAGTCCCTCGCCGGCCAGCACGGCACCGCGTTCGACGACCTCGAGCTCGACCCGGCCGAGCGTGCCGTTGACCGCGACGCGGTAGCCCTCCCACGGCGAATGCGCGTTCAGCGAGTACGACATCGTCGCGCCAGACGCGTAGTCGACCACGAGGGCCAGATTGTCTTCGATCGTGATGCCCTCGCTGAACACGTCGAGGTCGCGCTGGTACCCGTCATGCTGCTCGGCGTCGAGGTAGAGCGCGGTGAGGCGCTCGTCGGTGCGGAGGTCGAGTTCGAACAGGTCGCCGTCGTCGTGCGTGCCGCGCGCCGGTCGCTCGCCGAGGCCGCGGCTCGCGGCGTTGTCCGCCCCGTAGAAGCGCAGTCCGCCCGAGGCGAAGACGCGGGTCGGCTGCGAGCGGATCCACCAGTTGACCAGATCGAAGTGGTGGCTCGACTTGTGCACGAGCAGTCCACCCGAATTCTTCTTCTCGCGGTGCCAGCGACGGAAGTAGTCGGCGCCGTGGTTCGTGTCGAGCATCCACGAGAAGTCCACCGAGGTGACCTGCCCGATCGTGCCGTCCTGGATCACCTGACGCAGCGCGCTGTTGCGGGGGGAGTAGCGGTAGTTGAACGTCAGCACGACCTGGCGGCCCGTGCGCTCGACGGCGTCTTCGATGCGGGCGGCGCTCGCCGCGTCGATCGTCAGCGGCTTCTCGACCACGACATCGGCACCGGCCTCGAGCGACCGGACGATCAGCTCGGCATGCAGGTCGTCGCGGGAGCAGATAATGACCCGGTCGACGCGCTCGTCGCGGATCACCTGTTCGAGCTCGTCGGGGGTCGCGAGGCGGGGTGCGGGGGCGCCTGCCTCGACGGCGCGTGCCGAGTGGTAGGCCGCGCGCACGGGATTCGGTTCGATGATCGCGACCAGTTCGGCGCGACTCTGGTGGGCTCCGGTGATCGCCTCGACGTACATCTGTGCACGGACTCCGGCACCGGCGAGGGCATAACGGGTCTTCGTCATCGTGATCCTTCTTTGATCTCGAACTCAGGAAACGTTTTCTCGACGATAGCACAGCGCGGATGCCGAGCAATCGGGAGGCGGCGGCTCAGTCCCCGTGCGGGGCTGAGGTGCTTCCGCGCACGACCAGAGTCGGCGTCAGCGTGAGCGCCGGGGTGGGATCGCCACCGGTGAGCTGAGCATGCATGGCGGCCCAGGCTGCTGCGCCGATCTCGACCGCGGGTACGGCGGCCGTCGTGAGTGGCGGTGAGGTGTAGGCGGCGAAGGGGATGTCGTCGAACCCCGTGATCGACAGCCGGCCGGGGACCTCGACCCGCCGCACGGTCAGCGCCGAGAGCAGCCCCATCGCGACGAGGTCGTTGTAGGCGATCACCGCCGTGGCTCCACTCGCGAGAACCCGATCGGCGACGGCTGTGCCGCTGTCGAAGTCGACCCCCGCGGTGATCTCCTCGACCTCGAGTCCGTCGCCCCTGGAGACCGCCGCGGCGATCGCATCCTGCCGCGCCTTGTGCGTGACGCTGCGGGTGGCTCCGGCGAGATAGACCAGCCGACGGTGACCGAGAGCGGTGAGATGGTCGACGAGATCGCGCATGCCGGACCCGTAGTCTGCACCGACGACCGGAGCGCTGGCCTGCGGCCCACGGTTGATCACCACGGCGGGGGAGAGCGCGGGGAGCAGCTGCCGGAGCTCGTCCTCGGGCATTCGCGGCGCGCAGAGGATCACGCCATCCGTGCGCAGCCGTGTGGCTCGGGCGAGGGCGTGCTCCTCGTCGAGATCCTCGCGGGAGTCGGCGACCAGCACGTGGTACCCGTCGGCAGTCGCCGCGCGACTGAGTCCGCGGAGGATCGCCTGGAAGGTCGGGTTCTCGAGATCCGGGATGACGACCGCGACGGTCTGCGTGCGGCCCAGAACCAGGCTCCGAGCCACCGGGTTCGCGGTGTAGCCGAGTTCTGCGGCGGCTGCCTGCACGCGCTCTGCGAGAGCGGGGTCGACCGTCGGGTTGCCGTTCATCGCCCGCGACACGGTCGACAGCGAGACGCCGGCGAGCTTCGCGACGTCGGTGATGCCAGGGCGAGTGGATTCGCGTGCCATCAGCATCCCTCCGTTCCGCGATCGGTCGCGGCTGTCGTCATACTACGAGAAAACGTTCTACAGGGAGAGTCGCATGGCCGGAGCATCCGATGACCGCATCGAGAAGCAGGATCGCCTCGCACGCGTGCGCCACGAGGTCGGCGCTGACGCCCTCGTGCTCGCGTCGCACGAGGCGGTGTCGTGGTACCTCGAGGGGGTGCGCACCCATGTGTCTCTCGCGGGTCCACCGGTGCTCGCGGTGCGGGCGGAGGCGCACGGAGATGTGCTTTTCGTCGCCGACAACGAGGCCGATCGACTGATCGCCGAGGAGCTGCTGCCGGAGGATGCCGAGCGCGTGGTGCGGGTGCCGTGGTGGATCCCCCCGGCCGTCGTCGCCGCAGAACAGCCGGGCGTGGTCGAGGCGGCGGTCGCTTCTCAGCTGCGCGCTGCCAGGGCGCCGATGATGCCGGCGGAACGCGCGAGATACCGATCGCTGGGGCACGAGACGGCGGAGACTCTGACCGATGTGCTCGGTCGAGTCGACCCGGCCCAGACCGAGAGAGCGGTCGCGGCCGTCATCGCCGCTGAGCTCATCGCGCGGGGGATCGACCCGCTCGTGGTGCTCGTCGCCGGCGCGCAGCGCGGCGGCTTCCGGCATCCGCTTCCGACCGCCGGCGTGCTCGGAGATCGGGCCATGGTCGTGGTGTGCGGTCGCCGCGACGGGCTGATCGCCAACGCCACGAGGTGGATCGGGGCGTCGGTCGACGAGGAGCCGCTGCTCGGCGTGGAGCGGGCGTTCCTCGACGCGTCGGCGCCCGGTGCGCGGCTGGACGCGGCGTTCGAGGCCGGCACCGCGGCGTACGCGCGCTTCGGCTTCGACGTCGACGAGTGGCAGCGGCACCACCAGGGTGGACCGACCGGCTACGCCGGGCGCGATCCGCGAGCGACGGCATCCACGACTGACCTGCTCGTCGAGAACCAGGCCTTCGCCTGGAACCCGACCGCGCCGGGCGTGAAGGTCGAAGACACGATGTTGCGCACTGCCGAGGGGTGGGAGGTGCTGACGATCGACGAGCGCTGGCCCTCGGTCGAGTACGAGGGCCAGCGGCGTCCGGTCGCGAGGGCCTACGGGGCGAGCTGAGGGTGGGACCTGCGCCGGGGCGAGTGTCGGACGGGTGCTGGGACGAATGGCTGAAGAAAGTACGGATGGATGCTGAGAACGGGTGTTTTCGGCATCCATCCGGGGATCGGCCAGCCATCCGTGCGGCTCGGGTCAGCGCGGCTCGAAGCGCTCGGGCTCGTGGGTCGCGGCGACCAGGGCTCGCAACTCCTCGAGCGACGCAGGGGCTGCGCCGAGGGCCCGCGCCTGCACGAGCACGTTGCCGAGGGCGGTCGCCTCGACGGGGCCCGCAAGCACCGGAAGGCCGGTGCGGTCGGCCGTCGCCTGGCACAGCAGGCGGTTCAGCGAACCACCACCGACCAGATGGATGCTGTCGAGTTCGCGCCCCGACAGGTCGGATGCCGTCTGCACCGCATCCGCGAACGCCGTCGCGATCGACTCGACGATCGACCGGGCGAACGCCGGCCGTGACGAAGGAACCTCCGAGCCGAGCAGCGCTGCGATGCGCGCAGGCATGTCGCCCGGTGGGCTGAGCGTCGGGTCGTTCGCGTCGAAGATCCGCACGTCGCCTGTGACCGCGGACGCCGCGGCCAGCAGCTCCGGCAGGTCGATCGACGAGCCGTCCTCCGCCTCCCACGCGCGCACGGTCTCGCTGAGCAGCCACAGGCCCGTCACGTTGTGCAGGAACCGGTAGCGCCGATCGACGCCGAGCTCGTGCGTGAAGTTGGCCTCGCGCGCGGCATCGGTCAGTACCGGCTCGGTCAGCTCGACGCCGACCAGGCCCCACGTGCCGCACGAGATGTAGGCGGAATGCGGGGTCGACAGAGGGGTAGCGACGACGGCGGATGCCGTGTCGTGCGACCCGACCGCAATGACGGGCAGGTCCTTGCCGATGCGCGTGGCGAGGTCAGGACGCAGCGTGCCGATGGTCTCGCCCGGGTCGACGAGCGAGGGCAGGATGCTCGAGGGGATGCCGAGACGGTCGGCCAGCTCGGTGTCCCACTCGCTTGACGTCACCCCGAGCAGTCCGGTGGTCGAGGCATTGGTGCGCTCGGCCACGGCCTCCCCGGTGAGCAGGAAGGCGATGAGGTCGGGGATCAGCAGAGCGGTGTCGGCCTCGGCGAGGCGCGCGTCGACGCGGTACTGGTACAGCGTGTTGAACGGCAGGAACTGCAGTCCGTTGCGCCCGTACAGCTCAGCGAAGGGCGCGATCGCGTGCACCTCGTCGACTCCGCGCGCCGTGCGATCGTCGCGATAGTGGAACGGCTCGGCGAGAAGCTCGCCGCCCTGCAGCAGTCCGTAGTCGACGGCCCACGAGTCGATGCCGATGCTCTCGATGCCCGGCTCTCGGCGCACGGCCTCGGCGAGACCTGCGACGACGTGCTCGTAGAGAGCGCCGAAGTCCCAGTGCAGGCCGCCCTCGCGCTCGACGGGCCCGTTCGGGAACCGCGAGACGAGCTCGAGATCGAGCCGACCGTCGCCGATCCGCCCGATCATGACGCGACCGCTGGTCGCCCCGAGGTCGACGGCGGCGACGGACCGCACCGTCATCGCAGGAACGCCGCGGCGACGCCGGAGTCGACGGGGATGTGCAAACCCGTGGTGCGGCTGAGCTCGGGTCCGGTCAGCACGTAGACGGCATCCGCCACGTTCTCGGGCACGACCTCGCGCTTGAGGATCGTGCGGTTGGCGTAGAACTGGCCGAGGTCCTCTTCGGCGACGCCGTAGGTCGCGGCACGGTTCGCACCCCAGCCCGAGGCGAAGATGCCCGAGCCGCGCACGACGCCGTCGGGGTTGATGCCGTTGACGCGGATGCCGAACTCGCCGAGTTCGACGGCCAGCAGTCGCACCTGGTGCGCCTGGTCGGCCTTGGTCGCCGAGTAGGCGATGTTGTTCGGGCCGGCGAACACGGAGTTCTTCGACGAGATGTAGATGATGTCGCCGCCGAGCTTCTGGTCGATCAGCACACGGGCCGCCGCCTTCGACACCAAGAACGAGCCCTTGGCCATGACGTCGTGCTGCAGGTCCCAGTCCTTCTCGGTGGTCTCGAGCAGCGGCTTCGACAGCGAGAGCCCGGCGTTGTTGACGACGAGGTCGACGCCACCGAACGCGAGCACGGCGTCGTTCAGAGCGGCCTGGATCGCCGCGGCATCGGCGACGTTCGCCGCGACGCCGATCGCCACGTCGGTGTTCCCGAGCTCGGCAGCGGCAGCCTGGGCCTTCTCCAGATCGAGGTCGGCGATGACGACGCACGCGCCCTCAGCCGCGAGACGGGTGGCGATGGCCTTGCCGATGCCGGATGCGGCGCCGGTGACGAACGCGATGCGTCCCTGGTGCGACTTGGGCTTCGGCATCCGCTGCAGCTTGGCCTCTTCGAGCGCCCAGTATTCGATGTTGAACTTCTCGGCGTCGGAGATGGGGGAGTACGTCGACAGCGCCTCGGCTCCGCGCATGACGTTGATCGCGTTGACATAGAACTCGCCGGCGACGCGGGCCGTCTGCTTGTTCGCGCCGTACGAGAACATGCCGATGCCGGGCACGAGCACGATGAGCGGGTCGGCACCGCGGATCGCGGGCGACTCGCTTGTCGCGTGCGCATCGTAGTAGGCCTGGTAATCGGCGCGATACTCGGTGTGCAGCTCGTGCAGCCGGGCGATCTGCTCGTCGACGGATGCCGTGACGGGCAGGTCGAGGATCAGCGGCTTGACCTTGGTGCGCAAGAAGTGGTCGGGGCAGCTGGTGCCGAGAGCAGCGAGCTCAGGGGCGCGGTCCGAGGCGAGGAAGTCGAGCACGACGTCGGAGTCGGTGAAGTGGCCGACCATCGGCTTGTCGGTCGACGCGATGCCGCGGATGGTTCCGGCGAGGGCGGCAGCGCGCTCACGGCGCTCTTGCTCGGGAAGCGCCTCGAAGCCGGCACGGACGCCGCCGAACGGGTCGGCCTTGCCGTTCGCCTCGATGTAGGCGGCGGCGGTGTCGATGATCCACAGCGAGTTCGCCTCGGCCTCCTCCGACGTGTCGCCCCAGGCCGTGATGCCGTGGCCGCCGAGGATCGTGCCGATCGCCTGCGGGTTCTTCGCCTTGATCGCGGCGATGTCGAGTCCGAGCTGGAAGCCCGGGCGACGCCACGGCACCCAGACGACCCTGTCGCCGAAGATCTTCGCGGTCAGCGCTTCGCCGTCGGCGGCGGTCGCGATCGCGATGCCGGAGTCGGGGTGCAGGTGGTCGACGTGCGCGGCGTCGACGAGTCCGTGCATCGCGGTGTCGATCGACGGGGCCGCACCGCCCTTGCCGTGCAGGCAGTAGTCGAACGCGGCGACCATCTCGTCTTCGCGCTCGAGGCCGGGGTAGACGTCGACGAGCGCGCGCATGCGGTCGAGGCGCAGCACCGCGAGGCCCTGCTCCTTCAGCGTTCCCAGATCGCCGCCCGATCCCTTGACCCACATCAGCTCGACCGGCTGCCCGGTGACGGGATCGGTCTCGGTGCCCTTCGCCGACGTGTTGCCGCCGGCGTAGTTGGTGTTCTTGGGGTCGGCGCCCAGTCGGTTCGACCGCTCGATGAGGGCGGCGGCGGTGGGGTTGGTCATGGCTGTTCCTTGTGCTCGGGAGATGTGGCGAGGATGCGGGCGGCGAAGCGGTCGATCGATGCTGTCGCTGCTGCGAGTTCCGGATGGTTGAGGTGGCCGTGGCGGGTGCCCGGCTCGGTGGAGATGTCGAGGTCGATGCCGGCGTCGCGCAGCGAGGTGCCGAAGGCCTCACCCGAGACGCGCAGCTCGTCGACCTCGCCGTTGATCATGATCGTCGCGGGGAAGTGCGAGAGCTGGGCGGGGGATGCCGTGCCGGGCACGGCGTAGACGTCCCCGCCCTCCGCGCGCCCTCCCAGATAGTTCTCGTACATGACGCGCACAGAGTCGGGGCCGAAGGTGTCGGCCTCGGGGTCGGCGTCGAGCGCGGCGCGCAGCGCGGCATCCGGCGTGCCCTGCACAGCGTGCAGGGTCGGATAGGCGAGCACGGCGAGCGAGGGGAAGGGGCCGGGCCCATGACTCAGCCGGAGAGCTGCACCTGCCGCGAGGTTTCCGCCGGCGCTGGCTCCACCGATGGCCCACGGACCCTGTGCGAGCCCGGAGTCGATCGCCCAGCGGAACGCCGCTTCGACCTCGTCGGAGGCGACGGGGTAGTGCACGCCGTCTCGCTCGGGCGCGCCGGACGCCGCAGCCCACACTCGGGGAAACGGTGCGAGCGCATAGTCGACAGACACCACGACGATGCCTCGGTCTGCGAAGCTCTGTGCGACCCAGTGGGCTTCGGGCATGTCGATCTCGCCCGCGGCGAATCCGCCGCCGTGCACCCAGACGAGTCCGGGCCCCGCGGGGCTCTCCGGCTCGTACACCCGCACGCGCAGCGGGCCATGCGGTCCGTCGAGCACCTGGTCTCTCACAGCGTCATCCGTTCTGTCGATGGGACGTCGGGGTGCGGGGATCGGCTCCCGCACCCCGACGAGTCAGGGGTGCGCGCTCAGGCGCCCCAGCCGGCCTGGACGCCGCCGACGCGCTCCGCGGCGATCTTCTGCTGGTAGCCCGACTCGGCGTAGGCAGCCATCGGGTCGGCGGCGAGACCGCGCGACTCGCGCCACTCGGCGAGGGCCGGGCGCACGTCGGTGTAGAACGCGTCCATGAAGACGGCATTCGCAGCGAGCACATCGCCGGACTTCTGCGCGGAGGTCAGCGCGTCGCGGTCGACGATCAGCGCGCGGGCCGTCATCTCCTGCACGTTGAGCACCGAGCGGATCTGGCCGGGGATCTTGTCTTCGACGTTGTGGCACTGATCGAGCATGAACGCCACATCGGGGTTGTTCAGCCCGCCGCCGCGCACGACCTCGAACAGGATGCGGAACAGCTGGAACGGGTCGGCTGCGCCCACGATCAGGTCGTCGTCGGCGTAGAAGCGCGAGTTGAAGTCGAACGAGCCGAGCTTGCCGAGGCGCAGCAACTGCATGACGATGAATTCGATGTTGGTGCCGGGGGCGTGGTGTCCTGTGTCGAGGCACACCATGGCCTTGTCTCCGAGCGAGGAGACCTGGGCGTACGAGGTGCCCCAGTCGGGAACATCGGTGTGGTAGAACGCCGGCTCGAAGAACTTGTACTCCAGCACGAGGCGCTGGTCATCGCCGAGGCGTGCGTAGATCTGCTGCAGCGATTCCTGCAGGCGGTCCTGTCGACCGCGGAGGTCGGCCTGCCCAGGATAGTTCGAGCCTTCGGCGAGCCAGATCTTCAGGTCGCGGCTGCCCGTGGCGTCCATCACGTCGATGCAGGCGAGGTGGTGGTCGATCGCCTTCTGACGGATCGTCGGATCCTCATGAGTCAGGGCGCCGAACTTGTAGTCGTCGTCCTGGAAGGTGTTCGAGTTGATGGTGCCCAGGGTCACGCCGAGGTCTTCGGCGTGCTTGCGCAGGTCGGAGAACGAGTCGACGAGGTCCCACGGGATGTGCAGGGCGACCGAGGGGGCCAGCGCGGTGTACTTGTTGACCTGCGCGGCATCCGCGATCTTCTCCCACGGGTCGCGGGGCGTGCCCGGCGTGCCGAACACCTTGAAACGGGTGCCGGAGTTGCCGAACGCCCAGCTGGGGAGCTCGATGCCCTGCTGCTCGAGAGCGGCGAGGTTGTCGGACGAGAGGATGCTCATGAGGCGCTGCCTTCGGTGTCGTTGCGGTTGTCGTTGTCGGATGCGGGGGAGCTGCCGGTATCGGCGAGCTGGTCTTCGAGGTGGAAGACCTCGGTGAGTGGCGTGGCGGCCTGGTCGGGGCGCCCGTCGAGATCGACGAAGAAGCGGCTCATCTCGGCCTCCCAGCGTGCGGCGACCGAGGATGCGGCGAGGTAGGCCTGCGCCGCGGCGTCATCATCGGTCTCGTAGTAGCCGACGAGCGTGCCGCCCTCGGCCAGGAACAGCGAGTAGTTGCGACGACCGGCGGCCGCGATCTCGGCCAGCATCTCGGGCCAGACGGGTGAGTGACGGGCGAGGTATTCGTCGAGCAGTTCAGGACGCACCTGCAGCTGGAACGCGACGCGGGTCATGGTGGTTCTCTCTCCATCGAGGTTTTGAATCGTTTCATTCAATGTCTCAACACTAGCATGGCCGGTCGCTCTGTCAAGCGACCGGCCATGCCTCGGATGGATCGGCTGATCACCGCACCGTCACGGTCACGCTCTTCGAGGCCGTGGTGCCCGCAGCGTTCGAGAACTCGGCGACATAGGCGTAGGTGCCGGGGTCGCGTCCGGTGATCGCCGTCTTCGCGCGCTGCGCCGAGGGCGAGGCGGCCACGAGGGTCTGAGTGTCGATCAGAGCCCCGTTCTCGTACAGCCGGTACTCGGTGCCGTTCGTGCCCCACCAGAGGTCGGTGGTCACGGTGTAGCTGCCGTCGCGATCCCAGTTGTCGTGACTGACCACCGGGACCCCTGGTGCGGCATCCTTCACCTTGACCGTGACGGATGTCGTGGCCGTCGTGCCCTTCGCGTTGACCAGCTCGCCCGTGTACACGTACGTGCCGTCGGTGCGGCCGCTCACCGAGACCGTGGTGAGCTGGGCTTTCGGCGAGTCGGCATCGAGGAGCTTCGTCGCGATGAGCGCGCCGTTCTCGTAGAGCCGGAACACCGCGCCGTTCACGCCGTGCCAGAGGTTCATCGACACCGTGAACTCACCGTCGTGCAGACCGGTGTCCCAGCCCGAGTCCGTCGACAGTGTGCCACGGGCGGGCTTCGCCGCCGGCCGCTCATCGTCGTAGACCAGGATCTGAGCCTCCGCACGGGTGACGAGGCCGTCGTGGTTGACGGCGTTGACCGTCACCGTGTGGCTGCCGACGAGGTCGGCCAGCTCGATGGTCTGGCCGGGGGCGACGGGTTCTCCGTCGAAGGCGATGTCGAGAGTGCGCACCCCCGACTCGGGGTCGGCAGCCGTCACGTCGACCGTGAAGCTCGACGTGCTCGGGAACAGGGCGCCGTCCGCGGGCATCCCCGACACGACAGGAGCCGTCTGGTCGACCGCACCCGACGGGTCGCCCGTCACCGCGATGCGCGGCGCCGGCGGCTGTTCCATGCCGTCGCCGAGGAAGAAGCTGGTGTGCGGCGGCTGGTTGTATCCGGTGTTCTGCCACGCGACCGAGAGCCGGTACACCGGGTCGTGCATGAGGGTCCGCAGGCGCAGGTCCGTCTCGTCGGTGGTGGAGTAGACCCGCAGTTCGGTCGAGTCGTCGGAGCGCCAGGCGATCTCCTCGCGCCAGTCGCCGAACAGATCAGCCTGCAGGTTCGGCGTTCCCTTGGTGCTGTTGTTGGAGAGCGCGCCCGCAGTCTTCAGGATCACGTCGCTGGACTCGGTCTCCCAGTTCCACTTCGACACCGTCGGCACGCCTGTGGACGTCTCGGCGTTCCAGTCATGGTCGACGATCTCCCGCAGGGGGTCTCCGTCGCACCAGGCGAGGAAGTTCGCCGCAGGAATGCGCTCGCCGATGAGCTCGCCCGTGGACGACCTCAGCTGGCCGACGGGGGAGTCCCACGCGGCGTCCCCGCCGATCGCCCATCCCTCGGCGCCCTCATGCCGGGGATCGATGTCGCCGGATGCGGCACGACCGGTGTCCCTGGCGGCGGGGATGGACCAGAGGACCGCGCCAGTGCGGGCGTCGCGCATCGTCGCGCCGACGTTGCCCGAGGCGTTCATGTCCTCGTGTGCCGCGAACACCTCGAGGCCGGGGTTCGAGGGCACGAGGTCCGAGACATGGATCGCGTCGCCATGGCCGAGCTCGGTCGAATAGAGCACCGTGCCGTCATCGTCGACCGTGGCTGAGCCGAAGACGATCTCGTCCTTCTGGTCTCCGTCGACGTCGGCCACAGACAGATTGTGGTTGCCCTCGCCGTAGAGGCCCTCGTTGCCCGCGTCGTTCGAGTCGAGCACCCACCGCTGCGTCAGCGTCGTGCCGTCGAAGTCGTACGCCGCCATCACGGCGCGGGTGTAGTACCCGCGGCTGAAGATCGCGCTGGGGTGCTCGCCGTCGAGGTACGCGGTCGCCGCCAGGAAGCGGTCGACCCGGTTGCCGTAGGCGTCGCCCCACGAGCCGACGTCGCCACGGGCCGGCACGTAGTCCACGGTGTCGACCGCGGCCCCCGTCAGTCCGTTGAAGACGCTGAGGTACTCGGGCCCGGTGAGCACGTACCCCGTGCTGTTGCGGTGGTCGGCGCTGGCGTTGCCGATGGGCTGCCCCACGCCGTCGATCGTGCCGTCGGCGGTCTTCATCATCACCTCGGCGCGTCCGTCCCCGTCGTAGTCGAACACCTGGAACTGCGTGTAGTGCGCGCCCGCCCGGATGTTGACCCCCAGGTCGATGCGCCACAGACGTGTGCCGTCGAGACGGTAGGCGTCGAGGTACACGTTGCCGGTGTATCCCGCCTGCGAGTTGTCCTTCGAGTTCGAGGGGTCCCACTTGACGAGGATCTCGTACTGTCCGTCGCCGTCGAGGTCTCCGACGCTCGCGTCGTTGGCGCGGTACGAGTACGGCTGTCCGTCTTTCGTGTACGCGTCGGCAGGCTTGTCGAGAGGGATCGAGAGGTGGTCTCCGTCCTGCACTCCGAACTCGTCGGTCACCGTGACCTCGCGATCGTCGAGGAGGCTCGTGACGAAGTACGTCGAGTCGCCCGAGCCGTCGGCGTCGAGCAGGTTGGTCGAGTCGGTGATCGGCTCGTCGGTGATGCGAGTGCCGTCACGGTAGACGTGGAAGGCGATCGCGTCGGGGTCGGTCCCGAGCATGCGCCAGCTGACCAGCACGCCGTCGTCCGTCTGCACCGCTGCGGGCGCGCGGTCCAGATACTCGGCCTGCCGCTGCAGCACGGTGGCCGCCTCGGTGCTCAGCTGTGCCGAGTCGGGCCCCGCACCGCCGGCATTCACCGCGACAGCGGTGTAGTGGTACGGGATCGTGGTCAGCACGGCCGTGTCGACGAAACGGTTCGTGGTGGCGAAGCCGGCGAGTTCACCGCGCTCCCCCTCGATCTCGGAGCGGAAGACCATCGTGTAGACGGCTGTGCTCGGCTGCGCCCACGAGATCTCGACCTCGCGCTTCTCGAGGCGGTCGACCGCGAGCGCGGTCGGTGCCGCCGGCGCATCGACAGCCGAGTCGACCAGAGACACGTCGACGGATGCCGAGGGCACCGATTCGAGTCCGGTCTGGTCGACCGCGGTCACGTGATACGCGTAATCGAGCCCCAGGCGGGCGCTCGAATCGATGAACGAGGCCGTCGCGGTCTCACCGACCAGGGTCGACGACTTCTCGAACGCCGAGGTGCGGTACACCTTCCAGGTCATCCCCGGCTCGGCGGTCCAGGCGAGGGAGACGGTCGGCGCCGCGGGATCCGCGTTCACGTCGGTCACCTCGAGGCCGGCCGGGCCGAGCAGGATCGGAGTCACCTCGATGCCGTTGAGGCGTGTTCCCGCGGCGGCGCCGTGCACACGCACGGTGAGCTGACCGTCGGTGACGAGCACAGGGCCGCGGACCGAAGCGTTCACGGCGCCGGAGCCGGCGTTGCCTGTTCCGAAAGCCTTCCCTTCGATGTCGAAGTTCGTCCGGGTGGAGCCGATCCAGTCGCCCGAGTAGGTCTTGACCGAGTAGGTGCCGTTCGGCACGTCCAGCAGGAACTCGCTCGAGTCGCCGGGCAGGACGAAATCGCGCTCGAGGTCGCTCGCGCCACCCGCAGTGCCGCGGTCGCGCCCGGCGTTCGCGGCCAAGGGGGTCGCGAAGCCGAATCCGCCGTCAACCGTGTACCCGTCGTCGGGGTTCACCTCGGTGTAGCCGGGCATCACGACCCCGCCGGTGAGCTGGAAGTCGAACTTCCATCTCGCCTGCTTGGTCGAGAAGCTCACGGTGTTCGACGCCTCCGAGACGCCTCGGCCGTTCACCGCGAACACGCGGTACCGGTATCCCGCGCCCTCGGCGAGGCCCTGCACGATGGCGCTCGTCTGGGTGGTCGTGGTCACCAGCGACCAGACCTGCTCGGGGTCGGCGGTGGCCTGGCGTTCGATGCGGTAGATGTCTGCGCCCGACGATGCGCTCCACTGCAGCACGGCACCCGCATTCGAGATGGATCCCGCCGCGAGGTTCGCCGGTGCGGCCGGCACCGCGGCGGGTGGCTCGACGTCGACGACCTTCGCGGCGAGGGGGTCGTCGAGAGCGGCGACGTCTTGGGCGATGAGGCGAGCCATCTGGATCGCGCCGTAGTCCTGGAAGTGCGTGTCGTCCTGGGTGCCGGCCGGACGCCCGGGGAAGATGCCCGGATCGACCCAGAGGAACACCGACTTCGCGGCCTCGGGACCGATCTCGTCGAGGTAGGCGCGGCTCGATGCCGAGAGGTCGACGAGCGGGACGCCCTCCTCCTGCGCGAGCTCGATCATCTTCGCCACGTACTCGGGGAAGCTCACGTTGGCCGCACCCGTGGTGGCGTCGAAGCTGCGGCGCGAGACGGGGGTGACGAGCACCGGGGTCGCGCCGCGCTGGCGGGCGCCCTGCACGTAGCTGCGCAGATACTCCTTGTAATCGGCGGGAGACGCGTAACGATCGTCGACGCCCTGAGTCGCGTCGTTGTGGCCGAACTGCACGAACAGATAGTCGCCGGGGCGGATTCCGCGGAGGATCTCGTCGAGGCGCCCCTGCGTGATGAAGTTCTTCGACGACCGACCGCCGATCGCGTGGTTCGCGAACGCGACATCATCGGCGAAGAAGCGGTCGATCATCTGACCCCAACCCGCCTGCGGTGCGAACGTGTCGGTGTAGGTCTGGACGGTCGAGTCGCCGGCGAGGTAGACCGTCGGCAGCGCTCCGGGTGCCCGGCTCGTCTGGCGCGTGATGGTGAGCGCGTCGAGTGCCGCCGCCGACCCGCCGACCTGCAGGGTCAGGCGCCCGTCGACGAGCGCGATCGGGAACGCCATCTCGAGATACTCCCCGGCGGGCTTCGCGGTCGTCTGCACCTTGGCGATGCCCTCCGCGGTGATCGCGATCTCGCTGGCGGCGGTCCGGTCGCCCGCGATCACGTTCACGATGTAGTCGCCCGAGCCGAGCTGCACCTCGAAGGTGCCGCCGTGCGCGGCGACGTGGTCTCCCCGCAGCGGGTCGTCGCCGCCGCGGTCGACGTCGGGCTCGGGGGAGGTCGGGGCGGTGCTGAAGCCGTATCCCCACTCATCGGAGAACCCGACGGTGGAGGTCACGCCGACGGCGCCGTCGGCGAGGGCGCCGGGGCCGAAGTCGAAGACGATCCGGTCGCCGGCCGGCAGGGGAGCGGGAGCCGCGTAGACCGTCGAGTCGACGGCGGCGGAGGCATCGGAGGCGCCCGCCGCGTTGCGCGCGGTCACCCGGTACGACCACTCCTGCGACGTGTCGACCGTATCGGTGAACGCGGGGGCAGTGACGGTGGTGACGGCGGAGAAGCGCCCATCGGCACCGGCCCGCTCGACGACGTACTCATCGGCGTTCGGCGTCGCGGTCCAGGCCAGTGCGACGGCATCCTTCGTCACCTGCGCGACCGCGAGCCCCTCAGGAGTCGCCGGCACGGCGAGAGCAGGGATCGCTCCGCTGCGCACCTCGGCGGTGCGGGCGGATACGAGCCCGTAAGAGTTGACGGCCTCGACCGCGTAGGCGAACGAGTCGCCTTCCGCGACGTCGGTGTCGGAGAACGTCGTCTTCTCGATCTCGGCGATCTGACTGAACTCGGCGACCGCATCGCCATCGACGTCGGCTCGCAGCACGCGGTACGCCGTGGCGCCGTCCGAGGGCCCCCAGGAGAGATCGACCGTGTTCCAGGCGACCTTGGCGACCGCGAGGTCGGCGGGCGCTGCGGGAAGAACCGGTGCGACGACGAGTCCGTTGACGTAGGCCCCGAGGCCGCTTCCCGTGAAGCTCACGGTCAGTTGTCCGTCTTCGACCTTCGTGCGGAATGTCTCAGTGGTGGAGCCGCCCTTGGTGGTCGTGAGCCGTGTCTGCGCGACGCCCTCGAGCGTCAGCGTCGCGTTGGTGCTCGACGCCGTCGTCAGCGCATCGCCGATGGTCACGGTCACGTCGTACTCGCCCGCGGGAACGCTGTCGAGCAGGAAGCCCCACGAGGTACCGGCGACGAAGTCCTCGGCGACCGGATCCGCCGGTGTGCGGTTGCCGGTGCGGTCACGGTCGAACAGCGCGACGCCGTCGGGAACCGTCACTCCCCACCCTGACGCGGCGGAGTAGAGCGAGGTCGTGAGCACCGGCTCGTACCCCTCGGCGACCGGGCTCGTCGCTGTGCCGAAGTCGAACCGCCAGGCGCCGTCTGCGGCCGGTTCGAGTGCGGCGGCGGCCGGAACGGCGGTCATGGTCGCTCCGATCACGGCCGCGATCGTGACGGCGGCGAACCCGGCGCGCAGGCGCGGGAACGGGCGGGGGCTACGTGCAGAACGGGTGGAATGCTCCACGGTTCCTCCTTGGACATCACTGGCTAAGGGGTACGGCTGAGAGACCCGCGTCGGTGCGGATATCACGTGGGGGAGCCGAGGCGAAGAGACCACCGCGTCTCGGCCGGTCGATGGATCCGGAACTGCCGGAAAACGCATTCCCGAGAGTTGGCACCGATCCTTGCACGCTGCCGCACGCGGTGGCAAGAACTTTCTTGAGACGTTTCAGCGCGCCATGCCGCGGCAGGCGGCGCGAGTCGTGGCGTGCCGCGTGTCGGGTGGTCGGGGTGCGCTAGAGAGCGCTGACCACGGCGTTGTCGAGCTCGTCGGCGTCGACGCCGGGCCGGACTGCGGCGTTGGTGAGCAGCACCCAGGCCACCCCCGCGTTCGGATGCACCCAGAACTCGGTGCCGGCCCACCCGCCGTGACCGAAGACGTCGCGGTCGACGAGTCCGGGTGCCCGGGAGCGCAGATTGAACGTGAAGCCCCAGTCCTGGCCCCGCTCGTCGGGGTATGGATCGAGGCGCGGGATGTCTCCCGTCAGTGGGCGCCGCATCATCGCGAGGCCGGCCGGAGACAGGATGCCGTCCTTTCGGCCCTGAGTGATGCGCAGCAGCTCGGTGCCGAGGTGCAGCAGATCCTCGGCGCGCCCCAGCAGCCCTGCGCCGGGTGCTCGCGTGGCATGGAACCGGTCGAGGTCGAGCCCGCCGGCCGCCGCATCCGGCACGCCGACCGACTGTGCGGTGTCGAGGGTCAGGCCGATCGCGCCGATGCTCTGCGCCCACTCGAAGGTGCCGGCATCCCACGTCGTGTCGGTCGCGTGCTCGATCAGCGCGGCGATGCCTTCGAAGGCCAGCGTGGAGTATCGAGACGCGGTGCCCGCCGCGAAGTCCCGGCCCTGGCTGAGCAGTTCGTGACGGAGCGGAAGCGGGGTGTCGAGGGCGGGCTCGGAGATCCCGGAGGTGTGCGACGCGAGATGCCAGAGCCGCACGATGTCATCGCGAGACGACCCGAAGTCGGGCAGTGCCTCTGTGAGGGGGGTGTTCGGGGTGAGCAGACCTCGCTCGATGGCCCTGGTCGCGGTGATGCCCGTGAGCACCTTCGTGATCGAGAACAGCGGGTACACGGCATCGGTCGCGGCTCCGAACCCTTCGAGGTCGACGATCCCGTCTGCGGTGGCCATGCCGACCACGGCGGTCGGCAGGCGCTCCGCCTGCACGTGACGGCGCGCCCAGTCGAATGCTGCGTCGAAGGTCATGTGTGCTCCTGCCGATTCGGGTGGTCGCGCTTCCGTGAAGGGTGCGGTGACTCTACGATAGGACCATGGCACAGAAAGCGCTTTCCCACCCGGCCGCGCTCATCGACGGTCAGCATCCGACGCGCTCTGTGCTGCGCCTCGTCGCCCGCCGCCCCTGGCGACTGACCTTCGCGATCACCGCTTTCGCGATCAAGGAGATCCCGCTCTGGTTCCTGCCGGTGATCACCGCGGCGATCATCGATGTGGTGGCGAGCGACGGCGATGTGACCGAGGTGCTGTGGTGGTTCGCGCTCGCCGCGGTGCTTCTGCTGCAGAACTATCCCAACCACATCATCTACACGCGCAACTTCATGACCGTCGTGCGCGACCTCGGCGCCGACCTGCGCAACGCCCTCACCGCGCGGCTGCAGAGTCTCTCGATCGGGTATCACACGCGGATGAGCTCGTCGATCGTGCAGACGAAGGTCGTGCGCGACGTCGAGAACGTCGAGCTGATGCTGCAGCAGGTCACGCATCCGCTGCTGTCGTCGACCATGGTGATGCTCGGAGCGCTCGGGATGACGGCGATCACCGTGCCGCAGTTCCTGCCCGTCTACGCCCTCGCCGTGCCCATCGCGATCGGCATCCGCTACGGCATGCGCAATCGTTCGCAGCGCCGCAACGAGGTCTTCCGACGCGAGATCGAGACGCTGTCGGCCCGCGTCGGGGAGATGGCGTCGCTGATTCCGGTGACGCGCGCTCACGGACTCGAGGAGACGGCGATCAGCCGTGTCGCAGGCGGTGCAGACGGAGTGCGCAGGGCCGGCCTCGACCTCGACCTGCTGAACGGCAGAGTGGCGTCGATCTCGTGGGTCGCGATGCAGCTGCTCGGTGTCGCCTGCCTCATGCTCGCCGCCGTGTGTGCCCTCACCGGCTTCCTGCCGATCACCCCCGGCGAGGTCGTGATGCTCTCGAGCTACTTCACCCTGTTGACCGGCGGGCTCACCCAGCTGCTGATGCTCATCCCGGTCGGCGCCCGCGGGCTCGAGTCGGTGCGCTCGATCGCCGAAGTCCTGCAGGAGCCCGATGTCGAGCAGAACTCCGGCAAGCGCGTCGTCTCGGCGGTCGCCGGCGAGATCGTGCTCGACTCGGCGACGCATCGCTACTCGGATGCCGACGAGGACGCCCTGTTCGAGATCGATCTGCGCATCGCGCCCGGCGAGACCGTCGCGTTCGTCGGTTCGTCGGGATCGGGCAAATCGACGCTCCTGAACCTCGTGCTGGGGTTCGTCAGGCCCACGAGCGGCCGCATCGTGCTCGACGGAGCCGACATGCAGGAGCTCGACCTGCGCACCGTGCGTCGGTCGATCTCGGTGGTGCCGCAGGAGTCCGTGCTGTTCGAGGGGTCGGTGTTCGACAACATCGCCTACGGCATGCCCGATGTCACGCCCGCACGTGTCGAACAGGCCCTGCGAGACGCCAACGCGTGGGAGTTCGTGAGCGAGCAGCCGCAGGGGTGGCACACCGTGGTCGGCGAGCGAGGCGCGCGCCTCTCGGGTGGTCAGCGTCAGCGCCTCGCCATCGCCCGCGCGCTCGTCCGCGACCCGCGGATCCTGCTGCTCGACGAGGCGACCAGTGCACTCGACCCCGAATCGGAGAGCCTCGTGAAAGAGGCGCTCGAGCGGCTGATGCGGGGGCGCACCACTCTCGTCGTCGCGCACCGGCTGTCGACGATCAGGCAGGCCGATCGCATCGTCGTGCTCGAGCGTGGACGCATCGTCGAGCAGGGATCGCACGACGATCTGCTCGCCGCAGACGGGCGATACGCTCGGTTGCACCTGGTGCAGAACGGCATGAGATGACCCCGACTCACCGTCCTGAGGAGGACCGATGACTTCTGTCAAGACACTTCGCGCTGCCCTGGTGGGCACCGGAGCCGTGGCGAACGCGCACGCGCGCGCCGTCGCTGCGTACCCGCGCGCAGAGCTCGTCGCGGTCGCCGATCTCAGCCCGGAGAAGGCCCAGGAGTTCGCCGAGAGATACGGCATCGCCGCCGCCTACGGCGACCTCGACGAGATGCTCGCAGCCGAGCATCCTGACGTCGTGCTCATCTGCACGCCGCCGGGGCCGCACCGGTCGCAGTCGCTCGCCACCTTCGCCGCCGGCGCACACGTGGTCGTCGAGAAGCCGCCGGCGCCGTCGCTCGACGAGCTCGACGACATGCGGGCCGGGGCCGAGGCCGCGGGAAGACAGCTCGCGGTCGTCTTCCAGCAGCGCACCGGAACGGCCGCGGCGCACGTGCGCTCGCTGCTGCAGAGCGGTGCGCTCGGCCGCCCGCTGGTGGCCGTGTGCCAGACGCTCTGGTTCCGCGACGCCGACTACTTCGCCGTGCCGTGGCGCGGCAAGTGGCAGACCGAGGGCGGTGGCACGACGCTCGGGCACGGCATCCATCAGATCGACCTGCTCGCGCACCTGCTGGGCGACTGGTCGTCGGTGCAGGGCAGGCTCTGGCGGCTCGACCGCGAGACCGAGACCGAGGACGTCTCGACCGCGACGATCGTCTTCGAGCAGGGCGTGGTCGCTCAGCTCATCACGAGTGCGGTGTCGCCCCGAGAGGCGAGCTCGATCCGCATCGACACGCAGAAGGCCACGATCACGGTCGATCACGTCTATGGGCACGGCCACGAGAACTGGCGGATCACCCCGGCTCCGGGCTTCGAAGCGGAGGCCGAGGGATGGCAGTTCCCGGATGCCGAGGAGCGCAGCGACCACGAGCCGCTGCTGCGTGATGTGTTCGACGCCCTGCTCGACGGCGGCCCGCTTCCGGCGACCGCGGATGCGCCGGCCCGTTCGCTCGAGATCGTGGCGGGGATCTACGCCTCGGCCGCGGCTGACGGCGCCGTGATCACTCCGGAGATCCTGGCCGCGCACCCGACCCACCGCGCCGGCTTCGCGAGCCCGGTCACCGATCTGCGCCGATGAGAGAGCTCTACCGCGACCCCGTCTACGACGGCGCGACCGATCCGAGGGTCGTGATCGACGCCGACGGACTGTGGTGGATGTTCTACACACAGCGCCGCGCGAGCGTCGCGGACCCGGGGCCGGGCGTGTCATGGATCCACGGAAGCCGGATCGGCGTCGCGACGTCTCGCGACGGAGTGGACTGGCGCTACGACGGAACGCTCGAACCCGCGGCATCCGATCTCGTCCTCGAGTCCGGCCCACCGCCCGCTGAGGTCGATCGCACCCACTGGGCCCCCGAGGTCGTGTGGGACGGCGAGAGGTGGCGCATGTATCTCACCGAGATCGACGGCATCCCCGACCGCTGGCCCGGGTTCGTGCGCTCGATCGTCGAGTACGTCTCGGACGATCTCCGCCACTGGTCGAGGCGCGGCCCGCTCGCGCTGAGCAGCGATCGCGTGATCGATGCGGCCGTGGCGCGCACACCCGACGGGCTGTGGCGTCTCTGGTACAAGGACGAGGCGGCGGACTCGGTCACCATGGTCGCCTCATCGCGTGATCTCGATGTCTGGAGTCTCGACGGCGTGGCGATCGGCGGGAGGCCGCACGAGGGGCCGACGGCGTTCGAGCTCGGCGGGTTCTGGTGGCTGATCGTCGACGAGTGGCGGGGGATGGGCGTCTATCGCTCCCGCGACGGCATCGACTGGGAGCGTCAGGGCGACGGCGATGCCGTGATCCTCGCGGATCTGCGGGCAGGGGGCCATGGCAATCACGGGGCGCACGTGCGCGACGGCGACGACCTGTGGTTCTACTTCTTCGGTGCGGCGGAGGGGGCTCCGGTGCACGCGGCCACGGGGGAGCAGAGACGGGCGGCTGTCTTTCGGGTGCGCCTCGACGTCGAGGCGGAGAACCTGGTCGTGAGAGGATCGAAGTTCCCGCGGTAATCGATGTAATTCCCGCCGCGAATTGCCGGTTGCGAAACGTTTCAATCTGGATTAGCGTGCAGGTAAGCGTTTTCCCCGCACTTCGGAGATCGCCCCCCGCACCACATGGACACAGACGTTCCGCGGCATTGCCGAACGAGGACGTTCACCAGAGAGGACAACGATGTTCAGCAAGAAGCGTCTGGCGGCCGCAGCGGCCGTCGCCACCAGCGCAGCGCTGGTACTCGCCGGCTGCGCCAGCGGCGGCAGCCCTGAGGGCGAACCCACCTACGACCCCGACGAGAAGGTCACCCTCGACCTCGCGTTCTGGGGCAACGACGTCCGCGCCGATCTCTACAACCAGGCGATCGAGGCGTTCAACGAGGAGTACCCGAACATCACGGTCAACGCGACGTTCCTCGGATTCCCGGAGTTCTGGGAGAAGCGTCAGACCGAGGCCGCCGGTGGCGGACTCCCCGATGTCATGCAGTTCGACTACTCGTACCTGCGCCAGTACTCCGAGAACGGCCTGCTGCTCGACCTCGAGCCCTATCTCGGATCCGTCATCGAGACCGACCCGCTGCCCGAGAACATCCTCAGCATCGGCGTGGTCGACGACACGACCTACGGCATCGCGACCTCCACCAACGCGTGGGGCCTCTTCACGAACCCGGCGCTGCTCGAGACGGCAGGCGTCGAGGAGTTCGCCGGCGGCGACTGGGCCGACTACTCCGACTGGGTCTCCGAGGTCACCGAAGCGAGCGGCGGCGCGTTCTGGGGCGGATCCGACTTCTCGGGCCGTATCCAGAACCTCGAGCTGCAGCTGCGCAGCGAGGGCAAGAACCTCTTCGACGAGGACGGCACCCCCGGATTCGACGAGGAGCGGCTCAAGGAGTTCTGGGAGTCCGGAGCCGACATCCGTGACGGAGCCGGCGTGCCCCAGCAGGTCGTCGAGGAGCTGACCCCCCTCGGTGCGTTCGACTCCGCGAAGACCGCCAGCGAGCTCACGTGGGACAACTTCGGTGCGGGCTACCTCGCCAACCTCGGTGAGAGCTACACCGAACTCGGCCTCGTGGCCCCGCCGGTGACGGAGGAGGGTGCGAAGGACCTCTACCTGAAGCCGTCGATGCTGCACACGATCTCGTCCAAGACCGAGCACCCCGAGGCTGCGGCGACCCTCGTCAACTTCCTGGTCAACTCGCCCGAGTCGGGCGAGATCTTCGGCACCAACCGCGGCCTGCCCGCCTCCGAGACCGCGCTCGAAGCCGCAGAGCTCGACCCGCTGAGCCAGCAGGTCAAGGACTACGAGGAGTCCATCGCCGACCGCCTCGGCGACGCACCTCCCGTGCCGATCGTCGGATACGGCACGCTCGAGGAGAAGTTTCGCGTGCTGGGCACCGAACTGAACTTCGGCACCACGACCGTCGATGACGCCGTGGAGCAGTTCTTCGCCGAGATGGACGTCGTCCTCAACCAGTGATTCCGTCGGTGGGCCGGGTGACGACCACCCGGCCCACCGCACCCCACCCACTTCGGAAGGAGCTGTCATGAGCACGACGGCGACGAGGACGATCGTCACGGACGAGAAGTCCGGACGAGGGCGAACGCTGCGCAGCGGCCGACGCCCCGAGAAGGAACTGGCACGGCCCGGTCAGCGCGCACGTCTGCGCCGCGAGACCGCGACCGGGTATGCGTTCCTCACCCCCTGGCTCATCGGCTTCTTCGGCCTGACCGCTGTGCCGATGGTCTACTCCCTGTACCTCTCCTTCACGAAGTACAACATCTTCCAGCCGCCCAAGTGGATCGGGCTCGACAACTACATCCGCCTCTTCACGAGCGACCCGAACTTCATCCAGTCGGCGCAGATCACGCTCGTCTACGTGTTCATCGGAACACCGATCACACTGGCCGCGGCGCTCGGCGTCGCGATGCTCCTCAACTACCGCGACAAGGGCGCCGGCTTCTTCCGCTCGGCGTTCTACGCCCCGTCGCTCATCGGCGGGTCGGTGTCGGTCGCGATCGTATGGCGGGCGATGTTCTCGTCCGACGGTCCGGTCGACAGCGGCCTGCAGATCTTCGGCGTCGATCTCGGCGGATGGATCGGAAACCCGAGCCTCATCCTCCCGATGATGATCCTGCTTGCGGTATGGCAGTTCGGGGCCACGATGGTGATCTTCCTCGCCGGTCTCAAGCAGATCCCCAAGGAGCTGTATGAGGCGGCCGAGATGGACGGGGCGAACGCCTACCGTCGCTTCCGCGCCGTCACCATCCCGATGCTCTCTCCGGTGATGTTCTTCAACCTGCTGCTCGGCCTGATCGGCGCCTTCCAGGTGTTCGCCTCGGCCTACATCATCTCCAACGGCACCGGCGGACCCGCCGGCATGACGAACTTCATCACCGTGTACCTGTACAAGCGCGGGTTCTCCGACGGGCAGATGGGCTATGCGGCGGCGATCGCCTGGGTCCTGCTGGTCGTCGTCGCGATCATCGCCTTCATCCTGTTCCGCACCCAGCGGTCGTGGGTGCACTACTCGGGAGACGACAAATGAGTGTCACAGAAGCCGTCGTCACGGCATCCGCCCCTTCGCCCCGTCGGCGCGTGAAGCGCAAGACGTGGCAGACCGTCATCTGGTTCATCGGCCTCTTCGCGCTCACCCTGGTGGTGCTCTACCCGCTGCTGTGGCTGTTCCTGTCGACGTTCAAGCCGAACTCCGAGTTCGGTCAGAACCCCGGCCTGTTCCCGCAGGCGCCGACGATCGACAACTACGGCAAGGTCATGGAGGGCATCGCCGGAGTGCCGATGTGGCGCTTCTTCCTGAACTCGCTGATCCTCGCGGCATCCGCCGTGGTCGGCACCGTGCTCTCGTCGGCTCTCGCCGCCTACGCGTTCGCCCGGGTGCAGTTCAAGGGCCTCGCGGTGCTGTTCGCCGCGATGATCGGCACGCTGCTGCTGCCGTTCCACGTCGTGATCATCCCGCAGTACATCATCTTCAATCAGCTCGGCTGGGTCGACACCTTCATCCCGCTGATCCTGCCGAAGTTCCTCGCCACCGAGGCGTTCTTCGTGTTCCTGCTCGTGCAGTTCATCCGCCAGATGCCGCGTGACATGGACGAGGCGGCACGCATCGACGGTGCAGGTCACTTCCGCATCTTCTGGGCGATCATCCTGCCGCTGATCAAGCCTGCGCTGATCACCTGCGCGATCTTCTCGTTCATCTGGGCGTGGAACGACTTCCTCGGGCCGCTGCTCTACCTGACGAGCCCCGAGAACTACCCGCTGCCGATCGCGCTGCGTCTCTACAACGACCAGACGTCGTCGTCGGACTACGGCGCGACGGTCACGGCCTCGTTCGTGGCCCTGGTGCCCGTGCTGCTGTTCTTCGTCGTCTTCCAGCGCTTCCTCGTCGACGGCGTGGCCACGCAGGGATTGAAGGGCTAGGAATGTCGGTCATCAGCGCAGAACGCCGGGAGCACCGGGCGGCCAAGCGTGAGGCGCGTTCTGGCGCGGGCCCAACGGTCGCCGGCGTCGAACCGGGGGTCAACCCCGGAGCGACCGCGAAGTTCGGTCTGTTCGGCGAGGTGCTCACGATCGGTCTGATGATGACCGTCGTGGCCCTCGGCGTCGTCACCCTGCCGATCGCGCTCGCCGCCGGCATCCGCCATCTGCGCCGATTCGTCGCCGCGGAGGACTCGCGGGCAGGTCTCTTCTGGGACGACGTGCGTGCCGGCATCCTGCCGTCGCTCATCGTGGGCGTTCCGGCCGTGCTGATCGCGGGCGTGCTCGCACTCGACGTCGTGCTCGCCGGGTCGGGAGCGCTGCCCGGCGGTGAGGTCATCGCGGTCGTCGGCTGGGCGGGGCTGCTCGTTCTCTCCGTCGCGATCCTCTTCACCGCAGGTGCGTGGTCGCCGTCGCTCGGGTGGAAGGCGGCGGCGCGCACGGTGCCTGCGGCCATCCGAGCGGATGTCGCGGGAGCCGCATACATCGCCGCCGCGGCCATCTTCACCGGGGTCGTGACCTGGGCGCTCGCGCCGCTGTTCATCGCGGGGATCGGCTGTGCGGCGCTCGCCGTCGTCGCCGTGCCCGCGCGTCGCAGGCGCGGAGTGCACAGCGCGGAATGAGAAGGTAGTCGTTGGCGCACGCGCGGACAGACGGAGGCATGCCATGGCGGTAGGAGTGAAGGACGTCGCGGCTGCGGCCGGCGTCTCGGTCGGCACCGTCTCGAATGTCCTCAATCAGCCGGAGCGAGTGTCGGCCAAGACGGTCGAGCGCGTGCAGCGGGTGATCCAGGAGCTCGGATTCGTGCGCAACGATGCGGCCAGGCAGCTTCGGGCCGGACGCAGTCGCAGCATCGGACTCGTTGTGCCAGACATCGGCAACCCGTTCTTCGCCGAAGTGGTCAGGGGAGCGGAAGACCGAGCAGCGGATGCCGGCATGACCGTGCTGCTGGGCAACAGCGACGAACGAGACGAGCGCCAGCTGGCGCATCTCGAGCTCTTCCAGGAGCAGCGGGTCAATGGAGTGCTGCTCACCCCGGCCACGGACGACCTCACCGCCGTGCACCGTTTCGCCGCCGGAGGGATGCCGGTGGTCCTCGTCGACCGCGAGGTGGAGGAGGGCGTGCTGCCCTCGGTCTCGGTCGATGACGTCGAGGGTGGCCGGCTCGCGGCCGAGCACCTGCTGTCTTCGGGGCGCCGCCGCCTGGCCTTCGTCGGGGGACCGCAGTCGGTGCAGCAGGTCGCCGATCGTCTTCGCGGAGTGCGGCTCGCCGTCGCGGCGCATCCCGATGCGTCGCTCGAGGTGTTCGAGCAGTCGGCGCTCACGGTTCTGCAGGGGAGGGCAGCAGGCGAAGAGATCGCGGCGCGTCCCGAGGGCTCGCGCCCGGATGCCGTCTTCGCCGCCAACGACCTGCTCGCCGTCGGACTGCTGCAGGCGTTCAGCTTCGGCTCCGGCATCCGCGTGCCCGAGGACATCGCGATGGTCGGATACGACGACATCGACTTCGCCTCCGCCACCGTCGTGCCGCTGAGCTCGGTGCGTCAGCCGGCCAGGCTGCTCGGCTGGACCGGCGTCGACCTGCTGCTGAAGGAGCTCGACGGCGTCGAACACGACCGTCGCGTGCGGTTCCAGCCCGAACTCGTCGTGCGGGAGTCGAGCTCGGTGAGCATCCCCGGTCGTTGAGCCGGACGCCGAAGCCGCCCCCGGTCGTTGAGCGAAGCCGACGAAGTAGCCCCCGGTCGTTGAGCGAAGACGACGAAGTCGACTGAGACGAAACGTCACGACCCCTTCAGCGGAACCTGCCACGTTTCGTCTCGGGCCGCTTCGCGGGCCTCGCTCAACGAGTCGGTACGGCGATTCGTGACTGCCGCGGTAACCCGTTATGCTTGCAAGGTGCATCCGGTCTTCACGGAGCGGATGCCTGGAGACGTCGCATAGTCCGGCCGAGTGCACCACCCTGCTAAGGTGGAGTCCCCTCACGGGGACCAGGGGTTCAAATCCCCTCGTCTCCGCAGTACCAACACCCGATGAGGATCGGTTTCTCGGGTCTGTGTCTATCCGCCGTACGAGCCATCGAGAACTTCGACAGTGCTCTGCGAATCGGGATACTCCACTCGGGTCGAGACCTCGTTCTGACCGAGATCGACGCAGATCGACGAGATGCTGTCGAGATGCTCATTGAACGCGGTCAGGTCCTCGGGAAGGATGACGGTCGGCGTCTCACGTTCGGGCGCGGCATCTCCGGCGGCTGCGATGGCGTTCTTCAGGTCGCCGTCGGGCAGCGAGATGCCTTCGCGGAGGTGATCGCCGGCTGTCGCCAGAGCCGTCGGATCTGCGGAGATCATGCTCGCGTTGGCCTGCTCCGCCACCGTGTCGACCCACGAGCATGCTGAGTCGTTGAGCGTCGTCGTCGTCTCATCGTCCATCTGTGGCGTGCACGCCGAGAGTGCGAGAGGCAGGAGGGCGAAAGGAACAACCGAGGTGAGTCGACGCATGGCGACGAGGCTAGCAAACGTGTGATCAGTTCTTGCCTTCTGCAGGCGGTAGCCGATGTGATCGAAGACGATGACCGCGGTGCCCGACGCCTCAGCGGCGCTGACGGTCTCACATCGGCGTTATCCGGATGTGAGCAGAACGTTCGCTCGGCGTAACAGCGACTCGTCTCTCCGCGAAACACCGCTTCTCTACGTTCGGACTACGGACAGAGGAGGGCTCGTGATCGCTCGAAGCAGCACATCGGCAGATGTCGTGGTGGTCGGTGCAGGCATGGTCGCGCATCGTTTCGTCGAGAGTCTGCTCCGGTCCGAGGGCGATACGCGCTCCGTCACCCTGATCGGTGAGGAAGCACGAGCGCCCTACGACCGCGTCGGGCTGTCCTCATACTTCGCGGGTGCCAGCGCCGATGACCTCGAGCTCGATGCCGGCGTCCTCGCCGACGACCGAGTGCGCTTCATCCGAGACGACCGGGTCATGAGCATCGATCGCAGCGCGCGGTCGGTGCGCACGCGGTCAGGCGCGATCCATGCGTACGGCACGCTCGTGCTCGCGACGGGTTCGTATGCACTGCGGCCGGCGATCGACGGGGCGAAACTCCCCGGATGCTTCGTGTATCGGACGATCGACGACCTCGCTGCGATCCGTGATTTCGTCGCACGCCGAGAGGCGCAGCTCGGGCGCCCGCTTCGCGGCACGGTCATCGGCGGTGGTCTGCTCGGGCTCGAAGCAGCGGGTGCGCTGCAGGGGCTCGACGTCGGATGCACCGTCGTACAGTCCTCCGACCGGCTCATGTCCGCGCAGCTTGACCTGGCGGGCGGAACGGTGCTCCGGCGCCTCATCGAATCGAAGGGGATCGCGGTCCGAACCGGGACGCGGACGACACGCCTGGACCCGGATGCATCCGGGGCGGTCGCGACGCTGCAGTTCCAGGACGGCACCATGCACGACACCGACATCGTGATCTTCACGGTCGGCGTTCGTCCGCAGGATTCGCTCGCGAGGCTCGCTCAGCTCGATGTGCATCCGTCCGGCGGTGTGCTGATCGATTCCCGGTGCCGCACAGCCGACGAGCACATCCTCGCGATCGGTGAGGTCGCCAACTACGACGGGCGCTCGGTCGGGCTCGTCGCCCCGGGGTACGCGATGGCAGAGGTGGCGGCGACCCGGCTGCTCGGGGGCGACGCGACGTTCCCCGGGTACGACGAATCGGCCAAGCTCAAGCTCTCGGGCGTCGACGTCGCGAGTTTCGGCGACGCGATGGCCGTCACCCCGAATGCCCTCGACGTGGTGTACACCGACCCGGTGAGCGGCGTCTACAAGAAGCTCGTCCTCTCCGACGACGCGAAGACGCTGCTCGGTGGCATTCTCGTCGGCGACGCCTCGGCCTACGGGTCCCTGCGCCCGCTGGTGGGCGCGCCGCTGGGTGCCGACCCCGCCGCCTATCTGCTGCCCGAGGCCGGTGCCGCCCTCCCCGACAACGAACTCTCAGACGACGCGGTCGTCTGCTCCTGCTCGAATGTGACCGCCGGGCGTATCCGCGACGCCGTCCATGCGGAGGGTTGCACGGACGCCGCAGCAGTGAAGGCATGTACCAAGGCGGGCGCCACGTGCGGATCGTGCATCTTCGCCGTGAAGAAGATCGTCGGGCAGGAGATGACCAAGCTCGGGCAGACGACCTCCGATGCATTGTGCGAGCACTTCGCGATGTCACGCCGGCAGCTCTTCGACGCTGTGCGAGTGTCGGAGCTCTCAACTTTCAGCGCGATCATCGGGCGCTTCGGCACCGGGCGTGGCTGCGACATCTGCAAGCCAGCGCTCGCCAGCATCCTGGCCGTGCTGGTCGGAGCGCATGTCCTCGACGGTGAGAACGCTTCGCTGCAGGACACCAACGATCACGTGATGGCCAACATGCAGAAGGACGGCACCTATTCGGTGGTGCCGAGGATGCCGGGTGGCGAGGTCACGCCGGCGGGGCTCATCGCGATCGGCAACATCGCCGAGTCGTACGGCCTCTACACCAAGATCACGGGCGGACAGCGCATCGACATGTTCGGCGCCCGTCTCGAGCAGTTGCCGCAGATCTGGCAGCGACTGGTCGACGCCGGCTTCGAGTCGGGACAGGCGTACGGCAAGGCGCTGCGAACGGTGAAGTCATGCGTCGGCTCGACCTGGTGTCGGTACGGAGTCCTGGACGCGGTGGGGATGGCGGTGCGGCTGGAGTTGCGCTACCGCGGGCTGCGGGCGCCGCACAAGCTCAAAGTGGGCGTCTCCGGGTGCGCACGAGAATGCGCGGAGGCTCGTTCGAAGGACGTCGGGGTGATCGCGACCGAGACGGGCTGGAACATGTACGTCGGCGGCAACGGCGGGTTCTCGCCGAGGCACGCAGAGCTTCTCGCGTCTGGTCTCGACGACGAAGGGCTGATCCGTGCGATCGACCGCTTCTTCATGTACTACATCCGCACGGCGGATCGTCTGCAGCGCACCGCCGGGTGGTGCGCAGAGCTCGACGGCGGGCTGGACGGACTGCGGTCGGTGATCTTCGACGACGAACTCGGCATCTGCGATGACCTCGACACGGCGATGTCCGTGCACGTCGATCGGTACGAGGACGAATGGGCCGCGACCCTGCGGGACCCGGTGAAGCTCCGGCGGTTCGAGTCGTTCGTGAACGCCACGGACACCCCCGACCCCTCCCTCGCCTATGTCCCGGAACGTGGCCAGGTGCGCCCGGCCACGGCGGAGGAGCGCAGCGACCGGTCGGTGTTGATCGCGGGCACGACGCTGGAGGTGCGGCGGTGACCACCACCGGAAGTCGGGTTCGAGTGTGCGCCGTCGGCGATCTGGAGATCGAGCGCGGCAGGGCTGCGCTCTTCGGGACGGTCCAGGTCGCACTCTTCCTGCTGGCGGACGCCTCGGTGCACGCCGTGTCGAATCTCGACCCGTACAGCGGTGCGCACGTCATGTCGCGCGGCATCGTCGGCAGCCGGGGCGAGGCGGCGACCCTTGCGTCGCCGATGCACAAGCAGGTGTTCGATCTGCGCACGGGCGAATGCCTCGAGACGCAGGGCAGGGAACCCGCTTCGCTGCGGGTGTGGAGCGTGACCGTCGTCGACGGCCACGTCGAGCTCGACATCGAGGAGATGCGATGACCGTGATGCTGGGTGTCAATCTGACGGGACGCGACGTGCTGCTCGTGGGAGGAGGTGCGGTGGCCGCGAAGCGGCTCCGTCGCTTCCTCGCCGAGGGCGCGACTGTGCGGATCGTCGCACCGGCGCTGCACGACGACACTCTGCGGCTCGTCGAGAGTCACGGAGTCGCCTGGCAGGGTCGGGAGTTCCGCGCGGCGGACCTCGCGGGCGCGTGGCTGGTGCACACCGCGACCGGCGACGCCCATGTGGATCGCGCGGTCGGCGAGCAGTGCGAGCTGCAGCGGGTCCTCTGCATCAACGCCTCGGACGGCGCACACGGATCGGCCAGGTTGACTGCCCAGGCGGAAGTCGGCGACGTGACGGTCGCGGTCACCAGCACCGTCGGCGCGGATCCTCGCCGCTCCATGGCCGTGCGCGATGCGATCATCGCTCTGGTCGGTGATGGCCGACTGCCGCTCCGGCGCCGGCGGGGCGCGCGCAGCGGCCGGGTCGACCTGGTCGGCGGCGGTCCTGGTCCCGCGGATCTGATGACCGTGCGCGCGCGGAGACTGATCGCGGAGGCCGATGTGCTCGTCACCGATCGACTCGGACCGGCAGCCGAGATCGTGCAGGGACTCGACCCCGATGTCGAGGTGATCGACGTGGGCAAGCAGCCGGGGCGACACCCGGTCCCGCAGGAGGAGATCAATCGGATCATCGTCGAGCGCGCCGCTGCCGGTCTGCGGGTGGTGCGTCTCAAGGGCGGCGACCCGTTCGTCTTCGGGCGCGGGGGCGAAGAGATGCTCGCGTGCCTCGTTGCAGGTATCCCGGTCGACGTCACCCCGGGGATCACGAGCGCGATCGCGGTGCCGCAGTCGGCCGGCATCCCGGTCACGCATCGCGGCACGGCAGCCGCCTTCCACGTCGTGAACGGGCAGGGCGGGCTCGGGCCGGGTACGTTGGGGGCCATGGCTGATGCGACGGTGACGACGGTCGTCCTGATGGGCGTCGCAGCTCTCGGACGTCTGGTGGAATCCGCGATCGCGCACGGCATTCCGAAGGACCGTCCGGTCGCATTCGTGGAGAGCGGGCACACACCGCAGCAGCGCACGACGCGCACGACCCTCGGACGTGCCGTCGACGACGCCCTCGCCGTCGGGCTCCGCAATCCCGCCGTGATCGTGATCGGCGAGGTCGCGAGCGAGCGCCTGCTGCTGCCCTCGCCGTCGACCATCGGGGCTGCTCTGGCGTGACGACCCGTGCCCCCCTCTCGCCGGCTCTGGCCGGATGCACGATCGTCGTGGCCGCAGACAGGCGCGCGGGCGACCTCGTCACCGCGCTCGAACGCCGAGGGGGGCAGGTCTACCGTGCGCCGGCGCTGAGCATCATCCCGAACGAAGACGATGAGGATCTGCTCGCCTGCACCCGTGATCTGATCGCGGATCCGCCGGACATCGTGATCGTGACGACGGGTGTCGGGTTCCGCGGCTGGATCGACGCAGCGCACGAGAACGATCTGGCAGAAGAGCTGTCGACCGCGCTCACAGATGCCCAGTTCGTCGCTCGGGGGCCGAAGGCGCACGGCGCGATCCAGCAGGCGGGGTTCGCAGCCGACTGGGTTGCGGAGTCCGAGACCTCGGCGGAGGTGGGGGAGTACCTCACGGCTGAAGGCGTCGCCGGGCGTCGCATCGCGATCCAGCACCACGGTGCGGGTGCCGACGGACTCGACGCGTTGCTCGCCGACCTCGGCGCCGATGTCGTGAGCATCACGGTCTACCGCTGGGGGCCGCCGCCCGACCCGCAGATCGTGCACCGTTCCGTGGTGCAGGCCGGCTCCGGCGAGGTCGACGCCGTGCTCTTCACCTCCGCGCCGGGTGCAGCCGAGTGGGTCCGGGCCGCGATCCGCGCTGACACGCTCGACGCGATCCGCCGACGCGCGGAGGCGGGACGTCTGCTGCTCGCAGCCGTCGGCCCTATCACGGCGACACCATTGCGCAGTGCTGGGCTGCACACCACTCTCGCCACGCGCGGAAGGCTCGGTTCGCTGGTTCGCTGCGTCGTCGACCACTACGCCTCCGGAGCAGCCCCGCAGCGGCGAACGGCTGCGGGCATCATGGAGATGCGCAGCCGCGGCGTGCTGCTCGATGGGCGCTTCGTGCCGCTCTCGCGTGCCGGCGCCAGCATCCTCAGCGAACTCTTCGATGCTGCGGGCCGGGTGGTCTCGAGGGAACAGCTCGGGCTCGTGTTGCCGCGGGGCGGCGAGAACGCGCATGCCGTCGAGATGGCGGTCGCGCGGCTCCGCGAGGCGCTCGGTGGAGCGACCGCCATCCAGACAGTCGTGAAACGCGGGTACCGGCTCACCATGGAGGACGCCGAATGACCACGCTCGTCGCCTGCTCTCACGGCACGGACTCACCGGCGGGCCGGCGCACGGTCGAGGCGCTCGTCGACCTCGTGCGGCAGCGGATACCGGACTCGCGGGTCGTGCAGGCGTTCGTCGACGTGCAGGAGCCCACTGTGCTCGATGTGATCGATCAGGAGCGGGTGCTCGACGACGTCGTCGTGGTGCCGCTGCTGCTGTCGGTCGGCTTCCACACGGCCGTCGACATCGCTGACGCCGTGCGGCCGCACGACAACGTCCGGCAGGGAGAGCCGTTGGGCACCCACCCGCTGATCGCCCAGGTGCTGGCCACCCGACTGCGTGCGGCCGTCGAGGGCATGTGGCTCCCGGGCGACCACGTCGTGCTCGCTGCCGCCGGTTCGAGCAATCCGGCAGCCGTCGCCGATGTCGCTGCGGCGTCGGAGCACCTCGCTCGCCTCATCCCCGCCCCGATCACGATCGGATACGCCTCGGCGATCGATCCGAAGATCGGGGAGGCCGTCGCCGCAGCACGGCGAGACGGGGCGACACGGGTGATCGCGGCGAGCCACGTCCTGGCTCCCGGATACTTCGCCGGACTCGTGGAGAGGTCCGGCGCGGATCGGGTATCCGCGCCGCTCGGCGCCGACGCACGGATAGCGGACGTCATCATCGATCGATTCCGCTCCGCCTGACACGTTTGCGAAGCGCCCGGCACGGCGCGCGCAGGAGAAGAGGGCGGATGCCGCAGCATCCGCCCTCTTCTCCTCGGTGTCAGACGCGCGAGGGCTCGAGCTCCGAGCCGGCCTCCTGGTGGGTCACCGAGGTGGTGTCGGCGGGTGCTTCGGCCACGACGGAGCGCGCCCGGCGCAGAGCAGCGCGTGCTTCGCGGGCCTTCCGAGCCTTCGGGCGTCCGTGCGTGAAGTAGATCGGGAGCCCGACGAACACGAGACCCCCGACGAGGTTGCCGACGACGGTGGGCAGCTCGTTCCAGACGATGTAGTCCCACACCGTGAAGTCGGCGCCCATCAGCAGGCCGGACGGGAACAGGAACATGTTGACGATGGAGTGCTCGAAGCCCATGTAGAAGAACAGCATGATCGGCAGCCACATCGCGACGATCTTGCCGATCGTGCTGTCCGAGACCATGGCCAGCACGACGCCCGTCGACACCATCCAGTTGCAGAGCACGCCACGGATGAACAGAGTCAGCATCCCGGCTGCGCCATGGTCGGCGTACCCGACCGTGCGACCGTGTCCGATCTCGCTGATCGCGTCGCCGACGGCGCTCGGCGCGGTCGAGAACCCGTAGGTGAAGTAGATCGCCATCAGGATGGCCACCAGGAAGGCGCCGCCGAAGTTGCCGAGGAAGACGAGGCCCCAGTTGCGCATGAGCGACCCGAACGTCGCTCCGGGGCGGCGGTCGAGCACCGCGAGCGGCCCGAGAGTGAAGACTCCGGTGAGCAGGTCGTACCCGAGCAGATAGAGCATCACGAACCCGACCGGGAAGAGCACTGCGCCCAAGAGCGGCTGACCGGTCTGCGTCGAGACCGTGACGGCGAAGGCCGCGGCGATCGTCAGCAGGGCGGCGCCCATGAAGGCGCGGATGAGGGTGTCGCGAGTGGACAGCTGCAGTTTGTATGCGCCGGCGTCGACCATGCGGGTGGCGAGCTCGGCGGGCTTGATGTATGACACATGACCTCCACGGGACGGGAGCACGGATGCTCAGCTGAGTCGAGCATGGACGAGCAGCGTTTCCGGCGACCACACGCGACGTTACGTCTGTGGAGCGAACGCCTCACTTCACCGATCCGACGGTGTGAGATGTGCAGCCTCAGGTGATCCGGCCCGTAGTAGATGTCCTGGTCAGAGGATTATTCTGAGTTCTGCGCGTCGAGGGCCGTCGCAAGGTACGACGCCGTCGTGCTGCCGCTTGCCGAGGCGACGGAGCGCGGGGTCCCCTGCGCCACGACCGTCCCCCCGAGGTCTCCGGCGCCGGGACCCATGTCGATCACCCAGTCGGCCTGCGCGACCACGCGCATGTCGTGCTCGACCATCACGACCGTGTTGCCGGCGTCGACCAGATGCTGCAGATGGACGAGCAGCCGATCGGTGTCGGACGGATGCAGCCCCGAGGTGGGCTCGTCGAGCAGGTAGAGGGTGTCGCCGTGCTGGGCGCGCCGGAGCTCGGAGGCCAGCTTCACGCGCTGCGCCTCGCCGCCGGAGAGCTCGGTCGCCGACTGGCCCAGCGGCAGATACCCGAGTCCCACGTCGAGGAGGGCATCGAGGTGTCGCGCGACATCGGCATCGTCGGCGAAGAGAACCCGCGCGTCGTTCACACTCAGGGCGAGCACGTCGGCGATCGTGTGCCCGTGGAGCTCGATCTCGAGGGTCTCCGGGTTGTAGCGGGTGCCGCCGCACGTGCTGCAGGGGGCGTGGACGGTGGGGAGGAAGAGCAGCTCTACCTCGACCGTCCCCTCGCCCTTGCAGGTGGGGCATCGTCCGCTCGCCAGGTTGAACGAGAACCGGCTCGCGGCATACCGTCGCCGGCGTGCTTCCGGCGTCGCGGCGAACAGAGCGCGGACGCGGTCGAAGAGCCCCGTGTATGTCGCCACGTTGGATCGCGACGTCCGGCCGATCGGCTTCTGGCTGACCTGGACGACGCGGCGCACGCGGCCGGCGGGACCGGACGCGCGCCCGGTCGTCTCAGCCATCGGCGAGGAGAACAGCGGATCCGCGGTCGTGCTGCCCTGCTCGTCTCCCGACGCGTCGAGCGTCGAGCTGTCCACCTGGCTGGAGAGGCTCCTCTGCAGCAGATCGGGCAGGGCCTGGGTGACGAGAGAGGATTTGCCCGAGCCGGAGACGCCTGTGACGGCGGTGAGGCAGCCGAGGGGGATCGACACCGAGACGCTGCGGAGGTTGTTTCTTGAGACATCGGTGAGCACGAGCTCGCCGTCACCCTCGCGAGGGGTGGGTGCAACTGGCAAGGGCCGTTCGGCGCGCACCTCGTCGGCGAACAGGTAGCGCCGGGTCTGGGAGTGCTCCGCCTCTCGGAGCCCGTCGATCGGACCGGAGTACACGATCTCGCCGCCGGTGGCTCCCGCGCCGGGGCCGATGTCGACGATCCAGTCCGCATGCCGGATCACGTCGAGGGAGTGCTCGACGAAGAAGACCGTGTTGCCCGAGTCCCTGAGCGAGCGGAGGATGCGCACGAGCGCTTCACCGTCGGCGGGATGCAGCCCGGCAGACGGCTCGTCGAGCACGAACATCACCCCGAACAGCTGCGAGAGCACCTGGGTCGCGAGCCGCATGCGCTGCAGCTCCCCCGACGAGAGTGTGGGGGTCGAACGATCGAGCGAGAGATAGCCCAGACCGAGCTCGATGATGGGCGAGACCCGATCGCGCAGCTCGTCGACCAGCCGGTGCGCCGCGAGTTGCTTCTCGGGTGAGAGTGCCTCGCGGTCGGATTCGGCGCCCGAACCGCCGTCGGACGTGTCGAGGGCGGTCTCGAGCAGAGCCTCGAGGTCGGCCAGCGGCAGCGCGGCCATCTCTGTGATGTCGAGACCGGCGAACGTCACGGCGAGCGCTTCGGGCTTCAGTCGGCGTCCGTGGCACATCGGGCAGCGCACGCTGACCATGAAGCTCGCCGCCTTCTCGCGCATCTTCGCGCTCTTCGAGTGGGCGAAGGTGTTGAGCACGTACTGCTTCACGCCGACGAACGTGCTCATGTACGACGGTTCGATGCCGGCGGCGACGGCCTTGCGCACCTGCGCCGGACCGCGGTCGGTGAACACCGGAACCTGCGGGGACTCCTCGGTGTACAGCACCCACTGCCGCTGTTCCTCGGGCACATCGCGCCACGGGATGTCTATGTCGTAGCCGAGGGAGATCAGGCTGTCGATGAGCTGCTTGCCATGCCACGCCCGCGGCCAGGCGTCGAGAGCTCGGTCGCGGATCGTCAGCGACTCGTCGGGGACCATGAGGTGCTCGGGCACGTCGTACACCTGCCCGATCCCGTGGCACTGCGGGCAGGCGCCCTGCACGGTGTTCGCGGAGAAGTCCTCGGCGAACAGCGGCTCCGCCCCGGGCGGGTAGGTGCCGACTCGCGAGAACAGCATGCGCACGACGTTGCCGATCGACGTGGCGCTCCCGACGGTAGACCGGGCGCTGCCGGCGGTGCGCTGCTGGGGGAGGGCGACAGCAGGGGGCAGCCCCTCGATGGCATCGACGTCGGGGATGTCGACCTGGCTCATCAGGCGCCGCGCATAGGGCGCCACAGATTCGAAGTACCGACGCTGGGCTTCGGCGTACAGCGTGCCGAACGCCAGCGAGCTCTTGCCTGAGCCCGAGACGCCCGTGAAGGCGACGAGGGCGTCACGAGGGATCGCGACGTCGACATCGCGAAGGTTGTGCACACGTGCGCCGGTCACGACGATGGAGTTCGACGTGCCCGAGCGCTTCGACGGTGGGGTCCTGCCCATCATGGACCTCTTCTCGTCTCCCGCGAAGAGCGGGGGTGGATGCGGCGATCGCCGTCTCTGCGCCACGCTACCCCGCCCGTCGACTTCGCGGGGGTGCTTGACAGCGGTCGGTCGATCGGGAAGGCGGGCCGATCAGCCGAGTCCCACGAAGGCATCCCGGATGGCGCCGGCGACCGCAGTCCATGCCCTCGGTCGACCGCCAGAAAACGCTATCCTGGAGACCTTCCCCCGCCTGCAGAGGAGCATCGTTCATGCCCATCGCCGCTGATGACCCCCGCCTGACGCACGCCTACGAGGCCGCGTCCACCCGCTACACCGACGTGCCGTTCCAGCGCGCGGGCGCGAGCGGCGTCCAGCTGCCGAAGGTGTCGCTGGGCCTCTGGCAGAACTTCGGACGCGATCGCTCGTTCGACGGTCAGCGCGAGATCGTGCTGCACGCGTTCGACCGCGGGGTCGTGCACATCGACCTCGCCAACAACTACGGTCCGCCGTACGGATCGGCCGAGTCGACGTTCGGCGCGGTGCTCGACAGCGGCCTGGCGCGCTACCGCGACGAGCTGTTCGTCACGACCAAGGCGGGCTACGACATGTGGCCGGGGCCGTTCGGCGACGGCGGCTCGCGCAAGTACCTCACGCGCTCGCTCGAGCAGAGCCTGCAGCGCATGAACACCGACTACGTCGACGTGTTCTATTCGCATCGCCCCGATCCTGAGACGCCGCTCGAGGAGACGGTGACGGCGCTCGTCGACATCGTGCGCAGCGGAAAGGCGCTCTACGTCGGCATCTCGAACTACCCGGCGGAGCTCGCGCGTCAGGCCTATGAGCTGCTGGCAGACCAGGGAGTGAGACTGCTGCTGCACCAGCCCCGGTACTCGCTGTTCGACCGCACTCCCGAGGCCGAGCTGTTCCCGGCGCTGCGCGGGCTGAAGGTCGGCAGCGCAGTGTTCTCTCCGCTCGCTCAAGGGCTGCTCACCGGCAAGTACATCGACGGCGACGTCCCCGCCGACTCGCGCGCGGCGAACAGCCATTTCCTCAACGGATCGGCACTCACCGACAGCTACCTCGAGCGCATTCGCGGCATCGACGGCGTGGCGAAGGAAGCGGGTCTGTCGATCCCGCAGCTCGCCGTCGCGTGGGTGCTGCGCGACCCGGTGGTGACGACCGCGATCATCGGAGCCTCGCGCACCGGCCAGATCGACGACGCCGTGGCTGCGAGCCAGGTCGAGCTGTCGGATGACGTCATCGCCGCTCTCGAGGAGTTCGCCGCCGCACCCGGCACCAGCGTGGTCTGAGCACGCTCCGCGATCGGGTTCCGCGCCGAGGTCCTGCCCTGCACGCGCTGTCGGGCGGGGCTCCTCGGACTTTTCTGAGGCCGTCGCGTAATATTCCGGGCGCCAGCGGGTCTGGTCAGTGGAAGCCCCTGCGAACGGGAGCATCCGCAACGGATCCCGAGGAGCTTCAGATGACCATCGCCCACGCCGAGCTACGGACGCACCAGTGGAGTCATCGCAGCCCCGTTCCGCTGCCCGAACTCGCCTTCCAGCACATCCTTGCCGCGATCCTGCGGGGTGAGTACGTGTCTGGCGACCGGCTCGACACTGCGCGCTTCGCTCAGGAACTGCACATGTCGCTGAACCCGATCCGCGAAGCGATCATCCGGCTCAGGGACATCGGATTGGTGGAGGTCACGCCGGCCCGGTACACCAAGGTCGCCGACTTCAGCACCGCCGATTCCTGCGCTGCCCTCAGCTATGCCGGCGTGCTCGCCGGCACGGCGCTCCGCAGGGCCCTGCCGACGACCGGCGAGGGGGTGCGCTCAGAACTCGCAGCCCATGCCGAACAGATCGGCGACGCTGACGGCGCCGTCAGCCGCAACGCCGCGGTGCTCGGGTTCCTCACTGCCGTGACCGACCTCATCGAGCATCCTCGGCAGGCGATCCACCTCGTCGAGGCCACGATCCTGGTGCAGTGCGCCCTGCAGTTCTCGGGGATCACCCGCGGTGACGGTGTGACGCAGGTGCGATCCGCCGCGACCGAAGCCGTCGCGCACGCGATACGCACAGCAGACCCGGACGCGGCTGAGTCAGCCGTTCGCGCACTCTTCGAGCACCTGGTCTAGTCCGCGGTCTCTCCTTTTCGACATCAGGTCGCTCCGACCCCGCGATTCGGAGCCCGCTGACCGACCCGTCGATAGAGTCGATGCATGGCTGCGACGAAGGTGTTGTTCATCGGTGGAACCGGAATCATCTCCTCGGCGGCGAGTGCGCTCGCCGCATCTCGAGGCATGGAGGTGACGCTGCTGAACCGCGGGCACTCGCGGCGGGAACCCGCGGAGGACGTCGAGGTGCTGACGGCCGATATCACGGATGCTGCCGCGGTCGATGCCGCGCTCGCCGGGCGCGAGTTCGACGTCGTCGCCGACATGATCGCATTCACGCCAGATCAGGTGCAGCGCGACATCGACCGCTTCGAGGGCCGCACGGGGCAGTACGTCTTCATCAGCTCAGCATCCGCGTACCAGAAGCCGGTCGCGCGCCTGCCGATCACCGAGTCGACGCCCCTGCGCAACCCGCACTGGCAGTACTCGCGAGACAAGATCGCATGTGAGGATCTGCTCACCGCTGCCTATCGCGATCGCGGATTCCCGGTCACGGTGCTGCGTCCCTCGCACACCTACGACAAGTGGACGATCCCCGCCTTCGGCGGGTGGACGGCGATCGACCGCATCCGCCGCGGCGAGGAGATCATCGTCCACGGAGACGGCACGTCGCTGTGGACCCTCACCCACTCGAGCGACTTCGCAGTCGGGTTCGCCGGCCTGCTCGGAAATCCGCTCGCCTACGGCGACACCTTCCAGATCACCAGCGACTTCGTCTACACCTGGAACGAGATCTACTCGATCCTCGGGCGTGCTGCTGGTGCGGAGCCGAAGATCCGGTACGCGACGAGCGCGGCGATCGAGGATGCTGCTCCCGACCGCGCCGGCCAGCTCACGGGCGACATGGCGCACTCGGTCGTGTTCGACAACACGAAGATCCGCCGGGTCGTGCCCGACTTCAACCCGGTGGTTCCTCTGCACACGGCGGCGCGAGAGATCATCGAGTGGCACGACGCGCACACCGACCTGCAGCGCGTGGACCCCGCCGTGAACGCCCTGTTCGACCGTCTGCTCGCCTGACGCAGGATCAGCCGGCGGCGAGCACGGCGAGCACGTTGCCTGCCGGGTCTCTGAACCAGGCGATGTCGGGCCCGCGATCGGGGCCGCCCCGAAGGATGCCTTTGTCGTCGGTGTCGAACTCCGAGTCGTCGTAGATCTTCGTCACGACTCCGCGCCCGTTGAGTTCATCGACGGCGGCGTCGACGTCGTCCACCGGGAAGTTGAGGATCGTGAAGCTCGCGGGCTCATGATTCGGCTTGGCGTAGACGAGGATCGACCCGCCGTCGGGCAGGCTGATGTCGAGAAACCCCATGGCATTCGTGGTGACATCCATGCCGAGGGTGTCGCCGTAGAAGGAGCGGGCGGCGTCGATGTCGTCGACGCTGAATCCGCTGAACGCGTGTGCTGTCTGAAAGGCGGTCATGCGTTCAGCATGCGCCGCTCCCGGCGAGGTGTCCAGACCCTATGGGCGCACCTGGTTCACGAGACCGTCGCCGGCGAGCAGGCGGGTGACGTTGTCATCGACCAGGCGCGCCGCTCCCACCGGCCGGTTGCCGGCGATGTGCGGGGTGATGAGCAGGTTCGGTGCGTCCCACAGCGGATCGGATGCCGGGAGCGGCTCGGACTTCGCGACGTCGATCGCCGCGGCGCGCAACTGCCCTGACTCGAGCGCAGCGATCAAGGCACCCTCGTCGACCGTCGCACCCCGGCCGACGTTCACGAACACGGCGCCGGGCCTGAGCGCTGCGAAAACCTCGGCGTCGAACAGGTCGGCGGTCTCGTCGGTGGCGGGCAGGATCGACACCAGCACGTCGGTGTCTGACAGCACGTCGGCCGCATCGGCATCCGCGTGCACCTCGAAGCCCGACCGCTCGCCGGCGGTGCGGGCTATGCCCTGCACCTCGGCGCCGAGAGCGGTGAGCGATGGTGCGAGCGTCGACGCGATCGACCCGAAGCCCCAGATGGTCACGTGAGCACCGGAGAGCGTGTGCAGCGCGCGGGTCTCGGCAGCGCTCTGCTCGTCGTTGAACTCCTCGTCCCAGCGGTGCTCGCGCTGGGCATCGCGCAACCGGGCGAGTCGGCGCACCGCGCTCAGGATCAGCGCCAGGGCGTGCTCGGCGACGGGAGCGTCGTGCAGCGAACGGCCCGAGCAGATGCGCACGTCCGCCGCGAACCCGGCGTTCAGCACGGCATCGGCTCCCGAGGCGAGCGCCTGCACCAGCTGCAGCCGGGGGAGTGCTCGGGCTGCGTCCTGCAGCCACGACGACGAGTTGTGCCAGACGACCAGCACCTCGGCGTCGCGGTGCTCATCGGGGATGTCCGCGTCGATGTCGTAGACGACGGTCTCGACGTCTGCTGTCAGCGGCAGCTCGATGGTGTTCGGGATCAGGATCTTCATATGCGTCTCCAGTTCACGGCGGTCAGCGGGGGGAATCGGTCGACTCGCGCCAGATCACGGTGAGCAGACCGTCGGGTTTGGTCGGCGGCTCTCCACCGCGCACGGCGGCGATGAGGCGGTGCATCGAGTAGGCCCCCAGTCTCTCGCGGTCCTGCGAGACGCTCGTGAGCGAGGGCACGAGGAACGCGCTCTGGGGGTGGTCGTCCCACCCGGTCACGGCGACGTCGTCTGGCAGCTTCCATCCGCGCCTGGTCGCCGCGCGGATGGCGCCCGTCGCGACGACGTCGTTCGCCGCGATCACCGCCAGGGGCGGTGCGTCCGAGGGGAGCCCCTCGATGGCGGCCTCACCCGAGCGACCGCTCCAGTCGCCGTCGATCACGCCGATCGACTCCAGGCCGAGTCGCGCCACGGCATCGACGTATGCCCGCCGACGAGACTGCGCGGAGGGGAAATCCTGCGGGCCGGCGATATGCAGGAACCGCCGGTGGCCCTGCGCCGCGAGGCGTTCGATCATCTCGGCGACGGGCCGCGCGTCGGTCAACGCCCCGGCCATGTGCATCGCGTCGTCGAACTCGCCGACCGAGACGACGACGGTGCCGAGCGTGGGATCGTCAGCAGTGTCGCCTGTGGCTCTGCCCGCGGTCGCGGCGCCCGGGAGCGGAGTGAACGACAGGATGCCCTCGTACTGCCCCGAGCCCCTGACTTCGGCGAAGCGCGCCTCCCGCTCGTCCGGTTCCTGCGGCAGGCTCACCACCTCGACGACGTACCCCTCGTCTCGTGCGGCCGAGATCGCCCCCGACAGCAGGGTGAGCGGGTTCATCGTCGCGACCGGCACCACGACCGCGAGTCGCCCGGTGCGGTGGGTGCGCATGGATCGGGCGGCGAGATTCGGTCGGTAGTTCAGCTCGGCCGCGGCCCGCAGCACCTTCTCGCGGGTGGCCTCCGAGATTCCGGCGCGCCCCGTGAAGACGAAGGACACGGTCGACTGCGACACCCCAGCGAGGTGTGCGACGTCATGGCTCGTGGGCCGTTTCTCCATGGCATCCGTCCTCTCGGGGCTTGACGTGACCGGTGTGCCCCTCGATAGTATCTACTACGTCTTAGTAATACGTAGTAACACCTCATCGAGGAGGCAACGAATGCTCAGGATCGGCATCATCGGCACCGGCGGGATCGCCGATGCGCACATCAGCGGATACCTCGCGTTCCCGGACGAGTGCGAGGTGGTGGCGCTCGCAGACGTGATTCCGGGCCGAGCGGCGCAGAAGGCCGAGGCCTTCGGGCTCACGGATGCGGCGGCATTCGATGATCCGCTCGAGATGATCGCCCGCGGCGGCCTCGACATCGTGAGCATCGCGACCCCTCCGTCGACGCACGCGTCGCTGGCGATCGCCGCCCTCGACGCGGGGATCCACGTGCTCGTCGAGAAGCCGATGGCACCCTCGCTCGAAGAGTGCGATGCGATGCTCGCTGCCCAGGAGCGCTCGGGCAGAGTGCTCTCAGTCGTCGCACAGAACCGATTCCGCGACGACCTCGCCGCTCTGAAGGACGTCGTCGACTCAGGTCTGCTCGGCTCGATCTCGCACGTGCGCGTCGACTCGGCCTGGTGGCGCGGACTGCCGTACTACGACCTCTGGTGGCGCGGCACGTGGGAGAAGGAGGGAGGCGGATGCACGCTGAATCACGCCATCCACCACATCGACCTGCTGCTGTGGCTGCTGGGGAGTCCGACCGAGATAGCCGCCATGCTCGCCAACGCGCAGCACGACAACGCCGAGGTCGAGGATCTCTCGGTCGCGATCTTCCGGTACGACCGCGGGCTCGCCCAGCTGACCAGCTCCGTGGTGCACCACGGCGAGGAGCAGGCGATCGTGGTCCAGGGCGCCAATGCGCGGGTGTCGCAGCCGTTCTCCGTCGTCGCAGAGCAGTCCCGGCGCGACGGATTCCCTGAAGACGGGGGAGCTCCCGACGTCGTGGCGCGCATCGAGGCTCTCGTCGCCGGCCGCACACCGCTCGCGCACCTCGGCCACGAGGGTCAGATCGGCGATCTGATCGGCGCGATCCGCGACAGCCGCCCGCCGATCGCCGGAGGTCAGGACGGCCGCAACGCGGTCGAGGTGGTCACCGCCATCTACAAGGCGGGGTTCGAGCGCCAGCTCGTATCCCTGCCGATCGCGGCGTCCGACCCGTACTACCGCGCCGGGCAGCTCGTGGCGCACGCGCCGCACTTCTTCGAGAAGACCGCGTCGCTCGTGGAGGCGGCATCGTGACCGCATCCTCGTTTCCGGGCGGCACTTCGCTGTCGCATCTCGACGTCTACACGGACGCCGCGCCCGACGGCATCTGCGGCGGCAGCCCCCACATGCACCTCGTCTCGACCGAGGCCTACGTCGTGATCTCGGGTGAGGGCGCCCTGCAGACGATCGACGCCGACGGATTCCGTGAGACGCCGCTGTCTGCCGGGTCGGTCGTGTGGTTCACCCCCGGCACCATCCACCGCGCCGTGAACCGCGGCGAGCTGCGAGTCGTCGTGCTGATGAGCAATGCCGGGCTCCCAGAGGCGGGCGACGCGGTGCTGACCTTCCCTGCCGAGGTCGTCAACGACCCTGGCTCGTATGCCGCAGCGGTGTCCCTCGGAGACGACCCCGCCGCACGTGCTGCACGAGCAAGTCGGCGACGCGACCTCGCGGTGATGGGGTTCGAGGCATTGCGGGATGCCGTGGCCGCCGGCGATCGCGCCGCGCTCGCCGATTTCCACACCGCTGCCGCAGCGCTCGTGCGTGACCGTGCCCAGACATGGCCCGACCTGGTGCGGGAGCGACCGCTGGCGCAGGCCGAGCACTCTCTCGCGCTCGCCGAAGCCGTCGCATCCGGCTCTGTGACCCACCTGGCCGAGGCCCGCGTGCACCGGGCCGTACCCTCGGAGGGAGAGCGCGGATTCGGCATGTGCGGACGCCTGCGCACCTACGACGTGAACGATGATGACGTGAACGATGAGGAGACCTCGCGATGACCCGCACCTACACCTTCGATCCGCTGCCGGAGCCGGTTGTCGGCCCCGATGAATTCGTGTTTGCCGCGGTGGGGCTCGACCATGGCCACATCTTCGGAATGGTCGAGCAGCTCATCGACGCGGGCGCCACTCTGTCGCTCGTCTACGACCCCGACCCGGCGAAGCTCGCCGACTTCGTCGAGCGGTTCCCGCAGGCGCGGGCGGCCGCCGGCGAGCAGGAGGTGCTCGACGACCCGCATGTGCGACTCGTCGCGAGCGCGTCGATCGCCAACCAGCGGGCTCGGCTCGGTGTCCGCGTGCTCGACGCAGGCAAGGACTTCTTCGCCGACAAGCCCGCGATCACGACGATGGACGACCTCGCCGCGGCCCGCGAGGCCGTCGCTCGCACGGGGCAGAAGTTCGCCGTCTACTACGGCGAGCGGGTGCACTCCGAGGCGGCGATCCTCGCCGGCCAGCTGATCGATCAGGGCGCGATCGGAACCGTGCTGCAGGTCGCATCGTTCGGCCCTCATCGCATCGGCACCGGGCGCCCCGACTGGTTCTACGACCCCGAGCAGTACGGCGGGATCATCTGCGACATCGGCAGCCATAACTTCGAGCAGATGCTCTATTACACCGGTGCGACCGCCGGGGAGGTCGTCAGCTCGACGGTCGCGAACTACGCGCACCGCGACACCCCGGGGCTGCAGGACTTCGGCGACGCCCACGTCGTGCTCGACAACGGCACGACCGGCTACGTGCGCGTGGACTGGTTCACCCCGGCAGGGCTCGACGTCTTCGGCGACGGGCGCACCGTGCTGCTCGGCACCGACGGCTACATCGAGCTGCGCAAGTACACCGACATCACGACCGACAACGGCGGCGGTCAGGTGCTGCTCGTCAACCAGCACGGGCAGTTCCGGTTCGACGCGACGGGCAAGACGGGGTTCCCGTTCTTCGGTCAGCTGATCCGCGACTGCCTCGACCGCACCGAGCACGCGATGACGCAGCAGCACGCCTTCACCGCGGCCGAGCTGAGCATCATCGCGCAGCGCGACGCCCGAGTTCTCGCCTGCTGACGGCATCCGCCTTCGGCATCCGCATCCGCCTCGCTCATCACCTCTTCGGGAGGAGGACTGCGCTTCGGGAGGACGGATGCCGTGCATCGCTCCTCCCGAAGCGCAGATCTCTTCCCGAGGGCGTGTGTGTCCGAAAGGCGCGCAGGATCAGCCGACGATCAGGGCAGCCTGGCGCGCAGCGCCCAGTGCGACGTACTCGCCGGGCTCCGGCACCTCGACGGGAAGGCCGAGGATCTCGGGCGCGATGCGGCGCACGGCCTCCGACTGCGCGCCGCCTCCGATCAGCAGGGCTCGCTCGAGAGGGATGCCGAGGTCGCGCAGCGCATCGAGACCCGCGCCGAGTCCGCGCAGCATCCCTTCGACGGCAGCGCGGGCCAGGTTCTCCCTGGTCGTGGATGCCAGTGTCATGCCCGAGAGGGATGCCGTGGCATCCGGCAGGTTGGGTGTGCGCTCTCCCTCGAAGTAGGGGAGCAGAGTGAGGCCGTCGGCGCCCGGCGATGCCTGCAGGGCGAGATCGCTGAACTCGCCGTGCGTGACTCCGAGCAGCGCCGCCGTCACATCGACGACCCGAGCTGCGTTGAGCGTCGCCACGAGGGGGAGGAAGTTGCCCGAGGCATCGGCGAACCCGGCAACGGTGCCGCTCTCATCGCTCAGCGGGGTGGTGCTGATCGCACACACCGTGCCGGACGTGCCGATCGACACGACCACGTCGCCGGGTACGGCACCGAGGCCGAGCGCCGCGGCGGCGTTGTCTCCGGCTCCGGCTCCGACGCGTCGGCCGCCGGCATCCGTCGTCCATTCGTCGTGTGCGAGCACCCGCGGCAGGATCGCATCGTGCCCGAGGGCCGCGACCAGCAGGTCACGGTCGTACTCGCCCGTCGACGGGTTCCAGTAGCCCGTGCCCGATGCATCCGACCGATCGGTCACGAGCTCGTCGAGCACCGGGTTCTCGGGGCCGAAACCGCGCAGGCGCCACGTCAGCCAGTCGTGGGGCAGGGCGACCGCAGCGACCCGTGTCGCGTGCTCGGGCTCGTGATCGCGCAGCCAGCGCAGCTTCGTGATCGTGAACGAGGCCACGGGAACGAGCCCCGTGCGCGCGGCCAGCTCGGATGCTCCGAACTCGGCGATGAGATCCTGCGCGGCGCCCGCCGAACGTGTGTCGTTCCACAGCAGCGCATCGCGGATGACCCGACCGGACTCATCGAGCGCGACGAGTCCGTGCTGCTGGCCGCCGATCGACCACGCGGCGATGTCGTCGAGCGACCCCGCCTCGGTGATCGCGGTGTTCAGGGCGCGCCACCAGGCTTCGGGGTCGACCGACGTCCCGTCGGGGTGCGACGCGCGACCGGAGCGGACGACCGCGCCGGTCGCGCTGTCGACGACGACGACCTTGCACGACTGGGTCGACGAGTCGACCCCGAGAACCAGCGGCATGTCGATCAGCGAGCGCCGAGCAGGTGCTCGGTCGCGAGCTGCTGCAGTCGGACGAAGCCGAAGCCCTTGCCGCTGAAGTAGGAGTTCGCGTCGAAGTCCTCGTAGGCCGAGCGGTCGGCGAGGAAGTCGTCGTAGCTCTCTCCGGGGTTCAGGGTCGGCGTCGAGAGCTCGTCGACGCGAGCTGCCGCGAGAGCCTCCTGCACCTCGGGGTCGGCGCGGAATGCCGCTGCGCGTTCCTTGAGCAGCAGGTACGTGCGCATGTTGGCTGCGGCCGACTCCCAGACGCCCTTCTCGTCTTCCGTGCGGCTCGGCTTGTAGTCGAAGTGACGGGGCCCGTCGTAGGCCGGAACTCCACCAGGGCCACCGTTCTCGAGCAGGTCGACGAGCGAGAAGGCGTTGTGCAGGTCGCCGTGGCCGAAGACGAGGTCCTGGTCGTACTTGATGCCGCGCTGACCGTTGAGGTCGATGTGGAAGAGCTTGCCGTGGAACAGTGCCTGCGCGATGCCCGCGGTGAAGTTGAGCCCTGCCATCTGCTCGTGACCCACCTCGGGGTTCACGCCGACGAGTTCGGGGCGCTCGAGAGAGTCGATGAACGCGATCGCGTGGCCGAGCGTCGGCAGCAGGATGTCGCCGCGCGGCTCGTTGGGCTTCGGCTCGATCGCGAAGCGGATGTCGTAGCCCTTGTCGGTCACGTAGTCGCCGAGCAGGTTGACGGCCTCGCGGTAGCGCTCGAGCGCCTGGCGGATGTCCTTCGCGGAGTCGTACTCGGCGCCCTCGCGGCCGCCCCACATGACGAAGGTCTTGGCGCCGAGTTCCGCGCCGAGGTCGAGCTGACGGAAGACCTTGCGCAGCGCGTAGCGGCGCACGTCGCGGTCGTTCGAGGTGAAGCCGCCGTCCTTGAAGATCGGCGCGCTGAAGAGGTTGGTGGTGACCATCGGCACGACCAGGCCGGTGTCGGCGAGTGCGCCCTTCAGGCGGTCGATCTGCGTCTGGCGCTCTGCGTCGGTCGAACCGAAGGCGAACAGGTCGTCGTCGTGGAAGGTCAGGCCGTAGGCACCGAGCTCGGCGAGCTTCTCGACGGCGTGCACCACGTCGAGGGCCGGTCGGGTCGGGCCGCCGAACGGGTCGGCTCCGTTGTAGCCGACGGTCCACAGGCCGAAGGAGAACTTGTCGTCACGGGTGGGAGTGGGCATGTCTGCTCCTGTGCAGGTCAGCGAATAAGTTGTGCTTCACAACATATCTCATGACAGGAGGCGCGTCCACCCCCTACAGTGAAGGGATGCCGTCGCAGTCGAGCCCCGCGTTGGGCACCCGCCCACACAATCTCTCGCTCATCCTGCGGCTCGTGCACGAGAACGGCGCGCAATCGAGAGCAGCTCTCACCGAGCAGACGGGGCTCAACCGCTCGACGATCGCCGACCTCGTCGCAGAGCTCGTCAGACGGGGTCTGGTCGACGAACGGGTGCCCGACGTCCCCGGCCGCGTGGGTCGACCCTCGCCGGTCGTGACGGCCTCGCCCCGCGTCGTCGCGATCGCGGTGAACCCCGAGGTCGATGCGATCGAGATCGCTGCGGTCGGTCTCGACCGCGGCATCCTCGTGCGCGAACGCCTGCCGAACGAGACCGTGCCGACACCTGCAGTCGTCGTGGCGACGATCGCCGAGCGCATCGCCGCGTGGCGCGAGGGCGCGCTCGCGGACGTGCGGATCGCGGCAGTCGGCGTCGCGGTGCCCGGTCTTGTGCGTACCTCCGACGGAGTCGTGCGCAACGCGCCCCATCTGGGCTGGACCGACGTGCCGCTCGCCGAACTCATCGGCACGGCCACGTCGTCTGCGGCATTCGTCGACAATGACGCGACGCTCGGTGCGATCGCGGAGCATCGCTACGGCGCCGGCCGGGGGATCGACGACATCGTCTACCTGAACGGAGGCGCGTCGGGTATCGGCGGCGGCCTGATCGTCAACGGAAAGCCGGTCGCCGGCGCGGGCGGATACGCGGGGGAGTTCGGTCAGAACAGGCCGCGGATCTCCGCAGACACCGATCGACGCACCGCGGATGGCGTGCTCGAGGCCGAGGTGAGTCGCCGCCTGCTGCTCGACGCGGTGGGCCTCGACGCGGCCGACGACGAGACGCTCGACACCGAGCTCTCGGAGTCGCAATCGGCTGTGGTGGCCGACGAGATCACGCGTCAGGCGCGTGTGCTCGCGGGGGCACTGGCCAACGCCGTCAACGTGCTCAACCCCGCACTCGTCGTGCTCGGCGGGTTCCTGGCGACGATCGCCGACCTGAGGGCGACTCAGATCGCCGACGACGTGCATGCGCTGGCGATGTCGGAGAGCGCGGAGGCCCTGGAGATCCGTCCTGCCGCTCTCGGCGCCGACCGGCTGCTGATCGGCGCGGCCGAGCTGGCCTTCGCAGATCTGCTCGCGGATCCGGGGGAGCGCAGCTGACCTCGCGGGGTGACTGATCGGATCCGACCCGCAAAGTCGGGTCGCGGGACACCCTCGGATCGCACGATGGTGAGGAAAGGAGGACCTCATGATCGGAACGCTCAACGCACTGGTCGATCTCGTCGATGCCGACGCCGCAGCCGATATCGACGTCGCCGGGTTCGCGCGCGTCCACGGGACGACGGAGTACCACCTGCGGCGGATGTTCTCGGCTCTGGCCGGAATGCCGCTGTCGGAGTACGTCCGCCGCCGCCGGATGACGCTCGCCGGTGCGGAGCTCGCCGCAGGCGCCCCGAACGTGCTCGATGTCGCGGTGCGACACGGATACGGCTCGATCGAGGCGTTCGGTCGCGCGTTCCGCGCCGTGCACGGGATCAGCCCGGTAGACGCGCGCCGAGACGGGGGTCCTCTCCGCACACAACCCACGCTCCGGTTCCGCCTGAGCGTCGAAGGGAGCACCCAGATGGACGTCACCATCACCACCACGCCCGAGCTCGTGCTCGTCGGCCACGCCGCGCGAGTGCCGCTCATCCATGAGGGGGTCAATCCGCACATCCAAGCCCACATCGCCTCGATCGCACCGCAGGAGCACGCAAGGCTGAAGGCGCTGAGCGATGCCGAGCCCGGCGGAATCCTCGCCGTCACCGGCGATGTCGCACCGGATGCGCCGGAGGGCACGGAGCTCACCTATCTGCATGGCGTCTCCGTGTCTGAGTCGACTCCTGTGCCCGACGACCTCGACGTCATGAGGGTGGAGGCGGGGGCGTGGGCGGTCTTCGCCGCGTCGGGGCCGTTCCCCGAGACCCTGCAGACCCTGTGGGCCGCGACGGCGACCGAGTGGTTCCCGTCGAACCCCTGGCAGCTGCGTCCCGGCCCGTCGATCGTGCGATACCTGGAGTTCACCGGCAGCCATGCCTCGTGCGAGCTCTGGTTGGCGGTCGAGCAGGCGTGAGGCGTCTCGGGTGGGCGGGGCGGGCACAGCCGCACCACCCACCCGATGTCCGCCACCCGTGCGACACTGTGGCGACGGTCGGATGCCGATGCCGCCGTGAGAGGACCCGCGATGGCGATCGACCCCAAGAAGTCCCTCGACGCCTACCGGGCGAAGCACGGTGAGTTCCGCATCCTCGAGGTACCCCCGATGCAGTACCTGATGGTCGACGGCGCGGGTGACCCCAACAGTGCCCAGGCCTATCAGGATGCGGTGTCGGCGCTCTTCCCGCTCGCCTACACGCTCAAGTTCGCGAGCAGGGAGCAGCTCGGGATCGACACGGTCGTGATGCCTCTCGAGGGGCAATGGCACGCGCCCGACATGGAGTCGTTCACCTCACGCCGCGACAAGTCGGCCTGGCAGTGGACACTCATGATCATGGTGCCGGAGCACGTCACCCCCGAGATGTTCGACCGCGCGGTCGACACGGTCGAGGAGAAGCTCGCGAAGAAGAAGCAAGCTGCGCCCGCGCTGCGGTCGGTGCGGCTCGAGACCCTCGACGAAGGACTGTGCGTGCAGACCCTGCACGTCGGGTCGTACGACGACGAGGCCCCGGTGCTCGACGAGCTGCACAACCGGTTCATCCCCGAGCACGATCTGGCCATGACCGGGCTTCACCATGAGGTCTACCTCAGCGATGTCCGGCGGGTCGAGCCCGCGAAACTCCGCACCATCCTGCGTCAACCGGTGGCGCGCATCGGCTGAGACCGGTGATGGAGGCCGGACCGCGCCGACGCGCGATCCGGCTGTCCACTCAGGCCTCGGCCCAGAAGGCATCCTCCGCGATCTGGTCTTCGCTGATCAGCCAGACCTCTGCAATCCGGCCGTCCACGACTCGGAACACATCGACTCCGTGCTGATCGAGATCCGTGCGCCCCTCGCGCGCCGCGCGGAAGTGCACCGTCGCCGCGACGAGATCGCCGCTCTCGGTCGCCGACTCGGTCTCCAGAGTGAACGTCCCGCCGCTCAGCTCCATGAAGCGTCCGAGATGCGCGATGATCGCGTCGGGGCCGATCTTGTCGCCCGACACCTGACTAGAACCCGGCTGGTGCCAGACGGCGTCGGTGGCGAAAGTCGCTGCCAGCGCCTGCATGTCTCCGGCGGCCATGGCCGCCCCATACTGCCCCACGATGTCGATAGCCGACATGATGTTCCTCCTCGATGGATCGGTATTCTGATGGTCCAGCGTCTCGACCCGTGCGTGGTCACTTCAACGTCACCGAAACGGAGGCCCCTCGCATGAGTCCCGAATGGACGGTGTTCTCGTCGAGCTGCCCGTCGCGCGCATCCTTGGCACGAGTGGCCAACAAGTGGACGGCGATGATCGTCGTCCTTCTCCACGAGGAGCCCCTGCGGTTCAGCGAGCTTCATCGCGGGGTCGACGGCATCACGAAGAAGGTCCTCGTCGACACGCTCCGCGCGCTCGAGCGCGACGGCATGCTCGTGCGAGCCCTGCACGATGACGGTCATGCGCGCTATCAGCTGACGCCACTCGGTCGCACGCTGCACGAGCCCCTGCAGGCACTGCAGATCTGGGCCGAGTCGCATGTCGAGGAGGTCTTGAGCGCTCAGGAGCGCTACGACGACGAGATCGACCAGCGTCTGCTCGGCGAGGATCCGGCTGCTCTGCCTGTCTCCAGGCGCTCAGGTGACACGGGTCCGGGCGATATCCTGCTCGGATGAGCTCAGCAAAGGATGCCGCGCGCACGGCGCAGCGATCCGATGCATTCCGACGCGTGGCGCGGGCGGGCTTCGTCGTGGTCGGCCTCGTGCACATCATCATCGGGGCGATCGCCGTCTCCATCGCCTCCGGCGGCGGCGGGGATGCCGACCAGGACGGTGCGATGGAGCAGATCCGCTCGACGCCCGTCGGCGGGCTGGTTCTCGGGCTGGTCGCGGTGGCGCTGGTCGCTCTTGCTGTGTGGCAGATCGCCAGCGGTCTCCTCGCCAGAGGCAAGGAGACCCGCAAGTGGGGGATGAGGATCAAGCTGATCGGCATCGCGGGCGCGTACCTCGTGATCGCAGGCCTGGCGCTGATCTTCGCTTTCGGAGGACACGTCGAGTCCGAGACGACGCTGCGCGCCCTCAGCGCGGTGATCCTCGGCGCTCCCGGCGGAATCGTGCTGCTGATCATCCTCGGTCTGACTGTGGCGGGTGTGGGGGTCGGGTTCATCGTCATCGGGTTCACCAGAGGCTTCGAGAAGACGATGGATGTTCCGGACGGGCCGTCGCGGCCTGGGATCATCGCCCTCGGCGTCGCGGGCTACATCGCCAAGGGCATCGCGATCACGGTGACTGGCCTGTTGTTCGTCGTGGCGGCGTGGACGCAAGACCCTGAGAAGGCTGCGGGCCTGGACGGGGCACTGCGGAGTCTGGTCGACCTGCCCCAGGGGCGCGCGATCCTCTGGCTCGTCGGGGTGGGACTCGCCATCTACGGCCTCTTCTCGATGGTCCGCGCGCGCTTCGCCCGGATGTGACGTTCGGCCTCAGCCGTTCGCGGGCTTCTCGCTCCACAGCATCAGGAACGCGCCGAGCCCATTCACGATCGTGACGAGCACGATCGACTGAGCCACCACCGTGCCCGCCCCCGGCGCAATGCGCGCGACGAGCAGGATCGGCCCGGGCGCTGTGACCGGGATGCTGCGGAACCCGCCGTCTGACCGAAAAGTTTTTTCACGGCCCGTCATAAAACCTCGCCGCCGAGGTCTGGGTATGTGACGGGCAGCCTCTGCTTCCTGTTCGCACTGGGAACACACACGACTTTTCGGGGACAGGCATTCGCCTCTCTCGCCGCGCCATGCCTGGCAGGCGGGAAGCGGCGCGCCGGGATTGGGACATTCATGAGCATTCGCTCACACCACCGCACGACGGAGCGTTCATCACGCTCCGGCGGCGCGCCTCGCCGACGGGCGATGACGCGGCTGCTCGGCGTGCTCGCCATCGCCGGCGTGCTCGTCGCCGGAGCGACACTGGCCCCCCACGGCGGCATCACTGCCGCGGCGACGGTGCCAGGCACTCCGGGGACACCTCAGCCGGGTACGCCGGTGTACACCGAGAACTTCTCGAACCAGAACGCGTCGCTCCTGCCGATCAGCATCCTGAACTACACGGGTGGAGCGGCCGCCGCGAACTCGACGTACACGGCGTCGACGCAGTACACACCGGCCGGCAACCAGTGCAACGGCTGGATCATGAGCAGCGTCACGCCCACCGCCCCCCTCACCGACCTGGGCTGCACCAACAACGTCACGACGACGTGGCCGACGCTGCAGCAGATGGCCGCGGCACTCGGAACCGCGCAGGGGCAGACGGCGGCTCAGGCTGCGACGAACCAGGTGCTCACCTCTTACACCAACGCGACGAACGGCACCATCGCCGCCGGCACGCAGTTCCGCACGGTCAACACGATCCCCGCGGTCGCCGGGCACTACTACGCCGTGTCGGCGTACTTCGCCGCGGTCAACTGCCCCGCGGCCGGTGGTGCGAATCAGCCGAAGGAGACCTTCAGCCTGCTCGTGAACGGCAGCCCGATCGTGCTCAGCACCGGGCTGAACCCCTGCACGAACAACACCTTCTGGGGAACTCAGACCGCGAAGCTGCAGTCGGCGGCCTACCAGGTGCCCGTCGGCACCACGGCGAACCTCGGCCTGACGCTGTACAACGCCACCGCCACGGGTTCGGGCAACGACGTCGCCTTCGACCTGCCGCAGATCGTCGACGTGACCCCTCAGCTCGACAAGGCATTCAGCCCGACGGTGATCACGAACGGATCGACGTCGACCATGACGCTCACCGTCACGAACACGAGCGACCTCATGGCCAAGAACGACTGGTTCATCACCGACGCTCTGCCGACGAACCTCAGGATCGCAGCGGCGCCGAACGTCGGCGGCACCTGCGTCCAGCGCACCGGTGCGGCCTACGTGGTCACGGCGCCCGCAGGCGGGACGTCGGTGTCGGTCACCGGCGGCGACCTCGCCCTGGGTCAGGCATCGTGCACGATCACGGTCGACGTCACCTCGACGGTCAACGGCACCTACATCAACGGGCCTGCCAACATCACGACCAACCTGAACCCGCCGGCCAATGCGTCGCTCGAGGTCATCCAGCCGTCGATCGACATCGTCAAGCGCATCACCGCGGTGAACGGGGTCGCAGTGACCAGCGACACCGACCCCGACAAGGTCTACACAGCGGTCGGCGACGTGATCACCTACAGCTTCGTGGCGACCAACACGACGCCCAAGGCGCCGACCAACACGACGCTCAACACCAACCTCACGAACGTGAACATCACCGAGGATTCGTTCTCGGGTGTCGGTGACATGAGCACCCTGTCGTGCGTCCCGCCGCAGGGCTCGACGCTCGCGAGCGGAGCCCAGATGACCTGCACGGCCACCTATGTGGTGCAGCAGGCCGACCTCGACAACGCTCCTCTCACGAACATCGCACGCGCCACCGGAACCCCGGCGGTCGGTCCGAATGTGACCGACACCGACGACGAGATCATCCCGGCCGTGTGGACACCCGAGATCGTGCTCGACAAGACGGCCTCGGTCGTCGACGTCGACCAGGACGGCGTGACCGGACTCGGCGACCACATCATGTACGAGTTCGACGTCACCAACACCGGCAACGTCACGGTCGCGAACGTGACCGTGGTCGACGATCGGCTCACCGATCGCAGCATCACCGTCACCTGCACGCCGACGACGATCGCACCGACCCAGATCGCGCACTGCGTCGCGAACGCGCCGTACGTCATCGATCAGGACGACGTCGACGCGAAGATCGTCATCAACACGGCCTACTCCACGGGTACCGACCCGGATGGCGGTCCGGTGCGCTCGAACGACGACAGCACGGAGACTCCCATCGAGCCGTTCCGCATTCCGTTGCAGATCGAGAAGGTCGGCGAAGCGGCCGCGAACACCTGGGTGCGTATGGACGGATCCTCGTTCGCGATCCTCGAGGACGCGAACGGCGAGCCCGGTGTGGCCCTGCCCTTCAGCATCGGCGGCGTCGAGACCGGACTGTTCCAGATCGACAGCATCCCTGCCGGCACCTACTGGCTGAGCGAGTTGACCGCACCCGACGGCTTCAGCCTGCTCGCTGCTCCCGTGCAGTTCACCATCAACCCCGACCGCACCGTGAGCGTGACCGCGGGCGGCGACGAGGCGGTGACCGCCGCCGGTCAGCTCATCACGGTACGCGACGTACCCGCGATGACCCTTCCGACCACCGGGGGGACGGGAGCACTGCCCTACATCCTCGCCGGTTCCCTGACCGTGCTCGGCGCGGGCGGGCTGGCCCTCTGGGTCCGCCGACGCGATGCACGTGCCGACACCACTGACCCGCAGATCTGATCTGCACTTCTCACCCACCACCACCTGTAACCCACCAGGGCGACCTGGCCACCTAGAGAGAGACACAGTGAACACTCCCACCAACGGACGCGGATCCCGCGTCGCGGCAGGTCTGCTCGTCGCAGGCGTCGCCGCGCTCACCCTCGCAGCGCCCGCAAGCGCCGCGACCCCGAACCTCGTCGACCCGGATGCTGTCGGTTCGCTGACGATCCACAAGTTCGAGGCTCCCGAGACGCCCACCGGACTGCCGAACGACGGCACCGAGCAGAACGTCGCACTGGCACCGCTGCCGGGCGTGGGCTTCACGGTCTACAAGGTCGACACGATCGACCTGACGAGCAACCAGGGATGGATCGACGCGAACGACCTCGCCGACCTCGACCCCGACAGCGTCGCCGACATCACCGCTGCCGGATACACGGCCAGCGCAGTCGGTGGCCAGACGCTGACGGACGCGAACGGCGAGATCGCCCTGGCGAACCTCGACCTCGGCCTCTACTTCGTCGTCGAGACCGCACCGCTGGCCGGTTCGACCGGTGTGGCGCCGTTCCTGGTGACCGTGCCGCTGACCGACCCCGCCGATGACAGCACCTGGCTGTACGACGTGCACGTCTACCCGAAGAACGCCCTGACCGAGGCGACGAAGACCGTCGAGGACTCGGAAGACGTCAAGCTCGGCGACGAGATCGACTTCACGATCACGGGTGACATCCCCAACGTCGCCGTCATCGACGCTTACAAGATCGTCGACACGCTCGACGACAAGCTCGACTACGTCGGCGCCGCCGTCTCGCTCGTCGACGGAACCCCGCTCGCCGCGGGCGACTACACGATCGTCCACGATGCCGCGACCAACGCGGTCACGGTCGAGTTCACCGCCTCGGGTCTCGCAGTGCTCGCGGCCAACCCCGCCACGCAGGTGCAGGTCATCGTCACGACCGAGGTCAACACGGTCGGCGAGATCGCCAACACGGCAGTGCTCTACCCGAACGCCGGGTCGTACACCGTCGAGCCGGGCGAGCCCGGCGGCCCCACCGTCACCCCCGAGGTCATCACCAAGTGGGGCGACATCACGGTCGAGAAGACCGACAAGGCCGGCGCACCGCTCACCGGTGCCGTGTTCTCGGTGTACCCGACCCAGCAGGACGCGATCGACGGCACCAACGCCATCGCACTCGCCGGTTCGACCGAGTTCGCGGTCGCCGCTGACGGCACCGTGACCATCTCGGGTCTGCGCTACTCCGACTGGGCGGACAACGCCGCCGTCGCCGTGGGCGAAGAGGGCTACCAGTCGTACTGGCTCGCCGAGATCGTCGCACCCGACGGATACGAGCTGCTCGCAGCTCCGATCGAGTTCACCGTCACCGCAGCCACCACGGCCGTCGGCGTCGACCTCGAGGTCGTCAACGTTCCCTCGAACGCCGGCTTCACCCTGCCGTTGACCGGTGGCGCAGGCACGACCCTGTTCCTCGCCGGTGGCGTGATGCTGCTCGGCGGAGCGGTCCTGCTCGCCATCCGCAGCCGCCGCAAGGCAGCCGCACAGGCATAACGCGAAGACCGGCCGTGCGGGGGAGGTGAAGAGATCCCTTCCCCCGCACGGCCCATTCTTTTCCACCTCTTCCTCACCTTGTCCGACCAGAGAGTGCAGCATGACCCTCATCGACGCGTCCACACCGGATTCTCCGGCGCGACCCCCCACGCGTGCCACTGCGCGAAGGGCGCGATGGGGATGGAACCAGTCGATCGTCATGCTCATCGCGACCGTCGGCATCGCAGTGCTCGTCTATCCGACCGCCGCGTCGTGGTTCTCGGCGTGGAGCCACGACACCGACGTCGACGGCTACGTCCAGTCCGTCGAGCAGATCCCGGATGAGGCGGTCGCCGAGATGCTCGCCACGGCCGAGGCCTATAACGAGAACCTCCCGACCGGGCCGCTGCGCGACCCGTACGCGCTCGGCGCCGACGGCCAGCAGACGGCGATCGGTGAGGGCGCCGCGGCGTACTTCGACACGCTCAGCGCCGACGGAACCGATGCCATGGCCCGGGTCCGCATCCCCCGCATCCACGTCGACCTGCCGATCTTCCACGGCACAGACGAAGAGACACTGTCTCGCGGCATAGGTCACCTCTACGGCTCGTCGCTCCCCGTGGGCGGCCCGGGGACCCACTCGGTGCTCACCGGCCACAACGGCTTCGTGCAGGCGACGCTCTTCGACGACATCGACGAGCTCGTAGCGGGCGACGTCATCGTCGTCACCGCCCTGGGCGAAGATCTCTACTACGAGGTCGATCAGACCACGACCGTTCTGCCCGACGAGGCCGACGAGCTCCGCCAGGTCGCAGGCAAGGACTATCTCACGCTCGTCACCTGCACGCCGACCGGCGTCAACACCCACCGCCTCCTGGTCCGCGCCGAGCGCGTCGATGCCCCGACCGAAGGCTCCTCCGTCACGACGATCGACGACACCACTGACCCTGCAGGGTTCCCGTGGTGGGCACTGCTCGTCGTCGGGGTGCCGGCACTCACGTTCGTCGTCGTCATGCCTCGTCGGACGAGCACGAATCGCAGCAGCAGGCGAGCGACGCACCTTCCTGCTGACTCAGGCTCATGACGATCGGGGTCGCAGTGGACCGCACCGACTCCCGCCACGAGCAATCCGCTGAGACCGCCCGGGCTCAGCGACCGCGGCGACGGGGTGGTCTGCTGTTCGCGAGCATCGTGCTCGTCGGACTCGGGCTGTCGTTCCTCTCGGCGTCCGTGGTCGCCCCCGACCTCGTCGACAAGGTGACCGGTGACGTCAAGGTCTCGGTGCTGAAGCAGTTCCATCAGGTCTTCGCGCCCGACGAGCTCCCCGTGATCAGGCTCGGGGCCGAAGGCGGGATGGTCGAGCTCGACCGGTGCGACGGCACCTTCACAGAGATGGTCAGCTATCGGATCGACGACGTGCTTCCGCTCTTCGCCGCGCACAACAACTGCGGGGGCGACGTGATTCTCGGGTGGGAGCTCGGCCAACGCGTCATGGTCGAGGGTTCCGACGTCGTCTACGAGGTCGTCGAGGAGAGACACACTCCCAAGTGGTCGAATGTCGAGAAGCTCACCGGCATGACGGGCGAGTTCATGGTGCAGACCTGCTTCTACGGCGAGAACAAGATGCGCTTCCTGTCTCTTGCGCCCGTCGACCCGGCGGCGAGCGTCGGCTGATGCGCCTCGCGGCGAAAAACTCAGGCGGGCGACGTCATGTTTTCCAGTCATATCGGTCTTGTAGGTATGGCCATCGGCCGCGCGTCTGGTTCCCGGCCGACGCCCGCACAGCAGAGATCGACCGCTCCCCGGCCGAACCCTCTCGCAGCGGAATCGACTCTCACGAGAGTCGGAGGGACGAGGCATCCCCGCTGCCTCGTCCCTCATTCATCTCCGGCGCATCGATCGCGACGTCGGTCCTGACAGCATCCGGAGCAGCATGAACCTCGGCAGTGACATCGACGGCGACGACGACGTCCCGGGTGAGCCGTCCGATGCCCAGATCATCGACGCCGTGCGGGGTGGCGACATCGGTGACTTCGCCCTCCTCTGGCGTCGGCACGTCGACTCCGCCCGACGCGCTGCCAGGGCGATCTCGCCGTCATCGGATCCCGACGATCTCGTGAGCGAGGCCTTCGCGTCGATCCTCCGGGTGACGAAGGCGGGCGGCGGTCCGAGCGACGCCTTCCGGCCCTACCTTCTCGCCACGCTGCGCAACACCGCCGCGCGGTGGGCGCGGAACGGCAGCGCGCTCTCGCTCGACATGGTGTCGGAGCGCGACCTGTCGCCGGAAGACGGCGATGCCTTCGAGCGCATCGCCGAGCGATCCAGCATCGCCGCGGTGTTCGGCACGCTGTCGGCGCGGCACCGCACCCTGCTCTGGTATCTCGAGGTCGAGGGGATGAAGCCCAGAGAGCTCGCGCCGCTCATGGGAATGACATCGAACGCGGTCTCCGCGCTGGCCGCGCGTGCACGCGACAGCTTTCGTCGAGCCTGGCTGGAGGCGCACATCCACGACCCCTCCCGGTCGGAGGACTGCCGGTGGTTCTGCGAGCGCGTGGTGGCCAGACGAGGTCGCTGGGTGGGCGGCGACGACGCCGGTCGCTTCAGCGAGCACATGAGCACGTGCGGCGGATGCCGGATCGTCGCGGCAGAGATCGACACCGTTTCGCAGCGGCTGCGTTCGATCCTGCCCGCGGCACTGCTCGGCGGCGCGGCGGCGGCGATCTACGCGGCCGACGCGTCCGCCGAGGCGCATGTCATGGGGCCTGACCTGTCGCCGGGGTCAGCCGGGGCGTTCGTGTCGCGCGACGGCGCGACGGCATCGTTCGGCGCCGGGGCGCCTGTCGCAGCGCACGGGGCGGCGTCGGCGGTTCCGGTCGGCGGCCTGACGGCGCTGGCGGCCACCGCTGTCGTCGTCGTCGGAGCTGTCATCTTCACGGGCAGCGCGCTGAGTCTGTCAGCCGCGGACTCCGATCGCGCCGAGATCGCTCGGTCCTTCCCTGAGGCGTCGATCTCCGGTGAGGCCGGCCCGGTTGTCGAAGGTCTGCCCGGGCTTCCGATCCGGACTCCCGCGTCCGAGCCGACTCCCGAGCCGCAGCCGGCACCTGAGCCGGCACCTGAGCCGGCACCTGAGCCGGCACCTGAGCCTGATCCGGCCCAGGCGCCGGATCAGGCGCCTGCGCCGGACTCGACCGAGAGCATCCCACGAGTGACCCCGGCACCCGTCGCCGACGGTGAACATCAGCAGGCTCCGAGCAGCGACGACAGTCCTGCTCCCTCTGCGGTCGTGCCGGGAACGACGCCGACGATCGACGACTCAGCCAAGACGCCTCCTCCCATGGGCGCATCGGAGTTCCGCATCACGCAGTCGATCGCGCAGAACTCTCTCGTCCCGGATCCGCTGGCGGGCACTGGCGCTCCGGGAGCGCTCGTCACCGTGGTCGACGAGAACGGCGTCGTGCTCGACTCGGCTCTCGTCGATGACGACGGGGTGTTCGTGGTCGACGTCTCGGGCGAATCGACGCACCAGGGCATGACGCTCAGTGTGAGTCATCACGACGACGCCGGAGTCACCGAATGGGCGCCGGACATCGGACCGCTCACCTTCGCGACCCCGACCATCGCGCGCGCCGATCAGGACGCCTGCCCCGATGCATCGCTCGTCGCGGTGAGCTGCCTGCATCTGCGCGCCGAGCCGGATGCCTGGGTCGCCCTGCTCGACGAGCAGGGCAGATCGCGCGCTGTCCGGCTTCCGGCCAGTGGTGTCGACGGGCTCGTCATCCGTTCCGGAGCGGATGAGCCGTTCGACGCGGCTCGGTACATCGACCCGACGACGAAGCGCGCCGGCGTCACCGTCCTCCTGCCGGCGGCTATCGGATGAGTGCTCAGACCGCGTTGTTCGACGCGACCGACAGCCGAAGCCAGAGCCAGAGTCGGGTGTCGGGCGCATCGAGATCGATCCCCAGCTCGGTGCGCACGACGTCGAGCCGATATCGGACGGTGTTCTGGTGAACGTGCAGCGCATTCGCCGTCTCGCGCACGCTGCCGAGCTGGTCGAGATAGACCCGCACGGTGCGCATCAGTTCGGTGCCCTGAGCGGCGTCGTGTGCGGCGAGGATGCTCGCGGAGTCGCCGACGACGGCGTCGAGGCCCTCGATCAGATCGCCGACCTGCAGGATCGCGAGGCGATCGCGCATCTCGTCGAACGTCGCGACGTGGATGCGCCGGTCGCCGTCATGGCGCGACGAACCCACGAGCACGCCGGCGACGGCTCCGGCCTCGCGGTACGAGCGGGTGATGCCGTTGATGTCATGCGCGCGCGTGCCGATGCCTGCGATCAACGCGTTGTCGATGCGGACCATCGCCTGCGTGAAGGTCTCGACCGCTGCCGCGTGAGGGCCCGGGATGAGCGTCACGACCTGGGAGCCGACGATCGCGCTGTGCGAGCCCGGAAATGCGGCGCTCGACACACTGATCGCCAGATGGAGCACGCGGTGCAATCCGCGTACGGCCTCGACCTCGTCGAACGTGTCGACTCGGAAGCACACGATGGTGCAACCGGCTTCGGGCCGGATGAGCAGCTGCGAGGCCGCGCCGCGGGCATGTCGACGGTCCTCGAGAAGCGTGCGCAGAAGCCCCGAGGTGCGCTGGTCGCGGTCGCCCGCGTCCTCTCGGGCACGAAGCAGATGCTGGGCCACGATCGGCTCCATCTCCTGCAGCAGCGATCGAGTGCGAGCAGCCTGCGAGGGGTCGATCTGGATCACCCAGAGCGACCCGAGCAGTTCTCCGGACGCTCTGACGGCGATCCCCACGCGTCCGAACTGGTCGGTGTCCGAGGGGAAGTGCCGCGCCTCGGTGGCTCGGAGCAGCGATCGGTAGCGGGAGTCGGACGTGATCGAGAGGTCCTCCTGCAGCAGGAGAGTGGTGCGTCGTCGGGCGTCGTCGATCGGCTGCTCGCTGTGCGTGGAATACCCCACGACCTGGCCCGTGGAGTCGACGATGCTGGCCGCTCCGTCTGCCAGTGTGGCGATGGCATTGGCGAGTACGAAGAGATCTCCCATCCGCACGCCAGTGACCTGCCCGATCGAGTGAGCACCGAGCAGCGATCGCAGGACGTCCGCGACCTGTGCCCAGTCTCCGTCGCCGAGGCGGAGCACGGCGAGGGTGGGGTGCTGATCGGTCGACGTCCACTCGCGAGGACTGCTGTCTTCGGGGGCGCGCAGCACGAGCGCGGCCGCCCCGGCATCGATCAGCTCGGCCATGAGCCCCGCGACGTGCATCGGTGCGAGGCCGGCACCGAGCACGATGCGGTCGACGTATTCGGAGGACGGCGTCAACGGATCGTAGAACTCCACTCCGGTGAACGTCCTCGAATCGAAGCGGGTGCTTCGGGCGGCGGCAAAGAGTCGCCCGTCGCTGACCCGAACCGCGTCTCGCAGGGTCGGCGCTTCGGGATGGATCTCGGGGACCGTCATGGAACCTTCTCTATTCAGTACGGAGAACTCTCATACGAATCTACATACCGGTCAGATCGCTTGGTCGCAAGGCTGGTAGTGAGAAATCGAAAGGGAACCCAGTGAACAACCCGCCCGTGGCTTCTGACTCGATGCGCGCTACCCGGGTCACGCCGTGAGCGCCGCGGCTGTGCGCGAGCTGCGCACCCGGACCGACTCCGAGGTGAGCGACGATGAGCTCGTGCTCGCCACCCGCGCGGGGGACAGCAAGGCCTTCGGTGTGCTCTGGGATCGACATTCGCCGGCCGCACTTCGCGCCGCGCGTTCGATCACGAGCTCGATCGATCCGGAGGACCTCGTCAGCGAGGCCTTTGCCAAGACCTTCAGTGCGATCCGCAACGGCGGCGGTCCGACCGACGCCTTCCGGCCCTACATCTTCGCTGCCGTGCGCAGTGCCGCGGCCACCTGGGGCGGCAAGCAGAAGGACGTCGTCGCCCTCGAGTACATCGATGAGCTGCCGGTCGAGCACACCGACGATTCGCTCGATCTGCTGTCAGACAAAGCGCTGCTGACGACAGCGTTCAAGGATCTTCCCGAGCGGTGGCGCACCCTGCTCTGGTACCTCGAGGTCGAGGGCATGAAGCCGCGAGAGATCGCGCCGCTCATGGGCATGACCCCGAACGCCGTCTCGGTGCTGGCAGCGCGGGCCAGGGAAGGGTTCAAGCTCGCGTGGCTGCAGGCGCACATCAAAGAACCGGGACGCGACCCCGAATGCCGGTGGACCTGTGAGCGCATCGTGGCGCAGGGCCGCAAGCGCCATGTGGCGCGCGCCGACCGCGCGCGCTTCGATGCGCACCTCGAACGCTGCACCCGATGCACGATGGCGAGTGCCGAGATCGAGCGGGCGTCGTCGAAGCTGCGAGCCGTGCTGTTGCCCGTGATCTTCGGCGGGCCTGCGGCGGCAGCCTATTCGGCCGGATCTCCGGCGCCCGCCGCAGCCGCCGCTGTGAGCTGGCTGCCTCGGGGCAGGTCGCAGTGGCTCGTCGCGGGTGGGTCTGTCGCGGCGGCGACGGCGGTCGTCGCGGTCGCGGCGGTCGCCGCGCAGCTGGCGCCGGTGGGAACCCCGGATGCCGACGACTCGTCGGCGCTCGTCGTCGCATCGCCCGCTCCGATCGAATCGCCCGGATCCGCAGGGTTGCCGACGCTGACCGAACCCCCGGCGCCGACAGAGCCCCCGGCTGAATCTCCGGTGGAGTCAGAGACACCTGTCGAACCGCAACCGCCTGCGACCGTCCGTGAGACTCAGCCCGATCTCGAGGTCGTGGACGCCCCGATCATCGTGCCCAGGGCGCCCACCGATGTCACCGAGCCTGCACCACCGGGCGATGCGCGGACACAACCGCCGGTGCGCCCGCCGTCGGCCCCGGCGCAGCAGCCGCCGGTGGTGGACCCTCCGCCGAAGGTTCCCCCGGTGGAGGTTCCCCCGGTCGTCGACCCTCCCGTCGATGTGCCGGTGACGATCTCCTGGACCATCCTGCCGACCGAGGCCGCACTGCCGACGATCACCGGCACCGGGACTCCGGGCGCAGCAGTCGAGATCGTCGACGAGACAGGCCGCGTCGTCGCCGCGGCGATCGTCGGCGCGGACGGCACCTTCTCGGTGCGCCCCGACGCCGACACACTCCACCAGGGAATCTCGATCTCGATGCGACACACCTCGCCCACCACGGGCGAGCAGACGGTGAGTGAGCCGACCGGGCGCACCTACTTCCCCGTGCCGGGGCTCGCCGAAGACTCGGACGGCATCATCTCCTGCACGGATGCCGATGGCGACGGCAGGCGCGACGACCTCACGCTCGATGTGCGGGGCGTCGCCGGCTCCACAGCATCCGTGTCCGTCGACGGAGATCCCGCGTCGACCGTGCTGCTCACGGGCGACTCGACGTTCGTGTCGTTCGTCGACATCCGCCCCGGACTCCATCGGGTCACCCTGCGCTATGTCGACCCGGCGACGGGAGCCCTCGGGATTGCAGACACGGATCACATCCTCGTCGTGCCCTGACCGTCTCAGGCCGAGCTGAGGGCGCCCCGCGGGGTGCGCCAGATGAGAAGCTAGAAGGATGAGCATCTCTCGCGAATCCGACGTGATCGCCCGACCAGGGGGTGGCGCTCTGACCGATGCCGAGGTGCGACGCCTCCGTGAGGACTTCCCGATCCTGCGCGCCGAGGTCAACGGGCATCCCCTGATGTATCTGGACTCGGGTGCCACCTCGCAGCGTCCGTTCGCCGTGCTCGATGCCGAACGCGAGTTCGCTTCGACTCTGAATGCCGCCGTGCACCGCGGAGCGCACACTCTCGCCGCCGAGGCCACCGAGGTGTTCGAGGACGCCCGCGCCACTGTCGCCCGATTCGTGGGAGCCGACGAGGGCGAGATCGTCTGGACGTCGAACGCCACCGAGGCCCTCAACCTCATCGCGTATTCGCTCTCGAACGCGTCGCTCGGACGCGGGGGAGCGGCCGCCGAGCGTCTTCGTCTGCGCGAGGGCGACGAGATCGTCACCACCGAGATGGAGCACCACGCGAACCTCATCCCGTGGCAGGAGCTCGCGGCTCGCACGGGCGCGACCCTGCGGGTGATACCGCTCGACGACGACGGCGCCCTCCGACTCGATGCCGCCGCCGACCTCATCACCGAGCGCACGAAGCTCGTCGCATTCACCCATGTGTCCAACGTGCTCGGAGTGATCAACCCCGTCGAGCAGCTCGTCGCGCTGGCCCGCGCGGTCGACGCGATGGTCGTGCTCGACGCCTGCCAGTCGGCACCTCACCTTCCGCTCGACGTGCGCGCGCTCGACGTCGACTTCGCCGTGCTGTCGGGGCACAAGATGCTCGGCCCCACCGGCATCGGCGCTCTCTACGGGCGACGTGAACTGCTCGAGGCCATGCCGCCGTTCCTCACGGGCGGTTCGATGATCACGACGGTCACCACGACGGAGGCCGCCTACCTGCCGCCGCCGCAGCGGTTCGAGGCCGGCACTCAGCGGGTCTCCCAGGCGATCGCGCTCGCCGCGGCGATCGACTATCTGACCGCGGTGGGCATGCCGCGCATCGCCGCGCATGAGGCCGCCTTCGGCAGGCGTCTCGTCGAGGGGCTCACGGCCATCGACGGGGTGCGCGTGCTCGGTGCCGGCATCGACCTGCCGCGCGTCGGGCTCGCGAGCTTCGACGTCGACGGCATCCACTCGCACGACGTGGGGCAGTTCCTCGACGACAGGGGCATTGCGGTGCGCGTGGGACACCACTGCGCGCAGCCGCTCCATCGTCGTCTCGGCATCACCTCGTCGACCAGGGCGAGCACGTATCTGTACACGACCGACGCCGAGGTGGATGCCGTGATCGACGGCGTCCAGGGTGCGATCGAATTCTTCCGGAGGGGCGCATGAGCGACCTGCAGAACCTTTATCAGGAACTCATCCTCGACCACTCCCGCACCCCGCACGGGTTCGGGCTGCGCGGCGAGATCGCGGCGCAGTCGCATCAGGTGAACCCGACGTGCGGCGACGAGGTCACGCTGCAGGTGCACCGCGACGCCGACGGCGGCATCGAGGCGATCGCGTGGGAGGGTCACGGATGCGCCATCTCGCAGGCATCCGCGTCGCTGCTCGCCGAACTCGCCGAGGGGCTGACGGTCGATGAGCTCGAGATCCGCATCGCCGCGTTCCGTGAGGCGATGCGCTCGCGCGGCAAGATCGAGCCGGATGAAGAGCTGCTCGGCGACGCAGCCGCGCTCGGGGGCGTCTCGCGCTACGTGGCTCGCGTGAAGTGCGCCATGCTGGCGTGGGTCGCGGCGGAGGACGCACTCCACAAGGCATGAGCGTCGGCGCCATGCGGTGCAGGATGGAATCATGCCTCTTGATCTGAAGCCGCTCAGCGCCGACAACTTCGACGACTGGCGCGAAGCCACCCGGGCACGCCTGGTGACCCTGCGACAGCAGTCGGGGATGCACATCGGCGAGGACGCCGTCTCGGATGTCGACGCGGTTCTTGACGACCTGCTCCCCGCCGGCCACGAGACCCAGACCTCGCTCATTCTCACGATCGATGACGGCGGCACCCGCGTCGGCACGGTCTGGCTCGCAGCGAACAACGGGGTGCTGATCATCGTCGATCTTGCGTTCGCGATCGAGCCGACCGAGCGACAGCTCGACGACCTGCTCGACGAGCTCCGGTCGTTGGCACGCAGGCAGCAGGTCGGTCGCCTCAGCATCGCGCTGCATTCCTCCGACACCGCGGGCAGAGCCTTCGTCGAGGGGCGAGGGTTCGATGTCGCGTCGATCCGGATGCTTCTCGAACCGCCGCCGTCTCGCGAGTCTCGCGTTTCCGGTGGCCTCGTCGTGACGCCGATGACTCCCGAGCGCTTCACGAGCTTCGCCTCGGCATCCGAAGCGGCGTTCGCCGAGGACCTCGTGGCATCCGGCCGGTATTCGGCGGAGGATGCGGCGGTCGAGTCGCACCGGCAGATGGAGCTCGAGCTCCCCGACGGCATCGATTCGGAGGGGCAGGAGCTGTTCACCGCCCATGTCGACGGCGCTGAGGTCGGGGTGCTGTGGATCGGCATCCGCAACCGAGGCGGACGCCCGCACGCGTTCATCCTCGACATCGAGATCGCGGCTGATCAGCGCCGCAAGGGCTATGGTCGCGACCTCATGCTCGCGGCCGAGCGCGAGGCGGCGCGGCTCGGTGCCGACTCGATGGGGCTGCATGTCTTCGGCTTCAACACCTCGGCGATCAACCTCTACGAGAGCCTCGGCTACGACCGGATCGAAGAGCGCTTCCTGCTCACGGTGTGAGCGCGACACGCGGAGTCATGCGGGAATAGCAGCGACCGGCACACGTTGGTCCGAGCATGACTACTCTCGGAATCATCGGTGCAGGACACATCGGCAGCCAGGTCGCACGGGTCGCCGTGGCCAACGGCTATGACGTCGTGATCGCGAACTCGCGCGGACCGGAGACCCTCGCAGGCCTCGTCGCGGAGCTCGGAGATCGCGCGTCGGCCGCGACTGCCGCCGACGCCGCTGCCGCGGGCGACGTCGTGGTCGTCACGGTGCCGCTCGGCAAGATCGACCAGCTGCCCGTCGAACAGCTCGCGGGCAAGATCGTGCTCGACACGAACAACTACTACTTCGAGCGTGACGGACACATCGACGCCCTCGACCGCGGTGAGACCACCACGTCGGAGCTTCTGCAGGAGCAGCTGCCGACCTCGCGCATCGCGAAGGCGTTCAACCACATCTTCGCGGCCGACATCACGACCGACGGTTCGCCGGCGGGCACGCCTGATCGACGCGCGCTCGCCACGGCCGGCGACGACGCAGAGGCCGTCGCCTTCGTCACCCGCTTCTACGACGAGGCCGGCTTCGACACGGTCAACGTCGGCCCGCTCAGCGAGTCCTGGCGGGTCGAGCGTGACCGGCCGGCGTATGTCGTGCGCCAGAACGCCGACGAGCTGAAGGCGAACCTCGCGATCGCGAACCGGCTGCCCTGACGCAGACGAGGGAGGAGCGGATGCCGACGCATCCGCTCCTTCCTCATCTCCGCCGTTCGACGAAGCGCCGGAGCCGTGACATGTGCGCTCGGTTGGGATACCAAACTTGTCGGACAGGCCACCGAGTGACATAATTCCGGCATGGCGGGGGCGGGGACTACCGGCGAACTCGAGTCGGTGCGAGTGACGCGCGTTCTTCGAGATGACATCGTGCTCGGTCGGCGCGCCCCGGGATCACGTCTCATCGAACGGGACATCGCGGCCGAGCTCAACGTGTCGCGGCTGCCCGTGCGCGAGGCGATCCGCACTCTCGTCAGTGAGGGAGTGGTCGTCGCCCGCCCGCGGACCTGGGCCGTGGTGCGGGAGTTCACGCATCGTGACATCCGAGATTTCGGAGAGGTCCGCGAGGCGATCGAGACTCTGATCTTCGTCTTCGCCGCCGAACGCCACACCGAAGCGGGCATCGCGCGTCTTCGCGCTGCCTACGAGCGCGAGCTCGCCGCAGCATCGGCAGGCCAGGCCGAAGCCGCCCGTATCGCGGCGGGCGAGTTCCACGAGATCTCCGCCGAGCTGGCTGGCAACGACATGCTCAGTGAACTCATCGGGGTGTTCGTCACGCGCCTGCGCTGGCTCTTCGGGCAGCACGACGATCTGCTCGCGATGGCCGAGGAGCATCGCCTGATTCTCGAAGCGGTCGAGGCTCGCGACACCGACACCCTCCGCTGGATGATTCCCCGCCACCTCGCCAGCGGCCAGCAAGCAGCGGAACGTCGCCTCAGCGATCAGGCCTACTCGATCTGAGCATCCGGCCTGTCCCGCCCTGCCGCGGACGCGCACCGGTCTGGAGAGTGATCTCCAGCGAGGATATATTGGCCCTACGGAATCGTTCCGGAAGTCGTCGTGTCCTGGGGAGCGATATGAGAGCCGTCGCCGTGGTCGCCGGGGGTCTGCTGCTGCTCGGTGGAACGGTGCTCATCGCCGTTGCCGATCAGCAACGCGTGGAGGCGCTTGACGAGGCGAAGGCGGCCGTGGTCGAGGCCGAAGAGCGGCTCGACGCCGCGCGAGACGCGAACCTCCGACTCGCTGAGAAGCTGACCGCCCTGCGCACGGTCATCGCCGACCAGGAGACGCTGCTCTCCGACACGACAGGGCTCCTGCCATGAGGCGGTCCCGGTGATCCGGCGGGTCCTCTCCGTCGCCATGGTCGCCGCACTGATGCTGGCTGCGGGCGTGGTCGCTCGTGCTGTCGCTCTCGACGAGGACAGGGCGGCTGCGATCGCCGAACTGCGGTCGCTCGCGCAGTCGACCCGCACGGCGGAGATGCGCACAGATCACCTAGAAGGGTCGATCGCGATCGCCGAGAGGGACACCGCTGCACGCGCGGCTGTCCTCGAGGTGCGCCCCGCGTTCGTCGTGGAGATCACCGCGCTGCGCGAGGCGATGGAGGGAGCCGACGGCAAGATCGACACGTCGGCGCACCGGGCAGCGGCGATGTCGGCTCAGGCGTCCGTGCTCGCCGAGCGGAAGGACCCGGCCACGGTCATCGCCGCCACCGCCACGGTGCACTCGCTCATCGACAGGGTCGGGCAAGACGTCGGCAGCTGGGAGGCGGCGCAGTACGCGGCGCCGTCGGGCCCTGCCTGGTCGTCGAGCGGGCCGGATGGATTCGCGCGGGTGCGCGCCGCCCTCGACCGGGTCGGCGGCGGGGGAGTGGGCCTCTACGAATCGGCCTCGTGTGCGGGAGGGACCGCGCCGGCGTGCGCGAACAGCAGCGGCTACATCAAGTACCGTGCCGACATCGTCGACTGGAGCGTAGAGCAGCTGAACTGGGCGATGGCGCACGAGCTGGCCCACATCTACCAGTTCCGGGTCTGGGGTGCGCTGACTTCGTCGGACGTCTACCGCTCGTCTTTCGGGGGAGATCCCGAGTTCCTCGCGAACTGCATGGCGGTCGTGCGCGGCTACCCGGGGTCGATCGGGTGCGACAGCGAGCAGCAGGCGTGGGCGTCGGGGATCTGGGTCGGCGCGGTCCGCTGATTCAGACGATCGGGGTGGTCGTGTCGATGGCCTCGCGCAGGGGGCGGCGCATGACCCGCCAGTAGCCCGTCGGTGCGAGGCGAGCGAGCACATCGATCAGACGCGCCTCCTGCCCGACCATGGTGCGCGCGCGGCGACGCTCCGTCGCCCGCACGATCAGCGCCGCGGCATCCGCTGGCTCGGTGTGGTACATCGCTGCCTGCGCCGTTGCGGCGCGTGCGGCGACCGCCGGGTCGATCGCCGCGGCATAGCGTCCGTGCAGGATGATCCCCGTGCGCACTCCGGCGGGGTACACCGCGCCGACCGTCACTGACGTGCCCTCGAGCTCGTGCCGCAGTGCCTCGGAGAACCCGCGCACCGCGAACTTGCTCAGGGAGTAGGGGATGCGTCCTGCGGGCGCGGCCAGCGCGTACACGCTTGCGAGGTGGGTGATGTGCGCGGCGTGAGCCGAACGCAGGGCGGGCAGCAGCGCCTTCGTGATCGACACGGTTCCCCAGAGGTTGACGTCGGTCAGCCAGCGCATCTCCTCCATGGTCAGCTGATCGAGATCGCCGAGCATCGACGACCCCGCGCACGTGATCAGGGCGTTCACGCGCCGGTGCGCTGCAGTGATCTCGTCGGCCGCAGCGAAGACGGCGTCGTCGTCGCGCAGGTCGACGACGTGCGTGGTGACGGTGGTGCCCTCGAGTTCGGCCGCCAGGGCTGCGAGTCCGTCGGCGTTGTGGTCGATGAGCGCCAGATGCACGCGTCGGCGGGCGAGCAGCCGGGCGATGTCGGCGCCCATCCCGCTCGCAGCGCCGGTGATGACCGTCGTGCTTCCGGTGAGCGTGAGACGCTTCATCGCATCCCTCCTGGCGGCGATCGGGAGTGCAGCCGGTCGTGGAGCAGGTCTCGCGACCCGATTCCGATCCATTCTGGCCCACTGCAACCGAGAGCGATACCGGTACGCTCGAAGCAAGGAGGTAGCGGTGGGACGAACTGCAGATGCCATCGCAGAAGGCGTCGCGATCGCGACCGCTGCCGCGCGCCTCGCCGTGAAGAACCACATCCTCATCGGCACGATCGCCGAGAACGGGGTCTTCGACACGGACAAGTACATCGCCGACGCGCGCGAAGCGCTGCGGGCGATGGCCGAGGAGTCCGAAGAAGTCGAGCGCAACCTGACCGAGCTGCGCAAGCGCGCTCGCGGGCGTCACTCCGACCCCTCGGGCACCCACGACTACCGCGACCGCGACGTGCGCAACCTGCGTCGGCGGGCCAAGCAGTCGCACGGGGTCGCGACCAAGCTGCGCGACATGATGGAGGACGAGGCCGCGCTGCGTGTCATCGTCGAAGAGGCCCGTGAGGGCGCTTGGGCCGACGTGCGGCACAACCTCGATCGCCGGCTGCGCGTCGAAGGCATGCGGCCCGATCAGGACCCCGATTACGAGCGCATGCGCGAGGCGCGGATGCAGGCGCTGCGGCTCGTCGATCTGCAGGCTCTGTCGTCTCTGCAGCGCGCGAAAGCCAAGCGCAAGAAGAAGCAGAACACGCCCGACGGTGACGAGTGAGCCCTCGTTTCGCTTTCGCGTCGCGTCTGTTGTAGGCTGTTCTACGGCCCGCTGAGCGGTCCAGGAGCGCCCGTAGCTCAATGGATAGAGCATCTGACTACGGATCAGAAGGTTAGGGGTTCGAGTCCCTTCGGGCGCACATCAGCTGAAACCCCCGTCGCGAAAGCGGCGGGGGTTTTGCGTTGTCCTACTCGGTAGGCTCGTGCGCATGACGCTTCCCGAGCAGGCCCAGAACAACCGCGTGTGGCACGTGATCGGGCTCGTGTGCGGCGTGCTGGCGATCGCGTCGCTCTTCGTGGTGCCGAGCGGCATCGTCGGGTATCTCGTCGCGATCGCGATCGCCTCCGTGGCTGTGATGGTCGGTCACCTGGCCGTGCGGCGTCACGGTGCATTCCGAGCCGCCGCCATCGTCGGGCTCATCCTCGCCTATCTGGGGTTGATCGCGCCTGTCGGACTGTTGGTGGTCCGGCTCACCCGCATGTTCGCCGGTTGAGAGGCCTCAGTCGAGCAGGCTCGTGATGGCCGGGTCGCGGCGGGCTACCTCTGCCGCTGTGCCGACGATCACGTGCCGCATCGCGGCGACCGCGACGGCGGGCGTGACGTCGGCGCGGTGCGCCAGGCTCACGGTGCGCCTCATCATCGGGTGCGAGATCCTGACCGATCGCAGCGCCGGCTGATCGAGCAGCACCATCGCCGGAACCACGGCCACGCCGACCCCGCGTTCGACGAAGCGGAGCAGCGCATCCATCTCTGCGCCCTCGAGGACTACGGTCGGGGTCAGCCCTGACGAGCGGAACGCCGCGTCGGTGGTCGCCCGCAGCTCATAGGTCTCGTCGAGGGCGATCAACGGAAGAGTGGCGAGGTGATGGAGGGTCATCGACGACGAGCTCGACACCGGAGGCTCGGACGCCGCAGACACCACCACGAGTTCCTCGGTCAGCAACGGCATCCGGGTCAGACTGAAACCCGAAGGCGGGGGTCCCTCCGACTCCGTGATGAGCGCGATGTCGACGGCCCCGACGGCCATCTGGTCGACGAGCAGCCTCGACCCGCTCTCGGTCAGGTGCAGGTCGACGCCGGGATGCGCCGCATGGAAGGTGCTGATGGCTTCGGCGACGAGGCTGATGCAGAGGGTGGGCGGTGCTCCGAGGCGCACGCGTCCGCGGCGGAGCCCTGCGAGCTCGGCCATCTCCTCACGGATCGCGTCGGACTCCGCGAGCATCCGCTGAGCGTGGGGGAGCAGAGCCTCTCCGGCCGCGGTGAGGCCGATGTGCCCGCGAGCCCGGTGGAAGAGCTCGGCGCCGAGTTCGCGCTCGAGGGTCGAGATCTGTCGGCTCAGCGAGGGCTGGGCCAGGTGCAGATGCTCGGAGGCGCGGGTGAAGTGACCGAGGCGGGCGACCTCGACGAACCCGCGGAGCTGCTCGAGGTTCATGTCTTCAGTGTATCGATACCAGTAGAACAATGCATTGGAGTTATTAGGACACCCTACCTAGCGTGGAGACCATGAGTACTCGCGAACGTCAGATCTCCACCACGGTCCTCGTCATCGGCACCGGCGGCTCCGGGCTGCGGGCGGCGATCGAGGTCGCCGAGCACGGCATCGACGTCCTCGCCGTCGGCAAGCGCCCCCGACAGGATGCCCATACATCCCTCGCCGCCGGCGGCATCAACGCCGCACTCGGCACCATGGACGAGGACGACAGCTGGCAGCAGCACGCTGCCGACACCATCAAGGAGAGCTACCTGCTCGCCAACCCCCACACGGTCGAGATCGTGACGCAGGGCGCCGAACGCGGCATCCGCGACCTCGAGCGCTGGGGTATGGACTTCGCTCGCGAGGACGACGGGCGCATCTCGCAGCGGTTCTTCGGAGCCCACACCTTCCGTCGCACCGCGTTCGCCGGCGACTACACCGGGCTCGAGATCCAGCGAACGCTCGTCGCCAAGGCCGAGCAGCTCGAGGTACCGATCCTCGACCACGTCTACATCACGCGTCTGCTCGTGCGCGACAACGTCGTGTTCGGCGCCTACGGCTTCGACCAGTCCGACGGCACGCGCTACCTGATCCACGCGGATGCCGTGATCCTCGCCGCCGGCGGCCACAACCGAATCTGGCGCCGCACCTCGTCGCGTCGCGACGAGAACACGGGTGACTCGTTCCGGCTCGCGGTCGACGCCGGCGCCCGGCTGCGCGACCCGGAGCTCGTGCAGTTCCACCCGTCCGGAATCATCGAACCCGAGAACGCGGCCGGCACGCTGATCTCCGAGGCCGCCCGTGGCGAGGGCGGCATCCTGCGCAACGCGCTCGGCGAGCGGTTCATGTCGAAGTACGACCCAGAGCGCATGGAGCTCTCTACCCGCGATCGTGTCGCGCTCGCCGCGTACACCGAGATCGCCGAGGGGCGCGGAACCGAGAACGGCGGCGTCTGGCTCGATGTGTCGCACCTGCCGCGCGAGACGATCATGACCCGTCTGCCGCGCGTGTACCAGACGATGATGGAGCTGCAGATGCTCGACATCACCACCGAGCCGATCGAGATCGCGCCCACCGCGCACTACTCGATGGGCGGCGTGTGGGTGCGTCCTGACGACCACCAGACCGACGTCGACGGACTCTATGCGATCGGCGAGGCGTCGAGCGGGCTGCACGGAGCGAACCGCCTCGGCGGCAACTCCCTCATCGAGTTGCTCGTCTACGGCCGCATCGTCGGTCAGGCGGCCATGGCACACGCGGCAGGGCTCGACGCCCAGCGTCGATCAGCGGATGCGGTGGCGCAGGCCCGTGCCGAGATCGACGACCTCCTCGTCGCCGACGGCCGCGAGAACGTGCGGGCGCTGCAGCGCGCGATCCGCAACACCATGACGCAGCACGCAGGTGTCGTCCGCTCGGAGGAGGGGCTGCGGGCAGGCCTCGCCGAACTCGACATGATCGAGGGGCGCATGGAGGACATCGGCATACACCCCGACATCGCCGGGTTCCAGGACCTCGCGCACGCGTTCGATCTGAAGGCGTCGGCGCTCGCCGCACGGGCCACGCTCGAGGCGGCGCTGGAGCGCCGGGAGACCCGCGGATGCCACAACCGCAGCGACTACCCCGACACCGACCCGACGCTGCAGGTCAACCTCGTCTGGTCGCCCACGGGCGGTGTGACGCACGAGTCGATCCCCGAGATCCCCGCCGAGATCGCCGAGCTCATGCGCGAGGTCGACACCGAGGGCAAGCTCGTCGAATAGCCCCTCCCGAACTCGCTCCCGTCGCAGGGTGCATCGAGACGGGAGCGGCCGGGTGGCCGAGCGAGGTAGGAGTCGCTCAGTCGCCCTCGTCGGTCTCCGGACCGTCGATGACCCCGATCCCGACCGCTTCATGGTCGGGCTCGGGGTCGTTGCGCGTCGGGGCCTTGGGCTCTTCGGAGGGCTCCTTCTCGGTGCTCGGCTCTTCGAGCTCGTCGTTGCTCGGAACCTCGGAGGGGTCCGCGTCTTCGGGGGAGTCGGCCTCTGCCGGCTTCTCGGCGGTGCTCCCCGTGTCCTTGAACTCGCCGGCGTCGCCGGAGGACGGCGTCGGGGTCGGCGTCTGCGCCTCAGGGGTGAGGTCGGAGGTCGCGTCCTGCTCAGGCGTGCTGTTCGTCATGGTCGTCCTTTTCACATCGGATGCACGACCAGGATCGATCTCCGATTCCGCGGCGAGAAGGGCCTTGACGGCGATGCCCCGACCCGTCTTCCTGACCACGACGTAGGCTGAGGAGGTGACAGCGTACGTCTCGGCCTTCGATCTCTTCTCCATCGGAGTGGGCCCCTCGAGTTCCCACACGGTCGGGCCGATGCGGGCGGCGCTCGAGTTCGCGCACCGGCTCCGCGCGACAGGAGCGCTCGATCGCGTCGCGCGCATCGGATGCACCCTCTACGGCTCTCTCGGTGCCACCGGAATCGGACACGGCACACCCGATGCGGTCGTCGCCGGGCTGCGCGGTCTGGCACCGGAGACCTGTGATCCGGCCGATGTGCGGGCGGCGTGGACAGATCTCCGCGACGGTGCGACGGTGCGGATCGACGGAGTGCATGAGATCGCGTTCTCCAAGACCGACATCGTGTTCGAGCCCCGCACGCGTCTGCCCGGTCACCCGAACGCCATGACGATCACCGCGTGGGATGCCGACGGACAGGTCGTGGCAGAGGAGACGTACTACTCGGTCGGCGGCGGGTTCATCCGTCGGGACGGCGAGGAGGCGAAGATCTCCACTGCTCCGCTTCCGTACTCGTATGCCGATGCCGCGTCACTGCTCGCGCTCTGCGACGAGCACGGACTCTCCATCGCCGAGGTCGCGCGACTGAACGAGACCGCGCAGCGCTCGGAGGAGGACGTCGCCGCAGGGCTCGACGCGATCTGGGATGCCATGGGCGCGTGCGTCGACAACGGACTGCACTCTGACGGCGTGCTGCCCGGCATGCTCAAGGTCAAGCGTCGCGCGAGTGCGATCCGTGGGCAGCTCGAAGAGGCCGAGGCCGACGGGCATCGGGAGCTGCCGGGCGAGTGGTTGGGTGCTTTCGCGCTCGCTGTCAACGAGGAGAACGCGGCGGGCGGTCGGGTCGTCACCGCTCCGACGAACGGTGCCGCCGGCATCCTCCCCGCCGTCGCCATGTACTGGTGGCGGTTCCTCGCCGACTCGGGTCTCGGCGTCGGCAACGCGGTGACGCCGTATGGCGAGCTCGTCGGCAGCGCATTGCTCGGCTTCGGTGCGGAGGCGTCGCTCGTCGCGGTCGGAGCGATCGACGACCCCGACGCGGTCGCCGAGGCGAACCGCCGCCGCGGCATCCGACGCTTCCTGCTCACTGCTACTGCTCTCGGATCGTTGTTCAAGGCGAACGCGTCGATCTCGGGGGCCGAGGGCGGATGCCAGGCCGAGGTCGGCTCCGCGTGCGCGATGGCCGCAGGCGGCCTCACTGCCGTGATGGGTGGCACGAACCGACAGATCGAGAACGCCGCCGAGATCGCCATGGAGCATCACCTCGGGCTCACCTGCGATCCGATCGGCGGCCTCGTGCAGATCCCGTGCATCGAGCGCAACGCGATCGCCGCCTCGACCGCGGTCACGGCAGCCCGGCTCGCGTTGCGCGGCGACGGGAGCCATTACGTCTCGCTCGATGCGGTCGTCGAGACGATGCGGCAGACCGGCATCGACATGTCGACGAAGTACAAGGAGACCAGCGAGGGCGGCCTCGCGGTCAACGTCATCGAGTGCTGATGCGCGCCCGTCGCCGTGTCGGTGGCGGCCGGTAGTCTCGCGGAGATGGAATCGATCTGGACACCCGGCAGTCGCCGTCGGCGCGAGCAGCCGGTGGTGGCGGTGCGAGCGCACGATGACGCACCCGAGCCCGGACACGACTGGCCCACCAGCATCCCCGCGGTCGCCCAGGTGCTCAGGGAGGGGATCGACCTCGCGCCCGGGGTGACCTTTCTCGTCGGCGAGAACGGCAGCGGCAAGTCGACGGTCGTCGAGGGCATTGCGATCGCCTACGGCCTCTCGCCCGAGGGAGGCTCGAAGTTCGCCACGCACAGCACCCGCCCGACGGAGTCGCCGCTGTCGGAATGGCTGGAACTGCAGCGCGGTGTCGGTGCGAACCGCTGGGGGTTCTTCTTGCGGGCAGAGACGATGCACTCGTTCTACACGTACCTCGAACAGAACCCCTCGCCGCGGGGCGACGTGCCTTTCCACGAGATGAGTCACGGCGAATCGTTCCTCGCCCTGCTCGAGAGCAGGTTCGACGAGCCGGGGTTCTACTGTCTCGACGAACCGGAGGCGGCGCTGTCTTTCCAGTCGACACTCACCCTCATCGCGGTGCTGCAGCGCATCGTCGACGAGGGTGGTCAGGTGCTCTGCGCCACGCACTCGCCGGTGCTCGCCGCGCTGCCGGGGGCGCGGATCCTCGAGGTCGGTGACTGGGGCATCCGGCCCGCCGAGTGGGGCGATCTCGAGATCGTGAACCACTGGCGCTCGTTCCTGCAGAACCCGCCGCGATACCTCCGACACCTGCTCGACTAGCGCGCCGAGCGGTTCTTGGTGTGCTTCGTGGGCACGGCAGCCCAGGGATCCTCCGGCCAGGGATGCCGGGGGTATCGTCCCCGCATCTCGGCGCGCACCTGGCCATACGGACCTGACCAGAACGAGGCGAGGTCATCGGTGACCGCGAGCGGACGCCCCGCGGGTGACAGCAGATGGAACAGCACCGGCACGCGCCCGTCGACCAGCCGAGGGGTCTCCGCCCAGCCGAAGCACTCCTGCAGCTTCACTGCGACGACCGGGCGTGCGGTGGCGTCGTCGGGGTCGGGATAGTCGATGCGGACGCGGGATCCGCTGGGTACCTCGAGGCGCTCCGGGGTCAGCTCGTCGAGGCGCGCCGCCTCGGGCCACGGCAGCAGTCGGCGAAGTGCCGACGACAGAGAGATCCGCCCCGCCGGCGTGCCACCGGCCAGCGCGTCGAGCTCGGGCGCCAGCCACTCATCGAGAGCCTCGAGCAGCCCGGCATCCGACACATCGGGCCAGGGTGCGCCCAGCTCGCGTCGCAGCAGTCCCAACCGACGGCGCAGCGCGGCGGCCGTGTCAGACCAGGTGAACATGCCGAGTCCCTCACGCCGGATCGCGCGGCGCACGGCATCGCGCCCCTCCTGCGCCGGCGCCCGCACCGGCGAGGAGGAACGCAGGATCGCACCGACGCGGCGCTCGCGTCGTGCCTGGAGGCGGCCCGATGTGAACTCCGCCTCGACACGGTCGGTCATCAGGTGATTCGCCGCGCGTTCCACCTGCGCCTCGGTGAGCACGGCCGCCGACCGGATGATCGCGCCGGAGCCTGCAGCCGCCCGTGCCGAGGCGCGGGCGACGTCGGCGACGGCGAGCCATTCGACGGCCGAGAGCGGACCACGGACCCCCGCCCGGGTGCCGGATGCCAGCAGGAACGTCGCTCCCTCGGCGGTGCGCTCGACGCGATGGGCGATCCGCTCGGGAAACGCCAGCGCGATCACGAGGCCGACGCCGTCGAGGCCCGATCTCGCGTCCGGTGCCCGTCGGACCATGCGCTCGAGGCGGTTCGCATCGTCGCGCCACCGACGCGCATCCGGTGTGCGTCCGCCCCGCAGGGCGATGAGGGCCTGGGCGACGTCGGCCTCGGCGATACGCAGGTCGCCGCCGAGCACCGCGACGACCTCGGCCGCAAGACGGCTGCCGACGATCGGGCTGCCGTCGCGGAGAGCGCGGGCGAGCCGAGGATCGACAGGAACCTGAGCGAGAGCGCGACCCTCAGCAGTGGCGCGTCCTTCGTCGTCGATCGCGCCGAGACCGCGAAGCACCGAGACGGCATCGGCCAGGTTGTCTGCGGGCAGCGGATCGATCATGCGCAGACCCGCGCCGCCCGGAGCACCCCAGCAGGCGAGCAGCAGAGCGGCATCCGCGAGGTCGGTCACCGCGATCTCGGGAGCCGGGCGTGCGGGAGCCGCCGCATAGGAGCGCTCGTCGACGCAGCGGATGACGGTGCCGGGGCCCTGTCGTGTCGCTCGACCAGCGCGCTGCACGCACGACGAACGCGACGCGGCGGTCGTGACCAGGCCCGTCATGCCGCGGGTGGCATCGCGCTGCGGATGCCGCGACAGACAGCTGTCGACCACCAGACGCACACCCGGCACCGTGAGAGAGGACTCTGCGAGCGATGTCGTGACGATGATGCGCGGGCGGTCGTTCGGGGCGCGGCCGCGGATCACGGCATCCTGTTCCGCCGCGGGGATCTGGCCATGCAGCTCCCGCACGTCGAATGCGCCGCTCTCATCGCGGATGCGGCGGGCGATCTCCGACACCTCGCGCGCGCCCGGTGCGAAGACCAGCACGTCTGCGTCGGGGTTCTCGCGGACCATGTCCAGAGCCGCTGCGGCGGTTGTGCCGGCGACGTGGTCGAGGAACCCCCAGGTGACCCCGCGCTCATCGAGGCGCGGCGTCGGGCTCGGAGCCCAGCGCTCGACGAGCGGGAAAGCCGGGACGTCGTGGTCGACGACCGGAGCCGGAAGGTCATCCGTGCCGAGCACTGCGGAGATACGCGCGGCGTCGAGCGTCGCCGACATGGCGACGACCACGAGGTCGTCCCGCAGCTCGCGCACCTCCGAGAGCAGGCCGATCAGCAGATCGGTCTCGAGCGCGCGCTCGTGCACCTCGTCGATGATCACGGCATCGACGCCGTCGAGTCCTGGATCGTCGAGCATGCGTCGCAGCAGCACCCCGGCGGTCACGAACTCGACCCGGGTTTGCGGTCCCGCTGAGCGCTCGCCGCGCACGGTGAAGCCGACGCGGGTGCCCAACGGCGAGCCGTCGAGCTGTGCGAGGCGCCGTGCGGCTGCGCGAGCGGCGACGCGGCGCGGCTGGGTGACGATCACTCGTCCGGTCGACCGCGATGCGAGGAGCGGGGGCACGAGCGTGGTCTTGCCCGTGCCCGGGGGTGCGCTCACCACCACGGAGGAACTCGCGTCGAGAGCCGCGGAGAGCTCGTCGAGAGCAGCCGCGAACGAGAGAGCCGCGCCGATGGCGGCGAGGTCGAAGGCGGCGGGTGGCATGCCTCCAGTCTGCCGGGTCTCGGACTCCCGGAAACGACGGATGCCGCGACCGATCCGGCCGCGGCATCCGCTGTGTTCTGTGTGCTGACTACTCCGCTGCGGGAGCCGGCGGTGCGGGCGGCGGCGGAGTGGTCGGGGTCGACTGGCGCGGCGCCGGAGCAGTAGCAGCGGCCACACCCTCGCCGATGCCACGGCCGACGGCCTGACCCTGGATGATCGACGCGAGGTCGAGGCCGGTCGCCGAGCTGACACTGTCGAACACCGACTTCAGCGCCTTCGCGCTGTCGGCGCCGACGAGGTCCGAGGCGCCGCCGTCGCTCGAGCCGCCGATGATCGAGACGTTGCCGATCGCGGCGTAGCCCTTCGAGAACTCCGCCATGATCGACGGCAGCACATCGAGCACGCGCTGCGACAGGAACGCGTCCTGGTTCGACGCGATGGCCTTCGCCTCTGCCTCGACGGCTGCGGCTCGCGCCTCACCCTCGGCACGGATGGCGTCTGCCTCGGCGTTCGCCCGCAGGCGTCGAGCCTCGGATTCGGCCTCGGCCTGAGCACGCAGTGCGTCGGCCTCACCGGTCGCGCGGGCGATCGCTGCTGCGGCCTCACCGGCGGCCTTGGCCTTATCGGCCTCGGCCTGCTGCTCGGCGATGCGGGTGCGGGCCTCTGCCTGCTTGACCTGCTCGATCGCGCCGGCCTCTGCGGCACGCTCACGCGTGTAGAGCTCGGCCTGGGCCCGGGTCTCGGCCTCGTATCGCTGGGCGTCGGCGACGCGCTTGACGTCGGCGTCGAGCTGAGCCTGGCGGTTCTCGGCCTGCTGCTGCAGAACGGCCTGCTGAGCCTGCTCACGGGCGAGGTTCTCTGCCTGCTCGGCCTCGGCACGCGCACGGCCGATGCCGGCGTTCGAGTTCGCCGTGTTCGTGTCGAGCGCGGTCTGCTCGATCAGGTTGGCTTCCTGATTGGCGATGTTCTTCTGGTTGATCGCACGGTCGGCGTTGGTCTGCGAGATCTCGGCGGACTGACGCTTCGCCTGGATCTCGGGAGCACCGAGCGACTGGATGTAGCCGACCTTGTCGGTGATGCCCTTGATCTGGAACGAGTCGAGGATCAGGCCCTGCTCGGCGAGCTCCTGCGAGACGTCGGCGGCGATCTGGTCGGAGAACTTCTTGCGCTCGCGCATGAGCTCGACGACCGAGAGGGTCGCGACGATTCCACGCAGCGCACCTTCGAGCTGCTCGGTGGTGAACTGCTCGATCGCCTTGTCCTGCGAAGCGAAGCGCTCGGCGGCTCGGCGCACGAGGATGGGGTCCGAGCCGATCTTCACGATCGCGACGCCGTCGACGTTGAGCGTGACGCTGTCGAGGGACTGCGCCTCGGCGTTCAGCGACACCTGACGCGAACGCAGCGAGATGATCTCGTGGCGCTGCGTGATCGGGTTGACCAGCGACTTGCCGTTCACGATGACCGTGACGGGCGACTCCGACATCTCGTCTTTGGTCGAACCGTCTGCGCCGATGACGGCGCGCGCCACCTTCTGTTTGCGTCCCGAGATGACGAGCGCCTCATCGGCGCGCGCGACCTTGATCCAGCTGCGTGCGAACAGCAGCAGGATGAGCAGGACGACGATAGCGATGGCTATGCCGATCCCGACGATGATGAGGATGCCGACGATTCCGGCGATCTCCATGGATGACCTCCCTGGTTCCCCCCGAGGGGGCGGTCTTGGATGCCGGCGCGGCCGCGCGGGCGTTCACGCTCCACCCTGCCAGAGATCGGGGGATGCCGTCGAAGGAGTCGAGGACTCTTGATGCCCTCAGGAGGAGAAATGCTCTTCGGGAGGAGCCTCCAGCCCGAGGTCTCCTCCCGTGAGGCAGATCTCCTCCCTGGGGCAGCGGTCCTCCCGTTGGGCAGATCTCCGTCGGGTCAGGACGAGGCCTGCACGCTGCTCAGCGGCCGCGGAGCTTCTCCGCCAGATCGCGCAGCGTCTTCAGCTCGGCGTCGTCGAGTCGCGACATCCGCTCGGCGATCGACCGGCCATGCACCGTGGCGACGCTCCGGAACTCACGGACGCCGGCATCCGTCGCCCTGATCAGCGCACCGCGCCCGTCGTCTGGGTCGGGGCACTTCGCGACGAGCCCGCGCGCGACCATGCGGTCGACGAGACGAGAGACGCTCGGCTGGCTGATCAGCATGTTCGCGGTGACATCGCGCAGGCGGGCTGACATGCCGGGGGAGCGGGTCACGGTGAGCAGGACGTCGTACTCGGCCTGGCCGAGATCGGTGTGATCGAAGTCCGTGTTCATCTCGGTGAACAGCTCGTGCTGTGCGCGGAACAGGCTCTCCCATGCCTCGAGGGCGAGCTTGCGATCGGTCATGGAGAACAGCGTACTGGCAACAGTAAAGGGCCGGTCGGAGAGGCTCCCGACCGGCCCTTGTCCCTTGCACCAAGAGTGTCCTGCAATCACATGCGGTGTATGCCACAGCAAACATTCACCGTGCGATCACTCTATAACGGCGAGATAACGAATGCAACGGTTTGGTCACGGAATCTTCGGTGCTCCCGAAGCGTCGAGCGGGTCGAGCTCCGCGGGCCTCGTAGCAGTTCCCGTTCTCTGTACGATCGGTGCGGTGCCTCTGCACCGCACCATGTAGTCGCCGGAAGCAGTGAATGAAGTTCATCGAAGTCCCCATGCTCCCGATCGTGATCCCCTTCGGAGTCGTGATCTTTCTCCTGTCGATCTGGGCCCTCCGGTCCCGCGGGGGCGTCACACTTCCCCGGGCGAGCGTGGCCGCCATCCTCGGGATCTATGCGGGCGGAGTGCTCGCCAACACCGTGTTCCCGATCTTCCTCCGCGTCGGGACAGGGTTCTATGACGGGCCGCGCCCGCTGGCGCTCTACCTCGTGCCGTTCGCCGACTACGGGATCGAGGACGCTCTCATCAACGTCGCGGTGTTCATCCCGCTCGGCGGGCTCGTCCCGCTGCTCATCGCACGGCCGACCTGGTGGAAGGCGGTGATGATCGTCGCCGGTGCGAGTCTCGCCATCGAGCTGGCGCAGATGGCCACCGCCCGGCTCGCTCTCGGCGGACACCTCGCGGACATCAATGACTGGTTGACGAACATCCTGGGTGGGATCATCGGCTACGGCCTGTTCGTCCTCCTGACGCGCTCGAAGAGGGTCGCGCGATTCGTCGAGCAGTTTCGGTGGCCGGCGCGCGAGCGCGCGAGCAGCCAGCCGGCCTGAATCCCGCCGCCGGACCGGGTGTTCGTCAGGAACCGTCGCGAAGATCGCCGAGCGTCGCCGCCGTGTATGTGACGGCATCGAAGCGCACGTCGCAGCCGTTTCCCATGGGGCTTTGGGCTTCGAGCCCGACAGTGACCTGCTGTTCTTCGGCCCCCAGTGCGAACCCTCGAACGAAGTCCCATCGCGTGCCGTCGACCGATGCGTGGAAGGCGTAGACCGTTCCGATGCGTGCGATGCGCAGCCAGACCTCGTCGCCCTCGACGATGAACGCGTTCGCGTCGTCCGAGACTCCGCGGGTGACGACCGACACGACCATGGGCTTTCGATCGGGGGAGAACTCGAAGCAGAGCTTGGCCCACAGCGTTTCGTCGGCCCAGACGATCAGCACGCCGGCATCGAACGTGTCGGTGAAGTCGACGTGAACTCGAGCGGTCAGAGTGAAGTCGCCCTCAGCGGGATGACCGGTCAACGAGACCGCGTTCAGCTGACTCTCCGCAGCCACGCTGCCGCTCCCGCGCGGGTCGACGAAGAAGTCGCTGTGCGGCTTGGCCGTCACCAGGACGCTGTCTGCCTCTACTCGCCACGGCCAGTCCTCGGAGGGGTGCAGAGGGAAGGGGACGCCAGGGAGATCGACTCGAGTGTTCATCACACCATTGTGGCCAATCGAGATGCCTCGCAGATGAGAGACGGTCGACGCCGTCGGGTGGTGGCCAGCCCGGCTGAACGATCAGGACTGTCCTTTCGGACAGGGCGATCCCGTGCGCCGGGCGGGGGTGCTCGAGAGCCGTGCTGGCGAGGCTGGAGACATGAACATCTCCACATCTCCGCCGCTCCAGGCGCGCGGACTGCACAAGTCCTTCCATGGGCGCGCTCGCGTCGACGGAGTCGGTTTCACCATCGAGTCAGGGAGGGTCGTCGGGCTGCTCGGGCCCAACGGCGCCGGCAAGACGACCACGATCCGGCTGCTGCTCGGACTCATCGCGGCGGACCAAGGCGAGGCACTGGTCTTCGGCCGCCGCTACCGCGACCTCGAGCGGCCGGCCACGATGGTCGGCGCGGTGCTCGACGCCGGTGGCCTGCACCCCGCCCGCACCGGACGTGAGCACCTGCGCATCGCCGCGGCCCGCGCCGGCGTCTCCGTCGAGCGCGTCGACGTGGTCCTCGCCGAGGTGGGCATGACAGCCGATGCCGACCGCCGGTCCGGTGGCTATTCGCTCGGCATGAAGCAGCGCATCGCGATCGCGGCAGCGCTCCTCGGAGAGCCGAAGATGCTCGTCCTCGACGAGCCCTCCAATGGCCTCGACCCGGCCGGCATGCGCTGGCTTCGTGATCGCCTGCGGGCGTTCGCGGACGCCGGCGGTACGGTGCTGCTCTCCTCTCATCTGCTCTCCGACGTGCAGGACATCGCCGACGACATCGTCGTGATCGCCGATGGACGGGTCGTCGCAGACGTGACCCTGGCGGATGCCGTCGCCACGGCGAGCGGAGATCTCGAGGGCTACTACCTCCAGGTCACCGGAATCGCGGGGGTGCGCTGATGTTCCGCGCAGAACTCCTCGGACTGACCACCACCACTGCGACGAAGGTCAGCGCGCTCGTCGCCGTCGTCGGCCTCATCCTCACCCAGCTGATGTTCGTGACCGTGCTCCCCGCGCTGGCTCGCGGCGACATCGGTCCCGGCGCAGCGGCGCTCGGAGCCGACCTCCCCGTGCTCGACCTGACATCGGCAGCGGCGCAGCTCGACGCGATCAACCCGCTCGGCGCGTCGATGGGAGGCGGATCGATCGGCATCGCGCTCCTCGCCGTCGTGCTGCTCGGCACCCTCGCCGGCACCAGTGACGACCGGTACGGCGGCATGGTCGGAGCAGCCCTCGCGTCTCCGCGACGCGGTCGCATCGTCGCAGGCAAGGCCACGGCCGTCACGGTCGCCGGTGTCGTCATCGGCGCCGTCATGGCGGTCGTCAGTCTCATCGCCCTGCTCGTCGCGCTCGCGATGACAGGAACGCCCTTCATCGTCGGCGCCGGCGACGTCGCCGCCACCCTCGGACGGGGTGTCGTCGCGGTCGCGGGCCTCGCCCTGATCGGCCTCGCGGTCGGCATCCTGGTGCGGACGCAGCTCGCCGGCATCCTCACCATGCTCGCGGTGCTCTTCGCCGAGCCCCTCCTCACCGCCATGACCTCGCTGATCGGCGGCGGCTCCGCGCCCGTCTGGACGCAGTTCCTCCCCGTCGCGCTCGCGCAGAACGTCATTCACGGCGGGTCGGCCGACGTGCACGTCGGAGTGGCGCTGGCGGCCCTCGCCGCACTCACCGCGGCGGCGCTCGCCGCGGCATCCGTCGCTCTCTCCCGGCGCGACCTCTGATGTCCGACCCATCCGACAGCAAAGGACACACCATGAACGGCAGCCCCACACCCCAGAACCAGCCCGCTCCCCGACGCAGGACGCGGACGGTGATCGCGATCGCGGCCGCCGCCGTGCTCGTTGCGGGAGCGATCACGGCCGGCGCGCTCTTCCGGGCATCCGATCGACCGGCATCGTCCGCGAATGCGGCGACGACCAGCGATCTCGAGACCAGATTGGAGTCTCTCGTCGATGCCGGCTACCCGGCGGCACTCGCGTCGGTGACCTCGCCGGACGGCGAGGTGGAGAACGCCGTCGCCGGCGAGGGCGACATCGAGACCGGCCAGGCGCCTCCGCTCGACGCAGAGGTGCGTATCGCCAGCAACACCAAGATGTTCGTCGCGACGATCGTGTTGCAGCTGGTCGATGAGCGTCTGGTCGACCTGGACGCCCCGGTCGACACGTATCTTCCCGGACTGATCAGGGGAACGGGGATCGACGGCGCCGGCATCACCGTGCACCAGTTGCTGCAGCAGACGACCGGACTGCCGGAGTACGCCGACCAGATCGCGGCCGATGCCTTCGGCGCGCAGGAGAGGTACATCTCTCCGCGGGACATGCTCGACATCGCCCTCAGTCGTCCTGCGAGCTTCGCGCCGGGGGAGAAGTGGGAGTACAGCAACACGAACTATCTGGTGCTCGGGCTGCTGATCGAGGCGGTCACCGACCGTGCGATCGCCCAGCAGATCGAAGAGCGCATCGTGACGCCGCTGGGACTCGAGCACACGTACTTCCCCGCGCCGGGCGAGCTCCCGCTCCGTGGCGAGCACCCTACCGGATACCACGCCGATCTTCCGGGAGAGCTGCGTGACATCTCCGCCATGGACACCTCCTTCGCCTGGTCGGCCGGCGCCATGGTGTCCACCCCGGCAGAACTCAACACCTTCATGCGCGCGCTGCTGAACGGGGAGCTGCTGAGCGGTGCGGCGCTCGAGACGATGAAGACCTCTGTGCCGGCAGGCGATGAGCTCTGGCCGGAGGCCGAGTACGGACTCGGTCTGCAGCGGTACCCCCTCAGCTGCGGAGGATTCGCCTGGGGGCACGGTGGTGACATCCCCGGCACCCAGACGCGCAACGCCGTCGCGCCGGACGGCACCGCCGCCACGATCGCGGTGACCGCGCTGCCCTGGGCGGTGGTCTCCCCGGATGACGAGGAGGTGCTGCTCGAGCAGTACCGGATCGTCGTCGAGGCGCTCGATGAGACGCTGTGCGATCGGTGATCACACCTCGGTCCACTCCGGGTCCTGCCCCCAGACGGGGGCGGGGCCCGGCGTGGTTGACTGAGTCCATGTCCCCTGCGGAGCCGCCCTCCCGCGCCGAACGCGTGCGCCGCGCGATCCCGCCGGCGCTCGTGCTCGCTGCGGCCATCGGCTACCTCGGCGCCGACCTGTGGATCGACGAGCTCCCCGCGACAGTGCCGGGCGATGTGTCGCCGTTGGTGCACGCCGCTCTGGTCGCCCTGCAGGCCGTCCTTCTCGTGTTCCGCCGGCGCGCGCCCATCATCGTCTTCGCCGGAGCCGTGCTGCTCGACGCCGTGATCCTGGCGACCTCGGCGGGGGAGCTGGGGGTCGGCTCGCTGGGCGTGATCCTCGCCGCCTATGCGATGGCCCGGCACAGCCCGCGCAACCCGGCGCTGACCGCGCTCGCCCTCGGCGCGCTCGTGACCACCGGCGTCGGTGCGAGTGCCCTGTTCTTGGGTTCCCGCGAATCGGTGCTCGTCCTGATCCTCACCGTGATCGCCCGCGTGGTCCTGCAGTACGCGGCTCCCGCCGCCGTCGCCGAGTATGTCCGCGGTCGCAAGCGTCTCGCGGATGCGCTGCAGGAGCAGGCGCGGATGGCCGAGCACGAGCGGCGCGAGCGCGCCGAGCGCGAGGTGCGTGCCGAGCGCGAGGCCCTCGCCCGGGAACTGCACGACATCGCCGGACACCACCTCTCGGGGATCATCGTGAGCGCCCAGGCCGCCACCGCTCTCACCCGCAGTGATCTCGACCGGGCGCGGGAGATGATGCAGACGGTGCAGGACGATGCCCGCATCGCGCTCGCCGACCTCCGACGGACGGTCGGGCTGCTGCGCAGCGGCGATGACACGCCTTCCGGCGCCCCGAGTCCGGTGCCGACCATCGCCGGCACCGGAGCGCTCGTGGACGTCGCGCGGGAACGCGGTCAGCGCGTCTCACTCACCACTGCGGGGGATGCTCGCCCGGTGGGTGCGCTCGCCGAGACCACCGCGTACCGGATGGTGCAGGAATCGCTCGCGAATGCCGCCAGACACGCGCCCGGCGCGGCGTGCGCCGTCACCGTGCGGTTCGGAGCGGATGCCGTGCAGATCACGGTCGCCAACGAGCCCTCCGCCGAAAGCCGAACACGCGAGACGACGGAGAGATCGGGCGTCGGCTACGGGCTCTCCGGCATGGCGGAGCGGGCCGAACTCATCGGGGCGCACCTCTCGGCCGGGCCCGACGACGGCGGCGGATGGACCAATCGCCTGGACATTCCCTTCGACGGACGGAGCGCCCCATGATCCGTGTCCTCATCGCCGACGACCAGGCCGTCGTGCGCGCCGGCCTCGCCGTGATCCTCGGAGCCGAGGTCGACATCGAGGTGATCGGCGAAGCGGTCGACGGCGCCGACGCCGTGCGTCTCGCCCGCAGTCTCCGCCCCGACGTCGTCTGCATGGACATCCGGATGCCGGGAACAGACGGCATCGCGGCCACCCGCGAGATCGTCGGAGACGCCGCCCTGGCGACCGACGTGCTCATCCTGACCACCTTCGACGTCGACGCCGACGTCTTCGCCGCTCTCGAGGCCGGCGCCGCCGGGTTCCTGCTCAAGGGCGCCGACGAGCACACACTGCTCGGGGCGGTCCGCTCGGTGGCCGCCGGCGACGGAACCCTCGACCAGCGGCTGACTCGCCGCATCCTTCACGAGTTCGGCGAACGCCGTCGAGCGAGCAGCGCGCAGATGCCGGCCGAGGGTCCTCCGCTGACCGAGAGGGAACTGGATGTGCTCCGGCTCCTCGCCGAGGGGCTGTCGAACGCCGAGATCGCCGACCGCCTCTTCGTCGAGCTGACGACCGTCAAGTACCACCTCGCCGGCGTCCTCCAGAAGACCGGAGCCCGCGACCGCCTGCAGGCCGTGCTCTGGGGAATCAGGGCCGGGGTCGTCGAGGCGGGGTGACTGCGGCCGCGGTCGAGAGCCACACGGGGCTCGACGTCTATCCGTTCTGATTCGCGTCCCGCGACGTGGGCTCGATGAGCCGGAACAGCCCGGTCATGTCGCCGGAGCTGAAATCGCGAGAGGCGTAGAGGCCGGCGCCCTCGGTGGTCGAGAACAAGCCGACGAAGGCCGTTGCGGGGGCGACCTCAGCGATTCGCTCGGCAAGCTGGTCCAGCATGCGCGCCCCCAGGCCGGTGCCCTGGAAAGCCGGGATGACAGCGAGATCCTGCACGTAGAAGTACTTCACGCCGTCTCCGACGACGCGCCCCATGCCTACAGCCTCGTCGCCGGCATACGCGACCACGCCGAAGGTGGAGCCGGCCAGCGAATCCGCGATCGTCGCCCAGTCGAAGGCGTCGTGCCAGCCCACCGACTCAGCAATCGATCGATGCTCCGCAGCTGTCGCCACGCGGTCGAGGATTGTTGTCGCGTCAGTCATCTCGTTCCGTTCGTGTGTCTGGGGTGTAGCGATGTCGACACCCGGATCGCCGTGATCGAGCGCTGCCGAGCAGTCTGCCACGGTCAGCGCAACCCTTGGAGACTCTCCGAGATCGATGGATGGCGCGCTCGTTGACCTCCGCAAGTCTCCGCCACGGCGTCAGATGAACGTGCTCAACGCACGCCGGTAGCTGTCGCTGTGCTCCCGTGTCGCAGAGGTCGTGAGTAGGGCGTTCTCGCCGACTCTGCGGGTGAACTCACCTGCGCAGGGAACGGTCACGACCTTCGTCAGACCGGCATGCCACGCCGGGATCAGCGCCGACAGATCGCGCCGTTCGGGGTGGTCTTCGAGTCGTGTCGGCATCATCGCCATATGGGCCTCCGCTCCCTGCTGTGACCAGGTGGCGAACGATCCATGGTCGAACGCGGTGTCGCCGAACTCGTCGCGCCAGCTGGGTCCGGCTATGCGGTGGAGAAGCTCGGCGCGTTCGGGTGAACCGTTCGCGGTGGTCGTAAGCTCGTCGAACGACCGCGGATCCTGGTCGCGGCCGGCGTGAGCCAGGGCCGCACGCCAGATGCGGGGCCACGCGGTTGCCCACTCGTCGCGGGTGGCGGCACTGACTGTGGGATCAGGAACGGCGACGGGCGTATCCACCAGCAGCGGAGGCAGGTCATCGCCTTCGGGCTGCAGTTCATACGCTTCCCGCAGCCACAGCAGCTCCATGAGGATGTGCGGGCGGTCGTCGACCGTGATCGACATGTCGTGCGGCCACGGGTTGCCCGGCATCGGTGCGCTGGATCTCATGGTTCCCCCCTCCGGCCCACCCATCCTGGCGGTCTCGCCTGCTCGAAGCAACGTGCGGGACGAAGGACGCTCCTGCCCGCGACCGGAACGGACATCACGGGAACTCCCATGCGGTGTGCGGTTGACTGGACTGATGCGCGCCCCTTCGGTCCGTCCCCTCCGTCTGGTCGCGACCCTGCTCGTCGCGGGGGCGGTCGTGACACTGTTCTCGTGGCCGCAGCTGTTCGGCCTGCAGCGCGCTCTCGTCCTGTCGCAGGTCGTCGCGTTCAGAGCGCTCACCGGCATCGCTCTGTGCGCGGCCGCAGCCTTGTTCGCCCTGGTGGCGTGGCGCACGAAGACCTGGAGCATCGCGGCGGGGCTGGCCGTGGTGTGCGGCATCGCGGGCATCGCGAGCGGCGCCGTGCTCGTCGGGCGGGGCACCGCCGCCGCCTCCTCGGTGCGCGGCGAGATGACGGTGGCGGCGTGGAACACGCAGGGAGGCGCGGTGACCCCCGCGAGCATCGCGCGGCTCGTGTCGGACGTGGGCGCCGACATCGTCAGTCTGCCGGAGACCGACGAAGTCGCTGCCGAAGCGGTCGTCGATCTGCTCGCTCTGGAGGGCTACGCGGTGACCGCATACACGACGCACGGTGAGACGGGGTACTCGGAGATCCCCACTTCCGTGCTCATCGCCGACCATCTCGGCGCATACCAGGTCGACGAGCGCGCGGGCACGACGCCCGGTCTGCCCAGCGTCGTATTGATGCCGACGGACGGTACGGGGCCGACCATCGTGGCCGCGCACCCGTTCCCTCCACTGCCGTGGCAGATGAGCGCCTGGCGCGACGGGCTGGACTGGGTCGCCGACCAGTGCGCCTCCCCGGACGTGATCGTCGCCGGTGACCTCAATGCCACGGTCGACCACCTGTGGGGGCTGGGTGACGGCGACGGGCTGATCGGCTCCTGCAAAGACGCGTCGCTGGAGGTCGGTACCGCTGGAGTGGGAACCTGGCCGGCCTCCGCGCCGCCCTGGCTCGCGTCTCCGATCGACCATGTCCTGATCGGGCCGGCGTGGATCGTGCGGGGGGCGTCCGTGGTCACATCCTTCGATGACGCGGGGAGCGATCATCGCCCGGTCGTCGCGGTGCTCGACAGGCGGTAGCGTCGCCCGGCGCCATGGGAGTGAGCTCTCCGTCGAAGCGGACCGGGGTCAGCGCGCATTGCGAGCACGCTGCCCCCGGGCCCGGTGAATGGCGTCAACGGGCGACAGCCGCCGGCGCCGAGGCAGCGGCGCCCGCTGCGGTGGCGATCACATCGGCGACGGTGTCGGCCTGGGTGATGAACAGGGCATGGCTGCCCGGGACGTTGGTGATGTCGGCGCCGACGCGGTTGGCCATGTGCTGCAGCATGGCCTGGTCGAACGCCCTGTCGTCGGTGGCGATGACCGCCCAGCTCGGCTTGTCGTGCCATGCCGCCTGTGTGACCGCCTCGCTGAAGACGGCCATGTTCACCGGCACCTGGCTGTCGGCCATGAACATCGCATCGGCGCCTTCCACGTCGGCGGCGAACCCCGAGTGGAAGGCTTCGCGGTTGAGCACGCCGAAGCCCTTGTCGTCGACGTCGATGATGAACTCGGGCGTTGCGGCGAAGCCCTCGTACTGCTGTCCGCTGGTCTCGCCGACATCGGGTATGAGCGCGGACACGTAGACCAGGCCGGCGACCTTCGGGTGCACACCCGCCTCTGTGATGACGGTGCCGCCCCAGGAGTGCCCGACGAGAATCGTCGGGCCGTCCTGCGCGTCGAGCACGCGGCTCGTCGCCGCGACGTCATCGGCGAACGAGGTGAGCGGATTCTGGACGATCGAGACTCGGTAGCCGCGAGCGCTGAGGACGTCGTATACCCGGCGCCAGCCGGACCCGTCCGCGAAAGCCCCGTGCACGAGGACGACATTCTTGATGCTTTCGGTGGTTTCCATGATCTCTCCTTCGATTTCAGCTCTGAATGAGCGGTATCAGTGGGTCTAACGCCAGCGATACGCAATATATTGCATAATTCATCCGATACGCAATGGGGCGTGTCAACTTGCGGGACCAGGCATCGGCGTGTGCAATATATTGCATGCCGATTCCTCAGCAGACCACCAGTGTCGACCGCACGCTCCTCCGCGATGATGTTTTCCGTCGGCTGCGTGATGCCATCGTCGACTGCACATTCCTTCCGGGCGAGCAGCTGAAGGATGTGGATCTCGCCGAATGGCTCGGAGTGAGCCGGACGCCTGTCCGTGAAGCGCTCCTGCGTCTGGCGGCGAGCGGGCTCGTGGTGTCGAAGCCAGGCCGATCCACCACCGTGAGTGCGATCGACCCCAAGGCTGTTCGGGATGCTCGGGACGTCGTCGCGGCGATGCACGTGCTGGCTGTTCGGGGGATGGCGGGTGGTGCGACCGAGGATGATCTCGACCGCATGAGGGGGGCGAACCGCCGCTTCGCCATGGCGTTGGACGCCGGAGACGTCTCTGCGGCCGTGGATGCTGACGAGGAGTTTCATCAGGTGCCCGTCGCGTCGCTCGGAAACGATGCGATCGTGGCGGTTCTGGATCAGTTCGGCCCTGTCGTGCGTCGCGCAGAGCGGTCGCGCTTCGCGGCAGACGGGCAGGCATCCCTTGAGCGTCACGAGCAGCTCATCGCGCTGCTGGCGAGCGGAGACGCCCGGGGAGCCGAGGATCTGACTTTCGACACCTGGCATTCCCTGTCCGTCGACGAAGACGCCTCGGCGGAACCTCGCTGAACCGAGCGCAGCACGCGAGCATCGGCTGCCTGTGAGATCACCGAATGCTGTCCCTGGGGACAGCATTCGGTGATACTGTCCTGTAGGACGGTTTCCGGATCGGGGCCGAGGAGAGCACCGCAATGCTCGCGAGAGAAGGGAAGACGATGAGCAAGACACTGAGGAACGACGAACTTCCAGCCGCCGCGCACGGCTTCGTCGACGGATGGCAGGGGCGGGACGCGCGGAAGGTCGAAGCGTGGTTCACTGAGGCCGCAGTGGTCTCCGACCAGGGCGAGACCTTTCGTGGCCTGGATGAGATCCGGTCATGGATCAGCGGATCGATCGACCTGTTCGCGACCACACTCACGTTCCTCGGAGCGCGCGAGGTGGACGGAATGGTGGGAGCGTCATACCGCCTCGAGGGGGATTTCCCGGGCGGAGTCGCAGAGTTGGAGTATCAGTTCCATCTCGACGACGAGGGGCAGATCGTTCGGCTCGACTTCGCGCCCGCGCATTCGGTCTAGTCGACCCGCACAGACGGAAGAGGCCGCCTCGGATCGGAGGCGGCCTCTTCGGCATCACTTCCGGGATGGGAGGAGGCCGCGTTCGAGCATCTTCTCGGCCGAGGTGATCGCATCCTTGACGAATCTCGCCGTCAGCTCGGTGTACGTGTGGACGTCGCTTTCGGACCATCCGTCGAGGACCTCGGCGATCATTCGGTCACCGAGCGCATACACGCCGTGCGCCGCGGCTTCGCCGGCCTCCGTGAGGGTGATGAGGGTCGCCCGACGATCGGAGGGGTCGGTGGTCCTCTGCACCCATCCGTCCGCTTCGAGCCGGCGGACGATCTTGCTCACGTGGGATGCCCCGGTCGCAAGTACTTCGGCCAGGGCGGTCGGTCGCATCGGACCCCAGGCGAGCAGGTGCCGGAGAGTGGCGTGCGCCTGCTGGTCGATGCTCTCTCCGCTTGCCGCCAGCACATCGCCTTGGAAAGCCGGAGAGTCCCACAGGAGGATCAGTGCGCTGAGGTTGGCGAGGAGCTCGGAGCGGTACGGAAAGTCGCTCGCGCGGCGTGGCCGCGCCATGCCTGAGTCTGCACTGTTGTCCATCCTCAGACTCTACTGACGCATCCCCGAAAAAGTGTCGAGGAAGACACTAAAGCGCGCCTGGTTCGACGGGATGGAGTGCCGTGGGAAGAGCGCGGAGTGACAGGCCCACGACTGAAGATGGGGCGGCGTGCGTCGATCTGCACTCCGCCCCATCTCGATCCTGAGGTCAGCCCGCGGCGGGAGCGATCTCGTTCGGCGTCACCTCGAGCTCGGTGCTCGCGAGCACCTCACCGGTGGTGAGGTCGACCGCATGCACGCTGTTCGCTGCCGGTTCGGTGACGTAGGCGATGTTCCCGGCGACGACGATCGCGGGGTGGGCGTCCTGCCACTCGGCCGGGCCCTCCCATGCCTCGACGACGGGGAAGCTGTCGGTGATCTCGCCGGACTCCGGGTCGAGCACGTGGATCGATCCGTCGCTGCTGAGGATGTACGCGAGGTCCTCCGGTCCGCGCACGACGTCGCGGAAGGTGTACTCGACGCCCTCGGGAAGGTCGACGACCTCGAGCGTCTTGGCCTCGGTGTCGATCAGAGTGACGGCGCTGAGCAGGTAGCCCTCGGCGTCGATGTCGTTCTTGTAGTCGCCGACGATGATCGGGCTGGTCTCGCTGACGTAGGCGTTGCCCATGCGGCCGTACGGCTGGTCGGGAGCATCGACCTTCGTGATCTCGCCGTCGTGGTAGATGATCGCGCCGTTCTCGCAACCGAAGACGACGGCCTCATCCTTCGCGGTGCCCTCGCCGTGCACGCCTGGGCACTGGTCCGACGACGCGATCTCGGTGCCCTCGGCATCCTTCGCGACGATGCCGTTGCGGCCGTCGGCGTTGCCCACCGTGGTCAGGAACGTGCCGTCCTCGAGCACGACCGAGACGCCGTGGTGCGCCTCGACACCAGGGATGGTCTCGACCTCGGGCAGGCCGTCGGCGCTCGCCAGGTCTGCGGTGTCGAAGATCGTGGTGTCGCTCGTGCCGTCGGCGTAGAGCACGGTCTTGTCGGCGTGCCGCACGACGTGTCCCGGAGTGTCGGCCTCGAAGATCGTGTCGGTGAGCTCGGGTTCGTCGGTCGATCCGGCGGCGGTGTCGAGCACCTGGAAGCCCTCGCTCATCGTCACCATGACGTGTCGGTCGTCACCGGCCGGGTTGAGACGCGTGAACGGCTCCGACTCGAAGTCGGCGACGGTGTCGAGGGTCTCGCCGTCGAGCACGAGGATGCCGCCCTCATAGGAGACTGCGACGCGGGGGCCCGATTGCGAATCGGATCCGCTGTCGTCGGGGGTGGATGCCGGCGCGGTCGAGCCGCCGGCGGCGCACGACGCCAGCGTGACGACGGCGCCGAGCGCCGCGGCGCTGATCAACGCGCGACGAAGGGGGGAGGTTCGCATGTGCATTCCTCTTTCTCTGTGATGAGGTCTCACTGGGTGAGACCGGTGGTGATGCGTTCGGTGTTGACGCGCATCATGGTCAGGTAGTCGGGTGCGCCCTCGTCGGGTGCGGTGAGCGACTCGGTGAAGAGCTCGATGACCTCGACCTGCACGTTCGCCTCGCTCGCGAGGGCCTGCACCAGGCGGTCCGGCGAGGAGGACTCTGCGAAGATCGCTGGTACCCCGGTCTCCTCGATCGCGTCGACGAGGTCGGCGAGGTCGGATGCCGAGGGTGCGGCGAGTGTCGTGCCACCGGGGATCACCGCGCCGACGATGTCGAAGTCGAAGCGCTGAGCGAGGTAGCCGAAGACGTGGTGGTTGGTGACCAGCGCGCGTCGATCAGCGGGGATCGTGGCGAAGGAGTCCGTCATCTGCGCGTCGAGCGCGCGGAGCTCCTCGCGGTAGTCCGCGATCGTCGAATCGATCGCCTCGACGTCGATGCCGTCGACCTCTGCGAGAACGGGCCCGATGGCGTCGACCACGTCGATCATGCGCTCGGGGTCGGTCCAGAAGTGCGAGTCCGGCATCCCCGCGGCGTCGCCTTCGCTGTAGTCGAGGACATCGATGACATCGCCGGCCACGAACGCGGGCACGTCGACGGCCCCGTCGAGGTGCTGCTGCAGCCCCTCCTCCAGGCCGAGCCCGTTGGACACCAGCAGGTCGGCGCTGCGCAGAGTGGCAGCTTCCTGCGCCGAGATCTCGAACGAGTGCGGGTCGGCGTTGGGCTTCATGAGCGTCACGACCTGCACCTGGTCGCCGACCAGCTCTTCGACGACGTCGCCGAGGATGTTCGTCGAGACGACGATGGTCGGGCGGGAGTCGCTCGCTGTCGAGCAGGCGGCGAGGCCGGTAGCGGTGAGGCCGGCGAGGGCGAACGTCGCGAGGAGGCGGGCGGGGCGCATGTCAGCGTCCTGTCTCGGCGACGAACGCCGGTTCGGTGGCGGTGTCGAAGGTGCGGGCGACGCGCGCGGCATCCGCATAGTCGATCTCGTAGAGCCTGTGCTCGGCCGGTGCGCTCAGGTAGGCGCGGTGCTGATCGGCGATGAGCGTCGGCGCCATGCCTGCGGTGAGGGACTCGGCCGCGAGTGGCGGTGTCTCCGCGACCACGGCACCGCTTTCGTCGTCCAGCACGAGCACACGGCCGTCCTGAGCGAGGGCGAGCAGGTGGCCGTCTTCGTCGTCCACCGCCGTCACGTGCACCAGTGGTGCGGGGGAGGGGAGCAGCGTCCACGACCTCGCGCGGGTGTCGAGCACCCAGATCCCTTCGGAGCCGGCGAGCCCCGCGACGGTCGGGCGTCCCTCGCGGTTGTCGAAGTCCGTGGCGGCCGGCATCGCCGTGCCTTCCGGGTAGGGGATGCGCTCCACCTGCAGCTCATCGCCGTCGACGTGCGCGAGGAGGGCGCCGTCTTCGCATCCGATGACCGCACCGACCCGCGTGGTGATCGTGCCGGCCGGAGTGGCACACGGCTCTTCGAGACCGGTCTCCTCGCCGTCGACGGTGTACCCGCGCACACTCGTGCCGATGCCGTCGGTCGCCTCGGTGACCAGTGCGAACGAGCCGACCGGTACGACGAGGCCGTCGTGCGGCTCTCGCTCGATGCGGAACAGCTCGCCGATCTCGCCCTTCGACAGCGCCTGGGTGTCGAGCAGCACGGCATCTCCGGAGCCGGCGAACGAGATGCCGGTTCCGCCGGTCGTGGAGAGATTGGTCGTCGCGACGGTGGCGTCACCTTCTCCGTCCACCGCGCCGAGCAGAGCGGGTTCAGCGCGGTAGTAGTGGAAGTGATCGACGTGATCCCAGGTCCAGACGCCGCTGTCGACGATCTCGACTCCGTCGCTCGTCTCTGCGAACAGGTACCGTCCGTCGGTCGCCATGTCGGTGGGCGCCGGGATCTCGCCGATGTCCGTGACGCTCTCGTCGAGCAGGTCCAGGTGGCTGACGGTGCCGTGCGGATCGATCGAGGTCAGGCCGAGCTGCGGTTCGGCCACCTCTTCCGCGCCGGCGATGTCGCCGTGTCCGTCGTCCGTCGTTCCGCCCGAGGGCGGCTCGGCGGGGGTCGTGCCGCAGGCGGCGAGAGCGACTGTGAGGGCGCCGGCCAGGGCGAGCAGAGTGATGCGAGAGCGCACGGGGTCCTTCCTTGTCGTGTGTCGTGCGAGAGGTCGCGGCGTCGCGACAGCGGGGTCAGACGCGTCGCGTCCGGGCCACGCGAGAGTCGAGGGCTGTTCGCGTCGCCCACGAGAGGCAGGCGAGCAGGATCGCGGATGCCGCGACGGAGGCGCCGGCCGCCGTTGCGGCGTACCAGGACGCGAGAAGACCGAGGAGCACGGCGGCCACGCCGAAGACTGCCGCCAGTGCCATGCGGGTCGGAATGCGGGTGGTCCAGTGTCCGGCGGCGACGGCGGGGGCGAGCAGCAGGCCGACGACGAGCATCGAGCCGACCGCCTGGTAGGACGCGACGACGGCGAGAGTCACGAGCCCGACGAGCGCTGCCTGTGCGATCTGCGGTCGCAGCCCGAGCACCGACGCGATGCGTGCGTCGAGGGACAGGGCGACGAGCGAGCGATGGAACAGCGCGGCGACGATGAGCCCGAGCGCGGCGGCCGCGGCGAGCAGCACGAGGTCGCCGGAGCTGATCGCGAGGATGTCGCCGAAGAGGATGGCTGTCGCGTCGGTGGCGAAGCTGCCGGAGTGGGAGATGATGATGACCCCCAGCGCCAGCATCGAGACGAACAGCAGGCCGATGCTCGTGTCGTACGAGAGGCGGGCGCGCCGCTGCAGCGCCCCGATTCCCAGGCTCATGGCTATCGCGCTGAGCGCGCCGCCGACGAGAACCGGCAGCGAGAGCACGGTGGCCAGAGCGACGCCCGGAAGCATGCCATGCGCCAGGGCTTCGCCGAGGAATGCCATTCCGCGGATGACGACCCACGTGCCGACGACGGCGCAGAGGATCGCGACGAGCGCCCCGCCGAGCATCCCGCGCTGCAGGAAGTCGAGGGCGAACGGGTCGAGAAGTCCGGTCGGATGAGCAGTCACAATCTACGAGCCTAGACGTTTTTGAGAATGATTATCAAACTCATAAAGTGGAGTCATGACTTTTCTCGGATCGACCCAGACCGTGGCCGCACGCCTCACGGGCATCCACGTCTCCTTCGACGGTCGCGCCGCGCTATCGGGTGTCGATGTCGACATCCCTTCGGCGACGGTGACCGTCATCACCGGCCCGAATGGAGCCGGCAAGTCGACGCTGCTCGAGGTCCTCGCGGGGACGCGGGAGCACGACGGAGAGCGGAATGTCAGCGGGGCCGTCGCCTTCGTGCCGCAGCGAGCGGCGATCCCGCAGGGGCTACCGGTGTCGGTGAGAGACGTCGTGAGCGTCGGCGCGTGGGGTCGGCTCGGACTGTGGCGACGAATGGATGCCACGGCGCGCGAGCTCGTCGAGCGATCGATGGATCGACTCGACATCGGCGCGCTCTCACGGCATCCGTTCGCGTCTCTCTCGGGCGGCCAACAGCAGCGCACCCTGCTCGCCCAGGGGCTGGCACGCGACGCCGACCTGCTGCTGCTCGATGAACCGACCACGGGTCTGGACGCGGCGAGTGGACTCCGCATCCGAGAGGTGCTGCGCGAGGAGGCGGCGCGCGGTGTCGCCGTCGTCTGCGTCTCGCACGACCCCGCTGTCATCGGGGATGCCGAGCATGTGGTTGCCCTGCTGGAGGGGCGAGTTCGCGTCGACGGCTGATCGGTCGTGAAGCCTGCCTTGAGGTGTGCTGTCGGTTCGGGTGAGCGGATGCCGGGTGTCACACGCGAGCGGTGTGATGGTGAGCCTTCATGGCAGCTCCTCGACGTCGACGGGCCAGGCAGGAAGCGGGTCGGCGAATCGTCGCCACGCCGTGGGGCCTGCCGTGAGCTCGTCGTCGGTCACGGCCGCGGCGTCGAGAGCGCCTCGGATCGCGTGCTGGTCGAGATCGACGCCGGTGAACGCGAGATCCTGCGCCGTCGTCGCAGCCTCGAGCTCGGATGAGAGCGGGTCGATCCAGATCGCCGAGCCGACTTGATCCCAACGGGCGAGGACGCCGGCGCGAGTGGCGAGACGGCAGAAGCCTGCCGACCGGAGCACGGTGCCGAGTCGGCCGGAGTCGATGTCGTCGAGCGCCTGGGTGAGCCGGCCGGGGTGGAACGGACGCGGCTGGTCGTAACGCAGCGTCGCCACTCGGGAATCGGTCATGTGCGGGTCGTGTTCGTCGTTCAGGGAATGAACCCAGCCTGCTCGCTCGAGCAACGGCCTCGGATCCTGCGGAGAAGCGCGCAGCGCGCGAAGATCCTCTCCGGGACCTCGCGACAGTCGAACGCGCGCCGTGGGATTGAGATGTGAGGCGATCGCCATGAGAAGCGACAGCTGAGCCGTGGGGATGGGCTCCCAGTTCACGAAGCAGATCAGGCTCGCGACTTCCAGGTATGACGCCGCTCGGCGTGCGCGCGAGCCGAAGTCACCTCTGTCATCGCCCTCGCCGACGACCTCCATGAGGGGCTCACCGTCGCGGAGGTCATGCTGCATGTGCAGTGCATCCACGACGCAGATGATCGAGGACTGTGGGTCGTTGGCCAGGTCGAGGTGGGGCAGATCCAGTCCGCTCGCGACATCCGCCACGATGCTGGACGGCATCCGTGCCACCGAGGGATGTTCGGGCGAGACCGAGATCGACTGTTGCACTTGCGGCGGCTTCCGCTCGACCAGGGAGATCAGGCGGCCACCGGTCGCGCGGGCGAGGTGGGCAGCATAGGACTGCCGCTCGGGCACGCACACTCCGACGACGACGAGGGGATTGCTGTTATCCACGAACGACCTGCTCTCCTTCTTTGACTGAATCTCCGTCCCACCATAGTCTGTTAATGAGAAAGATTATCAATAAGGAGATCGCTATGAAGGTTCGTGCCTCACTCAAGTCGTTGAAGAATCAGCCGGGTGCTCAGGTCGTGCGTCGTCGGGGAAGAGTGTTCGTGATCAACAAGCTCAATCCGCGCTTCAAGGGGCGCCAGGGGTAGGCGTGACGCGAGGAGGGGCCGGCGGAATCACCCGTGGCCCCTCTGCGTTCGTCTGTCGACGGCTGATCAGATTTTGCTAATGATTATCATTCTCACTAATGTGAGCGCTGTGCCTCGCCCCTCCCTGTCTCTCGCGCCGGTGCGCGAGCAAGCCCTCGGCCCGATCCCCGTCGGTCCGCGACGTCAGCTGTCGCGTCGCGCGGCGCTGCTGTGTCTCGCGCTGACGATCGCGATCATCGCCTTGATCGTGCTCTCCGGTGCTATCGGGTCAGTGCAGGTGCATCCGGTCGAAGCGGCACAGATCGTCCTCGGTCACCTCGTCCCAGGGATGCCCTGGATGATTGACGGGTCGTTGACCACTTTGCAGGACCAAGCGGTCTGGCAGTTCCGGCTCCCGAGGGCGCTTCTGGCTGCGCTCGCAGGCGCCGGCCTCGCGCTCGCCGGAGCGCTCATGCAGGTGACTGTTCGCAACCCGCTCGCAGAGCCCTACATCCTCGGTGTGTCTTCCGGAGCGAGCGTCGGTGCAGTGGCGGTCATCGTGCTCGGGTCTGCGGCGCTGGGCGGGCTCTCGATGAACGTCGCCGCCTTCGTCGGAGCTCTCGTAGCGTGCGCCTGTGTATGGGCACTGGCGCGCAAAGACGGAGCTCTGTCCCCGACCCGGATGATCCTCTCCGGTGTGGCCCTCGGCACACTGCTCAGCGCGATGACGAGCTATCTGACGATCTCGACCGACGCGCAGAACGTGGTCAGCGTGCTGTTCTTTCTGCTCGGCAGCGTCTCGGCAGCAACCATGTCCAGCCTGATCGGCCCTGCTGCGGCGCTGGTCGTCGCCGGGGTGATCGCGATGCTGCTGTCCCGATCGTTGAACGCTCTGATGACGGGCGATGAGTCGGCCGCGTCGTTGGGGGTGAATGCCACCGCCCTGCGGGGGCTGCTGCTGGTCGTCGCCTCGCTGCTGACCGGCGCCGTCGTGTCGGTCGCGGGGGGCATCGGGTTCGTCGGGCTCGTCATCCCCCACGTCGCGAGGATCGCCGTCGGCGCGGACCACCGTCGCCTGATCCCGGTGACGATGCTCGGCGGTGCTGCCTTCCTCATGATCGCTGATCTGCTCGCCCGGACAGTCGCGGCACCGACGGAGATCCCTCTGGGGATTCTCACCGCCTTCGTCGGTGCTCCCTTCTTCCTGTGGCTGATGCGCCGAAGCGGAGCTGAACGGGCCGGGTTCGGCAGATGAGGGTCGACATCGAAGGAATCACCGTCACCCTCGGCGGCCGCGACGTCGTCAGCGGGGCATCGCTCACGGTGAACTCAGGAGAAGTGGTGGGACTCCTCGGTCCCAACGGCAGTGGGAAGTCGTCGTTGCTCCGCACCCTCTACCGCGCGGTGAAACCACGACACGGTGTCGTGCGGCTCGACGGCGATGACCTGCGAGCGCTCACGGGCCGGCAGGTGGCCAGAGCGGTCGCGGTGATGCTTCAGGATCCGCCCACCGACTTCGATCTGAGCGTCGAGGAGACCGTTCTGCTGGGCAGGGCTCCGCACCACGCGTCGTTCGGTCGCGACTCTGCGGAGGACCTTCTCATCGTCGCCGACGCGATGCAGCAGGCGGAGATATCCGACGTCCGCGACCGGATGGTGGCGACGCTCTCAGGCGGACAGCGGCAGCGCGTCATGCTGGCGCGCGCCCTGGCCCAGGAGAGCCCCGTGCTCGTGCTCGACGAGCCCAGCAACCATCTCGACATCAGCCACCAGCACGAACTGATGAGCACCGTGCGCAGCCTTGGCCGTACGGTCATCGCTGCCCTTCACGACATCAATCTCGCCAGCCAGTACTGCGACCGCGTCGTCGTTCTCGCTGGAGGGCGGATCGCGGCGGAGGGAACCCCTGCCGCTGTCTTCACCCCGGAACTGATCCGCACCGTCTTCGGAGTGGATGTCCGCGTCTTCGCAGACGACGTCGCACCGGTGTTCGCCTTCCGTCGCCTCGGCGGGTCATCCGTCCCTCGTTCCACAGGCTTCACCCCGCACCGATCCGAACAGAAAGCAGCATCGACTCATGATTGACCCCACACGCACTCGTCTGCGCGGCACCTTCGCGGCCTTCGCCGCGCTCTCGGCGGGAGCAATGATCCTCACCGGATGCGGCACATCGGTGACCGCTGACACCACCGGCACCGCAGACAGCGATGACCTGATCACGGTGGCGAACTGCGAGCGAGAGATCGTGCTCGACGGCCCGCCCGAAGCGGTCGTGGGAATGCACCCCGCGCAGACCGAACTGCTTCTGCGTCTGGGCCTCGCGGATCGCCTTGTGGGCCAGGCCCAGTCCACCGCGCAGGCGCTTCCGGATGACGTCGCAGCGCTGGCCGAGGATGTCCCGGTCGTCGGAGAGACCATGCCGCCCAGCCGTGAAGACCTGCTCTCGGTCGAGCCCGACTTCGTCTACTCGCCCACGACCTACGAGTTCACCGCAGAGCAGGGGTTCGCGAGCATCGAGCAGCTCGAGCAGGCCGGCGCCGCCGTGTATGTCGCAGCCGGCGGCTGCAAGGAGCGGCGGATGGACGGCGAGGTGACCGATCTCTTCCTCGACCTCGAGAACCTCGGCACGATCTTCGGTGTCGAAGACGCCGCCGCAGACCTCATCGCCGAGAGCGAAGCCGATCTGGAGGCCGTTTCGGCGGCGGTGTCGGACGTCGACAGGCTGCGTGTCGCGCAGGTGTACGTCGAGGGCTCGACTCTGCAGGGCATCGGAGCGGGAATCGAGTACGACATCCTCCGATCCGCAGGGGCGGACGGCATCTTCACCCCGGAGCAGCCTGCCTTCGCCGGATTCTTCGCTGCCACCGTATCTCCGGAGTCGCTCGCGGCAGAGGAGCCGGACGCGCTGGTGTTCTCCGTCTACGACGACGCCCACGAGGCCGCAACGCGCGAGTACCTCACCTCCACCTTCCCGGACATGCCCGCCGTGCGTGACGACCGGCTGATCGCGGTGTCCAGTGCCGACATGTTCCCCGGAACGCTCGGGAACATCGAAGTCGTGCGACAGATCGCCGAGGCGCTCTACCCCGACGAGTTCTGAGCGATGATCCACCGACGACTCCTGCAGCTCGCCGGCGCCGTGCCCCGCGCGATCCTCGCGCTCGCCGCCGTCGGGCTGCTCGTATCCGCGCTCCATGTCGTGTTCGCGCTCGCGGTGTCGTCGGTGATCGTGGAGCTCGTGCGGGAGAGCGGCGACGTGCTGCCGCTCCTGGTGCTGCTGGCCGGGGTGACGCTTCTGCGCGGGGTGGCGCTCTGGGCGCGAGAGCCCATCGCCGTCCGCGTCGGCGCGTCTGTGCGCATCGCGCTGCGCCGGCGGCTCCTCGGTCAGCTCGCAGCCGTATCGGCCACCGAGCGAGATTCGGGTGCGCTGACAGCGACGGTGATAGACGGTGTCGACGGTCTCGATGCTTACTACACGCGCTATCTTCCCCAGCTTCTGGTCGTGCTCATCGTGCCGGCCGGCGTGGTCGTCATCGCAGCGACGGTGTCTCCGTCGGCCGGACTCGCCCTCGCTGCCTCCGTCGCAGTCGCCGTGATCGCTCCTCGCGCATGGGATGCGCTGCTGTTGCGCAACGGCCGCGCTCGGTGGGAGCGGTTCAGCCGGCTCTCCTCCGATTACGTCGAGGCACTGCAGAACATCCCGCTGTTGCGCGCATTCGGTGCTTCGGGGCGCACCGCAGAGCGACTCGCGGTCGACGCCGAGGGGCTGCGCCGTTCGACCATGACCCAGCTGCGACTGTCTCTGGTCGAGACCGCGGTCAGCGCGCTGGCGATGCACCTGGGGGTCGTTCTCGCGGTGTTCGCGGCGTTCAGGGCAGTGAGCGACGGCAGCGCGTCCGCTGCGACGATCCTCAGTGTCCTGCTCCTGGCTCGTGAGTGCTTTCGACCGGTGCAGGATCTCGGTGCGCAATGGCATGCCGGGTATCTCGGCCTCAGTGCCGTCGACGGCCTCGACCGTCTGCTCTCCCTCACGCCCGCGATCAGGGAGAACGGCACATGCGACGAATCTGCCCGCGGTGGACGAGTCGACATCGATGACGTCGGCTTTCGCTATCCCGACACGGACAGTGGGCTGCGGGAATTCGATCTGCACATCGGCGGCGGGCGGACTCTCGCAGTGCTGGGCACATCCGGGTCGGGGAAGAGCACGCTCGCCCGACTGCTCGACCGCGAGGTGGACCCGGACTCGGGACGGATCCGCGTAGACGGAGTCGATCTTCGCGAGTACACGTCCGGGGCGCGCAGCAGAACCGTCGTGGTGGTGCCGCAGGACCCTGTGCTGTTCGCCTGGACGGTGCGCGACAATCTGAGGCTGTACCGGCCCGACGCCGGTGACGCAGAGATCGTCTCGGCCGCGCGGGCGGCGGACATCCACGACGTCATCGTAGCGCTGCCCGACGGCTACGACACCGTGCTCGCCGAGAACGGCGAGCAGCTCTCGGGCGGGCAACGGCAGCGCCTCGCGATCGCTCGGGCCCTGCTGTCGTCGGCGCCTCTGCTCGTGCTCGACGAGGTGACCTCGGCTCTCGATGTCGACACCGAGCAGCGGGTCATCGACGGCGTCGCGGCGGCGGCATCCGATCGCACGATCATCCTGATCGCTCATCGTGAGAGTGCGTGCGGGCATGCCGACCAGTGGATCGTGCTGCAGGGCGGCCGACTCCGGGCGCGCGGTGACGGGCCGCCGCCGGTCGGCGTGGTCGCCGGACAGGGCGTGCGATGAAGACGGTCCTTCGAATGCTGCCCATCGTGGCATCGCGCCGCGGGCTCTTCATCGAGACCGTGCTGTGGAGCGTGGTCACGCAGGCGACATTGCTGGCGATCGCCCTGGGCCTGGCCGTCGTGGTGGGACGAGTCGTCGCAGACGAACCGGTTGCGAGCTTCATCTTCCCCGTCTTGATAGGCCTCGGAGTGATCGCCGCGCTGACGGCGTGGCGGGAATCCTGGGTCTCGCATGATCTGGCCTACCGGATCATCGGGGATCTGCGGTCGCGCGTGTTCGATGCGCTCCGACACGCCTTGCCGATGCGCTCCCGCCGTCGCCGCACGGGAGACCTCGCGACCACCGTGATGGGTGACATCGAGACTCTTGAGTGGCTCTACGCCCACACCGCGGCGCAGACCCTGAGCGCATTGCTCATCCTCTCGGCGAGCGTAACGGTGTCCTCGACGATCAGTCCGCTGCTGCTGTGGGTATGGCCCCCGCTGCTCGTCGTCGGCGTCGTGGTCCCGCTGATCACCGCTCGACGTGCTCGACGCGACAGCGACGCCATGGCCGCCGGCGCAGCCACGCTTCGTGCCGATCTGCTCGACAGTGTGCGCGGCCTTCGCGAGCTGCTCGGTGCCGACGCTTTCGAGGTCCAAGCCGATCGACTCGCTGCCGACACGAGAGCGCTGGCCCGACTGCAAGTGCGCGAAGCCGCGCGTGTGGGGGCGGAGCGCAGTGTCGCCGATGCGACCCTCGCTTTCGCGACGCTGGGAGCGATCCTCGTCGTGATCCTCGACAGCTCCGCGATCGCTCCGGCCGAGATTCCGCTGGCGGTCACCGTCGCGGTCGCCGGCCTCGCTCCTGCTTCGCAGATCGCCGATCTCCTCCGCAGCGCCGGGACGCTTCGCGCGGCGGCGGAGCGCATCTCCGGGGTGCTCGAGGAGCCGCCTGCCGTCGCCGATCGGGCGGCGCGGTCCAGCACCTTGCCCGAGTCGGGACTCGTGTTCGATCGAGTCTCTTTCTCCTACGACGAGCGACGCAGAGTGCTCGATGAGATGAGCCTGCATGTGCGCCGCGGCGAGACTGTCGCACTCACCGGCCCGTCCGGTGCAGGCAAGTCCACGGCAGTCCGGCTCGCTCAGCGCCTCTGGGATCCCGACACGGGAAGCATCCGAATCGACGGCGTCGATCTGCGCGATCTGCCCGACGATGCACTCAGATCCCGCATCGCGGTGGTCCCGCAGTCGTCGCCGGTGCTGCGCGGAACGATTCGCTCGAACATCCTCCTCGGCGACCCTGAGGCGACAGACGGCATGATCGACACCGCTGCGCGGGCGGCTGGCCTCCTGCATCCGGAGACTCTTCTGCCCCTGGGGCTCGATACCCCGGTGGGGGAGCACGGTTCGGGGCTGTCCGGAGGGCAGCGCGCCCGTGTCGCGATAGCCCGGGCGCTCCTGCGTGACCCGCGCGTGCTCGTGCTCGACGAGGCGACGGCGTCATTGGACCCTGAGGCCGACGCGGCGATCATGGAGATCCTGAATCGCGTCGATGATCGGGCGGTACTGCTCGTCTCTCATCGCCCGGCGACGATCCGGGCAGCGGACCGGGTGGTGTCGCACGGCGAAGAGCTGCCCGCTAGAGCAGTCGGCGCTGCGATGCCCAGACCGTGAGCTCGTGGCGCGACGACAGCTGCAGCTTCCTCAGCACCGATGAGACGTGCGTCTCGACCGTCTTGATCGAGATGAACAGCTCGGCGGCCACCTCCTTGTATGCGTAACCCCGGGCGATCAGCCGCATCACCTCCTGCTCGCGCGCCGACAGTCGGTCGAGTTCGTCGGTCGTCGTGGCGATCTCGCCGGCGACAGCGCCGAACGCATCGAGCACGAACCCGGCAAGCCGCGGCGAGAACACCGCATCCCCGCCCGCGACGGCGTGCACTGCGCGGCTGACCTCCCCGCCCGATGAGCCCTTCGTGATGTAGCCGCGCGCGCCAGCGCGAATCACTCGCACGACGTCGGCCGCGGCATCCGACACGCTCAGGGCCAGGAACCGGGCCGTCGTCGGCAGCGAGCCGCGGATCACCGACTCGCCGCCGGTGGAGTCGTCGCCGCTGCCACCGGGAAGGTGCACGTCGAGGAGCACGACATCGGGCACGGTCTCGCTGATCATCGCGATGGCGGACGGTACGTCGGCCGCCTCGCCGACCACCTCGACGCTCGCGTCGAGATCGGCGCGGAGCCCCGAGCGGAAGATCGAGTGGTCGTCGACGATCACGATCCGGATGCTGTCAACCACGACCGTCCTCGCCTTCATCGGTGTTCGCCTGCGCGTTCGGCACCTGCGCGTTCGCCGCTCCCCGGGGCGCGGTCGACAGTCGCAGATGCACCTCGGTGCCGCTCTCGTCGCTGCGCACGGTGCCTGAGCCCCCGGCTCTGCGCATCCGACCGATGATCGATTCCCGCACGCCCAGGCGGTCGCTCGGCACGTCGTCGAGTCGGAAGCCGCGGCCCCGATCGCGCACGAACACGTCGACGTCGGTCGTGGTGCCCTCGATGTAGACCGAGACCTCGCCCGTCGCGTGCCGTGCTGCGTTCAGCATCGCCTCTCGCGCCGCCGCGGCGAGTTCTCCGCTCGCGCGCTCCGTGGAGAGGCCGGCCGAGACCACCTCGATCCGCACCGGGTAGTCGAGCTCGAGGCCCCCGGCGTAGTCGCGCAGGTCGGTCGCCAGATCGCTGTCGGCCGGGGCGTCGCCGTCATACAGCCAGGCGCGCAGCTCACGCTCCTGCGCTCTCGCGAGCCGAGCCGCCTCGCTCGATGCTCCCGCCCTGTTCTGGATCAGCGCGAGAGTCTGCAGCACAGAGTCATGCAGGTGGGCGGCCATCTCACTCCGCTGCTCCTCACGGATGCGTCGCACACGTTCGCCCGCCAGGTCGCGCCACCGTGGGATCATGGTCGACAGCAGCACGGCGAGGATCCCTGCGAGCGGGATCAGCACGAGTGCGACACCGGTGCTGCTGACCGGCCGGGTCAGGAGCAGACCGAACAGCATCGCGAGGAGTGCGACCGAGAGGATCCGGACCAGCATCGTGTGACGAGGACCGCGGGCGGTGTCGGTGCGATCGATCAGGGTCGCCCACAGCCCGGCCCCGGTCGCCGCTCCCACGGTGCCGAACACGACCACGGCTGCTGCATCAGGTGGAATCGTTCCCGAGAGCCAGTCGCTGCCTCCGCGCCAGAACAGCACGATGAGCATGCCGACGGCTGCCGGTGCGAGCAGCATCCAGGCCACCGGCACCCGTCGCGTCGGGGTGTCATCGCCGTCTGTCCAGGGAGTGAAAGCCCAGCACCAGGCGTAGAGCAGGACGCCGGCCCCGCCGCACACCGTGAGAGCGATGAAGAGCGCGCGGACCATCCACACCCGCACACCCAGGTGACGGGCGAGACCGGCGCTGACACCCGCGACCAGGCAGTCGCGGTCGCGCGTCAGGGCCGGACGAGGCTCGTGCCGGGGGTCTTCTCCTGCTCGCGGCGACACGGCGGTGCGAACGGATCGCGCAGAGGCGGTCGCGGAAGAGGACATGTCGCCATCCAATCATCCGTCGCGCGGATCCGGGGCCTCCCCGGGCGAGAATCAGGGGCCGCTCAGGGGTTCACCCCATGGCAGGGACCCGACCGGGGGAGACAGGATTGACGCATGACGATTCCGACTGCGCCACCGCCTCCCGCCGACCAGGCCGCCCCGCCGAGGCCGGCCGTTCCGCACGGCGCCGAGCGCTTCCTCCTGTGGGTCGCCGGTCTCGGCGTCGCGCGCTCCGACGGCTGGCTCGGCGGGGTCGCCGCCGGCATCGCGGCCCGGTTGCGGATCGACCCGCTGATCGTGCGCGGCGTGCTCGTGGTGGCAGCGCTCTTCGGCCTGCCGGTCATCTTCCTCTACGCCCTGGCGTGGGCGCTGCTGCCGGATCTCGACGGCCGGGTCCACGTCCGCGACCTGCTGCGTAGGGACTATCAGCCCGTGCAGCTCGGTCTTCTGGGCATGGCCATCGTGGGGCTGATTCCGACGGCTCCGCTCACCGGACGCCTGTTCGGGTTCGGATACGAGAGCTGGTCGGCGCTGGCAGTGTTCAGCTGGATCGTCGGGCTGGTCGTCGTGGGCGGCCTGCTCTTCTTGATCGTGCGTGCTGCGAGCCGCACCCCGGGTGCTTCCGCGCCTGATCTGCCGGTGGGTTCCGCAGACCAGGCGGCCCCGGCGGCATCCGTTCCCCTCGGCGGTTCGGGTACCGCCGAGGGGACGGATGCCACATCCGCAGATGCTGAGTACACCGCGCCCGCTGCCTTCGCCGACGACGTCCCGCCTGCTCCTCCCGCGCCGCTGCCGTCCGGGGCGCAGGACCCCGCCGAGGTCGCCGCGTGGCGGACCCAGCACCGGGCGTGGAAAGAGCAGGATCAGGCGTGGCGCCGGCGGCAGCAGGATGCCGAACGCATGGCCCGCGACGAGGTCAGACGCGAGCGTCAGGCGGAAGCCGCGGTGTTCGCCGCCGAGGCCGCGGAACGCCGTCGCATTCGTCGCGCCTCCCGTCCGCGCGCCGGCTTCGCGATCGTCGCCTCAGTGCTCGGTCTCGCCATCGTGGTCGGCGCCCTGGTCGGGCTCGGCAGCGGCGACGCCGCCGTCGGGGGTGCCCTCGGCCTGCTGTCGGCGGCGCTGGTGCTCGCGATCGGAATGATCGTGGCAGGTGCCCTCCGACGGCGCAGCGGCTTCCTCGCCTTCACGACCGTGCTGACGCTCGTCGCCGGACTTGTGGCGGGCGGGTTCTCGGCCTTCCAGGGCGTGAGCGTCGGGTGGGCGTCGATCTCGAACAACGAGGCGGCGCACGTGCGCCAACCGTTCGGCGACCTCTACATCTCACTCAACCAGCACCGGGACGCTCCGCGCCCGATCGTCGTGGAGAAGGGCGCCGGTACCACCTGGATCTCGGTCGATCCCGGTGTGCAGCTGCAGCTGCGGGCGACCGTCGGAACCACCGACGTCAGCTGGACGCGCGTCGAGGCCGACACCGGCACCATCGTCGACAGCGGCACATGGACGGCGACGGAACGCGGCGGCGACTCGGTCGTGGCCGAGGCGATCTCGGCTGAGAACGCACCGACGACGACCGTGCAGCGCGTGACCATCGATCAGGACAGCGGCGAGATCAACATCACCCTCATCGAGGCTGAGGAAGAGGACGAACGATGAGCACTCAGACGACCACCGAAGCGGCGACAGCAGCGGCGACCGCGGCATCCGCACCCCACACCGAAGCGGTCACCCCGCCGCGCACACGCTGGGCGGCCATCGTCTGGGGCGTCCTGTTCGCCGCCATGGCGGCGACCTCGCTCTGGCTGATCGCCGACGACGACCGCCGCTCGGGCGTCGCCGACTGGGCGCTCACCCTCACGCCCGTCACGATCAGCACTCTGATGATCCTGACCATCGGCGTGCTCGTGCTCGTCACCGGTGCATCCGCAGTGCTCCGGACAGTGCAGCGCCGAGCGGTGCCGCGCCGGACGAGCGCCAGCATCGCGCGGCATTCCGTCGACGATCTTCCCATCGAGTAGCTCGAGGGGCGTGGTACACGAGGTGCCCGGCTCATGCGGCTTCGGCCGGAGAACCGGGTGCCTGTGTCGTTCCCTCCGTCTCGAGACGGGCGACGTGGGCGGCTTCGGTGAACGTCTCAGTGCTCGGCCGCACTCGCCTCCAGAACCTTCGCCTGCCCGACCGACCAGACGAACTCGGGCGTCCGGCCGTTGACGGCGTGGTCGCCGAGCTGTCGGGCCTTGAAGATCCACGGGTTGTGGGATGACACCGTGCGGGCGTTCCGCCAGTGGCGATCGAGAGCGGTGCCCGACCGCACGGCAGAGGCGCCGAGCGTGTCGAACAGGCGAGAGGCGGCGCGGGGTACCAGATCGGTGAGCACGATCTGCGCCTGCGCGGAGCGGAGTTCGGCCGTGATCACGGCATCCTCTGTCTCCGGCGTGCCTAGCACGTCTGCTGCATGCTGCACAGCTCGCGCGACGTCGAGCACGAGAGCCCTGGCTGTCGCACTCGTCGCCGTCAGCTCTCCGACGATCTGCAGGATCTGAGGGTCGTCGGCCACTCGTTCGGCGCTGCCGTGGCTGTAGGTGCGAGTGCGTGCCCGCACCTGAGCAACGGTGTCGCGTTCGATCGCGGAGGCGATCCCGGCCAGCACCGACAGCAGCGTGAGCTGATAGACCGCTGTCTGGAAGGGAAACCGTGACGTGAACGGCTCGACGTCGTCATCGTCGACCGAGGCGTCCGTGAAGACAGCCGTGCCGGTGCCCGTCAAAGGCTGCCCGAAGCCGTCCCAGTCATCGGAGATCTCCACTCCGTTCTGATGCCTGCGGATCAGGGCGGTGACGGTCGTGCCGTCGAGATCGACGGTCGCGTCGATCCACTCCGCGAAGATGCTGCCCGTCGTGTAGAACTTGCGACCGTCGACGCGCCAGCTGCCATCGGCGCGCCGGGTCACGCGCGTCGCATTCGTCCCTACGGCGGCGGCACCGTTCTCCGACCACGCGTTGCCGACCAGCTCTCCGTCGGCGATGCGCTCGAGCCAGCGGGAGCGCCGCTCGCTCGGCGTCGCAGCCAGGATGTGCTCCACGTATGCGATGTGGCCACGGAAGATCTGCGGCAGGTTCGAGTCGGCCGCGGCGAGCTCGATCAGCACCTCGGCGAAGGATTCCCAGTCCAGCCCGAAACCGCCGTGCTCGATCGGCAGCCGGAGCCGACCGAAGCCGGCTGCGCGAAGGGCGGCGACCTCGGCGAACGGCAGCTCGTGATCCTTCTCCCGTGCGACTGTGCCCGCCGCGATCTCTGCGAAGATCGGGCGCAAGCGCTCCCGCGCGGCGTCGAGCCGCCGCGTCTGCTCACCCATCAGGTGTACAGCGAGATCGGCTGGAGCTCGCCGTTCAGTGTCCACGCGCCGACCTCGAGCTTCTTGTAGTCGATCGGATCGTGCAGCGAGTGCGTGCGGATGTTCCTCCAGAACAGGTCCAGCCCGACATCCGCACGCGCGGAACTCGAGCCGGTGATCTCGAAGATCCTGTTCGCGACCTCGATGCCGACCTCGGTCGAGACGACCTTGACCTTGGCGATCTCGATGGCCAGCTCCCCTCGGCGCGCCGCCGTGACCCCGTCTCCCTCATCCACGACCTCGTCGAAGAGACGCCCGGCGCGGTCCGCCAGCGCCTCGACCGCCGCGATCCGCGAAGAGAACTCGCCCACGACGCGCTGCACGAACGGGTCGTCGCGGTACGAGTCGGCCTGGCTGAGGAACCAGGCGCGCGGGCGCGCACGGACGATGTCGAGTCCCCGGGCGAGTGCTCCCTCGGCGACACCGAGGTAAAGGTTTCCGAAGGCGAGCTGGATGCCTGGCGTGATCAGCGTCGAGAAGGGCTCGTCCCCGAGTTCGCCGAGCACGTCGTCGGCAGAGACGCGCACGTCTTCGAAGCGGACGGACCCGCTCGCCGACAGCCGCTGTCCCAGTGCATCCCAGTCGCCGAGATATCGGATGCCGTCGCGGTCGTGGTCCAGCACGACGAACAGCACCTGACCGTCGCGCTCGCCGCCGCGCACGAGTGCGGCCGCCAGCACGACGTCGCCGGCCGAGGCGCCGGTCGAGAAGCGCTTGAGACCGTTGAGCCGATACCCCTCGCCGTCGACGGTCAGTTCGAGGTCGGGGTCGGTCGGGTTCACGGAGTCGCCCCACACCCATCGGCCCTCTGTGGTCTTGCGGTGCCATTTCTCCTGCACCGACGGGTCGGCTGCGAAGCCGATGTTGCCCGAGTTGATGTAGTGGTACGCGAGAACCTGGGCGACCGACGCATCGGCGCGCGACAGGACGCGGATGACGAGGAAGGCCGTCTCCCAGTGCGCGCCGCCACCCCCGAACTCGGCCGGCTGCAGAAGCGTCACCAGCCCCGCATCGCGGAGCAGGTCGAGCTCGACCGTCGGGTCCTGGTTCGCTCGGTCGCGCTGCAGCGCATCGCTCTCGAGCTCGGCGGCGACGCGCTCGGCGATGGCGCGCCAGTGCGCGCGCTCTTCGGCATCCGCCGTTCCCGTCCATCGGCTGCGGTGGGTGGTCTCTGCGATGACGCTCATCGGGCGCCCTCCTTCTCGGTGAGTTCTGTCAGGTCGTCGACTTCCGCCGAAACGGAAGCGGAAGCGGCATCCACCAGCGGCCCGCCGAGCGTTCCGTCCAGGGCAGACGCGCCGCCCGCGTACGCGCCGCGGTAGGCGTGCGCCGGATGCCACTCCGGCACCACGGGGGAGCCGTCGCCGCTGAGTCGTCCGCGCAGCGTGCCCTCGGGGTAGTCGTCCCAGGTGCGACCGCGGCGGCGGAGTTCGGGCACGAGGTGGTCCACGATGTCCTCGAACGACCCCGGTGTCACGACGTAGGCGATGTTGAAGCCGTCGACACCGCCGACCTCGACCCATCGTTCGAGCTCGTCCGCCACGGTCTGCGGGCTGCCCACGATGACGGGACCGATGCCGCCGATACCGACGTAGTGGGCGATGTCGCGAGGCGTCCACTTGCGCTCAGGGTCGGCCTTGGTGAAGACCGAGAGGGCCGATCGCCCGGCGTCCGTGTCGACGTACTCGAGCGGGACGTCGGGGTCGTACTGCGACAGGTCGAGTCCCGTCCATCCGGCATAGAGCGCCAGCGCGCCCTCGACCGAGACGTAGCGGCGATAGTCGTCGAGCTGGGCCTGCGCCTCTTCGTCGGTCGCCGCGACGACGACCGTGACGAGGGTGAGGATCTTGACCGAATCGCGCGGACGCCCGAGGGCCTCGGCACGGTCGCGGATGTCATCCGTCACCGGACGCGTCGCCTCGGGACGCAGTCCGTTGATGAAGATCGCCTCGCCGTGCTTCGCGGCGAACTGACGTCCGCGCGGGGAGGCGCCCGCCTGGAACATCACGGGAGTGCGCTGCGGGCTGGGCTCGGCGAGGTGGATGCCGGGAACCCGATAGTGCCGCCCCTCGTGGCCGATCGGGTGCACACGCGACGCATCCGCGAAGACACCCGCCTCACGGTCGCGCAGCACGGCGGAGTCCTCCCACGAGCCCTCCCACAGCTTGTAGGTGACGTCGAGGAACTCCTCGGCGATCTCGTACCTGTCATCGTGCGCGATCTGCGTGTCGAGTCCGAGGTTGCGGGCCGCGGAGTCGAGGTAGCTCGTCACGACGTTCCACCCCACGCGGCCGCGGGTGAAGTGGTCGAGCGTCGAGAACCTGCGCGCCAGCGCGTACGGCTGCTCGTAGGTCGTGGCGACGGTCACCCCGAATCCGAGATGCTCGGTCGCGTGCGCCATGGCGGAGATCTGCACGACGGGGTCGCCGAGGGGAACCTGCGTCGCATCACCGAGCGCCGTGGCGGCCGAGTCACGATAGACGTCGTACGTCCCGAGCACGTCGGCGATGAAGATCGCATCGAACCTGCCCCGCTCGAGGGTCTTCGCGAGATCCACCCAGTAGTCGAGGTCGTGGTACCGATCGGCCCGATTGTCGGGGTGCCGCCAGAGTCCTGGAGCCTGGTGAGTCACGCAGGTCATGTCGAAGGCGTTCAGGATGATGCGGCGTGACATGGTGCTCCTCAGGAGATCGGGGACTTCGCGACCATAGCCACTCGAGCCGCGCCGCGACCCGCCGGATGACTCTTCGCGTCGCTCCACGACGAACTGTTACGTCAGCGATGCGGAGGCCCTGGTGCGGCTCCTAGCGTGAGCGCCGATCTGCTTCCCCGACCCGACGCCTGAGGAGCCCCCATGTCATTCCTTCCGAGCCGCCGCCGACGCCGCGTCCTTCTCGGCGCCGCCGCTCTGACAGCCGCGACCATCGCCGTCGCCGGCTGCGCGCCTCAGGCTCCTGAGTCCGGAGGGGCCGGCGCCGACGGGGACTTCTCCGGTCAGACGCTGAACGCGCTGCTCATCACTTCGCATGAGGGCGCGGGCAACTGGCTCAAGGAGCACTTCGAGGATGAGACCGGGGCCGAGGTGAATCTCACGATCGTGCCGTACGACGAGATCGGCTCGACCCTCGCTCTCGACCAGCAGTCGGGTGCGAACACGTTCGACGTCGCCGCTCCCTGGTACGTGTCGATCGGGGATCTCGCCGAAGGCGGCTCCATCCAGGACCTCACCGAGTGGATCGACGAGACGCCGGCGCTCGACACCGACGACTTCATCCCCTCGATCAACGACCCGTACACGCTGGTCGGCGACCGACGTTACGGCCTGCCCTTCGACGGCGACACCCACGTGCTCTTCTACAACAAGGAGATCCTCGAGCGGAACGGCATCACCGAGCCTCCCGCGACCTGGGACGAGTACCTGGCCGACGTGAAGACCATCACGGAGAACGAGGGCGATGAGGGCGTCTACGGGTCGGCGATCTTCGGCCAGAAGTCTCCGCTGATCCTCGGCGCGGCCTACGCGAACCGCCTGGCCGGCTTCGGCGGCGAGTTCGTCGATGACGACGGCAATCCCACGATCAACTCTCCGGAGGCTGTGGCAGCAGCCGAGGCGCTGGTGGATGCGGTGCCCTACGCCTTCCCGACAGCAGCTGAGACCGACTTCGGCGTCGGTAACGGCGCGTGGTACGACGGCAAGGTCGGCTTCATCGAGAACTGGACCGACCTGGGAGTGGGTTCGGAGACGAACCCCGATTCGAAGGTCGCGGGCAAGTGGGGCGTGACCACGTTGCCCGTCGGCGGCGAGAACACCGAGGCGCGCGCCTCGCTGGTGGCCGGCTTCACGTGGGTCATCGCGGCGAACACCGAGAAGACGGATCTCGCCAAGGCGTTCATCGAGTACGCCGCGTCGAGCGAGGTGAACTCGGAGCTGATCGTCGCCGACCCGCAGACGGGCATCGACCCGAACCGCGAGTCCTCGCTCGAGAGCGAGGCGTACGGCGAGACCTACCCCGACCTGCAGCGGGTCAATCGCACGACGCTCAGCGACTCGTTGGCCTGGCCCACCGGCGAGAACGCATCGCAGGCGGCGCAGATCCTCACCGACGAACTGGCGAAGCTCATCGCGGGCGAAGGCGGCAGCGCCCAGGAGACGCTCGACCGCGTGCAGGCCGAGTGGGAAGAGATCCTTGGCTGACGCCTCATCGATCCGTTCGCGGAGCGCCCGCCCCTCCGGCCGAGTGCCGAGACGGGCGGGTGCCTCCGCGCTGCTGCTCACGGCACCGACCATCCTGTCGATCGTCGTGCTCGGGGCGTATCCGCTTCTGTTCGTCCTCGCCGCGGCGTTCACCGACTCGACGCTCGGACGTCCCTTCCAGGAGTGGGTCGGGACGGCGAACCTCGAGACGATCCTCTCGGATGCCGACGTCGTCGCCTCCTTCGCGCGGACGGTCGTCTACGCGGTCGTCGTGGCCGTCGCGAGTGTCGTGCTGGGGGTCGCCATCGCGGTCGCGCTGGAGCGGGCGACCCGCTCGGGTGCGGTCGTGCGCACTCTGCTCCTGCTTCCGCTGATCACGCCGCCGGTGGTGGTGGGCACCCTGTGGAAGCTCGTGTTCAACCCGGGGGGCGGACTCCTCGCCACCGTGCTGCCCGGCATCTCGCTCGCACCGCTGTCGACGACGGCGTGGGCTCTGCCCGCGATCGGTCTCGCCGACGTCTGGCAGTGGACTCCGTTGATCGTGATCCTCGTGTATGCCGCACTGCTCGCGCAGGACGCTTCGGTGCGCGAGGCCGCGTCTCTCGATGGCGCCCACGGAATCGGCCTGTTCCGCAACATCACCTGGCCCGCGATCGCCGGCACGGTGCTGGCCGCACTCTTCATCCGGCTCGTCGTCGCGATGAAGGTCTTCGATCTCGTCTTCGTGATGACGTCGGGCGGGCCCGGACAGGCATCCACGGTGACCACCTACCTCATCCAGCAGGTCGCCCTGAAGGAGTTCGACATCGGTCGGGCATCCGCGATCACGATCGTCTTCGCCGTCATCGTCACGGCGGTGACTCTCGTGGTGGCGGTGCTCGCACGAAAGGCCCGACATGACTGATCGAACGAACCCTCCTCGTCCGGTCGCGAGCAGCGTGCTCTTCGTGGCGCTCGCCGCGACCCTGGTTCCGCTCGCCTACCTGCTGTCGGTGTCTCTGATGGGTCGGGATGAGACGGTCGCGGGTGAGCTGTGGAGCGCTGATCCGCAGTGGTCGAACTGGGGCGAGGTGATGGCCACCGACATCCCGCGTTCGATCCTCAACTCCCTGGCCGCGGCTCTCGGCGGCGCTGCCGTCTCACTGGTAATCGCCGTCCCCGGGGCCTGGGCCATCGTGCGTCACAACGCGGGTGGTCGCACGCTCGCAGCGACCCTGATGAGCCCGTGGCTGCTCCCGCCGATCGTCGCGGTGGTCCCGCTGCTGACACTCCTGCGATCGGTGGGGCTGAACAACACGCTCCTCGGGCTCACGCTCGTCTACGCCCTCGTCAACGTCCCCGTCGCCGTGTGGCTGCTGGAGGGCTTCATCCGCAGGCTCCCGGTGGAGATCGAGGAGGCAGCGCGTATCGACGGTGCAGGGACCCTCCGGATGCTGTGGTCGGTCGTCGTGCCGCTGCTGCTGCCGAGCCTCGTCGCGATCGGGATCATCGTCGCCATCCTCAACTACAACGAGTTCCTGCTCGCGACCTTCCTCACGCAGAGCGTGGATTCGCAGACCTTCCCGGTCGCGCTGTCGCTCTTCTACGGAGACCGCACGCCGCACTTCGGCAAGATCGCGGCCGCGTCGTTCATCGGCGTGATTCCGGTCTTCGCCGCCGCGGTGTTCTTCCAACGCTGGCTCGTGGGCGGGCTGACCGCCGGGGCCGTGCGCTGAGGCGGGGAGCGTGCACCTCCAGCAACCCATGCCGGTATATCGGAGCTGTATACCGGTTGCCGCGTAATCCCGGGGCAGTTTCCTGATCTCTTAGATGGGTCGCGACTGGGAGCGACTCGACTCGGATGGGGAAGACGATGACTGGGGAGCGTGGTTTCGTGCGTGCGCGGAGAAGGACGATTGGCGAGGCGAAGACGGCCGGCGGAGCGAGCAGCCGAGGGCGGGGCATCGCGGCGATCATCGTGGGGATGGTCATGGCGCTTGCAGGGCTGATGGGGTCTGTCGTGCCGGCCGCCGCGGCTCCGAGCGTGACTTATCCCGGAGCGATCGGCAGGATCTCGCTCGAGAATGCGAACGGCGGCGGGCCGCTGGTGCAGTGGCAGACCGTCCGGATCTCGGGGGCGTGGGCGGTGCCGGCCGGAGCGCAGGCGGGAGAGACCTTCGGGATGACGCTCCCCGCCGAGTTCAGCCGGCAGTCGGCGGGAGAGTTCACGATCTCGGATCCGGTGACGGGCCTGGTCATGGCCGACTGCGTCGTGGCTGCGGGTGCCGGGCCGGACATCGTGTGCACTCTCACCGAGGCGGTCGAAGGTCTTGAGGAGGTGGGCGGCTCCTTCTGGATGAAGGCGAGAGCCTCGCAGACGACGACCAGCGAGACGGTCGAATTCGACCTGGGCGACACGGTCGAGATCGTAGACCTCCCGGGTGATGGCGGAGTGGTTCCCGAAGATCCTGCTGAGGAGGAAGAGCCGTACAAGTACGGTGGGCTGACTGCGACCGATGGGCTGTTGAAGTGGGTCATCGGGATTCCGAGCGGCTATGTCGACGACGGCTCCTTCACGATCAGGGACACGCTCGATTCGGGCCTCACGGGACATCACTACACCGGCGACGTGAAGCTGATTCAGCGCGCGGTCGTGAACGGCGCACTGGTCGGAGACCAGAGGGAGGTCGATCCCTCTGCCTACGTGATCGATCTGGCAGAAGACGGGCGTTCGTTCGAGTTCGCGGCATCCGGTCTGCCGGCCGGAGGGTTCGCCTACGAACTGGTCTACTTCACCCAGGCGGACGCGCCGGTGTCCGAGGGCGACATCTTCGGCAACCGCGCGATCGTCGACACCTTCGAGACATCTGCGACCCACACGGTCGTCGAGTCCGGAGGGGGCGACGGCAGCGGCGTCGCCTACACGACGTTCTCGATCACCAAGGAGATCACGGGCGCGCAGGCGGATGCCGCTCGCGACGCGACCTACACGGTGCAGTACTCGGTCAAGGGCTCGGATGCCCCCGCAGCCACGATGTCGGTTCCCGTGGGGGAGCCGGTGATCAGCGCCCGTGCGCCGCTCGGATCGACCTTCGTGATCGAGGAGATCGACCTGCCGGAGATCGAGGGAGTGACATGGGGTGAATGGACGATCGCCGGTGAGGGCGTCGTCGACGGCGGTGATGGCACCTACGAGGTGACTCCGGGAACGACTGCCGGCGTCGAGCTCACGCTCACCAACATCGCCAACCTGGTGCCGGTCGTGACCCCGACGCCCACTCCGACTCCGACTCCGATCCCCACCGCGACTCCGACTCCGGTGACCACGCCGTCTCCGACTCCGGCCCCGGTCACGACGCCGACGCCGACCCCGGTCGCCGGTGGGCTGGCTCTGACGGGAGGCGAGTCCGGCGCAGCATTCCTGGCTCTCGCACTCGCGTTGGTCGTCGGCGGCGGACTGGCCACGGGCATCGCCGCGAAGCGCCGGTCGAGCGCCGCGCGTCGCTGACGTTCGTCACACACCGAAGCCCACCCGCCCTGTGCGGGTGGGCTTCGGTGCGTGCGGCGCGGTGTCTCAGCGGATCGCGTAGACGGCACCGCCGACGATCACAGCCACGATCGTGGTCCAGCCGACGATCGCGACTGCCTGCCAGATGAGGATGCGGACCTTGCCGACGCCCGACGCGGCGAGCATCGTGGCCGTGAAATGCGTGGGCAGCAGCAGCGGACCGAGCAGGCTGACGCCCGGCACGCCGTAGCGCTCGAAGGCCCGCTGGAACTTCTCGCGGCGGGCGCTGCCACGGTCAGAACCCGCGGAGTCCGCAGGCACCGTCTCGACGGCTCCGCCGCCGGCGACCACAGCCTGCCGACTGCGCGACCGGTTCACGATCGCTGTTCGCGCCCCCGAGCTCGCGATGACGAGCACGGCGACGCAGAGGAAGTTGCCGATGATCGCCGCGATCGCCGCGACGAAAGGATTGATGCCGCCGATGATGCCGATCGACACGGCACCCTCGCCCTCGATGAAGGGGATCGCCCCTGCGAGGGCGACGATGAGCGGCTGCACGAGTTCGGGAACCTGGGCGACGAAGCCCTGGAAGGTCTCGATGAGATTCATGGGGTGGCTCCTGCCGGTCTGAGTGACGGTGTCTCCGTCGCGATGCATCCAGTTCATCGCTTTTCGCCCGACCGCGGCAGTGTCGCAGCGTCACTGCTTTCCGGGTGGTTCGCCCGCGGCATCCGTGACATGTGTCACGCCCGTACTCTGGGGGCATGAGCAGCACTTCTCCGGTCGTCGACCACTCCGGTGACCCGACACCCGGCGCGCGTCAGCTCGCCCGGGGCATCACCGCGACCTGGTGGTACACCTTCTCGGCCGTGGTGTTCCTCGAGCTCTTCCTGGTGCTGGTCTGGACGCTGCAGGCGCTCGCCGTGCCGGGTGGCGCGGTGGCGCCTTTCGTCGTGGGTCTGGGGGGCCTCATCTGGTGGGCCTCGACGATGGTGCTGCTCGTCGGCTACCGGCATCGGGTGGATGCGGAGCCCGGCATCGCCTGGATGCGCATCGCGCTGCCGTTGCTGGTGGCGATCGGGTACGGACTCGTCGCCGGACTGATGATCGACAGCTGGCTGCTCGCCCTCATGCCCGTCGCTCAGTCGGTGGTGCTGCTCAACTGGCCCAAGGGAATCCGCCTGCGGGTCGTCGTCCTGACCACGCTGCTGCTCGTGCTCGTGGCCTTCGTCGATGCGGCAAGGGGAGCGGCCGACATCGGCCTCCCCGGGTGGATCCCCGCGTTGTACGCGATCCTCATCCCGGCGATGTCGGTGAGTTCCCTCTGGTGGTGGGACGTGCTGGTCACGGTCGATCGCGCCAGGGCCTCGGAGTCCCGCCTCGCAGCGACACAGGAGCGTCTGCGCGTGGCCACAGATGTGCACGATCTGCAGGGACATCACCTGCAGGTGATCGCGCTGCAGCTCGAACTCGCCGAGCGACTCATGGGGATCGATCCCGACGCGGCTCTGGAGCAGCTGCAAGCGGCCAGGGTGAGCGTCGACGAGGCTCGCCAGGGCACCCGCGACCTTGCGACGCGCTTCCGCTCGGTGCCGCTGCGAGACGAGGTCGCGAATGCGCGAGACCTTCTCACGGCGGCCGGACTCGACGTCGAGGCCGACATCGCGCCCGACGCCGACGATGCGCCGTCGTCGGCGCTCGCGCCCGTGATCAGGGAGACCACGACCAACGTCCTGCGGCACGGCGCCGGCCGGCGCGCCCGTCTCTCGCTCCGCCGGGTCGCCGACGGATGGCGCTACGAAGTCGCGAACGATGTGGCACCCCGCGCCGGAGACGAGCCCGTGGGGTCGGGGCTCGACGGTGTGCGGCGACGCATCTCGGAGGCCGGCGGGACCCTGGAGGTCAGGGAGGACGCCGGCGAGTTCATCGTCTCGGTGACGGTGCCCGACTCTGAGACGCAGCCCGTCGACGGAGAGGGACAGCGATGATCCGGGTGCTTCTCGCCGACGATGAGGGCATGATCCGTTCGGCCCTCGCCGCGCTGCTGCGCCTGGAAGGCGACATCGAGGTGGTGGCCGAGTGCGCCGACGGAGAGCAGGCACTCGCTGCCGCGCTGGCTCTGACCCCCGACGTCTGCCTGCTCGACCTCGAGATGCCGGGGCTCGACGGCGTAGAGGTCGCCGAAAGGCTGAACCGAGCCATCGTCACGCGCTGCGTCGTGGTCACCCGTCACGCCCGCCCGGGGGTGCTGCGGCGGGCTCTCGCATCAGGCGTCGCGGGCTTCCTGCCGAAGTCCCGAGGCGCCGATCAGGTCGCCGATGTGATCCGCAGGGTTGCGGCGGGAGCTCGCTACGTCGACCCCGAGATCGCGGCAGACGCGCTGAGCGATGAGCGGTCGCCGCTCACCGATCGTGAGCTGGACGTGCTGCGTGCGGGGCGCCGCGGTGAGACCACGACTCAGATCGCGAGGGCGCTGTCGCTCGCTCCCGGGACGGTGCGCAATCACATCTCCGCAGTGCTCGCGAAGCTGTCGGTCGGCACCCGGCAGCAGGCAGTGCTGATGGCTGAGGAGCGCGGCTGGATCTGACGCCGGGGCGACGAGCCCGCGAAGACCAGGAGGGCGGGTGGGGCCGTGGGAGGTGCCCCACCCGCGAGCCGCTCAAAGGGGAGAGTGCGGCTCAGACCGGAAGCGGGCTCTTGTTCCCCCTGGCCGACTTCTGGTCTCATGTGCAAGACCCGAAAGCTCACCGAAAGTGACGCCGGGGTCAGAATCTCGCTGAAGTGCTTTCGAGTTCAGTGCTCATGACGCGCCTCGTCCTCGTGCGTGTGGCCTGCGTGCTCGTCTTCCAGGATCATGCCGACCGAGGTCGCGCAGGCGTCGCCCTTCCAGGCTTCGAGGCCCTCTCGCACAGCGAAGATCGCGATGACGAGCCCGACGACGGCATCGGCCCACCACCAGCCGAGCAGGCTGTTGAGCGCCAGCCCGATCAGCACCGCGGCTGACAGGTAGGTGCATATCAGCGTCTGCTTCGAGTCGGCGACGGCCGTGGCTGATCCCACCTCGAATCCCGCCCGTCGCTCGGCGAACGACACCAGCGGCATGATCACCACGCTGAGTGCGGTCAGCACGAGACCGACGGGGCTGTGCTCGGGGCGATCGCCGCCGAACAGCGACAGCACGGACGACGTCGTGACGTAGATCGCGAGCGCGAAGAACGCCACGGCGATCACTCGCAGTGTGGGCTTCTCCCAGCGCTCGGGGTCACGCCGCGTGAACTGCCAGGCGACGGCAGCGGCCGACAGCACCTCGATGCTCGAGTCGAGTCCGAAGCCGATCAGTGCGGCAGACGACGCAGCCGACCCCGCGGCGATCGCGACGACGGCCTCGATCAGGTTATAGACGATCGTGAACGCCACGATGAGACGGATGCGGCGATGGAGCGTCGCGCGCCGGTCGGGGGTGAGAGTGGTCGCCGACATCAGCAGCTGCACCCGTCTCCGTCGCAGCAGTCGGGTTCGACGATCAGCATGACGCGCATCAGCTCGTCGAGGGCCGTGGCGAGGTGCGGGTCTGCGAGCGCATAGCGGCTGCGGCGTCCGTCGGGCACGCTCTCGACGAGTCCGCATCCACGCAGGCAGGCGAGATGATTCGACAGGAGCTGACGGCTGACCCCGAGCTCGTCCGCGAGATCCGAGGGGTACGCCGGCGATTCGCGAAGAGCGAGAAGGATGGCTGCCCGCGTCGCATCCGACAGGGCGTGGCCGAGGCGAGCGACGGCGGCGGTATGCGTGGGCGAGGCGGTGAGAGTCACGATGCAACAGTACATTGAAATCTGAATTCAGAAAGTGGTGAACTCATTCTCGGCAACATCCGTGAAATCTCGCCTCGATATCGTGATCGGCGTTGGTCCCGAATCGAGAGGAAGACATGAACGTGACGGTCGAACGGGTTGCATGGTCGCATCCGGATGCCGAACGGCTCAGAGCTGCGCAACGCAGCGAACTCGATGCGCGGTACGGCAGTGATGATCACGAGCCGGGCGTGATCCCCTCGGCCGATGACGTGCCCGTGTTCCTCGTAGCTCGGGACGGCAGCGGTGACGCCGTCGTCTGCGGGGGGCTCCGGCCTCTCGATCCGGAGGTGCTCGGATCGGATACGGCGGAGATCAAGCGGATGTACGCCGCGCCCTCTGCGCGCGGAACGGGCGCGGCCGTCGCCCTGCTGCGCGCGCTCGAGGCGGAGGCGCGGCAGCTCGGCATCCGGTCTCTGGTGCTCGAGACCGGCACCGCTCAGCCGGACGCCGTGCGCTTCTACCAGCGCGAAGGCTACGTGCCGATACCGCTGTTCGGACACTACGTCGGGAGCGACCTGTCGCTGTGCTTCGCGAAGGTGCTCGACGCCGCCTGAAGCGGTTCAGCGCGGCGGCGCGACGATCACTGCAGACTCGGGCGGAAGCACGATGGTCCGCGCCACCATCCGACTGGGCGCCGTCTCGAGCAGGATCCTCGAATCGGGGCCCAGGTCGAACTCCACCTCGTCCGCGGTGAGGTTCACCAGCACCGCGAGTTCACCCCGCTCGATGCGGTAGGCACGATGCTCGGGCGCGCCATCGAGATGCGAGACCGAGACGACGTTGTGCGACATCGCGGGGTCGGTGAGTTCGGGCACCTCGCGCCGCAGCGCGATCAGGCGTCGATACAGATCGAGCATCCGAGCGTGCTCCGGTGTGCCGACCTCGCTCCAGTCCAGCCGCGATCGCTCGAAGGTCGCAGGGTCCTGAGGGTCGGGCACTGCGGCCGGGTCCCATCCCATCCGTGCGAACTCGGAGATCCGCCCCTCGGCTGTGGCCCGCGCGAGCTCGGGTTCCTTATGAGAGGTGAAGAACTGCCAGGGAGTCGAGGCTCCCCATTCCTCGCCCATGAACAGCATCGGGGTTCCGGGAGCGGTCAGGGTCAGCACCGCGGCGACGGCGAGCCGATCGGACGACAGCGACGCGGTGAGCCGGTCGCCGGCTGCGCGGTTGCCGATCTGGTCGTGATCCTGCGCGAACGTGACCAGACGCCAGGCGGGAACGCTCGACGGCAGCGGGGCGCCGTGCGCTCGCCCGCGGAACGACGAATACGTGCCGTCGTGGAAGAACCCGCCCTGCGTCACCTTCGCGACCGCATCAGGCGCGGCGAAATCGGCGTAGTACCCGTCGGTCTCGCCGGTGAGCGCGACGTGCATCGCGTGGTGCCAGTCATCCGACCACTGAGCGGTGAGACCGTATCCTCCGGCCTCCCGGGGGAGGACCATGACGGGGTCGTTGAGATCGGACTCGGCGATCAGGCTCAGCGGGCGATCGACCTCGCGCGACAGCGCATCGACTCGCTCCGACAGCTCGTGCAGGAGATGCGGTGTGCTCTCGTCGTGCAGGGCGTGCACGGCGTCGAGACGCAGACCGTCGACGTGGAAGTCGCGCAGCCACATCAGGGCGTTCTCGATGATGTACTCGCGCACGGCCGGTTCATCGAGGTTCACCGAGTCGCCCCACGCCGTGTGCTCGCCTTCGCGCAGGTAGGGGCCGAACTCGGGCAGGTAGTTGCCGCTCGGGCCGAGGTGGTTGTAGACCACGTCCTGGATCACGGCGATACCGCGGGCATGAGCGGCGTCGACGAACCGCTGGTACGCGGCCGGGCCGCCGTATCCCTCGTGCACGGCGTACCAGAGCACGCCGTCGTATCCCCAGTTCCACTCGCCGCTGAACGCGTTGACCGGAAGGAGTTCGACATGGGTGATGCCGAGCTCGACGAGGTGATCGAGGTGTCCGGCGAGCGAGTCGAGCGTGCCCTCCGGTGTGAAGGTGCCGACGTGCAGCTCGTAGATCACCCCGCCGTCGAGCGACCGGCCGCTCCAGTCGGTGTCGTTCCACTCGAAGCGGGTGGGGTCGAACAGCGCGGAGGGTCCGTGCACGCCTCGAGGCTGTCGGCGGGAGCGGGGGTCGGGGCGCAGCTCGGAGCTGTCGCCGAGGAGGAAGCCGTAGCGCTCGCCCTCGGCCATCGCCACATCGGTGCTCCACCATCCCGATCCATCATCCGCCCGATCGAGATCGTGTTCCGAGATCGTCGTGCAGGCGGGGGTGAGACGCCGCAGCCGCACCCTGTCGACGCGTGGAGCCCAGACCGAGATCATCGCTCATCCACCAGGAGCGCGACCGGATACGTGTCGAGGAGGTCGGAGAGAAGGATCGGCCCCCGCCCGAACCGACGGCCCGTGATCGCGTCGGTCGCGGGCAGCTCGCGGCGCAGCAGCACGGTGTCGCCCCATCCGCCGCGGCGGGCGAGTCCTGCGGGCAGACGCGTCGCGACCGCGAGCACACCGCCCCGGTCCATGGCGACCGCATGATCCGATGCCTCCCCGGCGACGCCGCCCGGGCGATACCGGTAGAACAGCTCGCGGTTGTCCCGGCGCAGACGCAGTGCGCGAGAGGTGACGAGCATCTTCGCGAGACCCGAGTCGTCGACAGGGGGAAGGATGCCGCGTGCGACATCGTCGTCGAGCCGCCGGAGCATCGCCGATCGTTCAGCGAAGTCCACGGGCCGCCGATTGTCGGGGTCGACGAGAGAGTGATCCCACAGCTCTGTGCCCTGATAGACGTCGGGCACGCCGGGGGCGGCGAGCTGCAGGAGCTTCGCAGACAGCGAGTTCACCCGGCCGTGGTCGATGATCTCGTGCACGAACCCGTCGACGATCGAGCGGGCATCTCCGTTCGCCGCGTGTGCGATCGACTCGATGCCCTTCTCGAACTCGAGGTCCGGATGCTGCCATCCGGTCGACTCCGCGGCCTCGCGCGCCGCCTTCAGGCCGTAGGCGAGCAGTCGCTCGGATGAGATCGGCCAGGCGCCGACCGCAGCCTGCCAGAGCAGCGAATCGAGGGGACCGTGTCCGGTCGAGGCGACGGCCCGGAGCTCGGTCAGCACCTCGGCCCAGCGATCCGGAACCTCGGCGAGCACCGAGAGGCGCGCGCGAACGTCCTCGGATCGTTTCGTGTCGTGCGTCGACAGCGCCGTGAGCGAGTGCGGCCAGGACGCGAGCCGTGCTCGCTGCGCATCATGGAACCCGTCGACCGAGACGGAGGCGATCGACGGGTCGCCGCCGACCTCTGTCAGGGTGCCGAGGCGGGTGTGGCGATAGAACGCGGTGTCCTCGACGCCCTTGGCCATGACGGCGCCCGTCACCTGCGGAAAGCGCTCAGACACCTCGAGCGTCGTGTCGAGCAGCAGCGGCTCCAGCTCGGCGATCGAGGCCGCGAGGTCGGGGCGTCGGCGCGCGGCGTCGTCGAGAGCGTGCTGCAGGTGCTCGCGCCCCGCCGGCAGGTACGCCCTGTAGACGGGGAAGCTCGCGATGATCTCGGCCAGCGCGTCCTCTGCACCGACCACACCGAACGGCAGCGCCCTCACCAGGCGGCGCACCTCGGACTGCAGCAGCTCATCTGCGATCATCCGCTTGGTCGTGTGGATCAGGTCGTGCCACGACTCCGCCGCGGGCATACCGGTCTCGGAACGCAGCCGCTCGTCGAGTCGGTCGAGGGCTGCGACTCCGTCGCCGTCGATCAGGACGCGGTCGATCTCGCCCATCGCGTCGTAGCCGGTCGTACCGTCGGTGCGCCACCACGAAGGCAGCTGCTCGCCCGGTTCGAGGATCTTCTCGACGACCGTGTACGCGCCGCCGGTGATGTCTGCGAGTCGCTCGAGGTACCCGCCGGGGTCGGTCAGCCCGTCTGGGTGGTCGACCCGCAGCCCGTCGGCCAGCCCATCGGTGATCCACCGCGCGATCTCCTCGTGCGACTCGTCGAACACATCGGGGATCTCGACGCGGATGCCGGCGAGTTCCGAGACGGCGAAGAAGCGGCGATAGTCGAGGTCGGTGTTCTGGTCCTCCCAGAACCGCAGCTCGTAGTGCTGGGCGTCCAGGAGGGCCGGCAGGTCGTCCGCGAACTCTCCGGAACCCGGTGCCAACGGCAGCACGTGGTCGAAGTACGACAGCGTTCCGTCGGGGGCGTCGTCGGCAGGAGTGGTGTCGACGACGATGTCACCGGCCTCGAGGACCTCTGTGAGCGACGAGCCCAGGATCGGCAGACGCACTCGACCCTCCGACAGCCGTCGGTCGATGTCGAACGCCACCGCATGACGTGACGAGCGTCCGAGCCTCAGCAGATCCCACCACCAGATGTTGGCGCGCGGGATCGCCACGCCGACGTGATTCGGCACGATGTCGACGAGGATGCCGAGCCCGGCTGCGCGGGCCGCGGCGGCGAATCGCTGCAGGCCCTCGGGGCCGCCGCGGTCGTCATCCACCCGGGAGTGGTCGACGACGTCGTATCCGTGGTCCGACCCCGGCACTGCGGCCAGGAGTGGTGACAGGTATGCCCACGACGCACCGAGGTCGGCAAGATACGTCGTGACCGAAGCCGCATCGTCGAGGGTGAAGCCTGAGCGGATCTGCAGACGATAGGTCGAGAGCGGGCGATGAGTCATCGAGGCAGCTCCGGGGTGGGCGCCGGAGCCGGGGCCTCGGCCTGCTCGGTCTGGATGCGCAGCGACGCTTCGACCGAGTTGTCCGTCGACACCACCGTGCGGTCGGCGTCTCGCAGCACGAGGAGCGAGTGGGCCTCGAGCGAGACCGTGGCACCGGGATCCAGCGATGCGCCGTCTGCTCGCTCGCCGGCGGTGTCGATCATGACCTCCCACGCGTGGCCGTGCCGCTCATCCGGAAGCGCGGCTTCGACGGCATCCGTCCCGCTGTTGAAGTAGACGAGGAAGTTCTGGTCGGTGACAGGCCGACCGCGTCGGTCCTTCTCGCGGATTCCCTGACCGTTGAGGAAGACTCCGATCGCGAGACCGAACCCGGAATCCCAGTCCTCCGGTTGCATGCGTCGGCCATCCGGACGCAGCCAGACGACGTCGGGCACGCGCTCGCCGTCGTCCGACCGCACCGGGCGGCCGTCGAAGAAGCGGCTGCGCCGGAACGTCGGATGGTCGCGGCGGAGCCGGGCAACCGCTGCGGTGAACTCCACGAGCGGCAGGTCGGCCGACTCCCAGTCGACCCAGGTGAGCTCGTTGTCCTGTGCGTAGCCGTTGTTGTTGCCGTCCTGGGTGCGCCCGAGCTCGTCGCCGTGCGCGATCATCGGCACCCCCTGCGACAGCAGCAGTGTGGCGAGGAAGTTGCGCTGCTGCCTGGCGCGGATGCGGTTGATGCCCTCGTCGTCGGTGGGACCCTCCGCGCCGTTGTTGTCGGAGCGGTTGTGAGATTCGCCGTCGGCGTTGTTCTCGCCGTTGGCCTCGTTGTGCTTCTCGTTGTACGAGACGAGGTCGCGAAGCGTGAATCCGTCGTGAGCGGTCACGAAGTTGATCGACGCCACGGGGCGGCGACCGGAGTGCTCGTACAGGTCGGCCGAGCCGGTGAGACGCGAGGCGAACTCGCCGAGCGCCTGGGGCTCTCCCCGCCAGAAGTCGCGCACCGTGTCGCGGTACTTGCCGTTCCACTCCGTCCACTGCGGAGGGAAGTTGCCGACCTGGTATCCGCCCGGGCCGACGTCCCACGGTTCGGCGATGAGCTTCACCTGCGAGACGATCGGATCCTGCTGCACGAGCTCGAAGAAGGCCGCCAGTCGGTCGACGTCGTAGAACTCGCGCGCGAGAGTCGAGGCGAGGTCGAACCGGAAGCCGTCGACGTGCATCTCGGTGACCCAGTACCTCAGCGAGTCCATGATCAGCTGCAGTGCGTGCGGGTTGCCGGCGTTGAGACTGTTGCCCGTGCCGGTGTAGTCGGTGTAGTAGCGGCGGTCCTCTTCGAGGCGGTAGTAGGCCTCGTTGTCGATGCCCCGCATCGAGAGCATGGGCCCCATGTGATTGCCCTCGGCGGTGTGGTTGTAGACAACGTCGAGGATGACCTCGATGCCCGCCGCGTGGAGCGCACGCACCATGGCCTTGAACTCCTGCACCTGCTGACCGTGCTGCCCGCTGGAGGAGTAGTCGTTGTGCGGCGCGAAGAAGGCGAGGGTGTTGTAGCCCCAGTAGTTCGTGAGGCCCTTCTCCTCGAGGGTCGAGTCGTAGATGAACTGATGCACCGGCATCAGCTCGATCGCGGTGACGCCGAGGTGCACGAGATGCGCGATGACCGACGGGTGACCGATCGCCGCATACGTGCCCCGTAGCTCCTCGGGGACATCGGGGTGCAGCTGGGTGAGCCCCTTGACGTGCGCCTCGTAGATCACGGTCTGCGCGTAGGGGATCTTCGGAAGGCGGTCGCCCGCCCACTCGAAGAACGGGTTCACGACCACGCCCTTCACCATCGTCGCGCCGGAGTCCTCGTCGTTGCGCGAATCGGGGTCGCCGAAGTCATAGCCGAACAGGGGCTGCCCCCACTCCACACGACCCGCGACCGACTTCGCGTAGGGGTCGAGCAGGAGCTTGTTCGGATTGAATCGCTTGCCCTGGGCGGGGTCGTAGGTGCCGTGCACGCGGTACCCGTACAGCTGCCCCGGCTGCACGGAGGGCAGATAGCCGTGCCACACGAACGCGTCTACCTCTTCGAGCGGAATCCGCTCTTCATTGCCGTCGTCGTCGAAGAGGCACAGCTCGACCTTCTCGGCGCCCTCGCTGAACAGAGCGAAGTTCGCACCCTGACCGTCGAAGGTCGCGCCGAGCGGGTACGGGGAACCGGGCCAGATCTCGCGGCTCACTGAGCGCGCCGCATCGAGACGGCGCGGTGCAGGACAGTCCGCACCGCGTCGTGGAAGTCGTGCACCTGAGCGATCTCGTCGGCGTGATGATAGGGATGGCCCACGTAGCAGACGAAGACCGGATGCACGTGCTCGACGTATCCGACTGGACCTTCGTGGAGCACGACGTACCGATCGAGGTCGACACGTTCGTAGAGGGGCTCGGCCGGCGTGGAGGCTTTCATGGGAGCCTGGCCGTCCGCGGGCTTGTGGTCATGCGCGGTATGGGTCTTCGCAGTCATGAGGGCTCCTGTTCTGTTGATGGGCTCCACGCTAAGAGATCCGAGTTCACAGGGGAATACCATTGCCTCCGCGGGACGAACGCGCTATGTCGTGAGAGCAGGCCGGGGCCGTGCAATCACCCCGCGGCCACCTGCGAGAATGGAAGCCCCGTGCCGATCCCGAACCGAGGAGCTCCCGTGCAGTACATCTCCACCCGAGGCGGCATGCAGCCGCTCCCGTACTGCGAGACCCTGCTCGAGGGTCTCGCGCCCGACGGTGGACTGGCCGTGCCCGAGACCATGCCCACGGTCGACGGTGAGACGCTCGAGCGCTGGCGGGCACTGACGTACCCGCAGCTCGCCACGGAGGTGCTCGGTCTCTTCGCCACGGACATTCCCCGGGCCGACCTCGCACGCATGACCGAGGCCGCGTACGAGCCGTTCCCCGAAGCGGTCGTGCCGCTGCGCTCGATCGATGACGACATCACTCTCGTGGGTCTCTCCGAAGGGCCGACGTTGGCCTTCAAGGATATGGCCATGCAGTTCCTCGGGCAGGTGGTCGAGTACGCGCTCGAGCGCAAGGGGTCGGTGCTCAACATCCTCGGCGCGACCTCCGGAGACACCGGATCGGCCGCCGAGCACGCTCTTCGCGGCAAGGACCGCATCTCGGTCTTCATGCTGTCCCCGAAGGGACGCATGAGCGCATTCCAGCGGGCGCAGATGTTCTCGCTCGATGACGAGAACATCCACAACATCGTGGTCGACGGTGTGTTCGACGACTGCCAGAACCTCGTCAAGTCGCTGGCGGGCGATCTCGACTTCAAGCGCGCTCAGAACCTCGGTGCGGTCAACTCGATCAACCTCGCCCGCATCACCGCCCAGGTCGTCTACTACTTCTGGGCATGGCTGCGCGCGACGGATGCCGGCGGATGGACCGAGGTGTCTTTCACGGTGCCGTCCGGCAACTTCGGCAACATCCTCTCGGGCTTCTTCGCGAAGGAGATGGGGCTGCCGATCCGTCGCCTCGTGCTCGCCGCCAACGAGAACAACGTGCTCGACGAGTTCTTCCGCACCGGCGTCTACCGGCCGCGGAGCGCGGCCCAGACGCTCGCGACCTCGAGCCCGTCGATGGACATCTCGAAGGCCTCGAACCTCGAGCGCTTCATCTTCGAGCTCGTGGGGCGCGATGCCACCCGCGTGGTGAAGGCCTGGCAGGATCTCGACACCCAGGGCTTCTTCGATTTCACCGCCGATCTCGCGCGTTTCGTCGACGAGTTCGGCATCGTCAGCGGCACCTCGACGCACGCCGACAGGCTCGCGACGATCAAGGCGGTCTACGAGGCGACGGGCGACATCATCGACCCTCACACCGCCGACGGGGTCAAGGTCGCCCGCGAGAACATCGAACCGGGTGTGCCGATGCTCGTTCTCGAGACCGCGAAGCCGCAGAAGTTCGCCGAGACGATCCGCGAGGCGATCGGTGTCGAGCTCGAGTACTCGTCAGAGCTGCGCGCCATGCTCGATGCTCCTCAGCTCCGCACCGAGATGGCCGACGATGAGCAGGAGCTCCGCGCCTTCATCGACGCGAAGGCCCTGCGCTGAGCCGGATCTACTAGGTCGAGGGGCGACTCACTCGGGGTCGCCGTGCAGCATCCACGGCACTCCGAACCGGTCGACGAGCATCCCGAAACTGCCGCCCCACGGGGGAGTGTCGAGCGGCATGGTGATCGCCGCGCCGTCAGACAGGGCGTCCCACACCTGCTGCGTCTTCTCCTGCGAGTTTCCGCTGAGCGAGACCGAGAATCCCTGCGGCGGCTCGAACGGGATGCCGTCGGGGGTGTCTGACGCCATGAGCACCAGGCCGTCTGGCGTCGTGAGCTGCGCGTGCATCACGAGATCGTGCTGATCGGGGTTCTGCACCATGTCGGGGAACTCGCCGAAAACGTTGATCTCGAGGTCACCGCCGAGGATGCCCTGATAAAACTCCATCGCCTGTCGCGCTTCGGTGCGGAACGAGAGATACGGATTGAGTGTGGCCATGACTGCCCCCAGAGATGTCAGGCGGGGCCGCCGTCGGCCCTGCTGCGGCTCATTCTGCGATGGGGGTCGGACATCCGCAAGAGCGACTCCTCGCTCAGGCGGGGAGCGCCTTCACGGCGGCCGTCAGCACCTGAGGCACCGTCGGCACGCCTTCTGCCCGGAAGACCTCTGCGCCCGAGGCATCGCGGATGATGACCGTGGGGGTGAAGCGTATGTCGAGCGCCTCGGCAGCATCCGGCTCCGAGGCGACGTCGATCTCGGTGACGGTCGCATCGGGAAGGTAGCGCACCGCATCAGCCACGACCGCACGGGTTCGCGAGCAGGCGCCGCAGAACGCGGATGTGACCAGCGTGAGTTCCATCGCTCTCCTCTCGGCTCTCGATGTGCAACCCGGCGCCGGCCCGTCGTGTTCCCGGATCGAGGTCAGAACTCGGTGCGTTTGACGAGGCCCCGATTCGTGCGGATGTGCTCGTAGTCCCACTGCACGACCCGTGACTCCGACAGCCAGACGGCGAGACGGTCGGTGTCGATCTCTGACGCGTCGACCGAGGGTCAGGTGCGAGGCGTCGTGGACCGCGGATGCAGCAGACCGGAGAGCGCACCGAGCGCAGCCCCGACGAGGGTGTCGACGATACGTTCCCACGCGACGTCCATCGAACCGATCTCGCCGGTCGCCGCACCTGTCAGCAGCAGCACGAGCGGCGTGATGAAGACGAGCGCGAGAGCGTAGTGGCGCACCACGACGAGCTCGATCGTGAACTGCAGGGCGCCGAGAAGCAGCGCCAGCCAGAGACCCGACGGATGCAGCAGGGCGAGAAGCGCGTAGACCCCTGCGCCGACGACGGTCCCGAGCATGCGGTGCAGTCCGCGCTGCACCGCGGCGCGGCGGGCTGCCGCGACGCCGATCACCGCGACGGCCGATCCGACGATCCAGTACGTCCGCGTCGGGTCGATCACCAGCCCCAGCAGAACGCCGACGACGGCGACGAGGGCGACTCGGACCACCAGCATGCGCGAATCGGCCGTGAAGGCGGGCCCGGGCAGGAGCTCACGCAGCGGCCGGGCCGAGATCGACCGTGCGCGGGGGAGCAGAAGCGGCGTCATCGCGATCAGATAGGAGAACACACACCCGGCCGCGAGCGCGGCGAGGTAGACGATCGGTTCGATCGGCGAGCTGACGATCACATGGGCCGAGAGTCCGAAGACCAGCACGAAGAAGAGGGGCCCCGGTGGGCCGAGGCGGAAACCGAACGACAGAGCCGCGCTGACGACCGCGACCACCACGACGCCGATGCTCACGAGCCACGGGTTGGCAGACGCAGCGACTCCGAGCGCGGCGCTGGCGATCAGCCCCGCGGCGACGAAGGGCAGGATCCTCGCGCGATCGACCACCGGGGCAGTGCCCGCGAAGAGCACCGTGAACGCGCCCGACGCCGCGACGTAGCCGAGCGACGGCTGGCCGAGCAGGGTCATGACGGCGATCGGCACCGCGATGCCCAGAGCCGCCTGGGTCGCGAGGTGCCAGCGCGGACCGCGCTTGGGTGCCAGGGCGAACAGGCTCATCCTTCCATTCTCTCGCGGGCTCGTCGCCCCGAGTGACGGCCGTGAGCCGTTGCGGTCGCGGTTCGTGCCGCTCGGCTCCGCGCCACGCGGCACGAACTGCGCCCGGAGCGCGGCTGGAAGCCGATGATCGGCCCGGCGCTACGATGGCCGACGTGACAGAACCTCGACCGGGAATCGCCGAACGGCTCTCGCAGATGATCCAGCTCCCGACCGTGTCGGCCGAGCTGGATGAGCGCGGAACCGAGCCGTTCGAGGCCTTCGTCGGACTGATTGCCGACCTCTATCCGCTCGTCCACGAGCACCTGACGCTCGAGCGGCATACCGATTTCGGGCTGCTCTTCCACTGGTCGGGCAGAGATGCCGGAGCCGACGGGCCGGTCGTGCTGATGGCGCACTACGACGTGGTCCCGGTGGATGAGAGCGATCCGTGGACGCATCCTCCGTTCGCGGGCGTCATCGCCGACGGGGTGGTCTACGGGCGCGGAGCTCTCGACGACAAGGGCCCGCTGATCGTCGTGCTCGAGGCGGTCGAGAATCTGCTCGCCGAGGGTTTCATCCCCGCACGGGACGTCTATCTCTCGTTCGGCGGCAACGAGGAGACCTTCGGCAGAGCAGCTGAGGAGATCGCGCGGGTGCTCCGCGAGCGAGGCATCGTCCCGTGGCTCGTGGTCGACGAAGGTGGCGCGGTCGTCGAGGCGCCGCTGCCCTTCGTTTCAGGGCGAGCGGCGATGATCGGCGTCGGTGAGAAGGGCATCATGACTCTCACCCTCTCGGCGCGCGGCGAGGGCGGCCACGCATCGGCACCACCCTCTCTCACGGCTGTGCGGCGGGTGGCGAGGGCCGTGGATCGCCTCGGTCCGCGGACGTTCCGACCTCGTCCGTCGGATGCGATCGGGCGGATGCTGTCGCAGCTCGGCGCTCAGACCCCCGGCCCCGCACGGCATCTGCTGCGTCTGCTCGGCTCCGCCCCGCTTCTGACCGGCCAGCTGTTCGCCGCACTCGGAGGCGAGCCCGCAGCTCTCGTGCGCACGACCGTCGCCCCGACGATGCAGTCGGGTGGCACGGCGGCGAACGTCCTCCCCTCGCAGGCGTCGGCGACCGTGAATCTGCGCATCGCTCTGGGCGAGACGACGCAGCAGACCGTGCTGCGGGTGCGTCGGCGCATCCGGGATCCGCTGGTCACGGTCCGCGTCGAGGAGGCGAGCGAACCATCACCCGAATCTGCGACCGACAACGCCCAGTTCGCGGTGCTCGCCGACGCGCTCGCGGTCTCGCACCCCGGAGTCCCCGCCGTGCCGTACGTGATGATGGCGGCGACGGATTCCCGCCACTTCCACCGTTTCGCGCCGGCCGTCTACCGCTTCGCACCGCTCGACATGTCGAACGCGCAGCGGGCGTCGATCCATGGCGTCGATGAGAACGTCGAGATCGCTGCGCTCGAGCGGGGGGAGCGGTTCCATCGGGCTCTCCTCGAGAAGCTAGGGTGATCTCGCCCCTTTACGGGCGTCTCGCCGCCCGACTCAGCCCTTTCACCGAGGAGCCGCGATGACGCGCACCCGCACTCTGGGAACCCTCGCCACGGTCGTCGGCTTCCTCGCCTTCGTCGAGTTCACCAGCGGCGTGCTGCAGGGGTACTACACGCCCATGCTCACCGACATCGCGCGGCATCTGGGCATCCACGACGCCGACGTCAACTGGCTGGAAGGCACGCAGCTCATGCTCTCGGCGCTCGTCGTGCCGGCGTTCGCGAAGCTCGGCGACATGGTCGGTCACAAGCGGATGCTGTTGATCTCGACGGCGCTGACCGCCGCAGCGGCGCTCGTCCTGCCGTTCACGGACTCGTTCCCCGTGTTCCTGATCGGCTGGGCGCTGATGGGCTTCTACGTCGTCTGGCTGCCGCTCGAGATCGCGCTCATCTGGTCACGCTCCCGCCGGATGGAGGGGCGATCGTCGATCACAGCGAAAGCCGCAGGGCTGCTGGTCGCGGCGCTCGAGGGCGGGGCGATCATCGGTGCTCTCGTCGGCGGTGCGCTCATCGACGTCCTGCCGCTGACGGTCGTGCTCCTCATTCCCGCGGCCCTCGTCGTCGTCTGCTTCTTCGTGATCCTGTTCGGGGTGCAGGAGTCGCCCGATCCGACCGGCGGTGTATTCGACACGGTCGGCGTCGTGCTGATCTCGCTCGCCCTGATCTGCTTCACCGGCGGGCTGAGCCTGCTCCGTCTCGAGGGCGGACTCGTCAACCCCTGGTCATGGGCGGTCGTCGTGCTCGGCATCCTGCTGGTCATCCCGTTCGTGCTCTGGGAGCTGCGCTGCGACGACCCGCTCATCGACGTGCGCATGTTCCGCTCACCGGCCCTCGGGCCCGTGTTCCTCACGGCCGGACTCTTCGGGGTGAGCGTGCTGGGAGCCCAGGCCCCGCTGTCGACGTTCGCCCGCACCGATCCGGGCGTCTACGGCTATGGGCTCGGAACAACGGGCTTCGCGACATCGCTGATCATCGGGCTGTACCTGATCGCGATGATCGCGGGTGCACTGCTCTTCCCTCTCGTCGCTCGACTGGTGAGCCCGCGGATCACTCTCATGGGCGCGTCTCTGCTCGTCGGCATCGGGTTCCTGCTGTTCCTGCCTTTCCATGACTCCTATGTGCAGGTGGTGACCAACATGGTCATCGTCGGACTCGGCTCCGGCGCTCTCGTGGCGGCTCTCCCCGCGGCGGCTGCGTCGGCGGCGCCCGCGACGCAGACCGGTGTCGCGACGGGGCTCACCAACTCGGTCAAGACGGTCGGCGGAGCGATCGCCTCGTGCATCTTCGGGATCGCACTGCTCAACGGCGTGAGCGGAGTGGTCGAGGGCACCGCAGGGTCATTCGCCGGCTACGTCACGGTCTGGGTGGTCTGCGGCGTGACTGCGCTCGTCGCCGCCGCGATCCTCGTCTTCGTTCCGAAAGAGGCTTTCACCGACCGGACGGATGCCGAGGCCGTCGCCACTCCGATCGCCTGACATCAGCCCGGATCGAGGCCGAGGATCCGCGAGATCTGAGGCCAGGCCTGCGCGCCGAGCGCTGCATCGGCGCGCGGTGTGCCGCCCCGAGCCATGTGCATGCCGCCGGCCGCGGGGGCCTCGCCGGGCAGGAGCAGACGATGCCCTGCATCCGGATGCTGGACGATCGTCGTACTTCTGCCACGGGCATGTCTGCGCTGTGAGATCGCCGTCGTGAACGCGGCGCTCGGCCACACGCGGTCGTCGCCGCCGGCGATCAGCAGAAGGTCTCCGGAGATCCGCTCGACGGGAATCGTCGCCGCCTCAGTGAGCGCCGGGTCGAGGTTCAGGCTCGACGAGTACAGCGAAAGGTACTCCGGCGGATCGGTGGTCGGCGTCCATGCCGGGTCGAACTCGACCGACGGCAGCGGAGAACCTCCCAGAGTCCAGTGCGACGACCACCGACCCTCTGCCAGCCCCGACCAGACGACGGACGAGGGGGAGACGGCGATGGTCGCGTCGACCTCGACGGTGGTCGACGTGACGAGGGCCGCCTCGGCGCCGAAAGACGTTCCGAAGGTCGCCACGCGATCGTGGTCTCGCTGCAGCAGCTCGATCTGATCGATGAACATCTCGATCGGGACCTCATGGGGCGCCGGTCGCTGGCCGATGCCGCCGAACCAGCGGATCGCGCGCACCCGAGCGCCGCGATGGCTGAGCAGATCGGCGCGAGCGGACTCGAGGCGCCCACTCGAACCCGCGAGCAGCAGCACCGCTGTGCCGCAGGGCCGCTCGGGGAATGCGTCGTAGACGTCATCCGAGGCGATGGACGAAGGCATGAGGTGGTGGGCCGATGTCAGTCGCGGTCGAGCCCGAACGAGCGCTTGACCACGGCCTGCATGTCGCGGTCGAGTCCGTCGATGCGCGTGTTCACGGTGTCGAAGCGGGCGTTCATCTCGCCGCGGAGTCCGCCGATCTGGGCGTTCATCTCGTTGCGGAGGCCACCGATCTCGGTGCGGACGACCCGGATGAACAATGTGGAGACGACGGTCAGCATGCCGAACATGAGCGCGGTGAAACACCCGATCATGGTCCAGATCTGAGCGTCGGTCATGAGGTACACCATGTCATCCTCGCATCGTTCCACGCCGAGCAGCGGAATCGTGGTCGCTGTATACCGTCATCCCGAGCAGTGTGAGGAACTGCGAGTCGCAGGGCGGTCGTGCAGGAGGGGTGGGCGGGGATTCCTCATCACTCGCCCACCCCCGTGCTCAGTCGCCCTTGACGTTGACGAGCTGACGCAGCGTGTGCCTGATCTCGACCAGGCTCGCGGCATCCGTCATCACCTGATCGATCGGCTTGTACGCCTGCGGGATCTCATCGATGAAGGCGCTCGTGTCGCGGAACTCGATCCCCTCCATCGCCTCACGCAGCTGCTCGTGCGAGAACGTGCGCCGAGCCGCCGAGCGCGAGTACTCCCGGCCGGCGCCGTGCGGTGAAGAGTTCAGCGACTGCGGGTCACCGAGCCCTTTGACCACGTACGACGCCGTTCCCATCGAGCCCGGGATGAGTCCCGGACGACCGGCATCCGCCTGGATCGCGCCCTTTCTCGACACCCACACCCTCTTGCCGTAGTGCTTCTCCGACTCGGTGAAGTTGTGGTGGCAGTTGATGCGCTCCTGCTCGTCGACCGGGGCGCCGAGAAACTCCGACACCTGCCGTGCGACCCGGTCCATCATCTCCTCGCGGTTGAGCAGTGCGAAGTGCTGGGCCCACCGCAGCTCGCGGATGTACCGGGTGAACTCGGGAGTGCCTTCGACGAGGTACGCGAGGTCGGGGTCGGGCAGCTCGATCCACCACTGCTTCGCCAGCCGCTGCGCGACGGCGATGTGGTGACCGGCGATCCTGTTGCCGACGCCTCGAGAACCCGAGTGCAGGAAGAGCCACACGCGGTCGAGCTCGTCCACCGACACCTCGATGAAGTGGTTGCCGGAGCCGAGCGTTCCGAGCTGCAGTCGCCAGTTCCTGGCGTACTTCTCAGGGTCGAACTCGCTCTGCTCAGCGAGCGTCTCGAGCTCTGCGATGCGCGGTTCGGCACTCGCGACGATCTTGTTGTTGTAGCGCCCCGCCGACAGCGGGATCGCGCGCTCGATCTGCTCGCGCAGCTCGGCGAGATCGCGACCGGCGAGGTCGCCCTTCGTGAACTGGGTGCGAACCGCGATCATGCCGCAGCCGATGTCGACACCGACTGCGGCGGGGATGATCGCGCCGAGCGTCGGGATGACCGAGCCGACCGTCGCTCCCTTGCCGAGGTGCGCATCGGGCATCAGAGCCAGGTGCGGGTGGATGAACGGCATGCGCGCGGTGGTGTGCGCCTGATCGAGTGTCTTCTCATCGATCATCGACGCCCACGAGAGCAGCCGTGTGGAGAGCCTCTCCATGATTCCTTCCTTGAGTGATGTTCAGCCACAGGTCGGGAGTCTCGAGAGAAACAGAAATGCCCCGAACCTGACGGTGCGGGGCATGAGAACAGCGGATGCTGTCACACGGCGCGCGCCGGAGGGTACGACTCGTAGCGGTCATTGCGCTTCTGCTGAAGCGGCAAGACCGCGGCGAAGGGGAAGTTCCGCAGGGCGGTCATCCGTCGTCTCCTCGGCGTGAATGCTGTGCGCGATCGGCACAGCTTTGCCACAATAGGGCGCGACACGCCCGGGAGTCAAGCGGAATCGCGCGGGGGGTTGTGCATGAACTCGACGCGGATGCCGTCGGCATCCTCGACGAAGGAGGCGTAGTAGCGGTCGGTGTACCGCGGGTACTCCTTCGGGTCTCGGACGGCCGTCCATCCGGCATCGAGCGCCACTGCATGCAGGCGATCTACCTCATCGCGCGAGGGCATGGCGAACGCGATGTGCTGCCAGCCGACCCGGCCGTGGCGGTGAGGGCCGGAGTCCTCATCCCATGCGTACAGGATGATCTCTGTCTCGTCGCCGTTGTTCCATGAGATGGAATGGTCGTCTTCCCCGCCGCTCACGTAGCCGAGCGCCATGAGCACGGGGTGGAACTGGGCTCTGCCCCGTTCGAGGTCGTCGACGGTGATGCCCAGATGATCCAGAAGTGCCATGCGTTCAGTCTTCCAGTCGAGGCACGCGCGGCACTAGTGCGGCGCGTGGTACTCGGCTTCGCCGCGCTTCCAGTAGCCCTTGACGACCGCGTTCGCGGAGTCGATGCCCCAACGGTCGAGCAAAGCGCGGCCGGGCTTGACGATCGACTGCTCGGCCGCGATGAACACGAACGGGTCGTCACCGGTCGCCTCTTCCGTCGCCAGGTCGTCGAGGAACGCGATGAGCGCGGACCCGGAGGGTGCGTCACCCCGATGCAGCCATTCGATGTCGACGGGCGCTTCGATGTCGATCTCGCGCCCCGCCGATACCGTCTCGATCACGATCCGGGCCGGAATGCCCGCGGGGATGAGCGCCGCGAAGCGCCGGATCGCGGGGATCGCCGTCTCGTCTCCGACGAGCAGCCAGGAGTCGGGGCTGCCGTTCAGCACGGCCGACCCGCGCGGCCCGCCCACGCCGATGGATGAGCCCAGAGGGGCAGTCGCCGCCCAGGGCGCCGCGACACCTGAGTCGCCATGCACGGCGAATTCGATGTCGAGCCAGTCCTCACCCCAAGCGAGCGGTGTGTACTCGCGACTCGGCGCAGCCCGCATCTCCTCGACGGATCCCACGGGGCCCGCAGGGAAGAACAGACGCATGTGGTCGTCGGAGCCGGGGGACTCGAAGCCCTCGAGGTCGCCGCCCGTGAGGCGCACGCGCACGAAGTCGGGTGCCAGCCATTCCCGGGCGCTCAGCGTGACGGTGCGGAAGCGCAGATCGAGGCCTCGGCGCTCGATGGAGAAACCGGATTTCGTATCGCTCATAAAGTAAGGCTAACCTATCTTCGAGGCGGAGTTAGGGGAACCTAAGTCCGCCTGTCCTGCGCCGCCCGCGCGCACCAATCACCGCAGAACAGGAGTCTCTCCATGTCCATGCCCAGAATCCTCAGCGCCACGAGCGTCGGTCTCGTCGGTCTCCTCGCCCTCGCCGGCTGCGCTTCCGGAGCCGAAGCCGAGCCGGCCGAGACCGCGCCCGCCGCCGACTCGGTCACGATCGAGGACAACACCGGATCGCATGAGATCGCCACTCCTCCCGCGTCCGTCGTCGCACTGGACAACCGGACCTTCCAGACCCTCTCCGACTGGGGTGTCGAGCTCTCCGCCGGCGCGGTCGCGCTCATGCCCGACACCGTGTCATACCTCGACGACGACTCGATCGTCGACATCGGCCTGCACAGCGAGCCCGACCTCGAGGCGATCGTCGCCGTCGAACCCGACCTCATCATCAGCGGACAGCGCTTCACTCAGCACAACGAGGCCATCTCCGAGCTCGTGCCCGACGCCACGATCATCGATCTCGAGCCTCGCGAGGGCGAGCCCTTCGACGAGGAGCTCAAGCGGCAGGTGACCGTGCTCGGCGAGATCTTCGGCAAGCAGGATGACGCGCAGGCACTGGTCGACGACTTCGACGCGGCGGTCGAGCGGGCGAAGGCCGCCTACGACGACGCCGACACGGTCATGGCCGTGAACACCTCGGGTGGCGAGATCGGCTATCTCGCCCCGACCGTGGGTCGCTCGCTCGGGCCGATCTACGACATCCTCGGGCTGACCCCGGCACTCGAGGTCGCCGACGCCTCGGACGACCACCAGGGAGACGACATCTCGGTCGAGGCGATCGCCGCCTCGAACCCCGACTGGCTCCTCGTGCTCGATCGCGACGCCGTCTTCGCCGCAGCGACCTCCGACTACGTGCAGGCATCGGAGATCCTCGAGAACTCCGAGGCGCTCGCCGGCGTCACGGCCGTCGCTGACGAGCAGATCGTCTACATGCCGACCGACACGTACCTGAACGAGGGCATCCAGACGTACACGACGTTCCTGAACGACTTCGCCGACGCCCTCGAGGCCGCACAGAAGTAGGTCGCTCGGCGGCATCCGCTCGAAGGCGGATGCCGCCGGCCGGCGTCTCACGATGACCCGCACCGCGTTCTCCACCGAGCCGCCCCGGTCTGCCGGGCGGCTCTTCGACGTCAAGCTCCTCGTCGGCATCCTCGTCGTCGTCGCCCTTCTCGTCGTCTCCCTGTTCACCGGGGTCTACGACATCGCCGGGGCCGCTGACGGTGCCGAGATGTTCCAGATCACTCGCGTCCCGCGCACGATCGCCCTCGTCCTCGCGGGGGCCGCGATGGCGATGGCCGGATTGGTGATGCAGCTCCTCACCCAGAATCGCTTCGTCGAACCCACGACCACAGGCACCACCGAATGGGCAGGGCTCGGGCTGCTCGCCGTGATGGTGCTCGTGCCGAACCCCTCGATCCCGCTGAGGATGGCAGGCGCGATCATCGCGGCCTTCATCGGCACCATGGTGTTCTTCGCCTTCCTGCGGCGGGTCTCGCTGAAGTCGTCTCTCATCGTCCCGATCGTCGGCATCATGCTGGGTGCCGTCGTCGGGTCGGTGTCGACCTACTTCGCGCTCGCGACCGACTCGCTGCAGGCTCTCGGGGTCTGGTTCGCAGGCAGCTTCACCTCGGTGCTCCGCGGACAGTACGAGATGCTCTGGATCGTCGCGATCGTCGGAGTCGTCGTCTTCATCGTCGCCGACCGTCTCACGATCGCAGGGCTGGGGGAGGAGATCGCCACGAACGTCGGGGTCGACTACAACCGGGTGATCCTGCTGGGCACAGTGCTCATCGCCGTCACCACGGGCGTCGTCACGGTGGTCGTCGGCAACCTTCCCTTCCTCGGGTTGATCGTGCCCAACATCGTCTCGATGGTCCGCGGCGACGATCTGCGCAGCAACCTGCCGTGGGTCTGCCTGCTCGGCGTCGCGATCGTCACGGTCTGCGACATCATCGGACGGACGATCATCATGCCGTTCGAAGTGCCGGTGTCGCTGATCCTCGGCGTCGTCGGCGCGATCGTCTTCATCCTGCTCCTGCTGAGGCAGCGTCGTCATGGCTAGCGCGACAGCGGTCGGCACCCGCACCTCCGGATCCTTCACGACGCCGCGCGCGCGGCGTCGGTACGTCATCGTGCTCGGCATCCTCGTCGTCCTCTCCGTGGCCTTCGCCTTCGCTCTGCTCGCGTGGGAGAACCCGATGCCGATCGGATCGCCCGGATTCTGGCGCATCGCGAAGCTCCGGGTGACGAACGTGACCGTGATGGCCGTGGTCGCGGTGGCGCAGGCGATCGCGACCGTGAGCTTTCAGACGGTCACCAACAACCGCATCATCACGCCGTCGATCATGGGATTCGAGTCGCTCTATCGCGTCGTGCAGACCACCACGGTGTACCTGTTCGGCGTCGCCGGTCTTGTGGCGATCCAGGGTGTCTGGCAGTTCGGCCTGCAGGTCGTGATCATGGTGGGGCTCGCGATGGCGCTGTACGGATGGCTGCTGTCGGGGCGCTACGGCAACCTGCAGATCATGCTGCTCATCGGGATCATCATCGGCGGGGGCCTCGGGGCGATCTCGACCTTCATGCAGCGGCTGCTCACGCCGAGCGAGTTCGACGTGCTCGCGGCGCGACTGTTCGGCAACGTCTCCAACGCCGACGCGTCGTATCTGCCTCTCGCGATTCCGCTGTGCGTCGCGGCCTCGGCGCTGCTCTGGATGAGGTCCAGGAGACTGAACCTGCTCGCGCTCGGCCCTGACGTGTCGCGTTCGCTCGGACTCGACCACAAGCGCGAGCTCTACATCGTGCTCTTCCTCGTCGCCGTCCTGATGGCGACATCGACCGCGCTGGTCGGGCCCATGACGTTCCTCGGCTTTCTCGTCGCGACCCTCGCCTACCAGTTCGCCGACACATACGACCATCGACTCGTCTTCCCCGTGGCCGTGCTCACGGCCTTCACGATCCTCGCCGGGGCGTACTTCGTCATGAAGAACGTCTTCTATGCGCAGGGCATGGTCTCGATCCTCATCGAGCTCGTCGGCGGAACCGTCTTCCTCATCGTCATCCTCAGAAAGGGCAGGCTGTGATCACACTCGACGGCGTCCGCCGCGACTACAGCGACGAGGTCGCGATCGGCCCCGTGGACCTCGAGATCCCCGCCGGCGGGATCACCGCGCTGATCGGTCCCAACGGCGCGGGCAAGTCGACGCTGCTGACCATGATCGGACGGCTCGGCGGCATGGACGCCGGGGCGATCGAGATCGCGGGATTCGACGTCGCGACCACGAAGTCGAAGGACCTCGCGAAGATCGTCTCGGTGCTCCGCCAGGAGAACCACTTCGTGACGCGGCTCACCGTGCGCCAGCTCGTCGGATTCGGGCGCTTCCCGCATTCGCAGGGCCGGCTGACCCGCGACGATGAGGAGATCATCAGCAGAGCGATCGACTTCCTCGACCTCGGCGACCTGGAAGGGCGCTATCTCGACGAGCTCTCCGGCGGCCAGCGACAGCGGGCCTACGTCGCGATGGTGCTGGCGCAGGACACCGCGTTCGTGCTGCTCGACGAGCCGCTCAACAACCTCGACATGAAGCATGCCGTGCAGATGATGAAACACCTGCGTCGGGCGGCTGAGGAACTCGGGCGGACGATCGTGATCGTGCTGCACGACATCAATTTCGCGGGGCACTACGCCGATCACATCTGCGCCATGAAGGACGGTGAGGTGGTGGAGTTCGGTCCACCCTCCGAGATCATGACCGGCGAGGTGCTCACTCGGGTGTTCGACACCTCGGTGCAGGTGGTCGAGGGCCCCTCCGGTCCGCTGGCCGTGTACTACTGACGGCTCAGAGCTCGACGCCGTGGTCTTCGTCGTTGACGCCGGCGTTGCGGCCGCGGCGGGATTCGTAGCCGATGAACCAGCCGAGCCAGACGATCGCGGCCAGCAGGATGCCGAGCCAGACGTTCTGGAAGATCAGGCCGATCACGACACCGAGGATGAGAAGCCCTGCGGTGACGGAGAATCGGAGTAGGTTGCGCGACATGGGCTCAGCCTACGGGCGATCCTCTCATCGGGGGAGGTCAGCGACTGCGGTGGTCTTCGGGGGAGAGCCGTGGCCCCCGGCGGGGCTCGCTCACTCCACTCGCGAAGATGAGCCGGATGACGCGCTGGCGGTGGCCTGCCCACGGGGCGAGCAGATCGAGCATCCCGTCGTCATCGGTGCGATGTCCGGTGAGCGCGTACCCGACCTCATGGGCCAGGTGGTAGTCGCCGACGCTCACCGCGTCCGGATCGCCGAGTGCCCGGATGCGCGTCTCGGCCGAGGTCCACACACCGATGCCGGGGAAGCTCGTCAGCACACGGTCGCGCTCGTCGCCCGTGGATGCGGCCAGCAGCGCGCGGGACATGCTGTCGGCCCGCTCGGCGACTCGCACGATGGTCTTCGACTGCGGCGGCTGCACCGCGACCCGATGCCAGTCCCACGAGGGGATGCGACGCCACTCCGCCGCGGTCGGCGCGGTGTACATCGGGCGCGGGGTCGGGCCGGGTGCGCGCTCGCCGAACTTCGTGACGAGCAGCCTCCAGGCGCGGAAGGCCTCGAGACCGGTGACCTTCTGCTCGATGACGGCGCACGCGAGGGCATCGAACACCACGCCGGTGCGAGCCAGACGGATGCCGGGCGAACGGCGGGCGACCTCGGAGATCAGCGGATGGTGCGAGGGATCGAAGCCAGACGGGTCGTCGCCTGCGCCGCATAGGTCGGGCACGGTGTCGAGCGCGTGATCGGCGCCGCCGCCCCACGCGGTGGCCCTGATCTCTCCGCCCTGTGCGCGCAGCGCCAACGTCGCGGCGCCGAGCGGAGTCCGGAGGGTGCGCCAGATCACCGGACCGTCGAAGACCATGGTCGGGTCGCCGGGGCCTCGCCGCAGCATCCCGACCGTCGAGCGGAGATCGACGGGTGCCGCGGGTCGATACACGGTCTCTCGCGGTGCACCGGACGGAGCCGCGTCGGCGGCTCCGGCATCCGCGGTCAGGGTCATGCGCCCCACCATACGTGGCGGGCCTGACACTCGGATCAGAAGCGGTCGGGCGAGGGGGTGCCGTGGCCGTAGCGGATGACGACGTCGGCGTGACGGTCGAAGCGGTAGCCGATGCCCCGCACGGTGCGGACGATGTCTTCGTAGCGGCCGAGCTTCGCGCGCAGACGCCTCACGTGCACGTCGATCGTGCGCTCGCCGGGGGTCTCGTCGTCCTGCGCCTGCCACAGTGCCGAGACGAGTTCGCTGCGCTCGATCGTGCGCCCCTCGCGGAGCACGAGGTACTGCAGCAGCTCGAACTCCTTGTAGGTGAACGCCGCGGACTCTCCGTCGATCAGCACGCGCTTGCGCGAGATGTCGACGACGACGCCGCCCTCTTCGTCGGTGGTCTCCTCTTCTGCGGCGGCCTTGGTGCGCGCGATGGCACCGGGTTCGTGCAGCGCCAGACGGACGACGTCGAGATCGCGGCCCCCAGATCCGTGTGGGGCGAGTGCGACGGTCGCGTGCGTCTCGGCGCCGGGAGCGAGCTCGGCGAGAGTGCGGCGCAGGGCGTCGACCAGGAGCGGAAGGCTGACTCCGGCTTCGGCTGCCTTGATCTCGTCGAGACCGACGTAGAGGGCGAAGCCGCGGGGCGAGCGGACGGCGGGAAGATCAGCGTCGAGCGGGGCGGCCGCGGGTGCCGATGCGGCGGTGCGGACGGTTGCGGTGGCGGCGGGACGCTCGAGAAGTGCGGTGTTCGACATGATGATGAAGTCCTCAGGACGTGAGCCGGGAAGAGGCTCTGATGCGTTGCATGAATGACCGGGCGAGCCGGAAGAGCGAGCAAAGGGTGGATGCTCGATGACCCATACCTCGCAGATCGCGAGAAGTCAGGTCAGACGGAGTGGCTGTTCGTTCAGCGACACATTCGGCAACACATGCCAACGCGACCGGGCATCATCATCCCGGCAGTCCTGTTCGCCTCCTGGGCGGACAAAGGGCTTGCGTTGGTAGTCATGGGGGGATTATGTCGGAAGAAGTCCGCGCGTGTCAAAACGGCCGACCGTGGTGGGGGCGGGCGTAACGTGGTGAGGGTGACCATTTCGACGCTCGCATCCGGTTTCATCCTCACCGACGAGAAGGACGCATCGCGGTACACGCTGACGCGCGACGGGCAGCTGGTGAGCGTGCTCGACTACCGCGACGACGGACGCACGATAGCCCTGACGAGGGCCTTCACGATCCCTACTTTCCGCGGCCACGGCTACGCGGGGACTGTCGTCGAGGGGGCAGTCGCCGACATCGAGGCGCGCGGAGATCGAAAGGTCGACGCGGTGTGCTGGTACGTCTCCGATTGGTTCGAGGCGCACCCCGAGCACGCCGCTCTCCTGCGATCGCGCTGACGCATCGTTGTGTGACGCTGTGTTACACGGTGGCGCCCTGACAGGATGAAGCCATGAAACTCGCAGAGGCACTCACCGCCCGCGCAGACCTGCAGCGCCGCATAGAGCAGCTGCGTGCGCGCATCACCGCGAACGCCAGGTACCAGGAGGGCGAGGAGCCCGCAGAGGATGCTGCCGCCCTGATCGTCCGAGCGGATGCCGATCTGCTGCTGCTCCGCGACCTCATCAGGCGGATCAACGCGACGAACTCGCGTCTGGATCTGGGTACCGACGGAACCATGACCGATGCTCTGGCCGCCCGCGACGTGCTCCGGCTGCAGCACTCGCTGCTCGCGGACGCCGCCGCGGCGGCATCCGGGGCGAACGACCAGTTCCTGCGTCAGATGCGGTCGGAGCTGCGTCAGATCTCCGCGCTTCCCGTCGCCGAGCTGCGCTCGCGCGCGGATGCGGTCGCGCAGGAGCTGCGCGAACTCGACAATCGGATCCAGCAGGCGAACTGGCTCCACGATCTGGAGGAGTAGAGCGGAAGTCGGTAGTCACGACGAGGCGGGCACACCCCCAGCCGGAGGGGCAATTCCGGCTCATGTTGGGCGAAGGGCAGCCCGGACTCGCATCGCGCAGCCCCGCACGCCGCACATGTGACCGCGCATCGCGCATCTTGCATCACCACGTGTCGATCATCGTGACGAGGGTGGGTCAGGGGACCTTCCGCTCGCGATCCCACAGCCTCATCTCGGGTAATATGGTTTCTCTGCTCAGCCCCGTCGGCTGAGGTGGTCAGGCGCTCATGGAGCGCGCTGGTCCGAGGCTCGAAACCTCCGGCATCGTCCCCGACACCGGAGGTTCTTCCATGTCATCGTCCCTGCGCGCCCGCCCCCAGACCCGGTGGTGGGCGCTCGTCGTCATCTCCCTCACGCAGCTGATCGTCGTTCTCGACGGCACGATCGTGAGCATCGCCCTGCCTCAGGCCCAGGCGTCTCTCGGCATGAGCGACGGCCAGCGTCAGTGGGTCGTCACGGCGTACGCCCTGGCCTTCGGCGCACTGCTCCTGCTCGGTGGTCGCATCGCCGACTACGTCGGGCGCAAGCGCGTCTTCATGATCGGGATGGTGGGCTTCGGCGCCGCATCCCTCTACGGCGGCCTCGCGCAGTCGGGGTGGGAGCTGATCCTCGCTCGCGGCCTGCAGGGCGTCTTCGCCGCACTTCTCGCTCCGGCGGCTCTCGCGCTGCTCACCGTGACCTTCCCGTCGGGGCGTGAGCGCAACACGGCGTTCGCGGTCTTCGGAACCGTCGCGGGAACCGGCGCTGCCGTCGGCCTGCTGCTGGGCGGATTCCTCACCGAGTTCACCGACTGGCGCTGGTGTCTGCTGGTCAACCTCTTCTTCGTCGCGATCGGCCTCGTCGGCGGAGCGCTCTTCCTCACCGAGAGCAAGGCGGAGGGCGACAACCGATACGACGTCTGGGGTGCGATCACCGTGACCCTCGGTCTCGGATCGCTCGTCTACGGCTTCAGCCTCGCCGAGAACGGCTGGGGCGACCCGCTGACCATCGCGTTCCTCGTTCTCGGTGTCGTTCTGCTCGCCGTGTTCGTGTGGGTCGAGAGCCGCGTGTCGCAGCCGCTCCTTCCGCTGCGTGTGGTGGCCGACCGGGTCAGGGGCGGTGCCTTCCTGATCCAGGGAGTCGCCGGCGCGATCATGATCGGCGCCACCCTCTATCTGACCTTCCACCTCCAGTTCGTGCTCGGCATGGGCGCACTCCAGGCGGGAGCGGCGACCCTTCCGCTGCCGATCGCGACGATGATCATCGCTCCCATCGCGACGAAGCTCCTCACGGTGATCGGGCCGCGTCCGATGATGATCGTCGGGCCGCTCATCGCGGCAGCCGGGCTGTTCCTCCTCTCCGGGATCACCCCCGATGGGGCGTACCTCGTGCAGATCGCGCCGGGGCTCGTGCTCCTCGGCATCGGAATGGGCTTCGTATTCATCCCGCTGCAGAACCTAGCTCTGACCGGAGTCGCACCGCACGACGCGGGCATCGCATCGGCCGTCGCCAACTCGGCCATGCAGATCGGCGGATCCATCGGACTCTCCGTGTTCACGGCCGTGTACGCGGCGTCGGTGGGCGGGCATGCGCAGACCGAGCTCTCCCCGTCGCGGCTGACCGACGCCTACGGATGGGTCTTCATCGTCGCGTCGATCCTGATGGTCGTCGCTGCCGTGATCGCCGCCGTCATGGTGCGCGGCACGAGGGACGAGCTGATGCCGTCGCAGCCGGGGCTCGCGGTCGGCGCGCACTGAGACGTCCGCGGCATCCGTTCCGCTCGGGTTCCCGTCATTTCGGGGGCCAGGAACGGATGCCGCGGCACGCCTGGGGCCGAATGTCGGTGGGGGTTCGTAGCGTGTGAGTATGCGAATCCTGCACACCTCCGACTGGCACATCGGCCGCACCTTCCATGGCAACTCGACCATGGACGCGCTGGCCGAGGTCCTCGGAGCGCTCACGGTGCAGGTTCGCGAGAACGCGGTCGACGTTGTCATCGTCGCCGGCGATGTCTTCGATTCGGCGACGCCGGCCGGCCCGGCGTACACGCTTCTCGGCGATGCACTCGTGGCGCTGCACGAGACGGGCGCCCGCGTGATCGTCACGAGCGGCAATCACGATTCCGCCGCTCGACTCGGGTTCCAGGCGCGGCTGCTCCGCGACGGCATCCACGTGCTGACCGATCCGCTCGCGATCGGCACGCCGGTCACGCTGAGCGACGCCGATGGCCCTGTGCACTTCTACGGCATCCCGTACCTCGAGCCGGCCATCGTGAGACAGCACTGGATCGGAGCCGATCTGCGGACGCAGGCGCAGACGCTGTCTCATGCGATGGATCTCGTCCGGGTGGGGATGCAGGCGCACCCGGGGCGATCCGTCGCGATCGCGCACTGCTTCTCCGCCGGAGTCGACGCCACGGTCGGTCTCGAGCGCGAGGTGCGGCAGGGTGGTCTCGACGTCGTTCCGCTGTCGGTCTTCGACGGCCCAGACTATGTCGCCCTCGGGCACATCCACGGGCGCCAGCAGATCAGCGAGCGGGTGCGCTATTCGGGCGCTCCGCTGCACTACAGCTTCGGAGAGCAGCACAAGCCGCGCGGTTCGTGGCTGGTCGACCTCGATGCCACCGGCCTCGCATCGGTCGAGTGGCTCGATCTGCCCGTCCCTCGTCGCCTGGTGACCCTGACGGGCACCCTCGACGAGATCCTGTCTCCCGAGAACATCGCGGCGCACTCCGACGACTGGGTCTGCGCGGTGTACACCGATGCTCTCGCCCAGACCGAGCCGATGCGTCGCCTCCGCGAGCGGTATCCGCACTGTGCCATGGTTCAGCACCAGCCGGCTGAGACATCCGCGGAGGTCGAGCGCTCCTATGTCGATCGGCTGCGCGGTGCTGTCAGCGACCCCGAGCGCATCGAGGCCTTCCTCGAGCACGTCCGCGCGGGCCATGGTGCCACCGAGCGCGAGGGCGAGCTGATCCGCGAGGTCCTCGACGACCGCGTCCGCGCCGAAGCCCTCATCTGATCCGGTGGCGACTCGATACAGTCCGGTGGCGCGTCACCGCGATCATGCTCCGAGAGTGAAGAAGGTGCTCTGATGCAGCTGCACCGACTGGAGGTCGAAGGATTCGGCCCGTTCCGCGAGCGGCAGACCGTCGACTTCGATGCGTTCGCCGACGACGGGATCTTCCTGATCGCCGGGCGCACAGGTGCCGGCAAGTCCAGCATCCTCGACGCCGTCTGCTTCGGCCTCTACGGCGGAGTCCCGCGATACGAGGGTGGCGAGAAGCGGCTTCGCAGCGATCACTGCGAGCCAGACGACGTGACCGAGGTCGTGGTGGAGTTCAGCACTCCGGCAGGTCGATACCGCGTCATGCGTTCGCCCGAATACGAGCGCCCCAAGAAGCGCGGCGGGGGCATGACGGTGCAACCCGCAGCCGTGCAACTCCACACGATGGTCGGCGGCGAATGGATCGGTCTCGCCGCGAAAGAGCGCGAGGCCGCCTACGAGCTCGACGAGATCCTGCAGCTCAGCCGCGAGCAGTTCCTGCAGGTGATCCTGCTCGCGCAGAATCGCTTCTCGGAGTTCCTCCTCGCGGGGAGCAAAGAGAGACAGTCGTTGCTGCGGCGGCTGTTCGGCACCGAGCGGTTCGAAGACGTGCAGGCGCGGTTCGACGAACGACGCAAGGCGGCCGAGCAGGCCCTCGGGGCACGCCTCGCAACGGTGTCCGCCCGCCTCGACGAAGGCGAGCGGCTCGTCAGCAACGCCGACCTCGGGCACGACAGCAGTGCTGATGTCGGCCACGACAGCGACCCCGACCTCGGCCACGACAGCGGGGGGCAGGGAGATGACAGGGGCGCGATCGAGTCAGAGCCTGTCGCGGTGACGAGCGAGGAGCGCCTCGACGGTCTCCGCCGTGCGAAGGCTCGCGCCGATTACCGCGCGAAACGTCGAGCGGCCGAGCGCCTCGAGGCGGAGAAGCAGTCGGATGCCGCAGACGCCGCGCTCGCGATCGCGCGCGAGGAGCAGCGGGCGCAGATCGAGCGAAATCGGGCCAGGGCCGCGCTCGCACGCCTCGAGGCAGACGAGCCGCACATCGCCGCTGCGCGCAGCGAGCTGCAGAACGCCAGAGCTGCAGAGTTGCTGCGGGGCCCGATCGCGACCGCGGCAACGGCGGCGGAGGCGCACGAGACGGCACTCGAGGCCGAGGAGCGAGCGCGAGCGGCCTGGGAGGCGCACGACATCGTCGCGGACGATCTCGCCGAATGGGCTGCCGACCGCACCGCGCAGATCGGTGCCTGGCAGCGGGCGGCGGAGCTGGAACGCTCTGCGTCAGCCCTCGATGCCGAGTTCGCTGCGGCCTCCGATGCAGTCGCGGCGGCGACCACGCGCATCGAAGCGACAGAGGCCGATCGTGTCGCTCTTCCCGCACAGCTCGACGAGCTCACACTCGCGCGCGACGCGGCGAGGCAACTCGCCGGTCGCGTCGGAGACCTGGCCGCAGCGCGGGATGCTGCTGCAGTTCGGCATGCGGCGGCGCTCGAGGCAGTCCGTCTCAGAGCCGCCCATGGCGACGCCGAGCGGGAGCTCGCCGACGCGAGTGCGGCGCTCGCTGCTGCTCAGGCAGCGCTGGCTCAGCTCAGGCAGCGTCGACTCGACGGATTCGCGGGGGAGTTGGCGACATCGCTGCACGAGGGTGAGGCGTGCCCGGTATGCGGGTCGCACGAGCACCCGGCTCCCGCCGTGCATGCCGATCCTGTCTCTGCCGACGACGTCGACGAGGCCGAAGCCGCACGTGACGCCATCGCGCAGCGCGAGCGAGATGCGGCGGAACTGACATCGACACTGCGCGCCGACCTCGCCGCGGCGATCACCCGCGCAGACGGTCGAGAGGTCGAAGAGGCCCGTGCCGACCTCGACGCGGCGACAGCCGCGCACGCACAGAGCACGGATGCATCCGATCAGCAGGCCGCGCTCGAGCAGCGGCGTGAGATTCTGCTCGAGCGCATCCGCCGCCTCGACAGCGACCGCGAACGCGATTCCGCGGCGCTGGCTGCAGCGCGCGAAGCACACGCGCTCGTGGCGCAACGCGTCGCCGATACGCGGGAGGCGATCGCCGAGGCGAGAGGATCCTACGAGTCCGTGGCGGAGAGGCTCACGGCGATGCGCGTCGAGGTCCAGGACGCTCTCGCGCTCGTCGAGGCGGTCGCAGAACGGACGCGCCGGGCCGAGGCGGTGACCGTTGCGAAGGCCGAAGAGGACGCGGCGCTGGAAGCATCGGAGTTCGACGGCGTCGCTGCGGTCGAGCTGGCACTCCGTACCGCCGCCGCGCAAGCGGCTCTCGAGAGCCGAGTCACTCAGCACTCCGTCCAGCGAGAGAAGGAGCGCGCGATCCTTCTCGACCTCGAGCTCCGCACACTTCCGGAGGAGACGATCGATCTCGGTCCTGCCGAGCTGCTGTCCCTCACCGCGCGGCAGCGCTGGTCCGCCGCGGTCGCCGAGGCAGGACGGGCGGCAGGCGTGTCAGAGCAGCTCAGCGCGGTCATCGAGGCCGCGGCATCCGAGCACGCCCGCATCGCAGACGACGCAGCCGACTACGAGGTGCTGCGAGGACTCGCCGACACGATCGCCGGGCGAGGGGCGAACGCGCGAAAGATGACGCTCGAGACGTTCGTCCTCGCCGCCGAACTCGAAGAGATCGTCGACGCGGCGAACCGTCGACTCAGCGACATGTCGACCGGGCGCTATCAGCTGCGCCACTCGGATGCGCTCGCCGCCCGCGGGGCTGCATCAGGGCTCGGCATCGTCGTGTTCGACGCATTCACCGGCCAGACCCGGCCCGCGCAATCGCTGTCGGGAGGCGAGACCTTCCTGAGCTCCCTCGCCCTCGCTCTCGGACTCGCCGAGGTGGTCACGGCACGAGCCGGCGGCATCCGTCTCGACACCCTGTTCATCGACGAGGGGTTCGGATCCCTCGACGGCGACACGCTCGATGTCGCCATGCGCACGCTCGACGAACTACGACAGGGCGGCCGCACCGTCGGTGTCATCAGTCACGTCGAGGCGATGCAGGAGCAGATCCCCGCGCAGCTCCGGGTGCGTGCGACGTCGAGCGGTCCGAGCGTGATCGAAGCGCGCTGAGACTGGGCGCGTCCCTCGCGGGAGGGAGCAGGATTCAGTGGACGCCTGTCCGTCAGACGCCGTACTCCCGGCGGATCACCTCACGCAACTGAACGCTGCATCGCGCGATCGCCTCGCGGAAGTCGACGAGCGCGCCGTCTTCTGCCCGGTCGGAGATCGCGCGGAACGCGCGGATCGGCACTCCGAACTGCTCGGCGACCCAGATGTACGCGTAGGTCTCCATGTCGACCAGACCGGCACCGGAAGGGCGGATGACGGCAGTGATGCCGGCATCGCCGACGAAGCTGTCGCCGGTCGCGATCAGCACGCCCTCGCGGCCGGTCGACACGCGCGCGGGCAGCGACACATGCTGACCCGCGACACCGTCGAGATCGAACACGTCGTGCTGCAGCGCGCTGCCGATCTCATGCACGGTCGCGTCGAGTTCAGGGTCGATGCCGCCGGCCGTCCCGACGACCACCACCTCGGAGTACTCCTTCGCGTCGAGCGCGCGGGTGAGGCCGAACACGGCCTGCATCTTGCCTTCGCCCGTGACGAGCTGGTCGAATCCCTCGAGCTCCTCCGGGAACGCTGCGAGTTCGGAGGCCATGGCTGCGACGAGAAGTTTCACTCCGCCATCCTGCCAGGTCGATCGGTCGCCGCGAAGTCCTGCGCGTGCGACCGACGTCATCTCGATGTAACACTGGAGGAGGATACTGGCGTCGGGCAGACCGGAGGAACACATGACCCTGCAGCAGCAGATCTCTGAAGCACTCGGCGTGAAGCCCGAGATCGATCCGGCAGCCGAGGTGGAGAGCCGCGTCGGCTTCCTCGTCGACTACCTGCGCACCACCGGCGCGAAGGGTTTCGTGCTCGGGATCTCGGGCGGGCAGGACTCGACACTCGCCGGACGACTCGCACAGCTCGCGGTCGAGCGTGTCCGCGCCGAGGGGGGCGAGGCGAAGTTCCTCGCGGTCCGCCTGCCGTATCGGGTGCAGAAGGATGCCGCGGATGCCGAGGCTGCGCTCGAGTTCATCGCACCCGACTCCTCGGTCGAGGTGAACATCCAGAACGGCGTCGACGGCGTCGAGGAGGACATCGAGTTCGCCGTCACGAGCGACATCAGCGACTTCAACCGCGGCAACATCAAGGCGCGCGTGCGCATGGTGACTCAGTACGCGTTGGCGGGGCACGATGGCCTGCTCGTGATCGGCACCGACCACGCGGCTGAGGCCGTCACGGGCTTCTACACGAAGTTCGGCGACGGCGCGGCCGACATCCTTCCGCTCTCCGGTCTCAGCAAGCGTCAGGGCCGGTCTCTGCTGCTGCTGCTCGGAGCACCGGATCGTCTCGCCTACAAGGTGCCGACGGCCGACCTGCTCGACGGTCAGCCCGGTCGGGCCGACGAAGACGAGCTGGGGCTCACATATGAGCAGATCGACGACTTCCTCGAAGGGCGCGAGGTCGACCCCGACGTCGCGGGTCGCATCGAATCCCGCTACCTCGCGACCCAGCACAAACGCAACCTTCCGGTGACGCCCGAAGACACCTGGTGGCGCTGACACGCGTCGCCTCGTGATCCCGTGTCGGATGCCGCGGCTAGTGTCGAAGCATCCGAGGGAACGGGAGAATCGTGCGGATCGACACTCAGGCGCAGCGCGTCATCTGGAGCGCGAGCGACCTCAAGGCGGCCGCCGAATGCGAATTCGCCTGGTGTCGAGCGATCGATGCGAAGCTGGGCCGCGTTCCCGCCGTCGAGGAGCCTGAGGACGCGACTCTCGCCAGGGCGGCGCTGCTCGGAGACGTCCATGAGCAGAACGTCCTGGCGCGGTACCTCGACGAGCTCGGTGCCGATCGGGTACATCTCGTGGACAAGGTCTCGTCCGTTGACGCTGAGGCACTCGCGGCGGCTGTCGACGAGACCGTGCGAGCGCTCGGCTCCGACGCCGTCGTCGTCTTCCAAGCTGCCTTCGCGACACCCGAATTCGTCGGGTTCGCCGACTTCCTCAAGCGCGACGACGACGGGCGCTGGCGGGTGCAGGATTCCAAGCTCGCCCGCAAGGCGCGGGTCACCGCACTCATGCAGCTGGCGGCATATGTCGATCAGCTCGACCGGCTGGGCATTCCCCGATCCGACGAGGTCGATCTCATCCTCGGCGACGGAACACTGAGCACCCACGCAGTCGACGACCTCCTTCCGCTGTTCCAGGTGCGCAGAGCACGCCTGCGCGCGCTCATCGCCGATCGTCGGGTCGACGAGGGGGCCACCGGTGCCCCGCTGGGCTGGGGTGACGACCGCGGCGAGCTCGAGGTCGTGGCCTGCGGGCGATGCGCGACGTGCGAGGAGCAGGTGATCGCGCATCGCGATCTGCTGATGGTGGCGCGCATGCGGCCCGTGCAGCGTGCACGGCTGCGGGCGGCCGGGATCGAGACCATCGATGCCCTGGCCGACGCCGTCACGCCCCCTGACGGCATGAACACCGACACGTTCGAGACGCTGCGGGCGCAGGCGAGGCTGCAGATCCGCGCGGATGCCGAGGGCGCGCCGACCTATGACGTGCACTACGCCGCGGCGATCCACACCCTGCCCGTGCCGAGCCACGGCGACATCTTCTTCGACTTCGAGGGCGACCCGCTCTATACCGAACCGGCGCCTGACGGCGAGGCTCACTGGGGGATCGACTACCTCTTCGGATGGGTCGACAACACCGACCAGTACACGGCGCTGTGGGCCCACGACTTCGCGGCGGAGCGAGAGGCGTTCGAGCGCTTCCTCGACTTCGTGAAGGTGCGCAGAGCCGCGCACCCCGGCATGCACATCTACCACTACGCCCCCTACGAGACCTCGCACCTGGTGGCGATGGCCGCGAGGCACGGCGTTCGCGAGAGTGAGATCGATCGGCTGCTGCGTGAGGGCGTGTTCGTCGACCTTTATCCCCTGGTTCTGCGCACCGTGAGAGTCGGCACGAGGTCGTACTCGATTAAGAAGCTCGAGCCGCTCTACATGGGCGAAGACGTGCGCACGAGCGACGTGCAGAAGGGCGACGACTCGATCGTCCAGTATGTGGCAGCCCGCGAGTTCGCGGCGGCAGGGGAGCAGGAAGAGGCCGACGCGGTGTTCGCCGATCTCGCCGATTACAACCGCTACGACTGCGTGTCGACGAGGCGCCTTCGCAACTGGCTGATCGACATCGCCCGGAAGGAGGGGGTGAACCCCGCCCCGCCCGATGAGGCCGACGAGGTCATCTACGAGCCGTCCCCCCGGTCGGTCGCGCTCCTCGCCGACGCGGAACGGGCCGTGGAGGCCGGCGGTGACGGGCAGGTGCATCGGATCGCGGCGGCAGCGATCGACTACTTCCCCCGAGAGGCCAAGAGCTTCTGGGTGTCGCACTTCCAGCGACTGCGCGAGCCCGTCACGATGTGGGACGGTACTCGCGATGTCGTGCGAGTCGATCGCATGTCGTCGACAGTGCAGCGAGACTGGAGCGTCGGTGAGGGGCGCCGGGTGATGTCGCGTGACATCGAGATCCGCGGCGAGGTGTCGCCGGGAACGACCCTCGGCGCCGGATCTCAGCCGTTCGCCCTGTACCCGGTGCCTGCGCCTTTCGACACCGAGGCCCCGTCACGCGCGGTGCATGTCCCGCACACGGTCACGGTCGCCGACGTGCTCGACGACGGCTATCTGATCACCGAGACGGCGATCCAAGGACAGACCTGGGACGAGCTGCCTCTCGCTCTCACCCCGGCGGCGCCGCCACGCGTCGTCTCGCTGCAGGGCGCGATCGACGAATGGGCCGACACGGTCCACGCGGCAGCGCCCGGGTTCCCTTCCGATGCGGCCACCGACATCCTGCGCCGGATCCCTCCGCGGACGCTCTCGGGCAGCCTGCTGCCGGAGAGCGGCGGTGACACGATCGATGCGATCGTGCGCGCCGTCCTCGATCTCGACCGCAGCTATCTCGCCGTGCAGGGCCCTCCGGGCACAGGCAAGACCTACACGGGCTCGCAGGTGATCGCGCGGCTGGTGAAGGAGCACGGCTTCACGATCGGCGTCGTCGCGCAGTCGCACGCGATCATCGAGAATCTGCTCGAGCGCGTGGTGGCCGACGGTGTTCCCGCGGCCCAGGTCGCCAAGTCCCCGAAAGACCCGTCGAAAGACCCGTCGTACACGGTGATCCCCAAGAACGGCATGGCCGCGTTCCTCGGCGAGCATGCCGAGCACGGCGCCGTGGTGGGCGGCACCGCCTGGGACTTCAGCAACACCGCTCGGGTGGAGCGGGCAGGCCTCGACCTGCTCGTGGTCGATGAGGCGGGGCAGTTCTCCCTCGCCTCCACGATCGCCGTCGCGGCAGGCGCCAAGCGGCTGCTGCTGCTCGGAGACCCGCAGCAGCTTCCCCAGGTCAGCCAGGGCGCGCACCCCGAGCCCGTCGACACGTCGGCGCTCGGCTGGGTCATGGACGGCGATGCGGTGGTCCGACCCGACTACGGCTACTTCCTGGCACGCTCATGGCGTATGCATCCCCGCCTCGCCGCGCCGGTGTCGAAGCTCGCGTACGCCGGGCAGCTCGCATCGGCTCCCGGCACCGAGCGGCGTGCGCTCGAGGGCATCGATCCCGGTCTGCACATCGTCCCGCTCCGCCACCGCGGCAACGCCACGCAGTCGCCGGAGGAGGCCGACGAGGTGGTGGCACTCGTGCGCGACCTCGTCGGGCGAGCCTTCACAGACAACGATGCCGACGCCACGGTCCGTCCGCTCGCGCAGACGGACATCATCGTGGTCACGCCCTACAACGCACAGCGTCAGACCGTGCACGATGCGCTCGTCGCAGCGGGCTTCCCCGACGTCCCGGTCGGCACGGTCGACAACTTCCAGGGCAAGGAGGCGGTGGTGTCGATCACGTCCCTCGCGGCGTCCAGCGGACGCGATGCCCCACGGGGTCCGGAGTTCCTGCTGCTGCAGAACCGACTGAACGTGGCGATCTCGAGAGCGCAGGTCGCGGCGTACCTCATCCACTCACCGGCCCTTCTCGACGACCTGCCCCGCACACCCGAGGGGGTCGCTCGCATGAGCGCCTTCGCGCGGCTGGTCGGTGCGGCGAGCTGAGGCAGCACCGTGAACAGCGAGGCAGAGCGATGACCCACACGATCGATGAGATCCTGCGCGCGTCGGCGGCGTGGGTCTGGTTCCCCCGCGACAGCGATCAGCAGAAGAGTCACCTGCAGCTGGTCCGTTACCCTGCGCGCTTCGGCGGCGGAGTGCGGGGATCCCAGGTCGACTCCGATGCCGACCCCGTCACCGTGCTCGACCATGCGATCGAGCAGACAAGGGCCTGGCGCGAGACGGAGTTGCGGTTCTGGACCAACGCGTCCGATCGACCCGATCTCGAGGAGGAACTGCGGCGGCGAGGAGCGGAACACGTCGACACCGTCGCTGTGTTCGCTCGCCCGATCGAGGGATCGATCGTCGACGTCCCCTTCGGGGTCAGCGCAGAGGTCGTGCGGACGCTCGACCAGGTTCGCGAGGTCGACCAGATCAACGTGCCCGTCTGGCAGCAGCAGCCACTCGACGAAGGAGGGCTTCGCGTCGAACTCGATGAGATCACATCGAATCTCGACGCCGGAAAGAACTTCCGCGTGCTCGCGCGATTCGACGCGGACGGCGAGGCGGTGAGCACGGGTGGCTGCACGATCGCCGACGGGTTCGCCCGGCTGTGGGGCGCGGCCACGCTCGAGCATGCACGGGGGAGAGGTGCCTATCGCGCCGTCCTCGCCGAACGGCTGAGAGTGAGCGCCGCACTCGGAGCCACGACCGCCCTCGTGAAGGGTCGCACGGCGACGTCGGCGCCGATCCTCGCGAGAGCCGGATTCACGTACCACGGAGACGAGCGCGGCTACCGACTGACCGTGTGAGTCACGTCATCGGAATCGTCGGCGACAGCGAGTGCCCCGCCGACCGTGCTGCACCGGTGTGCAGACTCCGCTTCGCCCGGGGAGATGCGGTGATCAGGCCACGCTGTCGCCGAGCTCCTCACGCAGAATCCGTGCTCCTGCCGCCAGCGCGCTCAGCTTGTCGAGCGCGATGCGCCTCGGCAGCGGTGCCATGCCGCAATTCGAGCTGGGAATAAGCAACTCTGCGTCGACGAACTCGAGCGCGCGGCGCAGGGTGTCGGCGACTTCTTCCGGAGTCTCGATCTTCTCGCTCGACACATCGATCGCCCCGAGCATGACCTTCTTGCCGCGGATGAGCTCGATGAGGTCCATCGGCACGTGCGAATGGTGGCTCTCGAGCGAGACGATGTCGATGGATGACCGCTGCAGAAGCGGGAACGACTCCTCGTACTGCCTCCACTCCGCCCCGAGGGTCGCCTTCCAGTCGTTGTTCGCCTTGATCCCGTAGCCGTAGCAGATGTGCACCGCTGTCTCGGCGCTCAGCCCTTCGACCGCGCGCTCCAGTGCCGCGATGCCCCAGTCCTTCATCTCATCGAAGAAGACGTTGAACGCGGGCTCGTCGAACTGGATGATGTCGACTCCCGCGGCCTCGAGCTCTCGCGCCTCCTGATTGAGGATCGTCGCGAACTCCCACGCGAGCTTCTCGCGGCTGCGATAGTGGCGGTCGGCCAGGGTGTCGATCATCGTCATCGGGCCCGGCAGCGCCCACTTGATCGGCTGATCGGTCTGCTGGCGCAGAAACGCCGCGTCCTCCACGAAGACGGGCTTGCGGCGGCTCACCGCACCCACGACAGAGGGCACGCTCGCGTCGTAGCGGTCGCGGATGCGGACGGTCTCGCGCTTCTCGAAATCGACGCCGTCGAGGTGCTCGATGAAGGTGGTCACGAAGTGCTGGCGAGTCTGCTCGCCGTCGCTGACGATGTCGATGCCGCGTCGACGCTGCTCGTGCACCGCGGCGCGCAGCGCATCACGCTTGCCCTCCACGAGGGCATCGCCCTCGAGCTCCCAGGGCGACCAGAGCACCTCCGGCCTCGCGAGCCATGCCGGCTTGGGCAGGCTCCCGACGATCGAGGTGGGGAGGAGGGTTCTCCCGGTGGTCGAGCCAGCGCCGGTCATCGGACGGGAGCCGGGTAGGCGGCGGCCCACTGATCCAGTACGCGCCGGTGGGGCGTCACGAAGTGCTCGTCCGCGTATCGTCCCTGCACGACCGCGAGCTGGCTGCGCTCTTCGCGGTCATACGTGATCTCCGTCTGCTGGAAGTCTTCGTGCGCCAGGCTCGGACGGTACACGCTCTCCGCGGGCGCGTTCGCGTTGTAGATCTCGGGCCGGTAGATCTTCTGGAAGGTCTCCATCGTGCTGATCGTGCCGATGAGCTGCAGATCCGAGTAGTCGCTCAGAAGATCGCCACGGAAGTAGAAGGCGAGCGGGGCGACGCTGCCGCGCGGCATGAAGTACCGCACCTGCAATCCCATCTTCCCGAAGTACTCGTCGGTGAGCGAGAAGGAGTCCTGGACGTACTCGGCGCCGAGCACTGGGTGGTGATTGCCGTTGCGGCGATACGTCCTGCTGGTCGAGACGCTGATGCAGATGACCGGCAGCGTCGGGAACCGCTCCTGATACGCGTCGGACTCGAGGAAGTGCTGGAAGAGCTTGCCGTGCAGCACGCCGAAGTCATCGGGAGTCGCGAATCCGCCGGCGGCTGCGCTCGCCGCGGGCAGGACGACGCTGAAGTCGTAGTCGCGAAGATAGGAGGAGAAGTTGTTCCCCACGATCCCGTGGTGGCGCTCTCCGGTCAGCCGGTCGACGATGTGGATGTCGAGGACTTCGAGCACCGGGAACTCCCGATCCTCGCCGTCGGCGAACCGCAGCTGCACGGAGACGATGTCGAGCTCGACCGAGTAGCGGTCGCCGTCAGGGCTGTCGCCGCGTGCGAGATCGTTGAACCGACGGTCGATCATCGTGAGGGCATTGCGGAGGTTCTGCTGGCGCCGCTCGCCGCGGGCGAGGTTGGCGAAGTTGGTGGTGATCCGCGAACTGTCCGACGGAGCGTAGTCCTCGTCGAAGCGTGTGGTGGTGATGCTGAACGTGATCTCGTTCGCCATGAGGGGCCAATCCGGGAGAAGAGAGGCCGGCTCGGCCTCGCGAAAGCTGTGTTCTCATGGTGCGTCCGCAACGAGGTCATCGGGTAATTCGGCTCCACTATGCGGTGATATAGCCTTCTCCTATGCCCAGGCGATCGAGCGGAATCACGCTGCAACAGCTCCAGTACTTCATCGAGGTCGCCGCGGAAGGTTCGATCACCGCCGCGGCCGACGTGCTCTATGTCGCTCAGCCCACCATGTCGGCGGCGATGAAGGACCTCGAGAACCGCGTGGGTCGTGCTCTTCTGACGCGCTCGGCCAGGGGAGTCACGCTCACCAGCGACGGGTCGGAGTTCCTCGGGTACGCCAGACAGATCGTCGAGCAGGCCGAGCTGCTCGAGCAGCGCTATCTGGGGCGGCCGCCGTCACGCCGCCTCCTCGGGGTGTCGACGCAGCACTATTCCTTCGCCGTCGATGCGTTCGTGCGGATGGTCAAGGGCTCGAGCGCGGCCGAGTACGAGTTCTCACTGCGGGAGACCCGCACGTGGGACATCATCGAAGACGTGCGGACGCTGCGCAGCGAACTCGGCATCCTCTTCCGCAACGACTTCAACCGGAACGTCATCGACAAGCTGCTGCGAGACTCGGGTCTCGCGTTCCATCCGCTCTTCGTCGCCGAGCCGCACATCTTCGTCTCGCGACGGAACGCGCTCGCCTCTCGAGAGCGGGCGACGCTCGACGATCTCATCGGTCTGCCGCGGCTCACCTTCGACCAGGGGGCGAACAACTCGTTCTACTTCGCCGAGGAGATCCTGTCGACCCTCTCGAGCGCTCGGGAGATCAGGGTCTCCGACCGAGCAACGATCTTCAACCTCATGATCGGACTCGACGGCTATACGATCTCGACGGGCATAATCAGCGACGATCTCGATCCCGAGATCGTCGCGGTGCCCCTCGACGTCGACGATCACATCGAGATCGGATGGGTCGGGCGCACGGCGATCCCCCTCACCGAGCAGGCGAAGCGGTATCTCGTCGAGGTGCGCGACGTCGTCGCGGGCTTCGGCGTGGCGCTGCTCGACGAGGGCGAGCCGGCGATGCTTCAGACGGTGCCGTAGAGGCGGTCTCCGGCGTCGCCGAGCCCGGGAACGATGTAGCCCTTCTCGTTCAGACGCTCGTCGAGCGCGCCGAGCACGATGGTCACATCGCGGTCGCCGACGAGCGCCTCGATCGCGGCGAGACCCTCCGGCGTGCCCAGCAGGCAGATGGCCGTGACGTCCTTGGCCCCGCGGTCGAACAGGAACTGGATGGCCGCAGCCAGCGAGCCACCGGTTGCGAGCATCGGGTCGATGGCGAAGCACTGGCGGTCGCTGAGGTCGTCGGGCAGACGCTCGGCGTAGGTGGTCGGCTCGAACGTCTCTTCGTCGCGGACCATCCCGAGGAACCCGACCTCGGCGGTCGGCAGCAGCTTGACGAGACCTTCGAGCATGCCGAGACCTGCCCGCAGGATCGGGACGACGATCGGACGCGGCTCGGAGATCTTGACGCCCATCGTCGTGGTCACCGGAGTGGTGATCTCGACCGGACTGACCTTCACGTTGCGGGTCGCCTCGTACGCGAGCAGCGTCACGAGCTCTTCGGTCAGCTGGCGGAAGACCGGCGACGGTGTGCGATGGTCGCGCAGCACCGAGAGCTTGTGAGTGACGAGAGGGTGGTCGGCGACGTGGACACGCATGCTTACAGGCTAATGCGCCGGACGCCCCCGTACGACATCGGATGCGCGGGGCGGCTTCTGCGGCTGTCGTAGGCTCGACCCATGACCGCCGCCGACATCATCGCGATGCGCCGCGCGCTCGAGCTCGCGGCCGACGCGGCGGCAGCGTCGGAGATCCCCGTCGGCGCGGTGGTGCTCGACGCCGAGGGGCGCATCATCGCGGAGGGTCGCAACAACCGCGAGGAGACCGCCGATCCGACCGGTCACGCCGAGGTCGAGGCGCTGCGTGCCGCCGCGGCATCCGTCGGCTCGTGGAATCTCGACGGCCATACCCTCGTCGTCACGCTCGAGCCCTGCCTCATGTGCGCTGGGGCGATCCTGCAGGCGCGAATCAGCCGAGTCGTCTTCGGCGCCTGGGACGACAAGGCGGGGGCCGCCGGTTCGATGTACGACGTGCTGCGCGACCGTCGGCTGCCCTATCGTGCCGAGGTCATCGGCGGGATGCAGGCAGACGACGCCACGGCTCTGCTGCGGGACTTCTTCGAGCAGCGCCGCTGACGGTCGCCGACGTGGTGCGGGTCAGTCCGAGGACTTGAGCACGAACACGTCGGTCGACGGCTCCGGATCGAGCGACGGCCGATACACGTCGGGCTCGATGTAGATGACCCTGGCCGCCGGCACGGCCTCGCGGATGCGAGCCTCGATCGCGTCGATGTCGACGGCGGCCTCGCGCAGCGGCTTGTCGGAGTTGAGCGCGATCTTCGCGGCCACCATCAGCTCGTCGGGGCCGAGGTAGAGGGTCTTCATGTGGATGATCTTCTCGATCTCGTCGCCGGCGTTGATCGCGTCGACGATGCGATCGTGATCGGCCTGCGTGGCTCCTTCACCCACGAGGAGGCTCTTGGTCTCGACTCCGAGCACGATCGCGATGATCACGAGCAGGATGCCGATCATCAGGGTGCCGAGAGCGTCGAACAGCGGGTTGCCGGTGATCACGGTGAGGCCGACGCCGAGCAGTGCGAAGGTGAGCCCGGTGAGTGCTCCGAGGTCTTCGAGCAACACGACGGGCAGCTCCGGCGCCTTCGCGCGGCGGACGAACGACACCCACGACTGGCCCTTGTCGCGCACGAGGTTGCTCTCCTTGACGGCCGTGCGCAGCGAGAACGACTCGAGACCGATCGCGACGACGAGCACGACGAGCGGCAGCCACCACCAGGTCTTGTCGAGCTCGTGCGGGTTGGTGAGTTTGTCGATCGCCTCGTAGATCGCGAACAGGCCACCGACGGAGAACAGGATGATCGACACGACGAAGGCGTAGACGTAGCGTTCCCGGCCGTAGCCGAACGGGTGCGCTCGGTCGGCCCCGCGCTTCGCCTTGCGCCCACCCACCATGAGCAGCAGCTGGTTGCCCGAGTCGGCGACCGAGTGGATCGCCTCGGCGAGCATCGACGCGGATCCTGAGAGCGCCCAGGCGACGAACTTCGCCAGGGCGATGCCCAGGTTCGCCAGGAACGCCGCGAGAATGGCCTTGCCGCCGCCGGATGCACTCATGCGTCGAGTCTAGATCCGCTCGTCCGTGGTCGCCCGGAGCGCCCGCCGTAGGATGGCGACATGGTTGATTCTCTTCCCGCTCTCGCGTTCCTCGGTGCCGGTTCGATGGGCGGCGCGATCCTCCGAGGGGTCGTCGCATCCGGGATCCCCGTCGACGGAGGCATCACCGCGACGAACCGCTCAACCGAGAAGGCGGCGGCCTTCGCCGACCTCGACGGCGTCACGAGCATCGCGCTCTCCGAGACGCCGGACGGCAACGCGCAGGCGGCGCAGTCGGCTCGGATCGTCCTGGTGGGCGTGAAGCCGGCGATGGTCCCCGATCTGCTGCGCGAGATCGCGCCCTCTCTGCCTGACGACGCGATCGTGGTGAGTCTGGCGGCCGGGGTCACTCTGCAGACCTTCGCCGACACCCTCGGCGCCGACGTCAGCGTCATCCGCTCGATGCCGAACACCCCGTCGACGGTCGGCAAGGGCGTCACGGGTCTCGCGGCGGGAGCGGCCGCATCCGCTGACGACCTCGCTCTCGTGCACCGTCTCTTCGCGACTGTGGGTTCAGTCGTCGAGGTTCCGGAGTCGCAGATCGACGCGCTGTCGACGATCTCGGGGTCGGGACCCGCCTACGTCTATCTGCTGATCGAAGAGCTCACGAAGGCCGCCGTCGGCATGGGCTTCAGCGAGAGCGACGCGCGAGTCATGGTGGAGCAGACCTTCATCGGAGCGACCGCGCTGCTCGACGCCTCGGGCGAGGAGCCGGCCGAGCTCCGCCGCCGGGTCACGAGTCCCAAGGGCACCACCGAGCGAGCCGTCGCGGTGCTGCAGGATGCTCACCTGGACCGGACGTTCGCGGAGGCCGCGGATGCGGCGCTGGCCCGGGCGAAAGAGCTGGCGGCCGGCGGCTGACATGCAGCTGCGGTTCACGGGAGAGATCTGGTTCTGGCGCGGACCTGCGCCGTTCCACTTCGTCACCGTGCCACCTGCCGAGAGCGAGATGATCGGCGAGATCGCGAGCGTCGTCACGTATGGGTGGGGCATGATCCCCGCATCCGTGACGATCGGGCGCACGACCGTGACGACGGCACTGTGGCCGAAGGACGGCGGCTACATCGTGCCGATCAAGAAGGCGCTGCAGGATCGTGAGGGCGTCGGGATCGACGACGTCGTCGAGATCACGCTCGACATCGACGCCTGATCTGCGGAGCGGGCGGCCGGCTCAGCGGTCGAGCGCCGCGAATCGCTCGATGTCGCTGTTGGTTCCCGAGACGATGATGAGGTCGTGGTTCGTGACGATCGTGTTCGCCTCGGCGTAGCGGAACGGCTTGCCGGGGCTCTTCACTCCGACCACGGTGACCTTGTACTTGCTGCGCACGCCGGACTCGTTCAGGCCCACGCCGCGGATGAACTTCGGCGGGTACATCTTCGCCAGGACGAAGTCGTCATCGAAGCGGATGAAGTCGAGCATGCGACCAGAGACGAGGTGGGCGACGCGCTCGCCGGCCTCACGCTCGGGGTAGATGACGTGGTTGGCGCCGACGCGGGCGAGGATCTTGCCGTGTGACTGCGAGACGGCCTTGGCCCAGATCTGGGGCACCTTGAGGTCGACGAGGTTCGCGGTGATCAGCACCGACGCCTCGATGGATGAGCCGACGGCGACGACCGCGACCTGGAAGTCCTGAGCGCCGATCTGCCGCAGCGCGTCGATGTTCTTGGCATCGGCTTGCACGGTGTGCGTCACGCGGTCGGACCACTTCTGCACGAGCTCCAGGTTGCCGTCGATCGCGAGGACCTCGCGGTCGAGGCGATCGAGCTCGCCGGCGCATGCAGCGCCGAAGCGGCCGAGGCCGATCACGAGGACAGGAGCGTCGCCCCGGAGCACTTCAACCAACGATCGGCCTTTCCACGGGCAGCGAGTAATACTGCGATCGCGATGTCGCGGCGACTGCCGCGGCGAGAGTCACTGTACCAACGCGCCCCATGAAGATGGTGGTCGCGAGCACGTACTTGGCGGAATCGGGGAGCTCAGCAGTGAGGCCGGTCGAGAGGCCGACCGTGCCGAACGCCGAGATCACATCGAACAGCACATGACTGATGTCTGCTTTGGTGATCTGGGCGATGATGATCGTCGACAGCGCGACGATCGTGGCACCCCACGCGACGACGCTGAGTGCCACCCGCTGCACGTCACTGGGGATGCGGCGGCCGAAGACCTCGACCGACTGGCGTCCCTTGGCCTCCGACCACACGGCGATGGCGAGCACGGCGAGAGTGGTCACCTTGATGCCTCCGGCGGTGGATGCCGAGCCGCCGCCGACGAACATCAGCATGCTGGCGGCCAGCAGTGATGACCCGTTCAGGTCGTCCATCTCGATCACGTTGAACCCGCCCGAACGGGTCATCGCCGAGAGGAAGAACGCCTGGAACGTGGTGTCCGCGGCATCCATCGACCCGAACGTCTTCGGGTTGTTGTACTCGAGGATCAGGAAGACGGCTGCGCCGAGCACGAAGAGGAGAACGGTGGTGACGAGGGTGAGCTTGGTGTGCAGCGACCACTTCTTCACGTGCCACACGTGCTTGGCCAGCGTGTAGATCACGGGGAAGCCGATGCTTCCGAGGAAGACGCCCACCATCAGGAGCGACAGCACGAGGTAGTCGTCGGCGAAGACCGCCACGCCGCCGTCGTTGGGTGCGAACCCGGTGTTCGTGAACGCCATCGCGGCGAAGTACGGGGCCTCCCACAGGGCGGCGATCGGGTCGACCTTGGCCAGGACCAGTGCGGGGTAGAGGAGGATTGCGAGTGCGCCCTCGATGATCAGCGACGACACGGCGACGGTGCGCAGGAGCTGGCCGACCTCGCCCAGTCGAACTGTCTGGCTCTCGTTCACCACACCGCCGTGTGCGCGAAGCGGGTTCGTGTCGCCGGCGGCCATGAGCTTGGCCCGCAGTCCGAGGCGCTTCGAGATGACCAGGCCCATCAGAGAGGCGAGGGTGAGCACGCCGAGGCCACCGATGTTCACGCCGATGAAGATCAGCACATGCCCGAACGGAGACCAGTGATTCGCCATGTCGACAGTGGCGAGTCCCGTGACGCAGATGGTCGACACGGCGGTGAACAGCGCATCCGCCAGCGGCGTGACCGTGCGCGATGCCGACGCGATCGGCAGTGACAGCAGCACGGTGAACACGAGGATGAGCAGCGCGAAGATGACGATCGCGAAGCGTGAGGGCGACGAGGTGATGAGGTGCTTGCCCCACGATGCGACGTTCTGAAGACGCTGTCGAGGTGACGACGCCGAAGCGATGCCCGACATCGAGTCCCCCTTCGCTTCACCTCGCCACGCACCGCGGCTGCCCGACGTCGATCGCCGAGCCTTCGTCATGGTACTCCGTGCCAGGGACGACTACCCTGAACACATGACGGACATCTTCGACGTGATCGCAGACGGTACGAGGCGAGACATCCTCCAGCTCCTCCTGCGACGCACCACCGAAGGGGACGCCGGCACGAGCGTGAGCCATATCGTCGCCGACCTCGGCATCAGCCAGCCCACTGTGTCGAAGCATCTGAAGGTGCTCCGCGAGGCCGAACTGGTCAGCGTGCGCGAAGACGGCCAGCGCCGCTTCTACAGCCTCGCCGTCGAGCCTCTCGAGGTCGTCGACGACTGGCTCGTCCCGTTCCTCATGGACGCCTACGGCGATGACGCGCCGGACATCGCCTACCCCGGGCAGCCACTGCCCGACTCTGCGGCACACGCCGCAGAGGTGGTCGGTCGTGCGGCGGCATCTGCGAAGCACGTCGTCGCCAACGCCTTCAAGCGCTTCGGCGGCTGACGCCCCGTACGCACGTCGCCCCGGACGCACGTCGCCCCCGACGACAACGGGGGGCTTGTCATCGGGGGCGTGGCCGCGGGCCCCAGCCCGCGTGACTCGGACGGTGCCATCGTGAGTCGTGGATTCAGCATCCCAGCGCAGCCTGAGCGGTTCCGGCATACGTCCTATGTCTGCGCTGTGACGAGCGTGAGCCGTCCGGGGGAGTCGTTCCTCAGCGCCGCGCGGCTCTGCGTCGGAACAGCCACGCACCCCACACGGCCGAGCCGGCCAGGATCAGGACGCACCACCCGATCGCCCACAGCGGCTCAGTCGCCAGCGGAGCATCGGTGAGCAGGCCCCGGATCGTGTCGACGATCGGCGTGATCGGCTGGTAGGTCGCGACGGGCTGCAGCCACTCCGGCATGCTCGCCACGGGCACGAACGCGCTGGAGAGATAGGGGAGGAACAACAGCACGAACCCGTATCCGTTCGCGCCCTCCGGTGACCTCGCCGCCAGACCGATCGCTGCGAACAGGTAGGTGATCGCCAGGATGTACAGGGCGATGAGCCCGGCCAGCGCCAGCCATTCGATGAACGATGCATCGGGACGGAAGCCGACCAGGATGCCGACGACGATCACGATGGCGGTGGCCACCAGGTTGCGCAGCAGGCTCGCCACGACATGACCCGTGAGCACCGCCCCCGCGCGCAGCGGCATCGTGCGAAAGCGGTCGATGATCCCGGTGCGCATGTCGTTTGCGACGTACACGGCGGTGGAGGAGGCTCCGAAGCCGGCGCACGTGAGGATGATGCCGGGCACGACGTAGTCGACGTATGCACCGGAGGGGTCGATCGCGCCGCCGAACACCCATGTGAACATCAGCATGAGCATCACGGGCAGCAGGATCGCCATCAGCAGCGATTCGCCGTCGCGCAGCGAGTGCCGCAGGCTCCGGCCCACGAAGACGGCCTCGGCGGTCAGGCCCCGCAGACGAGGGCGCGGCCGGAAGGTCGAGGGCGGTGTGAGGGTGACCGCTGTCGTGGCGTTCATGAGCGCTCCTTCGTGAGCTCGGCCACGGGCTCGGCCGTCGTGACTGCGAGGAAGACGTCGTCGAGGGTCGGCCGGCGAAGCGAGACGACGCCGTCGAGGCCCTCTTCGTCGAGGCGGTCGAGCGCTCGCCGCAGGTCGGCGACGGTGCCGTCGGTCGCGATCTCGCGCACCAGGTCGCCCTGCGCGTCGTGCAGCTCGACCGTGTCGCCGCCGATGCGCGCCTTGAGCTCGTCGGCGGTGCCGAGCGCGGCGATCCGACCCTCGTGCAGCACCGCGATGCGGTCGGCGAGCTGATCGGCCTCCTCGAGGTACTGCGTCGTGAGCAGCACAGTCGTGCCCGCGGCCGCGACTGTGCGGATGAGGTCCCAGAGATCGCGCCTGCTCCGGGTGTCGAGGCCCGTGGTGGGCTCGTCGAGGAAGAGCACCTCGGGGGTGACGACGAAGCTCAGAGCGAGGTCGAGACGCCGCCGCATGCCCCCTGATAAGGTCCGCACGGATCGGGTGGCCGCATCCGTGAGGTCGAAGCGCGAGATGAGCTCGGCCGCCCGGCGTGCCGACTCGATCCGGGTCATGCCTGCAAGCCGGGCGAACATCACGACGTTCTCGATCGCGGTCAGACCGTCGTCGACGGCGGCGGACTGTCCGGTCAGGCTGATTCGTCGCTGGACCTCTCGAGCTTCGGTGCGCGTGTCGAACCCGGCGACGAGAGCACGGCCGGCGTCTGCGGTCGTCAGCGTCGTGAGGATGTTGATCGTTGTCGTCTTGCCCGCGCCGTTCGGCCCAAGCAGTGCGAAGACCTCGCCGCGTGACACGGTGAACTCGAGGTCGTCGACCACTCGTCTCTTTCCGAAGGCCTTGCTCAGCCCGCGGACTTCGATCGCCTGATTCATCGGTGCTTTCCTTCCATGCTGGAACTGTGTTCGGGTGAAACTGTGTGCGTGATACACAACTGTGTATGACGATAACACACTGTTTACGTAATATACAGAAGTAGGATGGCGGCATGACCGAGATCGAGCCTCCGGAGCTGCCGCGCGGAATCGCACTCGCCTGGGGGGTCGCGACGAACCCCCAGCGGGGCCCCAAGCGCGAGATGAGCGTGGAGCGCATCGTCGACGCTGCCGTCGAGTTGGCGGATGCCGACGGGATCGGCGCCGTGTCGATGGCTGCCGTCGCGGCGGCGCTCGGATTCACGCCCATGTCCCTGTATCGATACGTGAGCGCGAAGGACGACCTGCTGCTGCTCATGCAGGAGCAGGCCACGGGGTTGCCGCCGGAGACGGTGCGAGAGCTCGACGGCTGGCGCGCGAGGCTGCTTGCGCTGTACACCGAGCAGGTGCTGCTGTATCAGCGCCACCCCTGGATGCTGTCTCTGCCGATCAACGGCTCGCCGATCACGCCCCACAGCTCTGCGTGGCTGGACGCGAGTCTCGAGGCGCTGGAGGCGACGCCGCTCTCGGCAGATGAGCGCATGGCCGTGGCGCTGGCGGTCACCGGGAACGCGCGGTGGTGCGGAATCGTGCAGGCCGGCTACACGGAGCAGGCCCGAGGCAGCGGACTCGGGCCGGATGAGGTGGCGCGCCGCGAGTCCGAGCTCTACGACCGCGTCATCACGGCAGACGAGTTCCCTGCGCTGCGCCGCGCGATCGACGACGGGGTGTTCACCTCGCCCTCCGATCCGTTCCGGTTCGGCATCGAGCGCGTGTTCGACGGTGTCGCCGCCTACATCGACTTCCTCGACCGCGGAGCGCCGGCTCAGCCGGTGACCGACTGGATCGCCCTCGACCCTGTCGAGCTCTCGGGTGATCGGCGCCTCAAGGACGCTCAGAAGGCTGTGCGGGAGGCCGAGAAGGCACTCCGGCTCGCGCACAAGGCCGAGCGTCAGGCGCTCCGCGAGGCTCGCGAGCGAGTGGCGAGAGCGGCCAAGTCCCGCTGATCCGGTGATCCTCACTGATCACACACGCCACATGGGTTTACACGCGTCCCAGATTCCCCCTAGAGTGTGCACAAATCGAGAAAGGGGTACGTGGGATGCCCGAGGTTCCAGATGTCCGGTTCCTTACGGTGGCTGAGGTCGCCGAACTCATGCGCGTGTCGAAGATGACCGTCTATCGAATGGTGCACGCTGGGGAGCTGCCTGCCATTCGCTTCGGTCGCAGTTTCCGGGTTCCGGAATCCGCGGTGGCCGATGCTCTGCAACGACCGATAGCCGACGTCGGCTGACGCTCTCGTCTCGGTCTCGAGAGCGCGTGCGGCGAGAGCTCCACTGTTTGCTAGACTGATCCGAGGCATTTTTCCGTGCCCGTACCCGGGTGTCCGTCACCGACGACACCCAGCCACTGACTTAGTGAGGTTTCCGTGGGTTCTGTCATCAAGAAGCGCCGCAAGCGCATGGCGAAGAAGAAGCACCGCAAGCTGCTTCGTAAGACTCGCCACCAGCGTCGCAACAAGAAGTAAGCGACCAGACACGAGCGCCTGTCTCCGGACGGGCGCTTTGTGTCTCTGCCCCCGGTTTCCCACTTGTCGCAGGAGCATGCCATGAAGTCGATCACCGTCACCGAGCTCGCCGAACGTTCGAACACTCCGCTCATCGATGTCCGCGAGGTCGACGAGTTCGCAGCCGGACACGTTCCCGGCGCGGTCAACATCCCGATGTCCGAGATCGGCAACCGTCTCGAAGAGCTTCCTGCAGAGTCGTTCGACGTGATCTGCCAGGCCGGCGGACGCTCGGCACGCGTGGTCGAGGCGCTCGAAGCCCGCGGTTACGACGCGACCAACGTCGAGGGTGGAACGGGCGAGTGGATCGCTCAGGGCCGCGATGTCGAGGTGCCGTCGGCGTGACCACGCTGACCCTCATCGGCAAGCCCGACTGTCACCTGTGCGACGTCGCGTCCGAGATCATCGACTCCGTGGTCGCCGAACTCCCTGACGCGGCTGCCGAGCGCATCGAGATCGTCGAGGCGTCGATCAAGGACGACCCCGCACTCTACGAGCTGTGGTGGGAGAAGATCCCGGTCGTCCTCATCGACGGGGAGCTGCATGCGCACTGGCGCCTGTCGGCCGACCGGCTGCGCGATGCTCTCGAATCCGCCGTGCAGCACGACGCACTGGAGAAGGAAGCGCGATGATTCGTCACGTCGTCACCTGGAAGCTCGCCGCAGACGATGCAGCGACGCGCTCCGAGCAGGCCGCCGAGGTCGCTCGCAGGCTGAATGCACTCGACGGCGTCGTGCCGCAGCTTCGCTCGGTCTCTGCGGGCGCGAACGTCGCATATCCCGACGCGAACTGGGACGTCACCCTCGTTGCGGACGTCGATTCGATCGAGGCCCTCGAGCAGTACCAGGTGCACCCGGCTCACGAAGAGGTCGTGGCGTACGTGCGCTCGGTGGTCGCGTCGCGCGTGGCCGTCGACTTCGAGGTCTGAGCCGCCGGTCTGCAGCTGTCGATCCGACGGGAGCAGGCGGATTCATGGGCGAGATCACCTGGCGCGACGTGAACGTCGTGTGGGCGCGGCCCTCCGACCTTCACGGGTTCACCGAATCCGACGCCGCCGCGATGGGGCAGGGGCAGATCGACCGCTTCCGCGAGCTGACCGGCAGTCGGGCCCAGGGGTTTCTGGCGGGGAGGGCACTGATCCGCGAACTCGTGCGCGGATTGCACGGGTCCGACGAGGTTCGGCTCTCCAGCCGCTGTGCCCGATGCGGCGCGGATCACGGCCAGCCGCGCTCCGCCGGCGTCTCGCTCAGCGTCAGCCACGCCGAGGATCTGGTCGTGGTGGCGGCGACAGCGGGGTCGACCCTGCTGGGCGTCGACGTCGAGCAGGCGACAGCCGATGGCCGCCTCGACGGGTTGGGGCCGCTGTTCCCCGACGGCAGCGCTCCGGATCTCGCGGCGTGGACGCGCATCGAAGCGGCCGTCAAGGCGGATGGTCGCGGCTTCGAGATCGAGCCGTCTGAGGTGCTCCTGCAGCCGCGCTCCGATGGCGTGGAACCGCGCGTGTGGTCGGCCGTGCTCCCCGGGCGCCTGGAGCCCCTCGAGGTCACGACGCTCATCGGGCCGCCCGGATACGTGCTGAGCGTCGCGGTCGGCTGATTCTCTGCCGTCAGCGCTGGCGTCGGGCAGCGGGGAGTGCGGGCAGCGGGAGCTCGTCGATCCAGGTCCGCACGAGGGCGCGCGCCTGACCGCCGGCGACCTCGTCGACCAGTCCGAGGAAGTCGTCGCTCGTCACCGCGAGGCGAGCGAAGCGCGACGTCCACTCGCGCGTCAGAGCGAAGAACCGCTCGTCGCCGATCGTCAGGCGCAGGGCATGCAGGGTGAGGGCGCCGCGCTTGTACACGCGGTCGTCGAACATGTCGTTCGGGCCGGGATCCGAGAGCACGAGGTCCTGGGGGAGTGTGCGGAGAGCGGCGTGATGCATCAGGGCCTTCGCGTGGGCGGTGGGCCCTCCCGCGGCCTCGGACCACAGCCACTCCGAGTAGCACGCGTATCCCTCGTTCAGCCAGATGTCCTGCCAACGGGCGACGCCGACGCTGTTGCCGAACCACTGGTGTGCGAGCTCGTGCGCGATCAGCCGCTCGCTTCCACCCAGACCGTCGACGTGGTTGGCGCCGAAGATCGCCATGCCCTGAGCTTCGAGCGGGATCTCGAGCACGTCGGGGGTGACGACGATCTTGTACGACTCGTAGGGGTACGGGCCGAATGCCTCGACGAACGTCTCCATCATCTGCGGCAGTGCGGCGAAGTCGGAGCGCACCCTCGGTGCGAGCGCCCGAGGGTGGAACAGCCGCCCCGGCGTCGCGCCGAGCTCGACCCTGTCGTCGTCGTACTGACCGAGCTGCACCGTCATCAGATACGTGGCCGTCGGCACCGGCTGGTCGAAGGTCCAGCGAGTGCGGCCCCGCTGCGTAGACCGGGTGGCTGCGCCGCCGCTCACGACGGTGTATTCGGGATCGGCGGTGAATTGCAGGCGATACGTGGCCTTGTCGGAGGGGATGTCATTGCACGGGAACCAGGTCGGAGCGCCGGTCGGCTGCGACGCGACCAGCACGCCGTCCTCGAGCTCTTCCCAGCCGAGGAGTCCCCACCGGGTGCGGCGGGGCGAGGGAGCCCCCGAGTACTCGACGGTGACGGTGAGTTCCTGACCGCTCGCGCGCTCTCCGCCGAAGGTCACCTTGAGCCGCCGGTCGTCCTGCCGGAACGAGGCGGCTCGGTCGCCGCTCACCCGCACCTTCGTGACCTTGAGTCCGACGAGGTCGAAGGAGATGTGCTTGGCCGACTCGTGCATCCGCAACCGGATCGTCGCGATGCCCGCGAGGCGGTTCGTGGTCACGCGGTAGTCGATGGCGAGGTCGTAGTGCAGCACCCCGTAGCGCCGGTCGCCGCTGTGCGGGGTGTAGGGGTCGACGTTCATGCGTCGGAGGCCTGGTAGGAACGCACCTTGACGGCACGCCAGGGGCCGATCGGGTTGCCGCTCCACCTGCTGCCGACGGGCACGAACTCGCCGCGCATCACGAGCGACGCAGGGCCGACCGTCGCATCCGCTCCGATCGTCGCCGCGGGGAGGATCACGCTGTGCGGCCCGAGGGTCGCACCGTTCTCGAGGGTCACTGCGTCGATGCTCATCACTCGATCATGGAACAGATGCGTCTGAACCACACATCCGCGGTTCACCGTGGCGCCGTCGCCGAGCGTCACGAGATCGGGCTCGGGCAGCCAGTAGCTGTCGGTCCAGACGCCTCGACCGATCTTGGCTCCGAGCGTGCGCAGCCAGATGGCGAGGGCGGGCGTGCCGGAAGCCGCGTTCGCGAACCAGGGGGCGGCGACCATCTCGGTGAACGTGTCGGACACCTCGGTGCGCCAGACGAAGCTCGACCAGAGCGGATGCTCTCCGGCACGGATCGGCCCGACGATGATCCACTTCGCCGCCGTCGTGACAAGGGCGGCGATCGCGCCGGCGACGAGCATGACGACGCCCGAGAGCACGACCGCCCATCCGAGCCCCCATGTCTCGACCACTGCGGCGAGCGTGAGCATCACAGCGAGTCCGATCGCACAGGTCACGAACACCGGGATGACGCGGCCCAGCTCCCAGAGCGCTCGCGCGATGCGCAGACCGGTGCGGGGGCGATAGGTGCGCTCGAGGTCGGAGTCGTTGACCACTCGACGCAGTCGCGCGGCGGGCGAGCCCAACCACGACGACCCGGCCTTCGCCTTGGGCGGGGCGACGGACAGCACGGCCACCAGACCGTCGCGGGGCACGTTGTGCCCGCCGGCCGCCATGCCGGAGTTGCCGAGGAACGCGCGCTTGCCGATCCGCGCAGTGCCCAGTCGCATCCACCCGCCCTGCAGTTCGTAGGTGGCGACCATCGTGTCGTCGGCGAGGAACGCGCCGTCGGCGATCGTGGTGAGCTTCGGGATGAGCAGCACGGTCGACGCCTCGACATCGCGACCGACGTCGGCACCGAGAGCGCGCAGCCAGAACGGCGTGAAGCTGCTGGAGTACAGGGGGAAGAGGAAGGTGCGCGCGGAGTCGAGCAGTCGTTCGGTCGTCCACGCCTGCCATGCGACGCGGGAGCGCACCGGGTACACACCTTCGCCCAGGCCGACCCCGAGCACGCGCACGAGCAGCAGCACCAGGGCGGCGAACACCACACCCGCGAGCAGCACGGCGGGAACCAGCAACGCCAGGATGCCGGGGATCGCGGCTGCGAGGGAGTCAGCTCCTCGGATGCCGAGTGTCACCACCCATGCGCCTGCGGCCAGCGAGACGACAGGCAGCAGGCCGAGGAACGCCGAGGACGCGGCGTAGGCCCACAGCCAGCGGGTGCGGCTCGGCGGACGACCGGCCGCGAACGGCTTCGAGACACCGCCGACGCGTGCTGCCGGGGATCCGGCCCAGCGCTGCCCTGACCGGACGCGCCCGAACACGGCTGAACCGGGTGCGATCTCGGCGCCGCGGCCGATCTTCGTGCCGGGAGCGAGGGTGCTGCGTGCGCCGATCGTCGAGTCGGCGCCGATGCGGATGCCGCCGATGCGCACGGTGTCGCCGTCGATCCAGTACCCGGTGAGGTCGACCTCGGGCTCGATCGAGGCCCCGGCCCCGATGTCGAGCATGCCCGTGATCGGGGGCACCGTGTGCAGATCGACGTCCTTGTGGATGCGTGCGCCGAGCGCCCTGGCGTAGTAGACGACCCAGGGCGCACCCGCGAGGCCCACCGGGTCGACCTGCTGCGCGATCTGCTCGGCGAGCCAGAGACGCAGGTGCACGCCGCCGCCCCGAGGGTAGTCGCCGGGCCGGAGACCGGCGAGCAGAAGGCGGGCAGCGACCGCGGCGATGGTCATCTTGCCCAGCGGGGTCACGAAGATCACCAGGCCGACGATGATCGCCCACACCGGAACGGCGGGAAGGAACTCGAATCCGGGGGTCAGGCGCAGGATCCAGCTCGCGGTGAGCACGAAGAGCAGCCAGCGGATGCCGGTGAACACGAACAGCGGCAGCCCCGCGATCGTCTGCACCCACTGCATCCGCCGCGGTGTCGGTGCCTGCTGGCTGAAGACCCGCTCAGCGGTGTCTTCGTCGTCGGCTTCGTCGTCGACGGCATCGGCCATCTGACGAAGCCTCGGCAGATCGTAGACGTCGGTCATCGTGAACTCTGGCGCGCGGGTGCGCAGGCGCGAGACCAGCTGCGCGGCAGCGAGTGAGCCGCCACCGAGCTGGAAGAAGTCGGCGTCCTCATCGCTCGGGCGGACGCCGAGCACGGCGAACCACTGCTCGGCGAGCCAGGCGGCGGTGCCGGAGAGCGACGATTCGCCCTCATCGCCGGAATCGAGAGGCCACGGGAGCGCCGCCTTGTCGACCTTGCCGGAGGTGCGGACGGGCAGGTCATCGACGGTCGCGAGCAGCGGAATCAGGGGAGCGGGCAGCATCTCGGCGAGCTCGCCGCGCGCCACCTGCCGGTCGAAGCCCTCGTCGGGGACCACATAGCCGACGAGGATCGGCATTCCGGCCTCGGTCTTCTGCACGACCACGGTCGCCGCCGAGACGGAGCTCAGCCCCTGCAGCGCCGTCTCGACCTCACCGAGCTCGATGCGGCGCCCGCCGATCTTGACCTGGTCGTCGGCACGACCCTGGAAGATCAGGCCCTCGGGCTCGACGCGCACGACGTCGCCGGAACGATAGGCGCGGTCCCAGCCGAGCGTCGGCATCGGTGCGTACTTCTCGGCATCCTTGGCGGGGTCGAGATAGCGCGCGAGGCCCACGCCGCCGATGATGAGCTCGCCCGCTTCGCCGTCGGCGACGCGCTGACCTTCTGCATCGACCACGGCCAGCGACCAGCCGTCCAGGGGCAGGCCGATGCGCACCGGACCCGTGCCGTCCATGAGGGACGCGCACGCGACGACCGTGGCCTCGGTCGGGCCGTACGTGTTCCATACTTCGCGTCCGTCGGATGCCAGCCGCGCGACCAGCTCCGGTGGGCAGGCCTCGCCGCCGAAGATCAGCAGGCGCACGTTCTCGATCGCATCCTGGGGCCACAGGGCTGCGAGCGTGGGCACCGTCGAGACGACCGTGATGCCGTGCCCGAGCAGCCAGGGACCGAGATCCTCGCCCGACCGGACCAGAGCCCTCGGCGCCGGAACGAGACACGCGCCGTGGCCCCAGGCGAGCCACATCTCCTCGCACGATGCGTCGAACGCGACCGACAGGCCCGCGAGCACGCGGTCGCCGGGGCCCAGCGGAGCATCCTGCAGGAACAGGCGCGCCTCGGCGTCGACGAACGCCGCCGCGGATCGATGCGAGACGGCGACGCCCTTGGGCACCCCGGTCGAACCGGACGTGAAGATGATCCACGCGTCGTCGTCGACGGTCGGCGGTGCGACGACGGGCACCGCCGAGGTGCTCGGATGCGGCGTCGCGCTGGAGAACAGCTCCCTCGCGTCAGAGGTGTCTGCGGGGCGGTAGCCCGCGTCGGTGATCATGCCGACGATGCGCGCCTCGCGGAAGACGAGATCGGCCCGCTCCTGGGGGTCGTCCGCATCGACCGGGACGTATGCCGCGCCGGCCGCCATCGCGCCGAGGATCGCGATGTAGAGGTCACGGCGGCCGGAGGTCATCCTGATGCCGACGCGATCGCCCTGACTCACGCCCTGCTCTCGCAGCACGGCGGCGGTGCGCCACACCTGAGCCAGCAGCTCCGCGTAGCTCAGAGCGCCGTCGGCGTCTTCGACTGCCGATGCATCGGGATGCCGCTCGGTGGTGTCCCGGAGGATGTCGATCAGTGTGCGGGGGAGTGGCGCCTCGGCAGCGCGGTCGAGCGCCTCCTGCACGTCAGTTCGCAAGGAGGTCGAGCAGTGCGGCCTTCGACAGCCGCGAGTATCCGGTGCGGCCCTCGGCGCGAGCACGGGCCCGGAGCTCGACGACGGTGAGATCGCTCAGCCCGGACGCAGAGGCTTCCGCCGGTGCGGTCTTCTTCGGCGTCGCCCTCTTCGTGGTCGTCGCCTTCTTCGCAGCAGGGGCGGCAGGCGTCGTCGGTGCCTTCGGTGCGACCGCGGGCGCCGCCGGCTCGGTGGTCTTCGCGGCGGGAGACGTGGAAACGTCGGGCGTGGCCGTGGCCTTCTTCGACGCCGACGTGCCCTCGGCGGACGGCGTGGTGGCCGACTCCTTCGCGCCTGGCTTCTTCGTCTCGGACTTCTTCGCGCCCGGCTTCTTCGTCTCGGACTTCTTCGTCTCGGACTTCTTGTCGGCCTTCTTCTTGTCGGCCTTGCTCGGAGCCTGCAGACGCGCGGCGGCCTCGTGGAGGCGCTCGGTGGCGGCGGTGGCCGCCTTCGCGACCTTCTTCGGACGGTCGGCGATCTTCTTCTTCGATGCGCTGGCCGCGTCCTTCGCGTCCTCGACGAGAGGCTTGAGCTTCTTCGCCGCCTTCTTCGGAAGGGTCTTGATCAGCTTCTTGGCGTCCTTCGCGGCATCCTTGGCGGCATCGAGTGCTGCCTCGGCGTTCCTGTGGGCGGGGGTCTTCTTGGCCATGATCGATCCTCCTGTGCGACCCGAGCGCGTCCGCCGGGTGTTGGCAGAGAGGATACTCAGGCAAGGTGAACAATCGGTGCCGCGTCGGCGGTGCGCCATGTCATATCCCGTCACACTTGCAACACAAATGTGATCCGCTGAAGGCGGCTGGCGACCGGTCGGGCCGCGTGGTGCATGTTTAGATGTTCTCCTACCCCTCCGTGGGCAACCACACCCTCGTCGTTCAGGAGCTGACATGCGCCGTCGCAACATCATCGCCGGGATCGCGCTCGCCGCGACCGCCACTCTCGCCCTCGCCGGCTGTGCGACGGGCAGCGGAGACGCAGGCTCGGGCGAGCCGGCGGCCGGTGACGAGTACGGCCTCATCGAGGCGGGCACCCTGACGGTCTGCTCCGACATCCCCTACGCTCCGTTCGAGTTCGAGGGCGGCGACAACGGCACCGGCTACACCGGCTTCGACATCGACCTGCTCGACGCGATCGCCAAGGAGCTCGACCTCGAGCTCGCGGTGCAGGACGTCGGATTCGACGCGCTGCAGTCGGGCACGACGCTCGCGGCCGGCCAGTGCGACGTCGGCGCCTCGGCGATGACGATCACTGACGAGCGCAAGGCGAACATCGACTTCTCCGAGCCCTACTACGAGTCGCTGCAGTCGCTGCTGGTGCGCACCGACTCGGGCATCGAGTCGATCGACGACCTCTCCGGCAAGAATGTCGGCGTGCAGCAGGGCACCACCGGCGAGGCGTACGCGACCGAGAACGCCGAGGGCGCCCAGCTCGTGCAGTACCCCTCCGACGGCGAGCTGTGGCCCGCGATGCAGGCCGGCCAGATCGACGCGATCCTGCAGGACCAGCCGGTGAACCTCGAGCACGAGAAGGCCGACAGCGCCTACAAGATCGTCGAGGAGTACGAGACCGGCGAGTCCTACGGCTTCGCCTACGCGAAGGGCGAGAAGGACGCGCTGCGCGAGGCGATCGACGGTGCGCTGCAGGATCTTCGCGACAGCGGCGACTACCAGACGATCTACGACACCTACTTCACCGCGAAGTAATCGGCGAGCGACGTAGGACAGGGAGACCTTGACAATGGCGTTGAGGCGCACCACGAAGAGCAAGCTGTATCGGTACACCGTCTACGCGATCCTGATCGCGGTCGTCGTCTGGCTGATCGTCAGCACCGACTGGGCGAGGATCGCGCAGCTCTACTTCAACCCGGAGATCGCCGCCAAGATGCTCCCGGGCATCATCACGACGGCGCTCGTGAACACACTGTGGTTCACGGCGGTCGCGTTCGCGGGAGGTCTGCTGCTCGGCATCCTGCTTGCGCTCATGAAGCTGTCGAGCATCGGGCCCTTCCGGTGGATCGCGACGGCGTGGATCGAGCTGTTCCGCGGGCTTCCCGCGATCCTCACGATCTTCGCCATCGCCTTCATCCTGCCGATCGGACTCGGCGTGCCGGGGACCAAGCTCGGCGGCCCGGTCGTGCTCGGACTGATCGGTCTGATCCTGGTGGCGTCGGCCTACATGGCCGAGACGATCCGCGCGGGTATCCAGGCGGTTCCGAAGGGGCAGACCGAAGCTGCACGCTCCCTCGGCATGTCGCCCATGAAGACGACGTTCTGGATCGTCGTGCCGCAGGGCTTCCGCATCATCATCCCGCCGCTGACCAACGAGTTCGTGCTCCTGCTGAAGGACACCTCGCTGCTCTTCGTCGCGGGATCCTTCATCTGGTCGAAGGAGCTCACGAACTTCGCGCGTGACGCGAGCACGCAGAACGCGAACGGAACGCCGTTGATCATGGCGGCGGCCCTCTACCTGATCGTGACGATCCCCCTCACGCGCTTCAGCGCGTACCTGGAACGAAGGATGTCGAGGCAGCGATGATCACCGATCTGATTGACGTCCACGCGCCGGCGATCGACCTGCAGGGGCTCGTGAAGAGCTTCGGCGACAACGAGGTGCTCAAGGGCATCGACCTCACCGTCACAAAGGGCGAGGTCGTCTGCATCATCGGCCCGTCGGGCTCCGGCAAGTCGACGCTGCTGCGCTCGGTCAATCTGCTCGAAGAGCCCACCGGCGGCAAGGTGCTCATCGAGGGCATCGACATCACCGACCCTGATGTCGACATCGACCGGGTGCGCACGCGCATCGGCATGGTGTTCCAGAGCTTCAACCTGTTCCCGCACCTCGATGTGATGGGCAACCTCATGATCGCGCAGCAGCGCGTGAAGAAGAGGTCGAAGGCGGAGGCCGAGAGAGTGGCCAAGGAGATGCTCGGGCGCGTCGGACTCTCCGAGAAGGCCGACGCCTTTCCCGGGCACCTGTCGGGCGGTCAGCAGCAGCGCGTCGCGATCGCGCGTGCGCTGTGCATGAACCCTGACATGATGCTGTTCGACGAGCCGACCTCGGCGCTCGACCCCGAGCTCGTCGGCGAGGTGCTGCAGGTCATGCGCTCGCTCGCCGATGAGGGGATGACCATGCTGGTCGTCACGCACGAGATGGGCTTCGCTCGCGAGGTCGGGTCGCGACTGATCTTCATGGACGGCGGATACATCGTCGAAGAAGGCGACCCCCGCGAGGTGCTCGCCAACCCGCAGCATCCGCGCACGCAGGACTTCCTGGCACGAGTGCTCTGATCCTCGGATCACCCGCGCCTACAGAGACCCCCTCCCGCTGATCCAGCAGGAGGGGGTCTCTGTATGCGCGTCGGCGGCGAGTCAGCCGCGCGGATGCACGGCCACAGGCTCGGGAGCGACGGCGATCCGCACTCGATCTCCGAAGGCCGGGTGGATGCCGGGAGCATGCTGGAGGCGCACCAACTCACCCGACTCCGTGCGCACGAGCGTTCGGCGCATGCTGCCCAGGAACGTGCTCTCCTGCACGAGGGCGTCGGTCGCGGCATCCGCCTCCGACGCGAAGTGCACGTTCTCCGGACGCAGGTAGACGTCGACGGGCCCGTCGGCCGGCGACTGCAGGGGGAGTTTCTGGCCCCACACCACGACGTGGTCGCCCTCGGCGACGCCCGACACGACGCTCGAAAGACCGACGAACGCGGCGACACCCGCCGTCGAGGGTGTCGTGTAGAGCTGCTCGGGAGTGCCGATCTGCTCGACGGTGCCTGCGTTCATCACGGCGATCCGGTCTGAGACGGCCAGAGCCTCCTCTTGATCGTGCGTGACGAACACGGTGGTGATGCCGAGGCGAAGCTGGATGCGACGGATCTCGTCACGCAGCTGCACGCGCACCTTGGCGTCGAGGGCGGAGAGCGGCTCGTCGAGCAGCAGCACCTTCGGCTCGGTGACCAGAGCGCGGGCGAGCGCCACTCGCTGCTGCTGACCGCCCGAGAGCTGATGCGGGAAGCGGTCGGCGAAGTCGGCGAGCCCCACCAAAGCCAGGGCGTCGAGAGCCCGCTTGGCCGCCTCGGCCTTGCCCACCCCGCGGCGCCGCAGCCCGAACGCGGTGTTCTCCGCCACTCGCAGGTGCGGGAACAGCGAATAGGACTGGAAGACCATGCCGATGTCGCGCTTGTTGGTCGGCACGCGCGAGACGTCTCCGCCGTCGAGCAGCACGGCGCCGCTGTCGAGACCCTCGAGGCCGGCGAGCACCCGCAGCAGAGTGGTCTTGCCGCAGCCGGAGGGGCCGAGCAGAGACACGAACTCGCCGGGGGCGATGTCGAGGTCGACGCCGTGCAGCACCGTGTTGCCCGAGTAGCTCTTCACGATGCCCTGCAGCTGCACGCGGGTGCCCTCGCCGGCCTCGGCGAGCAGCATGTTGTCGGCGGTGTCGGGGAGGGTCATGAGCGGGCCTTTCCGTTGCCGCGAGCGAGGCGGCCGATGAGCAGAAGCAGAAGGAAGACGAACAGCAGCGCCAGCAGGGTGAAGATCGCGGGAGCGTAGGCGTCCTGTTTCTGGACGACCACCATGGCCGTCTGGAAAACCTGGCGGTTCAGGAGCGAGGCGATCGTGAACTCTCCGAGTACGACGGCGATCGAGATCAGCGACGCCGCCAGCAGCCCCTGGCGCAGGTTCGGGGCGAGCACCTTGAGCACGACGGTCGGCCAGCTCGCACCGAGCGATCGCGCGGCCTCGGCGAGGGTGCGCATATCGGCCGCGTCGATGGAGGCCTGGATCGAGCGGTACGCGAACGGCAGCACCGTGATGCCGTAGGCGAACGCCAGCGTCCACGTGCCGGTGCCGAGTGCACGCCCGATCTGCAGGTAGATCGGCGCGAGCCCGACGACCAGCACGATCGCGGGGATCGAGATCGGCAGCAGCACTGCGAACTCGAACACGGGCCTGAGCTTCGCGAAGCGCAGGTTCACCAGGATCATCGTGGGTGCGAGCAGCAGCAGCACGATCGCGACCGTCACGACGGCCAGGATCAGGGAGTTGCCGAGGCCCATCCAGATGGGCTTGATCGCCGCCGACTTCTCGGGGTCGAACAGGGCGGCCCAGCGCTCGAGTCCGAGGGTCCCGTCGGTCTGGCGCAGCGTGTAGAGGAACGTCGAGATCAATGGGATGGCGAAGAAGGCGCCGACGACGATGCCGATGATCCATCGTGTCGCGAGAGAAGGGCCGAGACGGGTCATGACTGCCACCTCGCGGCTCGTCGTTGGATGAGCGAGTACAGGGCCATGACGACTCCGACGATCACGATCATGCCCAGCGCGAGTGCGCCGGCCAGGTTCTCACGGCCGAGCACGGTCTCGCTGGTGAGTGCTGCGCGGATCTGCAGCGGGACGATCTGCGCGCCCTGGCTCGCAAGGGCCGCGGCCGTGGCGTACGACGAGAACGCGTTCGCGAACAGCAGCAGCAGGCTCGCGAGAAACGAGGGGGCCAGCACCGGGACGCCGATGCGCAGCCAGAAGCTCGAGCTGGTGCCGCCGAGCGTGAGGTTCGCCTCGGCCCACTGCGGCTTCAGCGCGGCGAGGGCGGGCATGAACGTGATCACCATGAGAGGGATCTGGAAGTAGATGTACGGCAGGATCAGCCCGGGCAGCTCGTAGAGCCAGGTGCCGTTCTCGAAGATGTCGAACCCGAAGGTGTCCTGCAGGAACAGCTTGAGCACTCCCTGGATGCCGATCGTGGCGATGAAGGCGAACGCGAGCATCACGCCACCGAACTGCGCGAGCACGCCGGCCGCGGCATCCACCGTCGAGCGGACCGCCCCGTCGGGGTTCATTCCGAGGAGGGCATAACAGACCAGTGCTCCCACGATCGCGCCGACGACGGCTGTCAGCAGCGACAGCCCGGCCGAGTTAGCGAACGTGGCGAGCACGACGGGGTCGCCGAGGGCCGAGACGTTCGCCCACGTGAACGAGCCGTCCTTCGTGAAGAAGCCCGAGCCGATCGCGAGGATCGTCGGCACGGCGAGGAAGAGCAGCACGTAGGCAGCGAAGGGCACGAGACCGAGCCAGGCCGCTGACGGCGCCGAGCGCCGGGGCCCCGAGCTGACGGGCCCGGCGCCGGCCGGAGTGAGGGGGACGGGGGCGGATGCCGTGGCATCCGCCCCCGTCGTGGTGGCAGTGGTCACTGGACCGCCGCTGCCCACTTCTCGCCGAGCAGCGTACCGGCGTTCGTCGACTGCTCCTCGGTCGGGACGACCGTCTCGTTCGGGACCTCGGGAAGATCCGCGGCCATGTCGGCGTCGATCGTGCCGGCCTCGGTCATGGCCTCCATGCGAGCCGGACGAGCGCCGCCCTTGAGCCACAGGTTCTGCACCTCGTCGCTGTAGAGGAACTCCTGCCACAGGCGTGCGGCCGCCGGGTTCGGGGCATCCTTGTTGATCGCCTGGTTGTAGTAGCCGGCGTAACCGGTGCCGTCGAAGACGACGACCTCCCAGTTCTCGTTGTCAGCCTTGTGCGAGGCGTTCAGGTAGTCCCAGTCGAAGACCACAGGGGTCTCGCCGCTCGCGACGGTCGCCGTGGTGACGTCGACCTTGAGCAGGTTGCCGGCCTTCTGCATGTCGGAGAAGAAGTCGATGCCCGGCTGGAAGTCGTCGAGCGTCCCGTTGGACTGCACCGTGGCGAGGCCCACAGCGGCGAACGCCGCACCGGCCTGCGTCGGGTCGCCGTTGATCGCGACGGCCCCCTTGTAGGCGGCATCCTTCAGGTCGTCGAGCGACTCGGGAGCGTCGAACTTCGAGGAGTCGTAGCCGATAGACATGTATCCGCCGTAGTCGCCGACGAAGAGTCCGGTCGGCTCCTTGAGTGCGTCGGGGATGTCGTCCCACGTCTGCACCTGGTACGGGGCGAACACATCGGTGTTCTGCAGGGCGACCGTGAGGCCGAGGTCGAACACGTCGGGTGCGGTGTCGAGGCCCTCGTTCGTCTTCGCGGCCTGGATCTCTTCCGCGCTCGAGACGTCGGGTGAAGCCTCGTTGATCGTGATCTCGGGGTACTTCTCGGCGAAGAGGTCGAGGATCTCGCCATAGTTGGCCCAGTCGCGCGGAAGGGCGATGACGTTGAGCTGGCCCTCGGCCTTGGCGGCCTCTTCGAGCTCGGCGAAGGAGCCGAAGTCCTCGACCGAGGTGGCTGCGGCGGCGTCGACCTCGTCGCTGCCGGCGGCCGGGGCCTCAGCGCCCGTCGCGCAGGCGGTCAGGCCGAGCGCTGCGGTGGTGAACAGGGCGATGCCGGCGCCGATGCGCGCGCGGCGGTGGAAGTTGGTCATCAGGGTCCTCTCGGTGCCCGGCGTTGCGCGCCGGATTCGGGTTGCGAGAGGACACTATGAGCCGCGGGTTGCCGATCATCGCGGCCTCGGTGAACGAGAGGTGTCCGGGTCGTGGCGGGTCGCCCACGCCCGGCATGACGCCGGTGGTCGGGGTGTCGTGCGGTCTGACATCCTGGACGGATGGACATCGGTGGGATGCTGGGGCTCGAGCAGCTCACCTGGGGAACCCTGATCCTCATCGTCGTCGCGGCGTTCGCCGCCGGGTGGATCGACGCGGTCGTGGGTGGCGGCGGGCTGCTGCAGCTGCCTGCGCTGTTGCTGATCCCCGGCATCACGCCGATCCAGGCCCTCGCCACCAACAAGCTCGCCTCCGTGTTCGGCACGGCCACGAGCAGCGTCACGTACTACCGTCGAGCGAAGCCCGACATCCGCACGGCTCTACCGACGGCGGTGATCGCGCTCGTCGGGTCGTTCGGCGGGGCAGCCGTCGCGACGATCCTGCCTGCCGCGGCCTTCAAGCCGATCATCGTCGTGGCGCTGCTCGCCGTGGCTCTCTTCACGGCGTTCCGGCCGCAGATGGGTGCGGCGACCCGGCTGCGATTCAGCGGTCACAAGCACCACATCATGGCGGGGCTCTCGGGACTCGTGATCGGCTTCTACGACGGACTCATCGGACCGGGGACGGGCACGTTCCTGGTGATCTCGCTCGTCGCACTGCTGGGCTACGACTTCCTGCAGGCGAGTGCCAAGGCCAAGATCGTGAACCTCGCGACGAACACCGGCGCCCTGCTGCTGTTCATCCCGCACGGCGCCGTGCTGTGGCTGCTCGGCGGCATCCTCGCCGTCGCGAACGTCGCGGGCAGCTACCTCGGCTCGCGCATGGCGATCTCGCGCGGCACGACCTTCATCCGGGTCGTGTTCCTCGTCGTGGTGGTCGCGCTGATCGCCAAGCTCGGCGTCGACGTCTGGAACGAGAACATCGCCCCGGCGCTCGCTGCTGTGGCCGGTCGTTGAGCGAGGCCGGCGGAGCCGCCCGAGACGAATCGCGGTGAGGTCGGCTCGCGTCGTTTCGTATCCGTCGACTTCGTCGTCTTCGCTCTACGAACGGACTTACGTACGCGCGGCCGCGGCGGCGCAGGGCAGGCGAAGAGGCCCCCTCCTGCGTGAGCGGGAGAGGGCCTCTTTATGCGAGGGTCAGGCCTCGTCGTCCTCGGGCTCGAAGTCGACGCCGGCCTCGGCACGCTGTTCGGGCGTGATCGGAGCCGGAGCAGCGGTCAGCGGGTCGAAGCCGTTGCCCGACTTCGGGAACGCGATGACGTCGCGGATCGAGTCGGTCTTCGCCAGGTGCTGCAGCACGCGGTCCATGCCGAGCGCGATTCCACCGTGGGGCGGTGCGCCGAACTTGAACGCGTCGAGCAGGAAGCCGAACTGCTCCTGGGCGACCTCGTCGCTGATGCCCATGACCTCGAACACGCGCTTCTGCACGTCTTCGCGGTGGATGCGGATCGATCCGCCGCCGAGCTCCGAGCCGTTGCACACGATGTCGTATGCGTAGGCGAGGGCAGATCCGGGGTCGGTGTCGAACGTGTCCTGGAATTCCGGCTTCGGTCCGGTGAACGCGTGGTGCACGGCGGTCCAGGCTCCGGCGCCGACGGCGACGTCACCGGATGCCACGGCATCCGCTGCCGGCTCGAACATCGGAGCGTCGACGACCCAGGTGAACGCGAACTCGTCGGGGTTCAGGTAGCCGAGACGGCGGCCGATCTCGACGCGGGCGGCGCCGAGAAGAGCGCGGCTCTCCTTGGTCGATCCGGCAGCGAAGAACACGCAGTCACCGGCGGAGGCGCCGACGAACTCGGCGAGCCCGGCCTGCTCGGCCCCGGACAGGTTCTTGGCAGCAGGGCCGCCGAGCGAGCCGTCCTCGTTGAAGAGCACGTACGCGAGGCCGCGGGCGCCGCGCTGCTTGGCCCAGTCCTGCCAGGCGTCGAGCTGCTTGCGCGGCTGGCTCGCGCCGCCGGGCATGACGACGGCACCGACGTACTCGGCCTGGAACACGCGGAACGGGGTGTTCGCGAAGTACTCGGTCGCCTCGACGAGCTCGAGTCCGAAGCGCAGGTCGGGCTTGTCGGAGCCGTACTTCGCCATGGCATCGGCATAGGTCAGGCGCGGCAGCGGGGTCTGCACCTCGACGCCGATCGTCTTCCACATCGCCTGGATGAGCGTCTCCATCAGCGTGATGACGTCTTCCTGGTCGACGAAGCTCATCTCGATGTCGAGCTGCGTGAACTCCGGCTGACGGTCGGCGCGGAAGTCCTCATCGCGGTAGCAGCGGGCGATCTGGTAGTACTTCTCGACGCCGCCGACCATGAGCAGCTGCTTGAACAGCTGCGGCGACTGCGGCAGGGCGTACCAGCTGCCGGGGTGCAGGCGGGCGGGCACGACGAAGTCGCGAGCACCCTCCGGAGTCGAGCGGGTGAGCGTCGGTGTCTCGACCTCGGTGAAGTCCTCGCCGTGCAGCACATCGCGCACGGCCTTGTAGACGTTCGAGCGCAGACGCAGAGCGGACGCCGCCGCGGGGCGACGAAGGTCGAGATAGCGGTACTTGAGGCGCGCCTCCTCGCCGACCGTCTCGGTGTCGGCGACAGCGGTCGACACCTGGAACGGCAGCGGAGCGGACTCGTTCAGCACCTCGACGTCGGTCGCGATGAGCTCGATCTCGCCGGTCGGCAGGTTCGGGTTCGCGTTGCCGTCGGGGCGACGCGAGACCTCGCCGGTGACCTTGAGGACGAATTCGTTGCGCAGCGGGTGCGCCACCTCTTCGTCGCGGATGACGACCTGCGCGATGCCCGATGCATCCCGAAGATCGATGAACGCGACTCCTCCGTGATCACGACGGCGATCGACCCAACCCGAGAGGGTGACGGTCTGACCGATTTGCTCGGCTCGCAGTGAGCCTGCCGAGTGGGTGCGAAGCACGGAGGATTCCTCCTGATCTGGGAAATGATGAACCCGCCCATTCTACGGGGGCGGTGTCGCCTCCTCCGCCGGTGGCATATCGGTCACTAGGATCGCCACGACAGCCATTCGACCAGCGAAAGGGTCATCATGGACTCCAACGGCATCTCCGACCTGTACGCATCGATCTTCTCCGGCACCACGGGGCTCATCGCCCTCGTCTTCTACGTGCTGGTGGTCATCGGCCTGTGGAAGGTGTTCACGAAGGCGGGATACCCCGGCATCCTCGCGATCATCCCCATCGTGAATGTCGTGTTCCTCGTCAAGATCGCCGGGATGTCCGGCTGGCTCGCGCTGCTCTATCTGATTCCGATCGTGGGCTTCATCTTCGGGATCATCGTCGCGATCAAACTCGGCGAGCGGTTCGGCAAGGGCGGGCTCTTCTCGTTCTTCCTGCTCTTCGTCTTCCCCTACATCGGGTATCTGATCATCGGCTTCGGCGAGTCCCGCTACCGCGCGGTCTGACATGGTGGCGTCTCGACTGCACCTCGTCCGACACGGTGAGGTGCACAATCCGAAGCGCGTGCTCTACGGCCGGCTGCCCGACTACCACCTGAGCAAGGCGGGGCGGGAGATGGCCCAGGCGGCCGCCGATCATGTCGCCTCGCTCGACAGACCGGTGGCAGCGCTGTACTCCTCGCCGCTGGAGCGTGCGCAGGAGTCGGCCGAGCCTTTCGCGACACGATTCGACCTCGTGCCCGAGATCGACATCCGCATCATCGAGCCGACCAACGTGTTCGAGGGCACGCAGATGCGCCGTTCGCTGATGAACCCGCTCAACTGGTGGCACCTGCGTCAGCCGTCGCTGCCGAGCTGGGGCGAGCCCTACGCGTCGATCGCCGAGCGGATGCTGGGCATGATGGGCGAGGCCTGGCGATCGGTCGACGGCGGTGACCTCGTGATGGTGTCGCACCAGGCGCCGATCTGGATCACCCACCTGCGGGTCGCGGGTCTGCCGCTGCAGCACGATCCCCGTACCCGGCGCTGCGCACTGTCGAGCGTCACCTCGTTCGAACTCGTCGGCGACGTGTGGCGAGAGGTCGCCTACGCCGAACCCGCGTCCACCGGCGGTGCGGTCGACGTCGGGGCGGTCTGAAGTCTGAGCTAGCGGCTCTCGTCGCAGTGATGGTCGCTCCCCGAGTCGGGAAGCGACCATCACTGCACTGCGGCGAAGATGCTCGCGATCACGGAGCCATCAGCGACTGGATAACCCCGACCGCCGCGAGCTGACCGGCCGCGGCGGCCAGCAGCACCGAGGCCATCGGCCCCGGAAGCGACGCACGGTGTGCGAGGTCGCCCGCGGCGAAGACGCCGGCGAGTGAGGTTCGACCGAAGTCGTCGATCTCGATCGACCCGGACGGCAGCATGCGCAGCCCGAGCTGGTCGGCGAACGGCGCACGGTGGCGGAGCGAGCCCGATGCCACGAAGACGCCGGCCACAGTCCGATCGCCGGAATCGGTGGTGACCCGCACATCGTCGCCGTCCGGCGCTACCGCCGTCACGAGGTCCACGCTCACCCGCGCTCCCCGCCCTTCGAGCGTCTGCACCTCTTCTGTGGAGAACGCCTGATCGACCGGGAAGACCGTGATGTCTCCTGCGATGCGACCCAGAAGCCCGATCAGGTGCTCAGCCCGAGGTGCGGGGCCGAGGATGGCGATGGAGCGCCCCGCATGCTCGTGGCCGTCGCAGAACGGGCAGCTGAAGGCCTTCACTCCCCACAGCTCCTGCAGACCGGGCACGGATGGCAGATCGTCGGCGACGCCGGTCGCGAGGATGACGCTCTTCGCCTCGACGGAGACTCCGTCCGCGAGCAGCACGGTGAACGCGCCCTCCACACCCGAGACCGACTGCGCTCCGACGTCACGGATCTCGACGTCGGCATACTCGGCAAGCTGAGTGCGTGCGGTCGCGCGGAACTCCGCCGGGGGAGTTCCGTCGTTCGCGACGACGTTGTGCATGTGCAGTACCGTGCCGTTGCGGTACTCACCGGAATCCAGCAGCAGCGTCGAGCGGTGCATCCGTCCCAGGGTCAGTGCCGCCTGCAAGCCGGCGGGGCCTGCTCCGATCACGATCGCGTCGTACATGTGGTGTCCTTCCGAGGGGCGGCGGTTGCTTTCGTCCTCAGTCTGTGACTTCATGTCAACATGAAGTCAAGTGTCGAGAGTCCCTGGTCCGTCGGCGAGGTGGCTGCCCGTTTCGAGCTGCCCACGAACGTGCTGAGGCACTGGGAGACGGTCGGGCTGCTGCGACCCGCACGCGACTCCGCCGGGAGGCGCCGGTACGGGCAGGACGACGTGGTGCGCATCGCGGTGATCCAGCGCAGCAAGGCGGCGGGCATGACCCTCGACCAGATCGCCGTCTTGCTCGACGACGGAAGCGCCGGGCGGCACGAGGTGCTGCAGCAGCATCTCGACGATCTCGACCGGCGGATGGAGGACATGCGCCGATCGCGCGAGATGACCGAGCACGCAATGGGATGCCGCTCGCACGACATCGCCACCTGCCCACGTTTCCGGGCGAGCGTGGCCGACGTGCTGGCCCGCCTCTGACCGTCGCTGCGCACCCCTGGGGCGTCCGGCCCATGCATAGGAACCCCCGCGTAAACTGGGAATCGTGCCACTCGCCTCGACGGTTCGTCCGATCCGCAGCGGCCGCTCCTCCCGCATCCGGCCTTCCCGCCGCGCGGTCGGTGCCGCGCTCGCCGCGGTACTAGCCATCGGTCTGAGCGCCTGCGCTCCCGATCCCGTGAACGATTCGTTCCTGAGCGGTGACAACCCCGGTTATGTCGCGGCCGACGGAGCGATCGTCGAGATTCCGGTCGCCGAGCGCGGCGAACCCGTCGTCGACTTCGGCGGCGTGACCGAGAACGGCGACGACTTCAGCAGCTCCGAGCTTGCGGGCAAGGTGACGGTCGTCAACTTCTGGTACGCGGGTTGCGCACCATGTCGTCTCGAGGCGGAAGACCTCGAGAGCGTGTGGCAGGAGCACGGCGGAGACGACGTCGCCTTCCTGGGGATCAACACCCGTGATCAGGCCGACACCGCCAAAGCGTTCTCGGCGGAGTTCGGCGTGACCTACCCGAGTCTCATCGATGTCGACACCGCTGAGGCGAAGCTCGCCTTCGCATCGTCGGTGCCGATCCAGGCGACCCCGACCACTCTCGTGCTCGACAAGCAGGGCCGGGTCGCCGCCCGGATCATCGGCCCGATCGACGGCACCTCGATCCTCTCGACGCTCGTCAAGGACGCGCTCGCGGAGGACTCGTGAGTCTCTCGGGAGCGGCGTGAACCCCGAAGCCATCATCGGATCGGGAGCCCTCTGGCTCGCGATCCCCGTCGCGATGCTCGCCGGCCTCGTCTCCTTCCTGTCGCCGTGCGTACTGCCGTTGGTGCCCGGCTACCTCGGGTTCCTCGGGGGAGCCGTCGCTCCTCGCGGCGCGGCGAACACCACGGACGGCACCGCCGTCTCGACGGTCGAGGCTCCCGCCCGCAGTCGACTCGTGCTCGGTGTGCTGCTCTTCATCCTGGGCTTCACCCTCGTCTTCATCCTCTACACGGTGCTCAGCGGCACGTTCGGCGTCTTCTTCATCCGCTGGGGCGACCTGATCACGCGCATCCTCGGAGTCTTCATCATCGTCATGGGCCTGATCTTCCTGGGCGCCTTCGGGTTCGCGCAGCGAGAGATCCGATTCCACGTCGACTCCAAGGTGGGCATCATCGGTGCGCCACTGCTGGGAATCGCGCTCGGAATCGGCTGGGCTCCGTGCATGGGGCCGACGCTCGGCGCGATCATCGCTCTCTCGTTCAACGCCGGCGACCCGGTGCGCGCCGGGTTCCTCGGCCTCGCCTACTCGCTCGGCCTCGGCATCCCGTTCCTGCTCGTCGCCCTCGGTTTCGGCTGGGCCACGAAGACGGTCGGTTTCCTCCGTCGCCACATCCGCGTCGTGAACATCATCGGCGGCGTGCTGCTGATCGTCCTCGGCGTGCTGATGGTGACCGGGCTCTGGACCGACATCATGTCGCGACTCACGGTGGTGATCGGCAGTGTCCCCCTCCCGTTCTGATGAGAACACGACGCATCGGAAGGATGACGTGAGCAGCACAACCGAGAGGTCCAGCGATCCGCTCCGACCGTCAGACCACGTCGACGGCGAGGAGTCGATCACCCAGCCGCGCCTGGGCTTCGTGGGCTGGCTGCGCTGGGGCTGGCGTCAGCTGACCTCGATGCGCACCGCGCTGATCCTGCTCCTCGTGCTCGCGATCGCCGCGATCCCCGGCTCGATCTTCCCTCAGCGGATGGCCGACCCCAACGGCGTCACGGAGTGGGAGCGCAACAATCCCGATCTGTTCCCGGTGCTCGACTCGCTGAAGCTGTTCGACGTGTATCTGTCGCCGTGGTTCTCGGCGATCTACCTGCTGCTGTTCGCCTCGCTGGTCGGCTGCGTGATCCCGCGCATCCGGCACCACGCCAAGGCGCTGCAGGCGCGGCCTCCCCGCACTCCCGCACGACTGAAGCGGCTGGCCGACTTCCGCGCCGTCGAGCGCGCGTCGACGGACGCGCCCGCCGACGCTGCGACCACGATCGACATCGCGACGAAACAGCTCAAGGCTCTCGGATACCGTGTGGAGCGCTACGACTCGGGGCGCACCTCGTCGGTCTCGGCCGAACGCGGCTACTGGCGCGAGACCGGCAATCTCCTCTTCCACCTGGCCCTCGTCGGCGTACTGATCACCGTGGGCGTCGGGGGCGGGTTCGCCTACACCGGCCAGCGAGTGCTGGTCGAGGGTGAGACGTTCGCCAACACGCTGCTCGACTACGACTCGATGAACCGCGGCCGGTTCGTCAGCGACGGCGCCCTCGCGCCGTATTCGATGCGCCTCGACAGCTTCGACGTCACCTACCAGCCCTTCGGCGAGCCCGGCTCGGGTCAGGCGGGCGACTTCTCGGCCAACGTCACCGTGCAGGAGAACGGCGAGGAGCGCACCGGCTCGGTCAAGGTCAACGAGCCTCTCGGCGTCGCCGACGACAACGTCTTCCTGCTCGGCAACGGGTATGCCCCGACGATCACGGTGCGCGACCCCGACGGGGAGGTCGTGTTCACGAACAGCACGCCGTTCCTGCCGCAGGACAACAACATGACATCTCTCGGTGTCATCAAGATCCCCGACGGACTCAGCGAGCAGATCGGCCTCGTCGGCTTCTTCTATCCGACAACGGGTGTGCTCGACACCGGTGCGTTCTTCTCGGGCTTCGGAGATCTGACCAACCCGACCCTCACGCTCGACGTGTACACGGGCGATCTGGGCATCAACGAGGGCGTGCCGCGTTCGGTCTACGTGCTCGACACCTCGGACATGACGAAGGTGACCGGACGCACGACCGATCTCGAGTCGATCGAGCTGGCCCCTGGTGACACGGCCGACCTGCCGAACGGACTCGGAACCGTGACCTTCGAAGACGAGTCGCCGGCCGGGGCCACCGACGCCTCGCAGTCGGTCAAGCGCTTCGCCTCGCTGCAGATCCACCGCGACGCGTCGGGGCCGTGGGTTCTCGGCTTCGCGCTCCTCGCGCTCGGCGGACTCATGCTCGCCCTGTTCATCCCTCGGCGCCGAGTGTGGGTCAAGGCGACGGCAGATGGTGGCGTCGTCTCGCTCGAGTATGCGGGTCTCGCACGCGGCGAGGATCCGACTCTCGCGACGGCTGTCGACGACCTCGTCGCCGGTCACGCGCGTCTGATGGACGCGGCGGGAGTGACGACAGCGGTCGAGGCGCCGAAGCCGACCGACATCGACTCCGACCAGGCTGAGACGGCGTCCGAGAACGTCCGCGAGGGTGACCCCGAACGCCCCGCATCCGACACCCCGAAAGTAGACTGACACCATGTTCGATCTCGAAGTGATCTCGCCGATCCTGCTGTGGACGGCGATCGCGATCTACGCTGCGGCCTTCGTGGCCTACGCCTTCGACCTCGCCCGCCGGTCGCAGCTGTCCGCCGATGCGGCGAGCGTGCGGGAGTTCGAACTCGTCGGTGCCGGAGCGAGCGCGCGCGGTGCCAAGGGAGGGAAGGGTGCCTCGGCATCCGACTCCGCGGTCGCCCCGCAGCGTTTCGTGATGGCTCGCATCGGCACCTCGCTCACCGTGCTCGCCTTCATCTTCCACCTCGCCGCCACGCTCACGCGCGGTTTCGCGGCCGGGCGCGTGCCCTGGGCCAACCTCTACGAGTTCGCGATGATGGGCACGCTGCTGATCGTCGCGGTGTTCCTCGCGGTTCTGACGCGCGTCGATCTGCGCTTCCTCGGCACGTTCATCACCGGTCTCGTCGTCGTGCTGCTGGGGCTCTCAGCCACGAACTTCTATGTCGAGGTGTCGCCTCTGATGGACCCGCTCAAGAGCGTGTGGCTGGTGATCCACGTCTTCGTGGCATCCCTCGGCACCGCGTTCTTCGCCCTGGCGTTCGCGCTGTCGGTGATCCAGCTGATGCAGTCCCGCCGCGAGCGGCTGATCTCCGAGGGCGCCGAGAAGACCGGCCCCGGGTTCCTGCGCACCTTCCCCGGGTCGGAGCGCCTCGAGAGCATGGCCTACCGCTTCACGATCATCGGATTCATCCTCTGGACGTTCACCCTCATCGCCGGTTCGATCTGGGCCTATTACGCGTGGAGCCGCTTCTGGGGCTTCGACGTCAAGGAGACGTGGACCTTCGTGATCTGGGTGCTCTACGCGGGGTACATCCACGCTCGTGCGACGCGCGGCTGGCGCGGCAACCCGTCGGCCTGGCTGGCGATCGTCGGCTTCTCGGCCGTGCTGTTCAACTTCACGATCGTCAACGTGTTCTTCAAGGGTCTGCACGCGTATTCGGGCCTCAGCTGAGCGCCCGAGCGGACCTCATCTGAACGAGCGCAGTCCGAACGGGATCACTTCGGAGTGCTCGACGCCGTCTTCGTACCAGACGAGCTCGGCCTCGCTGATGGTCTCGGCGGGGCGCGAGCTGAGCGAGCGACGGGATTTGTGCGACAGCTCGGTCCACGCCGCAGGTGCGAGCGTCTTCGCGTAGATCACCGACAGGTGGAACGTCCAGTCCTCCGTGCTGCGCTCGTCCAGTCGACGGAAGTCGGTTCCCTCGAGAGCCTCACTGAGATTCGCGTAGGCCGACACCAGCGACGGGGTTCGTCTCAGGCGCAGGATGACGACCTGCCACGGAGCCGGGAACACGTCGACGGCCTCGGCGACGACTTCGATCGGGCGCTGCGCCACCGCCCATTCGCGGATCAAGGCGAGCAGGTCTTCCCGACGCTCGGGCTCATGGAATGCGCGGAGCGTGACGTGCTCGGTGTTCGGGTGCGGAGCGTCCATCCGGCCGAGGGCCGACCTCTGCTCTGCCCGGTAGACGTCCGACACCGCTCTCGTCGGGCGCAGCACGAGATACTGCTGCCCCTCGAGTGACTCGAGCTGGGCGGGAGATGTCATGAACGGGCGACGCATCTTCTGATCGTACGTGCGTAGGGCCAAGTGCGAATACCGCCTCTGCCCGGCGGGCACGGCTTCGGACGTCGACGACGACGCGCCGCGAATCGAGAACGAGTCGCGGCGCGTCGTCGGGTGCGGTCCGAAGATGTGCCCGGGCGGGGTGCCCGGAGAAGCGCTCAGGCGGTCGCCAGAGCCGCTCTCACCGACGTCGTGCGACGCAGGGCGACGGCGACCGTGGTCGCGACGAGTGAGAGCACAGCCCACACGATGAGGCCGGCGGCTGCGCCTCCGTTCGCGGCGATCAGTCCGGCGAACGCGGGGGCGGTCGGCAGGGAGGCACCGAGATCCGCGAGCCAGTCGGGCACCGTCGAGATCAGCCCTGTCGCGATCGCCAGCACCCCCACGAGCGCGCTGATCCAGCGACCGATGCCGCCGAAGACGGCGACGAGCGCCTGGTTGACAGCGGCGAAGACGACACCTGCGAGCACGGCGATACCGGCGAACGCCCACCACGTCGCGGCGTCGTAGCTCGCGACGAACTGCACGATCAGGGAGACCAGCAGGCCCTGAGCGGCGCCGATGGCGGCTGCCGGGGCGAAGGCGCGCAGCGCGAGTCCCGCAGATGAGCGTCGCGAGGTGAGAGTGCGCGCGGTGTGCGCCCGCATCACGAGGAACGAGGCGAGAGCACCGAACCACAGCACTACTGCCGTGAGCAGCGGGATCGCGGTCGGACCGAAGATCGTGGCACCGTCGGCGCCCTTCGACGCCACAGGGTCGGCGATCACCGAGGCGAGCGAGGTCGACTCGGAGTCGCTGAACGAGGGGAGGGACTCGGATGCCGTGCGCAGCCCACCGGCGAGATCACCCGTGCCGGTGGCGAGGGTGTCGAGGCCGGTCGCGAGCTCGGAGGCGCCGGTCGCGAGCTCGGTCGTCCCGTCCGACAGCTGAACGGCTCCGGTCGACAGTGCTCGGGCACCGGCAGCGGACTCGTCGAGACCTTGGGACGCAAGCTGGTTCAGGCCGTCCGCGAGGCTCGTCGCGCCGGCGCCTGCGTCACCGAGCTGGGTCGCGAGGGTCGTGAACGCGCCGGGAAGAGTCGCGATCTGCGGTTCGACGGCCGTGAGATACCCCGATGCGGTTCCCGCTGCTTTGGCGGCTGCTCCTGCGTTCGCGGCCTCGGTCGCGAGCTGAGCACACAGCTCTCCCGAGACGGCAGGATCGCAGCTCGCTGCCATCGTGCCAAGCGTCTGCGCGAGGCTCGCGGTCTTCGTCGCGGCGTCGGTCGCGGCATCGGTTCCGGTCGCGACGGCCCCCACGAGCGCGGGCATCTGACCTGCCTGGGTGTTCAACTCCGTCGCCCCCGCGGTCAGTCCGCTGCCGATCTGACTCGCGCCGCCCGCAGCCTCGCGGGTCTTCGTCGCGAGCGTGTCGAGCCCGGAGGCGAGCGACGAGGCGCCGTTTCCGAGCTCGGTGGCGCCCGAGGCGAGCTGTGTCGCCCCGTCGGGGATCGCGGCCGCGCCCGTCGCTGCATCGCGTGCGCCGGTGGCCAGCTGGGCGGCGCCGTCGGCGGCCTCGCTGATCTGATCGCCGATCGTGGTGAAGCCGACGAGGATGTTCTCGGTGGTGGCCTCCGACAGCAGTGTGCCCATGCTCGAGGCGGCGACGTTCGCGATCTGACTCGTGATGAGATCGTCGGCGACGAGCCCGTCGTCCGGCGTGGTGACCTGGATGGTCGCCTGCTCGGCGTCACCTCCGCCGTCCGAGATCGCCTGCCCTGCCGAGGTCGCGGCGGCGGAGAACTCCTCGGGGATCGTGATGACGGCCTGATACGACCCGTCAGCGAGGCCGTCTGCCGCGTCCTCCTCGTTCGAGATCACCCAGGTGAGGTTGGAGTCGAGGTCGTCCGATCCTTCGACGAGTCCTGACGCGAGCTGCCGACCCAGCGGCGTCAGCTGTCCGTCGATCTCCACTGGCTCGTCGAGGTTGACGATCGCGGCGGTCATCGAGTCGAGGCGCTCGGTCGGGTTCTGCAGTGCGGCGACCAGGATGCCGCCCACGGCCGCGGGCAGCAGCAGGACGCCGAGGATGGTCAGCCACGTGATGGGCTTGCGCGAGCGGGCGCGTTCGATGGGGAGGGTCATGCGTTCACCTCGGTCGATTCGGTGGTGCCGTCCACGGTGCGGGGCACCGAGGACTCGGGTCGTGTCTGTGCTGCGGGTGCGTCGATGTCGATCACGTCGGCGGGCGTGCGGCCGGCGTCTGCGAGGATCTCGAGGCCGATCTCGGCGTCGAGCGCAGTGAGCAGGATCGCGGTCGTGCTGCGGGAGTCCCGCAGTCGTGCGGCGAGCTGATCGCGTTCGGGGCGCGAGAGCCGGTCGGCTGCGTCGATCACCACGAGCGCGGGCCGTCCGCGAAGCGCCTCGGAAAGGTCTGCCGACAGGCTTCCGGCATCCGCGGTCATGACCGCTCCGACATGCGCGCGCACCCATGCCGCTCGTCCTGGAAGCAGATGACCGGCGACGCGGAGACGTCCGTCGTCGGGAGTCGCACGGCCGGCGATCAACAGCGCCAGGGCACGCAGCGCGCCGGGGGACGAGCCGGTGAGCACGGCGGACCCGCCGGGGGAGAGGCGCAGGCGGAGACCCTCGATGCCGGCATCCGTCGCCGCGAGATCGTCGGCGGCCACGACCGAGTCGTCGCCTGGCCATTCCGCCAGGTGGCGCTCGCGTTCGACCGCCTCGCCCTCGATGTCGACGCTCGGAAGGATCTTCTCCAGCCACGCCGGGATCTCCCATGCGCGCTCGCCGAGGATGGCCATGAGAGCGGGGATCAGCGTCATCCGCACCAGGAACGCATCGATCGCGATGCCGGCCGCGAGGCCCAGAGCGATGGGCTTGAGCGAGGAGTCGCCTTCGGGCACGAACGCCACGAACACGGCGAACATGATGAGTCCCGCAGCCGTGACGACCTTCGCAGACCCCGTGAAGCCGCTGCGCACGGCTCGCAGCGCCGCGGCGCGACGCGTGGCTCGGTCGGGGCGCTTCCCGTCGGGGTCGTGCACGAAGTCCTCGCGCATGCGCGACACCAGGAAGACCTGGTAGTCCATCGCAAGCCCGAACAGCACACCCATGAGGATGATCGGCATGAAGCTGATGATCGGGCCCACCTTGGCGACGTGCAGGGCATCGGCGAACCAACCCCACTCGAACACCGCGCCGACGATGCCGAAGGCGGCCACGATCGAGAGCAGGTAGCCTGCGGCGGCGGTGATCGGCACCCAGAGCGAGCGGAACACGATCGTGAGCAGGATCAGCGAGAGACCGATCACGAAGATGCCGAAGGGCAGCAGCGCGTTGCCCAGTTGGTCGGAGATGTCGATGCCGACGGCGGTGAAGCCGGTGACCTTGAGGTCGATTCCGAACTCGTCGAGCCATTCGTCATGATGCGATCGCAGCTCGCGCACCAGGTCGGCCGTCGCGGGGTCGTCGGGTGCCGTCTCGGGGACGATCTGCACGATGCCGGTGTCGGCGGTCTCGTTCGGGGTCGCGAGGGCGACCTCCTTCACTCCGTCGATCTTGGCGACCTCGTCGCCGAGGTCTTCCATCAACGTGAGGGGGTCGGTCGAGGTGACGATCGTGCCCGTGAGGATCATGGGTCCGTTGAAGCCGGGGCCGAACTCCTCGGCCACGAGGTCGTAGCTCTGCCGCGCCTCCGAGTCCTTCGGCAGCACGCCGGCGTTCGGCAGCGCGAGGTTCAGGCTCAGAGCAGGCACCGCGACGATGCCGAGGCCGATCACGACGGCGAGCGACACGAGAATCGGGCGCTTGGTCACGCCGGTCACCCAGCGCTCGCTGAATCGCACACGCTGAGCGGGAGCAGGCTTGCCCTTCTTCGCCTTCGGAGCCTTGCGCGGCCGGCCCGCCACCCGGCCCTTCATGAAGCCCAGGAATGCGGGGGTGAGCGTCACCGCGATCGCGACGGCGACCGCGACGGCGGCGGATGCCGCGATGCCCATGGTCGTCAGGAACGGGATGCCGGCGAAGCCGAGTCCGATCAGTGCGATCAGCACGGTCACACCGGCGAACACCACTGCGGAGCCGGCCGTGCCGACGGCGCGGGCAGTGGACTCCTCGGGGTCGACCCCCTCGCGCACCTGGTCCTGGTGCCTGGCCATGATGAACAGCGCGTAGTCGATGCCGACCGCGAGGCCGAGCATGAGGGCGAGGAGAGGAGTGGTCGACGAGACCGTGGCGAAGGCGGTCGCGGCGAAGATGCCCGCCATCGAGATGCCCACGCCGAGCACCGCGGTGAGCAGCGGGAGCCCTGCGACGACGAACGATCGGAAGGTCACGATCAGCACGAGCAGGGCGATGAGCAGGCCCACCGCCTCGGTCAGTGTGACACCGGGGATGGAAGTGGCGAACAGTTCGCCGCCGAGAGCGGTCTGGGAGCCGTCGGGGAGCTCGTCGGCGAGTTCGGCCACGACGGCGCGCAGGTCGTCCTGGGTCTCGTCCGAGACGTCGGACGCCTGACCGTCGAACTGCAGGCTGATGATGCCCGCGGTCTCGTCGTCGTTGAGCATGCCGCTGACCATCTCGTCGAACGGGGACGTCGCAGAGAGCACGGAGTCATCGAGATCGGCGAGCCGGTCGACAGCATCCTCGATGTCGGTCCGATACGCATCATCGGCGATCGAGTCGCCGTCCGCGGCGACCACGATGATCTGCGCGCTGGTTCCGCTGACCTGGGGGAAGGAGCGGTTGAGCTGCTCGAGACCCGCCTGGGATTCGGTCCCCGGGATCGAGAACGAGTTGTCCGTTCCTGCCCCGAGCACGAGCGCGCCGGCGCCGGCGATGCCGAGCGCGAGGAGCCAGGAGACGAGGACGCGCCACGGGTGCCGGTATGACCAACGGCCGAGCGAGGACAGGAGTGTGGACACGAGGCTCCTCAGGAAATACGGGCCGGATACACAGGTGTATCCGATACATACCTGTATCGTAAGGTGGTCCGAGCCCCGGAGTCTGTGTACGGGGTGTGAGAATGTGAGACAGGAGGATTCGATGACGACACCCGCCACTCGCAGCCGGGAGAACACGCGAGCCAGGCTTCTCGACGCGGCTGCGCAGGTCTTCGCAGAGGTCGGCCTCGACGGCGCCTCGGTCGAAGCGGTCTGCGACCGCGCCGGGTTCACTCGTGGAGCCTTCTATTCGAACTTCGAGTCCAAGGACGAGCTGTTCCTGATGCTCGCCGGCAGCGTCGGCGAGCAACGCGTCAACGGCGTGCGCGCCCGAGTCGCGGAGATCGCCGCAGAGGGCGGCCTGTCAGAGGGGTGTGATCCGGTCGAGCTCGTTCAGCGCATCATGGACGCCGGCGGCGATGACCGGCTCGGCGTGATGCTGATGAGCGAGATCCGCATCCGCGCCCTGCGCGATCATCAGTTCGGCGCGGCCTACCTCGTGCAGGAGCGCGAGATGGTCTCGAGCATCGCGGTGATCATCACCGACATCGTCTCAGTGAGCTCACTCGAGTTGAAGGTTCCGGCCGAGGATGCCGCCCGCATGCTCATGATCCTCTGGGAGGGCATGACCGTTCGCGGTGCGATGGCCGGCCAGGACTCCGATCAGCTGCGGCACGCCGGCAGCGAAGAGCTGGGCAGGCTCGTGCAGCTGCTGCTCGCCGAGTGACGGACCTGCTCGGCCTGCAGATGAGCGCGGCTCAGCGTGCGGTGAGCGCCTCGTAGCAGCGGCTGAGGCGATCGAGCCACCAGTCGCGACGGTCGTCGTCAGCGGCGAGTCGAGTCAGTGCGGCCGCATCCGGCGTCACGCGCCCGGCGGGGATCGAGCCCTCGACCGGCCGCAGGTCGGCGACGTCGTCGAGGAACAGGGATGCGGTGCCGAGCCCGCAGTCGTAGTCGAGCGTCGGCAGGGCGGCGGCGAGGGCGGCGCCCTGCGAGAGTCCGATCGCGGTGTCGAGCGCACTGGACACGACCACGGGAAGGCCGGCGGCGGTGATGATCTGCAGCGCGTGGGTGATTCCCCCCAGCGGCTGCGCCTTGATCACGAGCAGGTCGGCTGCCTTCTCCCGCGCGACCGCAAGCGGGTCGGACGACTTGCGAATGCTCTCGTCGGCCGCGACCGGGATGCCCATGTACTTCACGCGGGTGCGCAGTTCGGCGAGCTCGGGCACCGTCGCGCAGGGCTGCTCGACGTACTCGAGATCGAACTCGTTGAGGGCATGCACCGCATGCTCGGCCTCGTCGACGTTCCAGGCCCCGTTCGCGTCCACGCGGATGCGTCCTTCCGGGCCCATCGCCTCTCGCACGGCTCGCACACGAGCGACGTCGTCCGCCAGCGTCTGGCCGGGCTCGGCGACCTTGACCTTCGCGGTGCGGCACCCGGCGAAGCGGGCCAGCACCTCGGCGACCCGCGCCGCCTCGATGGCGGGGATCGTGGCGTTCACACCGATGCGCTCGCGCAGGGGTGCCGGCTGCGACCGCCACGCGAAGTCGATCGCCGCAGCGAGCCAGGTCGCCGCTTCGGCATCCTCATACTCCAGGAACGGGGAGAACTCCGCCCAGCCCTCGGGGCCTTCGAAGAGCAGCGCCTCTCGGGTGTCCACTCCCCGGAAGCGGGTGTGCATCGGAAGCGAGACGACCCTGGCCGAGGCGAGCAGATCTGCGAGCGGTGGGAGCATGTGCTCATTCTGCTCTGTCCGAGCCGCCTCCGGGGATCCGCCGTGCCGACGGAGTCTCCTCAGATCAGACGCTTCTGCAGTTCGCCCAGTCGTTCGCTCGGGCGGAAGCCGAGCAGTGTGTTCACGGCGAGCATGTGCGCATTCGATTCCGCGTTGTAGGTGTAGATGGCACGTGCCTGAGGCGTCTCACGGTGCAGCATCCGCAGGTTGGCGACCTTGACCGCGATGCCGAGCCGGTGGCCACGATCGGCCGTACGCACGAGCGTTCCCCACTGATACGCGTTGCCGTCGTCGGTCGACACGACGAGCTGTGAATAGGCGGCGGCGTCGCCGTCCGGCGCGAGTGCGATCGTCCCGAACGAGATGCGGCCCTGCAGGTCGAGCAATTCCTCGTTCTCCCGGATGCTGTCGACGTCGGGCTTCTGCGGTTCGATGTCGAGCTCGCCGGTCGGCGCCTCGGTCTCGAGCGTCGCGTCGAGGATCGTCCAGCGCTCGACGACGTCGTCGGGGATGCGGCCGACCCAGCTCCGGATCTCGTACTGCGCGATCGCAGCTGCGATGTCGCTCTCTATCTGGTCGAGCAGTCCGGGGTCCACAGGCAGGGGCAGTCTGCTCTGCACGTCGCCGAGAGCGAGGCTGTATCCGTGTCGCCTGGCGAACTCGCGGCCGGGGGACCCCGCTCCCTCCGCACCGAGCTCGAAGGGCCACGACGCCGAACCCTGCGCCGTCGTGCGGTCGGATGCCACGGCTTCGCGCTCGAGGAAGGCGAGTGCCTCCGTACCGATGCCCCGTCGTCTGTGGCGTGGCGGCACGCTGATCGCGAGGTGTGCGACGTGCGTGTTGTCCTTGAGCGGCAGTCCGAGGCTCGCGGATCCGACGACGTCCGCGCCGTCGCGAAGCAGATAGGCGCGCCGGTCGACGACGGCCGATTGCTGCTGCAGCTCGCTGCGGCTCTCCGCCCGAGACCAGACGACGGCATCCGTGCCGCGGTCCGCTCGTTCGGCGGTGGCGTAGCACTCCCACCAGGCGCGCACCTCGGCGTCGTCGAACGGATCTATGCGGGAGATCTCGATCGTCATGCCCCCACGGTAGTTGCTCGATGGGGAGGTGCCGAGGGGTCGCATGCGTGGTGCATGACCCGTCACACAGATGTGTGATTGACAATGGTGTGTGATACACAGTAATGTGATCGAGATGAACGAGACCCTCGACACGCATCTGCAGGAACTGCGCCGCGGCACCGTGGTGCTGGCCTGCCTGCAGCTGCTGCGCACTGCGGGGTACGGCTACGGACTGCTCGAAGACCTCGAGCGCCGCGGCTTCGCCACCGACGCGAACACGCTGTACCCGCTGCTTCGCAGGCTCGAGAAGCAGGAGTACCTCACGAGCGAGTGGAACACCGACGAGGCGCGGCCCCGCAAGTTCTACCGCACCTCGGAAGCCGGCATTCGGCTCGCCGACACCCTGACCGAAGAATGGCGATCGCTGACCGCGGCGATCGCGACCCTCACAGCTGAGGAGATCTGACATGACAACGACAGCGACACTCACGGAGCGCTATATCAGCGCCACGATCCGCAGCCTCAGGCCCGAGGTGCAGGACGACGTTCGCGCAGAGCTCGAAGCGTCGATCGCGGATGCGATCGACGCGAGGCTCGACCAGGGCGAGGCGCAGGCAGACGCCGAACGCTCCGTCCTCACCGAACTCGGCGACCCCGGCATCCTCGCCGCGGGCTATGCCGACCGCCCGCTGCACCTGATCGGCCCCAAGTACTACCTCGTCTGGTGGCGGCTGCTGAAGCTGCTGCTGATCATCGTTCCGATCTGTGCGTTCGGCGGTGTCATGCTCGGACAACTCATCGACGGCGCCCCGACGGGCGAGATCATCGGGGCGGCCGTGGTGGCGGCTCTCGGTTCCATCGTCCACGTCGGGTTCTGGGTGACGCTCGTGTTCTTCGTCCTCGAGCGCACCGGCGCCGACACCGGAGTGAAGTGGAGCGTCGACCAGCTGCCCGAACCCACGCAGAACGGTGCCGGTCGCGCCGACGCCATCGCCTCGATCGTCTTCCTCGTGCTCGGCGCGGGGGCGGTGTTCTGGGACGCGTTCGTCGGCTTCTTCCCGACCGAGGGCGCTCCGATCGCCCTGCTGAACCCGGCGCTGTGGCCGTGGGGCATCACGTTCCTCCTCGCGCTCTTCGTCGCAGAGGCGTTGTTGGCCGTGGCCGTCTACGCCCAGCGTCGCTGGACGATCGGCACCGCGGTTGTCAACACGGCGCTCGCGGTGGTGTTCGCGGCCTGGTCGCTGACGCTGCTGGTGAAGGGAGAACTGCTCAATCCGGAGTTCCTCAGCTACGTCTTCACCGACAACGGTGTGACCGATGAGACGATGCGCATCCTGACCGTGATCACCGGCTTCGCTCTCGTCGCCTTCCCCCTGTGGGACATCATCGACGGATGGATCAAGACCGCTCGCGCTCGCCGCGGCTGACCGCAGATCCCAGACGGCGTCGCCTCTTCGGGGCGACGCCGTCTGCGGCTGCAACCCCCGCGGGAATAGGCTGGATGCTGTGACCAGCGCATTCGTCTCAGACCTGTTCGACCCGGACGAATGGGTGCTCGCGCCCGGTGCCGAGGACTACACCGACATCACCGCCCACGTCAGCACCGACGGTGGAGTCGCCCGCATCGCGTTCAACCGCCCAGAGGTGCGCAATGCCTTCCGTCCGCACACGGTCGATGAGCTCTATCGCGCGCTCGACGACGCACGGCAGAACCCTCGCATCGGTGCTGTACTGCTCACAGGCAACGGGCCGAGTCCGAAGGACGGGGGCTGGGCATTCTGCTCGGGCGGCGACCAGCGCATCCGCGGCCGCGACGGCTACAAGTACTCCGACGACGAGAAGACCGTGCACGACCCCGCGCGGGCCGGTCGCCTGCACATCCTCGAGGTCCAGCGCCTCATCCGCTTCATGCCCAAGGTCGTCATCGCCGTCGTCCCCGGGTGGGCGGCCGGTGGCGGGCATTCGCTGCACGTGGTCTGCGACCTCACGATCGCCTCGGCCGAGGAGGCGCGGTTCAAGCAGACCGATGCCGACGTCGGCAGCTTCGACGCCGGCTACGGTTCGGCGTACATGGCGAGGCAGACCGGTCAGAAGTTCGCGCGCGAGGTGTTCTTCCTCGCGGAGGAGTACTCGGCCCAGCGTGCCTACGAGGCGGGGGCCGTGAACCGGGTCGTTCCCCACGCCGAGCTCGAGCGCGAAGCGTTGAAGATGGCGCGCACCGTGCTCACCAAGTCGCCCACGGCGATCCGCATGCTGAAGTTCGCGTTCAACGCGGTCGACGACGGGCTCGTCGGGCAGCAGGTGTTCGCGGGCGAGGCCACGCGTCTCGCCTACGGCACCGATGAAGCGGTCGAGGGTCGAGACTCGTTCCTCGAGAAGCGCGACGCCGACTGGTCGTCGTTCCCCTGGCACTACTGAGCGGATCGAGTTCCACATGGTCGCGCTGACGCCGACGGATGCCGAGGATCCGGCCGAACTGCGCGACGCCCTGGCGCGGGCGCTCGACGGCGGGCCCGCGCTCGGGTTCGGGATGCTCGGCGATGCACCGACGTGGGTGCCGGACGGCACAGCCGTGGTGATCGCCACCTCCGGCTCGAGCGGTGTTCCCAAACGCGTCGCTCTGAGCGGCGAGGCGCTGCGCGCGAGTGTCGAAGCCACGGCGGCAAGGGTCGGCGGCGGACGCTGGCTGCTCGCCCTCCCGGCCGGATACGTGGCGGGGCTCCAGGTGATCGTGAGGTCTCTGATCGCCGGCACGCACCCGGTCGCGTTGAGCGGTCGCTTCTCACCGGAGTCCTTCGCCGATGCGACGCTGTCCATGCTCCGGCCGTCGTCCGGAGCCTCCCTCTCGATCCCCGAGCTGTACACATCCCTCGTCCCCGCACAGCTGTCGACGCTGCTCGATGCCGCGGAAGACGCGCCCGTCCGCGCCGCGCTGCGGGCGTACCGCGCGATCCTGGTCGGGGGGCAGGCGCTGCCGGTGCCTCTGCGGGAGCGTGCCGCCGATCTCGGCGTCCGGCTCGTCCGCACCTACGGTTCCACCGAGACCAGCGGAGGATGCGTGTACGACGGCGTGCCCCTAGACACGGTCGCCGTGCGCACTGTGGACGGCGAGCTGCGCATCGCCGGGCCGATGCTCGCCGACGGCTACCTCGGTGACGGGGAGCTGACGGCGAAGAACTTCTCGCGTGACGAACACGGCATCCGCTGGTACCACACGGGCGATCTCGGGCTCTTCGACGACGGCGTGGTGCGGGTGCACGGTCGTGCCGACAACGTGATCGTCTCGGGCGGCATCAACATCTCTCTCGACCGCGTCGAGCGTGTGGTTCGCGGCGTACCAGGACTCACGGGCGCCGTGGTCGTCGGCGTGCCGGACGAACGATGGGGCGAGGCCTCGGTCATCGTCGCGCCCCGGGGCGAGGCGCTGCGGCGCAGCGAGGCCGAGCAGCTCGCGCACGCGCGGGAGATGGTCGCCGACGAGCTCGGCAAGCATGCGCGCCCCGTGCGGCTGATCATGGTCGACGAGCTCGCCGTGCTGGCCTCCGGCAAGCCGGATCGCGAGACGATCCGGCGGGCCGTCCTCGAGCTGCACTGAGCTGCACTGACGGTCGATTCCGTTCTGCAAGAGGTTTCTTGCCAGACTGAGTCATGGCCACCTACACGCACGGACATCACGAGACCGTCCTCCGCTCGCACAGCAGCCGCGACATCTCCAACTCCGCCGAGTACCTCCGCCCGCACCTGGCCGAGACCACCAGGCTTCTCGACGTCGGAGCGGGGCCCGGCAGCATCACGGTCGACTTCGCAGCGATCGTCGCTCACGTGACGGCGACCGAGATCGACGAGCACGCGCTCTCACTCTCGCGCGATCTCGCGTCGAGCAAGGGGCTGCACAACCTCGACTTCGCGGTTGAAGACGTGCATGCGCTGAGCTTCGCCGACGACACCTTCGATGTCGTGCACGCACACCAGGTGCTGCAGCACGTCGGTGATCCCGTGCAGGCGCTTCGCGAGATGCGCCGTGTGACGGTGCCGGGGGGAGTGGTGGCGGCACGCGACGCCGACTACGCGGGCTTCATCTGGTTTCCCATGCTGCCCGAGCTCGACCGATGGCTCGACCTCTACCGGCGAGCGGCACGAGCCAACGGCGGAGAGCCCGACGCCGGGCGACGTCTGCTCGCCTGGGCACGCGCGGCCGGGTTCGACGACGTGACCGCGACGACCTCCAACTGGACCTACGCGACTCCCGAGGATCGCGCCTGGTGGGGTGGCATGTGGGCAGACCGCATCCTCGAGTCCGCGCTCGCCCGGCAGCTGGTCGACAGCGACATGGCGACGCCGAACGACCTCCAGGCGATCAGCGACGCGTGGAAGCGCTGGGCCGACGACGGCGACGGGTGGTACCTCGTGCCGCACGGCGAGATCATCGCCCGCGCCTGACACGCGCCGCGGATACATCTGCAGGCGGATGCGGGGCGGATGCCGAGCCGCGTAGCGTGGGGGAGTGATCCGCCCGCTCTCCCGTACGGCGCTCGTGCTCGACATCGTCGGGGCGGCGCTGCTCTTCGTCATCCTCACGCCTTTCTCGGTCGTCTTCTACGGTCCGGGGACGATCGGCCAGGGAGTCGACGGTGCTGCGGTCGCGGCGGTCGTGATCGCGGGCATCCTGATGTTCGGCGGCGTCGCGATCGGCAGGCTCGCTCCCGGGCTCGCGCTCGCCGCGGCCTGGGCGGGGGCGATCGTGCAGATGCTCTCCGGATTCGGGCCGCTTCCCATCGACGTCGCCATCCTCCTCGTGCTCTATGCGACTGCCGCCTGGGGGTCGCGGGTCGTTCTGTGGTGGGGATTCGGCTCGGCGCTGTTCGGGGCTTTCGTGTCGGCGGTCTACCTGGTGGTCGTGACCGGTGTGACCTCCGGAACCAGCGGCTGGGATCAGCTGACCACCGGCACTCTGCTTCTCGTCGTCTCTGTGCTCGCTCTCGGCTTCGCGTGGGTCTGCGGCCTGCTGTGGCGCGTCATCCTCCGCGCTCGTCGCACACGATCCGCGCAGCTCGAGGCGGAGTCGCTCGCGGCTGAGGAGCAGGAGCGCGTGCGAATCGCCCGCGACATGCACGACATCGTCGCTCATTCCCTGGCAGTGGTGATCGCGCAGGCCGACGGCGCCAGGTATGCGGCCGCCGCTAAGCCCGAGATGGCCACCGAGGCGCTGGGCACCATCGCCCAGACCGCTCGCAGTGCCCTGAGCGACGTGCGCCTGCTGCTCACCCAGCTGCGCCACCGACAGGGCGACGGCCCCCAGCCGACGCTCGCAGACCTCGAAGCGCTGTTCGCGCAGGTTCGTCAGGCAGGCGTCGAGCCCCGCATCACCGTCGATCCGATGCCACCGGGGGAACCGCCGGGGGCGATCCAGCTCGCGGTGTACCGGATCCTGCAGGAGGCGCTCACCAATGCCATCCGACACGGCGACGGGGCGGTCGATGTGCACCTCGCCTGGCTTCCTGATCGCGTCGACATCCAGGTGCGCAACACCGTGGGCCGCGAGCAGCCGCAGATCGGCGCCGGCCACGGAGTGATCGGCATGCGCGAACGCGCGCAGCTCGTGGGCGGTAGCCTTCAGGCGGAGCGTCAGGGCGCACAGTTCGTCGTCGCCGCGTCGCTCCCGATCGGAGAAGTCGCATGATCAGGGTCGTCCTCGTCGATGATCAGGCGCTGTTCCGCGCCGGGGTCCGCATGCTGCTCGCCTCGCAACCCGACCTCGACGTGGTCGGCGAAGCGGGCGACGGCCGAGAGGGCGTCTCCATCGTGCGCGCGACCCGGCCGGATGTGGTGCTGATGGACATCAGGATGCCGGTCATGGACGGCTTGGCCGCGACCGCCGAGATCCTCGCTCAGCCCGACCCTCCCCGCATCGTGATGCTGACCACCTTCGACCTCGACGAGGCGGCCGCTCGCGCCATCCGTCAGGGGGCCAGCGGGTTCCTTCTCAAGGACGCCGACCCCGAGTTCCTCCTCGCGGCGATCCGCACCGTCCACTCCGGTTCGAGCGTGATCGCCGCCTCGGCCACGCGTGAGCTGTTCGAGCACTTCGCCGAGGCGCCGAAACCGGTGCCCGTGCAGTTCTCCGCGCTGACCGACCGTGAGCGCGAGATCTTCGCGCTCGCAGCCAGGGGGCTGTCGAACTCCGAGATCGCCGCTCGCGAATACCTCAGCGAGGCGACCGTGAAGACCCACATCAGCCGCATCCTGACGAAGCTGTCCCTGCGCGACCGAGTGCAGCTCGTGGTCTTCGCCTTCGAGCACGGGCTCGCCTGACCTGACCGAACGGGCGCCGCGGGATCATCCTTGCGATGTAGACGGATGCGCCGTCAGGGCGACGTGGTGGCACACCCGCCGTCCGTAGCGTCGAAGGCATGGAGATCACGACCACCGACCTCGGGCTCGCAGCCCGCGTCCAGCACCTCACGAAGACCTACGGCGCCGGCGAGGGCACCGTCCACGCGCTGGACGACGTCAGCGTCGGCATCCGCCGTGGGCAGTTCACCGCCATCATGGGTCCGTCCGGTTCGGGAAAGTCCACGCTCATGCACATCATGGCCGGCCTCGACACCCCGACGCAGGGGAGGAGCTGGATCGGCGACACCGAGATCACGGAACTCGGAGATCTCGACCTGACGATCCTTCGCCGACGCCGAGTCGGATTCATCTTCCAGGCGTTCAACCTCGTGCCGACGCTCACCGCCCTCGGAAACATCATGCTGCCGTTCGAGCTCGACGGACGCCGACCGAGCGCGATCGAGAAGGCGCGCATCGACGGATTGATCGAGACCCTCGGGCTCGGCTCACGGCTGCAGCACCGACCGCATCAGCTGTCGGGCGGCCAGCAGCAGCGCGTCGCGATCGCCCGTGCGCTCGCCACGGCACCCGACCTGGTCTTCGCCGATGAGCCGACCGGAAACCTCGACTCGAAGACCGGACGCGAGGTGCTGCAGCTGCTCGCGACCGCGAGCCGCGAGCACGGGCAGTCGATCGCGATGGTCACGCACGACGCGATCGCGGCGAGCTACGCCGACCGGGTGCTGTTCCTCGGCGACGGGCGGATCGTCGCCGATCACCCGCGTCAGAGCGCTGAGCAGATCTCGGCATACATGCTGGCCGCCGAGGTCGCGGCATGAGCGCCGTCATCGACTCCCCGACCCGCACGGTCGTCCCGCAGACGTCCGCGACCGGTCCGCGACTGTCCTGGCTGCGCGACCGAGGGATGGGAGCCAGCATCCTCGTCGCGACGCTCTCGGCGGCCTTCGGGGTGGTGCTGGTCGAGACCACGGCGTATCTCGGAGCGGTGCTGCAGGCAGACCCGTTCATCGGCGACAGCGAGACCCTCGCATTCGTGGTCGGGCTGCTCTCGGTGCTCCTCACGGGCGTCGCGATGTACGTCGCGGCGATCGTCACCGCCAACACCTTCTCGACGATCATCGCCGGACGCACGCGTCGGATCGCACTCATGCGCCTCATCGGCGCGACCGCACGGTCGCAGCGCGCTGAGGTCGGCAGACAGGGCTTCGTGGTCGGCGTGATCGGCGCGGCGCTGGGCCTGCTCGCGGGTCTCGCGATCGCTGCTGTCGGAGTGCAGATCGGATCCGGACTGATCGAGAACCTGCCGCAGGGATTCACGCTCGCCCAGCCGTTCATCGCCCTGCCTGTGATCGGCGTCGCTCTCACCACCTGGGCGGCGGCCTGGGCGGGATCCAGACGCGTGCTCACCGTCACACCGCTGCAGGCGATCGGCGGCTCGGTCGAGCGCAGCCACGACGAGATGTCGCGCCCCGGGCGTCACATCGGCGCATGGGTGCTGCTCGTCGCCGGCACCGTCCTGCTGGCGGCAGGCGTCGTCGTAGGTCTCGCGCATCCACTCGGCGTGGTCGTCGCGTTCTTCGGCGGGCTGCTGTCATTCACCGGACTCGCGCTCGGCTCGGTGCTGTTCATGCCACCCGTGCTGCGTCTGGTGGGGCGGATGTTCGGATCGAGCGCCACCGCACGGCTCGCGGCCGAGAATGCCCTGCGCTATCCGGAGCGCTCGTCGCGCATGGCGATCGGCGTGGTGATGGGGGTCACGCTCGTCACGATGTTCGCGGTCGCGCTCGAATCGGTCAAGCAGATGCTGATCGGTCAGGTAGAGGGCGAGACGCCTGCCGAGTTCTTCACACCGTTCGACGCCTTCGCGTCGGTGATGATGGTGCTCGTCGCCGTCTCGGCGGTGATCGCCGCGGTCGGCCTGGTCAACCTGCTGACCATCGGCGTCGTGCAGCGCCGTCGCGAGCTCGGACTCCTCCGCTCGATCGGACTGTCCAACGGGCAGGTGCGTCGCATGGTGCTGCTGGAGGCCGCGCACATCACGGTGGCCGCGACGCTGACCGGGTTGATCCTGGGCATCGCGTACGGATGGATCGCGGCGCAGTCTCTGCTCGGATCCGTGCCGACCCTGCCCGACTTCGAGCCCGCAGGGCTCGTCGCGCCTCACGTGCCGTGGCTGCCGGTCGTGATCATCGTCGCGGCGACCGCGGTGCTGACCCTGGTCGCGGCTGCGACGCCGACCCGTCTCGCCACCCGGGTGGCTCCGGTCGACGCGCTCGCCGCAGACTGACGGTGACGTGCGTCCAGCACGCCCCGTGACCCAATCGGTCATCGGGGCGTTCTGGCGCATCCGGTCGTTCTAGGCTGGACGGATGCCGTCTCCGTTCGACCAGTCCACTTATCAGGTGCGCCTCGAGTGGGGCGTCGAAGGACTCGACCGCCTCGCATCCGCCGACGTCGTCGTGGTCGTCGACGTGCTCCGCTTCTCATCGACAGTGGCAGACACCGTCGCATCCGGATCCGCCGTCTCGCTCGACGACGCACGGGCGTGGTCTCGCAACGGCGCAGCGGTCGCCGCCCGCGCCGGTGAGGCCGTGGTGCTGGTCGGAAGTCTCCGCAACGCCTCGGCAGTGGCGCGGGCGATCGCGACGCTGCAGGATCGCAATCAGGCGCGCACATCGGTGAACGTGATCGCGGCGGGCGAAGCCGACGCCGACGGTGCGGTGCGGTTCGCGGTCGAAGACCACCTGGGGGCCGGAGCGATCGTCGCCGCGTTGACCGATCTCGGCATCGACCACACTGCGCCGGATGCGGCCGTGGCGGCCGAGGGGTTCCGAGCGCTGAAACGGGCGCTGCGCCACATGGTCAGCGCCAGCGGATCGGCACGCGAGCTCGCAGACGGGGTCGCAGCGACCGATCGGATGCAGGCATCCGGGGCGGTCCCGACGACGACGTCGAGCGCCGCCGAACTCGATGCCCTCGATGTCGTGCCCGTGCTGCGCGACGGGGTCTTCGTCGCGTTCGACTGACCCCTTCGGCCAGGCTCGCGGCGACGGGATCACCGGAACCCCGCGATGGAGCCTCTCGCCGACGTCGACTCGCAGTGCGGTCGGCAACAGGCCGTGTGCTCGGCGCGGGTTTCGGCACTCGCGACGTAGGGTCGTGGCATGAGGTTCGTCCCCGCTTTCATCGTCGATGCCGTCCTGGTGCTCGTCTTCGCCGTGATCGGCCGTGCCTCGCACGGTGAGAGCCCCGGCGGGTTCCTGATCACCGCCTGGCCTTTCCTCGTCGCGCTGCTGGTGGGTCACGTCGCGGCCGCTCTGCTGCCGGCGAGGCCGCGTCGTCCGTGGTCGCTGGTCTGGGGTGCCGTCGTCTGGGCGGTCACGGTCGTCGGCGGACTCCTGCTGCGGGTCGCAGCGGGGGACACCGCTCAGATCGCGTTCATCATCGTCACGACACTCGTGCTCGGAGTCTTCCTCGTCGGCTGGCGCGCCGTGGCGGCATTCCTGCGCAGGCGCGCGGGACGTCCGAGCGACAACAGTTCGATACACGAGGGATCTGCCGACGCGGCAGACGACGACGAGAGCACCGACGATGCGGCTCTCGACGAGGAGGACTCAGAGGCGGAGTCGGCTCCTGAGACCGATCCCGAGTCGGGCCCGCAACCGCGCTGACCGCTGCGGGCGGGTGCGGGGTCGATGTCGCATCGGTATCGGTCTCCTGCCGTGCGTTCTTGACCTTGCAGCGCGCCGGTGGGCTGTCAGCGCGACATCTGGGCGGCGAGCCTCGTGTCGGCCGTGATCTCGCGACGTGTCCAGTCGAAGAGGTAGCGGGCGTCGTACGATCGCGAGCATCGCGCGCACGACGTCGCGCGCGACGGGCGCCGGTGACGGTAGGTGACATGACCGGCGGGGCACCGACCGACCCACGGCGCGAGTTCGACCGCCGTCTCGCCATGATGTGTCGTTCCACCGACATAGCCCAGGTCGCGGGCCACGCGCTTCCAGGTCGCGCCATGGGCAGCCTCGTGACCGGCGAGCGCATGCGCCACCTCGTGCAGCAGCACCTGATGGATCTCGTCGTCGTCGAACCGAGCCGCCAGATATCGGGACACGGTGATGCGCTTCTTCGTGTAGTCGCACTGCCCCGCTCGACGCTTGGCATGGTCGAAGCCGAACGACCAGCTGTCGTCGAGGTGCATCGTGATCAGTGCCTCGCCCCAGACGCGCACCCGGTCAAGTTCCGCCATGCGATCAGGCTAGGCCATACCGCCGACATCGCGGCTCAATACGATCTCAGCCGGCGACGAGCTGCGTCGTACGGCGCCGTTCGGCAGCTTCGATCGCGAGCAGCACCGTCTCGAGCTCCTGGTCCTGGGCTCCCGCTTCACGGCGCAGGAACAGAGACTGCTTGAAGCTCTCGCGGGCCGTCTCGTAATCACCGGCTTCGTAGGCGTTCTTGCCGTGGTGGTGATGGGCGAACGCCGCGATCGAGACCCAGCGCTGCCCTTCCGCCTCGGCGGCGCACGTGGCGAGCTCCTGTGCGGCAGCGGCGTGCGCACCGCGGTACTGCAGGATCGTCGCGTGCAGCACGCGGGCACGCAGGACGTCCTTGCGCGTACCTGCCATGCGCGACTGGCGCACGGCCTCGTCGGCGAGGGGGAGCGCTTCGTCGAGACGGTCGAGGACCTTCAGCAGCCAGACCCGCTCCAGCAGAGCCGGAAGGCTCCGCTGACTCTCGATCTCCTCCAGCCGCGCGGCGCATTCACCGAGGTCGACCAGCTCGCGAAGGCTCTCCTGGTCGTATCCCTGGATGAAACTCATTGCTCTCCTTCCTCAGCGTCCCCCGTCAAGTGTGCCTCGCGACAGCGCCGTCGTCGGGGCGGCACGCCCCACGGCGTCGCATCCGGATCGTGATCCGCGAGATCAGAACGCTCAGCGAAGGAACAGCGAGGCATCCGGGCGGGGGGAGGCCACGGCATCCGCGTCCGTGACCACGCGTGCGCCCTGAACGAAGGCCGTCGCCTCGGCGCCCTGGGCGATCTTCGCAGGATGGGGTCCGGCGGCCAGGATCCGCGGCAGCCATTCGCTCGGCAGGGGAGCGGCCGACGCCGCGATCACGAGGTTGCCGAACCTGCGGCCCTTCAGCACCTGCGTATCGGCGAGGACGCCGATCTCGGGCAGCACCTCGGCGATCGTCGCGACCTGACGCCGCGCGAAGGCGAGGCCGGGGCCGTCGGCGACGTTCACGAGCAGCACGCCTCCGGGTGCGAGAAGCTCGGCGAGTTCGCGGTAGAACTCGATGCTGGTGAGGTGGGCGGGGGTCTGGGCACCCGAGTACACGTCGGACACCACCAGATCGCAATTGCCGACGATGGCCGGCGGAAGACGGCGGACACCCTCGCGGGCGTCACCGATGCGCACCCTGATCGACGCGCCTCTCGGCAGCGGAAGGTGCTCGCGCACGAGTGCGGCCAACGGGGCCTCGAGCTCGATCACCTGCTGCCGCGAACCCGGCCGTGTGGCCTCGATGTAGCGGGGGATCGTCAGCGCTCCCGCTCCGAGGTGCACTGCGGTGAGAGGCCCTTCCGCGAGCTGGTCGATCACGGCGCCCATGCGCACGATGTACTCGAAGTGCAGGTGCGTGGGGTCATCGAGGTCGACGTGCGACTGCGGGGTGTCGTCGACGATGAGCTCGAAGCCGGTGGTGAACTCCGAGGGCACGATGCGGGCTGTGCCTCCGTGGTCGAGACGGGCCTGCGGGTGCTCGGTGTCCTTCGCTCGCGTCCTGCCCATGCTCCGAGACTACGCGCTCACCGCGCTCTGAGACCTTCGGGCGAGAGCCCAGGAGGCGCCGCGAGCCTGCTCGCCGAGGCCGATGTTACGGCCGGATGACGTTTCCGAGAATAACTTGCAGGGAATTAGTTAGTGATGAATACTTTTTCCTAAGTGGTAGGCACCCGATGCCGCCAGGACGTTCAAAGAGGAGATCCCTGATGCACAAGCGCATTCTTCCGGTCGTGGCGCTGGGCGCCGCGGCCACACTGGGCCTGGCGGCCTGTGCCGGTGACGGAGCAGCCACCGGCGGAGCCGTCGACGGAGAGGGCCAGGAGCTCACCGTCTGGATCATGAAGGGCACGAACCCCGACGCGACCGCGTTCTACGACGAGGTGTCGAGCGCCTTCGAAGACGAGACCGGAGCCACGGTCAAGATCGAAGAGATCCAGTGGGCGGATGCTCACGACCGCTTCGTCACGTCGATCGCGGGCGGCACGACGCCCGACATCGCCGAGACGGGCACCACCTGGACGGCGGAGTTCGCGGACGCAGGTGCGCTCGAGCCGCTCGATGAGTATGTCGACGCGGAAGACGGCCTGCGCGACGACCTCGTCGAGGGCCTCGCGGTCGCGGGCACCTACGACGAAGAGCTGTACGGCATGCCGTGGTACGCCGGTGTCCGCTCGATCGTCTACCGCACCGATGTCTTCGACGAGCTCGGTCTCGAGGCTCCGAAGACGTGGGACGACATCGTCACCGCCGGTGAGGCGATCAAGGCCGCAAAGCCCGAGATGCTGCCGTTCCCCGTCGCGGGCGACGCCGAGTTCCAGGTGTACCCCTGGGTCTGGGGTGCGGGCGGCGAGGTCGCGACCCTCGACGGCGAGACCTGGACGAGCGAGCTCGACAGCGATGAGTCGCAGGCCGGCATCGAGTTCTACACCGGACTCGCGACCGAGCACGGCTTCTCCTCCGCCGGTGCCACGACGTGGAAGGAGACCGACCTCCGTGACTCGTTCACTCAGGGGAACGTCGCCATGATGCTCTCGGGCTCGTGGACCCCCAAGGCGCTGATCGAGGCCAACCCCGAGCTCGAAGGCAAGATCGGCGCAGCCGTGATCCCCGGTGAGGACGGCGGAATCGCTCCGTCCGTGCTCGGCGGCTCGCACCTGTCGGTCTTCAACACGACCGAGAACGCCGACCTCGCGTGGGAGTTCGTCAAGCTGATGACCACCGGCGAGTTCGCCGAGCAGTGGGCTGACGAGACCGGCTACTTCCCCGGCGTCCAGTCGGCGATGGAAGAGGCTCTCGCCTCGACCGACCCGCTCGTCGCTCCGTTCGCGCAGCAGATGGTCGAGGGCGGCGCATCCGTGCCCGTCACCCCGAACTTCGGAGCCGTCCAGGCGAAGAAGACCACCAACTCGATGATCCAGGCGATCCTCGGCGGGCAGAAGGACGTCGCCACGGCGACGAAGGATGCCGCAGCCGAGATGACCGAGCTGCTCAACAAGTAAGGCTGTATCCCTTCATGTCGATGGTGCAAGCGCCACTGCCGGCCACGAAGGCGGAGTCCACCTCCGCCTCCGTGGCCGGCGGCCAGCCCAGGCGGCGAGGACTCTCGCTGCTCACGGCCCGCCCCTGGCTCCTTCTCGCTCCCGGGCTGGTCATCCTCGCGGTGCTCATGCTCTGGCCGCTCATCCAGGTGTTCATCTTCTCGCTGCAGGACTACGGTCTGCGCGAGATCAACACCGGCGAGAACAACTGGATCGGCGTCGACAACTACGTCGAGGCGCTCACCAACCCGACACTCTGGGCCGTCGTCCTGCCCAACACCGTCGGCTTCGCAGCCGTCGCCGTGTTCGTCACGGTGGCGGTCGGCACGCTGGTCGCGCTGCTGCTCGCGAAGCTGGGCACGGTCTGGCGCACCATCGTCTCGAGCTGCATCATGGTCGCGTGGGCCATGCCCGCCGTGACCGGCACCTACGTCTGGACGTTCATCTTCGACGCCGACCGAGGTATCTTCAACACCACCCTGCAGAACCTCGGCCTGATGGACGAACCGGTCAACTGGTTCACCAACCAGTGGTCGTTCTACGCGATCGTGCTGCTCAACGTCGTGCACCACGGCTTCCCGTTCGTGGCGATCACGGTGCTCGCCGGTCTCCTCGGCGTCTCGAAGGAGATGCTCGAGGCCGCAGCACTCGACGGGGCCAACGCCTGGATGCGCTTCTGGAAGATCATCTTCCCGACGCTCAAGCCCGTCTTCTCGGTCGTCATCATCCTGTCGACGATCTGGGACTTCAAGGTCTTCGCGCAGGTCTATCTGATGCCCGGCGGTGGGGGAGGCAACCGATCGGTGCTCAACCTCGGCGTCTGGTCGTATGTCGAATCCTTCGGCCAGAACCGCTACGGCTTCGGAGCCGCCCTCGCCGTGCTGCTCACCCTCGTGCTGATCGGCATCACGATCGTGTACATCCGCTCCCTCATGAAGGAGGACGAGCTGTGAATCCTCGCCCGTCCGCCATGTCGCGCCTCGGCACCGGCATCGCGATCGCCGCCGTCCTGATCTTCACGCTGTTCCCCGTGTACTGGATGGTGTCCAGCGCCCTCGACGGCAAGGCCTCCAGCGGTGGGCAGTCGCTGCTCCCGCAGGAGTTCACGTTCGACAACTTCGCGTACGTGCTCACCGACGGCGGCTTCGGCACCTATCTGCGCAACTCCGCGATCGTGGCCCTCGTCACGGTGCTCGTCAGTGCGCTCGTGTGCCTGCTCGCGGCGGTCGCCGTCGCGCGCTTCCGCTTCAAGTTCCGCACCACCATCCTCATGATGATCCTCATCGTGCAGATGGTTCCGCTCGAGGCCCTCGTCATCCCGCTGTTCCTTCAGGTGAAGAGTCTGGGGCTGCTCAACAGCATCCTCGGTCTGATGGTCGTCTACGTCGCGCTCTCGCTCGCCTTCGGAATCTGGATGCTGCGCGGATTCGTCGCCGCGGTTCCGGTCGAGCTCGAAGAGGCCGCGTACATCGACGGCGCGAGCTGGTGGCGGATGTTCCGCTCGATCCTGCTGCCGCTCGTGATGCCCGGCCTCGTGGCCACGAGCATCTTCAGCTTCATCACGGCGTGGAACGAGTTCATCTTCGCCATGACGATCCTCGGCAGCGCGACCGACCAGTACACGGTGTCGATCGGTCTGAAGTCGTTCTTCGGCCTGCACTCCAACGACTGGGGCAGCATCATGGCCGCGTCGACGATCATCACCATCCCCGTCATGATCTTCTTCGTGATCGTGCAGCGTCGCCTCTCGGCCGGAATGGTCGCCGGAGCGGTGAAGGGATGACCGACGAGCTCACGCGCCTCGCGAATGCGGTGCTCTGGCCGGGCTTCCTCGGCACCGAGGCACCCGACTGGCTTCTCGCCGAGCTGCACGACGGCCTGGCGGGCGTGGTGTACTTCAGCCAGAACGTCGGCGATGGCCTGTCTGCCCTGAGCGACGAGCTCCTTCGTGCGAATCCCGACGCCCTGATCGGGATCGACGAGGAGGGCGGCAACGTCACGCGCCTCGAGTCCGAGGCGGGTTCGACCCTCCCGGGGGCGGCCCAGCTCGGGATCGTCGACGATGTCGAGGCGACGAGGGACTCCGGTGCCGAGCTTGCTCGACGAGTCGCGGCGATCGGAGCCAACGTGGTGCTCGGGCCCGTCGCCGATGTGAACACGGATCCGCGGAACCCCGTGATCGGCGTCCGGTCCTTCGGCAGCGACGAAGAACTCGTGGCCCGACACGTGCAGGCGGCGGTCGACGGTCTGCAGAGCAGTGCGGTCGCTGCGTGCGTCAAGCACTTCCCCGGACACGGCGACACGCATCTGGATTCGCACCACGCGCTGCCCGAGATCTCGCTCGGCATCGAGGAGTTCGAGCGCGTGCACCTCGCGCCGTTCCGTGCCGCGATCGCCGCGGGAGTCGATGCCATCATGACCGCGCACATCGTGGTTCCCGCATGGGGGCAAGAGCCGGCGACGCTGAATCCGCGGGTGCTCGGAATGCTGCGCGACTGGGGCTTCGACGGAGTCATCATCACGGACGCCCTCGACATGGCGGCCATCCGCGAGACCGTCGGCATCGGCCAGGGCGCCGCACGTGCGCTCGCGGCCGGCGCCGATCTGCTGTGCATCGGCAACCCCACGAACCGAGGCGAAGCGACATTCCCCGATCAGGACAGACGAGACTTCCTCGCCGCCCGCGACGGGATCCTCGCGGCCGTGAGCGACGGCTCGCTGCCGCGCGAACGACTCGCCGCCGCGGCCCAGCGGGTCGCCCGACTCGGCGAGACTCTCCGGTCCCGTGCCGTCACCGCGCCTCCCGTCGACTACGACGCATCGGAGATCGTCCGACGAGCGATCACCGGTGCGACAGCGGATGCCGAGGCGCTCGCGGTCGTCGACGCCCGCCGTCGTTCGACTCTGGCTGTCGACAGTGCCTCCGCGTATGTGGCCGAGACGCTCGCCGCCGACGGCCACCGTGTGCGTGTCGACGTCGCGCGCACGTCGATCGACGAGCAGGACGCGGCTCTCGAGCAGGCGGTTCTGGCCGAGGGCTTGACCGTCATCCTCCTGGATCGCCCTGACGCCGACGACGCGCAGCGCTCGCTGGTCGAGCGCGCTGCGGTGCGCGACCCCGAGGCGGTCGTGGTCAACGTCGGACTCGCAGCCCGGCGGCCTCTGCCGCTTGCCGTCGTGGAGGTCGCGTCCGCGAGCAGGGTCGGCGCCCAGGCCGCCAGAGATCGACTGATCGGCGGGCTCTCGCGCCGCGCCGATCAGGGGCGCGGCAGCGCAGGTGGGGCCGACTGAGGCAGGATGACACCGTGGACGACGATGTTCTCGCGCTGGTGCGCCGATCCGTTCCTCGACTGAGTGCTGCAGAAGCACGGGTCGCGGAGACGATCCTCGGCGACCCCACGCTCGTGGTCGATCTCGCGATCAACGATCTCGCGCAGCTCTGTCACACGTCTCTGTCGACCGTGGCCCGATTCGCGCAGTCGCTCGGCTTCAGCGGATACCGCGAGCTGCGGGTCGCGGTCGCTCGCACGGTCACGCTCGCCCAGGCGCAACGGGCGCGTTTCGGTCTCGACACCACGGCGATCGACCCTGACGACGAGCCGTCGGCGATCGCCGCGAAGCTCGCTGCCCAGGAGATCGACGCGATCGAGAAGACGGCGCTCGGGCTCGATGCCGACGCACTCGACCGGGTCGCGAGAGCCGTCGTGGCGGCCCGCCACGTCGATCTGTTCGGCCAGGCGGCCTCGTCGTTGACCGCCCAGGACCTTCAGCAGAAGCTCGCGCGCATCGGCTGCTCGGTCGCGCACTCCGCCGATCCGCATCTCGCCCTCACGACGGCGTCGCTGCGCACATCGGACGACGTCGTCATCGCCTTCTCCCATGGAGGAGAGACTCAAGAGGTCGTCCGCGCCGTAGAGATCGCCCGAGACGCGGGCGCGCTGTCCGTGGCGATCACGAGCGCCCCCGACTCGACGCTCGCACTCGCTGCCGACATCGCGCTGATCACCTACGCGCAGGAGTCGCCGTTCCGCATGGCGGCGATGTCGAGCCGCATCGCGCAGCTGGCCCTGGTCGACATCCTCTTCGTGCGTGTCGTGCAGCACCGGGGCGAACCCGTGGTCATTCCGCTCCAGCTCACGCACGACGCTGCGGCGTCCCGTCGCCAACGCTAGGAGCCGCCGCGGAGGCGCTCGTGCGATCGTCAGCGGTGCGAATCAGGGGGCTGATCAGTCGATGTGATCGCGGGTGCTCACCAGCGCTCGTGTGGCGATTCTGTGCGCGCGGGCGAGGCTGCCGGTGAGGGAGAGCCCGGTCAGCACGCCGGCGAGGAACCCCGCGGCGAACGCGTCTCCCGCGCCGATGGATTCCACGACGGGGACGTCGAGCGACCTGCTGTCGGTGCGCTCCGCTCCGTCGAACGCGACGGCACCGTCGGGGCTCGTGGCGATCAGATACCTCGGCTCGGGGAACAGCTCGCGCAGCCGATCCGGCTCGGCGGTGCCGAACACCGACTCCGCGTCGGGTCGCGTGCAGAACGCGATGTCGGCGCGACGGACGTAGTCCGAGATCAGAGCGCGCCCCTCGTCCTCGCGTCCGCGCCAGAGTGCGGGGCGCCAGTTCACGTCGAAGCTCAGCAGTCGACCGTCGCGGGGCGCATCGAACAGGGCATCCTGCGCTGCACGGGCGGAATCCGAGAGGGCGGGCGTGATCCCCGAGGTGTGCACCAGTGCCGCCTGAGCCAGAAGAGCGGATGCTGCGGGGGACTCGAGGGTCGCAGGCGACAGCGCCGCGGCCGCCGAACCCGAGCGGTAGTAGTGCATCGTCCCGTCGATGGAGCCGTCCGGCCGAGGTGACAGCTCCTTGACGTAGAGACCGGTGGGGGCCTCCGCGTCGACGTCCACGGCCGAATCGTCGACCTCGTGCCTGCGTAGCTCGGACGTGAGGAACCGCCCGAAGCCGTCGTCACCCACGCGGGACACGACAGCGGTGCGGATGCCCGCCGATGCCAGTGCGATCGCGGTGTTCCACTCTGCCCCGGCGAGGGAGCGATGGAAGGTGCGCACGTCTTCGAGGGGTGCGGCGGTGGCGGGGACGAAAGAGACGAGACCCTCGCCGACGCAGACGGCGAGGGGATATGTGTCGGGCACGTTCTGGAGGCTACCGGATCGGCCAGGGCGCCGGACATCCGTAACAGGAATGCAACCTGGAGGTGTTTGCATCGGTATGCGCACTGGGTAGCGTCGAGTCATCACCGTTCCGGATTCGACGATGTCTCCGGGATGCGCACAGCAGCGCTCGACAGGAAGGTCACACAATGCACCACACAGTCATGCGTCGGCGAGGACTCCTCGCCGTCACCGGAGCCGCACTCGCGGCGCTGGTCCTCTCCGGATGCGTCGCCAGCGAGCGCAGCGACGACGGTGGAGAGGCTGCCGGAGATGTCGACGGCACTTTCGTGTTCGCCGCATCCTCCGACCCGGCCAGCCTCGACCCGGCATTCGCCCAGGACGGCGAGAGCTTCCGTGTCTCCCGGCAGATGTTCGAGGGTCTCGTCGGCACCGAGCCCGGTACGGCTGACCCGGCACCGCTGCTCGCCGAGTCGTGGGAGTCATCCGAAGACGGCATGAGCCACACCTTCACCCTGAAGGAAGACGTCACGTTCCACGACGGCACCCCGTTCAACGCCGAGGCCGTGTGCGCGAACTTCGACCGCTGGTACAACTGGACCGGCCTCGCCGCATCAGAGGCGTTCGGCTACTACTACAACAAGCTCTTCAAGGGCTACGCCGACAGCCCGGCGGACGCCGTCTACAAGTCCTGCACGCCTGACGGCGACTATTCCGTCACGATCGACCTGAACAAGCCGTTCGCCGGCTTCGTCGCGTCGCTGTCGCTGCCGTCGTTCTCGATGCAGAGCCCCTCGGCGCTGCAGGAGTTCGGCGCCGATGACGTGGGAGGCTCCGCCGAAGCTCCTGTGCTCTCGGAGTACGCGATGGGCCACCCGGTCGGCACCGGCCCCTTCCAGTTCGACGAGTGGGCACCGGGCGAGCAGGTCACGCTCAAGGCCTACGGCGACTACTGGGGCGAACCCGGCCAGATCGACGAGATCATCTTCCGCACGATCGACGACCCGACCGCTCGTCGTCAGGCGCTCGAGTCCGGCTCGATCGACGGCTACGACCTCGTCGGCCCCGCCGACACGCAGGCGCTCGAGGACGACGGCTTCACCATGGTGTCGCGCCCTCCGTTCACGATCCTCTACCTCGCGTTCAACCAGGCCATCCCCGAACTGCAGGACCCGAAGGTCCGTGAGGCTCTCTCGTACGCGGTCGACAAGGACGCACTGATCAGCCAGGTCCTGCCCGAGGGCACCGAGAAGGCGATCGAGTTCGTGCCCGACACCGTCAACGGCTACAACCCGGACGTCACGACGTACGACTACGACCCCGAGAAGGCCAAGTCGCTGCTCGCAGAGGCCGGTTACGACGAGGCCAACCCGCTGAAGCTGACCTTCAACTACCCGGTCAACGTCTCGCGTCCGTACATGCCGGACCCCGAGCAGATCTTCACGGTGCTCTCGTCGCAGCTCTCCGAGGTCGGAGTCGAGACCACCCCTGTCTCGGAGGAGTGGGTCGAGTACCTCGACCGCACCACGGGAACGGCCGACCACGGCATCCACCTGCTCGGCTGGACCGGCGACTACAACGACACCGACAACTTCGTCGGCGTCTTCTTCGGGCAGCAGAGCTCCGAGTGGGGCTTCGACAACCCCGAGCTGTTCCAGAAGCTGAACGAGGCTCGTGGCGTCTCCAACCTCGAGGACCAGACGGCCCTCTACGAGGAGATCAACGAGATGGTCGCGCAGTTCATCCCCGGAGTCCCGCTCGCGCACCCGGCGCCGACTCTGGCGTTCGACCCGCGCGTCGAGAGCTACCCCGCCAGCCCGGTGAACGACGAGGTCTTCACGGACATCGTCCTCACCGAGTAGGTCTGACCGACTGAGATGCCCACCCGGGCCTCCGCGCTCGCCGCGGAGGCCCGGGACCGGCGTACCTTCTGATCAACGGAGACCTCTTGCTGCGCACCATCGGCAGGCGACTGCTTTTCCTCATTCCCACCCTGATCGGCCTCAGCATCCTGCTGTTCGCCTGGGTCAGGGCCCTGCCAGGCGGCCCGGCCGTCGCACTTCTCGGCGAGAAGGCGACCCCGGAGGCCGTCGCCAGGGTCAACGAACTCTACGGCTTCAACAGGCCGATCCTGGAGCAGTACTTCATCTGGGTCGGCCGCCTCCTCCAGGGCGACTTCGGAACGTCGATCCAGACGAACCGCCCCGTGACGGAGGAGTTCTTCCGCCGCTTCCCCGCGACGATCGAGCTGAGCGTTCTCGCGCTCATCTTCGCGGTCGGCGTCGGCATCCCGCTCGGCTACTGGGCCGCTCGCCGCCACGGCAAGTTCACCGACCACGCGTCGGTGGTGCTGAGTCTGGTGGGCATCACCATCCCGGTGTTCTTCCTGGCGTTCATCCTGAAATACGTGTTCGCGGTGCAGCTCGGGTGGCTTCCCTCGGACGGGCGTCAGAACCCGCGAATAGATGCCACGCACCCGACGGGGTTCTACGTCTGGGACGGCATCATCACCGGCGAGTTCGACGCCTCCTGGGATGCCCTCATGCACCTGGTCCTCCCGGCACTCGCGCTGGGCACGATCCCGCTCGCGATCATCGTCCGCATCACGAGGGCGAGCGTTCTGGAGGTTCAGAACGCCGACTACGTGCGAACCGGTCGAGCGAAGGGCGTCGGGTCGTCGACGCTGCGCAGTCGCTTCATCCTGCGCAACGCGATGCTGCCGGTGATCACGACCATCGGCCTGCAGACCGGACTCCTGATCTCGGGGGCGGTGCTCACCGAGACGGTGTTCGCGTTCCCCGGCATCGGATCCTTCCTCGCGAGGGCGATCTTCACACGGGACTTCCCGGTGCTCCAGGGGTTCATCATCTTCATCGCTATCGCCTACGCGTTGATCAACCTGGCGGTCGACGTGTCATACAGCTTCATCGATCCGAGAGTGCGGGTGCAGTGATGGCCCGTCTCGTTCTCCGAAAGGGGGTGGCGTCATGACCATCTCGCTCCCACCCGCACAAGGCCCGTCGGCGGCGAGCGGCTCGGTCGTCGACACCGTCGCCGTCAATCAGGCCGGCCTCAAGGAGGGGCCAGGCGGATTCTGGCGCGATGTGTTCCGCCGCCTCCGCCGCAACCCCACCGCCTGGATCGGCGCCGGCATCGTCCTGGTGTTCATCCTGGTGTCCGTGCTGGCGCCGGTGCTCGCTCCCTACCCCGAGACCGCGCTGCCCGGCGCGAAGTTCATCACGCCGACGAACATCCCCGGACCAGGAGAGATGCCCGAGTTCCCTCTCGGCCTCGACCGCTTCGGCGGCGACGTGCTCTCGAAGCTCATCTGGGGCGCGCAGGCGTCGCTGCTGATCGGTGTCATCTCGACCGCACTGGGTCTGGTCGGCGGAATGATCCTCGGGCTTCTGGCCGGCACCTTCGGCGGCTGGGTCGACACGCTCATCATGCGCATCGTCGACATCATCCTCTCGGTGCCGAACCTGCTGCTGGCCGTCTCGATCGCCGCGATCCTGGGCCAGACGCCCTTCGCGGTGATGATCGCGATCGGTGCATCGCAGGTTCCGATCTTCGCGCGCCTGCTGCGCGCGTCGATGCTGCAGCAGCGATCGAGCGACTATGTGCTCTCAGCCCAGACCCTGGGTCTCGGGCGCGGTCAGATCACCATGTCGCACGTGCTGCCCAACGCGATCGGCCCGGTCATCGTGCAGGGCACGCTCACGCTCGCGACGGCTGTCATCGATGCGGCTGCGCTGTCGTTCCTCGGTCTCGGCGGCGGTCGCCCCGAGACGGCCGAGTGGGGGCGCATGCTCACCTACGCGCAGGCCGAGCTCGCCATCGCGCCATGGCTGGCATTCCTACCCGGTATCTGCATCGCGGTCACCGCACTCGGCTTCACCCTGTTCGGTGAAGCTCTGCGTGAGGCCATGGACCCGAGGACGAGAGCACGATGAACGCTGCGAAAGAGAACCGGGTGTCAGACGCACCCCTGCTGTCGGTCGAGGGCCTCGCCGTCGACTTCGCCACCATGGACGGCGTCGTGCACGCCGTCGAAGGCGTCGATCTCGAGATCGCCCCGGGCGAGACCATCGCGATCGTGGGGGAGTCGGGGTCGGGCAAGTCGACGACCGCGATGGCCATCATCGGGCTGCTCGCCGGGGGCGGTCGCGTAGCTGCGGGCAGCATCCGCCTCGACGGCCGTGACATCACCCGTGCGTCCGAGAACGAACTGCGAACGATCAGAGGGCGTGACATCGGCCTCGTTCCGCAGGACCCGATGTCCAACCTGAATCCGGTCGCCAAGATCGGCACCCAGGTCGCCGAGACGCTCCTCGCGCACGGTCTCGCCACCAGGCAGAACGTGAAGGAGAAGGTCGTCGAGGCGCTCACGGCCGCGGGCCTGCCCGATCCCGAACGCCGCGCGAAGCAGTATCCGCACGAGTTCTCCGGCGGCATGCGTCAGCGGGCGCTGATCGCGATCGGTCTGGCGTGCAAGCCTCGGCTGCTGATCGCGGACGAGCCGACCAGTGCGCTCGACGTCACCGTGCAGCACACGATCCTCGACCAGATCGGTCAGATGACGCGCGAGCTCGGCACCGCGGTGCTGCTCATCACGCACGACCTGGGCCTCGCCGCCGAGCGTGCCGAGCGCGTCGTCGTGATGCACCGCGGCAGGGTCGTCGAGCAGGGGCCTGCGAAGCAGATCCTCGAGGCGCCGCAGCATCCGTACACCCAATCGCTGGTGGCGGCGGCCCCCTCGGTCGCGGCGGCGCGACTGCGACCGGAGGCGTTCCGCGTCGAGGAACGACCCGCCGACGAGGCGGATGCTCCCGCGACGGCGGATGCTGTCACCCCCGGGGCGTCGGCGGCCGACAACATCGTCGAGTTCGAGCACCTCACCAAGGTCTATCCGGTTCGAGGGCAGAAGGAGGACTTCGTCGCCGTCAACGATGTCTCCCTCGCGATCCCTCGGGGCGAGACGGTCGCGATCGTGGGCGAGTCCGGGTCGGGCAAGACCACCACGGCGCGGATGCTGCTGAAGATCATCGAGCCGACGAGCGGCCTCATCCGCTACGGGGGCAAGGACATCGCATCCCTCGACCGCGCGGAGACGAAGGACTTCCGTCAGCGGGTGCAGCCGATCTTCCAGGATCCGTACTCGAGCCTGAACCCGATGTTCACGATCGAGCGCCTGATCTCCGAGCCGCTCGACTTCTACAAGCGGGGGAGCAGTGCAGACCGGCGTAAGCGCGTCCGCCAGCTGCTCGACGACGTGGCGCTGCCGCAGTCCATGCTGCGGCGGTATCCGTCGGAGCTGTCCGGCGGACAGCGGCAGCGCGTCGCGATCGCCCGTGCGCTCGCCCTCTCGCCCGATCTGATCGTGTGCGACGAGCCGGTGTCGGCGCTGGACGTGCTCGTGCAGGACCAGATCCTGAAGCTGCTCGGCGACCTGCAGACCGAATACGGGCTCAGCTATCTGTTCATCTCGCACGACCTCGCCGTCGTGCGTCTGATCAGCGACTACGTGTGCGTGATGAAGGACGGAGCCCTCGTCGAGGCGGCTTCGTCGGAGGAGATCTTCACGAACCCTCGCGATCCGTACACGCGGCGTCTGCTGGCGTCGATCCCGGGGAACGAACTCAACATCGCCTCCTGAGGCGGTCCGCGGAGGATCCTCTCGGCCTTCTTCGGGTGCCAATACCGCAGCATCCGAAGAAGGTCAAGGATTGAGCTTGCCATGTCGCAAGTTCCTGCGTATAGTTGGTAGTTGCGCTCGCTTCTCCCTGCCCTCATATGGTGGTCGGCATTTCGTTGAGCATCCGGGCGCACACTCACCTGACGACAAAGGAATCGAGAAGCCCTGCGGGGCTCACGGAGGTTATTCCCTTGGCTGCTGCTCGCAACGCATCCACCACCACCACCACTAAGAACGGACGCGGAGCATCCCGTCTTTCGTTCGCCAAGATCTCCGACACGCTGACGGTCCCTGACCTTCTCGCTCTGCAGACCGAATCCTTCGGCTGGCTCGTCGGCAACGACGCCTGGAAGGCTCGTGTCGCAGAGGCCAAGAAGGCCGGCCGCACAGACGTGAACGAGAACAGCGGCCTCGGCGAGATCTTCGAGGAGATCTCCCCGATCGAGGACCTCGGCGAAACGATGCAGCTGTCGTTCACGAACCCGTACCTCGAGCCGGAGAAGTACTCGATCGAGGAGTGCAAGGAGCGAGGCAAGACCTACGCCGCTCCGCTGTACGTCGAGGCCGAGTTCATGAACCACCTCACGGGTGAGATCAAGACCCAGACGGTCTTCATGGGCGACTTCCCGCTGCAGACCGACAAGGGAACGTTCATCATCAACGGCTCCGAGCGCGTCGTCGTCTCGCAGCTCGTGCGTTCGCCCGGTGTCTACTTCGACAAGACCCCCGACAAGACGTCCGATAAGGACATCGTGTCGGCGCGCGTCATCCCGAGCCGTGGTGCATGGCTCGAGTTCGAGATCGACAAGCGCGACCAGGTCGGCGTGCGCGTCGACCGCAAGCGCAAGCAGTCGGTCACCGTGTTCCTCAAGGCGCTGGGCATGACCAGCGAGGAGATCCTCACGGAGTTCGCCGGCTACACCTCGATCGAGGAGACGCTCGCGAAGGACACCATCGTCACGAAGGAAGATGCGCTCCGCGACATCTACCGCAAGCTGCGTCCGGGCGAGCAGGTCGCTGCCGAGGCTGCGCGTGCGCTGCTCGACAACTTCTACTTCAACCCGAAGCGCTACGACCTGGCGAAGGTGGGTCGCTACAAGATCAACCACAAGCTCGGTCTCGACGCACCGCTGACCGACTCGGTGCTCACGGTTCAGGACATCGTCGCGACGATCAAGTACCTCGTGCGTCTGCACGCAGGCACGGAAGAGACCTTCCCCGGCATCCGCTCGGGCAAGAAGGCCGACATCCGCATCGCGACCGACGACATCGACAACTTCGGCAACCGTCGCATCCGCGCGGTCGGCGAGCTGATCCAGAACCAGGTCCGCACCGGTCTCTCCCGTATGGAGCGCGTCGTCCGCGAGCGCATGACCACGCAGGACATCGAGGCGATCACGCCGCAGACCCTGATCAACGTGCGCCCCGTCGTCGCCGCGATCAAGGAGTTCTTCGGAACCTCGCAGCTCTCGCAGTTCATGGATCAGAACAACCCGCTCGCGGGTCTGACCAACAAGCGCCGTCTCTCGGCTCTCGGCCCCGGTGGTCTGAGCCGTGACCGCGCAGGTGTCGAGGTCCGTGACGTCCACCCGTCGCACTACGGCCGCATGTGCCCCATCGAGACCCCTGAAGGCCCGAACATCGGTCTGATCGGTGCTCTCGCGACCTTCGCGCGCATCAACTCGTTCGGATTCATCGAGACCCCGTACCGCAAGGTCGAGGGTGGCGTCGTCACCGAGCACATCGATTACCTGACCGCTTCCGAAGAGGTCGACTTCAACATCGCGCAGGCGAACGCCCCGCTCGACAAGAACGGTCGCTTCCGCGAGAGCCACGTCCTCGCACGCCCCAAGGGCGGTAGCGGTGAGGTGGATCTCTTCCTCCCCGAGGAGATCGGCTACATCGATGTCTCGCCGCGCCAGATGGTGTCGGTCGCGACCTCGCTCGTGCCGTTCCTCGAGCACGACGATGCACAGCGCGCGCTCATGGGCGCCAACATGCAGCGTCAGGCTGTGCCGCTGCTGCGCAGCGACTCGCCGCTCGTCGGAACCGGTATGGAGGGCTACACCGCCATCGACGCCGGCGACGTGCTCACGGCTGAGAAGCCGGGTGTCGTCACCGAGGTCTCCGCAGACCGCGTCACCGTCATGCTCGACGAGGGTGGAACGCAGGACTACCACCTGCGCAAGTTCGACCGCTCGAACCAGGGCACGTCGTACAACCAGAAGGTCGTCGTCAACGAGGGCGACCGCGTCGAGGTCGGAGAGGTCATCGCTGATGGCCCCGCCACCGAGAACGGCGAGCTGGCACTCGGAAAGAACCTGCTCGTCGCGTTCATGACGTGGGAAGGCTACAACTTCGAGGACGCGATCATCCTCAGCCAGGACCTCGTGAAGGACGACACCCTCTCCTCGATCCACATCGAGGAATACGAGGTCGACGCCCGCGACACGAAGCTCGGCAAGGAGGAGATCACCCGTGATCTCCCCAACGTCAGCCCTGAGCTGCTGAAGGATCTCGACGAGCGCGGCATCATCCGCATCGGTGCCGAGGTCCGCCCCGGCGACATCCTCGTCGGCAAGGTCACGCCGAAGGGCGAGACCGAGCTGTCGGCTGAGGAGCGTCTGCTCCGCGCGATCTTCAACGAGAAGAGCCGCGAGGTCCGTGACACCTCTCTGAAGGTGCCCCACGGTGAGCAGGGCACGATCATCGCCGTCAAGGAGTTCAACGCCGAGGACGGCGACGACGAGCTCGGCTCCGGCGTCAACCGCCGCGTCGTGGTCTACATCGCCCAGAAGCGCAAGATCACCGAGGGTGACAAGCTCGCCGGTCGTCACGGCAACAAGGGCGTCATCGCGAAGATCCTCCCGATCGAGGACATGCCGTTCCTCGCGGACGGAACCCCGGTCGACATCGTGCTGAACCCGCTGGGTATCCCGGGTCGAATGAACTTCGGCCAGGTGCTCGAGACCCACCTCGGGTGGATCGCGAAGCAGGGCTGGAAGGTCGAGGGAACCCCCGAGTGGGCTGCGAAGCTCCCGAAGGATGCCTTCGAGGCCGCTCCCGGCACCAAGGTCGCCACCCCGGTGTTCGACGGTGCGAGCGAGGAGGAGATCGCAGGTCTTCTCGACGCGACCATCCCGACTCGCGACGGTGTCCGCCTGATCGACTCCACCGGAAAGGCCCAGATGTTCGACGGCCGCTCCGGCGAGCCGTTCCCGGCGCCGATCTCGGTGGGCTACATGTACATCCTGAAGCTCCACCACCTGGTCGACGACAAGATCCACGCGCGTTCGACCGGTCCGTACTCGATGATCACCCAGCAGCCGCTCGGTGGTAAGGCGCAGTTCGGTGGCCAGCGATTCGGTGAGATGGAGGTGTGGGCCCTCGAGGCCTACGGTGCCGCATACGCGCTCCAGGAGCTCCTCACGATCAAGTCCGACGACATCCTCGGCCGCGTCAAGGTGTACGAGGCGATCGTCAAGGGCGAGAACATCCAGGAGCCCGGCATCCCCGAGTCCTTCAAGGTGCTCATGAAGGAGATGCAGTCGCTCTGCCTGAACGTCGAGGTCCTCTCGGCAGACGGCACGCTCGTCAACCTGCGTGACACGGACGACGAGGCCTTCCGCGCTGCGGAAGAGCTCGGCATCAACATCTCCAGCCGCTTCGAGGCCGCCTCGATCGACGAGATCTAAGGTTCAGGCCGCCGACTGAGCAGCATGCTCGGTCGGCGGCCCACCTCCCCGATTTCTTCAAAAAGAATTCCTACACAGGAGAATTTGTGCTCGAGTCAAACACTTTCGATGAGCTTCGCATCGGCCTGGCCACCGCGGACCACATCCGCGCCTGGTCCTACGGCGAGGTCAAGAAGCCTGAAACCATCAACTACCGCACCCTGAAGCCGGAGAAGGACGGTCTCTTCGGAGAGCAGATCTTCGGCCCGTCCCGCGACTGGGAGTGCGCCTGCGGAAAGTACAAGCGTGTCCGCTTCAAGGGCATCGTCTGCGAGCGCTGCGGCGTCGAGGTCACCAAGTCCTCGGTCCGTCGTGAGCGCATGGGTCACATCGAGCTCGCCGCTCCCGTCACCCACATCTGGTACTTCAAGGGTGTTCCCTCGCGTCTGGGCTACCTGCTCGACATGGCGCCGAAGGACCTCGAGAAGGTCATCTACTTCGCCGCCTACATGGTCATCTCGGTCGACGAGGATGCTCGTCACCGGGACCTGGGCACGCAGGAGAACAACATCCGCCTCGAGCTGAAGACGCTCGGAGACCGTCGCGACGCGAAGATCGCCGAGCGCCTGGCACGCCTGGAGGAGGAGCTCGCTTCCCTCGAGGCCGAGGGCGCCAAGGCCGACGCGAAGAAGAAGGTCAAGGACGCCGCCGAGAAGGAGATGTCGCTCATCCGCAAGGGTGCCGACGAGGCGATCGCCAAGCTCGAGCGTGTGTGGGAAGACTTCCGCACCCTCGAGGTCGGCGCACTGCGTCCGGAGGACGATGTCTTCCACGAGCTGCAGGACCGCTTCGGTCAGTACTTCGAGGCCTACATGGGCGCCGAGTCGATCCAGCGTCGCCTCGCGGCGTTCGACCTGGCTGCCGAGGCCGAGAGCCTGCACCTGCAGATCTCCGAGGGCAAGGGTCAGCGCAAGATCCGCGCGATCAAGCGTCTGAAGGTCGTCAACTCCTTCCTGGAGACCGGCATGAGCCCGGCCGCCATGGTTCTCGACGTCGTCCCGGTGATCCCGCCGGAGCTGCGCCCGATGGTGCAGCTCGACGGTGGCCGCTTCGCGACCTCCGACCTCAACGACCTCTACCGTCGTGTGATCAACCGCAACAACCGTCTTCGTCGCCTGATCGACCTCGGTGCTCCCGAGATCATCGTCAACAACGAGAAGCGGATGCTGCAGGAGGCCGTCGACGCACTGTTCGACAACGGTCGCCGCGGTCGTCCCGTCACCGGAACCGGCAACCGCGCCCTGAAGTCCCTCAGCGACATGCTGAAGGGCAAGCAGGGTCGCTTCCGTCAGAACCTGCTCGGCAAGCGTGTCGACTACTCGGGCCGTTCGGTCATCATCGTCGGACCCCAGCTGAAGCTGCACCAGTGCGGTCTGCCCAAGCAGATGGCTCTGGAGCTCTTCAAGCCGTTCGTGATCAAGCGCCTGATCGACCTCGGTCACTCGCAGAACATCAAGGCAGCCAAGCGCGCTGTCGAGCGCACCCGTCCCGAGGTCTGGGACGTGCTCGAGGAGATCATCCGCGAGCGTCCCGTGCTGCTCAACCGTGCACCCACCCTGCACCGTCTGGGCATCCAGGCCTTCGAGCCTCAGCTCGTCGAGGGCAAGGCCATCCAGCTGCACCCGCTCGTCTGCGCGGCGTTCAACGCCGACTTCGACGGTGACCAGATGGCTGTCCACCTGCCGCTGTCGGTCGAGGCTCAGGCCGAGGCCCGCGTACTGATGCTCGCGTCGAACAACATCCTGAAGCCGTCCGACGGCCGCCCGGTGACCCTGCCTTCGCAGGACATGATCATCGGTCTGCACCACCTGACCACGGTCAAGGCGGGCGCAGCCGGTGAGGGCCGTGCATTCGGTTCGGTGGGCGAGGCGATCCTGGCCAAGGACGAGGGAACCCTCGACCTGCAGGCCAAGGTCCGCATCCGCATCCCGGGTCTGACGTTCCTCGAGGGCGAAGCTCCCGAGGGCTACGAGCGTCACGGTCTCGTCGACGCATCGCTCGGTCAGGCGATCTTCAACGACACGCTGCCCAAGGGATACCCGTTCGTCCGCGAGCAGGCTGACAAGAACAAGCTGTCGCAGATCGTCAACAAGCTGGCCGAGGAGTACCCCAAGGTCGAGACGGCTGCGTCGCTGGACCGCATCAAGGACGCCGGTTTCTACTGGGCCACGCGCTCGGGTGTGACCGTCGCTCTGAGCGACATCCTGACGCCGCCGAACAAGGCTGAGATCGTCGCCGGCTACGAGAAGCAGGCCGCGAAGGTCCAGTCCCAGTACGAGAAGGGCCTGACGACCGACACCGAGCGTCGCCAGGAGCTCATCAAGATCTGGACCGAGGCTACCGACGAGGTTCAGGCCGCGATGCGGGCGAACTTCCCCGAAGACAACACCATCAACCGCATGGTGTCGTCGGGTGCTCGTGGTAACTGGCTGCAGATCCGGAACATCGCCGGTATGCGTGGTCTCGTCAACAACCCCAAGGGTGAGATCATCCCGCGTCCGATCATCTCCTCGTACCGCGAGGGTCTGTCGGTGGCGGAGTACTTCATCGCGACGCACGGTACCCGTAAGGGTCTGGCCGACACCGCTCTGCGTACCGCCGACTCGGGTTACCTGACCCGTCGTCTGGTGGATGTCTCGCAGGACGTCATCATCCGCGAAGAGGACTGTGGCACGTCGAAGGGCCTCGAGCTCCCGATCGCCGCTCCGAACTCGCAGGGCGAGCTGGTGCGCGACGCGAACGTCGAGAACTCGGTGTTCGCTCGTACCCTGGCCTCCGACGTGGTCGACAGCAAGGGCGAGGTTCTCGCCTCTGCCGGTGACGACGTGGGTGACGTGCTCATCGACAAGCTGGTCGCGCTGGGCGTCGAGAGCATCAAGGTGCGCTCGGTCCTGACCTGCGACTCCGCTGTCGGTGTCTGCGCGCAGTGCTACGGCCGTTCGCTCGCGACGGGTAAGACCGTCGACATCGGAGAGGCCGTCGGCATCATCGCGGCCCAGTCGATCGGTGAGCCCGGTACCCAGCTGACGATGCGTACCTTCCACACCGGTGGTTCGGCTTCGGCCGATGACATCACGCAGGGTCTGCCCCGCGTGCAGGAGCTCTTCGAGGCGCGTACCCCCAAGGCTGCGTCGCCGATCGCAGAGGCCGACGGTCGCATCACGATCGACGAGACGGACAAGGCCAAGAGGCTCATCCTGACGCCCGACAACGGTGACGAGGAAGTGATCTACCCGGTCCTGAAGCGTGCGACGCTTCTGGTCGAGGACGGTCAGCACGTCAGCGTCGGTCAGCCGCTCCTGGTCGGAACGCTCGACCCCAAGGAGGTCATGCGTGTCATGGGCGCCCGCGAGGTGCAGCGTTACCTCGTCGGTGGCGTCCAGGGCGTGTACCGCTCGCAGGGTGTGCCGATCCACGACAAGCACATCGAGGTCATCGTCCGTCAGATGCTCCGCAAGGTCACCGTCGTCGATCACGCCGACACGACCCTGCTTCCGGGTGAGATGGTCGACCTCAAGCGCTACCAGGCGATCAACCGCGAGGCTGTGGCAGAGGGCAAGCGCCCCGCGTCCGGTCGTTCGGAGCTGATGGGTATCACGAAGGCGTCGCTCGCGACGGAGTCGTGGCTGTCGGCCGCTTCCTTCCAGGAGACGACCCGCGTGCTCACCGAGGCTGCGATGCAGGGCAAGCGCGACCCGCTGGTCGGTCTCAAGGAGAACGTCATCATCGGTAAGCTCATACCCGCCGGAACCGGTCTCTCGAAGTACCGCGACGTCACGGTCGAGGCCACCGAGGAAGCCAAGAGCGAGCGCTACCCGAACCGGATCTTCGCATCCGACGGTGCGTACGCTGACGGCGACTTCGGCTACGTCGACTTCGACGCGTTCTCGACGGACGACATCACGCCGGGTACGTACAACTGACGTACTGAGTGAGTGAGAAGGCCCCGGGCGATTCGCCCGGGGCCTTCTTCGTGCCCGGATGAAGTCAGTCGAAGAGGTGCGCCACGATGCTCGAGGTGTAACCCTCGGGGGCCAGGTTCGAGTACTGGGTGTCGATGAGGATGTCGTCGCGCCAGAACAGGGTGCGGCCGTCCGTCACGGGGTACTGCTCGTTCGGCCAGGTCTTCTCGCACCGGGTTCCGCCGTCGGGAGTGAAACAGCTGAAGCCCTCGGTCGTGACGAGCGCGTTGAGCATGTCGAGCGCGGGGCCGCGGTTCATGAGGGAGATCGTCGTGACGAGGCTGGTGGTGTCGGCGCGGGGATCGCGCCAGATGCAGGTGAGAGTCCCATCGTCGCCGACGCCGGAGGGCCCGGCGTTCGCATCATTGAGCGGGATGCCGTCGAGCTGCGCGAGCACGTCGTCCGACAGGATGGCACGGCAGTCCGTCGGCAGCGCGATCGGCGTGGCTGTCGGAGTGGGGGACGCTGCGGGCGAGGGGCTCGCTGAGTCGTCGGGGTCGGCGCTCGCAGAGGGATCGGGCGATGAGTCGGACCCGGATTCCGCGGGACCGGAACCGCAGCCGGTGAGCACCGCGGCGAGCAGGAGAGCCGCAGCTCCGGCGGCGATTCGAGCGTTCATGCGCTCACCGTAGCGCTGAAGGGGTCTGGCGCAGGGAAGCCGCGCGAACCGTCACAGAAGCCGCTCGCGCGGTAGTGTCGGCAGAATGAGTGATGAATCCTCCCGAGCATCCGGTGCAATCGTCGTCGGGGATGCGCTGATCGACGAGATCCACGACGGCGGCGGGGTGCGAGAGCTGGTCGGCGGCGCAGCGCTGAACGTCGCCGTCGGTCTTCGCCGGCTGGGTGTGCCGACGACGCTGATCGCGATGGTCGGAGAAGACGAAGCGGGTGCGCACATCCGCGAGTACCTCGACGATCACGACGTGCGGCTGATCGCGAGCGAGGCGCCACTGGGGTCGTCCCGTGCGATCGTCCAGCGCGGGCCGGACGGCGAGCCTGTCTACGTCTTCAACGAGGCGGCGCAGAGGCGCAGCATCCGGTATCCGGACGAAGCAGTGCAGGCGATCGCTGACGCTGGTCTCGTGGCCGTCAGCTGCTTCCCCTTCGACGTGCCTGCTGAGGTCGATGCGCTGCTCGAGGCTGTCGGCGATGCTCGTCTCGCCGTAGACCCGAACCCGCGTTCGGGGATGCTGAGTGACCGTGCCGAGTTCGTGCGCGGCTTCGAGCGTGCGGCTGCCGGGGCATCGATCGTCAAGGTCGGCGCCGATGATGCGTCGCTTCTCTACGACGGCGATCTCGACGCCCTCAGGGCACGGTTGCGCGCCCTCGGTGTCAGCGCGGTCCTCGCAACGGCGGGTGCGGATGGGGCGGCTCTCGAGTCGGATGCCGGAATCGTCACGGCGCCGATCTCGACGCTGCCCGGTCGCGTCGTCGACACCGTCGGGGCCGGCGATGCGACCCTCGCAGCCGTGGCTGCGGGACTGGCGCACGGCACGCCCTCCGACGCTGACGGGTGGCGGCAGCTGCTCGTTCGAGCGATGGATGTGGCCGCCGCGACCTGCCGCGCCGAGGGCGGCCTGCTGCGGACTCCGGAGTCGCTGGCCGACCCCGACCAGGGCGTCTTCGGGAGCTGAGCGCTCGATTTCTCACGCCTGCCCTCGGCAGGTATGATTATCTATCGTGCCCCCGGTTGGCTGTCGAAGTCGGACGGGTGCGCTCTGGCGAGTTACCCAAGCGGCCAAAGGGATCTGACTGTAAATCAGACTGCTCAGCATTCGGGGGTTCGAATCCCTCACTCGCCACCACACGATGAGAAACGCCCCCGTGCTTCGGGGGCGTTTCTCGTTTCGGTGCTCTCAGGTCGATTCGTCCTCGGGCCCGCCTGAGCCGCCGCCCGCGGTCCTAGCCGACGCTCACGACGTCAGGCCTCTGTTCAGCGGAAAGCGCGTCAGCGCCTTGACGGGTGGCCTCGGCGTCGGAGAGCGGGGGCCGGCGCGGCCACCAGAAGGCGTCTCGGGTGATGAAGGCGAGTGCCGGGACGATGACGGTGCGCACGAGGAGCGTGTCGATCAGCACACCGATGCAGACGATGATGCCGATCTGCGTCAGCGTGATGAGTGGCAGGACTCCGAGCACGGCGAACACCGCGGCGAGCAGGATGCCGGCGCTGGTGATCACGGCGCCCGTCGCCGCGAGAGCGCGGATCATTCCCTGCGTGGTCCCGAGATGCGAGGCCTCCTCTTTCGCTCGAGTGACGAGGAAGATGCTGTAGTCGACGCCGAGCGCGACGAGGAACAGGAAGCTGAACAGCAGCACGTTCGTGTCGATGGCGGGGAAGCCGAAGAGCGGCGACTGGAAGAGCCACCAGCTCAGCCCGATGGCCGAGAAGAAGCTGGCCACGACGGCGATCAGGAGCAGCAACGGCGCGACGAACGCGCGAAGGAGGAGGACGAGGACGACGAAGACCAGCGCAAGGATGAGCGGGATGAGAAGAGCCTGGTCCCGGGCCTGCGCATCGGCCACATCGAGCGCCTGGGAGTCGAGGCCGCCGACGAGGCCCTCGCCGGATCCGACGTCATCGAGAGCCGCGCGCATGCGCTCCACCGTCGCGAACGCCGCCTCGGTCTCGGCGCTGGCATCGAGGGTGACATCGATCCTCGCCAGCTCATCCGTCGTCTCTCCCATGGTCGCCGAATCGACGCCGTCGAGATCTTCGAGGGCAGCAGCAGCGGCGTCGGCATCATCGAGAGGAACGACGACGATCGCGGGGGAGGTGGTTCCGGCCGAGAATGCGTCGGCGAGAACCTCCTGGCCCTGCACCGCCTCAGGCTTCTGCAGGAAACGGTCATTCTGCGACAGCCCGGTCTGCACGAACAACAGGCCGCTGGCCATGGCACCGAGCGCCACGAAGCCGACGGACGCCACCAGGACCGGTCGCTTGGACACTCCGCGACCGAGCTTGCCCCAGACGCTGCGCGAGATGGCGTCGGGCGAGTTGAACCGGGGGATGTAGGGCCAGAACAGACCGCGACCGAACAGCACGAGGGCAGCGGGGAGCACGAAGAGCGCGAAGAACATGGCGACGAGGATCCCCACGGCGCACGCCAGTCCCAGCGCACGGTTGCCGGCGATCTCAGCGAGAAGCAGCGTGAGGAGCGCGAGAGCGACGGTCGATCCGCTGGCGATGATGGCGGGACCCGCTCCGCGAAGAGCCCGCTGCATCGCTTCCCTGCGGTCTTCGTGCAATCGCAGTTCGTCTCGGTATCGAGCGATCAGGAGGAGGGCGTAGTTCGTTCCCGCGCCGAAGACGAGCACCGACAGGATGCCGGTGATCGACGCGTCGAGCTGGATGCCCACGGCGCTCGCCACCTGTCGCGCGACGATCCCGGCCAGGGCGTCTGCCAGGCCGATGACGACCAGGGGGACGATCCACAGCCAGGGGCTGCGGTAGGTGATCAGAAGAAGCACCGCGACGACGATGACGGTGGTGAGCAGCAGGGTGAAGTCCGCGCCGTCGAAGACGGCGGCGATGTCGACCTCGAAGCCCTCTGCGCCGGTGAGATAGACGCGTACCCCATCGAGGTCTGCGGCGGAGATGTCACGGATCTCCTGTGCGCGAGCGGACTGTTCGGCGACGTCCGGCTCCGGCTCGAGGGGCACGATCACCAGTGCGACCGTTCCGTCCTCCGAGATCTGCGCGGGCGGCACGGCGCCGTCGCGTGAGAGATCCGCCAGCTCGCCGAAGGCCTTCTCGTCTATCAGAGCGAGGGCGTCAGCGTCCAGCTCACCATCTTCGGCGGCGAACACGACGAGCGCCGAGGTCGCGTCTGCGCTCGGGAACTCCTCCAGAAGTTCGTCGACCTTGACCGACTCCGCCGACGAGGGGAGCCCCACGGAAGGAGCGGTTTCGGAATCCTCGCTCCCCGCGAGGGCGAAGAGCGCGGCGGCTGCGACGGCGGTCACGACGAGGATGATCCAGGACGTCTTCGCGGACGTCAGGAAACGGGTCAGAGCACTCACGAGATTTCCCCACCTTGGTTAGTAGTTCGACAATCGAATTATATGACTATCGAAAGAGAGTAGCGATATCGTTGAGGGTATGCAAGCGAGCGAGGGATCATCACCAGAGGCCGAGAGAGCGGCGTTCGCGCCTGCCCGACCGGCGACGGCGCTGCTGCGAGACTTCCTCGAACTCAGCGAGCTGTTCGAGTCCTCCCTCGCCGACGAGCTGGGGGTCAACCCCACCGACCTTCAGGTCATGGAGCACCTGATCATGAGCGGGCCGCTGGCTCCGACCGAGCTCGCTCGGAGAGTGGGGCTCTCTGCGGGGGCGACCACCACTTCCGTCGATCGCCTCGTCGCGCTCGGGCATGTCTCTCGAGAGCCTCGCCCGAACGACCGTCGAGGCATCCTCGTCGCTCCGCGGCCCGAGTCCCGCGACAAGGCGATGGGGCGTCTGATCCCCATGATCATGGGTGTCGATGCGGAGCTGGACTCCTTCACGGCGGAGGAACAGGACGTGATCACCAGGTATCTCCGACAGGTCACCGAGTCACTGCGCGCACACGCCGGCATCGGGATCTCGGCCCCAGACTGAGAAACGAGTCGCGGATGACGCGGGTTGCAGCGATCTCGGAACCGCCGCCGTGTCGAGATTCCTAGACGGTGTTCAGAAATCCCTGGACACCTCGGTGCAGCGGGCGCATAATCTGATCCACAGGACATGGTTTTAGCAAAGGAGCACGCCATGAGCGATCCGAATGAACCGACGGAGCTGTTCGACTCGGCCGCGGGACCCACCGGTGCGTCGATCACCGATTGGACAGACCTCGGGCGGGAGATGTGGGCCTACCTCACCGGTCGTGGAGCCGCCGTCAACTACACGTTCGAAGACATGACCGTCGAGGTGCCTCGCGATATCGGGCCCGACGCGCCGCGGGCGACGTGGAAATTCAACGGCACCCTGCGGGTGACGACCAGCGACAGCGCGTCCGGTGGCACGGGCTCGGTCTGAGAACGAGCTTCTCCGATGATTCGCCTCGATATCGATCTGCACGTGGAGCAGGCCAGCCCGGACGGCGGCCCTCCGACGCGGTTCAGCGTCAGGGCTGAGGGTCAGGAGGTCGTCGTCACGCTCGAATCCACTCCTGGGCTCGGCAGCATGAGCCGTCGTGACCTGACTCAGCTCGTGCCGCTCGCCGATGGACTCGCGCGGCGCGGAATCCGTGTGCGTGTGGAAGGACCGCGCGGGACTCTCGTTCAGTTCGGGGATGTGAAATCGGGGCCCGTGGGTCGGGCGATCGCCGGCTCCTCGCACATCAAACTGGGGCATCTCTCGACGCTCCTGTCTGAGGTCCAGCACCGGGAGCGCGACAGCGGCTTCCGGCTTCCCGTCCCGCCCTCGACGCCGTTCCCCCTCGTCCCCACGGTGGCACGGAGAGTTCGGCGGCGAGTCACGACGACCCATTACCTTCCCGGCTCCGGTCGTCCTCGGTTGATCTTCGCGGTCGGCTCAGGCGATTGGAACTTCAGCAGGCCGCGAGAGTTCGACCTGCTCCCGGGGCGCACGGTCATCGGTTCCGGGCCAGACGCCGACCTGCGCTTGGAGGGGCTCGAAGCCCGCCACGCCGAAGTCCGTCACAACGATGACGACGAGTACGTCCTCTATTCGTATGCGGCGACCGGCGGTGGCCGACCGAATCTCCCGCACAGCACGGAGAACGCCAGGATCTTGCGGACCGGATCTCGCATCGAGATCGGGCCATGGCGCCTGGCGTACTACCGGGAGGAGTTCGCCGACCACGGGCGTCCCTTCGGCGGACGCCAGGGAGGCGAGTACGAGTTCCAGAAGCAGCAGCCGGTGCGACCGTACGGATCGGGCGAGCTCGGCTGACCGATTCACTCCCCAACGGAGGGGAGCCCCATCGTGCTCGGGGTGCTCAGGGTGCGGCGCGCGCTTCGTTAGCAGTGATGTGCGGCGGCTACAGTCTCAGGCGAACCATCTATGAAAGAGGCACTGCTGATGACTGACCAGACGAGGCTCGCGCAGCTGGAGAAAGAGCACGTCGAACTGGTCCTGCGTCGGTTCGACCGCGCGGACGCGTGGCAGCTCGGGAGGTCCATCGCAGAGCGCGCGCTGGCGCAGGGAGCTCCGGTTGCGGTCGATGTGCGCACCGCCTCCGGCATCCTGTTTCACGCATCGCTGCCGGGTGCGACGGCCGACAACGACGCCTGGGTGCAGAAGAAGGCCGCGACCGCCCTGCGGTTCGAGACCAGCACCGCGCTGCTCGAAGCACGTGTCGCGAGCGGCGGGCGCGACATGTTCGAGCCGGGATGGCTCGACGCCGTCACGTATGCGGTCGCCGGAGGCGCGGTGCCCATCCGTGTCGAGGGTGTGGGCGTCGTCGCCGTCGCGACCGTGTCGGGGCTTCCGTCAGCGGATGATCACGACCTCGTCGTCGAGGGGATCACCGCGTTGGAGCTGCTCGTCGGGTGAAGCACCGAGCGCTGCCAAACCTCGAGGCATGCGAGCGCCGATTGCGCCCGGATCGTCACTGATGAGTGTGGTCAGGGCCCGATCTGGATCTCGACGTACGGATAGTGACAGTCGCCGGGCGCACCTGTCTGCTCGCAGTCCTGATCGGGTGCGAGCATCACCAGCGCTGGTCCCGTGAGACCGGGTGGCAGATCGACTGAGACCGCGGTCGCTCCGATCTCGAGTCGTGAGCCGGTTCTCGTGTCACCATCTGAGGTGCGGACGATCACCTCTCCCGCCCACTGCTCGTCGATGCTGCACTCAGCAGGATCGGTGGATACGGAGACGGTCTCGCCCGCCCGTGGCGATGCGGAATCGATCGTCAGCATCATGGCCACACCCTCGCACGCTCGCGACGCAGGAAGGGGACTGATCGGTGCGCCACTCGTCGCGGTGTCCTGGTTCTGGGGGCCGATGCCCTGTGGTGAGCATCCCGCCAGCCCGGCGCCGAGCAACAGCGCCACGAGCAGTGCTCGCAACGGGTTCCGCATCGAGTTCCTCATGACTCTTCAGTGTCTCGAGCCGAGTAATCGTCTCAGTAGTCAGGGTGCAGGCGCAGCCGGGAGGCGATCTGCGCTGCCTGCTCGGCGGGCGTCAGCGCGATGTCGATCTCGATCGCCCTCTCGTCGTCTTCCAGCGGCTCGAGCGTGGCGAACTGCGAGTCCAGCAGCGTGGCGGGCATGAAGTGACCCTGACGGCGCAGCATACGATCGAGGATCAGCTCCCGCGAGCCGGTGAAGTGCACGAACGTGACCGCGTCCCGGCGAAGCACGTCGCGGTAGCTGCGGCGGAGCGCCGAGCACGTGACGATGCCGGGCTCGCCTGCTTCGACGCGTTCGTCGATCCACTCGGCGATGCGGTCGAGCCAGGGCCAGCGGTCGTCGTCGTTGAGCGCATGGCCGGCCGCCATCTTGGCGACGTTCGCCTCGGGGTGCAGGTCGTCGCCCTCTTCGAAGGCCCAGCCGAGCCGGCCGGCGAGCATGGCCGCGACTGTCGACTTTCCGGTGCTGGCGACGCCCATGAAGACGAGGACGGGTGCGTTGACGGACATCATGGCGCGCTCAGACGAAGAGGCTCAGGACGAGGACTCCGGCGAGGCCGGTGACCGAGATGAGGCATTCGAGTACTGTCCATGACTTCAGAGTCTGGGGGATGCTGAGGCCGAAGTACTCCTTGATGAGCCAGAATCCTGCGTCGTTGACGTGCGACAGGAACACCGAGCCCGAGCCGATCGCGAGCACGAGCAGTGCGACCATGGGGGAGTCGAGGGTCTCGGTGAGCGGCTGCAGGATGCCGGCGGCGGTGATCGTCGCGACGGTCGCCGATCCGGTGGCGATGCGGATGACCACGGCCACCAACCAGGCGAGGATCAGCACCGAGACCGAGGAGCCGGAGACGAACTGGGCGATCACGTCTCCGATGCCGGTGTCGACCAGCACCTGCTTGAAACCGCCGCCGGCACCGACGATCAGCAGGATGCCTGCGATCGGGCCGAGCGACGATCCGACGATGTCGTTGATCTTGGTGCGGTCGAAGCCGGCGCCGCGTCCGAGGATGAAGAAGCCGGCGAGCACGGCGATGAGAAGCGCGATGACCGGGGTGCCGAGGAAGTCGAGAGCGAGCTTCCAGGGGGCGTCCGACCCCGCGGCCGAGATGTCGGCGACGGCCTTCGCGAGCATGAGGAACACGGGCAGCAGGATGCTGAAGAGCGTGGCGCCGAACGAGGGGCGACGACGCTGCTCGACGCCCTCGTCCTCTTCGGTGACGAACAGCTCGGGCACCGGCACATCGACCCAGCGCTCGGCGAAACGCGCGAAGAGGGGACCCGAGATGATCACGGCGGGGATCGCGACGATCACACCGAAGGCGAGAGTGAGGCCGAGGTTCGCTCCGAGGGCATCGATAGCCGCGAGAGGGCCGGGGTGCGGCGGCACGAGGCCGTGCATGGCCGAGAGGCCGGCGAGCGTCGGGATCGCGATGCGCATGAGCGGCGCACCCGAGCGACGGGCGACGAGGATGATGACAGGCACGAGGAGCACGAGGCCGACCTCGAAGAACATCGGAAGGCCGATCACGGCGCCGATGAGGCCCATGACCCAGGGCAGCGAGCGGGCGCTGGCCCGGCTGACGAGGGTGTCGACGATGCGATCGGCGCCGCCCGAGTCGGCGAGGAGCTTGCCGTAGATCGCGCCGAGCGCGATCAGGATGCCGACGCCACCCATCGTCGTGCCGAAGCCGGTCGAGAAGCTGGTGACGGATGCGCTGATGTCCATGCCCGCGATCGCGCCGGTGGCGAGTGCGCCGATCGTGAGCGAGAGGAAGGGGTGCAGCTTCACCCAGGTGATGAGGACGATGATGATCGCGATCCCCAGTACTGCTGCGGTGATCAGCTGACCAGCGGGGCGGTCCGGCGTGGCAGTGTCGGTGACTGCCGCCATGAGCGCGTCGGTGGCGGGGGTGAAGAGTGCCATGAGCTTCCTTGATCCGGGCGTGGTTTACGACCTTATGTCGTACATAATAAGCACGCATACCACGTCATGCGCAACATAAACGAATCATGAGTGTGAGATGCACCGTCTGAGGAGCCAGAGACGGGCATACTCGACATATGACCGTCTCCGGCGCCGGAAGCCCTGTGCACGACTCGCTCGTCGCCGAGCTCGGCAGGGCGATCGTCGACGGCGAGCACCCGCCGGGCTCGCGGATGCTCACGGTCGAGCTGGCTAGCGAGAGAGGCGTGTCCCGCTCGGCGGCGCGTGAGGCCGTTCGCGTTCTGGAGTCCTTCGGGCTCGTCTGGGTCCGCCGCAAGTCCGGCGTCGAGGTGCGGCCCAGAGCCGACTGGAACGTCTACGCCCCCGAGGTCATCGCGTGGCGTCTCGCCGGCCCTGGCCGTGACGAGCAGCTGCGAGAACTCAGCCAGCTGCGATCCGTCATCGAGCCGCTCGCAGCGCATCTCGCGGCCGGCTCGGCCACCTCGGAGCAGAAGGTCGACCTCGTCTCGCTCGTCGTGGCGATGGGGCAGGAAGACCACGAGGCCGATCGCGAGCGATACCTCACGGCCGATGTCCGGTTCCACAGACTCCTTCTCGACGCCTCCGGCAACGGGATGCTCGCCGCGCTCGGTGGCACGGTGGAGGCGGTGCTCCGCGGGCGCACCGCCCACTCCCTCATGCCTCACGTGGCCAACCAGAACGCGGTGCAGTGGCATCGCGATGTCGCGTTCGCGGTGGCGAGCGGAGACGCGGATGCGGCGGCGACCGCCATGCGCAACATCGTCTCGGAGGCTGACGAGGCCATGCAGCGCGCCGCCGAGTAGCGCCGCACCCATGCGTCTGCGGCGCGAGGCGGGTGACACCGAGGCCCTGCATCCGTCACACTGAGTGCCATGGGATCAGCGTTGACCACCATAGGACTCCCCGTCGCCCTCGGCATCATCATGCTGGGGCTCGGTCTCAGCCTCACGCTCGCCGACTTCGCTCGAGTGCTGAAGCAGCCGAAGGCGGTGATCATCGCGCTGCTCTGCCAGCTCATCCTGCTGCCGGCGATCTGCTTCGGTCTCGTGCTCCTCTTCGAGCTGCCGCCTGTGCTCGCCGTCGGCATGATGATGCTCGCAGCCTCTCCGGGAGGCACCACCGCGAATCTGTACAGCCATCTGTTCCGTGGCGACATCGCGTTGAACATCTCGCTCACGGCCGTCAACTCCGTGGTCGCCGTGATCACCCTGCCGCTCATCACGAACTTCGCGATCGCGTACTTCCAGCCCTTCGACGACCAGCTCGGCCTGCAGTGGGCGAAGGCTCTCGAGGTGTTCGCGATCGTCCTGCTGCCCGTCGCCCTCGGCATGCTCATCCGTCGGCTCGCACCGAAGTTCGCCGAGGGGATGGACAAACCGGTGCGCATCGCGTCGGTCGTGATCCTCATTGTCGTGATCGGCGGGGCCGTGGCCTCGAACTGGTCCCTGCTGGTGGCGAACTTCACGCAGCTCGCCCTGATCACCGTGCTGTTCTGCGTGATCAGTCTCGCGATCGGCTTCCTCGTGCCGCGTCTGCTCCGCGTCGGCCGACGCCAGGCGATCGCGACCTCGTTCGAGATCGGCATCCACAACGCGACTCTCGCGATCGTCATCGCCCAGTCCGTGCTCGGCTCCGTCGAGCTGAGTCTGCCGGCGGCGGTCTACGGGGTGCTGATGTTCTTCGTCGCATTCGGCTTCGGGTTCCTGATCCGCGATCGCTCGGAGCCCGCTGACTCGGCCTCCGCACCGACTCGAGCTTCATAGACTGGTCGGATGCGAGCGCTCACCGAGGCAGACATCCGTGCGTCCTTCGTCAACGCGGATGAGGACGAGCTGCGAGTCATGGAGATGCCGCACGACTTCGTCCTCGTCGACTGGGACTACCTGGACTTCTTCGCATGGCGCGATCCGAGCGCCGGGCGTCGCGGCTATGTCCTGACCCAGCATGAGGGGGAGATCTCCGGAGTCGTCCTCCGAGTCTCCGACCCCGGCCGCGGGCGTTCGGGGATGTGCAACATCTGCCACACGATGCAGCCAGGCAACCAGGTGGCACTCTTCTCGGCCAGACGTGCCGGCGAGGCAGGGATGCGCGGAGATTCGGTGGGAACCTACATCTGCGCTGATCTCTCATGCCACGAGAACGTGAGGCTTGCACACCCCCTCGCACCCAACGAGGTGCTGGCACCCGGACAGGTGGATATGCGCCTCGACGGCACTCGACGGCGTATGGAGGCTTTCACCAAGCGGGTGCGGGACGAGAGCTGATCGCAGTTAGCCTGGTGGCCAACGTCCTGTGCTCGAAGGAGAAGCCATGAACGATGCCATCCTGTTCGCCGTCGACGGGGGACTGGCCCGGCTCACGCTGAATCGCCCCGCGAGGCTCAACGCCTTCAATGCCGATCTGGCGCACGCCTGGCGCGATGCGACCGCAGAGGCCACGTCGCGGTCAGACGTCAAGGCGATCCTGATCGACGCGGCCGGCCCGGCGTTCTGCGCCGGCGGCGACGTGATCGACATGGCGACGACCATGGGGTCCGCCGACGACATCACCGCGCTCGCCGAAGTGATCAACACCGGCATCCGCTCGCTGACCGAGTCGGCAGTGCCCGTCGTCGCCGCAGCACATGGCACGACGGCGGGCGGTGGGCTCGGGATTCTGCTCAGCAGTGACTACGCCGTCGTCGGCTCGCGGTCTCGCCTCGGCAGTCTCTACGCGAACATCGGGCTCACCCCCGACCTCTCGGTATCGGCCCAGCTCGCTCGGGCGGTCGGACAGCGTCGGGCGCTGCAGCTGGTGCTGCAGGACCGCCTGCTGTCCGCCGCCGAGGCCGTGGAATGGGGCCTCGTCGCCGAGGCTGTCGAAGGGGCGGACTCGGCGGAGGAAGCCGACCTGGTGCGAGCCCGCGCCGAAGAGGTCGCCCGCTTCTGGCTGGACGGCGCCGCAGAGGCCTATGGAAACGCCAAGCGACTCGTTCGCTCGCAGCCCGAGCGGACGTTCGCAGAGCAGCTGAGCGAGGAGGCGCGGTCGATCGGCGCCGCCATGGCGACGCCGGATGCCCAGGCTCGGATCGCCGCCTTCGCCGCCTCCTCCGCGCGCAAACGCTGATCGCTGCACCGGAGCCGATTCACTCCGATGTATCCACGGATCGCGCCGCCGCTGCTGCCTTCGCGGCGCCGCGTGCAAGGATGAACGCAACGCCGCCCAACGAGAGGAACGCGATGACGCAGCCGGAGATCGCCCAGCAGCCCCCTGCGCTGGTCGAGAAGAAGAACATGTCACTTCTCATCAGAGGGGCGATCTGGATCGCCATCGGCGCGCTCATCGCCGCCGCGCTCGTCTGCGTCGTGTGGGTGCTGGTCGGCGATCAGGACGGGCTGATCGGCCGGGCCTTCCTCACCATCCTTCTGCTCGCGGCGTTCGCAGGCATCGCGATCCTCGAGGCCGGACTCGCACCGAACCGTCCCGACTGGCTCGCCCTGTCGAGCATGGTCAGCTGGATCGTCGCTCTGCTGGTCGGAGCCGTCAAGATCTGGCTGCCCGAGGACGATCAGTTCTTCACCGGTGCAGAGCGCTTCTTCCAGCTGCTCCTGGTCGTGGGAATCCTGCAGCTCGCCCTGCTGCACGTGCGCCTGTTCACGCCGGCTGCGCAGCGCCACGTCACGACGTTCACCCGCATCATCTACATCGCGACGATCGTGTTCCTCGGCGGACTCGTGGCCATGCTGATCTTCTTCCTCACGTTCCCGAACACCTTCGACTATGGCGAGCTCTACTGGCGCATCGTCGTGGCGCTCACGATCCTCGCGGCGGTGGGAACCACGTTGATCCCCCTGCTGAACGCTCTGTTCGCTCCTCGCAAGCCTGCAAGCGCTCGTGCCGCCGTCGCCCACGGCGTCGCTGCTGCTCCCGCATGGCCGACGTACGCAGACGGTCGCACTCCGCTGCCGGTGCTGCCCGACGGTTCGCCGGACTGGAACGCCTACTACACGGGTCACCCGTCCTCTCAGCCTGCTCAGGCCCCGCAGCAGGCGCTGCCGGCTGCTCCAGCCCCGCAGCCATTCCCGGTCGCACCCTTCCCGGCCTCCCCGGACCCGTACTCGCAGGCACAGTCGGCGCCTCCTGTGCCGCCGGCGCCAGATGCCCCTGCTGCCTACCCGGCAGCTCCGCCGGCCCCGCCGTTCCCGCCGCAGTGAGCCTCGAACTCGAGCTCGCCGACCTCGCCTCTCGGATCGCACGCGAGGCCGGCGACCTGGCACGCACGCGTCGCGCCGAAGGCGTGCACCTCGCCGCGACGAAGTCGACGCTCGCCGACATCGTGACGGACGCCGACCGCGAGGTCGAGCTGCTCATCCGTGAGCGCCTGCGGGTCGCTCGACCGGGCGACGGCTTCCTCGGTGAGGAATCGGAGGCCGAGCGGGGCGAGAGCGGAATCACCTGGGTCGTCGATCCGATCGACGGCACGGTGAACTACGCCTACGGGATTCCGTCCTACGCGGTGAGTATCGCGGCGGTGCGCGGCAGTGCCGTCGCGGGAGAGTGGGAGGCCCTCGCCGCGGCCGTCTACGCCCCGGCATCCGCAGAGATGTTCACCGCTGCGAGGGGCCACGGCGCGTTTCTGGGAGACGCGCGACTCTCGGTCACGACCGAGACGTCGGCTGGTGCGCTGCTGGCCACCGGCTTCGGTTATGACCCGGCGACGCACGACGGCGACCTCGCCACCGTGCGCAGGATCATGCCGATCGCCAGGGATCTCCGTCGTGCCGGTGCGGCCGCGCTGGACCTCGCGTTCGTGGCCGCCGGGCGACTGGACGGCTACTTCGAGCGCGGCCTGAAGCCCTGGGATCATGCGGCAGGCGCGCTGCTCGTCACCGAGGCGGGAGGCAGCGTCTCGCTGATCGATCGAGACTCGACGAGACCCATGCTCATCGCGGGTGGAATCGAGGTTCACCGACGCGTGCTCGATATTCTTCGAGATGAAACGTGAACGATTCATGGCATTCACAGGTGGATCAGGCTAGGGTTTATCCGATCGTTACTTTCATCGGCCCGAATCGGTGAAGGTCCTAAGCGCCCCCGAGCTTGACGTTTTAAACCCGAGAGAATCTGACTTGCCCTTCGAGAATCCCCAGGCTGCCTCTGCGCCCACGCGCCGGTCCAGCCGTCTCCGCACTGCGGCCTTCGAGGCCTCTGCGGCAGGAGTGACAGAAGCCGTCTCCGAAGCTGCACCCGTTTCCGAACCCGCGTCCGGCGGCGCCGAGGCTCCGACATCGCGCCGCGCCGCGCGCCAGCGACTGAACACCGCAGAGGTGTTCATCGCCGCGAGCACGGTCGCCGCAGCGTCAGCAGCATCCGACTCGGCAGATGTCGTCGCGGTCGAGCCGACAGAGGCTCCCGAGGTCGTCATCGAGCCGGTTGCGGAACCTGCCGTCGAGCCTGCGGCACTGCCCGAGATGGCCGATGACGCTCACCCGGAGCCTCAGCAGGTCGATTCGGGCGAAGCGGGGCACCGCTCGAGCTCCGACGACGCCTTCGAGACTGCGGCCCGCGCATTCCGCCGCGCCGCGCCGAAGACTGCGTCCACGCCGACCGTCGAGCCCGAAGCCGCTGCGGCTGAAGAGACGCCTGTCGAGCACGTCGCCCGTCGTCGCCCGTCGGCCCGCAAGTTCCTCACAGTCGGCGCAACCGTCGGCGTGATGAGCCTCGCCGGACTCCTCGCGGTCGGAATGACGCTTCCTGCTGAGGCCGTGGCCGCAGTGCAGGGCACGCAGGCGGTCACGGCGACATCTCTCGTCGCCGCATCGGGCTCCAAGTCGGCGGATAAGGCCGGCGACGAGATCCAGGCCTTCGTCACCTCTTCCGATGTGCAGAACGAGTCGCTCGCAAGATCCGACAGCTTCTCGACCGTCTCCCTGATCCAGGTGGCATCCGAAGAGGGCATCAACTACTCGAACGAGGTCTTCACCAACGACGCCGAGGCTGCGATCCAGTGGCCCTTCAAGGTCGGCGTGGGCATGAGCTCGGGCTACGGCATGCGCTGGGGTCGTCTGCACGAGGGCATCGACTTCGTCCCCGGCGAGGGCGCGCCCATCCAGGCGATCGCCGACGGCGTCGTGCGCACCGCCACCGAGCAGGGTGGCGCCTACGGCGTTACCGTCTACATCGATCACGTGATCGACGGACAGATCGTCACGAGCCACTACTCGCACATGCAGTACGGCTCGCTGCAGGTCAAGGCCGGTCAGACCGTGAAGGTCGGCGACATCGTCGGGCACACGGGAAACACCGGCCGTTCCTACGGCGCGCACCTGCACTTCGAGATCATCATCAACGGTGGCACCATCGACCCGCTGCCGTGGCTGCGCGAGAACGCGGGTCGCACCTCGTATTGACACCTCGATTTCATGAGGACGCCACAGTGATGGTATTCTCGTGTGGTTGCCCCGCGAGGGGCAGCACGCCCCGATAGCTCAGTGGCAGAGCACTTCCATGGTAAGGAAGGGGTCGTCAGTTCAATCCTGACTCGGGGCTCACAGCGTTCGTATCTGCGATGCGGATGCGGTGTGGCAGGGTAGCTCAGCTGGTCAGAGCGCACGACTCATAATCGTGAGGTCGCGGGTTCAAGCCCCGCTCCTGCTACAGATCAAAACCCCCGGTTTTCCGGGGGTTTTGTCGTATCCGGGCTCAGGATCGACCGGCTCCCGCCCGGGCGTGCGCCGTGAGCTGCGCATACATGAACATGTCTCGCGGCCGCCCGTCGATCCTCTGCCAGGCCTTCAGAAGCCCCTCGCGTTGATAGCCTGCGCTCTCGGCCACTCGGCAGGATCCCTCGTTGGTCGGTTCCACATAGAGTTCGAGACGATCGAGGCGTTCGAGAGTCGACGCCCACGACGTCAGGGTGGCGAGCGCGTCGGCTGCGTAGCCGCGTCGGCGCTGGGACGCACCGATCCAATAGCCGATGCTCGCGCGTGTGCTGCCGACAGGAAAGAGGCCGATATGGCCGACCGTGCAGTCATCGAGGTCTGCGATCGCGAACGCGTAACCCGCGCCCGACTCGAGCCTCTGATGCTGGCGACGGATGAACGCCAGGGCTGCGCCTTCGTCAGATGTCCGCGGAACCGTGGTCACGAGCGGGATGAGGGCGTCGTGCGAGGCCTCCTGGACGAGGGCGACATCCGTGTCGCGCCATGCGCGGAGCTGTACGTGTCTGCCGGAGAGGGTCGGAAGGACGAGGGGAGCATCGCTCATGATCCGATGGTCGCATGACGCCCATCCGAACGCACGCCGCGCGGCGCGACGATGTCAAGGGGATGCCGTCTCGGGGCTCGCGGCGGTCACACTGATCGTCCAATACCCCCGACGATAGGAGCGATCATGTCAGACCCCCAGGCGGGCCCCGATGAAGGTGCCGAGATCGACGCGACCGGCGTTGATGCCGACTTCGTGACGAACGACCCTGATCCCGAGATCGACCCCGCGACCCCGGGTGAGGATCAGAAGGCCGACGGCGACAACGCGGATCACCCTGACGAGCTCGAGGTCGGCGACCTTCCCTGACGCTGCAGACACCACGGGCCCGCTCCTCGACGTGAGGAGCGGGCCCGTGGGCTGTGCGCGGAGCGTCAGCGAGCGGTCGGGGGCGCGTCGTCGTCGACGACGACGCGGGCATCGCCATCCGAACCGGCGGCGGTCCGAACGATCGTGCCTCGCTGCTCTGCTTCCAAACGCTCGGCCTCCTCGCCGCTGATGGCCTCACCTCGGGCGACGAGCCCGGCCTGATCCGACAGCGGGATCTGCTTGAGGAACAGCGACAGCACGAGGGCCAGCACGATGAACGGCACGAGGAACCAGAACACCGGCGCGAGAGCATCCGCGTACGCCGTGACGATTCCGTCTCGGACTTCGTCTGGCAGTGCATTGAGCGTGGCAGGGTCGATGGTCGACGCCGCCTGAGATGCATCCTCAGGCGAGGCCCCGGCGTCGGCGAAGACGCCGAGCAGGTTCTCGGTCAGCCGAGTCGTGAAGATCGTGCCGAACACCGCGGTGCCGAGTGACGCGCCGACCTCGCGGAAGTAGTTGTTCGTGCTGGTCGCGGTGCCGATCTCGCCGGCGGGGACGGCATTCTGCACGACCAGCACGACGACCTGCATGATCAGACCGAGTCCGGCGCCGAACACGAACAGGAACGCGCAGATCAGCCAGATCGGCGTCTCAGCCGAGAGCGTCGTCATCGCCACCATCGCGATGCCGGTCAGGATCGTTCCGACGATCGGGTAGACCTTGTACTTTCCGGTCTTCGAGATCGCGATACCCGAGAAGATCGAGGTTCCGATCAGTCCGACCATCATCGGAATCATCAGCAGACCGGATGCCGCGGCGGAGGTGCCGGACGACATCTGCAGGAACGTGGGCACGAAGCCGATCGCGGCGAACATGCCGATGCCGAGCACGAGCCCGATCGCGGTGGCATTGACGAAGATCGGGTTGCGGAAGAGGCTCAGCGGGATGATCGGGTCCTGCACCTTCGCCTCGGTGATGACGAAGGCGGTCGCTGCCACGACGAGTCCGGCACCCCAGGCCCAGGTCGCGAGGGAATCCCAGCCGAACTCCTTGTCGCCGCCGAAGTCGGTGAAGAAGATCAGGCAGGTCGTCGCGATCGAGAGGAAGATCACACCGAAGATGTCGATCGGCTTCTCGGCCTTCTTGCTCGGCAGCTTGAGGGCGACCAGGGCGATGATGAAGGCGGCGATGCCGACCGGGATGTTGATGTAGAAGGCCCACTGCCAGGTCATGTGGTCGACGAAGAACCCGCCGAGCAGAGGACCGGCGACAGCCGACAGGCCGAAGACGGCGCCGAGCGGGCCCATGTACTTGCCGCGCTCGTTGGCGGGCACGATGTCGGCGATGATCGCCTGCGACAGGATCATCAATCCGCCGCCGCCGAGGCCCTGCAGTGCGCGGAAGGTGACGAACATCCAGAAGTCGGTGGCGAAGGCGCATCCGACCGAGGCGAGCGTGAAGAGGGCGATCGCGACCAGGAACAGGTTGCGCCGACCGAGGACGTCGCCGAACTTGCCGTAGATCGGCATGACGATCGTGGTGGCCAGCAGATAGGCGGTGGTGATCCATACCTGGTGATCGACACCGCCGAGCTGACCGACGATCGTCGGCATGGCGGTCGACACGATCGTCTGGTCGAGGCTCGAGAGCAGCATCCCGGCGATCAGGGCGCTGAAGATGATCCAGATGCGCCGCTTCGTGAGCAGGAAGGGCGCATCCTTGGTGGCTGTGGCGGACATTCAGTCGGCTTTCTGTGATGGTGCGAACACGGCGCGGGCGATCTCGAGGCGTCGCCTGACGAGATCGCTGAAGGAATCGGTCGAGTGGTGGTGCAGCAGTTGGTCCATGCACAGGCGCACCAGCGCGCCGACGGTGTGGACCATGACCTCGGCGTGCAACTCGGCATCGGCGCCCTCGCCCCGTCGCCGCACGACGAGCTCCATGTCGCGACGCTCGTTCTTCGCCAGCTGTTCGAACGCGGCCTTGAGCAGCCGAGGCTCCGGCTCGATCACGGCGAACATGGCGGGCGCGTCGTCGAGCGGATTGAAGAGCTCGAATCGGGCGATCGTCAGTCGGATGAAGTCGTCGAGCAGCTCGCCGGTCTGGGCGACGAACTCGGCTTCGAGGGCCTCCTGTCGGGAGTCGATCGCGGCGAACCCGAAGACGGCGTTCTCTTTGCTCTCGAAGTAGTTGAAGAACGTGCGCCGCGAGACGCCCACCTCCGCGCAGAGTTCCTCGACCGTGAAGCCGGCGAAGCCGCGCTCCGTCGTCAGGCGGCGCGCCGCATCGGTGAGCGCGCGGGTCGTCTCGCGCCTGCGCTGCTCTCGCAATGAATCTGCACTCTCGCTCATAGAGTGCAATATTGCACTCCTAACCTAAGAGTGCACTGTGAGTCGCAATCCACATCGTTTCACATCCGTAATACTTACGAAACACTCCGTATCGTATCGTTGGGCCATGACCTCCGATCCGACCGAGAAGCCCGGCCGTCCCACCGACGAGGACCTCACTCGACGCATCCTCACGACGGCGGGCGAGATGCTCGGTCGCCACGGGTACCAGGCACTCAGCGTGGAGCAGGTGTCGAAGGCGGTCGGCTGCGGCAAGACCGCGATCTATCGCCGCTACGCAGACAAAGGCGCGCTCGTCGCCGCGGTGCTCCGATCGCAGGTCGAGGTCGGAGCCATGCCCGATCGCGGAGACATCCGCGCCGATCTGCTCGAACACGTGCTGCAGAACCAGCGCAACCAGGAACTGTCGCCCGAGCAGAGCCACGGCCTGCGCGCGATGTTCGAGCCAGACGTCTTCCCCACGCTGTGGGACTCCTTCTTCCAGCACCGCCGTCGGCAGGGCGTCGAGATCATCGACCGAGCCATCGCCCGCGGCGAACTCCCGGAGGACGTCCACCACGACATCCTCCTCGACACGATCGCCGGGCTCACCCTGTACCGGCAGTCCGTCAAGCGCATCCACATCGATGAGCGCCACTACGTCGACATCATCGACGCTCTCGTCAGCACCCCGCCGCGTCGCCTTGCAGACGCTGATGAACAGGCTTCCCCTTGACCACTGACACTCCACCCCTCACCCGATCCCTGCCGAATGTGAGCGCTCGCGCGGTCGTCGGCTTCCTCGTCTTCTGCGAACTCGCGAGCGGATTCGTCCAGGGGTTCTACGCCCCTCTGCTCGGCGAGATCGCGGGCCACCTCCAGGTCTCCGACGCCGACATCACCTGGTTCCTCACGGTCCAGACCCTGGCCGCAGCAGTCTGCGTGCCGCTGCTCTCGAAGCTCGGGGACATCTTCGGGCATCGACGGATGCTGCGGATCGCCGTGGTCGCCGTGCTGATCGGCACCCTCGTCACCGCGTTCCTGCCGAGCTACCCGCTCGTGCTCGCCGCCCGCATCCTCGTCGGTCCGCTTGCCGTCTGGCTGCCCCTCGAGATCGCGCTGGTGCACAACCGCATCAAGGGTGAGACTGCCCGCACCTCGATCGGCCTGCTCGTCTCCTGCCTGACGGGCGGTGCCATTCTCGGGACGATCTCGGCCGGCGTCTTCTCGGCGATCCTGCCCACGCTCACGCTGACACTGCTCGTACCGGTGCTGTTCGTCGCCGTCAGCGTCTACGCCGTCTTCTTCAAGGTGCCCGAATCCACATCGCGCACCGGGGCGAAGATCGACGTGGTCGGATTCATCGGCATCGGACTCGCGATGGTCGTGCTGCTGTTCGGTCTGCGTCTGGCGTCGACTGACGGGTTCGCCTCGACCTCGACCATCGCCACCCTCGCCGCGGCAGTAGTCATCTTCGTGCTCTGGGTGCTGTGGGAGCTGCGCGTCACGTCGCCCGCGATCGACGTGCGGCTGATCGTCTCGCCGCGCCTCGGGCCCGTCTACCTCACGGCGTTCCTGTTCGGCATGGTCATGTTCGGTGCGCAGGCACCCTCGACGACGTTCCTGACGGCCGATCCTGACACCGCGGGGTACGGCTTCGCGGCGACCGCGGGAACAGCGTCGGCGGTCACGGCGGTCGTGACGATCCTCGCCACCGTGGGGGCAGCGACCTTCGCGCCGATCGCGCGCCGGATCGGCATCCGTGCTGTCCTGGTCACGGGGGCGGTTCTCGCCGCATCGGGATCTCTCATCCAGATCGCGTTCCACGATGAGCTCTGGCAGATCTTCGTGATCTCGGCGATCAACGGCATCGGAATGGGATTCCTCCTGGGTGCGCTTCCGGCCCTCGTCGCCGAACTGGCGCCGAGCGACTCGACCGGCATCGCGACCGGGGTATACAACTCATTGCGCACCCTCGGAGGGTCGGCTGCGGGCGCGGTGTTCGCCGTGCTGCTCGCAGGCTTCACCGCATCCGGATCCCTCAGCTCGTCGATCGGCGGCTACATCACCATCTGGAGCGTCTGTGCCGGCGTATTCATCGTCGCCGCGCTCGCGTTGGCGTTCATGCGGATGCCGCACGAGACCGACTCCTCCCTCACGAAAGGCTGACCCTTGACCACGCCAGACTTCGCGGCGGATGCCGTCGCGATCCTGCCCGACCTGGTCGCGCTGCGGCGCGCCCTGCACGCCGACCCCGAGCTCGGACTAGACCTCCCTCGCACGCAGCAGAAGGTGCTCGATGCCCTCGCGGGCCTGCCGCTGGAGATCACCACCGGCACCCGCACAACCTCGGTGGTCGCGGTGCTGCGCGGTGGGCTGCCAGGGCCCGCGGTGCTGCTGCGCGGCGACATGGACGCCCTGCCGATCGACGAGACGACCGGCCTCGACTTCGCCTCCGCCAACGGCACCATGCACGCGTGCGGTCACGACCTGCACACCGCGGGGCTGGTCGGTGCGGCGAAGCTGCTCGCTGCTCGGCGCGACCAGCTGCACGGTTCGGTGATCTTCATGTTCCAGCCGGGGGAGGAGGGGCACGGCGGAGCGAAGATCATGATCGAGGAGGGTCTGCTCGACGCTGCGGGAGAACGACCGGTCGCCGCCTACGCCATCCATGTCGCCCCGGGCCCCCGCGGCGTCTTCGCGACGAGAGGCGGAGCGGTGGCCGCCGGGTCCAACCAGCTCTTCGTCACCGTGAAGGGGCGAGGAGGGCACGGATCGCAGCCGCACCAGACGCTCGACCCGGTTCCCGCGGCGGCCGAGATCGTGCTCGCGCTGCAGAGCTTCGTGACCCGGCGGTTCGACGCGTTCGACCCCGTCGTGCTGTCGGTGACCCGACTCTCGACCGGAGACGGGGCGGTCAACGTCATCCCCGAGCAGGTCGAGCTGGCGGCGACCGTCCGCAACATGTCGCCGGCATCGCTCGCGACGCTGCAGGAGGGACTGCCCCGCGTGATCCAGGGGGTGGCTGCCGCTCATGGGCTGTCGGCGGAGGTCCGGTTCGACACGATGTATCCGGTGACGGTGAACGACCCGGGGGAGACGTCCGAGACCGTCGGCGTCCTGAAGGGTGTCTTCGGGGAGCAGCGGGTCGTGATCATGCCGACGCCCATGATGGGCTCGGAGGACTTCGCCTTCGTGCTCGACGAGGTGCCCGGCACGTTCATCGCGTTGATGACCTCACCCCCCGATGCTGATCCGAGCACGATCGAGTGGAACCACTCGCCACGGGTCGTGTTCGACGATGCGGTGCTCGGCGACCAGGCTGCTGCGCTGGCGTCCGTCGCCTTCGCCCGCACGACGCGCTGACATCGACTCTCGGCTGAGGCCGCTCCCTGCTCGGGGAGCGGCCTCCGTCATGAATCAGGTCCAATTTGTGACGAATCGTTCGTAGCATCCGTCTTAGTGGTGTCGCTGCACTGCGGCCCTCCCCGCTGGGGATCCCACACACTGATGAAGGAGCACATGATGGCGAACGTCTCGAACGCACAGCAGCCCAAGGTCAAGGTCGCCCCGGCAGGTTCGACCGTCGCCTCGACCGGCCAGACGATCATCGAGAACGGCGTCGTCGCCAAGATCGCCGGCATCGCGGCTCGTGAGGTTCCCGGCGTCTACGCCCTCGGTGGCGGAGCAGCGCGCGCGGTCGGAGCCATCCGTGATGCCCTCAACTCCACCGACCTCACCCAGGGCGTCAGCGTCGAGGTCGGCGAGACCCAGGTCGCCATCGATGTGACGATCGTCGCCGAGTACCCCGTGTCGCTGCAGAAGGTCGCCGATGACGTGCGCGCGGCGATCTCCGTCGCGATGAGCGAGTTCGTCGGCAAGCAGGCTGTCGAGGTCAACGTCACCATCAACGACGTGCACATCCCCTCAGACGACGACGCGAGCGACGACACTGTCGCCGCCGACGTCGATGCGGAGACACGTGTCCTGTAGCCCCGCGAGGTGCGTATCAACCAGCGGATCAGCATCTCGTGACCGCGCCGTCGGATCGTCGATTCGATCCGTCGGCGCGTCTGCTCCGAACATCTCACGGGGTACGGAAGAGGGAGTCGACGCATGGGTGGGGAACGATTTCGCTCTGCTCTCGAGCAGGCCGACGACCGGATCGTCGCCGGTCGGGCGATGGACGGCGACGTGGCCGCGTTCGCGGTGCTGGTGCGCAGGTACACGCCGATGATGCGTGCGTACACGCAGCGGATGCTGAACGCCTCGGCCGATGTCGACGACATCGTCCAGGAGACGTTCGTGACCGCGTGGCAGCGGTTCTCCGAGCTCGACGACCCGGCGAAGGTCAAGAGCTGGCTGATGCGCATCGTGAGCCGCAAGGCGGTGGACCGCATACGCGCGCTGCGACCGACGCTCGACGTCGATGACCTGGAGCAGGCGGCTCCGTCGCACGACGCGCCCGCGCGTGTGGTGGAGGCGCGCGCGGGGATCGAGGCCCTCGGTGCGGCGCTGCAGGAACTGCCCGCAGCTCAGCGCGAATGCTGGGTGCTGAGGGAGATGGGCGGCTACTCGTACGACGAGATCGCTACGGAGCTCGACATCTCGGTGTCGACGGCACGTGGTCTTCTCGCTCGAGCCCGAAAGTTCATGATCGTGCGAATGGAGGCCTGGCGATGACTGAAGAGCAGGAAGCTCCCGACGTGCGTCAGCTCGGACTCGAGCCGGGTGATCTCGACGGATACACGCTCGAAGAGCTGAGCGATTATCTCGAGGCCGGCAGGCTTCCGGTCGATGCGTCGATCGAGGGCTCGCCCGGGTGCCAGCTCGCACTCGACGCGCTCGAACGGCTGCAGGGTCTGGGCGGGCAGCTGATCGAAGCGGATGCCGCGGCGAGCCCGGAGGTCGACGACAGCTGGGTCGACCGCATCCTCTCGGGGATAGCGATGGATGCCCGTGCCGGACGCCGCGTCCCGTTCGCCGACCCCGACCCGTCCGTCGACTTCGGCATCACGGAGGGGGCGGTCCGAGGACTCATCCGCTCGGCCGAGAACGCCGTACCGGGCATTCTGGTCGGTCGATCGACTCTCGACGGAGACGTCACCGTCGTGGGCGAGCCGATCCGGATCGCGATCGAGGTCAACGCCGTCTACGGGGAGTCGATCCCGACGGCGGTCGATCGGCTTCGCGAAGAGGTCGCCGAGCGTCTGCGCCGGCAGACCGACCTCACCGTGACCGCGATCGACGTCACGGTACGGGATGTCCAGCGGATCAGCAGTGCGGCGGAGGAGGCATCATGAGCACGACAGCCCTACCGGGACTCGCCGAGCGGATAGAGGCGGCGGTGCTGGCGACGCCCGGCGTGCGCAGCGTCTACCGAGCGGGTTCGCTGGTGTCGAACCTCGTCGGAGCGGGGGCCGTGGCGGTCGGCGTCAACAGGATCGATGAGCCTCTCGTGGCCGTCCGAGTGGTCGATGACGGGGTCGAGGTCGAGGCATCGCTCGGCATCGAGTACTCGGCGAGTGCTCTCGATCTGCTCCGAGACGTCCGCGCGGCCATCGGGAAGGTCCTCGCGGAAGACGGGCTGGGGACCGTCGGAATCGTGCTCACGATCGCGTACGTCCATCCGCGAGAGGCATCGTCGGACTGAGCACGTGAGCACACGGAGGCGCCGATCCTGGGTGAGGATCGGCGCCTCTCGGCACTCGACGAGTGATCAGGCGATCGGGCGGAGGCCGTCGACGAGGGGCGTGGTCGGCCGACCGATGAGCCGGGCGAGGGTGCCGTCGGTATCTGCGAGGGCGCCTCCGGCGATGCCGGCGTCGAGAGCGACGACGAATCCTGCCGTGCCCTCGTCGAGACCGGCCGCCTGGAGGCCGGCGAGCTGCTCGTCGGCGGTCAGCGGCTGATACTCGACGTCGCGACCCGTGACCTCGGCGATCGCACCGGCGAGATCGGTGTAGCCCCACGCGACGTCTCCGCCGAGCTCGTACACCTGGCCGATGTGACCGTCTTCGAGCAGCACGACGGCTGCGGCTTCGGCGAAGTCCTTGCGGCTCGCGGAGGCGACACGTCCGTCACCGGCTCCGGAGGCGAGCACACCGGTCTCGGCTGCGCGGGCGACGTCGGCGGCGTAGTTCTCGGTGTACCAGTTGTTGCGCAGGATCACCGAGGGGAGACCGGATGCTGCGATGAGCTCTTCCGTGGCCTTGTGCTCGGGCGCGAGTACGAGATCGCTCGTCGTCGCCTTCGGAGCGCTGGTGTAGACGAACTTCGTGACTCCCGCGGCCTTGGCGGCGTCGATGACGGCCTGGTGCTGGGCGACCCGCTGGCCCACTTCAGAGCCCGAGACCAGCAGCACGCTGTCGACGCCCTCGAGTGCCGCAGCGACGGAGGAGGGGTCGGTGTAGTCCAGTCGTGCGACCCGCACGCCGAGATCCGCGGCCTTGGTGACGTCGCGCGCTCCGGCGATGATCGACTGCGGGTCGGCGCCGCGCTCGAGGAGGCTGGCGATGACGAGGCGTCCGAGGTTGCCGGTCGCGCCGGTGACGAGGATGGTCATGGGGTGTCCTTTCGTAGGTGACAGGAGCGACAACCTTGCGATCGGTGGTGAACATTCCAGGCCATGGGTACCCACTTTGAAGTAAGGTACGTACATGGCGGTTAGTTATGCGCAGATCCGGGAGGCAACTCCGCAGATCTTCGAGCCCGGATGCAGCACGCGAGTGATCCTGGACCATGTGATGAGCAAGTGGGGGGTGCTGGTCCTCTCGTCGCTCTCCGACGGTACACGTCGCTGGGGTGAGCTGCGCCGCGAGGTCGGCGGCATCAGCGAGAAGATGCTCGCCTCCACCCTGCGCACCCTGGCTGAGGATGGACTCGTGCACCGGGAGTCCTTCCCGACAGTGCCGCCGCATGTCGAGTACAGCCTGACTCCGCTCGGCCGCGATCTCATGGAGCGCATGCTGCCGCTCGTCGAGTGGGTCGCCGACCACGCCGACGGAATGATCGATCGCGATTAGGTCGACGGATTCCGTCGCAAGGCACTGCTGGTAGCCACGAAATCCGTCGGTCAAAGAAAACGATTGACGCGATATACGTGGTGCCCGTATGTTCTGAGCATGTCAGCTACGACGCCGATCCATCTCGAACGCCCCGACGGCAAGGGGCTCGCAACCGGTTCGCTGGGGCTGTGGGGGTCCACCGTCATCGGACTCGCATCCACCGCACCGGTCTACTCGCTGGTGGCCACGCTCGGATTCGTGGTGCTCGCGGTCGGAGCGCAGGCGCCGATCGCCTTCATCATCGCCTTCGTGCCGATGCTGCTGATCGCCTTCGCCTACCGTGAGCTGAACAACGCCGTGCCCGACTGCGGCACCACGTTCACGTGGGGCACGAAGGCCTTCGGGCCCTGGGTGGGCTGGATGGGCGGCTGGGGCGTCGCGGTCGCCGGAATGGTCGTGCTCGCGAATCTCGCCCAGATCGCCTCGGTCTACTTCTGGTCGCTGATCGGCTTCGACCTCGAGAACAACGACTGGCGCATCATCCTGGTGGCAGTGCTCTTCATCGCCGCCATGACGTGGGTGAGCTGGCGAGGCGTCGAGATCGGCGAGCGCATCCAGAACGTGCTGCTCGGCATCCAGTACCTCGCTCTGGCGATCTTCGTGGTGGCCGCCCTCTGGCAGTTCTTCGCCGGCACGGCACCGAACCCGACTCCCTTCGACATGGAATGGCTCAACCCGTTCGGATTCACCTCCTGGTCGGGCTTCACGGAGTCGATCCTGCTCGCCCTCTTCATCTACTGGGGCTGGGACACCTGCCTCGCCCTGAATGAGGAGACCAAGGACCCGAAGAAGATCCCGGGCCGCGCGGCGCTGCTGACCACCGTCATCCTGCTGTTCACCTACGTGGGCGTCACGATCGCCGCCATGATGTACGCGGGCCTCGGCGACACCGGAACCGGACTCGGCAACGAGGCCAACGCCGACGACTTCTTCCTCGCGATCAAGGACGGCCTGCTCGGACCCTTCGGCTGGGTGCTGGTGGTCGCGGTGATCATCTCGGCGATCTCCTCGACGCAGACGACGATCCTGCCCACCGCACGCGGAACTCTCGCGATGGGTGTCTACCGTGCTCTGCCCGCCAAGTTCAAGGACGTGCACCCGACCTACAAGACGCCCTCGTTCTCGACGATCGTCATGGGTGTCGTCGCCTCGGCGTACTACGTCGGCATGACCCTGATCAGCGACAACATCCTGCAGGACTCGATCCTGTCGCTCGGCCTCGCCATCGCGTTCTACTACGCGATCACCGGCTTCGCCTGCGTCTGGTACTTCCGCAAGGACCTCACGACCTCGGCTCGGGACTTCTTCTTCAAGGGGCTCTTCCCGCTGCTCGGAGGCCTCATGCTGACCGGCGCGTTCGTGCAGTCGGCGATCGACATGTGGGATGTGGACTACGGCTACACGGTGCTCTTCGGCATCGGCGGCACGTTCGTGATCGGCATCGGCTCGCTCGCCTTCGGTCTCGTGCTGATGTTCCTCTGGTACCTGTTCCCGCGGTCGAAGCGGTTCTTCCGCGGCGAGAGCCTGAACCGCGACACCCAGGTCATGGTGCCGGACGAGCCGGGCGAGGTCATCCGCTCGATCGACGGCGGCATCTGAGCTGCGGCATCCTGTCCGAGCCGGATCGCGCGCGGGTACGCTCTAGGCTTTATCCGTGCGCATCCGGCTCGACATCGCCTATGACGGCACCCACTTCCGCGGGTGGGCGAAGCAGCCGAGCCTGCGCACAGTGCAGGGGACTCTCGAAGCCGCGCTCGCCCGCATCGTCGGCTCTGAGGTGCAGTTCGTGGTCGCCGGACGGACGGATGCCGGAGTGCACGCCCTGGGCCAGGTGGCGCACGTCGACCTCGACGAGGCGCAGTGGTCGCGCATCGAGTCGCGTCAGGGCCGGGCGCCGCAAGACCCCGCAGCGTCGATCGCACGGCGTATGCGCGGTGTGCTCAGCGCGTATCCCGACGCGACGGTGACCCGCAGCTCGATCGCCCCCGAAGGGTTCGACGCCCGCTTCTCGGCGGTCTGGCGACGCTATCGATATCGGCTCGCCGACTCGACCGCCGGGTACGATCCGCTTCGACGCCACGACACGACCGCGCACCGGGGCGTTCTGGACGCAGAGGCGATGGATGCCGCTGCGCGGACGCTCATCGGCCTGCACGACTTCGCGGCGTACTGCAAGCCGCGTGAAGAGGCGACGACCATCCGGACCCTCCTCGACTACCGCTGGTCGCGCGATGCCGATGGCGTGCTCGTCGCCGAGGTGAAGGCCGACGCGTTCTGCCACAGCATGGTGCGCGCACTGGTCGGTGCGTGCGTCGCGGTGGGAGAGGGGCGGCTCGACGTCGACGACCTGGTCGTGCTGCGCGACGCGCTCACCCGCACCAGCGAGTTCAAAGTGCTGGCGGCCCGTGGGCTGACGCTCACCGAGGTGGGGTATCCGGCCGACGAGCTGCTCTCGATCCGGGCGGAGCAGACACGCGCTCGCCGCGACTCCACGACAGCATGACGGGGCGCGACGGCGTGTTCGTCGAGGTCTCGTCTGCAGGCTGGGCGTTCTGGCGGGCGCTCCTCGACACCTGCGTCGGCCTGATCGTCGGCTCGCTCTACACCTTCCTCGGCATCGTCGTGATCGGCATCGTGGGGGAGGAGGCGCTGTCATCGCTGTATTGGCAGGTCGACCTCGATCCGCTGTTCCGCGCGAGCATGGGCGTGATCCTGCTCGTCGCCGCAGTGCTGGCGATCGGTGTGCCCTTCGTCTTCGTCGCCGAGCGCTACGCCGCCCTGCGTGCCGTGGAATCGAGTGCGGGTGCCGATCCGAGCGCCGTCCCGCAGCGGTCGCTGCGACTCGAACTCAAGGCGGCGCCCGCCTCTCACCTGCAGGCCACCGGCCTGGTGGTGTTCTGCTGCCTCGCGGGCCTCGGAGGCATCTTCGCGCTCGGCGTCCTGTTCACGGAAGACCTGCGTGAGGATGCCGTGAGCTGGGTCGCGCTGCTCGTCTTCGCGGTGCTCGCCTTCGGCGCCGAGATGCTCCGTCGCATCGGGCGACGGGCCGTCGAGCGCGATTCCGCACGCATGGGCACGCAGTGGGGGCGCTGGAAGAGAGGCGTTCCCCGAGCGCAGCAGGCCGATGCTGAGCGTCGGGCGGCCGCTGTCGCAGCGGTCGTGCCGCGTTGGCTCACGGTCCCCAGCGCTCGACTCCTCCGTCGGATCGCCACGGTGCTGCTCGCGGCTAGGTTCATCTCGTTGGCCGCGTTCATGCTCTCGGTCTTCATGCGCCAGCAGTGCCGCACCTGCGACCCGGTCTACTGGGACGAGCCGATCGAGAGCGGCATCGACCTGTTGAGCCTGAGCAGCGGTGCGGCGATCGCGGTGTGCGCAGCTCTCGGCATCCTCGCCTGGGTCGGAGGCGTCGTCCTGCAGTTCGCGAGGGAGAGCGCGCTGAGCCGCTGGGTGTCTGACGGCGCCGCCCGTCGCATCGACGTGGGCCTCGTCGAGCCTCTGCTCTCGGGCAACCGGGCCGCGGTCCGGTTGCAGTTCGGACTCTCCGCACTGGGCGCGGGTGCCGTCGTCGTCGGTGTGGGTGCTCTGTGGGCCGAGTGGACCGCGATGGATGCGTCATCCGTGCTCTGGGTGGCGGCGATCCTGATCGTGCTCGGGCTCATCATCGGCTGGTCCGACGCCGCGCGCAGCCGTCGCCAACGACAGCTCGCCAGAGACGCGCTCTTCCCGGGCGATGTCGGACCCGCGGGGGAACTGTGACGAATCGCACAGACGACCGCAGCGGGGCGTTCGCCGCTGCTCTGCGGGCAGCGATATCCGAGCGCGGGGTCACTCTCGCGCGTCTGCAGAGCCAGCTGAAAGACGACGGCAACCCGGTCTCCATGGCGACGTTGAGCTATTGGCGCTCGGGCGATCGCCAGCCCGAAGGCGCGCAGTCGCTGAGCGTCGTCGAGGGAATCGAAGATCGCCTCGGTCTGCACAGGGGACACCTCGGCAGTCTGCTGCTTCCTTCTGCGCGCCTCGGACCGATCGCGCCGCCTCGCCTGCCCTTCGATGAGGAACGCGAGCAGCGCGAGACCGAAGAGACGCTGCAGGCGCTTCATGCGGCACCGCAGGACGCTCTGCGAGACCTGTCGACGCACGTGACGGTGTTCGTCGGTGCGGACGGTGCGGTGGAGAAGACCATCATGCGCTCGCTCGTGCAATCGACGAGGGGCGCGATCGCCGAGGTCCCTCTCATCGACGTCGCCCCGATGGAGACGGATGTGATGTCGGTGATCTCGGACGTCGTGGGCGGCCGGATCGACCGCGAGTATCTGCACCCGGGGCGGTTGCTGTCGGGTGTGGTGATCGCGCTCGATGAACCGATCGTCACGGGCGGCACGACCCTGTTCGAGTTCACCGAGACCTTTCCGCCCGGATACCCTCCGAGGCAGTCCGCCTGGCACGCCACGTCGCGACAGGCTCGGGAGAGCCTCGTCTGGGTGCGCTTCCATCCGGATGCGCTGCCCACCTGGTGCGAGGAGTATGTGGAGACCGATGACGAGTACGTCTCGACGATGCGCGCGGTGCGCAGTGGCTCCGTGCATCTCGCTCGGCACGGATTCGGTCCGGGCGTCATGGGCATCAGGTGGGGATACGACGAGTGACGCCCGAGAGGCGCGGACGCCGCGAGGACATGCGTTTACCGAACGGACGGGCGATTTCCACCGGAATCCAAGACTGACGCACTACCGTGAAGTGCGATGAAGGTCATCTCGTACAACCTGCAGAAGCACCGCGCCGCAGGCGAACTAGCGGCACTGGTGTCGGCGCACGACCCTGACATCCTGTGCCTGCAGGAGTGCGATGTCGCAGATCTGCCAGAGACGATCGGCGACCTCACGCTCGCCGACGCGACTCAGGGGAACCGTCTGGGACTCGCCATGTTCTACCGAGCCAGCGAGTTCCACCTCCAGGCGATCAAGACGATCGAGCTCAAGAAGTCGCTGCACGACCGCATCGCCAAGCCCGCGCACGAGCGGGTTCTGGGCGCGCGGCTCAGAGACATCGATGCGGGGCGCGAGTTCATCGCCGCGTCGTTCCACGCAGCCCCGCTCACCGCGTTGAACTCGCTGCGTCGGCACCAGATCAGGGCTGCCCTCACCGAGCTCGCGGCCCTCGGCGAAGGGCTGCCTCAACTGATGGTCGGCGACTACAACTACCCGGTCTTCAAGGAGAACCTCGGTCAGACGATCCGCGAGCACGGCTACGCGCTGACGCTGAGCGACGACCACACCTACACCCGCTATCGCGTGTTCCGTGGTCACTATGATTTCGCCACCTCGGTCGGCTTCGAGATCCAGCGGGTCACCACTCTTCCGCAGGGGATGAGCGACCATCGTCCGATCCTGGTGACGACGCAGTTCGACTGATCGCCGAGCGACTCGGTTTGGGAGAACGTCGGGAATGACGTAAGCTTTCACTTTGGTACTCGACTGCCGAGCACTAACGAACGTGAGCCCTCCACTGGCGTGTTCATCCCTGTAGGGAAGAACCACCCCGGAGTGGGATTCACGAACTTCTCCGTTCGAACAAGAAAGCAGCACTATCGTGACGCGCACTTACTCCCCGAAGGCTGGCGAAGTCCAGCGCGACTGGGTCGTCATCGACGCCACTGACGTCGTTCTCGGCCGCCTGGCCTCGCACGCCGCTACGCTCCTGCGTGGCAAGCACAAGCCCACCTTCGCCAACCACATCGACTCGGGTGACTTCGTCATCATCGTGAACGCCGACAAGGTCGCGCTCACCGGTCAGAAGCTCCAGAAGAAGCTGGCCTACCGCCACTCGGGTTACCCGGGCGGACTGAAGTCGGTCACCTACGCCGAGCTCCTCGAGAAGAACCCGATCCGCGCTGTCGAGAAGGCCATCCGTGGCATGCTCCCCAAGAACAGCCTGGGCCGTCAGCAGCTGTCGAAGCTCAAGGTGTACGTCGGTGCCGAGCACCCGCACGCCGCACAGCAGCCGCAGACGTACACCCTCGACCAGGTCGCCCAGTAAGCGCCGTAAAGACTTAAGGACATACTCGTGGCTGACATCCAGGACACCACCGAAAACCCCCAGAACTTCTCGACCTCGACTCCCGAGACCGACGCAGTCGAGGCGGCTCCCCGCCCCGTGCTCAGCGTCCCGGGTGCCGCTGTCGGCCGTCGCAAGCAGGCCATCGCCCGCGTGCGCCTCGTCCCCGGCTCGGGAACGATCACGGTCAACGGCCGCACGCTCGAGGACTACTTCCCGAACAAGCTGCACCAGCAGCTGATCAACGATCCGTTCACGATCCTCAACCTCGCCGGCGGCTACGACGTCATCGCGCGCATCTCCGGTGGTGGCCCCTCGGGTCAGGCCGGCGCGCTGCGTCTCGGCATCGCTCGTTCGCTCAACGGCATCGACGAGGAGAACAACCGTCCGACCCTGAAGAAGGCCGGCTTCCTCTCGCGCGACGCTCGCGTCAAGGAGCGCAAGAAGGCTGGACTCAAGAAGGCCCGTAAGGCGCCTCAGTACTCGAAGCGTTAAGGTCAACCGCTCCGATGCCGATCTTTGGCACGGACGGTGTGCGAGGACTCGCCAATGGCATCCTCACCGCCGACCTCGCGCTCACCCTGGCCCAGGCGACTGCTGTCGTCCTGGGCCAGGGCCGTACTGCGGAGGCTCGCAAAGCCGAAGGCAAGCGACTCACTGCAGTGGTGGCCCGCGACCCCCGCGTCTCCGGTCACTTCCTCACTGCAGCGGTCGCCGCAGGACTCGCCTCCTCCGGCGTCGACGTGCTCGAAGCCGGGGTCATTCCGACCCCTGCGCTCGCATTCCTCGTCGCCGATCGTGACGCCGACTTCGGTGTGATGATCTCCGCCTCGCACAACGCGGCACCCGACAACGGGATCAAGATCTTCGCCCGTGGCGGTGTCAAGCTGCCCGACATCGTCGAGCAGCGCATCGAAGACGCGATGGCGGGCGAGAAGCTGCGACCCACCGGTGCCGGCGTGGGCAGGATCGACCGATTCTCCGACGCCGAAGACCGTTACGTCGTGCACCTGCTCGGCTCGTTGCCGAACCGGCTGAACGGCATCAAGGTCGTGCTCGACTGCGCCCACGGCGCCGCATCGGGTGTGTCTCCCGAGACCTTCCGCGATGCGGGCGCCGACGTCACCGTGATCGGTGCCGACCCGGACGGCTGGAACATCAACGACGGCGTGGGATCGACCCACCTCGACCAGCTCGCCGAGGCTGTCGTCCGTCTCGGCGCCGACATCGGAATCGCCCACGACGGCGACGCTGATCGGTGCCTGGCCGTCGATGCGCAGGGCAATGTCATCGACGGTGACCAGATCATGGCGATCCTCGCGGTGTCGATGAAGCAGCGCGGTCACCTGACCGATGACACGCTCGTCGCCACCGTGATGAGCAACCTCGGCCTGCACGTCGCCATGCGCGAGCACGGCATCACCGTGCGCCAGACCGCGGTCGGCGACCGCTACGTCCTCGAGGACATGGACCGAGGCGGCTACGCCCTCGGCGGCGAGCAGTCGGGCCACGTCATCATGAGCGAGTTCGCCACCACCGGTGACGGACTGCTCACGGGGCTGCACCTGGTCGCCGAGATGGCCCGTCAGAACAAGACGATCGCCGAACTCGCGAGCGTGATGACCGTGTACCCGCAGGTGCTCATCAACGTGCGCGACGTCGACAAGGACGCGCTCGAGTCCGACCCCGTCGTGCAGGAGGCCGTGCGCGAGGTCGCCGCCGAACTCGGCGACACCGGTCGCGTGCTGCTCCGCAAGTCAGGAACCGAGGCCCTCGTCAGGGTCATGGTCGAGGCGGCGGACGCCGAATCCGCTCAGGCGTACGCCGACCGGCTGGTCGCTGTCGTGCGCGAGCGACTCTCGCTCTGAACCGTCGAGCGCGCCGTGCGGCACCGACCTCGGGTCAGCCGCGCGGCGCGTTCCAGTTCAACTGCTCGATGTACCGCAGCAGCACGCCCTCGCGCAGTGCCCACGGAGACACCTCGAGTTCATCGACGTCGAGCGCGGTCATGGCGGTGTGCAGCGAGACCGCGGCGGCGACGATCTGGAAGGTGCGATCCGCGGTGATGCCGGGGAGCTCCTGCCGCGCGGACGCGGGGAGGCGGGCCAGTCGAGGGATCCACGACCCCAGTGAGGCGCGGGGCAGCACCATGCGCTGGATCCCCGACCATCCCGGCACCGGATAGCCGGCGAGTCTGGCCAGCGACCGGATCGCCTTCGACGACCCGACCACGTGATCGGGCCGCGGCAGTGCTGTGAACCGGGGGAGCACCTCGGCGAGCGTGGCGGTCGCGTGCTCGCGGAGGCGTTCGACGTCGTCTTCGCCGGGAGGGTCGTGAGGCAGGAACTGCACTGTCATGCGGCCGGCTCCGAGCGGGACGGATGCCGCGGCATCCGGCAGCTCATCCCCGCCCGCCGCGACCTCGAGCGAGCCGCCGCCGATGTCGAGCAGCAGCAGCTGTCCCGCCGACCAGCCGAACCATCGCCGTACGGCGAGGAAGGTGAGCTCGGCCTCGGTCTCTCCGTCGAGAACCTGCAGCGGCTGGCCGAGGGCCGCCTCGATGCGGGCGATCACGTCGGCACCGTTCCGGGCGTCTCGCACCGCGCTCGTCGCGGTGGCGAGCAGCTCGTCCACGTTCTCTTCTTCGGCGACCGTGCGCGCTCTGACGACTGCCGCCTCGAGCGCGCGCACTCCCTCTTCCGAGATCGCCCCGTCGTCGGTGAGGTACCGCATCAGCCGCAGGACGGTGCGGTCGCTGGTGGTCGCCAGCGGTCGACCGCCGGGGCGAACATCGGCGGCGAGCATGTGGACGGTGTTGGAACCGATGTCGAGTACTCCCAGGCGCACGGATAGAGACTACTCGTGCGCCGTTACGATGTATCCGTGACCACCGCCGACCCCACGCTGCCGCTCTCTCCGTATCGCGAGATCGGTCGTGACGAATGGGCGCGATTGGCGGCGGGCCTCGACCAGCCGCTCACCGAGACCGAGGTCGTCGAACTCCGCGGCATCGGAGACCGCCTGGATCTCGCCGAGGTGCGCGAGGTCTACCTGCCCCTGAGTCGGCTGCTCAGCCTCTACGCGACGGCGACGAAGCGTCTGGGAGCTGCGACGAGCTCGTTTCTGCAGGAAGACGACTCGACGACCCCGTTCGTGGTCGGAGTGGCAGGATCTGTCGCCGTCGGCAAGTCGACCATCGCCCGCCTGCTGCGCGAGCTGATGAGTCGGTGGCCGGGCACGCCTCGGGTCGAACTCGTCACGACAGACGGGTTCCTGCACTCGAACTCCGAGCTCGAGCGCAGAGGCCTGATGGAGCGCAAGGGCTTTCCCGAGTCCTACGATCGGCGGGCGCTGCTCGAGTTCCTCACCGAGGTGAAGAGCGGGGCTGCAGAGGTGCGGGCGCCGTTCTACTCGCACATGCGCTACGACATCGTGCCCGACGCTCATGTGGTCGTCCGGCGTCCCGACGTCGTGATCGTCGAAGGACTGAACGTCCTGCAGCCACCGCCGGCACCCAACGACGTGGCCGTCAGCGACCTCTTCGACTTCTCGATCTTCGTCGACGCCGACACCTCGCACATCGAGAAGTGGTACGTCGACCGGTTCCTCGCTCTGCGCCAGGGAGCCTTCTCGAACCCTTCGTCGTACTTCAACGTCTTCGCCCATCTCACCGACGAGGAGGCGATCACGACCGCGCTCGGCTACTGGAACGAGATCAACATGCCGAACCTGGTCGAGAACGTGATGCCGACCAAGCACCGAGCCCGGCTCGTGCTCAACAAGGGCGTCGACCACAGCGTCGAGAGCGTGCTTCTTCGCAAGCTCTGAGCAGGCTCGAGGTTTCGTTCGGAACCTTCGCAAAAACCCCGCCTTACTCTTGACCACATGTGTGGAATCGTCGGATACGTGGGCCCGCGCCCCAGCCAGGACATCCTGCTCGCAGGACTCGCCCGTCTCGAGTACCGCGGCTATGACTCGGCAGGCGTCGCGGTCATCGACGGCGACGGCTCGCTGGGCATGCGCAAGAAGGCGGGAAAGCTCGCCATGCTGCGCGACTCGCTCGAGGACGCGGCCCTCGCCGACGGCAACACGGGCATCGGGCACACCCGCTGGGCCACTCACGGTGGCCCCACCGACGAGAATGCGCACCCGCATCTCGCCGATGACGACAAGCTCGCCGTGATCCACAACGGCATCATCGAGAACTTCGCGTCGCTGCGCGACGAACTGCTCGCCGACGGCGTGGCATTCCGCAGCGAGACCGACACCGAGGTCGCGGCCGCGTTGCTCGGTCGTGAGTACCGCAACAACGGCGGCGACCTGCAGGGGGCGTTCCGCGCCGTGGTCAACCGCCTCGAGGGCGCGTTCACTCTGCTCGCGATGCACCAGGACCACCCGGGGCTCGTCGTCGGCGCACGACGCAACTCGCCTCTGGTGATCGGTCTCGGCGAGGGCGAGAACTTCCTCGGCTCCGACGTCGCCGCGTTCATCGAGCACACCCGCAAGGCGCTCGCCATCGGCCAGGACCAGATCGTCTCGATCACCCCGGATGCCGTCGCGGTCACCGACTTCTCCGGCACGCCGGTCGAAGCCGAGCCGTTCGACGTGTCGTGGGATGCCGCCGCTGCGGAGAAGGGCGGATGGTCCAGCTTCATGGCCAAGGAGGTCGCCGAGCAGCCCGAGGCGGTCGCCAACACGATCCGCGGTCGCATCCAGGGCGATCAGGTCGTCATCCCCGAGCTCGACGGCCTCGACGAGCTGTTCCTCGGCATCAACCGCATCATCATCACCGCGTGCGGCACGGCCGCCTACTCGGCACTCGTCGGCAAGTACGCGATCGAGCAGTGGGCGCGGATCCCCGTCGATGTCGAACTGGCGCACGAGTTCCGCTACCGCGACCCGGTGATCGGCGATGACACGCTCGTCATCTCGATCAGCCAGTCCGGCGAGACCATGGACACACTGATGGCGGTCAAGTACGCGAGAGAGCGCGGAGCGCGCACCCTCTCGATCTGCAACACCCAGGGCGCGACCATCCCTCGTGAGTCCGATGCCGTGGTCTACACGCACGCCGGCCCCGAGGTCGCGGTCGCGTCGACCAAGGCGTTCTCGGCGCAGATCACCGCTCTGCTGCTGCTCGGTCTGCACATGGGGCGCGTGCGCGGATCGGTGCAGGACGCATCCGTCGACGTCGCCGAGCTCACTGCCCTCCCCGAGAAGATCGCCAAGGTCCTCGAGAGCGAGCAGGAGCACGTCACTCAGCTCGCCGGCTGGATGGCCGACACCCGCTCGGTGCTCTTCCTCGGTCGCCACGTCGGCTTCCCGATCGCGCTCGAGGGCGCGCTCAAGCTCAAGGAGATCTCGTACATCCATGCAGAGGGCTTCGCCGCCGGCGAGCTCAAGCACGGTCCGATCGCCCTGATCGAGCCCGGGCAGCCGGTCTTCGTCCTGGTGCCGTCGCCCCGTCACTCGGCCGTGGTCCACTCCAAGGTCGTCTCCAACATCCAGGAGATCCGTGCCCGCGGCGCCCGCGTGATCGTCGTGGCCGAAGAGGGAGACGCGGCGGTCCTGCCGTTCGCCGACGAGGTCATCCGCATCCCGCTCGCCGGAGCGATGTTCGAGCCGCTGCTCGCGGTGGTCCCGCTGCAGATCTTCGCCATGGCGCTCGCCACGGCCAAGGGCCTCGACGTCGACCAGCCGCGCAATCTCGCCAAGTCCGTCACCGTCGAGTAAGCCGCTCTCGACTTCTGGGACGGATGGCTGGAGATATCTCGACCGGCTGGCGGATGCAGGATGCTGTGCCGGCCAACCGGGGGATCCTCAGCCATCCGGCTCAGGAACGTGAACGCGCCAGTGCGCTCGTGATGGCGCCGGCCACGACGTCCCAGTCATGGATGATCATGGCGTAGTCGAAGCGGAGCGTCTCGTATCCCAGACGGGATGCTTCGGCATCCCGTCTCAGGTCCCGGTGACGCTCCGAGTGGCCATCGTGATTGCCCTTGCCGTCCGCCTCGAGGATGACGCGCCCCTCGAGCACGAAGTCGACCCGACCTACCCCGTCGATGACGACCTGCGTCGATACGTGGATGCCCAGGAGATGCAGCCGCAGCCTGACGATCGACTCGAGCCCGCTGTCCGCATCATGGCGGGCGATGTCGACGAGCCATCGGGCGCGCGCGGGGAGTGCAGCGCGGATGCGGCGCCGTGCGGCTGCTCCGATCAGGCGCTGCCCCCATGCGGATTCGAAGGCGGCGAAGAAGAACTCGTCGCCATGGCATCCGTACGAATGCACCAGCGCTGCCTCGACCGGAGCCAGCCCCAGATGCATCCGTCCTGCGCGGTAGTGCTCGACGCAGAGGCAATCGCGGTGGCGGTGCGTGCGCCCCGCCTGACCCAGCCACACGTGGGGGTGCTTCTCGTCGTCGAGCACCCAGACGCCGTGCAGTCGGAGCGCCCCGGAACACGTCAGTGCGCCCCCATGGAGGGCCGCTGTGCGCACATTCGGAGCGCAATCCGGCGCGGCGAACACTCCGGCGCGGACGCGTATCAGTTCGCCGCGACGCACCGCGATCGAGAGGTCCTTGCGCGTGCACCCGAACGAGGCGAGTCGTGATCCGCGGGTGATTCCGCCGTGCAGCTGGACGAGGTCGAGTGGCGTGGGCATCGGCCGATCCTCTCGCAAGCACGTGCGGCGAGGTTGCGGTTGCCGCACGGTTGGGGATCGATCTCCTCGCGATGCGGGTTGTGCAGGAGTGGTCAGCCCGGCCGCATGGCTGATCGTTCCCCGCCTGGCGGGAGGCATGAGCGTGACTGGGCCGCCCAGCGGGCGATGACCAGCCATCCGGGGTGGGCGACCGCCGAGGGCGAGCGGACGGATTGTCCGGATGGCTGAGGGTTCCCCGTTTGGCGGGAGGTGTGGGGGTGAGGTGCCAGCCAGGCGAGGGATGGTCAGCCATCCGGGGCAGGACGGGGCGGGACGGGGCAGGAGCGAAGGAGGCGGATGCCGCGACTAGGCTGAACGGGTGATCATCGGGACCGGCATCGACCTCGTGGACATCCCGCGGTTCGAGCGCACGATGGAGCGCACGCCGCGGCTGCTGGAGCGACTGTTCGCGCCGGGGGAGCGGGCGCTGCGCCTTCCCTCCCTGGCCGCGAGATATGCCGCGAAGGAAGCCCTGATCAAGACCCTCGGCGGCTCCGACGGCGTGCACTGGATCGAGATCGAGATCGCCTCCGAGGCGTCGGGTCGCCCGCACTTCGTGCTGTCCGGCACCACTGCCGAAGTCATCGCCGAGCGCGGCATCACCCGACTGCACCTGACCCTCACCCACGATGCAGGCCTCGCCGCCGCATTCGTGGTGGCAGAAGGAGAGCCCCTGTGACAGTTCCGTTCCGCGAGGCCCGCATCGAGCTCGATGCGATCAGCGACAACGTCCGACACTTCCGTCGTCTCACCGGCGTGCAGGTCATCGCCGTGGTCAAGGCGAACGCCTACGGTCACGGAGCCGCAGCCGTGGCCGTCGCGGCCCTCGCCGGCGGTGCGACCCGCCTGGGCGTCGCCGAGATCCCCGAGGCTCTCGAGCTGCGTCGCCAGGGCATCACGGCTCCGATCGTCGCGTGGCTGCACGCGCCGGGCGAGCGGTTCGACCAGGCGGCAGCGCACGACATCGAAGTGGGCATCTCGTCGTTCGACCAGCTCGAGGCCGCCGGTGCCGTCGCATCGGTCGACCGTCCGGTCGGCGTGCACCTGAAGTTCGAGACGGGTCTCTCGCGCAACGGCATCGCACCGGCGGACTGGCGGCGCGTGCTCGCCGAGGCTGCGCGTCTCGAACGCATCGGACGCCTGCGCATCATCGGGCTCTTCAGCCACCTCTCGAACACCTCGCCTCAGGACGACCGCGAGGCCCTGGCGAAGTTCGAGGAGGCGGTCGCCGCGGCGGCCTCGTTCGGCATCCACCCCGAGATCCGGCATATCGCGGCGACCGCGGCCGCGATCGACCTGCCGGAGATGCGACTGGATGCCGTGCGCATCGGCATCGGCATCTACGGCCTCTCGCCCTTCGACGACCGCTCGTCGGCAGAGCTGGGGCTTCGCCCCGCCATGACCCTGCGTGGTGCGATCGCCGCCGTCCGCCGCGTGCCGGCGGGAGCCGGGGTGTCGTACGGATACGACCACCGCACCTCGCGCGACACGACGCTGGTGCTCGTGCCTCTGGGCTACGCCGACGGAGTGCCGCGCCACGCGTCCGGACGCCTGCCGGTGTCGATCGGCGGACGTCGGTACACCAACGTGGGCCGGATCGCCATGGACCAGTTCGTCGTCGACGTCGGCGATGCCCCGGTGTCGATCGGAGATGAGGTCGTGCTGTTCGGCGACCCGACCCTCGGGGTTCCCTCGGCGGCCGAGTGGGCCAACGCCGCCTCGACCATCGACTACGAGATCGTCACGCGCATCGGCCCGCGCGTGCCCCGGCGGTCGGCATGAGCGTCGACCCGGCCTTTCTCGGACGCCGCGAGATCGAGACGTCGGATGCCATGGAGCAGCTCGGCTTCCGCATCGGCGAGCAACTCGAAGCCGGAGATCTGCTGATCCTCACCGGGCCCCTCGGCGCGGGGAAGACGACGTTCACGCGAGGGCTCGCTGAGGGGCTCGGAGTGCGCGGGCCCGTGCAGAGCCCCACGTTCGTGATCGCGCGCACCCATCCCTCGCTCGTCGGACGCGCCCCGCTGGTGCACGTCGACGCCTACCGTCTCGGCTCGGGCGCCGAGCTCGACGACCTCGATCTCGACCTCGCGCGATCGGTCGTCGTGATCGAGTGGGGACGCGGAATGGCCGAGGACCTGACCGAGACCTGGTGGGACATCGAGCTGGAGCGCCCGGTCGGCGGCGACGACGATCTCGACCCGTCCGAGCTCGACGCGGATGCCCCGCGGCACGTGACGATCACGCGCGGCGGGCGCTCAGCGAACACCGGCTGAACGGCGACTACCCTGGAGAGGTGATCCTCGCCGTCGACACCTCCCTGGGCACCGCCGTCGCCCTCATCGACGACGACGGCACACGTGTGTCCGATGCATCGGCCGCCGACCCTCTCGGTCACGCGGAGGTCATCGGCGAGCTGCTCGTGCGAGCCCTCGACGAGACCGGAAGCGGATCGATCGATCAGGTGGTGGCGGGCATGGGTCCAGGCCCCTTCACCGGCCTCCGCATCGGCATCGCCACCGCGCGCACCTTCGCGATGGGCCGGGGAATCCCGGTCGTCCCCGTACCCAGCCACTTCGCCGCGGCGCTCACCGCGATCGAGCGAGAGGCCGTCACCGGCCCGTTCGCCATCGTCACCGACGCCCGTCGGCGGGAGGTCGCGATCACCGTCTTCGAGGGGACGGATGCCGATGGCATCCCGAACATGGTCGCCGACACGGTGCTGGTCGCGCGGGCCGACGCAGACGAGCACCTCGACGGCATGCGTCGCATCGATGTCGAGAGGCTGTCGGCCGTAGACCTCGCCCGCGTGGGTGCCCGAGCGGTGGCTGCAGGGCGCACGCTCGCGGGGTCCGAGCCGCTCTACCTGCGGCAGCCCGATGTCACCGTGCCCGGAGCGCCGAAGAAGGTGGGGCTATGACTCTGCGCGCAGCGACGCCCGATGACCTCGACGCCATCATGGCCATAGAGCATCGTTCGTTCCCGACCGACGCATGGAGTTCTCAGGCCATGGCGCTGGAACTCGCGAGCCCGCACGGCCGCTATCTGGTCGACGAGCATGACGGCGTGATCATCGGCTACGGGGGAGTGCGCGCCCTGCAGGGTTCGCGCGATGCCGACATCCAGACCATCGCCCTCGATGCGGAGCACCGGGGTGCCGGTCGTGGTCGCGCGCTGCTGCGGGCGCTTCTCGCTGCCGCAGCCGAACGCGGAGCCCGAGAGGTGTTCCTCGAGGTGCGTGCCGACAACCCTGGCGCAGAGGGGCTGTACCTCTCCGAGGGGTTCGAGGAGATCGGCCGCCGCCCTCGCTACTACCAGCCCGACGACGTCGATGCGATCGTGATGCGCCTCGTGCTGCAGCATCCGCGTTCCTCGCATCCTGACGAATCCACTGTGGACGCCGCGAAGGAGGCCACCGTATGACCGAGCCTCTGGTGCTGGGCATCGAGACGAGCTGCGACGAGACGGGCATCGGGATCGTCCGCGGGCGCACCCTGCTGTCGAACACGATCGCGTCGAGCATGGACGAGCACGCCCGCTACGGCGGTGTCGTGCCCGAGGTCGCCGCCCGAGCCCACCTCGAAGCCCTGCAGCCGTCGATCGATGCCGCGCTCGCCGAGGCCGGGGTGCGACTCGACGACCTCGACGCCGTCGCCGTGACCAGCGGGCCGGGTCTCGCGGGCGCGCTCATGGTCGGCGTCGGCGCCGCGAAGGGTCTCGCCGTGTCGCTCGACAAGCCGCTGTATGCGGTCAATCACCTGGTGGGCCACATCGCCGCCGACATCCTGACCCCCGACTCCGAGCCCCTCGAGTACCCGACGATCGCGCTGCTCGTGTCGGGAGGGCACACGTCGCTGCTGCACGTGCGCGACCTCACGACCGACGTCGAGATGCTGGGCGAGACCATGGACGACGCCGCGGGCGAGGCGTTCGACAAGGTCGCGCGTCTGCTGTCGCTGCCGTACCCCGGCGGCCCCGAGATCGATCGGGCCGCTCTCGACGGCGACCCGAATGCGATCCGCTTCCCGCGCGGACTGTCGCGGGCATCCGACCTCGCGAAGCACCGCTACGACTTCTCGTTCTCCGGGCTCAAGACGGCGGTCGCACGCTGGGTCGAGCGCTGCGAGGCCGAGGGCGTGCCTGTCCCGGTCGCCGATGTGGCCGCGAGCTTCCGTGAGGCTGTGGTCGACGTGCTCGTGACGAAGGCGCTCGCCGCGTGCGCAGACCTCGGCGTGCCGCGCCTGCTGCTGGGCGGCGGGGTCATCGCCAACCGAAGACTCCGCGAGGTCGCACTCGCCAGGGCCGAGAAGGCGGGCGTGACTGTGCGCATCCCGCCCCTGTCGCTCTGCACAGACAACGGGGCGATGATCGCGGCTCTCGCGGCGGAGCTGATCTCGTCGGGTCGACAGCCGTCGACGCTCGCGTTCGGAGCCGACTCGACCCTTCCGGTCACCGAGATCCAGGTCGACGAGCGCGTCGCGGTGATGTGATGAGCGACGTGCCACGCACGCCCGATCCGATGGGTGCAGAACCAGCGTCCGGTGCCGCACTGCCCCCGACCCGCATCGAGCGTCCGAGCGACGAGGTCGAGCATCCTGCGGGTTCGGCGCGAATCCCGGGGTCGCGCCGCGAGGGATACACGAAGCTGCCGACGGGGCCGGTCGGAGTCGAACCGGTGGTCGTCAGCGGTCCTGTGGCCGACGACATCGGGCGCGGCACCGACTGGGCGCCGTCGACCGACGCGTCGGCCGTCGACGACACCCGCCTCGCCCCGTGGGCGCTGATGGCCGCCATCGTCGCCCTGGTCTCGTCCTTCTTCGTCGGGTGGGGCATACCGATAGCCATCATCTCCGTGATCGCGTCGATCATGTCGCTGCGCCGGCCCGTCGAGAGTCGCGCCATCGCGCGCTGGGCGCTCGTGCTCGGTCTGTGCGCGACGGTCTACAGCCTCGGCTGGCTCGTCTGGGCCGGGATGCAGTTCGAGAGACTCGGATAGCGGATGCTCGACGCGGATGAATCCGTCGAGCTGCGGGCTCTCCAGGCGCGGGCCTACGGTCGTGCCGGCGCGCTGAGTGAGGCGGATGCCGCGCGGCTGCACGAGTTGCAGGCCGGGAGGACGCGGAGGGCAGAGCCACCCGCGCCGACAGGTAGTGGGCTACGACGACCAGGTGCCGATCTGGACCGGGATCGATGTCTCCACCCAGCGATACTGTCTCGTCTATGACGGGTCCATGCCCGACCCTCCCATGGCGTGCGACGACGGCCTGATGCTCGCCGATGCGGACCGGACGCTCGCGCTCGACGTCGCAGTCGACGGTGAGACGACCCGCTACGAGTATCAGTTCGGCTACGGTCAGCAGTACCTCACCGTGACGAGGGGCTGGGAGAGCGACGATGCTGCAGGAGAGTGAATCCGCCGAGCTGCGCACCCTGCAGGCCAGAGCATACGGGCGCGGCGGCGGCCTGACCGAGGATGATGCGGCCAGGCTGCGCGAGCTCGAGTCCATGCGCGTCGAGCCGGACTTGACGGTCCGCGCCGCGGCTGCGGCGGGCCCAGGCATCGACGCGGTCGACGTGCCGCGTTCGCCCGAGGACTCGAGGCCGCCGTATGCCGGAGCACCCGTCTCCGTCCCGACGAACGGAAACCCCTCCGAGGATTCCTCCGAGGATCCCGCCGATGAGGAAGCCGTCGGGCAGCAGCCCCTCGAGGCCCGAGGGCTTCGCGCGGCGATCCGACAGCACTGGAAGGCTGCTGTCGCCGCATCCGCAGCGATGCTCGTGATCGGTCTCGGCGTCGGATGGGCAGTCTTCGGGCACACCGGTGACGCCGTGGCCCTGACCTCCGAGCAGCAGCAGCGACGCGCCGAATTGGAGGCGGAGGGCGGATTCGACCCCGGCAGCCTGCGGGCGATCGGCCAGGACGAGGACGCCCTCGTCTGGTACGCCACGAAACAGGAGGGCGAGACGGTCTGCATCACGCTCGACGCCGCAGGCAAGTCGGCGGATCAGTGTCAGTCGGCCGCGGATCTCGCCAACGGGAACGGGATCGAGGTCAGTGCGAGTGTCACCGCGCCCGGCGAGGGTGAGGAGAGTCCGGAGGAGATCTGGGCATCCGCTGCACGCGCGATGAACGGCGAGGTCGTCGGGATCATCCAGCGCTGGCGCTCGGACCAGAACTCCTGGCTGTCGCAGTTCCAGGGGGACGAGCGGGAGCGGGCCGAGCAGCTGATCGACGAGGGCTTCGAGGAGTACTCGTTCTCGGTCGTCGGCTACTTCCGCGATGCCCCCGTGTGGCGCGCACAGCGCTTCGAGAACGACGACGTCCAGGACTGCCTGATCGTCGACGCCGTCGAGAGCGTCGACTGTCGCGCGTCGGGAGACGAGGGGTACTCCGGCGACGGCATCGAAACCCGAGGAGTCACCGTCGACGAGACGCGGGCCGTCGCTGCGGAATGGAGCGTGCGGCTCGCGTACACACTGAACGGCACACCGTACCTCGTCGTCTCGGGCGACAGCGCAGCAGCCGCCGCGGAGCAGACAGTGGGCCCGGGGGAGACGCTCGAACTCGGCGGCGAGAAGCAGGATCCGATCCAGGTCGACATCCCGGCCGACGACTCCGACGGCTAGCGCCGCAGGTCCGCCCGACGCTACTCGGCCGCAGGCACCCGATCGGCGAGGATCGCGCGGCGCTGATCGCCCACGCGGGTGAGGATGAGCGTCGCCGCCCGATCTCCCCGCAGTGTCAGCTTCTTGCGGAAGGCTGCGGGGTCGATGTCCATGCCGCGCTTCTTGATCTCGAGCGAGCCGACATCGTTCGCCTTGAGCACGGCGTTGATCGCCTTGGGATTGGCGGGCATCGTCTCGCGCACCCGGAACGACTGCACGAACGGACTCGTGAGCGCCGTGTCGGAGGTGAGGTAGGCGATGCGCTCATCGAGCATCCCCGCGTCGAGACTGCGTGCGACGTCGCCGATCAGGCGCGCCCGGATCACCGCCCCGTCCGGCTCGTGCAGGAAGGCGCCGAGCTCACGCACGGGTGCATCCTCGGCATCCGCCCCCGCGGTGAGCTCGTGCGAGCGCTCGCCGCGGATCACGAGGGCGGAGCGGCGGATGCCGTCGCGAGCCAGCGCTCTCGTCCACAGCACCAGCTCGACGACGCTGCCCTCTGCGCTCACCCACTGCGCCTCGGCGTCGACGGGGAGAGAATCCCGGTCGTGGCCAGGGCCGAGCTTGATGCCGGTCGAAATGCGGGACGCCACGTCGAACGCCCAGTCGAGCGGGGGAGAGTAGTCATCGGACGACACGCGCCGCGTCTCGCTGTGGCCTGCGGTACGGCGGGCCGGGTCCATCCAGATCGCCTGGGTCTCGTCGCCGTCGACCGGCACGTGGGCCTCGGCGGTGCCGTGCGTCACGACCGCGTTGTCTCCGAAGGGTGCGAGGTTGTAGGCGGCGATCGCTGCGGTCACCTCGTCGGCATCGACGGCGACCACGTCGAGTCCGGCGCCGGCGAAGGCGAGCGAGTCGCCGCCGATGCCGCAGCCCAGATCGGATACGCGGGTGATCCCTGCCCGGCGCAGCCGCTGCGCATGCCGCGCGGCGACGCCCAGCCGAGTGGCCTGCTCGAGCCCGGCGCGGGTGAACAGCATCCGCGATGCGAAGTCGCCGAACTTGCCCTTCGCCTTGGCGCGCAGCCGCGCCTGGCCCACCACAGCCGAGACCAGTTCGGGGGAGTGCCCGGCGGCGCGCAGCCGAGAGACGATGCGGGCGACATCGGCGACCTGTTCGACGGGGCCGAGTTGGTCGAGCGCCTTCAGGCCTTCGGGGGTGAGCAGGGCGCGCAGCTCGGAGATCTCCACGCCTCCAGCTTAGGCGGCGGCATGTTCGCCCCATTGGCACTCGCATTGCGTGAGTGCCAGCGGAGCGCATAGACTGAATTAGCACTCTCGGGTTGAGAGTGCGAAAAGTCTTCCTGTCAGCGTCAAGAAAGAAGAGGTAGACCGTGTCGGTTTCCATCAAGCCGCTCGAGGATCGCATCGTCATCAAGCAGGTCGAGGCAGAGCAGACCACCGCGAGTGGCCTGGTCATCCCCGACACCGCCAAGGAGAAGCCCCAGGAGGGCGAGGTCGTGGCCGTGGGCCCCGGCCGCATCGATGACAACGGCAACCGCGTTCCGCTCGACGTCGCCGTGGGCGACCGTGTGCTCTACAGCAAGTACGGCGGCACCGAGGTGAAGTTCGGCGCAGACGAGTACCTCGTCCTGTCGGCTCGCGACGTGCTCGCAGTCGTCGTCCGCTGAGACAACGTCTTCGGAAGGCCCGGATGCATCATGCATCCGGGCCTTCCTGCGTGTCCGCACGTTGTCAGGCGGGCGCGAACCGGCTCAGCGCGTCTGGAGCAGTTCGAGGGCCGCTGCGGCAGTGCTGCCGGGAGTCGCACTGTACGCGAGGATTCGCTGGCCGTCTCCCTCGGGCAGGTGGAGGACCTCGTAGCCGAGCGTGAGCTCCCCGACGACCGGATGTCGGAAGCGCTTGCTGCCGCTCGTGCAGAGCTTGACCATGTGCCCCGCCCAGAGCTTCGCGAAGTCCGGGCTGCTCAGGCTCAGCTCACCGATGAGTTCGGCCAGCTGACGGTCGTCTAGGAATCGCGCGGCGACATATCGCAGCGATGCCACCGCCAGTGCAGCCTCTTCCTGCCAGTCGGCGTACAGATCTCGCGTGTGCGGATCGAGGAACAGCATCCGGAGGTGGTTGGGGCGGGCTGCCGGCCGCGACGGCGCGTCGACCTCCACATGGCCCGCCATCAGAAGGTGGCCGGCGCCGTTCCAGTCGAGGATGTCATTGAAACGCCCCAGCAGCACAGCCGGAACTCCCATGGCATGCAACAGCTGCGATGCGCCCCGATGCGGCTGCTCGGGCCTCCGGGGTCGGCGGGCAGCGGCTGCTCTCGGGCGCGCCAGCGCTCGGAGATGCGCATGCTCGTCGGCGTCGAGCTGCAGCGCCCGGGCCAGGCTGTCGACGACCGCGTCGGATGCGTTCTGCGACTGGCCCTGCTCCAAGCGGGTCAGGTAGGTCACCGAGACCCCGGCGAGTCGCGCGAGCTCTTCGCGGCGGAGGCCCGGAACTCTGCGCCGACCGAAGCTCGCCACCCCGACGTCGTCGGGCGTGACGCGATCCCGCCGAGAGCGCAGGAACTCGCCGAGCTCGGTCACCGGCCGTTCTGAGGCGATCGGCCTGGTGAGCTCGGTGTGCGGGTGCATGGTGCCATTCTCCACGACCCTCGCACGCGCAGCCTGTCCCTGGCAGTGCTAGTCAGGAGAGGGGACTGGCTGCCCCACGCCGCGGGGCGGAGGCTGAGGATCGTGACTCATACCGACTCGACTCTCCCCGCCACGGCGCCGCAGGCGAACGATCGCTTCACCCCGGCGCAGGCGCTCGCCATGGGCGTCCTGCTGACGGCGAACTTCACTCTCGCCGTCGACTTCTCGATCCTCAATGTCGCGCTGCCCCCGATCGGGCGGGAACTCGGCTTCGACACGGCGTCGCTGCAGTGGATCGTGACCGCTTTCGCGATCTGCGCCGCGTCGTTCACCCTGTTCTTCGGGCGGGTGGCCGACCTGCTCGGGCGGAAGCGGCTGTTCCTGGCCGGGCTCGTGCTGCTCGGTGCGGCGTCGGTCGTCGGCGGACTCGCGAGCACGCCGGGCGTGCTGCTGGCCGCTCGTGTCGGCCAGGGCATCGCCACGGCGATGGTCACCCCCGCGGCTCTCGCGCTGATGACCACGATGTTCCCGGAGGGGCGCGCACGCTCGCGGGCGCTCGGGCTCAACGGGGCACTCATGGCGGCGGGGTTCACGTCGGGAGCGGTGCTCGGAGGGGTGCTCACCGGAGGCGTCTCGTGGCGCTGGGCGTTCTTCATCAACGTCGCGGTGGCCGCTGCAGCCCTGCTCGTCGGGGCCCTCGTGCTTCACGAGCCGAGGCGCGTCGCACCGGCTCGCCTCGATGTCGTCGGTGCCGTCACCGTGACAGCCGCTCTCGTCGCTCTCGTCTTCGGCATCGACTCCGCGGGGCGCGTCGGGTGGGGTGATCCGGGCACCTGGGGGCCGCTCGGGGTCTCCGCGGCGTTCTTCGCGGTGTTCGCGCTCGCCGAGAGACGAGCGACCGAACCGCTCATCGCCCCGTCACTGCTGAGGAGCAGGCAGATCGCGTGGGGCAACCTCGCCGGTCTCCTCGCGTTCGCGACCGAGACGTCGCTCGTCTTCCTGCTGACGATCTATCTGCAGGAGATCCTCGGGTACACCCCCATCGCGGCCGGGCTGATGCTGGGAGTGCTCGGTCTCGGCACCGTCCTCGGCGGCCTCCTCGCACCCCGCGTCATCGGCAGGGTCGGATCGTCGCGCGCGATCGTCGTCGGGTTGGTCGTCCAGGCCGCCGCCACCTTCCCGCTGGCCTTCGCTTCCGAAGAGCAGGCGTGGGCGATTCCGCTCCTGGTCCTGACATTCCTCGGCGGCGTGGCGAATCTCGTCGCGATCGTCGGCTACGTCGTGACGGCGACGGGGGCGGTTCCCTCGGAACAGCAGGGGCTGGCGACCGGTCTCGTGACGATGAGCCAGCAGGTGGGCATCGCACTGGGCACACCGGTGATGGCGGCTGTGGTCGCGGCATTCGCCGGTGCCGGCCTTCTCGCCGGGCTGCAGGCGGCGATCGGCCTCAACGCGGTGATGGCGCTCTCGACCGCGCTCGTCATCGCCGTCGTCCTCAGACGTGCGCGAAGCCGCTGAACGGACGGGGACGCGCCACCTTTGCATCGATTCCCGCCAATGTCCGACCTGCAGCCGCTGCCGGTCGGACATTGGCGGGAATCGACGGGCGTAGGGTTGTGCGGTGACCCCGACGAATGCCGCATCCCGAGCCACTCGGACAGCGGGAGTCGCGTACGCCGGGGGCGCGTACCTGCTCTGGGGCGTGCTGCCCCTCTACTTCCTGCTGCTCACGCCGACGGGGCCGTGGGAGGTCGTCGCGTGGCGGGTGCTGCTCTCGCTCGTCTTCTGTCTGCTGCTTCTCACCGTGACGCGCGGCTGGGCGGCGTTCGGTGCGATCATCCGGCAGCCGAGACTGCTGGCATGGACAGCTCTCGCCGGCGTCCTGATCTACGTCAACTGGCAGGTGTTCCTCATCGGCACCCTCTCGGGGCACATCGTCGAGACCAGCCTCGGGTACTTCATCAACCCGATCACCACGGTGCTGCTCGGCGTGTTCGTGCTCAAGGAGCGCATCCGCAGGCTGCAGTGGGCTGCGATCGGCATCGCCGCGGTCGCCGTGGTCGTGATCGTGCTCTTCTACGGCTCTTTCCCGTGGATCGCTCTTTCACTGACGGCCTCGTTCGGCGTCTACGGGCTCATCAAGAAGAAGATCGGCCCCGCGGTCGATGCGATCAGCGGTCTCACCCTCGAGTCGTTCTGGCTGATCCCGATCGCCGTCGTGCAGCTGTTGCTCGTCGCCGCCACCCCTGAAGGGCTCACGATGGGCTCCCACGGCGTCTGGCATGCAGTGCTGCTCGCCTTCGCGGGAGTGGCGACGGCGGTGCCGCTGCTGCTGTTCGCCGCCGGCACCCGACGCATCAACCTGACCGTCATCGGGATGATCCAGTTCGTCACGCCCGTCATGCAGTTCATCATCGGCGCGGTGGTGCTCGGCGAGCCGATGCCGCCCGAGCGCTGGGCCGGGTTCATCATCGTCTGGATCGCGATCGGCGTCTTCGTCGTCGACCTCCTGCTCACGATGCGGCGCGGGGGACGCGTGAACGAGGTTCGTACGACCTGACCCGCTCGGCGCGTTATCCATCCGAGACCGTTCTGTATCACACCGTTAACGCATCGCAACAATTGAGTGACATCGCCGCGTATACGTTTGTTGCACTGGGACGGCGCTCGAGTCGTTCCGCTTCATCGAAAGCAAGGAGCAACATGAGCGTCTTCACCAGCTCGCGTGCCGTCAAGGTCCTCGGCGGCATCGCCGTCGCCAGCATCAGCGCCATCGTTCTCGCCGGATGCACGGGGGCTGCGACCGACTCAGCGTCGGAAGCCCCTTCGTCCGAAGAGCGACAGGAGCTCACCCTCAACATCGGCACGGTTCTGCCGCAGACCGGAGCACTCGCGTTCCTCGGCCCGCCCGAGGAGGCCGGAGTGGGTCTCGCTGCAGCGGAGATCAACGAGGCCGCGAAGGGCATCACCATCGAGGTCGAATACGGCGACTCCGGCGACCCCGACAACAAGGCGTACGAGACCACGGTCCCTCGTCTGCTGGGCAATGACGTCCAGGCACTGATCGGTGCGGCATCCTCCGGTGTGACCAAGCTCTTCCTCGACCAGGCGGTCGGGGCCGGCGTGATCACCTTCTCGCCTGCCAACACCTCCCCGGACTTCACCGACTGGGACGACAACGGTCTGTACTGGCGCACCGCCCCGAGCGACCTGCTCCAGGGCGAGGTGCTCGGCAACCTGATCGCCGAGGACGGCCATCAGTCGATCGGCATCATCTACCTCAACGACGCCTACGGCAACGGCCTCGAGTCGGCGCTCACGGAGACGTTCGAGGGTACGGGTGGCGAGGTCGTCGCATCCGAGTCGTACAACGCGGGAGACACCAACTTCAGCGCTCAGGTGTCGACGATCATGGCGCAGAACCCTGACGCCATCGCGGTGATCGGCTTCGAGGAGACGTCGACCATCGTTCCGTCGTTCGTGAACAGCGGCTTCGACGGCGCGAACTTCTACTTCGTCGACGGCAACACCTCCCAGTGGGGTGACACGATGCCGGTCTCCATCGAAGGCTCGAAGGGCACGCAGCCCGGACCGGTTCTCGCGGATGACTTCCAGGACCGGCTGAAGGCGCAGTGGCTCGAGCAGGGCGACGGCGCTGAGCTTGCGGACTTCAACTACGCCGGTGAGTCGTATGACGCCGTCGTGCTGCTGGCACTCGCGTCTCTCGCTGCGAACTCCAACGAACCCGCTGACATCGCAGCAAGCCTGCAGGAGGTCTCCGGTGGTTCGGGCGACGGCGAGAAGTGCGAGTCCTTCACGGACTGCGCGGACATCATCCTCGACGGCGGAGTGGCCGACTACGACGGCTACTCCGGTGGCGTCGCGTTCGACGACGCAGGCGACCCGACCGAAGCGACGATCGGCGTCTTCCAGTACGGTGCAGACAACACGCACACCCGCCTCGACTGAGCGAAGTGTGAAACGAGGGACCCCCCGGCATCGCCGGGGGTCCCTTCTTCGTCCGTGACGTTCATACGAAGACACCCAGAGACCAAGACGCAAGAAGACAGGACGAAGGGGGCGGATGCCGAAGCATCCGCCCCCTTCTCGAGTGCGTCGTCAGTCCTGGCCGAGTGTGCCGAGGTACAGACCGATCACCTTGGGGTCGTTCAGCAGATCGCGTCCTGTGCCCTCGTACGCCACGCGCCCCTGGTCGAGCACGTAGCCGCGGTCGCAGATCTGAAGGCAACGGCGAGCGTTCTGCTCGACCATGATGGTCGTGACGCCGGCCTTGTTGATGTCGGAGACGCGGATGAAGGCGTCGTCCTGACGGACGGGGGAGAGGCCGGCGCTGGGCTCGTCGAGCAACAGCACTGCCGGATCCATCATCAATGCGCGACTCATCGCCACCATCTGGCGCTCGCCTCCGGAGAGCGATCCCGCACGCTGCTTGAGCCGCTTGCCGAGCTCGGCGAAGATGCCGGTCACGAACTCGAGGCGCTCGTTGTACGCTTTCGGCCTCTGGAAGAGCCCCATCTGCAGGTTCTCCTCGATCGTGAGCGAGGGGAAGACGTTGTTCGTCTGCGGGACGAATCCCACTCCGCGCTGCACGAGCTTGTCGGACTTCAGCCCGACGATGCTCTCTCCGTTCACGGAGATGCTGCCGGCGCGAACCTTGACCATGCCGAAGATCGACTTCAGAAGGGTCGATTTCCCGGCACCGTTGGGCCCGATGATGCCGATCAACTCGCCCTTGTGGGCGGTGAGGTTCGAGCCGTTGATGATGTTGATGCCGGGCAGATACCCGGCGTCGAGGTCGGTCACCTGGACGACGACCCGATCGGTGCGCGCTGCTTCATCTTCGACAGCGCCGGTGAGGGAGCTCGGGGTCACTTCTTCTCCTCCTCCTCGGGAGCGGCCGCGGCCGCCTCCTCGATCTTGATCTCTTCCAGGAGTTCGGCGGCTGACGCATCCAGCTCGCCGTCGACCCGACCCGTGACGACGCCGAGATCGACGTCCTGATGGGCCCCCAGGTACGCGTCGATGACCGACTGGTCCTGCATGACGGTGTCGGGCGGACCCTCGGCGACGATCCGTCCCTCAGCCATGACGACCACCCAGTCCGCGATGTGGCGCACCATGTGCATGTCGTGCTCCACGAACAGCACGGTCATGCCGAGTTCCTTGAGATCGAGGATGTGATCGAGAAGCGACTGGGTGAGCGCAGGGTTCACTCCGGCCATCGGCTCGTCCAGCATCACCAGCGTCGGATCGCTCATGAGCGCGCGGGCCATCTCGAGCAGCTTCCGCTGCCCGCCGGAGAGCGATGCGGCATAGTCATCAGCCTTCGCGTCGAGTTTGAAGCGCACGAGAAGGTCGCGTGCCTTCGCCTCGATCTCCGTCTCCTGACCACGCCAGATGAACGGCAGCATGCTCGCCCAGAACTTCTCGCCCTTCTGGCCGGTCGACCCGAGCTTCATGTTCTCCAGCACGGTCAGAAGCGACAGCGCCTTGGTGAGTTGGAAGGTTCGGACCTGTCCCATCTGCGCGACCTTGAACGAGGGGATGCCGCTGAGCTGACGTCCGTCGAAGCTCCACGTCCCCGAGTTGGGCTTGTCGAATCCGCAGAGCAGGTTGAAGAGAGTTGTCTTGCCTGCTCCGTTGGGTCCGATCAGAGCCGTGATGGCTCCGCGGGGTATCTCGAGGTGCTCGACATCGACGGCGGTGAGGCCGCCGAAGCGTCGAGTCACGTTGTCGGCGATCATGATCGGATCGTTCTTGGGGACGCCGGGGACGTTGTCGCCCGTGGCGAGGCCCGTGGTCTTCGGTCGCGAGATGCTCCCCGTCGCCGGGGGCACGCCGACGGAGTCGGAATCCCCTGCAGGAGATGCGCTGTTACTTGACAAAGGTCAGCTCCCTCTTGTTTCCGAGAATGCCCTGCGGTCGGAAGATGACCAACAGCATCAGTGCGACGCCGACGAACACGAATCGCAGCGTCCCCGCCTGGATCGGCGAGATCGGCAGAATGCCCTGCTCGGCGAGCGCGGGAAGGACACTGTCGAGGAAGGCCATGATGACCCAGAAGAGAATGGATCCGAGAACGGGACCGAACACGGTCGCCGCGCCTCCGAGCAGCAGGATGGTCCACACGAAGAACGTGAGGCTCGTCGTGTACGTCGCCGGCACGACCGCCGAGGGAAGCGCGAAGACGACTCCGCCGAGCGCCCCGAAGATCCCGCCGAGCATGAGTGCCTGCATCTTGTAGCCGAAGACGTTCTTGCCGAGCGAGCGCACGGCATCCTCATCTTCTCGGATGCTCTTCAGCACGCGACCCCAGGGGCTTCGCATCAGCGACCACACCATGAACACCGCGATCGCCAGCAGGATCAGGCCGAAGACGCGCACCCAGAGATCGTTCGCGGTGTACGTCCACGGACCGAAGCCGTATGTGCCCTCGGGGAACGGGTTCGCCGCTCGGAACCCCGCGTGGTACCCACCGAGGCCGTCGGCGGAGTTGGTGTACTCGTCGAACACCGTGGTGGTGAACAGGAGGCGGACGATCTCGGCCGCCGCGATCGTCACGATGGCGAGATAGTCGGCGCGGAGTCGCAGCGTGGGTATTCCGAGGATCACGGCGAAGACCATCGCCATGACCATGCCGATGATGATTCCGAGCCACCAGGGCAGCCCGAACGAGATGATCGAGATCGCATAGCTGTATGCGCCGATCGCCATGAAGCCCGCCATGCCGAAGTTCAGCAGGCCCGCATAGCCGAAGTGCACCGCGAGTCCCGTCGCCGCGAGGGCATAGGCGATCGTCGTCGGGCTGAAGAGCCAGCCGGCGGTGTTGTTGAGAATTCCTCCCCAATCCATGTCGCTCCCTAACCGAGTCTCTCTTTACGGCCCAGGATTCCCTGAGGCCTCACGAGCAGAATGAGGATGAGCACCGCGAGGGCGCCCACGTACTTGAGGTCGGACGGCAGCCACAGAGTGGAGACCTCGACGAGGAGCCCGACGATGATCGCACCGACCAGCGCTCCGAAAGCCGTGCCGAGACCACCGAGCGTCACCGCCGCGAAGATGAGCAGCAGGATGTGCACGCCCATGTCCCAGCGCACTCCGGGTCGGAAGTAACCCCAGAGGATCCCACCGAGTGCAGCGAGCGACGCGGACAGCATCCAGACGATCCGCACGACGCGGTCGACGTCGATGCCCGACGCCGCCGCGAGACCGGGGTTGTCCGAGATCGCTCTGGTCGCCTTGCCCACTCGGGTCTTCACCAGCCAGAAGGCGACACCGACGAGGACGACGATGCTGATTCCCATCGACATCATGCTGACGGGTGAGAGTCGGATGGCCCCGAGAATCTGGATCTTCGGGGAATCCGCTCCCGGGAGCTGCGTTGTGGATCCGCCGAGGAAGAACTGGAACGTGTAGCGGATGGCGAGGGAGAGCCCGATGCTCACGATCATCAGCGGAACGAGGCCGATGCCCTTGCGGCGGAGTGGACGCCAGAGTCCGGCGTCCAGTGCCCATCCGAATGCCGCACCGACCACGACGACCACCGGAATCGTCAGCCACATCGGCACGGCGAACGTGACGCCCACCAGTACGGCCATGATCGCGCCGAAGGTGACCATCTCGGCGTGAGCGAAGTTCGTGAGACCTGTCGTTCCGTAGATGAGGGAGACGCCGATCGCTGCCAGAGCGAGGAGCAGACCGAAGTTCAGCCCGTTGATGATGCGTTCGACCACCTGGTCGGCGAACGACGTCGTCTCACGGACTCCCTCTCCGAGGAAGAGGTTGATCACCTTCGATCCGGTGAGTCCGAACTCGACCTCCTGAGACGCGGACTCGCCCTCGACGATCACGCCGTCCGGCAATGTGGACTCGTCCACAGTGAGGGTGTATGCCTCCTTCTCAGGCACGTAGAGACGCCAGCGCCCGTCGGCGTCGGTCACGGTCTCGGCGTCGAAACCGTTGCCTTCGATCGTCACGGTGACATCCGGTATGGGGGCGTCATCGAGCGTGATCACGCCCGAGAAGTAGAAGTCCGTCTGTTCCTGGTCGCTGCCAGGGGTGTCCGGTGCGGAAGCATGCGCTCCGCTCGGCGCACCGAACAGCACCATCACGGCTGCGAGGAGAAGACCGACGAGAGTCGCCGCCCAAGGGGCCACGCGTCTCGTGGTCGAGAAGGTCGGACTCACAGAGCCTCCAGTCCATTCCATAGGTCATGCATCAGCATTGATGTAGACGGTACGAGCGTAATGTGTCGGTTCTGTTTCAACCACCACACCGGCAGGTCTCGGGTCGATAACTATGCGGGTCCTGAGTCGTCGTCGCCGCTCGCGTCGCCACCCTATCGCCTGCGGAATGAAATCGCGGGTCCGGCGCTTAGAATTGGTACACCCTCGCCCCAGATCGCCCCCGCAGGAGGACAATCCATGGACCAGCACGACCCCTTCGGCTTCGTCGGACTCACGTACGACGATGTGCTGCTCCTCCCGGGGCACACCGACGTCATCCCGAGCGAGGCCGACACCTCGTCGCGGATCACTCGCCGGATCTCGGTCGCGACACCGCTGCTGTCCAGCGCGATGGACACTGTCACCGAGTCTCGGATGGCCATCGCGATGGCACGAGAGGGCGGCATCGGCATCCTGCACCGCAACCTCTCGATCGCCGACCAGGCCGCGCACGTCGACCGCGTCAAGCGCAGCGAGTCGGGCATGATCACCGATCCGATCACGACGACGCCGGACGCGACCGTCGAAGAGGTCGACGCGCTCTGCGCCAAGTACCGCATCTCCGGCCTTCCGGTCGTCGACGCCGACGGACGCCTCGTGGGCATCATCACGAACCGCGACATGCGCTTCGTCTCGGGCTTCGAGCGTCAGACCACCTTCGTGAAGGACGTCATGACGTCGGAGGGTCTCGTCACCGCACCGGTGGGCGTCGCCGCAGGCGAGGTCATCGCCCTCTTCGCGCATCACCGTGTCGAGAAGCTGCCGCTCATCGATGAAGACGGCAAGCTCGCGGGCCTCATCACCATCAAGGACTTCGACAAGAGCGAGAAGTACCCTCTGGCCACGAAGGACGACCAGGGTCGCCTGCGCGTCGGTGCGGCCATCGGGTTCTTCGGAGACGCCTGGGAGCGCGCCGAAGCGCTGCGCGACGCCGGCGTCGACGTGCTCGTGGTCGACACGGCCAACGGCCAGTCTCAGGGCGTGATCGACCTCGTCAAGCGGCTCAAGGCCGACGAGAGCTTCGCGCACATCGACGTGATCGGCGGCAACGTCGCGACTCGCGAGGGCGCTCAGGCGCTCGTCGACGCGGGCGTCGACGCCGTCAAGGTCGGCGTGGGTCCCGGCTCGATCTGCACGACGCGCGTCGTGGCGGGCGTCGGAGTGCCCCAGGTCACCGCCGTGTACGAGGCTTCGCTTGCCGCACGCCCCGCCGGTGTGCCGGTGATCGCCGACGGCGGGTTGCAGTACTCGGGCGACATCGCCAAGGCGCTCGTCGCCGGTGCCGACGCCGTGATGCTCGGCTCGCTGCTCGCCGGCACCGACGAGTCGCCGGGCGAGATCGTGTTCCAGTCGGGCAAGCAGTTCAAGCAGTACCGCGGCATGGGCTCCCTCGGAGCCATGCAGACCCGTGGCAAGCAGACCTCGTACTCGAAGGACCGCTACTTCCAGGCCGACGTGCCGAGCGACGACAAGCTGATCCCCGAGGGCATCGAGGGTCAGGTGCCGTATCGCGGCCCGGTCGGCGCCGTCGCCTACCAGCTCGTCGGCGGACTGCGCCAGTCGATGTTCTACGTCGGCGCTCGCACCATCGAGGAGCTCAAGCAGCGCGGCAAGTTCGTGCGCATCACCGCGGCCGGGCTCAAGGAGTCGCACCCGCACGATGTGCAGATCGTGGTCGAAGCGCCGAACTACAAGCGCTGAGACAGAGACAGACAGAGGGCCGGATGCGACAGCATCCGGCCCTCTGTCGTGCTGCGCGGTCGATGCGGTCTATTGGTATGCCAGTATTTAGAGACACCCGCTCGACTTCCCCTCGAGCTCTCCGCGCGAAGGGCGCAGGGAGTGACATGCCGGACGCTGATCGGCAGGGGACTTCCCCAATGAGAGCCGCAGATATGCCCCAGGATGCTCCCCGCGTCCTCGTCGTCGATGACGACCCTGACGTCGCCCTGCTCGTGAAGACCGTGCTGGAGAGGCGGGCGGGGTGCGAGGTCTCGGTCGCGCACGACGGCCACGCCGCCGTCGCGGCACTCGAGACGTTCACCCCCGACGTGGTCGTCACCGACATCGAGATGCCCGGTCTCGACGGCCTCGAGCTGCTGGCAGCGCTGCGTCGCGACGATCCGTTGCTGCCCGTGATCGTGATGACCGCGCATGTCTCGGTCGAGTACGCGGTGTCGGCCCTGCGCGCGCAGGCCGACGAGTTCCTCACGAAGCCGCTCGACAACGTGAAGCTCGTCGAGGCAGTGCTGCGGCTCGCGACCGAGGGTCGAGTGCGACGTGAAGCGAGCCGCACCAAGGAGGTCGTGCTCGCCATCGGCGCGCACCCCGACGACGTCGAGATCGGCGTCGGCGGAATCCTCGCGGCGCACGCCCAGGCCGGCGATTCGATCACCATCCTCACCCTCTCGCGCGGTGCTCGGGGCGGAGACGCCGACAGCCGACAGCACGAGTCGCTCGCGTCGGCCGAGATCCTCGGCGCGCGGCTGTTCGTCAAAGATCTCATCGACACCGAGATCTCGGGCGGCGGCACCACGGTGCGGCTGATCGAGGAGGTCGTCCAGGAGGTGCAGCCGACCATCGTGTACACGCACTCGTCGAACGATCGCCATCAGGACCACCGCGCGGTGAGTGAGGCGACGATCGCCGCGACCCGCCGGGTGGGCACGGTCGCCTGCTACCAGAGCCCCTCGGCAACGATCGACTTCCGGCCGACGCGGTTCGTGCGCATCGACCAGTACCTGGAACAGAAGCTGAGGCTGCTCGAGTGCTTCGGCTCGCAGACGGCGACCCGCGACTACCTCGCACCCGACTTCGTGACGGCCACCGCTCGATACTGGTCGCGTTTCGGCGGAGGAGCGGCCGTGGAGCCGCTCGAGGTCGTGCGCGAGACCGCCGAGTTCATCGGCGCCCACGAGCTCACTCGAAAGGAGAGCTGATGACCGCGCGCGTGCTGGTGACCGGCGCAGGGGGCCCTGCCGGCGTGGCCGTGATCCGCTCGCTCCTGGGGCGATCCGACCTCGAGGTCTTCGCGGCCGACATGGACGGCTGGGCCAGCGGGATCTACCTCGTGCCGCCGACGCACCGGCGTCTCGTGCCACCTGGGCGCGACGAGGACTTCGTCTCGACGGTCGCCCGCATGGTCGAGGATGATGGCCTCGACCTCGTGATCTCCACGGTCGATGTCGAGCTCGCGGCACTCGCCGGCCGACGCGATGAGCTGGCCCCGGCAGTGCTCGCCGCGCCCGCGCAGGACACGCTGTCCGTGGCGCTCGACAAGCTGCTGCTCGCCGAGCGCTGCGAGGCGACGGGACTCACGCCGCGCACCGTGCTCGCGGGCCCCGACGCTCTGGCAGTCGACTGGGAGTTCCCGGCCTTCGCCAAGCCCCGCCAGGGCGCGGGCAGCCGTGGCGTGCGCCTCGTTCCCGACCGGGCGGCGCTCGAAGCACTGCCCGAGGACGAGGGCCTCATCGTGCAGGACTTCCTCCCCGGCGAGGAGTACTCGGTCGATGTCATCGCAGACGCTTCGGGCTCGGTGGTGGCTGCCGTGCCCCGGACCCGTGCCAGGGTCGACTCGGGTGTCGCGATCGCCGGACGCACGGTGCACGACGACGAGCTCGAGAGCGCGGCGGCCTCGATCGCCCGCGCGATCGGTCTCGTGGGCGTCGCCAACGTGCAGCTGCGGCGCGACCGCGCGGGCCGAGCAGTGCTCCTCGAGGTGAACCCGCGGTTCCCCGGTGCCCTTCCGCTCACGATCGCCGCAGGGGTCGACATCCCCTCGCTCGTCGCCGATCTGTTCCTCGGTCGTGACATCCCGTCGAAGATCCCCTTCCGCGAGGTCGCCACGGTGCGGTTCCTCGAGGACGTGATCCTCGAGGTCGACGAGGTCCTCGTCTCGGCGCACGCGGGGCATCAGGAGGAACTGTGACCCACGCGCTGCTCCGAGGCGATCACCACGTGCATTCGACGTTCTCGGATGACGCGGTGTCGACTCTCGCCGAGAACATCGCCGCGGCCTCGGCAGCTGGGCTGACGACCGTGCGTCTGGTCGACCACGTTCGGCAGTCGACGCCGTGGGTGCCCGACTATCTCGCCGCGGTGCGGGCACTGCGGGTGCCCGACGGCCTCACCGTGCTGACCGGTGTCGAGGCGAAGATCCTCACCGCCTCGGGCGATCTGGACATCCCCGAGCTGCCTACGGGGATCGACCGCATCCTGATCGCCGACCATCAGTTCCCCGGCATCGACGGGCCGCTCGGTCCGAGCGCCGTGCGAGAGAGGATCGAGGGCGGCTGGGCCCCGGAGGACGCACTCGATCAGCTGGTCTCCGGACTGATCGAGGCCATGCGACGTCACCCGGGGAACCAGCTGGCGCACTGCTTCTCGATCCTGCCGAAGATCGGGCTCTCCGAGAACGACCTCGGTGCCGAGCGTGTCTCGGCCTGGGCGAAGACGGCGGCCGAGACTGACACGATCGTCGAGGTGAACGAGAAGTGGGGGTGCCCCGGCATCCCGCTTCTCGACGCGCTGCACAGCGCCGGCGCCGAGATCGTCGCGTCGACCGACAGCCACGTGGCCTCCGAGGTCGGACGCTATTCGCGCGTCGTCGAGATGCTCGACGGATGGAGGGCTCGCTGATGGTCGATCTGAGCTGGCTCGAGATCGTCGTCGTCGTGATCCTCCTGGTGTGCGTGCTCGTCGGGACCCTTCCGGTGATCAACACGGGGCTGCAGTTCCTGGTTCTTCCGATCCATGCGTTCCGGAACCACTACAGCCGGGCCGCGCCCCACCATCCGCGCGTCGCCGTGCTGATCCCGGCCTGGAATGAGGGACTCGTCCTGGGACAGGCGATCGAGCGCCTGATGCAGCTCGAGTATCCGGCCGACCGCCTGCGCATCTTCGTGATCGACGACGCGTCGACCGATGACACCCCCGAGGTGGTCGCTGCGAAGGCTGCCGCGTTCCCCGGGCGCGTGGTGCACCTGCGCCGCGACAAGGGCGGCGAGGGCAAAGCGCACACCCTCAACCACGGGCTCGACATCGTGCTCGCGGACGAGTGGACCGAAGCGGTGCTGATCATGGACGCCGATGTGATCTTCGCGCGGGATTCGCTGCGCAAGATGAGCCGTCACCTCGCCGACGAGAAGGTCGGGGCCGTCACCGCCTACATCGCCGAGGGCAGTCGCGACCGCAACTACCTCACCCGGTTCATCGCCATCGAGTACGTGATCGGTCAGCTCTCGGCCCGTCGCACCCAGAACGTCGGGGGAGCGATCGCGTGTCTGGCCGGGGGCGCCCAGCTGCATTCGCGGGCGAACCTCGAAGCCATCGGCGGTCGAATCCCCACCGGCACGCTCGCCGAGGACACGATGACGACGTTCGAGGGGCAGCTGGCAGGACGCCGCATGGTCTTCGAACCCCATGCGGTCGTGCTGGCCGAGGAGCCACGGACGATCGACAGTCTGTGGAAGCAGCGCCTGCGGTGGGCTCGCGGCAACGTGCAGCTGACCTCGATCTACCGCCATCTGTGGTTCCGTCCCAGTCGCGTGCACAATCTGGGCAGCTTCGCATTCGGTCTCGCGTGGTTCACGATCCTGCTGCTGCCGGCGTTCATGATCCTCGCCGCCACTGCTCTGCTCGTGCTGCTCATCCTGCACAGCGAGATCGCGGAGTTCGTCTTCCGCTTCATGTGGATCTCCGCGGCCTGCATCTATCTGTTCTCGATGCTCTACGCGGTGCAGCTCGACGGGCGCATCGGCCGGCAATCCTGGCGCGAGGCGCTGATGTTCCCGGGGCTCGGCGCGCTGATCCTCATGGCGATCGCACTGTTCCCCTGGCTGTTCGAGGCGGGGCTGACCGATCTCGGCCTCGCCGTCACGGATGAGACCCGGTTCGCCTGGGCCGTCGTCTTCTATCTCTGGGGGCCGTTCTCGATGCTCGGCATCTGGCTCGCCCGTGCGGTGGAGCCCCTGCCGGGAGGACGCTTCTTCGCCGGCCTCCTGCTCTACGTCTGCGGATACGGCTCGCTGCTGTGCGCCATCACCGTCGACTCGTACATCAAGGAGTGGCGTCACGCCGACGCCGCATGGATCAAGACCGAGAAGATCGGACGGGTCGACTCATGACCGAAGCACCTTCGAGAAGCGCCGAGGAGGAGGAGATCGCCGCCGACGCGCGTCGCGAGAAGCTCCTGATCCCACAGGCGCTTCTCGCTCTGGGCGTCGTCGTCGTCATCGTGATCGTGCGAGAGCTGTTCCTGCGATGACCGGGCGGCCGCTGGCCCTCGTGGTCGAGGACAGCGCAGATCAGACGGCGCTGCTGAAGCGCTATCTCGACCGCGAGGGGTTCGACGTGTTCGCGGCGGCAGACGGCGAATCCGCGATCGCCGCGTTCGCGACGATCTCTCCCGCCGTCGCCGTGCTCGACCTGCTGCTCCCCGGCATCAGCGGCACGGAGTTGGCGCGTCTCATCAGGGTTCGCTTCCCGGACTGCTTCCTCATCGTGAGCTCGGTGCTCGACGTCGCCGACTACCCCGACGCCGACGCCGCGCTGCCCAAGCCGATCATCGGTGCAGATCTGCGAGCGCTCCTGCGAGGTGTGGCGCGATGACGCCGACCAGCACCGTGCAGCAGACGATGGAACGCGGATGGCGCCGCTACTTCGACAACCCCACGCCGCTGATGAAGCAGGGGCCTACGGCGATCGCGGTCGCGGTCGCGGCTGTGCTCATGTGGACGGTTCCGGGGATCCCCGTGACAGACGTCGCCTTCGCGGTCTTCGGTCTCGTCACCATCGCCGCAGTGACCGCCCTCGCGGCCGTGCTCTCGGCTCGTGGGGTATACGAGGGCTGGGTCGTGATGCTCATCCCGATGATCGACATCGTCGCGTTGGGCGCCATCAGGACCGGCACCGGCGGGCCGGCATCGCTCTTCTCGTCTTTCGTACTCCTTCCCGTGATCTGGATCGCGGCCGCACCGGGGCGCAGGCAGGTCGTCATCGTGGCGGTCCTCTCGTCGATCGCGCTCGTGATGCCGAACCTCATCGATCCCCCCGACGACCCGGCCGACTGGCTGCGTGGTGTGATCGGTCCGCTGGTCTTCGCGACGGTGGGGGCCATCGTCAACGAGCTGTCGCGCCAGCAGCGTCTTCGCACGACCCAGGCCGAGGGTCATGTCGTCGAGCGCACGGCGGCTCTCGCGGTCAACGAGGAGATGCTCGAGCAGCTGAAGTCGAGTGAGCAGCAGTACCGCGCGCTCTCCGAGTCCTTCACCAGTCTGTGGAACTCGATCACCGGGCAGGCCGTGATCGCCACGGACAACGACGGCACGATCACCGCGTGGAATCCGGGTGCGGTGCGGCTGCTGGGCATGCCGGTGCCGGAGGCGCTGGACAACGTCCGCGTCGACAGGTTCTTCGACGCCACCGTGCTCGCGCAGTTCGCGCCCGACGGGTCGAAGCACACGGCCGATCAGGTGCATCCGGGGCTTCGAGCGCTGTTCGCCGACGCCGATGCCGGGCTGCCGGTCGACTCGAACATCGACGTGGAGACCGCGGGTGGGTCTACGGTTCCCGCGCGCATCACGGTCACCCCGTATCAGGACTCCGACGGTTCGCGGCACGGCTACCTGCTGGTGATCACCGATGAGACACGGGCGGTCGAGGTCGCCCGCATGAAGGACGAGTTCGTCGGGATGATCTCGCACGAGCTCAGGACACCGCTGAGCGCGATCATCGGATTCCTCGACCTCCTGCAGAACGATCCGGCCCAGCCCCTCACGACGGATCAACAGGAGTTCGTCGACATCATCGAGCGCAACGCGCAGAGACTGCTGAACCTGGTGGGCGACCTGCTGTTCACGGCTCAGGTCGAGTCCGGCAGGTTCCCGCTCGAGCGTCGTGAGGTCGACGTCGCCGAGCTCACGCGCAGCGCCGTCGCCTCGTCGGGACCGCACGCCCAGCGCGAGGGGATCGAGCTCATCGCAGAGGTGCCGGACGGCCCTGTGCGACTGTCGGTGGACGCCGGCCGGATCGGCCAGGCGCTCGACAACCTGCTCTCGAACGCGATCAAGTTCACCGCCGCCCGCGGTCGCGTCACGGCGAGCGTCCGGTCGGTGGACGGCGGCATCGAGATCGCCGTGCGGGACACCGGCGTCGGAATCCCCGAAGACGAACAGGGGATGCTCTTCACGCGGTTCTTCCGCGCGTCGACCGCGACCCGCAACGCGGTGCCGGGAGTCGGCCTCGGTCTGACCATCACCCGCGCCATCGTGCTCGCGCACGGCGGGACCATGGATGTGACGAGCAGGGAGGGCGTCGGCACCGAGTTCCGGATGCTGCTGCCGGCGGCCCCGCGGACCGAGGCGATCCAGGTCGTCGGCCGCCGACCGTGATCACCGCGCACGCCGGATCCTGATAGCCTGGTCGGCTCGCCATGCGGGCGGAAGGACGGCCACGCACGGTGGGATACATAGATGTTGCAGGGGTCTCGCTGACCCTTCCTGACGGCAGACCGCTGCTGGATGAGACGACCTTCCGGGTCGGAGCCGGTTCGACGAGCGCGCTCATCGGGCCCAACGGCGCGGGCAAGACCACGCTGCTCCGCATCATCCGCGGTGATCAGGCCGCGGATGCCGGTGTCGTGACGATCGACGGCGGGCTCGGTGTGATGGATCAGTTCGTCGGCCACGGCGAGCCGGGGCAGACCGTTCACGAGCTGCTCGTGCGCGTGGCACCCCGGAGCATCCGCCAGGCGGCGCAGGCTCTCGAGGCCGCGGAGGACGCGCTGATCGAGCGAGACGAGCACGACACCCAGATGGCCTATGCGACGGCGATCGCCGAGTACGCGGATGCCGGCGGATACGAGCACGAGACCGTCTGGGATCAGTGCACGGTCGCAGCTCTGGGCGTGCCGTACGAGCGAGCGCGCTTCCGCGAGCTCACGACGCTGTCGGGCGGTGAGCAGAAGCGGCTCGCTCTCGAGGCGCTCCTGCGCGGCCCCGACGAGGTGCTGCTGCTCGACGAGCCGGACAACTACCTCGACGTGCCGACCAAGCGCTGGCTCGAGGAGCAGCTCAGGCAGACGCCGAAGACCGTGCTGCTCGTGTCGCATGATCGAGAGCTGCTGGCGCGGGCCGTCGACCGGCTGATCACCCTCGAACCCGGTGGTGCCGGTGCCTCGGCATGGGTGCACGGTGGGGGATTCGCGACCTACCACCAGGCTCGCAGCGACCGCATGGAGAGACTCGACGAGCTCCGCCGCCGGTGGGATGAGCAGCACGAGAAACTGCGCACGCTCGTCGCGAACCTCAAGGTGAAGGCATCGGCGAACGACGGATTCGCGTCGCGGTATCAGGCGGCACAGACCCGTCTGCGCAAGTTCGAGGAGGTGGGCCCACCCGAGGAACGGCCACCGGCTCAGGACTTCGACATGCGACTTCGCGGTGCGCGCACGGGCAAGCGCGCGGTGGTCGCGCAGGCGCTCGAGCTGAGCGGCTTGATGCGGCCCTTCGATGCCGAGGTCTGGTACGGCGATCGGGTGGCCGTGCTCGGGTCGAACGGCTCGGGCAAGTCGCACTTCCTGCGGCTGCTGGCCCGCGGCGGCAGCGACCCGGACCCGACGCTGGGCCACGTGACCTCGACCGGCGAGCAGCTCTCGCCGGTCGAGCACAGCGGGCGGGCCGCGCTCGGCGCGCGCGTCGTGCCGGGGCTGTTCGCGCAGACGCACGCGCATCCGGAGTTCGTCGGACGCACGCTGCTCGAGATCCTGCACCGAGGCGACGAACGGCGGGCGGGGATGCCGAGGGACGCGGCCAGCTCGGCACTCGACCGATACGGCGTCGTGCGCCAGGCGCAGCAGACCTTCGAATCGCTCTCGGGCGGGCAGCAGGCGCGCTTCCAGGTGCTGCTGCTCGAGCTCTCGGGCGCGACGCTGCTGCTGCTCGATGAGCCGACCGACAACCTCGACATCGAATCGGCCGAGGCGCTCGAAGACGCGCTGCAGCGCTTCGAGGGAACCGTGCTCGCGGTCACCCACGACCGCTGGTTCGCGCGCTCGTTCGATCGGTTCCTCGTGTTCGGGTCGGACGGCGAGGTCTACGAGTCCGACGCTCCGGTGTGGGACGAGCGTCGAGTGACACGGGCGCGCTGAGTCAGGGCAGGCGGAAAGGCACGGCCGCGAGAGCGGAGGGATCGAGTGCCAGGTCTGCGAGCGTCGCACCCACGCCCGGTGCGAACTTGAACCCGTGCCCCGAGAAGCCCGCGCCCACCACGATCCGTCCCCGCCGGTCGAGCACGAAGGCACTGTCGTCCGTCGAGGTGTAGGTGCAGCTGATCGGCACCGCGGATGCCGGATCGAGACCGGGCAGCCATTCGCGCACGTAGTCCGCGAGAGCGTGCGCGTGGGTGACCGCGTGCGGACGGGCGTCCGGATCGACGACCTCGCCCGCCCGATGGAACCCGACCTTGACGCCTTCGCCCGGCGTCGGCATGCCGTACACCGTGGCCGGATAGCGGTCGGTGTCGACGTAGTGGTTGAAGGAGAGCCAGGCCGATCCGGCCCGGGGCACGAAGTGCGCGGGGAACTCCTCGGTGACCTCCAGACGAGGCAGGCGGATGCCCGGCAGCATCCGCTCGGTCCAGGCGCCGACCGTGACGACGGCGACGTCCGCCCGCACCCGACCCTCGACCAGCACGATGTCGACGCCCTCGTCGGTCTCCTCGATGCGCGCCACGGGGGTCTCCCAGCGCACCTCGCCTCCCGCCGTGACGATGCGGCGCTCGAACTCGCCCAGTGCGGCGGACGCCCGGGCGACGCCCGCGTCGCGGGAGAACAGGACATCATCGCTGAAGCGCATGCCCGACCAGCGCGATGATGCCTCGCCGGCCGTCAGGATCTCGGCGTGGATGCCGCGCTCGATCAGGCGCTGCCCGATCGCGACGATGTCGACGTCGCCGTGGGTGACCAGGCCGTGCAGACGCAGCAGCGGCTCGCCATCTGCCTGGCCTAGAGCATCCCATCCCTCCCGTGCGCGCACGAGCAGGTCGAGGTAGTGCTCTTCGTCGTAGGCGTTGTTGAAGTTGCGCGTCGCGCCGTGCGACGCGCCCTGGTGGTGTCCGCGGGCGAAACGCTCGAAGACGACCGGCTTCAGCCCCCGCCGCGTGAGTTCCCACGCAGTCGCGAGGCCCATCACGCCGCCGCCGATGACGGCGACCTCCATCGCATCCGACATATTGCCTCCCGAGCTCCTTCTCAGTCTCCCAGCCGTCGGCGTCATCGCGTGCGCCCGGTAGTCTGGGGTGGTGACCATGGAGATCGAGCTCGGCCGAGGCAAGCGTGCGCGTCGCGCGTACACGTTCGATGACATCGCGGTGGTGCCTTCGAGGCGCACCCGCAACCCGGAGGACGTGTCGACGGCCTGGACCATCGACGCCTTCGGCTTCGGCATCCCGGTGCTCGGCGCCCCGATGGACTCCGTCGTGAGCCCTCAGACGGCGATCATGCTCGGACAGCTCGGCGGACTCGGCGTCCTCGACCTCGAGGGCCTCTGGACCCGCTACGAGAACCCCGAGCCGCTTCTGGCCGAGATCGCCGCGCTCGACGAGGGTGAGGCGACTGCGCGTATGCAGCAGCTCTACTCCGAGCCGATCAAGCCGGCCCTCATCACGCAGCGTCTCGCCGAGATCCGCGAGGCAGGCGTGACCGTCGCCGGATCCCTGACCCCGCAGCGCACGCAGGAGTTCTACGACACCGTCGCCGCGGCAGGCGTCGACCTGTTCGTCATCCGCGGCACCACGGTGTCGGCCGAGCACGTCTCGAGCGTCGACGAACCGCTCAACCTCAAGAAGTTCATCTACGACCTCGACGTCCCCGTCATCGTCGGCGGAGCCGCCACCTACACCGCGGCACTGCACCTGATGCGCACGGGGGCGGCCGGCGTCCTCGTCGGATTCGGCGGAGGAGCGGCATCGACCACCCGCGCCACTCTCGGCATCCATGCTCCGATGGCCACGGCCGTCTCGGACGTCGCCGCCGCCCGTCGTGATTACCTCGACGAGTCGGGCGGACGCTACGTGCACGTGATCGCAGACGGCGGCGTCGGAACGTCGGGCGACATCGTCAAGGCGCTCGCGATGGGGGCAGACGCGGTCATGCTCGGCGTCGCGCTCGCCCGCGCCACGGACGCACCCGGTCGCGGCTTCCACTGGGGTCCCGAAGCGCACCACCCGAAGCTCCCTCGCGGCCGCCGCGTCGAGGTCGGCGGCATCGGCACCCTCGAGGAGATCCTCTACGGTCCTGCCCCCGTCGCCGACGGCACGTCGAACCTGATCGGGGCGCTCCGCAAGTCGATGGCCACCACCGGATACTCCGACCTCAAGGAGTTCCAGCGGGTCGAGGTCGTCCTCGCGCCCTACGAGGCCTGAGGCACGCACGACGCTGTGACTTCTGCTGCTCTGTTCCCGCCCACGCTTCGCGAGGTCATGCTCCGGGGACGCTGGATCGGGATGCTCGTGCTGTGCCTGGTGGTCGCCGGTGTGTTCGCGTGGCTCGGCCAATGGCAGCTCGAACGTGCGATCGAGACGGATCCGCCTCCTGCGGGTGCGACCGAGCAGGTGCGCCCGCTGGCCGACGTCGTCGAGCCGGGGCAGTATCTGCCCGAACCGCTCGTCGGGCAGAAGGTCGAGACGACGGGGACCTGGATCCCCGATGACTTCCTCATCGTGTCGAGCCGATTCAACGACGACGTCGAAGGCTACTGGGTGACCGGTCAGCTGCGGGTCGCCGAGCGCACGTCGATCGCGGTGGCCATCGGCTGGACGGCCGACCGCGCAGTCGCCGATGCGGCCGTGGCGGAGCTGAACGAGGGCGACGCGGAGGCGTCGATCGTCGGGCGGGTCATCTCGGACGAGGGGCCCACCCTGCCGCCGAAGGACGATCCGCAGCGCATGGACCGGATGTCGACAGCCGCGCTCCTGAGTCACTGGCACGACATCGACGACCTCGATGTCTATCGGCCGTACCTGGCCTCGGTCACCGCGACGGCGGGTCTCACCGACATCTCCTCGCCGGCGCCCGACGAGCAGTCGCCGGTGAACTGGCTCAACATCTTCTACGCCGCCGAGTGGGCGATCTTCGCCGGGTTCGCGTTCTATCTCTGGTACCGACTCGCGAAGGACCAGTGGGAGCGAGAGGTCGAGGAGTTCGAAGACGCCGTGGCCACAGCCGGCGATCCCGCCTGACTCGACCCGCATTCGCGCGGGGGACTGCGCGCATCTGAGCGCCTGCTCGCACGATGTTCCACCTTCGTCAGGGGCGCCTTCGGACGTTCGGTGAGGGCTTGGTTACCAATCGGAAAACTCCGTTGAGGTTGTCCGAGGGCCTCCGTATGCTCGCTCACATGTGCGTCAGCTGAGAGCTCGCACAGCCGCGGTTTCACGAGATCCGTCGCCAGACCACACCCGAGGAGACAACACAGATGATGTCCGCTCCCGACGCCGCGAACCGCCAGGTTCCCGGGTCAGATCGCAGAAGTCGGGGGCGTCTCGGCGTTCTCGCCGCCACCTGCGTCGCCGCATTGGGCGCCAGCGCCCTGATCGTCGCGCCAGCCTCCGCCGATGTCTCGGGAACCGGGGTGGTGATCAACGAGGCGTACCTCTCCGGAGGCAGCGCCGGTGCCGCGTTCACGAACAAGTTCGTCGAGCTGTACAACCCCACGGCGGCACCCGTCACGCTCGACGGGCTCTCGCTGCAGTACCGATCCGCGACGGGCACGGCAGCCTCCAACGGCGTCGCACCGCTGACCGGCGTCATCCCCGCGGGCGGCCACTATCTCGTGCAGGCAGGCAGCAACGGAGCCAACGGCGCCGCACTGCCCACGGCCGACGCCGTGAGCACTCTCAACCCCAGCGGCACGAACGGCACACTCGCACTCGTCGAGGGCACGACGGCGATCACGCTGACCCCCGGCTCGGTCACGGGTGTCGACGGTGTCATCGACGTGCTCGGCTACGGCACCTCGAACACGTTCGAGACCGCCGCGGCGACGCCGCCCGCGGGGAACACCGATGTCAGGTCGCTCAACCGCACCGGCGGCAAGGACACCGACGACAACAAGGCCGACTTCAGCCTGTCGCCGACCATCACGCCGCAGAACACCGGCACCGTTCCCGATCCGGACCCGGAGCCCGAACCCGAGCCGACCGAGGTGTCCATCGCCGACGTGCAGGGCACGACCGACGTCTCGCCGCTGAACGGCCAGACCGTCACGGTCGAGGGCGTCGTCACGGCCGACTACCGGACCGGCGGCTACAAGGGCATCGTCATCCAGACCGAGGGCTCCGGCGGAGCGAACGACGCGACGCCAGGAGCATCGGACGGTGTCTTCGTCTTCCTGAACGCACTCGCTCCCACGCTCGCGATCGGAGACCTCGTCTCGATCACCGGCTCGGTCAGCGAGTACTTCGGCCAGACCCAGCTCACCCCGGCGTCGCTGAACGGCATCTCCGTGGTGCAGGCAGGCGTGGGCGTTCCTGAGGCCACGCCTCTTCCTGACGCCGCAGTCGGCGTCGACCGCGAGCAGTACGAGAACATGTACGTGGCTCCCGCGGGCACCTACCGCCTCGCGTCCAGCCACCAGCTCTTCAACTTCGGAACGCTCTGGTTGAACGCCGGCGCCGACCTGAACGTCAAGAGCACCGAGACCACGCGCCCGGGCGCCGAGGCCTCGGCGATCGCGGCGGCCAACCGGGCCAACCGCATCCTGCTCGATGACGGATGGTCGATCCAGGTCTCGAACAGCGGCCACCCGAACGACCAGCCGTACTTCACCAAGGACCTCATCGTCCGCAACGGCGACACCGTCGACTTCAGCGACAGCGGATACGTGCTCCAGTACGGCTTCGACGACTGGCGTCTGCAGCCGGTCGTGCCGATCGACAGCACCTCGCCCGCTGAGCTGAAGGTGGGCTTCGAGGCGACGAACCCTCGCGCTGACTCGGCTCCGACGGTGGGCGGCGATGTGCAGGTGGCATCGTTCAACGTCTTCAACTACTTCACGACGCTGAAGAGCGAGAACTCGAACGCCCGGGGCGCGGCGAACGCAGCCCAGTTCGAGATCCAGAAGTCGAAGATCGTCGCGGCGATCAACGGCCTGGACGCTGAGATCGTGTCGCTGATGGAGATCGAGAACTCGATCAAGCTGGGCGGCCCCCTAGATCAGGCGCTCGCCGACCTGGTCGACGGACTCAACGACGCGCTCGGCAGCGAGGAGTGGGACTACGTCCGCACCCCCGACGAGCTGAACGACTCGGCGACGACCGACTTCATCACCAGCGCGATCATCTACAAGAAGGGTGCCGTCGAGACGGTGGGCGACAGCCTGACCGTGACCGACGAGACCGTGTGGGGCAACGCCCGCGAGCCGATCGCCCAGGCGTTCGACATCGATGGCCGTGTCGTGACCGTGGTGGCCAACCACTTCAAGTCGAAGTCGGCGCCCGAGGGCGGTGGCGCGGAGCCGGCCGATGGCCAGGGGTTCTTCAACGCCGATCGGGTGAAGCAGGCGAACTCGCTCAAGGGCTTCACCGAGACGATCGAGGAGACCACCGGCAGCAGTGACATCCTGCTCATCGGCGACTTCAACGCGTATGCCAAGGAAGACCCGATCGAGGTCTTCACGACGGCGGGCTGGAGCGATGTCGCTCGCGAGAAGGCCCCCGACCAGCACACCTACACGTTCGACGGCGAGCTCGGCTCGCTCGACCACGTGCTGGCATCCCCGTCGCTGGCCGCATCGATCACGGGCGCAGGTGTGTGGAGCATCAACTCTCCGGAGTGGAGCGATCGCGGATACGCTTTCGGCGCCACCGAGGCGGGCACGCCGTTCCGCTCCAGCGACCACGACCCGATCGTCGTCGGAGTCTCTTCCGAGATCCCGCCGGTGAGCATCGACGTCGTCACGATGAACGACTTCCACGGGCGCATCGAAGCCGACGGGGCTGCCGCGGGCGCGGCGGTCGTCGCGGGAGCGGTGCAGCAGTTCCGCTCGGAGAACCCGAACACGATCTTCGCCGGCGTCGGCGATCTGATCGGGGCCTCGACCTTCACCTCGTTCATCAACGATGACAACCCCACGATCGACGCGCTCAACGCGGCCGGTCTCGACGTCAGCGCTGCGGGCAATCACGAGTTCGACCAGGGCTGGGAAGACCTGCGAGACCGCGTGCAGGACCGCGCGGACTGGGAGTACATCTCGTCGAACGTGTTCGTCACCGAGACCGGAGAGCCCGCGCTCGCACCGGCATGGGTGAAGGAACTCGACGGCGTGCGCGTCGGCTTCGTCGGCGCAGTCACCGAAGACCTCGACTCGCTCGTGTCCCCTGAGGGCATCGCGGATCTCGAGGTGCGCAGCATCGTCGATTCGGTGAACGCCGTGGCCGACGACCTCCGCGACGGAGACACAGCCAACGGAGAGGCGGATGTCGTCATCCTCCTCGTCCACGAGGGCGCATCCAGTGCCGAGCTGTCGAGCATCACTCCGGACTCGCCTCTGGGCGAGATCGTCTACGGGGTCGATGAAGACGTCGACGCGATCGTGTCGGCTCACACCCACCTCGCGTACAACCACGTCATCGACGGCCGCCCGGTCATCTCGGCTGGTCAGTACGGCGAGAACCTCGGCCTCATGAACCTGCAGGTCGACCCGAAGACGAAGGACCTGATCTCGATCACCAACGAGATCAAGCCCCTCACCTCGGGCGGAACCGCCCTGTACCCGGCGGTTCCCGAGGTCGCCGACATCGTCGCGAAGGCGAAGGCCGAGGCGGACGTGCTCGGCGCGGTCAAGGTCGGAGACATCACCGCCGACTTCAACCGTGCTCGTCAGGCGAACGGCTCGGAGAACCGCGGTGGCGAGTCCACCATCGGCAACTTCGTCGCCGACGTGCAGAAGTGGTCCACCGGCGCCGACATCGCGCTGATGAACCCGGGCGGCATCCGTGCCAACCTGACGTACGCCTCGTCGAACGCGAACGACCCGAACGGCAACGTCACCTACCGCGAGGCGGCGACGGTGCAGCCGTTCGCCAACACGCTGGTGACGCTGTCGCTCACAGGCGAGCAGCTCAAGGGAGTGCTCGAGGAACAGTGGCAGCCGGCCGGTTCGGCGAGACCGTTCCTCAAGCTCGGCGTCTCGGAAGGGCTCGTCTACACCTACGACCCCGCCGCGGCTCAGGGTTCGAGGATCACCTCGATCACGCTCGACGGCACGCCGATCGACCCGACGGCGAACTACACGGTCGCGGCGAACTCGTTCCTGGCAGCGGGTGGAGACAACTTCTTCACCTTCCGCGAGGGGGCGGGCAAGCGCGACACCGGCAAGATCGATCTGCAGTCGATGGTCGACTGGTTCGACGCGAACCAGACGGCGACTCCTGACCTCGCGCAGCGCGCGGTGGGTGTCTCGATCAGTGCTCCGGATGCCGACGGCTACAGCGCCGGTGACCAGGTGACCGTCGCGCTCTCGTCGCTGGCGTTCAGCGCGGGGGAGCAGGCGCCGGGTGAGGTGACGCTGTCGCTCGGCGGCACGCAGCTCGCCGCGGGTGCAGTCGACCCGACGATCGTCGACGCGACCGATGAGGCGGGGCGCGCGTCGCTCGGCTTCACGGTTCCGTCGGGCGTCTTCGGGGAGCAGGTGCTCACCGTCGCCGTCGCCGGGACGGGCACGACCGTGCAGGTGCCGTTCACGATCGCGGGCGAGGAACCGGTCGAGTTCGCCGGCTCGATCGACCTCGGCTCGTCGAAGGTGGCCGCGGGCAAGAAGCTCACGGTCACGGGTGAGGGCTACCTGCCGGGTGAGACCGTGACCGTCGAGCTGCGACCGAAGAAGGGATCGGCCGTCGAGGTCGGCACCGTCCAGGTCAAGGCCGACGGCACCTTCTCGACCTCCGTGACTGTGCCGAAGAGCACTCAGCCCGGTAAGTACACGGTCGCGGTGTCGCAGGCAGACGGAGACGAGGCGACCGCCACGGTCACCGTCAACCGCGCAGGTGGCATCGGCGGCATCATCGACTGGCTGTGGGATCTCCTCAACGGCTGGTTCTGATCTGATGCCATGACGAGCGGGCCGGGGGAGGGATCCCCCGGCCCGCTTCGTCGTCCGGAGCCTTCGTGCACGCGACGAAGGAATAACCACATCGCCACTTGTCTTTAGTTTGTTTTCTGTTGTATCGTGTGGGAAAGTTTTCCACCCGCAACGGAGCAACGGAGCAGCGATGTACGCGATGGAGCGACAGCAGGGCATCGAACGGATCCTGGCCGACGACGGACGAGTCTCGGTCGTAGACCTGGCGCACCGCTTCGACGTGACGACGGAGACGATCCGCCGCGACCTCGCAGCGCTCGAGGAGACGGGTTCGCTCGTCCGCGTGCACGGGGGAGCAGTCGCGAAAGACGACAGCACGAACGAGTCCTCGGTTCTCGAGCGCATCCAGCAGCACGGCCCCGCGAAGCGGGCCATCGCCGACCGCGCTCTGGCGGCGCTGGGCCCTGAGTTCCATGGCTCCGTGTTCATCGACGCCGGCACGACCGCTGCGGCCGTGGCCGAGGGGCTGTCGGCCCACACCGCACCCGCGCCTCAGGGTTCTCGTGCCCGCGTCGAGGCTGTGACGCACTCGCTGACGATCGCGCCTCTGCTCGCAGCAGCGGATGGCATCTCGCTCACCGTCATCGGCGGCCGGATCCGTGGGGTCACCGCGGCGGCGGTGGGGGCGGAGACAGTCGCGACCATCGGCAGGCTGCGCCCCGACGTCGCGTTCATCGGAGCCAATGGCATCTCGGCCGGATTCGGGCTCAGCACGCCCGACCCCGACGAGGCATCGGTCAAGGCTGCCATCGTTCGTGCGGCCCGCCGCGTGATCGTGGTGGCTGACTCCAGCAAGCACGACAGAGAGCTGCTCGTGTCGTTCGCGTCGGTGCGCGACATCGATGTGCTCGTGACAGATGCGGAGCCGCCCGTCGACCTCGCGACAGCGCTCGCCGACGCGGACGTCGAGGTGTGGATCGCATGATCGTCACCCTGACCGTCAATCCCGCCCTCGACCGGACGATCGCGCTCGAGGCACCTCTGCGTCCGGGTGAGGTGCAGGCCGCCCTCTCCGCACGAGAAGAGGCCGGCGGGAAGGGCGTGAACGTCTCGCGCGTGGTCGCCGCCGCGGGAGTCGATACCGTGGCCGTGCTGCCGCTCTCGATCGAGGATCCCTACCGTGCTCCGCTCGCCGCGGCAGGCATCGCGACCGTCGCTGTTCCCGTCGCACGGCAGGTGCGGACGAACCTCGCGATCACGGACCCCGACGGCGTCACCACCAAGGTCAATCTCTCGGGCAGCCCCCTCAGCCCCGTCGATTCGGCGGCCGTGGTGACCGCGGTGGTCGACGCGAGTGCGGATGCCGACTGGCTGGTTCTCGCGGGCTCGCTTCCCGACTCGACAGCCGCCTCCTTCTACGTCGACGTCATCGGTGCGGTGCGCGATCGGTGGGGAGACAGCGCGCCCCGAATCGCGGTCGACGCATCGGGTCCGGCCCTCCTCGAGGTCGTCACCCACGCGTCGGTCGACCTGATCAAGCCGAATGATGAAGAGCTCGCAGAACTGCTCGCGGTACCCGTGGACGGGAGCAGCCCCGAGGCGCTCGTCGGCACCGTACGCGCCGTCGTTCCCGACCGCGTCGCGGCCGCGCTCGTCACGCTCGGAGGATCAGGCGCGGCGCTCGTGACGGGAGCGGGCGCTTGGTTCGCCGCCGCGCCGCGTATCCGGGTGGTCAGCACCGTCGGGGCCGGGGACAGCTCGCTCGCGGGCTATCTGCTCGCCGACCTCGCCGGCGCGGACGCCGCGGACCGGCTCACTTCCGCCATCCGCTACGGCGCCGCCGCGGCGTCACTCCCCGGGTCTCAGGTGCCGACGCCGGCCGACCTGGGGCACCACGACATCTCTGTCCGATCGATCTGATCACTGACGACCACTGGAGGTCATCATGTCCGACACCATCACCGCCGAGCTCGTCAGCATCGACGTGCCGCTCGGCACCGACAAGGCGGCTGTCATCCGCGCCCTCGCAGAGCGGGTCGCCGAGCAGGGGCGCGCCCGCAGCGGCGAGGCGCTCTTCGCCGACGCCTGGGCCCGTGAGGAGATAGACGAGACGGGCCTTCCCGGCGGTATCGCGATTCCCCATGCGAAGAGCGCGTCGGTCACGACGGCCACTCTGGCGTTCGCCCGGCTCGAGCCCGGCGTCGACTTCGGCGCGCCTGACGGTCCCGCAGACCTCGTCTTCCTCATCGCTGCACCGGACACCGCCGCCGAGGCTCACCTCGCGATCCTGTCCAAGCTCGCCCGCAGTCTGATGCAGGACGAGTTCACGGGTGCGCTGCGGGCTGCGGGCTCTGCCGACGAGGTGGTCCGGATCGTCGACGCCGCGATCGCAGATGAGCCGGCTGCCGATTCTCCCGCCGATGCACACGACAAGGCGCAGCCGGTGACTCCTGCCGTATCCTCTGCGGCAGGAGGAGGGGCGACGGCGAGGATCGTCGCGGTCACCGCCTGCGCCACAGGAATCGCGCACACGTTCATGGCCGCCGACGCACTGACCGCCGCCGGCCGCGAGGAGGGCATCGACCTCGTCGTGGAGCCGCAGGGTTCCAGCGGGTACAAGGCGCTGCCGCAGAGCGTCATCGATGAGGCGGATGCGGTGATCTTCGCGGTCGACGTCGATGTGCGCGAGCAGGAACGCTTCGCGGGCAAGCCGGTCATCCGCTCGGGCGTCAAGCGCGGCATCGAGGAACCGAAGCAGCTCATCGCCGAGGCGATCGCTGCGGCGGGCGATCCCTCAGCGGCGCGGGTCTCCGGGACCGCGGCCTCTGCCGCATCCGGTGCCTCGTCCGCTGCCGCCCCGCAGTCGATCGGCCGGCGGATCCAGCGCATCCTGCTCACGGGTGTGAGCTACATGATCCCGTTCGTCGCGGGCGGCGGTCTGCTCATCGCACTCGGATTCCTGTTCGGCGGTTACGAAGTGAACGCCGACAACCAGGCGTTCACCGTGATCCTCGAGAACGCGCTGTGGGATCTTCCCGCGGGCGGGCTGGGGCAGTACATCGGATCGGTGCTGTTCGTGATCGGTGCCACCTCGATGGGCTTCCTGGTCTCGGCACTCTCCGGGTACATCGCCTTCGCCATCGCGGACCGGCCCGGCATCGCACCCGGCTTCGTCGCCGGTGCCGTCGCGGTGCTCATGAACGCCGGCTTCATCGGCGGCATCGTCGGCGGTCTGCTCGCCGGTGTGGTCGCCTGGGCCATCGGCCGCATCGACGCCCCGCGCTGGCTCCGGGGCCTGATGCCCGTCGTGATCATCCCGCTCCTGGCATCGCTTGCGGCATCCGGTCTCATGCTCCTCTTCCTCGGTCGACCGATCGCCTGGCTGATGCTCGTGCTCAACGACTGGCTGACGGGACTCGCCGGCACATCGGGAATCATCCTGGTGGGGGTGATCCTGGGGCTGATGATGTGCTTCGACCTCGGCGGCCCCGTCAACAAGGTGGCGTACGCCTTCGCGACCGCCGGACTCGCCTCGGCCTCCACCGACAACCCCACTCCGTACCTGATCATGGCCGCGGTGATGTGCGCAGGAATGGTGCCTCCGCTCGCCATGGCGCTCGCGTCCACCGTGCTCGACCGCCGGCTGTTCACTCCGGTGGAGCGCGAGAACGGCGTCGCGGCATGGCTCCTGGGTGCGTCCTTCATCAGCGAAGGGGCCATCCCGTTCGCGGCTGCGGACCCGCTGCGGGTGATTCCCGCGTCGATGCTCGGAGGTGCGGTGACTGGTGCGCTGAGCATGGCACTGTCGGTGCAGTCCCTCGCACCGCACGGGGGGATCTTCGTCTTCTTCGCGATCGATCCCATCTGGGGCTTCCTTCTCGCGCTGGTGGCGGGAACGCTTGTCAGCGCGTTCGCCGTGGTCGGCCTCAAGCGCTTCGCGCGGTCGAAGACGTCACGGGAGGCATCCCCGGTCGCCGCGGCGGCCTGACCATCGGCGCGGTCGCCGCGCCGGAGAACGACAAAGAAGGAGAGACGGAAATGACAGAACGACAGGCGATCATCGCGAGCGGCTCCGGCCTGCACGCTCGTCCGGCCAAGCTGTTCGTGGCGGCCGTGCAGGAGAAGGGCATACCCGTGACGATCTCGGCGGGCGGTGGTGCCGAGCTCAACGCCGGCAGCATCCTCGCTCTCATGGGGCTCGGGGCATCGAAGGGGACGACCGTCACTCTGCGCTCCGATGCTGAGGGGGCGGAGCAAGCCCTCGACGAGCTGGCAGCGTTGCTCGAGACGGATCTCGACGCCGTCTGAGGTCGCATTTCGTCTCGGGCCGTCAGTCCCTGACCTCACGGGGTCAGGGACTGACGATCTCGACCTCGGCCTGGGCGAGCGCTGCGGCGAAGTCGGGCGCGGGGGAGGCGTCCGTGACCAGGTAGTCGGCCCGATCGAGGGTCGTGACCTGGGCGAACAGCCGTCTGCCGAACTTCGACGAGTCGGCCAGGATGGCGGTGCGGTCGGCGCGCTGGATCATCTCGGCCATCATGTTCGCGTCGCCCATGTTCGACGTCGAGAAGCCGGCCTCGTCGATGGCGCCCACGGCGATCAGCGCCAGATCGCAGCGGATGTCGACCTCCGGTCCGCCCGGGGTCATCATGAACGTCACGGGTCCGGTGGTGGCCTGGGTGATCGCCCGCACGGCGCCACCGAACACGTAGAGGTCGCGGAAGGCCGAGGGGGAGATCTCGGCGGGGATCCGCAGGTTGTTCGTGGCGATCGTGAGGTCGCGGTGATTGCGAAGGGCCCGCGCAAGGGCCAGGGTGGTCGTTCCGGCGTTGAGCATCACGACCGCTCCGTCATCGATGAGCCCCGCGGCGAGGCGAGCGATCGTCTCCTTCTCCTCGGTCTGCATCCGCAGGCGGACGTCGAGCGCTCGGTCCTTGAGCTGCCCCTCCGCACTGACGGCTCCTCCATGGGTGCGGATCACAACGCCTTCCCGGTCGAGCTGATCGAGATCGCGACGGATCGTGTCGATCGAGACGTGGAAGTGCTCGGCGAGGCCGCCGACGGTCACTTCTCCCACCTGCTCGACGTACGAGGCGAGATCCGCCTTCCGGCCCGCCGGGAGGCGGCGCTTGGGCGACGGTGCGGTTGCTTCCATGCACACATCTCTAGCACATAAGAGCGAGAAAGTCGGCAGAGTTCAGCAGAAAACTGCAGATCGGATGCGGTGCAGATCTGGACTGCAGTGCCCGCCGTGGTGGCGATGTGGGGATGTATCTGTGAGTACATCCATCGAATAGCGCAAAGAAGTGCTTGACGTTCTCGCAAATGACGGCATAACATTGCTCAAAACCGCATGAACAAGCATCGAAGCGCGTGTGCGGCACGATCTCGAAGAGGAGAAGTGATGAACACAGTGGGACGAGGGCGACGCATTCTCAAGCTCGCCGGCGCCGCGACAGCAGCCGTGACAGTCCTGGCCGTGGCTGGGTGCGCGGCAGGCGACAGCGGAACCGACGGCGGGGATGGCGGAGACGTCACGATCGAATTCGCGCAGTGGTGGGAGCCCGAACTCCCCGACGGCGAGTTCCGGGCGCTCATCGACGAGTTCGAAGAGGCGAACCCGGGCATCACGGTCGAGCTCGTGAGCGGACCATACGCATCGACCAAGGAGCAGCTCTTCGCCGGAGCAGCATCCGGCACCATGCCCGACGTCGTCGGTCTCGACGGCGCATGGGTGAACGACTTCGCCTCGCAGGGCGTCATCTCCGACCTGACCGCTCTGATGGAGGAATACGACTACGACGACAGCGAGCTGGCCAGCCAGATCCAGGTCGATGGCAGCACCTACATGATCCCGGTCGTGAACTTCGTCTACCCGATGTTCACGAACGACAGCCTGCTGGCAGAGGCGGGCGTCACCGCCCCGCCCACCACCCGCACGGAGTTCGCGGATGCAGCCTCGAAGGTCTCGGCGCTCGGCGGCGATGTCTCGGGCTGGGTCCTCCCGCTCTCGCTCGAGGCTCCCAACGGCGTGCAGAACGACGTCATGTCGTGGGTCTGGGCCTCTGGCGGCTCGATGCTGAAGGACGGCCAGCCCGATCTGACGAACGACGACGTGACCTCGGTGGTCGATTTCATCGGCGGTATGTGGGACGACGGCTCGATCGCCTCGGGTTCCTTCACGATGAAGGAGCAGGACAAGGTCGAGGAGTTCACCAACGGTCGGGTCGGCATGATGATCGACTCGCTGGCGCACATCAACCTGATCCGCGAGACGAACCCCGACCTGCAGTTCTCGATCTCGGCGCTGCCGGCTGAAGACGGCTACGACGGCGAACGGGGCATCCCTTACGCATCCTGGGGAATCGGCGTGGCCGAGAACTCGGAGCACAAGGAGGCGGCGTTCAAGCTGGTCGAGTTCCTCATGAGCGAGCAGACCAACTCCGAGCTCTCGACGATGGCCAACGCCTTCCCCGGCAACTCGACGTCGGTTCCCGGATTCGTGGAAGACGACGAGCTGTTCGCGCAGGCGTTCGAGATCTACCAGGCCGGTTACCCCGCCAACGAGTTCACCGGGCTCCCGGTCGCCGAAGAGCTGATGCGTCAGCTCGGCGAGCAGCTGCAGTCGGCCTTCGACGGGCAGCAGTCGATCGACGACGCGCTCCAGAAGGCACAGGAGGAGTGGGTCGGCGAGTTCTGATCCTCCGCCTCCCCACCTGAACGGGGTGCCGCATCGCGACGAGTGCGGTGCGGCACCCGACCAACCAAGGAGCACCGGTTCTCATGAGCCTGAAGATGTCCGACGACACCGAGGTGATCGTCACAGGGGTCGCGCTGTCGCGGCGACGCCGACAGCTGCGCAAGACCACGGAGTCGTACGGATTCCTCTCGCCGACGATCATCCTGCTGTTCGTGCTGATGATCATCCCGATCGTGATGGTGATCGGCTACTCGTTCCAGGACAACGTGATCCTGAACAAGTCGCCCGAGTTCGTCGGAATCCGGAACTACGTCGAGATCCTCTCGGATCCCGGCTTCTGGAAGGCGACGGGCAACACCATCCTCTTCACGGTGGTGAGCGTCGCCGCACACCTCGTGCTCGGTCTCGCGTTCGCGATGATGCTCAACAGCCCGCTTCTCGGTCGGTTCTCGCGCTCCCTCTTCCGGGCTCTCTACGTGCTGCCGTGGCTCTTCACGGTCGCGGTGATCGCGGTGCTGTGGCGCATGCTCCTCGCTCCCAACGGCGTCGTGAACTTCCTGCTCAACACCGACATCGAGTGGCTCGCCTCTCCGCAGCTCGCGCTGGGCACCATCATCTTCATCAACATCTGGGCCGGCTACCCGTTCTTCATGGTGAGCCTGCTCGCAGGTCTCCAGGGGGTCCCCGCCGAACTGCACGAGGCAGCGACCGTCGACGGCGCGAGCAGTGTGCAGCGGTTCTGGAACGTGACCATCCCGCAGCTGCGCCCCATCATCATCAGCCTGGTGCTGCTCGACCTGATCTGGACCTCGCAGCAGTTCGCCCTCATCTGGATGACCACGGGTGGCGGACCGATCGATGTCACGGAGGTGCTCAGCACCTTCACCTACAAGCTCGCCTTCGCCAAGTACGACTTCTCGCTCGCGGCGACCTCCGCCGTGCTGGTCCTGCTGATGTCGATGGTGCTCGCCGTGTTCTACGTCCGTCACCAGAAAGCGAGGGACTGATCATGGCTCTCACCGCAGTCAACCAGCGCCGTGTCGCGAAGACCGGCCTGACCATCGGTCTCCTCATCGGCGCGGTCTTCGCCGCCGGCCCCGTGCTGTGGATGCTGTCGAGCTCGTTCAAGTCGAACACCCAGATCTTCGAGCTGCCTCCGCGGCTGATCACCGACACGTTCTCGTTCGACGCCTACATCGCGATCTTCACGAACCCCGAGACCATGAGGTTCTTCCTGAACAGCTACATCGTGGCCGGGTCGGTCACGATCCTCACCCTGATGGTGGCGATCCAGGCGGCCTACGCGTTCAGCCGGTTCGAGTTCCGCGGCAAGCGCATCCTGAACGTCGTGATCGTCAGTGTGCAGGCTGTTCCGCCCATCACGCTCCTGATCCCGTACTTCGGACTCATGGTGGCGCTCGGCCTGTACAACTCGTACCTCGGGCTGATCCTCACCTACATGGTGTTCACGCTTCCCTACGCGATCATCATGATGACCGGCTACTTCAACACCCTGCCGAAGGAGCTCGACGAAGCCGTCCGCGTCGACGGCGCCGGGTCGATGACCGCCCTCTGGCGCATCCTGGTGCCGATCTCGGTGCCCGGCATCGTCTCGGTCGGCATCTACACGTTCATGATCGCGTGGAACGAGTATCTGTTCGCCCTCACGCTGACGCGCACCATCGACATGCGCACCGTGCCCATCGGCATCCAGCTGCTCATGGGCCAGCACTCATACGAGTGGAACCAGATCATGGCGATGAGCGTGCTCGGGTCGATCCCCGTGCTCATCCTCTTCCTCATCTTCCAGCGGTACTTCATCAGCGGTCTCACGGCGGGGTCCGTGAAGAGCTGACGTCGTCCGACGGATTCACCACCACCACGAAACAGGAGAAACACGTGCTCTACACCGGCAAATCCATCCTCGATGTCGCCAACGAGAACAACTTCGCCATCCCGGCGTTCAACATCAGCGACTGGGCGATGTTCAACGGCGTCATGGACATCAGCGAGGAGAAGGCCGCCCCGGTCATCATCGCCATCCACCCCGATGAGGTGTCTCACATCACGACCGATCTGATCGCGGCGATGCACTCCCGTGCGCACCGCTCGAGCGTGCCCGTCGCGATCCACTGGGACCACGGCGGCAGCTACGAGCAGATCATCACCGCGATCAAGGCCGGCTTCACCTCGGTCATGATCGACGCCTCGTTGCTCCCGTTCGACGAGAACGTCGCGCTGACCCGCAAGGTCGTCGACGCCGCGCACGCCGTGGGCATCCAGGTCGAGGGCGAGCTCGGCACCATCGGTGCGAACGACAGCTACGGCGAGTCGGGCGCGGCCGAGATCATCTACACGAACCCGGTCGACGCTGTGCGCTTCGTCGAGGAGACCGGGGTCGACAGCCTCGCCATCGCGATCGGCACCTCGCACGGTCTGTACCCGAGCGACAAGAACCCCGAGCTGCGCCACGATCTGCTCGAAGAGATCAAGGCGGCGATCGGCATCCCCCTGGTGCTGCACGGCGGTTCCTCGAACCCGGACGCCGAGCTCCGCCGCGCGGTCGAGCTGGGCGTCAACAAGATCAACATCTCGAGCGACATCAAGGTCTCGTACCACAACCGCATGCGCGAGATCCTCGGCACCGATCAGCGTCTGCGCGAGCCGAACGCGATCCAGCCGATGGCACTCGAGGCCATGAAGGCCACGGCTGCTGAGAAGATCGACCTGTTCGGTGCGGACGGCAAGGCCTCGCTGTACTGAACCTCGACCTCGGAAGGATGATCGGCGACGTGGACAGAACGCTCGTACTCGGACTCGGCGGCACCGTCGACTATGAGCTCACGTGGGATTCGTCGGTGTTCGACAGGCTGGCGCACGCACACGGTGTGCGGCGGCACGAACTGACCACCACGGCGCCGATCACCGACGAACGCTCTCTGCTGGTGGCAGTGCTGGCGTTCGTCGCCTCGGGAACCGGTGCAGAGAGGTTCGTCGCCTCGTCCCAGGTGATCGAGGACTTCGTGTCGCACTTCGCGTACTCGATCACGCTCGGGGGCACCGGTGTGCGGGCAGGCCTCGTGCTCGACGCACTCGGCATCCCGAGCGTCCAGCACCTCGTGAGCATCGACGACAACGTGCGCCGGCTGCTGCCGGAGTCGATCGCGTACATCTCGTCGGCGACCGAGGACACCCTCGATCCGCACCTCATCGTGCAGTACCCGGTCGGTGCGCACGTGCGGCTGACGGACGGCGATGTGCTCTCGCCCGCCCCCAACCGACTGATCTTCGCCAACGATCCGCCGAACAGGCGGATGCTGCTCTCCGGCGACCTCGCATCCGCGCTCACCGACGCAGGAGTCTTCCTGGTCTCCGGATTCAACACCATGCAGGATCACGACCTGCTCGAACTCCGACTGGCCGAGGTGCAGCGGGCGATGCAGAGTCTTGCGCACGACTCCCTCGTCTACTACGAGGACGCGGGGTTCTACACCCGCGACTTCGCCGAGACGGTGCGTGCGCGACTGCTGCCGCAGATCGACGTCTACGGCATGAACGAGGACGAGCTGCAGGAGTATCTGGGGCGATCGGTGAACCTTCTCGACCCGGCTGACGTCATCCGCGCCCTCCGCGAGGCGCACATGATCATCCCGGCGCGGGCGCTGGTCGTGCACACCCGCTACTGGGCGATCGCGACAGGGCCGGATGCCGTTCGACACCGTGCCGCGCTCGACAGCGCCGTGCGGGTCGCCGCCACCCGCTACCGCGTCGGCGACGCACTGCGGGCTGACGACGTCGATGACACGGCTGCGATGCCCCGTCACGGGGGAGGAGAGGCCCTGGTCGCCGCAGTCGAGGCCGCTCTGCGGGATGCCGTGGGCGTCGCGGCGTTCTCGCTCGATGTCGCATCGCCCACCACTGTCGGTCTCGGAGACACGTTCGTGGGCGGTTTCCTCGCGGGAGCCGTGCGATCGAAGGAGCACGCATGAACCCCATCCTGCTGCCGTCGAACAGGCCGGCCGAGCGCTTCTACCGTGGCGGCGCGCGCATCAGCGCCTTCCGAGGAGAAGACGGTGACGCGCCTCGAGAGCCCGAGGACTGGATCGGCTCGACGACCACCGTCCGCGGTGAGCCCGAACTCGGTCTCACCACGCTCCCGGACGGGCGCGTGCTGCGTGAGGCGGTCGAGCAGAATCCGGTCGCCTGGCTGGGTGACGACCACGTCGCGCGGTGGGGTGCCGACACCCGGCTGCTGGTGAAGCTGCTGGATGCCGGACAGCGGCTGCCCGTGCATGCGCACCCACATGACGACTTCGCGGCGACGCATCTCGGTCGCGCACATGGGAAGGCCGAGGCCTGGTACATCCTGCAAGGTGGGACGGTGCACGTCGGCCTGCGCCAGGACGTCGAGGCGGCTGATCTCGCCGTCCTCGTCGATCGACAGGATGCGACCACGCTGCTCGGGCTGCTGCACGAGGTCGAGGTCGTCGCGGGTGACGTGGTCTGGGTGCCGCCGGGTGAGCTGCATGCGATCGGAGCAGGTGTGCTGCTGCTCGAGCTGCAGCAGCCGGAGGATCTGTCGATCCTGCTCGAATGGGGAGACTTCGCGATCGACGGCGCGGCTGTCGGGCACCTCGGCCTCGGCTTCGCACTGGCGCTCGCCGCCGTGAACAGGTCGGCGCGATCACGCGACGAGCTCGCGATGCTCGTGAGCAGGGCGCCGGTTTCCGGACCTGCGTTTCCCGCCGCCGCCGATGAGTATTTCCGCCTCGAGCGGATCCCCGTCGACGGCTCGGCGGTGATCGGACGCGGTTTCGCGATCGTGATCGTGAGCCGGGGGGAGGTCACGATCGATGGACGGCGACTCCCTGCCGGCTCAGCGCTGCTCGTGCCGGACGCGGCCGGTGCACTCGATGCGACCGGCGCGGGCGAGCTGCTCGTGGCGCGCCCGCCCGCTCCCTGAGCCGGAATCGGCGCGGATTTCCCCGGCTAGACTGGAGCCATGCCCGAACCGAAAGTCGCCAGCTTTCCGGCGATCCGTGGTGCGCTGAAGTTCTACCAGATCGCGTCGATCATCACCGGAGTCATGCTGCTCCTGCTGGTCACCGAGATGGTGCTGAAGTACACGCCGATCCATCTCGAACTGTTCGTCGGCGGGTCGGGTGGGCCCGTGTGGTTCGCCGGCGTCCTTGCCGGGGCGGACTGCCAGTGGTGGTCGCTCTTCGCACCCTGGACGAACTCCTGCGAGATGACCTCTCTCGGCGACGGATTCAACGTATCGCTGTTCATCCTCGTCGCCCACGGCTGGTTCTACGTCGTGTACCTGTTCGCGTGCTTCCGCATGTGGAGCCTGATGCGCTGGCCGTTCCCGCGTTTCATCCTGCTCGCGCTCGGCGGTGTCATCCCGCTGCTGTCCTTCTTCATGGAGGCCATCGTCGCCCGTGAAGTCAAGACCTACCTCGCCACCCGTGAGGCCGCTGAGGCCTCCACCCCCGTTACGGAAGGTGCCCGTTGACCGAGCAGTCCGAGACCCAGCAGCGCCCCGCACTCGTCGTCGATTTCGGCGCGCAGTACGCTCAGCTGATCGCCCGTCGAGTGCGTGAGGCCGGTGTCTACAGCGAGATCGTGCCGCACACCGCCACGGCCGCCGAGATCGCCGAGAAGAACCCTGTCGCGATCATCCTCTCGGGTGGTCCGTCGTCGGTCTACGAGGAGGGTGCTCCCCGCCTCGACCCCGCCGTCTTCGATCTCGGCGTGCCCACGCTCGGCATCTGCTACGGCTTCCAGTACATGGCGCAGACCCTGGGTGGCGAGGTCGCGAACACCGGCCTGCGCGAGTACGGCGCAACGGATGCCGTCATCTCGGGTGACGGCGGCACGCTGCTCGCCGGCCAGCCCGCCGAGCAGAACGTCTGGATGAGCCACGGAGACCAGGTCGCCAAGGCGCCGGAGGGCTTCGATGTGCTCGCCACGACGGACGCCACCAAAGTCGCGGCGTTCGCGAACGAGGAGCGCGGCTTCTACGGTGTGCAGTGGCACCCCGAGGTGAAGCACTCCGACCACGGCCAGCGCGTGATCGAGAACTTCCTGCACAAGGGCGCCGGACTCGCCTCCGACTGGAACAGCGACAACGTGATCGCCGAGCAGGTCGAGCGCATCCGCGAGCAGGTGGGTGACGCGCGCGTCATCTCGGCGCTCTCGGGCGGCGTCGACTCGGCCGTCTCGACCGCTCTCGTGCACAAGGCGATCGGCGACCAGCTCACCGCGGTGTTCGTCGACCACGGCCTCCTCCGCAAGGGCGAGCGCGAGCAGGTCGAGAAGGACTACGTCGAGTCCACCGGAGTCCGTCTGATCACGGTCGACGCGGCAGACGTCTTCCTCGGTCACCTCGCGGGCGTCACCGACCCCGAAGAGAAGCGCAAGATCATCGGTCGCGAGTTCATCCGCGCCTTCGAGAAGGTGCAGCTCGACCTCGTGGCTGAGGCGAAGGCCTCGGGCGGCGCCCCGGTCAAGTTCCTCGTGCAGGGCACGCTCTATCCCGACGTCGTCGAGTCCGGTGGCGGCGCAGGCACGGCCAACATCAAGTCGCACCACAACGTCGGCGGGCTCCCCGATGACCTCGACTTCGAGCTCATCGAGCCGCTGCGCGCCCTGTTCAAGGACGAGGTCCGCGCGATCGGACGCGAGCTCGGCATCCCCGAGGCGATCGTCGGACGCCAGCCGTTCCCCGGACCCGGCCTCGGCATCCGCATCATCGGCGAGGTCACGCAGGATCGCCTCGAGATCCTGCGCGAGGCCGATGCGATCGCGCGCGAGGAGCTCACCAAGGCGGGCCTCGACCAGGACATCTGGCAGTGCCCCGTCGTGCTGCTCGCCGATGTGCGCTCGGTGGGCGTGCAGGGCGACGGCCGCACCTACGGGCACCCGATCGTGCTGCGTCCGGTGTCGAGCGAAGACGCCATGACCGCCGACTGGACGCGTCTTCCCTACGACGTGCTGTCGAAGATCTCGAACCGCATCACGAACGGCGTCCGCGACGTCAACCGCGTCGTGCTCGACGTGACGTCGAAGCCGCCGGGAACCATCGAGTGGGAGTGACGCAGGAGCTCCCACTCGCGTAGGCACTGCGTGGCACTCGACCGCGCCAGCGGGCGAGTGGGAGTGACGCAGGAGCTCCCGCGCAGATGAGCTGAACGGGCACGGACCATCACGGTCCGTGCCCGTTCGCGGTATTTCGGGCAGGATGAGCGTATGACCAAGGCGCGGACGAAGATCACGGTTATCGGTGCGGGCAGCGTGGGGGTGAGCGTGGCCTATGCCGCGCTGATCCGGGGGAGTGCTGCCGAGGTCGCGCTCTACGACATCGCGACCGACAAGGTGGATGCCGAGGTGCTCGACCTCGCGCACGGCACGCAGTTCACGTCGGCGGCGGTGAGCGGAGGCTCCGATCTCGCCGTCGTCGAGGGCAGCGACGTGATCGTGGTGACAGCGGGGGCGAAGCAGCAGCCGGGGCAGACCCGCATGGAGCTCTCGGGCATCAACGCGCGGCTGCTCGAGACGCTGATGCCGCGGCTCGTCGAGCGCGCTCCGGACGCGGTGTTCATCATCGTCACGAACCCCGCCGATGTGATGACCGTCGTCGCGCAGCGCGTCTCGGGGCTTCCGCCGCATCGGGTGTTCGGGTCGGGCACAGTGCTCGACACTTCACGTCTGCGCTGGCGTCTCGCGCATCGCGCGAACGTGAGCACGGCGAGCGTGCACGCCGACATCGTGGGCGAGCACGGCGACACCGAGTTCCCGCTCTGGTCGAACGCGACCATCGGGTCGGTGCCGATCCTCGACTGGCCCGCCGACGAGCCGTTCACCACCGAGGAGCTCGACCGCATCGCGATCGAGGTGCGCGACGCCGCCTATGCCGTCATCCGCGGCAAGGGGGCGACGAACCTCGCGATCGGCGTCAGCTGTGCCCGCATCGCCGAGGCCGTGCTGCGCGATGAACGCGCCGTGCTCCCGGTCGCGACGGTGCTCGACGGGGAGTACGGCATCCACGGCGTGGCACTCTCGGTGCCGTCGGTCGTGGGTGCGGCCGGCGCCGTTCCGCTGGCCGAGACGCCGATGAGCGACCACGAGGAAGCCCTTCTGCAGGCCTCGGCCGATGCGATCCGCGTGGCGATCGAGCAACTCGGCTGATCGCCTCGAGACAGACTCAGAACTTTTTTCGGCATGGATGTCGATCTGAGGCATCCGCGTTCGACGTCTTCAATGAGAGGGTCGACAGGCGGCCCCACCACCAAGGAGAACACCATGAAGTACATGCTGATCATGCGCTCGAACGACGACGCGGTCGAGGCGTACAAGGAGATGCCGTTCGAGCAGGTCATCGAGGCCATGGGCAAGTACAACGAGTCGATGATCAAGGCCGGCGTGCTGGCTGCCGGTGAGGGCCTCAGCGACGCCGCCGAGGGATTCGTCGTCGACTTCAGCGCAGAGACCCCGCTCATCACCGACGGCCCCTACGGTGAGACGAAGGAGCTGTGCAACGGCTTCTGGATCCTCGAGGTGTCGAGCCGTGAAGAGGCGGCGGAGTGGGCGAGTCGGGCACCGCTCGGACCCGGTTCGTTCCTCGAGGTGCGACGCGTGACCGACGAGTCGGACTTCCCGGCCGACAACGAGTGGATCGAGAAGGAAGCCGGCTGGCGCGAGGAGCAGGCGCAGCGCGCCCAGCAGTGAGATGACCGACTCTCGGCACCGCGAGGCGGCTCGCTCCGCACCTGACGAGGGTGCGCGGCGGGCCGTCGCCGCCGTGTGGCGCATCGAGTCGGCGAAGATCGTCGCGACGCTCACGCGCGTGGTCGGTGACTTCGGCCTCGCCGAGGACCTCGCGCAGGAGGCGCTGCTGGATGCTCTGCAGCAGTGGCCGGTCGACGGCGTGCCACGCAACGGGGCGGCATGGCTCACGGCAGTGGCGAAGCGCAAGGCGATCGACGGCTGGCGCCGTCGTGAACGGCTGGACGATCGCATGGCCGTGCTCGCCCACGACCTCGAGCGTGAGCAGGCAGAGGCGGCGGACGCGCCCCCTTGGGATCCGGATGCTGTCGACGATGACGTGTTGCGGCTGATCTTCATCTCGTGCCACCCGGTGCTCTCGCGCGAAGCTCAGGTGGCGCTGACTCTGCGCGTCGTGGGCGGGCTGTCGAGTGAGGAGATCGCCCGGGCCTTCCTCGTGCCGACGGCGACCGTGCAGCAGCGCATCGTGCGGGCCAAGAAGACCCTCGCCGCGGCGAACGTCCCCTTCGAGATGCCTCCTCGCGAAGAGCACACGGCACGGCTGGGGGCGATCCTGGGCGTGCTGTATCTGATCTTCAACGAGGGGCACGCAGCCAGCAGCGGGCCCGACTGGATGCGCCCTGAGCTGAGTCTCGAAGCGATCCGGCTCGCACGCGTGCTGGCGGCTCTGATGCCGCGCGAGCGTGACGCGCACAGCCTCATCGCTCTCATGGAGCTGACCGCCGCACGGTTCCCCGCCCGAGTCGATGCGCACGGCGACCCCGTGCTGCTCGCCGATCAGGACCGTCGTCGCTGGGATCGCGGCCGCATCGCTCGCGGGCGTGCGGCCTTGGGCGCTGCGGATGCCATCGGCACAGGTCGTGGACCCTACGGTCTGCAGGCCGCCATCGCCGAATGCCATGCGGTGGCCGCATCGATCGACGAGACCGACTGGGATCGCATCGTCGTGCTCTATGAGGCGCTCGGCCGCATCGCGCCGTCGCCCGTGGTCGAGCTCAATCGTGCGGCGGCCGTCGCGATGGCGACGGGACCGGCATCCGCCCTGCAGATCATCGACCGGCTCGCATCCTCGGGCGCCCTCGCCGGGTACCACCTTCTTCCCGCGACGCGAGCGGAGCTGCTGCTGCGGCTCGGGCGTGACGACGAGGCTCGCAGCGAGTTCGCCGTGGCGGCGTCGCTCGCGGGCAACGATCGAGAGCGGGCTGTGCTGCGGGCCAAGGCCGACGAGCGCTGAGCACGGCCCACACACAGAGAACCGCCCTCTTCGCCAGCGACGCTGGAGAGGAGGGCGGTTCCGGTACTGCGGTGTGTCAGCTGCGGGCCTTGCTGCCGCGACCGACGATCAGACCGTAGATCAGCAGCACGATGATCGAGCCGCCGATGGCGAGGAGCCAGGTGCCGAGGTCCCAGAACTCCGTGAGAGGACGGTTCAGGATCAGGCTGCCGAGCCATCCGCCGAGGAATGCCCCGACGACGCCGAGCAGCAGGGTGATGAGCCATCCGCCGCCCTGCTTGCCGGGAAGGATCAGCTTCGCGATTGCTCCGGCGATGAGGCCGAGAAGAAGGAATCCGAGAAAGCTCATGTTCAGCTCCTTTGTTTCGTGAGCCCCGGGGTGCCAGGGCTCGTGTGATCCATGGTGCCCTCTCAGCTGATTATCAGCCAACCCCTTGCGCTGAGGCCACCAGGTATGCGATGAGGCCCGCCTCCCCGAAGGGAGACGGGCCTCAGCGAAGCGACTCGCGTCAGTTGTTGCCGCGGATGATCGCGATCATGCGCAGGATCTCGACGTAGAGCCAGACGACCGTGACCATGATGCCGAAGGCGCCGAGCCAGCCGTACTTGCGGGGAGCGCCGTTGCGCACGCCCTGCTGGATCTGGTCGAAGTCGAGCACCAGCGAGTACGCGGCCATGATGACGACCAGGACGCCGATGATCAGTCCGAGCGGGATGCCCATGATTTCAGCGCTGTAGAGGCCGAAGGCCTGATCCTGGGGCAGGACGCCGGTCCACATCAGCACGAGGTTGAGGAGCGAGAAGACGAGGTAGCCGACCATGGCGACCATGAAGATCTTGGTGGCCTTCTTCGAGGCGCGGATCTTGCCGCTCGCGAAGAGCGCCAGCGTCACGCCGACGACCGAGACGGTGGCGAGCGTCGCCTGGATCACGATGCCGGGCCAGATGACCTCGAAGAACGCCGAGATGCCACCGATGAAGAGTCCCTCGAAAGCCGCGTACGCGAAGATCAGCGCGGGACGGACCTTCTTGCGCGAGGTGAAGGAGATCACCATGGCGAGCACGAAGCCACCGAGTGCGCCGACGATCCAGGGCAGCATGTTCGGCTGGAACTGGTCATACGGGTTCTGCTCGGGGGCCGCGACCCCGCCGAGCGTCACGAACCAGCCGACGGCTGCGGTGACGAGCAGGATGGCGAAGAGTCCGGCGGTCTTCCAGACGGTGTCCTCGACGGACATGCGGTCGGTCTCGATCGCGCCGGCCGGGGGAGCGGCGTACATGCCCTCCAGCTGCGCGTTCGCGGCGGCGTCCATCGTGCCGTGCTGGAACGACGCGGCCTGCGCACCCTGAGCGCCCTGCGGCGCACCCGGGTAGGTCGCGACGTTACGCGGGTCCTGCTGCTGGAACGCCGGGTTGTTGAAGGCGAAGTTGCTCATGTGGGCCTCACTCCAAAGTGGGTTGTAGGTCGCTTTCCTCCACGATACCCGGAATGCGGGGTCATCAGGGTGTCCTACGCTGAGAGCGTGCCCAGGAAATCGCCTCTCGTGATCGGGCATCGCGGTGCGCCCGGCTACCGTCCCGAACACAGCCGCTCGTCGTACGAGCTCGCCCTCGCGATGGGGGTGGATGCGGTCGAACCCGACGTCGTCGCCACGAAGGACGGCGTGCTCATCGTGCGGCACGAGAACGAGATCTCGGGCACCACCGACGTCGCGCAGCATCCCGAGTTCGCCGACCGCAAGACGACCAAGCGCGTCGATGGCCAGGCGCTGACCGGCTGGTTCACCGAGGACTTCACCTGGGACGAGCTCGCGACGCTGCGCAGCCGGGAACGGCTACCAGAGGTGCGGCTGTCGAGCGCGAGCTTCGACGGCTCGCAGGCCATCCTGCGGCTCACCGACGTGCTCGACATCGTGCGCGACGGGTCGATCGAACACGGGCGCGAGATCGGCGTCGTGCTCGAGGTCAAGCACGCCACCTACTTCGCGAGCATCGGTCTCGATCTCGCGCCACTGATCGAGCGCGACCTTCGTGCCGCCGGGTGGGCCGACGGCGAGCTTCCGCTCATCATCGAGTGCTTCGAGTCGACGATCCTCGGCGAGCTCAAGGCGCGGGGGATCGCCGCCTCCTACATCTACCTGATCGAGGCCTCGGGACGCCCCTACGACCTTCTGGTCGCGCAGGGCAAGCAGGCGCTGACCTACAAGGCCACGGTCACCCCTCAGGGCCTCGACGCACTGGTAGGTCAGGTCGACGGCATCAGCGTGAACAAGCGGATGCTGCTGACGCCGGGCAACTCGATCGTCGCCGACGCGCATGCCCGGGGACTCACGGTCTTCACGTGGACGTGCCGACCCGAGAATGCGTTCCTCTCGGCGGAGTTCCGCGGCGCGGGTGGCAAGAGCGCCTACGGCGACTACGAGGCGGAGTGGGGAGCGATCGCCCGCACCGGCGTCGACGGGGTGTTCGTCGACCACCCCGATCTCGGCGTCAGCTTCTTCCGCGGCTGAGGCCTCGCTCAGAGAGTGCGGTCGAACGCGCCCTTGCGCGACACGATCTCCTTGCCGAGCGGCATCAGCGAGACGGGCACCATCTTGAAGTCGGCGATGCCCATCGGGATGCCGATGATCGTGACGCAGAGCAGGAGGCCCGAGACGATGTGGCCGATCGCCAGCCACCAGCCCGCGAGGATCACCCAGAGCACGTTGCCGAGGAACGAGCCCACTCCGGAGGTCGGCTTGCTGACGATCTCGCGTCCGAACGGCCAGATCGCGTAGCGGGCGATGCGGAACGAGGCGATGGCCCAGGGGATCGTCACGATCGGGATGCACAGCAGGATGCCCGCCAGCATGTAGCCGAGGAAGAGACCGAGGCCGGCGAAGATCAGCCAGATGATGTTGAGGATCGTGCGCACGCCTGATTCTCGCACCGCAGCCTGAGCATCCGCCCTCTCCCGGCCGCGTCTCGGGTCGATGGTGAACCGCCACCGGTCGTTCACCAGCCGTGCACCTGCGGGTCGTCGGGCGGCCATGCGGCATCGCTGATGTGGAGTCATACCCGTCTGATTCCCCCAGGAGCCCCATGTCCCGCCTGAAATCCGCGGCTGCGGTCACGACGGTCTGCGCGCTCAGCGCAGCCGCTCTGCTCGCCGTGCCCCTCGCCGCCACCGGAGCCGAACTCGGCATCCGGATCAACGAAGTCGAATCCAGCGGGGGCGTTCCCGGAGACTGGATCGAGTTCGTCAACACCTCCGACGCCGTCGTCGATCTGAGCGGCTTCGTCGTCAGGGACAACGGCGATGACGAGTCGTATGTGTTCCCAGAAGGATCGCTCGTCGAGCCCGGCGCCCACCTCGTGCTCGATGAGGCCGGCGCCGGCGTCGACGGCTTCACCTTCGGTCTCGGAAAGGACGACCAGGTTCGTCTGTTCGACCCGAGCGCGATCCTCGTCGACGAGACCGCCTGGACGGCTCACGCCGCTGTGACGTGGGGTGCCCGCGAGGTCGCAGGCACGGTCGAGTGGGCGGAGACCACCGAGTCCACGAAGGGCACGGCCAACGTGTTCACGTCGGACACCCCTCTCGGCGGTTCGATCATCATCAACGAGGTCGATTCGCAGCCGGCGGACTGGGTCGAGTTCTACAACTCCGGAGACGCGGCACTCGACATCTCGGGCTACGAGATCCGCGACAACTCCGACGATCACCGCTGGCAGTTCCTGCCTGGGACACAGATCGCCGCCGGCGGATTCCTCGTGGTCGAGGAGGGCACGATCGGCCTCGTCGACGGCGCCGAGACCGCATTCCGCGATCCGATCGGGATCGGCAGCGCCGACCGCATCCGGTTGTTCGACGCCGGTGGCACGCAGATCGACGACACTCTGCCGTGGGAGGGCCACGCCGAGATCGATGGCGACTCCGCCGCCGCGACTCTCGCACGCTGCCCTGACGGCGAGGGCGCCTTCGTGCTGGCCCACCCGACCATGGGCGCCGCGAACTCGTGCGTGATGCCCGACGTGGTCATCAACGAGATCGAGTCCAACGGCGACGCGACAGACTGGGTCGAGGTGGTGAACTCCGGCAGCACGGCGGTCGACCTCTCCGGCTGGACGCTCATGGACGGCGATCCGGTCGGCCACGCCGCTGAGACGACTCCGCTGCCTGCGGGAACCGTCCTCGAACCGGGTGCATATTTCGTCTTCGATCAGCCGACGGACTTCGTCTTCGGCCTGGGCAACGGCGACACGGTCACGGTGCGCGACGCGAACCTCAACTTCGTCGATGAGCACGTCTACGACGCGCATGCGGCCGGCGTCCTCGCCCGCTGCGCAGACGGCAGCGGGGACTTCGTCGACATCGCGGTCTCGACCAAGGGGCAGTCCAACGCGTGCGGCAACGCGGTGCGGATCAACGAGGTCGAGTCCGACGGCGGCTCGCCGGGCGACTGGGTCGAGCTCGTCAACCCGACGGCATCCGTCCTCGACGTCTCCGGCATCATCGTGAAAGACGATGACGACACGCACTCGTACGCGATCCCGTCCGGTACCACGATCGATGCGGGCGGATCTCTCGTCATCGAGGGCGCCGACCTCGGCTTCGGTCTGGGCGGCGGTGACACCGTGCGCCTGTTCGACGACGGTCTGCTCGTCGATTCGACCACGTGGGGCGAAGGGCACGCCGCCACCACCTGGGGGCGGTGCCCCGACGTGACCGGAGCATTCGCCATCACCGCGGAGAGCACCAAGGGCGCGGCCAACATCTGCGCCGGAGAGATCGAGGTCGCGCCGTGGCCCGGCTCCGCCGAGGTCCGGGTGCTCGACACCGCTCCGACCTTCCTCGAGGACAGCTCGGGGCTCGACGTGCAGGAGACCGCCGACGGATCGTTCCTCTGGGCTGTCGACAACGGCGATGGGCGCATCTGGAAGCTCGAGGCCCACGCCGACGGCTCCTTCTCGCAGATCCCCGGCTGGGAATCAGGCAAGCGCGTGCGGTTCCAGAAGGATGCCGCGGACCCGGGTGCCGCCGGCCCCGACACCGAGGGCATCACCGTCGACGGCGACGGGGCGGTCTACGTCGCCTCCGAGCGCGACAACAGCGCCAAGGGCGTGAACCGGAACACCATCCTGAAGGTCGACCCCGAGGCGTCCGCCGGTGATCTCGTCGCCGAGCAGGAGTGGGATCTGACCGCGCTGCTGCCGGACGTGGGAGCCAACCTCGGCATGGAAGCGGTGCAGTGGGTGCCTGACAGCGCGCTCGAGGGCGCGCTGTTCGACCTCAACAGCGGCACGGCATACGACGCCGCCGACTATGCCGGTCACGGCGGCGGTCTCTTCTTCGTGGCTGTCGAGGACAACGGTCACGTGTACGCCTTCGCGCTCGACGCCGACGGCCAGGCGACCCTGGTCTCGGAGATCGCACCGGGCCTGACCGGGGTCATGGCTCTCGACTACGACAGCGTGCTCGACGTGCTGTGGGCGGTCTGCGATGACGGCTGCCAGGGCCAGTCGGCGCAGATCACCCTGAACGGAACGGCTCAGCCGGGCCTCGCTCACTTCGCCCGCCCCGCCGGAATGCCGGACATCAACAACGAGGGATTCGCGACGGCTCCGGCGTCGCTGTCGGTCGACGGTGAGCGCCCGGTCTGGTGGTTCGCCGACGGCTTCGCATCGGAGGCGCTGCGCGTCGGCACCCTCCCCGGCGTGAGCGCAGAGAACCCTGGAGAGAACCCCGGAGAGATCCCGGGCGGGACCCCAGGAGAGAACCCGGGCGGGAACCCGGGTGCGAACCCGGGTGGCGAAAACGGGGTCCCCGGCTCGAGCGGGCTCGCCGCGACCGGGGCCGAGGTTCCCGTCGCGATGATCGCCCTGGCTCTGATGCTCGTCATCGTCGGCGCGCTGATCGCCCGCCGACGTCGTCACTCGGCCTGATACGACGCATCGTCACGACGACGGGCTGGTGCACGATGACTCGTGCACCAGCCCGTCTTCTCGTGCGCTGTCGCCTATGCGAGCGTTCAGAGCCCCAACACGGCACGCGCGCCGTCTGAGTCCGCCTGGCGGTACTCGTCGGCGAGACGCGCGGCACGTTCGGCCGCGAGACGCAGGGTGCCGGCGTGCAGTCGCCACTGCGCGTCGAGCGCGGACGAGCGCCGAGTGAACGCATTCTGCGCCTCGCCGTCCCAGCGGCTCTGCAGGTCTCGCGCCGAACCCGACAGGGAGTCGAGGGTCTCGACGATCGACGCGGCCGACGCCGCTGTGCTCGCGGCGGCCTCGGCGAGGAGATCCGGATCGACCTTGAGATCCATGGCCGGTCAGCTCTCCAGCCCGGGCGACGGGTAGCCGCGTCGCGCATCGGACTTCAGGCTCGTCGCGATGTCGGAGTCCTCGCCGAACAGCTCGGCACTTCGCTCGGCCAGTGCCGACATCGCCTTGTGCTGGGCCATCGCGATGGTCTCGAGCGTCACCTGCGCGAGGGCGGGCAGCGTGAGCGCTTCGGCCGCGGGACCGAACTCGAGCCCGGCGAGCTTGCCGCCGACCTTCGAACGCACGGTGACCTCTCCGCGAGGGCTGCGGGCCGACTCGACGAGCGTGTCGACGTCGGCCGCGAGGGCCTGCGCGCGCGCCTGGTTCTGCTGCGCCTGCCGATTGATGTCATCGAGCTGCTTGCGGGCGGCGGCGAATCCCTCATCGATGCCGAACGTGCTGTCGTCCATGTGGTCCTCTTTCATTCCTGCACTGTCACGCCGGTCGGAACCTCGGGCACGTCTCCGGGCCACGATCCGAGCCGCTCGCGGTTCTGCGCGCCCTGATCCTTGTCTTCCATGAGGTCGATGGCGGCCGTGCTGTACGGGCTCGGTGACGACGTGGAGTCGCGCGCCCAGCCTGCCTGCGCGGCGGCGGCGGCCACGTCGAAGCCCCCGCTCGACGATGTGCGCACCCTGACGTCGATGCGCGCGTTCGGCATATAGCCCTCGCGCACGGACCAGACCGATGCCACGACGAAGTCGACCAGCGCGGCCCCGTCGGCGATCGCGAAGCCCGGCTCGACTTCGAGTCCGACCGCGTACCCGGTGTTGCCCTTCACGTTCGGCTTGTCGCCGCCGGCGATGTCGGAGACGACGATGCCGGGGATCGACTCGAGAGATTCGCGCATCTCGGCCAGGGTCTGACCGCCCGATACGGCATCGTGAGGCACGTCGTTCTGCGCACCGCCGCTGCCGCCGAACGCGCAACCGGTGAGCGCGAGCACGCTCATGGCGACCGCGGAGAGGGCGAACCAGCGCTTAGCGGCCATATCTCATCATGTCCTCGAGTCGGTACTGCATGTCGGCCCAGATGCTGACATCCGAGATGCCGGCGTAGGCCGGATTGGTGTTGCCGGGGAATCCCATTCCCGTCAGGATCGTCTCGTCGTACGCACCGGTGACCTCGAAGACGCCGTGGCCGTCGACGTTGCGCAGTCGGAACGCGACCTCGCCCGGATACTCCGGATGCCCGGGCTGGGCGGCGATCACGAAGCCGTCGTCCGTGACCTGCTGCACGACGATGTCACCTGCGGTGACCCCGGGGATGCCCATCCCGAACAGCGACGTCTTGATCGTCTGCCCCTCGCCGGTGAGCTGCATGTTGAGCTGCGAGTTGTCGCCCTCGCGAGAGGGGAGGAACACATGGCCGAACTCCTGCTGGAGCATCTGGTTCAGCTGCTCGGTGGTCATGTCGGTGGTGCCGAGATCGAACTGGTGCGAGTAGCCGAGGTCATAGTCGCCGCGGATCTCGTGATCAGAGCCGGGATACGGAGTCGGGCCGGGGTTGTACGTGTCGCCCAGGCTTCCCGGCGGGATCGCACCGGGCAGGCCGCCCAGCGGGCCGAGGAGCGTGCCAGGGGGGAACTGCGCGAGCAGCTCGCCGAGCAGGTCTTCCAGTCGCTGGTGGAAGGGGATGATCGCGCGGTAGAGATCCGTGGCGAGACGCAGCATCTCGCGCAAAGCCTGCAGAGCGCGGTCGATGTTCGACGTGACCTCGGAGACGACCTGCGCGCAGTTGTCGGCGAACTCCTGAATCACCTGCGCCTTCTTGTCGAGCTCCCAGGGCCAGCTGCCGAACAGGAAGTCCTTGATGCTGCCGCCGACAGTCGACAGCAGCTCGAAGCCGGCGCACACGAGCGAGCGCATGATCTCCACCGCGCGCACGCACAGCTGGAGGGCCTGGCTCATGACCTTCGACCAGTCGGCGATCGAGTGCGTCGCCGCAGTGAGCACGCGCAGCGAACCCTCGACGACGAGAGCCGTGATGCCCTGCACATGACCGCTGATCTGGGTGAGAGCCTGCTGATAGAGCGCGGAGGTCGATTGCACGTCACCCGCGTACGTCTCCCATGCGTGGGACGCCTGGTAGAGGCCGGCAGGGTCGCCGGTGACCTGCTCGAGCAGCTGCTCCAGCGGGCGGACGAACTGCATGATCTCGGACGCGAAGCCGCTGAGCCCGCCGCCGCAGTCGTGGCCGGCACCGCCGCCGGCCGGAAGCTGACTGCTCCAGCTGCCGGAGGCCAGAGAGGCGGCGGCCGCGTCGGCCTCGGGGAGTACGGCGGTGCTCACCTCAACCCTCCGACGCGATGCGATCGAGGTCGGCGCGGCCGGTGTCGTCGACGGTGCGGAACCCCTCGACGGCCTTCTGCACGCCGTCGGCGGTGCGCTGCGAGACGGTGCCGACGAAGCCCGCGGCACCTTCGACGACACTGCCGATCGAGTTCAGCACAGGCGGGATGAACGCTCCGATCGGGCCGAATGCCATGCCAGGCACCGCGGAGGAGATGCTGTTCCGCGACGCCGCGAGTTGCGACGCCGCCTCTGTCAGGGCAGCGCGCACGGCGTCGTAGGCCTCGCTGCTGACTTCGATCTGCGCCATCTGTTCGAGCTCCCCCGTGAAGTGCGTGCCGGACCGCCGGATCGGCGAGCAGACGGAGTCCACGATATGTCGGCGTCATGCGGATGCCAAGCTCCCACCGCGGCGGGTGGATCCTTCCCGCCGGCAGTGTCGGTGGCGCGGCCTAGACTCGTAGAGCCATGACCGAAGCCCCCCTCATCGTCCCCGGATCCGTCGGCCCCCGCTCCACCGGAGCGCAGGGGCAGGACGACCTCCTCGCCGGCCTCAACCCGCAGCAGCTCGAGGCGGTGACCTATCGCGGCCCCGCGCTGCTGATCGTGGCTGGCGCAGGTTCCGGCAAGACCAGCGTGCTCACCCGCCGCATCGCCTCGCTGCTGAGGGCGCGAGAGGCCTGGCCCAGCCAGATCCTCGCGATCACCTTCACCAACAAGGCAGCCGGTGAGATGCGCGAGCGCGTCGAGGCGATCGTCGGCGAGGCCGCTCGGGGCATGTGGATCTCGACGTTCCACTCCGCCTGTGTGCGGATCCTCCGGCGCGAGGCCCAGCAGTTCGGGTTCACCAAGTCGTTCACGATCTACGACTCGGGCGACTCGCGCGCGCTGATCAAGCGTCTGGTCAAGCAGCACGAGGCCGACGCCTACGGGCTCACCCCCGGTGCCGTGCAGTCGCGCATCTCGAAGCTCAAGAACGAGCTGTCGGACGCCGACGCGTACGCGCGTCAGGCGAACATGAGCGACCCTGCCGAGCGGATCTTCGTCGAGCTGTTCGCCGATTACCAGCGTCAGCTGCAGAAGGCGAACGCGTTCGACTTCGATGATCTGATCGGGCAGACGGTGCACCTGTTCCGTGCGTTCCCGCAGGTCGCCGACACCTACCGCCGTCGCTTCCGTCACGTCCTCGTCGACGAGTATCAGGACACGAACCACGCCCAGTACGCGCTCATCCACGAGCTCACGCGGCCGGTGACCGGCGAGAGCCCAGACCCGTATGCCTCCAACGGCATGATGATCTTCGAGCCCGAGACCACTCCCGAGCTCGAGGGCGCCTCGCTCACCGTGGTGGGTGACTCCGACCAGTCGATCTACGCGTTCCGCGGCGCCGACATCCGCAACATCAGCGAGTTCGAGCGCGACTTCCCCGGCGCGCGCGTCGTGCTGCTCGAGCAGAACTACCGGTCGACCCAGAACATCCTCTCCGCGGCGAACGCCGTGATCGGCAACAACTTCGACCGCAAAGACAAGAAGCTCTGGAGCGACAAGGGCGACGGCGACATGATCGTCGGCTTCACCGGGTATTCGCAGCACGATGAGGCGCAGTTCGTGGCCGACGAGGTCGAGGCGCTGCACCGCGCCGGGATGCCGTACTCCGAGATGGCTGTCTTCTATCGCACCAACTCGCAGTCGCGCGCACTGGAAGAGATCTTCATCCGCTCGGCCGTGCCCTACAAGATCATGGGCGGCACGAAGTTCTACGAGCGTGCCGAGATCAAAGACGCTCTCGCGTATCTGGTCGCCGTCGCCAACCCCGCCGACGAGATGGCGGTGCGACGCATCCTCAACAAGCCCCGCCGCGGCATCGGCGATGTCACCGAGACGGCGATCGCCCGCTTCGCCGAAGAGCACGACATCACGTTCCGCCAGGCGCTGTCCGTGCCCGATCAGCTGGGGTTCGGCCCGAAGATCCAGGCCGGCATCGCACAGCTCGACGCCGTGCTGGCCGAAGCGACCGAGATCATGCTCCCCGCCTCCGGCGAGGTGCCCGCACCCACCACCGTCGCAGACGGGCTCAGCGTGCTGCTGTCGAAGAGCGGTTACCTCGATGCGCTGCGCGCGAGCCGTGACCCTCAGGACGAGGCGCGCGTCGAGAACCTCGACGAGTTCGTCGCCGTCGCCCGCGACTTCGCACGCAACAATCCCGATGGGACGATCGTCGATTTCCTCACGGAGGTCGCCCTCGTCTCGGACGCAGACGATCTCGACGACGAGTCGGGTTCGGTGTCCCTGATGACGATGCACACCGCGAAGGGACTCGAGTACGACGCGGTGTTCGTGACCGGCGTCGAAGAGGATCTCATCCCGCACCGCATCTCGGCCGGAGAGCCGGGCGGCCCGCAGGAGGAACGTCGGCTCTTCTACGTCGGCATCACCCGCGCACGCAAGCGTCTGCACCTGTCGCTCGCGATGACCAGGGCCCAGTTCGGAGAGGTCTCGGTCGCCATGCCCAGCCGTTTCCTGCAGGAGATCCCCGCTGGGCTCATCGACTGGCGCCAGTCGCCGGGCGACGTCAACTCTCGCGGTGGCATGCAGTCCCGTGCGCTCAACGCGCGCCGAGGCGGCGGATTCGGCGGCTCCGGTTCGGGCGACCGATTCGGCGTGAAGCAGCTGCCAGGGCGTGACTCGCTCAAGCCCCTGTCGACAGCGATGGACAAGTTCCCCAACCGGGTGACGGCGAAGATGCGCGACAACGGCGACCTCGAGCTCGCCGCCGGTGATCGCATCCGCCACTCGGATTTCGGCGAGGGAAGAGTCGATGCGGTGACGGGCGAGGGGGCCAAGCGCATCGCGCACGTGCGTTTCGATTCCGCCGGCCAGAAGAAGCTGTTGATCAAGGTCGCGCCGATCGAGAAGATCTAGCCCGGTGGCGGGTTAGGCTGGCTGATATGGCCCTGTTCTCCCGCCGCAAGAAGTCCGCTGACGACGCCGTCGCCGACCAGACCGAGACTGAGATCGAGACCGAGGAGTCTGCCGTCGACGCTCCGGAGGCAGAGGCAGCCTCCGAAGCCGCCGAGGTCACTCCCACGATCGGGATCTCCGTGCAGGCGTTCCGCGGTGTGGGCGCGCAGGCCGGACCCGAGGTCGAGCTGCCCGACCCAGACGCGGCTCCCGCGGCATCCGCACCGACCGCCGCACAGGCTCCCGCAGCACCGGCCGCGGCACCTGCGCCCGTGGTCGAGCCCGAGCGCAAGCTGCCCCTGGCACCTGCGCTGCCGCCCGAGCAGACCGAGACCGTCGCGGGCATGAAGGACAACGTCCTGCTGCGCGAATCGCTCAAAGAGGTCGAGCGGGGCGCGACCAACGAGCAGCTTCTCGGTGTTCTCCGCCAGGCGCTGCAGGGCCACATGTACATCCGGGTGAACGGCGATGCTCGTGCGCAGATCAGTGAGGGCAAGCCCCTCGCTGTCGCGGTGGTGCGCGATGGCGAGCGTCAGTTCATGCTGGCGTTCAGCTCGGCGGCCGCTGTGCGCGACTCCGTGCAGCTCGAGAAGGACCCGACGGCGACCTCGGCCGTCGCCCAACCCGTCACCTCGGTTCTGCAGCAGGTGGTCTCCGGTGATTTCGCCGGCCTCATCGTCGATAACGCCTCCGCTCCGCACCGAGTGGTGTTCCCGACCGAACTGCTGCAGAAGGCCCTCGAGCAGGCGGATGTCGACATGACCGTCAAGTCGCTCATCGCCGCCCCGCGCGAGCAGGACACCGCATCGAAGGTCGGTGAGGCGCTTGCGACGAAGCGCATGTGGGTCGCCGTCAACGAGGGCAACCCCGGCGGACAGGTCGGCATCGCCGAGGCGCAGACTCCTGACGGCAAGCGGTTCCTGCAGCTGTTCTCACACCCGCTCGAGGTTCTCGCGCTCGGTCGCGGCGACCGACCGCTGCCGTTCGAGCCCCTGCAGCTGGCGAAGATCCTGTCGAGCCACATCGACATGGCCGGTGTCATCATCGACCCGGCCGGACCGAGCATCGTGGTCGAGCGCGATGCGCTCACCTCTGTGCTGATCCTGGCGATCGACATCGACGACTGACGGGCTTCCGCGCGCCGCACCCGCCCCCTAGGGTCGGAGCATGGCCTCAGAACGCGTGCCCCTGACCGTCATCGATCCTGATGGGGAGCGCGAGGTCGTGCTCTCCAGCCCGAACAGGGTGGTGTGGCCGAAGGACGGCATCACGAAGGCCGAGCTCGCGGAGTACTTCCAGCTCGTCAGCGCTCCGTTCCTCGAGGCGAACGGCAACCGTCCCGTCTCGCTCGAGCGCTTCCGTGACGGGCTCGGCAGCGACGGTTTCTTCTCGAAGAACCCGCCCAAGGGCACGCCCGACTATGTCGACGCCGTCACGGTGACCTACAACAGCGGGCGACGGCATCCGCAGATCGTGCTCAACCGACCCAGCGCGATCGTCTGGGCGGCGCAGATGAACACGATCGTGTTCCACCCGTGGGCGTCGCTCGCCTCCGACCCCGACAACCCGGTCGAGCTGCGCATCGACCTCGATCCACAACCGGGAACCGGGTTCGCCGATGCCATTCCCGCCGCACACGCGCTGCGAGAGGTGCTCGGCGAGGTCGGTCTCGACGCGTTCGTGAAGACCAGTGGCAACCGCGGGCTGCACGTGTTCGCCCCGATCGAGCCCACTCACGAGTTCCTCGACGTGCGGCACGCCGTGATCGCGGCCGGCCGAGAGCTGGAGCGACGGATGCCCGAGCACGTCACGATGAGCTGGTGGAAGGAGGAACGAGGGGAGCGGGTCTTCATCGACTTCAACCAGGCCAACCGCGACCGCACGATGGCCGGTGCCTACAGCCCTCGAGCTCTCCCCGGCGCCACTGTCTCGACTCCGGTGCACTGGGACGAACTCGACGACCTCGACCCCGCCGGGTTCACGGTGCGCAGCATTCCGAAACGACTCGATGAGATCGGCGATCCCTGGGCGGGCAAGCAAGACGAGCCCGGTCGCATCGACACACTGTTGGAGTGGTGGCAGCGTGACCTCGAGGCGGGTCTGGGTGAGCTGTCGTTCCCGCCCGAGTTCCCGAAGATGCCGGGCGAGCCGCCGCGTGTGCAGCCGAGCAAGAAGGTCGAGGGCAACTGGGACGCGAACGGCGACCCGATCGACGCGTGAGCCTCAGCCGATGACGGCGGCCAGGTCGTATCCGGCCACCGTGTCGAGCTGGTCGTAGGTGCACGAGCGGGCATCCCGGTCGGGCCGCCAGCGCTCGAACTGCACAGTGTGCCGGAACCGCGAGCCCTCGAGCTGGTCGTAGCGGACCTCGAGCACGATCTCGGGTCGCAGACGCACGAACGACACGTCCTTCGATCCGCTGAAGCGCGAGCGCTCTCCCTCTCCCGTGACCGCAGCGCCGGCATCGTCGCGCTCCACCAGCGGGGCGAGCTCCTCGACGAGTTCTCTCCGACGCACATCGCTCCATGCCGCGACGCCGCCGACCTGCCGCAGCGTGCCATCGGCATCGTAGAGGCCGACGAGCAGCGACCCGACCCCCGATCCCGATTTGTGCACGCGGTATCCGAGTGCGACCACGTCGGCCGTGCGGGCGTGCTTGATCTTGACGAGGGTGCGCTTGCCCGGCGCGTACGGCTGATCGAGCGGCTTGGCGACCACCCCGTCGAGGCCCGCGCCCTCGAACTCGGCGAGCCAGCGCACTGCCGCGTCACGATCGCGGGTGGTGCGCGTGATGTGCAGGGGATGCTCGACCTCGGCCATCAGCGTCTCGAGGCGCTCGCGCCGCTCGGCGAACGGAGTGCTCAACAGGTCTTCGTCGGCGACGGCCAGCAGGTCGAACGCGATGAACATCGCCGGTGTCTCTGCCGCCAGCCTGGTGACTCGTGAGGATGCGGGGTGGATGCGCTGGCTCAGCGCCTCCCAGTCGAGCCGCTGCGCCCCCGCCGGCCCCGTGGCGACGACGATCTCCCCGTCGAGCAGGCACGGGCCGGGCAGCAGCCGGGGGATCGCTTCGACGAGCTCGGGAAAGTACCTGGTCAGCGGCTTCGCCCCGCGGGAGCCGATCTCGACGCTGTCGCCATCCCAGGCGATCAGCCCACGGAATCCGTCCCACTTGGGCTCGAACAGCAGCCCGCCGGTGGACTTCGCGGGGTCAGGGACGGATGCTGCCGCCTTCGCCAGCATCGGGGAGGGGATCTCGTAGCGCATGGGTCCATCCTGGCGGCGGCGGCGCCGCGGCAGAAGGGCGACTTCGGGGCTGTCAGCCGAACAGGTCGTCGAGCGAGACGCGGGTGCCCGCATCCTTCAGCGCCGTCCGGGCGGCGTGCCATCCGGCCATGCCGTTGACTCCGGGCCCCGGCGGGGTCGACGCCGAAGCGAGATACACGCCGTGCATCGGCGTGCGCCAGGGCGCGGTGCCGAGCACGGGTCTGCGAAGCGCCTGCGGAATGGTGAAGGCGCCGCCCAGGATGTCGCCGCCGATCTCCGACGGGTTGATCGCCTCGCGCGACGACGCGGGCACGGAGTGGTGGGCGAGGATGAGGTCGCGGAATCCGGGCGCGAACCGTTCGACCTGACGGGTGATGAGCTCGGTGGCGTCGAGGTCGGAGCCCTGCGGCACATGGATGTACGCCCACAGCACCGCCTTGCCCTCGGGAGCTCGGCTCGGATCGAAGACCGATGGCTGCACGGACAGCACGTAGGGGCGATCGCTGATGCGGCCGCGGGCGACGGCGTTCTCGCTCTCCCAGATCTCGGCCGCCGATCCGCCGATGTGCACGGTGGGCGACTGCCCGACCTCGGCGTTGGTCCACGGGATGGGGCCATCGAGAGCGAAGTCGACCTTCGCGGCAGCCGGCCCGTAGCGATAGCCGCGGATCGCCCGCGCGTACGACGCGGGGATGTCGGGGTGGGAGAGAGTGAGCCGGGGCGAGGTGTTCAGCATCAGCAGATCACCGCGGGCGGGGTCGCCCCAGTCGAGCGATGCCAGGTCGGTGATGTGGCGGCCCGATTCGACGGATCCGCCATGGGCCTCGATGTCGGCGACCATGCTGTCGGCGATGTTCTGCGCACCGCCGCGCGGGTACATCCACCCTCCGGCGTGCGCCTGGGCGGCCAGCAGCAGCCCCGCGGCGGCGCCGGCGAGGGAGGGGAGGGGAGTGTTCGCGTGCGCCAGGACGCCCGCGATCAGGCCCGCTGCCTCCTCGGTGCGGAAGGTACGGCGGGCCAGAGGTGTGCCCTGATCGAGCATCCGCAGCGCGAACCGCAGCGCTGTGATCGGCTCGCGAGGAATCCGGAGCATCTGATTTCCGGTGAAGTCGACGACACCCTCGACATGGGTGCTGAGCGGGCGCAGAAGCGACAGCCAGGCGCGCTCGTCGGCGCCGAGCCCCGCTGCGGTGCGCTCGATGTCGCGCCAGGCGATGCCGGCTCTCCCTTCGTCGAGGGGGTGCGCGTAGGAGATCGCGGGCAGAATCCAGTCGACCCGCTCGGCGAGGCCGAACGCCTGGAAGAACGGCGACGAGAGTGCGGCCGGATGCACCGCGGCGCAGACATCATGGCGGAAGCCGGAGAGGGTCGATTCGGCGGTGCGGACTCCGCCGCCGATGGTGTCCGCCGCCTCGAGGACGCGTACCTCGTAGCCCGCTCGGGCGAGGGTCACGGCCGCCGCCAGGCCGTTCGGTCCGGAGCCGATGATCGTCGCTCGTGCCATTCGGCCAGTCTTCCATGCCCGGGCGTGAGATCCTTGAGGAAATGAATGAAGTTCAGGGCCCGACCCCCACAGGCAACTCCCGTCCGTACCGAACCCTCGCGGAGGCGCTCCGAGCGCACCGCATCGCCGAAGAGAACCACGAGTTCATCGCGGCGATCACGGATGCCGTCGGCATCTCGTCCTACATCGACCGAGGCCGCTACATCGAGGCGATCCGCCGCGGCGAGGGCGCCTCGCTGCACATCGGCAAGACCTACACCAACGGCTTCGCCGAAGACGAGGTCGTCGTCGTCGGCTCCACGCCCCTGCGTCTGCGGCCGAGCGAAGGCCGTGCTCCGTACTTCTTCGTGACGCACCCGAGCGAGTTCCGTCCCATCGCTCCGGTCAAGGCGAAGCGCAGCACGACTCCTCGAGTCGCGGCGGCGCCGAAGTCCGAGCGTGCGACGAAGACGAGCGAGCGCGACTACGGCGTGTGCGACGTCTGCTTCATGGTGAAGACGCCGGCCGGCGGTTGCGGCTGCGACTGACGCCCGCGATCACGGTGCCTCGAAGGGCACGCCGGTGAGCTTCTGCGACACGTCCCAGATCCTCCGGGCCGACTCATCGTCCCGCAGACGCGAATAGAGCTTCTGAGGTGCGGGCGGGCCGCCGAGGTGACCGATCCCCGACGGCCCGTAGAACCCTCCGCCGACGGCATCCGCTGAGGTCGCCGCGTAGACCGCAGGAAGTCCCGCGGACTCGGCCGTGCCGACGATCAGGCCTCGGCGCGAGAGCGCGTCGATGATGCGGCGCCCTGACGTCTGCGTCGCGCGGCCGAGATCCGGCTGCGCGGCCAGCAGGTTCGTCGGTGCGACCCCCGGATGCGAGAGCATGCTGGCGATGCCCCATCCCTCGGCCTCGCTGCGTCGCTGGAGCTCGAGCGCGAACATCCCGAACGCGATCTTGGACTGGCTGTACGCGCGCATCCCGTTGTACGAGCGCTCCCACTGCAGATCGTCCCAGTTGATGCCTCCGCTGTCGGCCGCGATGCTGATCTGCGACACGACCCTGGCCTCGCCGGCCATGAGCAGGGGGAGCAGGCGTCCGACGAGTGCGAAATGCCCCAGATGGTTGGCGCCGAACTGCAGCTCGAAGTCGTCCGCCGTGGTTCTGCGGTCGGGCGGCGTCATCACTCCGGCGTTGTTGATGAGGATGCTGATCGGCTCTCCCTCGTCTTGCAGCGTCGCGGTGAGTGCGGCGACCGAGTCGAGCGACGAGAGATCGAGATCCGGCAGCGAGATGCGTGCGTGCGGAGCGGTCTCACGGATGCGAGCGATCGCCGCCTCGCCTTTGGTCCGATTGCGGACGGGCATGACGACCTCCGCGCCCGCGGCGGCGAGACGGGTGGCGATGCCCATCCCGATTCCGTCGCTTGCCCCGGTGATCACTGCGCGCGCACCGTGCAACGGCGGGATGGTCTGTTCTGCGTTCTTGCGTGGCATGTTCTCTCTTCTTCCTGTCGGCTCCGATGCTCTCCCGTGTCTGCCGCGCGAACCAGGGATCGTCGATCCGTGGATCGCACGGGAGTCGGCTGGTAGAACAGAGACGACGGCGGGAGAAGCGCATGGCGGTGGACCGACGGGGGCTCGCGGAGTTCTTGAGAACGAGGCGCGAGGCGCTGCAACCCGAGGATGTCGGGCTCGCCCGCGGAGAGCGGCGACGCACCGACGGCCTGCGAAGGGAGGAAGCGGCGTCGCTGTGCCACATGTCGACCGACTACTACGCGCGGCTCGAACAGGAACGCGGGCCCCAGCCCTCCGACCAGATGGTGGCGGCGATCGCCCAGGGACTGCACCTCTCACTGGCAGAGCGAGACCATCTCTTCGCCCTCGCCGGTCACACGCCACCGGCGCGGGGTGCCGAGAGCGACCATGTGAGTCCGGGAATGCTGCGGATCTTCGATCGACTGCATGACACTCCCGCCGAGGTGGTCACCGAACTCGGCGAGACTCTGCGTCAGAGCCCGTTGGGCAGTGCGCTGGTGGGGGATCTCGTCGGTCTCCGTGGCCCTTCGCGCAGCATCGGATATCGATGGTTCACGGACCCCTCCGCCCGGCTGATCTACGACCCGGAGGACCATCCGTTCCTCTCCCGGCTGTGGGTGTCGGGGCTGCGTGAGATCGCCGCTCGTCGCGGCCCTGGGTCTCGAGCGGCGCGTTATGTCGAGCTCCTGACGGACCGGAGCGAGGAGTTCCGACGCATCTGGAAGAAGCACGAGGTGGGTCTTCGCCCCGGCGCGACCAAGCGCTTCATGCATCCCGAGCTCGGGCGTCTCGAGCTCACGTGTCAGACGCTCATCGACCCGGAGCAGTCGCACTCCCTGCTCGTCTACACCGCGGCGCCGGGCAGCGAGAGCCACGAGAAGCTGCGGCTTCTCTCGGTGATCGGTGGTCAGAGATTCGTCGGCGATCCCGCGCCGACCACCTCAGGCGGCAAGACCGACGGCTGACCCCCGACAGGCGCCGACCGCCTGGTCAGGCGAAGGCGCTCATCCCGGTGATGTCGCGCCCGAGCAGCAGGGCCTGCACGCTCTCGGTGCCCTCGTAGGTGTGGATCGCCTCGATGTCGGCCATGTGCTGCATCACGCCGTTCTCGAGCAGGATGCCGTTGCCGCCGAGCAGGTCGCGGGCGATGGATGCCACGCGCCGTGCTGCGCGCGTGTTGTGGAACTTGGCCAGTGACGCCTGCGTGGGGCGGAGCTCGCCTGCGGTCTCGAGGTCGGCCAGGCGGCGGCAGTAGAGCTGCATCGCGGTGAGGTCCTCGAGCATGTGCGTGAGTCGCTCCTGCACCATCTGGAACTTCGCCAGCGGCTTGCCGAACTGGATGCGCTGCGTCGAGTAGGCGAGCGCGGCCTCATAGCAGGCGGTCGCGTGACCGAGGGCCGACCAGGCGACGCCCGAGCGGGTCGCGTAGAGCACGATCGAGGCATCCTTGAAGCTCTTCGTCCCCGGCAGCACGGAGTCCAGCGGCACCCGCACATCGTCGAGCACGATGTGCGCCTGGTGGATGGCTCGCAGCGATGCCTTGCCGCGGATCGGCGTCCCGGTGTATCCGGGGGTGTCCTGTTCGACGAGGAAGCACCGCACGGCGCCGTGCTCGGCCGCGGTCTCGTCATCGACACGGGCCCACACGAACGTGATGCCGCCCGAGGCGCCGTTGCCGATCCACTTCTTCGTTCCGCGGATGACCCATTCGTCGCCATCGCGGCGTGCGACGGTCTCGAGCGAGACGGAGTCCGATCCGTGGTCGGGCTCGGTGAGGGCGAAGGAGCCGAAGACTGAGCTGTCGGCGAGCGCCGTCAGCCACTTCTCCTGCTGCTCGGGTGAACCGAAGAGCGCGAGAGTGCGCAGTGCGAGCCCGCCCTGCACGGCGAGGACGGTGCCGAGTGACCCATCGCCGCGGGAGATCTCCATGTTCACGAGCCCCGCCGCGAGAGGGGAGAGGTGAGTGAGCGACGGATGCTCGATGCCGTCGACGACCAGGTCCATCTCGCCCATGCGGCGGGCGGTGTCAAGCGGGTACTCGGCGCGGTCCCAGGCATCCGCCATCTGCGGTCCGACCTCGTCGATGTACGCCTTCGCGCGATCCCAAGCAGAGCGGTCGGCGTCGGGGATGTCGGCGAAGACGGCGTAGTAGTCGCTGTCCTGTCGCCCGGTGATGTCGTACGACGAGACGCGCTCGCCGGGCAGGGGGGAGGCTGCGGTGCTCATGGTGACTCCTTCGTGACACCAAGTATCGTACTCCTCGATACTCGGTTCCACGACTCCGTTCGGATGGAGTCAGACTCGGTCAGTCGAGCTGCGTGCGCAGGCGCCGGGTGACTTCGGCGATCGGCATCGAACGGGGGAACACCGCGACGACGACGTCGTCCGGCGCCTCGGCGGCCGCCTCGGAGGGCACGCCGTAACGGCGGCGCACGTCGGCGAGCGCCGTCTGCAGCGTCGAGAGCGGCACCTTCTTCTTGCCGCGCAGCAGCTGCCGAAGCACATGGTTGTGCACCGCGGTGACGAGGGCCGAGAATCCGACGGCATTCAGAGGATCGATGCCCGGAAGGGAGCTGCGCAGGTAGTCGTCGAACAGGCGCTCGTAGCGGAACACCGTGATGATCTCGCGCTCGCGGAGCACCGGCACCTGGCGGACGATCTGATAGCGGCGACGCGCGAGTTCCGGGTCGTGCGCGAAGTGGGCGAAGACCGATTCGGATGCCGCGCACACAGCGCCCCACGGGTCTTCATGTCCCTCGGCGAGGAACGTCCGCAGCTGCTCGAGCAGAACCTCGTGGTCTGCGAAGACGACATCCTCCTTGCCGCCGAACTGCCGGAAGAACGTCGAACGCGAGACGCCTGCGGCCTTCGCGATCTGCTCGACGGAGGTCTGGTCGAAGCCCTGTGATGCGAAGAGCTCGAGTGCAGCGGCCACGACGCCGGTGCGCAGTTCTGCGGATTCGTGCATGGGAAGAGCCTAGACCTCGGCTTCGAGCAGTGCAGACGCTGTGTCTGCGATGAGAGCGTGTGCGTCCGGGGGATGCATGATGACGGTGCTGCAGCAGGAGCTGCGGTGGTCGCTTCGACCTGGGAAACGCGCCAAGTGCACTGTCGACGCCGTCGACTAACATGGGTCGCCGGAGGGTGGGGCGCGCTGGCGTCCCCCATGGAGGGGAAGAACATGGCAGCGCAGATCGGTGCTGACTTCGAGCAGATGCTCGAGAACATCCACACGCTCGTCAAGAGCATCGAAGGCGCGGGAGTGGGCACGCGGTCCATCGAGATGGACGGTCTGCGGACGAATACGACCGCCAGCTACCTGGATGCCGCATCAGCCTATGCCGGTGAGATCGAGCGCATGATCGGGGGCCTCGCGTCGAACACGGCCGCGTTCCGCGATGCGATCGCGGCGGTCATGGACGAGAAGGAGCAGTCGGAGCAGAACCTGTCTGCAGCGCTCTCACGGGTCACGGCGATCGTGGACGACCCGACGCTCACCTCATCCGCTCAGTTGACGCAGGCTGCGTCCGCTGCGTCGTCTGACCCCGCGGCAGTCCCAGACGCCACCACGAAGGAAGACGATTCCGAGTCGGGCGGATATTGATGCGCGTGCGCAGCTGCGCCGCAGGGCTTCTCATTCTCGTGGTGACCGCTCTGAGCGCGGTCGGGGCCGATGGCGTCGCATCCTCGGCGGCGGCCGCAGCCGAGGACTCCTCGGCGACCGGACCCCTCTGGTATCTCGATGCCATGAAGATCCCCGCGATCCACGACGCCGGGATCACCGGCGAGGGCGTGACGATCGCGGTCATCGACGGGGCGATCAACCCGGCCGTGACGTCGCTGGACGATGCCGACATCGACATCAGGCAACTCGAGGACTGCCCCGACCCCGCCGGCGTGGAGCCCACGGACTTCGCGGCGCTGCAGCACGGCACGTCCGCCACCTCCTTGATCGTGGGGAACTCGACGTCGGACAGTGGGCCAGGGCCCGGCGGCATCGCGCCGCAGGCGAAGATCCTCTACTACGGGCTGCTCCAAGAGGGATGCGACGCCCGCTACCCCGAGGCGCTCGATGACGCCGTCGCCCAGGGCGCGGACATCGTCACGATGTCGGGCGGATTCCTCCAGGTCACCGAGGAGCTCTCGCAGGACACCGTCGACAGTGTCGCCGCGGCGCTGCAGGCCGGAGTGCTCGTCGTCGCCGCGCTTCCGAACTGGGACACCCTCGGCACCCAGCAGCTGACCTTCATCAACGGCGTGATCAACGTCGCCGCCGTGGATTCGTCGGCGCAGCCGCTGACCCGACTCGATGGTTCCGAGATGACGAACGACGATGTCGACGTGGTCGCGCCGGGCGAGGACGTCGCCGGCCTGGGCCACGACGGAACCTGGGGCATGTCAGCATGGTCGGGCAACTCTGCGGCGACACCGATCGTCGCGGGCCTGCTGGGGCTCGCGAAGCAGAAGTGGCCGGACGCGACGGCCGCGCAGCTGACCCAGTCGTTGATCCGGAACACCGGTTCACAGCCGCACGAGCTGCAGTGGTCGAGCCGACTCGGACACGGGGTGGTGAACGCCACGCGCGTCATCGCGGAGGACCCGGCGCAGTACGCCGACGAGAACCCGCTGTTCAAGGACGGGCAGAAGCCGTCGATCGACGAGGTGTACGCCGAGCCGGCGCCCACCGCGGACTCGACCTCGGAGAACGGGTCTGCACCCGCATTCCTGCCGTGGGGGATCGCCGGGGGAGTGGCCGTGGTCGCGGTGGTCGTGATGATCGTGGTGCTCGCATCGCGCAAGAAGACTGAAGGACGCAACGATGTATAACCCGAATGTGTGCACACCGACGATGTTCGAGGACGAGCTTCGCGCTCTGACCGCGATGACGTCCTTCGCGGACCCTCAACTGGATGCGCGCCTCGAGGCCGTGGGACAGCTCCGACGGGCCATCGCTGCCGTCCGCGAGGTCCCCGGGTGGAGCGGAGATTCCGCCACCGGCGCCGAGAACGCGCTGAGCGCGATGGAGAAGAACGCGAGCACCATCGAAGACAATCTGCGGGGAATGAGGTCCGCGTTGATCGCTGCGACGGACACGGCTGCGAGAGAGGCGAGTGGCGCCCTGGGGCGACTCCCCTCCGCCTCGGCGGAGGGGTTACTGGCCGACGCCGGTCGCAATCTGGCCGATCTGACCGACGGGTTGGGGGTGTTCGACACCGGCGAAGCCGTCGCGCGTGAAGAAGCGCGGCTCGCGGCAGAGCGCGAGACGGCCGCGATGAACGAGTTGAAGAAGATCAGGTCGACCCTGGTCACCGAGGCTCGGGGCGCATTCGAACCGGAGAGCAGCCTTCAGGTCCCCATCGGCGAGATACCGCCGCCCGTGATCGACGTCGATGACATCGATGCCCGCGTCCCACCCGTGGGGAGCAATGCGCCCTCAGGCGGCCCCGGTACGTCGCCGGGAGGGAGTGGCATCGGTACCTGGACCCCACCGTCCACCGGTGGCTGGGTGCCCGATGGCTCGGGGAGCGGCAACGGCCGCGATGGCGGCTCAGGTGGCGGCAATGGCGGCTCAGGCGGTGGCAACGGCGGCTCAGTGGGCGACAACGGCTGGGGCAACGGCGGCAACGGCGGCACAGGCGGATCCGGAAGCGGCGGCGCAGGTGATCCCAGCGTCGACTCACCGATCGGCGGCACCCTGCCCGGATACCCCGGCGGCTCAAGCGGCGGTGGCGGGGGTCTGCTCAGCGGTGGATCCGGCGGTTCGGGCACGCTCGGCGCAGCGGTCGTGGGTGGTGCAGGAGCCGCGGCGCTGATGGGCGCACGCTCGGCGTCTCTCAGCGGCACGAGCGGCGCGAGTCTGTTCGGCGGCGGTGGAAGCGGTGCAGGTGCAGGTGCGGCGACTGCCGGACGTGGACTGCTCGGCATGAGCGGCGCGACCGGCCCCGGAGGCTTCGGGGTGGCAGGGTCAGCTTCCGGGTCGGCGTCCGGCGCTGCCGGTGGATCGGCCGCCGGCGCGGGTGGCCGTTCGATGGCCCCCGGCATGATGGGTGGAGCATCCGGCGACGACGATAAGCGGCGCGAACGCTCGGGTCTCGGCGGACCGATCGCCCCCAAGCTCGAAGACGACGAGGAGACAGGACCCCGCTCGCGTTCCGCGCAGGCGGGCAGTCGCGACACGCTTCGCTGAACCCGATCTCCATACTGGTATGCGCTCCCGGCGGCCCTGTGGCCGCCGGGAGCGTTCAGTTCGAGGTAGTAGGCTGGGCAACTGGTCGATGTCTCGACATCGAGAGAATTACCAGACAGCAGCCCAGTGAAGGAACCACAGTGGATCTGTACGAGTACCAGGCACGAGACGTTTTCGAAAAGTACGGAGTGCCGGTTCTCGCCGGCATCGTCGCCGACACCCCTGAGGAGGTGAAGGCAGCCGCTGAGAAGATCGGCGGAGTCGTCGTCGTCAAGGCTCAGGTCAAGACCGGTGGTCGCGGCAAGGCCGGCGGCGTCAAGGTCGCGAAGACCCCCGAAGAGGCATACGAGGCGGCCAAGGCCATCCTCGGACTCGACATCAAGGGCCACGTCGTCAAGCGCGTCATGGTCGCGCAGGGTGCGCGCATCGCCGAGGAGTTCTACTTCTCCGTGCTGCTCGACCGTGCCAACCGCTCCTACCTGAGCCTCTGCTCGGTCGAGGGCGGCATGGAGATCGAGGAGCTCGCGGTCGAGCGCCCCGAGGCACTCGCTCGCGTCGAGGTCAACCCGCTGACCGGCATCGACAAGGCGAAGGCCGTCGAGATCGCCCGCGCCGCCAACTTCCCCGAAGACCTCATCGAGAAGGTCTCCGACGTCTTCGTCAAGCTCTTCGACGTCTACAAGGGTGAGGACGCGACTCTCGTCGAGGTCAACCCGCTGGTCCGCACCGAAGAGGGCGACATCATCGCTCTCGACGGCAAGGTCACGCTCGACGACAACGCCTCCGAGATCCGTCACCCCGAGCACGAAGCGCTCGAAGACAAGGACGCAGCCGACCCGCTCGAGGCCAAGGCCAAGAAGAGCGGTCTGAACTACGTGAAGCTCGACGGCGAGGTCGGAATCATCGGCAACGGCGCGGGGCTCGTCATGTCGACGCTCGACGTCGTCGCATACGCCGGCGAGAACCACAACGGTGTCAAGCCCGCCAACTTCCTCGACATCGGCGGTGGCGCATCGGCTGAGGTCATGGCCGCAGGCCTCGACGTCATCCTCGGCGACCCGCAGGTCAAGAGCGTGTTCGTGAACGTCTTCGGTGGCATCACGGCGTGCGACGCCGTCGCCAACGGCATCAAGGGCGCTCTCGAGACCCTCGGCAGCGCAGCCTCCAAGCCGCTCGTCGTGCGCCTCGACGGCAACCGCGTCGACGAGGGTCGCGCGATCCTCGCCGAGTACGCGCACCCGCTCGTCACACTCGCCAGCACCATGGACGAGGGCGCCGACAAGGCCGCCGCACTCGCCAACGCCTGATCGCAGAGAGACACAAGGACTAAAGAAATGTCGATCTACCTCAACAAGGATTCCAAGGTCATCGTCCAGGGCATCACCGGCGGCGAGGGCACCAAGCACACGGCGCTCATGCTGAAGGCCGGCACCCAGGTCGTCGGTGGCGTGAACGCCCGCAAGGCCGGCACCACGGTCTCGCACACCGACAAGGACGGCAACGCCGTCGAGCTCCCCGTCTTCGCCTCCGTGGCCGAGGCCATGAAGGAGACCGGCGCCGACGTGTCGATCGCCTTCGTCCCCGGTGCCTTCACGAAGGACGCGATGATCGAGGCCATCGATGCCGAGATCCCGCTGCTCGTCGTGATCACCGAGGGCGTCCCGGTGGGCGACTCGGCCGAGGCCTGGGCCTACGCGCAGAGCAAGGGCAACACGACCCGCATCATCGGACCGAACTGCCCCGGCATCATCACCCCCGGTGAGGCGCTCGTCGGCATCACGCCCGCGAACATCACCGGCAAGGGCCCGATCGGTCTCGTGTCGAAGTCGGGCACCCTGACCTACCAGATGATGTTCGAGCTGCGCGACCTGGGCTTCTCGACCGCCATCGGCATCGGCGGCGACCCGGTCATCGGCACGACGCACATCGACGCGCTGGCCGCGTTCGAGGCCGACCCCGAGACCAAGGCGATCGTGATGATCGGCGAGATCGGCGGCGACGCCGAAGAGCGTGCGGCCGAGTACATCAAGGCGCACGTCACCAAGCCGGTCGTCGGCTACGTCGCGGGCTTCACGGCCCCCGAGGGCAAGACGATGGGTCACGCCGGTGCGATCGTCTCCGGCTCCGCCGGTACCGCTCAGGCGAAGAAGGAGGCCCTCGAGGCCGCCGGTGTTAAGGTCGGCAAGACGCCGTCCGAGACCGCCGCTCTCATGCGTGAGATCGTCGAGTCGCTCTAAGCGCTATAATCGAGGAGAAGGCCCTGGACTCCACTCCGGGGCCTTCTTCTATGCCCGATGCCTTTCATGCCCGAACGCAGACGATTTCTTCCAGACGGTGGACGATCTGCTAGCGTCGAGCACATGGCGGGGACAATCGAGGTCGACTTCGACGGCATTCAGCTCGCGATCGATGGTCTCATCGAGGACCTCTCGGATCTGAACCTGTCGCTGCAGTCCTTCGACACCGAATCGGAGTTCCTGCTCCAGCTGTGGGAGGGTGACGCTGCTGAAGCTTTCCGCACCGCCCAGCAGTCGTGGGCACAGGACGGCGAGGTCCGGCGGGAGGAGCTCGAACGGATGATCGCAGCACTCGGAGAGGCGCTCCACATCTACACATCCACTGAGCAGAGGCTGAGAGACCTCTGCGGAGCAGAGTGAGAGAGCGATCGCCGGGATGGACCTGAACGCTTCAGAGCGTCGCAACAGGCTCGCAGCGTTGCAGCGTCGCTATACGGAATCCGTCGTCGACTATCGCAAGACCATGTCAGACATCGAGAGCCAGGTGATCAAGGGGCTCTCTCAGGTCAGTACTGCCAAGGTCGACGTCTCCTCGGTCGACGGCAAGCGGATCTCGGCTGTCCGCATCGCGTCGGGACTCACCTCGCCGGGGGTCTTCGAGCTCGCGGCTTCCGTCACGCACGCGATCCAGACGACGATCGAACGGATGCCGAGATCGTCGGCAGCGCAGGGCACGCCGGAAATGCTGGCGCGCTACCGCGAGGGGCAAAGTCCGGTGAAGATCGCGAAGGATCTGCACGTCGCGGATCTCTTCGGCGACCTGCACACGTACCCCGCTCCAGACGTTGCTGTGAGTATGCGATTGGGCTGCCTTGATGCCGTCCATTTCAATGCGGGATGGTATTCGACGGCGACTCTGGACGAGATGGAAGCGGCGGTGAAGTCGCGGGTGAATGCGGCTTTCGATCGGGAGGATGCTGATGGGTGATGGTTTCTCGGTCGACGTCAGCGCCCTGCGCGCAGACGTGGCCAGATGGACGGATTGGTCGTCGCGGCTCACCGCCGAAGACGCGGACCTCGGCTCGACACTCGACCCCTGGGCGTTCTCGGACCAGCCGGGCTTTGCCCAGGTGAGTGCCGACTACGTCGCGAAGCTGGGGCACCTCCGTCGCGAAGTGAGCGCCGGCTCGAGGGCGATGCAGGCGATCGCAGACCGCCTCGAAGACGTCGCCTCCTCGTACGAAGAGGCTGAAGCGCAGACCGAGGCCATCGTTGCGAAAGCGGGTTCCTGATGCATCCTGAAGCCCTCGGTCGCGAGATCATCCGTGTCCTCGACGACACGCTCGCCGGCATCGCAGACGTCGAGAGAATTCTGCCCGGTGCGCTGCGCGACGCCGTCGACAAGCTCGAGTACATGGGTGTTCCTTACCCGGATTGGGCAAAGGACGCCGCCTACGAAGCCGCATTCACCACGGTGACGATCCAGCTGACGATCCTCCGCGAGTCCGTGAACTTCATGCGCGACGAGGTCGCGAAGTGGGGGATGCCGACTCAGCTGCGTGAGGAGGCGACGCGTCTCGAGAACGGAGTCCGTGCGGCGTTCTCGGGGCTCGAGACTGACGCCGACATCTCAGAGATGGACGGTCTGAAGGACGCCGCCTGGGATTCTCCTATCGTCGACCGCTACTCGGAGGCGTTCTACGAGCAGCGCGACCAGGTCTCCGATCTCCTCGCACCGATCGACGCGCTCATCCGAGTGCTGCGAGACAGCGCCTCGTCGCAGGACTCGTGGTACTCCGAGAACCTCCTCGCGACCATCGGCTACTGCGTCTCTGTCGCCGGCGTCGCCGTGGCGCTGGGAACGGGCGTGACCGGCGTGGGAGCCGTCGTCGGACTCGTGATCGGCATCATCGGGGTCATCGTGTCGGCGATCGGAGTGCTGCTGACGGCGCCGGCATCGCAGTCACGAGCTGACACGCTGACGGGTGTGCTGAGCGGGGCGCAGATCACCGAGTGGCCCAACTCGCGTTTCGCGTGGTGAGCGCCTGGTGATCCCCGTTTCGGGCCCTCCCGCCGGCTGGTACGCGATCTCGCTCAAGCCGTCACTCTTGCGCTGGTGGAACGGAGCCGGCTGGACGGACGACGTCGTGGTGCGGGCCTCGTCCGGCGTGGATTCGCCCCAGACAGGCGCGGCGTTCCTTCGCCGCGGTCGGCTGTTCGCCACAGCCTTCTGGATTCTCGCCGGGCTGTGGGTGGCGTTGACCGTGCTCATGAGCGTGACCGGCGGGTACGGTGTGATCTGGTTCCTGGCACCGTTGCCGTTCATCGTCGTCAGCATCGTGTTCGAGGCCCGCTTGTCGGGATACCGTCGGCTCCTGGCCGCGGATGCTCCGCCGCCGTACGGGCTGCACCCGATCCGCTGATCCTCAGAACGACAGAGGGGCGGATGCCGCAGCACCCGCCCCTCTGTCGTTCTTGTGTCGCTCAGGCGACGCCGAACAGCGCCTCGATGGGGCCGCGCGCGAAGAACACCACGAAACCGGCGGCGACCACCCACAGCAGTGGGCTGATCTTCCTGGCCTTGCCCGAGAGCGCCTGGATGATCACCCAGCTGACGAAGCCGGCGCCGATTCCGTTGGCGATCGAGTAGGTCAGCGGCATCACGGTCACGGTCAGGAACACGGGCAGCAGTACATCGAACTCGGTGAGGTCGATGTACTTGATCTGCGCCATCATCATCGCGCCGACGATCACGAGCGCCGCGGCGGCGATCTCAGTCGGGACGATCGACGTGAGTGGCGTGAGGAACATCGCGAGCAGGAACATGCCGCCCGTGATCAGGTTGGCGAAACCGGTGCGTGCACCCTCTCCGATACCCGCTCCGGACTCGATGAACACGGTGCTCGACGACGACGAGGTGCCACCACCGACGATCGCGCCGACACCTTCGACGACCAGTGCCGACTTGATGCGCGGGAAGTCGCCGTTCTCGTTCGCGAGACCGGCTTCCTTGGCGAGACCGGTCATGGTGCCCATGGCGTCGAAGAAGTTCGAGAAGACCAGCGTGAAGACGATCATGACGATCGCGACGAGGCTGACCTTGCTGAAGTCGAAGCCGAAGTCGACCGCGCCGACCAGGCTCAGGTCGGGCAGGCCGAACGGCGAGCCGGTGAGCGTGGGCACCGTCAGCCCCCAGCCTCCGGCGTTGCCGTCTGCCGCGGCGCCGAGGTGCCAGATCGCCTCGACGATCACCGCGAGCACCGTGCCCGAGACGAGGCCGATGAGCAGCCCGCCCTTGACCTTGCGGGCGACCAGGATGCCGGTGACGATGAGCGTGACGATGAAGAGAACGGTCGGGACGGTCGCGACGGAGCCGCCGACTCCCAGGCCGACCGGCGGGGAGGCACTGCCGGTGGCGGTGACGAAGCCCGAGTTGACGAAGCCGATGAAGGCGATGAACAGGCCGATTCCGACCGTGATCGCGATCTTGAGCTGGAACGGCACAGCGTCGAAGATCATCTTCCGAAGGCCGGTGGCCGCGAGGAGCACGATCACGAGACCGTTGATCATGACGAGCGCCATGGCCTCGGGCCAGGTGACCTGGCCGACGACCGAGAACGCGACGAAGGCGTTGATGCCGAGGCCGGCTGCGAAGCCGAAGGGCAGGCGGGTGATGAGACCGAAGAGGATCGTCATCACGCCGGCGGTCAGCGCGGTCGCGGCGCCGACGGCGCTGAAGTCGAGGGTGTTGCCTGCGACATCGGCCGAGCCGGACAGGATGATCGGGTTGAGGATCACGATGTAGGCCATCGTGACGAACGTCACCAGACCCCCTCGGATCTCGGTGCCGATCGTGGATCCGCGCTTGCTGATCTCGAAGAAGCGGTCCAGGGCGTTCGTGGGTTCGGCCGTGGAGCGGGTGGGGGACGGGGCAGTTGTCATCGGGAAACCTCCGCAGGCGACGATATCGTGTCGCGCGAGTCGCGCGCGCCCCCAGGCGACGACAGGGTTCTCGTCGTAGTCTCGATTCGATATGCAACGCCTCCTCGTCGCGCTCCTCGCCGCCTTCGATGCCGCTATCGCTGCGGCGGTCGGTCTCGTGGTTCTGCTGGCGCCGCTCACACTGCTCTGGACGCTCTCGTTCGGAGTCACGGCCGACTGGGGAGCCCTCTGGCCGCTCACCGGCTCTCTGTGGCAGTTCGGCCACGGCGTGCCGCTGAGCATCGAAGTCTCGACCGAGGTGCTGCGCACCACAGGCATCGCGCCTGACGCCGCGGCCTTCACGCTCTCGGTGGCCCCGCTCGCGTTCCTCATCTTCTCTCTGCTGTTCGCGGCTCGCTCCGGCGCCCGTGCCGCCCGCGCCGGCGCGTGGCTGCTCGGCACGCTCTCGGGGTCGCTCACGTTCGCGGCGATCGCGACCGGAGTCGCGCTGACCTCGCATCTCGCCGCGATCGAGACGTCCGTCGTGGCGGGCATCCTGCTGCCGACCGCCGTCTATCTCGTGGGCGCCCTATGCGGGGCGGTGCGCGTCGCCTGGGAAGACGGCGACGGCGGCATCCTCGACCGCATCCACGACGTCGTCGACTCGTGGGGCGACTGGGGGCCGGTGCCGAGCGCAGCGGTCCGCGGGGCGGCCTTCGCGGTGGTGGGGGTCACCGCAGCCTCGGCGCTGACCGTCGCTGTTCTCGTCGCGGCACGAGGTGGGGAGATGGTGGCGCTGTTCCAGGCGGCTCGAGTCGATGCGCTCGGCGCCGGGGTCATCACGCTCGGGCATCTCGCCTATCTGCCCACGATCATCGTCTGGGCGGCCTCCTGGCTCGCCGGCCCCGGATTCGCGGTGGGAGTCGGCACTGCCGTGTCTCCCGCGGGCACCCAGCTCGGAGTGGTCCCGGGCATTCCCGTGCTCGGTCTTCTGCCGGAGAGCACCTCGATCTGGATGCTCATCGTGATCATCCTCCCGATCGGAGCCGGAGCGTTCGCAGGTTGGGCCGTCCGCTCGCGCCTCGTCTGGGAAGGCACACCTCTCGGAATGGCGCCTCGTGCGGCGATCGCCGCCGGCATCGGCGTGCTGACCGCCGCGGTCGCCGCGGTCGCCGCCCTGCTCGCCGGAGGATCCATGGGCCCTGGGCGGCTCGCCGAAGCCGGACCTGCGGCGCTGCCTTTCGCCCTCGCTCTGGGCGGCGAGGTTCTGCTCGGCGCGGCGATCCTGCTGCTGTCGCCCCGGAACCGTGACGAGCTCGCAGAGGAGCGCACCGACCGGTGGGTCGCCGAGATGACGGCATCCGACGCGGCCTCGAGCGAGCTCGACGACGCGATGATCGGCTGGCGCGACGCATCGCCCGACCACGACACCGCGCCGCTCGATGGCGCGGGCGGATTCCGGCTGCCGAAGCGCGACCCGGGGGATCCCGTCGGCTGACATGCGGGTCGGGCCCCGACGTCGGCCCCGATAGACTGGGCGCGTGCTCACGGTCGCCGTTCTCATCTCGGGCACCGGCTCGAACCTTCGCGCCCTCCTCGAGGCTGCTCGCCACCCCGATTTCCCCGCGCGGGTGGTGGTCGTCGGCGCCGACCGCGAAGCCGACGGCCTCGCCCACGCCGAGGAGTTCGGCATCCCGAGCTTCACGGTTCCGTGGCACGAGCACGAGTCTCGCGAAGCGTGGGGCGAAGAGCTCGGCCGCCAGCTCGCCGTCTGGAACGCCGACCTCGTCGTGCTCAGCGGCCTGATGCGTCTGCTTCCCGCAGGTCTCGTCGCTGACCTCGCGCCCCGGCTGATCAACACGCATCCCGCCTACCTGCCGGAGTTCCCCGGCGCACACGGAGTGCGCGACGCGCTCGCCGCGGGCGTCTCGGAGACCGGCGCGAGCGTGATCGTCGTCGACGACGGCGTCGACACCGGGCCGATCCTCGCGCAGGAGAGAGTGCCGGTCCTCGCAGGCGACACCGAGCACAGCCTGCACGAGCGCATCAAGCCCGTCGAACGCCGACTGCTCATCGACGTGGTGCGCCGCATCGCGACCGGCGAGCTCTCGCTGACCCCCGCACCCTGAACCGATCCACGCACGCCCCCCCCTCGCACGAAGGAGCCCATCATGGCCGGACCCCGCCACGACCATTCGCTGTACCGCGACCGCGACACCGTCCCGGTGCGCCGCGCGCTCGTCTCGGTGAGCGACAAGACCGATCTGCTCGTGCTCGCCGAAGCGCTCGCCGGCGCAGGCGTGCAGATCGTCTCGACCGGCTCGACCGCATCGACCATCCGTGAGGCCGGATTCGAGGTGACCGATGTCGCCGCCGTCACCGGTGTCGCCGAGATGCTCGACGGTCGCGTGAAGACCCTGCACCCGAAGATCCACGGCGGTCTGCTCGCAGACCTCCGCCTCGAGGACCACGAGCGTCAGCTCGCCGACCTCGATATCGCACCGTTCGAGCTCGTCGTCGTGAACCTCTACCCCTTCGTCGAGACGGTCGCCTCCGGCGCCGAGGGCGACGACGTCGTCGAGCAGATCGACATCGGCGGGCCCGCCATGGTGCGCGCCGCAGCCAAGAACCACGCGAACGTCGCGATCGTCGTCTCACCGCAGTCGTACCCGGGCATCATCAGCGCCATCGAGAACGGCGGCACCACGCTGACGCAGCGTCGTGAGCTCGCGGCCCGCGCCTTCGCCCACACCGCCGCGTACGACACGGCTGTCGCCTCCTGGTTCGCCGAGGGCACGCTCGGTGAGGGCGAGGACCTGCCCACCCACCTCACGATCCAGGCCGAGCTTCTCAACACGCTGCGCTACGGCGAGAACTCGCACCAGCGCGGCGCGATCTACACCCGCGTCGGCGGCCACGGCATCGCTCAGGCGACGCAGCTGCAGGGCAAGGAGATGTCGTACAACAACTACGTCGATGCGGATGCCGCGCTGCGCGCCGCGTACGACATGGTGAAGCCGGCGGTCGCGATCATCAAGCACGCGAACCCGTGCGGCATCGCGACCACCGCGCCCAACGCCCTCGACCCGATCGCGAGCGCCCACATCCGTGCGCACGAGTGCGACCCCGTGTCGGCGTACGGCGGCGTGATCGCCGCGAACGGCACCGTGACGCTCAAGATGGCCGAGAACCTCAAGGACATCTTCACCGAGGTCATCGTCGCTCCGTCGTTCGAGCCCGCAGCGCTCGAGGTGTTCAAGGCGAAGAAGAACCTCCGTCTGCTGCAGCTGCCGCAGGACTGGCAGCAAGAGCGAATGGACGTGCGCCTGGTCTCGGGAGGTCTTCTGCTGCAGGACGCAGACCGCTTCCCCGACGACATCGTGTCGGTGGCGAAGAACTGGGAGCTCGTCTCGGGCGAGCGCCCCAGCGACGAGGAGATGGAGAACCTGATCTTCGCGTGGAAGGCATGCCGCGCCGTCAAGTCGAACGCGATCGTCCTCGCGAAGGACAACGCCACGGTCGGCGTCGGCATGGGCCAGGTCAACCGCGTCGACTCGTGCCGGCTCGCCGTCGAGCGTGCCGGTGACCGTGCGGCCGGCTCGGTCGCGGCATCCGATGCGTTCTTCCCCTTCGCCGACGGCGCGCAGGTGCTCATCGACGCGGGCGTGAAGGCGATCGTGCAGCCCGGTGGCTCGGTGCGCGACGAAGAGGTCGTCGACGCCGCACGCAAGGCCGGCGTCACGATGTTCTTCACCGGAGAGCGTCACTTCTTCCACTGAGGACGCCGGCCTCAGGGCCGAAGCGCCTCCGAGACCCCTCGCACCGACGTCGGTGCGAGGGGTTTCGCGCTGTGTGCAGGGGGCGGGAGCTGGGCTCCACAGTGATGTCCGATTTCCGCCAGCCGGCGTCGGTGGTGCATGACAGAGTGGAGCCATGAGCTTCCCCGTGACCGACTTCGACGAGCGATATCGCGCAATCAGCGCACGTGACACGCGCTTCGACGGTCAGTTCGTGACGGCCGTCAGCTCCACGGGAATCTACTGTCGACCGAGCTGCCCCGCGCGCACGCCCAAGCCGCAGAACGTCACCTTCTATCCGACCAGCGCCGCAGCCCACGAAGCGGGGTTCCGCGCCTGCAAGCGCTGCCTCCCGGAGGCGGCGCCCGGCTCACCCGCGTGGGATCTGCGCAGCGACGTCGCCGCTCGGGCGATGCGTCTCATCGCCTCTGGTGTGGTCGAGCGAGAGGGGGTGTCCGGCCTCGCCGTGCGCCTCGGCTATTCGACCCGCCACCTCACTCGGCTGCTCTCGACCGAGCTCGGTGCGGGCCCGCTCGCCCTCGCGCGGGCGCATCGCGCTCATACCGCGCGGATGCTGCTCGTCGGCACGGACATGCAGATCTCCGATGTCGCCTTCTCTGCGGGCTTCGCGAGCATCCGGCAGTGCAACGACACGATCCGCGAGGTGTTCGACCTGACGCCGGGCGAGCTCAGAGCCCGCCGGAAGATGCCGGCATCGGCCTCTCCCGGCGCGATCGACCTCGTCCTCCCGTATCGCGGACCCCTCGATGCGTCCGGCATCTTCCAGTGGATGGCGGCCCGTGCGGTGTCGGGGGTCGAAGAGGCCACAGCCACGTCGTTCTCGCGTCATCTGCGCATGGCGGGTGGGCCCGCGTGGTTCGAGGTGAGTCAGGACGCGACGGAGCGACTGCACCTGCGTGCCCGCGTCGCGCAGCTCGGCGACCTCGCTCCGCTGGTGTCGACCGTGCGACGGATCTTCGATCTCGACGCCGACCCGCTTGCCGTCGATCAGGCGCTGAGCGCGCACCCGGAGCTCGCTCCGCTCGTCGCACGTACGCCCGGCATCCGCGTGCCCGGTTCGGCGGATCCGCATGAGATGCTGATCCGCGCGATGATCGGTCAGCAGATCACGGTCGTCGCCGCTCGCACCGCCCTCACGACCCTGACCGAGGCGCTGGGGGAGCGCACGGAGCAGGGGCTTCTGTTCCCCACGATGGCGGCGATCGCCGAGCGAGGGGCCGAGGTGCTGCGTGGGCCGGGGGCTCGTATCAGGGCGATCGTCGGTGCTGCGTCCGCGCTCGCCGACGGCTCGCTCCCGCTCACGGTCGGAGACGACGGCGTCGAGCAGCGAGCCGCTCTGCTCGCGATGCCGGGAATCGGGCCCTGGACCGCCGACTACGTGCGGATGCGCGTGCTCGGCGACCCCGACGTGCTGCTCCCCGGTGACGTCGCCCTGCGGGCAGGAGCTGCCGCGTCCGGACTCCCCGGCGATCCGCTGCCGCTCGTCGCGTGGGCGGAGCGAGCTGCTCCGTGGCGCAGCTATCTCAGCGCTCATCTCTGGCGAGCAGCACCGGCGCGTCCTGTTCGACGGACGCGCGCGTCCCAGACCACCACCCTCGTGAAGGAGACCTCATGAACGCCATCATCCAGACCATCGAGACCCCGGATGGACCGTTCACCATCCTCGCCGACGAGCGCCAGCGAGTGCTCTCCTCGGGGTGGACAGCCGATCAGGCGACGATCGTCGCCCGCCTCTCGAGCCAGGGCCGACCGACCCAGGTGCACGAGCGCGACACCGATGCGGCAGCTGCGGCGCTCGCGTTCTATGCCGGAGACCTCTCAGCGATCGATGCGGTCGCCGTCAAGCAGACGGGCACGACGCTGCAGCTCGCCGGATGGTCGGCGCTGCGTGAGATCGAGCCGGGGGAGCCGTTGACCTACACCTCGTTCGCGGCGCGCCTCGGCAACCCCCGTGCGGTGCGGGCCGCGGCCTCGATCTGCGCCCGCAATGCCCCGGCGCTGTTCGTGCCGTGCCATCGCGTGCTGCGCTCCGACGGCACACTCGGCGGGTTCGCCTGGGGCCTCGACGTCAAGGCGAGCCTGTTGGAGAGAGAAGCCGCGCGAGGGTGAGTCGCAGAATCGTCGGCCGGCGCAGGAGCGCTGTCGCCCGTCGCCAAGACCGGTATCCCGGCATGCGATGTCGCCTGAGGAGGACGACATCGAGGAATCGGGAATCTCTCTTGCGCTCAGCTTGTTCACAGGAATAGGCTGGTGGGCTGTCGCACCGACCGGGACGACATAGCCGAGCCCCTGAGGAGGACACCATGACATCGATCGCCGCTGTGCAGATCGCCGCTCTCGGCTCGACCCCGGTGCGCCCGCTCCGCTAGAGCCACTTTCCGACACGCACGACCTCACCGGATGCCGGACTCCGAGAGTCCCTTGCTGCGTCCGCCCCCTTCAGCAACCGCTTCCCCATACGAAACTCGTCTGAGAGACATGTCTTCCTCGCCTTCATCGCAGAACGCCTCCTCCTCTTCCTCCCTCTCCACTCCGGCCGCACTGTGGCGCCTGAAGCCCTTCGTGAAGCCCGTCATCTGGCGGCTCGCCGGGGGCGCTGCCAGCGCGCTCGTGGCAGCGATCATCGCTCTGATGATCCCCATCGTGCTCGAGCAGATCATTCGCGGACCGGTGCAGACCGGTGCGATCGACGCCATCGCCTGGGGTGCGCTCGCCGTCTTCGGTCTCGCGATCGGAGAAGCGTTGATGGTCTGGCTGCGCCGCCAGTTCGTGCTCTACCCTGCGACACAGGTCGAGTACACGATGCGAACCGAGCTCTACTCGCGCCTGCAGACGCTTCCGGTCTCGTTTCACGACCGCTGGCAGTCGGGGCAGCTGCTGAGCCGCATGATGCAGGACATCGGCCTGATCCGCCGCTGGCTGGCTTTCGGGCTCGTCCTGCTGGTGGTCAACATCCTCACGATCGTGATCGGATCGGTGCTGCTGTTCCGCTGGCATTGGCTGCTGGGCGTCATCTTCATCGTGACCGCCATCCCGCTGTGGATCCGCGGATACCTCTTCGAGAAGCGCTACGGCGCGCTCACACGCCGCAGCCAGGACCAGGCAGGTGACCTCGCGACGAGTGTCGAGGAGAGCGTGCACGGCATCCGCGTGCTCAAGGCCTTCGGCCGGGGCAAGCACGCCCTCGGCCGCTTCAGCCGTCAGGCCGAGACGCTGCGCGAGACCGAGATGAGCAAGGCAGGCGCGATCGCGTCGATCTGGTTCTGGCTCGACCTCATGCCCCAGATCGCCTTCGGCCTCAGCCTGATGTCGGGCATCTGGCTGATCTCGCAGGGCGAGATCGACCAGGCGCAGCTGTTCGCGTTCTTCGCCATGGCCGTGGTGCTCCGGTGGCCCATCGAATCGATCGGCTTCCTGTTCTCGTTCATGCTCGATGCGCGCACCGCAACCGATCGCGTGTTCGACATCTACTCCGAGACCAACTCCATCACCGACCCCGAGAACCCGGTGCACATCGCGGAGCCCCGCGGCGAGCTGGCCTTCGAGGCGGCGCACTTCCGCTACCAGGACGCAGGAGCGCACGAGCGCGACCTGCTCGACGGCATCGACCTCGTGCTGCGACCGGGCGAGACCATGGCGCTCGTCGGACTGACCGGCAGCGGCAAGACCACGCTCACCACGCTGCCGACGCGCCTCTATGACGTCACCGGCGGGCGGGTCACGCTCGACGGCGTCGACGTGCGCGACCTGCCGCTCGCCGAGCTGCGCCAGCACATCGCTATGGCCTTCGAAGACGCCACGCTGTTCTCGGCGACCGTTCGTGAGAACGTGCTGCTGGGGCGCGCCGACCTCGACGTGCACAGCGAAGAGGCCGAGCGCGTGCTGCGCGAGGCGCTCGACGTCGCTCAGGCGGCCTTCGTGGACTCGCTGCCCGAGGGCGTCGAGACCGTCATCGGCGAAGAGGGGCTGAGCCTGTCCGGCGGACAGCGTCAGCGTCTGGCGCTCGCCAGGGCCGTCGCCGCCAACCCGAAGGTGCTGGTGCTCGACGACCCGCTGTCGGCGCTCGACGTCGACACCGAGGCGCTCGTCGAAGAGGCGCTGCGACACGTGCTGGCCGACACCACGGCCATGATCGTGGCGCACCGGCCCTCGACCGTGGCACTCGCCGACCGGGTGGCGCTGCTCGAAGCCGGCCGGGTCACCGCTGTCGGAACCCACAGCGAACTGCTGAAGACGAGCAGTCATTACCGGCATGTCATCTCGAGCCTCGAGGCCGAGGAGGCCGCGCGTACCGGCGCGATCCCGATCATCCGCGATGAGCAGGCCGAGATCGACGCCGCAGTTCAGGCCGGGATCCGCGAGGATGCCGCCGACCAAGACATCATCACCGAGAAGGAGGTGCAGCGATGAGCTCCGCGATCACCGGAACCCAGGACGAAGACCGCTCCAGCTACACCAAGGCGGAGAGCCGGGCCATCCGCCGTCGGTCGCTCCGGCTGCTGGGCTCGCTCGTTCGTCCCCTGAAGGGGCAGATCGTGCTCGCGGCGATCGTGCTCGTGATCTCGACGGCGCTCCAGGTCGCCGGCCCGATCCTGATCAGCATCGGGCTCGACCGGGCCCTGCCCGCCGTGCTCGAGCGCGCGGACTGGATGCCGACCTTCATGATCGGCGGGATCTACCTCCTCGCCGGTGCTGTCGCAGCGGCGATGATCGCCTGGTACGTCATCATCGCGGCCAAGCTCACGCAGGCGGTGCTGCTGGACCTCCGCAAGCGGATCTTCCTGCACACTCAGCGCCTCAGCCTGGAGTTCCACGAGTCGTACACGTCAGGCCGCATCATCTCGCGCCAGACGAGCGATCTCGACTCGATCAAGGAGCTTCTCGACGGCGGGCTCAACGAGCTCGTATCCGGCGTGCTGTTCGGCCTGTTCACGTTCATCGCGCTGTGCGTGTGGGACTGGCAGTCCGGGCTCATCCTCGCGATCGGCGGCGTGCCGCTGTTCTTCCTGATGCGCTGGTTCTACTCGCGCTCGCAGCTCGTCTACCGTGAGTCGCGCGTGATCAGCGCGAAGGTGATCGTGCAGTTCGTCGAGACGATGACGGGCATCCGAGCGGTCAAGGCGTTCCGCAAGGAGCCCCGCAACGATGTGACGTTCCAGAAGATCGCCGGCGACTATCGGGATGTCAACCGCCGCTCGATGCTGCTGTTCGGCACGTTCGAGCCCGGTCTGATGGGCGTCGCGGCGCTGGTGCTCGGCATCGTCGTGCTCTGGGGTGGCATCCGGGTGTCCGAGGGGGCACTCACCGTCGGCGTGCTGCTGTCGGCCGTGCTCTACGTGCGCAACTTCTTCGCTCCGATGCAGGAGATCGCGATGTTCCTCAACTCCTACCAGTCCGCCACGGCGGCGCTGGAGAAGGTGTCCGGCGTGCTCGAGGAGGTGCCGACGGTTCCGGATCCCGAGAAGCCGGTGGACCTGTGGGAGTCGCGAGGACACATCGAGTTCGACGAGGTGACGTTCGGCTACAACGGTGAGAAGACGATCCTGCCGAACTTCTCGCTCGACATCCCGGCGGGGCAGACCATTGCGCTGGTGGGCACCACCGGAGCGGGAAAGTCCACGCTCGCGAAGCTGATCTCGCGGTTCTACGACCCGTCGATCGGAAAGGTGACGCTCGACGGAGTCGACCTGCGCAACCTGCACCCGAAGGATCTCCGTCGGGCCATCGTCATGGTGACGCAGGAGGCCTACCTCTTCAGCGGAACGGTCGCCGACAACATCGCTCTCGGAAAGCCCGACGCCTCGCTCGACGAGATCCGCGCGGCTGCCCGTGCGGTCGGGGCGGACGAGTTCATCTCGTCGCTGCCCGATGGATACCGCACCGACGTCAACAAACGCGGTGGTCGCGTGTCGGCAGGTCAGCGTCAGCTGATCTCGTTCGCCCGCGCGTTCCTCGCCGACCCTGCGGTGCTGATCCTCGACGAGGCCACCGCATCGCTCGACATACCCTCGGAGCGTCTGATTCAGGACGCGCTGCAGACGCTGCTCAAGGACCGCACGGCGATCATCATCGCGCACCGTCTCTCGACGGTCGCGATCGCCGACCGGGTGCTGGTGATGGAGCACGGGAAGATCATCGAGGATGACACTCCCGAGGCGCTCATCAGCGGCACGGGCAAGTTCGCGCAGCTGCACGCCGCCTGGCAGCAGACGCTGGTGTGAACGAGCGCGATTCCTGAACACCGAGGCCACGACCGATCACCGGTCGTGGCCTCGGTCGTTCGCCGTGGAGACGGCGGAGCGGTGAGGCGCAGGCCTGGGTAGCATCGAAGTATGGATCCGTTGCTTCTCGCCGTCGAGTTGTGGTGGATCGCGCCCGTCGCGGCCGGAGGGGTCGCCGCCGGGGCGGTCGGGTTGCGTCGTCGCAGCACGAGGAGCGGCCGCAGACTCGAGTACGACGCGGCTCGGCATGATCTCAAGGCTGCCCGGCAGGCGGCGGTCGAAAGACGGATGGCCGTCAAGCTCGCTCGGGCCGATGTCGTCCGCATCTCCGCGGAACGCAGTGCTCGGCGCGCGACCCAGGAACAGGTGGCCGGCGCCAAGCGGATGCTGCGCGCGAAGGAGAACGACGCCAAGGCCGCTGCCGCAGACGTCCGCGCGAAGCAGGTGCGCCTCAACGCCGCGCGCGCGGCCATCCCCGCAGCATCCGCACCCCGCCCCCTCGAGCGCCTCCAGGCGCAGCATGAAGCCATCGTGGTGCGCTGGATGAACTACGAGACCGACGCCGGCCTGCAGATCGCGTACCCGGCGATGACCGACGTCAGACAGCCCGCGACAGCGGCGTATCTCCGGGCGGCAGCGCACGCCGTTGAGATGCGCCGCGCCGCCACCGGGCGGGTCAGTGCTGAGGACTTCGCCGCGTACCGCGACGCCGTCGCCGACCTCGAGCGCGCTTTCGAGGCTGCCGAGCACGCCGCGAGAGTGCAGGCGGGCGAGACGACGTCAGCATCGTCGAGTTGGCAGGACGCCGCGCACGACGTGTTCAGCCGCTCGGCGGAGGCGATCGATCGTGCCGCTGGTGCCGCCGCGTCGGCCATCGCAGCGTGGAACGAGCGCAAGCGGCCGGGCAAGCAGTGACCGCCGCCTCCGATGAGGAAGCGGCGGCCGGTGCTCCATCCGAAGGGTCAGGCCCCGATCGTGCGTGAGGCGATGAGCTCGCGATACCAGTGCCCCGAGTCCTTGACGGTGCGTTCGAGGGAGTCGAAGTCCACGCGCACGATGCCGAACCTCTTGGCATAGCCGTAGCCCCACTCGAAGTTGTCGAGCAGCGACCACACGAAGTAGCCGCGCAGATCGACGCCTCGCTGGATCGCACGATGCGCGGCGGTGAAGTGGCGTCGGAGGTAGTCGGTGCGCTCGGGATCCGGCACCGAGCCGTCGTCAGCGACCTCGTCATCGAACGCGGCACCGTTCTCGGTGACCATCAGCGGCTGGGCGGGGAACTGCTCCGACAGTGAGACGAGCAGCTCTTCGAGCCCTTCCGGTGCGATGTTCCACCCCATCGCCGTGTAGGGCCCCGGCTGCTCGACGAACTCGACCAGCTGATCGCTGCCCGGCCATGCGGTGCCTCCGGCCGTGCCCTTGTGCCCGTCGTTCTGCTGCTTCTCCGAGACTCCGTCCCAGAGCCGCACCGTCGCGGTGGAGTAGTAGTTCACTCCGAGCACATCGATCGGCTGATGCACGGTGGCGAGATCGCCGTCGTGCACGAACGACCAGTCCGTGACCGAGGCCGTGTCCGCGAGGAGATCCGCGGGGTACTCGCCGCGCAGCATCGGATGCGTGAACGCGCGATTCGCCAGGGCGTCGATCCGGCGCATGGCCTCGTCGGCTCTATCGCCGACGCCACGCAGCACATGGAAGTTCAGCGTCACCGAGTAGTCGGGGTCGCCGGTCGACGTGGCGCGGAGTGCCTGGATCGCGCGCCCGTGCGCGAGGTTCAGATGGTGCACGGCGGCCAGAGCGGACGCCGGCTCGTGTCGGCCCGGCGCGTGACCGCCCTGCCCGTATCCCAGATAGGCCGAGCACCAGGGCTCGTTGAGCGTGGTCCACGTGTGCACCCGGTCGCCGAGCGCCGCGCCCATGATCGACGCGTATCGCTCGAAGGCGTCGGTCGTCGACCGGGAGGTCCACCCGCCTGCGTCTTCGAGGTACTGGGGGAGGTCCCAGTGATAGAGGGTCGCCACCGGCTTGATGCCGCGCTCGAGCAGCCCATCGACGAGACGCGAGTAGAAGTCGATGCCCGCCTGGTTGATGCCGCCATCTGCCGTTGGCACGATCCGCGGCCAGGCGATCGAGAAACGGTACGCCTGGAGTCCGAGGCCCGACATCAGCTCGAGGTCCTGGTCGACGCGGTGGTAGTGATCGCAGGCCACGTCGCCGGTGTCGCCGTTCCACACCTTGCCCGGTGTCCTGCTGAACGTGTCCCAGATCGACGGCGTCCGGCCGTCCTCGTCGGCCGCACCCTCGATCTGGTACGAGGCTGTCGCCGATCCGAATGTGAAGCCCTCGGGCAGCACGAGTCCGGATCCGCGGTAGTCGTCGGCGGGGGAGAGAGTCACCGGGTTACCTCCGTCAGGTCGGCTTCGTAGATCTTCTCACGGCCGTCCGGGCTCGTCACGGTCACGGACGCCGAGCCCGATCCGCCAGGGAACACCCGCAGTCGCAGGCCGTCGTGATAGTCGTAGTCCGGCCTGTCGGTGCGGGCGCCCCAGGGGAGCACGGTGCCTGGTCGCACATACAGCGGAAGCGAGTCGAAGGGGTGGGTCTCTCGCCGCCAGCCCCCGCCCGAGACGGTCTCGCCGCTCAGCAGCGACGTCCACTCGCCCTCCGGCAGGTAGAACTCCACTGATCCGTCCTCCGAGAAGACGGGCGCGACGAGCAGGTCGGTGCCGAGCATGTACTGCCGGTCGAGGTAGCCGACGGCCGGGTCGTCGGGGAACTCCAGCTGCATCGGTCGCATCACGGGCAGACCTGTCCGCGATGCCATGATGCCCTGCTGATACAGGTACGGCATCAGCTGCATCTTGAGGTGCGTGAATCGCCTCGTCACATCGACGGCCTCCTCGTCGAACGCCCACGGCACCCGGTACGAGCTCGATCCGTGGAAGCGCGAGTGCGAGCCGAGCAGGCCGAAGGCCGTCCAGCGCTTGAACACACCGGCATCCGGAGTGCCCTCGAACCCGCCGATGTCGTGGCTCCAGAAGGCGAAGCCGCTGAGCGCGAGCGAGAGCCCGCCGCGCAGCGTCTCGGCCATCGATGCGTAGGTCGATGTGGAGTCACCACCCCAGTGCACCGGCATGCTCTGCCCGCCGGCGGTCGCCGAGCGCGCGAACAGCACGGCGTCGTCGGCGCCTCGCGCCTCGACGAGCACATCGTGCACCGCTCGGTTGTAGAGATCGGTGTACAGGTTGTGCATGCGCTCGGGGTCGGAGCCGTCGGCCCAGACCACCTCGGTGGGGATGCGCTCGCCGAAGTCGGTCTTGAAGCAGTCCACGCCCTGGGCGATCAGGTCGCGGAGCTTCGCCTGGTACCAGGCGGTCGCATCCGGGTTGGTGAAGTCGACGAGACCCATCCCTGCCTGCCAGAGATCCCACTGCCAGACCGATCCGTCGGGGCGCACCACGAGGTAGCCCTGATCGGCCGCCTCACGGAAGAGAGGGGAGCGCTGCGCGATGTACGGGTTGATCCAGACGCAGACGCGCAGGTCCTTGTCGTGCAGTCTCGACAGCATGCCCTCGGGGTCGGGGAACACCCGGGAATCCCAGACGAAGTCGGTCCAGTTGAATTCGCGCATCCAGAAGCAGTCGAAGTGGAACACCGACACCGGCAGCTCACGCGCCGCCATCTCGTCGATGAACGAGTTGACGGTCTGCTCGTCGTAGTCGGTCGTGAAGCTCGTCGACAGCCAGAGCCCGTACGACCAGGCCGGAACCACCGGCGGTCGCCCGGTGAGGGCGGTGTAGCGTCCCAGCACATCCTTCGGCGTCGGACCCGCGATGACGAAGTACTCGAGCACCTCACCGGAGACCGAGAACTGCACGCGCTCGACCGATTCGGATCCGATCTCGTACGACACGTGGCCGGGATCGTTCACGAGCACGCCGTAGCCGCGATTCGAGAGGTGGAACGGGATGCTCTTGTACGCCTGCTCGCTGGAGGTTCCGCCGTCGGCGTTCCAGATGTCGACCGACTGGCCGTTCTTCACCAGCGGCCCGAAGCGCTCGCCGAGACCGTAGATCAGCTCGCCGACTCCGAGGTCGAGCTGCTCGTGCACGAAGACGGATCCGTTCGGGGTCGAACCGCCCTGTCGTGCATTGTCGACGATGCCGGCGTCGACCTGCGCGTCCGGGGCGAGTCGCACGTATCCCTGCGCCTTGTGCCCGCTCCCGGTCACGCGTCTGCCGTCGACCTCGAATGCGAGGCCCCAGGGTGCACCCGGCGTGATCCGCGCGACGAGCGAACCGGCATCGATGACGCCGCCCGCCTCGGTGATCGACACGGATGCCGCTCCGGATCCTGCTCCGGGGAGGCCGAACCCGCCATGCCAGCGGCCACCCTCGTGGTGCGCGATGCGCACGCGCACGACCCCTTCGGCGGGCGACGAGAGCGTGGTCGTCAGCACGGGCCGGTTCAGAGTGTCGCCGCGCTTGGCGATCACCATGGTGGGCGCCGTGATGACGATGCCGCGCCCGTCGGGGCTGTCGTGGGTCTCGGCGATGTCGTAGGCCTCCTGCGCATACAGCGCGGTGACCCCTGGACGCAGTTGCCAGAACCCGTCGGTGAACTTCATTACTTGACTGCTCCTGCCGTGATGCCGCGTGTGAGGGTGCGCTGGAAGATGAGGAAGAAGATGAGCGTGGGGATGATGCCGAGCAGCGCGGACGCGCTCGTCGTCGTGACGTCCATGAGCCGGTCGCCCTGCAGCACGCTGATCGCCACGGGGACCGTCTGATTCGCGTTGGATGCGAGGAAGGTCAGCGGGATCAGGAACTCGTTCCACGTCCAGATGAAGAAGAAGATGAGCAGCACCGACAGGGTCGGGCGGCTGATCGGGAAGACGATCCGCCAGAGGATCTGCCAGCGAGTCGCACCGTCGATGGATGCCGCTTCGAGGATCTCCTTGGGGAACGTGCCGTAGACCGACGACAGGAGATACGTGCCGAAAGCCGCTTGAATGACCGTGAAGACGATGATCACCGACCACACGTTGTCATACAGGCCGACGGACTTGAACATGTAGTACAGCGGGTAGAGCAGCGCCTCCTGCGGCAGCAGGTTGGCGAGCAGGAAGAGCAGCACGATCCAGCTGCGCCCGCGGACGCGGCCGATGCCGATCGCGAAGGCGTTGAGCATCGAGATCCCGACGGCGAGCACCGAGACGATGCCGGCGATGAAGATGGAGTTCCACACCTTCTCGGGGAAGTTCACGCGCTCCCAGAACTTGATGATCCCGCCGAAGTCCAGGGTCTCGGGGAAGGCGAGGGGACCCGACGTCGCGTAGTCGACCGGCGACTTGAACGAGTTGACCAGCACGAGGTAGAACGGCGCGATGACGAGCAGCGCGCCGATGACGACGAGCGCGAGCATGAGCCAGTCGACGGGGCGCTTCTTGGTCATGCCGCCGCGCGGGCGGCTCTGGGAGGGCTTGCCGGTGACGATGGCGGTGGTGGCGTGCATCAGAGACCCGCCCTTTCCTTGCGCTCGAGGGAGTTCTGCACGCGGATGAAGATGATCGACACGATCACCACGACGATGGTCAGCACGGTCGCGATCGTCGCGCCGTAGCCCACGTTCCGCTTCGTGAAGAATTCCTGATAGGCGTAGTACGCGGGCACCAGGGTGGCACCCGCGGGGCCGCCGCGCGTGATGATGTACACGGGGCCGAAGACCTTGAGGGCGGCGATCGTGCAGGTGAGCGTCACGACGAAGATCTCCGGGCGGATGATGCTCATCGTGATCGCGGTGAATCGCTGGAACCAGTTCGCGCCGTCGAGTTCGGCGGCCTCGTACAGCTCAGGATCGACGCGCTGGAGCGCCGCCATGAAGACGACGACGGGGTAGCCGAGCTGCACCCAGACCATGACGACCATCAGCACGATGAGGGCTGACGGCATCTGGCCGAGCCAGTCGTAGGCGGGGATGCCGAACCATCCGAGGATCTGGTTGAGCGCGCCGTCGCCACCCGGCCGAACGATCCAGCCGATCACGATGCCGGCGACGGCGATGGGCAGGATCTGGGGGAGGTAGTAGGTCGCGCGCAGGAAGCTGCCGACCTTGCCGCCGAACTTGCGACCGACGACGTCGAAGAGCAGGGCTGCGACGATCAGGCCGACGATCGTCGGCACCACGACCATGGCGATGATCATCCACACGGAGTTCGTGAACGAGGTCCAGAAGTCGCTGTCGGTGAGGATCTTCTGCCAGTTCTCGAGGCCGATGAACTCGGGTGAGCGCACTCCCTTCCACTTGGTGAAGGTCAGGTAGACGTTCCAGATCAGCGGGACGATGACGACGACGAGCAGAAGTACGAAGCCGGGGAGCAGATACAACCAGTAGGCCCCGGTCCCGCCGCTGCGCTGTGGGATCGACGGCTCTTCGGGCGGCAGCTTCGTGCGGCCCTCGCGTCGGGTGACGAGTGACATGTTCATCTCCAGGAGGATGCGGGGGCGACGCCGTGCAGTCGTCGCCCCCGCGGGCGGATCAACGGAATTCGGACGTGCCCTCGTCGTACTGCTCGCCGAGGTTCGTGTTGGTGGTCTCCGCATCCTGCGTGCCGGTGATCAGACCCTGGAGCTCCTGCACGATCACGTCGTAGAAGCCGGGCGCGGGCCAGTCCGGGTAGAACGCGAGTCCGTCGGCGTCGAGCACGCCGTTGAACGTCTCGATCAGTGCCGCGCTCTTCTCGTCGGTGATGTCGGCGGTGTCGGCCGCGACCGGAAGGCCGCCGTTGTTGCCGATGATCGCCTGGATCTCAGGACGCATCGTGATGTCGATGAACTCGTAGGCGAGCTCCTTGTTCGCCGCGTTCTCGGGGACGACCCAGAGGTTGCCGGATGAGCCGAGAGACAGGTCGGCCCCCGGGAACGCGGTCATCGTCCAGTCGAAGCCGGTCGCCTCGGAGACGAAGCGACCGAACCACCAGGAACCCGACACGAAGATGGGCGAGGTGCCGTTGATGAACGAGACGCCGGCGTCTTCAGCCTTGACCGAGGAGACGTCCGAGGCGATGTAGCCCTTGTCGATGTAGTCCTTGAGCGTCTCGGACGCTGCGGTGACCTCCGGGCCCTGCCAGTCGACCTCGCCGTCGTACAGCTGGTAGGAGTCGACGAAGCCGCGGTCGCCTTCGAGCAGCGCGAGCTGGTACCAGAGCTGTCCGAGCGGGTACTCGGCGCCGGCCTCGGCGAGCGGGGTGACACCCTGCGCGACGAACGCGTCGAGGACATCGACGAACTCGTCGTACGTGGTGGGGATCTCGAGCCCCGCCGCGGCGAACGCATCCTGGTTGTAGTAGACGCCCACGAACTCGCCGTAGTTCGGGACACCGAACCAGGTGTCGCCGCCCATGACGCCGTCGTCGGAGTACTTCGCGGTGGTCTGAAGCGAGGGAGCGAGCTTCTCGTCCCATCCGTACTCCTCGACGGCGTCGGAGATGTCCGAGATGAGCCCGGTGGAGGCGAGGAACCCGGCGGTCGCGTTGCCCTTGTTGAATTCCATGAGGTCGGGCGCGGCGTCGGTGTCGAGCACCTGGCTGGCCGTCTTCTGGATCTGCTCGAAGGACTTCTCCTCGAACTCGACGGTCGCTCCGGTCTCCTCTTCGAAGATCGCGATCGCCTCGGCCCAGGCCTTGCCCATGGCGCTGTCCGCGCCTTCGTAGTGCCAGAGCTTGAGGGTGTCTCCGTCGCCGCCCTCGTGTGCCGAACCGGCGGTGCAGCCGCTCAGCGCGATGCCTGTCGCGGTGAGCGCGGCGAGAGCCGCCAGCGTCTTCGTCCTGCGTGTGGTGCGTGCCATCGTCGGCACTCCTTTCTCAGTGGCCCTGGGGCCGGACACTTCAGTGGGTCGGGTGTTCAGTTGTGATGAGGCAGTCGTCGAAGCGTTTCGACAACGGTGATGCGGCTAGGTTCTCCGCGGGCGGTCACTCCCGAGCGGGAGCGACCGATCCGGCGAGGTGGTACTCGGGTGGGATGAGATGGATCCGGGCGGGCATGCCGGGTTCTTCCAGGCGCCGCACGGCGAGATCGACGGCGAGCTCGCACGACTTCTGGGGCACGAGGGGGATCGTGTCGATCGGAACGGCGAGTGAGGAGGTGTCGAACGATGCTGCGGCCGAGATCACCGACACGTCCTCGCCCACCGTCAGCCCGTGGGCGGTGATCGTCTCGAGGAGGGTCTCATGCACGTCGCCGACGGCATGCACGATGAATGCACGCACGCTCCGGCTCAGTGCCAGCTCAGCGGCGGCGCGTACTGCGGCCGGGTCGGTCGTCGTGACGCCGGTCGTCGCCCAGACGAGGTCGACTCCCCGCTGGGCGGCCCGGTCCTGCACGCCCAGGAGCAGCCGTCGGGGGAAGTTCGACTTGCGGTACGAGACCTCGGTCTGCCCGAGCAACGTGACCGACGTGTGCCCGGCATCGGCCAGCCGGTCCACGGCGAGGTGCCCTGCGCCTTCGAAGTCGAGGTCGACGCAGGTCAGACCGTGCGCGTCGTCAGGGATCCCGATGAAGACGGTCGGGGAGCGCAGGGATCGGGCGATCTCGGCTCGCTCGTCGTCCGGCGCGACGTCGAGCACGAGGATGGCATCGACCAGGTTGCTCGCGGCGACGCGGTTCATCCCCTCGGACGCCTGCTCGTCGGTCAGCAGCAGGATGTCGTAGCCACGGCGACGGGCGGCGACGGCTGTCGCGAGTACGAAGGCCATGTGCGTGGGAGCATGCGTGTCGGCGCGAAGAGGCTCGGTGAGTCCGAAGATCTGGGTACGCCGGCCGGCCAGCATCCGCGCTCCGGCATCGGGCTCATAGCCGAGAGTCTGCACCGCGTCCTCGATGCGCCGACGTGTCTTCTCCGAGACCGGACGCTTGCCGCTGAGCGCATAGGAGACCGTGCTGATCGACACTCCGGCAGCCTCGGCCACCTCGTGAATCGTCGTCATCAGGACTCCATCGTCGCTATCGGTTCATCGTCGAAGCGTTTCGCTTGTGCTTCCGAAAGCGATGATAGGCAGAGGCGGACGCGACGCGCAACCCTTTTGTGGCCAACCGCAACAAATCCGTGTCCCAAAGTTCGGGAGCGGTCCCATCGCATCGCCGTCCAGGGCGACGGGGCCTCGATGGGGGAGGGGATTCGAGACCCCGCCGCCGGTCTACGAAGTGATGCGGATCTGGGCGATGACCTCTGAGTACTCGGTCTCGCCGACAGGGGTGAACCCGACGCGCAGGAAGAACGCCTCGGGGCCGTCTTCTCCGGCCTCGTAGATGACGTTGACGTGATCGAAGCCGCGGGCACGGGCCTCTTCGATCAGGCTCTCGACTGCGAAGCGGCCGACGCCCTTGCCCTGGCCCTCGGCGTCGACGTTGATGCGCCACAGCACCGAGCGGAAGTGCTCCTCCGGAGCTTCGGCGTCGAAGTTCGCGCTGACGAACCCGACGACCTGGTCGTCCTCGAGGACGACCCGCTGCCAGGAGGTCTGCGGGTTGATGACCGTCGCCGCGATGCCGTAGGACACCGGAGCGAGGAACTGCTCCTGTCCGGGCTTGAGCGACAGGTTGTTCACGGCGACGATCGTCGCAGCGGAGAGTTCCACCATGCGCAGTTCGGACATAGTCACAGGCTAGCCCCTCCCAGGGGTCCCGCGCAGAAACCTCGACTTTCGTCAGGGGTGCCCCACCGCGGAATGCCGGAAGTCGATGTCAGCGCCTCCTCGCGGCGAACGTGCGTCGGGAGCGCCTCAGGTATCTTGGTATCGAGACAAATATGCCCTCGCGAACGGAGAACCTCCTGGTGACCGACGACGCCATCATCTACACCTACACCGACGAGGCTCCGGCTCTCGCCACCGCCTCCTTCCTGCCGATCATCAAGGCCTACACGGGACAGGCGGGCATCGAGGTCGAGACCCGCGACATCTCGCTCGGCGGACGCATCCTCGCCGCATTCCCGCAGAAGCTCGCGCCCGAGCAGCAGGTCGGCGACTCGCTCGCCGAACTCGGCGGACTCGCGACGCTCCCTGAGGCGAACATCATCAAGCTCCCGAACATCTCGGCCTCGATCCCGCAGCTCAAGGGCGCGATCGCCGAGCTGCAGTCCCAGGGTTACGACATCCCCGACTTCCCGGACGAGCCGACCTCCCTCGAGGAGAAGGACGTCCGCGCACGCTACGACCGCATCAAGGGCTCCGCGGTCAACCCCGTGCTGCGCGAGGGAAACAGCGACCGTCGAGCGCCTCTGGCCGTCAAGAACTACGCCAAGAAGCACCCGCACCGCAACAAGCCGTTCGCGGAGGGTTCGAAGACCCGCGTCGCGACGCTCGGTCACGATGACTTCAAGCACAACGAGCGCTCCTGGGTCGCCGCCCATGACGACGTCCTGAGCTTCCGTCACACCGCCGCTGACGGCACGGTGACGATCCTCAAGGAGGGGCTGAAGGTCCTCCCGCGCGAGATCATCGACGCCACGTTCCTCTCGGCCGCGCACCTCGACGCATTCCTCGCCGAGACGATGGAGATGGCGAAGAACGACGACATCCTCTACTCGGTGCACCTCAAGGCCACGATGATGAAGGTCAGCGACCCGATCATCTTCGGCCACGTCGTGCGGGTGTTCTTCAAGGACGTGTTCGCTCAGTACGGTGACAAGCTCGCCGAGGCGGGCCTCAACCCGAACGACGGTCTCGGGTCGATCCTCTCGGGTCTCGGCGGCATCGCCGGCGGCGAAGAGATCGCCGCAGCATTCGACCGCGCGCTCGCCGAGGGCCCGCGCGTCTCGTACGTGAACTCCGACAAGGGCATCACGAACCTGCACGTGCCCAGTGATGTGATCGTCGACGCGTCCATGCCCGCGCTCGTCCGCAACGGCGGCAAGCTGTGGGGCGAGGACGGCGGCGAGGCCGACACGCTCGCGGTCATCCCCGACTCGTCGTACGCGAGCGTCTACCAGGCCGTCATCGACGACGTGATCGCGAACGGCCCGCTCGACCCCGCCACGATCGGCACCGTGCCGAACGTGGGGCTCATGGCCCAGGCGGCGGAGGAGTACGGCAGCCACGACAAGACCTTCGAGATCGCCGCTCCCGGCACGGTCCAGGTCCTCGACGGCGAGGGCACCGTGCTGATCGAGCACGAGGTCGGCGCCGGCGACATCTGGCGCGCGACGCAGACCAAGCACATCCCGGTCATGGACTGGGTCAAGCTCGCGGTCACGCGTGCTCGTGCGTCGGGAGTGCCTGCGGTGTTCTGGCTCGATGCCAACCGCTCGCATGACGCGCAGATCATCGCCAAGGTGCACCAGGGTCTCGCGACGCTCGACACCAAGGGGCTCACGATCACGATCCTCGCCCCCGAAGAGGCCACCCGCTACACGCTCGCGCGCATGCGTCACGGCCTCGACACCATCTCGGTGACCGGCAACGTGCTGCGTGACTACCTCACCGACCTGTTCCCGATCCTCGAGGTCGGCACCAGTGCCAAGATGCTGTCGATCGTCCCGCTGCTCGCCGGCGGCGGACTGTTCGAGACCGGTGCCGGCGGCTCCGCGCCCAAGCACGTGCAGCAGCTCGTGGAGGAGAACTACCTGCGCTGGGATTCCCTGGGCGAGTTCTTCGCGCTGGCCGCATCGCTCGAGCACTTCGCCGACCGCACGGGCAACGAGAAGGCCCGTGTCCTCGCGGAGACGCTGGATGCCGCGACCGGGACCTTCCTCGAAGAGGACCGCTCTCCTGGTCGCGCTCTCGGCACGATCGACAACCGCGGTAGCCACTTCTACCTGGGCCTGTACTGGGCGCAGGAGCTCGCGGCGCAGACGAAGGACCCCGAGCTCGCGGCGTCGTTCGCTCCGATCGCCGCCACGCTCTCGGAGAACGAGGAGAAGATCGTCTCCGAACTCAACGCCGTGCAGGGCAAGCCCGTCGAGATCGGCGGCTACTACCGCCCCGACGACGCACTGGTCGAAGCCGTCATGCGCCCGTCCACGACGCTGAACGGGATCGTCGACGCACTGAGCTGACACGGATCGACGAAAGGAGGGGCCGGATGCGCGAGCATCCGGCCCCTCCTTCGTCGTTCTCCGCGAGCACGGAAGGCCGTGTCCTTCCGAGTCGGCGATGCGCCGGCTCGGTCGGGGGAGCGAGGGTCAGTAGTGGACCGACACCTCGAGGCCGACGGGCGACCATTCGTAGACGTACTTGGCGACGTCGATCGGCATGTTCACGCAGCCGTGGCTGCGCGGGTTGCCGAAGTCGTTGTGCCAGTAGGTGCCGTGGAAGCCCTCGTCTCCATTGAAGTACGTGACCCAGGGGACGTTCGGCGTCTCGGTGATCGACCCGTCCGGTTCGCGGCTCTTCATCGTCTGCTCGCGCACATGCGCGTAGACCCTGAAGTTGCCGGTGTCGGTGGGCGTCGCGCTCTTTCCCGACGAGATCGCCCATGAACGGACGACGGCGCCGTTCTCGATGAGAGTCGCCGTCTGAGAGCTCAGGTCGACATCGATCTTGCGAACCAGGTTGACGGACTCGAACGGAGTCTCGGTGACCTCGATGGGGAAGACGCCCTCGCCGGCCTCCAGCTTCGATACGACGTCGGATGCGAGGTTCGAGGTGTCGCCGATCGCGCGGCCGTTCGTGCCCTCGGCGACGGTGCGAAGGATCTCGCCCCCGGAGTCGACGATGTTCGTCGCATTGACGGGCTCCCGGTTGACGGATGCGGGAAGGGCGTCGATCGTCGCCTGGATCGCCGCCTCATCCGCGACGATGCTCAGCTCGCCCTCGTCGTCGACGACCGAGAGCCAGGTCGAGGCGGTGGCCGGGTCGACGGGGACCGCACGCTCTTCGCCGATGTAGAAGCCGATCGAACCCAGCATCGTGTTCAGTGAGGTGGCAAAGGTCGTGGCATCTTCGTCTGTGACGGCGGGGGCCGCTTCGGCCGGACCGCCGGAGAACTCGAGGCTCTTTCCGCCCTCCGCGATCGTCGCGACGATGGCAGCTGTGAGGCCGTCGACGTCTACGGCCGTGCCGGGCGCCGAAGGCGTGATCGCATAGCCTCCGCCTGCGGCGTCGAAGACGACGCCGGCGTCGACCGGGTCTTCGAAGCTCGCCGGCACCGCCTCGCGCAGCGCGGATTCCGCCTTGGTGGGGTCGAGAGCGATGTCGCCGGCGACGGGCTCGCCCATCCAAGCGGTGACGTTCCAGAGCGGACGCTCCGCGAAGGCCGCGTCAGCGAGTGCGCTCGCGTCGATCGTGGCGCCGAGATCGGCTCCGGTCAGGACGATGTCGTCACCGGCTCCCGTGAGAGTGACCTCGGTCTCGGCGACGTGAGCCTGGATGGTCTCTGCGGCGGCCCCGGGAGTGAGCCAGCCGACGGGGATTCCGGCGACTGTGGTGCCCGGAGCGATCAGGATCATCGATGCGGCGCCTGCGCCGAGGGCCAGGGCTCCCACGCCGAGACCGATCCACAGGCCGAGGCGCTTCTTCTTGGGGGCTGGCTCGATCGGCGCCCAGGCGAGCTCCTGGTCGCCGCTGCTCGGCGGCTGGGAGTCGGTGGGCGCGTTGCCGGAGTCGCCGGGCGCGACGTTCTGCAGCTGGTCACCGGAGGCGGTCGCCTCGGTCAGCTTCTCGGTCTTCGCATCCTGCGCTGAGATCAGATCGGTCACGAACATCACCCCCCGGTTTCTCGCGTGTCCTTACCGATATGCTACGCGATCGCGTATAACGGGGAGGCAACGGTCCGTGGAGCTGTGGAGATCTCGCTGGCGTCAGTCGGTGACGACCGCGAGGCCGTCGATCTCGACGAGCATCTCCTCACGCGGCAGGCCGGTGAAGACGGTGGTGCGCGACGGCAGGATGCCGCTGGTCGTGTGCGCGGTCACGAAGGCGCCGTATGCGTCGTTCATGATCGCGAAGTCCTCGCGCTTGGTCAGGTACACGCGCAGCATCACGACATCGTCGAACGTCGCGCCCGAGGCCTCGACGATCGCCTTGACGTTCTCGAGGGTGCGCGTGGTCTGGGCCGCGACATCACCCGGGAAGAGATACTCGTTCGTCTGGGGATCGACGGGGCCCTGACCGGAGACCTGCACGATCGGGCCCTTGCGGATGCCCTGCGAGAAGGTGTGGGCGGGGGCGGGGGCGGCGTCGGTCGACACTCGGATCTTCGCGGTCATGAGGCCAGCCTAGTAGCCTTGTTAGATGCCTCTACAAATCCCGGATCCTGTTCTCGGCACCTGGGCGAAGGGTTTCCCTTCGCGATCCGCGGGGCTCCGACTCTCGGAGGTCGCCGGGGCGGGGCTGCACCTGTCCGACCTCGTGACTCCGGTGCTGACAGTGCATGAGGCCGCGCTCGCCCACAACGAATCGACCGTCTTCGCATGGGCGGAGCACCAGGGCGTTCTCCTCGCGCCGCATGGCAAGACGACGATGGCGCCGGCGCTCTGGCAGCGACTGCTCGACGCCGGTGCGTGGGGCATCTCGGTCGCGACGCCGTGGCAGGCCGAGGTCGCTGTCGAGGCGGGCGTCTCCACCGTGCTCATCGCGAACCCCGTCACGGATCGCACAGCCGCACGCCATCTGGGCGAACTGCTGGCTGTGGATCGCGATCTCCGGATCCTGTGCTGGGCCGACTCCGTCGACACCGTCGGCATCCTCGCTGACGCCCTCGGCGGCGCTGATCGCCCGCTCGATGTGCTCGTCGAGCTCGGTGGCCGGGGAGGCCGCACCGGTGCCCGCAGCGTGGAGGAGGGCGAGAGCATCGCGCAGGCGATTCTCTCATCGCCGGGTCTGCGGCTCGCCGGTGTCACGGGATACGAGGGTCCGTTCGGCCCCGATCGGTCAGAGATGTCGGTCGCGGCGGTCGACGCCTATCTCTCGACGCTGGTCGAACTTCATCGGCGCCTCGCATACCCGTCCGACGTCCGTCCGGTGCTCAGCGCAGGGGGCAGCGCCTTTCCCGACCGAGCCGCGGCGATACTGGCCCCGCACCGTGACGACGCCGACATCGTGCTGCGGTCGGGGGCGTTCCAGATCCACGACGACGGCTTCTACTCGCGTATGTCGCCGTTCGGCCCGCTGACATCGACGGAGCCCCTGCGGTCGGCCATGCACGCCTGGTCGCGTGTCGTCTCTCGCCCCGAGCAGGGACTCGCGCTCCTGGACGCGGGGCGCCGCGACGTGCCCTTCGACCTCGATCTGCCCGTGCCTCAGTCGGTCGCAGGGCGGGTCACGGCCCTCAACGACCAGCACGCGTTCCTCGACCTCGCAGACGGCGGGAGTGTCGCCGTCGGTGACGTCGTGCGCCTCGGCCTGTCCCACCCGTGCACGGCCTTCGACAAGTGGCGTGTGGTGGCGATGATCGACGACCCGGATGCCGCGGATCCGCGTGTGATCGGAGCGGTCGCGACATGCTTCTGAGCACGGAGAAGCCGGTGCGGGTCTACCGAGGCGCCACGGTGATCGACGGCACCGGCGCCGAGCGGTTCGTCGCCGATGTCGCGGTCGAGGGATCGCGCATCGTGGCGGTGATTCGCGAGGGTGACGAGAGCATTCTGGAGCTGCCGGCGGACGCGGTCGAGGTCATCGCCACGGGGCTGGTGCTGTCTCCCGGATTCATCGACATGCACGCGCACAGCGAGCTGGCCGTGCTGCAGGGAGCCGCGCACGACGCCAAGGTCCTGCAGGGCGTCACGACGGAGGTGCTCGGCCAGGACGGACTCGGCTACGCGCCGCTCGATCACGCTGCAGCAGAGGTGATCCCCGCTCAGATCGCCGGCTGGAACGGCATGCCGTCCACTGCCCCCTGGCGCTCGATGGGCGACCTGCTCACCGCGATCGACGAGGTTTCGGTGGGCAACGCCGCCGTCCTCGTGCCGCAGGGCAACCTGCGGATGATGGTGGTGGGTCACGAGAACCGCCCGGCCACAGTCGAGGAGATCGCGGCGATGTCCGAGATCCTCGGCGAGGCGCTCGACGCGGGAGCGTTCGGGATGTCGAGCGGGCTGACCTACACCCCGGGCATGTACGCCGACACCGCCGAGCTGGAGGCGCTGTGTCGTGTCGTCGCCGAGCGCGGTGGGTACTGGGCACCGCACACCCGAAGCTATGGCGGGGGAGCCCTCGACGCCTATCGAGAGGCGCTCGACATCGGCCGCCGCACGGGGTGTCCGATCCATCTGACGCACGCGACGATGAACTTCGCACCGAACCGCGGGCGCGCGGCGGAGCTGCTGGCGCTCGTGGACGAGGCGCTCGACGACGGCGTCGACGTCACTCTCGACACCTACCCCTACCTTCCCGGCGCCACGACACTGGCCGCCGTGCTGCCGAGCAGGCTCGCCGAGAGCGGAGACCTGCTGGCGACCATCGCCGCCCTCGACGAGGCAGGACGCGAGTCCGTGCGCGTCGAGCTCGAGGAGATCGGCTGCGACGGATTCCACGGCGAACGCGCCGACTGGTCGGCGATCCAGATCTCCGGCACCTCCTCGCCCGACCTCGCAGACCTCGTCGGGCGCACCGTCGAAGAGATCGCCTCGTCGTCGGGCAGACGCGCTGTCGACGTCGTGCTGGACACGATCCTCGAAGACCGCGGCGCGACCGGCATCCTGATGCATATCGGCGACGAGGACAACGTCCGCGCGATCATGCGGCACCCGCGGCACTGCGGCGGCAGCGACGGGATCCTGATCGGCGCGCGCCCGCACCCACGCGGCCGGGGAACCTTCCCCCGCTATCTCGGGCACTACGTGCGAGAGCTCGGTGTCCTCTCGCTCGAGCAGGCCGTTCGGCATCTGTCCGGCACGCCCGCGATGCGACTGGGCCTGGATCGTGGCGACGCACCACGAGGCGTGATCCGCGAGGGGGCGACGGCCGATCTGGTGCTGTTCGATCCCGAGACGATCTCGGCGGGGGCGACCTTCGACGCACCGCACCGGGCGCCCATCGGGATCGACGAGGTGCTCGTCGGCGGCGTGCCGGTGGTGCTGGCCGGCCGCATATCCGGCGCGACACCGGGTCGCGCTCTCACGATGGCCCCCGCGGCTCATCGCGCGCCCGTCCCGAACATCCGCTCGGTGATCGACCCGGCCGCGGCCCCCTTCCACTGGACGGCTCGCACTCCGGTCACGGCCCCCGACGCACTCGCCCTGAGCGCGTCCCGGCTCGGTGGCCCTCGCGAGGGTCCGGACTCGTCCCCCGCGATCACGCTGCTCGTCGACGAGTCCCTCGCCGAGGAGCCTTTCGCCCGAGAGGGTGTGGGCCACGAGGCCTTCCGCGTCACGGTCGCCGCCCACGGAATCGAGGTCAGGGGCGCCGCGCCGGCCGGTGTGTTCCGGGGCGTCACCCTGCTGCGGCAACTGCGCGAACCGGGCGCTGACCGTGCGCGGATCCCCGCAGGCATCTGGGAGTCCGCGCCCGCCTACGCCTGGCGGGGTGTGATGCTCGACGTCGCGCGGCACTTCCGCCCCGTCGAGGACCTCGAGCGTCTGGTCGATCTGATGGCCGACCACCACCTCACGCACCTGCACCTTCATCTCACCGACGACCAGGGCTGGCGCTTCGAGGTGCCCGGGTTCCCGCGTCTGACCCAAGTGGGCGCTCGCCGCGAGGAGACGCAGCTGGGCCATGGTCCTGATGCCACCGTCGAGCTGGGGCTGCACGAGGGGTATTACACGGATGCCGAGCTGCGCGGCCTGGTCGCCTACGCCGCCGAGAGGTTCGTGACGGTCGTGCCGGAGGTCGAGCTGCCGGGGCATATCCAGGCGGGTCTCGCCGCTTATCCCGCGCTCGGCAACGCGGACGTCGGCGAGCCTGTGGTGGTGCCGTGGTCGCGTTTCGGTGTGAACCCGCGCACTCTCGCCCCGACGGACGACGCTCTCGCCTTCGGGCGGGCCGCGATCGACGCGCTGTGCGATCTCTTCGATTCTCCGTGGATCGGCATCGGCGGAGACGAGGTCCCCGTGACCGAGTGGGCGCAGAGCGCTGCTGCGCGTGAGCGGATGCGCGAGCTCGGTCTCGCGACTCCGCACGACGTGCAGCCGTGGTTCACGGCTCAGTTCGTGGCGCACGTCCGCAGCCGCGGACGCACCGCCCTCGCCTGGGACGAGGTGCTCGAGGGCGACGTCCCCGATGGGGTGGAGGTCCTCGCGTGGCGGGGCCCTGTCGCCATGCGTGAGGCGCTGCGACGTGGCATCCCCGTGATCGCGTGCCCAGACCTCGAGGTGTATCTCGACTATCCGCAGTCGGAGTCGGGGGAGGAGCCCATCAGAGTCGGGCCGCCGCTGTCGATCGAGCAGGCGTACACGCTCCGCATCGAGGACGCCGCGGCCGGCGGGCAGGCCAACGTGTGGACCGAGCACCTCCCGACGCGGGATCGTGTCGATTTCGCGATGTTCCCCCGTCTCGCGGCGATCGCCGAGCGGCTGTGGGACGGCGGCGAACCTCCCCCGTACGAGGGATTCGCCCGCAGGCTTCCCACCCACCTCAGACGCCTCGCCGAGTCGGGGGTGCGGTATCGTCCTCTCGACGGTCCGACGGCTGCGCAGAGGCGTCCTGGAGTGCCGGGGAAGCCTCTCACTCGTGAGGCGAGGCAGGAGATCGTGGCCGGCCTCGTCGAGCGCTTGTCCGGGTCTCAAGACACCGCCGACGGGGTACTCTCGGCATAATGTAACGTTTCCGTAACCCTCCCTGTGCTATCAGAGGCAGGGGTTGCGAAATTTTTGTTCGTAAGGTCTACTAACAAACATGTCCGTATCGGATGGATCGCGTCCTTCGACGTCACCAGATTACGTCGCCGCGAGCGCGCACGCCTTCGGCCCGGGGCGCCACCTGCGCTCGCGATCGAAGGTGCTCCCGGAGCACGCTCGCGGCCACAACCGTGCACTCGTTCTGCAGACTCTTTACCACTCGGGTGCGATGAGCCGGGCAGACCTCTCGCGAGAGACCGGCCTGACGCGAGTCACCATCTCGGACCTCGTCGCCGAGTTCATCGCCGACGGCATCGTCGTCGAGATGGGAGTGCGCGAGACGGTCGGACCGGGCAAGCCGCCGATCCTCATCGACATCGACCGTGTCGGTCATCAGATCATCGGGCTCGACCTGTCGGGCCCCCACGCATTCGTGGGCGCTCTGCTCAGTCTCGACGGCGACGTGCTCGAGCGGCGCGAAGTGCCACGACCCGAGAACGCAGACGGCCACGCCGCCTACGCAGCCACCCTCGAGCTGGCGCGCGCGCTCGCGGATACGGCCACACAGCCCATCCTTGGCGTCGGAATCGGCAGCCCGGGCGTCGTGCGTCCGGACGGCGTCGTACTCAGCTCGCCGAACCTGGGGTGGAGCAACCTGCCGCTCGAGGCGAAGCTCGGAATAGATCTCGATCTGCCGGTGCTCGTGCGCAACGACGCCAACGCCGCTGTGCTCGCCGAATACACATTCGGCGAGGCGAAGGCTGACTTCATGCTCATCAAGATCGGTCGAGGAGTCGGAGCAGGCGTCATCACCGGCAGCCAGCCGCTTCTCGGCAGCCGCTTCGCCGCGGGCGAGATCGGGCATGTCGTGGTGGGCACGGACGGCGGGCCCCGCTGTGCGTGCGGCAAGGACGGCTGCCTCGAAGCCTGGTTGAGCGAAACGCGACTGCGCCCAGCCATCGCAGCGGCTCCAGACTCGCGTGACGAGATCCTCCGCGACGCCGGCACCCGCATGGGCATCGCGATAGCCCCGATCGTGGCGGCCCTGGATCTGTCCGAGGTCGTGCTCTCGGGTCCGGAGGATCTGCTCGACGGCGTGCTGATCGACGCCGCGGTCGAGACCCTTCACGCGCGCACGCTCGAGGGCGTCTTCGAGGATGCGCTCATCCGGCGCACCCATCAGGACGACATCGTCCTGCGCGGCGCCGCCGTGATGGTGCTCTCCAGCCAGCTGGGCGTCTCGTGATCCGCGCCTGCGGAAGCGACCGCGTCCGCGAGCCGAAGCCGAGCAGGAGCTCCATCCGATGACGGATGCGATCACCGTCGGCCTGTCCGGTCGGCCCATTCGAGTGGGCCTGGACGTCGGCGGAACCAAGATCGATGCCGTGGCCGTATCGCCCGACGGAGACATCCTGGCGCGGCTGCGCCGTCCGACGGGATGGGGCGAGGACGCCGTCGTCGTCAGCATCCTCGATGCCGTCGACGCGCTCGCCCTCGAAGGAGGATTCGCCCGCTCGGCCGTCGAATCGGTGGGCGTGGGCATCCCCGGGCTCGTCGACGCGGATACGGGCCGAGTCCTCCACGCCGTGAACCTCGGCGTCGAGTCGCTGGATCTCGCCGGTCTCGCCGGTGGGCAGCTGGGAGTCCCCGTTCGCGTCGAGAACGACGTGAAGGCGGCCGCGCTCGGTGCTGCGGTGTTGCGCGGCATAGACGGCGCCATGGCTTACCTCAACCTCGGCACCGGCGTCGCCGCCGGCATCGTCATCGACGGTACGATCTGGCGTGGCGCGCGAGGCACCGCCGGTGAGGTCGGTCACCTCTCGGTCGACCCGAACGGCCGGCTCTGCGGCTGCGGGCAGCGCGGGTGCATCGAGACCTTCTGCGGCGGTGGCGCGCTCGCCCGTGCCTGGAATCGACCGGGCGCTCTGCCGGTGCGCGACATCCTCGACGCGGCCGACGCGGGCGACGAGCGCGCCGCCGGTCTGCGAGCCGATCTGTTCCACGGCGCAGCTGCGGCGGTGCGGGCCCTCGTGCTCTCCGCAGACGTCGAACGTGTGATCATCGGCGGCGGCCTCACTTCGCTCGGAGAGAGACTGTTCGTGGGCGTCCGCGGCGCACTCCAGGCGGGCGCCGAGGCCTCGCCTTTCATGCGCTCACTGCACCTGGACGACAGGATCGAACTGCTCCCTGCAGGCTCTCCCGCTGCGGCCTTCGGGGCAGCGGTCGTCGGCGCAACCACCCCCTCTAAGGAGATCGTTTCCCATGGCTGAAGTCGTCATCGTCGAGAACGCAGAAGCAGCCGGCGCCCTGGTCGCCGCCGAGATCGTCGAATTGATCGACGGGCGTCCGGATGCCGTGCTCGGCCTCGCCACCGGCTCGACGCCTCTTCCCATCTACAAAGCGCTGCGCGCGAAGCTCGCGGGTCGTGACGTCTCGCAGGTGCGCGGTTTCGCGCTCGACGAGTACGTGGGGATCGACCCGGCTCATCCCGAGAGCTACCGCTCGGTCATCACCCGCGAGGTCGTGGAGCCCCTCGGGCTCGACCCGCGCCGGATCCATGTGCCCAACGGCGCTCAGGACACCATCCAGCACGCGGGCGACGACTACGAGACGGCCATCGAGGCCGCCGGGGGAGTGGACCTGCAGATCCTCGGCATCGGCACCGACGGGCACATCGGCTTCAACGAGCCGGGGTCGTCGTTCGCCTCGCGGACGCGAGTCAAGACGCTCACGGTGCAGACACGGGAAGACAACGCGCGCTTCTTCGACTCGATCGACGATGTGCCGAAGCACTGCATCACCCAGGGTCTGGGAACGATCCTGCGTGCGCGTCACCTCGTGCTGCTCGCCTTCGGCGAGGGCAAGGCTCAGGCCGTCGCGGATGCCGTCGAGGGGCCGCTGTCGGCCATCCTCCCCGGCTCGGCCATCCAGTTGCATCCGCACGCCACCGTCGTCGTCGACGAGGCCGCCGCGTCGCGTCTCAGGCTCGCCGACTACTACCGCTACACCTACGCCAACAAGCCGAGCTGGCAGGGCATCTGATCCGATCTGCGCTCAGGGGCGCGTGACAGGCCACGCGAGCGGCAGCAGGTGCTCGAGGCTGAGCGGCGCCAGCGGCAGCGTCTCGGCATCGGTGGGGGTGATCCACCGCAGCTCGGCGAGCTCGGCCTGCACCACCACCTCTGCGGCGGCGATCGACACCGAGAACGCGTCGGCCACGACCCGGTGACCCGGCTCGTTCGCCGCCTCTGAGACGAACGTTCCGAGGGGCTCGAGGTCGGCCTCGTCGAGTCGCAGGCCGAGCTCTTCGTGCAGCTCGCGGATCAGCGTCTGCGACGGCGTCTCACCGGGCTCGGGCTTGCCGCCGGGCTGCATGAAGCGCGTCGTGCCCTGCTTGCGGACCACCAGCACCCTGCCGGCGTCGTCGACGATGACCGCCGCGCTGACGTGGATGTCAGGCATCGGGGGCGAAGACCTTGCCGGGGTTCAGGATGCCGAGCGGATCGAATACGCGGGTGATCTGACGCTGCAGCTCCCACTGGTCGTCTCCGAGCTCGTCGGCCAGCCAGCGGCTCTTCAGCGTTCCGATCCCGTGCTCGCCGGTCAGTGTGCCGCCGAGCGCGATCGCGGCTCGGAACAGCTCGTCTGCGGCGGCCCAGACCTCAGCGGGGGGTTCGGTGCCCTCGAAGATGAAGTTCGGGTGCAGGTTTCCGTCGCCCGCATGCGCCACGGTGGGAATGATCATCGAGTAGGTCTTCTCGATGCGAGCGATCTCGTCGAACATCGCGGGCATCGCGCTGCGCGGCACCGACACGTCTTCGATGAGGGTCGTGCCGAGAGCGGACATGGCGGGGTGCATCGCTCGGCGGATCGCCAGCAGCCGCTCGCCTTCCTCTCGGTCGTGCGAGACCTGCGTCACACCGTGGTGAGCCGTGAGGATCTCGGCGATCGTCGTGGCTTCGGCGACGGCGGCCGGGCCATCGGTCTGAATCGTCAGCTGCGCGCTTCCGGCTGCGGGGGAAGGCAGCTCCAACAGAGCGGCGACGGCGGCGAGGCTGGCGGAGTCCATCAGCTCCATGATCGCCGGCTGCGCACCCGACGCGGTGACCGCGGCGGATGCGGATGCCGCTGTGCGCACGTCGGGGAAGGTCGCCGTCACCGTGCAGGTGGTTCCCTCGACGAGTCGGCGCAGCTTCAGGGTGGCGCCGACGACGACGCCGAGAGTGCCCTCCGAGCCGATCACGAGAGAGGTGAGGTCGAGTCCGGTCACGCCTTTGACGCTGCGGTGACCGAGGCGCATCAGACGGCCGTCTGCGAGCACCAGGTCGACCCCGAGGACAGCATCCTTCACGACGCCGTACTTCGCGCAGAGCAGCCCGCCTGCCCCGGTGGCGATGTTGCCGCCGACGGTCGAGATCGCGCGGCTGGCGGGATCCGGCGCCCACCACAGTCCGTGCTCGGCCAGCACGTCGTTGAGGTCGGCGTTGAGGATGCCGGGTTCGACGACGGCGAGCAGGTCATCTGCCCGGATCTCGTGGATCGCGGTCATCCGGCGGGTGGAGAGGACGATCTCACCCTCGCCGCCGTTCGCCGCTCCGGCGAGGCCGGTGCCCGCCCCGCGCACCACGACAGGGGTCTCCGTTCGGGTGGCGATGCGCATCACGGTCTGGACGTGTTCGACGGTCTCGGCATGCACGACCGCGAGCGGCTGACCCGGCGCCGCGTGCCCTGATCGGTCGGCGCGGGCCTCTTCGAGGATCGCGGCATCGGTGTCGACGATGTCGCCGAGTGCGGCGGTGAGCTGGTCGAGAGTGCTCATCGGATGCGACGCCGACCGCTGACCACGCCGGCTCCGACAGCGACCACGGCGAATGCGGTGCCGATGATCGGCTGATCCATCAGCCACCACGCGATCGTGACACCGACGTAGATCAGCAGCTCGACCACGACCCGCAGGAACGGGTGCAGACGCAGCACAGGCCGCGGGGAGAGGAAGAGAGCCCAGATCAGGATCACGACGATCGGAGCGCCGATGCCGATGACGATGTTCCACGGGAACGGCCACATCGCGAATCCCCACAGCGCGAGCGTGCCCACGGCGACGATCAGGACCACCGATCGGATGATGTCGAGGGGAGCGATGCTGGGGCGGTCGACGCCGGGGACGGAGGCGGGATCCTGGGACATGGATCCAGTCTATTCGCCGCCGATGGCGGGTCAGAGCGCGGGGACGGCCTCTTCTGCAGCGGGGACGACCGCGTCGACTGCCGGCGCAGTCTCGTCGACCGGGGCGGTCTCTTCTTCGACCGTCGGCTCCACCGGCGGAGCCGTCTCTGTCGGAGCGGAAGGTTCGACGGGAGCAGCCGGTTCGGGAGTCGGGGTCTCGGGAACCACCTCTGCATCCGGAGTCTCGACCACGGTCGCGGGTGCTGTCTCGTCCGGGCCAGCGGGTGCCGCCTCGTCCGTCGGCTCCGGCGCGGTCACGGCCGTGTCGTCCGGCGCCGGCACGACGGGCGTGGTCTCGACGGCATCTTCGGCAGGTGCACCGCACGCGGGCGCGAGCAGAACGGATTCGAGGTTCACCCCGAGTGCCGAGAGGCTTGTGGTGACCGGCAGGACCGGACCGGCCCCCGTCACATAGTGGATCTCGACGGTCGCGCCGAGGATGATCTGCACGAGTCCCGGGCGCAGCTCGATCGTTCCGGTTCCGGCGTCGCTCAGCGATGTGCTGTCCGCACCGCCGTGGCTGCCGTCGAGCAGAGCCTCGATATCGGCGCCCGGGTCACCGGACACGTCCAGAGTCACATACGTGATGGCTCGATCGTCGAGACAGATATCGGCGAGGGTCACCACGATCGGGGTCGTAGGCGCCGCGGGTTCTCCGGGGGTTTCTTCTCCGGGGGTTTCTTCTCCGGGGGTTTCTTCGCCGGGGGTTTCTTCGCCGGGGGTTTCTTCTCCGGGGGTTTCTTCTCCGGGGGTTTCTTCGCCGGGGGTTTCTTCGCCGGGGGTTTCTTCACCCGGGGTCTCTTCACCGGGGGTTTCTTCACCGGGGGTTTCTTCACCCGGGGTCTCTTCTCCCGGAGTTCCCTCCTCGGGGACATCCTCTTCCGGTGACGGCTTCGATGTCTCCGCCGGAGCGGGCGGTGCGACGATAGCGGGCGCGATGTCCTCGGCGGGCTGAGGGGTGATGGGTGCGTCGACGGGGGGCGTGACCGGTTCGGGCTCGGGGTCGGGCTCCACATCGTCGACGAGCGGTGTCTTCTCGTCGGACATCGATTCGTCGGGCCCGACGTCGGCGCTGATCGACGAGGAGTCCTTGTCGCCGGCGCTGGGAAGCGATGCGACCGGTGTCACTCCGGCGAGGGTCGGGACGATGGTGGCGGCCGCCACGACGCCCGCAACCACCAGGGCGGCTGAACCGGCGCCGACGAGCGCGCCGACACCGCTGAAGATGCCGCCGCTCGCAGCGCCGCCGCTCGCAGCGCCGCCTCCGGCAGCGCCGCCTCCAGCTGCGCCGCCTCCGGCCGTGCTGCCCGAGGAGCCGCCCGTTGCCGCTCCTGCGACGACGACCGCACCCTCGGTGATTCCTGAGGGCATGGCTGCGAGCGCGACGATCGGCGTGCCTCCGCCCTGGAGCGTGGCGAGGTACCCTGCGGCACCCGTGACCCCGAGGACGAGCGGCAGCAGCACGAGGGCGAGTCGCGTCGACACGTCCTTCGCCTCAGCGGCGACGATTATGCAGCGTGCGCATTCCTCGAGGTGCTGCTCGAGACGGTTGTGGTCTCGCGTGCTGAGATTGCCGCGCGAGTACGCGCCCAGGTGCTCGATGGTCCATTGGCAGTCGGAGCCGGCCGCCGCACTGCGGAGGTGAGCCTGGATCCACGCTTCGCGGAGCCCTTCGCGCGCCCGGAATGCGAGCTGCGAGACGGCGCCCGCCTTCATGCCGAGGAGCGTCGCGGCCTCCTGAGGCTTCATCTGCTCGATCTCGGTGTACCAGAGCACCTCCTGCCAGCGGGAGGGAAGGCTGCGGAACGCCTGCGCGGTCAGGCTGCGGTCGAGGGCCTCGTTGGCCGCCTGGTCTGTGCTGTCGGGGTCGGCGACGCTGTCGAGTTCGTCGATCGCGGATTCGCGACGAGAACGGCCCCAGGCGGCGGCGGTGTTGCGGATGCTCGTGAACAGATAGGCGCGGAAGGAGCCGTTGGGCCCGCCGCCCTTGATGATCGCCTGATAGATGCGGGTGTAGGACTCCTGCACGAGATCGTCGGGGTCGATCGACGACGTGATCGACCGAGCGACGGACATACCGGAGGGGTAGTGCCGCCTCCAGAGTTCACCGAAGGCCGCTGCGTCACCCGAGCGGGTGCGCAGGACGAGATCGGCGTCGGCGATCGTTTCGTCGTGCGAAGTGCTGTCCTGATCCACAGTCATCCATCTGTCGTGGAGCGCGAGTGCGCCTCCACATGAAGAGACGCGTGAACCCCATTTTCATCACGCGCCATCTCCATTCTCTCTCCAATCTCTCAGGCATGCCACCCCTTCCGAGAAACTGATCATAAATCTCTGGGCTCCTATAAATGCCTGGTCACGGGCAGATCGATCGGTTCTGGAGGGCGTCCCGAAAAAAAGATCTGGGAAATCGCGTAATGAATCGGCGTCGACGTCGTCTCATCACTAGAGACAGCCATGGGGCTCCACCGGGGGGCGGAGCTCAGGCGCTGGTGCAAGGGGTAAGTGCACCGGCATGGCGGGTCGGGCACCTCGGGGGAGGAGCGCTCGGCCCGCCAGCTCTCGCACATGGGAGGGAAATGTGACGGGGCCGCCGATCTGGGGAACGGCGGCCCCTCACCCACTCGGACGGCATTGCCGGAGCGAGCACGCCCGCACCCCGATGCGCTCGCGACATTGCGACATCGCACCGCGCGTCAGCGGGTTTATGGGCGATCGCCCACCCACACGCGCTCGACCCGCAGCTGTGCGTCAAGAAGCACGGCGTCAGCGACGTAGCCGACCGCGAGGCGGCCCAGTCGATCGCCGTATCCGATCGCGGCTGCCGGAGTCTCGGTGAGCGCGCGCACCGCCTCCGCCAGCGGTGCCCCCGCAGCGGTGGCCCGGCGCAGCGCGTCGTCCTGGGTGAGGGTCGACCCCGCGATCGAGCCGGTGTCGTCCGCGCGCGCGATGCCGTCTTCGACCGTCACGCTCACGGTTCCCAGGTCGTAGTGCCCGTCGGCACTGCCCGCAGCAGCCATCGCGTCGGTGATGAGCGCCACGCGGCCGGGTGCCGAGTCGAACACGAGTTTGATCACGTGCGGATCGAGGTGCACGTCGTCGGCGATCACCTCGAGCACGACACGGTGGTCGGCGGCTGCGGCCAGCACCGGCCCTGGCGCGCGATGGTGGATGCCGGGCATGGCGTTGAACGCATGGGTCAGCACGGTCGCACCCGCGTCGAAGGCCGCCACAGCCATCGCGGCGTTCGCGCTCGTGTGACCCACCGCCGCCACAGCTCCGGCCTCGACGATCAGTCGGATCGCGTCGAGTCCGCCGGGGAGCTCGGGTGCGATCGTCACCTGCCGGATCGTGCTGCGGCCGGCCTCGAGCAGTTGAGCGACATCTTCGCCGACCGGAGCCCGCAGCAGCGTCGGCTCGTGCGCCCCATGGTGCGCGGGGTCGAGGAACGGTCCCTCCAGATGCGAGCCGAGGATGTCGGCATCCGTCTGCATCAGGTCGGCGATCTGCGCCACGCGCTGTGCGAGGGCGTCGACCGGCGCGGTGACGAGCGAGATCACCGATCGGGTGGTGCCGTGAGAGCGGTGCAGAGCGCGAGCCGCGCGGATCGCCTCCGCGCCGTCGTCGAACGAGGCGCCGGCACCGCCGTGGCAGTGGATGTCGATGAAGCCGGGGGTGAGCACAGCATCAGGTCCGGCGACGACTGTCGCATCGACGACCTCGTCTGCGGCGCTCCAGGTCTGCCCGGTGCCGAGGGCGACGACCCGGCCGTCTTCGATCCGCACCCAGGAGTCCGCGACGTCGGCTCCGTGGTCGATCAGCCGGGCCGAGTGGATGACGAGCGACCCTGTCGCTGCGGAATCGGTGGTCATCGTTCGCTCCAGGGGATCTCGGCTGCGGGGTGGAAGTCGACGCCTTCAGCCTTCCACAGCGGGGCCAGCCCCCCGAGCCGCACGCGGAACGATTCCCAGTCTCGACCGGCAGCGCTGCGCGGCGACCAGGCGACCTCGGCGTGAGCGGCAGCCCGAGGGAACACCAGCTGCTCGACATCGCTCAGGGTGCGAGTGGTCTCGCTCCACAGCGGAGCCTCGACGCCGAGGATCGCCGCCTCGGGAACGTCGAGCGCCGCGGTCGGCTCCCATTCGTAGGCCGTGCGGACGTCGATGATCGCGGCCCAGGTGAGCCCGAGCGGGAAGTCGGCGGTGTACTTCATGTCGAGGTAGGCGACGTCGGCGGTCGACATGATGAGCGCGCCGCCGCGCTCGACGAAGTGCGCGGCCTCTGCGGCATGCGAGCCCTCGGGTGTCGTCTTGCCCCAGTACTGACCGATCGTGCCTTCGGCGATGTCCTTGGCCGCGCCGACCTCGTGCCACGCGAGAGGGATTTTGCCCTCCTCGAACACGATCGCGGTCGCGCGCTCGACGAAGTGATCGAAATCCGCCTGCGGGGTGCCCAGCGATTCGTCCCCGCCGATGTGGATGAACGGACCAGGCGTCATCTCGGCGAGCTCGCGCACGACGTCGCGCACGAACTCGTACGTGCGCTCCTCGTGGATGCGGACGCTCGAGTGTCCGACGCCCCATCCGAGATAGGGCTCGCCTGCCACGGGGAGCGGCTGGCCGAGACGCGCCGATTCGGCGATCAGGCTGTCGTTCATGACCGGATCCTCGACGAGCTCGGGGTACGCGACGCCGATGGCGTGCGTGTGCCCGGGAAGGTCGATCTCGGGGATGACGAGCATGTGCCGCTCGGCCGCGTACGCCACGATCTCGCGATAGTCGTCCTTGGTGTAGAAGCCTCCGGGGTCGCCGAGCGATGCGGTCGACGATGCGAGTTCGGTGAGCTTGGGCCACGAATCGATCTGGATCCGCCAGCCCTGGTCGTCGCTGAGGTGCAGGTGCAGGTGGTTGAACTTCAGGGCGCTGGTGCTGTCGATGAACTTCTTGACCTCGTCGACGTCGAAGAAGTGCCTTGTGACGTCGAGCATCACGCCGCGACGCTCGAATCGAGGCGCGTCGGTGATCTCGGCGTGCAGCAGCGCCCAGCCCTCGTCGCCGTCGCGGAGCAGCTGCAGCAGAGTCTGCACCCCGTAGAAGAGCCCTGCCTCGTCGCCGCCGACGACCTCGACGGAATCGGCGACCCTGAGCGTGTATCCCTCGGGTGCGATGGTGGGATCGACGCGCAGCACGATCGCCGATGCGGTGTCGGCGGCGTCACTGGACTGGGAGAAGCGTATGCCGCTGCGTCGCTCTGCGGCATCGATCAGCTGGTGTGCGGCCGGGGAGTCGCCGATGACTCGAGTGCTCTCGGAGACGGGCAACCGACCATCGCCGGCGATGGCGAAAGCGGGAAGGGGAACGAGGGGCATGGAATGGGGAAGGACCATGAACAAAACCTACCCTGCGCAGAGTCGGCAGCACAGGGAAATCCGCTATGCTTTCTCACGTCGCGACTGGCGTCTGGGTGGACTACCACCGGGGAGCGACTGACCACGGAATTCGACCGCGCGCCTGGGCCGATAGGTATACCCCTTCGAATCCGTCGTCAGAGGAGCAAGTCATGACCGATCGTTACTTCAACGCCCCGCTCGCCGAGGTCGACCCCGAGATCGCACAGGTTCTCGACCGCGAGCTCGCGCGTCAGCAGACGTTCCTCGAGATGATCGCATCCGAGAACTTCGTGCCTGTCTCGGTGCTGCAGGCTCAGGGCTCGGTGCTCACCAACAAGTACGCCGAGGGCTACCCCGGGCGTCGCTACTACGGCGGCTGCGAAGAGGTCGACGTCGCCGAATCGCTGGCCATCCAGCGCGCCAAGGACCTCTTCGGCTCGGAGTTCGCCAACGTCCAGCCCCACTCGGGAGCGTCGGCCAACGCCGCCGTGCTGCACGCGATCGCCCGCCCCGGCGACACGCTTCTCGGCCTCGCGCTCGACCAGGGCGGTCACCTGACGCACGGCATGAAGATCAACTTCTCGGGCCGTCTCTACGACATCGTCGCCTACGGCGTGGACCCCGAGACGTCGACGATCGACATGGACGAGGTGCGTCGCCTCGCCATCGAGCACAAGCCCAAGGTCATCATCGCCGGATGGTCCGCCTACCCCCGCACGCTCGACTTCGCCGCCTTCCGCGCGATCGCCGACGAGGTCGGCGCCCTGCTCTGGGTCGACATGGCGCACTTCGCCGGCCTCGTCGCCGCGGGCCTGCACCCGAACCCGGTGCCGCACGCACACGTCGTCTCGTCGACCGTGCACAAGACCATCGGCGGCCCCCGTTCGGGCTTCATCCTGACGAACGACCCCGAGATCGCGAAGAAGATCAACACGGCCGTGTTCCCGGGACAGCAGGGCGGCCCGCTCATGCACGTGATCGCCGCCAAGGCGACAGCATTCAAGCTCGCAGGCACGCCCGAGTTCAAGGAGCGCCAGGAGCGCACGCTGCGCGGAGCGTCGATCCTCGCCGAGCGTCTCTCGCAGCAGGATGTGAAGGATGCCGGCATCGGCGTGCGCTCCGGCGGCACCGACGTGCATCTGGTGCTGGTGGATCTTCGCGACGCAGAGATCGACGGCAAGCAGGCCGAAGACCTGCTGCACGACATCCACATCACGGTGAACCGCAACGCAGTGCCGAACGACCCGCGTCCGCCGATGGTCACCTCGGGTCTGCGCATCGGAACCCCGGCGCTCGCGACCCGCGGTTTCGGCGACGCCGAGTTCACCGAGGTCGCCGACGTGATCGCCCTCGCGCTGCTGCCCGGCGCCGACGTCGAGGCGCTCCGCGCTCGCGTCGACGCGCTCGCCGCAGTCTTCCCGCTCTACCCGGACCTGCAGCAGTGACCGCGAAGATCCTCAACGGCAAGGCGGCGTCTGCCGCGATCAAGGCCGAGCTGACCGAGCGTGTCGCCGCGCTCAAGGCGAAGGGCATCGTCCCCGGCATCGCGACCGTCCTCGTCGGCGCCGATCCGGCATCCCAGCTGTACGTCGGCATGAAGCACCGTCAGTCCGAGGCGATCGGGATGAACTCGATCCAGCGCGAGCTGCCGGCCGATGCCACGCAGGCCGACGTCGAGGCGCTGATCGACGAGCTCAACGCCGACCCGGAGTGCCACGGGTACATCGTGCAGCTGCCGCTGCCGAAGCATATCGACACGGATGCGATCCTCGAGCGGATCGACCCCGCGAAGGATGCCGATGGACTGCATCCGACCAACCTCGGTCGGCTCGTGCTCAACGTCAACAGCCCGATCCACACGCCGCTGCCGTGCACGCCGCGCGGTGTGATCGAGCTGCTGCTGCGCAACGACTACGACCTCAAGGGCAAGCACGTGGTGGTCGTCGGACGCGGGGTGACCATCGGTCGGTCGATCGGCCTGCTGCTGACGCGTCGCGACCTCAATGCGACGGTCACGCTGACGCACACCGGCACGGTCGACATGCCGCGCTACCTGCGCGAGGCCGATGTGATCGTCGCTGCAGCCGGCGTGAAGCACCTGATCCGCGCCGAGGACGTCAAGCCGGGAGCTGCCGTGCTCGACGTGGGCGTGACTCGTGAGACCGACCCCGAGACCGGCAAGAACCTGGTCTTCGGCGACGTGCATCCCGGTGTCGCAGAGGTCGCGGGCTGGGTCTCGCCGAACCCCGGCGGAGTGGGGCCGATGACGGTCGCGCTTCTCATGACGAATGTCGTCGAGGCGGCCGAGCGACTGGTCTGAGTCGCCGAGCTGTCGTAGAACCTCAGAGAGGTCGCAGGGAGTCCACTGGCCCCTGCGACCTCTCTGCGTTCTCTGTCAGGCAGTTCGGATGCCGAGGTTCCGCGACCGGGCCGTCAGCCCAGTTCGTCCAGCATCCGACGCTGCTCGGGGGTGAGCCCGTCGGAGAGCTCCTCGCGAGCCTCTTCGGTGGCAGGCGACCCCGCGGAGGGGGCTGCGGAGCCGGGCGCTGACTGCCTCCTCGAACCCGAGACCTTGCCCTGCACGACGTCGTACAGCTCGCCGGCCTTCGCTCTCAGTCGGTCATCGACCTGGTCGTGGATCATCCAGCCGAAGAGCAGGAAGAGCGGCGGGAGCGCGTAGCTCCAGAACCCCGAGGCGCGGACGCCGCTCAGCCAGACGACGGCCACCCAGATGATCAGCTCGACGAGGTAGACGAGGACGTACTGGACGACCTTCTCGCCGGCCTTCGTGCGATCGGATGCCGACTTCGCTGCCGCCTTGCGGAACGCGCCCGTGAGCAGCGGCTTGAGGAAGAGCGCCGCGAGAGTCAGGACGACCGCGGCCCAGAGGGCGTTGAATCCGACCGAGACGCCGGCGGACAGCAGACCGATGAGCAGCAGGACTGCGACATTGAACACGTAGAGCGCGGCGAACCGGACGATTCCGTTCTTCATGCGACCAGACTTCCACACTCCCGGATGCCGCGGCATCTCTCGGCGACCCGGGCGGGCGTCAGCGGGCGGGGAAAGCGCGCTCGACCGCATCCACCACCGCGGCGTAGACGGAGTCCCACGGCGCGAGCGGGGGAGTGACTCCGGCGAGCTCGAGGCTCACGGCTCCATGCACCTGTGCCCAGACGGTGAGCGCCGAGGCCATCACCTCGGACTCGTCGACGCGTGCCGAGAGCGCGCGCACGAGAGGCGACATCGCGGTGCTCATGGTCGCATCGTCGGGGCGGCAGTCCTCCGTGGCCACCCCGCCGCCGAACATGAGGCGATAGAGCGCCGGGTTCGCCATGGCCCACGACCGGTACGCGAAGCCGAGTGCACGCAGCCCCTGCGGCTCGGCGGTCGCCTGAGCCTCGCCGAAGGAGGCGAAGCCATGCTCGATGACGGCCACGAGCAGCTCGGTCTTCCCGCCGAACAGGGCATAGACCGCCGAGGTCGAGGTGCCGGCTTTCTGCGCGATGTCGCGGAGGCTGATCCGTTCAGGGCCCTTGTGGTCGACCATCTCGGCTGTCGCGTCGAGGAGGCGGTCGCGCAGTGCGTCGTCGTAGAGAGGAGGCCTTGCCATGGAGTCGATCCTATCGTAACGTTGTTGTGTAACGTCGTTACATAACACTGTTCCAAGGAGTGGCTCATGGCTCAGCAGGTCTTTCCCGGTCGATACACCGCGTCTCCTGAGCGGTCGGACGTCACGGTCTTCCTGATCGGGATGCGGGCGAATCGATGGTGGCAGGTGGGGCGCGTGATGCGAACCGCGAGCAAGATGCCGCCGATGCTCCAGCACCTCGCGACCCATCGGGATGCGGGGATGCTCGGTGTGCACAGCTGGTTCGGGCGCACGACGATCCTGCTGTCGTACTGGGAGAGTCCCGAGCATCTGCAGCGCTTCGCCGCAGACCGCGATGCTCCGCACCTGCAGCCATGGCGCGACTTCATGCGGACGCTGCAGGGAAGCGGCAGTGTGGGGGTCTGGCACGAGACCTACCAGGTGCCCGTGGCCGACCTCGAAGCGGTGTACGTCGACATGCCGGTGTTCGGACTCGCGGCGGCCACCGCACATGCACCGATCGGTCCCGGAACGAAGACAGCGCGTCAGCGGCTGGGCCGTTGACGCGCTGTTCTCGGTGCGAGATCAGCCCTGCGGGTGCAGGCTGCTCTCGATGTTCGTGATGCGCGCCTGCTCGTCGAAGCGGAACGTCGCGGTGCCTGTCGCATCGGCGACCGTGGCGCCCGAGAAGGACTCGTCGGCCCAGGTGAGGTTCCAGCCGGCGAGCCGGGCGGCATCCCATACGGCCGTGCGGGCGTCGGACAGCGCCAGGCCCGCGAGGATGCGGGGGAGGGCGATCGCGGCGGATGCGACGGTGAGCGGAGGAAGAGGGGCATCGAGGAGGAACACCGCGTAGGTGCCTCCGCCGACGGGTGCGAGGTAGTAGGGAGCGCGGCCGGTGAGCTCGACGGCCACGGCGCCGACGGTGTGAGCGGCGGCCGTGATCCACTCGGCGTCTCCGGTGGCGTCGGCGGGGAAGGGGAGCTCGGCCTCGCTCAGCTCGGGGATGCCGTGCTGGGTGCCGTAGTCGCGAAGCTGTGCGGCGATCCCCGCCGGGTCGCCCTGCGGGTGCGCCCACGCCCAGAGCAGCGAACGCGGACCCGGGGCGATCGTCGCGACGAGGTGGGCGCGGGAGATGAGCTGACGGTTGGCATCGGCGTTCGAGGTGAACGTGAGGGTCCCCGCCGCCATGTCGGCATCCCAGCGGTTATCGCCGAGGTCCTCGAGAGCGGTGGCCAGGGACTCCTGGCGGAGGGCGGAGAACAGTGCAGCACGGTCTGCGAGCGGCTGGAGCGCGGCGAAGGTCATGACAACAGTCTCGCCCTGGCGGCTATGAATTCGCCAGAGCCTCGACTGCCGTCGCCGGCTCGGGGCCGCGCCCCGAGCGATCAGGCCACGGAGCCCGCACGCCGCCCGAACACCATTCCGGCGGTCAGACCGGAGCCTCCGGGGTAGTTCTTCGAGAACAGGCCGCCCAGCGCCTCACCGCACGCGAACAGGCCGTCGATGAGCGTGCCGTCCTCACGCTCGACGCGACCGTGGGTATCGGTCTTCAGCCCTCCGAAGGTGAAGGTGATGCCACAGGTCACGCCGTAGGCGTAGAACGGGCCTGTCTCCAGCGGCGACGCCCAGTTGCTCTTCGGAGGGACGACGTCGGCGCGACGCCCGTCCTTCACGGTGGGGTCGAACGTGATCGACCGGTCGATCGATCCGTTGAAATCCGACACGGTCCGCTCCAGAGCGGAGACAGGCACCCCGATTCGCACCGCCAACTCGCCGATCGTGTCTGCGGTCTCCACGGAGATGCCCGGCATCTCGTACTCCTCAGCCCGCAGCATCGGGCGCAGGGTCTGATCGAACAGCTGCCACGCGACCGAACCGGGTTGCGCGAGGATCTCGCGCCCGTACTTGGCGTAGGTGTAGTTGCGGAAGTCTGCTCCCTCATCGAGGAAGCGCGCACCGTCGCGGTTGACGATGATCCCGAGCGGGTACGACTGCCGGGTGAGACGGTTGGTGAGTTCTCGATTCGACTCGTTGTGCTCGGTGAACGCGTCCCACTGCACGGAGTGGCACGTCGACCAGTCGCCGCCGCGGGCCGCGCCGATGCGCAGTGCTGCCGTGAGGAGCTCGCCGGTGTTGAACGGCGTGCCGCGCACCTTCGCGTTGGCCCATCCGGTGCCGAGCTCGGCTTCGCGCATCTCCGGGTCGGACTCGAAGCCGCCTGCGGCGATCACGACGGAGTCTGCACGCAGCTCACCGCCGTCGACGAGTCGAACGCCGACCACTCGATCGCCGTCCGTGACGAGGTCGGTGACGTGCTGGCCGTAGCGGATCTCCACGCCCTCCTCGATCGCGACGCGTGTGTGATCGGCGATGAGGCCCTCGCCGCCGCCGACGTTGCCGATGTGCAGTCCACCCCAGAACAGGAACGACCCGTCCGGCCGATCGTAGGCCTGCCTCTCGTACATGAGTCGGTACTTCACGCCGAGCGAGGCGAGCCATTCGACCGTCGGGCGCGCATCGGCGACCAGCACCTCGGTGAGGTGGGGGTCATTGCGGCCTTCGGTGACCTTGATCAGGTCGTCGCGGAAGTCCGCTGCCGAGTAGGCCGGGACCGTTGAGCGGCTGTGGCGCTCATCGTGCTCGATGAACGGACGCAGATCGTCGAGTCCGTCGTGGGGAACGCGCGTCGCGCCGGCGGTGTAGTAGCTGTTGCCGCCGGCCTCGTCGGGCGCTCCGCGTTCGAGCAGAACCACTCGCCGGCCACGCGCGGCGGCCGCATGAGCCGCGGTGAATCCGGCGTTTCCGCCGCCGACCACGATGACATCGATCTCGCGCACAACATCCTCCTTGACAGATATATCTCGACATCGAGACATATCTGAGAGGGTACGTCGGCTCGTGAGGCGGTTTCGGATTAGGACATATTGAACATATTGAGCCCGCAGGTGTTCATAATCCCGGGGACACCCAGCGGTACAGGTTCTGCGGTCGCCCTGCGTCGCCGTACTTGGGCTTCACCTCCACATCGCCCCGGTCGAGGAAGTACTCCAGGTACCGACGCGCGCTCACCCGTGACATTCCGAGCGTCTCGCCGATCTCGGCCGCCGCTGCGGGCTCGTCGCGGCGCTGCAGATCGTCGGCGACGACCCGTGCGGTGCTCTCCGACAACCCCTTCGGCAGTGCCGTCCGACGCCGTACGGGCGGTCGTCCCTGCAGCGCGTCGATCTGCTCCTGGCTGAGGGCCGTCACCGGCAGCGCGCTCGCCTGCGCACGGCGGGCGGCGTAGCGGCGCAGCCGTGCGCTGAAATCCTCCTGCTGGAACGGCTTGAGGACGTAGTCGATCGCTCCGAGTTCGAGAGCCTGACGAACGAGTTCCGGTTCGGGTGCCGCAGTGACCATGATGACGTCCAGTGGGGTGGCGGACGCGGCTCTGATGCGGCGCAGCAGCTGCAGCCCGGACGCATCGGGCAGGAACATGTCGAGCAGGGCCAGGTCGACGTCACCCGCTGCGAGGCGCGACGCCGCCGCTTCGGCGGTGAGCTCGGCACCGACGACCTCGAAGCCGTCGAGCTGCTCGAGGAAGCTGCGGTGCAGGCGCGCGACGGCGAAGTCGTCCTCGACGATGAGTACTCTGATCGGATCGCTCACGAGTTCGGCTCCTTGTTGGCGGTGTCGTCGTCGGTGGGCGTCGCTGACGGCAGGTGCGCGGTGAACCGGGCACCGCCGGCGTCGGCGCGGCCGACACTGACGAAGCCGCCACGCTCCTGAACATAGGCTCGGACGACGTCGAGCCCGATCCCGTGGCGCCAGGCGTCGGAGGTCTTCGAGGTGTTTCCGGGGGCGAAGACGGCGTCGGCCTCGTCGTCGGCGAGACCCGCGCCGTCGTCATCGACGACGATGTCCAGACCCTCCGCGTCTCCGCGCAGGAACACATCCACGCTGTCGTGCGCTGCCTCGATCGCGTTGGAGACGAGATTGCCGACCACGGTGATCTCCTCCGGGCCGCAGACGAATCCGACGTCGATCCGGCTGTCGTCCGTGAGCGCGAGTTCGATTCCGCGCGTCTTCGCCTGCGCCTGACGCGATGCCAGCAATGCGGCCATCAGCGGTGACCGCAGCGGGGCCCATTGTCGAGCGTCACCCGGACGCTCGCCGCGAGGGAGCGCCGCGAGGTACGCGCGAGCATCGTCGAGATCGCCGAGGCCGAGGAGGCCTGAGACGACGTGCATGCGGTTCTCGAAGTCGTGGGTCTCGATGCGCAGCGTCTCGGTTCTGGTGCGCTCGAGCTCGAGCGTCTCCAGCATCGCGTCCAACTCGCTGCGATCTTGAAGGACGACCATCGCCCCCACATCGCGGCCGTCGGCGATCGCCGGCGACCGGGTGGCGATCAGAGTGCGACCTGCGGCGGTCACCTGGCGGGTCAGCCGCTCGGTGTCTGCGCTGAGGACGCCGAGCACCGAGGCGGGCAGGACCTCCTTCGCGGACATGCCCACGAATCCGCTGTCGGACGGGTCGAGCGAGAGCAGCCGCTGCGCCTCGGAATTGACGACCGCGATGCGATCATCGCTGTCGACGCCGATGATCCCGTCGCGCACGCCGTTCGTCACCGCCTGGTGCGCCTGCACCATGGCGAGCATCTCATCGGTTCGCACGCCGTACAGGCGGCGGCGCAGTCCGGTCGTGACCGCCCACGCGAGCCCGACGCCGACGAGCACTGCGACGAGCGTCGGAACCGAGACCTGAGCGACTCGCCAGAGCACCTGCTGATCGACCGCGTTCTGGGCCAGTCCCACGGACACGGTGCCGATGACCTCCCCGTTCCCGCCGATGACCGGAACCTTGGAGCGCAGAGTGAGTCCCATCGGTCCGGACTCCGATCCGGAGAACTCCTCGCCCGCGCGCACAGCGGAATGATCGCTGGAGACCGGCTCTCCGATGAGATCGCTCTGCGGATGTGCGACGCGGATGCCGTTCATGTCGGCGACGGTGATGTACTCCACACCTGCGGCCTCCTGCATCGCCGCGGCGACAGGCTGGATGGTCGTGGTCGGATCGTCGCTCGTGAGCCCATCGATGACGACGGGCAGCGTCGCGATCGACCGTGCCAGCACCAGCAGGTCGCTCTCGGCGCCGCGGCGCACCTGCTCGATCTGTGCGAACACCGCGATACCGGCGGCGACGGCGCCGACCAGCAGGATGATGCCGACCTGGACGGCGAACAGGCCGAACCCGATCCTGCGATGGGTGCGACGTGCCGCAGGTCTCCGCGATGCGGATCCGGTCACCTCATCACCCATGTTCGAAATGTCCAATATGGCCAGCTATGTGCACAAGTCCCCGGTACGTGATCCGGGGACATAAGTTGGGGCACCAGCCGACCTCCTACGACGATGTAAGGGCGTTCCTTCGTGAAACCAGTATTGCGCACAGTTCTGTTCGGTGTCGTGGTGGCCATCGCCACAGGCGCCGCGTTCGTCAACGCGGCGGCCTCGGGCCAGGGATCCACGGTACGCAGCAAACTGACGATCATGGCACCCGCGTCTCCGGGCGGAGGCTGGGACGGATTCTCTCGGGAATCCCAGACCGCGATGCGATCAGAGGGCATCGTGAACAACGTCCAGGTGGTCAACGTGCCCGGTGCGGGCGGAACCATCGGACTGTCGCAGCTGGTCGGAATGGCGGGTCGCTCCGACATCCTGATGGCGACAGGCGGGGTGATGGTCGGGGCCATCTCGCTCGGGGACACCCCGGAGACGCTCGCCGATGTCACGCCCATCGCACGGCTCGCCGATGACTACGCCGCACTGGTGGTGCCGGCGGATTCGGAGATCCAGACTCTGGACGACTTCGTCGAGGTCTGGGAGGCCGACCCGCAGGGAACGTCGATCGCGGGCGGATCGCTCGGCTCGATCGATCATCTGATGACGGGCACGCTCGCCAGCAGGATCGGCATCGAGCCGACGCAGGTGAACTACATCGCCTACTCCGGAGGCGGGGAGGCGCTCTCGGCGATGCTGTCTCACACCACCACGGGTGGCATGTCGGGCTACAACGAGATCGCCGGTCAGGTGGAGGCCGGTCAGCTCCGCGTGCTGGCCGTGTCGTCGGCGGAGCGGATGGAAGGCGTCGACGTGCCGACGTTCATCGAGCAGGGGATCGACGTGAGCATGTCGAACTGGCGGGGTTTCGTCGCACCCCCGGGACTCGACGAGGCGCAGATCGAGGAGCTGTCGGCGATCGTCGACGAGATGCGCGACTCGGACGCCTGGCAGGAAGTGCTCGAGCGCAACAACTGGACGGATTCGTACCTGCCGGGGGAGGACTTCACGACCTACCTCGAGGAGCAACAGGACGAGGTCGACATCATCATCGAGGAGCTGGGACTGTGACTGTGACCGACGAGACCTTCTCCGATCGCGACACCGGGCCTGCCGTGACCTTCCGTCTTCGCCGTGACTCCTGGTGGACCGGGCGAGGGGATCTCGCCGTCGGCATCCCCACCCTCGTGGCCGCGGGCCTGCTGCTGCTCGGCACGGTGACGATGGACGTGCGCGGCGAATCGGAGCCCGGACCGCAGTTCTTCCCGGTCATCGTGATCGGTCTGCTGGTGCTCACCGGCGGGTGGCTCACGATCGCCGCCCTGCTGCCTCGGCGGAGCGAGCCGGAGGTCTGGCACCGCCCCGACATCTCCGAAGACATGCTCGCCGATCTCTCGGGTACGAACACCGAGGTCATCCAGCTCGAGGCGTCGAGGCGGCGGTTCCGCCGAGGTCGGGCGGATGCTCCGCCGGTGACGACGGACGCCGTCGCTGCCGAAGAGCAGGCGCCGGCTTTCGACTGGCGCACCTTCGGTCTGGTGCTGGGCGCCGTGGTCGTCTTCGCGGTGATGCTCGAACCGGTCGGGTGGATCCTCAGCGCCACGCTGCTGTTCTGGATCGTGGCCTACGCGCTCGGCAGCAGGAGGCCGGTGTTCGACATCGGCGTCGGACTGCTGCTGAGCTCTCTCGTCCAGCTCGCCTTCGGCGCGGGCCTGGGCCTCAACCTGCCGTCGGGCTTCATCGGATGGATCTTCTGACATGGACCAGATCACGCTTCTGCTGGAGGGGTTCGCCGGAGCCCTCACACCGATCAACCTCCTCTGGGTGCTGGTCGGAGCGGTGCTCGGCACCGCAGTCGGGGTGCTCCCGGGGCTCGGATCATCGATGGCCGTGGCTCTGCTGCTGCCGATCACGTTCAGCCTCGACCCCATCGCAGCCTTCATCATGTTCGCCGGCATCTACTTCGGCGGTCTGTTCGGCGACTCGACAGCGGGCATCCTGCTGAACACACCGGGCAACTCCTCGGCGATCGCCTCGTCCTTCGAGGGCAACCGCATGGCGCGCAGTGGACGCGCCGGCAAGGCGCTGGCGACTGCCGCCATCGGTGCGTTCCTCGGCGGCATCCTCGCCACACTGGTCACCGTGTTCGCCATGCCGCTGCTCGTCTCGATGGCGACGATGTTCGGCCCGGCGGAGTACTTCGCGCTCGCCGCCTTCGCGTTCCTCGCCGTCAGCTCGGTGGTCTCGGAGTCCATCATCCGCGGCCTGCTCTCGCTCGGGGTGGGCCTGGCGCTGGTGCTCATCGGCATCGACGGTCCGAGCGGCACGGAGCGCTTCACCTTCGGCATCCCGCAGCTGTTCGACGGCCTGTCGATCGTGGTGATCACCGTGGGTCTCCTCGCGCTCGGCGAGGTGTTCGCCGTGGCCTCCCGCATCCACACCGAAGACGGGTCGGCGCAGACGATCGCACAAGGCCGAGCGCGCCTGAGCTGGTCGGACTTCCGTCGTGCGCTGCCGGCGTGGCTGCGTGGCACGGGCTTCGGGCTGCCGTTCGGGATCATCCCGGCCGGTGGTGCCGAGGTGCCGACCTTCCTCGCCTACGGGCTGGAGAAGCGGCTGGCGAAGGCGGGCAACGACACCGACTTCGGCACTGTGGGGAGCATTCGCGGTGTCGCGGCCCCTGAGGCCGCAGCGAATGCGACGGCGGGTACCGCGATGGGCGCTCTGCTCGCACTCGGATTGCCGACCTCTGCCACCGCCGCGATCATGCTCGCCGCCTTCCAGCAGTACGGACTGCAGCCGGGGCCGCTGCTCTTCACACGCACCCCGGAACTCGTGTGGACGCTGATCGCCTCGCTGTTCATCGGGCTGGTCGCCCTGCTGATCCTCAACATGGGATTCGCATCGCTGTGGGCCAAGCTGCTGTTGATCCCGAAGCACTATCTGTACGCGACGATCACCGTCCTCGCGGTGCTGGGCGTGTATGCGATGGGCTCCTCCGTCGTCGACGTCTGGGCGCTCATCGCCATCGGTCTGATCGGCGTGCTGATGCGCCGGTTCCGCATCCCACTCGCGCCGGTGATGATCGCCGTGGTGCTCGGTCCGCTGGCGGAGACCGAGCTGCGCCGAGCGCTCGCGGTGTCGGCCGGCGACCCGATGGTGCTCGTCTCGAGCCCCTTCACGATCACCCTGTACGCGATCCTCGCGGTCATCGCCGGGATCTCGGTCGTGCAGCACATGCGCAACCGCCGTCGGGTGGCGACCGCGGCGGAGTCGGTCACGGTGTGAGGGGCGCTCGACGCAGGTGATGTGCCGGTTCTGTGGGTGTCGCGGCACCCGCGGAACCGGCGCGCGGGGTCAGTAGCTCGTGTGCGCGGTGGCGTCCTGATCGGGGATCCACTCCGCCGCGATCTTCTCCGTCGCACGCGCCAGGATCGACACGTCGGCCGCGACGAGAACGAAGGACGCGCCGGCGTCGAGGTAGCGGCGAGCCGTAGCCGGTGAGAACGCGTTGACGCCGACGGGCTTTCCTGCACCGCGCACCTCCGTGATCGTCTGTTCGACGGCGGCGATGACATCGGGATGCTCCTGCTGCCCGAGCAGTCCCATGGATGCGGCCAGATCGCTCGGACCGATGAACACCCCGTCGACGCCGTCCACCTCGGCGATCGCGCGGGAGTTGCGCACCGCGGCATCCGTCTCGATCTGCACCGTGAGCGAGGTGATCTCGTGTGCACGCTGCAGGTAGTTCTCGATCCGATTGAACTGAGCGGCGCGAGCCAGCGCGCTGCCCACTCCTCGGGTGCCGAGCGGTGGATAGCGCGTGGCGGCGACAGCCCTGGACGCCTCTTCCGCGGTGTTCACCATCGGCACCAGCAGATTCTGCGCTCCCAGATCGAGGACCTGCTTGATGAGCACCGGATCGTTCGCAGCAAGCCGCACCACCGGGGTGATCGGGTACGGCGCGACGGCCTGCAGCAGCGAGAGCATCGACTCCAGTCCGATCGGGCTGTGCTCGCCGTCGATCAGCGTCCAGTCGAGACCGGAGCCCGCGACGATCTCGGCGACGATCGGACTCCCCGAGCAGATCCATGCGCCGATCAGCGGTCGTTCGGATGCAGTGAGCTGATCGCGGAACGACGGCGAGGGGCTCAGATGAAGCGGCATGCGATCGTTCCCATCGGTCCGTAGTCGCACAGCACCTCGTCGCCGCGCGACACCCACATCGGGCGTGTGAACGATCCTGCCAGGATGATCTCCCCGGCCTCGAGACGCGCGCCGTGCTGGTGGAACTTGTTCGCGAGCCATGCGACCCCGGTTGCGGGATGGCCGAGCACGCCGGCTGCGACGCCGGTCTCCTCGATCTCGCCGTTGCGCGACAGTACGCCGGGCACCCAGCGCAGGTCGATCTCGTCCGGCCGCCTGCGTACGGTGCCGAGCACCATCGCGCCATAGGCGGCGTTGTCGCTGATCGTATCGACGATGGTGCGGCCCTCGAGCTCGATGTGCGAGTTCAGCACCTCGAGCGCCGGGACCGCATAGTCGATCGCCGCGAGAGCGTCGTCGAGCGTGCAGTCGGGGCCCTCGAGCGGATGCTTGAGCACGAACGCCAGCTCGACCTCGATGCGCACGTTCGAGAAATGGTCGACCGGGATCTCGGCGCCCGACTCGTAGACCGTGTCGTCGAACATCACGCCGTAGTCGGGCTCGGTGATGCCGGTGGCCTGCTGCATCGCTTTGGACGTCAGGCCGATCTTGCGACCGACCAGGCGGCGTCCGGCGGCGATCTGCGAGTCGCGCCACACGCCCTGGATCGCGTACGAGTCTTCGACCGTGGCCTCGGGGTAGCGCGCCGTGATGCGCGGGATCACCGAGTGCGTCCGGTCGGCCTCGGCCAGCTCTGCGGCGATCTGCGTGACGGTGTCTGCTGACAGCATCCGTGCCCTCCTCAGAGCTGGTGGCCGAGCTTGTACTCGCCCTGCTTGTACTCGGGCATGGCCTCGTCGTCGTCGGGACGCGTGTACGAGAAACCGTCGGCGCCGATCGTGACGGCCATCTCCGAGCTGTCGGTGCGCGCGACGACCGGCTGCGGGTTGCCGTCGAGGTCGAGCACGAGCGAGGCCTCGGTGTACCAGGAGGGGACGACCGGGTTGCCCCACCAGTCGCGACGCTGGTTGTCGTGCACGTCCCACGTGATGACGGGGTTGTCGGGGTCGCCCGTGTAGTAGTCCTGCGTGTACACCTCGACGCGATGGCCGTCGGGGTCGCGCAGGTACAGGTAGAAGGCGTTCGAGACGCCGTGGCGGCCGGGGCCGCGCTCGATGGCGTCGGAGCGGCGCAGGGCTCCGAGCTTGTCGCAGATCGCGAGGATGTTGTGCTTCTCGTGGGTCGCGAAGCACACGTGGTGCATGCGCGGCCCGTCTCCGCCGGTCATGGCCGTGTCGTGCACGGTCGGCTTGCGGCGCATCCAGGCCGCGTAGACCGTGCCCTCGTCGTCCTGGATGTCCTCCGTCACACGGAAGCCCAGGTCCTGCATGAACTTCACGGCGCGGGGCACATCGGGGGTGACCTGGTTGAAGTGGTCGAGACGCACGAGCTCGCCGGGGATGTGCAGGTCGTAGCGCCACGACATCCGCTCGACGTGGTCGGACTGGTGGAAGAACTCGATCGGGAAGCCGAGGGGATCGACCACGCGCACCGAGTCGCCCACGCCCTTGACGAAGCCGTCGGGGTTGCGTCGCACGTCGCAGCCGAGCTCGGTGTAGAACGCGACCGCGAGGTCGAGGTCCTCCGGGGTGCGCACGCGGTAAGAGAAGGCCGCCACCGCGGCGATCGGGCCCTTGCGCAGCACCAGGTTGTGGTGGATGAACTCCTCGGTGGAGCGGAGGTAGATCGCCTCGTCGTCCTCTTCCGTGACGTACAGGCCGAGCACGTCGACGTAGAACACCCGCGACGCGGCCAGGTCGGTGACCACCAGCTCCATGTAGGCGCAGCGCAGCACGTCAGGAGGAGTGCTCTCGGGGGTCGGAACGGGGTTGTCGGTCTGGATCGGAGCCTCCTGGCTCACGTAGTAGCCCGAGGAGGTCAGCGTCTTCGCAGTCTTGTCGGTCATTGCAGCGTCCTTGCTCAGTTCTTGCCGAAGGTCGGGTTGTGGGCACCGCCGAGCGTGATGTGCACGCTCTGCTGGTCGGTGTAGAAGTCGATCGAGCGGTAGCCGCCCTCGTGACCGAGACCCGAGGCCTTGACGCCGCCGAACGGGGTGCGCAGGTCGCGCACGTTGTTGCTGTTCAGCCACACCATGCCGGCCTCGACGGACTGCGAGAAGTTGTGGGCGCGCTTCAGATCGTTCGTCCAGATGTATGCGGCGAGCCCGTACTTCGTGTTGTTCGCGAGTGCCAGTGCCTCCTCATCGGAGTCGAACGGCGTGATCGCGACGACCGGTCCGAAGATCTCCTCCTGGAAGATGCGGGCGTCGGGGGAGACATCGGCGAACACCGTAGGTGCGACGAAGTTGCCGGTATCGAAACCCTCGGGGCGGCCGCCGCCGGCGACGAGGCGGCCCTCGGTCTTGCCGATCTCGACGTAGCTCATGACCTTGTCGTAGTGCTCGGGATGCACGAGAGCGCCGACCTCGGTCGCCGGGTCGTGCGGGTAGCCGACCTTGACGCGCTTCGCCTGGGCGGCGTACTTCTCGACGAACTCCTCATAGATCGAGCGCTCGACCAGGATGCGGGATCCCGCGGTGCAGCGCTCGCCGTTGAGGGAGAAGACGCCGAAGATCGTGGCGTCGACCGCGGCCTCGAGGTCGGCGTCGGCGAACACGACGGCGGGTGACTTGCCGCCGAGCTCCATCGAGAGTCCCTTGAGGAACGGGGCGGCGTTGCCGAAGATCAGCTGCCCGGTCGAGCTCTCGCCGGTGAACGAGATGAGCGGCACGTCGGGGTGCTTGACGAGCGCGTCTCCGGCGTCCTCGCCGAGACCGTTGACGAGGTTGAAGACGCCCTCGGGCAGACCTGCCTCTTCGAAGATCCCGGCCCAGAGCGAGGCCGAGAGCGGTGTGAACTCCGCAGGCTTGAGCACCACGGTGTTGCCGGTCGCGAGGGCGGGGCCGAGCTTCCATGACTCGAGCATGAACGGCGTGTTCCACGGCGTGATGAGCCCCGCGACGCCGATCGGCTTGCGGTTGACGTAGTTCATCTGCTTGCCGGGCACCTTGAAGGCGTCATCGGACTGCGCGACGATCAGGTCGGCGAAGAAGCGGAAGTTCTCGGCGGCTCGGCGGGCCTGTCCGAGCGCCTGGGTGATCGGCAGGCCGGAGTCGTACGACTCGAGCTCGGCGAGGCGGGCATCACGAGACTCGACGATGTCGGCGATCCGGTGCAGCACGCGCGAGCGCTCACGGGGGAGCATTCGCGGCCAGGGGCCCTCGTCGAACGCGCGCTTCGCTGCCGCGACGGCGAGCTCGATGTCGGCCTTCTTGCCGGCGGCCGCCGTGGTGTAGGTCTTGTTCGTCACCGGGTCGAGCACGTCGAAGGTGTCGCCGTCGACCGAGTCGACGAACGCGCCGTCGATGTAGTGCTGGATGTGCTCGGGCAGGTCGGCGGGGATGCGGGAATCGGTCATGACTCGTCTCCTGAGTTGTGGTGAGAGCGGGCGTGCAGGGCGTCGAGGAAGGCATCCCTCGTGCGCAGGCGGTGGTTGCGGGCGGCGAGCTCGATCTCGAGCGGGTCGGCACCCGTTCGGATGAGCTCGAGGATCTGCGTGTGCTCCTCGACGGAGTGCTGGGCGCGGCCGGGCACGTACGCGAACGTCGAGTCGCGGATGCCCGACAGCCGCGCCCATCCCCGGTGCACGAGATCGAGCAGATGCGGGTTCGGGCAGGGCTGGAAGAGCAGGGAGTGGAACTGCCGGTTGAGCTCGGTGAACGCATGCGCATCGAGGTGACCGAGCATCTGCGTCATCCGCTTGTTGACCGCCTCGGCTGCATCGAGCGTCGCATCGTCGAGCAGAGGCGCGGACAGGGCCGTGGCGGCGCCCTCGACCAACCCCAGTGTCTCCATGGTGTGGGCGTACTCGCTCTCGTCGACGAGCGTGACACGGGCGCCGACGTTGCGCTCGAAGGTCACGAGACCCTCGGCCTCGAGGCGGCGGATGGCCTCGCGCACCGGCACGACGCTCATGCCCAGCTCTTCCGCCAGCGATCCCAGCACGAGGCGGTAGCCGGGCCCGAAGATGTGGCCGGAGATGCGCGACCGGATCCAGGCATAGGCCTGCTCCGACTTGCTCGCGTTGGACACGGTGGTCATCGGACAGTCCCCGCGACCGGACTCTGGGTGACTGAGCCCGTCGCGGCCTCGTATCTCTTGCGCCATTCCGCATTGAGTGGGAACAGCCCGTCGACGGGGTGACCTGCCGCGACCTGCTCGGCGATCCAGGCGTCCTCGATCTCCTGCGCGAGAGCGTCGTCTGCGACCTGCTCGGCCAGGGCGGGTGGGATCACGATGACGCCGTCGCCGTCGCCGACGATGATGTCGCCGGGCTGCACGGTGGCACCGCCGCAGGAGATGGTGATGTCAGCATCCCACGGCACGTGCTTGCGTCCGAGGACTGAGGGGTGCGCGCCCTGCGAGAAGACGGGGAGTCCGATCTCGGCGACGGCGTCGAAGTCACGCACGCCGCCGTCGGTGACGACGCCGGCCGCGCCACGGGCACGAGCACGCAGAGCGAGGATGTCGCCGAGGGTGCCGGTGGTCGCGTCACCGCGGGCCTCGATCACGATGATCTCGCCCTCGTCGACCGAGTCGAAGGCGCGCTTCTGCGCGTTGTAGCCTCCGCCGTGGGTCTTGAAGAGGTCCTCACGGAACGGGACGAATCTCAGCGTCTTGGCAGTGCCGACGATCTTGCTGCCGGCGATGTTGGCGGAGACGCCGTCGATGAAGCACGAGTGGTGGCCGCGTTTGCGCAGCTGCGCGGAGAGGCCCGCGGTCGGGGCCTCGAGCAGCTTGGCGTGGAGCTCGGGGGAGAGGGCGGGCGCTGCCTCGTCGGCGGGGAGTCCCGCTTCTTCGCGCGAACCCCAGGCCTCGGTGCGCTGCAGGTCGTCGACGGCGGGGAGCGAGCCGATCTCCTCATCGAAGGGAACATCGCCCTGCGTGACGGTGGTGACGAGCCGGCCGGAGGAGGGGGAGCCCTCGGCATCCGGTGCGTCGACCTCGACCTCGACCACGTCGCCGGGAACGATCACGGACGATCCGGCGGGCGTGCCGGTGAGGATGACGTCGCCGGGTTCGAGGGTGAAGTGCTGAGAGAGATCCGCGACGAGCTGCGCCAACGGGAAGATGAGGCCGGCCGTGGTGTCGTCCTGACGCAGCTCGCCGTTGACCCAGGCCCGCACGCGCAGGGCGGTGGGGTCGACGATGCGGGCGTCGATGAGCTCGGGGCCCAGGGGTGTGTAGCCGTCGCCGCCCTTGGAGCGGACGTTCGAGCCCTTGTCGTTGGCGCGCAGGTCGTAGAGGCCGAGGTCGTTCGAGGCGGTGACCCAGCCGACGTGGCTCCAGGCGTCGTCGAGCGAGACACGACGAGCGGCGGTGCCGATCACGAGGGCGATCTCGCCTTCGAAGGCCAGCAGCTCGGTGCCGGCAGGGCGTTCGACCGTGCCGCCGGAGACACCGACCGAACTGGCCGGCTTGAAGAAATAGGAGGGAGCTGCGGGCCGACGGCCGCGCTGATCGGCACGGGAGGCGTAGCTCAGATGGATCGCGATGATCTTGCCGGGGCGGGTCATGGATGCCGTCACGGGGCGCCTCCTCGCGCTGTGGATCGACGCCTTGTGCGTCGTATTCGAAATCATATATCATCGTGTCACCCCTCGGCAAGCAACTCGACACCCCTCGTACGCGAGCCGTGACAATGCGGTCACAATCAAAGGAGATACCCCTATGAGCGGGCAGTCACAGGCTGGGTTCACACCCACCGGAACCATCGCGACACCGGCCGATCGGCGCCGGGTCGTGTTCGCCACAGTCGTCGGCACCATGGTCGAGTGGTACGACTTCTTCATCTACGCCACGGCCGTCGGCCTGGTCTTCGGACAGCTGTTCTTCGAGCCGCTCGGAGCGAACAGCGCCATCGTCGCGTTCGCCACCGTCGGCGTCAGCTTCCTCTTCCGGCCGCTCGGGGCCTTCCTGGCCGGCCACTACGGCGACAAGCTCGGGCGCAAGACCGTGCTCATGTGGACGCTGATCCTGATGGGCGCGGCCACCGCGCTCATCGGCGTGCTGCCGACCTACGAGGCGATCGGACTCGCCGCACCCATCATGCTGGTGCTGCTGCGCATCCTGCAGGGCATCTCGGCCGGCGGCGAATGGGGCGGTGCGGTGCTGATGGCCGTCGAGCACGCGCCAAAGTCGAAGCGCGGGATCTTCGGTGCCTCGCCGCAGATCGGCGTGCCGCTGGGCCTGCTGCTCGCATCGGGTGTCATGGCGCTGATGACGGTGATCGCCCCGGGTGATCAGTTCCTCGAGTGGGGCTGGCGCATCCCGTTCCTGCTCAGCGTAGTGCTGATCCTCGTCGGCTACTACGTGCGCCGCAAGGTCGAGGAGAGCCCGGTCTTCGTCGAGCTCGCCGAGCGCAAGGAGAAGGCGAGCATGCCGATCGTGCAGCTGTTCCGCAAGCACCTGCTGCTCGTGATCGTCGCTGCGTTCGTCTTCGCAGGCAACAACGCGGTCGGATACATGACGACCGGCGGGTACATCCAGGGATACGCCACCAACCCCGAGGGGCCGATCGGCCTCGAGCGCGGACCCGTGCTGTGGGCGGTCGCCGGCTCTGCCGTGACCTGGCTGATCACGACGCTCATCGCAGGGTGGCTGTCGGACCGCATCGGTCGGCGCACGACGTACATCATCGGCTGGGTGATGCAGCTCGTCGGCGTGTTCACGCTGTTCCCGCTGGTCAACACGGGTGAGATCGGGCTGCTCTTCGCGGGTCTCGCGATCCTCACGATCGGTCTCGGGTTCACGTACGGCCCTCAGGCGGCTCTCTACGCAGAGCTCTTCCCCGCGAGCATCCGCTTCTCGGGCGTCTCGATCTCGTACGCGATCGGCGCGATCGCCGGTGGGGCGTTCGCCCCGACCATCGCGACCGCCATCGTGCAGGCGACCGGTTCGACGCAGGCCGTCACCTGGTACCTCGCCGGCATGACGCTGCTCGGCCTCGTGGCGACGCTGCTGCTGCGTGATCGCTCCGGGATCCCCCTGGGGCCGGATCACGAGGAGGAGCAGTCCGTGAGTCCGATCCGTGGGCTCGCCAAGGTCTGATCTGAATCAGCCGTCCACATTTCAGCATCGACGATGGTGCAGGCGATGCGTCGCTCCGGTTCTTCCGGGGCGACGCATCTGCCGTCTCCCGTTCATGCTGAATTGTGAACCACGTCAGCCGTCGAGGGCTTCTCGGATCGCCGACGCGGAGCGCCGCAGTCGGGCTGCGATCTCGGCGTCGTCGAGGTCGGTGGCCACGTGCACGACCGCGATCGCCGCTGGGCGCTGACCACGCAGAGCGAGCGGCACCGCGACCGACTGCACGGTGGGGATGACCTCGTCGTGGCTCGTGGCATATCCGCGTACGCGCGCCTCGTCGACCTCTGCGTGCAGTGCTGCTCGCGGGTCGTCCGGCCACTGAGAGAGCGGAAGCTGCGTGAGGATCGCCTTGCCCGGTGCGCCGACGGTGACGGAGTGCCTGGCGCCCGGCCGCTGAGCGACGCTCGCGATCGCATGACGGGGCTCGATGCTCGCGAGTGTGATGCAGTCGTCTCCGTCGAGCACGCCGAGGAAGCAGGTCATGCCGAGTTCGTTCGCAATCGCGGTCAGCTCCGGGATCGCCTCGGCTTGAAGGTCATGGGCGACGCCGGCAGCCAACGCTGCCATGCGCGGGCCCAGCGTCACGGCGCCCGACGAGTCTCTCCCGATGAGCCGGTGGTCTTCCAGCGTGCGCAGCAGTCGGTAGGCCACCGAGCGATGCACCTCGAGTCTCGAGGCTATCTCGTCGATCGTCAGCGGGATGCGCGCATCGGCGAGCACCTCGAGGATCCGGATGCCGCGGCTCAGGGTCTGCGAGGCCGGAGTGCCTTCGGGCATGCGTGCGCTCCCTTGCGTTCTGGGACGGGCGTCCCTAAGCTGTGTTCAATAGTAGAACGTCGTGTTCGAATATAGAACACGATTCGTTCGAAGGCAACACCCGACAGTGACGTCCGGAAGGAATCGACGACGATGCAGTTCCACCACCACGGCTATGTCTCGGGAGACCCGCGTGTGAAGGATGCCGAGGGCATCGGCACCGAGCGGCCCGCAGACCTGCCCGACGAGATCGATGTGCTGATCGTCGGCTCCGGTCCCGCCGGCATGCTGCTCGCCGCCCAGATGTCGCAGTACCCCGATGTCTCCACGCGCATCATCGAGAAACGCGAGGGGCGTCTGGTGCTGGGCCAGGCCGACGGCATCCAACCGCGCAGCGTCGAGACGTTCCAGGCCTTCGGCTTCGCCGAGCGCATCATCGCCGAGGCCTACAACATCGGCTGGATGAACTTCTGGGGACCGAACCCCGAGCGGCCGAACGAGATCGTCCGCACCTCGCGGACCGCCGACTACGCCTACGACATCTGCGAGTTCCCGCACCTGATCGTCAACCAGGCGCGAGTGCTCGACTACTTCGCCGAGGCGGCGGCGAACGGTCCCGGTCGCATCGTCCCCGACTACGGCATCGAGTTCGCAGGACTCACGGTGCACGAGGAGGGCGAGTATCCGGTCGAGGTCTCGCTGCGCTACGTCGCGGGCGAGCGGGCCGGTGAGGAGCGCACGATCCGTGCGAAGTACGTGGCCGGATGCGACGGCGCGCGCAGCGGCGTGCGCCAGTCGATCGGACGCACGCACGTCGGGGGCAGCGCAGCCCACGCCTGGGGCGTCATGGACGTGCTCGTCAACACCGACTTCCCTGACTGGCGCACCAAGTGCGCGATCAACTCGGAGGCGGGTAACATCCTGCACATCCCTCGCGAGGGCGGCTACCTCAGCCGGATGTACATCGACCTCGGCGAGGTCGCAGAGGACGACGACCACCGCGTGCGCCAGACGCCGATCGAGGACATCATCGCCAAGGCGAATGCGATCCTCAGCCCCTACACGCTCGACGTGAAAGAGGTGGCCTGGCACAGCGTCTACGAGGTCGGGCACCGGGTCACCGACGGGTTCGACGACGTGATCGACGGGTCCGGCCGCACGCCGCGAGTGTTCCTCACGGGTGATGCCTGTCACACGCACAGCGCCAAGGCCGGCCAGGGCATGAATGTGTCGATGCAGGACGGGTTCAACCTCGGATGGAAGCTCGGGTCGGTGCTGACCGGCCGGGCGCCCGACGCACTGCTCGCGACGTACGGCGCCGAGCGTCGGCCCGTCGCCCAGCAGCTCATCGACTTCGATCGAGAGTGGTCGACGCTCATGGCGCGCAAGCCCTCGGAGATCACCGACCCGACTGACCTCGCGACGTACTATCTCGCGACGGCGGAGTTCCCCTCCGGGTTCATGACCCAGTACACGTCATCGATGATCACCGGCTCCGACGCGCACCAGGCGCTCGCGGGCGGCTTCCCCTTGGGCAAGCGCTTCAAGTCCGCCGAGGTCGTGCGGGTCGGTGACGGCAACGCGATCCACCTCGGCCACCATGCCAAGGCCGATGGTCGCTGGCGCGTCTACGCCTTCGCGGGCCGCGATGCGGCGACGCTCGACGCATGGGCGGCTGAGGCTGAGTCCGTCTTCGAGCGGTTCACACCCTCGGATGCCGACACCGACGCCGTCTTCGACGTCAAGGCGATCTACCAGCAGCCGCATGAGGAGGTCGAGGTGACCTCGGCGCCGGCGCTGTTCCAGCCGAAGACCGGTCCGCTCGGACTCACCGACTGGGAGAAGGTCTATGCGGCAGGGCCGTCGAAATGGACTGAGACCGACATCTTCGAGGCGCGCGAGCTGTCGCGGGACGGCGTCGTGATCGTGGTGCGCCCCGACCAGTACGTGGCGGCGATCCTCCCTCTGGATGCGACCGACGAGCTGGGGGCATTCTTCGACGGGGCGCTGCTGCCGGCATCCTGAGCCTGTCGTGCGCCCGTCGCGCGTTCGGGAGGAGAAATCCCCTCGGGAGGAGGACCTCGAGCGAGCTCTCCTCCCGAAGCGCAGTTCTCCTCCGAGGGTGTGTGGATGCGGCATGCCAGACCGGGGAGACGTCTTGCACGGGTGAGGTACCTCTGGTGGGTGTCGGAGGCCACGCGTACTCTGAGGGCCGATGGGCGAAGTCGCCCCGACAGGAGGAGCGTGTGATGGATTGGAAGATCGAGCTGATCTTCGTCCCGGTCTCGGATGTCGACCGGTCGAAGGAGTTCTACGAGAAGATCGGCTTTCACGCCGATCACGACCAGGTGCCGTATGACGGCCTTCGGTTCGTGCAGATGACGCCTCCCGGCTCAGCCTGCTCGATCGCCTTCGGCACGGGGCTCGAGATTCAACTAGAGCCCGGCCAGCAGAACACCATCCAGGTCGTCGTCCCGAATGCCGATGAGGCGCTCGCCCATCTTCAGGGGCTCGGGGTCGCGGCACAGGGTGTCGATGAGCAGGGGTGGGGTCGGTTCGTCAGCTTCGACGACCCGGACGGCAACACATGGACCCTGCAGGAGCTGCCGGACTACAGCGCCCAGAGCTGAGTGCTCGGCGCGCCCGAGGTGCTCAGCGCTGGGTGAGTGCGGGCAGCGCCTCGGGCGCACCTGAGGGGAACAGCACGCGTGCGCCGGAACGGATGTCGTCGATCGGCACCCACCGCACGGGGCTGCCCTCATCGAGGATGCGGAGTTCGGCGTCGAGAGGCACGGCGTCGAGCGCTGCGGAAGAGACCGCGAACACATGCGCGATCTCGTGGCCGGGCGCGCCCTCGTACGTGAAGATGTTCTCGAAGACGCCGAGCGGCTCGGCGTCTTCGAGTGTGACACCGAGCTCTTCCCCGGAAGGCTAACGCACCGTGTCGCTGCTCGCGTCAGTCGATCAGCGTCGCACCGCCCGAGACCTCGATCCCGCCGGTGGGTGGGATCGTGACCGTGAGCAGGCTCGGTCGCCGGACGTGCGCGCCCTGGTGGATGCGCACGGCCGTCTCCGGGTGGTCGAGCGCGCGCAGGTACGCCCCGGTGGATGCTGCGGCCGAGCCGGTCGCCGGGTCTTCGGTGATGCGGCCGACGGGGAAGAGGTTGCGAGCGTCGAAGTCGGCTGGGCCGACGGAGTGCAGCACGGTCACGGTGCCGAGCCAGCCGTTCTCGCGCATGAGTGCGGCGACCTCGGTGGGCGAGAAGCGGAACTGGTCGAACAGCTCGCGGTCGTCGACGACCAGGACCGGGTGCCAGTTCCCGGCGAACGCCTCTTTCGCCGGGAAGCGCGCGTCGAGATCCGACCCGGCGAGGCCGAGCGATCCGAGCAGGTGTTCGAGCACCTCGGGATCGATGTCGCGCACCTGCGGTTCGACGCTGGTGAACGACACAGTCACCTCACCGTTCTCCTCTACGACCGACCGCAGCGCCACCGCACCCGCGTTCGTGTCGAACACGCCCTCGCCGGGGCCGTCTCGTTCGGCGAGGGCGACGGCCGTCGCCACGGTCGCGTGACCGCAGAACGGCACCTCCGCTGCAGGAGAGAAGTAGCGTGCCCGATATCGCGGCACACCGGCGTCGTCCGTGCGACCGACGAGGAAGGCGGTCTCTGAGAATCCGACGTCGGCGGCGATGCGCTGCATCCGCTCGTCGGTCAATCCGCCGGCGTCGAGCACGACACCTGCGGGGTTGCCGCCGTCTGGGCTGGCTGCGAAGGCGCTGTATCTCAGGACACCGGGATCATCCGTCATGACGAGAAGCCTAGCGATCGCGCACCGTCAGGAATTCACGCGGATGATCTCCTGCTGGTACGGCGCGATGACGTCGCCCGAGATGCGCAGATCCAGAAGCAGGAATCGCCGACTCGCGGCATCCTCCTGGGCCCAGGTGCCGAGCCGATCGAGATCGGCGAGGGTCCTGACGACGACGCCCTCAGCGCCGACCGCCGCGCCGAAAGCCGCGAAATCGACCTCGGGAATGAGCATCGGTCCTTCGGCGAGGCCCTTCAGTCCGTAGAGGTTGACCTCGGCGCCGTAGGCGGCGTCGTTCCAGATCACGGCGATGCCGCGGCCCGCTGCCGCTCGGACCGCGGACTCGAGGTCGGCGATCGCCATGAGCCCGCCACCGTCACCCGAGGTGAGGACGACCGTCGAATCGCGGCGGGCGAGGGCCGCACCGACGACACTCGGCCAGCCCTGTCCGATCGACTGGAACGCGGTGCCGACCATCATCATCCGGTCGGGTGCCTCGACCGGCCAGTACATGTTCGCCCAGCCGATGAAATGACCGCCGTCAGAGACGACCACACGGTCGGCCGGTAGCAGCTCGGCGATACGGCGTGCGGCCGAACGGGGATCGAGTCGACCGTCGGGTGCGAGGTCGTCGCCCGCGTCGTACGCGCGGGCGCCTGCGACGTCGACGGTCTCGCGCCATGGCTGCCCGGGCATGGCTTCGGATGCCGGGTGCGTCACGCCGTGCGCGACCGACGGCGTCTCGGCGTGGTGGGCCTCAGCTCCGAAGCCGTGCCCGGAAGCGGAAGCGGAGGGGGGAGCGGAGGCGGGGGCGAGAGCCGATCCGAGCGAGCGGACCCGGGCGACCAGCGCCTCTGCCGCGACTCGCGCATCGGCACGAACGAAGCCGCCGACGTGCGGGTGCGTGGCCGCCGGGGCGATGTCGATCTGGAAGACCCTGGTGCCGGGAGCGAAGAGCTCACCGAACCGCATCGTGAACTGGTTCAGCGAGGCGCCGAAGACGACGGCGACGTCGGCCGTGCGCACGAGCTCCATGGCGCCGTCTGCTCCGAAGCCCCCCGTGACACCGAGGTCGTACCGGGTCTCGGGGAAGACACCGCGGCCCAGAGCGGACGACGCGGTGAGTGCGCCGGTCAGAGCTGCCAACTCGCCCAGCGCGGCTCCCGCACCGGCCAGCCAGGCACCACGGCCGGCGAGCAGGAACGGGCGGGAAGCGCCGCTCAGGGCCTCGGCGATCTCGTCGAGCGTGCCCTCGGCGAACTCGCCGCGCGGAGCGAGCGGCGCGGGGATGCGGGGCGCCGGCGCCTCGGGCACCGGACCGGCCTCGAGCGACGCCACGTCATACGGGATGGCGAGCACGACGGGCACGCGGTAGGTCAGGGCGTGCTCGATCGCGATCACGGTGGTCGCCGCGGCATCCGCGTGCCCGACGGTATAGGTGCGGGCGCCGACGGCCGAGGCCAGCGCGATCTGGTCGACGTCCCACGGGCGAGGGCCGGAGGTCGGCTCGTCGCCCACCACGAGCACGAGCGGCACGTGCGCTTGGACAGCTTCTGCCAGGGCCGTGAGGGTGTTGGTGAAGCCTGCGCCGTAGGTCGAGGTGCCCGCGGCGATCCGCCCGGATGCCCGGAAGTGCGCATCGGCGGCGACCACCGCGCCCTGCTCGTGACGGACGGCCGTGAAGACGGCATCCGTCTGGGTCTCGATCGCGTCGAGGAAGTAGGCGTTGCCGTTGCCCATCACGCCGAAGACGGCGTCGATGTGCTGGGCGAGAGTGAGTGCGACGTGCGCGGAGACGGAGGGCATGCGAGAGCCTTTCGAGACAGGGACGGAGAACATTCGTATTCCGTATGTGTCTCGCCCCCGCGTCATCGTGGGGAGCTTCGTGCCTCTTTTTCAGGCACCGGCGGCAGAGAGCGCCGGACGGTCGATCTTATCGCGCCCACGCCGACGCGGCGCCGACTTGCGCGCGTAACACCGCCGAAACGGCGACGAGGAAACATGCGGCCATGGAGTCACTGTTCGACGGATACACCTCGCGACGGTCGCCGCAGCGGGCCGGCGCCGCACCGTGGGACGAGATGTTCCCCGCAGACGCGCCGCCCGGCGGTGAGGGTGTGCGCCTGCCCTATCAGGACATGTACCCGGCGCTCGCGGCCATGGATGACGCAGAGCTGAGAGCGCGCACCGACGCCCTCGCCAGCTCGTATCTCGCACAGGGTGTCACGTTCGATTTCGCGGGGGAGGAGCGTCCGTTCCCGCTCGATGTGGTCCCTCGTGTGGTCGCCGCCGATGACTGGCGCTACGTCGAGTCGGGTGTGAAGCAGCGCGTGCGGGCTCTCGAGGCTTTCCTCGCCGATGTCTACGGGCCGCAGCTCGCGGTGCAGGACGGCGTGATCCCCGCGTCGCTGATCAGTTCGTCGGCGCACTTCCATCGTCAGGCGGCCGGGATCGTCGGAGCGAACGGGGTGCGCATCCACGTCGCCGGCATCGACGTCATCCGCGACGAGCTCGGAGCCTGGCGCGTGCTCGAAGACAACGTGCGCGTGCCGAGCGGCGTGAGCTACGTGCTGGCGAATCGGCGTGTGATGGCGCAGACGCTTCCTGAGCTGTTCACGAGTCTGCGGGTTCGCCCGGTCGTCGACTACCCGGGCCGCCTGCTACAAGCGCTGCGCGCTGCGGCTCCAGACGGCGTCGACGACCCGACGGTCGTGGTGCTGACCCCCGGCGTCCACAACTCAGCCTATTACGAGCACACCTTGCTCGCGCGCATGATGGGCATCGAGCTCGTCGAGGGGCGCGACCTGTTCTGCTCGGGTGGGCGGGTGTGGATGCACACGACCGCCGGCCCCACGCGGGTGGATGTGATCTACCGGCGGGTCGACGACGAGTTCCTCGATCCGCAGCACTTCCGTCCCGATTCCGTGCTGGGCGCCCCCGGGCTGATGCTCGCTGCCCGCCTCGGCAACGTCACGCTCGCGAACGCCGTGGGCAACGGCGTGGCCGACGACAAGCTGGTCTACACGTATGTCCCCGACCTGATCCGCTACTACCTGGGTGAGGAGCCCGTGATCCCGAACGTCGACACCTGGCGGCTCGAGGATCCGGGTGCGCTCGAGGAGGTGCTCGACAGGCTCGACGAGCTGGTGGTGAAGCCGGTCGACGGCTCGGGGGGAAAGGGGCTGGTCGTCGGACCCGATGCGTCGCGCAAGACGCTGGACGAGCTGCGCACGTCGTTGCGGGCCGATCCACGAGGCTGGATCGCCCAGCCGGTCGTGCAGCTGTCGACGATTCCGACGCTCGTGGAAGACGGATTCCGCCCGCGGCACGTCGACCTGCGTCCTTTCGCCGTGAACGACGGGCATGACATCTGGGTGCTGCCCGGCGGTCTCACCAGGGTCGCTCTGCCCGAGGGGCAGCTCGTCGTGAACTCCAGCCAGGGTGGCGGCTCGAAGGACACCTGGGTGCTGGATCCGTCGCTGTTCACCGGGCCGACGACGACCGTGGAGGGCGACCCGGACGCCGCGGCGGACGAGGTGTCGCTCGCCACCGGGGCGATCGCCGTGGTCGCACCGGCGCGCGAGGAGCCGCACCCTCCCTTTCTCTCGTCGCCGCAGGACGAGGACCTCGAGCTGCGGCACCACCAGCAACAGCAACAGCAACAACAGCAGGGAGGCGCAGGATGCTGAGCCGCATCGCCGAGGCGCTCTTCTGGATCGGCCGCTACGTCGAGCGGGCCGACGGCACCGCGCGCATCCTCGACGTGCACCTGCAGCTGCTGCTCGAAGACCCGTGGGTCGAGGAGGACACGGCCTGCCGTGCACTGCTCTCGGTGATGGGGACGACGGCGGATGCCGACACCGTGCTGAGTCGTGACGACGTGGTGCGGCTTCTCGCGCTCGACCGCGAGCACTCCGCGTCGATCGCCCACTCGATCGCCTCCGCCAGGGAGAACGCGCGCCGTGCGCGGGAGATCATCTCGACGGATCTGTGGGAGACGCTCAACGAGTCGAACGCCCGGATGCCCCGTCGCATCGCCTCGGACAAGACGCATCCGTTCTTCCGATGGGTGCGCGACCGCTCGGCGCTGGCGTTCGGCGTCGTCGACTCCTCGACGAGCCGTGATGAGGCATGGCACTTCTTCGTTCTCGGCCGGTCGATCGAGCGCGCCGACATGACCGCGCGTCTGTTGGCGACGCGATCGCTGACCGAGGCCGGTGGTCCGAGCTGGACGACGCTGCTGCGCAGCTGCGGTGCATACGAAGCCCATCTGCGCAGCCACCGAGCGGTGCCGACAGGCGCGTCCGCGGTGGAGTTCCTCCTGATCGACCGCCTGTTCCCCCGGTCGGTGCTCTCGAGCATCCTGCAGGCCGAGGAGTGCCTGCGCGGCATCGATCCGGCCGGTGCGTTCGGGGTGCCCGACCGGGCTCATCGCGTGCTCGGTCGCATGCGGTCGGAGCTGGAGTACCGACCGATCGGTGACACCGTGCACCGGCTGTCGGAGAGCATGGAGGAGGTCCAGGTGGGGATGTCGGTCGCGAGTGACGCGATCAGGGAGCGGTATTTCCCGTCGATCGCGATGCCGGTGTGGATCGGAGAAGCACTGTGAGCCGCCTCCAGATCGTGCACCGCACGGGTTTCCGCTACGAGCAGCCGGCGACGGCGTCGTACAACGAGGCGCGCATGCTGCCGCACTCCCGCGAGGGCCAGTTCGTGCTGCAGGCGACGCTCGACATCTCGCCGACCGCGACCCAGCATTCGTACTCCGACTATTGGGACACGCGGGTCTCGACGTTCGAGCTGCTGACCCCGCACCAGATGCTCTCGGTCACGGCGACGAGCGTGGTCGACGTCAGACCGCTGCCGACGGCGACCGCCGGGATCGACTGGGATGAACTGGAAGCCCGGATCCCGCAGTCGCTCGCGCTGGCCGAATGCGTTGCGCAGACCCCTGCCACCGCTCCGGATGACGAGATGCGCGATCTCGCCCTGCACTTCGAAGCGGAGGGCGGCGGAGTGGACGAGACAGCCCTCGATATCTGCCGCGCGGTCGGGGAGGCCATGGAATACCGCAGCGGCGTCACGGGGGTGAGCTCGACGGCGCGCGACGCCTGGCCTGCGCGATCCGGGGTCTGTCAGGACATCGCTCACGTGGCTCTCGGTGTGCTGCGCGCAGCGGGGATCCCGGCGCGTTACGTGTCGGGGTACCTGCACCCCGATCCGACGGCCGCGATCGGGCAGCCGGTGACGGGGGAATCGCATGCCTGGGTCGAGTGGTACTCCGGTGAGTGGCGCGGTTACGACCCCACCAACCTCGTCGACATCGGCGAATCCCACGTCTACGTCGGCCATGGCCGCGACTACGCCGATGTCGCTCCGCTCCGCGGCGTGTACGCCGGGCCGAGTGCGTCGGAGCTGTTCGTCTCCGTCGAGATCACGCGCCTCGGCTGAGGCGACGACATGGCCGGACGACGAGCGGCGGTGGGGAAGAATGAGACGATGACGGATGCATCGATCGAGCGCGAGACGCTCACCTGGGACGGCTTCGGATCCGCGACGCGAGATCTCGCGCGCAGCATCCTCGAGAGCGGCTTCGTGCCCGAGGTGGTGGTGGCCATCGCCCGCGGCGGTCTGCTGCCCGCAGGTGCCATCGCCTACGGTCTCGGTGCCAAGAACTGCGGCGCGATCAATGTCGAGTTCTACACCGGCATCGGCACCGTGCTCGATGCCCCGGAGGTTCTGCCGCCCGAGCTCGACATGGCCTATCTCGACGGTCGTCGCGTACTGCTCGTCGACGACGTCGCCGACTCGGGCCGCACGCTCGCACTCGCGGTGCAGCTGCTCGAGGACAAAGGCGCAGACGTGCGGTCGGTCACGATCTACACCAAGCCGTCGACCATCATCCAGCCCGACTACGCGTGGAAGGACACCGATCTGTGGATCAACTTCCCGTGGTCGTTCCAGGGCACGGTGCGTGAAGAGGATCTCGGGCTCGCGCCGTCGGCCTGACGCCCGCTCAGCCGCGCTGCAGTGAGCGCAGAGTCTGGATCGTGTCGGCGTCTGCGACGGTCTTGTCTGGGCGGTAGGCCTTGACGCGTGCGAAGCGCAGCGCGATGCCCCCGGGGTAGCGCGGAGAGCGCTGGACGCCGTCGATCGCGATCTCGACCACGAACTCCGGGCGCAGGAACACCGTCGACTGCGTGCGCCGCGTTTCGAACTCCGGGAATTGCTCGGTCTGCCAGCGCAGCAGCTCGTCGGTCAGACCCTTGAACGTCTTGCCGACCATCACGAGTCCACCCGGCTCGCCGAACTCTCCGCTCGGATCGAGTGCGCCGAGATGGAGGTTCGACAGCCACCCCTGTCGTCGGCCCGAGCCCCACTCGGCTGCGAGCACCACCAGATCGTAGGTGAGCACGGGCTTGACCTTGACCCAGGACTTGCCGCGACGCCCTGCCGAGTAAGGAGCGTCGATTCCCTTGACGAGCACACCCTCGTGCCCGGCACTCAATGCGTCACGTGACAGCTGCTCGGCGGCTGCGGGATCGTCGGTCACGATGCCCGGCATGCGCCACTCGCCGGCGACGCGTTGGAGCTCCGCCAGGCGGATCGCGAGCGGCTCGTCGAGCAGATCGCGGCCGTCGACGTGCAGTACGTCGAAGAACCAGGGGCGCAGCACGAGCTCGCGCGACACGTCGGCGCCGAACCGTGACATCGTCTCCTGGAACGGCCGGGGGCCGCCGTCCTCATCGAGCGACAGGGTCTCGCCGTCGAGGATCAGGTCGTGGGCCGGAAGACGTCGCACGATCTCGACGATCTCGGGCACGCGGTGCGTGATGTCGGCCAGGCTGCGGGTGTACACGCTCACGTCGTCGCCGCTGCGGTGCACCTGGATGCGCGCACCGTCGAGCTTGTACTCGACGGATGCCGTGCCCGTGACCGCGAGGGCCGCAGTCGGCGTGGCTGCGGTCGACGCGAGCATCGGCAGCACGGCACGGCCGACCACGAGGCCGACCGCGTCGAGTTCGGCCGCCGTGCCTGTGAGGGCGATGACCGCCGTGTCACCCAGGTCGCCGGACAGCATCGCTGCTCGTCGCACGGATGCCGCAGGGCGATCAGAGGCGCGAGCGATCGCGTCGAGCAGCACGCCGCCGAGCGCACCGGTGCGCAATTCGCCGAGCATCGCGCGCGACAGGAAATCCCATTCGGCGGCCGTGGCGCGGCTGGCGAGAGCGGAGAGCAGATCGGTGCGGGCGGCTGCAGACCCCGAGCCCGACGCGCTGGACAGAGCCTCGAACGCCGCGTCGACGTCACTGATCGTCAGCGACGGCTCGTCGGTGTGCGTCACCTCGAGGGCGGAGATCCCGCGCCAGCCCACACCCAGGCGTCCCTGACGCGGTGTCGCGAGGAGCAGCCCGACGAGGGTGGGGACGTCGTCGGCGTCCGCGCGCGCGAGCAACCGCGAGAGTGCATCGATCTTGGCGAGGCGCGATGCGGTGGCGGTGACCTCTTCAGTGGTGGAGACGAGCTCCGAGAGCAACATGGATGCAGTCTGGCACCGGCATCCGACATCGGCGACGCCCTTGCCTTCACGCTCGCAGCCACAGTAGAACGGCGAGGACTCAGCGCCCGCGGAACTCAGGCTTCCGCTTCTGCTGGAATGCGGCGAAGCCCTCGCGGTAGTCGTCGGTGTCGCACAGCGCGGCCTGAGCGGCGTTCTCGAGGTCGATCGAGTCCCACAGTGCCAGCCGCTCGTCGCGGATCCGCGTGACGAGCTGCTTGCTCGCCAGGAACGCGGCGGTGGCACCACGGGCGGCGGTCGCGGCGGCATCCGTCGTCGTCTGCAGCACCTCGTCGTCGGGGAGCACGCGCGAGAAGAGACCCGAGGCCACGGCTTCGGCGCCGCTCATCAGACGCCCCGTGTAGATGAGGTCGAGCGTCTTGTGCGCGCCGAGGCGCTCGACGAACAGGGCGTGCCCGCCTGAGTCGAGCGTGGCGCCCAGCGCCGCGAACGGCGAGCCGACCTTCGCCGACTCCGCGACATAGACGACGTCCGTGGCGATCAGCAGTCCGAGTCCGACGCCCAGGCACGCACCGTGGGCGACCGCGAACGACGGAGCGGGAAAACGTGCCATCCGCTGCAGCAGAGGAGTCACGAGCCCGCCGAGGTAGCCCATCACGTCGTCGTCGCGAGGATCCACGGCCGAGATGTCACGACCGGCGCAGAACGCACGGCCCTCGCCCCGGAGCACGAGCGCGCGCACGCCCGCCGCATCGGCCTCGTCGTATGCACGGCCCAGATCGCGCAGCGCCTGCTCGTCGAGCGAGTTCAGCTTGGCCGGCGCGTTCAGGACTATCGTCGCGACGTCGTCGGCCATGGTGAGATCGATCATCGGATGCTCCTCAGACGTCGTAGTCGACCACGACGCGGTCGCTCGTCGGGTGCGACTGGCAGGTCAGCACATAGCCGCGTTCGAGTTCGTCGGGCTCGAGCGCATAGTTCTCGGTCATCGTCACGCTGCCCTCGATGACCCTGGCACGGCAGGTGCCGCACACGCCGCCGGCGCACGCGAACGGGGCGTCGGGCCGCACCCGCAGAGCCGCGTTCAGCACCGACTCGTGAGCATCGACAGGGCTCTCGACGGTCGACGAGACACCGTCGAGGTTCACCTCGATGCGGATCGTCTTCGCGCCCGCCCCCACCTCGACAGGGCGTGGGGCGCGCACAGGTTCGTCGCCGGTGGTGAAGAGCTCGAACCGGATGTGCTCGCGGGGCACGCCGACGTCGGCGAGCACCTCGCGGCACAGATCGACGAGCGAGAGCGGACCGCAGAGGAACCACTCGTCGACGTCGGTCGGGTCGATGAGCATCGCGAGGATCGTGCGCAGCTTCTCCTCGTCGATGCGTCCCGACAGCACGGGAGCCGTGCGCTGCTCACGTGAGAGCACGTGGTGCAGTGTCACTCGCGTCGGATAGCGGTCTTTCAGGTCAGCGAGATCTTCGAGGAACATCACGTCGAGCGTCGAGCGGTTCGTGTAGAGCAGAGTGAAGCGCGAGGTGTCGGATCGCGTCAGCACGGTGTGGGCGAGAGCCATCAGCGGCGTGATGCCCGAGCCCGCGGCGATGCCGACGACGTGGCGCTGATCCAGATCGTCGAGCCCGGAGGTGAACGTGCCCTGCGGGCTCATCACATCGATCTCGAACCCGGCGTGCAGCCCGGTCTGCGCCCAGGTCGAGAAGAGGCCGCCCTCGTCGCGCTTCACGGCGACGCTGAGCCGGGTGGGCATGCCCGCCGCGATCTGCTCCGCCGTGCGATGCTCGGGCGCGCGGCACAGCGAATACGACCGGCGCACCTCGGTGCCCTCGAGGGTGGTGCGCAGCGCGACGTACTGGCCCGGCAGGTGATCGTAGTCGTCGGCGAGCTCGGCGGGAACCGTGAAGGTCACCTCGACGGAGTCGTCGGTGAGCGGCCGCACCTCTTCGACCATGAGGGTATGGAAGCGGGCGCGCTTCTTCGTGCTCGATGCGGAGGACGGACGGACGGATGCCGGTGAGACGGCACCGGATGGGGCGAACAGCGACATCAATGCACCTTGAAGTGGTCGAAGGGTTCGAGGCACGCGCGACATTCGAACAGGGCCTTGCACGAGGTGGAACCGAAGCGCGAGACCTCGCGGGTGTCGAGCGACCCGCACCGCGGGCAACGCACGCTGATCGCCAGGCGGATCGGGCCGGACGACAGCGCAGAACGTCCGCTCGGAGGCGCGATGCCGTACTGCGACAGCTTCTGCTTGCCGGCATCCGACATCCAGTCCGTCGTCCAGGCGGGGGAGAGCACGAGGCGCACGTCGACCTGCGCGTACCCGGCAGCGGTGAGCGCCAGGATGACGTCGTCGCGGATCGTGTCCATCGCGGGGCATCCGCTGTACGTGGGAGTGATGTCGACCCGCACGTTCTCACCGTCGACCACCACGGATCGGAGGACGCCGAGATCCTCGATCGTGAGCACCGGGACCTCCGGATCCGCGACGGCAGCCGCGATCCGCCACGCGTCTGTCTGCAGGGAGTCGGTCACCAGGATGCCCCCGGATGCCGCCGCGCGAGCACCTGCATCTCGGCGAGCAGATGACCCATCGGCGTCGCATGCGCGCCTCGACGCCCTCCTGCCGAGGATGCAGCGACGGTGGGTGTCTCAAGGTCGGCCTCTGCGAACACGGTGTCTACGACCGAATCGAAACCGCCGCGAAGCGTGGACGGGCGCACAGCGGCATCGCCGAGCCGATCGATCAGCGGCTCATCGCGGAAGAGCTCGTCGACATAAGGCCACACGTCGCCGAGCGCGCGGATGATCCGCTGCCGTGATTCGTCGGTGCCTCCGGCGAGGCGCAGCACCCACTGCACCGCGTGGTCGCGGTGGTAGTCGACCTCTTTGAGGGACTTCTCGGCGATCGCCGCGAACGTCTCGTCCGTGCTCGCCCGCAGTGCCGAGTACAGCTCGAACATGTACGTCGACACAACCAACTGCCGCGCGATCGTCTGCGCGAAGTCGCCGTTGGGCTGCTCGACGATCCAGGCGCTGCGGAACTCGGGCTCGTCGCGGAAGTATGCGAGGTCGTCTTCGGAGCGTCCGTCGAAAGAGCCGGCGAAGTGCAGGAATGAGCGGGCATGGCCGAGCAGATCGAGGGCGATGTTGCCCAGAGCGACATCCTCTTCGAGCTCGGGCGCGCGCGCGATCCACTCGCCGAGCTGCTGAGAGAGGATCAGGGCGTCATCGCCCAACCACAGTGCGTATTCGGCGATGTCGGCGGATGCCGCGGTCGCCCCCGCGCCGGTGAGCTCGTCGCTCAGGCGCAGCTCGTCGACCGAGACGTCTCCGTGGATGTCGTTCACAGGTGCGGCACCCCCTCGGAGGCCGTGTAGTAGACGGCATGCCGGTAGTTCTTGCCCGCGGGGCTCTCGAAGTAGGCGCCCTTCGCGTCAGGGTCGCTCGTGGTGATCGCATCGGCGGGCACGGCCCAGATCGACACGCCCTCGCCGCGGCGCGTGTAGAGGTCGCGGGCATTGCGGATCGCCATGTCGGCATCCGGAGCGTGCAGGGACCCGACGTGCACGTGGCTCAGTCCGCGATTCGCGCGGACGAAGACCTCCCAGAGAGGCCAGGGCTCGCGTTCGTCGGCACCGGGCGTCGCCATCACGCCACGGCCTTCGTCTTGAGAGTCTGCTTGCGGGCGTACTCGGCCGCGGCCTCGCGCACCCACGCGCCTTCCTCGTGCGCCGTGCGGCGGCGTTCGAGACGCTCAGCGTTGCAGGGGCCGTTGCCGCGCAGCACCTCGAAGAACTCGTCCCAGTCGATCTCGCCGATCACGTACTGGCCTGTCTCGTCATCGAAGCGCAGATCAGGATCGGGCAGCGTGACGCCCAGGATCTCGGCCTGCGGCACCAGCATCCCGACGAAGCGCTGGCGCAGCTCGTCGTTGGTGAAGCGCTTGATCTTCCACTTCATCGACTGAGCGGAGTTCGGAGACTGGTCATCCGGCGGTCCGAACATCGCCAGGCTCGGCCAGTACCAGCGGTTCACGGCATCCTGTGCCATCTGCTTCTGCTCGTCGGAGCCCTGCATCAGGGAGAGCAGGATCTCGAACCCCTGGCGCTGGTGGAACGACTCCTCTTTGCACACCCGAACCATCGCGCGCCCGTAGGGGCCGTACGACGCGCGGCAGAGCGGCACCTGGTTGCAGATCGCGGCTCCGTCGACGAGCCACCCGATCGCGCCCATGTCGGCCCAGGTGGGGGTGGGGTAGTTGAAGATCGACGAGTATTTGGCCTTGCCGCTGATGAGCTGGTCCATCATCTCGTCACGCGTGATGCCGAGGGTCTGCGCCGCCGAGTAGAGGTAGAGACCATGGCCGGCCTCGTCCTGCACCTTGGCCATGAGGATCGCCTTGCGCTTGAGGCTCGGGGCCCGGGTGATCCAGTTGCCCTCGGGCTGCATGCCGATGATCTCCGAGTGCGCGTGCTGCGAGATCTGACGGATCAGCGTCTTGCGGTAGGCGTCGGGCATCCAGTCGCGGGGCTCGATGCGCTGCTCGTTCGCGATGAGCTCGTCGAACAGGCGCTCCTCATCGGAGAGCTCGCCATCGACGAGGGAGAGGTCTGCGGGGCTGGTCATCATCGACTCCTCGGTATCCGATCGGCTTTACTGACCGGTCGTTAGGTAATTCTGACACGGAGGTTCGCTGCGCGCAAGACGCGGCGCTCAGCGCGAGCGCGAGACGAGGTCGAGAAGGGCCCGACCGTAGGCCTCGGAGGGATCCGGATGCTCGAATCTCAGCGTCTCTCCGGCGATCTCGACCTCGACCACGAAGGCGTCGGGAAGGCGGGTCAGTGCGCGGAACGTGCCGCGCAGCATCTCGCGCAGCTGGTCTTCGCGCGGCAGCCAGACGGCGTCCGCCAGGGTGACGGCGTCGAGCGCCCACTCGGTCGTGCCGTTGAAGGCGAGATCGGTGCCGCTCGGTGTCTGGCGCGCCTCGATCGTCATCTCGCTGACCGTGAAGACGTCGGCCTCGGCTTCGAGTTCGACGTCGTTCGGGAGATCGAGTTGAAAGCGATCTCCCTCGGCGGGATGCCACACGAGTCCGGCATCGCGCAGGGATACGGCCAGCTCTCGGGTGATCATCTCTCCACGCTAGACGACGTCGTCGGGTCGCGGCGCGGATCCCCCTGTGGATGACGATGCCCTCGGTGTCGGCGGCCTCGGGCCCGACGTCGGTGGCATGAGGCACAGTGGACACATGACTTCCCCCTCCTCTGTCGACACCCGCTCCGCTGCGCTCTCGGCGCTGCGCGAGCTGGTCGGCCGCTCAGACGCCGACTTCCACGACGGTCAGTACGAGGCGATCGAGGCGCTGGTCGAGGGGCGCCGCCGCGCGCTCGTCGTGCAGCGCACGGGGTGGGGGAAATCGGCGGTGTACTTCGTCGCGACGCTGCTGCTGCGGCGGCAGGGAGCGGGGCCGACCGTGCTCGTCTCGCCGCTGCTGGCCCTCATGCGCGACCAGATCGCCGCCGCCGAGCGCGCCGGCGTCCGAGCCGTGGCGATCAACTCCACGAACGCGCACGAATGGACGGAGGTGATGGAGCAGCTCGACCGAGACGAGGTCGACGTGCTGCTCGTCTCACCTGAGCGGCTCAACAATCCGGCTTTCCGCGAGCAGCAGCTGCCGGCGCTCGTCCGGCGGATCGGAATGCTGGTGGTCGACGAGGCGCACTGCATCAGCGACTGGGGGCACGACTTCCGCCCCGACTATCGGCGGCTGCGCGACCTCATCGAGCAGATGCCGCCAGAAGTTCCGGTGCTCGCGACCACGGCGACCGCCAACAGTCGGGTCGTGGCCGACGTCGCCGAACAGCTCGGCACGGGAGGCACATCGGGTGACGGGGCCTCTGAGGTGCTCACGATCCGCGGGCCGCTCGCCCGCACGTCGCTGCGGCTCGGAGTGCTGCGCCTGCCGAACTCGGCGAGCCGGCTCGCCTGGCTGCTGAGCCACATCGACGACCTGCCCGGTTCGGGCATCATCTACACGCTCACCGTCGCCGCCGCGGTTGACACCGCCCGGCTGCTGCGCGACCACGGCCACGATGTGCGCGCATACACGGGGCAGACCGACACCGACGAGCGCACCGAGTCAGAGGGGATGCTGAAGCGCAACGAGGTCAAGGCCCTCGTCGCGACGAGCGCACTCGGCATGGGCTTCGACAAACCCGATCTCGGTTTCGTCCTGCATCTCGGCGCACCATCGTCACCTGTCGCGTACTACCAGCAGGTCGGCCGCGCCGGCCGTGCGAGCGAGAGCGCAGACGTGCTGCTGCTGCCGGGTGTCGAAGATCGCGACATCTGGCACTACTTCGCGACCGCCTCGATGCCCGATCGCGAGCGCGCCGAGAGGGTGATCGCCGCACTCGGTGATCAGCCGATCTCGACGCCGGCGCTCGAGGCGATGGTCGACATCCGTCGTACGCCGCTCGAGCTGCTGCTCAAGGTGCTCGATGTCGACGGTGCGGTACGGCGCGTGCAGGGCGGGTGGGTCGCCACGGGCGAGCCCTGGACCTACGACGCCGAGCGCTACGAGCGCATCGCGGGCGAGCGCCGAGCCGAGCAGCAGCACATGATCGACTACGAGCAGACCGACGGATGCCGGATGGAGTTCCTCCAGCGCTCGCTCGACGATGACACCGCAGCGCCCTGCGGCAGATGCGACAACTGCGCCGGCATCTGGTTCCAGAGCGAGATCGGCGAATCGGCGACGACTCAGGCCGCGGAGTCTCTCGACCGAGTGGGAGTCCCCGTCGAACCACGCCGCGCCTGGCCGACCGGCGCCGACAAGCTCGACGTGCCCGTCAAGGGGCGCATCCCGGCGGGGGAGCAGGCAGGAGAAGGGCGCGCTCTCGCTCGACTGACCGACCTCGGCTGGGGTGGCACCCTGCGAGAGCTCTTCGCGGCGGGGGCGCCCGATGCCGCAGTGACTCCGCAGGTGCTCGGCGGCTGCGTGCGAGTGCTCGCCGACTGGGGGTGGACGGAACGCCCCGTCGCGGTGGTCGCGATGCCTTCACGGTCGCATCCGCTGCTCGTCGATTCGCTCGCCCGAGGCATCGCCGAGATCGGACGACTGCCGTATCTCGGCGCGCTCGATTTGGTGAACGGCGGCCCGAGCGGTCAGCCCGGGGGCAACAGTGTCTTCCGTCTCGCGGGCCTATGGGATCGCTTCAGCGCTCAGCACCTCGACATACCTGCGGGGCCCGTGCTCCTCGTCGACGACCTGGCCGACAGTCGCTGGACTCTGACCGTCGCCGCGCGCACACTCCGCCAGGCGGGAGCCACCGACGTGCTCCCGTTCGTCCTCGCGCTCCGCGGCTGACGCCGCCGCGGTCCCGCGCCGGGGCCCGCGCCGAGGCCCCGGGGCGGAGCGTCACCGCAGGTCGTAGACCCTCTTGTACTTGCCCTCGCTGCGCGGCAGCGTGCCCGGCTCCTCGACCTTGACGTCGACGCTGGTGCCGATGTGCACCTTGATGCGATGTGTGAGCACTGCAGCGGCGGCATCGCACTCCTCGACGCTCAGCGAGGGATGCCGCTCGATGCGCACCGTCATGGTGTCGAGCTGGGCGGCGCGGTGCAGCTCCAGCACGAAGTGCGGCGTCAGCGTCTCGATGCCCATCACGAGCTCCTCGATCTGGGTGGGGAAGAGATTCACACCGCGCAGGATGATCATGTCGTCGTTGCGCCCGGTGATCTTCTCGATCCGCCGGAGGGCGGGATACGTCGTTCCCGGCAGCAGACGGGTGAGGTCCCGTGTGCGGTAGCGGATCACCGGGAAGGCCTCTTTGGTGAGCGAGGTGAAGACCAGTTCGCCCAGGTCGCCGTCCGGCAGACGGTCGCCGCTGTCGCCGTCGATGATCTCCGGGAGGAAGTGGTCTTCCCAGATGTGGGGGCCGTCTTTCGTGAGCACGCTCTCGCTGGCGACGCCCGGCCCCATGACCTCGCTGAGCCCGTAGATGTCGACGGCGTCGATGTTCAGTCGCTGCTCGATCTCGCGGCGCATCTCGTTGGTCCACGGCTCGGCCCCGAGCACTGCCACCCGCAACGAGGTGCGCGTGGGGTCGATGCCTGCCGCCTCCATCGCATCGGCGATCGTGAGCAGGTAGCTCGGCGTGCAGAGGATGGCATCCGGCTCGAAATCGGCGATCAGCTGCACCTGTCGTGCGGTCTGACCACCGGAGACCGGGATCACCGTGGCTCCGAGCCGCTCGATGCCCGCGTGGGCGCCGAGCCCACCGGTGAAGAGTCCGTAGCCGTAGGCGTTGTGCACCTTCATGCCCGCGCGGATGCCCGCCGCGTACAACGAGCGTGCGACCAGGTCGCCCCAGCGGTCGAGGTCTCCCTCCGTGTACCCGACGACGGTCGGTCGCCCCGTCGTCCCCGACGACGCATGGATGCGTCGCACGTCGGGCATGGGCACGGCGAACATGCCGAACGGATAGCTCTCGCGCAGGTCTGCCTTCGTGGTGAACGGCAGCCTCTGCACGTCGTCGAGAGTGCGGATGTCATCGGGATGCACGCCGTGCTCGTCGAACTTGCGACGGTACGTCGGCACGTTCTCGTAGGCGTGGCGCACTGTCCACTGCAGGCGCTGCAGCTGCAATCGAGCCAGCGCAGCGGGGGAGTGCAGCTCGATCTCGGTACCGATCTCGGTGCGTTCCTCGTTCATCGTCGACTCCTTCGTCGCGGTGGTGGGCATGAGTCGCTTCACCCCTTCTGCGGTCGGTTCGTGGTGAGCGAGCGGCCGCGCACCTCGGCGACGACATCGCCCGACTCGTCGGTGACCGTCACGTCATAGATGCCGTTGCGACCGCTGACGACCCGCCGAACCGCGTGTGCTGTCAGTCGCTGCCCCGCGGTCGTGGATTTGAGGAAGGTGATGTCCGCGCCGCCAGCGACCGTGACCCGCTCGTCCTCATTGCAGGCGATCGCGAAGGCCGTATCGGCGAGAGTGAACACCAGGCCACCGTGCGTGATCGCGAAGCCGTTCAGCATGTCGTCACGCACCGTCATCGACACCACGGCCTCGCCGGGCTCATCGAGCTCGACGGTCATGCCGAGCATCGCCGACGCGGCATCGCGCTGCATCATGGCCCTCATGCGGCCACGACCTCGGGGGTGGGCTGCTTGCTGACCAGCGTGAGCACGTCATAGGTCGCGACGAGCTCGTCGGCCTGGTTGCGGATCACGGCATCCCAGCGCACCTCGCCGTACTCGTCGGTCTCGCGTGGGGTGATCTGCTTGGCGGTGAGCTCGACGCGGATCGTGTCGCCGGGAGAGACGGGGGTGATGAACCGCAGGTTCTCGAGTCCGTAGTTCGCGAGCACCGGGCCGGGCTCGGGGTCGACGAAGAGGCCGGCCGCCCACGAGACGAGCAGATATCCGTGCGCCACTCGTCCGGGGAAGAACGGGTTCGCCGCGGCGGCCGTCTCATCCATGTGGGCATAGAAGGTATCGCCGGTGAAGTGCGCGAAGGTCTCGATGTCGGAGAGCGTCACCTCGCGCGAGGCCGAGACGATCTGGTCGCCGATGCGCAGCTCCTCGAGCGACTTGCGGAACGGATGCCGGCCATCGGTGTGTGCGGCCGCTCCCGCGTGCCATACGCCGGTCAGTGCGGTGAGCATCTCAGGCGAGCCCTGCACCGCGGTGCGCTGCATGTGGTGCAGCACCGCGCGGATGCCGCCCAGCTCTTCGCCACCGCCCGCTCGCCCGGGGCCGCCGTGTACGAGGTTGGGCAGCGGTGAGCCATGGCCGGTCGATGAGCGCGCATCGTCGCGGTCGAGCAACAGCATCCGGCCGTTGAAGGGCGCGATGCGTGTGGCCAGTTCCACAGCCTGCACCGGGTCGTGCGTCGCGATGCTGGTGACGAGCGATCCGCCGCCTCGGGCGACGAGCGCTGCGGCGTCGGCGGTCGTGTCGTAGGTGAGCAGTGACGAGACCGGACCGAATGCTTCGACCGAATGTGCCGCATCGGCCTGAGGGTCGTCGAAGCGCAGCAGCAGAGGTGAGACGAACGCTCCGTCGGGAGAGAGCCCCGCGCTGCCGTCGACGAGTCGCACCTCGGGGGCATCCGTCGTCCCGACGACGATCCGTCCGCCGGCTTCTCGCAGCCTGCCCACCTGCCGCAGCACCTCGTCACGCTGCGCGGTCGAGGCGAGGGGACCCATGGTCACTCCCTCGGCGCGGGGGTCGCCCAGCACGGTCTTCTCGGTGATGCGTGCCTGCACAGCGGCGATCACGGCATCCGCCGATCCGGTCGGCACGATCGCGCGGCGGATGGCCGTGCACTTCTGCCCGGCCTTTGTCGTCATCTCGGTGACGAGCTGCCGCACGTAGGCGTCGAACTCCGGTGTGCCCTCGACGGCGTCGGTACCGAGCACGGAGGCGTTGATCGAGTCGGTCTCGGCCGTGAACCGCACGCCGCCGGTCTGAACGGACGCGTGGGCCTTGAGGCTCTCCGCAGTGGACGCGCTGCCGGTGAAGCCGACGATGTCACCGAGCCGCAGGTTCTCGAAGAGGTCGGGCACGCTGCCGCTCACCAGCTGCAGTGAGCCTGCGGGGAGCAGGCCCGATTCGACGAGGGTGCGCACCATCGCCTCGGCCAGGTAGCCGGTGGGAGTCGCGGGCTTCACGAGAGTGGGCATGCCGGCGAGGAACGCCGGAGCGAACTTCTCGAGCGAGCCCCACACCGGGAAGTTGAACGCGTTGATCTGCACGGCGACGCCGGGCAGCGTCGTGTAGACGTGGCGGCCGAGGAACGACCCGTCCTTCGAGAGCGGCTCGACCGGGCCGTCGACGTGCACGCGGCTGTTGGGCAGCTCGCGCCGCCCCTTGCCCGAGTACGAGAACAGCACCCCGATGCCGCCGTCGATGTCGACCCATGAGTCGTTCTTCGTCGCACCGGTGCGCGACGACAGGGCGTACAGCTCGTCCTTGCGCTCGGTGAGGGCGAGAGCGAACTGCTTGAGCAGCACCGCACGCTGGTGGAAGGTGAGCGCGCCGAGGCTCTTCTGGCCCACGGTGCGCGCGTGCTCCAGCGCGCCGGCGAGATCGAGGCCGTCGGTGGAGACGACGGCGACCACATCGCCCGTGGACGCGTCACGTACTTCGGTGGATCGCGCCGGAGACGAGGGTGTCCACCACTCGCCCTGGACGTAGCTCGGCAGATAGTCGGTCATCTCTCCTCGTTCCATGCGTAGAACCCTTCGCCGCTCTTGCGGCCCAGCTTTCCCTCGGCGACCATCCGTCGCAGCAGATCCGGCGGAGCGAACCGCTCGCCGAGCGTGCGTTCCAACTCGTCCGCGATGCCGAGTCTGACGTCGAGCCCGACCACGTCGGTGGTGCGCAGCGGACCCATCGGATGCCGGTATCCGAGCGTCATCGCGGCGTCGATGTCCGCAGCCGATGCGACACCCTCCTCGAGTATCCTGATCGCCTCCAGGCCGAGCATCACCCCCAGCCGCGATGACGCGAACCCGGGGGAGTCACTGACGACGATCGGCGTCTTGCCGAGGGCGTGCACCCATCCGCTCGCGCTCTCGACGACAGTCGCGTCGGTCGCTGCGCCTCGCACGATCTCGACGAGTGCCGAGGCGGGCACGGGATTGAAGAAATGAAGACCGAGGAATCGCTCGGGGCGCAGGCGACCCGCCGCCAGGTCGTCGATCGAGATCGACGAGGTGTTGCTCGCCAGAATCGCATGCTCGGGCATCACCGCCTCGGCGCGGGCGAGAGCGTCGTCTTTGAGTGCACGGTCCTCGGGCACCGCCTCGATCGCGAGGCCGACCGCGGCGAAGGCGGCGGTATCGGTGCCGGTTGTGAGGCGGCGAGTGATCTCGACCTCTTTCAGACCGGGGTCGCGTTCGACGGACCGGCGGATGCTCTCGCGGATCCGCTGCAGTGCGGCATCGGCGCTCGCCGCATCGCGTTCGACGACCGTGACGCGGGAGCCTGCGAGCAGGAAGGCGTGCGCGATGCCGGCGCCCATTCGCCCTCCGCCGAGCACGCCGACGGTCGCGGGTGCGGGGTTCGGGCCTGTCGTCTCGCGCCGTTCATTCGACGACACAGGGCGGGAGTCGCTCATCGGTTCTTCCTCTCGAGGAACGCCGTCATACGGCGGTGCTTCTCCGGCGACTCGAACAGTTCGGCCTGCAGCTCGAGTTCGATCGCGGGATGCTGAGCCCTCGGGGTGCGCAGGGCTCGCTTCGTGTGCTGCGTCGCGAGTGGGTCGTTCGTGGCGATCCGGTCGACGATCGCGTGCGCCGCCGGCAGCAGCTCGTCGGCGGGATGCACCGACGAGATCAGCCCCCACCGGAGAGCCTCGTCGGCGTCAAGCGCTCGACCGGTGAGCAGCAGCTCGCTCGCGCGTGCGTCGCCGACGATCTGGGGCAGGCGCCAGGTCGCGCCGGCCGCCGCGATGATGCCGAGTCCGGTCTCGGGGTTGCCGATACGCAGTGACGGTGTGGCGATGCGGATGTCGGCGGCGTAGGCGAGCTCGGCTCCGCCCCCGAGCGCGAAGCCGTCGATCGCCGCGATCACCGGCATCGGCAGCCCGTTGACGCGGATGAACGCCATCGCGTTGATGCCACGTCTGGCGTCATCTGCGGTGCGGTCGCGCAGCTGGGCGATGTCAGCACCGGCCGCGAAAACCCCCGACGAGCCGGTGAGGATCAGGGTGCGCGGGGTCTCTTCGAGCATCGCGCACAGGCTGTGCAGCGCGTCGATCATCTCCTGGTCGATCGCGTTGCGCTTCTCGGGGCGGTCGAGCGTGGCGACCACCCGGTCGTCCTGCTGCTCGATGCGCAGCGTCATGCGAGCCGCTCCACGATCATGGCTGTTCCCTGCCCGACGCCGACGCACATCGTGGCCAGGCCGTAGCGAGCGTCCTCTCGCTCGAGTCGGCCCAGCAGGGTCACGATCAGGCGGGATCCGCTCGAACCGAGCGGATGCCCGAGGGCGATCGCTCCGCCGTCGGCGTTGACGATCGACGGGTCGAGCCCCAGCCGGCGGATGCAGGCGAGGGACTGCGAGGCGAAGGCCTCGTTGAGCTCGACCGCGCCGAGGTCGCCGACCTGCAGGCCCGCCTTGATGAGCGCCTTCTGTGTGGCGGGCACAGGGCCGAGGCCCATGATCTCGGGAGCGAGTGCGGCCGTCGCTGACGCGACGATCCGTGCGCGCGGACGCAGCCCGTGCCGCTCGACGGCCTCGGCGCTCGCCACGACGATCGCCGAGGCTCCGTCGTTCAGCGAGCTGGAGTTGCCGGCCGTGACGACCTCGCCGCCGGCGACCACGGCGCGCAGCTTCGCGAGTGCCTCGAGGGTGGTGTCTCGCCGTGGTCCCTCGTCGGTGTCGACGATTCCGCGGCCCGTCTCGACCCCGACGATCTCTTCGGCGAACCGCCCCGCATCGACCGCGGCGACGGCCCGCTGATGGCTCTGCAGCGCGAAGGCGTCGGCATCCACGCGGCTGATCCCGTCGACGCGAGCGACCTCCTCCGCGGTCTCGGGCATCGAATAGGTGGCTTTGTCGCGTGCGGCCAGGCGGGGGTTCGTGAATCGCCAGCCGATCGAGGTGTCGAACGCCGCACCGGGCTTGGCCCACGCCCTCTCGGGCTTGGCCTGCACCCAGGGCGCTCGGGTCATGGATTCGACGCCGCCGGCGACGATGAGGTCGGCGTCGCCTGCGCGCACAGCGTTCGCGGCGAGTGCGATGGCCGACATCCCCGAGGCGCAGAGGCGGTTGACGGTCAATCCGGGGATCGAGTCGGGGAGACCCGCGAGCAGCACGGCCATGCGGGCCACGTTGCGGTTGTCCTCGCCGGCCTGGTTGGCCGCACCGAGGATGACCTCGTCGATCGCCTGGGCGGGGATCCTCGATCGGGTGACGGTCTCGCCCACCACGAGGGCTGCCAGATCATCGGGGCGGATGCCGGCGAGTGCGCCTCCGTAGCGCCCGACGGGGGTGCGGACCCCGTCGACAAGATAGGCCTCGGACATCGTCATCCTCTCGATCGCCAACGCTGGCGATAATTTCAGACCGATCGGTCAGGAATACGATCTCAGATCCTCGGGCGGATGGCAACTCATCGGGACTGACAGACTTGGGCCATGGTGCAGCTCGGATTCGACGCGCCGGCCCCCAAGCGCGGCCGGCCAGGTTATGACCGTGAGCAGGTGCTCGCGGTCGCCGTCAAGGTGTTCAACGAGCAGGGCTATGACGCGACCAGCGTCGCCGACCTGAGCGCCACGCTGGGGCTGACCAAGTCGGCGCTCTACCACCACTTCGAATCCAAGTCCGCGATCCTCGAGCTCGCGCTCGACGACGCCCTCGACGCTCTCGAGGCCGTCGTGGACGACGCGACGGCGCGGCATCCGCTCGCCTCCGATCGCCTGCGCTCGATCATCCGCGGAGCGGTGCGGGTGCTGACCGAGAAACTGCCCTCGGTCACGCTGCTGCTGCGTGTGCGCGGCAACGGCGAAGTCGAGACCTCTGCGCTCGTGCGCCGGCGCGCGTTCGACCAGCGGGTGACGGCGATCGTCGCCGAGGCGCAGGCCGAGGGGCTGATCCGTGACGATGTCGACGCGGCGGTCGCGACCAGGCTCATCTTCGGCATGATCAACTCGGTCGTCGAGTGGTATCGCCCTGGCGGGCCCGTCGACCCCGATGAGCTCGGCGAGGACATCCTGCGAGTGAGCCTGGACGGACTGCAGTCGCGGTCGGCCGACTAGTCGTCCGCCGGAGCCACCCGGGGTGGCCAGCTGGTCGCTCCGAGCTCCCGTGAGATGTTGCGTGCTGTCTCTCGGAGCGCGTTGAGCACGGCGTCGGAGGCGGGGGCCTGCGATGTCGGCATCACGACCGCGACGGCGGCGACGATGTCGTTCGAGGCGTCGGCGACCGGTGCGGCGACCGACGATTCTCCGAGCACGGCCTCGTCGGTCTCCGGCGCGCTGCCGCGCTCGGCGATCGCGGGGAGCTCGAGCATCAGCCTCGCGATGTCGGTGATCGTGTCGCCGGTGAGGCTGGGCAGCGGCCGCTCGAAGACCGTGCGCTGAAAACCGAGGTCGTATGCGAGCAGGACTTTTCCCATCGCCGAAGCGTGCGCGGGAATGGCGACGCCGGTCTCGAGCATCTGCTGGCTGTCGTCGGGCCGCAGATCGTGGTGGATCACGAGCACCTCGTGGAAGTGCGGAGCGCCGAGCCGCACGGGCAGGTTCGTCCGCCGAGCGAGCTCCTGTGTCCACCGCATCGCCCGAGCCCTGACGTCGAGCGTGTCGAGGTACACGTTGCTCAGCTTCAGCAGTGTGGGGCCGAGCATGTAGCGCTGTCCACCACGTTCTTTCGCGACCAGCCCGTGTTCCCGAAGCGACTTGACGATGCCGTGCACGGTCGACGGCGGAAGGCTCAGCGCGAGAGAGAGGTCAGTGATGCCGAGGTGGCGCGCGCCCTGCAGCAGCTCGAGCACTTTGGCTGCGCGATCGATGGCCTGGATCACGGTGCGTCCTCCCTCCCGGTTCGTCATCGAGCCGGGTAGTCATGTCGAGTGTCCGAGTCGATCTTGACAACTCGACTGCGCCCGAGCATATTCGACATTGACGAATAACTTTCCAATATTGCGAAAGATCGCCACCGCAGAGATCAAGGGAGATCGAACGATGAAGAAGCTCATCAACAACCCCGCCGATGTGCTGGTCGAGTCGCTGCGAGGCGTCGCCCTCGCGCATCCCGAGCTGTCGGTCGACCTGGAGACGCACGTGATCACCCGCGCGACGCCGAAGGCGCATGGCAAGGTCGCAGTCGTCTCCGGTGGCGGGTCAGGACACGAGCCGCTGCACGGCGGATATGTGGGGGTGGGCATGCTGGACGCCGCCGTCGCGGGTGAGGTGTTCACCTCACCGACTCCCGACCGCGTGCAGGCGGCGACCAAGGCGGTGGACCGCGGCGCCGGCGTGCTGCACATCGTCAAGAACTACACCGGTGACGTGCTGAACTTCGAGATGGCCGCAGAGCTCGCGTCGATGGAGGGCATCGAGGTCGGCACCGTGATCGTCGACGACGACGTCGCCGTGCAGGACTCTCTCTACACGGCCGGGCGTCGTGGCGTCGGGCTGACCGTGCTGCTCGAGAAGCTCGTCGGTGCGGCGGCTGAAGAGGGGCAGGATCTGGCCGCGGTCGTCGAGCTCGCGAAGCGCATCAACAGTCAGGGCCGCTCGATGGGGATGGCGCTCACGAGCTGCACGGTGCCGGCCGCCGGCAAGCCCACGTTCGATCTGCCCGATGACCAGATGGAGATCGGCATCGGCATCCACGGCGAACCCGGTCGGCATCGGGAGCCGCTGGCGCCGGCATCCGAGATCGCCCGTCAGCTCGTGGAGCCGATCCTCGCCGACCTGGATGCTGCCGGACCAGCGATCGTGATGCTCAACGGCATGGGTGGATCGCCCTTGATCGAGCTGTACCTGATGTACGGCGAGGTCGTGTCGCTGCTCGAGAAGGCGGGGGTGCAGATCGCCCGCAACCTGGTCGGCGACTACATCACCTCACTCGACATGGCCGGTTGCTCTCTCACCGTGCTGAAGGCCGACGACGAGCTGCTGCGGCTGTGGGATGCCCCGGTGAACACGCCCGGCCTGCGGTGGGGAGCATGATGGCGGCGATCGACACTGCGGCGCTCACCGATTGGATCCGACGGTTCCGTGACGTGATCGCGGAGAAGCGCGATTGGCTGACAGAGCTCGACTCGGCGATCGGCGACGCGGACCACGGCGCGAACATGGCCCGTGGCATGGATGCAGTCGTGGCGAAGCTCGACGCCGGTGTTCCCGAGACGGTCGACGAACTGCTCAAGGCGGTCGGCATGACTCTCGTGAGCTCGGTCGGAGGTGCCAGCGGACCGCTCTACGGGACGCTGTTCCTGCGGATGGGCATGGCGGCCGGGCCTGTGATCGAGCTGGACGCCACCGGTCTCGCAGCCTCGCTGCGAGCGGGCCTCGACGGGATCGTCGCTCGGGGCAAGGCCGAAGCCGGCGACAAGACCATGTTCGATGCGATGGCGCCGGCGGTGGATGCGCTCGACGCGGCGATCGCGGGCGGGGCGGATCTCGCAGCGGCGGCGACGTCGGCGGCTGCGGCTGCGGCTGCCGGGCGCGACGCCACGGAGCCCCTCGTGGCGCGCAAGGGGCGCGCGAGCTACCTCGGTGAGCGCAGTGCCGGACACCTGGATCCGGGTGCGGCATCGACGACGCTGCTGTTCGAGGCGCTCGCCCAGGCCACCGCGGAATCGTCCTGATGATCGGCATCGTCGCCGTCTCCCACAGCGCTCGACTCGGGGAGGCGGCCCTCGAGCTTGCCCTGCAGATGGTGCGGGGTGGGGGAGTGCGGGTCCTGGTGGCGGCGGGTGCGGGAACGGATGCCGACGGCGCTGCCATCCTGGGGACCGATGCCCTGGCCGTCGCGGCGGCCATCGACGACTTGTCGGCCGACTGCGATGGTGTGCTCGTGCTGATGGACCTGGGGTCGGCGGTGCTGAGCGCTGAGCTCGCGCTCGAACTGCGGATGAGCGACGTCCCCGTTCGCCTCACGCCCGCGCCGTTCGTGGAAGGGCTGCTCGCCGCAGTCGTCTCTGCGGCGGCCGGCGGATCGCTCGAGGTCGTGGCGGAGGAGGCGTCCGCTGCTCTGAGCGCGAAGAGCGGCCAGCTCGGCGGGCCGGACGAACCCGCCTCCGCCGCCGCGCCGGCACTCGCGCGGAGCGACGAGGCGACGCGCGTGGTCACCGTGCGCAACCCGCTCGGCATCCATGCTCGTCCGGCCGCACTGATCGCCGAGGGCTCCGCAGGAACGGATGTGCGACTCACACGGCTGCCGGACGGACCCGAGGCCGCGGCCGCCAGCCTGTCACGGCTGCTCATGCTCGGGGCCAGGCAGGGCGACGAGGTGCAGCTCTCCGCGACCGGGGCGGATGCCGAGGCCGCCCTCGATCGACTCGTCGCGCTGTTCGACGATGGTTTCGGCGAAGGAACCGACGCCGCATCGCCCCCGGAAGAGATCGTGCAGACGCGATCGACGGATTCGCCGACGACGGCAGCGCTCGTGGAGTCCGGAACGGTGCTGAGCGGGCGAGGTGTGAGCGCAGGGCGGGTCGCGGCGCAGGCCGTGCTGCTGGCTGCACCGCTCGACGAGCCCGACCCCCGCATGACGGTCGATGCCAGTGAGCGCGAGAGCGAGGTGTCGGCGATCGAGTGGGCAGCCGTGGCGGTGGCTGACCAGCTGCGCCGCCGCACGTCGAACGCGACCGGAGAGGCGCGGGCGATCCTCGATGCCTCACGCCTGCTCGCCTCCGACCCCGAACTCGTCGCCGATGCGACGGTGCTCGTTCGATCGAAGGGACGCACCGCCGCGCGCGCCGTGTGGGAGGCGGCCGTCGCGCACGAGAAAGGGCTCCGGGCTATGGGCGGCCGGATGGCCGAGCGCGCCGCCGACATCCGCGACGTCCGAGACCGGATCATCGCCGAGATCCTCGACGTCGAGATGCCGGGTGTTCCTGAACGCGATGAGCCTTTCGTACTCGTGGCCGTCGATCTCGCGCCCGCCGACACTGCCGCCCTGGAGGGCGGCAACTGCGTCGCGCTCGTGACCGAGCAGGGTGGGCCCACGTCTCATACCGCGATCATCGCCCGCTCGCTCGGCATCCCCGCGGTGGTCGGAGCGGCCGGGGCGACGGGCATCGCACCGGGTGCCCACGTGCTCGTCGACGGAGAGCGGGGCACGGTCGAGGTCGACCCGAGCAGTACCCGGATCGCCGAGGCGAAGGCTGCGGCGATCGTCGTGCCGTTCGACGGAGAGGGCGTGCTCGCGGATGGGCGCCCGATCGCACTGCTCGCCAACGTCGGCGGTGCGGCCGAAGCGGTGACTGCTGCTGCGTCGAAGGCCGAAGGAGTGGGTCTCTTCCGCACCGAGTTCTGCTTCCTCGACCGCGTCGACGCACCGTCGGTGGACGAGCAGGTCGAGGCCTACAGAGGCGTCCTCGCGGCGTTCCCCGGCCGGCGGGTCGTCGTGCGCACGCTCGATGCGGGCAGCGACAAGCCACTGCCGTTCGCCAATGCGGATGCCGAGGAGAATCCGGCTCTCGGAGTCCGCGGTCTGCGGATCGCGCGGCGTTCACCCGGGCTGCTCGACGATCAGCTGCGGGCACTCGCGCTCGCGGCGGACGCGGAGTCGGCGCTCGTCGAGGTGATGGCTCCCATGGTGGCGACCGTCGACGAGGCGCGAGACTTCGCAGACCGTGCGCGGGCTGCCGGACTCGAGAAAGTGGGAGTGATGGTCGAGACGCCCTCCGCCGCACTCCTCGCCTCCGAGATGCTCGAGGTCGTCGACTTCGTCAGCATCGGGACCAACGATCTCGCTCAGTACACGCTCGCGGCGGATCGCCTGCTGGGGGAGCTGGGCGATCTGAACGATCCGTGGCAGCCGGCCGTCCTGCGCCTGATCGGCCAGGCAGGTGCGGCGGGGCGCCGGTGGAACCTGCCGGTGGGCGTATGCGGAGAGGCCGCTGCCGATCCGACTCTCGCTGCAGTGCTCGTGGGCCTCGGGGTCACGTCGCTGTCGATGACGCCCCGTGCGCTGGGTCGCGTCGCGGCGGCGCTGGCAGCTGTCACGGTCGAGCAGTGCGATGCGGCCGCGGAGGCGGTGCTGCGAGCCGCGACGGCGGCCGATGCCCGCGCCGCTGCTTCTGCCGTGCTCAGCGGGGACTGAAGGGTTCACGTCGTCTGATCAGGCGGATATATGCGATCTTCGGCATGCTCTTCCTCTCGTTCTGATCTCGACATGCGCGCGCCCCTGGTCGAGGGTGCCGCAGCGCCTTAGGCTCCGGGGAGGGGGCGCCCGCAGCGGCGCATGACGAGTCGGAGGATGCACATGACTGTCTTCACCACGTGTCGAGCGCGAATGATGCTCGCATCGATCGGGATAGGCGCGCTGGTCGCCCTGAGCGCCTGCGCCCCGACTCCTCAGGCCTCGTCGTCGCCCTCGCCCTCGCCGTCTCCGTCGACCGCATCCCCAGAGCCCTACGCCGGACCGATCGTGTTCGTCGGAGACGAACTCGACCCGTTCGCGCTCACCCCTGAGGAGATCGTGCGGATCGTGCCGGAGGCCACCGACGTCGGTGATCCTTCGCCGGTGCTCGAGCAGGTGTCGGATGGCGGAAGTCTCCCTGCGGATCCGCCGATCTGCGATGCCCTCTACGCCGAGCAGTCGCTCGGCAGCGTGGGGGCGAGAACGGTCGAATGGCAGGTGCCGACGGATCCTGCCAACGGGTTCGGTCGGATGACGATCATGCAGTTCGCTGACGAGGCGCAGGCCGAGGGGCGAATGGATCAGCTGCTCCAGGCTGCCGAGCAGTGCGCCGAGTTCGCCAAAGAGGGAACCGTCACTTTCGATGCCGTGATTCCCGAACCCTCCGAGGACGTCCGAGCCTTCGCGGGGTCGTTGGTCGATGCGGGGCTCGACTGGCGGTCTTTCGACGCATTCGCGTCGACCGGCAACGTGATCGTGCAGCTCTGGCAGCCCTTCAGCGGTGACCGCGACTTCGACGCCGAAGCCGCCGCCCTGCTGCTGCAGACCCGCGCCGGTGAGGCGAGGTCGGAACTGATCGACGAGCTCACCGAGAACCCGCCTGTCGCCGAGACCGATCCGTCGGGAGACCCCGGAGCCGTGTGGAGCGAGTGGCAGATCGGTGTCGGCGGGGTGGGTCCGCTCCGCCTCGGCGACTCGGTCGACGCCGCTCTCTCCAAGGCGGGCGAGGACGCGCAGGTCATGGAGCCGGAGTACGACGGCGGACCGTGGAGGCTCGTCGCGCCCGGGGGCGCGGGGTCCATCCTGGTGCAGCCCGTCGATGCCGGTGACGCGGTGTCGTCGATCACCGTCGGCAGCGATCGCAGCCTCGATGAGTCGGTCGACGACGGAGCGGCGCTGCCGCACCGGGGAGACATCCGCCTCGGCGCTCCAGTGGCGGATGCGATGGCCGCCTACCCCGGGGGCACCGTCGTCGATGTCGTGGCGGCCGGCGATGACTACTACGCCGTCACGACGCGCGACGGTCAGGTCTTCCGTTTCCAGGCCGACCGCGACGTCGTCGAAGAGGGTTCGAAGATCGTCGGCATCACGGTCGAGGACGCCACCGCCCGCACGGGTCTCGTCTTCGGCTGATCGCAAAGGGCCGGTCGTGTGACCGACCGGCCCTCTGATTGCACCGCAGACGGGTCCGTCAGGCCCGCAGGTCGACGCCCTTCGTCTCTTTCACCATCGACACTGCGATGAGCGAGATCACTGCCGCGACGGCGATGTAGATGCCGATCGTCCAGGCCGCCTGGAACTGATTCAGCAGCGTCTCGGCGATCATCGGTGCGAAGGCTCCGCCGAGGATGGCGCCGAGCGCATACCCAATCGAGACGCCCGAGTACCGGACGTTGGCGGGGAACATCTCGGCGTAGAGGGCGGCCTGCGGACCGTAGGAGAGCCCGAGTGCGAACGTCATCACGAACAGGGCCACGAAGTACCAGAAGATGTTCGCCGTATCGATCAGGAACCACATCGGAACCGCCCAGAGCGCGAGTGCGATGTAGCCGATCTGGAAGGTGCGGACCCGCCCGAGCCGATCGGACAGGTGACCGCCCCAGAGCGTGAAGATGAGCCACCCGAAGGATGCGAGGGTCGTCGCCAGCAGCACAGGAGGACGCTCCATGCCGAGTGCGGTGACGGCGTAGGTGGCGAAGAACGCGATGAGCAGGTAGCCGGCGGCGTTGTTTCCGATGAAGATGAGCGCGGTGAGCACGACCTGTTTGGTGTTCTTGCGGAACAGGCGACCCAGCGGTGCGGAGGCCTCCTGCCGGCGACGGCGGAGATCCTCGAAGACGGGGCTCTCGTCGACCGCGCGCCTGATCACGTAGCCGACGGCGATCAGCACGATCGACATCAGGAACGGGATGCGCCATCCCCACTCGAGGAACGCCTCGGGCGACATCGAGCTCGTCAGTACCCAGAGCGTCGCTGTCGCCAGGATCATGCCGATCGGAACGCCGATCTGCGGGAAGGCGCCGAAAAGTCCTCGCCGGCCCGTCGGGGCGTGCTCGACGGCCATCAGTGCCGCCCCGCCCCATTCGCCGCCGGCGGAGAACCCCTGCAGGATGCGGAGCACGATGAGCAGGATCGGAGCGGCGACGCCGATCGCCGCGTACGTCGGAAGCACACCGATCAGCGCTGTGGAGAGGCCCATCATGACGAGCGTGAAGACCAGCATCTTCTTGCGGCCCAGCTTGTCGCCGAGGTGTCCGGCGATGATCGCCCCGAGGGGGCGGAAGAGGAAGGAGATGCCGATGGTGGCGAAGGACAGGATCTGTGCGAATCCCGGATTCTCCTGGGCGATCGGAGCCAGGAAGAGCGGGGCGAGCACGAGACCGGCGGCCTGCGCGTAGATGAAGAAGTCGTACCACTCGATCGAGGTGCCGACGAGCGTTCCGGCGAGGACCCGGCGTTCCTCGTTGGGCATTCTCGTCCTCGAGGTGCGTGCGGAGACTGTTGACGTCATGCGAACTCCATTGTTCTGCGGTGGGGGAAGAGCGACGCAGTGTCACCCTGAATCACTTACCGAATGATCGGTCAGTAATTGTCGAGAGTAGCGCACGCAGTCGCGTGGCCCAAGCACTGCGTCCGATGGAGCGACGGGATTCCGAAGCGAGCGGCCCTCACACCCGCCCGAACGCACGCAGCGGATGCTCGATGAGCTCCGTCACACGGCGCAGGAAACTCGCGGCGTAGCCGCCGTCGCAGACCCGGTGATCGAACACGAGTGACAGCTGCGCGATGCGGCGGGGCACGATCTGACCGTCGACCACCCAGGGACGCTCGATGATGCGACCGATTCCGAGGATCGCGACGTCGGGGTGATTGATGATGGCGGCCGAGCCGTCGACGCCGAGCCCGCCGTAGTTGTTCAGGGTGAACGTCGATCCGCGCAGGCGCTCCGGCGGCATGGACCCGGCGCGCGCGGCGGTCGTCAGTTCACGCAGCGCCGCGTCGAGCTGCTCGACCGTGAGGTCGTGCGCACGGGGGATCACGGGGACCATGAGTCCGCGGTCGGTGTCGGCGGCGACGCCGAGATTGACCCCTGAGAACATGATCAGCTCCGATGCGTCTTCGCTCAGTCGCGAGGCGAGCACGGGGTGATCCTCGAGGGCGAGCAGCACGAAGCGCGCGATCAGCGCGGTGAGCGAGGGGGGCTTGCCGCCATCCGGAGCCATGCCGTCGCGCAGCGCCCACAGCTCGGTCGCATCGACGTCGACCCATACGGTCGCCTCCGGGATCTCAGAGCGACTGCGGCTGAGCTTCGCGCTCACGGCTCGACGCAGAGCCGACAGTCGTTCGCGCGAGACCACGGCGAGGCCGTCGAGGTCGTGCCCGCTCGTGCTGCGATGCTGCGCCGCGGCGCCGTCAACCGCATCGTCCACGGCCGCGGCCAGAACGTCGGCGCGGGTGATCGAGCCGTCGTGTCCGGTCGGGGTGATGTCGTGCACGTCGAGCCCCAGATCTCGCGCCAGCCTTCGGACGAGAGGTGAGCGCACGGCCACAGGTCGTCGCGGCGCGGTCTCAGCCGGAGAGACCGACACCGCCGAGACCGGCGCCGACGAGACCGCGATCCTCGGACGGCGACGGCCGATCGTCGCTCTCTCCGAGGTGCCGTAGCCGATCAGGACGTTGCCCGACCCCGCTCGCTCCTCTTCTCGGTAGGCCTCGTGCTCTGCGGCATCCGACCTGTTCGATCCGTCCGCCTCCGACGTGGGTGCGTAGCTCGCCGCATCGGCGACCTCGAGCACCGGCGCGCCGACGTCGATCGTCTCGCCGGGCGCTCCGTGCAGAGCGATGACGACTCCCGCGAACGGCGAGGGCAGCTCGACGATGCTCTTGGCCGTCTCGACCTCGGCGATCGCCTGATCGACGACGATGGTGTCGCCGACGGAGACGAGCCACTGCACGAGTCCTGCTTCGGTCAGTCCCTCGCCGAGATCGGGGAGGCGGAACACGCGGCCGGTCAGGGCGGTCATGACTCGTCCTCCCAGTGCAGCGTGTCGATCGCGTCGAGGACGCGGTCGACATCGGGCAGGTACCAGTGCTCGAGCTTGGGCGGCGCGTACGGGGTGTCGAATCCGGTGACCCGGCGCACGGGGGCCTCCAGGTATTCGAAGCAGCGCTCGAACACCCGCGCCTGGATCTCGGATGCCACACTGGCGAAACCGGGGGCCTCGGCGATCACGACCGCGCGTCCCGTCGCACGCACGGCGGCGGTCACCGTCTCGTCGTCGAACGGAGACAGCGAGCGGATGTCGATGACCTGCACGCTGCGCCCCTCCGACGCCGCGACGTCGGCCGTCTCGAGGGCGAGCGGCACGGAGGCGCCGTAGGCGATCAGAGTGACGTCGGTGCCCTCGCGCGCGATCCGGGCGGTGCCGATCTCGGTGATCACCGAGGTGTCGACCTCGCCCTTGGTCCAGTACAGCTTCTTGGGCTCGAGGAAGATCACCGGGTCGGGCGAGGCGATCGCCGCGCGGAGCATCGAGTACGCGTCCTGCGGCGTCGACGGACTCACGACCGTGAGCCCGGGGGTGTGCGCGTAGTACGCCTCGGACGAGTCGCAGTGGTGCTCGACGCCGCCGATGCCGCCGCCGAACGGGATGCGGATCACGAGTGGCATCCGCACCCCTCCCCGTGTGCGGTTGCCGAGCTTCGCGACGTGACTGACGATCTGCTCGAACGCCGGCAGCGCGAAGGCGTCGAACTGCAGCTCGACGACGGGGCGCATGCCGTTCATCGCCATGCCCACGGCTGTGCCGACGATGCCGGACTCGGCGAGCGGAGTGTCGAAGCATCGGTCCTCGCCGAACCGCGCCGTGAGTCCGTCGGTGATCCGGAACACACCTCCGAGCGCGCCGACGTCTTCGCCGAACACCACGACCTCAGGGTCGTTCTCGATCGCATCCGCGAGGGCGAGATTCAGAGCGGCGGCCATGCTCATGGTCGATACGGCCGAGGTGCGCATGTCGACGCGGGCGTCGTCGTGGGCGATGGTCATCGTGCACCTCCGGCTGGTTCGTGGGTCCGCTCGATCTCGCCGCTCAGCATCTGCCACTGCTCTTCGCGCTGCGGCGAGCGGGACTCGGTGACGAAGCGGAAGAGGTCCTCGGGGTCGATGTCGGCATCCGTGTTGAGGGCCTTGCGCATGGCCGCGGCCGTCTGCTCGGCCCCGGCGGCGTACTCGGCCTCGAGCTCTTCCGTGAGTGCGGCCGTGCTCGTGAGATGGGTTCGCAGACGCGCCAGCGGATCACGGGCGACCCACGCCTGCACCTCGGCTCGCTCGCGATAGCGGGTGTCGTCGTCGGCGTTCGTGTGCGCCTGCATCCGGTACGTGTGCGCCTCGACGAGCGTGGGTCCGCCGCCTGTGCGCGCCCGATCGACCGCTTCGCCGAGCACCGCCAGCACGGCGGCGACGTCGTTGCCGTCGACACGCTGCCCCGGCATCCCGTAGCCGATCGCCTTGTGGGCGAGGGAGGGCGCCGCGGTCTGACGACTCAGTGGCACCGAGATCGCGAACTCGTTGTTCTGCACGAAGAAGACGACGGGCACGTGGAAGACGGCGGCGAAGTTCATGGCCTCGTGGAAGTCGCCCTCGCTGGTGGCACCGTCTCCGCACAGGGCGACGACCACCGTGTCCTCTCCTCGTCGCTTTGCGGCGTATGCGAAGCCGACGGCGTGCAGCAGCTGCGTCGCCAGGGGAGTGGCCTGGGGCGCGACGTGGTGCGCTCGGACGTCGTAGCCCGAGTGCCAGTCGCCCTTGAGCAGCACCATCGCCTCGGCCGGTGCGACGCCTCGTGCGATCACCGCCACCGAGTCGCGGTATGTCGGGAAGAGCCAGTCGCCATCGGCGAGAGCGAGTGCGGCTCCGATCTGACAGGCTTCCTGGCCGTGCGACGATGGGTAGACCGCGAGGCGACCCTGCCGGACGAGAGCGCTGGCCTGATCGTTGATGCGGCGCCCCTCGACGAGACCGCGGTAGGCGGCGAGCAGGGCATCGGAGTCCGGCAGCACATAGTGCTCGTCGTCAATGACCCTGCCGCCCGGGCTGATGAGCTGGACCGCCGCGCCGCGCGGGAGCAGATCTGCGTGTTCCATCCGTTCGCCCTCCTTGCCGAACCTGATGAAGACAGCATGCGCCGCCGCGGGCAGCCGTCCAAGAACAATCGGCACATCGTGGACGATTGCTGTCCGGTTGCCATCCAGCGCAGCGAAATGTCAGAATTCAGGCACGGACGAAGGGGTTCCATGATCACGCTCGACGAGACCGACCAGGCGATCCTCGCGGAGCTGCGAGCCGATGCGCGCGCGTCCATGACGTCGATCGCTGAGGCCGTGCACGTCTCGAGGGCGGGCGCGCACGCGCGGATCAAGCGCCTCACGGATTCGGGCATCATCACCGGATACACCGTGCGCACCGACCCCGTGCTGCTCGGTCATCACGCGAGCGCCTACGTCACCCTCGCGATCGAGCAGGCGACCTGGCAGGAGGTCAGCGCACGGCTGCGGACGATCCCCGAGATCGAGCACATGGCACTCGTCGGCGGAGACTTCGACGTCATCCTGCTCGTCCGAGCGAGCGACGCTCGCGACCTCCGTCGCATCGTGCTGGAGGACATCCAGGCGATCCCCTCGATCCGCTCAACCCGGACGACTCTCATCTTCGAGGACTTCGCGCTGATCTGAGCCGCGCCGAGGTCATCCCTTCGCACTCGGACATCTGCGGCGCGCTCCTCGACAAGTGGGTCGCGCAACGGCGTTCGACAATGAGACGACCGCCAGTTCCTTGGCACGTGTCCCGCTCGAAGGAGAGTTCCGATGTCCGAATCCGCCGCATCCGCAGCCGCCGCGCTGCTCGACCGCATCCAGGCACCGGAGGGCGCTGGACGAGACATCCCGGATGCCGCCACACGTGACGTGATCGGCCGTGCGCCCGAGCATTCGGTCGCCGACCTCGACGATGCGATCGCGCGGGCACGCGCAGCGCAGCCCGGCTGGGAGTCGCTCGGCCACGCGAAGCGCAGCGAGCTGCTGATCGCGGCCGCCGACGCGATCGACGCGAACGCGGAGGCGCTCGCGCACCTGCTCTCGCGCGAACAGGGCAAGCCGCTGAACGGCCCCAACGCGCGCTTCGAGCTGGGTGCGTGCTCGGCGTGGCTGCGCACCAACGCGGCGATCCCGATCGAGTCGCAGGTGCTCGTCGACGATGAGACCCTGCACGCCGAGCTCGTCTACAAGGCAGCCGGGGTCGTGGGCGCGATCGGTCCGTGGAACTGGCCGCTCATGATCACCATCTGGCAGATCGGTCCGTCGCTGCGAATGGGCAACACCGTCGTCGCGAAGCCCAGCGAGTACACGCCGCTGAGCGTGCTCGCGATGCTGGCCGTGATGAACGACGTGCTGCCGGCCGACGTGCTGATCGGCGTCTCGGGCGACCGAGGGGTCGGCGCTCGTCTCGCTTCGCACCCCGACATCGACAAGATCATGTTCACCGGGTCGACGGCCACCGGGCGCCGCATCATCGAGAGCTCGGCCGGCAACCTCGCCCGCCTCACCCTCGAACTCGGCGGCAACGATGCCGGCATCGTGCTGCCGGGCACCGACGTGTCGGCGATCGCGCAGGACCTCTTCTGGGGCGCGTTCATCAACACCGGCCAGACGTGCGCGGCCATGAAGCGCCTCTACGTGCACGACTCGGTCTACGACGAGGTCGTCGACGCGCTCGCCGAGATCGCGGCCTCCGTGCCGATGGGCAACGGACTCGATGAGGACAACGTGCTCGGTCCGCTGCAGAATCGCGCCCAGTTCGACATCGTGTCACGGCTGGTCGAGGAGGCGCGAGGCCGCGGCGCTCGTGTCGTCACAGGCGGCGAGGCGGCGCCCGAACTCGGCGAGCTGTTCTATCGGCCCACGATCGTCGCCGACATCGACAACGACGCGGCGCTCGTGCAGGAGGAACAGTTCGGACCGGCACTCCCGGTGATCAGATACAGCGACGTCGACGAGGCGTTCGCCCTGGCCAACGCGGTCGATGTCGGTCTCGGTGCATCGGTCTGGTCGAGCGACCCCGAGGTCGCCCGCGAGGCGGCGACGCGCATGGAGTCGGGCACGGTGTGGATCAACTCTCACGGCGGGCTGCATCCGATGGTGCCGTTCGGCGGTGTCAAGAGCTCGGGCTACGGCCTGGAGTTCGGCGTCGAGGGTCTCAAGTCCGTCGCCGTGACGCAGGTCGTGTCGGGCCCCGGACGCAAGGCGCACGCGTGAAGACCGCGATCGTCGTCGGCGCGGGTACCTCGGGGGCGATCGTCGCGCGACGGCTGGTCGATGCAGGCGTCGAGGTCACGCTCATCGAGGCCGGGGGATACGACTCGAACCCCGCGATCCACGACCCGTCGCGGGCGGGGGAGCTCTGGCACTCCGCCGACGACTGGGACTTCTTCACCGTGCCGCAGGAGCACGCCGGGGGTCGCCGACTGCATCTGCCGCGCGGAAAGGTCACCGGAGGGTCGCACGCGCTCAACGCGATGATCTGGGTGCGCGGCGCCGCCTCCGACTACGACGCGTGGGAGCGCGGCGGTGCGACCGGCTGGGGCTGGAGAACCGTCGAGCCCGTCTTCGCCGCGCTCGAGCACGACGTGCTGCCCGTCACCGACGACTACGAGCTCTCGCCCATCCAGGCGTCGATCATCGACGCGGTGGTCGAGGAGGGGCTGCCCCGCAATCCGAACTACAACGGCGGCACCCTCGATGGCGTCTCGCAGCAGCAGGTGACCATCCGCGACGGACGCCGGGTGAACACGTGGATGGCCTATGCGCAGCCGATCGCCGACAGGCTCACGATCCTCACCGGACGCGAGGTGCACTCGGTGATCGTGGAGGAAGGTCGCGCCGTCGGCGTCCGGCTCGGATCCGGCGCCGACTCCGAGGACGTCTTCGCCGACGAGGTCGTGCTCTCGGCCGGTGCGATCGGATCGCCCGTGATCCTGCTGCGCTCCGGCATCGGCCCTGCCGACGAGCTCGCGGCCGTCGGCATACCGGTCGTGGTCGATGCGCCCGGCGTGGGTAAGAACCTCCACGATCACCTGCTCTCTCCCGTCATCTTCACGACGGAGCGACCGGTGGGGCCGCCGCAGTCCGGCGTCTCGGTCACGCAGTCGCACCTCTTCTGGCGCAGTCGTGACGGCCTCCCAGAGCCCGACACGCAGCCGATCCACTTCTCGGTGCCGATGTGGGGCGACCTCGAGCCCCGAGGAGACGACGGATTCACGCTGATGGCCGGGCTGGTGACGCCATACAGCCGGGGCACACTGACGCTGTCGGGCCCCGATCTCGACGACCCGCCTCTGATCGACCTCGCTGCACTCGCGGACGAGAGGGATGTCGCGTCGCTCGCGGCATCCGTGCGTCAGTGCCGTCGGATCGGCGGGCAGCCGGCGCTCGCCGACGAGTGGGGAGCGACCGAGGTGTATCCAGGACCGGATGTGCCGGACGACGGGATCGAGGACTGGGTGCGCCGCACCGCCATCACCTACCACCACCAGGTGGGCACCTGCCGGATGGGGTCGGATGCCGACGCGGTCGTCGATCCGCTGCTGCGCGTCCGCGGCCTCGAGGGGCTGAGTGTGATCGACGCGTCGGTGATCCCGACCGTTCCGACGGGCAACACCAATGCGCCCGCGGCGATGATCGGCGAGCTGGGGGCCAGGTTCCTGCTCGGACGCTGACGGCTGTGCACGCTCGAAGCCCCCTCCTGCGAGTTCGGGAGGGGGCTTCGGCGTCTCGTCCCCGCGTGCGGGGTCGATAACGCATCTCATCCCGCGTGCGGGGTCAATAATGCATCTCATCCCGCGTGCGGGGTCGATAACGCATCCGAATCGCTCCTGAGTGGTGCGTTTTTGGCCACGCACGCGAGAGCCGGGCACGCGAGGGCCGCGCACGTGAGAGCCGGGCGCAGGACGGCCGGCAGCAGGATGCGCGCGGCACGCGACCTGATCAGCCCGCGGTGTAGACCTCTCGCCCGGCGAACCACGTCGAACGCACGGGGGTGTGCACGATCTCGTCGGCAGGGCCGGCGATCGCATCCCGCGCGAGCACGACGAAGTCCGCGGACTTGCCCGGCGTCAGGGATCCTGTCTCCGATCCGAGCCCCATCGCGGTCGCGGCGTTGATCGTGAACACCTCGAGCGCCTCCTCGGCGGTGATCGCCTGCTCGGGCCAGAGGACGCCGGATGCGCGTCCGAGCGGGTCCGCGCGCGTCACGAGACCCTGCAGCCCCTCGAGAGTGTTCGGGGACTCGCTCACCGGCCAGTCCGAACCGCCGGCGACGAGCGCTCCCGCATCGAGCAGGGCGCGGTTGGGCTGCGAATGCTCGGCACGGTCGCCGAGCACGTCGGCCAGTGCCTGAGGGATCACGCCGGGGAACCAGATGAACGGTGAGATGTCGGCCGACACGTCGAGGGCTCGCAATCGGGGGATGTCGTCGTCGGCGAGGAACTGGCCGTGCGCGATCTGAATCGGGGTGGTGAAGCCGTCGGCGCGGATGCGTTCGGCGACGTCGAGCACGAGACGCGCCGATCCGTCGCCCGTGCAGTGCACCTTGGCGCCGAGTCCGCGTTCGGCGACAGACCGCAGCCACGTGTGCAGTTCGTCGAAGTCCATCGTCGTCTCGCCGTGGAAGTGGGCGCCGTGCACGGCATCCGCCACGTAGGGCTCGAGGAACGACGCCGTCCGCGCTGGTGGCACCCCGTCGAGGAAGATCTTCACGAAGTCCGGCCGATGGTGCGGGGTTCTGAACTGCTCGCCCAGATCGATGAGCGCCGCGCCGATCGGATCGAACCCGAAGATCTCGTCGTTGATCAGCAACGACGAGACGACCCAGGCGCTGAGCTCGTGCGACCGGTCGAGTGCCGCGAGCGCGGCGAGGATGTCGGTCGACACCCCGGCATCCTGGAAGGTCGTGATGCCGAAGGAATTGAGGATCTCGACGCCGCGGCGTGACGCGGCGATGTGCTGCTCCTCCGTCAGTCCACCGCTGCGGTCGTACGCCTCCTGCACGGGGATTCCCGCTGCCTCGAGCAGCACCCCGGTCGGCGTCCCGTCGTCGGGATCGAGCAGAGTGACGCCTCCGGAGGGGATGCCGTCGGCAGTGATGCCGGCGAGCTGCAGTGCCCGGGTGCTCGCCCACCTGTTGTGCCTCGAGTCCTCGACCAACACGACCGGTCGGCCACCGGCCGCCTCGTCGAGACGCTGTCTGGTCGCGGTGTTCGCGAGGGTGGGCAGCAGCGTGGTCGACACCGAGCCACCTATGATCCACGCGTCCGTCGGCAACGTCTGCGCCTTGTCACGCACGAGGTCGAGGATGTCGTCGAGGGCGAGCGACGGTGGCAGCGAGAGCTCGAACAGCTCCGTGCGGCCGGCCATGGCGTGGTGGTTGTGCACGTCGACGAAACCGGGGTAGACCGCGGCGTCGTCGACATCCAGCATCCGCGTGTCCGGCCCGCGGTGCGCCTGCATCGCGAGTCTGGTCCCGACGTCGAGGATCCGCCCGTCGCGCACGGCGAACGCCTCGACGACCGGATTCCGACTATCCGCCGTGCGGATCACCGAGCCTGTGACGATGAGGTCCGCCGCCGCCACCATGTCAGAGAGTTCCGAACGAGGCCGGCTCGAGCCCCGAGCCGTGATGCGTGGTCGACAGCAGCCGGCCGTGCGCGCCGAAGGTGAAGTGCGTCGGCACCTCGCCCGATTCGTCGAGTCCGAACAGCACGCCGTGAGAGCGGACGGCGTTCACGTCGCGGTGGTCGGCGATCGTGACCGACGCGCACGGGATCACCTTCTCGCGCCACGCGAAGATGTAGATGCCGGGGCGCACCTCCCAGACGCTGTTCTCGTCGGTGTCGGCGAGCCCTCGTTCGGGCCCGGCGAGGCACTGCCACGAGTACCAGCGCTCCGACAGGTAGACGTGCTCGTATGCGTGCTCCTCGCTGTAGACCCACTCGACCCGGCGACCGATGAGCGTCGTGCTCGGCGCGGGCTCGGTGCCCGTGACGGTCGCGCCCTCGATCGTGCTCGGAGCGAAGATGTGCTGCACGCGGGTGCGTCCCTGCTCGGGCGCAGGCAGGATCACCGAGATGACGGCGAGGGCGCGCCCGTGGCGGAGGTCGACGACCAGCGACACGGCCTCGTTCGGCAGGTAGCTGTGATGGAACTGCACGAAGTACAGCTCGTCGTCGACCTCGAAGGCCTCGTAGTCGTCGGTGTCGGATGCCGGCGCCGTGGAGTCCTCGGCGCCCGGGCGGTAGTCCCACGTGACCGTGGTGTCGGCGAACCGGTGCGAGATGCGGGTTCCCCGGGCGTCAACGACCGTGATCTCCTGGCCGCTCAGCGCGGTCGTATGCGGGGCCTTGTTCGCGTCGAATCCGGGGGCCAGGCCCTCGAGCGGAAGCCAGGTGGAGGTGTCGGCGGGGTTCAGGGTCGTCATGTCTCTCCTTGATGGGGTGGGGATGAGGGAGCGTCAGCGATCGCTGAATCGCTCGAGGTCGGATGCGAGGCCCTCGTACACGGCGGGCCTGGAGCGCTTGAGATAGGCGCCGTAGACGATGCCGCCGATGAGAGCCACCACCAGCAGCAGCGGCATGAGGCGGATGGCGAGCTCTTCGGATCCGGCGACGATGTTGAAGTTCACGATCGCGAGCACCGAGATCGCTGCGATGCCGAGGAATCCGATGCCCGGAGCGATGAATGTGCTCCACCATCGCGGGTCGCCGGAACGACGGAAGTACACGACGATCGAGATCGCTGCGAGTCCCTGCAGGATCAGCACGCTCAGGGTGCCGAAGCCGAGCATGGCCGGCACCAGGGTGAGGATGGGATCGGCGCCGGCGATCGCGAAGATGATCGCCACGATCGCTGCGAAAGAGGCCTGCACGATCCCTGCGAGCTGCGGGGCGCCGTTGCGGCGCGTACGGGCGAGAGCATGCGGAAGGATCCGCGAGCGACCGAGAGAGTACAGGTAGCGCGTCGCGGAGTTGTGGAACGCGAGCATCGCCGCGAACAGGCTGACGAGCAGCAGGATCATCATCACCGTGGTCAGCGGACCGCCGAGGTACTGCTGCGAGAGGGTGAAGATGAGGTCACCCGTCGGCAGGTGCTCGAGAGCCGTGGCCTGTGCCTGCGCGACGCCCGTCGCGCTCACGACGGCCCACGTGGTGACGCCCAGGATCACGCCGATCGCGATGATCGAGGTGTACGTCGCGCGAGGGATGGTGCGCAGCGGCTGCTTCGCCTCCTCGCTGAACAGGGCAGTCGCCTCGAATCCGAGGAAGCCCGTTGCGGCGAGGAGCAGGCCGATCGGCAGTGAACCCGACAACACCGCTTCGGGGCTGAACGCGGCCACGTCGTAGCCGGTCTGCACGAGCACCGAGACGTCGAAGACCACGAGCATCAGCACCTCGAGCACGAGGCAGACGCCGAGGATCTTCGACGAGAAGTCCACGCCGACGCGAGCGAGCACGAAGCAGACGATGATCGACACCAGACCCCAGATCAACCAGTGCACGTCGAGCCCCGTGAGGTCGCGGATGATGTTCTGCATGAAGAAGCCACTGGTGCCGATGGTGCCGACCACGAAGAAGTTGTAGCCGAGTGTGGCGATGAGGCCGGCGACGAGACCGCCCGTGCGGCCGAGTCCCTTCACGACGAAGGCGTAGAAGCCTCCCGCATTCACGAGCTGTTTCGACATCTGCGCATAGCCCACGGCGAAGAGCAGCAGGATCGCGGCGACCAGGAAGAAGGCCATCGGTGTGCCGCCACCGTTTCCGAGGGCGATCGCCAGGGAGGCGACGACCACGATGCCGGTCAGCGGCGCGACAGCCGCGAGGACGAGGAAGACGATTCCGGCGACGCCCAGCGCGCCGGGTCGAAGAGAGGTGTGGTCGTCCTGCGTCGTGGACGCAGATATCGGGTCTGCCACGTCGGTTCCTTTGCTCGGTGACTGCTGTGTCGAACGGCATCGACGACGAGGGGGATCGTCGATAGAGCGAGTCTGCTCGCGCCGGGAGGCCGGCGGTTGACCCTGAGCGAAGGACGATGGTGCCAGCGCGCACAGCCGTCCTTGCCGTGTTCCCGGCTTGCGCACGGCAGAGCAGGATGGCCGTGATGACACCGCCGTCCTCACAGAGCGCCGCCGGCGCAGCGACGGAGTCTCAGGGAGATCATGGACCTGCAGCTGAGCGGCACCACCGCGCTGATCACCGGAGCAGCGAGCGGCATCGGGCGGGCGACCGCCCTCGCGCTCGCCGCAGAAGGGGTGCGGGTGGCGCTGCTCGACCGGGATGCTGCCGCGCTCGATGAGACGGCACGCGGATGCCGTGACGCCCTGGTCCGCGTGGTGGATGTCACCGACGAGGCACAGGTGGCGGATGCGGTCTCGACCTCCGTCGAGGAGCTCGGTGGGCTGGATGCGGTCGTCTGCTGCGCCGGGATCTCGGGCCCGGTCGGGTCGTCGATCGAGGAGATCTCCCTTCTCGACTGGAATGCGGTCTTCGCGGTCAACGTCACGGGGGCTTTCCTGGTCGTCGCGCAGGCGCTTCCCGCACTGCGCGCGTCGGCGGCCGCATCCGTCGTGCTGCTGGCGAGCGACTCCGCGTTCGTGTCGTCGCCGGGCATGGCTCCGTACTGCGCATCGAAGGCGGCCCTCGTGCAGCTGGGGCGGTCGTTGTCGGTGGACCTTGCGGGCGAGGGCATCAGGGTGAACTCGGTGGCGCCGTCGATCGTCGACACCCCGATGAGCCGGGGTGACCTGGGTGCCGAGGCGTTCATCGATCCGTCGTTCGCGGTGCAGACGCCGGAGGATGTCGCCTCGCATGTGCTGTATCTCGTCTCTCCGCGCAGCAGAGCGATCAACGGCACGACGATCCTCAGCGACTTCGGGTACTCGGCCCGGTCAGGATTCCCTGCCTGATGACATCGGGGCGACCGGACGGCGCGCGAGCGCGTGAGCTGCGCGTGAGCGCACGAACTCTGCGTGAGCGCATGAACTGCGCGTGAGCGCACCAGGAACAGGAGCGGACATGGGAATTGCAGTCGGATCGACGGTCTCGGGACGCGTCGTCGTCATCACCGGCGGCGGAACCGGCATCGGCGCGGCGATCGCCGAGCGGTATGCCGCAGAGGGAGCGCACGTCGTCGTGGTCGGGCGGCGGCCTGAGCCGCTGCGCGCCGTGGCGGATGCGGTGGGCGCTCACCCGATCATCGCGGACGCCGCCGACACGGCATCCGCCCAGGCTGCGGTGGCCGAGGTGCTCGCGACGTTCGGGCGGCTCGACGTGCTGGTCGCGAACGCCGGTGGACACGGCTTCTCACCCGTCGCCGACACCGACGACGACAGCTGGGATGCGGCGATCCGCGCCAACCTCACCACGGCGTTCGTCATGGCGAGAGAGGCATTGCCGTCGCTGATCGAGGCGAAGGGGCAGATCGTGATCGTGTCGTCGCTCGCCGGTCTCTTCGCGGGGCCTTCTGTGGCCGGATACACGGTGGGCAAGCACGCTCTGATCGGGCTCACTCGCACGTTGGCTCGCGATTACGGGCGCAAGGGGGTGCGAGTGAATGCGATCTGCCCGGGGTGGGTGCAGACGCCGATGGCGGACGACGAGATGGACGAGTTCGCCACCCATGCCGGGCTCGGTTCGCGCGAAGAGGCGTATGCGACGGTGACGGCGGATGTGCCGTTGCAGCGGCCGGCTCGGCCGGCCGAGATCGCGTCGGTCGTGCGGTTTCTCGGGTCGGGGGAGTCGTCGTACGTCACGGGTGCCGTGATCGTGGCGGACGGCGGATCCCACGTGGTCGACGTGCCGACGATCGCGTTCGATCGGGCGGGGATGTGAAGGGTCTTCTGTTCGCTCTCGGTCCTGAGGTGCCGTCGCTCTGCTGCCTGGCTCGCTGTCTCTCCGCGCCTCGTGCGACGACTCGCGCTGCATAATTCCGATAGGCCGAGATACTTGCGCTGATCTGGGGGAAAAGTGGGCTCTTTCGGGTCTCGAATGTCGGTGGTCCTGGGTTGACTGAGGGGTATGAACAGCACCACGGAGCTCCTGGATCGGGTCATCGCTGACCTCGATGCGGTGCTGTCCGACGATGCACTTGCGGGGCTGAGCGATGCGGAGCGGGTCGCGGTGTTGCAGGGTGCGGGGGCGGCGTTCCGGCGGGTCGAGGCGGTCATCGTCGAGACGGTTGCGACGGCTGACATGGGCGACTTTCCGCATGCGGCGGGGTGCCGGGGTCTGAATGAGTTGTTGCAGCGGACGCTGTTGGTGGATGTGCGGGGGGCGAGCCGAGTCGACAGGGTGGTCGATCTGGTGCGGCGGCCGTTGAGTCTGGCGGGGGAGAGGATGCCGGCGCGGTGGTCGGAGATGCGGCTGGCGCTGCTCGACGGGGTGGTCGGGGTCGCGGGGTTTCTGGCGGCGACGGGTCCGATCGAGCGGGTGTGGGATCGGCTCACGGTCGAGCAGCGGTTGGCGGCGGATGTCGCATTGGCGGGATGTGCGCGCGGTCACGGACTCGACATGGGGGACGATGAAGACCTGGATGCGGCTGAGGTCCCGGATGCGGCCGGTCCGTCACCGACCGTGCAGGACTTGAAGAGCCTGGCGGAGGATCTCGCGTCGATGTTCGATCCGGATGGTGAGGAACCGAAGGACGAGGACGCGCGGCGTCGTCGCGGGATCACGATCGGCAGATTGAAAGACGGCATGCATGCGATCCGCGGGTACCTGACCCCGGAGGCGGCCGCCCAGTTGCAGCTGATCATGGATGTGTTCCTCAACCCCAAAGGCGACGGGCCGCCCATGCCGGGGGTGTTCTTCACCCCGAGCGCCGATGCCGAGGCCGATTCTCCCGATACGGAGTCTCGCGACGCCGACTTTTCGGGTGCTGACGCGGACGTGGATGCGGATCCGGAGGAGACTGATCCGTTCAATTCCGATCCGCGGTGTGTGCTCGATGACCGCACCGCGGCGCAGAAGCGCCACGACGCCCTGACCGCAGCTCTCGGCATCGCTGCCCGGCACAGGGACATGCCCACCCTCGGTGGAGCATCACCGGTCGTCGTCGTGACCGTCGACGCGAAAGACCTCGCGAACTACGCGGCGGGTGCCACCGGTGCCGCCTTCGGAGCCGCTGAGGCCGGATCGAGCGGAGTGAGCGGCAATGGTGGGTGGGCGACGATCCCCGGATCCGGCGCTCACGTGCCGGTCTCGGTGGCGGCGCAGGTCGCGTGCTCGGGAGCGATTCAGCGGGTGCTCATGGATGAGGGCCGCATCATCGGCATCACGACGACGGATCGGGTGTTCACGGTGCATCAGCGGCGGGCGATCATCGCCCGCGACAAGGAGTGCCTGATCCCGGGGTGCCATGTGCCGGCGTCGTGGTGTGAGATCCACCACGTGACCGAACACGCATGGGGTGGCCCGACGCATATGGATAGCGATGGGCCGTTGTGCTTGTTGCATCACCGTTCCCTCGGCACGTCGGGGTGGGAGATCCGCATGAACGAGGGTCTTCCCCAGGTGCGGGGACCGGCATGGTGGGACCCCGCACAGCGCTGGCGCACACCACGACTCAGCGCAGCGCGAGTGAACCTTCCCGCGCGCCTCGCCCGCACCGGATGACATGGGCGAGATCATCCACATCGTCACGAACAGTTCGCGTGCGCTTCAACGGCACACCGTCGAGCGCTACGCGGAGAGCCACCGATGCGTGGGGCCTCAGCGCGTCATCGAAACGACGTCACCACCGCATCCCCGATGTGGCGGGCCTACGCCACCGCGTCACCGAACGGTGAGCTCGAACCCGTCAGCGGTCGGCACCACGCCGACCTGCGTGAGGTCGTCGACGTGGAAGGTCGGCTGATGAGACGTCGCGTGAGAGCCCACGCCGATCACCCGCATCCCTGCGGCATGGGCGGCCTGGATACCCGCGCCCGAGTCCTCGAACACCACGCAGTCGGCAGGGTCGACGCCGAGCAGCTTCGCGCCCAGCAGGAAGCCCTCGGGGTCCGGCTTGGATGCCGACACGTTCTCCGCGGTCACGGTCAGCGACGGCACCGCGAGTCCTGCCTGTCCCATGCGGGCGTTCATCAGCGTCACGTCAGCAGAGGTGACGATCGCATGAGGGTAGGGGAGCAGAGCCTCGAGCAGCACGTCGGCGCCCTCGATCGCGATGACGCCGTCGACGTCCTTGCTCTCGTTCGCCAGCATCACGGCGTTCTCTCGGATGTTGATCTCGTGATCCCGCTCGGGAAGCATGATCGCCATGCTCTGATGTCCCTGGCGACCGTGCACCACGCTCAGCACCGTCGAGGGGTCGATTCCGTGCGGCGCGGCCCACGCCAGCCACAGACGCTCCACGACGGCGGTCGAATCGACGAGAGTGCCGTCCATGTCGAGCAGGACGGCGCGGGCGCTGATGGTCTCGGTCATCCCCTCAGGCTACTGCGCAGCCGTCAAAGTCCGAGGCGAGACCGCCTCACCCACCGAGGTAGGCGCGATGCAGCAGCTGCGAATCCTCCTTCAACGCCTCGGCCGTGCCCTGGAATGAGACGCGGCCGCCGGCGACCACAACGGCCTCGCGAGCCAGCCCGAGGGCGAGCTGCGTGAACTGCTCCACGAGCAGCACGCCGACCCCGGACTCGGCGATCGACTTCACTATCGGCATGAGCCGCATGAAGACGACCGGCGCGAGCCCGAGCGACATCTCATCGATCAGCAGGATCCGTGGGTTCGCGGCGAACGCGCGGGCGAGCACGACCATCTGCTGCTCGCCACCCGACAGCAGAGCGGTGGGCGAGTCGATGCGCTTCTCGAGCTCGGGGAACTGCGCGAGCGCAGCATCCAGTTCCGCAGGCGTCCGCGCGGTGAGCGAGATGTTCTCGCGCACCGTCAGCGACGGGAACACGGCCCGCCCCTGCTCGATGTGCACGATGCCACGGCGAGCCCTCGACACCCGGGACAGCCTGTCGATCGGCTCGCCGTCGAGCATGAGCGACCCCGCGGAGTGCGGGGTCACGCCCGACACCGATTCGATCAGGCTCGTCTTGCCCGCCCCGTTCGGGCCCACCAGCGCCAGCACTTCGCCACCTCGCACCGTCAATGACACATCCGAGATCACCGGACCCGCACCGCGGCTGACCGTCACCCCTTTCAGCACCAGTTCGCTCACTTCAGCAGCTCCGTCTCTCCCATGTAGGCCTTCACGACCGCCGGGTTCGCGAGCACCTCGGCCTGCGGCCCGCTCGCCAGCACCCGGCCGAAGTCGAGCACGGTGAGCGTCGGGCACACCGAACGCACCAGATCCAGGTCGTGCTCGATGATGATCAGCGCCACGCCGTAGCGCGCGGGCAGCTCACGCAGTCGCGCCGCGAGAGCAAGGTGCTCGTCGTGCGACAGGCCGGCCGCCGGTTCGTCGAGGATCAGCAGCCGCGGCCGGGAGATCACGTTGGCCGCCACCTCGACCAACCGTCTGGTACCGACATCGACACTCGAGAGACGGGCACCCGCCGAAGGGCACCCGAAGAACTCCAGGACCTCGTCGATGTCCGATGCCGCAAGTCGCCGCCGCGCGACGAACCTCACGTATGCGCCGACGGTGAGCGAGGGCGGCACCCTGTCCTGCTGGAAGGTCCGGCGCAACCCGAGTCGTGCGCGTCGCGTCGGCGAGAGGCCGGCGAGGTCGCGATCTCCGAGCAGCACCCGACCGCCGTGTTTCGGCAGAAAGCCGCTGATGGCATCGACGAAGGTCGACTTGCCCGCTCCGTTCGGACCGATGAGCCCCATGACCGACGCCGCGGGCACCTGGAACGACACGTCGTCGAGGGCCTTCAGAGCCCCGAACTGCACCGTGAGTCCCTCGACCGTGAGCACGGGCGCGCCGTCCAGCGCGCGCTCGTCGACGGTCGCGGTGGTCGTGGTCGTGATGGCCAAGTCACCCGCATCGGCATCGGCAGGCAACGCCGTCAGTGTCGCCGACGCCGTCTTGCGATCCGCGCGCTTCCAGATGAGGGTGCGGATGCCCTGCCCGAGGTTGGTCCCGCTGGTGATCGCCTGCACACCGAGCACGCCGAAGACGACGAACGCCCAGTCCTGCGGCACGCCCCAGCGCTTGAGCAGCTCGGGCACGAGCACCCAGAGGATGCCGCCCAGGATCGCCATGTCGATCAGGTGCGCTCCTGACATGACGGCGAGGACGTACAGGGCGAGTGACTGCAGCGGGGTGAAGCTCGATGCGAACGGCAGTTGCACCTGACCGGCGAGCAGCCCACCGGCGATGCCTCCGAGCGCAGCCGAGACGGCGAAAGCGGTGAGCTTCGCGCTCTGCACGCTCTGGCCGGCCGCCGCGGTGCCGCGCTCCGAGAAGGCGACGGCCTTCCAGCTCGAGCCCCACCGTCCGCGCTGCAGGAAGAACACGCCCACTGCGCAGACGGCGAGCACCACGACCGACAGGAAGAAGAACTCGCGGTCGTTCGAGAACATCGTGGGGCGCTCGACGGCCGTGCCGTCGGCAGACCCGGGGAACTGGATCTGTACGAGGGTGACATCTGCGGCAGCGGCGAAGCCCAGCGTGACGACGGCGAGGTTGACACCGCGCAGCCGCAGCGCCGGAAGCCCGACGAGGATGCCGACGAGGCCGGCGGCGATGCCACCCAGCACGAGCCAGACGACGAAGCCGCCCGGTGCCTGCATGACGTTCAGCAGAGATACGATCCAGGCCCCCACCGCGGCGAACGTGAGCTGGCACAGCGCGATCATGCCGGCCGAGCCGGTGACGATGCCGAGGCCCAGGATGGCGATCGCCGCGACGACCGCGCTGATCGCGAGGAACACGAAGTAACCCGGGAGGGCCGCGCTCAGGATGGCGCCCACTCCCACCGCGGCGAGGGCGACGGCCAGAGGCCAGGACAGACGGAACCAGGGACGGTCAGCGAGCGGCATCCCACACCTCCTTGCGCTGCGTCCACAGGAGCAGGACGACGATGAACAGGAACGGGAGGAAGTTGCGCACGAGCGCGACCTCGTCGATCTGCGCGACGAGACCGCCGAGCACGCCGAGCACGACTCCGCCGACGACGGCGAGGTCGAGTCGGCGGAAGCCGCCGAGCAGCGCGGCGGCCGCGGCGGGGACGATGAGCATCGCGAGGCTGGTCGCGTCGTTCGACTGCGACGGCGCGATGATCATGATCGCGATCGCGCTGATCACGCCCGTGACGAACCAGACAGCGATCGACAGCGGACGCGATCGGATGCCGAGCAGCTCGGCGGTCGTCGGCCGCTCCGACAGTGCGCGCAGCTGCGTGCCGACTCTCGTGCGGCGCAGGACGATCCGCACCGCGACCGCCGTCACGATCGCCATGACGACCGTGGCGATGGTCACCTGACTGATCACGACCCCGCCGAGGGAGAACGCGGGGCCGGCGATGATCGGTGTGAACGGCTGCGGCTTGTTGCCGAACAGGATGAACGAAAGCGAGATCAGCAGCAGCAGGGGACCGACGGTCATCGCCGATCGGGTGGTGGTGGAGGCCTCGGAGAGCCAGGTCGCGGCGATCCATCCGATCGCGGCGGAGAGGATTCCGCCGACGAGCACGCCGAGGACGGAGCCGAGCCAGATCGGCACTCCCAGTTCGCTGACGAACCATACGGCGCTGAAGGCGCCGAACATCCCGGTCGCGGCCTGAGCGAAGTTGACGACACGCACGAGGCGGGACATCAGTGTCAGGCACACTCCGAGGACCGCATAGAGACCGCCGGCGGCGAGACCGGCGATGGCGCCTTGCAGCATGAGGTGTCCTTTCTGGTGTGAGGGGCGGCGGACCTGCCGCCGAGAATGCGCTCGGCGGCAGGCGAGGTGCGGCTACTCGCCGATGCGGAGCCAGTCGTCGGCGACCTTCTCCCAGGCGTTCGTGCCGGATTCGAGGACGATCGGCCAGCCGGCGGTGTTCTGTGTGCCGAAGGCATAGGGGGTTCCGACCATCGGGTTCTCGATGGGGTCCATCCCTTGCAGCGCCTCGGTGACCGTCTCGCGCGTGATGTCGCCGTCCATTCCCTCGAGCACCTCGATGAAGTAGGTCGCCGCGAGGTATCCGCCCTGACTGAACGAGGTGAGGGGGATGTCGTTGGCCTCCATCAGCTCCCTCCAGTCGGCGTTGATCTCGTCATCGTCGGTGAAGGGGTAGAACTCGGCCGGGACGTAGATGCCGGCACCCGCGTCGTCGATCGCCTCCGCGAAGTTCTCGCTGTAGACGCTCGTCAGATAGAGCCACGTCACGTCGTCCCAGCCCTGGGCGTTGGCGGCCTTGACCTGGCCGATCGCGTCGGGTTCGACGGGGTTGATCGCGAGCGCTTTGCACCCCTGCTCGCGGGCTTTCACGATGTAGGGCGTGTAGTCCGAGGCGCCGTAGGGCACGGTGTCGTCGACGTACTTCGGCTCTTTGCCGGTGATCTCGGTCCACTTGTCGATCGCGGCCTGGTAGGTCGGGCGCGTGGAGCCCGCGATCTCGAGCAGGATGCAGATGTCGTCGAGGCCGAGCACCTCCGAGCCGTACTGCAGGGTGAGGGTCATGTCGTTGAAGGGACCGACGTTCGCGGGGGAGATGTTGTCGCTGGCGAAGCACCCGGTGTCGACCCCGATGCCCGGGAGCGACAGGATCTCCTCCTGCTCGTAGTACTTCGCGTTGATCTCGCACTCGATCAGGCTGGCGGAGCCGACCAGCGCGACGGCACCGTCGCTGCCGACCAGCTCACGGGCGGATGCCGTCGCGGTCGCCGGGTCTCCCTTGTCGTCGAGGGTCTTGTACTCGATGGTGCGTCCGTCCAGGCCTCCGGCCTCGTTGAACGCGTCGAACACGGCGGCCGCCGCGAGGGATGCCTCGGGGAACGTCGCCGGGCCGCTGATCGTGTTCACGGAGCCGACGACGATGGGGGTTCCTTCGCCGCCTCCGCTGCCGTCTCCGCCGGCGCAGCCGGCCAGGGTGAGGGCTGCCACGGCGATGAGCGCCGCAGTGCCGGATACTCGCTTGTTCATGTGATTCCTGCCTCTCGTGTGCGTGGGGACTGCTGTGGTCAGTCGCGCAGTGCGCGGTTGACCAGTTCGGTGTCGGTGAACTGCTCGAACGCGACGACCCGGTGATCGGTCAGGCGCCAGACGTGCGCGACGCGGGCGGCGAAGAATCGGCCGGTCGCGCGGTACGTACCCGAGTAGGTGCCGATGCCCACGACCACGTCTCCGCCGTCGATGACCTCGTCGATCGCGACCGTGTAGTCGTCCCACTCGTCTTGGATGCGCTGGAAGACACCGGCAGCCACCGCATCCGGTCCCAGGTACGTGCCGGCGTAGGGGAAGCCGGCGGCCTCGGTCCAGCTCACGTCGTCGGCGAGCGGTGCCAGCATGCCGTCGAGGTCGCCGCGGTCGCTGGCGGCATAGTGCTCTGCGATGATGTCTGCGTTGCTCATGATGGCTCCCTGTCAGGGTCTCGGTGCCGGGTCAGACGGGCTGAGCGTCGGGGTAGTCGACGGAGCCGAGCGGATAGATGTGGCCGCCGCCGCGCGAGTGCTCGGCGTCGCCGTCGCCGTTGAGGCCGAGGAAGATCCCGGTCGTCATCAGCTGATACCCGAGGTCGTGCAACCAGACGCTCGCGACGGCGATGCGGAACTCGCGGAAGCAGAACAGGTAGAGGCCGTCCGCGAACTTCCAGACCGTCGAGAGGTCCATGTCGCCGTGCCCGCGCTGCACACCCTCCAGGCACTGCCACGCATAGCGCTGGCTCGAGACGTAGACGTGCTCGTAGAGGTGATGGGGGCTGTACCGGTAGATGTTGCGCTTGCCGATGAGGTCGCGGCTCGGCCCCGGCACCTCGCCCGTCGCGGGGCCGCCATCGGTGGTCGCCGCCCAGAACTCCTGCCCGACCTGCGGGGTGCCCTCGACGGCCTCGGCCGCGATCCGCGACCGCACGACGGTCGCCCGGTGCGTCGTGGTCGAGTAGACGACAGTGATCGCCTCCCGCTCCCGGCTCTCGAGCGGGATGTTCACGAAGACGACGTCACCGCGCACCGCCACGGCGTCGTAGGGATCTGTGCCGGAAGCCCCGAGGCCCGACCAGGTGACGGCGATCGCGTCGAAGTCCAGGGCTAGCGTGGACTCGTCGTCGAGTGTGAGGACGAGCGAGGTGCCGTTCAGAGAAGCGTTCGGCAGCCGGAACGTGTCGATGCCCGCGGCGAACTCGTCGTACGTGCGCCATTCGTCGAGGGCGGAATCGGTCGTGACAGGGGCGGTCATGGGGGTCCTGACGTCGCATCCAGCGGAGCATCCTCGCTCCGGGCATCGCGTCATCGCGGTGCGCTTGCCCCATGCTCCGGCGGCGCACGGCATCCACTCAAGAGAAGCGTCGCCATCGCGCGCCGACAGTCAACCGGCGTGCCCTGCAGAGCAAGGACACATCAGTCGGACCCGTCGGAGACGGTTCGCGGGCGCGAGCTCAGCGCCCGCACGGCGCCCGCTCAGCGCTCGCTCAGTGCGCCGCGCGGTACTCGCTCGGCGAGATCCCGAACGCGGATTTGAACGCGCGGCTGAAGTGCGCCGCGTCGACGAAGCCCCAGCGCGCGGCGATCGCGGCGACGGGACGATCGGCGAGCATCGGGTCGAGCAGATCGCGACGGCACTGCTCGAGGCGGCGCGTGCGGATCCACGTCGAGACGGTGACACCCTGCTCCTGGAACAGCCCGTGCAGGTGGCGGGTCGAGATGAAGTGCGCCGATGCGATGGTCGCGGGTCCGAGATCGGTCGAGGCGAGGTTGCGGTCGATGTACGACCGGATGCGCTGCACGAGAGCACGATGAGGGTCGGCCGACATTCCGTCGAGGCCGAGTTCGCGCGTGAACACCGTCGTGACGAGGTCGAGGGCGCTGTGCGCCAATCGGGCCCCCGTCGTGCCGGCGAGCTGATCGAGGTTTCCGGCGAGCTGGGTGAGATAGGGAACGACCATCCCGCCGAGACCGCCCTGACCCGAGATGCGCACAGCGGTGAGCTGCCCGATCATTTCGGAGGGAAGGCTGATCAGATGCTTCGGGAACATCACGACCATCGTGCGGAAGTCGTCGTCGAACACCAGGGAGTACGGCCGGTCGGTGTCGTAGACGGCGAGGTCTCCGGCCTGGAGCACTGCTTCCCGGTCGTCCTGGATCAGCAGCCCGGTGCCGGCGAGCATCAGGCTGAGCTTGAAGTACGACCGGTCGCTGCGCGCGATGAGCTCGGGCGTACGCTCCACGACATGGGATGTGGCGCGCACCTCGTTCACGTGCACCTCGTCGACCGACGCCCCGCGGATGATCCCCCGGAAGTGATCGGGCCCTGCCGTCGACACCTGCAGGGGCACGAAGGACTCCGAGACGGCGGCCCGGAACTCGCTGATGTTGCGAGCGACGAGAGTCGACACCGATTCGGCCGGGGCGGCTGCACCGTTCATGAATGATCACCTCGGGTGGTGGAACGACGACGTTGTATACGATCCGTGCCGTGATGCTATCACCGGCGCGGTCCGGAGGTCGAGGCTTCTATGATGTGGGCGGAGGCCAGCGATGCGATATCTCGGCGAGAAGGTCAGGCAGGTGCTGCGTCAGCTGCGCGGACCCGACACGGCGGACGCGGTGTTCGAGGCCACCGCGCTCATCGTCGGGGCGGTGTTCTTCGTGCTCGGGTTCGCGATCGGGTGGCCGGTCTTCTGGGGTCACGAGATGGCGATCAGCGGCACCGGCTCGATCGGTGCTTTCGCGGCCTACGGGGGCGCGATCACCGCCGTGCTGGCCTTCGCGCTCGGCCGCCTCGTGGTCAGACCCGCGACGGTCGCGCCCGACGGCACCCGCGATGGATTCAGCGTTCCGGGTGATCGGCTGCGCTGGTACGACCTGGCCGCGATCGCCTTCGCGCATGCGGCGATCGCCTATCTGGGGTGGCTGGGCATCGCCGAGCTGCTCGAGCGCAGTTTCACCGGAGCCCCGGTCTTCGCCTTCCCCGGAGCGATCCTGGTGGCTGTGGCGTTCGCGCTCACCGCCTACGTGACGTTCCTCAGCGCCGTCGCGCTCACGCCGACGGTGCTGTCGCTCGTGCTCGCGGTGTTCCTGGTGGTGGGCGCCTTCGCCGCGATGCTCGCCTCCAGCGACGTGTACTGGTGGCAGGACAACCTCTCGGCCCTCGGCATGAGCACCAACAGCGCTTCGGCCGCTTTCAACGTCACACTGATCATCGCCGGCGTCATGGTCACGACGATCGCGCGCTACGCCACCGCGGGGCTGCCGGTGGACGACCCGGTCGATCGGCGTGGCCGCTTCATGGTGCGCGGCGGTCTGATCCTGATGGGCATCTTCCTCGCGTGCGTCGGGATCTTCCCCGTCGATGAGTTCTTCCTCGTGCACAACACGGTGGCCACCGGCATGGTCGTCGTGTTCGCGGTCGTCGTGGTGGGGCTGCCCTGGTTCCTGCGCACGATCCCTCGGGTCTTCGTGGCATTGGGCTGGGCCTACGTGCTGGTGATCATCCTGCTCGCGTCGTTCTTCGCGGTCGGCTACTACAACCTCACGGCCGTCGAGCTGATCGCTGCCGTGCTGATCTTCAGCTGGATCATCGTGTTCCTGCGGACGGCCGGGTCGGTCGATCCCGCGCGCCGGCACGAGCCGGTGTCGGCCTGAGGTCGGGCCTTCAGCGCAGCGGCTGTGTGGCGTCGGCGGTGCGCTGCAGGGCGTGGACGGTGTGGGCATGCCGGCGCTGAGCGACGCCGACGAACAGGCAGTCGACGACGGCGAGCTGTGCGATCCGGCTCACCATCGCCCCGGCACGGAGTCGCGGTTCGCGAGCACGAGTGAGCAGGGCGTGGTCGCAGCTCTCGGCGACGGGTGACGATGACCCTCCCGTGACGCCGATCGTGACGCCCGCCGCAGCCCGCGCGGTCTGCAGGAAGTGCACGGTCTCACGGGTCGCTCCCGAGTGCGAGAAGCCGATGGCAACCGTCTTCCTGGCTCCGAGCGACGCTGCGGCGCTCGCTTCGTGCGAGTCGGTGAGCACGATCGCCGCATGCCCGATGCGGAGCAGCTTGCGGCCGAGGTCGGCGGCCGCCTGTCCGCTCGCGCCGATGCCGAAGAGCAGAACGCGATCGGCGTCGTCGATCGCCTCGACCGCGGCCGCGAGGCTGTCGTAGTCGAGATTCGCGATGGTTTCCTCGATGGCCAGCAGCTCGAGCGCGGCGACCTTCGCCGTTGCCTCACGCAGCGTGTCGGCCGCGGAGATCTCGGAGCCGAAACCGGATGCTGCAGGGAACTGCACCGATTCGCGGCCGAGCTCGGTGGCCAGCGCCATTCTCAGTGCGGCGTAGCCGTTCACGCCGATGGCGCGGCAGAAGCGGACGACCGAGGCCACCGAGGTGTCGCATCGTGCGGCGATCTCGGTGATCGTGCTGTCGACGACGATGGTCGGATCGTCTGCGATCGTCCGAGCGACGCGTGCCAGCGACGGTGGCAGCTTCTCGGCTGCTGTGGCGATCGTCGTCTGGATGCTCATGGCGCTCCTGGCGTGAGGGCGGGTTTCGGGCGTGTGAACAATTCTTTCATGACTGAGGGGTGTTGCGTAGACTATTTCCATGTCTTTTCCGCGAGCCCTCGTCGCCGTCGACCTCGGCAAGTCGCGATGCCGTGCGGTGATCTCCGGGCCGCGGGGCGCGGACGATCACGGTGCTCACCGCCGACCCGTGTACGACGGCATGGGGGCGCCCGGGCTGGCGGCCGCAGACGGTGTCGCCGCAGCACTCGCCGCGATCCTTCCGGTGAAGGAACGCCTCGATGAGTCGGTCTCGGCCGTCTCGGTGGGCGCTGCGGGAGCCTGGGCCGCCCCCGAGTCCGCGGCAGAGCTGGCGAACGGCCTCGCTGACGCATTCCAGGCGCCGGTCGCGGTGACCTCTGACGTCGTGTCCGCGCATGCGGGAGCGCTCGACGGTGGGACAGGAGTGCTCCTGATCGCCGGTACCGGTGCAGCGGCCCTCGGCATCGACGGCGAGGTGGCCGCCCTCGTCGACGGATGGGGTCCAGAGCTGGGCGATTTCGGCAGCGGATCCTGGTTCGGGCGCGAGGCGCTGCGTGCTGTCCTCCGCGCCTCGGCCGGCCTCGCACCCTCGACAGCGCTCACGGATGCGGTGGCCCCGACGATCGGCGGCCCCGCATCGATTCCCGCCTGGCTCTCGTCCGGCGGTGCCCTGCCTCGGCGCCTCGCGACCCTGGCGCCGCAGGTGCTCGATGCGGCAGAGAGCGGCGATCCCGTCTCGGCGGAGATCGTCGCCGAGGGAGTCGGCCTTCTCGTCGCGTCGGCCGTCGCCGCGTCTTCGGGCAACCATGATGTCGCCCTCCACGGCGGGCTCACGGAACACGTCTGGTTCCGCGCAGCCCTCGACCAGGCGCTGCGTGCCGCAGGCCGCACTGTCGTCGTCTCTGTCGGTGATGCCCTCGACGGAGCGCTCCTGCTCGCGGAGCGCACTGATCTTCCCCATGAAAGGTTCGTGCATCGTGCCGAATGAACACGCCAGACTGACCGCGCTCCTCGACGTCCTCTCGACGCTCGGCACGGAGGCGTCGACGACGGAGCGGGGCGATCTCGACCTGCTCGAGACTGCCGAGCTCGTGCGGCGCATGAACGCAGAGGATCACCGCGTCCCGACCGCTGTCGGCGAGCGGAGCGCGGAGATCGCCGCGGCCGTCGACGGCATCACCGAGCGCTTCCGCGCCGGCGGGCGTCTCATCTACCTCGGAGCAGGCACCGCGGGTCGCGTCGGAGTGCTCGACGCCAGTGAATGCCCGCCGACCTTCGGCACGGACCCCTCGATGGTCGTGGGACTGATCGCCGGGGGTGAGACGGCGATCCGCGCTGCGGTCGAGAACGCCGAGGACGACGGCGAGGCTGCGGCGACCTCGCTGTGTGAACTCGGGCTCACCGAGCGCGACACGGTCGTCGGCATCTCGGCGTCGGGTCGCACGCCGTACGTCGTGGGCGGCCTCGAGTTCGCGCGGGGCGTCGGCGCGCTCACCGTCGCGATCGCCTCGAACCCGGCATCCGAGATCGGTGCCGTCGCCGAGATCGCGATCGAGGTCGTCACCGGGCCCGAGTTCATCTCGGGGTCGACGCGGCTGAAGTCGGGGACGGCGCAGAAGCTCGTCGTCAACATGCTCACCACCCTGTCGATGATCAAGCTCGGCAAGACGCACCACGGCGTGATGGTCGACCTGCTGGCCACGAACGAGAAGCTGCACGCGCGCTCGATCCGCACGGTCACCGAGCTCACCGGCGCCGGGGTCGACGAGGCCTCCGAGGCTCTGGACGCGGCCGGAGGCTCTGTGAAGCTCGCGATCCTGATGATCTCCACGGGGGCATCCGCAGACGTCGCGGCTCACGCGCTCGACGAGGCCGACGGAATCCTGCGCGTCGCGATCGCCCGACTCTCGTGAGGGGCACGTTCGCCGCGTGCTTCCGTCAGGGGCTGCCCGATGACGACGACCCACTCACCTCCGACAGCGACGCCGACGCTCAGTGGGCGCAGTTGCAGCCGTTGCCGCCCCCGCAGCATCCGGCATCCGCAGAGACGTGCGCCTGCGACGATTCCGGCACGTCCATCGCGGGGTTCTGATCGAGGAAGCCGTTCGGCTTGAACCAGAATCCGGCGTAGTCGACCGGCATGATCGGCCAGTCCTCCGGGCGAGGGAAGTGCGTGAGGCCGAAGGTGTGCCACAGCACGATGTCCTCGCCGTCGAGCGAACGGTCGCCGGCCGAGTACTCCGGCAGCCCTGAGCCGCCCTGATGGGCGTTCGGGTATCGACCGGCCGGCCAGATCTGGCCCTGCTCGTGCTGCGTCGCCCACAGGTGCTTCGTGGCGAAGGTCGCGCGTGCGGCAACCGACGACGCGGGGTCGGCCATCAGCAATGCGGTGGGCTGGGGGATCAGGTGGTAAGCGGTCGGGCGTCCGACGCGGTTGATGCGCGAGGTGCTCTGCACCTCCCAGGCACGCGCGACAGACGTGTCTGCGTCGCGCTGCGCCTCGCCCTCGGAGAGCAACTGCGTCTCCGACCACGTGAACGCGTTGCCGAACGGGTTGTCCGGCCCCATCGGGATGCGCTGGGCGTCGATCTCGAACAGGCGGTTCTCGTCGCCGTCGATCGCGACATCGAGCCGGGCGCAGAACAGGTGCTGGTGCACCGGGGCGAATACCCCGGGGGCGAGCTCGGTGGCGTGCTTCTGCCGCACGCCGGGTTCACCGGCGCCCGCGAACACGATTCCGGTGGCCTTGGCCACGACCTCGATCGAGCCGTCGAGGTAGAAGTGCCAGTAGAACCCGTAGTCGTAGTTGCCGATCGTCGAGAAGTACGACACCACGAAGCGGCGCGACCGGCGCACATCCGAGCGGCCGTCGAGGTCGGTGTGCTTCCAGAGGATGCCGTAGTCCTCCTCGTGCATGCAGACGACGTTGGGGATGCGCACCGGGTGGCCGTGATCATCGGCGACGTAGCCGTCGAGATAGCGGATCACCCCCAGGCAGTCGCAGCCGAGCTCGAGATGGTTCGCATTCTTGCCGAGCAGGTACTCGCCGGCGTCGAAGTAGCTGATCCAGAAGCGACCCGGCGCCGTGTCGCCATAGGGCACGACCATCTCGGGCACGCTCGCCCTGCTGAGCACCGAGCGTCCGTCGAACGCGACGTCATGCAGCACGAGTCCTTCGCGAGCGTTGAAGCTCACCCTCATCGACCAGTTCTCCCACTCGACGAGCGATCCGGTGACCGCGAAGCTCGGTCCCTCGGGCTGCGTGATCTCGATGGGCTTGAGCGACGTGCGCGCCTCGCCCTGCACCTCGGGGTAGTAGTTGCCGTGGCCCGCGGGCACCGGCACATCGCCCTCGTCGTCGATGCGGATCACGCTTCCGGCGGTGAGATCGATGTGCACGACCAGTCCCTCTACGGGGTGCGCCCAGGGGGAGTCGTTCTCGTCGTACTTCAGGAACGTGAGGGAGCGGATGACGCGGCGCCCCACCTCGTCCGCGCGGCCCGTGTAGCCCGGCGCCAGCGGGCCGCAGAAGGCGAGCTCCATGTGGTCTGCGAGTCCGCGGCGGGTCATCGCCGCCTGCCACTCGGGTGAGGCCTTCGCGATCGCCTCGGCGCGCTCGTACTCCTCGAACAGGTACTGAGGTTGGCCGTACGGGGGCGCATCGTTGGGAACCCGTTCGTTGCGCACGACCTCACCGCGGGTGATCGAGACGACGACCTCGGTGGCGACCCCGCTGGCGGTGTCGAGCAGGGTCGCGTCGACCCGACGGTCGATGGGGGAGCCGGGGGTCCATGCGGCGAGCTCCTGCTTGGTGGGTTCGTCCGGCAGGAGCATCGGGACTCTGACGGTGTCGCCGAGGAGCCCTCCGGACTCGAGCACGGCGCGGGCTGCGGCGATCTCGGCGCCGCTGAGCGGGTCGAGCGGATGCGGGGTGGGGATCCGGTCGATGGAGACGGGCTGGCGGTGGGACATCGGCGTACCTCACTATTTCGAGCGATCGCTCAATAAACGGATTGGAACGATGGTACGACGGTGCGGCGGGGTGCACAAGAGTGCACCCGGGATCGTCTCTGCGAGAAGATCGGAGCGGATGCGAGTGCAGAGCGCGAGGTTCGGGGCGCCGGGTTCAGGCTCGCCAGGGCGAGAGGATGCTGTCGAGCACCGCGAGGTGGGCTTCGGCGCCCCAAGGCTCGGTGACCTCCAGGACCTGCTGGCCGTAGGTGATCGAGCGCAGCAGTGACATGACCGCCTGCTTCGGTGTGGCGGCCGTCAGCTCGCCGTCGGCGACCGCCTCATCGAGGGCCTCGCTGATGCCGTCCTGCCAGGTCGCGAGCGTGGGGGATCCGGCATCCGGGGAGGAGGCGAGCGTCGCGAGGCGTCCCCAGAATCCGACGACCACGTACGCCTCGGTGCGCGTCTCCGCCTCGACGGGAAGGACCTCGCGCATCAGGGCGTCGAGTCTGTTCAGCCCACGCAGCCCCGTGGTCACCGATCGGATCCGCTCGTCGGTGCGGCGGGTGATCTCGGCCGCGGCCGCGCGGATCACGTCATCGAATCCGTCGAAGTAGTGCCAGAGCGATCCCGTCGCGACGCCGAGCTCTTTCGCCACCGCGCGAGACGACACAGCCTCGTGGCCGTCGCGGGCGGCCACGGCGAGCAGCGCCTCGGCGATCTGCCGGCGGCGCTCATCGTGGTCGACGACACGGGGCACCCGCCCATCCTGCCGTATCGCATGCGGGTCTAGCTATTTTGAGCGAGTGATCAATATAATCCGAGTCGTGGATCACATCCTCCCCGCAGCGTCGTGGCTGATGGCGCTCGCCGCCGTCATCTCAGCCGCGGCCTGCGTCGCGGTCTGGCGGGCCGTGCCGTGGCAGGGGAGGCAGAGCGCGCTGATCATGGCGGCGGCGATGGTCGCGATGGCGGTCACCGATGGCGACGCGATGAGCGGTCTGGTGCTCGGGATCGTCCTTCTCGTGTCTGCGATGCTCGGCACGGCAGGCGTGCGGGGAACGCCCGCGGCGGCCACCTGCTGCCACCGTGCGCTGGTGTCGCTCGTGATGGCGATCTGCTCGTTCGAGAGCCTGTCGACGGGCGAGGCTGTGGTCGAGTCAGGCGGCCACGGCGGCCATGGTCTCGACGGACTTCTCTCGGGATTCGTGATCGTGGGCGTCATCGGAATGGTGCTCTGGACGGTCGTCTCCGAGTGGGTGCTCGTGCCCGTGCATCAGGGCCGGACCGCCCGCCTGCTCGCGATCGAGTCATGGGCGATGGCGGCCGGTGCCACGGCGATGTGCGTGGGGTTCTGAATCCGCGGTGTCGAAGCGGGTGACCGCCGAGACGGCGTCTCGGCATGATGCTGTCCGAGCGTCAGTGCGCGCCACCGAATTCGATCAGCACGACGCCCAGAGCGATCAGGGCGACGCCGATCGCCATCAGCACCGAGAAATGGTCCTTGAAGATCACGCGGCCGAGGATCGCCGTGATCGCGACTCCGGCCGCTGACCACACCCCGTAGGCGACGCCCACGGACATGCCCATGGCAAGGATCGTTCCGAGCAGGGTGAAGGCTGCGAGGTAGCCGACGACGATCACGGGGATCCACCTCCGGCGGCGGAGGCCCTCCGACGCGCGCAGGCTCAGGGTCGCAGTCACCTCGCTCGCGATCGCGAGGGCGAGGAGCAGCCAGGTCATGCTCCGACCTCCGCTGGTGCCTCGCGCTTGTGCGACCCGAGCTCGACGAGCAGCACGCCGAGCACGATCGCACCGATGCCGACGATCTGCACCGACCCGAGCAGCTCGTCGAACAGCACCGTGCCCATCACGGCGGTGAGAACGACGCCGATCGCCGCCCAGATGCCGTAGGCCACGCCCACCGGCATCCCTCGATCGAGCACGATCGACAGCAGCCAGAGCGAGCCGGTGTATCCGACGACCACCGGAATGAGCCACAGCGGATGAGTGAAGCCCTCGGCGGCGCGCAACGACAGCGTGGCCGTGACCTCGAGGGCGATCGCGATCAGCAGCGGTGGCCACGGCGACGGGCGGGAGTGGTCGGTCATCTGGAGCCTTTCGACGCGGGGAATGCCCCGGGGGACAACGCTTCGGATACTCGCAGGATTCCCTGTCGCGCAGGTGAACGACGGCCGCGAAGCCGCGATTTCAGAACCCCGCAGCGCGGCGCGTACCCTGGAGGCATCCCCCGAAGCTCACCCGGCAATCTCGCGCGCCGGCGACCTCGGCGCGCTCACACATGCAAGGACGCAGATGAACGTAACCGCCGCACCCCATGACGACTGGACGGCGAGAGAAGAGCTGGCCGAGCGGATGATCCCGCTCATCGGTGCGCTCAAGCGCGAACGCGACGTGGTCACCTCCCTCCACGGCCACCGGCTGCTCGGGCTGTCAGCCACCGGCATCGTCGAGGTGCACGACAGAGTGGCTCAGCTCGGGCACGAACGGCTGGCGGTAGATGAGACCCTCGCGGTGCTCGAGGGGGTTCACGAACTCGCTCCCGGCGCCTCGTCGCTCGACCTCGCTCGGCTCGCCGCAGGTCACGCCGAGAGTGACCTGCCGCTCGACGCCTATCTGACCGAAGCCCTCGCACCGGCGGTGGGTGCGGTCGCCGCAGCGCCCACCGACGTCGTGCTCTACGGGTTCGGACGCATCGGGCGGCTGCTCGCCCGCATCCTCATCGCGCACAACGGCGGTGGCAGCGGTCTGCGGCTGCGGGCCATCGTCGTGCGCCGCGGCTCGGAGAACGACCTCGTCAAGCGCGCGTCACTGCTGCTGCGCGACTCCGTGCACGGCCGCTTCGCCGGTTCCGTCACGGTCGATGAGGAGGCCGAGGAGATCATCGCGAACGGCACCCGCATCCAGGTCATCTACTCCGACGACCCCGCGACGATCGACTACACGGCATACGGCATCCACGACGCGATCGTCGTCGACAACACCGGGCGCTGGCGCGATGAGGCCGGTCTCAGCCGCCACCTCGAATCCACGGGTGTCGCACGCGTGCTGCTCACCGCCCCCGGCAAGGGAGCACTGAAGAACATCGTGCACGGCATCAATGACGACACGATCGAGCCCGACGACCGCATCATCACTGCAGCGTCGTGCACCACGAACGCGATCACGCCCGTGCTCAAGGCGATCGACGAGGCCTACGGCATCGTGCGCGGGCACGTCGAGACGGTGCACTCGTTCACCAACGACCAGAACCTGATCGACAACTTCCACAGCGGCGACCGGCGAGGGCGCTCGGCCGTACTCAACATGGTGATCACCGAGACGGGCGCGGCCAAGGCCGTGGCGCGGGCGCTCCCCGAGCTCGAGGGCAAGCTCACCGGCTCGGCGATCCGCGTGCCGACCCCCGACGTGTCACTTGCCGTGCTGCACCTGAGTCTCGAGCGGCCGGCGGTCAAGGACGAGCTGAACGACTACCTGCGACGCGTCTCGCTGCACTCGAAGCTGCGCCAGCAGATCGACTACGTCGAGAGCCCGGAGGTCGTGTCGACGGACTTCGTCGGCTCGCACCGCGCCGGCATCGTCGACGGCCTCGCGACCATCGCGAACGACCGCGACGTCGTGCTGTACGTCTGGTACGACAACGAGTACGGATACTCGTGCCAGGTGATCCGCGTGCTCGAGGTCATGGCCGGCTCGCATCCGATCGTGCTCCCGGAGCGTCGAGAGGTGACACTGCACGGCTGAGTGCTCTGTCGGTCTCACCGGGCATGATGAGGGCATGGAGTCCGCATCCCTGTTGTCCGAGCGGTTGCGCTCGCATCGGCTCACGGCCCCGGCGCGCACGGTGGTCGACGCCGCGTCGCACATGCTCGCGGTGCAGAGCCAGGACTTCACTGCAGGGCGCTGGGGTCTCGCCGCGCGCACACGCGCCGAGCCGACGCTGAGCGCGGTCGATCGTGCCTTCGCTCGAGGCGACCTGGTGCGGGCGTGGACCATGCGAGGAACGCTGCACATCATCCCGGCACGTGATCTGCGCTGGGTGCTGTCGGTGACCCGCGACCGGCAGCGCCAGCAGGCGGCAGGCAGGCGACGCGATCTCGGTATCGACGGAGCGATGGTCGACGCGGCCGTGGCGGCAGTGCTGCCGCGGCTGCGGGACGGCGGCCTCACACGCTCCGAGATGTTCGAGGTCTTCTCCGGAATCGGCATCGACCCCGGCGGGCAGCGGGGCATCCACCTGTTGAGCGAGCTGACCCTCGACGGCCTGATCTGTCAGGGGCCGGTCGTCGCGCGCGACGGGGTGAGCCGCGAGCAGCGCTTCGTGCTCGTCGACCAGCACATCCGCGAGCACGCGGCCCCGCCCGAGCCGCTCGCCGAGCTGTTCGTCCGCTACGTCGACGGGCACGGCCCGGCGGGAGTGACCGACTTCGCCTGGTGGTCGGGTCTCACGCTCGGCCAGTCCCGAGAAGCGCGGGACCGAGCCGCTGGCAGCGTGGTCGAGATCGAGGAGGGCGTGTACGTGTCGGGCGTCCGCCCGCGGCGCTCGTCGTCTGCCGCCGCAGTGCTCGCGCTCGGCGCCTTCGACGAGTACTACATCTCGTATGCCGATCGCACGGCGGTCTGCGCTCCCGAGCATCTCGCTCTGGTCGGGCCGGGCAAGAACGGCATGGTGCGTGCGACGATCATCGCTGACGGTCGGGTGATCGGATGCTGGACGCACGCGAGCGCCTCACTCGGGGCAGCCCCCGAACTCTTCGTGCAGGATGCCGACGACGGAGCGGTGCGCAGCGCTCTCGAGCGATTCACGCGCTTCCTCGACGGCTGAGCGGGCGCCCGGCTCACTCGCTCGCGTGCCGCCCGAGGAAGTTGTAGACCTCGTTGTCGTCGACTCCGGGGAACGCACCGCGGGGGAGCGGCGAGAACATGTGCGTGTGCACGCGGGCGCTCGGCCAGGCCTTTCCGCTCCACCGATCGGTGAGGTCGGCCGAGGGCCGGCGGCAGCATGCCTCATCCGGGCAGGTCGAGACGGCGCGGTCGGCGGTCTCGCGTCCGCGCCACCACCGGGCGTCGTCGAAGGGCACGCCCACTGTGATCGAGAACTCGCCGTCGGTCGAGACGCCGGTCTGTGTCGAGCACCAGAACGTGCCAGAGGGCGTGTCGGTGTACTGGTGGTGCTCGTTCGTGCGGTTCTGCTGAGTGAAGGCGGCCCGCGCCTGGAACTTGCGGCACACCCGCTGGCCCTCGACAGCGCCCGTGACATCCATCGGCAGGGGCAGGTCGTCGTTCTCGTAGACGCGTGTGATCGCGCCGGTGGCGTCGACGCGGAGAAAGTGCAGTGACATCCCCACGTGCTGCGTGAGCAGGTTCGTCATGCGCATTCCGGCCGCCTCGTGGGTCACGCCGAACGCATCGCGGAAGTCCTCGACCGCGAGGTTGCGATCCTTCTTCGCCTGCTGCAGGAAGGCGACCGAGGCCGTCTCGGGCATCAGGCACGAGGCGGCGAAGTAGTTGATCTCGAGCCGCTGCTGCAGGAAATCGGCGTAGTCGGTCGGCGGAGTGTGCCCGAGCAGACGGTGTGCCATGGCCTGGAGCGCCATGGATCGCAGGCCGTGGCCTCCGGGGATCGACGCCGGCGGCAGGTAGATCCGCCCGTTCTCGAGGTCGGTGACCGAGCGGGTCGAGTGCGGCAGGTCGTTGACGTAGATCAGCTCGAAACCGAGCTTCTCGGCCATGATGCTCACTGTGCGGTGTGTGAGTGCTCCCTGCACGTGCCCGGCAGACCGCAGCTGCTTCTCGGCGAGCTTCTCGATGTCTGCGAGGTAGTTGTTCTGCTCGCGCATCCGCAGGCGCAGCTCCGTGTTCGCCCGCCTGGCCTCTTCGGGGGTCGCGATCGCCTCTCGCTCCCGTCGCTGCAGTTCGCGGTGCAGACCGAGCATCGACTCGATGGTCTCGTCGCTCATGCCCTTCGTGACGCGCACCGGGGCGATGCCGAGCTGCCGGAACACCGGACTCTCCTGCGCGCGTTCGAGCTCGATCTCGAGAGCGGCGCGTCGGTTCGGCGGCTCGCCGGAGATGAGATCGGTGACTTCTGTGCCCGTGGCCAGTGCGATGGCCTGCAGCAGAGAGAGTTTCGGCTCGCGTTTGCCGTTCTCGATCAGGCTCAGCTGCGAACCGGCGACGCCGACGAGGGCGCCCAGCTCATCGAGCGTGAAGCCCTTCTCGAGGCGGTGGTGCCTGATGCGGTGGCCGAGAGTCGCGAGGTGGATGCCGGAAGGAGCCATTCCTTGATACTAGCTAAAGAATTGCAATTCTTATCGCTCGAAATGGCGGAAAGTCGAGGATGAACCGGAAGAAGATGGAGGAAACGCCCCTCACTTCAAAGGAGTAGTCATGGCGATCGCCGAAGTCTTCACCCCCCGAGCACCATCAGTCGCACCTGTGCGCACCTTCGGGACGGCTCCGACGTATGACACCCCCGCGATGGCAGAGCTCGCCGCCTGGGTCGACGAGATCGCCGCTCTCACGCAGCCGGCGTCGATCCACTGGGTCGACGGGTCGCGCGCCGAGAACGACTGGCTGCTGCGAGGGCTCGTCGACGAGGGCAAGCTCATCAAGCTCAACCCCGAGTGGCGTCCCGGGTCGTACCTCGCCCGCTCGCACCCCAGTGACGTCGCGCGCACCGAGGGTCGCACCTACATCTCGTCGGAGAACGAGGAGGATGCCGGTCCGACCAACAACTGGGCGCCTCCCGCACAGATGCGCGAGAAGATGACCGAGATCTTCGAGGGCTCGATGCGAGGCCGCACGATGTACGTCGTGCCCTTCTCGATGGGGCGGGTCGGCGGACCGCTCTCGCACATCGGCGTCCAGGTCACCGACAGCGCCTACGCCGTGGCGTCCATCGGCATCATGACGCGCGTCGGCGATGCGGTCACCCGTCAGATCGCCGAGGGAGCGCCCTGGGTCAAGACCGTGCACTCGGTCGGTGCACCGCTCTCGGCCGGAGAGCCCGATGTCGAGTGGCCGTGCAACGACGACAAGTACATCGTGCATTTCCCCGAGACGCTCGAGGTGTACTCGTTCGGCTCCGGATACGGCGGAAACGCGATCCTCGCGAAGAAGTGCTTCGCGCTGCGCATCGCCTCGGTCATCGCCCGTGACGAGGGCTGGCTCGCCGAGCACATGCTGCTCATCCGCGTGATCGATCCGTCGGGCAAGGCCTACCACGTGGCTGCGGCGTTCCCGTCGGCGTGCGGCAAGACGAACCTCGCGATGCTGCGCCCGACCATTCCCGGGTGGCGCGTCGAGACCCTCGGCGACGACATCGCGTGGATCCGCCCGGATGAGGACGGTCGCCTCTGGGCGATCAACCCCGAGGCAGGCTTCTTCGGTGTCGCACCCGGCACCGGCGAGTCGACCAACGTCACCGCCGTCGAGACGCTCTGGGGCAACACGATCTTCACGAACGTCGCGCTGCGCCCCGACGGGGACGTGTGGTGGGAGGGCCTGACCGATCAGGCTCCGCCCCACCTCATCGACTGGGAGGGCAATGACTGGACGCCCGACTCCGGTCGCCCGGCCGCGCACCCCAACTCGCGCTTCACGGTCTCGGCCGCCCAGTGCCCGCAGATCTCGGAGGACTGGGAAGAGGCGGTGCCGCTCGACGTCATCCTCTTCGGCGGACGCCGCGCGACCAACGTGCCGCTCGTGGTCGAGGCCACGGACTGGACGCACGGTGTGTTCCTCGGATCCAACATCTCGTCCGAGCGCACGGCCGCGGCCGAGGGCACGGTCGGCGAGCTGCGGCGCGATCCGTTCGCGATGCTCCCGTTCTGCGGCTACAACATGGCCGACTACTTCGGCCACTGGCTGAAGGTCGGACGAGGTCTGCGGTTCGACCGCGCACCCCGCATCTTCCAGGTGAACTGGTTCCGTCGCGGCTCGGACGGGCGGTTCCTGTGGCCCGGATTCGGCGACAACTCGCGTGTCGTCGACTGGATCATCCGTCGCGTCTCCGGCGACGTGTCGACCGTCGACAGCCCGATCGGTCGCCTGCCGCTCGTCGAGGACCTCAATCTCGACGGCATCGACGTGCCGGAGGCCGACCTCGAGGAGCTGTTCTCGGTCGACACCGAAGCCTGGAAGACCGAGGCCGACCTCACCGAGGAGTTCTACGACACGTTCGGAGACAAGGTTCCGGCCGCGCTGCGCGCCGAGCTCGCCTCGCTGCGCTACCGCCTCGACAAGGCCTGACAGACCGGGCGCCGGTTCGGGGGAGCCGGCGCTCTATTTCCCCAGATCCCCCTACCCCCAGACCGCGAAGGCGGGATGGCTGAGGCGAACCCATGGCTGAGTGGTCTCTGACATCCCGCCTTCGCGCATGTCCCTGCGACTGATGATGCTGTTCAGGCGAGCAGCTGGTGCCGTGCCAGATCGCGGTAGAGCGGCGTCGACTCGATCAGCTCGGCATGAGTGCCCTGTCCGACGACGGCACCGTCCTGCAGCACCACGATGAGATCGCTGTCGACCACGGTCGACAGCCGGTGGGCGATCACGATGAGCGTGCGATCGGTCGACACCGCGTCGATCGCTTCGCGCATGCGCTGCTCGTTCACGCCGTCGAGAGACGACGTCGACTCGTCGAGCAGCAGGATCGGCGCATCGGTGAGCAGCGCGCGGGCGATCGCCAGTCGCTGACGCTCTCCGCCCGAGAGCATCACGCCGTCCTCTCCGACGGGGGCCTCGAGCCCCAGCGGGTCGCGCTCGAGCACGTCGCCCAGGTTCACGGCGCGCAGCACCTGCTCGCACGCAGAGTCCGAGGCGTCCGGCGAGGCGAGACGCAGATTGTCGCCGAGCGTTCCGGCGAGCGTGGGGGCGTCCTGCTCGACGTAGCCGAACTGCGCGCGCAGCTCGTCACGCGGGTAGGTGCGCGAGTCGTGGCCGTACAGGCGGATCGATCCGCCCGTCGGGTCGTAGAAGCGCTCGACGAGGGAGAGGACCGTGCTCTTGCCGGCGCCGCTGGGGCCGACCAGCGCGACGCGTGTGCCGCGGGGCACGGCGAACGAGACTCCGCGGAGGACTTCGCGCTCGGCCGGCGCGGACGAGTCGTCGGTCGGTTCGAGGTGCGCATCGGCGAGCAGCGTCTGCGCCTCCTTCGCGGCGGCCAGTCGGGCGGCGACCACGTTCTCGGGGTAGCGGAAGCGCACGTCGCGGAACTCGATCGCCGGGGCGAGAGGATCCGCCGCGTCGCGCGGGAAGGATGCGGCGATCTCGTCATCGTGCTGGGTCTCGATCGGCAGGTTCAGCACCTCCTGGATGCGACCGAGGGCGCCGAGCGCCTGATTCACCGAGGTGATCGCTCCGAACGTGGTCGCGAGCGGCATCACGAGCATGAACAGGAACAGGATGAAAGTGATCAGCGACGCGATCGTGATCGTGCCCGCCGCGACCCTGAGGCCGCCGACGCCGAGCACGACGAGCAGTGAGACCTGCAGCGCGACCCCGGCGATCGGAACCACGAGCGACGAGATCTTGGCGATGCGCACGCCGATGCCGTAGGCCTCGGAGGCGAGCGCCGACACCGTCTCGGTCTCGCGTTCGGTCGCCCCGGAGGCCCTCACGGTGCGGATCGAGCCGACGGCGCGCTCGACACCCGAGGCGAGCTCGCCGACCTTCTCCTGCTGTGCGGTGGATGCGGTGCGGATGCGACCACTGAGCGCGGTGACGACGACGACCGAGGCGCCGATCACGACGACGATGAGCAAGAGCAGCACGGGGTCGATCACGAGCATCGCGATGAGCGCGCCGAGGAAGAGGATCGCGCTGCCGACGGCATCCGCGAGTCCCTGTGTGAGCACGGCGTAGAGCAGCGTGGTGTCGGTGCCGACCCGCGAGACCAGGTCGCCGGTGCGTCGCGCGTCGAACTCGCTGATCGGCAGGTGGAGGATGCGCGAGATCAGCTTGCGTCGGCTCGAGTACACGACCGCGGTGCCGGTGCGCTGCAGCAGGTAGTGCTGGTAGCCGGAGATGATCGACGACACGATCACGAGACCGACGAGGATCCAGACCAGGATGCCGAGCCCCTGATCGGACTGCACGGCTTCGATGAGCTGCCCGACCAGCAGCGGTTGGGCGAGTGACGTGGCCGCCCCGAACACGCTGAGCACTGCGACGACGATGAGCGTGCGCTTGTGCTCGAAGAGGAAGGGGAGGAGCTGGCGGAAGGTGGCGCGCGGACCGTCGTGCTGCGCGCCGCGTCCGCGTCGGCGTGATGTCGCCGTGCTGGACATGCGGAACCTCGTTCTGAAAGGGGGTAGTTCGACCGTACTTCGTGCGAGGACGGATTCTGTGGATGCGCTGTACGCGTTTCAGTGCCTGCCGAATCGGCGGTGCGCCGCCTGCTTCGAGACGCCGAGAGAGCTTGCGATGGCCTGCCAGGAGTAGCCGAGATTGCGCGCTCGGCGCACCTGGGTCTCTTCGGCACGGGCCAGCTCGCTGCGCAGGGCGGCCAGGCGGTGGAGTTCTGACAGCGGCTCGCCGCCGTCGTCCTGTCTGATCGCGGTCTTGATGGTCATGATGCACCTCCTGCGTCAATCATTGTTGACGGCACGGAAGATGTCAACTCATGTTGACGCACACGTGAGGCGCGTGCGATGCGAGACTGGACCGATGCTGTCTGCATCGAAACCAGTACCGGGCGACCGCGTCGCCGTCCTGTCGCCCGCTTTCGCCGCTCCTGCGGTCGCTCCGGAGATCCACGAGCAGGCTCTCCGGCGACTCGAGCAGCTGACGGGACTGATCCCGGTCGAGTACCCGACCACTCGGCAGCTCGACGCGAGCCCCGAAGCCCGGGCAGCCGACGTCAATGCGGCCTTCGCCGATCCCGGCATCCGCGCGATCCTCGCGACGATCGGCGGCGACGATCAGATCCTCGTGGTGCCGCACCTCGACGCCGCTCTCGCTCAGGCGGATCCCAAGCCGTTCCTGGGCTACAGCGACAACACCAACATCCTCAACTGGCTGTGGAGCCTCGGCATCCGCGGCTACTACGGCGGGTCCACCGCAGTGCACCTCGGACCGGGCCCGGCGGTCGACGACGTGCATCTGCGCGCGTTGCGCGCGGCGCTGCTCGACGGTGGCACGGTCGAGATCACCGAGCCTGGCGAGTCGGAAGACGTGGGAAAGCGCTGGGTCGACCCGCGGGCGCTCAGCGAATACGGCGACCGCACTCCGACGGAGGAGTGGACCTGGTCGGGGCCGGCATCTCGGGTCGAGGGACGCACCTGGGGTGGATGCCTCGAGGTCATCGATCAGCTCGCGCTCGCAGAACGGCTGCCCACCACCTACGACCTGCGCGGCGGCATCCTGCTGCTCGAGACCAGCGAGGAGCGACCGTCCGCGAGCTGGGTGTCGCGCTGGATGCGTGGGCTGGGGGAGCGCGGCATTCTCGATGCCGTCGCGGGCGTGGTCGTCGCGCGTCCGCCCGTGAGCGACTTCGAGTTCCTTCCGACGCCGGACGAGGCCGATGCGCTGCGTGCGGCGCAGCGAGACGCCGTGATCGAGACGGTCTCGCGGTACAACCCCGACGCGGTCGTCTGCGTCGGAGTGCCGTTCGGCCACACGCGGCCGCAGTGGATCGTTCCCTACGGCGGGACGATGGTGCTCGACGGCTCGACCCGCACCGTCCACGCCTCCTACTGAGCGGATACGACGAAGGGCGGCCCCTCCCGAGGAGGTGCCGCCCTTCGTGTGAGGTGACGGGTCAGAGTTCGACGGCTGCCGCGACTCCGAGGTCCTCTTCGTAGTCGTTGTCCTTCGTCTCTTTGGAGAGGAGCAGCGCGATGAAGGTCAGCACTCCCATCGCCGACAGGTAGAGACCGACGAGCCACGGGGCGCCGTCGCCGAGTTCCCAGAGCCACAGCGCGATGAGCGGGGCGACAGCGGCGCCGAGGATCGACGAGACGTTGTACGAGATCGCGGAGCCCGTGTAGCGGACGTTCGTCGGGAACAACTCGGGAAGCAGCGCGCCCATCGGGCCGAACGTCGCGCCCATGAGCATGAACCCGAACACGAGGAACGCCTGCGCGAGTGCGCCCGTGAACTTCGGGTCCATCGCAGGCAGCAGGAAGGCGTTGAACGTGAAGCCGAACACGATGATGAGCCCGGTGACCCACAGCAGCAGCTTGCGGCGGCCGATCGTGTCGGCGATCGGCCCGGAGAGCAGCGTGAAGATTCCGAAGAACACGACGCCGACGATCTGCATGAGCACGAAGTCGGTGTAGGCGAACCCGAGACCCGGATAGAACTGTGCGGCGAACGCTGAGGCGTCGAAGCTCTTGCCCGTCGCCTCCGCCGCGGCCTGCGCGGCAGCGGACGCTGTCTCGAGCGTGGCCGGCTTGGTGCCGTACGCCAGGGTGAAGTTCGTCATCAGGTAGAAGAGCACATAGGTCGCCAGCATGATGAACGTGCCGAGGATCAGCTGCTTCCAGTGGTGGCGGAACACGGTCGCGAGGGGCAGCTTGCGGATCGCGCCCTTCTTCTCGGCCTTCTTGAACGTGTCGGACTCGACGAGCTTGAGGCGCACCCACAGGCCGATGATGACCATGACGGCCGAGAACAGGAACGGAATGCGCCAGCCCCACGACAGGAAGGCCTCGGACTTCAGCGCCGGGTTCTCGGAGTGCGGCAGCAGCCAGTTGATGGCGAGGAAGAGGAAGTTGGCGATGATGAACCCGAGCGGCGCTCCCAGCTGCGGGAACGTGCCGTACCAGGCGCGCTTGCCCTTCGGCGCGTTCTCGGTGGCCACCAGCGCGGCGCCCGACCATTCACCGCCGAGTGCGAAGCCCTGGGCGAGACGCAGGATGAGCAGCAGCAGAGCCGCCCACCAGCCGATCTGCTGGAACGTGGGCAGCAGCCCGATGATGAACGTCGCGATGCCCATCGTCAGCAGCGACGCCACGAGGGTCGCCTTGCGGCCGAACTTGTCGCCGAAGTGACCGAAGATCACCGCGCCGACGGGGCGAGCCACCATGGCCGCACCGAACACCGCGAACGACGACAGCAGTGAGGTGGTGTCGTTGCCCGTGGGGAAGAAGAGGACGGGGAAGACGAGCACGGCCGCTGTCGCGTAGGCGTAGAAGTCGTAGAACTCGATCGTGGTGCCGACGAGGCTCGCCGTGATGACGCGCGAGCGCGGATTCGCGGGCGCTGTGGTCGTACTCATGCTGCTCCTTAGATCCAGGGCCCGGTATACCAAGGCACCGAGAGATCCTACGCCTTCCTGAACGTTTGCTGGGTGCGTGTGACGTTCGGAGGATCCGCGTGCGTAGAGTCGGAGGCGGATGCCGTGACCCACTCGAGGCAGGGAGAACTGTGACCACGAGACTGCTGCTCATCGCAGACACACATGTTCCGAAGAGGGCGAAGCGTCTTCCCGACGCGGTCCTGCGGGCGGTCGACGACGCCGACGTGGTCATCCACGCGGGAGACTGGGTCGATCTCGCGACGCTGGATCTGCTCGAGTCCCGCTCGCGGGTGATGCACGGCGTGTACGGCAACAACGACGGCCCGGATCTGCGTGAACGCCTGCCCGAGATCGCCCGGTTGACGGTCGAGCAGGTCGAGGTGGCCGTCATCCACGAGACGGGGCAGGCGCAGAAGCGCGAGGAGCGGATGGATGCGGCCTTTCCCGGCGTGGATCTGTTGATCTTCGGGCACTCGCACATTCCGTGGGACACCGTCGCCCCCTCGGGGATGCGTCTGCTCAACCCGGGTTCGCCGACCGATCGGCGCCGTCAGCCGGTGTGCACGATGATGTCGGTCACGATCGACGCCCGACGGGTCGACGCCACGCTGGTGCCCATCGCATGAGCCCCTCAGCGCGCGCGAGCAGCGGCGACGACACGCCCTCGGTCTACCGCGCACCGATGCGGTCGCGCGACGGCGACGTGCCCGACGGGCCGGCCGTCGAGCGAGCGCTCGCGCTCGGCGTGTGCGGAGTGGGCGGCCGGCTCGACGATGCACCGGACTCGATCGCCGAGGCGCTCGCCGCGGTGGACGAGGTCTACGGAGAGCGGATGGCGCGCCGCCTCGATCGTTTCGCGTCGGTCGCCGAGGGGGCCTTCGTCTGGACGCGCGACTCCGACGGACTCCTGTGGCTGGGGCGGATCACCGGACCGTGGCGCTACGATCCCTCGCCCCAGGCACGTGCGGTCGATCTCCCGCACGTGCGGGCGGGCGACTGGCTCGACCGGCCGGTCGAGCCAGTCGCACCCCCGCACGTGCGGGCGGGCGACTGGCTCGACCAGCCGGTCGCCCCGGCCGCGGTGCCCCCCGGCGTGCGCGAGTCCTTCGCACGCGGTGGACGCAATTGGCAGAGCATCAGCCGGGCCGACGCCGCGCGCCTCACTGCAGCCGTCTGGTCGTCCCGACGGGGCCGGTAGCCGGGCCGTTCAGTCCGTCCCGCGCAGGTCGCGGAGAATGGCGTCGTATCGGGTGAGGAAGGTGCGTTCGTCGAGCCGCTTGCGACGAAGCCACGACGTGACCTCGTCGTTGCGTTTGCTCGCATTGCACGGACCGCATGCCGGGACCACGTTCTCCACTGTGTAGCGGCCACCCCGAGAAATCGGCATCACGCAATCGCGCTGCAGGGCGATGTCGCCCGCTCCGCAATATGCGCATCCTCCCCACGCCTCGCGCAGCGCAGCCCACTGCTCGGTGGTGAGGTCGTTGTCGGCTCGCGCGACGCGGCCCCGGCGTCGCTTCGCATAGCGGGCGCGCGCAGCGGGCGTGGGGGTGGAGAACCTTCGGCGCGGCACAGACTCACGGTACTGCGCGCACGTCGGCCGCCGAGCCCTATTCCTCCGTGTCGCCGAGCGCGAGCGCCGAGACGAAGTCGGCCGTCGGCGCGAGCACGTGCTCGAGCTCGAGGACGACGACCGTGTTGGGGCCGGCGTTCGTGGCCGGTGCGGGCACGAACAGAGTGCGCTGAGGCCCGTTGCGCCAGTAGCGGCCCAAGAAGAACCCGTTCACGAACGCGTAGCCCTTGCTCCAGGCATCGGTGCCGAGGAACAGGTCCGACGCCGAGTCGAGGACGAACTCGCCGACCCAGGCCGACGGCGCGCTTCCGGTCGTGATCGACGACTCCGTGGCGCGGGAGGCGATCGCTGCCGCGATCTCGGCGACGTCGAGCGGTGTCGAATGCCAGCCGGTCAGCGGCGCGCCGTCGAGCGCAGGAGTGCCGATGAGGCCCTTCTGCTCGCCGAGCCGGTGGTCGTAGTTCACGCGACCCTGCTCTTCGACGAGGATGCTGAGCGTCCGGCCCGCCGGAATCTGCAGCGCGCGGTCGTGCCGTGTGCGGGAGAGCGTGCCGACGGCCTGGCCGTCGACGCTGACCCAGGCGAGGTCGCGGACCTCGTCGAGCACCAGCTGACCGCCCCGACCCTCGGGAAGGGAGACGTCGTAGCGGACGAGAGCGCTCAGGTGCTCCAGCTCGTCGAACGTGACGGGTGCTGCCGAGGCGGGAGAGCCCGCCTCGGCATCCGTCCACGGTCCGGCCGAGATGAGCGGCACGGAGAAGACGGGCGCGGGTTCTGCAGCGAGCGGGAGCTCCTCGGGCACGGGCGCGTACTTCGCGATGACATCGCAGAACGCGAAGAACTTCTCCGTCGGGTTCCCGGCCTCGTCCAGAGGCGCGTCATAGTCGTCCGACGTGACGATCGGCAGGTAGCGGCCCTTGCGGTTGGCGCCGTTCGTGAGGGCGAAGTTCGTGCCGCCGTGGAACATGTAGATGTTGACGGACGCGCCGGCAGCGAGCAGCTCATCGAGATCGGCGGCGGCCGCCGCGACGTCGGTCGTATGGTGCACACCGCCCCACCAGTCGAACCATCCGTCCCAGAACTCCGAGCACATGAGCGGACCCGTGGGCTGATGGCTGCGCAGGGTCGCGAGGCGTTCGGCGCTGCGCGATCCGAACGAACCGGTCTTGTGCAGCTCGGGAAGGCTGCCGTCTGACAGCATCCGATCGGTCGGCTGGTCGACCGTGGTGAGCGGCACTGTGATGCCTGCCTCGCGGGTGAGTGCGACGAGGGCCTCGAGGTAGGCCTTGTCGGCGCCGTAGGCGCCGTATTCGTTCTCGATCTGCACGAGCACGACCGAGCCGCCGCGGTCGATCTGCCGCGGAGCGACGATCTCGTAGACCCGACGGAGGTACTCGCTCACATCGGCCAGGTAGGTGGGCTCGGACGAGCGCAGCTCGCGCTCGCCCGCGGTGAGCCAGTTCGGCAGACCGCCGTTGTGCCATTCGGCGCAGATGTAGGGCCCAGGGCGGACGATCGCGTCCATGCCCTCGGCCTGGATCAGGTCGAGGAAGCGCCCGAGGTCGTTCCATCCCGTGGCATCCCACTCGCCCCGGCGGGGTTCGTGAGCGTTCCAGGCCACGTACGTCTCGATCGTGTTGAGCCCCATCAGGCGGGCCTTGCGGATGCGGTCCTGCCACTGGTCGGGGTGCACCCGGAAGTAGTGGATGGCGCCGGCGATCACCTGGTGGGGGAGCCCCGCGCGGAGGAAGTCGGTCTCGCCGATGGAGAAGGAGGTCACGATGTGGTGCTTTCGATGGGAGGGCCGGACGGAGATCGGGTCCCCGTCCGGCCCGGACGTGCGATTACTTGTTGACGGCGAAGCCCTGCGAGTTGCCGTACTCGACCAGCGCGTCCTGCCAGGTCATGAGGCCCTCGTTCAGGTCGGTGCCGTTCTGGTACGACTGGCCCACGGTGTCGCCGAAGATGCTGTTGCCGTAGACCTGGTAGGGCAGGTAGCTCCAGCCTTCGACGACCTCGTCGGCCGCGGCGGCGAGGACCTCGTTGATCTTCTGGCCGCCGAAGTACTCGGGGGCGTCGGCGAGGAACTCCTCGCTCGAGAGCTCAGCGGTGGTCGACGGGAAGCCGCCCGACTCGAGGAAGGTCGAGATGCTGTCCTCCGAGTTGTTCAGCCACCACAGGAAGCCGGCAGCGAGTTCCGGGTTCTTGCTCTGCGTCGTGACGGCCTGGCCGCCGCCGCCGTTCTCCGCCGTCGCCGGGGTGCCGTCGTAGGTCGGCATCGGCGCGACGCGCCAGTCGCCGGCTCCGTCGGGAGCGCCGGTGATGAGGTTGCCGGGCATCCAGGCGCCGATCACGAGGGTGGCGAGGCTGCCGTCGCCGAGGGCGCGGAACCACTCGTCGCTCCAGCTGCCGTAGGGGGCGAGCAGATCCTCCTCGACGAGGCGGTTCCAGTTCTCGGTCCACTTCTTCGAGCCGTCGTCCTGCAGGTCGATCGTGACATCCGTGCCGGAGGTCTCGAACGGCTTGCCGCCGGCCTGCCAGATCATCGAGGTCGCGAAGCCGGCGTCGCCGGTGTCGTTCGTGATGTAGGCGTTCGGGTTCGCGGCGTGGATCGCCTTCGCGGCCTCGTAGTACTCGTCCCAGGTGGTGGGCACCGTGACGCCCGCGGCGTCGAACACGGCCTTGTTGTAGAACAGCGCCATGGGGCCGGAGTCCTGCGGCAGCCCGTAGATGGCGTCGCCGTCGGTGACGGAGTTCCACGTCGACGCGGTGTAGTCGTCCTCGAAGTCGGCGAAGCCGTACTGCGAGAGGTCGACGAACGCATCGGTGAGGGCGAACTGGGGGAAGGCGTAGTACTCGATCTGCACGACGTCGGGGGCGCCGGAGCCCGCTTTGATCGCGTTCTGCAGCTTGGTGTACTCCTCGTTGTTGGTGCCCGCGTTGACCACGTTCACCTTCACGTTCGGGTACTCCTTCTCGAACGCCTCGACCTGGGCTTCGGCAGAGGGCGTCCACGACCAGTACGTGATCTCGCCGCCCTTCTCGAGAGCGGCCTCGACGGAGTCGAACGAGCCGTCGCCGGCAGCGCCGCCCGAGCCGGTGTCGCCGGTGCTGCAGCCGGCCAGCGCCAGTGCTGCCACGGTTCCGGCCGCGAGCACCGCGAGGGTGCGCCGTGCGGCGGGTGAGGGAAGGTGCTTCATTGCTGTGTCCTTTCGGGGGTGCGGTCCTTCATCGGACCGACGTGTGCGGTGCGGAGGGATGCCGGGAGCTACTGCTTGACGCTTCCGGCGGTGAGACCTGACTGCCAGAACCTCTGCAGCAGCAGGAAGGCGATCACGATCGGGATGATGGTGAGTAGCGAGCCCATGATCACGAGGTTGTAGATCGGCTGAGACCCTGCGCCGATCGCCTGGTTGCTCCACTGGTTGAGTCCGACGGTGAGCGGGTACCAGTCGGGGTCGGACAGCATGATCAGCGGCAGGAAGTAGTTGTTCCAGGTCGCCACCACTGTGAAGAGGGTGACCGTCACGATTCCGGGTGCGAGCAGTCGCATCGAGATCGTGAAGAAGGTGCGGAACTCACCGGCGCCGTCGATGCGGGCCGCCTCGAGCAGCTCGGTCGGCACCGAATCCGAGGCGAAGACCCAGATCAGGTACAGGCCGAAAGGGCTGATGAGCGAGGGGATGATGACGGCCCACGGGGTGTTGGTGAGTCCCAACTCGCTGAACAGCAGGAAGGTCGGCACGGCGAGCGCGGTGCCGGGCACGGCGACTGCCCCGAGCACGACGGCGAACACGGCGCGGCGGCCGGGGAAGCGGTACTTCGCGAGTCCGTAGCCGGCCATGGTCGCCAGCAGGGTCGCGCCGCCGGCTCCGACGACCACGTACAGCAGGGTGTTGCCGAGCCAGCGCAGGAAGATGCCGTCCTGGTACGAGAAGGTCGCGACGAGGTTGTCGAAGAACGCGAAGTCGTCGGAGAACCACAGGCCGAACGAGCTGAACAGACCCGCCTGGGTCTTCGTCGAGCTGAACAGCAGCCAGACGAGCGGCACGAGCGTGTACAGCGCGTACATCACCATGACGATCAGCAGGATCTTCGACTTGCGCGGATTCAGCAGATCGTGGCGCTTCTGCGAGGGACGGGCGAGGGGGAGTGCCATGTCAGCGCACCTCCGACTTCGAGCCGCGCAGCTGCACGACGTAGGCGATCACTGCGGTGATGACGCCCATGATGATGGCGATCGTCGCGGCGTAGTTGAACTGCTGTCCGGCGAACGAGAGGTTGTACGCGTACATGTTGGGTGTGAAGTACGTCGTGATCACGTTCGGTGCCAGGGGTCGCAGGATGTTGGGTTCGTTGAAGAGCTGGAAGCTGCCGATGATCGAGAAGATCGTCGCGATCACGAGGGCGCCGCGCACCGAGGGGATCTTGATCGAGAAGATCGTGCGCCACGCGCCGGCTCCGTCGAGCGATGCCGCCTCGTACATGTCGGTCGGGATCGTCTTCAGCGAGGAGTAGAAGATCAGCATGTTGTAGCCGACGAACTGCCACGTCACGATGTTGCCGATCGAGACCAGGATCCACTCCCGCGCGAACGGGGTGATGAGGTCGCTGCCGAGCAGGTCGTTGAAGTTGGACGTGAGACCGAACTGGTCGCCGTAGATGTAGCCCCACATGAGCACCGCGACGACGGCGGGCACGGCGTAGGGCAGGAAGATCAGGATGCGGAAGAAGGATGCTCCGCGCAGTCGCGCGCTGTCGAGTGCCAGTGCCGCGGCGAGGGCCAGGACCAGCATGATCGGCACCTGCACGACGAGGAACAGCACGACGCGGCCGAACGCCTCCCAGAACTGCGGGTCGGTGAGGGCGCGCACGTAGTTGTCGAACCCGACGAACGCGGTGCCGCCGATCAGCTTCTCCTGGAAGAAGCTGAGGTACAGCGCATAGGCGAGCGGTGTGAGGAACACCAGGGCGAACACGACCATGAACGGGCCGACGAAGGCCCATCCCTTCCAGTCGCGTTTTTCACGCCGGCGGATGCCGTGGTCCGCCAGGGCTGCGGAGTCTTGAGTCGTCATTGACGAAAACCTTCTTAGAGATCGGGCGCTCACGGCGCCGTGTGTCAACGTCAACATATTCGATGCGCTGCTAGTGTGTCAACGTCAACACATGAATGGATGAGTGCTCGTGACCTCGGAACAGTCGGCAGAGCCGCCGCAGCGGCGGCGAGACCCCTCCATGGAGGACGTGGCGCGAGAGGCCGGCGTCTCCGGGCAGACCGTCTCGAGGGTCGTGAACGCGCGCGGCTACGTCGGCGCCGCCACCAGGGAGCGCGTCGAAGACGCCATGCAACGGCTCGGCTATCGGCCCAACAGCGCCGCCCGCGCCCTGCGCTCCGGCCGATTCCGCGCGATCGGCGTGATCATGTTCTCCTTCAGCTCATACGGCAATCAGCGCACGCTCGACGCGATCGCGGTGCGCGCGTCGCAGATGGGATACGCGTTGACTCTGATCCCCGTGGAGTCCAGCGCTCGCGACACCGTGGCAGGCGCCTTCCGCCGCCTCGAGGAGCATGCGGTCGACGGCATCATCATCGTGATCGAGGCGCACCAGCTCGATGAGGCCGAGGTCGAGATCCCCGACGGGCTGCCCGTCGTGCTGGTCGACTCCAACCGAGGAGCGAGTCATCCCTTCGTCGACACCGACCAGGCGCAGGGCGCGCGGCTCGCGACCGAGCATCTGCTGGACCTCGGTCACGGGACCGTTTGGCATATCGCGGGTCCGGCGAAGTCGTACTCCGCCGAACGTCGTCGCGAATCCTGGCGGCGCACCCTCGAATCCCGCGGGGTCGTCGCGCCCGAGCCGCTGCAGGGCGACTGGTCCGCCGAGTCGGGCTACCGTGCGGGGCTCCGGCTGCGTGACGACGACGCCGTCACCGCGGTCTTCGCCGCGAACGACCAGATGGCGATCGGCGTCGTGCGGGCCTTCCGTGAAGCCGGCCGTGATATTCCGAGGGACGTCAGCGTGGTCGGCTTCGATGGCCTGCCGGATGCCGCACAGCTGTGGCCGCCATTGACCACCGTGCAGCAGCATCCTGAGAAGGTCGGCGCGCTCGCGGTCGACGCGCTGCTCGCCGAGCTCGACGGGGGAGAGCGCATCCAGACCCCGCTCGTCGGCACGGAGCTCGTCGTCCGCGAGAGCACGGCCCCGCCTCACGCCTGACCGCAGGCAGCGGGTGCGCCGGCGGTCAGGACTTCTCGGCCGCGTCGGCGCTGTCTCTTCGCCGGATCGACACCTCTGCCGGGATGCCGCGCGAGAACAGGATCGACAGCAGGCTGATCAGGATCAGCCCGACGAACGACACGCGCAGCGACGAGAGCTGCGACTCTCGGTAGATGTCGGCGAGTGCGCTCGAGTCGTCGTCGCTGAGGCCTGCTGCCTCGCCGATCCCGGCGACGTCCGCCGCGGGCACCACCGTGACGCCGCGGTCCGTCGCAGCGCTCACCGTCTCGCGCACGTCGCTCGGAAGATCGCTCGCGGCGACGCCGGACGCGAACGAGGTCGACAGCGCGCCGATCAGCAGCGATCCGATCAGCGCAGTTCCGAGCGATGAGCCCAGATTCTGGAAGACGCCCTGCAGCCCGCCGACCTCGCTCGTGTCCTTCTCACTGACGCTCGACATGTTGACATTGCCGAGCTGCGAGGCAAGGAGCCCCAGGGCGCTGCCGGCGAGGAACATGCCGACCGCGAACAGGCCGCCGCGGAGGTCCTCGGTCACCGAACCGAGCAGCAGCACGGCACTGAGCACGAGGATCGACTGTCCGACTCGCACGATCCGACGCGGAGACCACCGACGCGACAGCGCGGTGCCGACGATCGAGAAGAGGATCAACGAGACCGAGAGCGGGAAGATCTTGAGGCCCGTCTCGAGCGCATCGAATCCGAGCGTCATCTGCAGGTAGACCGGGACCATGAAGAACAGCCCTGCCGTCACGGCATACTGGGCGCCGAGCACCGAGAGCCCGCTGCGCAGAGTCGTGATGGAGAACAGATCCGGCTGCATGAGCGGAGAGCGGCCGTCGCGTATCAGCCGTCGCTGCCAGCTGATGAAGAGCGCGATCAGAGCGGCTCCGAGCGCGATGCACCAGGTCGTCAGAGAGACTCCGAGGGGCGCGATGGGGACGCCCGCGATCTCCGGCGTGTACAGAGGGACCACCCATCCCCAGGTCTTGCTCTGCAGCATGCCGAAGACGATCAGGACGAGGCCGGCCGAAGACAGCAGGACGCTGCCGATATCGATGCGGATGCTCTGCCGTGGGGTCGAGTCGGTGATGATGCGAGCGCTCAGGACGACGCCCAGCATGACCACCACCTCGGCGACGAAGACAAACCGCCAGCTGGAGTACGTGGTCACCGCCCCGCCGATGAGCGGACCGGCCGCGACCGCCGCACCCGACACGGCGCCGATGACGGCGAAGGCGGTGACGCGCTCAGCACCTCGGTAGTTGTCGGCGACGAGTGCGGCGATCGCGGGGATCACCAGCACCGCGCCCAGCCCCTCGATGATCGACCAGCCGAGGAAGAGGAACCCCACGGACGGACTCAGCGCGGTGATGAGGGAGCCTGCGGCATAGACGCACGAGCCGATCACGAAGGCGCGGCGTCGTCCCCACACATCGCCGAGCTTGGCGCCGAGGAGCATGAACGCCGCCATGGTCAGGGTGTAGAACGTGATCGCCGCCTGCATCGCCGTCACGGACGTGTCGAGATCACTCACGACCGTCGAGATCGACACGTTCATGACCGTTCCGTCGAGCACCATGACGAACTGCGCGGCGCCGAGGACGATGACGACGTTCCACTTCTTCACGAGGTCTCCTCGGGTGCGGGTGCGGGTGCGGGAGCGGGTGCAGGTGCGGGTGCGGGACCTGTCTCGTACGCGGGACGGCGGTTGCCGCGCATGATCCGCGCCACCGCCGTGATCAGGAACAGCTGCCCTGTGATCGCCTCGGCGACGGCGATCCCCTGCACAGCCGGGCTCGCCGGCACGATGTTGCCGTAGCCGGTGGTCGTGAGGGTGGTGAACGAGAAGAACAGCTGGCTCGAGAGCGAGTCGACGACCGTCGGGCCGAAGGTCGGCGCGACGGTCAGAAGTGCGACGAGGTTGTAGACCAGGGCGAAGAACATGCCCACCAGGGCGTACGCGGAGATCGCGGCGAGCAGAGCCTCGGCGTCCAGGCCCCGGCGCCGCACCTGGTGTCGGATGATCGCGACCGGCGCGATGAGGAAGGCGAGCATCGATGCGGCGGACAGCGAGATGTCGAGGGCGTGTCCTTTGAGGTCGAACACCGACACCAAGACCGCGGCGATGCCCGCTGCCGCGAGCACGATCCAGGCGATGCGCTGCACCCGAGTATGCGCCTCGGTCACTCGAAGCACGACGGCGACGGTGACCAGCTGCAGCACGAACGCCGGTGGGCTCGGGTCGGTCGTCCCCTGAGCGGCGCACAGCACATAGGTGAGCACGAGGAGTGCGAGCACGAGCCAGTACCCGGACGGCCGGCCGACCACCTGTCTCGCGACGTGCGAGCCGAGGGGCGAGGGCTCCCGCATCGTGTCTCCGGATTCCATGGAGGCGCCTCACACGGTTCCGTGCTCGTGCGGCAGGCGCCCAGACGCCAGAGCCGCCTGCAGCGCCAGGAAGTCGCTGTGGTTCTGGTCCGCGTACGCCCCGGCGAAGTCTGCGATCGCCTCCTCGAACGTGTCGCTCCGCCCCAGATACCCCGCGATCTGCACTCGATCACCGGATCGGGAGTGGGCTCGCGCCAGCGTCTCGCCGCAGATCCGCGCATACAGGGTCGCACCCCGCACACTCATCGCATCGGGATCGATTCCCCCTTTGCCGTCCTGCAGCTGACGGATGTAGAAGTCACGGTGCTGCCCGTCGAGGCCGACCACGGATTGCCATCCGAGGAAGATGTCGCTGGACGCCTGCATCAGCCGCTGGCCCCGCACGACGCGCTCCGCGTGGTCGTCGTACTCGCTCGGCCCGAGGAAGCGCTCGAGGACGGATGCCTGCGCCTCCTTCGCCTGCAGGAGCAGAGGGTCGTCGTCGTCACGGCCGCTGAAGAGGATCACCCAGGCGCGCGTCCCCACGCTTCCGACACCGACCACCTTCCGAGCCATATGACGGTACCGGTACTCGGCGAACGGATGCCGTTCACCGACGAGCGTCGTCCGATACGCGCCGAGCACCTGATGCATGACATCCGCTTCGTCTGCGGCACGCCCCGCTTCGCGCAAGAGTTCCTCGACCGGGACGATCAACGGCGGCGCCGCGACGATGCGCAGGCGGCCGTCGACGACCCGCACCAGCTTCTTGAAGGCTTTGCGATGGTCCCGTTTTCGCGCCTTCGCTATGGTCGCATCCAGGCGGCGCACCTCCTCGTCGCCCACCCGCTGGTCGAGTTGCGCCTCGCGGATCGACATCCTCGCGCGCTCCGCGTCGAGTCGGTCGTACCAGGCGTCGAGCACCGTCGACTTCGCCGCCGACCTCATCGCCGACCGATAGCCATGCGCCGCGGCGACGACGCAGGCGCGCTCCTCCTCGGCGCTGAAGCCGCGCTGTCTGCCGGCGACCGCGAAGCTCGCCGCGAGCCGTTTCACATCCCATTCGAAGGGCCCCGGAAGCGTCTCATCGAAGTCGTTGATGTCGAAGATCAGATGGCGCTCGGGGGTGCTGAACAGTCCGAAGTTCGACAGATGAGCGTCTCCGCAGAGCTGCGCGGTGATCCCGGTGTGAGCGGACGAGGCGAGGTCCGAGGCCATGAGCAGCGCCGCCCCGCGGTAGAACGCGAGCGGCGACACGGCCATGCGCGCGTACCGCACGGGTGTGAGCTCCTGGACCCGTGATCGTCCCTGCTCCTCGAGCAGCTCGATGGGGTCCGGCCGGTCCGGGGCCGGTGACCATGATCCGAGCTGCGCCCGAGGCATCCGCGATCGAGCGGCGCGTCCGTCCTCACGTCGCTCGGCGAACGGCTTCGCGATCTCGGGCGGCCGGGTCATGAGCTGGCCCGGCCGAGACGGTCGGCGGAGGCGAGATCCGCCCTCTCACCCTCGGCGCCCTCGAGCGCGTCATCGTCAGGCGCGACGTCATCGATGACTTCGGCTTCGACTGCGGCTTCGGCATCGGCGTCGGCATCCGCGGACGGCGGACGTTCGACCACCTCCAGAATCAGGACGACGAGCAACGACAGCACCAGCGTCCACAGCACGAGTGCGGGGCTGAGCGGCCGCACGAGCAGCACGATCGCCGCACCCGCGACGATGATCGCGCCCCTCAGGAGGGAGCGTCGCGAGTAGAGCCACGTGCCGACACGACCGCTGCTCAGGCCGCGGCGTTCCAGGGCTCCGCGAACGGAGGACGCGCCACCGTGGACGACGGCGCGCAGTCGTCGTGGAACATCGAAAGGCCCGGCGAACCACCCGACGACTGCCGTGACGAGCGCGAGTACGAGCACTGCCACGGCAGTATCGCGCATGGCGCCGCCGACCAGTTCGTAGATGGCGCCCCCGGCATCCGCGGGGATGCCGTTGTTGCGCAGCGCGGCGTCGAAGAACACCCTGCCGACCGCGAGGCCCGCGAGCACGATCAGCATCACGAGACCGAGGGAGAGCGCTGCGGTGATCAGCGCGACCGAGCGTCGTCGCGCGGCGACCACCCCGGCGGCGAGCAAGAGGATCGCCACCCAGGGCAACCACAGGCCGGCCGCCACCACCAGCTCGTACGCCAGCTGGACGGAGGCGAGGGAGTCGACCTGCGCGACGGTGATGGTGCGATCGACCGCCGGGATCGATGCCGCGAATCCGACTCCCTGGTCGACGAGCACATCTTTCGCGGCGTCGATGATCGGCGCCAGCTGAATCCCGATCGTGCCGTCGGAACCGAGTGCGATGGCCGCATGCGAGTCGTTCTGCAGCGCGGACACCACCTGCGAGTGGCTGATGCGGAGCGCGCTCGCCCAGACGTTCGCGAACGCCTCGGACTCGACGAATCGCTCGACCACGGTGCCCACGAGCGACTGGAGCCCTTGTGCGGCGGGGCCCTTGAGCAGTTCCAGCGCACGAGTCGCCGCGGGGCCGGTGCCGAGCTCGATGACCCCGTCGATCACGTCCGTGGTGAGGGCGGGTATGTCCACCTGTCCCTCGATCGCCTCCACGACCTGGTCGGTGACTGCGGACTGCACGGCAGCATCGCTCGCGAGCACGCTGTAGCTCGCGACGAACCGGTCGGTGTCGGTGAGCTGCACGTTGGCCCAGGCGGCGACGAGGGCGAGGGGGGCGATGAGCGTCCCCAGCACGATCAGGACGGTGGCCGAGAGGGTGCGTCCCCACCCGCGGGATCGTCGGCGCGACAGGGCCGCATCGGGCGCCGGGGCTGGGGTCATCGCCGCGGTGCCGCCGCGGAGCGCGCTGTTCTCGGCTTCGAGGGCGGCCAGGCGGCGTTGCAGCTCCTGGACTGTGGATCGTGCCATGGGATTCTCCGTCCTCAGACTTTCGCGTTCTGACGCGGGATATGGACCTGCTTGATGACCAGCAGGATCGCGGCGGTGATCGGGATCGACACCAGAGCGCCGAGCAGGCCGAGCAGAGATCCGCCGATGAGCGCTCCGATGATGACGAGCGACCCCGGCACCGCGATAGCTCTGTTCATGATGCGCGGCGTCAGCAGATATGCCTCGAACTGCATGTAGATCAGATACAGCACCGAGAAGATCAGTGCGAGCACCCAGAGCGGGCGGGATGATGAACCCGATGACCACGGCGAGGAAGACGAGGAATCCGCCGGAGACGATCAGCAGCCCGCGCGTGCGCGACACCCGATGCGCTTCCAGCCAGCGGATCACCGGGTCGAGGCCGAGCGCGACGAAGATGGCGATGGCGATGTAGATCAGGATCGTGGTGACCGAACTCGCGGCGACGCCGAGGACGAACGCGCCGAGCCCGCCGAGCACCAGTGCGAAGCCGAACAGCAGAGGGCGGGTCACGGTGATCTGGATGCTGCGCGGTCGCGCCCCACGAGTGGCGCGCCGCAGCTGAGGGGGTGACTCCTCGGGCACGCTCGCATCGCTCACGGTGCCACTCTCGGGCGCGAGGCGCACGGCCGCGTCACCCTTTCAGGACGATATACCGCGGCGTCAGAGCAACCCGAGGTCCTGAGCGCGCGCGACCGCGGAGTTGCGGTTGGGCACCGAGAGCTTTCGGTAGATGTGAGCCATGTGGGTCTTGATCGTGTTGGGCGACACGTAGCAGCGGGCCGCGAGCTCGATGTTGGTCATCCTGGTGGGCAGGTACGCGAGGATCTCGAGTTCGCGATCCGTGAGCTGCTCGGCGAGCTCGGGCGACGATGCGCGGGCGCGACGCAGCAGGCTCGCCCGTTCCAGCACGCTGGCGCGGAACGGCGTCGGGGTGCCGGGAAGATCGGCGATCAGACGCATGACCTCGGGGCCGGCTCGCACGAAGACGGCGACCAGATCGTGCTGTGACGCCAACTCCAGGGCCTTGTGCATGGCCTCCGCGCCCGCGTCGGTGCCGCGCTCTCGGGCGTCGAGCCACGAGCGGAGGACGAGTTGCTCGACACGGGCGCGGGGCATCGTCTCGGGCGGCTCGGGGGAGACCGCATCGAGGTGGGCGCGCGCGAGGTCGGTACGGTTGCGCGTCAGTGCGGCGGCTGTTGCCTCGAAGGCCAGAGCAGACCAGCTTCCTGCGGGTGGATGACGCAACCCGCCGTTCGACGCGTGGGCGAGGCGGAGTGCGCGAGCCTCCTCGGCCTCGAGCGCCGCCGCGACGATCGGAGGCGGGGTCGACGGCAGGCGACCGGCCGGGTCCACGGGGTCGCCCTCGATGAGAATCCTCTCGAGGTGCGCGATCCACATGAGCTGAGTGCGATGGTTCGCTGCGGCGCGGAGCGCGCCCTCGTGCAGGGGCGCCGCGGCGGATGACGGCGCGGCTCGGTCGATCCATGCGAGCGCCGCGGCCAGGAAGGCGTCTGCCGGTGACGGATGCGCCACCAGACGGGTCTCGGCGGCGAGGTCCAACGCCTCCTCCGAGAGCGCCGCGGCAAGGCGCAGCCGTCCGGCCCACGCCTCCAGCAGCGCGAGCGAGCCGAGGAGGTGGATGCGGTACAGGCTGTACTGTGCCCCTGGCTCGGCCAGCGCCTCGTCGAATCGTCGTCGCGCAGCGCCGAGATCACCCGCGAGGAAGAGTGCGCGGCCCGCCGAGGTCAGCGAACTCGTGCGCAGCAGGTGCGGGTGCGTGAGACCCAGCAGCTCGGGCGGGTGCAGATCCGGATTCTCGCCGAGCAGCGTCACCGCTGATTCGGCAGCCTGCAGCGCGACGCGGGGATCAGGCCGGAACTGCACCCGCGCGGCGAGATAGGTGTGGATGATCGCCGATCGGCCCGGTGCGAGAGACGGCCGATCGGCCTGTTCGCGCAGCACGTCTTCAGCTCGGGCTGCGTCCCCGTTCATCATCAGCAGCATCCCGCGCAGGATCTCGACGTCAGGGCGGGTCGCACGGAACTCTCCCGGCAGCGCATCCAGCCACCGGCTGACCGAGACGGTGTCGTTGCGTTCGAGCACTTCGCGGCCGCGCGCGGAGATGACGGTCGCCGCACGCTCCCACGAGCCCGCTTCGAGGAGGTAGTCGATCGCGGAAGGCGCATCGCCTCGCGCGAGATGCCAGTCGGCCGCGGCCGTGCGGATCTCGTTCGCCGCGCCGGGGTGCTCGGCCTTCAACCGGTAGCGCAAGAGCTCTCGGAACATCGGGTGGAAGCGGAACCATTCGCGATTCCGATCGAGGGCGACGAGGAACATCGACTCTCTCTCGAGCTCTTCGAACAGCGACGTCGCGTCGTCGACGGAGAGGACCGATTCGACGAGTTCTGCGGACATCCGATCGAGGGCCGACAGGCGCAGAAGGAGCGATCGGCGCTCGGACGGCTGCTGGGCCAGCGCCTGTTCGCTCAGGTACTCGGAGATGAGGCGATCGGTGCCGCGCAGCTCAGACGCGAAGTGCTCCGGATCGGCTTCGCTGCGCAGACCGAGACCGGTCAGCACCACACCGGCGGCCCATCCCTCGGTGCGCTCCATGACTGCTGCCAGAGTGCGGGGACTGACCGGAGCGCCGATGATCCGCTCGAGCAGCATCGCACTCGCGGCCTCATCGAGCGCGAGGTCGCTCTGGCGCAACTCGATCAGCGAGTGGCTCAGCCTGTGGCGACCCCAGCCGAGGCCGTAGTCGATGCGCGAGGAGAAGATGAGGTGGGTGTGCTCGGGAACGTTGTCGGCGAGCCACCAGAGGTCCGGCAGCAGCGGCGATCCGGCGAGGTGGTGCAGATCGTCGAGCACGAGCACGACGGGGGGATGCTCACGGAAGACGCCGACGAGAGACTCGAGGACGGGACGCCCGAAGGCTCGCGCGTTGACCGCGTGCGGCCGTCCGAGATCCCTCGTCCCGTGGCCCGGCGGCAGCACCGCGCTCAGCAGATGTTCGAGAAGGCGGCGCGGATCGCTGTCCGCGGGCTCCAGCGCGATCCAGATGACGCGCACATCGGGGTGCGATGACGCCCACTGCGACAGCAGCACCGTCTTGCCGGAACCGGCGGGGGCGACGACCACGCTGAGGGGCGCGTTCAGCGTGGCGTCGAGTCGGCTACGCAATCGTGGTCGCTCGACGGCGTGGGCCGGCGGGGGAGGTATGGCAGTCATCGGCGATTCCGCTGTCAGTATGGCAGGGCACGGTCGCGTCATCCACAGCCATTTCAGATCATCCGCAGAGGATGAGGACGGCCGTGATCCGCGCGTGCATCATGGGACGATCGCGCTCGCGCCGATGTCGCTCGTGCTCCAGAGAGGCTGCCGTCATGACCCGGGTCTTCGAAGTGCTCGTCCGAGGACGGATGAGCCCGCAGCTCGCACAGGCGCTGGACGGCTTCACGGTGCAAGCCCGACCAGGCGGACTCACGAGCATCCTCGGACCGGTCGACGATCAGCCGCGTCTGCTGGGCCTTCTCGGGGCCTTCGACGACCTCCACATCGAGGTCATCTCGGTGAATCCCGTCCCCGCGGTGCAGGACGGGTCACCCGGGCAGGGTGACGCGGGCGCATCCGCACGTGGCTAGCTTCGGAGCTGGTATTCACCACCTCCGACCGAAAGGCATCGCGCATGTCCATCTGGGATCTCGTGGCCTGGTTCTTCTGGGCCTTCGTCTTCATCTCGTACCTCATGGTCGTCTTCACGATCATCGGCGACATCTTCCGAGACAGCTCTCTCAACGGGTGGCTGAAGGCGGTGTGGATCATCTTCCTCGTCTTCCTCCCGTTCCTGACATCACTCGTGTATCTCATCGCCCGCGGGCAGGGGATGGCGCAGCGGCGCGGCGAGCAGATCGCCGAACTGCAAGCGGCTCAGACCGCCTACATCCGGGAGACCGCAGGCTCTTCGCCAGCGGACGACATCACGAAGGCGCGGGGTCTGCTCGACTCGGGCGTGATCACCCAGGCCGAGTTCGAGACGCTCAAGGCGAAGGCGCTCGCGTCCTAGCCGATCCGGGGAGCGGCCGACGGGCGGAGGACGTCCGTCGACCACCTGGACGGGCGAGCCGCGTCACCCGAGAAGTGTGATGACCCCGTCGGGAGTCCGAGGCAAGCTGGAGGCCGACGAAGGGCGGGAGGCCGGGCATGACCGAACTGACCATAGGCACGATGACGGATGATGCGGGAACGTCTGTGCAGCTGGACGCACGCCGCTTCAACCGACATACGTTCTGGTGCGGCCAGAGCGGCAGCGGCAAGACATACGCGCTCGGCGTCGTGCTCGAGCAGCTCCTGCTGCACACCGAACTGCCGATGCTCATCCTCGATCCGAATGCCGACTTCGTGAGGCTGTCGGAGACGAGAGCAGGCGCTTCGACCGAGCATGCGGCCGCCATCGCGCAGACCGACATCCGCGTGTTCCGATCGGGTCACGGAGAGGGCGACAAGCTGCACGCCCGATACATCGATCTGTCTCCGGCCGCCAAGGCCGCGGTTCTGCAGATCGACCCGATCGCCGATGCCGAGGAGTACAACGTCCTGCTCCACTGGCCCGTCAGCACCACGGACTTCGACGCCGACGACATGCTGAGACAGTTCCGCGCGACAGGAGACCCGGCGCATATCCGGCTCGCGAATCGCATGGAGAACCTGCAGGTGCTCGAGTGGGACCTCTGGTCCAGAGGAGCCGGATCCGTCGTCGATGTGATCGCTGAACGGCCGAGGGCCACCGTCCTCGACCTCGGGGGATTCGACCACCCTGCGGAGCCGAAGGTGGCGGCGCTCGCAGTGCTCGAGGCGCTGTGGATGCAGCGAGAGAGCCGTCGGCCGCTTCTCATCGTGATCGACGAGGCGCACAACCTCTGCTCACCCGAGCCGCGCACCGCCGTCGAGAAGGCTGTCACCGAGAGGCTCGTGCAGATCGCGGCCGAGGGACGCAAGTTCGGCCTCTGGCTCTTCCTGTCGACGCAGCGCCCGACCAAGATCCACCCCAACGTGCTCTCGCAGTGCGACAACCTCGGCCTGATGCGCGTGAACGCCCCGCGGGACATCGCCGAGCTGGCCGACGTGTTCGGCTTCGTGGGAGAGGACGACATCCGCCGAGCCCAGGGATTCGCTCAGGGACAGGCGTTGTTCGCCGGTGGGTTCATCGCGCAGCCGACGTTCGCGCAGATGGGGGAGCGGCTGACCGAGGAGGCCGGAGCCGACGTGCGGGTGCCGCTGCGCTCGTGACCGAGTTGCCGGAGGGTCAGCGCCAGATCGCCGCGATGCCGGCGTTGAGCGCCGTCAGGATGCCGACGAGCCAGAACATCGCGACGGGCACCGACCCGGACTTGCGCTGCTTCGAGGTGCCGATGCCGAGCAGGGCGCCGATCACGAGGAGCACGACGAGCTTCGTGCCGATCTTGGCGTAGTTCATCTCGACGCCCTCGGGGAGTCCCCACGGTGCGGCGAGTGCGAGGCCCGCGATCGCGGCGATCGTCATGCCGATGCTCATCAGACGCGTGAACTCGCGCTTGCCGCCGAAGGCCTGCGCCGCCCAGGCGCCGAAGAGCACGGCGAAGCCGATCAGGTGGACGAACAGAACGACGTGGCGCAGAGTCTCCATGCCCTCACGCTACGAGCACGCGGGGTGTGCGCGCCAGCAAGGGCAGGCTGACCTCTCAGCCCCGCAGCGCGCGCACGAGGAGCGCGGTGCGCAGCGCGGCATCCGCAGCCTCCGCGCCCTTGTCCTCCTTCGAGCCCTCGAGACCGGCGCGGTCGAGCCCCTGCTTCTCGTCGTCGAGCGTGAGTACGCCGAAGCCGACAGGCTTGCCCGCATCGAGCGAGACGCGGGTCAGCCCGTCGGTCGTCGCGGCCGAGACGTACTCGAAGTGCGGGGTTCCGCCGCGGATGATCACGCCGAGGGCGACCACGGCATCCGCCCCGCCCGCGAACGCGGCCTGAGCGGCGAGAGCGAGCTCGAACGAACCGGGCACGCGCACGAGCCGGTATGCGGCGTCGGCCTCGTCGAGCACGCGCTGCGCACCCGCGATCAGCCCGTCGGTGATGACGTCGTGCCACGTGCCGGCGACGATGACGACCTTCAGTCCGCGTCCGTCGATCTTCTCGGTCTTGGGTGCTCCTGCGCCGCTCATGCGTCGTCCTTCCGTCCGTCGGCGAGAGCCTCTGCGAGCTCCGCCTCTCCGATGATGTGACCCATCCGGTCACGCTTGGTCTCGAGGTACTGGTGGTTGTTCGGTCCGACGCCGACGATCAGCGGCACCTGCTCGACGACGTCGAGCCCGAGGCCACGCAGCTGGTTCACCTTGTCTGTGTTGTTCGTCAGCAGGCGCACCTTCGACACTCCGAGGTCGGCGAGGATCCCGGCCGCGGCCGCATAGTCGCGGGCATCGGCCGGCAGCCCCAGCGCGAGATTGGCGTCGACCGTGTCGAGTCCCTCCTCCTGCAGGCTGTAGGCGCGGAGCTTGTTGATCAGCCCGATGCCCCGGCCCTCATGGCCCCGCATGTAGATGACGACGCCGCCGTCCTGCTCGATCGCGTCGAGAGCGGCGTCGAGCTGGGGGCCGCACTCGCACTTGAGCGACCCGAACGCCTCTCCCGTCAGGCACTCCGAGTGCACGCGCACGAGAGCGGTCTCGCTCGGCTCACCCGACACGACCGCGATGTGGTCGGTGCCTGTCACTCTGTCTTTATAGGCCAGGAAGCGGAACGTGCCGTGCGTGGTGGGCACCGTGGCATCCGCGCGCAGGCTCACGCGCCGGCTGGCGCGCTCAGGAGACCAGCCGGTGGGGTCGATCTCATTGAGATGCGCGATGAGCTGCTCGATCGTGATGACCGGCACCCCGTCGCGTGCACCCAGCTCGATGAGCCCGGGTAGCCGCATCATGCTGCCATCCTCGGCGACGACCTCGGCGATCGCACCCACCGGGCGGAGACCTGCGAGCTTCATCAGATCGACTGCGGCCTCGGTGTGACCGCTGCGCTCGCGCACTCCGCCGTCGACCGCGCGGAGGGGAAGCACGTGTCCGGGGCGGATGATGCTCGTCGCCGTCGACTCGGGGTTCGCCAGGACGTTCAGCGTGTGGGCGCGGTCGTGCGCGCTGATGCCGGTGGTCACGCCCTCGGCCGCGTCGACGCTCACCGTGTAGGCGGTCGAGCGTGCGTCCTCCGACGCCGCGACCATCGGCTGCAGGTTGAGGTTGTCGGCGAGGTCGGCGGGCATCGGCGCGCAGATGAAGCCGGATGACCAGCGAACCGTCCAGGCGACCCATTCGGGTGTGGCGAGCTCGGCTGAGAGGATCACGTCGCCCTCGTTCTCGCGGTTCTCGTCGTCTGCGACGAGCACCGGTCGGCCAGCGCGGAGGGCCTCGAGGGCCTCGGTGATGGTGGAAAGGCTCATCGCGAGCCTCCTTCCGGTGCTGCCCTGAACGCCAGCAGACGTTCGACGTGGCGGGCGAGGATGTCGGTCTCGAGGTTCACGCGGTCGCCGACCGCGCGTGAGCCGAGGGTGGTGGCGGCGAGGGTCTCGGGGATGAGCGAGATCTCGAACCAGTGGGAATCGACGTCGACGGGGCTGACCGCGCTCACCGTGAGCGCGGTGCCGTCGACCGAGATGGACCCCTTGTCGACCACGAGCGGCGCGAGGTCGTCGGGCAGCGAGATGCGCAGCACGCTCCACTGCTCGCCGGGGCGCACCTCGAGCACGCTGCCGACACCGTCGACGTGACCCTGCACGATGTGACCGCCGAGGCGGGCGCCGACCGGCATCGCCTTCTCGATGTTCACGCGGGTGCCGACGGTCGCGCCACCGAGAGCGGCGACGTCGAGGGTCTGCTTCATCACATCGGCGTCGAACGTGTCGGCTGTCGAGTCGACGACCGTGAGGCAGACGCCGGAGACCGCGATGGATTCGCCGTGCACGGCGTCGGCGACTGCCTTGGGCGCGCGAACAGTCAGGCGCCACCCTTCTCCGGCGGGCGCGATCGCGGTGATCTCGCCGATCTCCTCGATGATTCCGGTGAACATCAGGCGGCTCCTTCTTCAGTGGTGAGCACGGGGTGTGCGACGGCGAGCAGGTCTGCACCGAGGGGCAGCCACTCCTCGATCGTCAGGCGTCGGGCGGCGTCGATGGCGTCGACGCCGATGTCGGTGAGCGCCAGTCGATCGCCGCCGAGCAGCACGGGAGCGACGTAGGCGAGCACGCGGTCGGCGAGTCCGGCTGCGATGAACGCGCTCGCCAGGGTCGGACCCCCTTCGACGAAAACGCTCTGGACGCCGCGCGAGTGCAGCTCGGCCAGCACGGCGCTCAGGTCGTGGGTGTCGAAGAAGAGCGGCGTCTTCGGGTGCCGACGGATCGCCGCGTCGTCGGGGGTGTGACGCGAGCCGATCACGACGGGGATCGGCTGGTGCTCGTGGAACGCATCGCCGTCGCGCGCTGTCAGCGAGGGGTCGTCGGAGAGCACAGTGCCGGTGCCGACGACGATCGCATCCGCTGCGGCTCGACGTCGATGGACGTCGGCCCTGGCCTCCGGCCCGGTGATCCACTGGCTGCTGCCATCGGATGCCGCCGCGCGGCCGTCGAGTGACTGGGCCCATTTCACGGTGACGTGAGGACGCCCCAGGCGCTGAGCGGTGAGCCAGCCGTCGATGATGCTGTGCGCGACATCGGCTTGTTCGCCCGAATCGACGCTCACCCCCGCAGCGCGGAGACGATCGCCACCGCCACCCGAGACCTCGCCGGGGTCGTCGAGGGCGTACACGACGCGCGAGACGCCTGCGTCGATGAGCGCGACGGCGCACGGGCCGGTACGCCCGGTGTGGTTGCAGGGCTCGAGGGTGACGACGGCGGTCGCACCTTCGGCCGCGCCGGGTGCGAGCTTCGAGAGAGCATCGACCTCGGCGTGCGGCGTGCCTGCGCCGTGGTGCCAGCCTTCGGCGATGATCTCGCCCTCGGGGGAGAGGATGACGGCGCCGACCTGAGGGTTCACGCCCCGTGGGCCGAGCGTCGCGAGCTCGAGCGCACGGGTCATCGCCCGACGTTCCGCCTCGTTCACTGCCATCCGTGGTCCTCTCTGAGGCTCCGGGGATTCTCCTCGAGAGGAGGCGTCGACAGAACGCGCGCGCGGCGGCGCACCGTGCTGCCTCCCTTCCGGACTAGCGAGGCTGCGCCTCGCACCACCGTCGGTCCCGGAATTCCACCGGATCGGCATCTCGGAGAACCGAGACGCTCGCGGACTGTCACCGCCGGTTCGGATTCTCACCGACCCCGGAGCACGTTGATGCTCTGAGTGTACTCAACACACCTGACTGCATTTCATTCCGCGTCGAAGTGCTACTTGAGCAGCCGCGACAGGCGGCGATCGGCGAGCGGCTTGCCCCCGGTCTGGCAGGTCGGGCAGTACTCCATCGAACGGTCGGCGAAGAAGACGCTGCGCACGGTGTCGCCGCACACCGGACACGCCTCGCCGCGACGGGCGTGCACCTGCATCCCACGGCGCTTCGCGTCTTTCAGGTCGGCCGGCGGCTTGCCGGAGGCCTCGGCCACGGCATCCGTCAGCGTCGTCTGCATCGCCGCGAACAGGCGGTCGACCTCGTCATCGTCGAGCTTGTCGGCGATCGCGTACGGCGACATGCGCGCCGCGTGCAGGATCTCGTCGGAGTAGGCGTTGCCGATCCCGGCGATCACGCTCTGGTCGCGCAGCAGCCCCTTGATCTGCGTCCGGCGTCCCTCGAGCAGCCCGGCGAACACGTCACGGGTGAATGTCGGCTCGAGTGGATCGGGGCCGAGGCGGGCGATGCCGGGCACCTCTTCGGGGTCGCGCACCACGTAGACGGCGAGTGACTTCTTCGTCCCCGCCTCGGTGAGGTCGAATCCGCTCTCGTCGTCGAGGCCCACCCGCACGGCGATCGGCGACTTGCCGGGCTTGATGAGGGTCGTCGGCAGGGTCTCGTACCACCGCAGCCAGCCCGCCTTGGCGAGATGGAACACGAGGTGCAGGTCGTCGCCGCACGAGAGCACGATGAACTTGCCACGACGCGAGGCTGCGGTGATCTCTGCCCCGTGCAGAGCCGTGTTGGGCGGGTCGTAGGTCTTCAGGGCCGCGATGGCCCCCACACTCGTGCGGATGATCGTGCGCCCCACCGTGCGTTCGGCGAGGAATGCGGTCAGGCCCTGGACTTCCGGCATCTCAGGCATGCGCTCATCCTGCCACCGACCTCGGACACGCGGCTAGGGAGCCTTCTCAGAGGATCGGCCAGTCCACCGGGGTGCGATCGTCGGTCGCGAGGAGCCCGCCGAACCATCCGTCGTCACGCCCGCGGTCGCTCGTGAGCGCTTGTCGCCCCAGCCCCTCATACCGGAACCCGAGGGCGCGGGCGGCTCGGGCCGACGGGACGTTGCCCGCGACCGCACGCCAGCCGAGGCGGGCGAGGCCGAGCTCGTCGAACGCCCAGTCGACGACGGCGCGCGCAGCCTCGACGAGGTAGCCGTTGCCGCGGGCGGACGCCGTGACCCAGTAGCCGATCTCGGCGTGCCCGCCGGTCGAGTGCTCGACGATGTGGTGCAGTCCGATCGAGGCCACCAGCTCGCCGTCGCGATAGGCGCACCAGATCGCCTGACTGCCATCGGCCCACCACTCGCCGATCAGGCGGACGTACTCTTCGCCGTGCTCGCGCGAGTACGGGCTCGGCACCGTGGTCCATCGAGGGATCTCCGGATCCTGGCAGGCCGCGGTGATCGCATCGATGTCGGACTCGTCCGGCACGTGCAGGACGAGGCGCTCGGTGGTGAGAGTGACCGGTTCCATCCCGGCATCTTACGGGTCTCGCAGCGCGGGTCCGGGCCGATCCCGATGCCGGTGTCTGCGGCCGCGACTAGGCTTGTCCGGTGACTGTGCCGGGGATTCTGCGCGCCTTGGAAGAGGCATCTCTTTTTCGTGACGCCCTGACGTGGGCCCAGACCGATGCCGATCTCGGCCTGGTCGACGGACTCGACGCTCCGGCGCTTGCCGGTCTGCTCGAGAAGCGCCGGGCAGCGGGGCATCCCGCCGCGCTCCTGACCGTCGTCCCGACGGGCCGACGAGCCGAGAGCCTCGCTGCCGCGCTCGCCGCGTACATCCCCGACGCCGAGGTCGTGACCTTCCCCGCGTGGGAGACGCTGCCGCATGAGCGCCTCAGCCCCAGCACCGACACGGTCGGCCAGAGACTGCAGACCCTGCGTCGCATCGCGGAATGGTCGGGCGATCACCCCCTCGTCGTCGTGGCCTCCGTGCGAGCCGCCCTCCAGCCGATCGCGGGCAACCTCGGTGAGATCGCGCCGCTCGAACTGCGCACCGCGAGCCGCGGTCACGAACTCGACCACGTGGTCGAGCAGCTGGTCGAGCGTGCCTACTCACGAGTCGACATGGTGTCGCGCCGCGGCGAGTTCGCCGTCCGAGGTGGCATCCTCGACGTGTTCCCCCCGATCTCGGAGCATCCGTTCCGCGTCGAGTTCTTCGGCGACGAGATCGACCAGATCCGCTCATTCTCCGTCGCCGATCAGCGCTCGCTTCCGGGCGATGTCGACGGCGTCGATCTCCCGCCGAGCCGCGAGCTGCTGCTCACCCCCGACGTGCGCGATCGCGCGCGAGCGCTGATCGGCGGGTTCCCGGCGATCGCGGGCATGCTCGAGAAGATGGCCGAGGGCATTCCGGTCGAGGGCATGGAGTCTCTTCTTCCGGCTGTCTCCGGTCCGCTCAAGTCGCTGGCGGAGTATCTGCCCGAGGGCGTCGCGACGGCCGTCGTCGACCCCGAGCGGTCGAGCGCCCGTGCGATCACGCTGGGCGAGACCAACCGCGAGTTCCTCGATGCGGCGTGGAGCGCGGCGACCTCGGGGGCGTCGGCTCCCATCGATCTCGGTGCCGGCGACTTCCTCACCATCGCCCGGCTGCGCGAGGTCGTGCGCGATCGCGGCGGCGTCTGGTGGCGCCTGAGCCCGTTCTCGATGGGGGGCGAGGATGCCGAGACCATCGACGCGTCGGTCATCCCGTCGTTCCACGGCAACGTCGACGGTGCGATCTCGTTCGTCGAGGCGAAGGTCGCAGACGGCTGGCGGGTCGTCGTGATCGCCGCCGGAGCGGGCCTCGTCGACCGTGCCCGCGACGTGCTCTCCGACCGGGGGATCGCCGCTCGCATCGTGTCCGAGCTGACCGACGCGCCCGACACCGGGGTCGCGACTCTCGTCACCGGCTCGGTCGAGGCCGGATTCCAGATCCCCGAGGCCAGGCTCGCTGTCCTCACCGACAACGAGTTCTACGGGCGCACGATCGGCGGCGACCAGCGCGTCGTCAAGAAGCTCGCGTCGCGCCGCAAGAACGTCGTCGATCCGCTGCAGCTCAAGCAGGGCGACTACGTCGTGCACAACACACACGGCATCGGCCGCTTCGTCGAGATGACGCAGCGGGAGGTGTCGACCGGCGGGCGCAACGCGACGAAGTCGGTGCGCGACTATCTCGTGCTCGAGTACGCGCCGTCGAAGCGCGGATATCCCGGCGACAAGCTCTACGTGCCCACCGATCAGCTCGATCTGCTCTCGAAGTACGTCGGCGGTGAGGGGCCGACCCTCTCGAAGATGGGCGGCAGCGACTGGTCGCAGGCGAAGGGCAAGGCTCGCAAGGCGGTGCGCGATATCGCCGTCGAGCTGGTCAAGCTGTACTCGGCGCGGATGAGCGCCAAGGGTCATGCGTTCGGCCCCGACACGCCCTGGCAGCGCGAGCTCGAAGAGGCCTTCCCGTTCGCCGAGACGCTCGATCAGCTGCAGACCATCGACGAGATCAAGGCGGACATGGAGCGGCCGATCCCGATGGACAGGCTGCTCTCGGGCGATGTCGGCTTCGGCAAGACCGAGGTGGCCGTCCGCGCGGCGTTCAAGGCGATCCAGGACGGCAAGCAGGTCGCGATGCTCGTGCCGACGACGCTGCTCGTCAAGCAGCACCTCGAGACGTTCACCGAGCGCTTCGCAGGCTTCCCGGTCAAGGTGCGTCCGCTGTCGCGCTTCCAGACCGACAAAGAGGCGCGCCTCACTCTCGACGGCCTGCTCGACGGCACGGTCGACATGGTGATCGGCACCCACCGCATCCTCACCGATCAGGTCATGTTCAAAGACCTCGGCCTGATGATCATCGATGAGGAGCAGCGCTTCGGTGTCGAGCACAAGGACACGCTCAAGAAGATGAAGACGAACGTCGACATCCTCGCGATGAGTGCCACCCCGATCCCTCGCACGCTCGAGATGGCCGTCACCGGCATCCGCGAGATGTCGACGCTCGCGACGCCGCCCGAGGACCGGCATCCGATCCTCTCATTCGTCGGCCCCCGCAGCGACAAGCAGATGGCGGCGGCGATCCGTCGAGAGATCCTGCGCGAGGGACAGGTGTTCTTCGTGCACAACCGCGTGCAGTCGATCCAGCGTGTCGCGGCCCAGCTCGCCGAGCTCGTGCCCGAAGCGCGCATCGCCGTGGCGCACGGTCAGATGGGTGAGCATGCACTCGAGCAGGTCGTCGACGACTTCTGGGAGCGCAAGTTCGACGTGCTCGTCTCGACCACGATCATCGAGACGGGTCTCGACATCGCGAACGCCAACACGATCATCATCGACAGGGCCGACAAGTACGGGCTGAGCCAGCTGCACCAGCTGCGCGGCCGTGTCGGTCGTGGTCGCGAGCGCGCCTATGCGTACTTCCTCTACGACGAGATGAAGCCGCTCAGCGAGACGGCGGCCGACCGGCTGCAGACGATCGCTGTGAACAACGACCTCGGGTCCGGAATGCAGGTCGCGCTCAAGGACCTCGAACTGCGCGGTGCCGGCAACCTGCTCGGCGGCGAGCAGGCCGGCCACATCGCCGGCGTCGGATTCGACCTCTACCTTCGGATGATCGGCGAGGCCGTCGCCACGTTCCGCGGCGAGGACGTCGAGTCCGGGCAGGAGCTGCGGCTCGAGCTGCCGCTGGATGCCCGCATCCCCGAGTACTACATCGACAGCGAGCGACTTCGTCTCGAGGCCTACCAGAAGCTGTCCGCGGCGTCGACGGCGACGGCGAAGGACGACGCGATCGATCTCGTCATCGACGAGCTCACCGACCGCTACGGCACACCTCCCGACGAGGTCACCGGCCTGATAGCCGTCTCGCGCCTGCGCCGTCGCGCGGCCAGAGCCGGGCTCTCCGACGTCGTGGTCATGGGCTCGAACCTGCGCATCGCGCCGGCTCGACTCGAGGACTCGATCAAGGTGCGGCTGCAGCGGCTGTACCCCAAGGCGAAGCTGGTCGGCGGGGGCGAGGCTCTCGTCGTGCCGATGCCGACGGTGCCCGCCGCCGTAGGAGTCGGACTCGAACCGCTGCAGGCGGCCGAGCTGTTGGAGTGGGTCGACCAGCTGTTCACGGCGATCTTCCCCGAGCCGGTGAAGGTCGAATAACGGCAACCGGCTACAGCGAGAATCCGCCGTCGGTGGTCAGCACCTGACCGACCACCCACGAGCCGGCGTCCGTGCACAGCCAGCCGATCAGGCGGGCCGGGTCATCGGGCCGGCCGACGCGGCCGAACGGCGTGCCCGCGATCCAGTCCTCGACGCCCGTCAGATCTCGATCCGTAGTGTCGGCGTCGAGGTACCCCGTGTTCACCGGGCCCGGATTGACGGTGTTCAGCACGATTCCGACATCGAGCAGCTCGGCTGCCGTCGATCGCGTGATCCCGGCGAGCGCGGCCTTGCTCGTCGCGTACGAGATCTCGCCGCGCATCGCTCCGTGCTCCTGACCGGAGGTCATCCATACGACGTGAGCCGTCGGCCTCTCGAAGGGGCCGAGCGACGGGATGCTGTCGCCGGGGCGGCCGACCGGAGTTTCAGCCCCGCCGAGCTCATGGCGGACTCGATTCGCCAACCCGGCCGTGAGCAGCAGCGAAGCGCGGGCGTTGGCCTGCCAGTGCGCGTCGAGTCGCTCGGCGGTCATGTCGAAGATCGTGCCGTCTCCGCCGCTCATCGCCTGGTTGCAGACGACGATGTCGAGCCGACCCGAGAGCGATGATGCGGCATCGAGCAGTGGCTCGATGCTGTCGGGGTCGCGGAGATCCGCCTGGGCGTCGCCCATCACTGCCCCGGCCGGGAGGGCATCGCCGATGCCCTCACGAACCGCCGCGAGGTCGTCCCCGCCCCAGGGGTGGTCGAGATCATGGGGGCGGAAGTGGTGGAAGAACACGTTGGCTCCGAGAGACGCGAGCGTCGTCGCGGTCGCGAATCCGATGCCGCGCCTGCGGGAGACGCCGGTCACCAGAGCGGTGCGTCCGGACAGGGGAAGATCGGTGGAGTGCATGACGATGAGCCTTTCGATCGAAGAAGCCACAGGCACGCCGAATGGCAGCCGGAAGCGGGGGAAGGGATCGAGTCACCTGCATTGCATGGGCGCCAGCGTAGCAGGGGGCTCGGTCGGCCTTCTCGGCGCTGACCGGTCGGCGCTACGCTGGCGTCATGTTGTACGAGCACCTCGGGGCTCGGCCCCGGATCCATGACACCGCCGTCGTCGCTCCCACCGCCGTGATCTCCGGAGACGTGACGATCGGACCAGACTGCCAAGTGCTGCACGGCGCTGTCATCACCGCAGAGGGAGGACCGATCACGATCGGCGAGCACGTCATCGTGATGGAGAACGCGCTCATCAGGGCCACGGCCGCGAATGCCGTGCACATCGGTTCGCACACGCTCGTCGGAACCCTCGCGAGCATCGCGGGGGCGACCGTCGGTGAAGAGGTCTTCTTCGCGTCCGGCGCGCGCATCTTCAACGGAGCGCTGGTGGGCGATCGTTGCGAGGTCCGTGTGAACGCCATCGTGCACAGACGAGCCGTGCTGCCGGCCGGGACCGTCGTGCCGATCGGCTGGGTCGCGGTCGGGGATCCCGTGCAGCTCCTGTCTCCGGACCGGGAGGCGGAGATCTCTGCCGCGCAACCCGAACTCGACTTCCCGGGGCACGTCTTCGGCGTGGATCGCGACACCCCCGACCTCATGGTGCAGCTGACCGAGCGCTACGGCAGCTCGCTGGCCCGACACGCCGACGATGTGCGGCTCGACGCCGACGGCCGCGCGGCGGGTCGAGGGTGAGTGACGGCGCAGGGCTGGTCCGACCGGACATCAGCACGGACGACGCCGCGCTGATCGCTCGCGAGTGCTACGGAGTCGAGGCTGTGGCGAGCGAGCTCGGCAGCAATCAAGACCGCAACTTCGTGCTGGTCGAATCGGACGGATCGCGCAGCGTGCTGCGCGTCGACAACCCGATCTTCGGCGATGACGCGAGAGCCGCACAGCACGCAGCGCTCGACGCCTATCGCGCGGCCGGCGTGCAGGTTCCCGCTGTGCTCCCCGGACTCGACGGTCAGCTCACGCAGCGCTGGCGGGGATTCGCGGTGCGGCGCAGCGAGTTCGCCGCGGGGGAGTCGATGGTCGATGCGGGCTATCTGGCCCCCGTCGTGCTCGCCGAGTTCGGGGCACTGGCAGCGGCATCCGTGAACGCGCTCGCCGGCCTCGCGCACCCGGGGCTCGAGCGCGACCAGATGTGGGACATGCGGGTCGCGTACGAGCAGATCAACGTGCTGGCCCCGGCGGTGACGGATGCCGAGCTGCGCTCCCGAGTGCGCACGGCGGCGGACGATGCGCAGAAGGCTCTGTCGATCGTCGCCGCCGCGCTGCCGGTGCAGCCGATCCACGGCGACCTCACCGACGACAATGTCACCGGGACGCGCGGGGCTGATTCCCGACTGCACCCGCACACCGTGCTCGACCTGGGAGATCTGGGGCTCGGCTGGCGGGTCGCCGAACTGGCGGTCTGTGTCTCCTCGATGCTGCACCACGAGCCCGAGCGTCCGATTCGAGCGCTCGAGACCGTGGCCGCGTTCCATGCCGATGCACCGCTCACCCGTGATGAGGCGCTGGCCGTATGGCCACTGGTGGTGCTGCGAGCCGCACTGCTCGTCGCGAGCGGCTGGAGACAGCTGGCGATCGACGGCGACAACGACTACGCCCGCGAGCGGATCGCGGGCGAGCAGGCCATCTTCGATGCCGCGACGGCCGTTCCGCTCGCCGAGGCGACCGAGCTGGTGCTCGCCCGGCTCGGATTCGAGTCGGCGGAGTTCGAGGCGCCTGCGGGGACTGCCGCGCACGCGGCGGTGACCGAGACCGAGACTCCGGTGTCCGAGCCGGATGCTCGAGAGCCCGACGCAGCAGAAGCGGAGGCTCCCGAGCCCGAGAAGACCGAGCCCGAGAAGACCGAGCCCGAGAAGACCGCGCCCGACGCGTCGCCGCACGGCGCCTCTCATGACGCCTCTCACAATGTCTCCGGCGATGCGCACTCCGAGCTGGCGACCCTTCTTCCGGAGCTCGACGGTCGTGTCATCGTGGTCGATCCGGGTGTCGAGGCCGAGAGGCTGGACGCCGGGCGGTGGGCGCATCCCGACGCCGAGTCGCTGCTCGTCGCCGAGGCTCACGCGAAGGGTGCCCGTGCTGCCGTCGTGCCCTACGGTGTGTTCCGGCTCACTCGCACGACGGTCGACACCGCGAGCGCTGCAGCCACGTGGCCGGTCGAGACGGAAGTGCACGTCGCCCCTGGACCGTCGTCGCGGATGATCGCGCCGGCAGAGGGCGAGCTGAAGATCACCGAGGGCGGGGTGCGCATCGCACTCGACGGCGGGTGGGTGCTCGAGCTCCGTGGCGCCGACCTCGAGCCGAATCGCAGCGGACGAGTCGAGCGGGGCGAGAGCATCGGCAGGCTCGCCGCATCCTTCGAGAACAGGACCATCGTCATCGGCCTCCGACGAGCCGATGCTCCGCCGCTTCCGGCCCCACGGCCCGATGCGCCTGCTGCCGCGCATCTCGTGACCCCTGATCGTGTCGCGGCGTGGTGCCGCTTCACCGCAGACCCGGCCGCGTTGCTCGGGCTCGCCTCCCACGCACAGCGCGACGAGGCCGCGCAGGAGCTCACCCGCAGGGAGCGCATCTTCGCGACCGCGCAGGAGCGCTACTACGAGCATCCGCCGGAGATCGAACGCGGCTGGCGGCATCATCTGGTCGACACGACCGGTCGCAGCTACATCGACATGGTGAACAACGTCGCGGGACTCGGACACGGCCACCCCCGGGTGGCGGCAGCCGCGAATCGGCAGCTGAAGACGCTCGCGACGAACTCCCGATTCCTGTTCCGGGGCCTCGCCGAGTACAGCGAGAGGCTGATCGCGCTGATGCCCGAGGGGAGCGGTCTCGACACCGTGCTGCTCGTGAACAGCGGCTCGGAGGCGGTCGATCTCGGCATCCGTCTGGCGCAGGCGGCCACCGGTCGACGCACTGTGGTGTCTCTCCGAGAGGCCTACCACGGGTGGACGATGGCGAGCGATGCGGTCACGACCAGCGCCTACGACAACCCGCATGCTCTCGCCACACGGCCCGACTGGGTGCACGTCGCCGACGTGCCCAACCCGTTCCGCGGCACCTATCGCGGCCAGGACACGGCCGGTCGCTACCTCGCCGATCTCGCCGATGACCTCGACGGTCTCGCCGCAGACGGCAGAGACCCCGCCGCGTTCCTGTGCGAGTCCGTGCTCGGAAACGCAGGGGGAGTGCTCCTTCCAGACGGATACCTGGCGGGCGCCTACGAGCTCGTGCGCGCGCGCGGTGGTCTCTGCATCGCCGATGAGGTGCAAGTGGGCTTCGGCCGCATGGGGTCGAGCTTCTGGGGATTCGAGCAGTCCGGAGTGATTCCCGACATCGTCACGATCGCCAAGCCGATGGGCAACGGCTTCCCCATCGGAGGTGTGATCACATCGCAGCGGATCGCCGACGCGCTGAGCACCCAGGGGCAGTTCTTCTCCTCAGCCGGCGGCAGCACACTCAGCAGCAGTGTCGGTCTCGCTGTGCTCGACGCGATGGTCGAGGACGACCTGCAACGCAACGCTCTCGAGGTCGGCCGGCATCTGGCAGGCGCTCTTCGTGCGCTCGCGGATCGGCATCCGATGATCGGTCCCGTCCACGGCGAGGGGCTCTATCTCGGTGTCGAGCTCGTGCGTGATCGCGAGACGATGGAGCCGGCCGATGCCGAGGCCGCGGCGGTCTGCGAGCGGATGCGGGAGCTGGGCGTGATCGTGCTCACGACCTCGGAGCGCTCGAACGTGCTGAAGATCAAACCTCCGCTCTGCCTGACGATCGAGAGTGCCGACCACGTCGTCGCCGTGATCGACCGCGTTCTCACCGAAGGATGGTGATCGGAGGGGCGTCTTCGAATCGAGTTGGCTTTCGGCATGTTAAATGCGTATTTCGAATCAGATCTGCTCTTCCGCTGAGGAATATCTCGGGTACATACTGAGCGTCAGTGTCGGACCGCCCGAAGTCCGGCCCATGCGCTGTTCCCGAAGGAGTACTCATGGCCACGCCCCTCAAGACGAAGCCGCTCGCACAGGGCGGAGGAACCCTCCGCCGCAATCTGGGCCTCTGGGCGATCGTCGGTCTCGGACTCGGCTACATGACGCCGACCGTCGTGTTCGACACATTCGGCATGGTGGCTCGCGACACCGACAATGTCGTCCCCGCCGCCTATCTCGTCGCTCTCGTCGTGATGGTGTTCACCGCCATCAGCTACGGCAAGATCTCCGGTGCGATCCCGAGCGCCGGGTCGGCCTACACCTACGTGCGCGAATCGATCCATCCCAACCTCGGCTTCATGGTCGGCTGGACCTCGCTCATCGACTACGTGCTGCTTCCGATGGTCAACTGCCTGATCATCCGCAGCTACCTCGAGGCGCTGTTCCCCGACATCCCCGGGTGGATCTGGGTCGTGCTGTACTGCATCCTCGTCACGGGCATCATCTACATGACCATGCGCGGCACCTCGAACATGAACATGATCCTGCTCGTGTTCTCGATCGTCGTGATGGTGGTGTTCGTCGTCATGGTCGTCGCCCAGCTGATGCGGGGCGAAGGTGCGGCCACGATCGCGTCGGCGGCCCCGTTCATCCACGACGGGGCGACCATCAGCGCGGTGCTCATGGGAGCGACGATCGTCTGCTTCTCGTTCATCGGCTTCGATGCCGTCACCATGTACGCCGAGGAGGCGAAGGACCCGAAGATCATGCCGAAGGCGATCCTGCTCACGGTGCTGCTCGGCGGTGCGATCTTCCTCATCGCGGGGTACGTCACGCAGCTGCGATTCCCCGACTGGAACGAGTTCGCCCCTGGTGGCGACATGCAGTACGTCGAGGACTCGACACTGCCGATCATCGGCAACCTCGTCGGCGGCAACGTGCTGATGGCCGTGCTGACGGCCGCAGGATTCTGCGCCACCCTGGCATCGGGGCTCGCCTCGCACGCGTCGGTGTCGCGCATGCTGCTGGTGATGGGACGCAACAACGTGCTGCCGCAGAAGGCATTCGGATACATCAACCCCCGCACGCACACGCCGACCTTCAACATCGTGCTGGTGGGCGCGATCTCGCTGCTGGCGATCCCGTTCACCCTCGAGCTGATCGCGGCGTGGATCAACTACGGCGCACTGATCGCCTTCACCTTCGTGAACATCTCGGTCATCGCGTGGTTCGCGATCCGCAAGGGCCGGCGCCACACGCCGCGCGACATCTTCTCGTACATCGTGATGCCGGGCATCGGCATGCTGCTCACCGGACTGCTGTGGGTCAACCTGCACCCGGACGCTCTCGTGGGCGGTCTGACCTGGACGGCCCTGGGACTGATCTATCTCGCCGTCATCACCAGGGGCTTCCGCAAGAAGGTCGTCGCGTTCGATGAGAACCAACCGGTGACCGGGTTCAACAAGGTCGTCAAGGTCCCGGTCGACGAGAGCTGACGCGGGATGAAGAAGAGCCGCCACCCGGGAGGGAGGCGGCTCTTCATCCGTGCTCGGGGGGCGAGGGTGTCAGATCACGCCCTGCGCGAGCATCGCGCCGGCGACGCGCTCGAAGCCGGCGATGTTCGCACCCGCGACGTAGTCGCCCGCGACGTCGTAGCGCTCTGCCGCGTCGAACGCGGCGCTGTGGATGTCGGCCATGATCTCGCGCAGCTTGTTCTCGCTCGCGTCGAAGCTCCACCGCTGACGCGATGCGTTCTGGCTCATCTCGAGTGCAGACGTCGCCACGCCACCGGCGTTCGCCGCCTTGCCGGGCGCGAAGAGCACGCCGGCGCCCTGGAAAGCCTCGACGGCCGCAGGCAGGCAGGGCATGTTCGCCCCTTCCGAGACGGCGCGCACGCCGTTCGCGATCAGGGCCTCGGCGGCATCGAGGTCGAGCTCGTTCTGCGTGGCGGAGGGCACGGCGATGTCGACGGGAACCTCCCAGACGCTGCCGCCCTCGACGAAGCGCGCGCCGGGGCGCCGGTTCGCGTACTCGACGATGCGGGCGCGCTCGACCTCCTTGATCTGACGCAGCAGGTCGACGTCGATGCCTGCATCGTCGACGACGTAGCCCGAGGAGTCGGATGCGGTCACGGCGGTCGCGCCGAGCTGCGAGGCCTTCTGGATCGCGTAGATCGCGACGTTGCCCGAGCCGGAGACTCCGACGCGCTTGCCGTCGAGCGAGTCGTTGTGCACGCCGAGCATCTCCTGTGCGAAGAACACGGCCCCGTATCCGGTGGCCTCTGTGCGCACCTCGGCTCCGCCCCAACCGGTGCCCTTGCCGGTGAACATGCCCGACTCGTGGCGGTTGGTGATCTTGCGGTACTGGCCGAAGAGGTAGCCGATCTCGCGGCCGCCGACGCCGATGTCTCCGGCGGGGACGTCGGTGTGCTCACCCAGGTGGCGGTAGAGCTCGCTCATGAACGACTGGCAGAAGCGCATGATCTCGGCATCCGACCGACCGTGCGGGTCGAAGTCGGAGCCGCCCTTGCCGCCGCCGATGCCCTGCCCGGTGAGCGCGTTCTTGAAGATCTGCTCGAACCCGAGGAACTTGATGATCGACAGGTTGACCGAGGGGTGGAAGCGCAGACCGCCCTTGTACGGGCCGAGGACGGAGGAGAACTGCACGCGGTAGCCGCGGTTGACCTGCAGGCGACCGGCGTCGTCGACCCACGGCACCCGGAACAGGATCTGACGCTCGGGCTCGACCAGACGGTCGAGAATGCCTCCGTCGACGAACTGGGGGTTGCGCTCGAGCACCGGGGCGATCGAGTTCAGCACCTCGTGCACGGCCTGCTGGAACTCGGGCTCGTGCGGGCTGCGGGTGAGCACCGTGTCGAACACGGGCTGCACGGACTCGGCGAGCGGGTGGAAGTCGGCGGATGGCGAAGAGGTCACGCGAAAGAGCTTTCTGATCGGGGGATGGTGCTGCGTGCGATCGTGTCGCGTGAGGGTACGCCGGATCGGGCGGAGTTTTCACTCTAGCGGGCACGCCGATGCGAGGTCCTTCACACCGGAATGCACTCGCTCAGGCGGGGCGGGGGTCGATCACCCGGTGTTCTGCAGGCCGGCCGCGACTCCGCTGACGGAGAGCAGCAGCAGGCGCTTCTGCTCGTCGTCGGCGCCGGAACCAGTCGCTTCGGCAGGGTCTCGCAGCGCGCGCAGAGCACGCAGCTGCAGCAGCGACAGCGCATCGACGTACGGCGTGCGCAGCTGCACCGCGCGCTGCAGGATCGGCTTGTTCTCGAGCAGCCCGACGCCGCCGGTGAGGCGGATGACCCATTCGCGGGTGAGCGCGAGTTCATCCAGCACGAGCTGCGCGAGATCGTCGCGGTCGCCGAGTGCGAGGTACTGGCGGGCGATGCGCTCATCGGTCTTCGCGAGGCTCATCGCCACGTTGTCGATCATGGTGCGCAGCAGCGGCCAGTCGCGGTAGGCCTCGACGAGTCGTTCCTCGTCGCCGACGGCGGCGAGAGCCGTGCCGAGACCGAACCAGCCGGCGAGGTTGATGCGCGCCTGGGTCCAGGCGAACACCCACGGGATGGCTCGCAGATCTTCGAGCGACTCGACCGACAGGCCGCGTCGGGCCGGACGAGAGCCCAGGGCGAGCAGGCCGATCTCCTCGAGAGGAGTCACCGTCGCGAACCAGGGCGCGAAGCCCTCGGCCTTGACGAGCGAGAAGAACCGCTCGCGCGACGAGGTGTCCATGACGGCGGCGATGTCGGCGAAGCGCGCCGCCGCGTCGCTCGTGTGCTTCTCGACCGACGGCGAGGACGCGAGCAGGGTCGCCGCGGCGACCTGGTCGATGTGGCGCATCGCGATGGCCGGCTCGCCGTAGCGGGCGAAGATGACCTCACCCTGCTCGGTGAGCTTGAAGCGACCGTCGACAGAGTGCGGCGGCTGAGCCAGGATCGCCGAGTTGGCCGGTCCGCCGCCACGCCCGAGGGCGCCGCCGCGGCCGTGGAACAGCGTCAGCTCGATGTCTGACTCCTGCGCCCACTGCGCGATCTTCTCCTGCGCCTCGTACAGCGCGAGGTTGGCCGCGACCGGGCCGACATCCTTCGACGAGTCCGAGTATCCGAGCATGACCTCGAGCCGGTTGCCCGTCGCTGCGAGTCGCGCCTGGAACTCCGGGAAGGTCACGGCCTCGGCGAGGATGCCGGGGGCGGCCTGGAGGTCGGCGAAGGTCTCGAACAGGGGGACGACGTCGAGCACGGGCGCGTCGTCGCCGAGCGCGTGCTTCGCGAGACGGTGCACGTTCGCGAGGTCGGAGGCCGCCTGCGTGAACGACACGACGTATCGACCGGCGGCGCGGAGGCCCCGATCGCGCTGGATCTCGGCGATCACGCGGAAGACCTCGAGCACCTCTTCGGTCTGCGCGCTGATCGGCTCGCCGCTCTCGAGCTCTGCGAGGGCCTTCGCGTGCACCTGCGAGTGCTGACGAACCTCGAGCTCGGTGAGGTGGAAGCCGTACGTCTCCACCTGCCAGATCAGGTGCTGCACGCCGCCGAAGGCGTGGCGCTTCGCGCCGGCATCCGACAGCGACGACTGCACCGTGCGGAGGTCTTCGAGCAGCTCTTCCGGGCGGGCGTAACCCTGCTCGTCGCCGTGCCTGGTGGCGGCGACGCGATGAGCCAGGGCGAGCAGCACCCGTCGGTGGGGTTCACCGGGGGAGCGGGCGGCCAGTTCGTGGGCGACCCGCGGCTCGGAGGCTGTGAACGACTCCCACAGCGCCGCGACCGCGTCACTCGGGGGAGTGTTCTCGGCGCTGAGTGTGAGCGTGCAGCCGATGCGCTCGAGCGCGCGCTCGAGCCCGCGGAGCACATGATCGGAGGCGATCTGCGATGCCTCCCGTGTCACGGATGCCGTCACGAAGGGGTTGCCGTCGCGGTCGCCGCCGACCCAGGAGCCGATGCGCACGAAGGCGGGCACGACGGGTGCGCTCGCGCCGGAGTCGTCGCCGCGCAGTGCGTCGTCGATGCGGCGGTACACGTGGGGCACCGTGGTGAACAGCGTCTCGTCGAACACGCCCATGACCGTGCGCACCTCGTCGGTCGGCGACGGCTTCTCGGCGCGCAGCGGCGCGGTGCGCCAGAGAGTGTCGATCTCCTCCAGCATCCGACGTCGGGCGCGGTGCTCCTCGGCCCCGCCTTCGCTCGCGGAGTCGTGCTGGGTGAGCAGCTCGGAGAGGCGGCGGATGCTCGACGACACGGCGCGACGGCGAGCCTCGGTCGGGTGTGCGGTGAACACCGGGTGGAAGCGCAGACCCTCGAGGCGACGGCGAGCTTCGTCATCGCCGACCTCGGTCTTCAGGCGCGCGTATGCGGTGGCGACGGTGTCTGCGGCATCCTCGCGTCCCGGCTGGCCGGCCCGCTCGCGCAGGACACGCACTCGCTGGTGCTCCTCGGCGAGATTGACGAGGTGGAAGTAGCAGGTGAAGGCCCGGGCGACCTCGTCGGCGCGCGCGATGCTGAACGACTCCGCGATGGCCGCGGCGCGGTCGAAGGCGTCGGACGTCTCCTCGTCGTAGGCCTGGATCGTCGCCAGCCTCAGGCGCTCGACGTCCTCGAAGAGGTCGTCTCCGCCCGCTTCGCGCAGAACCTGACCGAGAAGGGCGCCGAGCATTCGCACATCGGTGCGCATGGCATCCGGAATGCCGCGGCCCGCTTCGAAACGGCCGATGATGCGGATGGCCGAGGTGTCAGTGGGCTCGGGGAAGGCGTGTTCGGGGGTCACCGTTCGAGAGTATCCCGGGTCGGGGCAGTGGTCTGAACGCATGACGATGTGAGACGTCCGAGGCACCGGGCGAATTAGCATGGACGCGATGCGCATCTCAGCGAACCCCCTCCGCGGGCAGCAGTTTCCCGCCCTGCTCCTTCTCGTCGCGGCCGGACTCGGTCTGCTGCTGGCTAATCTTCCGACGCACGACGCGCTCGCCGCCGTGCTGGACTTCCATATCGCGGTTCCCGGCACGGCCCTCGATCTCTCGGTCGAACACTGGGTCTCTGACGGTCTGCTCGCCGTGTTCTTCCTCGTCGTGGCGATCGAACTGCGCCACGAGCTGACGCACGGTGAGCTCGACTCGCCGCGAAAGGCGCTGCAGCCGGCGATCGCCGCCACAGGGGGAGTGCTGGTGCCCATCGCGGTGTACCTCCTCATCGCCGGCGACTCGGTCACGGTCACCGGCTGGCCCATTCCGACGGCGACGGACATCGCCTTCGCGCTCGGAGTGCTCGCGGTGTTCGGGCGCGGTCTGCCGTCGAACGTGCGAGTGTTCCTGCTGGCCCTGGCGATCCTCGACGACATCATCGGCATCATCTTCATCGCGGTGCTGTTCGCCCGAGACGTGCAGTGGCTGCTGCTGGGGCTCGCGGTCGTCGCGGTCGCGGTCTTCTGGTTCCTGAGCAGGCTGCTGCACGAGAAGGGGCATGCGGCGATCGCCGTCGCGATGATCGTGGTCGGAGTCGTGGCCTGGGGGCTCGTCGCCTCCTCCGGCATCCACGCCACGATCGCGGGCGTGCTGCTGGGTCTCGTGATGTCGCCGGTGCCCGCCGCGCGCACCCGGCACGTGCTCGAACCCACGGTCAACGGCGGGATCCTGCCGGTGTTCGCGTTCGTCGCCGCGTTCGTGGTGATCCCCGACCTCGCGCCCACCGAGCTCTCGCCCGCGTTCTGGGGCATCGTGGTCGCACTCCCGGTGGGCAAGATCATCGGCATCTCGTTGTTCGGCTGGATCGCCATGCACATCCGCCCCCGCGGCGCGGAGCCCGCGCTGCCGTTCGGCGACATTCTCGCGGCCGGTGCGCTGGGCGGCATCGGCTTCACGGTCTCGCTGCTGCTGGCGAACCTCGCCTTCGCGACAGACGCGGGCATCCGCGATCAGGCGATCCTGGGCGTGCTCGTGGGCTCGCTCCTGGCACTCATGCTGTCGGGTGTGATCGTGTCGCTTCGCGCGCGGTCGTACCGACGTGCGGGTGTCGTGACCTCATGACCGTCGGCTAGGAGGACTCGTGTCCGCAGGAGCTTCACCGGCCGACCGGCCGGATCTCGATCCGCTGCGTGCGGCGGCCGAGACCATGCGCGAGGTGCGCGAGCGCTGCGTCTGGTCGCAGCAGATCAGCCACCGCGACCTCGTGCCGTACCTGATCGAGGAGTCGCACGAGGTGATCGACGCCGTCGAGGGCGGCACGCGCGCCGACCTGCGCGAAGAGCTCGGCGACCTGCTCTGGCAGGTGCTGTTCCACGCCGCGATCGCTGCGCAGGACCCTGACGACCCGTTCGACATCGACGACGTCGCGGCCACGCTGACCGAGAAGATGGTGCGGCGGCATCCACACGTGTTCGCGGATGAGGTCGCGACGACGCCCGAAGAGGTCCTCGTGCACTGGAACGCCGCGAAGGCGGCGGAGAAGCGCACGAGGAGAAGTGTGCTCGACGGGATTCCGCGCGGGATGCCGGCGCTCGCGCTGGCGCAGAAGATCGTCGGTCGAGCTGCGGGGGCCGGAGTCGTCGACGCCGGGACGGACGCAGCGGCGGCTGCTGCGAGGCCGACTTCCGAGCCGGAGCTGGGCGACGCGCTGCTGGGGCTCGTCGCGGTCGCCCGCGCCGAAGGGTGGGATGCCGAACGAGCGCTGCGAGAACGGCTCAGAGCCCTCGAGGCTGAAGTCCGCGAGGCTGAATCGGGGTCGTGAGGCCACAGCCCGCCCTGCCGACCTGGAAAGATGGACGTGTGGCTACTGTGAACCCGCCGCGCGGCATGCGCGACATCCTCCCCGCCGACAAGGCCCGCCGCGAGCGCGTCCTCGCCGTCATCCGCGACCGCTACCGCTCGCATGGGTTCGATGAGATCGAGACTCCCGCGCTCGAGGAGTACTCGCGACTGCACGCCGGGATCGGCGGCGACAACGAGAAGCTCGCGTACAACGTGCTGCGACGCGGCCTCGACGCGGAGGCGATCCGCGAAGCCGCCGGTGACCAGAGCGCGTTGGCCGACCTGGGTCTGCGCTACGACCTCACGGTTCCGCTCGCCCGCTTCTACGCGAGCAACCGCGGGCAGCTTCCGGGTGTGTTCCGCGCCATCCAGATCGGGCCGGTCTGGCGCGCCGAGCGCCCCCAGAAGGGCCGCTACCGCCAGTTCGTGCAGTGCGACATCGACATCATCGGCGACGACTCCTCGCGAGCGGAGGCAGAGCTCATGGTCGCCTCGCTCGACGCGGTCGATGCCTTGGGCCTCGAAGGAGCCACAGTCCGCATCAACGATCGGCGCGTGCTCGACTGGATGCTCGACAGCTTCGGTTTCACCGGGGAGGAGCGCCCCGGCGTTCTGATCACGATCGACAAGCTCGACAAGATCGGGCCCGACGGCGTCGCCGCGGAACTGCGCGAGCGCGGCTCGGCAGCCGAGGCCGTTGACGCGTTCGAGGCCTTCCTCCTTCGTCCGCAGACCATGGAGTACCACCCGTTCGGCGAGAGGCAGATCCGCAAGGCGCTCCCCGACAACGCCCCCGACGAGATAGTCGGGCACCTCGTCGGCATCGGCGAGGCCGTGGCGGCCGGTCGCGGCGTGACCGACATCCCGCTGGTCTTCGACCCGTTCCTCGTGCGCGGCATGGGCTATTACACCGGTACGATCTTCGAGCTCGCGCACCCGTCGGTGTCGTACTCGCTCGGTGGCGGCGGACGCTACGACGGCATGATCGGGCGGTTCCTCGGTCAGCAGGTCCCGGCCGTGGGCTTCTCCCTCGGCTTCGAGCGGCTCGTCGATCTCGTGACGGCGGGGGCGGATGCCGGCGAACGCGCCGTCGTGCTCATCCATGACGCCGACGTGCCGGTCGCCGAACTCGTCGCTCACAAGGCGGGTCTCGTGGCATCCGGTGCCAGGGTGCGACTGGAGCGGCGCACCAAGAACGTCAAGGCACTGCTCGAGCGCTCGGCCGCCGATGGGTACACCGAATTCGCGACCGTGTCGACGGGCACCGCCGCGCTGGAGCTCAAGCCGCTGACCTGAGCTCTGCCCGCGCGTTCCGGCGCCGTCTGCAGGACCGCAGCACGTGTGCGGGGACTGATCGGTCATGTCGTCCTGCAGACGTGCCCGGGTCCTGCAGACGTGCCCGGGTCCTGCAGACGGACGGCGCGGATGCCGTTCACTCGGCGTTCACGACGGTCGGATCGAATCAGGGCATGAGACGACAGCATCTCGTCGCGGTCGCCGCCGTGGGTGCCGCGTCGGTCTCGGCCGCCGTCGGCATCCGATATCTGCTGAAGCGTCAGGCGGCGATCGCGCGTCGGCGCATCGGCAAACCGCTCGGCGAGCAGTCGATAGATGCCGATCGCGTCTGGCGTCGTGCGCTCGACGGCGACCCTGTGCAGCTCCTCGTGCTCGGCGACTCGGTGGCCGCGGGGCTCGGCGCCGAGCGCCGCAAAGAGACGCTCGGCGGGCGACTCGCGAAGGGCATGGCGCGGCGCCTGCGGCGGCCCGTCCGCCTGCGCACCGCCGCGGTCGTCGGCGCGGAGTCGCCCGATCTCGCCGACCAGCTGGCGGGTCTGCCCGATGGATACGCACCGCACGTGGCTGTGATCGTGGTGGGCGGCAACGACGTCACGCACCGCCTCCCGATCGCCGTCTCGACGCAGCATCTGCGCGACGCGATCGTTCAGCTGCGCCGCCAGGGCACGGAGGTCGTCGTCGGCACGTGCCCCGACCTCGGCGCGCTGCGCCCCGTGCCGCAGCCGCTGCGAAGGCTGATCTCGAGCGTGTCGCGCAGGCTGGCCGAAGCCCAGGCCGAGACCGCGCGCTCGGCGGGGGCGACCCCGATCGATCTCCGCCGAGCCGTGGGCCCGATGTTCTTCGACGATCCGGATGCGATGTTCAGCCTGGATCGATTCCATCCGAGCCCGCTCGGCTATCGACGAACCGCCGAGGCGCTGCTTCCTGCCGTGTGCGTCGCGGCCGAGGCGGTGCTCAGCTCGCGTCGTCAGCCGGCGCCGCGCTGAACGTCGCGGCCCACTCGGCGACGCGACGTGCGCTCTCGTCGTCCGAGAGGTCTTCGACGCGGGTCATCACCGACCAGCGCACGCCGAAAGGGTCGCGGATGCTCGCGAAGCGATCGCCCGAGACGAAGGCAGACGGGGCTTCGCGCACGGTCGCTCCCGCGGCGACCGCCCGCTCGACCACGGCATCGACGTCCGAGACGTAGAGGCCCATCGAGTAGCAGTCGTCATCGCCCGACGGCGCGGCGACCAGGTGATACTCGGGGCTCGGCTCGCCCAGCTGCAGGCGGCCGAGGTCGAAGTCCAGGTCGGCGTGAGCGACGACGCCCCCGAACTCCGTGACGTCGACGACGCGGGCGCCGAAGACGTCTCGGTAGAAGTCGATCGCCTCTCCGGCTCGTGCGATCGCAAGGAACGGAGTGAGCGACGTCGCGCTGTGCGGGCGGCCGTCGGTGGTGTGTTCGCCGGTCACGCCGGTCGTTTTCTCGGTGGTCATGCGTTCACGGTACGGAGCTGCCGGAGGAGTGCGCTTGAACATCGGCGACAGGGTCGGTGCCGCGGTGACGCTGCGGATTACGCTGGGGCGATGGTCAGTTCAACTCGCGGGGTGCTGTACCCGGCACGGCTGCCCGAGTTCCACCGTCTGCCGCCCGAGGCGGCCGCGCGAGATCTCGCCGTGTGGTTCTGGATCCCGGAGTGGTCGATCGAGCCCGGCCGGTCGTCGCGGCAGGAGATCGTCGGCTACCCGGCCCTGAACCTCGTGGTCGAGCAGGGCGTAGTGACGCTGTCCGGTGTGACGACACGGGCGTCGCATCGTGACCTGCGCGGAACGGGCTGGGCGGTCGGCGCGCTGCTGCGGCCGGCCGCTGTGGCGGCGCTCGTCGACGACCCGGCGATGCTCGTCGACACCCAGCAGACAGTCGATGCGCCCGAGCTCGTCGAGGCGGTGAGCGCTGCGATGGCCAGCGGGGAGGGGCGCCGGGTGCGGGCCGTCGCGGTCTTCTCCGACTGGCTCGTGCGCCGGGTCGGGCCGCTCGACGATGCCGCGCGGCACGCGAACGCCCTGGTCGAGGTGCTCATGGGTGACGACTCCGCAGACACGATCGAGGAGGCGGCGATGCGACTCGCGGTCTCGACCCGCACCCTGCAACGCCTGTGCCACAGGCATGTCGGCGTCTCTCCGGCCGCGATGATCCGCCGACGCAGGTTGCAGGAGGCCGCCGAGCGGCTGCGTCTCGATCCCGGGATCGACCTGTCAGGCCTCGCTGCGGAGCTCGGATACGCCGATCACGCGCACCTCACGCGTGACTTCCGCAGCATCCTCGGCATGGCCCCTCGTACGTATCGGGCCGGTTCGTCCGAGCAGTCTCCGGATGAGAGCGCGCAGGCCTGATCATCGCGACAGTCGGAGGCGGGCCATCCGATAGAGCACTCCGAGAAGCACGACCACGGTTCCGATCGCCGACGCCACGACAGGCAGCGTGTTCACGAGCACGAGGCAGCCCAGCGCTCCGACGACCTGGAGTGCACGCGGATAGCGGCGAGCCGCCGCAGACTGGCGGAAGGCGGCCGCATTGGCGATGAGGTAGTAGAGCAGCACTCCGAACGAGGAGAATCCGATCGCGTCGCGAAGGTCGGCGACGACCACGATGCCGACGACGATGAGCGCGATCGCGATCTCTGCACGACGCGGCACCTGCCAGCGCTCGTCGATCTTCGCGAGGAACCGGGGCAGGTCCCGCTCCCGGGCCATGGCCAGCGTCGTGCGACCGATGCCCGTGAGCAGCGCGAGCAGAGCGCCCAGTGAGGCCGCCGCCGCAGCGAGGCGGATGATCGGGGTGAGAGCCTGCCACCCGGTGGCCGCGGCGACATCGGCCAGAGGCGTCGTGGTCGTCGCCGCGTCGCCGCCGAGCACGAGGATGACCGTGATCGCGACGAGCGTGTAGACGACGACCGCACCGCCCAGCGCGAGGGCGATCGCCCGGGGGATCGTCCGGGCGGGGTCGACGACCTCTTCGCCCATCGTCGCGATGCGCGCGTACCCTGCGAACGCGAAGAAGAGCAGTCCGGCGCCCTGCAGCACGCCGTAGGCGCTGGCGTCAGGAAGAGGGGCGGGGGATGCCACGGCCGACCCGCCGAGTCCGGTCGCGACGACGAGGGCGAGCCCGAGCAGCGAGAACACCACGAGAATCCGGGTGACGAGAGCCGTGCGGGTCACTCCGAAGCAGTTCACGGCTGCGAGCGCGACGACCGCTGCCACGGCCACCGGCACCTGCCAGCCCTCGGGCGCGGCGTAGGCGGCGAAGGTCATGGCCATCGCGGCGCAGCTCGCGATCTTGCCGATCACGAAGCTCCAGCCGGCGACGAAGCCCCACCACGGACCGATCTCTGCTCTGGCGTACGCGTATGTGCCGCCGGCGACGGGGTGTGCGGCGGCGAGCTGCGCCGACGCGGTGGCGTTGCAGTAGGCGACGAGCGCGGCGATGGCCAGAGCGATCAGGATGCCGCTGCCGGCGACACCGATCGCCGGGGCCCACACCGAGAACACGCCCGCGCCGATCATGGAGCCGAGTCCGATGGCGACGGCGTCACCGAGTCTCAGGCGGCGTGCGAGGGGCATCCCCTCATCGTGGCATGCGAGGGTGAACTCCCGGTGACGTCGTGGCGGTCAGGCGCGAGTGGCGGTGACGCGCTTCTTCTCGCGGATGTAGACCTCGCGTCGCACCTTCGCCACCACGTCGCCGTCGCGGTCGGTGATCACGGTCTCGAACCACTCGAGCACCTTCGACCCACCGTGCGCGCGCTCGCGGATCTCTTCAGCCCGCTCCCTGCTGACCTCGAACTCGGCGGTCAGGACTCCGCGGCCGGGTTTGACGAACTCGATCTCGCCGCGCGTGTCCCACACCACGTAGTCGCGTCCGAGCTGGTGCATCACGAGCATGAAGAAGTACGGGTCGGTCATCGCAGACATCGAGCCGCCGAACGCGGTCTTGACGTAGTTGCGCGTCAAGACGTTCACGTGAAGCTCGACGGTCGCGTGAGTCCAATCCTCGCTGAAGCGGCGGATGCGGATGCCGCTGAAGAGATTGGGGATCCACAGGCTCATGCCGAGGGCGAGGCGGCGGGGAGTGATGCGCATGAGGTCAGTGTGGACGATGCGATCGCAGCGGCGAAGTTGACTGGAGGGTTCGAACAGTTGTTATAGTTCACATAGAACTAATAGAAATTGAGGATCCCATGCTGATTCGAATCGATGCCGACAGCGCGCGGCCGCTCTTCGATCAGGTGGCGGCATCCGTCCGCTCCGACGTCCTGACCGGGCGCCTCGTGCCCGGCGATCGTCTTCCCGCCGCGCGTGAGCTGGCGGAGGCGCTCGAGATCAATCTGCACACGGTGCTCCGCGCCTATCAGCAGCTGCGCGACGAGGGGCTGATCGACCTGCGTCGCGGCAGGGGAGCGGTGGTGTCCGCGTCGGCCGCACCGCTTGCCGAGCTGTCCCACGACATCGCGGCACTCGTCGCCCGCGCCGCATCGCTCGGACTCTCGCCCACGACCCTGGCCGCCCTCATCAAGGAGACCGACGCATGACCCCCGAGATCCGCAGAGCCCGCACCGCCTTCTGGTGGGTGGGGGTGATCGTCCCGCTGGCCCTCATCGCACTCGCGGGCATCGTCATGCTCGCGTGGCTGCCTGACCTCCCCGACCCGGTGGCGACGCACTGGGGAGCCGGGGAAGTCGACGGGTACGCACCGAAGTGGATGCCGCCGGTCATGCTCGCAGGGCTCGGCGGAGGGGTCGTCGTGCTGTTCGCCTCGATCGCCCTCCTCTCTCACAGACCTCCTCAGCAGGGTGCGGACACATCGATCCCGCCGGCAGGGTGGTCTGCGACGGCTCGTCTGCTCGGCGCCGTGAGTCTCGGCACCGCGGGCATGATGTCCACGCTCACCGTCGCCATCGTCGGTGTGCAGCGCGGCCTGTCAGACGCTGCGGATGCGCCCGACATCGCGCCCTGGAGCCCGCTCTTCCTCCTGGTCGGCGTCGGCCTCGCCGTCGCAGGCTGGTTCCTGCAGCCGGCGGTGGAACGCCCTGCGGAGGCATCCGGCGCCGGTGCGCAGCCGTTGCCGCTCGCAGACCACGAGCGCGCGGTATGGATGAAGACCGTCACGATCGCGAAGACGGGTCAGGTCGTGCTCGGTATCGGTGTGCTCGTCACGACCGCGATGAGTGTGCTGCTCCTCGCCCGGGGAATCGCCGGCGGGTGGATCACCGCCGCGGTCACGCTGCTCCTCATCGTCCTGGTCTCGACCAGTCTGACCTTCCGAGTGCGTGCGAGCGCCGCGGGCCTCCGGGTGCGCTCGGCGGCGGGCTGGCCCCGGCTGGAGATCCCCGCAGCGGAGATCGCGAGCACACGCTCGGTCCGCATCGACCCGTTCGCCGAGTTCGGAGGCTGGGGCTACCGCTTCGGCACGGACGGCCGTCGGGGCTTCGTGCTGCGCGCAGGCGAGGCCCTCGAGGTCACCCGCGCAGACGGCCGCGTGTTCGTCGTCACCGTCGACGATTCGGCCACCGCGGCATCCGTCCTCGCTGCCGCCGGCCGCCGATGACCGCGCCCCCCCACGACAGATACAAGGAGAACCATCGTGACTCGCCTACGCATCGCCGCCATCGTCGTCTTCACGGTCATCGCCTGCGGGGCGGCCTGGCTCGTCGCCCTGCCGCTGTGGCTGGGTGACGGTCTCGCCGAACCGACCACCGGAATCCTCCTGCCCGTGATGATGCTGACGCCTGCGCTCGCCGCGCTGATCGTCACGTTCACGATGCGCGTACCGGCGCGCGGCGAGCGGGTGCGCTTCCTCGGTCTGTGGCCCCTCCGACCGGCCAAGCGGGTCATCTGGCTCATGGTCCTCGGCTGGCTCGTGCCGCCACTTCTCGTCGGCCTCAGCATCCTGGTCGCCGCGGCCCTCGGCTTCATCCGGCTCGACCTGACCTTCGCAGGCTTCTCGGCTGAACTCGCGAGGATGCTTCCGGAAGGAACTCCGCTGCCGCCGGTCGAGATCCTCGTGATCTCGCAGCTCGCGATCATCCCGGTGGGCGCGCTCTTCAACAGCGTGTTGGCGTTCGGCGAGGAGCTGGGGTGGCGCGGATGGCTCGTGCCGGCGCTGCGGCCCCTCGGCACCTGGCCGACGCTGCTCATCAGCGGCGTGATCTGGGGGTTCTGGCACAGCCCGGTCATCCTGCTGGGATACAACTTCGGGCGCACGGACATCACCGGCGTGCTCTTCATGATCGGTGGCTGCGTCGCGTGGGGGATCCTGCTGGGGTGGCTGCGCCTGCGCTCAGCCTCGATCTGGCCCGCGGTCCTCGCCCACGGATCGCTGAACGCGGCAGGCGGAGTCGTCCTGCTCTTCTCCGCATCGCAGCCCGACCTCGCACTCGCCGGTCCGCTGGGGGTCGCCGCGTGGATCGTGATCGCGGTGGTGATCGCAGTTCTCACCCTCACCGGACAGTTCCGTGAGCAGCCCGAGCTCGCGGGCGCGCCCGGCCGACTGCTCTCGCAGCCGCGGGCCGAGTAGCGTCGGCAAGCCCCTTGACGCTGCTGGAGCGTCACGATTGGCTGAGGGCATGGATTCCACTCCCGCCGCCTGGTCGAAAGCCGATGCCTACCTCGCAGACCTGCTGGTCGGTGAGGACCCGCACCTCGAGGCGGCGCTGTCGGCCCAACGAGATGCCGGTCTTCCCGAGATCGAGGTCGCACCCGTCGGTGGGAAACTCCTCAACCTCCTCGCGCGCATCAGCGGCGCTCGCCGCGTGCTCGAGATCGGCACGCTGGGTGGGTACTCCACGATCTGGCTCGCCCGGGCCGTAGGGCCGGATGGCCGTGTCGTCACGATCGAGGCCGAAGCCGACAACGCCGCCGTCGCCCGCGCGAGCATCGATGCCGCCGGTGTCGGCGACCGCGTCGAGATCCGGATAGGCCGGGGCGCCGATGTGCTCCCTTCTCTCGTCGGCGGTTTCGACCTGGTCTTCATCGATGCCGACAAGGAGTCGAACACCGTCTACCTCGACTGGGCGGCGAAGCTGGGACATCCGGGCACCGTGATCGTGCTCGACAACATCGGACGCGAGGGCGAGATCGTCCGTGAGGATTCGACGGACTCCAAGGTGGTCGGCACGAGGGACGCACTGCGGATGCTGAGCGAAGACGCGCGCTTCGATGCGACCGCCCTGCAGACGGTCGGCGCGAAGGGCTGGGACGGCTTCGCCCTCGCCGTCGTGGTGTGAGCCGCCGGGACGAACCCGGGAGGTCGACCGCGAGCGGGCTAGACTGGGCGCGGATCGACGACGCTCCACACAACCTTTTCTCTGAGCAAGGAGCACATCAGTGGCACTGATCGAGGCTGTAGGCGCACGCGAGATTCTCGACTCGCGCGGTAACCCGACCGTTGAGGTGGAGGTGCTCCTCGACGACGGTGTGGTCCAGCGGGCGGCCGTCCCGTCCGGTGCATCCACCGGCGCATTCGAGGCGTACGAGCTCCGCGACGGCGACAAGAGCCGCTACGGCGGAAAGGGCGTCCTCAAGGCCGTCGACGCCATCATCGACGAGCTCGGCCCGGCGCTCGAGGGTGTCGAGGCGAGCGAGCAGCGCATCGTCGACGCGATCCTGATCGAGACCGACGGCACCGAGAACAAGCAGCGCACGGGCGCCAACGCCATCCTCGGCGTCAGCCTGGCGGTTGCGAAGGCCGCGGCCGACTCCGCCGACCTGCCGCTGTTCCGCTACCTGGGCGGCCCGAACGCGCACCTGCTGCCCGTTCCGCTCTTCAACGTCATCAACGGCGGCGAGCACGCCGACAACGGCATCGACATGCAGGAGTTCTTCCTCGCCCCGATCGGCGCCGAGACGTACTCCGAGGCGCTCCGTTGGGGTGTCGAGACCTACCACGTGCTGCGCGGCGAGCTCAAGGCCGCCGGCTACGCGACGGGCCTCGGCGACGAGGGCGGCTTCGCCCCCGACCTGCCCAGCAACCGCGAGGGTCTGGACTTCCTGGTCAAGGCGATCGAGAAGGCCGGCTTCACGCCGGGCACCGACATCGCGCTGGGTCTCGACGTCGCCGCCACCGAGTTCTTCAAGGACGGCGTCTACCGCCTCGACAACAAGGACTGGACCGGCCCCGAGCTGATCGAGTACTACGAGGGACTGGTCAAGGACTTCCCGATCGTCACGATCGAGGACGCGCTGGCCGAGGACGACTGGGACAACTGGAAGCTCCTCACCGATGCGCTCGGCTCGAAGGTCCAGCTCGTCGGCGACGACCTGTTCGTCACGAACCCGACCCGTCTGGCCGACGGCATCAAGCGTGGCGTCGCCAACTCGCTGCTCGTCAAGGTCAACCAGATCGGAACGCTCACCGAGACGTTCGACGCGGTCAGCCTCGCGCAGCGTTCGGGCTACACCGCGATGCTGTCGCACCGCTCGGGTGAGACCGAGGACACCACGATCGCCGACCTCGTCGTCGCGACGAACGCGGGTCAGATCAAGGCGGGTGCGCCTGCTCGCAGCGAGCGCGTCGCGAAGTACAATCAGCTTCTGCGCATCGAGGAAGAGCTGGGCGACGCCGCTGTCTTCGCCGGCCGCTCCGCGTTCCCGCGCTACCAGGGCTGAACGCAGCAGAGACAGACACACGCCGCCTGAGCGGCACGTACGGAGGAGGAGCCGTGGCACGACGACCGGCTCCTCCTTCGGCGTCTTCGGGCGCGTCCCGCACCGCGCCGACGGCGAAGTCGATCCAGCGTCCGTCCGCTCGCCGGCCGCGGGGCGCGGCGGATCGAGGCCCCCAGGAGCGCCGGATCGACGTGCGCGAGTGGGCTTCGGGCATCCGCCTCTCGGCGTTCTCGGTCATCATGCTCTCGCTCGTCGTCCTCGGGGCCTGGGTGCTGGTGCCGACGCTCGGCACCTTCATCGACCAGAGGCAGAAGATCTCGGCTCTGGAGCAGTCGATCCAGGTCTCCGAAGACCAGATCGCCGCGCTCGAGCAGGAGCGTGAACGCTGGAACGACCCGGCCTACATCACCACCCAAGCGCGCGAGCGCCTGTACTACGTCAAGCCCGGCGAGGTCGTGTTCCTGATCGACAACGACCTCGACCCCGCCGCGCTTCCGCAGCAGCAGGGACCGGTCAGCGACACCCTCGAAGAGACGCCCTCCGACTGGATGCCGCAGCTGCTACGCACGCTGACGTCCGCGGGGCTGAGCGACACGGCGGCAGTCAGTCGCTGACCGTCGGCGCCGCCGAGCGAGGTGTGTGCTCCGAGCATCCTCCCGGTCGGCTCCCGTACGCTGGACGAGTGACCACGCCGCCATTCCCCGCCCCCACGACCGCCGAGCTCGCCGTGGTGTCGGCCCAGTTGGGCAGGACCGCCCGCGGCGTCGTCGGCATCGCCGCCCGCTGCGTGTGCGGCAACCCCACGGTCGTCGCCACGACACCCCGGCTCCCCGACGGAACGCCGTTCCCCACGTTCTACTACCTGACGCATCCGGCCGCGACGGCAGCGATGTCGACCCTCGAGGCCACGCAGGTCATGCCCGAGCTCGCCGCGCTGCTCGCCGAGGACGAGGGCGTCGCAGCCGCGTACCTCGCGGCGCACGAGGTCTATCTCACCGACAGGGCTCAGTTCGGAGACGTCGGCGAGATCGACGGGATCTCCGCCGGCGGCATGCCCTCGCGCGTCAAGTGCCTGCACGCTCTGGCCGGTCACGCTCTCGCGGCGGGTCCCGGCGTGAACCCGATCGGCGACGCGGCTCTCGCGCGCTCGACCTGGTCGCCTGAGAGGTGCCGCTGCGACGACCCCGGTGCGGCCCTGCGTGACGCCGAGGCATCGACCGCATGAGGCGGCCGCGGATGCTGCGCAACGGTGTCGCGATGGCGACGATCGTGGCATCCGTCCTGCTCCTGGGCGCAGCGACCCCGCCTCCAGGGCCCGTGCCGGACGACCCCGCAGACCCGGATCGCGCAGCCGAGTACTGGCTCGACGGGGCCGGCATCCGTGATGCGTGGCAGACCACGCGCGGCGACGGAGTGACGATCGCCGTCATCGACACCGGGATCGCCAAGGTCCCCGGCGTGTTCGATGGCGCCGTGGTCGGCGGCACCGATGTGTCGGGCACGGGAACCCCCGACGGGCGCACTCCGGTGGGCGCCATCGACGGCAATCACGGATCATGGGTCGCGTCGCTCGCCGCCGGACGCGGCTCCGCAGACGGCAAGGGGATGATCGGAGTCGCTCCCGAGGCCGATCTGCTGTCGATCTCCGTGGGCTTCGGCGCCGCGGCCGCCGTGCCGTTCACCGAGCAGGTCACGAAGGCCATGCGATGGGCGGTCGACCACGGCGCCGACATCATCAACCTCTCCTTCACCACGAACACGCTGGACTGGGACAGGAGCTGGGACGACGCGTTCCTCTATGCCTTCGAGCACGACGTCGTGGTGGTCGTCGCCGCGGGCAACCGGGGGAGCGGCACCGACATCATCGGCGCTCCCGCGACGATCCCCGGCGTGCTGACGGTCGGCGGAGTCGACCAGACGGGCACAGCGAGCGTCGAGGCATCGACTCAGGGGATCACCATCGGAATCGCGGCGCCCAGTGAGGGTCTCCGAGGCGTCTCTGCGGACGGCACGGTCGTGCCCTGGAGCGGTACGAGCGGTGCGGCACCCATCGTCGCGGGCATCGCCGCCCTCGTCCGGTCTGCGCACCCCGAGCTCGATGCGGCGAACGTCATCAATCGCATCATCAAGACGGCGATCAAGGTCCCGGGCATGGCCGACCTCCCCGATCCTCTCTACGGCTACGGGCTGGTGGATGCCGATGCGGCGATCGCGGCCGACGTTCCGAAGGTCTCCGAGAACCCGATGGGAGATCTCGCCGAGTGGGTTCGCCTGTTCCGACGTGCAGAGAGCGTTCCGCAGCCCGAACCCACCGCCGCGCCGGTCGAGGTGCCGCCCCTGCCGGCTGCGGACGCACCGACAGATCCCGGTTCACCGCTGCTTCCCAGCGCTGAATCGCTGCGCTACGGTACCCTGCCGCTCATCGCGCTCACAGTCCCTGGTATCCTGATAGCGCTTGGCGTCACCGCAGCTGCCCGGCGCATCCGATCGGCGCGCGCTCGCACGCCACATCCCTGACTCCCGAGGAGTTGTCCCCCTGTGCCTCAGAACAGCACTGTGCCCAAGATTCTGATCGTCGGTGGAGGCTACGCAGGCTTCTACACGGCGTGGAAGCTGGAGAAGCACCTTCGCAAGGGTGAAGCAGACGTCACCATGGTCGACCCGCTGCCGTACATGACGTACCAGCCGTTCCTTCCCGAGGTTGCTGCCGGGTCGATCGAAGCCCGACACTCGGTGGTCGCGCACCGTCGCCACCTGAAGCGGACGAACGTGCTCACCGCCAAGGTGACCGGAATCAACCACGCCGAGAAGGTCGCGACGATCACCCCTCCGGTGGGCGAGCCCTACGAGTTCTCGTACGACCAGATCGTCGTCACGGCGGGTGCGGTCTCCCGTACCTTCCCGATCCCCGGCATCGCTGACAACGCGATCGGCCTGAAGACGATCGAAGAGGCCGTCGCGATCCGTGACCGCCTGATGTCGAACTTCGACAAGGCCGCGTCGCTGCCTGCAGGTCCTGAGCGCGACCGCCTGCTCTCCGTCGTCGTCGTCGGCGGTGGCTTCGCCGGCATCGAGGTCTTCGCCGAGCTGCGCTCGCTGGCCTCGTCGCTCGTGGGCAAGTACCCGCAGCTGACGTTCGACGACACGCACTTCCACCTCATCGAGGCGATGGGGCGCATCATGCCCGAGGTGTCGCTGCAGACGAGCGAGTGGGTGCTCAAGGACCTCGCGAAGCGCGGTGCCAACGTGCACCTCGACACGCAGCTCACCAGTGCTGTCGACGGCAACGTCGAGCTGTCGACCGGCGAGATCATCCCGACCGATCTGATCGTGTGGACCGCCGGTGTCATGGCGAACCCGACCGTCGTGCGCGGTGGCGACCTCCCGATCGAAGAGCGCGGCCGCATCCAGACCCGTGCCGACCTCCGTGTCGGCACGCCCGAGGCCTTCGTCCCCGGAGCCTGGGCTGCCGGAGACGTCTCGGCGGTTCCCGACCTGTCGGGTGGCGGCGTCGGCGGCTTCTGCGTGCCGAACGCCCAGCATGCTGTGCGTCAGGCGAAGCTCCTCGCGAAGAACATCGTCGCCGTGCTGCGCGGCGAGGACCCGAAGGAGTACTTCCACAAGAACCTCGGTGCCGTCGCAGGCCTCGGCCTCTACAACGGCGTCTTCCAGTCCGGCAAGATCGCCCTCAAGGGCTTCGTCGCCTGGGTCGCGCACCGCGGCTATCACGGTCTCGCCATGCCCACGTGGGAGCGCAAGTTCCGCGTGGTCTGGGGCTGGTGGAACAACCTGTGGCTCGGTCGCGACCTGGTGAACCTCGAGACGGTGCAGAACCCGCGTTACGTCTTCGAGGAGTTCGCGGCTCGTCCGCGTCCGGCCGCCGATGCTCCGGCTCCCGCGGTCACGGCTCCGGCCGCTCAGGCGACCGCGTCCGACAAGGCCGCCGACGAGAAGCCTGCGGGCCAGAAGACGGCAGCCAAGAAGCCGGCTGCGAAGAAGACCGCTGAGACGGCTGCTGCCAAGTAGCAGTCATCTCCTCGAACGCCCCGACTCCTCCGGAGTCGGGGCGTTCCGCGTATTCGGGGGAGGGGCGTGTCTCGCATCGGTCTCATAGACGCGTTTGCTACCGTCGGCAGGGCAAGGGGAGTACTCCCGTCTGCGGTGGTGTCGTCATTACGGATACGAAGTCGTGTCCCGGCCCACCGGCCCGTGAGGGTGGAGGAGACCTGGCGTCCGTATCCGCGGATGACCATGGACCCCACTGCCCCGCTGTCGAGTCCCGTGGTCGTCCACACCAAGAAGGAACCGTCACCATGGGAAAGCTCAACCGACTGCTCGGGATGGCCGCTCGCGCGCTCGATCTCGACGAGACCGGATCCCGCACGGATCGCAACGGTTCGCGCGGTGCGACGCCGCCTACACCGGTCGGGCGTCAGACCGGTGCCGACCGCTACGCACCTCCGCCTGCACGTCCGGCGGGTCGGGACCCCTACTCGCCGCCGGCAGCCGGCGCGGCCGGTGCTGCCGGTGCTGCCGGTGCGGTGCCGGATGCCGACCGGGCGGCGATCGCGCGGTACGACTACCTTCTCGAGACCGCTGATCCGCACCGTGTCGAGCAGATCCACCGAGAGGCGTTCGCACGCCTGACTCCCGCCCAGCGGGCGCAGGTGCAGGAGCGGATGAACGCGGAACTCGCTCCGGGAGAGCGCCCGGCATCGTCGTCGCCCGATGATCTCGCCCGTGCGGCGGGTCGCTCCGAGGCCGCGCGTCCGGGGCGCATGCGCGGCATCCTCTCGCGGGTGCGCGGGTTCGGCGCCGCCGGTGCGGTCGGCGGTGCTGCGGTGGGCGCGCTGGGGATCGTCGCGGTGGGCGCCGTCGGCAGTGCCGTGGCCGCTCCGCTCCTCGAGCAGGCCGCCGGTCTCGGCGTCGACTTCGACGCCCTCGCACAGGGCGTCGACATCGAGGCGATCGCGAGCGGCTTCGGCGGCGAGGAGCTCGCGGGGGCTGCGGAGGGCGTGCTCGGTTCGGCTGGTGAGACCGTCTCGGGTCTCGGCGACACGGCGAGCGAATGGGGGCAACGGCTCGGCGACCTCGGGATTCCGGGAATCGGCGATCTGTTCGGCCGATGAGCAGCCTGATCATGGGTACCGACTCCTCCACGTCGGATCACGGGTTCACCGGCCTCACCGGATTCGCAGCCGACGTCCTCACTCAACTCGGCGACATCGGCGTGGGTGTGCTGGTGTTCCTCGAGGTGCTCATTCCGCCCATTCCCAGCGAGGTGATCCTGCCCTTCGCGGGGTACCTCAGTCAGAGCGGCGACCTCACCCTCGGATGGCTGATCTTCTGGAGCACCCTCGCGTCGTGGATCGGTGCGCTTCTGCTCTATTGGCTCGGGGCGGCCATCGGCGTCGAACGAGCGGTGCGGCTCCTCTCCGCCACCAAACTGGTCAGCCATGCCGACCTGGACCGCGGGGTGGACTGGTTCCGGCGAAGCGGCGCGTGGACGGTGCTCGTCGGGCGGATGGTTCCCGGCGTGCGGAGCCTCATCTCCATTCCCGCGGGCGCGACCCGCATGAACCTCATCCGCTTCAGCGTGTACACGATCGTGGGCAGCGGCCTGTGGAACGCACTGCTCATCGGGTTCGGTGCTCTGCTCGGAACCCAGCATGAGCAACTCGAGCACCTGCTCGGCTATCTCGACTACGCCGTGTACTCCGCGCTTGCCATCGCGCTCGCCGTGCTGATCCTCCGACGCGTCCGCGAGGCGCGCGCGTCCGGGGAACAGAGCGCGCACCCGCGCGGTACCGCAGATCGACGCGTCGATGGCTGAGCGGAGCCTGACGTGCCCCCGCTGGGACTCGAACCCAGACTGAAGCGATTTTAAGTCGCCTGCCTCTGCCATTGGGCTACGGGGGCTCCATGCCGTGACTGGCTCAGAGTACACGGGGAGTCCCAGGTGGCGTCGGCAGGCACGGCGACATGCCTCCGCCGCTCACCGGGGCGAAGGGAGACGGGCGTCCCAGCGCCCGTCTCCCCGTTGATGCTGCTGAGACAGCATCGCTACCCCCCGGCAACCGACCGCGCACGGCCGGTGAACCCGCCACGGATGACGGTCTCAGTGATCAAGACGGCGATTCATACTGTTCATTACGACGACGGCCACTGATGTATCGGGATTTCCAGATTCGGGTCACGACCGACGGAGCAACTCGATCTCAGAAACGATGAACCCGAGTCCATCCACCCCATAGGGTGGGGGAGTGCTCGACCTCACCGCCGATCTGAGCCCCGATCAGGGACGAAACTCCGTGTCCCCCGAGTGGCACGACCCATCGCGATACTGGCCGCGCCTGTCTGCGGCGACCGGCCATCTGCCGGCTCCCGTGGCGGTCATCGATCGTGAAGCCCTGCGATACAACGCCCTCGACCTGCTGGTCCGCGCGGGAGGGCTGCCCATCCGTGTCGCCTCGAAGTCCGTGCGGATCCGCTCGGTGCTCGATGCCGTGCTGCAGATGCCCGGGTTCAGGGGGATCCTCGCCTTCACGCTGGCTGAGGCGCTGTGGCTCGCCGAGACGCACGACGACATCGTCGTCGGCTATCCGACGGTCGACCGCGTGGGACTCGAGCAGCTCTTCGCGTCCGAGGAGGCGGCGCAGCGGATCACCCTGATGGTCGACGATCCGGCGCACCTCGACATCGTCGACAGTGTGGCCCCTGCCGGCAGTCGACCGGACATCCGGGTCGCGATCGACGCAGACGCGTCGTTGCGATCGATCGCCCTCGGTCACATCGGAGTGCGGAGGTCTGCTCTGTTCACCGCGGGTGAGGTCGCCGCGTTCGCGCGCAAGATCGTGCGCCGCCCCGGCTTCCGGCTCGTCGGGCTGCAGATGTACGAGGCTCAGATCGCGGGCCAGGGAGACAACGCCGGAGCGGATGCGCCGGTGATCCGCCTCATGCAGGCGCGTTCGCGATCCGAGCTGCGCGAGCGTCGGGCCGCGATAGTCAGCGCGCTGTCGGAGGTCGCATCGCTCGAGTTCCTCAACGGCGGTGGAACCGGCTCGCTGGAGTTCACCGGCAGCGACGAATCGCTGACCGAGGCGAGTGCGGGCAGCGGACTGCTCGGCGGGCATCTCTTCGACGGATACCGATCGTTCCGGCCCGCGCCGGCGTCCGCGTTCGCCTTCGACGTCGTGCGCCGGCCCGCCGCCGACATCGCGACGGTGCTCGGTGCCGGATGGATCGCCTCGGGTCCCGCCGTCGCGTCTCGACAGCCGCTGCCCGTCTGGCCGCAGGGGCTGCGCACGCTGTCTCGTGAGGCCGCAGGCGAGGTGCAGACACCGCTGCAGGGTCGCGAGGCTGAGCGGCTCGGCGTGGGCGATCGTGTCTGGTTCCGCCACGCGAAGAGCGGCGAGCCTGCCGAGCGCATCGACAGCTATCAGCTCGTCTCCGGAGATGAGATCGTCGACGAGCTTCCGACGTATCGCGGCGAGGGGAAGGCTTTCCTGTGACCCGGATCGGGGGCACCTGGCAGAACTGGGCGAGGTCTGCGCAGGTCACGCCGCTTCGCGTCGAGCGCCCGCGCACCCCCGAAGGCGTCCAGCGCGCCGTCCGCGCGGCGGTCTCGCAGGGGCTCACGGTGAAGGCGGTCGGCGCGGGGCACAGCTTCACGGGTATCGCCGTTGCGCCCGGGGTGCTCCTGGAGCTCGACGACATGCAGGGTCTGGTGTCGGCGGATGCGGCCACGGGGCGAGCTACGCTGCTCGCGGGCACGCGACTGCACCGCATCCCTTCCCTTCTTGCACCGTTCGGCCTCGCGATGGAGAACCTCGGCGACATCGACCGGCAGTCGATCTCGGGGGCGATCTCGACCGGGACGCACGGCACCGGCGCAGGCTACGGCGGTCTCGCGACCCAGATCGTCGGCGCGACCCTGGTGACCGCCGCAGGGGAATTTCTCCGGGTGGACGAGGGGCAGAACGCCGATCTGCTTCCTGCGGTCGCGTTGGGCCTCGGCGCACTCGGCATCCTGGTCGAGGTGACGCTGCAGTGCGTGCCGATCTACCTCATGGAGGCGGTCGATGAGCCTGCGCCGCTCGAGGACGTGCTCGAGACCCTGCACGACAGGGTCGCGGCATCGGATCACTTCGAGTTCTACTGGTTTCCGCACACCGACATCGCGCTGACCAAGAGACAGACGAGGGTGCCCGAGTCGACGAGGCGGCAGCCGCTTCCCGTCCTGGGACGATGGATCGACGAGACGCTGCTCTCGAACGGCGTGTATCGGGCAGTGTGCGCGACCGCACAGGCTGTGCCGGCCATCACTCCGCCCTTCAACAGACTCGCCGTGAAGCTCACGGGCGACCGGCGCTACACCGAGCTGTCGCACCGCGTCCTGACGCAGAGCCGCACCGTTCGGTTCCGCGAGATGGAATACGCGGTGCCCGTCGAGAACGTCGTGCCGGCGTTCCGCGCTGTGCGCGACCTCATCGAACGACGCGGGTGGCGCATCGAGTTCCCGATCGAGGTGCGCTTCGCAGCGGAAGACGACAGATGGCTTTCGACGGCATACGGCAGGGCGAGCGGGTACATCGCGGTGCACCGCTACTGGCGCGCCGACCCGTCCGCCTACTTCGAGGCCGTGGAGCAGATCATGCTCGAGCACGGAGGGCGCCCGCACTGGGGCAAGCTGCACACGCAGACGGCTGAGCAACTGCGGGAGCGCTATCCCCGCTTCGCTGACTTCATCGCGCTGCGCGACCGGCTCGACCCTGATCGTCGGTTCACCAATCGCTACCTCGATCGGGTTCTCGGTGCATGATGCGGTTCGGCGCCTGACCGCGCGCACCCAGTCGACGCGCAGGCTGCGCCGATAGGATGAGACAAACACGAGGAAGGGTGGGCCTCTGATGGAATGGCTCGTGCCGGTACTGATCGTCGTCGGTGTGATTCTGCTCATCGGAATCTACCTCTGGGCGACCTACAACTCGCTGGTGCAGCTGAACGTCCGCGTCGACGAGGCGTGGAGCGGCATCACGGTTCAACTGAAGCGCAGGGCAGATCTGATACCCAACCTCATCGAGACGGTGAAGGGCTACGCCTCGCACGAGAAGGCGGTCTTCGAGAACGTCACCCGGGCGCGAGCGGAGACGCTCTCAGCCGGCGGCCCCGGTGAGGCGGGAATCGCAGAGGGTCACCTCCAGCAGGCGCTCCGCAGCCTCTTCGCGGTCGCGGAGGCGTATCCGCAGCTGCAGGCGAGCCAGAACTTCCTGCAGGTGCAGCAGGCCCTCGTCGACACCGAAGACAAGATCCAGGCCGCGCGTCGCTTCTACAACGGCGGGGTCCGCGAGCTGAACACCAAGATCAAGGTCTTCCCCAACAATCTCTTCGCGAAGGGGCTCGGATTCACCGAACGCGAGTTCTTCGAGGTCGCCGACAGCGGAGCGATCTCCGAGCCGCCACGCGTGCAGTTCTGATCTGCGGCAAGGCCCGATGCGCACCGTCGCATCGGGCCTTCTGCGTGGTCGGGCGCTGAACCGGGGTAGGGCTCACCACACGTCGAGATCGACGTCGCCGTCCTCCACGGTCACGTCGCCGCGGAGTGTCCATGATTCCGTGCGATAGGTCTCGGTTCTCGGGCTGCCGTCCTGCCCGGTGCCCGACACGGTCGCGACGAGGATGCCGCCCTCGGCGATGAATCCGCCATCCGTCAGCGTCAACGCCGGCATCCGATCGATGCGGAAGCGGGCGTCGTCGACCGCGGCGAATTCGGTTCCCCACGGGATCCTGATCCCGCACCCGTCGGGCACGACGCCCTCGGTGACCCGGGCGGATGTGCAGTCCTCGAGGTGGTCGTCGAGCGCCTGCTGCGCCAGGGCCTCCGGATCGAGATCGGGGTCGGGCGCCGGCGAGCTCGTCACGGTCGGCGTGGCCGGTGGCGACGGGATGCCGCTCGAAACCTGCCACAGCCACACGGCCGCACCCGCGACCAGGAGCGCGGCGACGACGCCTCCGAGCACCCATGCGCGGCGGCGATTCACTCGGCGGCCTCCCTGGCATGCACGTGGCGACGCACCGATGCGTCTGCGCGCCCGGACAGTGCTGCATGCAGTGCCTCGGCCGCCGTGCCCCAGCGCGAGACGGAGACGTGCGCGAGCCCCTGCCACTCCGCCGCGAGCGCGAGCTCCGCGGCGATCTTCTCGGCATCCGCGTCCGGTCGGGCCTGAGGCTCCCACCACGCCGACTGCACCTGGAGCGTCGACGTCGCGCGGTCGGCTTTGAGATCGACGCGCGCCACGATGCGGTCGCCGACGAGCACGGGCAGCGAGTAGTACCCGTAGCGCCGCTTCTCTGCGGGAACGTAGATCTCGATCCGGTAGTCGAGCTCGAAGGCGCGCAGCGCGCGGTCGCGGAACCAGACCACCGGATCGAATGGCGTCAGGAGTGCGGCGGCGTCGATCCTGCGCGGCAGCACGGCATCGCGGTGCCGCCAGCTGGGCAGCGGACGACCGCCCCTGTCCCAGCCGCGCACGGAGACCGGCAGGATCTCGCCGGAGTCGACCAGATCCACGATCGACTGCGTCACCGCCGCGCGATCGCGGATGCGGTGGTAGTCCGCGAGGTCCGACTGCGTTGCGACTCCCGACGATCGCGCCGCTCGCCGGATGAGCTCGCGAATCGCGTCGTCACGCGGCACCTGCTGCGACAGTATGGCGTCGGGGATCACCTGCTCGGCGAGCGCGTACGTGCGCTCGAAGCCCTTTCGGCCACTGATCGCCACGTCGCCGGTGCGCCACAGATGCTCGAGGGCGAGCTTCACGTCGTCCCAGTCCCACCATGTGCCTCGCTCCCGAGGAGCATCGTCTCGGAGGTCCGCCGGTCGCAGCGGTCCCCTGGCGCGGAGTTCGTCCTGCACCCAACGGAGGGTGCGCGTGTTGGTGCTCATCCAGGAGTCGGCTGCCGCCCATCTGGCGCGGAAATGATCCATGCGGAACCGCCAGAGCGGCCAGTCCTCGACGGGGATGAACGTCGCCTCGTGCGCCATGTATTCGACGTAATGGGTCGTGCGCGAATGGAAGACGCGATCGAAGAGCGCCGGATCGTAGGCCCCCAGGCGCGAGAACAGCGGCATGTAGTGAGACCGCGCGAACACGTTGACCGAGTCGATCTGCAGCACGCCGAGACGATCCATGACCCGGTGGATGTGCCGCGCCGACACCGATGCCGGCCGTGCACGTGAGAATCCCTGCGCGGCGAGTGCGATGCGACGGGCCTGGGCAGCGCTGAGGGTGTCGGTCACCACGTCAGGGTATCGCCGGTCTCCGACATACGGGCACACGCCCGTCAGGACCTGCGGTGACAGCGCCTTAGACTTGGGCGATGAGCGAAGAGCAGCGACCGCGGCTGAGAGATCTCTTCCGACCGCGCCCTGCGTCCCCGGAACGGAATCCGACCGTCGACGTCGATGCGACAGTGCCCTTCGGGCTGCGTGTCGCGGCGGCATACGCATGGCGGCTGCTGCTGCTCGCGGCTGTCGTCGCCGGTTTCATCTGGCTCGTCATCGAGCTCAAGCTGCTCGTCATCCCACTGATGGTCGGCATCCTCATCACGGCGCTGCTCTGGCCGGGATTCCAATGGATGCTGCGCCACCGCTTCCCGCGCTGGCTGGCCGTCGCCCTCTCGATCATCGGCACGCTGACGATCGTGTCGCTGCTGCTGTGGCTCGTGATCTGGCAGATCCGTGCGCAGCTCCCCGATGTGCAGGAGCGCAGCGCGCAAGCCGTCGACGAGTTCCGCACGTTCCTCCTCGACGGCCCGCTGCACCTCAGCGAATCGCAGATCCAGGGCTACATCGACCAGGGTCTCCAGATCATCAACGAGCAGACGCAGGCTCTGCTCAACGGCGCCCTCGCGGTCGGCACCACCGCCGCGCACGTCGTGACCGGAGCGGTGCTCTCGCTGTTCATCCTCATCTGTCTGCTGGCCGACGGGCGCGGCATCTGGAAGTGGACGCTGCGCCTCTTCCCGCGTGCAGCACGCCCTGCCGCTGACGCCGCCGGGAGCAACGGCTTCGCGACGATCGTCAACTACGCACGCACTCAGCTGCTCGTCGCCGCGATCGACGCCGTCGGAATCGGCCTCGGAGCCGCTCTGCTCGGTGTTCCGCTGGCGATCCCCGTCGCCGTGCTCGTCTTCCTCGGTTCGTTCATCCCGATCGTCGGTGCCGTCGTGACCGGCGCGATCGCCGTTCTGCTCGCCCTCGTCTACAACGGCCCCTGGATCGCGCTCGCGATGCTGGCCGTCGTGCTCGGCGTGCAGCAGCTCGAGGGCCACATCCTGCAGCCGATCCTGATGGGCTCGGCTGTCAAGGTCCATCCGCTCGCCGTCGTCCTGGTGGTCGCCGGGGGATCGATGGTCGGCGGCATTCCCGGGGCGCTCTTCGCGGTGCCCCTCGCGGCCTTCGTCAACGTCGCCGCGGTGACAGTCAGCACCGGTGCCTGGCGCACCGGCGATCAACCGAACGCAGACCTGATCTGGAGCACAGTGCCGCGCGAGCGCACACGGAGGAATCGATGAGCGCAGTCCCCAGCCTGACCGAGTTCGAGAACGCCGCTCAGAGTCTGGCTGAGGTGATCACGCACACTCCGACTCTGCCGTCACGCGCGCTGTCCGACGTCCTCGGCGCCCCCGTCCTGCTGAAGATGGAGAATCTGCAGCGCACGGGGTCGTTCAAGATCCGCGGTGCCGCCTACCGGCTCTCTCGCCTGAGCGCCGAAGAGCGATCGCACGGGGTCGTCGCCGCCTCGGCCGGCAATCACGCCCAGGGTGTCGCTCTGGCGGCGCAGGCTCTCGGCATCCCCGCGACGATCTTCATGCCCATCGGCGTGCCGGTGCCCAAGCTGCTCGCCACGCGCGGGTACGGCGCCGAGGTGGTGCTCGAGGGCGAGACCGTCGCGACCTCGCTCCGGCTCGCTGCGGAGTTCTCGGAGCGCACCGGGGCCATGCTCATCCATCCGTTCGACCATCGAGACGTCGTGATCGGCCAGGGCACTCTCGGGCTCGAACTGCTCGAGGACGCGCCCGAGGTCGACACGATCGTGCTCGGCATCGGCGGCGGCGGGCTGATCGCGGGGGTCGCTGCCGCGGTCAAGGCCCGTGCGGCTCAGCTCGGTCGATCCGTGCGCATCATCGGCGTGCAGGCGGAGAACGCGGCTGCGATGCCACCCTCGCTCCACGCCGGGCACCCGGTGGACATCGAGACCAGGCCCACCATCGCCGACGGCATCCTCGTCGCGCGCCCCGGCGCCATCCCGTTCGACATCATCAAGGATCTCGTCGATGAGGTCGTCACCGTCTCGGACGACGACCTGGCGCGAGCGATCCTGATCCTGCTCGAGCAGGCCAAAGTGGTCGTCGAGCCGGCCGGCGCTGCCGGTGTCGCGGCGATCCTGGCGGGCAAGGTCTCGGCGACGGGCACCACGATGGCGGTGCTGTCGGGAGGCAACATCGACCCACTCCTGCTGCAGCGCGTCGTCGCTCACGGGCTCGCGGCGTCGGGTCGATATCTCACGATCCGCATCCCGCTGCCCGATCGCCCTGGTCAGCTCGCGCGCGTGTCCGAGCTGATCGCCGCGGCGGGGGCGAACGTGATCGAGGCGATGCATACGCGCCACGGACACGGCCTGCAGATCAGCGAGGTGTTCCTCGAGCTCAGCGTCGAGACGCGCGGTGCCGAGCACTCCGAGCACACCCTCGACACGCTCCGCCACGCCGGCTTCCATCCGATCGTCGTGCCGGACTGACATGACGTCTCAATATGCAGATGCCCCGTCCGAGTGGACGGGGCATCTGCATATCGGAACGCTGTCGCGATGTGGCCGGCGTCAGCCCGTGTAGGTCTCGACCTTCACGATCTCGACCGAGATCGCGCGGCCGTTCGGAGCCTCGTAGGACGACTTCTCGCCGACCTTGAGTCCGAGGATCGCCTGCCCGAGGGGGCTGGCTTCGCTGTACACGTCGAGGTCGCTGCCCACGGCGATCTCGCGGCTGCCGAGCAGGAAGATCTCTTCGCCGCCGGCGACCACCGCGGTGACGACGGTGCCGGGCTCGACGATGCCGCGACTCGCGGGTGCCTCACCGACCTTGGCCGTCTTGAGGAGGTTCTCGAGGGTGCGGATCCGCGCCTCCTGCTTGCCCTGCTCGTCTTTGGCGGCGTGGTATCCGCCGTTCTCCTTGAGGTCGCCCTCTTCGCGGGCCGCTTCGATGCGCTTGGCGATCTCTTCGCGACCGGTGGTGGAGAGGTGCTCGAGCTCGGCGACGAGCCGGTCATACGCTTCCTGCGTGAGGAAGGGAACCTGAGCGTCAGTAGACATGACGAAGCTCCTTCGGTAGGTACCCGGCGACGTTCCGCGGGGGATATGCCAAGACGCCCCGGCACGTGCCAGGGCGTCATCTGTCTGGCACGAGTCTAGGCGACCCAGCAGCTGTTCACCAAACCTGTCGTCGCCGCTGAGACTGTGGGAACCGTGGCCGAGAGCGCCTGCGAATGCGTGTCTCCCGCAGGGATCTCGACGACCTTCCAGCCGACCACGCCGAACTCCTCGTCGAGCGCCTCGACGACGCAGGCCACGTCCTTGCCCTGCACTCCGGTGATCTGGAAGCGCACGGTGACGCTGTGCTCGTCGACCAGGTCGAAGCCGAGGTCGTCGGAGTCGACGGCGTTCATCTGCGACGTGACGATCATCCAACCGAACGCGCCGACGAGAAGTGCGGCGATGGCGATGACGATGATCCACGGACCCCGCCGGGTGCGGGTGCGGCCATAGCGGTCGTCGAGCTGTTCTGCGGTCGTCACGGGGTGGGTCTTCCGGTCGTTAGGCTGGTAACTCCAGGTTATGCGACCTGCGCATGAAAGGCAGACTCCATGCTTGCTCTGACCGAGACCCCGATGCCGACGCCCACGATGACCGTGGCACCGGAGCTGGTCACGCCCGGATTCGTCGGCTTCGCCGCCGTGGTGATCATCCTCATCGCGGTGATCCTGCTGATCCTCGACATGAACCGTCGGATCCGTCGGGTGCGCTACCGCGAAGAGGTCAGGGACGAGCTCGATGCCGAAGAGGCCGCGCTCGCGGCTGACGAGGCGACCGAGACGGATGCCGATCTGCCGATCGTCCGCGAGGGTGACGACGACCCCGAGAAGCGCTGACCGGACCGGAGCGGTTCAGGCCCCGAGCGACGGGGACAGCGGCGCCAGCGCGATGAGCAGGCACGCGACCCAGTGGCACAGGAACGCGAGCACCGTGCACAGGTGGAAGATCTCGTGGAAGCCGAAATGGCCCGGCCATGGGTTGGGCTTCTTGAGCGCGTAGACGATCGCGCCGCCCGTGTAGAGCAGGCCGCCGACGATGACGAGCGCCATCATGGTCGCGTTCGCTACGAACAGGTCGGCGAGGTACATCACCGCCGCCCATCCGAGCAGCAGGTAGAGCGCGACATACAGCCACCGAGGGGCATTGATCCAGAACACGCGGAACAGGATGCCGACCAGCGCACCCGACCAGACGAAGACGAGGAGCAGCGCGCCCTTGCCCGGGGGGAGCGCCAGCACGGCGAGCGGGGTGTACGTCCCGGCGATCAGGAGCAGGATGTTCGCGTGGTCGATCCGCTTGAGGATCATCTTGACCTTCGGACTCCAGTCGATCCGGTGATACAGCGCCGAGTTGCCGAACAGCAGCAGCGATGACGCCATGAACACCGCCGCAGCCCACTTCGCGGCGCCACCCTGGGCGACGACGATCAGCACCACACCGGCGACGATGGCGATCGGGAAGGTGGCCGCATGCAGCCAGCCTCGCCAGGTGGGTTTGATCTCGGCAGCGGCGACGTCGTGCGCGGCATCCTCCAGGAGGGGCAGCTGGGGGACGTCGGGTACCGAGGAGTCGGGTGTGCTCACGCCCTCACTCTATGCGGGCGATCATGCAGCCGAGCGTACATATCCTGAGCATCGATCCTCGGTCCCGAGACCGCCGACACGATAGCGTAGGGAGGTGATGTCACGCGATGTTCAGGGGCGGGGGCCGCTGTACCGGCTCTATACCAGCCGGCTTCGCCGACACCTCGACCCCGCGTCGGTTCCGCATCACGTCGCGATGATGATCGACGGCAATCGGCGATGGGCGCGTCAGCTGGGCTATGAGACGCCGGCAGAGGGTCATCGTGCCGGTGCCGCCAAGATGCGGGAGTTCCTCGGATGGTGCGATGAGCTCGGCATCCGTGTGGTGTCGCTCTATCTTCTGTCGAGTGACAACCTGCTCAAGCGCGACTCGGCCGAGCTGGCCGACCTGATCGAGATCATCGCCGAGCTCGCCGAGGCGCTGTCACGCGAGGGCAACTGGCGAGTGAAGCACGTCGGCCGCTCCGACATCCTCCCTGCCGAACTCGCCAGAGTGCTCGACGACGCGCAGGAGCGCACCCGCGACCACACGGGGCTGCACGTCAACCTCGCGGTCGGCTACGGCGGACGCAACGAGATCGTCGACGCCGTGCGCAGCATCGTCACGGCGCACCAGGCGTCCGGGGGAACCATCGAAGATCTCGCGGCGCATCTCACGCCCGAGATGATCGGCGAGCATCTCTACACCGGTGGCCAGCCGGATCCCGATCTCGTCATCCGCACGAGCGGAGAGCAGCGACTGAGCGACTTCCTGCTGTGGCAGAGCGCCCACAGCGAGTTCTACTTCGTCGAGGCGCTCGGGCCGGATCTGCGCCAGGTCGACTTCCTGCGGGCGATCCGCGACTTCGCCGATCGCGATCGGCGCTTCGGTCGCTGAGACCGCGCACGACACGATCGGTCACGATTCGTTAATCAACGCGTAACGAACTCGTGGCGTGTCGAGGCGAGTTAATGTCGGCACCTGGTCGTAGCTTCTAGGCATCGGGCAAAGCGCCCGTCGGGTCGGCCTCAGGTTGACGACTCGTGACCCCTGGTCGACTCGTTCGAACAAACCGGGATTCCCCGGGTCGGGAGTGGGTCGTGACCTCACGTACAGCGCAGCAGTCCACAGGCACCGCGCAGCAGTCCACCCGTAAGACGACGACGCGAGCGGCGTCCGCTGATCCTGATCAGGATCTCCGGACCTACGTGCTCGACACGTCCGTTCTGCTGAGTGATCCTCAGGCCTTCTTCCGGTTCGCCGAGCATTCGGTGGTCGTCCCGGTCGTGGTCATCACCGAACTCGAGGGCAAGCGCCACGATCCCGAGATCGGCTACTTCGCGCGCCAGGCGCTGCGTCACCTCGACGACCTGCGCATCGAACACGGGCGTCTGGACTTCCCGGTCGAGGTCGGCGACGGTGGCACGCTCCGCGTCGAGCTGGCCAACACCGATGCCTCGGTGCTCCCCGCCGGGATCCGGTTGAGCGACAACGACACCCGCATCCTCTCCGTCGCCATGAACCTCGCGCAGGACGGGCAGGACGTCACGATCGTCTCGAAGGACCTGCCGATGCGGGTCAAGGCGGCGTCCCTCGGCCTTCGCGCCGAGGAGTACCTCGCTGAGCAGGCCGTCGACTCCGGATGGACCGGCATCACCACTCTCGACCTGTCGGGCGATGACATCAGCGACCTCTACGAGAGCGAGGTCGGCATCAGCGAAGACGCCAGGGGCCTGGCTGTCAACACCGGACTCATCATCCACTCCGAGCGCGGGTCGGCTCTCGGCAGGGTGACCGGCGACGGCGAGTACAAGCTCGTGCGCGGCGATCGCGACATCTTCGGCATGCACGGCCGATCCGCCGAGCAGCGGATCGCCATCGACCTGCTCACCGACCCCGACATCGGCATCGTCTCGCTCGGCGGGCGTGCAGGCACCGGAAAGTCGGCGCTGGCGCTGTGCGCGGGTCTCGAGGCGGTGCTCGAGCGGCAGCAGCAGAAGAAGATCATCGTGTTCCGGCCGCTGTTCGCCGTCGGAGGCCAGGAGCTCGGCTACCTGCCCGGCGACCAGGGCGAGAAGATGGGGCCTTGGGGGCAGGCGGTCTTCGACACGCTCGGCTCGGTGGTCTCGGGCAACGTCATGGAGGAGATCGTCGAACGGGGCATCCTCGAGGTGCTTCCGCTCACGCACATCCGCGGTCGGTCGCTGCACGACGCGTTCGTGATCGTCGACGAGGCGCAATCGCTCGAGCGCAACGTGCTGCTGACGGTGCTCAGCCGCATGGGGCAGAACTCCCGAGTCATCCTGACCCACGACGTCGGTCAGCGCGACAACCTCCGGGTCGGCCGCCACGACGGCATCGCCAGCGTGATCGAGACTCTCAAAGGGCACGATCTCTTCGCGCACGTGACCCTCATGCGTTCCGAGCGCTCCGCCATCGCCGCCCTCGTGACGGAGCTTCTGGAGGGAGGCGAGCTCAGCTGAGCTGACTCTTCGACAGCGGATGCCGTGGTCTCACGGCATCCGCTTTCGTGTATTCCGCCGGATGCGTCGGCGATTCGCTTCCGTCTGCGCTGACGTCGGCATACGCTCGTGGCACCGAACGCAGACGATGGAGTGATGCGCGATGCGTGATGCGACGAAGACCGTGGAAGATGACCAGCTGCCGCCCGTGGCGGTGGATGAGAAGCCGCGCTGGACACCGCTGAAGATCGCGCTCTGGGTGGCGATCGCCCTGCTGGGCGGCATCGCCTGGACCATACTCGCGATCGTGCGCGGCGAGACGGTGAACGCGATCTGGTTCGTGTTCGCGGCGGTCTGCACCTACCTCGTGTTCTACCGCTTCTATTCGAAGTTCATCGAGCGCAACCTGGTCAAGCCGAACGACCGGCGAGCGACCCCCGCCGAGTACAAGGCGGATGGCAAGGACTACGTCGCGACGGATCGCCGGGTGCTGTTCGGTCACCATTTCGCGGCCATCGCCGGCGCCGGCCCGCTCGTCGGTCCGGTGCTGGCCGCGCAGATGGGCTATCTTCCCGGCACGATCTGGATCATCGTCGGAGTCGTGCTCGCGGGTGCCGTACAGGACTACCTCGTGATGTTCTTCTCGATGCGGCGAGGCGGACGCTCTCTCGGTCAGATGGCCCGCGACGAACTGGGCCGATTCGGTGGAACGGCCGCGATCATCGCCACGCTGCTCATCATGATCATCATCACGGCGATCCTCGCCCTCGTGGTCGTGAACGCCCTGGGCGAGAGCCCGTGGGGCGTGTTCTCCGTGGCGATGACGATCCCGATCGCCCTGTTCATGGGGGCGTATCTCCGATGGATCCGCCCCGGCAAGATCACCGAGGTGTCGATCATCGGCTTCGTCCTGCTGATGGCAGCGATCATCGGCGGCGGCATGGTCGCCGAGACCGACTGGGGCCAGGCGATCTTCACGCTCGACCGGACGACGATCGCGTGGGGCATCATCATCTACGGCTTCATCGCCGCGGTGCTGCCGGTGTGGATGCTGCTGGCTCCGCGAGACTACCTCTCGACCTTCATGAAGATCGGTGTGATCGTGGCGCTCGCCGTCGCGATCCTGTTCGTGCGGCCCGAGATCACCGTCCCGGCCTTCAGCGAGTTCGCGACGGGGGAGACGGGCCCTGTGTGGGCTGGAGCGCTCTTCCCGTTCCTCTTCGTGACCATCGCGTGCGGGGCGCTGAGCGGATTCCACGCGCTCATCGCGTCGGGAACGACGCCGAAGATGATCGAGAAGGAGAAGCAGACGCGCTTCATCGGCTACGGCGGGATGCTCATGGAGTCGTTCGTCGCGATCATGGCGCTCGTCGCCGCGATCTCGATCGACCGAGGACTGTACTTCGCCATGAACTCCTCGCCGGCGGCGACGCTCGGCACTGTCGAGGGGGCCGTGGCGTTCGTCAACAGTCTCGGCCTGACCGGGGTGAACCTGACACCCGAGATGCTCACGAGCACGGCCGAGGCGGTGGGTGAGGAATCGATCGTCTCCCGCACCGGCGGCGCGCCGACTCTGGCCCTCGGGCTCGCGCACATCATGCAGCAGTGGATCGGCGGCACCGGGATGATGGCTTTCTGGTATCACTTCGCGATCATGTTCGAGGCGCTGTTCATCCTGACGGCCGTGGATGCCGGCACCCGCGTCGCGCGCTTCATGCTGCAGGACTCGGTCGGCAACGTCATCCCTCGCTTCAAGGACACCTCGTGGCGGGTGGGTGCGTGGATCTGCACGGCCGTGATGGTCGCGGGGTGGGGAGCGGTGCTGATCATGGGCGTCACGGACCCGCTCGGCGGCATCAACACCCTGTTCCCGCTGTTTGGCATCGCCAACCAGCTGCTGGCGGCCATCGCGCTCTCCGTGGTGCTCACGATCGTGGCGCGCAGGCGCACGTTCAAGGTCCTGTGGGTGGTGGCGCTGCCGCTGGCGTTCGTCACCGTCGTGACGGTGACGGCCTCGCTGCAGAAGATCTTCTCGACCGTGCCGCAGGTGGGCTACTTCGCGAACCATGTCGCCTTCCGCGACGCTCTCGCGGCGGGGGAGACGTCCTTCGGCACGGCGACCAGCGTCGCCGCGATGGAGGCGGTCGTCCGCAACACCATGATCCAGGGCATCCTGTCAGTGACCTTCCTCGTGCTGTCGGTGATCGTGATCACGATCTCGATCATCAAGGTCATCCAGGCCGTTCGCCCAGGCCCTGTCGTCGACCACGAGGATCCGGAGGTGCCGTCGCGCCGCTTCGCGCCGGCCGGTCTCGTCGCGTCGTCGGAGGAACGGGCCGTGGAGAAGCAGTGGAACGCACTTCCCTCGTCCGCTCAGCCGACGAGGGGGCACTGATGGCCGCCGCGGTGACCGATCATGTCCGGCGGGCCTGGCAGGCGATCGCCTGGTACGTCAACGGCGTGACGGGGCAGTCCCGGTATGCGGACTACGTGGCCCACGAGACGCAGCGGCATCCCGATCGTGAACCGCTCAGCGAGCGCGAGTTCTGGCGGGCGCACTATGCCCAGCAGGATGCCGACCCGGGGGCCCGCTGCTGCTGAGGGGCCCGAAGCCGATGAATGCCCGGTCTGCACACGTTGCCGCGATGCGCAAATCAATCTCGTCGAAAGCTATGCGATCTGGGGCATCATGTGTGATCCGTAGCGCGGACTTCGGCGCGATGGAGTCGCGGATGTCAGTCCCGCGTCGACGAGCGGTTAATCGCGGCGAGGATGGCCCTCTGAACCTCCGCCCAGTTGTGCACGATCTGCGCGTAGTCGAATCGCAGCGTCTCATAGCCTCGAGCCGAGGCCGCCGAGTCTCTGACCAGATCCTTGTGTCGATGTGAAGCATCATCGTGATTCGACTTGCCGTCTGCTTCGAGGATCAGTCGCCTGGCGATGACGAAGTCGACGCGCCCGACTCCGTCGATCGTCACCTGGCAGTCGAGCCTGATTCCGAGGAGATGTAGCCTCAACCGCAGCAACGACTCCAGCCCGCTGTCCGCATCCGACCGTGCGATATCGACGAGCCACCGCGCGTTCTGGGGGAGCGCAGCTCGAACCTGTGCACGCGCAGCCTGTGAGAGCTTGCCGAGTCGCCAGGCCGACTCGTAAGCCGCGAAGAACGCTTCGTCGCCGGCGCATCGTCGGAAGTGCACGAGCGCGACGACGAGAGAGGCCGAAGCGAGAGGCCGGGTCCCCCGGTAGTAGTGGATGACGCAGGTACAGCCGGGATGCTGATGGCCGTGACGGCCGGGGCCGAGCCAGACGTGTACGGCGAGTGCCGCGGGCAACGTCCAGATTCCGTGCGCGCGGAGTACGGTCACACAGGTGACGGCACCCCCGTGCAGGACGGCTGTGCGCACGTCGTCCGGTATTCGACCTGACGCGAAGACGCCGGGGCGCAGCCGCTCGATCTCCCCGCAATCGACCCTGCGTGACAGCGTGCGTCGGTCGAACCCGAGACGCTCGAGCTGAGAACCGCGCGCGATACCGCCGAGTCTCTGAATGGTGTCGTGTGCAGAGAGCATGACGACCACCCTGCTCCCTGCTCGGCAACGCTCCCCGACGCGAAGCCGCGATGGGTGGACAAGAGAGCCTGAAAGAGGTGGGGTGGAGGGCGAGTGCGCTTGTCCCCGGCTGCACAGCCCGTACCGTGCGCCGTGAATCAGTGTGCATGACGGGGCATCGTGTGCAGAACGGGCGAGCCATCCGACGCCCTGCGACACGACCCGAAGACGACGGATGCCGCAGGGACCGAGTCCCTGCGGCATCCGTGTGTCAGCGTCCGATGATCAACCGGGGTGGGTCATCGAGAGCAGGTCGAGCTTCTCGTCGAGCTGCTCGAGCGTGAGGTCACCGCGCTCGACATAGCCGAGGTCGATCACGGCGTCGCGCACCGTGATGCCCTTCGCGACCGAGTGCTTGGCGATCTTCGCCGCAGCCTCGTAGCCGATGAGCTTGTTGAGCGGGGTGACGATCGATGGGCTCATGCCGGCGAACGCCGCCGCACGGTCGAGGTTCGCCTGCAGCCCGTCGACGGTCTTGTCGGCGAGCACGCGCGACGCGTTCGCGAGCAGACGGATCGACTCGAGCACAGCGGTGCCCATGACCGGGATGGCCACGTTCAGCTCGAAGGAGCCGGATGCACCCGCCCACGCGACGGTCGCGTCGTTGCCGATCACTCGGGCGCAGACCATGAGCACAGCCTCGGGAACGACCGGGTTGACCTTGCCGGGCATGATCGACGACCCGGGCTGGAGGTCGGGGATGTGAAGCTCGCCGAGACCCGTGTTGGGGCCCGAGCCCATCCAGCGCAGGTCGTTGTTGATCTTGGTCAGCGAGACCGCGATCGTGCGCAGCGCGCCCGACGCCTCGACGAGTCCGTCGCGGTTCGCCTGCGCCTCGAAGTGGTCCTTCGCCTCGGTGATCGGCAGCTCGGTCTCGGCGGCGAGCAGCTCGATGACCTTCTGCGGGAACCCGAGTGGCGTGTTGATGCCGGTGCCGGTGGCGGTGCCGCCCAGCGGGACCTCGGCGACGCGGGCAAGCGCAGACTGCACGCGCTCGATGCCGAGGCGCATCTGACGGGCGTATCCTCCGAACTCCTGGCCGAGCGTGACCGGGGTGGCATCCATGAGGTGGGTGCGGCCGGACTTGACCGCGTCCTTCCACAGCTCGGCCTTCGCCTCGAAGGCGACGGCGAGGTGGTCGAGCGCGGGGATCAGAGTGTCGATGAGCGCCTGCGTGACGGCGATGTGCACGGAGGTCGGGAACACGTCGTTCGACGACTGCGAGGCGTTCACGTGGTCGTTCGGGTGCACGTTCGCACCGAGGATGCGGGTCGCGAGGGTGGCGAGCACCTCGTTCATGTTCATGTTCGACGACGTGCCGGAGCCGGTCTGGTAGGTGTCGACGGGGAACTCGCCGTCGTGGGCACCGGCGGCGACCTCGTCGGCAGCCTGGGCGATCGCGTCGGCGATGGCGCCGTCGAGGGTTCCCAGCTCCTTGTTCGCGAGCGCAGCAGCCTTCTTGATGCGAGCGAGCGCGGCGATCTGCGTCGATTCGAGGCCCTTGCCCGAGATCGGGAAGTTCTCCACGGCGCGCTGCGTCTGGGCGCCGTAGAGCGCGTTCACAGGAACCCGCACCTCACCCATGGTGTCGTGCTCGATGCGGTACTCTGCTGCATCGCCGCTGCGCTGGTGTGTGTCGGTCATTCCGAACCCTCCTTGGTTGCGGGGCCGTGCCCCTCGGTGTCGATTCCGTCGGTATCGATTCCGACCGTGATGACGGGCACCGCGGTGCCCTCGGCCAGACGGTAGTTGGCGCCCACGATGCCCAGGCGGCCCTCGGAGACGGCGCTGGAGATCACCTCCGACGACTGCAGCAGGTCGCGGACGGTGTTGCGCAGGTGCTCCGCGCCGACGAGATCGGCGTCGATCTCGGCGACGGTGGTGCCACCGCTCTCAGCCAGCACCTTGCGGGCCGCCGGGACGATCGGGGCGATGAGCTTCCAGATGTGCGGCGGCAGGGGAGCGGCGTCGATGGCCGTTCCGTCGATGGCGGCGCGCACGGCGCCGCATGAGTCGTGGGCGAGGACGACGATCAGAGGCACGTTCAGCACGGCGACCGCGTACTCGAGGCTCGCGACGATCGACTCGCCGATCACCTGACCGGCGTTGCGCACGACGAACAGGTCACCGAGTCCGAGGTCGAAGATGATCTCCGCAGCGAGGCGCGAGTCGGAGCAGCCGAACAGAGTGGCAACCGGATGCTGTGCCGCGGCGAGGTGCCTGCGGCGAGCCACGTCCTGATTCGGGTGCTGCGGCGCATCGTCGACGAATCGCTGGTTGCCGTCCTGCATCTGCTTCCAGGCAGCAGCGGGGGTGAGCGCGTGGGTCATGTTCACTCCGAGAGTTCGCGGATCTGGGGGACGAGAGACTCGGCGAGTTCCGCGGTGGAGTCTGCGGAACGCGAACCGTAGAGCAGCAGGTAGTCGTCACCCGCCTGGGTGCCGATGGCGTAGGTGAGGTTCTGCTTCGCGCCGGCATCGCCGAGTGCGTAGACATCCCACTCGAGACCCCCGATCGACGTCGTGTCGGTGGGCGCGGTGCCGTTGAGTCGCTGAGGGGCCCACGAGGAGTCGGCATCGAAGGCCTGCGCGAGCTTGATGAAGCCGCGCTCGTCTTCCGCTGACGGCGCCAGGGTGACATCCCAGACCACGGTGGCGCCGCTCGTGAGCTCGGCGGTGTTGACCCGCCAGAAGTCCGCGAGGTCGGGCACGATCACGGGGCGATCCATGGTGGATTCCACGTCGGCGGCGATGCCGACCACGTCGATCTCTCGCGTGGTCGCGGGTTCCCCGCGGGGGACCGCCAGCACGATCACCGCGACGATGGCCAGTGTGACGATCAGCGCGGCCACCAGGCTGCGCACGGTCTGACTCGACCGGTAGGCCTTGCTCGACGCGGCCTTGCGTGCCGCAGTCTCCTCCGGCGTCTCCGGACGCCCGAGCTCGGCGACGATGGGAGCCGGCTTGTTCATGATTCGTCTCCGTCGGCGGTGCCGGTCGACGTGGCGCGCGCGGCCTCGAGGCGACGCTTCGCGCCGAGCAGCCATTCCTCGCAGCGAGCGGCGAGCGCCTCGCCGCGCTCCCAGAGAGCGAGGGACTGCTCGAGGGTCGGAGCGCCCTGTTCGAGCTCGGAGACGACCTTCACCAGCTCGTCGCGAGCGGCCTCGAATGACAGCGTGTCCACGGGGGTGTCGTTCAGCGCACTCACGCCTCCATCCTACGCCGTGCGCAGGACACGCTCAGTCGGAGCGGGGCACCGGTGCTTCCTCTATCTCGCCGTCCGAGAGTGCCGCGACGGAGCCGCGGTCGACGGTGATCGTCAGCCTGCTGCCCGCCGGAGCATCCGCGGCGTCCCGGAGGATCACCCCGCCGTCGAGGTGAGCGATCGCGTAGCCGCGCGACAGCGTGGCTGCGGGAGAGAGCGCCCGCAGGGATGCTCGCAGCTCGCTGGTCGCTCGGCCGGCCGCATCGTGCTGGCGCGTGATCGTGTCGCGTCCGCGAGACAGCAGCAGCCACACGTCCTGAGAACGCGAGTCGATGATCGGGTCGGGAGACCGCAGCGAAGGGCGCGAGCGCAGCTGCTCGAGTTGCGCGATGTCGTGCGAGAGGCGCTGCGTCAATCTCGTCGTCGCTCTCGAGCGCAGCTGTGCGATCAGCGCCCGCTGCTCGCTGACGTCGGGGACGACGCGCTTCGCGGCATCCGTCGGAGTCGAGGCGCGCAGATCGGCGACGTCGTCGAGCAGGGGGTGATCGTTCTCGTGCCCGATCGCGCTGACGATAGGAGTGGATGCCGCCGCCACAGCCCTCACGAGGCGCTCGTCGCTGAACCCGAGAAGCGTCTGCGGATCGCCACCGCCTCGGGCGATGACGATCACGTCGACATCGGGGTCGGCGTCGAGACGAGCCAGCGCCGCGAGCGTCTCCGGCACGCACCGGTCGCCCTGCACGGCCGCGTACTCGGTGCGGAAGCGCACCTGAGGCCAGCGCAGCTCCGCGTTGCGGTGCACGTCTTTCTCGGCATCGGACTTCTCGCCCGTGATCAGACCGATCACATGCGGGAGGAAGGGCAGTCGCTTCTTGCGCGAGGGATCGAACAGGCCCTCCTGGCGCAGCTGCAGTCGGAGCTTCTCGAGCTTCTCGAGCTGATCGCCGAGACCGACGTGCTTCATCGCGGAGACGGCGAAGCTGAAGTCGCCGGCCTTCACGAAGTAGTCGGCCTTGACCGCGGCCACGACATGGTCGCCCACCGCCAGATCTCCGGGGATCCTCGGGCGCACACTCGACCAGATCCGGATCGAGATCTGCGCGTCGGAGCGGGTGTCCTTGAGGCGGGCGAAGATGTTGCCGCCGCGCACGTTCCAGGAGGTGATCTCGCCCTCGACCCACACGGTGTTCCAGCGGGCCACGAAGTCGCGGATCGTGCCGTTCAGGCGTGCGACCGACGTCGGAGCATCGGCCGATGAGTCGCGCGGAGCGACCGCATCCGCCGGTGGAGTCTCGCCCGTTTTCGTCGAGGCTTCGAAGACCGTCATCCGCTCAGTGCACCTTCCCGCTCCTGCTCAGGTTGTCGACGGTAGAATTCAAGAGTGACCTCGACTGCCGTTCATCTGCCCCTTCCGCGCGTTCCACGAGTACGTGGGGCGGCCGGGCGGCTTCAGGATAACCCGGTCGTCGGGAACAAGCGCGTTCTGCTCGCCGCTCCGCGCGGATACTGCGCCGGCGTCGACCGCGCCGTGGTCGCCGTCGAGAAGGCGCTCGAGCGCTACGGTGCTCCCGTCTACGTGCGCAAGCAGATCGTCCACAACATCCATGTGGTGTCTGAGCTCGAAGAGAAGGGCGCGATCTTCGTCGAGGAGGTCGACGAGGTTCCCGAGGGTGCGCATGTCGTATTCAGCGCGCACGGTGTCTCGCCCGCCGTCGTCGAGGCGGCGTCGGACCGCGGCCTGCACGCGATCGACGCGACCTGCCCACTGGTCACCAAGGTGCACCGCGAGGCCGTCCGATTCGCCCGCGACGACTTCGAGATCCTGCTCATCGGCCACGAAGGCCACGAAGAGGTCGAGGGCACTGCCGGGGAAGCCCCCGAGCACGTGACCGTCGTGAACTCGCCGGACGAAGCCGACACCGTGCAGGTGAAGGATCCGTCGAAGGTCGTGTGGCTGTCGCAGACCACGCTCTCGGTCGACGAGACCATGGAGACGGTGAACCGCCTGCGGGCTCGGTTCCCCGAGATGCACAGTCCGCCGTCCGATGACATCTGCTACGCGACGCAGAACCGTCAGGTCGCCATCAAGAAGGTCGCGGCGAACGCGGATCTCGTGATCGTCGTCGGATCGGCGAACTCGTCGAACTCGGTGCGTCTGGTCGAGGTCGCACTCGAGTACGGCGCGAAGGCCGCCTATCGCGTGGACTACGCCGAAGAGGTCAAGCAGGAGTGGCTCGACGGCGTAGCCACGGTCGGCGTCACCAGCGGAGCGTCGGTGCCCGAGGTCCTCGTCCGCGAGGTCCTCGATGCGCTCGATGGAGCGGGGTACCGCGATGTCGAAGAGGTCAAGACGGCGGAGGAGGACCTGATCTTCTCGCTGCCCAAGGAGCTTCGCCAGGATTCCCAGGGCCAGCGCGATGCGCGCGCACTGGGTGGTCGTTCCTCCAGCGGGAACGCCTGACGGTGGCCGCCACAGAGGCGGCGCCCACGCTGATCGGCTCAGTGCAGCGTGCTCTCCGACTGGTCGACATGGTCGCGAACTCGTCACGGCCGGTGCCGGTCAAGACTCTCGCGGCGCGGGCCGGTCTCACCCCGGGCACGACGTACAACCTCGTGCGGACGCTGGTGCACGAAGGCTACCTCGTGACCGAACCCGACGGTCTGGTCCTCGGCGAGAATTTCCCTGCTTTTCGGAAGCACTCCGATGCGGGCGGCGTGTTCTTCGCCCACGTCCGCGCTGCGCTGCGCCACGCCATGGAGGAGGTGGGCGCCACCGCGTACCTCTCCCGATACGAGGACGGCGAGCTGCACCTCGTCGACATCGTGGATGCTGCTCGCAGCACGCGGATCGATCTGTCGGTCGGTCTCGACTCGAGCGCGCACGCGACGGCGCTCGGCAAGCAGATCCTCGCCGATCTGAGTCGCGAGGAGCGGATGGACTATCTCTCGCGTCACCCGCTGGAGCAGCTCACTCCTCGCACGATCAGCGACCCGCGTGCTCTGCTTGCGGCGCTCGATCGTTATCGGGGATTCGCCGTGGATTGCGAGGAATACGCGATCGGCAATGCCTGTGTCGCCGTTCCGGTGATCGCTCCGAACGTCCGGGCGTCGCTCGCGGTCTCGCTTCCGGTGGGTCATCCGCATCTCGAGCTCGGCCTCGTCGAGAAGCTCAAGGTGGTGGCGCGGCGGCTCTCGCTGCAGTTGGGTGCGGATGCACTGGGCGGAAGCACCTCCCGTCTCGCTGCCTCGCTCTGACGATCGCCGCCCCACCGCGTCGCGGCTCTTCACTATCTGAAGAAGTGCCACTGGTGCTCGGGCACGCGCTTTCCCTAACATGTGACGTGTAGTCGTCTGTGCAATCGGCGCTACCGGTGGTGGAACGTCCCCAGCGTTCCTCGACCCACTTGGATGACGAGCGTCCCCAGCGTTCCGAGTCCGCGGCCCCGAGGAGTCCCCACTCCTCCGGGGCCGCCATCATGTTCGGCACCCGCAGTCTGTGAGGATCTCCTAGCCGATCGGACTAGCATGCTGGGATGACGGACCAGCGGCCCCAGTACGGCGAAATCGCGACCCTCGATGAGCAGCGAAGGGCAGCAGGACTGCCTCCGCTGGATGTGGTTCCGGCCGTCGAGGCGGGTGCAGCGCCGGCACCGGCTGACGGCGCAAGGACCGGTTCGGCCGCCGCGCGTCCACGCCCGGTCGATCGAGTCGTGACGATCGCTCTGCTCGCCTACGGTCTGGTGAACGTGGTCATGACGGGCCTGTCGTACCTGGACTTCGCCACTGCGATGAATCAGATGATGAGCGTGCTCGGCGTCGATGGGGAGTTCACGAACTACGCCGAGGGCAGGACCTGGGGCACGATCGCCGCGATCGTCCTCGCTGTCGGCTGGTCGCTCACCGCATATTTCTCTGTCCGTCGACTGCGCACCCGCAAACTCTCCTGGTGGGTGCCGCTCGTCGGTGCGGCCGTCACCCTGCTCGTGGCGTCGGTCTGCGCGGCCATTCCGCTGATGAACGATCCGGCATTCATCGACTTCGTCGCGAAGACAGCCGGGCAGTAGGCAGCTCAACGACAGATGCCCCCGGCCGATCGGCCGGGGGCATCTCGCTGTCGGAAGGACGTCAGCTCTGGGACTGCCCGTAGGAGCCGAGCTGACGGGTGGACTCGACGACGCGAGCGGCCATGGCCGTCTCGGCGATCTTGCCCCAGGCGCGCGGGTCGTACTGCTTCTTGTTGCCGACCTCGCCGTCGACCTTCAGGACGCCGTCGTAGTTCTTGAACATGTAGTCGGCGATCGCCCGGGTGTACGCGTACTGCGTGTCGGTGTCGATGTTCATCTTGATGACGCCGTTGGCCACCGCGAGGGCGATCTCTTCGTCCGTCGAGCCCGAGCCACCGTGGAAGACGAGGTCGAGCGGCTTCGCGCCGGTGTTGTACTTCGCGGCGACCTGCTGCTGGATCTCGCCGAGGAGCTCGGGGCGCAGCTTCACTCCGCCGGGCTTGTACACGCCGTGGACGTTGCCGAACGTGAGAGCGGCGATGTAGCGACCCTGCTCGCCGAGGCCGAGCGCCTGCACGGCCTGGTCGACGTCTGCGAAGGTCGTGTAGAGCGCGTCGTTGGATCCTTCGTGAGCGACACCGTCTTCTTCGCCGCCGACGACGCCGATCTCGACCTCGAGGATCGCGTTGATGTTCTTCATGCGGGGGAGGAGATCCTTGGCGATCTCGATGTTCTCCGCGAGGGGGACGGCCGAGCCATCCCACATGTGCGACTGGAAGATCGGGTTGCGCCCGGCCTTGACCTCGTCTTCGGAAGCGGAGATCAGCGGCTCGACGAAGCCGGCGAGGGCGTCCTTCGGGCAGTGGTCGGTGTGCAGCGCGACGGTGATCGGGTAGTTCTTCGCGACCTCGGTCGCGAAGCGGGCGAAGGCGAGCGCTCCGGTCGCGCGTGCCTTGACCGTGTGGCCGGCGAAGTAGTCCGCTCCACCGGTCGTGACCTGGATGATTCCGTCGGAACCTGCCTCGGTCAGGCCCTGGAGGACCGAGTTGATCGTCTGCGAGCTCGAGACGTTGAAAGCCGGGTAGGCGAAGCCGCCGGCCTTCGCGCGGTCGAGCATTTCGGCGTACTGATCCGGGGTGGCGACGGGCATGAGAACTCCTGCGATTTGGGAAGCCGGGACAGCAGTCACTCTATCGGGGCTGACAGTCGGATGCTGTCGGAGCGGACCGTTCGACCACCTCCTCCTGCGCCCACGTTAAGAATCGCACTTCCTTCATCGTTGCCTGGTCGAAAACAGGCGTTCCAGGCCCGCCAGATGGTTAGGCTGACCGCATGGTTAGTCTTACAGCGGATCTGAGCCCCCTTCGTCCCGATCGAAATCTCGCGATGGAGCTGGTGCGGGCCACTGAGGCAGCCGCCATCCGTGCTGTTCCCTTCATCGGTCGTGGCGCGAAGGAAGCGGCCGACGGTGCAGCCGTCGATGCCATGCGGGCGTTCCTCGGAACTGTTGCCTTCCAGGGCCGTGTCGTGATCGGCGAGGGCGAGAAGGACAACGCGCCGATGCTCTTCAACGGCGAGGAAGTCGGCACCGGCAGCGGCCCGGAGTGCGACATCGCGGTCGACCCGATCGATGGCACGTCTCTGACTGCGGCGGGGCGTCAGAACGCGCTCTCCGTCATCGCGGTGTCCGACCGCGGATCGATGCTCGACGCGTCGAGTGTCTTCTACATGGACAAGCTCGTGACCGGCCCCGCCGGCGTAGGAGTGGTCGACATCCGCCTCCCGATCGGCGAGAACATCCGCAAGCTCGCGGGAGCTCTCGGCAAGCCGGTGGATGAGATCGTCGTCTCGGTGCTGAACCGCCCGCGTCACGAGCAGCTGATCCAGGAGATCCGGGATGCCGGCGCCGGTACGCGACTGATGAGCGACGGCGACGTCGCCGGTGGCATCAACGCGGCCCGTCACGCTGCCCGCACCGACATGTGCGTGGGTGTCGGAGGCAGCCCCGAGGGAATCGTGACGGCGTGTGCGATCAAGGCGCTCGGCGGGCACATTCAGGGGAGGCTCTGGCCCCGCGACGACGACGAGCGCCAGCGCGGCATCGATGCGGGCCTCGACATGGACAAGGTCTACGAGGCCGACGATCTCGTGCGCGGAGACAACACGATCTTCGTCGCAACCGGCGTCACTGATGGTCAGCTCGTGGCCGGCGTGCGGCGAGAGGGCGGATACATCTACACCGAGAGCGTCGTGCTGCGCGGTGCATCGGGAACCCTGCGGAGGATCGCCTCGGAGCACCTCGTCTCGAAGTGGCTCTGATCTCTGCGAGCTGAGCGGAACGGGTCATCGTTACCGACCCGGTACCGCCGTGCGCAGCGCCGAGCCGAGGTTTCTCGCGCGTCCGTGTCACAATTGTCACTGGATTTGTCGCCGTCGACGGAGCCGCCAGGCACCGCAGGCACAGGAGGGCAGACCGATGACAACGCAGCACACGAGTGGTTCCAAGGCCGCGCCGACCAAAATCGTGACGACGCCCACCGGTCGAATCATGCGAATCAACGTCGATGAGGCCGGGGTGCCTCTTCCGACCGGGACTCCGGCGCCGCCTATGGTCACGACCGCTGTCACCGACCCCGCTCGACGCGCTGACGTGCTGTTCCGAAAGCGCCTCGATGAGGGGCACGAAGTCAGCGCCTGGTGGATGATCGGCGCTTTCGTCGTGACCAGCGGCCTCGTCATCCTCCTGCTCAGCGGCGTACCGGGCATCGCCTGACGTCAGCTGCGGGTCTCTTCGGGTTCGATCGCCCCGAAGGCTGACCCCGTCTGCACCGACTCTCCGTTGCCGACGCGGGAGCGGATGTCTCCGACGTCGGCCTGAATCGAGGCACCCGGTTCTTCGGATGTCTCGGCATCCGGGTGGTGGATGTCACGGTTCGACTCGCGATCCTGCTCGGAGTCGATCATGAGTTCGGGAGCGGTGAAGCGTCGAGTCTGTGCCGTGACTGCTGGCGGAACCGCGTCGAGCGTCGACGCGCTGATGCCGGGGAACTGCCTGGCTGTCACGAGCACCCGACTCTCCAGGGAACCGGCGAACCTGTTGTAGCTGTCGACGGTGCGCTCGAGCGCACGGCGCAGGTCGTCTGCGTGGCCGGCGAGCACACCGAGCCGGTCGTACAGCTGCGTTCCCAGGTTCAGCAGTGCTCGTGCTTCGGTCGACACTTCCTGCTGCGTCCAGCTGTAGGCGACGGTCTTGAGCACCGCCCACAGGTTCACGGGCGATGCGAGCGCCACCCGCTTGCTGAAGGCGTAGTCCAGCAGCGTCGGGTCTTCGTCGATGGCCGCAGCGAGGAGCGACTCGCTCGGCAGGAAGCAGATGACGAACTCGGGGCTCGCGTCGAGACCCGACCAGTAGGCCTTCTTCGCGAGTGCGTCGATGTGGGCACGCACGGCCTTCACATGCTTCTGCATGTGCGTACGCCGCTGAGCCTCGTGGGCGTCTCCGATCGGCAGCGCCGACGCCTCGAGATAGGCGTCCAGCGGCACCTTCGCGTCGACGGCGATCGACGTGCCGCCGGCCAGGCGGATCACCATGTCGGGGCGCCCCTGACCACGATCAGACGAGATGGTCGACTGCAGATCGAAGTCGACGTGACGGATCAGTCCTGCGGCCTCGACGACGCGACGCAGCTGGGTCTCGCCCCAGACGCCGCGTGTGGCTGTCGACCGCAGCGCTCCGGCGAGCGACTCGGTCGTCGAGCGCAGCGCCTCGTCGGACTCCTGCGCGCGCCTGAGCTGCTCTGCGAGGGATCCGAACTGCGCATGCCGTTCCTGCTCGATGGCCGAGACCTTCTGCTGCATCTGCTGCAGGCTCTCGCGAACAGGGGCGAGAGCCGTGAGCACCGCATTCTGCTGCTGCACGCGCTGCGCCTCGGCGCGCTGCTCGAGTCTCGCGTGCTCGACGGCATCCCGATACAGGTCGTACTGTCGGTCGCGATCGTCTCGGGCGGCGGCGAGCTCTGCCTCGGCACGAGCGAGATCCGCCGCACCGCGGGAGCCACGGAGGAACCATCCCACTGCGGCTCCGGCCACGAGAGCGGCCAGGAGGAGAACGAGCGTGAGAGCATCCATGTGCTCCATGATGCGCTCGGCCACGGACATTCGTCCGGTGCGACTCAGGCGACGGCACGCTCCGGAGCGACGACGACCGGATCGGTCACACGCAGCTTGAGCGCATCGGCCAGGGAGAAGACGTCGGATGCGCCGTTCCTGCGGGCGGCATCGATGATGATGTGCGCGCAGGCGAGCGCGTCAGCGAGCGCGTCATGGTGGGAGAATCCGGTGAAACCGGCAGCCTCGGCAGCTTTCGGGAGCCGATACGACTCGAGCTCGTAGGTCTTGCGCGCAACCTGCAGGCTGCACAGCGAGCGATACGGCGGGCAGTCGCCGCCGGTGGCCTCCGACGCGCGCCGGAGCACGTTGAGGTCGAAGCCCGCGTTGTGCGCCACGAGCACGTCGGCGCCCGCGAACGCGCAGAGACGGTCGAACTGATCCGACCAGGTGGCTGCGTCCAGCACGTCGTGCGCACGGATGCCGTGGATCTTCGTGTTCCACTCCTGGAACTCGTCGTGCCCTGCGGGCGGTCGGATCAGCCATCCGGCCGTCGCGACGATCCGACCATCGCGCACACGCACGAGGCCGACGGAGCAGGCTGAGGCGGGGCTGGAATTCGCCGTCTCGAAGTCGATAGCGGTGAAGTCCAGTGGCACATCCCCACTCTCTCCCGGCATCCGAGACGCTCCCGGATGACTCGCCGTAGGCTGGCGACATGAGTACCGAGCGAGCGACATCCTTCGGCGCCGAAGCTGCGAACTACGAGGCCGGGAGGCCCGACTATCCCTTCGAGGCAGTCGCGTGGATGCTCGAGCCGATGCCGCACGGCTCTCGTCGCATCGTCGATGTCGGCGCGGGCACGGGCAAGCTCACGCGCGTCCTCGCTCACGCGCCGGACGCCGAGGTCGTGGCCGTCGACCCGGATGCCGCCATGCTCGAGACCTTGCGCCAAAGCGTTCCCGGCGTTCCGACGTTCCAGGGAACCGCCGAGCTGATGCCGCTGCCCGATGCCAGCGTCGACGCTGTCGTGCTCGGTCAGGCGTGGCACTGGGTGGAGCCGTCAGCTGCGTCTGCCGAGCTCGGACGGGTCGTCCGCGCCGGGGGAGTCCTGGGGCTGATCTGGAACATCCGCGACGAGCGCGTGGAGTGGGTTCGTCGCCTGACCGACATCATGCACAGCAGCCCGGCCGAGAACATGGTCAACGGCCCCGGTTCCGACGGCCCACGCATCGAGGCGCCCTTCACGCATATCGAGAAGCGGCAGTGGGAGTGGGCCCGCCCGATGAGCAGGGCGAGGCTGCACCAGATGGCGCTCTCACGCAGCTACCTCATCACCGCCCCCGCCGACGAGCGCGCGGAGATCACGCGGCAGATGGACGACCTGTTCGACGAGCTGGGGCTCGATGGCGAGACGACGATCGACCTCCCCTACGTGACGCACGCGTTCCGCGCCGTGCGCGCCTGACCGGCATCCCGCAGGGACTGCGCATCCACGCCAGGTAGACTCGACCCCCGTGGCTCTCACTATCGGAATCGTCGGCCTGCCCAATGTCGGCAAGTCCACCCTCTTCAACGCTCTGACCAAGAACGACGTGCTCGCGGCGAACTATCCGTTCGCGACGATCGAGCCGAACGTCGGGGTGGTGAATCTTCCCGATCCGCGTCTCGACAAGCTCGCCGAGATCTTCGGCAGCGAGCGCATCCTGCCCGCTGCGGTGTCGTTCGTCGACATCGCCGGAATCGTGCGCGGCGCGAGCGAGGGCGAGGGTCTCGGCAACAAGTTCCTCGCGAACATCCGTGAGGCCGATGCGATCGCCCAGGTCGTCCGTGGTTTCGCCGACGACGACGTCGTGCACGTCGACGGTGCCGTCAACCCGGCGTCCGACATGGAGACAATCAACGCCGAACTCATGCTCGCCGACCTCGAGACCGTCGACAAGGCGATCACGCGGTACGAGAAGGAGGTGCGCGGCAAGAAGATCGAGCCCGTCGTCCTCGAGACCGCCAACGCGGCCAAGGATGCTCTGGAGCGCGGCGTGCTGCTGTCCGTCGCCGGAATCGATCTGACCCCGATCCGCGAGCTCGGACTTCTCACGGCCAAGCCCGTCATCTTCGTCTTCAACGTCGACGAGGGTGTGCTCACGAACGATGCGCGCAAGGCGGAGCTCGCCGCTCTGGTCGCTCCTGCGAAGGCGATCTTCCTCGACGCCAAGATCGAGTCCGAGCTGATAGACCTCGACCCCGAGGACGCCGCGGAGCTGCTCGCGTCGACCGGCCAGGACGAGTCCGGTCTCGACCAGCTCGCCCGCATCGGTTTCGACACCCTCGGTCTGCAGACCTACCTCACGGCCGGGCCCAAGGAGGCGCGCGCGTGGACGATCCCCAAGGGATCCAAGGCGCCGCAGGCCGCCGGTGTCATCCACACCGACTTCGAGAAGGGCTTCATCAAGGCCGAGATCGTGTCCTTCGACGACCTCGTCGAGACCGGCTCCGTCGTCGAAGCCCGCTCCAAGGGCAAGGCCCGCCTCGAAGGTAAGGACTACGTCATGCAGGACGGCGACGTCGTGGAGTTCCGCTTCAACAACTGAGCGGGTCCAAGTAGTCATCAGCGATGGACCGGAAGATGTACGAGCCGAACGGGTTGCTGTCGCGCCTTGTCGGCGAGCGGATGTACTCCGTTGAGTTCGTCCTCAACGACCATGTGCAGTTTCGGTTCGACGGCTCGCCCGGCGCGGGCGACCCGGTCACGCTCACTTGCTACGTCTGGCCCGTCGTCGAGTTCGATGGACGCACATGGAGTGAGAAGGACGCCGGATTTGCGGATGCCCTGCGCAGGCTGACGCCCGGTACGGTCGTTTCGACAACGGAACGGACGGGATCAGGCGTTCGACTCGCCCTGGACACCGGCGCACTCGTCATCCACCCGACGCTCGACGAGATTCACGTCGAGATCGCGGAACTCATGGGATTCGAGGACGGCTCATGGATGGTTTGGCGTCCCGGTGAAGAGAGCTTCGAGGACTTGGTGTGAACGGCGACGTGGTGGAGTTCCGTATCGGAAACTCATCTATGAGCAGGAGCTGATTCGGTGGTTTCCAGGCGGTTGAACCGTGCGCTCCGACGAGGGCAGGAGGCGAAGTCGATTCTGCGCATCGAACGCAGGCCGAAGTTCGCCGACCGGGTCGATGGCATCGTGCTTCGAATCGGCGAGCAGTGGGTCCTGGCGGCCCGGACCACCGACGCCGGATACTTCGACGGGTACGTCGTGCTCCGACTGCGCGACGTCGAGCGCGTCACGCCTGACGACACGTTTGCCCAAGAGTTCGTCAAGATCCAGCCTGAGTGGCCACCTTCCTTCCCCTTCGACATCGATTTGGACAGCACTGCGTCCGCCCTCGGCGGCGTTGCGCGTCAAGGCGAATTGGTCGGGATTCAGAAAGAGAATGAACGCAACGCCCTCTGGATCGGCACTTTGGATGAGGTGACCTCGCGCTACATCTACCTGAACGAGGTCCGACCAGATGCCACGTGGCATCCTCGGCCTCTCGGCTACAAGCTGCGGTCGATCACCATGGCCGAGGTGGGGACGCGGTACCTCGTGGGGCTGTCGGCTGTCGCAGGGGTGCGTGTCTCGTCGGTTCAGCCCGAGGGGGACGGCGACGTCGTGGAGTTCCGCTTCAACAACTGAGCGGAGTACGGCCCGAGTTCTGAGGAGATCGGCTGCGGCTCGTACGAAGCCGCGGGTCGCGAATCAGATCGCGTCGCTACGTCGGGCACGCACGGTCCAGCCGACCTGCACCAATGCCTCCGCAAGGCGGTCGGCGGCGGCGCGCGCGACGTCGAAGGTTGCGTCAGAGCAGACGTCGATGGCGATCGGCGGCGGATCGGCGAAGCGTGGTATCTGCACCTCTGCCCAGGCATCGGGCGAAAGCGGTACCCGAGGGGACGCGGTGCGTGCGTCTCCGATGGCACTGTCCGCCGCGAAAGCGATGACGTCCAGGGCATGGAGCTTGGTGATCGGCATGTCCACGACGATGGTCACGACGAAAGCCGCGTTTGCGGTATCTCGGAACTCTGGCCTCACCGCATGAAGATATCACTCGGCGCGAACAGCCGGTCTAGCCGCGACGCTCGACGTCCTGACGCAAGACCTCGGGCCAGGCTTCGACATCTCCCGGGGTGCGAGCGACCGTCAGAGTCGCGTTCGGGAGCAGTGCGGCTAGCGATTCCGCGGTCGACAGCGGGTGGCCGGGGTCGTCCACCCAGGCCAAGATCGTCGTCGGCACCTCGATTCGCGCGACGGATTCAGGGGCAGGCAGGTCGCTGATTGCCGCACCGCGAAGCAGCGACGGCAGGAGGGCGTCGGCGACGTCGGGCCATGTCTCCGGCGCACCGACGGTGGCCGGGGGTGGCGTCGATCCGCGAGTGGCGGCGTGGAACGCTTCGACACCGTCGGACTCGATGAGCGCTGCCGCCGTTCGGTAGATGGCGGCTTGACCGGGCCTGGTCTTCCATGCGGTGGGCGGCACCATGAGTGTGAGCCCGGTGAAGCGGTCGGGCTCGCGCGAGGCAGCATGCAAGAGAGTCGCGGCGCCCATGGAGGGGCCGACCCCGTGGACGGGTTCGCCCGGGAACCAGTGGTCGAGCAATCGCAGAAGATCCTCGGCGAGGTTCGGCCAGCGATAGTCCTCCGAGACCTTGCGCCCGGTCGACCGACCGTGGCCGCGTGCGTCGTACCGCAGCAATCGAGTTCCGCTGAGCCCTCGACCGAGGTCGAGATTGAGCACCCGATCGCGTGCCCGGCTCGACGTGAGTCCGTGCAACTGGACCACCGGGTGTCCGCCTTCATCGCTCAGCGCGCCAGCCAGCTCTGCTCCGGCTACCTCGAAAGTGGGCATCGGGCTCCTCGATCGGTGACTAGCCGCATCGGGTCGGGCAGTCGTGTAATTTTCAGGTTATCTGGGGGCGATAAGGTACTGCCCATGCGACTGACCAACGTCACGCACCTCCGCCTCCCGTTCGGACGGCTCTGGGGTTACGACGTCAGCGCGTCTGCGCTCGGACGCCCCCTCCCGGTGTCGTTCGATCAGAGGATCCATGTCGGAGCCGGCGATCGACCGGGCTCCTGGATGGCGCTGTCGTTCCGGTTGCCTGCACCGACTCGGCGAGAGTCGATCGCCGAGGCATGGCTGGCTGTCATCGCCCGTCACGGCACGTTGCGATCGGCATTCGCGCCCGGTGCTGATGGCGATCCGATGCTGCACGAGATCGAGATCGGCCCCGGAAGCTGGGTCGAGCATGAGGTGGCCCCTGGCCAGGCTGTCAACGACGCGTTGCGAGAGGTTCTCGACGCGGCATGTTCGCCGTACCGGCATCCTTCGCACCGGCTGTGCGTGTTGGAGACGGCGGCGGGACTCACGGTCGTGATCGCTGCGGATCACGCGCACGTCGACATGTGGTCGATGCTGGTCATCGCGCGCGATCTGCTGTCTGCGCTCGACACGGGTAGGGCAGGCGCGAAGCCGACGCCGGCGCCGGCGTTCGTCGAGCACACGCAAGCACTGCTGGCTCGGGATGCTGCGCCAAACCGCGTGCGTCAGCGGTGGGAAGACATCATCGAGGACAGCGGGGATGTGATGCCGCAGTTCCCCTTGCCGCTGGGGGCGCCCGAGCCGCACCGCGAGCGCGTGGAAGTGCGTGACGTGTTCGATGTCGACGACGCCGCGGCGTTTGCTGCGCAGGCCCGTGACGACGGTGTCTCGACCCTCGCGCGCGCAGTGGTCGCGATGACCGCGGTGACGCGCGAGATGGCGGGTACCCCGCTACGAGCCGTGTTCCCCGTGCACAGCCGCTTCGAGGACACGTGGCATGACTCGGTCGGGTGGTTCATCACCAACTCGGTCCTCGAGTCGGACGTCGCCGAACCGCACGCGGCGGCGGCAGCGGTGAAGGAGGCGGTGCAACTCGGCGCATGGCCGCTCGCAGACGTGCTCGCTCCGTGGGGCGGCATGCCTGTAGCGCCAGGGATGTTCGCGATCTCGTGGCTGGACCTGCGCAGGCTGCCCGTGCGTATCGACTCTGTCGGGCTCGACGCCCAGTACGTCAGCGCAGCGACCGACACCGACGGCGTCATGCTGTGGTTCATCCTGGATGAGTCGGGGCTGCACCTGCGATGCCGCTATCCCGACACCGTCGAGGCTCGCGCCAGCGTCGGCGGATGGCTTGACCTGCTCGTCGCAAGGCTGCAGGCGGACGCGCGGTCGTCTGTTCGTGGACGGCTGCAGGTGGCGGATCGAACCTTCCGGCTCGAGCGTGCGAGCCGCGATGATATCGAGGCCATCGCAGCGCTGCTGTTCGACGATCAGTTCGGATCGGACCGTGAGAGCGTCGAACTCGAGCGATACGAGGCGGCCTTCAGCGCGGTCGCTCGCGACAGCTCCAACTATCTCGGGGTCGTCCGCGACAGCGCCGACCGCATGGTCGCCACGATGCAGCTGACGGTCATCCCGGGCCTTTCCCGTGGTGGTTCGACCCGATTGCAGATCGAGGGACTGCGAGTGGCTCCAGGGGAGCGGTCACGGGGCTTGGGCACGGCGATGCTCGAGTGGGCACACGAATTCGGTCGCGCGCGGGGCGCGCGACTGGCGCAGGTGACCACAGACGAAGCACGGGATCGGACGCGCGCCTTCTATGCCCGACTCGGATACCAGACCGCGCACGTCGGGCTGAAACGGCACATCTAGCGCGGATCCCCGCTACGCGACGAGGGGGTGCGGGTAGGTGGCGTCTCGGCCCTGGAAGCTCAGGATGCTGGGGTTCTGGATCACTCCCTGGCGGATCTCGATCGCGCGTGTGAGCGTCGAGTTCTTGGCCCATGCCTCGGGACCCGAGAGCACGGTGCGGAGGAAGGGCAGCAGCGCTTCGCTGATGTCCCACGTGGCGGAGTTCCACAGGTATGACGGGCTGTGATCGACGGCGTAGTAGTTCACGCCCTGACCCACCGTGAACATCGGCTCCTCGAACGACGTCGGGATGGCCCATTCGAAGCCCATACCCTCGTCGCAGGAGACGTCGATGATCAGGCTGCCCGATGCGAATCGGTCGAGGTCCTCGGTCCGCAGGTACGTCAACGGCGCTGCGACGTCCTGCAGTGTGCAGTTGACGACGATGTCGTACGTCGCCAGGAAATCGGGGAGGAGCACGGGGCCGTCCTCCGTCTCGACTGTGCTGAGGTGCGTGGGCCCGTCGTCGGTGTTGAGCTGGGTGAGATGAGAGTTGTGGATAGGGGAGCCCACCGCTGCTGCCCCGCGCTGTGTGAGGACTTCGATGTCGTGGACTCCGTGCGCGTTCAGTGCGGTCACTGCGCCTCGTGCCGTCGCACCGAAGCCGATGACGACCGCGCGAAGCCGGGGCCCGTAGTCACCGGTCGAACCGACGAGGCTCAGAGCATGGATCACCGAGCAGTAGCCGGCCAGCTCGTTGTTCTTGTGAAAGACGTGCAGGCTCATGTCACCCTGCGAGGTCCAGTGGTTCATGGCCTCGAAGGCGATCAGCGTCAGGCGGCTGTCGATCGCGGTCTGCGTGAGGACCGCATCCTGCACGCAGTGCGGCCAGCCCCAGAGGGTCCGCCCCTCGGCGAGCTCGGCGACGTCTGCGAGCTGCGGCTTCGGAAGCAGCAGGACGTCGGCGGAGGCGAGCACCTCTGCCCGGTCGGCGACGCGTCCCACGCGGGCTTCGACGTAGCCCGGCTCGAGCTGGAAGTCCGTGCCATAGCCGCGCTCGACGATCATGCGAGCGCGAATGTCCGCGTCGATGCGGTCGAGGTGACGGGGATGGATGGGGAGGCGTCGCTCATTCTCCATCGAGGAGTTCGCCAGCACACCGAGGGTCAGAAGGCCCTGTGCGGAGGTGGAGGGGCGGACGGCGGACGAACGTGTCGTGTCGGACAACGGGTTCCCATCTTCGGGGAACCAGAGTCAGCTCCTGGCCTGACTCTACGCCCCTGGCGCGCGAGGGGTCGCACAGTCCGATCTCGGCAGACGCGCTCGACTACGCTTGATGTCGATCCCTGACAGCCGAACGAGGAGCCGCGCGCGCATGACCGATACCCAGATCTTCGAGCCAGAGGGCCGCGCCATCCCCTTCGTGGATGAGGGAGACGGCCCGGTCAAGCTGGTTCTGATCCAGGAGCAGGGGCTCGCTGCCGACGTGCTGGGTGTCGCCGCGCACTACCTCGCGGAGGAGGCGGGCTTCCATGTGCTGCGGATCGGCCACCGGTCGGACTCCGAGGCGACGCTCGACGAGCGCGTCGATGACGTCATCGCGGTGATCGATCACGTCGGCATCGAAGACACCTGGGTCGGCGGTCACGGCTTCGGCGGCACGATCGCACGTGCGCTGGTGGCGGCGCACAGCGACCGGGCCAACGGTCTGCTTCTGCTCGGTGTCGAGGACGTCGACATCGCGGTCGCGCCGGCGATCCCCGTGCTCATCGTGCAGGGGACCGAAGACACCGACACCCCCGCGGCGAACGCCGAAGCACTGCAGGCGGCGATCCCCGACCGATCGAGCATCAAGACGATCGCAGGCGACCACCTGTTCCCGATGCACCACCCGATCGAGACCGGCGTGATCATCGAGGAATACCTGGACTGGGACTGACTGCGATGGCAGCACCTGGCCGCACCGTCGTCGTCGCGATCGACCTGCAGGCCGGCGTGACACCCGGATGCTTCGACGAAATGGGCGTGCTCTCGCGCACTGCAGCCCTGGTCGACAGGGCTCGTGCAACCGGAGTGCCCGTCGTCTGGGTGCATCACGACCCCGTCGGCGTGGGCACACCTGAGTGGAAGCTGGCGGCTCCACTGCACCGCGCGGAGGGTGAGCCCCTCGTGCGCAAGGGCTACCGAGACGCGTTCGCCGACACGACCCTGCGAGCGACGCTCGACGAGCTGGGCGCGACGCGCCTGGTGATCGTCGGTGCGCAGTCCGACTTCTGCGTGCGCACCACCATGCAGCGCGCAGCGGCCGAGGGATACGACGTCACGCTCGTGAGCGACGCCCACACCACGGTCGACACCGAATGGGACGGCGTGCCGATCTCGGGAGAGCAGATCGTCGCACACACCAACATGTACTTCTCGGGGCTGCGGTATCCCGGGCAGGAGTTCGCGATCGCCACGCACGATCAGGTCGTTTTCTGAGGGCGTGCGACGACTCGGCGTAGAAGGCACCGCGGAGCAAGACGGTTTCCGGACCGTCACCCGAGTCTGAGATGCCATCGCCGGCCTGAGATGATGGTCTGATGACCGCTACCCTCGTCGCCCAGAATCTGGCAGGCGGCTACGGCCACCGCATTCTCTTCGAGGGGCTCGATCTGACGGTAGCTCCCGGCGATGTGATCGGCGTGGTCGGTGCGAACGGAGCGGGCAAGTCGACACTGCTCCGACTCCTTGCCGGCGTGGACGCGCCGATGGGAGGGTCGATCTCGCTCGCACCGACTGACGCGTTCGTCGGCTGGCTGCCTCAGGAGCACGAGCGAGTAGACGGTGAGACCGTCGCGGAGTACATCGCGCGCCGCACCGGGTGCGCGACGGCCACGCGCGAGATGGATGCCGCTGCGGCGGCGCTCGGAGACCCGACGCTCGCGCCGGCGGGCACCGACCCGGCCGACACCTATTCGCAGGCGCTCGACCGGTGGCTCGCCAGCGGCGCGGCCGATCTCGAGGAACGGATCCCCGCGGTGCTCGCTGACCTCGGGCTCCCGAGCGCGAGCGGTGTCGCGTCCGACGCGCTCATGACCGGGCTGTCCGGCGGTCAGGCCGCGCGAGTCGGCCTCGCGGCGCTGCTGCTGTCGCGCTTCGACATCGTGTTCCTCGACGAGCCGACCAACGATCTCGACCTCGACGGACTGGACCGACTCGAGTCGTTCGTCCGTGGACTCCGGGGCGGTGTCGTGCTCGTCAGCCACGACCGCGAGTTCCTGGCGCGCAGCGTGACTCGCGTGCTCGAGCTCGATCTCGCTCAGGGATCGAATCGCCTCTACGGCGGCGGGTACGACGCGTACATCGAGGAACGAGCCGTCGTGCGCCGGCACCTGCGGGAGAAGTACGACGAGTTCGCCGACAAGAAGGCCGACCTCGTCTCCCGAGCCCGCACGCAGCGAGAGTGGTCGAGCCAGGGTGTGCGCAACGCCATGAAGAAGTCGCCCGACAACGACAAGATCAAGCGCAAGGCGTCGGCCGAATCGAGCGAGAAGCAGGCGCAGAAGGTGCGTCAGATGGAGAGCCGGATCGCGCGCCTCGACGAGGTCGAGGAGCCTCGCAAGGAGTGGCAGCTGGAGTTCACGATCGGATCTGCGCCTCGATCGAGCACCGTGGTCTCGACGCTCAGCGGCGCGGTGTTCCAGCAGGGGACCTTCACCATGGGGCCGCTCTCGCTGCAGATCGACGCCGGCGACCGCATCGGAATCACCGGTCCGAACGGAGCAGGCAAGTCGACGCTGCTCCGAGCTCTCCTCGGGCGGCAGAAGCCGATCGAGGGGACCGCAAGTCTCGGAAGCAGCGTGCAGATCGGTGAGATCGATCAGGCCCGCTCACTGCTCATCGGCGACGCGGCGCTCGCGGACGCGTTCGAGGCTCTCGTTCCCGAACTGTCTTCGGCGGAGGTGCGCACCATGCTGGCCAAATTCGGCCTGAGAGCCGACCACGTCACTCGCCCCGTCGGCGCCCTGTCTCCGGGCGAGCGCACCCGGGCCGCGCTGGCGCTGCTGCAGGCGCGTGGCGTCAACCTGCTGGTGCTCGACGAACCCACGAACCACCTCGATCTGCCGGCGATCGAGCAACTCGAGCAGGCGCTCGAGTCGTACGTGGGAACGCTGCTGCTGGTGACGCATGACCGGCGCATGCTGGAGGCCGTGCAGACGAACCGTCGATGGAGCGTCGAGAACGGCCAGGTGAGCGAGCTCTGACGCTCAGCGCCCCTGACGCTTCTTGTACGGCTTAGGCTGCCCCTTCACGACGGGCGCGCGGCCTTTGCCCTTGGACGCCTTGGCTTTGCCGCCGGCCGGGCCGGCCGTCTTCGGTGCAGGCGGGGGAGCAGCGGCCACCGTCGCCTGAGCTTCGACGAGGAACAACTCGCCGACGCTCGTCAGCCGCGGTGTTCCTTCGCGATTGATGAGGGTGTGCCCCACCTCGTCCTCGAGCTTGTCGAGAGAGGTGTAGAGCGATGCCAGGGGGATGCCCAGCTGCTTGGCGGCTCGGGGGAAGTGCAGCGTCTCGGCGACGACGACGTAGCGACGGAGCAATGCCAGCTTCATGCGGGTGAACGATCCTTCTCGATCCGCGACGATCGCGGGTCTCCGTCTAACCTACGCGAGGCGGATGGGCGCGTGCCCCAGACGCACGGATGCCGCGGCTCGATGAGCCGCGGCATCCGGCGATTCTCTCGTTCAGGCGACCTGGGGAAGCACCGCGAACGATACGGAGCCTTCGTCGTCGACGCCGGCGTCGAGCACCTTGTCGTCGAGCGCGGCTGCAGCGGTCTCATCGAGGAAGAGTCGAGTGCCCGACACCTCGACCACCCGGTCATCGGGCTCGGGGTCCGGGGTCACGAGGACCGCGAGGCGTGCGCCTCCGTCCGGTCCGGCAGCAGGCGTGGAATGGATGCGAAGGCCTGCGTCGGTGGCGTCGGTCTGGCGGCTGACGAGGGTGTTCACGATTGCGGTGGCGTTATCGGTGAGGGTGAGCACGAGACTCTCCTTCCGGTTGCTGTCACGCCGCGGGTGCGACGTGTCCGGGCTACGATTCCGCACACCCCGGGGGCGATTCAACCCGACGCGCCCGGTTCGGAGGGGTCTCCCACCTGATGCAGAGGTTTTCTCAGGAACACCTGCTCGGTTCCGTCGCCCTGCGGCACCCGCTCCGCCTCTTCATAGCCGCACGCCTTGTAGAGACGTATGTTCGCCTCGCTCAGGCTGCCGGTGAAGAGCTCGGCCTCACGGGCTGTCGATGAACGCTCGGCTGCGTCGAGCAGAGTGCGTCCTATGCCCTCGCCCTGCGTGTCGGGAGCTATCGCGATCCTGCCGATCAGCAGCACTCCGTCGGCTTCGACGAATCGGATCACTCCCACCAGCCGGCCGTTCTGGCGGGCTGTCAGCCCCTTGCTCGAGCGCAGCTCGGCCTCGACCTCGGGCAGGGTCTGGGTCAGCGGAGGCATGTCGGCGCTGCCGTAGATCTGCGCCTCCGAGACGAACGCCGCCCTCTGAAGAGTGAGCACCTCACCCGCATCCGATTCTGAGACGGGCTCGATCACCACGTCTGTCGCGTTCTCGTCGATGTCGGCCTGGGCTCTTTCTGAATTCGTCACTGCGCCACGATCTGATGTGACCGGGGGGACTGTCAACCCCCTCGATCCGCACGGCGCGCGGAGCTAGCCTCGCAGTTCCGAACCCCAGGAGGACTCCATGGCTGAGAAGACCGCGTCCAAGACCGGCAACGCATCCAAGCGCGGAGCGAAGACGACCAGACGACAGAACGCCGAGAAGGGATTCACGGCATCCGCGACGCTCGCCGCCAATCTGCAGCTGGTGCTCGTCGATCTGATCGAGCTCTCGCTGCAGGGCAAGCAGGCGCACTGGAACGTGGTGGGCCGCAACTTCCGTGACACGCATCGTCAGCTCGACGAGATCATCGATGCCGCCCGCTCATTCAGCGACACGGTCGCAGAGCGCATGCGCGCACTGCACGCGGTGCCCGACGGACGCACCGACACGATCGCCGAGTCGACGTCGCTTCCGGCGTTCCCGATGGGCGAGGTCTCGACGACCGACACGATCGATCTCGTGACGGCGCGTCTGGACGCCGTCGTGGCGACGATCCGCGACGTGCACGACGAGGTCGATGAAGAAGACCCCACATCCGCCGACATCCTGCACGCGGTGCTCGAGAGCCTCGAGCAGTTCGCGTGGATGGTCAGCGCCGAGAACCGCACCCCGGCCGGTCGCTGACCTCTGCGGGGAGCCTCGCTTCAGGTCTCGTCGTCCGCCCCGCCTCGCTCGGCCTCGCGCCGGACGAGGCGGGGGAGGACGAGCCACAGCAGGAGCACACCCACGAACGAGGAGACGAGCGCGATGAGTCCCGCGGTTCTGCCGACGGTGAAGTCGATGATGAGTGTCGTGACGCCGATCGTGAGTGCGGCGATCGCCACGAGATCGATCTTCACGATGCGAGCGGCCACCCGCACGAGTTCGGGCTTGCGGCGCCGACCGAACAGCGCCCGATGCATGCCCACGGGGGCCAGCGCGAGGATGGTGGCCACTGCGGCGAGACCCACGAGCACCACGTACACGTCCCGCTGGAACTCGTCCATGTCCTCGAATCGGGGAGTGAACGCCACGGCGAGCAGGAACCCCGTGAGGATCTGGGTGCCGGTCTGCATCACGCGCAGTTCCTGCAGCAGCTCCTCCCAGTTGCGGTCTGCGCGCTCGTTGCGCGTCTCATCTCGTCCGTCGCGGAGGTCGTCGACCTCCGCGGGTGGCGCGGGTCGTTCATCGGGATCCATGCCGCCAGTCTCGCGGGATCTCTCGGATCCTGTCCAGCGGCTTGTGCGTCGACCGAGAAGGAGATCATGATGACGCTTCCCCCGATCCGGGAATGGTGGTCAGAGCTGTCGCTCGAGGCGCGCGTCGATGTGCTCGGGGAGTCGGCGCCGCAGCTGAGCGAGCGGGCCCGAGCCGAGATCCGGACGATCACGGGCGCGGTGGTCGGCATGACCGAGACGCTCTCGGATGAAGACCTCGACTACGCCCGTTCGGAGACACGCTCGGAGATCGCGGACGAGGATTCCGACTGACTCGACGCGCTCAGCTGTCTTCGGAAGCCTGCTCCTCGCGGAGTCGGGGTGTCGTCCGGCGTTCCGGGCGCAGGCCGGCCTTGTCGGCGTAGAAGGCGCGGATCCTGTCCATATCAGCCGCGACCTCACCCGTCAGCTCGAGGGTGGGGCCGAGACCGGTGGTCATCGTCGTGCGGTCGACGAACCCGAGTGTCACCGGCATCCCCGTCTCTCTCGCGATCCGGTAGAAGCCGGACTTCCAGTATTCGTTGCCCCCGCGGGTGCCGTCTGGCGTGATCACGAGACCGAAGACGCTACCGGAGTGCACCTGCGCGACGACGTCGTTGACGACTCGTGCCGGGTCGGCTCGGTCGACGGCGATGCCGCCGATGCTGCGCATGATCGGCCCTCGCCAGCCCCGGAACAGGCTGTTCTTGCCGAGCCAATGCACCTCGATGTCGAGCCGCCATGCGATCGCCAGCATGAGGACGAAGTCCCAGTTCGACGTGTGCGGCGCACCGATCAGGATGGTGGGTCGCGTAGGTGTCGCCTCGGCGGTGAGGGTCCAGCGGCTGACTGCCCAGAAGAGGCGGGCGAGGAGTCGTTTGAGCACTCGTCAACCGTAGAGCAGAGCTCCTGTCTATCCGCTGTCGTCCGACGAGGGCCTTTTCGCGCCGTCCCGTCGACACAGGCGTACCATCGAATGATGGCCAAGACACAGGACTCCGCCGAGCAGGACGCACCGACCGTGCTTCAGCCGCTGATCGGAACTCCGAACCTGCTTGATGACGATGCCGCCGGATACTGCAGCGGCGGCGTCTGCCACTTCCCTGCGCCGAAGACGCAGTAGCGATCAGACGCCGCCGCAGCGGTGACGGTCAGTGGCTGCCGTGCATGGCATCGGCCACATCGTCTGCAGGCTTGCGGACGAACGCGCTCAGCGCGACGGCGGCGAGCGAGATGATCGCGGCGATCAGGAACGCCATCCGTGCCCCCGGTGCTCCGGCGGTGGCGACGTCGAGCCCCTCTGCCTCTCCCGCGTGCAGGATCGCCGAGTAGGTCACCGTGAGGACGGCGACACCGGCTGCCCCGCCGACCTGCTGGAGCGTGTTCAGCACCGCCGAGCCGTGCGAATACAGCGAACGCGGCAGCGACCCGAGTGATGCGGAGAACAGCGGGGTGAAGGACATCGCGAGACCGACCGACATCGCGGCCTGCACGATGATCAGCACCCACCACACGGTGTGCTCTCCGACTGTCGAATAGTAGAACAGCGCCGCCGAGACGAGGATCGTGCCGGGAATCAGGAGCGGGCGCGTTCCGCGAGCGTCGTAGACGCGCCCCATCAGCGGTCCGAGGAGGCCCATCAGCACCGAACCCGGAAGGAGGATCAGGCCGGACTCGAGCGCGTTGAGGCCCGCGACGTTCTGCAGGTACTGGGGGAGCAGGGTCAGCGTTCCGAACATCGACAGCGCGAGGATCGCCATGATGATGACGGCGAACGTGAAGTTGGCGGAGCGGAACACCCGCAGATCGAGCAGCGCGTCGTCGATCCGCTGCAGCACCAGCTGACGCCACACGAACAGCGCGAGAGCGACGGCACCCACGACGAGTGCGGTGATGCCGGCTGCCTCACCGGATCCCCCCTCGCCACCGAACTGGCTGAGGCCGAACACGATGCCGCCGAAGCCGAGCGCCGCGAGCGGGATGGAGAGCACGTCGAGGGGGACTTTGCGCGTCTCGCCGAGGTTCGTCATCCACTTGACCCCGATGAAGAGGGAGACGAGGGCGATCGGCAGGATGATCGCGAACAGCGCGCGCCAGTGGAGCGTCTCGAGCACCGCTCCCGCGAGGGTCGGGCCGATCGCGGGGGCGAGCGAGATGACGAGGCCGACCCGGCCCATCATGCGACCGCGCGACTGCGGCGGTACGACGTTCATGATCGTCGTCATGAGCAGCGGCATCATGATGCCGGTGCCGGCGGCCTGGATGACGCGACCGAGCAGCAGGATCTCGAAACCGGGTGCCACGAGAGCGACGAGGGTTCCGAGGGAGAACGAGGTCATCGCGGCGATGAAGACCTGGCGCGTGGTGAACCGCTGCAGGATGAACCCGGTGGTCGGGATCACGACGGCCATGGTCAGCATGAACGCGCTCGTCAGCCACTGGCCGAGTTCGGGCGGGATGCCCAGATCGGTGTTCAGATGGGGGATCGCGATCCCCATCGTCGTCTCATTGAGGATGGCGACGAACGCGGCGACGAGGAGAAGCCAGATCACCCGCATGTCGCTGCGGGCGATCTGGCCTCCGGCCGCAGCAGCGGGGGGCGTGGTGATCGAACCGGTGTCGACGGCAGACATACGGCCTCCTGGGCACGAGGAAAAAGAGGGGAGGGTCGCGCGAGTGCGCGGGGACCATTCAGCGTAACCACAGCTTCGGACATTCCATTCCGGATCCGGGTGAATCCGCTCTCAGCGGATGATCAGGGAGGAGATCCGATCCCGGCGTCTCCGGCGCTGACTACGCTGGCGAGATGAGCATGGGTGGCGGACGCGGCGGATTCCGCGGCGTGGACGAGAGTGCGCAGCGTCGACTCAATGCCGAGGCTCCGCGGATCAGCGGTCTGGGCGCCAGGGTGGTCGCGCTGTTCCGCCCCTACCGGTGGCGCATCTTCTGGACCGGCGTGCTGGTCGTCATCGGAGCCGCGATCGCGGTGATCCCTCCGCTGATCGTCCAGCGCATCTTCGACGACGCGCTCTTCCCGGTCGACGGCGGCGGCCCGCAGCTTCAGCTCCTCGGCTGGCTCGTCGGCGGGATGGTCGCCCTGTTCCTCCTGTCGGCTGTTCTCGGCGTCGCCCAGACGTGGTTGACGTCGACGGTGGGCAACAACGTCACCGGCGACCTCCGTGTGCGCCTGTTCGAGCATCTGCAGGCGATGGAGCTCGGGTTCTTCACCCGGACGAAGACCGGCGTGATCCAGTCCCGCCTGCAGAACGACGTCGGCGGTGTCTCGGGAGTGCTGACGAACACCGTCACCAGCATCCTGGGCAATGTCGTCACGGTCATCGCCTCGCTTGTCGCGATGATCCTCATCGACTGGCGCCTCACACTGATCGCCGTCGTGCTGATGCCGTTCCTGATCATCGTGCAACGCCGTGTGGGCCAGGTGCGTGCGCGCATCGCCGGAGAGACGCAGGAGTCGCTGTCCGAGCTCACCTCGATCACGCAGGAGACGCTGAGCGTCTCGGGGATGCTGCTCTCCAAAGCGTTCAATCGCCAGCGCACCGAATCCCAGCGCTACCAGGCCGAGAACCGCAACCAGGTGGTCCTGCAGGTGCGGCGGGCGATGAGCGGTCAGGGCTTCTTCGCCGTCGTCCAGGTGCTGATGGCGAGCGTCCCGGCCGTCATCTACCTCGTCTCGGGGTACCTCATCGCCGGCGGCACCGGCGCGATCACCGCAGGCACGGTCGTGGCGTTCACGACCGTCCAGGCTCGTCTGCTGCAACCGCTGATGGGGCTCATGCGGGTGTCGCTCGACCTGCAGACGTCATCCGCCCTGTTCGCCCGCATCTTCGAGTACCTCGACCTCGTGCCTGAGATCCAGGATGCGCCGGATGCGATCGCGGTCTCCGAAGCCCCGGGCCCGCGCGGGCGGATCGAGTTCGCGGATGTCGTCTTCCGCTACCCGGATGCGGCGCCCGACGCTCGTCCCACGCTGCAGGGCGTGTCGTTCGTCGCCGAACCGGGGCAGCATGTCGCGTTCGTCGGTCCGTCGGGCGCCGGCAAGACGACAGTGCTGTACCTTGCTCCGAGGCTGTACGAGGCGCATGGCGGCGCTGTGCTCTTCGCGGGAGCCGACGTGAAGACCCTCACGCAGGAGTCGATCATCGATCAGGTCGGCATCGTGTCTCAGGAGACCTACCTGTTCCACGCCACGATCCGCGAGAACCTGCTCTACGCCCGCCCGGAGGCGACGGATGAGGAGATGATCGCCGCCTGCACCGCGGCCAACATCCACCACATCATCAGCGGGTTCGAAGACGGGTACGACACGGTGGTCGGAGAGCGGGGCTACCGCCTTTCCGGTGGCGAGAAGCAGCGCATCGCGATCGCCCGCGTGCTGCTGAAGGACCCACCCGTGCTGCTGCTCGACGAGGCGACATCCGCCCTCGACACCGTGTCGGAGCGCGTCGTTCAGGAGGCGTTGGACGAAGCGGCGAAGGGGCGCACGACCCTCACGATCGCGCACCGACTCTCGACGATCATGGGTGCGGACGTCATCCACGTGGTCGAGGCCGGGCTGATCGTGGAATCGGGCACCCATGCCGAACTCCTCGCCAGGGGAGGTCTCTACGCCGAGCTCGCCGCGCAGCAGGTGGCCGCGTCGCGCGTGCTCGACACGGAGATGGTCATCGAGACGGCGGTCTCGGGAGGCATGCGTGCCGCACTGGTCGACCGCCGAGCCGACCGGGCGCCGGAGGACTCGGCCGGAGCGGATGCTGTCGATGCGCTCACCGCGCCGGTTCCGTTGCTCGAGGTGCCTCGCGCGGACGAGCGGGTGTACCCGGCCGAGGGGTGAGACGCGCTCAGTGCACCGACAGGCCGCCGTCGATGAACAACGACTGCCCCGTGACGTAGCTCGAGCCGACACCGGCGAGGAACACGGCTGCCGCCGCGAAGTCTGCGGGCAGCCCGTTGCGGCCGATCATCGTCCGGGCGGCGAGTGCCGCGATCTGCTCCGGATCCTCCTGCAACCGTGCGTTGAGCGGGGTGAGCACGAATCCGGGCACGAGGGTGTTGCTCGTGACGCCCGTGCCACCCCACGCCTCGGCCTCCGAGCGCATCAGCGACTCCACGGCTCCCTTCGAGGCCCCGTAGACACCGCTGCCGACGAAGGCACGATGCGCCTGCTGCGAGCTGATGTGGATCAGGCGCCCGAAGCCGCGCTCGGCCATGCCAGCGGCGTAGCGCTGCCCGAGCAGGAAGGGGGCGAGCGCATTGACGGTCATCGTCGCGTCCCAGTCGTCCTCGGTGATCTCGGCGAACGGCGGGCGGATGTTGATCCCTGCGGAGTTCACGAGGATGTCGGGTTCGCCGAACGGCTCGATGGCAGCTTCGGCAAGAGCCCGGATTCCCTCACGAGAGCTGAGATCGCCGACCACACCGGCTGCGTGGCATCCCGCGCGAGTGAGCTCGGCGACGGTCTCGGTGATCCGGACTTCGCCGCGCGCGACGATCACCGTGGACGCACCAGCCCTCGCGAGGGCGGTCGCGATGCCTCGTCCGATGCCCGAGCTCCCGCCGGTGACGACCGCGGTGCGGCCCTCGAGCGAGAAGAGGTCGGCGAGGTACTGGTTCACGGGTCTCCTGATGGCGAGGCTCACCACGCCAGGGCGGCGGTGAGTGCGGGGTCGGGGCGGGCGGCGGCGCGCTCGGGGAGCGCTTCGATCTCGGCGACGAACGCGTCGATCTCCGCCGAATACGCGGAATCGTCGTGGGTGCGTGCGATCTCGAGCAGCGGGGGCACATCCATGGTGAGGATCAGCTCCAGCCTGGCCGTGACGGCGGCGCGGGCGCCCGCCTCATGCAGCACTCGGATTCCGCCGCGCAGCGCGTCGAGGTAGTCGCGCAGCACCGGGAGCTGTGCCCGGCCCTGCGTGATCGAGGTGCCGTCAGCCCGCAGACGCCACTTCACCACCGTGTCGGGGATGACGTCGAAGCTGCGTGCGCGGGTGTACATCAGCTGCGCGACCACCTGATCCTCATACGCCACGCCCTCGGGAAACCTGAGGTCGCTCCAGAAGTCGGTGCGGCTGATCTTCGACCACGCCACGATGTTGGCGCTCGCACGCGGGTGCTCCATGATCGTGGTGCCGAGCCGCGCCGGAGACGTCGCCGCCGACACCCATGGCTGCACCCGCCCAGCGACATAGCGCTCGCCGTCGAAGCGCGATCGCACGTAGGCGCCGGCGACGAAATCGCTGCCGGTCTCGGTGACGGTGCCGAGGAGGCGCTCGAGTGCCGTGGAGGTGAGTTCGTCATCGCCGTCGAGAAACCCGACGAAGGGGGTGTCGACCAGGTCGAGGCCCGCATTGCGTGCGGCGCCGAGTCCTCGTGACGCCTCGTGCCGCAGGCTTCGGAACCGTGGATCCGACGCGGCCGCTGCGGCGAAGATCTCTGCGGTGTCGTCGACGGAGCCGTCGTCGATGAGGAGAGCGCGCCACCGTGTCTCGGACTGCGAGAGCAGCGAGTCGAGTGCGGCGGGAGCGAAGGAGCCGATGTCGCGGCCGGGGACGATCAGGGTCACGATCGGGGCGGATGCGGTCACCAGCCGAGTCTATGGCCGCACGCGCTGCTCACGCCGTTCAGTGATGGGCGACTGCACGCACCGCCTCGGCCACCAGCGCGGCGAGCCGCTCAGGCAGATCGGGGGGAAGCGCCTCGCGTCCGAACGTGAAGCGCACGGAGGTCTGTGCGACCGCAGGGGACACCCCGCACGCGAGGAGCACGTGCGAAGGCTCATCGCTTCCGGCAGCACACGCCGAGCCGCTCGACGACACGACTCCCCGTCGCTCGAGCTCGAGCAGAACTGCCTCGCCGCTGACCCCGGCGAACGTGAAGCTCGCCGTGCCGGGAAGCCGCGCCACCGGGTCACCGGTGAGCGATGCCTGCGGCACGAGCGCCTGCACCGACGCGATGAATCGTCCGGTCGAAGCCCTGAGTCGAGTGTTCACCTCGTCGCGCTCGGCGTCGGCGAGCTCCAGCGCTGTGGCGAGGGCCACCGCTCCCGCGACGTTCTCGGTGCCCGAGCGGCGGCCCCGCTCCTGGCCGCCGCCGTGCATGAGGGGTTCGAGCGCGACGCGCCCCCGAACGGCGAGTGCTCCGATGCCCTTGGGCGTCCCGAGCTTGTGCCCGGCCACCGCTGTCGCGTCCGCTCCGAGGTCGGCGAGCGGCAGCCACCCCGCCGACTGCACCGCGTCGACATGCAGCGGTACGCCTGCGCTCCGGGCCGCTGCTGCGAGTGCGGGCACGTCCTGGATGGTGCCGATCTCGTTGTTGGCGTGCCCGATGGCGACCAGTGCGGTGTCGTCGCGCAGGGTCTGCGACAGTCCGGCAGCGGAGATCCTGCCGAGCGCGTCGACCGGAGCCGCCGCGACCTCGACGCCGTGGAATCGACGCAGGTGGTCGGCGGACTCGAGGATCGACTCGTGCTCGATCGGCGAGACGACCAGGTGTCGACGGCCACGGGCCAGGGCTGCGAGCACGATCCCCTTCACCGCGAGGTTGTTCGACTCTGTTCCGCCGGAGGTGAAGATCACATCGCCGGAGCGCATCCCGAGCATCCGAGCGACCCGTGAACGTGCCTCGTCGAGCGCGCTCGCCGCAGCCTCGCCGTATGTGTGATGGCTCGACGGGTTGCCGAACACCCCGGTGAGGAAGGGTCGCATCGCGTCGAGCACCTCCGGGCGGACCGGGGCAGTCGCGGCGTGGTCGAGATAGAGCATCCGCGTCAGTCGATCCGCACATCCAGGCCGAGGTCGAGCGCCCTCGCCGAGTGCGTCAGCGCGCCGACCGAGATCACGTCGACCCCGGTCGCCGCGATGCCGGCGACCGTGTCGAGATTCACGCCGCCCGAGGCCTCGACCTGCGCGCGGCCATCGATCAGCGCCACTCCCGCGCGCAGCTCATCGAGCGAGAAGTTGTCGAGCAGCACGGTGTGCGCGCCGCCGTCGAGCACCGCCGGGATCTGATCGAGCCGGTCGACCTCGACGACCACATGGGTGGTGTGGGGCAGGCGCGAGAGCGCATCGCGCAGAGCGGTGGCGAGGTCGACGCCCGAGCGCTTCAGCACCGCGAGGTGGTTGTCCTTGGCCATCACCGCGTCCGACAGTGAGTGGCGGTGGTTGTGTCCGCCTCCCGAGAGCACGGCATGCCGTTCGAAAGCGCGGAGTCCCGGGGTCGTCTTCCGAGTATCCGCGATGCGTGCCGGCGTTCCGTCGATCGCGCTCACGTACGCGGCCGTGATCGTCGCGATGCCGCTCATCCGCTGCGTGAAGTTCAGCGCGATGCGCTCGGCTGTGAGGATCCCTCGGGCGGATCCCGACACCGAGGCGAGCACGTCACCCGCCGCGAAGGCGTCACCGTCACCCACGTGCACGTCGATCGCGATGGTCGGATCGGTGAGACGGAACGCAGCCTCGAACACCTCGCCTCCGCTGAAGATCCCCGCTTCACGGGCGACCAGGTCGGCGGTGGCGGTGGCATCCGACGGCAGCAGCGTGGTGCTGGTGAGGTCGCCCCAGGGAGCGTCCTCCTCGAGCGCTGCGCCGACGACGCGGGTGATGTGGGCGGGAGTGAGCATCAGACGGTCTCCAGGAGAGGGGCGGTGACGGGGTCGCGGAAGTGCGCGCCGATCGAGTCGGTGCGGGCGAGAGCTGCGGATGCTGTCGCCTCGGCGAGCAGGAGCAGGTTCGCGTCCTCGCGCTCGGCGACCGTCGTGGGGTCGGGAGCGGCGGCGAGCCAGCGACGCACCGTGATCACGGCATGCCGGAGACCGTCTTCCGAGCGCAGCAGGCCCACGTGGTCCCACATCAAGCGCTGGAGTGCTGCACGACTGAACGCGGTGCCGTGGGCCTCCACGTCATCCGAGCCCTGGTCGTCGTCATGCATCGTGTCGTTCACAGCCGAGACACGGGTGTCTGTCTGGGGATGCTGCCACGGTGCATCGAGCGCCGCTGCCGCTCGAGCGCCGAAGACGGCGCCTTCGAGCAGGGAGTTCGAGGCGAGGCGATTCGCTCCGTGCACGCCCGTGCGCGCGACCTCGCCCACCGCGAACAGGCCGTGGATGGACGTGCGGCCATCGAGGTCGGTGACGACCCCGCCCATGAGGTAGTGCGCGGCCGGTGTCACGGGAATCGGCTCGGACGCCCAGTCGAAACCCCGTTCACGCGTGACCCGGTCGATGGTCGGGAACCGATCTGCGAGCCGGGGTCCGCCGATCATCGTCGCATCGAGATGCACGGGGGAGCCTTGCCGGGCGGCCTGTCGGGCGATCGCCCGGGCGACGACATCCCGCGGGGCGAGTTCGCCGTCGGGGTGGGTGTCGAAGACGAATCGCCGACCGGCCGCGTCGATCAGGGTCGCACCTTCGCCGCGCACGGCTTCGGAGACGAGGAACGCGGGGCCCTCCGCCAGGATCGTCGGATGGAACTGCACGAACTCGAGGTCCGCGACCGCGGCGCCGATGCGCAGTGCGGCGGCGATCCCGTCTCCTGTGGCGCCCAGGGGGTTCGTGGTGTGCGCGAAGAGGTGACCGGCGCCGCCCGTCGCGAGGATCACCGCATCGGCTGAGAGGTCGGAGGCCACACCGTCGACCACGACGCGGATGCCACGCGCGGTGCCGTCGTCGACGATCACGTCGGCGAGGAAGGCGCCTTCGACGACGGTGATCTCGGCGCGGCGGACAGCGGCCACCAGAGCCTGCGCGATCGCCGCTCCGGTGGCATCTCCGCCGGCATGGACGATGCGGGCGTGACGGTGAGCAGCCTCGCGTCCGAGCAGGAGCTCGCCGTCCGGCGAGCGGTCGAATGCGACGCCTCGGGCGATAAGCTCGGCGATCCGTGCCGCGCCGTCTCGTACGAGAACCTCGACGGCGGCCGCATCCGAGAGCCCTGCCCCCGCATCGATCGTGTCGGCCGCGTGCTGCGCCGCCGAGTCGCCTGCGCCGTAGATCCCGGCGACGCCGCCCTGCGCGTACTCCGTGCAGCCGTCGCCGATCGCGCCCTTCGTCACGACGGTGACCGAGTGCCCGGCCTCTCGCGCGTGCAGCGCTGCGGTCAGTCCGGCGATCCCCGATCCGACGACGATGACGTTCATCGTGCGCTCGCCACCACGGGCGGCTTCGCCGCCAGCATCCGCTCGAGAGCGATGCGGGCGGGGTCGGCCACATCGGCCGTCACCGTGATCCGGTTCGGGGTGCGGCCGGCGACGAGCTCTTCCAGCACCCAGGCGAGGTACCCGGGGTGAATGCGATACATCGTCGAGCAGGGGCACACCACCGGGTCGAGGCAGAAGATCTCGTGCTGCGGGAACTGCGCCGCGAGGCGGCGGACGAGGTTGATCTCGGTGCCGATCGCGAACGTCGTCGGCGTGGTCGCCGCGGCGATCGCTCGGCGGATGTAGTCGGTCGAACCCGCCTCATCAGCCGCGTCGACGACGGCCATGGGGCACTCCGGGTGCACGATCACCCGTACGCCGGGGTGCTCCGCGCGCGCCTGGTCGATCTGATCGACGGTGAACCGGCGGTGCACCGAGCAGAACCCGTGCCACAGGATCACCCGGGAGTCGACGAGCTCGGCCGCGGAAGAGCCGCCGAGCGCCTTGCGAGGGTTCCACATCGGCATCTGCTCGAGAGGCACACCCATCGCCTTCGCGGTGTTGCGTCCGAGGTGCTGGTCGGGGAAGAACAGCACTCGTCGCCCGCGCTCGAAGGCCCACTCGAGCACGGTCTGCGCGTTCGACGAGGTGCAGACGATCCCGCCGTGTCGGCCGACGAAGCCCTTGATCGCGGCGGAGGAGTTCATGTACGTGACGGGGATCACCGGCACTCGACCGTCCTCGTCCTCCGCGTCGAGGTCGCCGAGCACGTCGGCGAGCTGTTCCCAGCAGTCCTCGACCTGATCGATGTCCGCCATATCGGCCATCGAGCACCCGGCCGCGAGGTTCGGCAGGATCACCGCCTGATCGGGGCCGGAGAGCAGGTCGGCCGTCTCGGCCATGAAGTGCACGCCGCAGAACACGATGGCCTCGGCATCGGGGCGCTCCTTCGCGGCGGTCGCGAGCTGGAATGAGTCGCCCACGTAGTCGGCGTGCCGCACCACCTCTTCGCGCTGGTAGAAGTGCCCCAGCACGACGGCCCGGTCGCCGAGCGTCGCCTTCGCCGCGCGGATGCGCTCGTCGAGGTCGTCCTCGCTCGCATCGCGGTACTCGTCAGGGAGCTCTCCCTGACGCGGTGCCCCGGTCGGGATGACGTCACCCATAGACGAACCGGGGCCGTAGCCGGGGCGGGAGTCGAAGTCCCAGGGTCCGACAGCGAGATCGGTCGTGCATGTCGCATCTGTCGATGCGCCCGACACGATCGACTGGATCGCGTGGTCGACGGAGGCGTCGATCGGCGGGACGACCGGCGTCGGAACGAAGGTGGTGCTCATCGGGTGCTCGTCTCCTCAGGGCCGAGAGGGCCGCGATCGGCCAGCTCGACATCGGTGTTGTAGCGGTACAGGCGGGCGGGTCGGTGACTGCCGGTGCGGAACCGGTCGGTCGGAAGCAGGTTGCCGGCGGACTCGACCTGACGGCGGAAGTTGGCCGGATCCAAGTGCTTGCCGAGGATCGCCTCGTATGCTTCGCGGAGGTCGGCCAGGGTGAACTCCGCAGGGAGGAACCCGTGGGCGACGCGGCTGTAGCCGACCTTGCTGCGCAGTCGCCAGAGCGCGTAGTCGACGATCTTCCGGTGATCGAAGGCGAGCGGCGGCAGGTCGCCGAGATCGAACCAGCGCACGTTCTCGGGAGCGAGACCGGATGCTCGATGCGCGGCGCTCTGCGCGTCGACGTCGTCCTGACGCAGCAGCGCCCAGTAGACGATCGACACCACGCGAGTGGGGGAGCGGTCGACTGCTCCGAAGGCGTAGAGCTGCTCGAGGTAGCTGGGCGTGAGCCCCGTCGTTTCGGCGAGCGTGCGGGCGGCGGCGTCGACCGGCGATTCGGTCGGAGTCAGCCACCCGCCGGGCAGGGCCCACTGGTCGGCGAACGGCTCTCGGGTGCGCAGCACCAGCGGCAACGCGAGCACCGCAGCGCCGTTCTCCGCGCGACGCAGCGTGAGGATCACGGTCGACACGGCGACATCGATGCCTCTGGTTTGAGTCATGGGTACCTTAACCTCCGAGATCGATCTTAGTGTCATCGCGACCATTAGTGCATCCATGTGACAGCGTGACGCGCCCGAGGCCGAAACGTTATATACCAGCGTTCCGGAGTCTTGTTGCCCACTTGGCCATTTGTTAGGTTACTGTCCTAACAAATCCCTTTTGGGGGATCTGTCACGAGTCCCGCCCGGGGCTCGGCTCCATCCCGGAGATCCCTCCTGCAGTGCAGCACCGAGAGGAAATACAGAATGATCCGTAACGGAAGGCGCAAGATCGCGCTCACCGCTGTGGCGGGGGCATCCGTCCTCGCCCTGGGTTTGACGGCCTGTGGCGCAGGCGGCAGCAACGAGGGGAGCGGTGGCGACGGCGACCGGGCTCTTCGCGTGTGGGCCGGCAGCCAGACCCCCATCACCGCGAACTACAACCCGTTCGCCCCGACCGTGCTCCACGGTGCGCTCGGACCGATCTACGAGCCGCTGTTCTTCTTCAACAAGACGGCCGACGCCGAACCGGTCGGCCTGATCGGCGACTCGTTCGAGTACAACGAGGACGGCACGGCGATCACGATCACCATCAAGCCCGACCTCAAGTGGAGCGACGGAGAGCCGCTCACTGCGGCCGACGTCGCGTTCTCCTTCACGTACGAGGCCAACAACCCCGAGGGCAACGGTCTCGTCTCGGCCGAGGCGACCGATGACACCACGGTCGTCCTGACCTACAGCACCGCGCAGTACACGACCGAGTTCCAGCGCCTCGGTTCGACCTACATCCTTCCCGAGCACGTCTGGTCGGAGGTCGCCGACTTCGCCGACTTCACCAACGAGGAGCCGGTCGGATCCGGCGCCTACGTGGTCGACAAGACGACGAGCGAGTCCTACACGCTCGTCGCCAACGAGAACTTCCGTGACGCCGACGAACTCGGAGTCAAGAAGGTCCAGTACATCGCGGTCGACAACAACCAGACCGCTCAGGACCTGCTCGCCGCCGGCCAGCTCGACTGGACGGGCATGTTCATCCCGAACCCCGACGACGTCACGGGTAACGGCGCGATCGAGTGGATCAACACCCCGCAGGACCCGACGGTGCTCTACACCTGCTCGAACGCCGAGCTCGGCTGCACGGGTCCGCAGACCGATGTCGCGGTTCGCCAGGCGCTCAACGTCGCCATCGACCGGACGGCGATCAAGGACAAGGCATTCGTCGGCCTCACCGGCGACATCTCGCCGACCTTCGCTCTGCTGCCGCGCGACGAGAAGTGGGTCGCGGACTCCGCCAACGAGGTCAGCCCCCAGGAAGCCGACGCCGCAGAGGCGGGCGAGATCCTCGAGGCCGCCGGCTACACGAAGGACGGCGACTACTACGCGAAGGACGGCGTGCCGCTCGAGCTCAGCCTGATCTCGGTCGACGGGTGGACCGACTACAACGACGCCGCGAAGCTGATCGCCGAGCAGGCCGAGGCGGCCGGCATCAAGGTCACGGCATCCACGGTGCAGTGGCAGGAGTTCTCCGATGCCCGCCAGGGCGGCAACTTCCAGTTGATCGTCGGTGGTGTCATCGGCACATCCGTCGCCGATCCGTTCCAGATCTACCGCGACTGGTTCGGCGGGACGGCAGTCGAATCCACCAGCCCGGTCGGCACCGAGGTTCCGGCCGGCCGGTGGAACTTCAGCCGATACAGCAATCCGGTGGTCGACACCGCCATCCAGTCCGCTGTCAGCACGAACGACGAGGCCGAGAAGAAGGAGCTGTACGCGACGATCCAGACCGAGATCGTGCGCGACCTGCCCTACATCCCGCTCGTGATCAACGCGACGCAGACCTTCTACAACACGAAGGACTTCACGGGTTGGCCGACGGAGGAGGACCTCTACGCCTTCCCGCCGTCCTGGGGAGCGATCGCAGCGGGCTACGTCCTGACGCAGCTCGAGCCGGTCAAGTAACGCAATGGGGTCGGGGGAGCAGGAAGCAAGGTCAGTGACATGAAGTTCTATGCACGAAGAATCGGGTTCTACGCGTTCACGCTGTGGGCCGCGATCTCACTCAACTTCCTGCTTCCCCGGCTCATGCCGGGGAACCCGGCGGACATCATGATCGCCAAGATGCAGCGTGCGGGCGGCGAGGTCTCCGAGACCACGATCCGCAACATCAAGCTGCTTCTCGGCGGCGATGACTCGTCCCTCTGGGAGCAGTACATCGCGTACTGGGGCCGGATGCTCCAGGGCGACCTGGGCATCTCCGTCACCAAGTTCCCCGCGCCGGTGAGCGAGCTGATCGGCCAGGCGTTGCCCTGGACTCTCATCCTCGTCGGCACGGTGACCGTGATCTCCTTCATCCTCGGCGTCGCGCTCGGTGCCTGGGCGGGGTGGAAGCGCGGAACGTGGGTCGACCATCTGATCCCGGCGACCACTGTGCTGCAGTCGATCCCGTACTTCTGGATGGCGCTGCTCCTCGTCTCGGTGTTCGCGGTCGGACTCGGCTGGTTCCCGATCTTCGGCGGCTATGACGTCTTCGAGTTCCCCGACGGCCCCGAACCGACCTGGGCGTTCTTCACCAACGCGCTCTCTCACGCACTCCTGCCCGCCCTGACCATCGTCATCTCGTCGGTCGGCGGCTGGATGTTCGGAATGCGCAACATGATGGTGCAGACCATGGCCGAGGACTACGTGCTCACAGCCGAGGCGAAGGGACTCCGCCCTCGTCGCATCATGACCACCTACGCGGCCCGCAACGCCGCGATCCCCTCGATCGCGGGCTTCTCGATCACTCTCGGCTTCGTCGTGGCCGGATCGATCGTCATGGAGCAGGTGTTCACCTACCCGGGCATCGGCAAGCTGATGTTCCAGGCGGTCACGAACAACGACTACGCGCTGATGCAGGGGCTCTTCCTCGTCATCACCATCACGGTGCTCGCCGCCAACTTCATCATGGACCTCGTCTATGGCTTCATCGACCCGAGGGCTCGCCAGAATGTCTGACACCGAGAACGCAGTGCTGATCACGAAGGATCAGCCCACGACCCAGCCCGCGAGCACCATCTCGCTGGCGACCCAGCGCGGGCGCAAGCGCCGCCGGGTGCTCCCGATCACCTCACCGAAGTTCGTCGTCGGCGCTGTCATCGTCCTGTCGATCGTGCTGTTCGCGATCATCGCGCCGATCTTCTCGCAGAATCCGCGGAGCACCGACAACCCGGCCCTGCTCCCGCCGTCGCCGGAGCACTGGCTCGGCACCACCAAACTCGGCAACGACATGTTCGCCCAGCTCGCGATCGGCGCGCAGGGATCGCTCCTGGTCGGCGTGGTCGCCGGCGGCATCGCCATCATGCTGTCTCTCCTCTTCGGGGTTCTCGCGGGATACCTCGGCGGCTGGCGGGAGGATGCGCTCGCACTGCTGACCAACGTGATGATCGTGATCCCCGGGCTGCCGCTGGTCATGGTGATCGCGTCGTTCGTCCCGGAGCGCAACTGGCAGCTCGTCGCCTTCGTGCTCGGAATCACTTCCTGGGCCGGTGCCGCATATGTGCTGCGTCTGCAGACCCGATCGCTGCGCACCCGTGACTACGTCTACGCGTCGAAGGTCGCGGGGGAGAGGTCCTTCCGGGTCATCCTCGTCGAGATCATGCCGAACCTGCTGCCGCTGCTCACCGCGCAGTTCCTGTTCGCGATCATCTTCGCGATCCTCGGCGAGGCCGGTCTCTCCTACCTCGGTCTCGGCCCCACCTCGTCGATCACCTGGGGGACCATCCTCAACGATGCGCAGTCGGGACAGGCTCTCGGCCGCGGCGCGTGGTGGTGGTTCGTGCCGCCGGGAGTGATGATCGCCCTGCTCGGTGCGGGACTCGCTCTCATCAACTTCGCGATCGACGAGGTCATCAACCCCAAGCTCCGCAACGCGCCGGATGCGGCTCGCCGTGTGCGCAAGGCGGCCAAGACGAAGGGACTCGCCGCATGAGCGCTCCGGACGCAGTTCTGACCGCACGCAACGTGTCGATCGAGTACGAGGTCGACCCGCCCGTCAAGGCGGTTCGCGATGTCTCGCTCACGCTCAACCGAGGAGAGATCCTGGGACTGGCCGGCGAATCGGGCTGCGGCAAGACGACGCTCGCCTACGGCATGAACCGGCTGCTCAAGGCGCCGGCGCTCATGACCGGCGGCGAGATCGTGTTCCACGATCGCGATGGCCACGACATCGACATCGTCGCCCTCGACGGAGACGGGCTGCGGGCGTTCCGCTGGGACAAGATCTCGATGGTGTTCCAGGGCGCGATGAACTCGCTCAACCCGGTGATCAGCGTCCGTGCGCAGATCTTCGACATCTTCGACACCCATCGTCCGGGCATGTCCAAGAAGGACAAGCAGGCGAGGGCCGAAGAGCTCCTGACTCTCGTCGGCGTCGACCCGTCACGGCTCACGAGCTTCCCTCACGAGCTCTCGGGCGGCATGCGCCAGCGCATGATGATCGCGATGGCACTGGCTCTGGATCCGCAGGTGATGATCATGGATGAGCCGACCACGGCGCTCGACGTCGTGGTGCAGCGCGGCATCATCCGCGAGATCATGCGGCTGCGCGAGCGTCTCGGCTTCGCCGTCATCTTCATCACCCATGATCTGCCGATGCTGATCGAGATCAGCGACCGCATCGCCGTGATGCTGCAGGGGCAGATCGTCGAAGAGGGCACGGCCGAGGAGATCTACCGCACGCCGCAGCACGAATACACCAAGAAGCTGCTGTCGAGCTTCCCGAGTCTGACCGGTGAGCGCGGCGACTTCGTCCGCACCGGCAACCAGCCCAGCCAGGAGGAGATCCGATGAGCGCTCACACCCTCGAGGCCCGCAACCTGGTGAAGGACTTCACTCTGCGATCAGGGCTGAAGACGTCGGTCCTGCACGCGGTCAAGGATGTGTCCTTCACCATCGAAGCGGGCAAGACGGTCGCCCTCGTCGGAGAGTCGGGCTCGGGCAAGTCGACGATCGCTCGGATGCTGATGAAGCTCGAGACGCCGACCAGCGGTCAGATCCTGCTCGACGGCAAGGACTCAGGGATGCGCGGCCGCGCGGTCGAGGACTACCGCTCGCAGGTGCAGATGGTGTTCCAAGACCCATTCGCCTCGCTGAACCCGTTCCACTCGATCATCCATCACCTCGAGCGCCCGATCAGGCTCCACCACCCGAAGCTCTCGAGCAGGCAGGTGCGTGAGCGCGCCATCGAACTGCTCGAGCGGGTGCGGCTGTCGCCCGGCGAGAGCTTCGCTGAGCGTCGTCCGCATGAACTGTCGGGTGGCCAACGACAGCGCGTGGCGATCGCGCGGGCGCTGGCGCCGGGAGCGCGGTTCATCGTCGCGGACGAGCCGGTCTCGATGCTCGACGTGTCGATCCGCTTGGGGGTGCTCAACCTGCTGGCCGATCTGCAGCGCGAGGAGAACCTCGGGGTGCTCTACATCACGCACGACCTCGCGACGGCCCGGCATTTCAGCGACGAGATCATGGTGCTCTACAAGGGCGACGTCGTCGAGCGCGGCCCCGCCGACGATGTCATCCTCAACCCGCAGCACGAGTACACGAAGACGCTTCTGGGCGCCGCGCCCGAACCCGAGAACCTCGGGCGCCTGCGCGACGAGGTCAGGGCCGAACTAGCAGGCCTCTGACGGCATTCTCGCCCTGTGCTCTCCTGTCGCCGTCCGGTCGACGGTCGCAGCAGAGCGCAGCTTGCTGGGGCCTGTGCCGATGACGTCGACCCGCTAGACTGAGGCCACAACTGAAGACAGGCCGAATGACCCACGCGGGAGAGCCCCGGCGAACGCAGCCGGGCACCGAAGGAGCAAGCCTCCCCGCCAATCTCTCAGGTACGCGTACCGCGCGGTTCCGGCCACTCTGAAAAGCGATTTCGAGCGAAGCAAGAAATCGGGTTGAGCGAGGGCGTCTACGCCCGAGCCGAAACCCTGGTGAGACGAGTTCCGCGAGTCTCCACCTCTTCTTCCTCGCTCACGTGATCCGCCGACGGTGAAAGCCCAGTCTCTGGGCGAAGCTCTCAGGCCCATGACAGAGGGGGAGTTCCCAGGAGCAGCGTCGTCGCCGCTCCGCCCGACCCAGCCCGGGAGAACTCCATGTCCGACCCTCGCTACACCCCACTGCGTGATCGCCACGAAGCGCTCGGCGCATCGTTCACCGACTTCGGCGGATGGCAGATGCCGGTGCGATACACGTCCGATCTCGCCGAGCACCATGCCGTGCGGCAGGCCGCAGGAATCTTCGACATCTCCCACATGGCGGAGTTCCTCGTCACCGGCGACTTCGCCGGAGACTTCCTCGACTATTCGCTCGCCGGCCGACTGTCGGCGATGGCGGTGGGCAAGGCGAAGTACTCGCTGATGCTGGCCGAGGACGGCGGGATCATCGACGACGTCATCGTCTACCGGCTCGCCGAAGACCGCTTCCTCGTGATCGCGAACGCGGGCAACCGCGGATTCGTCGACTCGGCGTTCGCCTCACGAGTTCGCTCGTTCCCGTCGCGGATCGAGCGCGAGATGCCTGCCCGTGGCGAGGGGGAGGACCGCAGCTTCGCGGGGTTCATCGGAGACAGAGGAGTCGACGTCGAGGACGTCTCCGACGAGTACGCACTGCTCGCTGTGCAAGGCCCGGCTTCTGAGGCGATCGTCTCGTCCACGACGGGCATCACCGACCTCGGCACGCCGTGGGCCGAGCAGAAGTACTACGCGTGGGCCGACGCGATGTTCCTCGGTGCGCCGCTGCTCCTCGCCCGCACCGGATACACCGGCGAAGACGGCTTCGAACTGCTCGTGCGAGTCGCCGATGCTCCCGCTCTGTGGGACGCACTCGCAGAGGCAGGCCACGAGCACGGGCTCGTCCCCGCGGGTCTCGCGGCGCGCGACACTCTCCGCCTCGAAGCCGGCATGCCGCTGTACGGCCACGAGCTCTCGCGTGAGACGAAACCGTCGCAGGCAGGTCTCGGGCGAGTGGTGGTCTCCGACAAGGACGACTTCATCGGAAAGGGAGCGGTGGATGCCGCATCCGATGCTCCCGTGCTGGTCGGTCTCGTCGCCGAGGGCAAGCGCGCCGGACGCGCGGGCTACTCGGTGGTCGACGCAGACGGTGTCGTCCTGGGCGAGATCACTAGTGGCGCCCTGAGCCCGACACTCGGTCATCCGATCGCGATGGCATACGTCACCCCTTCTTCCGCTGCGGCGGGAACCGCAGTATTCCTTGATGTGCGGGGAACCAGAATCCCCGCGACCGTGACCGCCCTGCCTTTCTATCGGAGGACCAAATGACCGATCTCAACGCACTCAGCTATACCGACGAGCACGAGTGGATCGCCGCTGACGGCGATGCCGTGACGATCGGCATCACCGACTACGCGGCCGACAAGCTCGGCGACGTCGTCTTCGTCGAGCTCCCCGCCGTCGGCACCGAGGTCACCGCAGGTTCGGTCGTGGGTGAGATCGAGTCGACCAAGTCGGTCGGCGAGCTCTACGCCCCCGTCACGGGCACGGTCGTCGAGATCAACGACGCCGTCGTCGACGACCCCTCGCTCGTGAACGCCGAGCCGTTCGCCGGAGGCTGGCTCATCAAGGTCTCCGTCGGTGCCGGTGCGCTCGACGGCCTGATGGACCGCGACGCGTACGTCGCTCTCACGGAGGGCTGATCGACCAGTGGTCTCTTTCGCCGATCGTCACATCGGAACCACCGCCGCCGCCCAGCGTCAGATGCTCGATGCCCTGGGCGTCGAGTCGGGGCTCGAGGACTGGAGCCCTGTCGAGGCGCTGATGCGCCAGGCCGTGCCCGCCTCGATCTTCACCCCCGCCTCCACGGACTCGATCATCCCGCGCGCCGCGAGCGAGACCGAGGCGCTCGCGGAGCTGCGGGCGCTCGCGTCGCGCAACACGGTGAACCGTCCGATGATCGGCCTGGGCTACTACGGCACGGTCACCCCTCAGGTGATCCAGCGCAACGTGCTCGAGAACCCCTCCTGGTACACCGCCTACACGCCGTACCAGCCCGAGATCTCGCAGGGTCGCCTCGAGGCGCTGATCAACTTCCAGACGATGGTCGCAGAGCTCACCGGTCTCACCACGGCCAATGCGTCGATGCTCGATGAATCGACGGCCGTCGTCGAAGGGATGCTGCTGGCACGCCGTGCGTCGAAGAAGGCGTCGAACGTGTTCGCCGTCGACGCGGGTGCTTTCCCGCAGACCAAGGCGCTGCTCGAGACCCGTGCCGAGGCAGTGGGCATCGAACTGGTGTCGGTCGACTTCGCCGCCGGTGAGGAGCTTCCCTCCGAGCTGTTCGGCGTCTTCGTCCAGTACCCCGGCGCTTCCGGGCGTGTCTGGAACCCGAGCGCCGTGATCGATGCCGCGCACCTCGCCGGCGGGCTCGCCGTGGTCGCGGCCGACCTGCTCGCGCTCACACTGATCGCCTCGCCTGGCTCGCTCGGCGCCGACGTCGCGGTAGGGACCACGCAGCGCTTCGGCGTGCCCATCGGCTTCGGCGGTCCGCACGCAGGCTACATGGCCGTGCGCGCAGGACTCGAGCGGCAGCTGCCGGGGCGCCTCGTCGGCGTCTCGGTCGATGCAGACGGCAAGCCGGCCTACCGACTGTCTCTGCAGACTCGCGAGCAGCACATTCGCCGCGAGAAGGCGACCAGCAACATCTGCACCGCTCAGGTGCTGCTCGCCGTGATGGCCTCGATGTACGCGGTCTACCATGGGCCCGACGGGCTGAAGGCGATCGCCCGGGAGGTCGCGGCGAAGACAGCGATGCTGCGCGACTGGCTCGCCGACGCGGGCGCTGACATCGTCCATGACTCGTTCTTCGACACCATCCAGGTGCGGGTTCCGGGGCGTGCGGCGGAGTACGCGGAGCAGGCGCACCACGGTTTCGGGATCCTGCTGCACGCCGCCGACGCCGACACGATCGGCATCTCGGTCGACGAGACCACGACTGTCGCCGAGCTCCACCAGGTGGCACAGGTGTTCGGCGGTGCCCGGGAGCGGGCTTTCGGGTTCTTCGGCTCAGGGTCTCAGGGCGGCCTTCCCGGCGACCTGCTGCGTCAGGACGAGTACCTCACGCACCCCGTCTTCCACGCGCACCGCAGCGAGACGGCGATGATGCGCTACCTCAAGAGCCTTGCCGACCGCGACTACGCGCTCGATCGCGGCATGATCCCGCTCGGGTCGTGCACGATGAAGCTCAACGCCGCGACCGAGATGGCATCGATCACCTGGCCTGAGTTCGCGGGCATCCACCCGTTCGCACCGGCATCCGATGTCGAGGGGTATCTCGACATGATCACCCAGCTCGAGGCATGGCTCGCCGAGGTCACCGGCTACGACGCCGTCTCTCTGCAGCCGAACGCGGGCTCGCAGGGTGAGCTCGCCGGGCTGCTCGCGATCCGCGGCTACCACCTCGCGAACGGCGACACGCAGCGCACCGTGTGCCTGATCCCGTCGTCCGCGCACGGCACGAATGCGGCCTCCGCGGTGCTCGCCGGTATGAAGGTCGTCGTCGTGGCGTGCGACGAGTTGGGCAATGTCGACCTCGGCGACCTGCGGGCGAAGATCGCGGCGCACGCGGACGAGCTGTCCGCACTGATGATCACCTACCCGTCCACGCACGGCGTGTACGAGCAGGACGTGGTCGAGATCACCACCGCCGTGCACGATGCGGGCGGACAGGTGTACGTCGACGGCGCCAACCTCAACGCGCTGCTCGGGTACGCCCGCTTCGGCGACCTGGGCGGCGATGTCTCGCACCTCAACCTGCACAAGACGTTCGCGATCCCGCACGGTGGCGGTGGCCCCGGCGTGGGTCCCGTCGCGGCGAAGGCGCACCTCGCTCCGTACCTGCCGTCGCACCCTCTCGCACAGCGGGCGGAGCACGCGGGCGGATACGTCTTCGAGGGCGGTGCCGTATCCGCGGCGCCCTACGGATCGGCCGGCATCCTTCCGATCTCCTGGTCGTACGTGCGCATGATGGGGGCCGACGGCCTCCGACACGCCACTGCCGCCGCCGTCCTGTCGGCGAACTACATCGCCGCGCGCCTCGGCGAGCACTACCCGGTGCTCTATGCAGGTGAGGACGGCCGCGTCGCGCACGAGTGCATCCTCGACCTGCGTCCGCTCAAAGAGGCGACCGGGATCACGGTCGATGACGTCGCCAAGCGCCTCATCGACTACGGCTTCCACGCGCCGACCATGTCGTTCCCTGTCGCGGGGACGCTCATGGTCGAGCCCACGGAGTCCGAGGATCTCGGCGAGATCGAGCGGTTCATCGAGGCGATGATCATGATCAAGGCTGAGGCGGATGCTGTCGCGGCGGGCCGCTGGCCCGCCGACGACAACCCGCTGGTCCACGCTCCGCACACTGCGGTCTCGCTGATCACGGGGGAGTGGAACCACGCCTACACCCGCGAGGACGCCGCCTATCCGGTGCACGCCCTGGTCGCAGGCAAGTACTGGCCGCCGGTGCGCCGCATCGATCAGGCCTACGGCGACCGAAACCTCGTGTGCGCCTGCCCGCCGATCGAGGCTTTCGCCTGAACGAACGATCGCCCTGAAGCGGCGTCGGGTCCGAAAGGACGCGGCGCCGCTTCTCGTTTCCGTGCATTTCCGCGTGTTTCGGGGATGTTTCGGTTGGTCACCACTCAGTAACGGTTCATTAGCCGAGTGCGGCGTCCCCTGAATCGCGGGTTACAGTCAACTATCCCTACGCGTTCGACGATGAGCGCGCAGTCTGATGAATACCCGTCCACAGGAGGACACAAAGTGAAGCGCAACAAGATCGCCCTTGCGGGCACCGCGTTGTTCGCGATCGGCGCCCTGGCGCTCGCGGGCTGCGCGAGCGGTGGAAGCGGCAACGACGGCGGCGACGCCGGCAGCGATGTCAACGCCGATGCCATCATCACGACGAACGGCTCGGAGCCCGAGAACCCGCTGATCCCCACCAACACCAACGAGGTGGGCGGCGGAAAGATCCTCGACGAGATCTTCGCAGGCCTGATCTACTACGACGCAGACGGCAAGCCTGTCAACGACATGGCTGAAGAGATCACGACCGAGGACCCGCAGAACCTCACCGTGAAGCTCAAGGAGGGCATGACCTTCACCGATGGTGAAGAGGTCACCGCCGACAACTTCATCAAGGCATGGAACGAGGGTGCAAAACTCTCGAACGCCCACTACTCCAGCTACTTCTTCGAGGACATCGAGGGCTTCAGCTACGAGACGGACTCCGAGCTCACCGGCCTCAAGCAGGTCGATGACTACACCTTCACGATCGCGCTGAACAAGCCGGCTTCCGACTTCGCTCTGCGTCTCGGGTACTCCGCGTACTACCCGCTGCCCGATGTCGCCTTCGAGGACATGGAGGCGTTCGGACAGAACCCGATCGGCAACGGTCCGTACATGATCGACGGCGAAGACGCGTGGCAGCACGATGTGCAGATCGACCTCGTCCGCAACGACGACTACGAGGGCGGACGCCAGGCGAAGAACGGTGGTCTGACCATCAAGTTCTACGCCACGCAGGAAGCGGCATACGCCGACCTGCTCTCGAACGAGGTCGACGTCATCGACGCGATCCCGACGAACTCGCTCGCGGTCTTCACCGACGAGCTCGGCGACCGCGCTGTGAACCAGCCGTCCGCCGTGTTCCAGTCGTTCACCATCGGTCAGTTCCTCCCGCACTTCAGCGGCGAAGAGGGCCAGCTGCGTCGTCAGGCGCTGTCGATGGCGATCAACCGCGAAGAGATCACCGAGACGATCTTCTCCGGCTCGCGCACCCCTGCCTCTGACTTCACCTCGCCGGTCATCGACGGCTGGTCGGACTCGGTTCCCGGCAGCGAGGTCCTCGACTACGACCCCGAGAAGGCGAAGGAGCTGTGGGCTGAGGCCGACGCCATCGCCCCGTGGGACGGCGAGTTCAAGATCGCCTACAACGCCGACGGCGGGCACGACGCCTGGGTCGACGCGGTGAGCAACAGCATCAAGAACACGCTGGGCATCGAGGCTTCGGGTGACCCGTACCCGACCTTCCAGGACCTGCGCACCAAGGTGAACGATCGTACGATCACCACCGCAGCGCGTTCGGGATGGCAGGCCGACTACCCCGGTCTGTACAACTTCCTCGGACCGCTCTACGCGACCGGTGCCGGATCCAACGACGGTGACTACTCGAACCCCGAGTTCGACGACCTCATCAAGGCCGGCATCAGCAACCCGGACGCCGACGCGCAGATCGAGGACTTCACCAAGGCGCAGGAGGTCCTGTTCCAGGACCTGCCCGCGATCCCGCTGTGGTACTCGAACGTGACCGGTGGCTTCAGCGAGAACGTCGACAACGTCACGTTCGGCTGGAACTCGGTTCCGCTGTACTACGAGATCACGAAGGCCGGCGAGTAAAGTCTGACGGCACTTCACCTGTGAGGCGGTGACGATTCTTCGTCACCGCCTCACAGGCTGTGTTCGCCTCACTTTCTTTCCCCTCAAAGAAGGGACAAGCGGATGCTCGGTTACATTCTGAGACGTCTTCTGCAGGTGATCCCGGTCTTCTTCGGAGCCACCCTGCTCATTTACTTCCTGGTATTCGCCATGCCAGGCGACCCGATCCTCGCGCTGTTCGGCGACAAGACCCCGAACGCCGCGGTTCTCGAACAGCTGCGAGAGCAGTACCACCTGAACGACCCGTTCATCGTGCAGTACTGGTACTACATCACCGGTGTGTTCCAGGGCGACCTCGGCACCACCTACTCAGGTCGGCCCGTGTCCGACGTGCTCGCCGCGACGCTTCCCGTCACGGGACGCCTCGCCGTCATGGCGATCGCGATCGAGTTCGTCCTGGCGATCATCATCGGCACGATCTCCGCACTGCGCAAGGGCAAGCTGTTCGACAACGTGTCGCTCGTCGTCGCACTCGTCGCGATCGCGATCCCGATCTTCGTCGTCGCGTTCCTCGCCCAGTACTTCCTGGCGATCCAACTCGGATGGTTCAAGCCGACCGTGGGAGCTGACAACGACTGGGGCGGCCTGTGGCTCCCGGCGATCGTGCTCGGCTTCAGCCTGTATGCCGTCAGCATGCGCCTCATGCGCAGCTCCGTCATCGACACGCTCAACCAGGATTGGGTGCGCACCGCTTACAGCAAGGGCCTGTCGCGCAACCGCGTGCTACCCGTGCACGTGCTCCGCAACTCGCTGATCCCCGTGATCACGAACTCGGCGACGAACTTCGGTGTCCTGCTCGTAGGTGCAACCGTGACCGAGGGCATCTTCAACGTCCCCGGAGTCGGAAACACCCTGTTCCAGGCGATCCAGCGCGGCGAGGGGCCCACGGTCGTCTCGTTCGTCACGGTGTTCGTCATCCTGTACGTGTTGGTGAACCTTCTCATCGACCTGCTCTACGGTCTGCTCGACCCGAGGATTCGCTATGCCTGATCCCACTTCCCAGAAGCACTACGTCGCCCCGGTCGAGACAGAGTCGATCGCAGTCGATGCCGTCCGCATCTCCGACAAGCCCAGCAACCTGTGGCGCGACGCCTGGTTCGACTTGCGTCGTCGTCCGCTGTTCTGGTTCTCGGTCGCGCTCGCGGTCTTCTTCCTGGTGATGGCCCTGTGGCCGACCCTGTTCACCTCGACGCTCCCGAACGACGACTGCCAGCTGTCCAACAGCAACGGCGGCCCGACCGAGGGGCATCCCCTCGGGTTCACCTTCCAGGGCTGCGACATCTACGCACGCATCGTGTGGGGATCCCAGACGTCTCTCGCGGTCGGTCTGATCGCCACGGTGATCTCGTCGCTCCTCGGCCTCATCATGGGTGCCCTCGCGGGCTTCTACGGCGGATGGCTCGACGGCCTGCTGTCGCGTATCGGCGACATCTTCTTCGCGATCCCGTACATCCTCGCGGCTGTGGTCGTGATGACGGTGTTCCGGGATGCTCGTTCCGTATGGACCCTCGCATTCGCGATCGGCGCGTTCGCCTGGGCATCCACAGCCCGAGTCGTGCGAGCCGAAGTGCTTCGTGTGCGCCAGGCCGACTTCGTGATGGCGTCGCAGGCTCTCGGCCAGTCGAAGTTCAAGATCCTGTTGAACCACGTCGTCCCGAACGCCATCGCACCGCTGCTCGTCGTGTCCACCCTCGGTCTCGCCGCGGCGATCGTCGCAGAGGCGACCCTGTCGTTCCTCGGTGTCGGTCTCGGCAGCGACGTGATGTCGTGGGGCAACGACATCGCCAAGGCCCAGGCCTCCCTGCGCGTCGCCCCGATGGCGCTCATCTATCCGTCGATCGCGCTCACCCTCGCGGTGCTGGCGTTCGTCACCCTGGGCGAGCTCATCCGAGACGCCCTCGACCCGAAGGCGAGGGCACGCCGATGAGCGAGCGAATCACCGAACAGGTCCCGCTGCTGAGCATTCGCGACCTCACGGTCGCGTTCCGTACGCAGGAAGGCCTGCGCGAAGTCCTCCACGGAGTCAGCTTCGACATCTTGCCCGGCGAGACCGTCGCGATCGTGGGCGAGTCGGGCTCGGGCAAGTCCACGACGGCCACGGCCATCGTGAACCTGCTTCCCGGCACTGGTCAGGTCACCGCAGGTTCGATCACCCTCGAAGGACGCGAGCTCACGACACTCAACCGTCGCGAGATCGAGGCCGTGCGCGGTCGGGACATCGGCTTCGTGCCGCAGGACCCGATGTCGAACCTCAACCCCGTCTGGAGCATCGGCTTCCAGGTCAAAGAGGCGATCCGTGCGAACGGCATCGCCCAGGGGCGCGACGCCGCCAAAGCACGCACCGTCGAGGTGCTGCAGCAGGCGGGCCTGGCTGACGCCGAGAAGCGTCTGCACCAGTTCCCGCACCAGTTCTCTGGTGGCATGCGTCAGCGCGCGCTGATCGGGATGGGCCTCGCGGCCGACCCCAAGCTGCTCATCGCCGACGAGCCGACCTCGGCTCTCGACGTGACGGTGCAGCGCGTGATCCTCGATCACATGGCCTCGCTCACCCGCGACAAGGGCACGTCGGTGCTGCTGATCACGCACGACCTGGGCCTCGCGGCCGAGCGTGCCGACAAGATCATCGTGATGAACGGCGGCAACATCGTCGAGGCCGGTCCGAGCCGCGAGATCCTCGAGAATCCGCAGCATCCGTACACGAAGCGTCTGGTCGCTGCGGCGCCCAGCGTCGCATCGCAGCGCATCCAGGCGGTGGTAGAGGACCGGGGCATCGAGACTCTCGACGATCTCGCTGACATCCCGCCGACGGTGCGTGTGGCGGGACTGACCAAGGACTACAAGATCCGCCAGGGGAACTTCCGCAGCGAAGCGTTCCGTGCGGTCGACAACGTGTCTTTCGAGATCCCTCGCGGCAAGACCCTCGCCCTTGTCGGCGAGTCGGGTTCGGGCAAGTCCACCGTTGCGAAGATGGTGCTGAAGCTCGAGGAGCCGACCAGCGGAACCATCGAGATCGACGGCCAGGATGTGTCGAAGCTCTCGAACGCTCAGGCGTTCGGTCTTCGTAGGCGCATGCAGCCGGTCTTCCAGGACCCGTACGGATCGCTCGATCCGCTGCGTAACATCGGCAACACGATCGCCGAGCCCCTTCAGATTCACGGTGTGGGCGACAGCGCGTCGCGGCGCGAACGCGTCGAGGAGCTGCTGGACCAGGTCTCGCTGCCTCGCGTGCTCGCCACCCGGTATCCGAACGAGCTCTCGGGTGGACAGCGCCAGCGCGTCGCGATCGCGCGTGCACTGGCACTGAAGCCCGACATCATCGTGCTCGACGAGGCCGTCTCGGCGCTCGACGTGCTGGTGCAGGACCAGGTGCTGCAGCTGCTCGCCGAACTGCAGTCCGAGCTCGGGCTCACGTATCTGTTCATCACGCACGACCTCGCCGTCGTCCGCGTGTCGAGCGACCTCGTGTGCGTCATGGAGAAGGGGAAGATCGTCGAGCAGGGCACTGTCGACGAGATCTTCGCCAACCCGCAGCAGGAGTACACCGATCGCCTGCTGAAGGCGATCCCGGGTGCATCGATCACCCTCGGCGGTCACTGAGAGTGAGCACCGAACCTCGACCGGAGGCCGCACGGACATTCCGTGCGGCCTCCGGGTCTGTCTCCCTCGTCCTCTGCTCGCTGCTGGCGATCTTCCTGCTCGGCGATGCCGTGGTGCGCGCCGGCTGGGGGCAGATGCTCCTGCTCGCCCCCTGGGTGCTGCTCGGACTCTGGGTCGTCTACGAGATCGCCTTCGTCTCCGTCGTGCGCGTCGACGCCGATGGGGCCATGGTGCAGAACATGCTGCGCCGCACGTCGTTCGGCTGGAGCCGCGTCCGCGACATCGACCTGCGCTGGCAGCTCGTCTTCTCGCTGGAGGACGGCTCGGATGTCTCGAGCTACGGGGGACCGGCGCGAGCGCGTCCGATTCGGCGCCAGGTGCGCGAGGACGACGAGGCCAAAGCGCCCGCCGGACTCCGAGAGCTCACCGAGATCCGTGATCGCTGGCAGGTGGCTCCCTCGACCGCGGATGCTCCTATCCGTCGCACCTGGGACTCCCAGGCGCTGATCGCGCTGGGCGTCATCGTGCTCGCGGCCGTGGCGTCGATCGTCATCGCGAACGCCTGAGCGGACGGAGCGCCGTCAGCTGGGAAGCCCGAACAGCATCGGCCAGGTCGCCGCCGCCCAGGGGTAGCCGACGAACACCGTCGCGTCGATCAGGAAGTGCGCGACGAGGAACGGCATGAGGCGACCGCTGCGTTGGAAGAGCCAGCCGAAGAGCAGCCCCATCGCGAGGTTTCCGATGAACGCGCCCGGCCCCTGGTAGAGGTGATAGCTCGCGCGCAGCACGGACGTGGTGAGGATGATCGCCCACGGCCCCCAGCCCAGCTGCCGGAGTCGGGCGAAGAGATAGCCGAGCACGACGAACTCCTCCTGCAGCGATGCGCGGGCGGCCGCGAGCAGAAGGACGGGGATCGTCCACCAGTGCGTGTCGAGCCCTGCGGGGTCGACCGCGACGAAGAGTCCGAGGGCGCGCCCGGCGAGGTACAGACCGAGACCGGGGATGCCGATGGCGGCGACCAGAAGGATCCCGCGACCGACATCCGGTCCGACCCGGGTGCCGTCAAGACCCAGCCTGCCCAGATGCGGTCTGTGCGATTGCCACAGCAGGAAGCAGACGAGCAGCACTGGGACGAGGGAGAAACCGATCGACAGGACCTGGTAGATCAGGTCGAAGACCTCGCGGTCGCTCCGGGACGGATTGAGGGTCGCGGTCTGGTCGGCGAGCGGCGTCTCGTCGGTGAGTCGGTAGGCCAGCTGAACGATCGCGTAGACCGCGGACTGACCGAGACCGAGTGCGAGGACGATGGCGATCTCCCACCACAGGCGAGCGCGTGAGGACGGGGGAGAGAGGTCGGCAGCGGTCACGCTCCTGATCGTACTTCGAGCGCTCAGGAACGACTCGCCCGCGTACGATAGTCTGGAACGTCGGCTTCTCGGCAAAACCCCACACTCTTTAGGACATCTGCATGGCGCACGCCCTTCGCTCTGACCTCCGCAACGTCGCAATCGTCGCGCACGTCGACCACGGCAAGACCACTCTCGTCGACGCCATGCTGCGTCAGACGGGTTCCTTCGGTGAACACGCCCACGTCGATGAGCGCGCCATGGACTCGAACGACCTGGAGCGTGAGAAGGGCATCACGATCCTCGCCAAGAACACGGCGATCACCTACAAGGGCAAGCACGCTCAGGGCAAGGAGATCACGATCAACGTGATCGACACCCCCGGCCACGCCGACTTCGGTGGCGAGGTCGAGCGCGGCCTGTCGATGGTCGACGGTGTAGTTCTGCTCGTCGACGCCAGCGAGGGCCCGCTCCCGCAGACGCGCTTCGTGCTGCGCAAGGCTCTCGAGTCCAAGCTCCCCGTCATCCTCCTGGTCAACAAGACCGACCGCCCCGATGCTCGCATCGCCGAGGTCGAGGAAGAGGCGCACGACCTGCTGCTCGGCCTCGCGTCCGACCTCGTCGACGACGTGCCCGACCTCGACGTCGACGCTCTGCTCGACGTGCCGGTGGTCTACGCATCCGGTCGTGCCGGCGCGGCATCGCAGAACCGTCCCGCCGACGGCTCGCTGCCCGACAACGACGACCTCGAGCCGCTCTTCGAGGCGATCCTCGAGCACGTCCCCGCTCCGGCGTACGACGATGAGGCGCCGCTGCAGGCCTGGGTCACGAACCTCGACTCCAGTCCGTTCCTCGGTCGCCTCGCCCTGCTGCGCGTCTTCAATGGCACGCTCAAGAAGGGCCAGACCGTGGCCTGGGTCCGTGCTGACGGCACGCACCAGAACGCGCGTATCACCGAGCTGCTCAAGACGCGTGCGCTCGAGCGCTACCCCGCCGAGTCCGCCGGCCCCGGCGACATCGTCGCCATCGCCGGCTTCGAGAACATCACGATCGGTGAGACCATCGCCGACCCCGAGGATGTCCGCCCGCTTCCGGCGATCACGGTCGACGACCCCGCCATCTCGATGACGATCGGCACCAACACCTCGCCCCTCATGGGCAAGGTCAAGGGCCACAAGCTCACCGCCCGAATGGTCAAGGACCGTCTCGACAAGGAGCTGATCGGCAACGTCTCGCTCAAGGTGGTCGACATCGGACGCCCCGACGCCTGGGAGGTCCAGGGTCGCGGTGAGCTGGCTCTCGCCATCCTCGTCGAGAACATGCGTCGCGAGGGCTTCGAGCTCACCGTCGGCAAGCCGCAGGTGGTCACGAAGAAGATCGACGGCAAGACCTACGAGCCGTTCGAGCACCTCACGATCGACACGCCTGAAGAGCACCTCGGTGCCATCACGCAGCTTCTCGCGAACCGCAAGGGCCGCATGGAGAACATGACGAACCACGGCACCGGCTGGGTGCGCATGGAATTCATCGTCCCGTCTCGTGGCCTCATCGGCTTCCGCAGCGAGTTCCTCACCACGACCCGCGGCACCGGAATCGCCAACGCGATCTCCCACGGCTACGAGCCCTGGGCCGGGTCGATCACGACCCGCCAGAACGGCTCGATCGTGGCCGACCGTCAGGGCGTCGTGACTCCGTTCGCGATGATCGCTCTGCAGGAGCGCATGTCGTTCTTCGTGCAGCCCACGCAGGAGGTCTACGAGGGCATGGTCATCGGCGAGAACTCGCGCGCCGACGACATGGACGTCAACATCACGAAGGAGAAGAAGCTCACCAACATGCGTGCGGCGAGCTCCGACACCTTCGAGTCGATGACCCCTCCGCGTCAGCTCACCCTCGAGGAGAGCCTCGAGTTCGCTCGTGACGACGAATGCGTCGAGGTCACTCCCGAGGTCGTCCGCATCCGCAAGGTCAACCTCGACGCCAACACGCGTGCGCGGGAGACGGCTCGCCTGAAGCGCCAGGACGCCAACGTCTGAGAATCGTCTAAGAAGAGGGGCCCTGTACCGCCGGAAACGGCCGTACAGGGCCCCTTTCTCACGAAACGTCCAGGCGCGCCGTTGCAGAATCGTTACCTTGCGCCTGGGGCAATTCTCCCGATGAGTGTCCTGTGACGGGCGTACGACGACCCGAAAGTCGAACCCATGCTTCAGAACACCCGTGCGCTTCGGCGCGCCCACGCCGCGGCATCAGCTCGCAACGCGATCACGGCACGTCGCCCCACCCTGATCCTCGGAACGATCGCCGGAGGCGTGCTCGGACTCGCTCTCACCGTCGGCCTCGTGTCTGCTCCCGCCGCGGGAGCAGAGGTCCCCGACGCCGTCGCCGACGTCGCGTCCTTCGTCACCGGTGAGCCCGAGACGCTGGCGAAGAGCGCCGACGACTCGGCGCTCATCATGGTTGCCGCTCAGGATGCCGTCGCTGCGGCTGAAGCGCTCAACGCCGAGGTGGCGGCATCGGGGCTCGACTTCGGCACCGCGCCCTCTTCGGTCGACACCGCCGACGTCACCGCCTGGGTCGGTCAGCTCGCCGACCGCGCTGAGTTCTCGAACAGGGAGCTCTCGAGCCTCACGGCGTATGCGGTCACCGGGACGGACGAGATCGTCGCTGAGACCGCCGCCCTGCAGGAGTCGTACGTGGCGACTCAGCAGGCGAAGGCGGCTGCGGACGCCGCTGCGGAGCAGGCTGCGGCCGAAGCCGCAGCGCTCGCGCAGACGAACACCGTCGACGGCGCCAAGGCGACTGCCCGCGATATCGCGGCCAGCCAGTACGGATGGGGTGACGACCAGTTCTCCTGCCTGGAATCGCTGTGGACCAAGGAGTCCGGTTGGAACTACCAGGCGTACAACGCCTCGGGTGGCGCCACGGGCATTCCGCAGGCTCTGCCCGGAAGCAAGATGGCTTCCGCCGGATCCGACTGGCAGACCAACGCGGCCACGCAGATCCGCTGGGGTCTCGGGTACATCTCGTCGGTGTATGGCACCCCGTGCAGCGCCTGGGGGCACTCGCAGTCCGTGAACTGGTACTGAGTCGCCGCACGTCCGATCCCTTCCCGCCGAGACCCACCCCGCATGCGTGCGGCGGTGGGTCTCGGCGTTTCAGGGCGCGCGTCGAGACTGGTACTGAGTGCTCTAGGCAGCGCGGCGCATTGCCACTACGGTGAGCGGTGACGGCTGGGGGGTCGTGAACTCGGAGGAGAACGCATGGACGTCGCGGCACTGGCAGACATCCCACAGCAGGTGTCGACAGGAGGGATGCCGGGGTGGGACAGCGTCGACGAGCTCGTGCGCGAGGCCCACGGCCGCTACGTGAATGACCGCAGCGGCGCAGTCGCCGATTACATCCCCGTGCTCGCGGAGGCCGACCCCGAGCTGTTCGGTCTCGCGGTCATCGAGGTCGATGGTGGTCTGCACGATGCCGGAGATGCGCTGCATCCGTTCTCGATCCAGTCGATCTCGAAGATGTTCGTGTACGCCTTGGCCATCCAGGAGCATGGCCATGAGCGGGTACGCGACATCGTGGGCGTCAACAACACGGGACTCGCCTTCAACTCGCTGATGGCGCTCGAGCTCAACGCCGGGCATCCGATGAACCCGATGGTCAACGCCGGTGCCATCGCCACCACGGCGCTCATGCCGGGGCGGACGGCCGTCGAGCAGTGGGAGCGCGTCCGAGAGGGGCTCTCGGCGTTCGCAGGGCGCCCGCTGAGCCTCGACGGGGTCGTCTACGCGTCCGAGGCGGAGACGAACGAGCGGAACCGTGCGATGGGATGGCTGCTGCGGAGCTACGGACGGCTGACCGGGGACCCCGATGAGGTGGTCGACGTCTACACACGGCAGTGTGCTCTCAGCGTCACAGCTCATGACCTCGCGGTGATGGGCGCGACGCTCGCCGACGGCGGCGTGAACCCGATCACGGGCGAGCGTGTCGTCTCGGCGGATGTGTGTCGCGACACCCTGGCCGTGGTGGCGTCGACGGGCCTGTACGAGGCTTCCGGGGAGTGGCTGTTCGAGATCGGCCTGCCCGCCAAGTCGGGGGTCGCCGGAGGCATCGTGGCCGTCGCGCCCGGCAAGGGGGCGGTCGCCGGATTCTCACCACGTCTCGATCCGGCGGGAAACTCGGTGCGGTCGCAGCTCGCGATCGGTCACCTCTCGCGTGCGCTCGGCCTGAACCTCTTCGCTTCTGCGCCCTCGGCGACCGCTCGGTCGACGGACTGACCCCATTGATGGATCGGAGGACCCTGCCATGACACTAACCGCTCCGGCGCCCACGAAGACCTCCTGGATGCCGCTCGTCAGCCTCTTCCTCGCCCAGGTGCTCATGTCGTTCAACGTGGCCGCCCTGCCGATCTCGCTCGGCGGCATGGTCAGCGAGTTCGGAGTGCCGCCGACCGTCGCCAGCACGACGATCGTGATGTACGGGCTCGCCGTCGCCGCGTTGGTGATGACCGGCGCGAAGCTCGGACAGCGCATCGGCTGGGTGCTCATCTTCCGGATCGTGATCGGCCTCTTCGCCGCATCCGCCGTGCTGATGATCGTGTCTCCCAGCGTGGGCTGGGCCATCGCAGGGCAGGCGGTCGCCGGCGCGGCCGCGGCGATCATCGTGCCCTCGATCGTGGCGCTGATCGCCGAGAACTATCGCGGACCGCAACAGGCAACGGCGATCGGTGCGATCGGCTCGGCGCGGGCGATCTCGGGGGTGACGGCCTTCCTGATCGGCGGCACCCTGGGAACGCTCGTCGGGTGGCGTCCGATGTTCTTCATCGTGTTCGGCATCGCGGTGGTCGTGTTCGCGTTCAGCTTCACTCTCCGTGGCGATCGCGGCGACGCGTCGATCCGCATCGACCTCGTGGCGTCGCTGCTCATCGGCGGGGCGATCGTCCTCCTCACCCTCGGCTTCAACAACCTCAACGGGTGGGGTGCCGTCGCCGCGACGGAGGCCGCGCCCTTCAGCATCCTCGGGCTCTCGCCTGCTCCCGTCTTCGTCGTGGTGGGGATCGTCCTCGGTCAGTGCTTCTTCGTCTGGACGAGGAAGCGCATGGCCGAGGGCAAGGTGCCGTTGATCGATCTCAGCATCCTGGACTCCTCGAAGGAGCGAGCAGCCGTCTACGCGATGTTCATCGTCGTTGCGCTCGAGGCGTGCGTGAACTTCACCATCCCGCTGTACATCCAGATCGTGCAGGGGAGGACGCCTTTCGACACGTCGCTCGCGATGATGCCGTTCAATCTGACGGTCTTCATCACCGCCACGCTCGTCGTCCGGTTCTACAAGCGATACCCGCCGCGGGTGATCGGCGTCTTCGGTTTCATCCTCACCACGGTCGCGCTCGTCTGGCTGTCCTTCGTCGTGAACAACAACTGGGAGACACTCCCGACGATCCTCGGGCTGGTCGTCTTCGGCATCGGTCAGGGGGCACTCGTGACCCTCGTGTTCAACGTGCTCGTCACCTCGGCACCCGCTGAGCTCGCGGGGGACGTCGGTTCGCTCCGAGGGACCACGCAGAACCTCGCCTCCGCGGTCGGCACCGCTCTGGCCGGCGCGCTCCTGGTCTCGCTGCTCGGATTGAGCATTGGTCGCGCGGTCGTCGAGCATCCTGAGCTGCCGCCCTCGCTCGTCGCCCAGGTCGACATGGACAACCTGAACTTCGTCAGCAACGACGACCTCCGCGCGGCCCTCGAGCAGACCGATGCGACCCCCGCGCAGATCGACGCGGCGGTCGCCGTGAACGAGGAATCGCGCCTGGGCACGCTCCGACTCGGACTGCTGCTGCTCGCCGGTCTCAGCGCTGTGGCGATCCTGCCCGCATCGAGGCTTCCGAAGTACAAGCCCGACGAGATCCCCGACCCGTCACCGGTCTCGGGGGCGGCGCCAGGCAGGGAGTGACGCTCAGCGGAGCTCGGAGATGAGAACGGCGCTGGTTCCGGAGACGATCGCCTCGAAGACGTGCGGTGCGTCTCCGGCGTACGAGAGGTAGTCGCCGGGGTTCAGCAGCACTGGCTCGTCCGTCGGGCCGATCCGAGCCTGGCCGGAGATGAGGACGACGTGCTCGGTGGTCCCGGGGTGATGCGGATCGGAGCGGCGCGGATCGCCGGGTTCCGCCTGGATCAGGTAGACGTCCCGACGTGCGCCCGGGGGGCTCGCAGACAGCAGGGTAGCGCTGTACGCCGCCGCTGACGACGGCACGCCGGCGAGGTCATCGGCGCGGATGAGGGTCGGAGCGTTGGTCTGCTGGTCGACGAGCACGGCGAAGGGCACTCCGAGCGCGACGCCCAGAGCCCACAGGGTCTCGACGCTGGGGTTGCCCGACCCCGACTCGAGCTGCGAGACGGTCGCCTTCGAGATTCCCGCCCGTCGTGCCAGCTCGGAGACGGACAGGGCGGCTCTCTCTCGCTCTCTGCGCAGGGTGCGGGCGATGCGGGTGCGGAGATCCTCCATGTGTTCAGTATGTCAAACACTCGTTCGCTTGACTATCCGATTCGTATTGTTCAGAATGATGATCATGTGTTCAGTACAGCGAACGGTCGCGCGATGAGCGCCGAGCGCGAAGTCTGGCGCGAGGCGCTGGGGGTGGTCCTCGCGACCAGCGCCTACGGCGTCTCGTTCGGCGCGCTCGCCGTGGCATCCGGTCTCGATGTCTGGCAGTCGTGCGTGCTCAGCCTGCTGATGTTCACCGGCGGATCGCAGTTCGCCTTCGTCGGCGTGTTCGCCGCCGGGGGAGTGTCGGCACTTCCCTCGGCCATCGCCTCGGCAACGCTGCTCGGGGTGCGCAACGTCGCGTACGGCATGCGGATGTCGCCGATCGTCGGCACCACCCCCGCGCGCCGCGTCGCGGCAGCGCACTTCACGATCGATGAGTCGACCGCGGTGGCCATCTCGCAGAACGATCCGCGCCTGAGGCAGGTCGGCTTCTGGGTCACCGGAATCGGGATCTTCGTCGGATGGAACATCACTACCCTGATCGGCGCACTCGTCGGCGACGTGCTCGGGGACCCGAAGACCTGGGGGCTGGATGCTGCCGCTGCCGCAGCCTTCCTCGCCCTGCTCTGGCCGCGTCTCAAGGAACGCCAGGCGATCGCGGTCGGCGTGGCAGCAGCGGTCGTCGCGGCGTCGCTCACTCCGTTCATCATGCCCGGGCTGCCCGTGCTGCTCGCCGCGGTCGTCGCGATCGTCGTCGGGTGGTTCAACTGGTGGGGAAGTGCCGACGACCCGACGGCCGACGCAGGGGAGGAGGGGCGGTGAGCGTCTGGAGTGCGATCCTGCTCGCCGCGGTGATCTGCCTGGCGCTCAAGGCCACCGGGTACCTCGTGCCGCCGAGCGTGCTCGAGGCACCACGACCGGCGCGCATCTCCGACCTGCTGACCGTGGCGCTTCTCGCCGCACTCGTGGCGGTGCAGACGCTCGGAGCCGGGCAGGCTGTGGTGGTCGATGCACGGGTTCCCGCCCTGCTCGTCGCGGCCGGTCTCCTGTGGCTGCGTCAGTCGTTCCTCGTCGTGGTGTTCGCGGCTGCGGGCGTCGCCGCCCTCCTGCGGCTTCTCGGTCTCGCTGCCTGAGCCGGACAGATCATCGGCGCGCGTAGGATCGACTCGTGCGTAACGGATGGATCTCCCGGGTGCTCTCATGGATCGCCGCGGCTCTCGTCGGCGGCGTCTTCGGCGTCGCGGGGACGATCGGCCACAGCCTGATGTGGGGACCGGTGCCCGTGGGGCTCCTGGTGGGAGCGATCGCGTGCGGCTCGATCCTCGTCGCGATCCGCGCGCTCACCCACGACCGAGGCGCGACCCTCGCCGCGGGACTCGGCATGCTCGGCATGCTGGTGCTCATCTCCGGCGTCGGTCCGGGCGGGTCGGTGGTCGTCGAAGACACGCTCAGCGGTCGCTTCTGGACCTATCTCGTCGCGGGGCTCGTGCTTCTCACCGTGGCCTGGCCGTCCTTCTCTCGGCTTCCCGCACGCACCGAGGCGCAGGCGCCCGTGCCCGCAGTGCCGTCCGAGGCGTCCGATGTCGACGCGACGGGTGCCCGGCGTGCCCCCGCTCTGGGCGATCGGACGGGCAGCGAGTCGTAGACTGGGGGAGTGACGTATGTGATCGCTCTCCCGTGCGTCGATGTCAAGGATCGCGCCTGCATCGACGAGTGCCCCGTTGACTGTATCTACGAGGGCGAACGCTCGCTGTACATCCACCCCGACGAATGTGTCGACTGCGGGGCGTGCGAGCCGGTGTGCCCCGTCGAGGCGATCTACTACGAAGACGATCTGCCCGACGAGTGGCAGGACTACTACAAGGCCAACGTCGAGTTCTTCGACGAAGTCGGCTCTCCGGGTGGGGCCGCCAAGGTCGGCGTCATCGCGCACGATCACCCGATCATCGCCGCTCTTCCGCCACAGGGCGAGTAGTCCGTGAGCGTTCGCGATCTCGCCGACTATCCGTGGGATGCGGTCGTTCCCTACCGTCAGCGTGCCGCCCTGCATCCGCGGGGCATAGTCGACCTGTCCGTCGGTTCGCCCGTCGACCCGACGCCCGAACTGATCCGCAGAGCGCTGTCCGACGCGACGGACGCGCACGCATACCCGCAGACCGTCGGCACCCCCGCTCTGCGTGAGGCGATCGTCGCGTGGTACGCCCGCCGCAGGGGAGTGGCCGACCTCACGGTCGACAATGTCCTGCCCACGATCGGCTCGAAGGAGCTCGTGGCTCTGCTCCCGACCCTGCTGGGTCTCGGCGCCGGTGACATCGTCGTGCATCCTCGGATCGCGTACCCGACCTACGAGGTGGGTGCCCGCGTCGTCGGGGCCACGCCGCTGCCTTCCGACGATCCCGCCGACTGGCCTGAGGGCACCAAGCTCATCTGGATCAACACACCAGGCAACCCCGACGGCCGCACCTGGACGGTGGAGGAGCTGTCGGCCGCGGTGCTGCGAGCCCGTGAGCTGGGGGCCGTGCTCGCGAGTGACGAGTGCTACGCCGAGCTCGGGTGGGACGGCCAGTGGGCGACCGAGTCGATCCCCTCGATCCTCGACCCGCGCGTGACGGGCGGCAGCAGAGCGAACCTGCTCAGCGTCTATTCGCTGAGCAAACAGTCGAATCTCGCCGGCTACCGGGCGGCTTTCGTCGCGGGGTGTGCGCGCATCGTCGGCGAGCTGCTCACCGCGCGCAAGCACCTGGGGCTGATGCCGCCGGAGCCGGTGCAGCACGCGATGGCCGTGGCCCTGGGCGACGACGAGCACGTCGCGGTCCAGAAGGAGCTCTACCGTGAGCGGCGCGACATGCTGCGACCGGCGCTCGAAGCTGCGGGGTTCCGGATCGACGGCTCGGAAGCAGGTCTGTACCTCTGGGCGACCGAGGGGCAGGATGCCTGGGCGAGCATCGAGCGGCTGGCCGACCTCGGCATCCTCGCGGGCCCCGGCCCGTTCTACGGTGCCTTCTCAAGTCAGCATGTACGGCTGGCGCTGACGGCACCGTCCGAACGGATCGCCGAGGGCGCCCGTCGTCTGCGCGAACAGGCCGTGTAGGTTCTCGCCTCAGACCGATGGTTCTTTTGTCGGTTGTCACAGTAGGCCTGTGTGCCTACTAGGCTGTAAAGGCGATTCGGTCATGTATCGATGATCTCGAACAGACCTGGTGCACAGCGCCGTGACATCGCCACATCCGACTTGATGAAGATCCATGAGGAGGCCCGCGTGAGCGCAGCGGCAGAGCAGCAGGCGACAGCGAAGCTGACGATCGGCGATACGACCGCTGAGTTCCCACTCGTGCGAGGCACGGCGGGCAATGACAGCATCGACTTCTCGACGCTGACGCGACAGACCGGCTACACGGGGCTCGACTACGGTTTCGTCAACACCGCGTCGACCAAGTCCGCGATCACATTCATCGACGGAGACAAGGGCATCCTGCGCTACCGCGGATATCCGATCGAGCAGCTCGCCGGATCGACGAGCTACCTCGAGGTCGCATGGCTCCTCATCTACGGCGAGCTGCCCTCCGCCGCCGAGCTCGCCGAGTTCGACGAGAAGATCCGTCGGCACACGCTGCTGCACGAAGACCTGAAGCGCTTCTTCTCGGCGCTGCCGCACACCGCGCACCCGATGTCGGTGCTGTCGTCGGCCGTCGCCGCGCTCTCGACCTACTACGAGGGCCAGACCGACCCGCACAACCCCGAGCACGTCGAGCTGAACATGATCCGGATGCTGGCGAAGCTGCCGGTCATCGCCGCCTACGCGCACAAGAAGAGCGTCGGCCAGGCGTTCCTCTACCCCGACAACTCCCTCGGCTTCGTCGAGAACTTCCTCAAGCTCAACTTCGGCGTGCATTCCGAGGAGTACAAGGTCAACCCGGTCATGTCGAAGGCTCTCGAGCTGCTGCTCATCCTGCACGAAGACCACGAGCAGAACGCGTCGACCTCGACCGTGCGTCTCGTCGGGTCGACCGGTGCCAATCAGTTCGCGTCGATCTCCGCGGGCATCCAGGCCCTTTCCGGGCCGCTGCACGGTGGTGCGAACGAGGCCGTCCTCACCATGCTCGGGCAGATCCGTGACTCGGGTCAGAGCGTCTCTCGCTTCGTCGAGCGGGTGAAGAACAAGGAAGAGGGTGTGAAGCTCATGGGCTTCGGGCACCGGGTCTACAAGAACTACGATCCCCGCGCCAAGCTCGTCAAGGAGGCCGCGGGTGAGGTGCTCGCCGAACTCGGCGTCACCGACCCGCTGCTCGACCTCGCTCAGGAGCTCGAAGAGCTCGCTCTCGCTGACGACTACTTCAAGGAGCGTCGTCTCTACCCGAACGTCGACTTCTACACCGGCGTCATCTACAAGGCGATGGGCTTCCCGACGCGCATGTTCACCGTGCTGTTCGCGATCGGTCGTCTGCCCGGGTGGCTCGCGCAGTGGCGTGAGCTGCAGCTCGACCCGCAGACCAAGATCGGCCGCCCGCAGCAGCTCTACACGGGATCTCCCGAGCGCACCTTCCAGACCCGCTGACATCAAGCGCGATGCCTGTCGTCAGCGCCGAGGCGGTCGTGCCGGTGGACCCGGCGACCGCGTTCGCGGTGTCGCAGACGACGGGAGCGGTGCGCCGGCGCTGGGACCGCTTCATCAGCGAGCAGCATCTCATGGACGACGCGGATACCCCCGCGAAGGGCGTGCGCACCTTCACTCGGCAGCGGTTCGGTCTCTCGATGGTCAGCCGCTACGTGTCATACGCCCCGCCCACGAACGTGGGCATGGTGATGGAGCGCGGGCCCTGGTTCTTCACCAAGCTCGGCGGCGGCTGGCGGTTCACCGAGGTGCCCGAGGGCACTCTGGCCGTGTGGAAGTACAACTTCTCCTGCCGCCCGGCCTGGCTGGCACCGATCGCAGAGTGGATCGGCGTTCGAGTGCTGGGCTTCGAGATCCGTCGTCGTCTCGCCGGGTTCGTCCGCGGATGCTCCGATCCGCAGGTTCTGGCGGCGGTGGGGCGCTGACCGCGGCGCTCTCCTCACTCTCAGGATTCAACGCGGGGCGCAGAAAAGCGGGTGCGTCGATGCCTGAGCATCGGCGCACCCGCCTCTACGACAGTTGGGGTCAGCGGCCCTGCGAGCTCCAGCCGCGGCCGCCCTGGCTGCGAGACTGACCGCCCTGGCGGGATCCGCCCTGACGTGAACCGGTCTGCGCTGCCGGTGCACCCTGGCCGCCCTGGCCCGAGCGGGGACGACGGCTGCGACGCGACGGCGGGTTGGCGGCCGAGTTGCGCTCACCGCCCGCCGGGCGCTGCTTGGGTGCCTGGCGCTGCTGCTGCTGAATCGGAGCAGGACGCACGTGTGCGGCGCGCTCGGGAACCAGCTCGCTGACGGCGGCTGTGGTGACGGGCTCGAGAGCGGCGCTGATCGCTGCCTTGCGCAGCAGGTCCTTCACATCGCGGCGCTGCTCGGGGAGCACCACCGTGACGACCGTTCCTGCGGCCCCGGCGCGAGCAGTGCGACCTGAACGGTGCAGGTACGCCTTGTGCTCCATCGGCGGGTCGACGTGGACGACGAGATCGACGTTGTCGACGTGCACACCGCGTGCGGCGACATCGGTGGCGACGAGGACGCGGACGCCGCCGTCTTCGGGGGCTGCCGAGAAGGCTCCGAGGTTGCGCTCACGCGCATTCTGCGACAGGTTGCCGTGGAGGTCGACGGCCGGGATGCCGGCCGCGGTGAGCTGCTTCGCGAGCTTCTTGGCCTGGTGCTTCGTGCGAGTGAAGAGGATGCGCCGGCCGGTGCCGGACGCGAGCTCGCGCACGAGCTCGGTCTTGTTGTCGGTCGAGTCGACGACCAGCACGCGGTGGGTCATCTCGCCGACGGGGACGCTCTCTTCGTCGACCTCGTGGCTGACGGCGTTCGAGAGGAAGCGGCGGGCGAGCGTGTCGATGCCGCGGTCGAGGGTCGCGCTGAAGAGCAGACGCTGGCCGCCGGCCGGCGTGGCGGTGAGGATGCGGGTGACGCCCGGGAGGAACCCGAGGTCGGCCATGTGATCGGCTTCGTCGAGGACAGTGACCTCGACGGCGTCGAGCTGCACGACTCGCTGCTTCATCAGGTCTTCCAGGCGGCCGGGGCACGCGACGACGATGTCGACGCCATTGCGCATCGCCTGCTCCTGCGGGCGCTGGCTGACGCCGCCGAAGACGGTCGTGACGCGCAGGCCCTTGGCCTCGGCGAGCGGTGCGATGGTCGCTGCGATCTGGGTGGCGAGCTCCCTGGTCGGGGCGAGCACGAGACCACGCGGGTGGCCGGGGCGGCTGCTGCGCGAAGACGCGGAAAGGCGGGCGACGAGCGGGAGCGCGAACGCGATCGTCTTGCCGCTGCCGGTGCGGCCGCGGCCGAGGAGGTCACGACCTGCGAGGGAGTCGGGAAGCGTGTCGCGCTGAATCGCGAACGCCTCGGTCTTGCCGTCCTTGGTGAGGACGGCGGCGAGGTCGGCGGGCACGCCGAGATCGAGGAAGGAAGTCATAGGGGTGTATCTCCGTGAGAATGCACGCACGTACCAACGGGCCGGGTGCGGAAGGGTGGGCGACGGCGCGGGATCGCGCATCGTTTCGCCGTTCGAAATGGCCAGAACCAGGCAAGTGGCGCGGGAGCGTGTCGACGACGCAGACGTCTCGCACTGCGAGGATCGTCGATTCGACACTATCACGCGTCAGGGGGAGAAGCCTGGGACGCGCTCTCGCTCAGCGCGTCGCTCAGGCGTGCAGCGCCTCGTTGAGCGTGACGCCGGCACCCGCGCGCCGCACGGCCTCGACCGCTCCGCTCAGCGAGTTGCGGCGGAACAGCAGTCCATCCTGACCCGACAGCTCGGAACCCTTGACCGTCTTCCTGCCGCCGTCGGCAGTCGACGGGCCGTCGAGGAGCACGATCTTGGTGCCCGCCGTCACGTAGAGCCCGGCTTCCACGATGCAGTCGTCGCCGAGCGAGATGCCGATGCCCGCGTTGGCACCCAACAGTGTGCGGGCTCCGATGGAGACTCGGTGCGAGCCGCCGCCTGAGAGCGTGCCCATGATCGACGAGCCACCGCCGATGTCACTGCCGTCGCCGACCACGACTCCCTGAGAGATGCGTCCTTCGACCATCGACGCACCCAGCGTGCCCGCGTTGAAGTTCACGAAGCCCTCGTGCATCACGGTCGTGCCGGGGGAGAGATGGGCGCCCAGGCGGACGCGCGAGGCGTCAGCGATGCGCACGCCCGCTGGCTGCACGTAGTCGGTGAGCCGGGGGAACTTGTCGAGCCCCTGCACCTGGATCCCTGCCCGCTGGAGCAGCGGGCGAAGTCGTGCGGCGTCATCGGGGTGCACGGGGCCGGCGTTGGTCCAGGCCACATTCGGCAGGTGGGCGAAGATGCCGTCGAGGGTTAGTTCGTTCGGTCGCACGACCAGGTGCGAGAGCGCGTGCAGTCGCAGGTAGGCGTCGACGGTCGACGTGGGCGCGGCACCCAGATCGATGTGCAGCTGCACGGTCTCGACGGTGACGTTGCGGCGCTCATCGGGCCCGGTCAGAGCTTCGAGGGCGACGAGTGCGGCCGCGGCGTCTCCGGCCGACGGGGCTTCGGTGAGCACCTCGGGGAACCACGCGTCGAGAACTGTGCCGTCTCCGGCGATCGTCGAAAGTCCGGTACCCCACACGGTGCGCGCCTCAGTCATGCCTCCACGGTATCGCGAGCGGGCGTGGACGATCGCACAGATGTCGGGGTAAGTAGGCTGGGTGCATGATGCTCGATCTGACAGCGTCCTCTGTCGACCTGACCCGTGCGATCTGCGACATCCCGAGTGTCTCGGGTGACGAGACGACGCTCGCGGACGCCATCGAGGAGGCGATCTCCGCCTACCCGCATCTCGAGGTGATCCGACACGGCAACACGATCGTCGCCCGCACGGACCTCGGACGAGCCCAGCGGGTGGCGATCGCAGGACACATCGACACCGTGCCGATCAACGGCAACGTGCCGACGAAGGACATCGAGATCGACGGTGTCGCCTACCTCTGGGGCCGAGGGACCGTCGATATGAAGAGCGGCACCGCGGTGCAGCTCAAACTCGCCGCCGAGCTCACCGAGCCCTCGGTCGACATCACCTGGATGTGGTACGACAACGAGGAGGTCGAGGCGTCGAAGAACGGACTCGCGCTTCTCGCCGCGGTGCGGCCGGATCTCTTCCGGGCCGACTTCGCGATCCTCGGCGAGCCGTCGAACGGTGAGGTCGAGGGCGGCTGCAACGGCACGATGCGTGCGATCGTGCGCACCACCGGCGTCCGCGCGCACGCCGCCCGCGCCTGGATCGGCGAGAACGCCATCCATCGCGCCGCCCCGATCCTCGCGCGTCTGGCCGAGTACCGTGCGAAAGAGATCGCGGTCGACGGACTGCTGTACCGCGAGAGCATGAGCGCCGTCCGGATCACGGGAGGGGTCGCGGGCAACGTGATACCCGATGCGTGCGAGGTCGAAGTGAACTACCGGTTCGCTCCGAGCAAGTCTGCGGCGGATGCAGAAGCGCACATCCGCAACCTCCTGGCCGGCTTCGACGTCGAGATCACCGACGCCGCCGAAGGCGCGCGGCCCGGTCTCGATGCGCCGATCGCCCGGGAGTTCGTGGCTGCCGTCGGCGCCGAGCCGCGCCCCAAGTACGGGTGGACCGACGTCGCTCGCTTCTCGGCCCTCGGCATCCCCGCCGTGAACTACGGACCGGGGGACCCGCACCTCGCGCATCATGACGAGGAGCGCGTTCCGCTCGCGCAGATCGACGCCGTCGAGCGAGGACTGCGCGCATGGCTCAGTTCGCGCTGACCGCGACCCGTCGGTGGGCGGGGGCGCCGCTGGCGCTGCGGATCGCCGTGATCTACCTCGGCGCCCGCGTCGTGACGACAGCGATGATGATCGCGGCGGCGGCTCAGTCGACGTCGCTGTCGAGGTTCGGTGCAGAGCCGGGGCTCGCCGACTTCATCGTCGGATGGGATGCGCAGTGGTACTGGCTCGTCGCCGAAGAGGGGTATCCCTCTTCGCTCCCCCTCACGGAATCTGGTGAGGTCGCAGAGAACGCCTGGGCGTTCATGCCGGTGTTCGCCTTCGCCGCCAAGACGGTCGGGTTCGTGTTCGGCTCGTGGGGGATGGGCGCTTTCCTGCTGTCGTTCGTGGCCGGTTACTTCGCCTGTCTCGCGCTGCATCGACTGCTGCGCGATCGCATCGGCGCGCGGGCGACGATGTGGTCGGTGGTGTTCTTCGCCTCCGGTCCGATCGCGGCGATGTTCCAGGTCGGATATGCCGAGACGCTGTTCCTCCTCTTGCTCTTCCTGGCGCTCGACGCCACGGTGCGCAGGAACTACGTCTGGCTCTATCTGCTCGTCCCCGTGATGGCTTTCACGAGACCGGGGATCCTCGCATTCGCGCTCTACCTCGGTCTGCACGGCATCTTCCGCTGGTGGTGCCGTAGAGACGACCCGCTCGCCCCGCGGGAGATCGTGCACATCGTGGCGCTCGGCGCCCTCGCCACGATCACCGGCTTCTCGTGGCAGGTCATCGCAGGATTCGTCACCGGAGACCCCGGTGCGTACCTCGCGACCGAGCTCGCCTGGCGCAGGAACTGGCTCGTCGGCGGGGTCGAGGGTTTCGTGCCGTTCGAAGGCTGGATCCAGGCGTCCCAGTTCTGGTTCGCCCAGTGGGGGCTTCCCGGAGCGTGGGGCCCGGTCGCCCTGGCGCTTCTCGTCGTGGCTGCGGGTGCTGCTCTGCTCTACCTGCCCCAGGTGCGTGCGCTCGGTCCCGATCTCAGGCTCTGGAGCGCGAGCTACCTCCTCTACCTGCTCGCAGTCTTCTTCCCCCAGTCGAGCACTTTCCGGCTGCTTCTGCCGTTGAGTCCTGCCTGGGGAGCGCTCGCCGTGCCGCGCTCGCGCGTGTGGCGGCTCGGGGTTCTGGCGGTCTGCCTGCTCGGTCAGTGGCTCTGGATCTATCACATATACGCCCTGGGGAACACGTTCTGGCAGGTGCCGTGAATGTTAAGGCTTGATGCATTTCTTCATAGGGGACATCCAGGTTCCGGTAACACCCGATAAACTGATCGCATACCACCGGAGGAAAAGGAGCCCACGATGGCAGCGATGAAGCCGAGGACCGGAGACGGACCCATGGAGGCCGTAAAAGAAGGACGACTCATCATCGTGCGCGTCCCGCTCGAAGGAGGCGGCCGTCTGGTCGTCTCCGTGAACGACGCAGAGGCGAAGGAACTCCACGACGTGCTGGCAGCCGTCGTGAAGCCCGCCTGAGAGAACTCGAATTCGCGCACGCGGATTCACGAAGAGGGCGACGGATCATCGATCCGTCGCCCTCTTCCGTCTGTACGGGGTGTCGGAGGCTCAGGCCTCGCCGACGCTGATCAGCTGCAGCAGGCCCTCGCCGGAGGTCGAGACGGTGGCGAGCACCGCTGACGACTCCTGGGTCTCCTGCACGAGCGAGCGATAGGCCGAGGTCACCTCGTCGCGCTGCACCGGGTCGGCCACGCGTCCGCTACCGAGAATCCGGGGGACCAGGACCATTCCGCCCGTGCGCACCAACCGCAGACCGTGCTCGACGTAGTCGATGACGTTCTCGGGGTCTGCATCGACGAGCACGATGTCATACGACGCTTCGTTCATGCGCGGCAGCACGTCGGCCGCGCGACCCGTGATGAAACGAGCCTTCGTCGCGGGGACGCGAGCGTCGGAGAACGCCTGACGAGCCGCGGCCAGGTGCTCCGGTTCGTTGTCGATCGAGGTCAGCACGGCCTGCGGCGCCCCCCGCAGCAGCCAGAGGCCTGAGACGCCGGCTCCGGTGCCGATCTCGACGATCGACCTGGCGCCGGTCGCGGCGGCCAGCACGGCGATCTGCGAGCCGACGGCCGCGCTGATCGGCGACGCGCCGAGTTCGATGGCGTGCGCACGCGCGCGGGCGATCGGCGAAGGCTCCACGATCGACTCGCGGATGAAACGTGCGTTCGCATCGTTCTCGCTCATTGACTGATTCTCCCGACTGAGATATGTGTTCTCCCAGCGTATGCGCTCGGTGCGCGGCACAACGGCAGGCGCGGCGGTAGCCTGGACACATGCAGTTCGGGATCACCTTCGAGAAGCTGCTGCTCATCGGTCTGATCGCTGCGCTGCTCATCGGACCGGAGCGGCTGCCCCGCTACGCCGAGAGCGTTGCGAAGCTCGCTCGGCGTGCCGGCGAGTTCCTCCGCGACACCAAATCGCGCGTCCGCGACGAGATGGGTCCCGACATCGACGACGTCGATTGGCGCAAGCTCGATCCTCGGCAGTACGACCCCAGACGCATCATCCGCGATGCGCTCTTCGAAGACGATGCGGCGCCCGCGCCCGCCAGGGCCGAGGCGGTCGTCGCCGAGCCGACGGTGAAGCCCGTGCGGACCCCGAGGGTGCGACCGGAGTTCTCCGTCGCGAGCCCGCCGCCGTTCGATCCCGAAGCCACCTGAGGCGGACGAACGACCCGAGTCGGTTGTGGGGCAGAGACCGGATGACGTGCGGCCCCTGATCGCGGTCAGCCGATTCTGGACCGCAGCGTCACGATGTCGTCGTCGGACAACAGGGCGCGCGGGACCGCCGTGATCGCAGACGCGCCTCGGAGCTTGAAGAGCACGGCATGCCTCCCGGCACGAACGCTCTGGAAGGTGCTGTACGAGATGTCCGACGATCGGCTGCCGGCGCCGACGTGCAGAGCGGTGTCATCGAGCCGGAGCCACACGGCGCTGCCGGGAGGGGTGGCGGCCCGGACGGCGCGTCTGGCGCCGGTGACCGTCATGACGACCGCATAGACCATGAGGGCGATGCTCGCGACGGGCAGCAGACCCGCGAGCCCCTGGGCGCCGCCCGCGGCGGTGAGATTGACGATGCTGACGACGAATGCCGCGACGAGGGCGATCCACATCACGATCGCGACAGGGCGGGTGAGGGCGTAGATCGCCGCGTCGCGTGCCATGCCCCGCAGCAGCTGTTCGTCGACGGTGAGAGCCACGATCGTCTCAGCCCAGGGTCATCGGGAGCGAACGACCGGCGAGGCCGCGCCCCTGAGTGGCGAGGGAACCTGCGAGCTCGCGGATCGCGACGGCCGCCGCATCGTCGGGGGCGCTGAGCACCACGGGAACCCCGTCGTCGCCTCCCGTACGCAGCGCTGGACTGAGGGGGATCGATGCCAGCAGCGGCACGGACTGCGTCTCCGACAGCGCACTGGCCACGGCTGCACCGCCTCCTGACCCGAACAGATCGACAACGGTGCCGTCCGGAAGGGTGAGGGCTCCCATGTTCTCGACCACCCCGATCACCCGCTGCCCGGTCTGGCGAGCGACCAGCCCGCTGCGGATCGCCACGTCGGATGCTGCCGCCTGCGGCGTCGTGACGACCAACACCTCAGCGTGGGGCAGCAGCTGCCCGATCGAGATGGCGATGTCGCCGGTGCCGGGAGGCATGTCGATCAGCAGGATGTCGAGATCGCCGAAGAACACGTCTGTCAGGAACTGCTGCACGGTGCGATGCAGCATCGGTCCGCGCCAGGCGACCACAGCCTCGCCGTCGCGGAGGAACATGCCGATCGAGATGGTCTTCACTCCGTGGGCGACGGGCGGAAGCATGAGGTCGTCGATGCGCGTGGGCTGGGTTCCGGCGGGGATGCCGAGGAGCCCGGGGATCGAGAAGCCGTGCACATCGGCGTCGACGAGACCGACCGAGAGCCCCTGAGCGGCGAGCGCTACGGCGAGGTTCGCCGTCACGGTGGACTTGCCCACGCCGCCCTTGCCACTCGAGACGAGGATCACCCGTGTGAGCGAGTCCGGGCCGAAGGGCATCTGGCGAGGAGGCCGCCCATCGCGCAGCTTCTCGGTGAGCGCCTTGCGCTCGGAGGGAGTCATCACGCCGACCTCGACGTCCACCTCGGTGATGCCGGGCACCGAAGCGGCCGCGGTGCGGACATCGGATTCGATGCGAGCCGCGGCGGGACAGCCCACGATCGTCAGCACGATCGCGACGTTCGCGTGCGCTCCATCGACGCTGATCTCTCTGACCATGTCGAGATCGCCGATGGGTCGTCGCAGCTCGGGGTCGGTCACTGCGGCGACGGCGGCTCGGACGGAGTCGGCTGAGCTCATGATGTTGTGGAGCGACCGCGGGGGCGTCGCTCGGCCGGTTCGTCGTCCTGCTCGCCGAGCTCTGCGAGTAGCGACTTGAGCTCGTGGCGCAGCACATCGCGCGTCACGACCTGGTTGTTGCGCTCTTCGAGCGCCATCCGCAGTGCGACGATCTCCCTCGCGAGGTACTCGGTGTCGGCGAGGTTGCGCTCGGCACGTTGGCGATCCTGCTCGATCTGCACGCGGTCGCGGTCGTCCTGGCGGTTCTGCGCGAGGAGGATCAGAGGGGCGGCGTACGACGCCTGCAGCGAGAGCATCAGGGTGAGAGCCGTGAAGCCGAGCGCGGCGTCGTCGAAGCGCAGGTGGTCGGGCAGCAGGGTGTTCCAGCAGATCCAGAGCACGCAGAACAGCGTGAGGATCAGCAGGAACGCCGGGGTGCCCATGGCGCGAGCGACCCACTCCGTGAAACGGCCGAAGCGGTCGCGTGACGTCGGCCGCTGCCGAGGGGTGCCGCGGCCGAGCGGGGCGTCGAGCCGAGGGGAGCGAGAGCGAGAGCGAGGCATCAGCGCACCTCCTTCGGGACCGACGGCTCGTCGCTGTCATGCGTGCGCCAGTCGTCGGGCAGCAGGTAGTCGAGGACGTCGTCGATGCTGATCGCGCCGACCAGACGATGGGCGGCGTCGATCACCGGAAGCGAGACGAGGTCGTAGCTCGCGAGCATCCTTGCCACTTCGGCCGCCGAGGCGGTGACGCGCACGGGGTCGAGGCTGTCGTCCATGATCGCGCCGAGACGCTCGTGCGGCGGGTAGCGCAGCATCCTCTGGAAGTGCACCATGCCGAGCAGTCGGCCTGTCGGCGTCTCGAAGGGCGGCAGGGTCACGAACACGGCTGCGGCAAGGGCGGGGTGCAGCTCGTGACGCCGGATGAGCGCCAGCGCCTCGGCCACGGTGGCGTCGGCGGAGAGGATGATCGGCTCGGGGGTCATGAGACCGCCGGCGGTGTCGGGGCCGTAGCGCAGCAGCATCCTGACGTCCTCGGCCTCTTCCGGCTCCATCAGCTCGAGCAGCTGCTCGAGGCGATTCGGCGGCAGCTGGGCGAGGAGGTCCGCGGCGTCGTCCGGCTCCATCTGGTCGAGGATGTCGGCGGCTCGCTCGTCGCCGAGGCGGTCGAGGATGTGCACCTGTTCGTCCTCGGGCATCTCTTCGAGGGCGTCGGCGAGGCGATCGTCGGAGAGTTCCTCTGCGACTTCGATCATTCGCTGCTGCGGCAGATCGAGCAGAGTGTTCGCGAGGTCGGCGGCGTGCAGTTCGGAGTAGGAGGCGACGAGCTGCTCGGCCGATTGCGACTCGCCGGGGGAGTGCTGCTCGGCGACCTCGCTCCAGGCGGCGAAGGTGGTCGGGCCCTTGGCGAACGGCGACGCGCTGGTCTTGGGGCGACGGAGGAAGAGCTGGCTGACGGCCCACTCACCCAGGCGGTTCGGCTCGATGGCGACATCTTCGATGACAGCCGTGCCGGTGCCGTCGACGAGGCTGACCCGTCGACCGAGGAGCTCTGCGAGAACCCTCACTTCGCCGGCACGGGGAGAGAAGCGGCGAACGTTGATGAGTCCGGTGCTGATGACCTGGCCCGCACGGATCGACGTCACGCGGCCTATCGACAGGAAGACGTGTCTCCGCCCGGGGATCTCGACCACGAGGCCGATGACGCGTGGAGCGGCCGTACTTCGGTACACGATGACGACATCTCGGACTTTGCCGAGCCGGTCGCCCACGGGATCGAAGACGGCGCAGCCTGCCAGGCGCGCGGCGAATACCCGTTGTGTGCTCACTCGTCCAGCGTAGTGCGCGGGGTACTCCTGCGGCCCCCGGCGGGGCCGCGGCCGGACACACTCCCGGCCCTGTCACCACAAGGCATGGAACAATGGCGGGATGAGCATGCTGAACCGTCCAGCTGACAGCCGCGATGAGGGCGAGATCGTCGCCTCGACCCGCGATTACGAAGGCGCCCAGAAGACGGTGTCCAAACTGATCGCCCAGGAGGTGCCGGCCCGAGACATCGCGATCATCGGGCAGAGCGTCCGCACGGTCGAGCGCATCACGGGACGACTCGGCTATGCCGCCGCGGCACGATCGGGAGCGATCAACGGCGTGCTCATCGGCCTCTTCCTCTCCGCGATCCTCGTGATCGGCAACCCGGAGGTGCCGATCCAGCTCTTCGTCGGGTTCGTCTTCATCGGCGTCGCGCTCGGCATGCTCCTCAGCCTCGTGACCTACGCGATCGTGCGCCGACGCCGCGACTTCGCGAGCGTCACGCAGTTCGCCGCAGACCATTACGAGGTGCGAGTGCAGTCGACGTCACTCGCGAAGGCGCGTCTCGCCCTGGGCGCGGCCAAGCCTGCGCCGGTGCGGGCGCCCGTCGACCTGGACGAGCCGCCGAGGTACGGCGAGCGCATCGCCCCCGGTGGCCAGCCCGCCCCTGCCCCTGCACCTCCGGCAGCGCCTCCCATCTCGCCGGAGGACCCGACTTCCGGGCCGACCCCGCCGCTCGGCGGCCCTGAGGCCGTTCCCGAAGAGCCGACGGTTCCGCCGCGCCCCGCGGATCCCACCGCACCTCCTACCGCACCTCCGATCGACTCGCCCGACCCCGGCAAGCCCGGTCTTCCGCCCACCTCGGCGGGAACCATCTGATGTCCGACGAACAGCGCGATACCGACTCCTCTGGAACGCCCGTGCACCCCGCGGTGCCTCCCGTCCCTCCTGCGCCTCCTGCACAGGGGCCGGTGCCGCCGGCGCCCGTGTACGGCTACGCTCCGCCCCAGGCCCCGGGCTATGCCCAGCAGCCTGCGCCGCTGTCGCCGGGATACGCTCCGCCCGCAGCTCCTGGTCACGCTCCGGCGCCGCAGCAGCCGGCCGGATACGCCCCGCCGCAGACGCCTCCTTCCCCGGGGTATCCGGCACCTGGCTATCCGGCGCAGGGTTACCCCGCCGGCACCTATCCCGCCGCCGTGCCACCGCGCGGCCTGCTCCCGTGGGCGCTCGGCCTTCTGATCCTGGTGCCGTTCCCGTTCGTGGGCGGATTCGCATCAGGGATCGCCATGGCCGTCAGCGGCGGCTCGTCGCGTCGCTTCGGAGGCGTGGCCGGTGAGAACGCTCGGGCGGCCGCGAACTGGGGGCTCACATATCTGCTGGTGTCGACGGTTCTGCTCATCTCGCATTTCGTGATCCTGTTCTCACTCACGGCCGATTCTCCGTCGAGCGGGTTCTACCCCATCGGCATTCCGATCACGATCTACTTCGCGCTGTCGGTCTTCCATGTCGTCCTGGTCATCATGGGCATGGTGAAGGCTTCGAGCGGCAAGGTCATGCGCGTACCGTTCGCGATTCCCTACCTGCGCGCCTGATGGTCGAGATCGTCGTCGATCTGCCCGCCGGACCGACCGCCGTCTCGGCTGACTGGTCGGCAGGCGACAGCGGATCGACCGTGATCGTCGCGCACGGCGCGGGCACCGGCAAAGACCACCCCTTCCTCACCGGCTTCGCCGAAGAGCTCGCTTCCCGTGGACACGCCACGCTGCGCTTCAACTTCCCGTACGTCGAGCAGGGGCGTCGGATGCCGGGGCCGGCGACGCACGCGATCGCGACCTGGAACGCCGTGGTCGCCTTCGCGCGCGAGCAGGACCCGGCTGCGGCGATCTGGGCGACCGGCAAGTCCTACGGCGGGCGGATGGCATCCATGGCCGTCGCGCAGGGACTCTCCGTCGACGGGCTCGCGTACCTGGGGTACCCGCTGCACGCGCCGGGCAAGCCGGAGAAGCCTCGGGCCGAGCACCTTCCGGCCATCAGTGTTCCGCAGCTGTTCATCGAGGGCACGAACGATCCGTTCATCCAGCCGGTGACGCAGTTCGAGGAAGTCGTCTCGACCTGTCAGGACGCGAGGGTCATCTGGATCGAAGGCGGCGGTCACACCTTCGAGGTGAAAGGGCGCAAGCGCCCACCGTCCGAGATCGGCGCGTCGCTCGCACCGTTCGTCGCGGACTTCGTGCAGCACTCGTGAAGGGCCTGCACCACATCGAAATCTGGGTACCCGACATCGATGAAGCCTCGGGCAGCTGGGGTTGCTGCTGGAACGGCACGGCGCCCGCTGTATCAGGACCGGTACCCGCACGCCGGGGGGCCGGATCACTATGCCGGGTGGGTCGAGAACGCCCAGGGGTTCAAGGTCGAGATCGTCGCGGATCCGCCCGCGTAGACATCATCCGAGCGACGTGAGCTCTGCGTCGTCGAGCAGTCGGCGCATCGTGGAGAGCCCGAGAGCGCTCATCGCAGGATTCGAGTCCTCGTAGTACCAGCCGAGTCCCATCGCCTGCTGCAGCGCCCACCCGGCGGCCCGCTGCCATTCGACATCCGAGGCTCCGACGTGCTCGCGGAGGAGGCGCCGGCGAGGCGCGTCGAACAGGTGCCAGCCGGCCAGGCGATCGCCCGAGACCAGCAGGTTGAACGGGGTGAGATCGCGATGGCTCATCACGTCCGGGCCGGAGCGCGGGAGGTCGCGCAGGGCGCGCCACAGGCGACGCACTCGGGCCGCATCGACCAGGTGGGCGCTTCTCTCGATGCAGAGCGCGACCCACTCGTCGTGATCAGAGAGGACGCCCCCACGACCCCGGCCGTCGAACTTGCGCCCGCGCACATCCGCGGCCCGGAGCGACGCGATCAGCGTGGCGACCTCGCAGGCCAGGGGGTCGGATGTCGCGTGGAGGTCATGGCTCGCTGTCTCGCCCGGCACCCACGTCTGCACCGACCACGCCGACGGATACTCCGGCGTCGCCGCACCGATGCCGAGAGAGCGGGGCGATGGCACGACGCAGACGTCTGCGAGTTCCTCCATCGCCGCAGCCTCAGCGGCGAGTGTCTCTGCCGATTCTGTGACGAGGGGGAACCGAGCCGTGAAGTCGTCGCCGATTCGGACGATCGTGTTCACAGTGCCCGTGGTGCGTACGCGCTCGACCGGCAGGTGGGCGAGCACCGGAAACCGCTGCGCGATCACTCGCGCAGCGGTCTCCTCGGTGAGTACGAGCTGGCCCTCGTGCACGCAGCGGGTTCAGCTCTGGACGCGAGCGATCCAGGCCTCGACCTCGTCGGCGGTGCGCGGGATGTCGGCCGACAGATTGACCGGACCGTCCTGCGTCATCAGGATGTCGTCTTCGATGCGCACTCCGATGCCGCGGTATTCCGCGGGCACGGTGAGGTCGTCGATCTGGAAGTAGAGGCCGGGCTCGATCGTGAACACCATGCCGGGGGCGAGGATGCCGTCGTAGTACATCTCCCGACGGGCCTGAGCGCAGTCATGCACATCGATGCCCAGATGGTGCGACGTGCCGTGCACCATGTAGCGACGGTGCTGTCCACCGGCATCCGCGTCCAGCGCTTCCTGCGCGGTCACCGGAAGCAGACCCCACTCGGCGACGCGGGCGGCGATCACGCGCATGGCGGCCTCGTGCACCTCGCGGAAGCGCACGCCGATCCGCGCGGCGGCGAACGCGGCATCCGCGGCCTCGCGCACCGTCTCGTAGACCCGGCGCTGCACCTCGGTGAAGGTGCCGGAGACCGGCAGGGTGCGGGTGATGTCCGCGGTGTAGAGGCTGTCTGCCTCGACGCCGGCATCCACGAGGATCAGGTCTCCGGGCACGACCGTTCCGTCGTTGCGGGTCCAGTGCAGGTAGCAGGCGTGGGGACCGGATGCGGCGATCGTGTCGTAGCCCTCGCCGTTGCCGTCTTCGCGAGCGCGGCGATGGAAGACGCCCTCGACGACCCGCTCGCCTCGGGCGTGCGAGATCGCCTCGGGAAGCGAACGGATCACGTCTTCGAAGCCCTGTGCGGTGATGTCGACGGCGTGGCGCATCTCAGCGATCTCGAACTCGTCCTTGACGAGGCGCAGCTCAGAGACGAAGCGGGTGAGGTCATCGTCCTCTTCGAGCACGAGCTCGCCCTGGACGTTCGAGAACTCTTCGAGGTGGTCGGTCGCGACGTCGAGGTCTGCGGCGACCCCGGCGAGCGAAGGACGCGGACCGATCCAGAACTCTCCGACGGTGGCATCCGCGTAGAACTCGGTCGTGGTGCGGTCGGCGCGCTCTCGGAAGTACAGCGTCACATCGTGGCCCGAGTCGGTCGGCTCGAACACGAGGATCGAGTCGGGCTCGGCATCCGATGCCCAGCCGGTGAGGTGCGCGAAGGCAGAGTGGGGGCGGTACGGGTAATCCGTGTCGTTGCTGCGCTGCTTGAGCGACCCGGCCGGAATGACCAGGCGCTTGCCGGGGAATGCGGCCGAGACGGCGGCGCGGCGCACAGCAGCGAACGGCGCCTGTGCGCGGGGAGCGGGGATCGACTCGGGGCGCTCAGCCCATCCGGTCGAGATCGTGTCGAGGAACCCACGGGGGAAGGGCTGCTTCCGGTTCGTGGTGGTGGCTTCGACGGGGGTCTCAGTGGTGGGCTCTGCGATCGTGTCGCGTTCTGCGGTGCTCATCCCTCCAGTCTGTCACCTGCGTGACGACCGCGGGATGTCAGCCTGCGGGCTCGAGCTGCACCACGAGGCCACGATGATCGCTGCCACCGCCGCCGCCGATCACGACCGATCCGGTCGTCGTCCAACTGGGCGATGCCATGACGTGGTCGATCGGCGTGCTCAGCAGTGCCGGCAGCGAGCTGGGCCAGGTTCCGCTGAATCCGTTGCCCGATCGGGTGGCTGCGTCGCGGCAGTAGCCCATGTCGCCGCCGTCGACGCCGAGCCCCGCCATGTGGTCGATCGTCGCGTTGAAATCTCCTGCGAGGATGAAGTCGCCCGCGGGGCACTGGTCGGCGATCCAGCGCAGATCGCTCTGCCACTGCGCCATGTCGTCGATGCGCGGTGCGACAGCATGCACGGCGACGATCGTCGGACCTGTGCCATCGACCGGCATCAGCACCGCACTGGGCACCGAGCCGGTGTTGTTCGAGCCGTCCTCCGACGACGCGATCACGGAGTACTCGCCGAGGTCGGGGGAGACCAGGACAGTCGTGTGCCACGACTTCGGACCGTCGACGACGTCGGGTTTGAACTGCACGTGGTGCACCCACATCGGGTGATCCTGATCACGAAGCAGCACGGCGACCTGCTCGCCGACCGCTTCCGTGGTCTCGGGGAGCGCGACGATGTCGGCGCCTCGATCGAGGATCTCCTGGGCGATCTCCTCGGCGGACACCTCGTCGCCGGCGGTGTTCCAGGTGAGCACGCGGAGGCTCGAATCGGTGGGGGCGGGGAGCGTGTCTGCGCCGAACCCGCGCAGGAAGCCGATGGCTCCGGTCGCCCCGGCCCCGAGCAGTGCGACGATCAGGACCGATGCCGCGAAGCCGCGCAATGGCTTCGCGAGGAGGAGGAGCAGCGACAGCGCCGCGATGACGAGGAATGCCGCGAGCACCACTCCACGGGCGGCCACGATCTGAGCGAACGGGAAGGTCTGCTCGAGGTGGAAGAACTGCGGCCACACCACGACTGCCGTCGCGATCGCGAACAGCACGGTGAAGAGGATCCCCAGTAGTCGAAACATCCCCTCCAGCCTAGAAGTCCTCGCTGTGAAGTCCCTAGAGCGACGGGCATGCGCGACCGGGGTCTGCCGTCGTCGGTACGCTCGGAGCATGGCCTCCGCTCGCTCCCGCCGTTTCGCCGGTCCGTCCGACCTGCATATGCACTCGAATCATTCGGACGGCACTGAGGCGCCCGCCGAGGTCGTGCGTCAGGCGCAGCGGTTCGGAGTGCGCACGATGGCGCTGACGGACCACGACCGCACCACGGGGTGGGACGAGGCGGCAGCGGCGACTGCCGAGCTCGGGATGACGTTCCTCCCCGGCATGGAGCTCTCGGCGAAGCACGAATGGCGCAGCGTGCACGTGCTGGGCTACCTGTTCGATCCGCTCGACGGGGCGCTCAGAGCTGAGACCGATCGGATCCGAGGTGATCGGATCGGGCGAGCCGAGCGGATCGTCCGCAGCATCGGTCGCGACTACGACCTCGACTGGGACGACGTGCTCGCCCAGACCACCCTGGACGCGACGGTCGGCCGTCCGCACATCGCCGACGCTCTGGTCGCTCGGGGGATCGTCCGGGATCGTACCGAGGCGTTCGACGGGATCCTGCACCCGCGCGAGGGCTACTACGAACCGCACTACGCCCCCGACCCGCTCACCGCGGTGCGTCTGATCACCGACGCCGGAGGAGTGGCGATCATCGCGCACCCCGCGACGGTCGGACGCGACCACATGATGCCGTTGCATTTCATCGAGCAGCTGATCGCCGCCGGCTTGGGCGGTTTCGAGATCGACCACCGCGAGAACACCGCGGCGGGTAAGAAGGCGCTGCATACGATCGCGGCGAAGCACGACCTGATCATCACCGGCTCGAGCGACTACCACGGCACCGGAAAACCCAACCTGCCCGGCGAGAACACCACCTCTGACGAGATGGTGCAGCGACTCATCGAGCGCGCGACCGGAACCGCACCGCGCTACGCCTGACGGCGGTCGTTCCGCGGGCCGCCTCCTGAGCGGTGCCCGGGCGAGACAGCAGAGGGGGCGGATGCCGCTGCTGCAGCATCCGCCCCCTCTGAGGTCGATCAGGCTCCGGCGACCGGAGCTGCTCCTGTGCCGCCCGAGCCACCACGACGGCGGCGGCGACGACGCGCCGGGGCAGGCTTGCCGTCGTGATGCTCCTTGCCTGCGCCGTCATGGGTGCCGGCGCCCTCGGCGCTGCGATCGGCTGACGGAGCGGACTGCGACCCATCGGCCGGCTCCTCGGAAGCGCCTTCTGCGAACGTCGAACCCACCGGGGTCGAACCGCCCCGACGACGCCGACGGCGACGCGTGCCGCCCTCGTCCGCGCCCTCCGCCGCGACGTCTGCTGCACGTTCCGGGCGCGGAGTCCGCTCGGTCTTCACCGACTGCGTCTTCGGTGCCGACACGAGGCGGCCCTTCGTGCCGGCGGGGATGTCGAGGTCTTCGAAGAGGTGCGGGCTCGACGAGTACGTCTCGGTGGGTTCGGGCTGGCCGAACTCGAGGGCGCGGTTGATCAGCGCCCACTTGTGCAGGTCTTCCCAGTCGACGAACGTCACGGCGATGCCGGTCTTGCCCGCGCGCCCGGTGCGGCCGACGCGGTGCAGGTACGTCTTGTCCTCGTCGGGGATCGTGTGGTTGATGACGTGGGTGACGTCGTCGACGTCGATGCCGCGCGCGGCGACGTCGGTCGCGACCAGCACATCCCGCTTGCCGGCCTTGAAGGCCGCCATCGAGCGCTCGCGCTGATCCTGGCCCATGTCGCCGTGCACGCCGCCGACGTTGAATCCGCGGTCGCTGAGCTCGTCGACCAGACGCTGCGCGGCACGCTTGGTGCGCGTGAAGATGACGGTCTTGCCTCGGCCCTCGGCCTGCAGGATGCGGGCGATGATCTCGTCCTTGTCGAGCGAGTGCGCCCGGTAGACGAGGTGCTTGATGTTCGCCTGGGTGAGGCCCTCATCGGGGTCGCTGGCACGGATGTGGATCGGGTTCGACATGAATCGACGAGCGAGCGCGACGATCGGGCCGGGCATGGTGGCCGAGAACAGCTGCGTGTGCCGCACTGCGGGGACCTTCTGGAAGATCTTCTCGATGTCGGCGAGGAAGCCCAGGTCGAGCATCTTGTCGGCCTCGTCGAGGACGACCTCGGTCGCGTTCGACAGGTCGAGCAGGCGCTGGCCGGCGAGGTCGATGAGACGACCCGGCGTGCCGACGACGATCTGCGCGCCGGCCTTGAGTTGGTCGATCTGACCCTCGTAGGCCTTGCCGCCGTAGATCGCGACGACGCTGGTCGAGCGGTTGCTCGTGAGCAGGTCGATGTCTTCGTACACCTGCACCGCGAGCTCGCGGGTGGGAACGACGATGAGCGCCTTGACGCCGTGTTCGGGGTCGAGCCCCAGTCGCTGCACGACGGGGATGCCGAATCCGAAGGTCTTGCCGGTGCCGGTCTTGGCCTGGCCGATGATGTCCTGGCCGGGAAGGCCGAGGGGGATGGTCTGCTCCTGGATGGGGAAGGCGTCGACGATGCCCTTGGCGGCGAGTGCGTCGATGATGTCCTGATCGATTCCGAGATCAGCGAAGGTTGTCAATGTTCAGATTGCCTGTCCGGCGACCTGCGAGGATCGCCACGTTCACGGATCCACGCCGTCTTTGTGCCACAGGCGCGGGCCCCGCTCCGACGGCGGGGACACCGACAGCCTACCCGAGGGGGTGGTGGCGCCCGGAAGGACCCCTTCGTCCGAGTATTGTGAACCCCGTGGTGAACTGGTTCTGGAAGCGTAGGACGCCCCGGCGCACACTGACGTTGCGCAGTCGAGGGGATCAAGGCGCGGCGACGCGTGTCGACTTCGCCGAACTCGCGCCTGAGCTGCCACGATTCCTCGGACAGGCCGCGTACCTGCAGCTGGGGTACTTCGAGACACTCACCCGACTGATCAGGGCGACGCCCGAGCTCTCCGAGAAGGAATCCCTGTCTCGTGCGGCCGGTGCCGCGCTGACGAAGCATCGGGCCATCGTCGACCTGATCGCCGAGCGCGGTGACGATCCGACGCAGCTCATGCTCCCGTTCCGCGAGAATCTCGACGCCTTCCGTCGCAAGACGATCGGGGCGCGTCCGCGCGAGACTCTGTTGGCCGTCTACATCACCGCAGGCATGCTGGACGACTTCTACTTCGCCCTCGCCTCGAGCTACGGCGAGACCGGCGAGCGGGTGGCGGCCATCCTCGCTGAGGACGATGCGCGCCACGAGATCGTCGCGATCATCCAGGAGACCATCGACGGAGACGGCGAATGGCGGTCGCTGCTCTCGATGTGGGCGCGCCGCCTGGTGGGGGACACGATTCTCGTGTGCCGCTCGGCGTTGCGGCAGCCCGAACTCGCCGCCATGAGCGAAGACCGCGTCGAGCTGGTCTACACCGAGCTCATGGGGGCGCACGCCCGCCGCATGGATGCGATGGGTCTCGCCTCTTAGACCGAGGCGCTCAGATGCCGAGTGCGGCCTTGGCCGACGTGTCGGACCGGCGGCGTGAGGCGACGATCGCGACGGTGGCCCCTGCTGCGATGACGACGGAGCCGACGATGCTCGCGACCCACAGCCAGATGCTTCCCTCTCCGACGCCGAGCCACTGAAGGCCCGTGTAGAAGAGGGCGGCGAGGGCTGTGGCGATCGCTGGCGTCAGGGCGACCCCGCGCAGCTCGCGGCCACCGATCATGTAGTGGGCCGCGATGCCGAGCACGCACGCTCCGACGAGAGCGAGGAGGATGTACATCGTGACGTCAGGCGAAGAAGCCGACGCGACGAGACTCCTCGGTGCCGAGCTCGATGTAGGCGAGGTTCGCGGTCGGAACCAGGTAGGAGTTGCCCTTCACATCGGCGAAGCTCAGGTGAGAGGTGTTCTGCTCGAGAGCCGAGGAGACCTGCGTGCGGACCTCGTCCGCGCTCGAGGCGGTCTCGAAGCTGAGCTCGCGGCCGGTGTTGATGATGCCGATGCGGATTTCCACGCGTACTCCTGTTTTCCAGTCGACGATGCTGTGATCGAGTCGACCTCGGGGGCCGACGACTGCGCCCAACTCTACCGGGCGGCGGGACGACGGGATCCGCGGATCGGACCGGTTTCGCCCTGAGCGCACAGCGTCGGGGGCGGGCGGCGGGCGGCGATGTCCGTGCGCCGCAGTAGCGTGGAGGACATGACAGAGGACGCCGCGCAGAACGCCGTGATCGGCGCAGACGCGTCGGCATCCGGCGTCATCATCGGGGCGCCGGGCACCGGCAAGACCCGCACGCTCACCGAGCGCGTGGTGCATCTGCTCGACACCGTCGGGATGCGTCCGGAGCAGCTCCTCGTCCTCACACCGAGCAGGCAGGCGGCCACCGCGTTGCGCGACCGCATCGGAGTCAGGATCGGTCAGGCCACTCCCGGCCCGCTGGCGCGGTCGCTCGGGTCGTTCGCCTTCCAGGTCGTGCGCGGAGCGATGGTGCGCGCAGGAGCAGAGCCGCCGGCCCTGCTGACAGGGGCAGACCAGGACCGACTGATCGCCGAGCTGCTCGCGGGCGATGCGGAAGACGGCCGCATCGAGTGGCCGCAGGCGCTGAGCCCCGCGGTCCGGGCATCGAAGGACTTCCGTTCCGAGCTCCGTGCGTTCCTCGCCGAGTGCGTCGAGCTCGGCGCACAGCCTGACGAGCTGCGCGCGGCCGACGATGCCGCGTGGTCGGCCGTCGCCGACTTCCTCGTCGAGTACCGCGCGGTGCTCGATCTGGCGCGGGCATCCCACCGAGACGCCGCAGACCTGCTCGCCGAGGCGCGCATGATCCTGCAGACGGCGGAGTCGGCCGCGCTCGGCCCCCTCGCTGATCTCCGGGTGGTGCTGATAGACGACGCGCAAGAGCTCACACGCGGCGGTATCGCGGTGGTCGAGGCGCTGCGCGCGCGAGGTACGGCGGTGCTCGCGTTCGGCGATCCCGACATCTCCTCGGGAGCGTTCCGCGGAGCGAGCCCGGAGCTGTTCGCTCAGCTCGCGGCCGCGCTCGGCGAGGTGCACGTCCTCGACAGGCCTCACCGGCAGGTGCCCGATCTCACCTCCCTGACCCGCACCGTCACGCAGGCGATCGGGGCATCAGGTCGCGTCGACCACCGGCGCGCCCCCGAACCGCTCGAGGCCCGGGCTCCAGGCGTCCCCACCGACGTCAGCACCTTCGTCGCGCCGTCGCCGCACGAAGAACTCGACCGTATCGCCGGTGTCATGCGCGAATGGCACCTCACCGACGATGTTCCCTGGGATCGCATCGCCGTGATCGCGCACGACACCCGCCAGGTGACACAGCTCGAGTCCGAGCTCGCGGCACGCGAGATCCCGACGAGGGCCGCGGGTGTGCAGCGCCCCCTCGGCTCCGAGCCGATCGTGCGCGACATCGTCGGCATCGTGCGCCTGGCCCTCACTCCGTCTGATCACCGGACCCCCCAGGACTGGGAGGAGGCCCTCCGCACTCCGTTCGGAGGCATGGACGCGATCGGTCTCCGGCGCCTTCGCGCACGTCTGCGTCATATCGAGCTCGACCTCGGCGGCTCCACGCCTGCTCGGGAACTCCTGCGTCAGGCACTGGCATCGCCTGATCACTTCACTCTCATCGACGCGCAGGAATCCCGCCTGGCCGCACGCTTCGCCTCGACCGTCGCCGAGGTGGCCACCGCGGCGGCCGCGGGCGAGACGATCCACGATCTCCTGTGGAGGGTCTGGGATCAGTCCAGGGCAGTCGACGGACGCAAGCTCCAGGTGGCGTGGCGTGAGATGTCGCTGCAGCCGAGCGGTGCGGAGACCGCGAGGGCCCTCGACGCTCTCGTGTCGTTGTTCGGTGCGGCGAAGCGGTTCGTCGAGCGCACCCCGAACGAGAAGCCGGAGGTGTTCGTGCGCGACATCCTCGACAGCGAGGTGCCCGAAGACTCCCTCTCGAGTCCCGATCGGCCGGGTCGGGTGACCCTGCTCACGCCGGCGACCGCGCTCGGCACCGAGTTCGACGCCGTCGTGGTGGCCGGAGTGCAGGACGGCATCTGGCCGAACGTGCGACTGCGTGGTGGGATGCTGCAGACCTGGCGTCTCGCAGATGCATTGCTCGCCGCCCGCACCGGCACGGCCGAGAACCCGCCCGAGACGCTCGACCGCAGGCGCGCGGCCCTCCACGATGAGCTGCGTCTCTTCGTTCGCGCGATCTCCCGCTCCCGTCGCAGACTCCTGATCACCGCGGTCGACGACGACGACCTGACGCCCAGCCCGTTCTTCGGATTCCTCCCACCCCCCGATCCACCGGAGCTGCATGCCTCGGCGGAGCATCCTCTGACTCTGCGGGGCCTCGTCGCGCGGCATCGCCGGGTGCTGACGACCTCTGCTTCTCCTGTCGCGAGAGACCACGCGTCAGCCCAGCTGGCGGTGCTCGCGAGGGAGGGTGTGCCGGGCGCCGACCCTTCCGAGTGGTACGGCGTGACTCCGCCGACGACCGACGCTCCGCTGCACGACCTCACGGTCGACGCGGCCCGGGTGTCGCCGTCGCGCATGGAGTCCTTCGAGGAATGCGAGCTGAACTGGGCGGTCTCTGCGCTCGGGGGTGACACCGTGATGCCGCCGTCGGCGGGGATCGGCACGATCATCCACGAAGCGATGGAGCAGGTGCCTGAGGGAGAACTCGATCGCCTGCGTGAGGTCCTCGCCGAGCACTGGCCCGAGCTCGATTTCGAGACGGCCTGGATCGGCAGGAAGGAGCGCCGTCGGGCCGACCTGTACATCGATCGACTGCACAGTTACCTTTCGGACGTCGCCGAGGAGGGCGGTCGTGTGATCGCGGGCGAGGTCGAGTTCCGGTTCGCGGTCGAGGTCCCCGAGGAGATCGGAACTCCGCCGACCGTCCGCGCGGCACCCACCGAGCCCGACCCCCACCCGCATCACGCGATCGTCCACGGTTTCATCGACAGGGTCGAGGCGTACACCGCCGGGGGCGGCGAGCACGCGAAGGCCCGAGGGCAGAGATGGACGCGGATGACCGATGCGCAGGGAGGAGAGCGAGTCGTGGTCGTCGACCTGAAGACGGGCAAGTACGAGCCGGAGAGCGAGCAGAAGGTGGCCGACCACGCGCAGCTCGCCGCATACCAGGTGGCGGTGCAGGAGGGTCTCATCGCAGGAGCGGATCCGGCGGCTCTCGCCGGTGCACGGCTCGTCCTGGTCGCCAAGACCCTTGCAGGGAGCGACTTCCGCGTCGCGCACCAGCACACTCTCGCCGGTGAAGAGCGGGTGCAGTTCCTCGGACGCATCGCCGACGCCGCTCGAGGCATGTCTGCCTCGAGCTTCACCGCCCACGTCGAGGCGCATTGCGCAGACACCCAGTGGCGCGTCCAGCCGTGCCGTATCCACACCGTCGCCGCGGTGAGCGCGTGACGGCGTGGACCGGAGCGGGGAACGGGATCTCTGCACTGCACGTCGCCGCCGCGCTCGGCCTTCCGGCACCCACCGAGGCGCAGCAGCGGGTGATCGAGTCGCCACCCGCACCGGCCCTCGTCGTCGCGGGAGCGGGCAGTGGCAAGACCGAGACGATGGCCGGTCGCGTCGTCTGGCTCGTTGCGAACGGGCATGTGCGTCGCGATCAGATTCTCGGGCTGACCTTCACGCGCAAAGCCGCGGGTGAACTCGCGGAGCGGATCGGCATCCGCCTGGCGCTCATCGACGAATACGGACGAAGGGGGCTGCTGCCGCACCTGCCCGAGATCGTCGCGAGCCACGCGCTCGATCGCGTGTCGAAGGCCGCGAACGGCCGTCAGCGCGAGGTCGTCAGATCACAGGTGCTCGACGAACTCGCGGAGCGCTTCGGGACCGCGGGCGACTCGACCCCGCCATCGGCCGAAGACCTTCTGATCCGCCCGAAGGTGTCGACGTACAACGCGTTCGCGGACGGCATCGTGCGAGAGCACGCGGCGCGCATCGGCCGCGAGTCCGACGTCGCCATGCTCAGCCAGGCGGCGTCGTGGATGCTGGTGCGCGACGTCGTGCTGCGCGCCGACCTGCCAGAGCTCGAGGAGATAGACCGATCGGTGGCGGGAGTGGTCGACGCGGTTCAGCGACTCGCCGGCGACTCTCTCGACCACAGGGTCGATCTCGACCGCGCGGATCGGATCGCGATGCGTCAGGCCGAGGCGTTCGATCCGTACCTGAGCAATGGGGAGATCGCGACCGCGGCGGCGAACCTGCGCGCCCTTCCCGCCCTGTCGGTTCTGGTGCGCGACTACATCGCCGAGAAGGAGCGACGCGGTGTGCTGGACTTCGCCGACCAGGTCAGCGGTGCCTACGACATCGTGGAGTCGTCACCCGATGTGCGCGACGACCTGCGACAGCAGCATCAGGTCGTGCTGCTCGACGAGTACCAGGACACCTCTGTGATCCAGACGCAGTTCCTCGCTCGGCTCTTCCGTGACTCCGCCGTGATGGCGGTGGGGGATCCCCACCAGTCGATCTACGGATGGCGGGGTGCCAGCGCAGACAACCTCCACGCCTTCGCGCGGACCTTCTCCGAGCATGAGACGGTCGGGAACTACAGCCTGATGACGAGCTGGCGCAACGACCGGAGCATCCTCGGTGTCGCCAACCGCATCCTCGGTCCTCTGCGCAGACCGGGGTTGGACGTGCCACCCCTGGAGGCTCGTCCGGGTGCGGGCGCCGGGTCGGTCGAGGTGAGCTTCCCGCTCACGGTCGACGAGGAGGCGCGCGCGGTCGCCGAGTGGTTCGCTGCGCGTCGTGCGGCACACGACGACCCCGCGAAGCCGCACACCGGCGCCGTGCTGTTCCGATCGAAGCGCCATATGCAGACCTTCGCGGCAGCCCTGGCCGCTCAGGGCATTCCCCACCGGATCCTCGGCCTCGGCGGCCTCCTGGCCACGCCCGAGGTGGTCGATGTCGTCTCGACACTGCGGGTACTGCACGATCCCACCGCCGGCTCTGCGCTGATCCGACTCCTCGTCGGCCCCCGGTTCTCGGTCGGGGTCGCCGATATGGCCGCCCTGCAGGAGCTCGCGGCGGAGCTCTCCCGGCGGGACAGCGGGCTGCTGCCGCTGGACGACGAACTTCGAAAGCGCATCCGCGCGTCGCGCGGAGCTGACGAGGCGCTGTCGATCATCGACGCCGTCGATGTGCTCCGAGGCCTCAGCGACGACTACCGCCTTCTGTCGGGCATCACTCCAGAGGGGCGCTCTCGCATACGCGCGGCGGGGGAGATGCTCGAACGCCTCCGTCGGGCCTCCTCGCTGCCGCTTCCCGACCTGCTGAGGCTCATCGAGCTCGAGCTGCGTCTGGACATCGAGCTCGCTGCGAACGAGACGAGGGGGCCGGCCCGCATCGCGGCCACCCAGCTGCGTGCGTTCACCGACGAGGTCCGCTCGTTCCTCGCGGCTGACGAGCGCGGGACCATCTCGAGCCTCCTCGCCTGGCTCGAGAAGGCCGAGAGCACAGACGAGCTGGTGCCGCGCCCGGAGCCGCCGGAGCCGGGCGTGGTTCAGCTTCTGACCATCCATGGTTCCAAGGGGCTGGAGTGGGATGCGGTCGCCGTGGTGCGCATGGTCGAGGGCGAACTGCCGTCGCGACCGACGGACACCTCGGGCTGGTTCGGCTTCGGGGTGCTGCCGTTCGCCCTGCGCGGCGACAGTGCGGCGCTCCCGACGTTCAGCTGGATTCCTCCCTCTGACGAGGAGCTCGATCCTGCCAAGAGGCTGAAGGCCGGGATCGCATCGCTGACGAGCAGGAGCAAGACGGCACCTGGTGCGATCACAGTGTTCAAGGACGCCTATCGCGAGTACCAGCAGGAAGAGGAGCGTCGACTGGCCTACGTCGCCGTCACCAGGGCGCGCAGCCATCTGCTCCTGAACGGGGCGCACTGGGCGGGGCAGAAGCAGCCGAAGGCGCCGAGCCCCTATCTGATCGAGGCGATGGAGGTGCTCGGGCGAGGGCAGATCGAGCCCGTGGATCCTGATGAGAACCCGTACGACGGTCCGGGTGCAACGCTCACCTGGCCACTCGACCCGCTCGGTGCTCGGCGAGGCGTCGTCGAGTCCGCGGCCGCAGCCGTGCGCGCTGCAGCCGAGAGTGACCCGGTGGCCTCCCCGGAGCTGGTCCGTCTGCTCGCGGAGCGCGCCGCGCGACTTCGCGGCGCCGATGCGCCACCGCCGACACGCGTGCCCGCCTCTCGCTTCAAGGACTACGTCACCGATTTCCGCGGCACGGTGTCGTCCATCGTCCGCCCGATGCCGGAGCGGCCCTATCGGCAGACTCGCCTCGGCACGCTGTTCCATGCGTGGGTCGAGCGACGCAGCGAACTGGTCGGCGCTGGTCAGCGTGTCGACGAGGCACTCTGGGAGATCGACGAAGACGACCTCTCCTTCAGTGAGGCCGTCGGCGCAGCGGAGGTCTCATCTGCCGATGCCGCCGACCTCTCGACGCTCCAGGAGATCTTCGAGGCCAGCGAATGGGGATCCCTCAGACCCATCGCGGTCGAGATCGAGATCGACTTCGCGCTGGGCGGCGGGGCGCTGCCGGGCGATGACGGACACATCGTCATCTGCAAGCTCGACGCGGTCTACCGTCGCGAGGATCGGGGTGGGCGCATCGAGATCGTCGACTGGAAGACGGGCAAGGCTCCGCGCACACCGCAGGAGCGGGAGGAGCGGATGCTGCAGCTCGCGCTGTACCGCCTCGCCTACCATCGCCGATTCGGAGTGCCGCTCGACGAGATCGACGTCGCGCTCTACTACGTCGCAGACGACCTCGTCATCCGCGGCGACCGGGTCTACACCGAGTCGGAGCTCTTCCAGCGCTGGAGCGCTGCCCGCGCGGCTCGCTGAGCTTCATCCTCAGGCGAACCCTCGTCGGAGCCATCCGCCTTCTCGGACGCGCGGGTCTGACGGGTGTCGTCGGCCGTGCTCCGCACGGCACCGAGATCTTCCGAGACCTGATCGCGCACCCCGGACAGGTCCTCGGTCTCGAGACCACCCAGCTGGGCGCGACGGGCCGCATCCGCCACGTCGCTGAGATCGCTCGTGCTCTGCGCGTCGCTGTCGTCGTGCCAGAGGTCGTTCGGGTTGTATGCGTCGGTCTGCATCGATGTGTCGACGCCTGATGCGGCGCTCGCCGGCACTCTGTCGAGCGCATCCAGAGCAGACTCGACACCCTCGTTGCGCGACGCGATCACGCCGAGGTCGTCGCTGTGCAGTCCCTCGGCGAGAGCCTCGAGAAGAGCCGCAGCATCGTCGACGATGTCGGGCCGGTGCAACGAGTCGCCGTGCACCAGCCAGCGTGCGAACTCGAGCTCGGCGAGCAGCCGAGCGCGCACCTCGAGTGCGGCGTCCGGGCCGCGATCGGCGGCGCGCGCGTACGAGGCGTGCACGTCTTCTGCCGCGTCAGGGGCGGTCGAGAGCCAGGACAGATCGATCGCCGGATCGCCCACGGCCAGCGAATGCCATCCGATGAGTCCAGTGACCTCGGGGCCGAGCTCCGGGTCGTCGCGGAAGATGAACGAAGTCGACTGCACTCCACCCAGCACGACGGTCGATTCGAAACGCCAGAGGTCGTCGTCGGCGATGGCGTCGCGCCACCTCACCGTGAGTCGAGCAGGGACGCGCCCGGTCGAGGCGGCGACGTCGACCAGTCGAGCGAGTTCGTCGCGGCTCTCCTGCGCAGACCGAGTGGTCAGCCCTGCGCCTCGCACGACCGATGTGGGGAGCGCGTGCACGGCGGCGATCGCCGCGCCCATCGACTCGGCGGCGCCTCGCCCGGCTGGCACCATCGCCGCTTCGATCTGGAATCCGGGAAGCAGCTCGGTCACGAGTGCGTGTGCGTCCGCGAGTCGGGTCTCGCCGATGTACTCGGGAGCTCTGAAGGGCAGCATCGCCCGCGCCCCGGCCGTCAGGGCCCTCAGCGCGAGGGCCTCCGCGGCGAGCTCTCGCGAGGTCTCATCGTCGTCGGCCACACGGATCGCGAGCTCGCGTCCGTCCGCGAGGGTGGCGACGGCGGAGTCGAAGCGTCCGTCGCCGTCGGCGCTGAGCACGCGCGCCCCGGTCACCTCGGCGCCGGGCAGTGCGGCAGTCACCGCCGCGGCTAGAGTGAATGGAGAGCGTCCCATGCCTCCAGGGTAGGTGGACGAGGGGGCGGTCCCGCTCCCGCCACGCCCGTGAGAGAGGGAGCCGATGATCGCCGACAGCAGCACTTCCCTCGACCGCGCCGCAGATCTGCGTGTCGAACCAGGGATCCTCGATCGGCTCCGCGCCGAGGAGGCGACGAGGGTGATCGCCGTCCGCGACGGTCGGGTGCGTATCTCCGGCGCCGAGCTCGATCCGGCCACGCTGCTGCGGGTTCCCGCCTCCGAAATCGGCGACGCGACCTGGGCGCTCCTCGGTCGCGACGGCGACGGGACTGCCGTGCTTCTCGCCGTTCTGCCGCCCGAGGGCGACACCGTCGACACCACTCCTGATGAGGTCTGGCTGGGTCTCCGCGACCTGGGAGCGCGTCTCAGCTCCGGTGACACCGAGCTGCTCATCGAGGCCCTCGCGCTCGGCGGCTGGCTTCGGGATGCGCCGTTCTGCCCGCGTTGCGGGGGAGGGACTGAGGTGCGTCAGGCCGGGTGGTCGCGCCGATGCATCGTCTGCGGGCGCGAGCACTTCCCGCGCACGGACCCCGCGGTGATCGTCGCGGTCGAGAGCTCGGACGGCGAACGACTCCTGCTCGGCGCGAACGCGAACTGGGGCGGACGGATGTACTCCTGCTTCGCCGGATTCACCGAGGCGGGTGAGTCTCTGGAGTCGACCGTGCACCGGGAGCTCGAAGAGGAATCGGGCGTTCGTCTGGCGTCGTTGCGCTACGTCTCGTCTCAGCCCTGGCCCTTCCCGCGCTCGCTCATGCTCGGGTTCCGCGCGGTGGCGCTCGACGACCACGTGCTGCGCCCGGACGGCGAGGAGATCATCGACGTCCGCTGGTTCACCCGCGACGAGATCGGGTCCGCCCTTGCCGGCGACGGACCGGTCGGCCTGCCTGGACCCGCATCGATCGCGCGTGCACTCATCCTCGATTGGTTCGAGGAGCGCGCGTGAGCGCGCTCGAAGCCCTCGACGATCGACAGCGGGAGGCGGCATCCGTTCTGCGCGGTCCTGTCGCCGTGCTGGCCGGCGCGGGGACGGGCAAGACCCGTGTGATCACGCACCGAATCGCGCATGGTGTCGACACAGGCGCGTACTCGCCGTCACGGGTGATGGCGGTGACCTTCACCGCGAAGGCGGCGGGGGAGCTCCGCGGGCGCCTCAGGGCCCTCGGCGTCGAGGGCGTCGCCGCACGCACGTTCCATGCCGCCGCGCTCGCCCAGCTCAACTTCTTCTGGCCGACGTTGGCCGGCTCGCCCGCTCCGTCGATCATCGACAACAAGGTGAGGCTGCTCGGTCAGGCCGCGGACTCGATGCGTCTGCGCCCGAGCACGGCGACTCTCCGCGACATCGCCTCGGAGATCGAATGGCGCAAGGTGTCGATGCTCTCGATCGAACAGCACTCGCTGCTCGGTCGGACGATGAGCGGAATCGACTCCGCCCAGTTCGTCGAGCTGCAGCAGCGCTACGAGGCGCTGAAGGACGAGCGGCGTCAACTCGATTTCGAGGACGTGCTGCTGGCATGCGCCGGCATGCTCGAGGCGGAACCGCGCGTCGCCGCCTCCGTGCACGAGCAGTATCGCCACTTCACGGTCGACGAGTATCAGGACGTCTCGCCGCTTCAGAACCGACTGCTCGAACTCTGGCTGGGCGATCGCAAGGACATCTGCGTCGTCGGCGATGCGAGCCAGACCATCTACTCGTTCGCCGGAGCCGAACAGCGATTCCTGCTCGAGTTCGAGCGGCGGCATCCGGATGCCACGGTCGTGCGGCTCGAGACCAACTACCGTTCGCAGGCGCCGATCCTCGAAGCGGCCAATGCCCTCATGAAGGGCCGGCCGGGTGCGCTCGAGCTCATCCCGGCGAGGGAGACGTTCAACGCGGAATCGCCCACGGTCACGGCGTACGACTCCGAGCGCGACGAGGCCGAGGGGATCGCCGCTGCCGTGGCGGCGCGAATCGAAGCCGGGGCCCCGCCCTCGGAGATCGCGGTGCTCTATCGCGCCCATGCGCAATCCGCCGTGCTGCAACAGGCGCTCGCCGCAGAGGGGATCCCGACATCGGTGCTGGGCGGAACGCGGTTCTTCGCGATGCCGGAGGTGCGTCAGGCGATCCTGGCGCTGCGGGCAGCAGCCGTCGCTCCGACGGAGCAGGGATTCCTCCCCGGCGTGCAACGCGTCCTTCGCGAGCTGGGGCTCTCCGATGAGCCGCCCGCAGCCGGCGGTGCGCAGCGCGACGGATGGGAGGCTCGGCGCGCGATCCTGCGTCTCGCCGAGGACGCCGGGCCGGACGAGAACCTGCGCACGTTCAGCGATGCGCTCATGGCGCGGGCGAAAGACCAGCACGAGCCCACGATGCGCACCGTGACGCTCTCGACCCTGCACGCCGCCAAGGGTCTCGAATGGCCGCACGTCCACCTCGCAGGCTGGGCGGAGGGCGCCCTTCCGATCTCGTACGCCACCGGCTTCGAGGCGATCGATGAAGAACGCCGCCTCGCCTACGTCGGCGTCACGCGGGCCGCGCGTACTCTCTCGCTGTCGTGGTCGCGCTCAGCGGGGCGAGGGGAGCGGGCGCCGTCGCGGTTCCTGGCAGAGATGGGAACGACTGCTCGCGGCACCGGCATTCTTCGTGAAATGTCACCGAACGCCACTCGCGCCGACCATCGCCGCTGACTTCGATGAACGAGCCCGCTGACGATGTCTCCGCGAGGAGCCGTGCGACGAGCGTCGCCGCGTCCGCGATCCGCGCGGCGCTGATCGGACCCGACGCTCGTCCGATGAGCTGAGCGTGCATCCGCGGCCAGGCGTCGTCGCGCTCGCGCTCATGCTCGTCCCGGCAGGTGAGACAGGGGGATTCGCCGGGCACGACCAGGGGGCCGACGGTCGTCCGCCCTCGCTCGAGCGCCACAGGGAGGTGGGAGGTGTCGTCGCGAAGGTAGCGGGCAAAGTGCAGGGCAGCGGCTGCGCCCTCGACCAGCACCACTCCGATGTCGGTGGGGTTCTCACGTGTTCCGGCGGCGATGCCCTCATCGAGGAGCGCTTCGCGCATCCGGTACTCGCAGCGGGCGTCGGCGACGTCGATGCTCTCCACCCACGCGTCTCTCGGAGCCGGGGCATCGTCGACGAGCAGCGGCTCGAGTCGTGAGAGGAGCATCCGTGCCTCCGCTCGCGGTGCACCGGCGGCGTGCGCCACCACATCGAACGCCGTGCGCCGGAACCCGGCGGCCATCCGACCGATGAGACGCTCGACCCACGGCTCAGACGCCGCGATGCGCAGCGTGCCCTCGATGCCGATCTGCAGGGTCTCACCGTCTCGCCAGAGCAGCGGAACGGCGGGATCCAGGCGGGTGATGGTCTTGGGCGTCAGAGGAGACATCCCTCGATTCTGCGGAAACCCGAGCTCCCGATGGGGGAGTCTCGGGCATCCGTGGAAAAGTCAGCGCATCCCGCTCACACCGGGCGGTCGCCTCCCGGGCCGTCACCGCCGTCGGAGTCCTGTTCGTCCTCCGACTTCTCGGGGTTCTCTGCCGAGAAGTCGTCGCCGTCGAGCAGACGCGCGAGTGCCTCGTCGAACTCGTCTGCGACGGGCTGCTCTCCTCGTGCGCTCGCCTGGAGCCGCGCGACGAGCGCAGACGGGTCGTCGATGTCCTCTGAGGTGGGCATGAGGTCGGGGTAGTCCCACAGCGCGTCGCGCCCTGCGATGCCCACGGCGTCTGTCACCGCCTGCCACATCGCCGACGCCTCGCGCAGTCGCCGCGGCCGAAGCTTGAGGCCCACGAGAGCGCCGAGAGCATCTTCAGCAGGGCCACCCACCGCGCGGCGGCGACGGGCCGCCTCGGCGATGCGGGACCCGTCTGGCAGACGAGAGGTGGCCTGCGCGGTCACGACGTCGACCCAGCCGTCGATCGTAGCCACGAGATTCTCGAGACGAGCGAGCGCCTCGCGCTGGGCCTCCGTCTGCGTGGGCAGCAGGGCGCCGCCCTCGATCGCGGCGCGGAGCTCCTCGGGGTTCGACGGGTCGAGGCGGCTCGCGACGTCTTCGAGTGCATCGACATCGACCGTGACTCCGCGGGCGAAGTCGGTGATCTGCGCCATGACGTGCAGGTGCAGCCACTTCGAATGGCGATACAGCCGGGCATAGGCGAGCTCGCGCGTCGCCAGATAGAGGGTGATCTGGTCTTCGGGGATCTCGAGACCCTCGCCGAACGCCGTCAGGTTCTGGGGGATGACTGCCGCGGTTCCGGCCGGAAGCACCGGGATGCCGACGTCTCCGCCGGACACCACCTCGAGCGCGAGGTTGCCGAGCACCTGCCCGAACTGGGCGGCGAAGACCGAGCCGCCGAGACCGCGCATGAGCTTGCCCGCGCCCTGCACGACGTCACGCATCTCCTCGGGCACCTGCGTGTCGAGGGCGCTGGTGAGCGCGTCGGCGATGCTCGTCGAGACGGGGTCGGCGATCTCCTTCCACACGGGCAGGGTCGCTTCGACCCACTCGCCGCGCGTCATCGCCTTGGGCGACTCGGCGAGCTCGGAGATCGTCGTCGCCTCGCCGAGCCACAGGTCGGCGAGTGCGAACGAGTCGACGAGCGAACTCCGCGAGCCGTCGGTGATGCCGAGGCCGTCGCGGTTGGCGATGTGCAGGGCCTGACGCAGCGCGTTCTCCCAGGCGTCACCGCCGAACGCGCCCTGCAGCTGCGACATGATCGTCTGCATCATCGCCGGGTCGAGCTGGATCCCATCCATGCCCGCGAAGGCGTTCTGCAGCGCCTCGGGGTCGATATCGCCGCCACCCTGGCCGGACATCATTCGTCGGAGGAACTCCTGGAAGTCCTCGGGGGTCGGGTCGTTGTCTGACATGTCGCTCGCCTCTCAGCACGCCTAAAGCCGTGCCATCTACGCTAGTCACAGGATCGGCCGCGAGACCCCGAAGCGGGCAGATCGCTGTACGCCGCCCGCGAACGACGGAGGAACCCTGTGGATCGAACCCGGCCTGTGAAGCTCGGACTGGGCGTCTGGGCGCTGGTCGTCGCGCTGATCGCGCTCGTCGTGCTGACCTTCCTCCCGACGCCGTACGTCATCCAGCGTCCCGGCCCGGTCTACGACACCCTCGGCACGGCGGCCGGTGCCGACGGCGAGCAGGTTCCCCTGATTCAGGTCGAGGGCACCGAGACCTTCGAGACCGCCGGGTCGCTCGACCTCACGACCGTGCAGGTCGTCGGCAACCGCGAGCGCACGCCGAGCTGGTTCGAGCTCGCTCTGGCCTGGACGGACTCCTCGAGGGCGGTGGTCCCGCTCGACTCGGTGTTCCCCGAGGGGGTCACGACAGAGCAGCGGGACGAACGCAACGCGACGCTCATGGTCGACTCGCAGCACGAGGCGACCGCCGCGGCGCTCAACGAGCTCGGCTACGACACCGGAGCCGAGGTCGTCGTGCAGGAGGTCGTCGAGGATGCTCCGGCCGAGGGTGCTCTCGAGGCGGAAGATGTCATCACCGCTGTCGACGGCGCCGCGGTGACCTCGGCCAAGCAGCTGCGTCAGGCGATCCAGGATGCAGCCGGCGCACCTGTCGAGCTCACGGTGCAGCGGGCCGGCGAAGACCAGGTCGTCGAGGTGACACCCGCGAAGCAGACCGACGGAGACGTGACGACGTGGCTGATCGGGGTCACCCTGCGCACCGACTACGACTTCGAGATCGATGTGACGCTCCAGCTCGACAACGTCGGAGGGCCGAGCGCCGGCATGATGTTCGCACTCGGCATCATCGACACCGTCACCGAGGGAGAGCTCAACGGCGGAGAGAACGTCGCCGGTACCGGCACGATCGAAGCCGACGGCACCGTCGGACCGATCGGCGGCATCCGGCAGAAGCTCTACGGCGCTCGTGATGCGGGAGCGGACTACTTCCTCGCACCGTCGACGAACTGCGACGAGGTCGTCGGCCATGTGCCGGACGGCCTCACCGTGATCAGCACGTCGACGCTGGAGGAGTCGCTCGCGGCGCTCGACGTGATCGCCGAGGGCGGAGACGTCGGATCGCTCCCGTCATGCGACGTCGTGACCTCCCCGTGACAGGGATGACAGCCGCAGCACAGTAAGGCGTGCCTAGGATGGGAAGGTGACCTCGACTTCTGCACCGAACCCGGCCACTCCCCGAACCTCGCGACGAATCTTCGGCATCTCGTTGGCGATCATCGCCGCGCTGATCGCCGCCTTCTTCGTCTTCGCGTCGCTCTACACCGAATACCTCTGGTTCGACCAGGTGGGCTTCGAGGGAGTTCTCACCACCCAATGGATCGCCACGGCGGTGATGTTCGTCGTCGGATTCCTCGGGATGGCAGTGCCTCTGTTCGTGGCCATCCAGCTCGCGTACCGTCTGCGCCCCGTCTACGTGCGGCTCAGCTCGCAGCTGGACAGGTACCAGGAGGTCATCGAGCCGCTCCGCCGTCTTGCGATGTGGGGCATGCCGATCTTCTTCGGCCTGTTCGCGGGCTTCTCCGCGGCGAGCCAGTGGAAGACCGTCTGGCTGTGGGTGAACGGTGTCGCGACTGACACGGTCGACCCGCAGTTCGGCGTCGACACGGGCTTCTACATGTTCGCGATGCCCTTCTACTCGATCCTCCTGGCCTTCGTGTCGGCGGTCCTGCTGCTCACGCTCATCGTGACGGCCCTGGTGTCGTACCTCTACGGGTCCGTCCGCATCGGCCAGGGCGAGCTGCGCATCTCCAAGCCTGCTCGTATCCAGCTCGCGATCATCGCCGGTCTCTACCTGCTGGTGCAGGCGGCGAGCCTCTGGCTCGACCGCTACAAGACCCTCGTCGCCGAGGACGACCGCATCGTCGGTCCCGCGTACACCGGTGTCAACGCGACGATCCCCGGTCTCGCGATCCTCGCGATCATCGCCGCGATCGTGGCGATCCTCTTCTTCGTCACCGCCGTCATCGGTCGCTGGCGCTTCCCGCTCGCCGCGACCGCGCTGCTGATCGTCGCCTCGCTCGTGGTGGGCGTCGGCTTCCCCTGGGCGGTGACCACCTTCCAGGTGGCCCCCAACCAGAACGCATACCAGGCCGAGTTCTATCAGCGGAACATCGACGGCACCAAGGAGGCGTACGGGGTCGCTAATCTCGAGACGACGCCGTTCGAGGCCGAGACCGACGCCGAGGCCGGTCAGCTGCGCGAGGATGCCGAGACCACGGCATCCATCCGCATCGTCGACCCCGCCGTGATCAGCCCGGCCGTCCGCCAGCTCGAGCAGTACCGCGGGTACTACCAGTTCCAGCAGAACCTCGATGTCGATCGCTACGAGATCGACGGCGAGATGCAGGACACCGTGGTGTCGGTGCGCGACCTCGACATGGAAGGCGTCGACGTCAGCAACTGGAACAACCGCGCCGCCGTCTACACCCACGGCTATGGCCTGGTGGTCGCAGCGGGCAACCAGCGCACGCCCGACGGCGAGCCGGTCTTCCTCGAGCGCGGCATCCCGTCTGCGGGCTTCCTCACCGAGCAGGAGGAGTTCGAGCCCCGCGTGTACTTCGGCGAGAACTCGCCCGAGTACTCGATCGTGGGCTCTCCCGACGGCACCGACCCCGTCGAGATCGACTACCCGCGCGGCAAGGACGGCTCTACCGAGACCAAGACCACGTTCGAAGGCGACGGCGGACCGCAGATCGGCAGCACCTTCACGAAGCTGCTCTACGCCCTGAAGTTCCAGTCGGAGCAGATCCTGTTCTCCAACCTGGTGAACGAGGAATCCCAGATCCTCTACGACCGCGACCCCACGACGCGTGTGCAGAAGGTCGCACCGTACCTCGAGCTCGACAGCGACCCGTACCCCAGCGTGGTCGACGGACGCGTCGTCTGGATCGTCGACGGCTACACGACGAGCGCGACCTACCCGTACTCGACGAACGTGAGCCTGTCGGAGGCGATCGCCGACTCGAACATCCCGTCGCCCACTCTCGCGATCGACGAGATCAACTACATCCGCAACTCGGTCAAGGCGACGGTCGATGCCTACGACGGCTCGGTGACGCTGTACGCGTGGGACGAAGAGGATCCCGTGCTGCAGACGTGGCAGAACATCTACCCGTCGACGCTGAAGCCCGTGAGCGACATGTCGGCTGATCTGATGAGCCACGTGCGCTACCCGACCGACCTGTTCAAGGTCCAGCGCGACATCCTCGGGATCTACCACATCGACACCGCGGGCTCGTTCGCGCAGCAGGACAACCGTTGGCAGACGCCCAACGACCCGCGCAGCGACGCGGTCCTGCAGCCGCCGTACTACCTGACGATGCAGATGCCGGGGCAGGACTCTCCGCGGTTCTCGATGTTCTCGACCTTCATCCCGTCGGCGACGGGCAGCGGTGGCAACCGCGACGTGCTGATGGGCTACCTCGCTGTGGACTCGGATGCCGGGTCGGAGGCGGGCGTGAAGGCCGAAGGCTATGGCCAGCTGCGGATGCTCGAGATCGACACCGATACGACGGTGCCCGGCCCCGGTCAGGTGCAGAACACCTACAACTCCGACACCGCCGTGGTGCCGCAGCTCAACCTGCTGCAGCAGGGAGAGTCCGAGGTGCTCTACGGCAACCTGCTGACGCTGCCTGTGGGTGGCGGTCTGCTCTATGTGCAGCCGGTCTATGTGCAGTCCTCGGAGGGCACGAAGCTTCCTCGTCTGCAGAAGGTCCTCGTGGCCTTCGGCGACAAGGTCGCGTTCGAGGACACGCTGACCGCGGCCCTCGACACCCTGTTCGGCGGCGACGCGGGTGCGGCCGGTGGAGACGACCAGGTCGAGCCCACCGAACCGGATCCGGACACCGGTGAGGTCCCGACCGAGCCGACCGCGCCGACCGACGTCGAGGCGGAGGCCCTCGCGGCAGCGCAGCAGGCGCTGACCGACCGTGAGGCAGCGCTCAAGGAGGGCGACCTCACCAAGTTCGCCGAGGCTGACAAGCGGCTCACGGATGCCGTGAACACGCTGCTCGGGCTGGAACAAGGCGCGGGGGAGTAACCTTCTGCAGTGAAAGATGCCGCCCCTCGCGAGGGGCGGCATCTTTCGTCTCCGGGCAGATCGCTCGCGGTCTCGGAAGGCGCCGCATGGAGAAGGCGGCTCGGTCAGTCCGCGTCGTAGCGGCAGGTGACGGCGCCGGTGCCGCTCAGCTCGATGACCAGCTCGCCGTTCCACAGGATCTGGCAGCTCACGGTCGAGTCCGAGTCGTCGTCCGGAGCGGTGACGGCGATCTCCGCCGAATCCCCGGTCGTCGTGTATTGCTTCCAGCCGCTGGAAGCCCACTCTTCGTCGTACGACTGCGTGTCATCGGCGAACGAGACCGTGAAGGTGGGCCCGCCTGTGGCGCGAACCTCGACCTGATTGAGGCCGTTGCCGCCGAGGACGCCGACGGCCATCACGACGATCAAGACGAGATCGACGACGAGCGCGACCGCTGCGACGACGACGGCTGACGTTCCCGAGCGGGGCACCGCAGAGCGCATACCTCGAACGCCCAGCAGGAGAGCCGCGATCGCCAGAAACGCAGCGGCTGCTGCGATAGGGAGCAGAGCAGCGATCGGTATGAAGAGCACGATCAGTGCGGCAGAGAGGAGCAGCGCCACGGCGCCGGTCCAGATGCCGACGAGCGCGCGCCGTGATGAGCCGGATGCGGGCGCGTGACGGTTTCCCGCGGCGTTGTCGGGCGTCTGCGTCATGGTGGACCTCCGGGTCGTTGTTCTCCGCGGACCGTACGGCGATCGATGGTCGCGCCGTTCGGTTGGACAGTCTAACCAGAGGCGCCAGATGTGAGGCGGTCGTCGTCCTGCCGCGAGCGAAGCAGTCGGGCATTCGATTAGTCTCTCCGAGAAGGTGCCCCGATGATTCGAGAGAACATACGGCCGGCACTCATCGAAATCGAGACTGGAGGGGATCGAGACATGCCTGACTATTCGGAGCTGCCGGACATCATCGGCAAGATGAAGCGCGCTGCGATCGACTGTTTCATGGCGGATCAGGGCTTTCACCCGAACTGGGGTAATGACCAGATCTACGCGAAGTGGGGCTTCATGCTCAACTTCTACAATCGGCCGAACGCCGCTGGGGAGGGCGGCGGCGACGGCAACGGCGTGAACCACTCGGTCGCACCCGCGTTCGATGAGATCCGGGCGGCGATCGACTCGCGGGTCTCCAAGTGGTTGGACCTGCCTGACGGAGGCGACGCCTGCGATGCTCCGGCGAGTGCGACCTCTGCGGCGGCTGCCATCCTCGGCACGTCCGGCGCGGGCGCATCGGTTCAGAACACCGGCGCGATCGGGACCGCCAACGACTCGGTGCACGAGATGATGGCCAACAAGATCGAGGGCAGCTTCAAGCCCGCCTTCATCGACAAGTACTACATCCAGTTCAAATCCGTCACGCACGGTCTGGGCGACGCATGCGTCATCCTCCAACTCAACTACAGTGCTCAGGCCGCCATGTGGCCCGCCGCACAACAGGACGTGGTGTCGATCTGCGACAGTGCACGCGCCGCATGGGATCAGAAGGCGGGCAACGCGGCAGCCGCCAACGGCACGCTTGTGCTCACGGTCGTCGGGGCGGTGGCGGGGGTCGTCTCGGCGGTGGTGACAGCGGGTACGGGGACGGTGGCCGCAGCAGCGGTGCTCGCAGGTATCGCGGGAGCGGTGAGCAGCGGCGTGCAGGGGATCGCCCGCGACGTCGTCATCTCCGGCAACACCTACCTCGACATCCTGGGGTCGCTCGACGAAGCACTGACGAAGCTCGATGAGGCGCTCGAGACTCAGGAGAACAAGCTCAACGACGCGATGACCGAAGCCGCGACCATCATTCGATCCGACAACGCCACGTACAATCTGGACGCTTTCGCTCTCGGGCCGTATCCGGTCGGCGACGGCACCATGAGCATGGACAGGAGCAACGCGACCGTGGTATCGAACAGCATGGGCAGGATCGATACGGAGCTTGCCAGCGCCGCGGCGACGCTCGGCAGCGCGCCGGGTGCGAACCCGACCCCGCGCAACGCCGGGGTCGGGCGCTCCTCGAACGGCACCCACTACGCGGCAAGTGATCTCTATGCGCTGACGGCGCGCTGCCTCGCCCTCACCGTGGCCGAGTACGCCCGAGGTCATCAGCTGTTCGACGCGACGGTCGAGGACTACTTCTCGTCGGATGCGGCGGCTTCGCAGGAGGTCTCGCGCCTCCTCGCCGAAGAGATCCTCAGCGCGAACCTGGGGGTGTGAGCTGATGGAGAGCCGTCATCTCGGCCCGATCACCCTCGACGGCGGACCCGGCGGTGGCGCCATGAACGGCTCGGTGCCGTTCGAAGGGAAGGATGTGCAGGCGCGCATAGAGATCGACTTCCCGGACCGCTTCGACGAGTCCGTGCTCAACGATGTCGACATGGTTCTCGACAATCTCGCGTTCCTCGACGAGATGGCGCGCACCACCATCGCTGAGGGAGTGCGACGCGACAGCTCGCCCGCGGCGGGCGTGTTCCGCACCTGGGAACAGGGTCGGGTGGGTGGCGCCTCGGAGGACGACTTCGTCGACGGACTCTCCGTCGCGCGTGTGCTCATCCTGCCCGACGGGGGAACCGCGAACAGGGACCGCGTGGTGATGAGCTATATCGCGGATGACGCGCCGGCGCTCGAGAGCATCCGAGTGAAGTTCGTCGAGCCGACCGGTCCCGAACTCACGCGCAGCTACCGCTGACGTCTCGTAGTCATCGCAGACGCCTCGCGGCCGATCGCTCTCGATGAGCCTCGGCCGCGAGGGCTGCCGGTGGACGCACGCATGCGAAAAGCCCTTGATCAGGATTTCTCCCGATCAAGGGCTTTTCTTGTGTCGCATTCTCGTTGCGGGGACAGGATTTGAACCTGCGACCTCCGGGTTATGAGCCCGGCGAGCTACCGAACTGCTCCACCCCGCGGCACGTTTTATAGCCTAACACGCGAATCAGGAGTCCGCGAATCGAGGCGCGGCGAGCACGATGCGGGAGGATGTGAGCATGACCGAGACCGCTTCCGCCGCTGTTCCCGTCGCCGTCTGCCAGTTCGCGCCCACGTCCTCGCGGGAGGGCAATCGCGACCGCATCGCGGAGTTGACGGCGGATGCCGCGGCGCGCGGTGCGCGCCTGATCGTCTTCCCCGAGTACTCGAGCTACTTCGTGGATCCGATGGACGCCACTCTGGCCGAGAACGCCGAGACGCTGGATGGCGAGTTCGTCTCGACGCTGATCGCCCTGGCATCCGACTACGGCGTGATGATCGTCGCCGGGCTTGCCGAGCGCGCCTCAGACGCGACGCACGTGCGCAACACGGTCGTCGCGGTGCGAGGCGACGGAATCCTCGCGACCTACCGAAAGCAGCACCTGTACGACGCGTTCGGCCAGACCGAGTCCGACTGGGTCGAGGCGGGGGAGCTCGGGGGTGCCGCGACGTTCGAGCTCGCCGGACTCCGTTTCGGGCTGATGACCTGTTACGACCTGCGCTTCCCCGAGGTGTCGCGCACTCTGATCGACGCGGGCGCCGACGCCCTCGTGGTCCCGGCCGAGTGGGTGCGGGGTCCGCTCAAGGAGCACCACTGGACGACGCTGCTGGCAGCGCGAGCGATCGAGAACACCGCATATGTGATCGCCGCCGACCATCCGACCCCGATCGGCGTCGGTCACTCGCAGATCGTCGATCCGCAGGGCGTCGTGCTCGCAGGAGTCGGAACGAGCGAGGGCATCGCGGTCGCGGCTGTCGAGCGGGCTGCCATCGAGCGCGTGCGCGCCGTGAACCCGTCGCTGAGGGTGCGCAGATACTCCGTCGGACCACGCTGAATCGGAGCGTTCAGAAGCTCGACACGAGCCTCTTCGCCGCCTCCTCGAGGATCTCGACGCGTTTGCACGCCGCGAATCGCACGAGCCCGGCGTAGTCGTCGCGGTGCGCCTCAGCAACGAAGGCGCTCAGGGGGATCGCCACGACTCCCGCACGCTCAGGAAGCGCGCGGCAGAACTCGGCGGCATCCGCACCGCCGAGCGCTGATGCGTCGGCGACGGTGAAGTAGCCGCCCTGCGGCGGGAACACGGCGAACCCTGCAGCGCGGAGACCCGCACCGAGGATCTCGTGCTTGTGCGCCAACGTCGCCGCGGCACCGGTGAAGAAGTCGTCTCCGAGCCGCAGGCCCACGGCGATGGCCGGCTGGAACGGCGAGCCGTTGACGTACGTCAGGTACTGCTTGACGGTCAGCACGGCGGTGATGAGCTCTGCGGGCCCGTGCACCCATCCGATCTTCCAACCGGTGGCCGAGAACGTCTTGCCCGCGGAGGAGATCGTGAGCGTGCGCTCGGCAGCGCCGGGAAGCGTCGCGATCGGGGTGTGCGGGCGGGCGAAGGCGAGATGCTCGTAGACCTCGTCGGTCACGATGATCGCGTCGTGCAGCTCCGCGAGACGGACGACCTCCGTGAGCGCCTCGTGATCGAAGACGGCGCCGGTGGGGTTGTGGGGATCGTTGATCAGGATGATGCGCGTGCGGTCGGAGACCGTGGTCGCGAGCAACTCGAGGTCCGGCTGGAAGTCGGGTGCTCTCAACGGCACGGTGCGCAGCCGGGCGCCGGCGAGAGCGACCGCGGCCGCATACGAGTCGTAGTAGGGCTCGAAGACGACCACCTCGTCTTCCGGACCGTCGATGAGGGCGAGCAGAGACGCGGTCAGCGCCTCGGTCGCGCCGGCCGTCACGATGATCTCGCGCGAAGGGTCCACCTCCAGGCCATAGAAGCGCCGCTGGTGCTCGCTGATCGCCTCGAGCAGATCGGGGTTCCCTCTGCCAGGAGGGTACTGATTCACTCCGCGGGAGATCGCCTCCCTGGCAGCGTCCAGCACCTCTGCGGGGCCGTCCTCATCGGGAAAGCCCTGCCCGAGATTGATCGCACCGGTTCGGGCCGCCGCGGCCGACATCTCTGCGAAGATGGTGGGCGCGACGCTTCCGTCTGGTGCGAGCAGACCGGCACCCGCTGCCGTGCGCCGCCATGCTCCGGAGATGACACTCATGAAGAACAGGCTAAGGCCATAGGTGAAACTCATCTTCGCCATACGAAACGCACAGATACAGGCGTCACTCTAAGAGGGCGTTGTTGAAGGAGCACACACCATGAACGAAGACAGCACCCAGGACCACTCGGCACCTGCGTCGAATGACGCAGCGCCGTCCACCGAGGCAGCAGAGGTCGTCGACCGTTCGACGACGGATGCCGCCGCTCAGACCCCCGGCACCGTTACAGCTCCGGGTCCATACCAGGGACACCAAGTCCCCTCGACTTTCGCGTCGTCTCCCGCTCCGGCATTCGAGTCGCCGAGCGCCCCGGTGGCGCCCGCAGCCCCGACCGTGCCCCAGCCCTACTTCGGAACCCCAGGACAGCACCAGCCAGGACACCACCAGGCGCCCGTCGGCGGCCCGACCGCGACGTCACCCGGTGCCGCATTCGGTCTCCACGCCGGAGCCGAGCCCGGCCAGCCGGTCGAAGGCCCCACGAAGGTCAAGGAGCCGAAGCCCCGCGCCGGAGTGAAGTTCGCCGCGATCCTCCTTGCTGCCGCCCTCGTCGGCGGTGTTGCGGGGTTCGGTGGCGGAGCGATCCTCAACGGGATCTCGAATCAGGGGTCCACGGGCGTGGCGCAGGGTCCCGACACCATCACGGTGAACAATCCCGGGTCCGTCAACGAGACGACCGCCGTCGCGACCGCGGCGCTCCCGTCGGTAGTCACCATCGAGGTGGCCGGCTCCGACCAGGGCGGCAGCGGTTCGGGCGTCATCATCAGCGACGATGGCTACGTGCTCACGAACACCCACGTGGTGACCCTCGGCGGCGCCGTGGCTGATCCGACGATCCGGGTCACCACCTCGGACGGTCGCATCTTCTCGGCGACCGTCGTCGGGACCGACCCGATCTACGACCTCGCCGTGATCAAGCTCGAGGATGCGACAGATCTCACCCCGATCGATTTCGCCGACTCGTCGAAGCTCAACGTCGGTGACACCGCGGTCGCGCTGGGCGCGCCGCTCGGTCTGTCGAACTCGGTCACGACCGGTATCGTCAGCGCGCTGAACCGCAGCATCCAGATCGCGTCGTCGGCGCTGCCCGATTCGACGTCGGAGGACGCTCCGCAGAACGAGCAGGAGACCCCTGAGGAGGGCGAAGGGCCGTTCCAGTTCGATCTGCCGGGCAACACATCGCAGCAGACCTCTGAGTCGATCTCGATCGCGGTGATCCAGACGGATGCCGCGATCAACCACGGGAACTCCGGTGGCGCGCTCGTGAACGGCAAGGGCGAGCTGATCGGCATCAATGTCGCGATCGCGAGCTCCGGGAGCTCAGAGGAGTCGGGGTCGATCGGAATCGGGTTCGCGATCCCCGCCAACATCGCCCAGCGCGTGTCGGAGGAGATCATCGAGAACGGCGCAGCCAGCCACGGTCTGCTCGGCGCGTCGGTCAGAGACGCGGCCAGCGTCGAGAACGCCGACGTCTCGGGTGCATACATCGCCGAGGTCACCGGAGGCGGCGCTGCCGCTGCCGCCGGACTGAAGGCCGACGATGTGGTGACCGCCTTCAACGGAGTCCCCATCACGAGCGCCAGCGACCTCACGGCGCAGGTGCGCGCCGCGGCCGCGGGCAGCGAGGCGAAGGTCACGTACATCCGCGGAGGCAAGGAGTACGAGATCGAGGTCACCCTGGGCGAGCTCGGCGGCTGACTCGGGCGATCCCGCTCACCGGGAAGGACGCCACCCCGCGATAGGCTCGCGGGGTGGCGTCCTTCTCTTTCGGCTCCGGCAATGCGGCCAAGCTGCTTCGGATACCGCTCTACCTCGTCGGGCGACTCGGCACGCTCTTGATCCCGCGGGGTACGCGCTGGGTGTTCGGGTGCGGCGCCGGCATCGGAGACGGCGCTCTCGCCCTGCAGCGCCTCGCAGCGGCCGAGGGGCATGACACCGTGTGGCTCACGTCCTCCGATCGGGAGGACAGCGACGCCGCGGCACTCGGTCTTCATACGACGCGCAAGGGCAGCCTGCGAGGGTGGTGGGCGACGGCACGTGCCCGCGTCGTCGTGGTCACGCACGGCCTCGGCGACGTGAACCGCTATGCGGTGTCCGGTGCTTTCGTCGTGCAGCTGTGGCATGGGATCCCGCTCAAGCGCATCGGACTCGATTCGCCCGCGACCACGCAGGTGCCGAGCATCCCCGGTGCCTCGGTGCTACGACGCCTCATCGGCATCCTCTACCGGCGTGCTGCTCAGCGGATCCGAGTCCTGCCGGCAGCTTCGCACCGTTCCAGGGGGCGTCTCGAGTCGGCGTTCGCGCTCGGTGACGGCCGAGTCGTCGTCACCGGCGAGCCGCGTGTCGACGTGCTGTCCTCCGGTGATCCGACAGAGCGTCGAGCGAAGGCATCCGACCTTCTGGACCGAGTGCTCGGCGGTCTGCCGACCGGTTCTCGGACCATCCTCTACGCGCCGACGTGGCGTGACGGAGCCGACGACCCGGCGATTCCGACGGCTGCCCAGTGGGTGCGGATCATCCGGGTGCTCGAAGAGCGCGACGCGGTGCTGCTGGTTCGCTCCCATCCGCTCGGCGAGGGCGGCTATGCGCCCCCGCTGCCCAGCCGAAGGGTCAGGATGCTCGGGGCCGCCCTTCTGCCCGATGTCACGCCCGTGCTTCCGGCGGTCGACGTCCTGGTCACCGACTACTCTTCGCTGGCCTACGACGTGGGGCTGCTGAGGATGCCGGTGCTCTTCCTCGCCCCGGACGCCGAGGACTATGCCCGCACGAGAGGCTTCTACGGCCGATTCCAGGACGTCGCGGGCGAGGACGCCCCGACGAGCTGGGATGCGCTTCTGCCGCAGCTGTCGGCACTGCTGGACGATGACGACGTCTTCACGGCGCAGTCCGAGCGTTCGGGTACGCTCAGCGCGGAGATGCACGCCTTCCGCGACGGAGGCAATACCCGGCGCGTCTACGAGACAATCCGTGCGCGGGGGATCCCTGCGCCGAAGGGAGCAGCATGACCACGGCCCGGATCGATGAGGCGGCAGAGACGCTGGTCATCGCAGGCGCCGGTCAGCGCCCGACCACGGCGGAGCTGATCGGGCCGCGTGCCCGGGTCGACGCGCGGATCACCGGTGGGGGCAAGGCCTGGAAGGCGACGTTCCCGCTGCGCGCGTCGCGGTGGGGCGGCCCGGAGCTGCCGCTGCCCACGGGGGACTACGAGCTGCGCATCGCGGAGGCCGAGTTCGGCGATCTCCTCATCGCCCCGGAGGTGCTGGCGGGTGTGCGGATCGCCGTCGAGGGCGGCACGGTGCGCATCGCGGCCCCGATCGATCCTGCGTATGAGACGACCGAGGGGCAGGCGACTCTCGAAGGGCGCTATGTCTCGCATCCCGGAGCGACCGAGAACGCCGTCTTCTTCGAGAGCTTCTACGGCCGCACCGTCGGCTGCAACCCGCAGGCGATCGACCGGGCCCTCTTCGCACAGGCGCCGGATGTCGTGCGCTACTGGAGTGTCGTCGACCTGTCCGTGGCGGTTCCGGAGGGGGCGATCGCGGTCGTCGAGGGCAGCCCGGAGTGGTGGCGGGCCCGCGCTGCATCGAGGCTGCTGGTCGTCAACGACTGGTTGCGTCGCCGGTTCGTCCGCAAACCGGGTCAGAAGGTGCTGCAGACCTGGCACGGCACCCCGCTGAAGCGGCTCGCCCTGCACCGACCCGGGTTCGATCCTCGTCGCATGGCGGCCGTCGTCAAGGAGTCTCGCCGCTGGGATGTGCTCCTGGCCCAGAACACGTACTCCGAGCGTATTCTCCGCAAGGCATACGCCTTCCTGGGGCGGCCGATCTGGGTCGAGGGGTATCCGAGGAACGACGCCCTCGTCACCGGTGACGCTCGTGCGATACGCGCCGATCTCGGGATCGCCGACGGCGAGCGGGTGCTGCTGTACGCCCCCACGTGGCGCGATGATCGCACAGAGATGGTCGACTTCATCGACCCGGAGGATCTCGCGAGCCAGACCGACTCCGTCGTGCTGGTGCGAGGTCACTCGCGCACGATCGACACCGGACGGGATCGAGCCGGTGCCCGCGTGATCGATGTCACCGGGTACCCCGAGACCTCGAAGCTCCTGCTCGCGGCCGACGTGCTGATCACCGACTACTCGTCGGTCATGTTCGATTTCAGCGTGACGGGAAAGCCAATGTTCTTCCTCGTTCCCGACCTCGACCACTACCGAGGAGAGCTCCGAGGGTTCTACTTCGATCTCGCGACGCGCGCGCCGGGACCGCTCGTCCACTCGCAGGACGAACTCGTCGCGGCGCTGGCCGACAGCGCGCACGAGAGTGCCTACGCCGAGCGATACCGCGCCTGGCGGGCGCAGTTCAACCCGAGGGACGACGGGCACTCGGCCGACCGGGTCGTCGCACGTATCCTCGACCAGGGGTACGTCGCCAGGTGACTCGACGTGGTCGGCTGCGGGCGCGCTAGGGGAGTGGCGTGTTGCGGGTGCCGAGACGCGATGCGTCGACGGTGTCGCGAGCGCCCCGCAGCACACCCCCGAGGAACCCGAGGCCCCACGAGAGGTGCATGGTGGGCAGCACCAGCAGGGTCCACAGCCTCTGGCGGGGACCGCCGCCGCCTGGCAGGCAGGCGACGACGACCACGAGCAACAGGTATGCCACCAGTGGCAGGTACACGACGGCCGAGATGATGAGCGAGAGCGCTCCGCTGAGGACGCCGGCGAGCTGCAGGATCCCGGTGATGACGGCGGCGGCGAGGAGGATCACCAGCGCCGGGGGAGCGAAGAAGCGAATGCCGTTGCGGCGTCCGTATCGGCGCACGAGCTCGCCACGCCAAGCTCCGGTCGCTCGGAACTGACGGGCGAGGCGCGACCAGCTCTCGCGAGGCCAGTAGGTCACGGAGAGGTTCGGGTCGAACCAGACGAGGTGTCCTGCCTGACGGATCCGGAGGTTGAGCTCCCAATCCTCGCCACGGCGGATCGACTCATCGAAGAGCCCCACCTCTTCTAGCACCGTCCGGCGCATGACGCCGAGGTACGCGGATTCGGCTTCGCCCTCGTGAGTGCCACCGTGGTACGCGCCTCCGCCGAGACCGACCGGCGAGTTGTAGAGGCGCGCCACCGACGTCTGGAACGGCGTGCGGCCGTCGGCGCGCATGACACCGCCGACGTTCGCGGCCCCCGTGCGCTCGAGGGTCTGCAGCGCGAGCGCCGCATAACCGGGAGCGAGCTCGGAATGCGCGTCGACGCGGACGATCGTCGCGAAGCGGCTGGCCCGGATCGCCGCATTCAATCCGACGGGGATGTGCGCGGCGGGGTTGTCGACGAGTCGGATCCGGTCGTCTTCCGCGGCGAGACGCTGAGCGAGTTCCGTCGTGCCATCGGTCGACGGGCCGAGTGCGAGCACGAGTTCGGCCGGGACCGTCAGCTCCTGCGTCAGCACCGAGGCGATCGCGTGCTCCAGATAGGCGCGCTCGTTGAGCACGGGCATGACGAACGACACTCCGGTCTCTGGGGCGGCGATGTCGTTGTCGGGCACATGACGATCATGGCATGCGCTGCTCGGACGTTCGCTGATTCGCGAGAGCGGGGGCTCGGCAGCGGCCGTCGGCTGGAGCCCCCGTACTCGGTATCCTGGAGGGATGGGTGCTGTGTCCGACGCGAAGAAGGCTTACCGTCTGCTGAAGCGGGCGCTCGCCTCCCGCAAGGCTGTGCAGCGAGTGCGACGGCGTCTCGCCGAACGCGAACCGCACCAGCCGGGGCAGTACCAGGTGGCGGTGTACTTCGCCGACGGCGACGTGAACATGTACCAGATGAGGCAGTGGTACCGACCGCTCGCCGAGCTGTCGAAGCGCTGGCCGGTCGTCGTGCTCTCGCGTTCGGCGACCGGTGCCGACAAGCTGCTCGACGAGGACGGCCCGCCGGTCGCCTTCGTCCCCACCATCCGCGACCTCGAGAGGTTCATCTCGTCGCAGGACATCCGTGTCGTCCTGTATGTGAACCAGAACACCCGCAACTTCCAGATGTTCCGGTACGGCAGACGCTGGCACGTGTTCATCAACCACGGCGAGTCCGACAAGATGTACATGACCACGAATCAGTACAAGGCGTACGACTACGCACTGGTCGCCGGGCAAGCTGCGCGCGACCGCCTGTCGAGGACGCTCTGGGACTGGGACATCGATCAGCGCACGATCGAGATCGGCCGCCCGCAGGCCGACCACTACTCGGGCACGCTGCCCTACGTGCCGGACGAGCGCACGGTCGTGCTCTACGCCCCGACGTGGGAAGGCGACCGCCCGAGCGCGCACTACGGGTCGATCGCCACGCACGGTGAGACGCTGGTCAAGACGCTGCTCGCATCTCGCGGCCACCGCGTGATCTACCGGCCGCATCCTCGGAGCGGAGTCGTCGACGGCGAGTACGGCGCAGCGCACCGTCGCATCATCGCGGCCATCGCCGCGGCGAACGCCGCAGATCCCACTGCGCAGCATGTGTACGACAACGGGGCGGAACTCGGATGGCAGTTGGCTGCCGCCGACGTGGCGATCGTCGACATCTCGGCGATGGTCTACGACCGCCTGGCCGTCGGCAAGCCGCTGATGATCACGCGACCTGTCGACGACCGAGCGTCGATCGACACCAACGGCTACCTGTCGGACTGCGAGTGGCTCAGCGCGGACGCTGCGGGCGACATCGTCGCCGAGGTCGAACGCGTCCGTGCCGACGAAGTGGCCATCGCCAGGCTGCGCATGTGGGTGCAGCACTACTTCGGCGACACGACGCCCGGAGCGGCGACAGCGAAGTTCCACGCCGCGATCGAACGCCTCATGCACGAGTGGGAGCACTGGCAGGCGAACGAGATCGGCGCGGTGCGCACCGACGAGGACGACGACGACGAAGAGGCCGACGAAGAGGAGGTCTGACGATGGATCTTCCCCTCACGGCCGCGGTCGCCTCGCATCTCGAGGTGCTGACCCACGCCGGCTCGACCAATGAGATCCTGAGCGAGCGCGCGCGCGAACCGTCCACGATGCCGCACCTGTCCGTGCTCTTGACCGACGATCAGACGGCGGGTCGCGGCAGACTCGGCCGCTCCTGGACAGCCGCGCCGGGCGCGTCGCTCGCCGTCTCCGTGCTGCTCCGCCGGCTGCCGTCAGGCGATGCGCGCGGCTGGATCCCTCTCGCGGCCGGGGTGGCGATGGCGGATGCGATCGCCGAGCAGCTTCCGGACCACGAGGTGGCTGTCAAATGGCCGAACGACGTGCTGGTCGACGGTCGCAAGATCTGCGGGATCCTGGCGCAGGCGACGCAGGATGCCGTGGTCGTGGGAACGGGCGTGAACACGGCGATGACCGAGTCTCAGCTGCCGGTTCCGACTGCGACGTCCTTCGCCGTGCTCGGCGTCGAGGCTGACGCCGATCGGCTGCTAGCCACCTATCTGCGTGGACTCGACCAGCTGGTCGCCGATCTCGCCGCAGCGGGCGACGCCGTCTCGAGCGGCCTTCATGCCGCGGCGAGCAGGCGCTGCGCGACGATCGGGCTCGACGTGAGGGTCACGCTCCCGGGGGACTCCGTGCTCGTCGGAACGGCCACAGCACTGGATGCCGAAGGTCGGCTGCTGGTGCGGGCGGGTGGAGCCGAGAGGCCGATCTCTGCAGGCGATGTGGTGCACGTCCGGCCGGCATGAGTCTGACACGCCCGGCGTGCGAGCGGCGATGTCGGCGGTTGCGGGCACAATGGAGGAGTGACTCAGCCCGTGACTCTCGGCGGAAGGCCGACGATGCCACCGCCGGGTGCGCCCGCCGAAGAGCTGCTCATCGCTCGGTTCCGCACACACGCCCGGCGGCTCTTCTGGTCGGCTCTGGTGCTGATCGCCGTGTTCGGTGCCACGACCTTCTTCTATGACAATCTGCCGGCGCCGTTCGAGAACTGGATGCTGCTGACTGCAGCCGGGGGGATAGTCCTCCTGCTGGTGGTCGTGCCCTGGGTCGTCTGGTACTCGCGTTCGGTGACGCTCACCACTCGACGGGTCATCGTGAACCACGGCATCGGTGCACGCAACAGGCAGGAGATGTCGCACGCTCGCGGCTACACGATCGGCGTGCGCCGCGGCGTGATCCAGCGCATGTGGGGCGTCGGCACCATCACGCTCTCCAACGGGGTCGACGCGCCGCTGCGCCTGGCCAACGTGCCGAATGTGACGCTCGTGCACGAGACGCTCGCCGATCAGATCGAGGTCAGCCAGATCCTCGCGCACCGCGATGCGCAGGCGGGCCACGACGGGACCGCGGGGTTCTGATCACGGCGCCGCGTCGCCGTGATCGGCGCGACGAGTGAACGGCGTGCGCGTCGATGCGCGAGAATGGTCTGGACGAATGGAGGCGGCCCATGGCGCTGCGCGTTGGTGTGATCGGTGGAGGCCAGCTGGCTCGGATGATGATCGCTCCGGCGGTCGAGCTCGGACTCGACCTGAGGGTGCTCGCTGAAGACGAGGGGATGGCGGCCCAGCTCGCCGCGACCGCGGTCGGCGACTATCACGACCTAGAGGTCGTCCGCGCGTTCGTCGCAGACGTCGACGTCGTCACCTTCGACCACGAGCACGTCCCCCAGGAGGTGCTGCGGGCTCTCGTCGCCGAGGGCGTCGCCGTGCACCCCGGGCCCGATGCTCTGCAGTTCGCCCAGGACAAGCTCCTGATGCGGGCGCGGCTCGAAGAGCTCGGCGTGCCCCAGCCCGACTGGGCGCCGGTTCGCGATGAGTCCGAGCTGCAGGCCTTCCTCGACGAGCACGACGGGCAGGGTGTCGTGAAGACGCCGCGTGGTGGCTACGACGGCAAGGGCGTGCGCGTCGTCCGAGCGGCGAGCGAGGCTCAGGACTGGCTCGAGCGGCTCCCCGACGGCGAGGCTCTGCTGGTCGAGGAGCTCGTCGGGTTCGTTCGCGAGCTGGCGCAGCAGGTGGCCCGCCGTCCCAGCGGCGAGATCGTCGCCTATCCTGTCGTCGAGACCGTGCAGCGTGACGGTGTCTGCGCCGAGGTGATCGCGCCGGCGCCGCATTCGACCGACCGTCTCGCCCGGGTCGCCGAGGAGATCGGGCGGTCGATCGCCGAGGGCCTCGGGGTCACCGGCATGCTCGCGGTCGAGCTCTTCGAGACCGACGACGAGCGCATTCTCGTCAACGAGCTCGCGATGCGACCGCACAACAGCGGCCACTGGAGCCAGGACGGCGCCGTCACCGGGCAGTTCGAGCAGCACCTGCGTGCGGTCGCCGATCTGCCCCTCGGCGACACCGCACCGCAGGCCGCGTGGTCCGTGATGGTGAACATCCTCGGAGGGCCGCAGAGCGGCTCGCTCGGCGACCGTTTCGCGGGAGCGATGGCCGCGCATCCTTCGGCCAAGATCCACACCTACGGTAAGGCCCCGCGCCCTGGTCGCAAGGTCGGACACGTGAACGTGACCTCCGACGACCTCGACGATGCGGTGTACGTGGCCCGAGCGGCAGCGGCTCACTTCGACTGAGGGTGCGACCAGGGGTGTGCCGTTCGGGGTTTCTCCCAGCACCAGACCGTAGCCTGAGTGGGTGACTGAGCCATTGCACTCCTCCACCGCGCCCCTCGTCGGCGTCGTCATGGGATCCGACTCCGACTGGCGCGTGATGAGCGACGCCTCTCAGTCGCTGACCGACTTCGCGATCCCGCACGAGGTCGAGGTCGTCTCGGCCCACCGCACCCCTGACAAGCTCATGCAGTACGCGCGGGAAGCTCGCGGTCGCGGTATCCGAGTGATCATCGCCGGCGCCGGCGGGGCCGCGCATCTGCCCGGGATGCTCGCCTCGATGACGGCACTGCCGGTCATCGGCGTCCCCGTGCCGCTCGCCTACCTCGACGGGATGGACTCCCTCCTGTCGATCGTGCAGATGCCGGCAGGCATCCCTGTCGCGACGGTGTCGATCGCAGGAGCCCGCAATGCGGGCATCCTCGCCGCGCGTATTCTCGGCACGTCCGACGACGACCTCGCCGATCGGATCGAGGCGTACGCACTCGATCTCGAAGCGCAGGTCGAGGAGAAGAACGATCGGCTGAAGGGGTCCCTGTGACCCTTGCGCCGCCGCGAGGTTCGGCGCGACCGCTGATCGAGACCCGCCCTCTGCGGCATCCGAACACCGCGGATGCCGGGATGATGACCAAGCGCGGCTGGTGGCTGGTGCTGTTGAACCTGCTGGTGCCCGGTTCCGCTCAGGTGCTCGCCGGCAATCGCCGGCTCGGGCGAATCGGTCTCGGAGCCACGCTGCTCGCCTGGTTCCTCGTCATCGTGGGCGCGGGGCTGGCTCTGTTCGCGCGGCCTGTGCTGCTGTGGCTCACGGTCGGCGGCGGATGGTTCTCGGCGGTCGTCCTCACGCTCGTCCAGGTGCTGCTGATCGCCTACCTCGTGCTGTGGGCGGTGCTCACCTTCGACGTGCTGCGGCTGGTCAGACTGGTCAGAGTTCCAGGTCCCTCGAAGTTCGCGATACCTCTCGTGGCCCTGCTTCTGCTCGGTCTCGTCGGAACGGGCACCGGATACGCCGCGTCCTATGTCGGCACCGCGCGGGGCACGATCAACACGATCTTCGGCCAGAGCGGGCCGAGCCTGCCGCCGAGCGAGGGTTACTACAACATCCTGCTGCTGGGAGCCGACAGCGGCGAGGGCCGCGACTCGATGAGGTTCGACAGCATCTCGGTTGTCTCGGTGAATGCCACCACCGGTGCCGTCACGATCACCGGCATCCCCCGTGAGCTTCCCAATGCGCCTTTCAGCGAAGGCAGCCCGATGCAAGCGCTGTATCCGAACGGCTTCGAAGGTCACAGCTCGAACTCGTGCGGGTGGAACGGCTGGATGAACCACGTGCGCAACGCCGCGGAGATCTGCCGCGACGACAACGGCACCGGGCTGTATCCGGACGCTGCGGGGCACGGTTCCGACGCGGGGATCGAGGCCACCAAGGATGCGGCCGAGGGTGTGCTCGGGATCGAGATCCCGTACTACGTCTTCGTCGACATGCACGGCTTCGCGGCGCTCGTCGACGCGCTCGGCGGCGTGGACATCAACGTGACGGAGCGGCTGCCCAAGGGCGGTCCGCCCGATGGCGTGGACCCGTACGACGTGGATGCATGGGCGATCGGCTGGATCGAGGTCGGGCAGCAGCACATGGACGGCGACACTGCGCAGTGGTACGCGCGATCGCGCTACACGACCAGCGACTGGGACCGCATGAAGCGCCAGCGCGAACTGCAGGAGGCCATTCTCGCGCAGTTCACACCGCAGACCGTGCTCACTCGGTTCAACGAGGTGGCTTCCGCAGGAACAGCGCTGATCAGCACCGATCTGCCTCAGGACAAGCTTCCTGAGTTCTTCGATCTGATGGCCAAGGCTCGTGAGCTGCCCGTCACGACGATCGAGCTCACTCCCGAGCAGGGCGTCGACGAGCATGCTCCGGATTACGGCTTCATCCACGAGATGGTCCAGCAGACGCTGCATCCTCCGACGGAGACACCGACACCTACACCGTGATCGGCGGGCCGCGGGGCGGCAGCTCCGTGTGGTTCCGGCACTCGTCGGCGCATGAGTGAACCCACGGCTACCACCTGAGAGTGAAGTGGCGGCCGTGGGCCTCCGGTGCGTGACCGGATTCACCAGACGACGGTGATCGGAGGGGGAGGGATCACCGTCGTCCAGTCGATCCCCGCAGAGCGGGAATCTGACCTAGGCGCGCTTGCGGCGGGTGACGCCTGTCGCGACGAGCACTCCACCGGCCACGAGCGCGGCTGCCCCACCTCCGAGAACCCACGGCGACACGCTGCCGCCGGTGAGTGCGAGCTCGAGCCCATCGCCGGTGAGCGGAAGCTCCGTGCCTGCGGACGCGACACCGGGGTCGTGGTCGCAGCTCACGGCGGAGTCATGACCCTCTGAGACCGTGATGGTCGCCGTGTACGACCGCGAACCGCTGAAGGCGAGCGCATAGGAGCCCTCGCCGTCGGACGGCGGGCGGAAGGTGACCACGAGGCTGCCGTCGGCGGCCGCCGTGTTGCCCGAGATGGCCGAGTCGCCGGCGTTGAGGCCGGAGACGGACACGCCGACGTTCTCGGACGGCAGGAAGTAGCCTGCGCCGAATGCGACGGTGGACACTTCGCAGATGTCGATGATCGGATCATCGACAGACACCCGCGGTGTTCCCGCATACGAGTCGGGCTCGGTCGGAACGACCGGCGAGGCAGAGGCGACAGCAGGTGCCATGAGCACGAGTACGCCAGCGGTAAGGCTGATTGCAGCCAGTTTCTTCAGCATGATTCTCCCCAGAAATACACGCGGAATCGCCTTCGAATACACCCCTGCATCCGACTGCGTGAGCTCTTCCTGTCCCCACGACAGAATGACAGAACTCAGATATTCCCCAGTGGGATTGACACTACATCATCGAATCGGGAAAGTCACGAGGCGCAGCGCAGTTGCTCTCGGGATGTCTCCGGCGTGGTCACCATGGGCGTGTGATCGACCACCGTGAGTCTCTCTCCCGCCCCGGTTCCCTGGAATTCGACGGTGATCCTGGATGATTCTCCCGGGGCCAGGAGCACCTCATGCTGAACCGCCGACCGGGAGCCGAGCAGAGCCGTCTGCACGCTCATCTCTTCACCGTCGCGGTCGATGTGAGACGGAGTCGCACCCTCGGGGCCGTACACGGTGATCAGAGTCCGGGTAGACCCGGCTGGCACGCCGTAGACCCCGCCGGCGGTTACATAGAGCGGCAAGGATGTCGCGGCGTCGGCTGGCGCATCGTTCGTCCAGGTCACCGTCACCTGAGTGGTCGGCTCGCCATCGCAGGAGCCGATCGAGGTCGTGATGGCGGCGTCGGCATAGAAGTCCATCTTGCCGCCGGTGGTGTCGTTCAGCAGCACGCCGACGTGGGTCTGAGTGTCGTCTTCGGGCAGCGCCCCACCGAGAGTCGACGCCGACAGGATCGCCTCCTCATCCTCATGAGCGCTCCAGATGCGGATGCGTCGCTCATCTGCGGACGCAGCGAGGGCGGCGACGAGATCCTTCGGATCCGCGCCGGTCAGCGCAGCGGAGAGAAGCGCTCCCGCCGCCTGCGAGAAGATCTTGTCCTGTGCGATCGGATCGGTGACGGTGGCGTAGATCTCGGAGAGCAGCAGGTCGACCACGGTTTCCTCGGTGGCGGTGAACGGCCCGAACGTGAGCGGTCCTGTGGCCGCGATGAGATGCTCGGTCATCACGGCATCGACCGCGATGACACCGTCGACAGGCTGTCCGAAGCGGTTCTGCCACCGTGTCGCGATCGCAGGGCCCGCCTCGGTGAAGTCGGGGATGCTCGTCAGGTTCTGCAGGAAGCGGCCCGGACGATCCTCGAAGAGGGCGACGGTCGACTCGCTGAGCGGGATGGGCGTCTCGAGGGGCGGGAACTCCGGTGTGGAGGCCTGCTGCACGAGCGTGATCCTGCCGTTCTCGGCGCGGAGAAGCGCGATGGCCCCGATGATCCCGCCCGAAGACCGCAGCTCCGCATTGTTCTGCATCGCGAGCACGTAGTTCCGGGGCCCTTCCGCGCCGAGCATGCTCGGGAGCAATGCGGATGCTCCGTGCAGCGCTCCGACCACCGTGGCGGCCTGCGTGACCGTCGATCTCATCTCCCGCACGGCATCGGCGAGCGGGGGCAGGGTCGCGTCCGCGTCGATCCCCAGCGCGCGCGTCTCGGCAGACGTCAGCGTCTCGCTCGCCTCGGCGAGCGAGGGCAGGGTCGCGTCCGCGTCGACCCCCAGCGCGCGCGTCTCGGCAGACGTCAGCGTCTCGCTCGCCTCGGCGAGCGAGGGCTCGATCTGCGCGAAGGGCGCCAGGTCGATCGCTCCGCCCGAGAGCCCCAGACTCGCCAGGTCGAGTTCATCGGCGGCCTCAAGCACGGGCACGAGAGCGTCCGAGGCGACGTCGTCGGCGATCTCGGCGACGTCGCTCACCGCCGAGAAGTTCGGGCCGAGCCACGGCAGGAGGCCGAATCCTCGCCAGACCGGGTCGGAGGTCAGGTCGTGGGCCGACTGGGCATGGTGTGCGATGCGGGAGGAGAGCGACGCTGCCCTGTCGAGGTCGCCCTGGCCGATCGCCTGCTTGAGCTTCGAAGACGACGCTGCGACCTCCTGCAGGCTGTTCACTGCCCCGATACCGCGGATGCCGACCCAGCCGATTGCGAGCACCATGAAGATCACGATCACGCCGATGGTCCACCGCAACCACCGACGACGTACAGGCAGGCGTCCGTCACTCACCCCTGCATTCAAGCACGTAGCGGCATATCGGAGTGTCGAATGACTCGATCCTCGTCGCTCGCGGTCACGCTCCCAGGTTCGGGGCGGTCGGGCGATTACTGTTGTCGCATGGGTGCTCGGCTGCGTGTGGTTCTTGATCAGCTGACGCATGTCGTGCACGCGGATCACGCATCAGCGGCATCCGACCTCACCGCGGCGCTGATCTCGACAGCCCCCGCCGGTTGCGAGGTCGAGGCGATCGTCCCCTCCGGCGTCGAGGTGCCGATCACGGGTCTCTCGGATGTGCGCAGACTGTCGCTCGCGCGACGAGAGCTCGCGGCGTCGTGGCAGCTGGGGATCGTGCGGGGGGTCGGCGGCGGTCTCATCCATTCGCCCACCCTGATGGCCCCGTTGGTGCGGCACGATCGCCTGCACGACCATGATCAGACGACCGTCACCCTGTGGGATCTGCAGGCGTGGGAAGAGCCGGACTCGCTCTCGAAGACCGCCGTCGCCTGGCAGCGGGCGATGCTGAAGAGGGCCGTCAAGCACGCGGATGCCGTCGTCGTGCCCTCGCATGCCGTCGGCGCGAGATTGGAAGAGATCGCGAAGCTGAGCGGACGGATCCGCGTGATCCCAGGAGCTTCCCCGTGCGAACTCGTCGTGCCGTTCGACGCGACCGCACGACGCGCCTCCCTGTCTCTGCCCTCGGGCTATCTGGTGCTCACAGGCTCCGCCGATTCGCTCGAGCACGGGTTCCGGGCGGCGATCGCTGCTGGCAAGGAAGCCGTCGTGCTCGACGCGCCTGAGGGCTCAGAGCCGAGGCTGGCCGAGGTCGCCGCGGCAGCGGGACTGCCCGAATCGAGGGCGCACATCCGCGGGTCGCTGTCGGTCGCGGATCGGGCGGCGGTGCTCGCAGGCGCGTCCGCGCTGGTGGCCACCAGCGCGCACGCCGTGTGGCCGTGGCGCGCCGTAGAGGCGATGACCCTCGGGGTGCCCGTGGTCGCCGTCGACAGCGGAGTGCACCACGACGTGATCGCCGACGGGGGAGTCATCACCGCGCCGACGGACATGGCGGAAGCCGTGGCCGATGCCGTCGGCGACGGCGCGCGTCGTCTGAGCGTGCTCGGCGCGGACCGGTCACGGTCCTTCTCGTGGCTCGGCGCTGCGGAACGCGTGTGGGGATTGCACGCAGATCTCTGAGCTCAGGCAGCCCCGGTCCGGGGCGCCGGAGACCGATCAGGAACGCATGACCTCGACGGCGTCCGCACTCGCGCCGTCGAAGCGCACCTTGCCCTTCTGAAGCAGGATGCCGCGATCGCACAGGTTCGACACCATGTTGAGATCGTGGCTGACGACGACGAGTGTCTTGCCCTGGGCATGCAGCTCGCGGACCCGGGCGAGGCACTTCTTCTGGAACGGCTCGTCGCCGACCGAGAGGATCTCGTCGATCAGCAGGACGTCCATCTCGGTGTGGATCGCCACGGAGAAGGCGAGTCTGAGGAACATGCCGGAGGAATAGTGCTTCACCTCGGTGTCGATGAACTGCTCGATCTCGCTGAATGCGACGATCTCCTCGTACCGCGCGTCGGTCTCCTTCTTGCTCATGCCCAGGATCGCGGCGTTGAGGAAGATGTTCTCGCGTCCGGACAGATCCGGGTGGAACCCCGCCCCGACCTCGATGAGGCCGGCGACGCGGCCGCGAGTGAGCACGGTGCCGACATCCGGTTCGAGCACCCCGGAGATCAGCTTCAGCATCGTCGACTTGCCGGATCCGTTGAACCCGAGCAGAGCGACGGATTCGCCCTGCTGGATCTCGAACGAGACGCCGTCGAGGGCATGGAAGTCCGTCGTCAGCGGCTTGCGGCGGATCGCAGCGAGAGCAGTCTCTTTGATCGAATGCGTGTGCCGGAGCTTGAAGGTCTTGTGGACGTCGTCGATGATGATCCGCGGGAGAGGCTGCGCATCAGAGATCTTGGGCAAAGCGGCCCTCCAGTCGGCGGAAGACGAGCTGGCCGATGACCAGCGCGATGAGTGACGTCACGAGTGCGATGAGCCCGTACATCCATACGTCGGGGATCGGGGAGGCATCGGGTCCGAGCGGGAACCAGACTCCGTAGTGGAACAGCTCGACGGCGGCGGTGATCGGGTTCAGTCGATAGAGCACGAAGAGCCACTCGGGAACGACGCTGGCGACCTGTGTCCACTCGTACATCACAGGAGAGGCCCAGATCGCGACCATCACGATGATCTCGACGAAGCTCTGCGCGTCGCGGAACGTCACGTTGATGGCACCGAAGAAGAGGCCGAGGCCGCTGGCCAGAACGGCGATGATCACGAGAGCCAGGAGGATCGCGCCCAGGGAGGCGAAGGAGGGAGCCCAGCCGAAGAACAGCGAGATCGCGATGACGACGATGATCTGCGGCACCGTGTTCACAGCGGCGATCATCATGCTCGCGATCGGGAACATCTCGCGGGGCAGGTAGATCTTCTTGATGAGCGCCGCATTGTCGACCAGCGATCGGGTGCCGTTCGAGAACGCCTCATTGAAGAAGGTCACGACGGTGATGCCGGAGAGCAGATAGATCGGGAAGAAGTCGACCCGGTCGTTCAGACCGAGGAAGACGCCGATCGCGACGAAGAAGACGACGAACTGCACGAGCGGCTTCACGTACGACCAGAGCCACCCGAAGATGGAGCCCCGGTAGCGGATCTGCACTTCCTTGCGCACGATGAGCGAGAGCAGATGCCTTTGCCGGAAGACCTCGAGGAGTCCTCGATTCGCGCCAGGAGTCGTCATTCTCTGGTCGTCGGCTGTGCGAGCCTGTTGCACCGCGATTCCACCTTCCGACGCGCCGACGGTCTCGGGCGCACCGTGAGCAATCATACGATCCCCGGCGCATCGTCCCTGGCAGATCGGTGGGGAAGCCGCGAACGCGCGGCACAGGCTCAACCCAGGGTCGGGCGCGCCGTCGCTGGTAGGCTCGCGGTGGTCTCGTGCGTCCGTCGATCCGAAAGCAAACTGTATCCGTGACACCTCTTCAAGCCCTCGATCAGCCTGCACTCTTCCGATTCGAGGACCCGCAGACGGGTGTGGATCTGTCGGAGCGCGAACGACGCCTCCTCGTCGGGGCTCTGAACTTCCATGCACTCATGGCGCCCCAGCGGACTCTGCGCATCCATCTCTATGACGGCTCAGTGGAGACGACTCCTCGACTCACGGACGACAGCACGTTCGACGGACTCTCGAGGAACAACCGTCACCGCATCGAGAGCTTCGACGTCGTCAGCTCCGTCTCCGTCGAGGAGCGGGAGTCCGAGCGCACGGAGGCGGCGTCAGCCCGACTCGTCGCGTCGCCCACCCGGCACCTGCATGTGTCCTCCGACGGTGTTCTGAACTCCGACCCCTACCGCCCGCAGCGCCCTGGAATCATCGGCGGGATCGCGCGAAGCGTCAAGTCCCGCGCCCCGCTCCTCTACGACGATGCACGCGATCTCTCGCTGCTCAGATTCCGACGCAAGCTCACGACGGCCATCGAGCCTCGCGACTACGAAGCGGAGTTCCGCCGCGGCGGTGCGCACGAGGACGAGGTGATCGTGCCGGCAGGTCCCGTCCTCGAGGGCGCGCAGAAGGCCGTGATCATCGGCCTCCACTGGTTCGAGCTCGGCGGCGCTGAGCTCTGGGCCTTCGAGACGGTGCGTCTGGTGCGTGAGGCGGGTCTGCTCCCCATAGTGCTGACGAATCGGGACTCGCACCAGCCGTGGGTCACTCGTCCCGAGCTCGACGGGGCGCTGCTCATCCCCTTCTCGGAGCCCACCGTCGTGTCTCAGACGGCCGGCGTCGAGCCTCTGCTCCGTTCGCTGCTGCGCACCTTCGACGTGCGCGGTGTCGTCATCCATCACAACCAGTGGCTCTATGACCGGGTGGCGTGGATCGCCGCGTCGCGTCCAGGCATCCCCATCATCGACAGCACTCACATCGTCGAGTACACGGGCGGCGGCTATCCTCTGAGCAGTGCGATCGCCTCGAAGTCGATCACCACGCACCACGTGATCTCGCCGAGCCTCGCCCGCTGGATGACAGACGTGCAGCGGATCCCCGCTGACCGTGTGGTCATGGCACCGCTCGGCGGACTCACCGTGAAGCCGAAGGATGCCGTGTTCCGGCCGCGATCTGCAGGGGAGCAGTTCACCGTCGCGTTCGTCGGCCGGATGGCGCGGCAGAAGGCTCCGGAGGTCTTCATCACAATGGCGCGGCGCCTGAAGCGTCAGGGATACTCGCTCCGCTTCATACTGCACGGTGGCGGCGAGCTGTCGAGCTGGGTCGACGACATCATCGAGGCCGAGGGGCTGAGCGCCGATATCGTCCGGCGCACCTCGGACACCCCGGTCTCCGACACTCTCGACGAAGCCCACGTGCTCGTGGTGGCCTCCCACAACGAGGGCCTCACGCTCACGACCCTCGAGGCGATCGCGCACGGAGTGCCGGTGATCTCGACGGACGTCGGTGCCCAGGGCGACATCATCCCGGAGTCGGCTCTGGTCCCTCGATACGCGCGCCTCGCCGCGCGCAGGCTCGCCGAGGCTGTGGCCCCGCTCGTCAACGACGAGGAGGCGAGAGAGGCGCTGTGGCGCAAGGAGCGCAAGGCTGAGAAGAAGCTGCTGTCTCAGCAGTCCGCGAGTTCATGGTTCAAGGAAGAGGTGGGCTCGTGGTGAGTGTCGCTGGAGTGGTCGTCACGTTCAATAGGCTCGAGAAGCTGAAGACCGTGATCGCATCGATCGAGGCGCAGACGCACCCGGTCGAGACCCTGTTCGTCATCGACAACGCCTCGACCGACGGCACGGCGGAGTACCTGGCCGCGCTCGAGACCTCGGTTCCCCTCGAAGTCGTGAGCATGTCGACCAACTCCGGGGGAGCGGGCGGGTTCTCGGAGGGAATGCTGCGCGGTTACGCGTCCGGTGCGGATCACGTCTGGATCATGGATGACGACTGCTATCCGAAGCCGGAAGCCCTCGCGAGCCTCATCGCCGGTTTCGACGGGGCGGTCCAGGAGCTCGGCGGCGACGTGCCCTTCGCATGCTCGGTGGTTGAGTTCACCGACGGCAGCATCTGCGAGATGAACAACCCGGTGACCACGTGGGACTGGGGGCGCCTGCTCGTCAAGGGGCAGAAGAACGTCATGGTGACCGCATGCTCGTTCGTGTCCGTGCTGATCCCGCGGTGGGCCATCGCGGAGTACGGGCTTCCCTATTCCGAGTACTTCATCTGGTTCGACGACCGCGAGTACACCCTTCGCCTCACCGCGCGTTGCCCCGGTGTGCAGGTGCTCGACAGCGTCGTCGTGCATGACATGGGAGACAACCGGGGTGTGAACTTCGCGATGGTCGACCGCAAGAGCCTGTGGAAGTTCTCGTACGGTGTGCGCAACGAGGCGTCCTGGCAGCTGCACCACCGCGGGTTCCTGTATTTCGTGGAGTTCGGAGCGCGACTCTTCGTGAGCCTTCACCGCGGCCGCGTTCCGCTGGATCTGCGTGCGAAGCTGCTCGGCAAGTGGGTGAAGGGCATCACCTTCAACCCGAAGATCAAGTATCCAGAGGCGGAGGCGGCGTGAGCTGGGTCTCGATCCTGCCAGCGCTGATCGTCACCGGCGCTCTCCTCTTCCTTCCGGGACTGGTGCTGGGCTTCCTCCTCCGCCTGCGCGGCATGAGACTCCTCGCGCTCGCCCCGGCGCTCAGCGTCTCCCTCGTCGCGGTCGCCGCCCTGGCGGCGCCCTTCGTGGGAATCCGATGGAGCATCCTCCCGGTCCTTGTCCTCACCGCGGTCGCGTCGATCGCCGCGTACTTCTGGACGAGGCACATCGGGAAGCCGGCCCTGCCCCGGCCGCGAGCGAGCGCCAGACAGCTGGTCGCCGTGATCATCTCGATCGTCGTGCCCGCCGCGCTCATCGCGTTCGTGCTGGTCAGAAGCATGCACGACCCCGAGTTCTTCTCGCAGCGCTACGACAACTTCTTCCATCTGAACGCCGTCCAGTACGTCCTCGACACCGGAAACGCATCGCCCCTGTGGCTCGGCAGCATGACGTCGCCGGAGGGCGTGCCCTTCTACCCGTCGGGCTGGCACGCGATGGTCTCGATCGTCGTCGCGCTCAGCGGAGCCTCCGTGCCGCTTGCGACCAACGCCATGATCATCGTCGTCGCGGCGGTCGTCTGGCCGATCGGGGCGGTGTTCCTGGTGCGCGAGCTCCTCGGGCGCAATCAGATCATGACGGTGGTCGCAGGAGCTCTCGCCGCCGCCTTCCCTGCCTTCCCGTTCCTGCTCCTGCACTACGGCGTGCTCTATCCGCTGTTCCTCGGCCTCGCCGTCGCCCCTGCGGCGATCGCCGTCGCCTGGTGGCTGCTCAGGCCCGGGCGAGTGTCGCGCCGTCAGGACTGGGCGCTGCTGATGGTGCTCATCGTGCCCGGTCTGGGCGTCGCGCACCCGGGAGCGCTCATGGCGGTCGTCGCGCTCACGGTGCCTTTCATCGTCGCCAGGCTCCTGCACCAGATGAGGACTCCGGGTCGGCCACGGCTGATCGCGATCGGTCTGCTTGTCGCATACGCCGCCGTAGGAGTGGTACTCCTGCAGGTGGTTCGCCCACCGGCGAGCCAGATCTACTGGCCCATCATCAACACGGTTCCCGACTCGATCGGCGAGGTCGTGGCGGCGAGCGTGTACGGCTACCCGAGTTCGCTCGGGATCACTGCCCTGATGATCATCGGTGCGTACAGCGTGATCCGCAGAGGCAGCTACGCGCGGTGGTCGATCCTCGCGATGGCGGTCATCTCGGCAGTGCTCTACATCATCGTGTCCGCGTCGCCGTACGAGACGCTCCGCTTCTGGTTCACGGCCCCGTGGTACAACAATCCGCCGCGTATCGCCGCTTTCTGGGCGATCGGAGTCCTGCCGCTCGCGGCGCTGGGTGGCATCGTCCTGGTCACGTGGCTTCTCCGGCAGCGACTGCTGGTGCCGGTACGTCGGCTCTCCGAGCGCCTCCCCGTCGTCCTGATCGCCATCGTCGTGATCGCGCTCGTGGGAGTCACGCAGAACGCCGCGATCCGGCAGGCGGCCGCTGACATCGAGTACACGTACGAACTCCGCCCCGGCGGGCCGATCGTGTCTCCGGACGAACTCGATCTCATGGAGGATCTCGCGGAGCTCGTCCCTGAGGATGCGGTCATAGCGGGCGACCCGTGGACGGGGGCCTCGTTCGCCTACGGCGTGAGCGGACGACGGGTGCTCATGCCCCATCTGCTGATGGACCTCACCGACGACGCCGAGGCGATCAACACGATGCTGAGCACCGACGGAGACTCTCCGCAGGTCTGCGACGCCCTCGAGGACACCGGGGTCGAGTACGTCCTCGACTTCAGCGCCGACGGTGACTTCCAGGAGAACGACGGAGACTACTCGGGATTCGATGACCTCGACAGCTCGCCCTACGTCGAGCTCGTCGAGCAGCGCGGCGAGGCGAAGCTCTTCAGAATCGTCTCGTGCGGACTCGGATCATGACCTACGAGATCTTCGTGCCGTTCTGGGGAGACCCGGATCAGCTCTATGAGACCGTCGAGTCCGTGCGCGCCCAGACGGACCCGGACTGGCGGTTGACGATCATCGACGACTGCTATCCCGACGACTCCGTCGCAGCTCACTTCGGTCAGGAGCGGGATGAGCGGATCGTCTACACCCGGAACGAGCACAACGTCGGGATCACCGAGAACTTCCGGGAGTCCGTTCGACGTGCGTCCGGGGAATTCGTCACGATCCTCGGCTGCGACGACCTTCTGCACCCGAACTACGTCGAGGTCGTCCGCGCGACGGCCCGCGCAGTGCCGCACGCCGACGTCATCCAGCCGGCGGTTCAGGTCATCGACGAGAGCGGAGCTGTCGTCCTTCCCCTTGTCGATCGGATCAAGCAGCGCCACCTCGCTCCGAAGGGACGGGGGGTGACCGTCTTCAGCGGCCCCGACATGGCCACAACGCTGATCCGGGGCAACTGGCTCTACTGGCCGTCGCTCTCGCTTCGTGTCGAGACGCTGCGCCGTATCGACTTCACAGATGACCTCCCCGTCATCCAGGACCTGGCGTTGCTGATGGACATCGCGTTCGACGGCGGAACGCTGGCCTACGCGCCGACGCTCGCCTTCTCCTACCGACGTCATCTGGAGAGCGCGTCCCAGAAGACGCTGCTCGACGGCAGCCGCTTCCTCGATGAGCGACGGTATTACCGCATAGCGCGCCGCTCGGCCGCTGAACGGGGATGGACCCGCACGGCGCGAACCGCGCGGGTGCGCCTCATGTCGCGCCTGCACGGGATCGCCGCGCTGCCCCTCGTGCTGCGCCACGGCACGGCACGGGGCTTCAGATCGTCACTGGCGCACGTGGCCGATCTGAGCTGAGTCCGGGGATCCCCGAGCGGCGGCTCAGCCGCATCACGCGGTCGCGTCAGCGCAGGGAACCGATGCGACGCGATGCTTCACGCCATGCGCGGACGAGCATCCACCGCGACTGCAGCGCCTTGCGGAGTCCTCGCGGCTTCGGGGCCGACGCATTGGCATCATGCAGTCGGCGCCGCAGGACAGGGCTCTGGACATGGGCGAGCCCGCGAGCCGTATTGCCGACGGTCGCGATCCACAGATCGTGGGATTCGACGAGGAACTCAGGGAAGGGCAGAATCAGGTCCTTGGCCTCGCGTCGGAACGCCATGGCGCAGCCGTAGTAGGGCGCGTCCCCCGCGAGCAGACGCAGTTCATTCGCCAGCGAGCCGCCTGAGGGCAGCGCATCGAGGTGCCAGGGGCGTCCCGTGAGCGGAGAACGCAGAGGGGCGTCGTCAGGCAGCAGCACCAGGTCGCCGGCCGCGATCGAACGGTCGCGGAGTGCCTCCACGAGCAGCGCGCGGCGGCCGGGGACCCACTCGTCATCCTGGTCGGAGAGGAAGATGATCTCGCGTGTCGCTTCGGCGATCGCGGCCTCGAAGGCCTTCACGTATCCGCGGTTCGTCTCGGAGCGGATCAGTCGGATGCGACCGTCTTCGACAGCGGCCACGACATCTGCGGTGTCGTCCGTGCTCGCATCGTCGACCACCACAACCTCGTCGCCGGGGCCCAGCCCATCGAGGATCGATTCGAGCTGGTGCCTGACGAACCGTGCGCCGTTGTACGTGGCCATGCAGACGCTCACGGTCTTCGTCATACGATGCCTCCGTCAGCGGGTGCGACGAGGGCGAAAGCCGATCGCCTCTCCAGGAGCAGATGGTGGATTCCGGCTGTCACGACGACGGCGAGGATCACGAGCTCCGAGGCCGCGAGCCCGGCGATGATCCCGCTGAGGCCCCACTGCGCTCCGAAGACCATGAGCGGGATTCCGACCAGCGCAGCGCCGAGGGTGCCGAAGAGCACGTAGCGGTTCAGACCGGCCGGTACCAGGACATTGCGGATGAAAGGGGTGGTCAGGCTGGTCAGCGCGAAGGTCGCGCCGAAGCCGAGGAACACGGCGATCTCCGGCGTCGCCTTCGCGCCGAACAGCAGCGAGGAGAACACCGGGCCGAGCACCGTCAGCGCCGCGCCGCCGATGACGGCGAGGGCGGCGTGGAGCCCGAAGGCCACGAGATGGCGGCGTAGCCGACCATGCGCGTAGGAGACCTCGAGCACCCATTTCTGAAGAGTGTTCGACAGAACAGTGATGGCGAAGAGGGCGATGCGGAAGAATTTGTCCGCCGAGGTGGCCTGACCGCTGGCCGCCGAGCCGAGCAGGCCCTGCGCGAGCGGGATGGGCGCCGATGTGTAGGAGCCGCCGATGGTCTCAGCCGCGGCGACCGAGAGGTTCGCGCGATATGCGCGCAGGATCCGCCTCCCTGCGAACGGAGGTACAGGTCGTCGGTAGAGGCGGAGGTTCAGAAGCACCGGCCCGATGAGGAAACCGATCAGCGTGAGGATCGGGTACCAGAGCAGCTGCTCTGTGAGCAGGAGGAGCGGAATCGCCAGCGCGACGCTGATGCTCACCGGGACCGTCTCGAACAGCAGCACGACCCGCGCGTTGCCCACGCCGACCGCGTACCAGACGACGGTCATGGCAGCAGCGGTGGTCGCAAGAGTCACGAGTGCGGCGACGAGGCGGAACTCGGCCGGGACGAGGGCCGAGCTGAGTGCGGCGCCGACCAATCCGGCCGTCACCACGAGCAGGCCGCGGCACCAGAACGAGTCTCCGAAGAGCTGACTCCGAGCGGCGTCGTCGGCGCTGAGCGCGATGCGCGCTCCACCGGAGATGTTCCATCCGAACCCCGCGACGATCGCGCAGACGGTTCCGACGGCCTGAGCCGTGCCCACCGACCCCCACGCCTCCAGACCGAAGACGTTCGGGATGATGGGCAGCAAGAACAGCGGCGCGATGAAAGAGATCAGAGGAACGGCACTAAAGCCCGCGAAGCGTGACAGTAGAACCTTCATCGATGGGACTCCTCGGACCATTGCGGCCCAACACCACTCGGGATGGCGCGGACATTAACGCGTGCGAGCCTAGACTACTGGAGTCGGGTTGAAGGAGAGGTCAGGGACGAATGGCTGGAGTTGTCGTGCTCGCCGCCTATCGACCCTCGAAGGAGCTGTTCGCCCGCCAGATCGCCTCGATACGCGACCAGACCGTGACTGACTGGGAGTGCATCATCTCCGTTGACGGAGAGCTGGAGACCGTCGAAGAGGTCCTCGCCGATGTTGTGCCCGACGACGAGCGCTTCCGCGTCCTTGCAGACGGGCGACGCCTCGGTTTCTACCTGAACTTCGAGCGGGGGCTTGCGGCGGTGCCCGCAGAGGCCGAATGGGTGGCGCTGAGCGACCAGGACGACTTCTGGTACCCCCACAAGCTCGAGACCCTGCTTCCGCACCTCTCGGAGGCTGCGATCGTGTCCGGGCAGGCCCGGCTGGTGTCCCACCCCGGTGAGGAAGTGCTCGGATTCACTGAGCGACGACAGCTCGATGCCGCATCGACCATGATCGTGAATCAGTTCACCGGCTCGCTGTGCCTCTTCCGCGCCGATCTGCTGTCGACGGCGCTGCCGTTCCCTCGTCTCTCCTCCCACACTGTCGCGCACGATCACTGGCTCGCCGTCGTCGGCATGGCGCGGGGAGGCGGTCGGATCGTCGATGACGTCGTACAGGACTACGTGCAGCACTCTGCGAACGTCTTCGGTGATCCGAGCAGGCTGAGGCTCGGCCCGATCGCGACGCTGCGGAGAGCCTGGGGCAACGCCGTCTCGTTCTCGATGCGGTACGAGGGGTCCGCGTCGCCGTTCGCGATGGCGCGGATGCTGTTCTGGATCTACGTGGGATGGCGCCAGCTCATGGCGCAGACGCTCGCGGAGCGTGAACCCCAGGCGGCGCACGCGATCGAGATCGATCGGCGCTTCGGCTCGGGGCGGCGATTGCTCGAGACCCTGCGGATGCTGCGTCGAGTCCGTCGCGCACAGGTCGTGCCCGCGCCCTTCGTGATCGCGTATCTCGGGAGCTGGGCAGCGGGCTGGCTGATTCGGGGGCGTCGACGCAGACCGACCGTGACGCCGTAGACGGCAGTCAGCGGGGTAGCGCGTCGGGAAGAGGGCGTATGCGCCAGGTCACGCGGGCAGCGTCAGCGGCGAGTGCTGGCCCCATCCTGCCCATGCGCTCGGCTCGTCCGTCGCGGAACCCCGCGACGAGCAGCTTTCGCATGGTCGAGCGGGGTGTCGCCAGCATCCACGCGATCAGGAAGTACGCGTAGTCCGCGCGTGCGTCGCGGCGCAGACGCGCGCGGTGCCGCGGGTGCCGCCGGGCCAGCACGATGCGATTCCTGGCCCGGTAGTAGTACCGGAACGGCGTGCTCAGGGTGAGGGTGGGAAGCAGCGCTCCGAGGGGTCCGGGGATTCGGTACCGTGCACCCAGACGGTGCGGCAGCCGGAGACCGGGGGCGACGATGCACGGCATGTCGGCGTCGAGGCAGCGGAGTTCGAAGTCCGTGTCCACGAGGTCGATGAAGAGGGCGTCATCCATCAGACCGACCCGGTCGACCACTTCAGCGGGCAGATACATACCGGACTGGATCGCGTGAGCGGCGTAGACCACTCCGTGTCGTGTCGGCGACCCGGCCTGGGAAACGTCGGCGAAGAACTCCGGAACGACGGGGCCGGCGGCGATGCGGTGAGTGCGGGCGCGTTCCCAGGCAGCTCTCAGAGCATCGACGAAGCCGGGGGCGATGGTCGAGTCCTGATCGAACGTCACGATCGCGCTCGCACCGTTGTCGAGGGCGCCGCGGATGCCGCGATTCAGAGCAGTGGCGATGCCGGAGTTGTGCTCCAAGGCGACCACCTGTGCTCCGCTCGATGCGATCTCCGCGCGAATCGAGTCGAACTCAGAGCCGCTGCCGTCGTCGACCACGATGATTCCGGTGACTTGGGGAGCGAGATCGGCCAGAAGCGGAGGGACCTCCGCAGGGCGATGAACGGTGACGACTCCCCAAACCTCGTCGCTCGGGGCTCGGGACGTCATGCCGGGGGAGCGCTGTCGGCGCCGCTGCCTCGGTGCTGAGCCTCGAGGGCCGCGATCCGGCTGTCCAGCCTGTCTATCTCGGCGCGCGACAGCGCTGCCTCTTCCGCAACGCGGCGGATCTCGTCCTCAGCCTGGGAGAGCTCCCAAGAGAGGTGCAGGGACACTCCCAGGAGCAAGGTGATGGCCAGAGCGAACAGGAGGTTGGCCGGCACCTGCACGCCGAGCAGTGCGGTCGCCCAGAGCAGGAGCTGCGGGAAGATCCCGAGCAGCAGGACGCTCAGCGCGATCACGATCCACATCACGGCGTACTTCTCGCGAAGGCGTCGCGTCAGAAGCATCCAGAACACCAGCGCCAGGATGAACAGCGAGAGGGCGATCCCGACGGCAACGATCATTGTGCGTCCTCCCGCTCACGGACACTCGTCGATTGGCTCGACGAGTCGGTGCGACGCAGCATCGCCAGGCCGAGAGTGAACACCGAACGCAGCAGATAGATCGATGCTCCGATCGGGCCCTGGCTCGGCGTGCCGTGGACACGTGGCCGCATCGCCACGGGCACCTGCGTCACCGTCAAGCCCGCGTGACACGCTGCGACGAGGGAGTCGATGGTGTCGCCGAGGTACTCGGCGGGGTAATAGCGGACGTACTGCTCGATGGCTCGGTGGTTGGCTGCGCGGAAGCCGCTCGTCACATCTGTGAGGCGGGTCTTGGCAACTCTGGACACGGTCTTCGCCAAGAACAGCATCGCCCAGTGTCGGGGGCCACGAACGGAGTAGTCGCCGACGTCCGCGAAACGAGCGCCGATCGAGATGTCCGCGGCGTCGAGGCCGGCGAGGACTCGGGCGATGTCGACCGGATTGTGCTGCCCATCGGCGTCGACCTGGATCGCACGCGTGTAACCGTGGCGCTTCGCGTAGGTGAACCCGGTGCGCATCGCCCCGCCGACGCCGAGATTGAACGGGAGCGAGATGACCGTGGCGCCGGCTTCTCTGGCGACTGTGCCCGTGTCATCGGTGGATCCGTCGTCGACGACGAGAAGATCGAAGTCGGCGCTCGCGGCGCGGATCTCGTGCACGGTGCGTCCGACGTTGCGGGCCTCGTTCCACGCGGGGACGATGACGAGGACACGGTCCGACGGCAAACTCATAGTTCCCCGATCCTATCGGATCGACCGGTCACGTGATCGGAGCGCCGACCGCGTAGTCCCTTTTGAAAGCGGGAGCGATCTGCAGCACCTCGGGTGCGCGCCCGCCGCCGAGTCTGAGCAGAACCGAGATCGACGTGACGTGCCTCAGCTTGTCGTTCTCGTAGAAGTAGATCTCCGGCGCGCCGGTGAACTGCACGAAGTCCGTGCCGCTGGTCAGCAGGGGGGATCCGACCTTGAAGCCCGAGAGCTGGTCGCCCGGGAGCACATACTCCCGTGGCGGCGTTCCTCCGTTCAGCTGGATAAGGGTCTTGATGCTGCGAACGTGACGTAGCACGCCGTTCTCATATCGGTAGATCTCGGGGCGTCCGTTGAAGCGGACGAAGGAGTTCGCGGGGAGGCTCGCAGGGCCGGTGCCGAGCCACTGGACGGTCGCCTGCAACCAGGGCAGCACCTGGAGTGGTCTGGATCCGTTGAGCGCCAGCAGATCCGCGGGGGTCGGCACGTGCCGCAGGGTGCCGCCCGACACGACGTAGATCTCGGGCGCTCCCTCCGGCTGGACGAACAGCGGATCGGAGACCGTCGTCTTCGCGCGAGGCATCGCGCCACACTCTCCACTGCCGAGCTTCGTCGGCTTGATGCCGCCGAACTTCGTGCCCGAGATCGGATAGAGCTTGCCGCCCGCGGCGATCATGTTGCTGTTGCCGCAGGTGACGACCGGTGCGAGCGTCGATCCGACCTTCGCATTGGCTGCGACTGAACTGCTCGGCACGATTGTGGTGTTCGTTGCACCGAACTCTCGGGCGAGCGCTGTGCTGGGCACGCGCAGCAGGCGGTCCCCGAGGAGTGTGAGGTACACCTCCTGCGACCCCGCGGCGCGGATCAGGCTGTTCGCCTTGATCACGATGAGGCCGTGACGGATCGCCGCGGCGGCCGACGGCTTCATCGAGGCGACGTATCCGGGCGTTCCCTTGGATACCTCGAGCCACGTCTGCTGGTTGGCGACGTGCCTGCGCAGGCCTGACTGATAGAGGTAGACCTCCGGCTCCGCCCCTGAGCGGAAGAACGACCCCACAGGTGCGCCTTCGGAGAACCGGTCCGCCGTGGCGCCCGTGAGGTTGACGTACGAGCTGAATGAGTACCCGAACAGGGCGACCTGACCCGCGTCGACGAAGCGATGCCGCGTGCCGTCCGGCTCCAGGAGGTAGAGCGTGCCCGTTCGAGGGTCGTGCACGTACCGCGTGACCGGCTTGCCCTCCGGCATCGGATCGAGGTACGACGCGGCCACGGAGACCGCCCCGCCGAGCCTCGTGCGCAGCGCGGCATAGTCCTCGCCTGCGACGACGTGGTGACGGACGCCGGACTGCACCATGTAGATCTCGGCGCGACCAGGGACCTGCGCGAGCGTCGCCGGAGTGGCACCCGATGTCTGCGTGCTGCCGAACCAATCGGTGAAGAGCTGGTAGAAGTTGCGATTGCCGTAGCTGGAGCACCCGTCACCTGTGCCGTAGCCGGCGTTGAGCGCCGCGCGATTCGGCTGATAGGGCGTGTAGTAGTAGAGCGCCGCGGTCGCCTTGTTCTCGATGCGCACCGGCGCCGAGCCGCAGGCCCGGTTGGGGTGATACAGGATGTTCCAGGTCTTTCCCGGCGCGTAGTAGGTGAACCAGCGTCCCTCGGCGTAGATCTGCATCTGCCTGGCCGCACCGTAGATCTGGTAGAAGAAGCCGGCGTATGCCGGATCGCACGCCGCCGTGTCCGGGCAGCCCTGACCGAGGGCCATGTCGTAGCGCCAGCTACTGGGCCACGTGTGCGTGACGAGACTCTGCTCCTTCTCGAGCATGACGATGAGCACCCGCGGGTTGATGCCGCACGACTGCGCGACCCGCGCGATGATCGTCGCCGCCGACTCGTTAGCCGCTCCGCTGTAGCCACGGCAGTAGCTGTCAGCCGGGCGGTTGGGCGTGTTCTGACGGTAGTCCTTGAGGCAGACGTATCCGCTGCGGCATGACGCCACCTTTCCGCGGAAGAACGAGTCGATCTGACCGGCTGACATCGTGTCACCCTGGAAGAACACGGCATCGGAGATGATGTTGCCCGGCTTGAACTGCGCGAGGTTCGCGGTCTCGCGGATGGACGCATCCACCGGGGCCGTCGCCGCAGTCGACGATGTCAGCGTCGTCGCGGCCGTGGACAGGCCGCCGGAAGATGAGGGCGACACGGCACTGGCCGGCGTCGCCACGAGCAGGGATGCGGCGAGGACGACAGCCGCTGCACTGGCAAGAATGCCGAGCAGGTGGGGGGATTTTGAGCCGGTCACCTGCTCATTGTGGCGGAAATACACAGATGATGCCAGTGTGAACGATGTGACGCAAGTAAATCGTGTCTTTCTGAGTCCCAGCTGGGATGTGGCACGATATGGGGGTGAAAGGCATTATTCTCGCTGGCGGCTCAGGCACTCGACTGCACCCGATTACGATCGGCATCTCCAAGCAGCTGATTCCCGTGTACGACAAGCCGATGGTCTACTACCCGCTGTCGACGCTGATGCTTGCGGGGATCCGGGACATCCTGATCATCACGACTCCTCACGACGCAGAGCAGTTCGAGCGTCTGCTCGGTGACGGTTCGCAGTTCGGAGTGAACCTCACGTTCGCACAGCAGCCGTCGCCGGACGGTCTCGCGCAGGCCTTCGTCATCGGAGCGGACTTCATCGGCGACGACAAGGTCGCCCTCGTGCTCGGTGACAACCTGCTCTACGGTCCGGGACTCGGCACCCAGCTCAAGCGCTACACGGACGTCGAGGGTGGTGCCGTCTTCGCCTACTGGGTCGCAGAGCCCAACGCCTACGGCGTCGTCGAGTTCGACGCCGACGGTCGCGCCGTCTCCCTCGAGGAGAAGCCTGAGCACCCCAAGAGCAACTACGCCGTGCCCGGACTCTATTTCTACGACAACGACGTGGTCGAGATCGCCCGCAACCTCGAGCCGAGTGCTCGCGGGGAGTACGAGATCACCGACATCAACAGCGCCTATCTCGAGCGCGGCGGTCTGCGCGTCGAGGTGCTGCCGCGTGGAACAGCGTGGCTCGACACCGGGACGTTCGACCAGATGTCGGATGCCGGCGACTACGTGCGCACGATGGAGCGCCGCACGGGTCTGCGCATCGGCGTCCCGGAAGAGGTCGCCTGGCGTCAGGGCTTCCTCACCGATGACGAACTGCGTGAGCGGGCCAGCAAGCTCGTGAAGTCCGGCTACGGAACATACCTGCTCGAGACCCTGGAAAGAGGTCGTTGATGTCGAACATCCTCGTCACCGGAGGCGCCGGTTTCATCGGCTCGAACTTCGTCCACTACGCGGTCGAGCACACGGACCACATGGTCACGGTCCTCGATGCGCTGACGTACGCCGGCAACCGGGCCTCGCTCGCGGGTCTTCCCGAAGACCGGGTGCGGTTCGTGCACGGCGACATCACGGATGCCGAGCTCGTCGACGGGCTCACCGCTGAGGCGGACGCTGTGGTGCACTACGCGGCGGAGTCCCACAACGACAACTCGCTGCACAGCCCCCGTCCCTTCCTGGACACCAACATCATCGGCACGTACACGCTGCTCGAAGCGGCGCGCAAGCACGAGACGCGGTTCCACCACATCTCGACCGATGAGGTCTACGGCGACCTCGAGCTCGACGACCCCGAGCGGTTCACCGAGCAGACTCCGTACAACCCGTCGTCGCCGTACTCGTCGACCAAGGCCGGCAGCGATCTGCTCGTCCGCGCCTGGGTCCGCTCGTTCGGCGTGCAGGCGACGATCTCGAACTGCTCGAACAACTACGGGCCGTACCAGCACGTCGAGAAGTTCATCCCGCGTCAGATCACCAACGTGATCCGCGGCATCCGCCCCAAGCTCTACGGGGCGGGTGAGAATGTCAGGGACTGGATCCATGCCAACGACCACTCGTCTGCCGTGCTCACCATCCTCGAGAAGGGTCAGATCGGCGAGACCTATCTGATCGGCGCTGACGGCGAGCGCAACAACAAGGAGGTCGTCGAGCTGATCCTCGAGGAGATGGGCCAGCCGCGAGACGCGTACGACCACGTCACGGACCGTGCCGGTCACGACCTGCGGTACGCGATCGACTCCACGAAGCTGCGCACGGAGCTGGGCTGGAAGCCGGAGTTCGCCGATTTCGAGTCCGGACTGGCCGCGACCATCGCGTGGTACCGCGACAACGAGTCATGGTGGGCGCCTTCCAAGGACCAGACCGAGGCGTTCTACGCCTCCAAGGGACAGTGACCCGATGAGCGAGATCGACTTCGGCAAGTCCCTGAGTCGCACCGAGACGACGATTCCGGGGCTGGAGATCTTCGATCTGCCGGTTCACGGCGACTCGCGCGGGTGGTTCAAGGAGAACTGGCAGCGCGAGAAGATGACCGCGCTCGGCCTCGCCGATTTCGGCCCCGTCCAGAACAACGTCTCGTTCAACGACGCCGTCGGAACGACGCGCGGGATCCACGCCGAGCCGTGGGACAAGTGGGTGTCCATCGCTACGGGACGGATCTTCGGCGCCTGGGTCGATCTGCGGGAGGGACCGACGTTCGGCGCGGTCTTCACCGCCGAGCTCGATCCTTCGAAGGCCATCTTCGTGCCACGGGGTGTCGGCAACTCGTATCAGACCCTCGAGCCCGACACCGCCTACACCTATCTCGTGAACGACCACTGGTCGCCGGACGCGTCGTACTCCTTCCTGAATCTCGCAGACGAGACCGCTGCGATCGAGTGGCCCATTCCGCTTGCGGAGGCCGAGGTCTCTGCGAAGGATCTCGCACACCCACGCCTCTCTGATGTGGAGCCGGTCGCCCCTCGGAAGACTCTCGTGATCGGCTCAGGCGGACAGCTGGGAACTGCCCTGCGGTCCGAGTTCGACGGCATGCAGAGCGTCGAGTGGACCACGCGCGCCGATTTCGATCTCGGGTCGGCGACACTGGCCGATGCGCGCCGGTGGCGCGACTACGACACGATCATCAACGCAGCCGCATACACGGCCGTCGATCGTGCGGAGACGCCCGACGGCAGGCGTGACGCGTGGGCGGTGAATGCCGCAGGGCCCGCCGCGCTGGCTCGCATCGCTGCAGAGCACGGCATCACGCTCGTGCACGTGTCGAGCGACTACGTGTTCGACGGATCGGCCGATCGCCCCTATGCGGAAGCCGACCTCGTGTGCCCTCTCGGTGTCTACGGGCAGTCCAAGGCCGCAGGCGATCTCGCCGTATCGACGGCTCCGCGTCACTACATCGTCCGCACCTCCTGGGTGATCGGGAGCGGGAGCAACTTCGTCAGCACCATGGCCTCGCTGGCTGCGAAGGGTGTGGACCCGAAGGTCGTCGACGACCAGCGCGGGCGGCTCACGTTCGCGAGCGAGATCGCTCGCCTCATCCGCACCCTGGTCGAGAAGCGTCCCCCGTTCGGGGTCTACAACCTGACCTCCGAGGGCGAGGTCGTCACCTGGGCAGACGTCGCTCGCCGCGTGTTCGAACTCGTCGGCCATGATGCAGCACGGGTCACGGGCGTGTCGACGGATCAGTACTTCGCCTCGGCGACGTCGCCCGTCGCCCCGCGCCCGCTGAACAGCGTGCTCGATCTGACCAGGGTCCACAGCATCGGCTTCACCCCTCGTGCGGGAGACGAACTGCTTCGGGAGTATCTCGCGCCGTGAGCGCGTCGTTGCGGACCGCGGATGCTCTCATCGCGGCGCCGAAGGCGCGGGTCTTCCGAACCGACATCCAGGCGCTCCGCGCCGTCGCCATCGGCTTGGTCGTGCTCAACCACCTCTGGCCGTCGCGCCTGCCCGGCGGCTATGTGGGTGTCGATGTATTCTTCGTGATCTCCGGCTTCCTCATCACAGGACACCTCGTGGGAGAGATGAGGCGCACCGGGGGAGTGCGACTCGGGGCGTTCTACGCCCGACGTATCCGGCGCCTGCTCCCGGCTGCGATGCTCGTGCTCGCAGTGTCGCTCGTGCTTTTCGTCGTGTTCCTTCCCTACCCTCGGTGGGAGCGCGGAGCCTGGGAGGTCGCGGCGAGTGCGGGGTACGTCGAGAACTGGTTCCTGGCATCGATGTCGGTCAACTACTCGGCGCTCAACGATGCGGCGAGCGTCGTGCAGCACTATTGGTCGCTGTCGGTCGAGGAGCAGTTCTACATCGTCTGGCCTCTGCTGCTGCTCGCAGCGCTCGCCGTGTCTCGGCGCACCGCAGGACCGAGCACGCGTCGCGGAACGAGGAGGAGGACGACCAACGCGCTGATCCTGGTCGTTGCGGTGGTGAGCATCGTCTCCTTCGCCGCCAGTGTCATCTACACGATCGTCGCGCCGCCTCAGGCATACTTCGCGACCTTCACGCGCGGATGGGAATTCGCCGTCGGTGGCGCGATCGCGCTCTTCGGAAGCCGGATACCTCTCGGGCGCACTGCCGCTGACATCGTCAGCCTGCTCGGGTTCGCCCTCATCGTCTTCGCCGCGCTCGTCTACGATCACACGACAGCTTTTCCCGGGTACACCGCGCTGGTGCCCGTGCTCGGCACCGCGGCGGTGATCCTCGCCGGCGAGAGATTCGCGTCGCTCTGGCATGCGAAGGTCACGGCTCTGCGTTCCGTGCAGTGGGTCGGCGGCATCTCCTACTCGTTGTATCTGTGGCACTGGCCGTTGATCGTCGTCGCGCCGTTCGTCATCGGGGGCGAGGCGACCACCCTGTCGAAGGTCGCGGTGCTCGCGATCGCGCTCGTGCTGGCCGCGCTGACGAAGAGGTTCGTCGAGGACGCCGGCCAGACCTGGGGTTACTGGCGTGGCTCCTCGCTCCGTGCGTTCGGGCTCATGGTCACCGGGATGATCGTCATCGCTGCTCTCGTGGCCGGCGTCCTCGCCTCATACAGTGCGCGGGTCGAGGCAGACGGGCCACCCGACGACCTCCTCGCATCGACGTGCGAGGGACCCTCGGCGCTCGCACCGGGGGCGGAGTGCGCCGACCCTTTCGGGGCCGCGGATTATTCGGTGATGACGAAGAAGAACGAGTACTTCTACACCCCTGAGGAGTGCGGTGAGTTCCTGCCGATCCTCGCTTACGGAGATCTGAAGACGACGCACGAGTGCGACTTCTCGGGCGGTGCAGCGGATCCGACGCGGGTCTGGCTGATCGGTGACTCGCACGCGCAGCAGTGGCAGGGGGCCGTGTTCGACATCGCAGAGAAGAACGGCTGGATCGTCGACACCAGCTACTACGGAGGGTGCCCCGTGGCCGATGTCGACTTCATCGGATTCCGCAGCGCGTGGGGCGTCGCCGACGTGGAGAGGTGTCGCGAGTGGTCGCGCGACCTCGCCGAGACCGTCACCGAGGATGGCCCCGACCTCGTCATCACCGCGATGGCATCTCGGCTTCAGCTGGTGGACGACGGGAGCGACAGGCCGCAGACCGATCAGATGTCGCAAGGGCTGCTGGAGTACTGGAAGCGCTGGAACGATGCGGGTATCAAGGTGCTCGCGCTCGCGGATCCTCCTTTCAACGCCGAGGTCAGGAGCCCCGATTGCGTGCTCCACAACTCCGACGAGCCGCAATCCTGTGCGCGTCCTCGCGCTGAGGCACACCCCGCCGACCCGATGGTCGCCGCCGGTGCGGCGGCCGGATCGGAATCCATCAGTGTGCTGGACCTGACCGACCGCTTCTGCGACGCGACCTCGTGCTACGCCGTGGTGGGCGGCATCCCCGTCTACTACGACGCGGATCACCTCAACCTCGAGTTCGCCAGACTGCTCGGACCCGATATCGAAGCAGCGGCCGAGCGACTGCTGATGCAGAACAGATAGGCTGAAAGCGGCAGACGGTCGACCCGAGACGACTGCGGCGACAGCCCCGCCGATACGCCGCCCTCTTCATGAATCCGACGCGAACGACATGGCTTCGGCCTCCCGCGGCTGACTCCGCGCGCCCTCTGACACACCGCGCCGACATCGACGGCCTCCGAGCGCTCGCGATCCTGCTCGTGGTGGCGTACCACGTCTGGCTGGGCCGCGTCTCGGGCGGAGTCGACGTGTTCCTGATGGTCTCCGCGTTCTTCCTCACTGCGTCGTTCGTGCGGCGACTCGAGTCGCAGCGCCCGCTTGCCCTCGGTCCGTTCTGGCTGCGCCGGTTCCGACGGCTGCTGCCCGCGGCCGCTGTGACGATCGTCGGCGTGCTCGGCGTCGCACTCGCGATGTATCCGCAGACCGAGTGGCCGCGCGTCTGGACTGAGGCATGGTCGAGCCTCTTCTACGTCGAGAACTGGACTCTCGCCCTGTCGGAGGTCGACTACTACGCGCGCGAGTCCGTCACGCCCAGTCCGTTCCAGCACTTCTGGTCGTTGTCGGTCCAAGGGCAGGTCTTCGTCCTCTGGCCGCTGATCATCGCGGGCGTGTGGGTGGTGCTCCGCCGCCGACAGCGCCTGATCGTTCCTGCCCTGGCTCTCGTGTTCGGTGTGATCTTCGTCGTCTCGCTCGGGTTCTCGGTGGTCGAGACGATGCGAGCCCAGTCGTTCGCCTACTTCGACACACGCACACGACTGTGGGAGTTCGCGGCCGGCTCGCTCGTCGCGATCGCGCTTCCCCACGTCCGCGTTCGACCGTGGGTCGGGGCGGTCTTCGGATGGGTCGGGATCGTCGGCATCGCGATGTGCGGAATCGTGCTCGACGTGCAGGGCGGGTTTCCCGGGTATCTCGCCCTGTGGCCGGTGGTCTGCACGGCGCTCGTCATCATCGCCGGGCGCGACCGCCCGCGTGGCGGACCTGCGGTGGTGTTGGAGTCAGCGCCACTGCGTTACGTCTCACGAGACGCCTATGCGCTCTATCTCGTCCACTGGCCCGTCCTCGTGACCTGGATGATGTTGAGTGGCCGTTCCGAGCCGGGGTGGTCGGCCGGCCTCGGAATCGTCCTCGTGTCGCTCGTGCTCGCCAGGCTCGTGTCGATGCTGGTCGAGCGACCGATTCGGGACTCAGTCGTCCTCGATCGCTCGCACCGTCTCGGTGCGCTCGCTCTCGCAGCATCCGTCCTCATCGTCGCCGCGCCGCTCGCCGCATGGCAGCTGACGATCGAGCAGCGTGAGGCAGCGCTGCTGGCCGGCGACACCGGCGGATACCCGGGGGCGGCGCAGATCGACACCCCGATCGACCTCTCGGGCGCCGATCTGCCGCTGATCCCGCTGGCCACAGCACTCGATGACGAGTGGGTGGATCTGAAGAGCAGCTGCGAGGGCGAGCTCGAGCCCGTCGAGCCGGTGCTGCAGGGCAGCTGCGCGCAGACCGCGAATGCAGGGGACTCGGACGCATGGCGGGTGCTCGTGATGGGGGACTCCCACGCGCAACAGCTCATGTCGCCCCTCACCGTTCTCGCCGATCAGCAGGGGTGGGGCATCGTCGCCCTGCTGAAGGGCGGATGCGCGATCGGCATCGGAGCACCGACCTGGTCGGCCGCGGGCCCGCCGTGCGAGGAGTGGCGTGCCGCTGCGATCGAGTATGCGACGAGGGTCCAGCCCGATGCCGTGTACCTCGTCGTGACTCGGGCGACCCCTGCGTCTCCCGAGGTGCTCGTGGAGGGGATCCGAGACATCGCCGAGGAACTCACTGCCAGCGGGATCCAGGTGATCGCCGTGCGAGACAATCCGCGCTTCGATGTCGACATGTACGAGTGCGCCCTCGAGGAGTCCGAGGTCGCGCCGGGCACTGCTGCGGCGTCGTGCGACGTTCCCGAACCGGGGTTCGCCATCGGGGACGACCTCGACGATCTGGCGGAGGCCGAAGGGGTCATCGCCGTGGACTTCCGACCCTGGCTGTGCCCCGAGGGCGTGTGTCGGGCATCGATCGGCAATATCGCCGTGTACATTGACGACAATCACATCTCCGATACGTACGGGCGCACTCTCGCTCCCATGCTGCAGGGAATGCTGGAGGTCGGAGGACCCCTCGGCGCCGAGGCGGGCTGACAGGTTGCGCCGAGTCCGCTGCCGGTAGAGTTGTCTGCTGTGTGCCGTGCGCGACGCCGCGCGGATGTGAGCCTTGTGGGCAGAAAGCAGCAACATGGATCTTCTTGTCGTCGGGTCGGGCTTCTTCGGCCTCACCATCGCAGAACGCGCCGCCAACGCCGGCCGCAAGGTCACGGTCATCGACCGTCGCCACCACATCGGCGGGAACGCCTACAGTGAGGCCGAGCCTGAGACGGGCATCGAGGTCCACCGATACGGCGCCCACCTCTTCCACACGTCGAACGCCACGGTGTGGGAGTACGTCAACCGGTTCACGAGCTTCACGAATTACGTGCACCGGGTCTACACGACGCACAAGGGAACTGTCTTCCCGATGCCGGTCAACCTCGGAACCATCAACCAGTTCTTCCAGTCGGCCTACACGCCCGATCAGGCGCGGGCCCTCGTGCGCGAGCAGGCAGGGGAGTTCGACGTCAAGACGGCGGCCAACTTCGAGGAGAAGGGCATCGCTCTCGTCGGCCGTCCTCTGTTCGAGGCCTTCTTCCGGGATTACACCGCCAAGCAGTGGCAGACCGACCCGCAGAAGCTGTCCGGCGACATCATCAGCCGGCTCCCCGTGCGCTACACCTACGACAACCGCTACTTCAACGACACGTGGGAGGGGCTGCCGACAGACGGCTACACCGCGTGGATCGAGCGGATGGCCGATCACCCCAACATCGAGGTGAAGCTGAATGTCGACTACTTCGACGAGAATCAGCCGCTGAACAAGAAGGCGACAGTCGGGCAGCTGCCCATCATCTACACGGGCCCCGTGGACCGCTACTTCGACTACACGGCGGGCGCTCTCAGCTGGCGAACGCTCGACTTCGAGCAGGAGGTGCTGAACATCGGCGACTTCCAGGGCACCAGCGTGATGAACTACCCCGACATGGACGTGCCGTACACGCGCATCCACGAGTTCAAGCACTTCCACCCGGAGCGCAAGGACGTCTACGAATCCGACAAGACCGTCATCATGCGCGAGTTCTCCCGGTTCGCGAACCGCGACGACGAGCCGTACTACCCCGTGAACACGCCGACGGACCGCGACGGGTTGCTCGCGTACCGTGAGCTCGCGAAGGGCGAGAAGGACGTGCACTTCGGCGGACGTCTCGGCACCTACCAGTACCTCGACATGCACATGGCCATCGGCTCCGCGCTGTCGCTGTGGAACAACTCGCTCTCGTAGACTCGGCACTGTGAGTCACACTGCTGCCGGGGCGCCCGGAACGCCCCGGCGCTATCTGCATTCCCTCTGGCTGCTGTCGGCGAGAGACCTCAAGGTGCGGTACTCGACGAGCCTGCTCGGGTACCTGTGGTCGGTGCTCGATCCGCTCGTGATGAGCGTGATCTACTGGTTCGTCTTCACGCAGATCTTCAACCGCGATGTCGGCGAGGATCCGTACATCGTGTTCCTCATCAGCGCCCTGCTGCCCTGGGTGTGGTTCAACACGTCGGTCACGGACTTCACTCGTGCGTTCAAGAAGGACGCGAGGCTGGTGCGCTCGACCGCGATCCCTCGCTCGATCTGGGTGAACCGAATCGTGTTGAGCAAGGGAGTCGAGTTCCTCTTCTCCCTGCCGGTGCTCGCGGCGTTCGTGATCATCAACCTGATCGTGGAACAGGACCCGGCGCACACCGTCCAGATCGGCTGGGGAATCCTCTGGGTCCCCGTCGCGGTGTTCCTGCAGGCCGTTCTGCTCGTGGGCCTGGGGCTTCTGGTCGCCCCGCTCTGCGTCCTCTTCGTCGATCTGGAACGCACGACCGCGCTGATCCTGCGCGCCATGTTCTATGCGACTCCGATCATCTACAACGTCACGGATCTTCCCGGCGTCTTCCAGACCCTCGGTGCATTCAATCCGCTCGCCGGGATCTTCATGCTGTACCGGATGCCGTTCTTCCCCGACCAGTGGAACCTCTTCACGCTGCTCGTCAGCGTGGCGATGACGCTCGTCATTCTTGCGCTCGGCGTATGGACGTTCCGGTCCCTCGAGCGCACCGTGCTGAAGGAGCTGGGATGACCGTCGCGATCGAGGCCAGAGAGCTGGGTGTCCGCTTCCGCCGCAACCGCCGTGGACGCCAGAACTTCAAAGACCTTTTCGCCCCTGCGGCGCGGCGGTCGCGCTCCGGAGAGTTCTGGGCCTTGCGTGACGTCTCGTTCACGGTGCAGCAGGGTGAGTCGATCGGCGTCGTCGGGCGCAACGGCCAGGGCAAGTCCACGCTGCTCCGTCTCGTCGCGAACGTACTGCTCCCCGACGAGGGTGCGGTGAAGGTGAAGGGTGGAGTCGCTCCTCTGATCGAGATCACGGGCGGGTTCGTGGGCGACCTGACCGTGCGCGAGAACGTCGCGTTGATGGCCGGACTGCATGGAATGCCACGGGACGTGGTCGCAGAGCGCTACGACGGCATGATCGCCTTCGCGGAGCTGGCGGGCTTCGAGGACACCCCGTACAAGCACCTGTCGAACGGCATGAAGGTGCGACTGGCGTTCTCGGTCGTGTCGCAGCTCGACGAGCCGATCCTGCTCGTCGACGAGGTGCTCGCGGTCGGAGACAAGGCGTTCCGCGACAAGTGCTACAAGCGCATCGACGAGCTCCTCGCCGAGGGGCGCACGCTCTTCTTCGTCAGCCACAACGAGCGCGACCTCCGCCGCTTCTGCACCCGCGGTCTCTACCTCGACAAGGGCACGCTCGCCCTAGACGGGCCGATCGCAGACGTCCTCGACAGGTACAACGCCGACTACAACCGCGGCTGAGGCCGGCGGGCGGCCGCTCCTTCGGTCATTCGCCGAGTTTCTTCTGCTCCACGTGCGCGTTGACCGCGGCGAGTTCCGGATGCGCGTCGAGGACGGCCACGATCTCGGAGACGTCCAGCACGGCGGCACCGTGGTCCTCGATGAGCGCGCGAATGACAGTCAGGTCCTCTGGGGTGTCCAGGGTCACTCGGTACCGTGAGGCATCGATCTGCCGGGTGATCGAGTGGATGCTCGAACGCGGCGAACGTCCCGTGTAGAGGTACGGGGTGACGTGTTCGCGCTCGGCCGGCTCGGTGGCGTTCCTGTCGGCGTCGGCGAGGGCGGACGCAGAGAAGACCTCGAAGTCGAACCCGCGCGGGTAGGTCCGCTCGAGGACGTTGGAGACGTGGGCGTGAGGATCATCCAGATCGACGAACCGGCGGATGCCTTCGGCGATCAGCGCGGGGTCGATCAGAGGGCAGTCCGAGGTCACTCGGACGACGACATCGAACCCCGCGGAAGACGCCGCCCCGGCGAACCGACTCAGCACGTCGACCTCGCTGCCGCGGAAGACCTCGACCCCTCGCGCGTGCCCCAGGGCCGCGAGAGAGTCGTCAGCGGCGTTCGTCGTGGTGGCGAGGACGACGGGCAGATCGGTCGTGACGAGCCTGTCGAGATGGTGATCGAGCATCGACCGGCCGCCGGCCGGGATCAGCACCTTTCCCGGCAGGCGGCTGCTGGTCATCCGTGCCTGGGTGATGATCCCGATGCGAGTCAACGGAGAGCCCTGACGAGCGAGTCGACGACCTGGTCGACCTGGTCGTCGGTGAGCTCCGGGTGGATGGGGAGCGAGAGCTCCTCGGCATAGAAGGCTTCAGCATTGGGGCACATGCCGCGGCGGTAGCCGGCATCCGCATAGACGGGGTGCCAGTACACGGGCATGTAGTTGACCTGCACCCCGATGCCGTCTGCACGCATCCGGTCGAAGACCTCCCGTCGGCGCTGGTCGAGGATGCGCACCGGGTAGAGATGCCGGATCAGCTCGACGTCGTCGCGCTGGATCGGCGTGCGAACCCCGTCGACGCCCGAGAGAGCCGCGTCGTAACGACGAGTGATCTCGGCGCGTCGCCGCCTGAACGTGTCGAGCCGCGCCAACTGGGAGAGACCGAGTGCGCAGGCGATGTCATCGAGGCGGTAGTTGAAGCCGAACTCGTGGACCTCCTGATGCCAGGCACCCTCGGTCGTCATCGCGAATCGGTCGGCGTCGCGCACGAGTCCGATGAAGTGGAACTCGTGGGCGCGCTGCGCGATCAGCGGATCCTTGGCGACGAGAGCGCCGCCCTCGCCCGTCGTGAGGTTCTTGGTGGGGAAGAACGAGAACGTGGTCAGGTCTGCGAGGTCGCCCACGGGTCGACCCTTGTACGTGCTGCCGATCGAATGAGCGGCGTCGTCGAGCACGAGCGCGTCGACTCGCCCGGCCGCGGCGGAGAGCCTGTCGTAGTCCGCAGGGTGGCCCGCGTAATCGACGGCGGCGATCACCTTGGTCCGCTCGTCCACGAGCGCGTCGACCGCATCCGGGTCGATCAGCGCTGTGTCTTCTTCGACATCCGCGAAGACGATGTTCGCCCCGAGGACCGACGCCATCGCGGTGGTGGCGATGAAGGTCATGGGGGTCGAGATGACAGTGTCGCCCCGGGTGACTCCTGCGGCACCGTACGCCATGTGGAGCGCCGCGGTTCCCGAGGTCGCTGTGATTGCCCGGTGACCGCCGGCGACCTCGCCGAGCCGCGCCTCGAAGGCGGCCACTGCTGGTCCCGTCGTGAGCCAGTCGCCGCGGAGCACCTCGACGACGGCCTGGATGTCGTCCTCCGAGATCGACTGACGCCCGTACGGCAGCACCGTCAGATCCCCGCCTCGATGATCTCCGCGATCTCCTGCTGCGAATACCACCGGTCGTTGCTGTCCGAACGATAGGCGAAGCCCTCGGGCACCGGCACAGCACCTGCGGGCATCTGATAGCCCCATGAGGCGAGGTCGGGTTGGATGATGAAGTACTTGCCGTCGCTGACCGTCACCGCGCGGCGGCCCTCTTCCGGGCTGATCATCTCTTCATGGAGCTTCTCGCCCGGGCGCAGACCCACGTCGACGAGCTCGGCTCCCGGCACGACGGCGTGGGCGAGGTCAGTGACCTTCATCGAGGGGATGCGGGGGACGAGGAGCTCGCCGCCCTGCATGAGCTCGAATGTGTCGACCACCATCTCGACGGCCTGGGGGAGCGTGATGAAGAACCGGGTGCACCGCAGATCGGTGATCGGGAGCGGCTTGCCCTCGGCGCCCAGTCGAGAGAAGAACGGGATGACCGACCCGCGGGATCCCATGACGTTGCCGTAACGCACGACGGCGAACCGCGTGTCGTACGCGGCGGCGTAGTGATTGCCCGTGATGAAGAGCTTGTCGGCGGTGAGCTTGGTCGCGCCGTACAGGTTGATCGGGCTCGAGGCCTTGTCGGTCGAGAGCGCCACGACGCGCTTCACGCCGGCGTCGATCGATGCCTCGATCACGTTCTGGCTGCCCAGGATGTTCGTCTTGACGAACTCGAACGGATTGTACTCCGCCGTGTCCACCTGCTTGAGCGCAGCGGCATGCACCACGTAGTCGACGCCGTGCAGCGCGCGCGCGAGACGCCTCTCATCGCGGATGTCGCCGATGAACCATCGCAGCCGGGGGTCGTCGCCGAACTGCTGTCGCACCTCGTACTGCTTGAGTTCGTCCCGCGAGAAGATGACCAGCCGCCGGGGGTTGAGGTGGGTCAGGGCGTGGCGTATGAACGCCTTGCCGAATGACCCGGTGCCGCCAGTGATGAGGATGCTCGCGCCCTCGAGAACCGACACTCTGTCTCCTCAGCGTTGTCGTGATGGCATGGATGCTCGGGTTGTTCCATGCCCGGCCTATCCTATCGGGTGGGCGCAGGCGCGCCCTGGAGGAGAGGGACGTGCGATGAGTGGGCGACGGGTCCTCCTGCACTGCAACGCCGGTGTCGAGTCAGGCATGGGACACCTGATGCGCACTCTCACGGTCGCCCGCGTCGCGCGCGACCGTGGATGGTCGGCGTCGGTGTTCGGCGATGTCGACGAGGCCGGTGCGGGCATCCTGCGCAGGATGGAACCGGAGCTGGAGCTGTTCACGACGCAGGGGCCCGCGGCGAACCTCGGCGACTTCGCCGATCTCGCGCGCGGCGCCGATGTGATCCATCTGGACAGCTACCGGGAGATTCCCGATCTCTCGTCCCTCGGGCCGCTGATCAGCAACATGCAGGACGGTCCGTTCGGCGTGCGTGATGCGGACCTGGCGATCGATGCCAACCTGGCATCCGAGCGCACCTTCGCGAGTCCTCAGCGCAGCCTCAGCCATCTGGCGGGGATCGACGCCGCGGTCGTGCGTGCGCAGGTGCTCGCGCAGCGCGAGGTGCGGACGACGCCCTCGGCCGTGCCTCGGGTGCTGGTCGTGATGGGCGGGACGGATCCCCACGGTGTGACCGCTCGCGTCGTCGCCGCGTTCGATCGTCTGCCCGCCAGGCTGCAGATCACCGTGATCGACCCCCGGCGCAGCGATGGAGTGCGCTCGGCGGCCGAGACCTCGCGTCACTCCGTCGAGGTACTGGGTTTCGTCGACGACCTCCCCGCGGTCGCCCGGGGCCATGATCTCGCCGTGACCGCGGCCGGTACCTCCGTCTGGGACTTCGCGTGCATGGGACTGCCGATGGCACTCGTCTGTGTGGCGGACAACCAGCGAACCGGCTACCGCCAGGTCGTCGAGCGGGGGCTCGCCATCGGCCTGGGAGAGCCGCCCCATCAGACCCTCGACGAGCGCATCGGCCTGCTCGCCGATCTTCTCGATTCGCCGGAATCGCTCGCCGAGACGGCTGCCGCCCTGAAGCGGATCGTCGACGGGCTCGGAAGCTGGCGGATCGTGGCCGCATGGGAGCAGCTTCTGCGCTCGCGGCCCCACATCGCACCTGGGCCTGCTGTGATCGCTCGCCCTGCGACCCTCGACGACGGGCAGAAGCTCTTCGAGTGGCGCAACGATCCGACTGTCCGAGTCAATTCGCGCTCGCGCGGCGAGATCGACTGGGGATCGCACCGTGACTGGCTCGCGAGAAGCCTGGAGGATCCTGACCGTCGGCTCCTCGTGATCGAATCAGACGGGATGCCGGTCGCCACCTGCCGCTGGGACAGGAGGTCGGCGGACGACTGGGAGATCTCGATCACCGTCGCTCCGGATAGTCGTGGACGCGGTGTCGCCGCCTCGGCTGTCCACGCGGCGGAGAGCGCGCTCACCGCAGAGCCCCCGATTCGCCTGGTCGCTGCGGTGCACCGCGACAACGCCGCGTCTCGTCGACTGTTCGAACGCGCGGGCTATCTTCCGCATCTGCCCGCGGATGAAGACGGCTTCCTCACGCTGGCGAGATGGCGACTGTCATAGCAGCCTGATCTAGAGGACATCCCAGGTCAGTGGCGTGCCGCGTTCGACGTCTCGCGTGAACGTGCGTCCGCTCACAAGGGCGAAATCATCGGGGCGCAGCCCTCCGGCGGGGCGGATCGACCGCACGTTCTCGGGGCTCACACTGTCACCGGCACGCACGTCGGCGACCACGAACAGAGACCGGCGAAGGGCGAGAACCGCCTCTTCCTGGGCGGTCGGTCCGAACGACACACCGCTCGCCGACGCGATACGTGCCTGTTCGGACGCGACGACGAGGGCCTGGAACTCGTCGGGCGTGAGAGAGAAATCCGCGTCGACGCCGCCATCCGCGCGGTCGAGCGTGACGTGCTTCTCGATCACGACTGCACCGAGGGCTGCAGACGCGACTGCGACTCCGATGCCGAGCGTGTGGTCCGAGAGCCCCACGGGAACGTCGAATGCGTTCCGCAGCGCCTCGATGTTGCCCAATCGTGCCTCTTCGGGAACCGCGGGGTAGGCGGCCGTGCAGGCCAGGAGCACCAGCTCGGTGCCGCCGGCGCCGCGGATGGCGCTGACGGCTGCGTCGATCTCGGACAGCGTCGCCATGCCGGTGGACACGATCATCGGCTTGCCGGTGCGGGCGATCTCGCGGAGTAACGGCAGGTCGACGATCTCGGCGGATGCCGTCTTGTACATCTCCACGCCGAGCTCCTCGAGGAACGCGACCGAGCTCGGGTCGAACGGAGTGGAGAACGGGATGAGTCCGTGGCTCCGTGCGCGCTCGAAGATCGGCGCGTGCCACTCCCACGGCGTATGCGCCTCCTGATACAGGGAATACAGATTGCGGCCGCCCCAGAGACCGTGGTCACTCGCGACCTGGAAGGCGGGTCTGTCCGAATCGATCGTGAGAGTGTCGGCGGTGTACGTCTGGATCTTCAGGGCATCGGCACCCGTGGCGGCGACGGCGTCGACGATCGCGAGTGCGCGATCGATGTCGCCATTGTGGTTTCCCGACATCTCAGCGATGGTGAACACCGGCGACCCGGCGCCGATGCTTGCGGTGGAGAGCTGGATGGTCTGCGAAGAAGTCACGCCGACAACTCTAGACGCGTCCTGCGGCGGACTCACCGCGGTGCCGCCGGGGTCGGTGACGGCGTGCCCTAAGCTGAGGTCTCATGGGGCATGCGACGGATCTTGTCGGTGATGACAGGGCGATGGCCGGTGAGGCCGAGTTCTATGACCGACTCCGTCCGCTCGTCAGTGCATACGGGCGAACCGCAACGGTGCGCCGGATCGCCGTCGTCGGCAACCAGCCGCTCGAGCCGTCCGACGAGCGGGCCGAGATGATCGACACCGCGGACGTCGTGTTCCGAGTCAACGGCTTTCGAGTGGACGACGTCGACGGTGCACCGTCGGTCGGACACCGCGCCGACGTCGTCGTGTTCAACCGGGGTGTGCGCCCGACCCCCTGGTTCTTCGAGGGCTATACCGAGCGCCTCTATCTGATGATCGAACCGGGACGACTGCTCTGGGAGAATCCCAAGCTTCCCGCCTTCTGGCCCGCAGACCTCGGGATCGTGACGATGCCGAACCGTGAAGTGGTGCTTCCTCTCGGCGAGGCGATGGGAGCTGATCCCCGCAGCGGTGGACAGTGGGCGACGACGGGAACCGTGATGCTGTGGATCGCGACGCGCCTGTTCCCTGAGGCTCGGGTCGATGCCGCCGGGTTCTCGTTCGTCGACGCCCCGGATCAGACATCCTGGAACCACGCTTACGGTGATCCCTCGGCTGTGGGGGCAGAGCACCGGATCGACCTGGAATCGGAGCTCGTGCGGGGCTGGATCGAATCAGGCCGCGTCAGCTATCACCGCTGAACTTCACCGACCATCGACAATCACCCGAATGATTGAGGACTGAATGCTGAACCGACTCCGTCGCAGACTGGACGCCGTCGTCGAACGCCGTGTGGATGTGAGAGTGGACGCCAGAATCGGGCGCGCCCTCGAGCAGTTCGAGAACGCGCAGCGCGACTACGAGGCACGCCTCGCCGGCACTCAGGCCGACTTCTCGTACATCAGGTCCGAGTTCGATCGCATCGCCCCGCAGGTCGCGGCGCTCGAGCAGCGTTTCGAGTGGCTGCGAGTGCGGCTCGATGCGGGGGACCTGGATGCCGACGGGGCGCTCAGCCGTGCACAGGCCGAACACGAGCGCTCGCGAATCCGGCTCGAACTCGCCGCGCACTACGAGGAGCGCCTGCGCCGCCTCGAGTCCAGCGTCGACTGAGCCCGCCCGACGCGGGATTCGACCTCTCGGTCAGAGCCCGACGATGCCGCGCAGCTGGTTGACGGCAGAGCGTGCGCCGTCGACTGTCGCAGGGGCGCCCGCTGCGACGTCCGAATGCACTGCGCTGAGCGCATGGATGTAGTCGTTCAGAGCGGCTCCCCACGCGGATTCGATGGACCCGGGAGGAGCGGTCTCTCCGAGCCGCTGGGCGTCGGCCTGAAGACTCTCGATCACGGACGTCGCGTCCTGACCGCTGGTCTCGCTCGCGATCTGAAGCCCGGTCAGAGCGTCATCGAGCCATCCCTGCACCTGTCCGCGGAAGGCGTCGACCGAGGGGTCTGCGGCAGGCGGCGGGGCCGTGACCGGCGTCGTCGGCACGGGCGCCACCGTCGGCGGGGGAACCTCGGTCTGGGTCGGCGTCGGCGACGACGAGGGCGACACCGACGGTGACGTTGACGCCGATGCCGAAGGGGAGGGCGACCCGCTGGCGCCGGGAGCCGGCGACTCTCCGCGCGGAAGGAGGAAGAACAGCAGCACGCCCACGATGACGAGTGCGGCGACGACGAGTCCGACGATGAGCCAGACCCGACCGCGATTGCTCGGCTTCGGCTCCAGCGGGGCCCAGCGGAGGTCCGGCTGTGTGTCGTCGGTCATGGTGTCATTCCTCCAGAGCGGGCATGGGCTTCCAGGAGCGATCGCGGCTGAGCTTGCCGCCCTCCTTGAGCCCCCGGAACAGATTGCTCGTTCCGCGCACCGTGCGCTCGACGAACAGCAGACGGATGAGTTCCTTCGCGAAGGTCATCGACGTCCCGAGTCCGAACAGCACAGGGTTGTAGTTGCCGTGCACGCGGTAGTAGTGCTTGATGTAGGCCCGGTTGCGCATGATGTAGAACCGGTAGGCGTTGCTCGACGCATTCATATGGCGGATGCCCATGTCCCACTGCTTGATCTCGCGAGTGCGTCGCAGCACGAACTCGTCGACGATCACCGCAGTGGTCTTGCGTGAGGCGAGCCACCCGTACATCTGGTCGTCCCAGTAGATGAAGAAGCGGTGGTCGGGCAGACCGATCTGCTTGACTATGGACCGGTGGATGAACATCCCCTCGAAGCATCCGCTGTTCATCTCCTTGAAGCCGGACGCGTCGAAACCCGACGGTGCGAACGGGATGGGGATGCCCATGCGCTCGGCGATCCGGTACTGCCAGTAGAACTCGCTGCCGTCGTAGTCGTAGCGGCGGCCCTGGATGCTCTTGAAGCGCGGAGCCCATCTGCCCATCTTGGCCAGACCGTCGGTGACGACCTCGACGTCGTCGTCCATCATCCAGATCCATTCGGAGCCGAGCTCGTATGCGGTGCGCATACCCTCGCTGAAGCCCCCCGATCCGCCCGTGTTCGTCTCGAGTCGGCGGTAGACGATCTCCGTGCCGAGCTTCGGGCGGAAGGACTCCACGACATCGGTGGTGTCGTCGGACGAGGCGTTGTCGATGATCACCACATGGCCCGGCTTCGGGTCCATCGCGGTGATGCTCTCGAGGAGACCGGTCAGGAGGTGGGACCGGTTGTACGTGACGATGACGATCGTCGCGGATGCCGGGTCGAAGGGGGCGTGAGTCACGAGGTGAAATCTCCGGAGGCTGGGGGCCCGCAGGGCGCCGCGAGCAGGTCCACCCTACCCGGCGCAGTTCGGAATCCGCCGAGGGCGCGTCGGAGAGATCAGCGTTCGGGGCCCAGGGTGGGGATCGCGCCGGTGTGCGCGGCATCGATGCTCTCGCGCCACGACCTCGTCTGCCCGGCCCGCAGAGCGCACAGGACCAGCATGAACCATCCCGCGCCGACCAGGGTGAAGCTCTCGAACATCGACTCCACCGCGAGAGTGACGAGCATGAGAGGTGTCCAGGCGTAGACGACCGAACGTCGCACGCTCGCGACGAGCCACGACCGAATGGTGGCGATTCCGCCGAACAGGAGGAAGAGCACGAGCCCTGCCGCGCCCAACTGCAGCAGGACGTCGAAGTAGGCGTTCAGCGCGCTCTGATGGTGGTCGTCGAGCAGGAAATTGATGTAGGTGAAGGGGAACTCGCCGCGGGCCCAGGACCCGAACCAGCCCCAGCCCTCCACAGGCTTGAGAGCGACGAAATCGAGGATCGTGTTCCACAGGGTCGCTCGGATCGAGAAGTCGGAGCCCGCGTCGAGCAGCGCGATGATCACGTGGCGCAGGGCGAAGGCCGCAGCGAGGGCGAGGGCGACGAGAGCGCCGAGCACCCACTGCACGATGGTCCGTCTTTCCGCAGGTGCATGACGGACGATCGCGAGAGCGACGGTGACGACGCCGACCGCGGCCGCGAGCACCAGCACAGTGGGGGAGGACGAGAAGAACGCCAGCAGAGACGCGAGCGCGATCGACGGGATCGCGATGCGAGCCGTCAACGACTGCGTCCGCCACTCGATCACGAACGTGATGAGCGCGATGACGGTGACGAATCCGAGCATGTTCCTGCTGCCGAAGATCCCCTGCACCGGACCTCCGACGGCCAGGTCGCCCTGGATTCCGAGGAACATGAAGGGAGTGTCGAGCAGCACTCCGGAGAGGATCTCCAGGCCGAGCGACACGAGCAGGAGGAACCTCAGCGAGTCTCCGAGAGCTCGCACGGTCTGGAGCGTGTCGCGGATGTGACCGACCGTCACCGCGAGGAACGCGAATCCGACGAGCTCCATCCACCCGAAGGCGGTGGCCGACTTGTCGGGTGACCACACGATGCTGATGGCCGCCCAGGCGAGGAAGGCCAGGAGCGACGACGGAGCGATGCGCAGCAGCGAGAGCTCTTCTCGTCGCACCCACAGGACGCAGGCGCCCAGCAGGCACAGCACCGCGATGACCGTGGCGAGGGTCACGTGCGAGGCCGCGGCTTCGATCGTGAAGGACGAGAAGACCGCGGTGAGAACCGCCACCGTGTACGCACGAGCGAACTCGGCCGAGCCGAGCAGGTCGCTCAGACGACGCTGCGGCGTCACGGAACCCGCCGGCTTCGCTCGCCGCGCTCGATCACGCGCTCACGTTCGCCCACGCCGACCAGGGGCACGACCTTGATCTTGAAGGTCAGCAGCACCAGCAGCATCCAGCCCCAGAGCATGATGGGCGTCGATTCGGTGAGCCCCTGCACGAGCAGCACGACGGTGAAGAGGCTCGGGAGCAACGTGATCGACGAGAAGCTGCGGTCGGACTTCAGATCCCAGCGAGGTCGGTCGACCGCGAAGAACCACGAACGCCAGAGCAGACTGAGGTAGGCGAGCGCCACGAGGACGACGCCGACGACGCCGAGCTGCATCAGCACGTCGAGCCACATGTTGTGCGCATGGAAGACGGTGATGCCGTGATCCTCGATCCACCCGGCGAAGGCCGGGTCGAACGGAACCCAGGGGCTCGAGAAGCCGTTGCCGAAGATCGGGTGCTCGGCTGCACGCGCGAGGACCTGGTCCCAGATCTTATCGGAGCGGCCGGTCAGATCTGCGCTGCGCCCCAGCAGGGCGAAGAGCGGTTCCCGCAGCAGCCAGACTGCGGCTCCGGCGATCACGGTGCCGCCGATGAACACCACGTAGAGCCTGGTTCGCGCGCCCGGGGTCTTCGTGCGGCGCATCAGCAGCGCCACGACGAGCACCAGGGCCGCGGCCGCCGCGCACGCGTATGCGGTGGCCGACCCGGCTCGGAGGAAGAAGAAGCCCGCCAGCAGAGTCCAGAGGGCAAGGGTCGTGCGCCACCGGGCGCGGGCGGCGAAGAGCACGCCGAAGGTGAGGATCGCGAACAGGCAGACGATGGCGAGCACATTGGAGTTGCCCACGATCCCCTGGATGCGGCCGCCGTCGAGCAGGTTGCCCCTGACCCAGTACCAGTGCGCATTCGTCTCGCCCTCGGGGCGGACGAAGAAGTTCGGCAGGATCGGAGCGCGCACGACGAGGGCGACCCACAGCTCGATCGCGAGGGACAACCCGAGAATCCACTTGAACGCGGAGGCGAGCGCCCGCACGATCTCCTGCCACGACAGCACGTGCACGATGAACAGGGCGTTCACTGTGACGGTCGCGAGCAGGACCCAGGTGACGACTGTCGCTCCTCGCCACTGCGACCACGCGATCGAGAGCAGGGCCAGCGCGGTGTATGCGATCGCGGCCCACGGCAGGCGGCGCCAGGCGAACGCGGCGGGACGGCGACGGGCGACCATCGGAACGCCGATGGCGAGCGTGGCGATCAGGAACGCGATGAGCGTGACGAACGCGCCGATCTCGCCCACGAGGTTGTAGACCGCCGAGTGCGCGAAGGTCGCGAAGAGCACGAGGCCGATGTACCCGCGCAGCAGAAGATGCCCCGTCGACTCGCGCTCTGGAGCGGTGGGCGGGGCGGCGACCGGGTGCTTGGTGTATTGCGCCATCGCGTTCAGGCTACCGCGCGGAGTTCACGACGAACCTGATGCAGTGCGCCGTGGCACGGCGAGTTCGCATGCCAATACCCTGGTGACATGCTGCTCAGCCTTTCGAATGTGCCCCGTGACTACGCCTGGGGGTCGACGACGCTTCTCGCCGATCTGGAGGGCCGCACCCCCGCGGGCGGCCCTGAGGCGGAGGTGTGGTTCGGCGACCACCCGGGGGACCCCGCGGATGTGCAGGGCGACGGGACGCTCGACGCCGTCACCGGTGGATCCCTGCCCTACCTGTTGAAGCTGCTCGCTGCCGCGTCGCCGCTGTCGATCCAGGTGCACCCGACCATCGAGCAGGCGAGAGCGGGGTGGGCACGGGAGTCGGCGCTCGCCGACACAGACCCGAATCGCAACTACCGCGACGACAACCACAAGCCGGAGCTGATCGTCGCGCTGAGCGATCGCTTCGAGTCTCTGAGCGGGCTGCGCCCCATCGCCGACACCCTGCGTCTGCTCGACGTGCTGGGGGACAGTGCGGGGGTCGAGGAGCTCGCCTCTCGTCTCCGCGGCCCCGGTGACGTGCTGCGCGACACGATCGGCTGGCTGCTGTCGGGCGAGGCGCAGGCGGTGGTGGATGACATCGTCGGTTCGGTGCACGCGGCCGCAGGCTCGGCGTCAGGGGAGTGGGCGACCGCGATTCGCGGGGTGGCTGCGATCTCGGAGACCTACCCCGGGGATCCCGGCGTGGTCGTCGCGCTCCTCATGAACCACGTGGTGCTGCGCAGGGGAGAGGGTGTCTTCCTGCGGGCAGGGCTCCTGCACGCCTACATCGCAGGGCTCGGGGTCGAGATCATGGCGGCGAGCGACAACGTGCTGCGCGGGGGACTCACTCCCAAGCGCATCGACGTGCCCGAGCTGCTCTCGATCCTCGACACGACGACGGGTGAAGTGCCGGTGCTGCGTCCGGTGGCTACGGATGCGGTCACCGAGTATCCGGTCCCTGTCGCCGACTTCTCGCTCCGAAGGATCGAGCTCGACGGCGCGAGCGTCGTGATCGACGTGGACGGACCGACCATGGTCCTCGCCACTGCCGGTCGTGTCGCGGTGAGCGGGGCGGACGGCGCACTGCGCGACGTCCCGGTCGGCACGGTCGCGTTCGCGACCCCCGATGAGCAGCGCCTGACGATCAGCGGCCGAGGTGAGGCGTTCGTCGCCTCTCCCGGCGATCCCGCCTCTCACGGGTGACCTTCTGAGCGGGCGTGCGACACGCCGTGCGGAGGTCAAGAACCTTCAAGACCGGATTGAGGGTTTACGATCCGCGACTTGACCGATGCGAATGACACGGGTGTAATTAGTTGAGCACGGCCCGCCGAGGGGGCGGAATTTAGGGGTTGGAGAGCGAGATGACGGGTTACCGTTCAGACGTACCGGAGAACTGGTTCGTCGATCCGATCAACCTCGGTGTCCCCGGGGTTCGGAAGATCGAGACCGACGACGACAACGCTCTGGCGTGGCAGAGCGATGCGCTCTGCTCGCAGACCGATCCCGAGGCCTTCTTCCCCGAGAAGGGCGGATCCACCCGCGACGCCAAGAGGATCTGCACATCGTGCGACGTCCGCGGCGAGTGCCTCGAGTACGCGCTCAACAACGACGAGCGCTTCGGGATCTGGGGCGGCCTCTCCGAGCGCGAGCGCCGCAAGCTCAAGCGTCGCGCGAGCTGATCGCGGCCACGCCGAGGCGGGTATGCCTCGGACTCCCGCCGCGCGCTTAGGCTGACCACGTCATGCCAGCCCGAGTTCATGCAATCATCGTCGCGCGCCCCGGTTCTTCCGCCCGCGCGCAGCTGCTCCGCACACTCGATGCGTTGCGCTCCCAGACCGCACCCCCAGCCGCCATCACCCTGGTGATGTGCGGCGATGCAGCCTCGGCTCGCGAGAGCGAAGCCATCGCCGGCTCTGTCGAAGGCATCATCCAGGCGCGCGGAAACACGTCCTTCGCCGACGCTGTAGAGCTGGCCAGACCCCGCGTCCTCGAGGGAAGCGCTGTCTGGCTGCTCGCACATGACACCGCGCCTCACGAGCGCGCTCTCGAGCGCCTGGTCGGAACCCTCGAACGCTCGCCGTCTGCGGCGATCGTGGCACCGAAGCTCGTGCAGACGGACAACGATCGCGAGATCGTCTCCCTCGGAGTCAGCATGACCACGCTCGGACGTGCCGTCGAGCTGGCCGGCGGTGAGCTGGACCAGGGGCAGCACGACGGCAGCGACGACGCGCTGGGCGCAGACATCCGCGGCATGCTGATCCGCGGCGAGGTCCGCGACGCGCTGCGGCCGGATCCGGCCCTCGCCGGTGCGGACCAGGGGCTCGATCTCGGAGTCCGCGCCAGGCTGGGCGGCGGACGCGTCGTGCTCGCGCCGTCGGCGAGGGTGTCGGTCTCGCCGGATGGGCCGGCGGCGCTGCCGACCGCTCGAGGCAGGCGCGCGTTCGTGACCAGGCTTGCGCAGCTGCACCGCCGGCTCGCCTACGCTCCGGCTATCGCCGTGCCGCTGCACTGGTTGAGCCTGCTCCCGCTCGCACTCTGGCGATCGATGACCGATCTGGTCAGCAAGCGGCCCGAGGCGGTCGCTCCCGAGTGGGCAGCTGCTGTCACGGCGATGTTCCGCTTCGGTGCGATCGCTCGGTCTCGTGCGCGCATCCGTTCGTTCCGCACGTCGAGCTGGTCGAGCATCGCGCCGCTGCGGGCGAGCAGCTCCGATCTGCGTCGACGGCTCGACGACGGCCATGGCAGCGAGGGCGGAGCTGCCAGCGAACTCCGATTCTTCTCCGGCGGCGGCGCCTGGGCGGTTCTCGGCGCACTCGTGGTCAGCCTGGCGACCTTCACCACGATCGTCGCGTGGCCGGTGCTCGGCGGCGGGGCCCTGCTTCCGCTGCGCGAGACGGTCGGAGCGCTCTGGAGCGATGCCGCCTGGGGGCTGCGCGGTCTCGGAGTCGACGTCGTGGGTCCAGCTGATCCGTTTGCCGGCGTGCTCGCCGTGCTCGGCTCGCTCTGGCCGGGTGCCCCCTCGTTCTCCCTCGTGCTGCTCTGGGTGCTGGCGCTGCCTCTCGCTGTGCTCGGCGGCTGGTTCGCCGCCACGCGTGTGACGGATCGTGCGGGCCTGCGCATCTTCGCCGGGATCGTGTGGGCGCTCGCGCCGACCTTCCTCACCGCGCTGGTCGATGGCCGCCCGACCGGCGTGCTGGTGCACCTGCTCCTGCCGTGGCTCTTCCACGCAGCGGCCGTGGCCCACCGTTCGTGGGGCGCGGCAGGAGCCGCATCCATCCTCTTCGCCGCGGTGGCGGCGTGCGCGCCGTCGCTCGCGCCGGCGCTCCTGCTGCTGTGGATCGTGGCGCTCGGCATCACTCTCGCCGGGGCTCGGATCCGTGGTGCAGTCCGCCTGCTCTGGGTGCCTGTTCCTGCGGTCGCCCTCTTCGCTCCGCTCGTGCTCTGGCAGCTCAGCCATGGAGACGTCCTCGCGGTGCTCGCGGATCCTGGTTCGGTCTGGAACGGTCCGCAGGCGACAGCCGATGCGGCCGGCAGACTCGCCATGGCCACGGGGTTCCCCACTGCAGACATGGCGGGATGGGCCTCGTGGCTCGGCGTCGAACTCACCCCGTGGGTCGGCCTGCTGCTGGCCCCGCTGGCGCTTCTCGCTCTCGCATCGTCGGTCGCTCCACGCTGGCGAGCGGGCATCACGCTTCTGGTCGTCGCGCTCTCGGGCCTCGCCACCGCCTTCCTCGCGGTCGGCATCGCGGTGTCCTTCGCTCAGGGAGTGCCCGTCGCGATCTGGCCCGGCTCGGGTCTCAGTCTCGCCTGGATCGGCGTCACGGCGGCCGCTCTCGTGACTCTCGACACCGCGCTGTCGATGCCACGGGTGCGCGTCGTCAGCGCAGCGGTCGCCGGACTCGCGATCGCGGTATGCGCGGTTCCGGCGCTCACCGCATTCCACTCGGATTCCTCCGAACTCCGCGACGGCCCTGCGTCGACGCTGCCGGCGTACGTCGCCGCGCAGGCGGGCGCTGATCGTCAGATCGGCACGCTCGTGCTCACCCCCCAGAACGACGGAGGACTCGCGACCGAGATCGCATGGGGCGGAAGCGAGACGCTGAGCGCCCAGACGACGATTCTCTCGACCGCGACGGAGCTGCGCGGCGCCGACCTCACGACGCTGGCGGTCGACCTGCTCTCGGCGCGGGATTTCGATGCGGCCGATGAGCTGGGGAAGACGGGGATCTCCTATGTCCTCGTCGCTCAGGTCTCCGGCGAGGAATCGGATCGCGCCCGCTCTCTGCGCACAGCGGCCGTGACGTCGCTCGACCAGCGGGCCGGATTCGTCCAGGCCGGCTCCACCGACCGCGGTGTGCTCTACCGGCTCGAGGCCGATGCATCGCCGCGCACGCCATTGTCATCCGCTCAGCAGGCCACGGCCCGCCTGGTGATCACGACCCAGCTCGTGCTCGTTCTCGCCGCGCTGCTGCTGTCGGTGCCGACGCGTGCGTCGCGACGAGCGGCCCGCGCCAGGTCTCGCATCGTGGGACGTGCGCCGGAAGAGCCGCTCGTGCTGCCGCGACACCCCGAGGACCGCGACGGGCCCGAGGGCACCCAGGACCGCGCGGATCCCCGTGCGTCGCGGGAGGATGCCGGAGTTCCTGCGCCCGACGGGACGGCGGGCGATGGATCCTCGGACCCACAGGAGATCGATGCGCACCGCGGCGCCGATTCCTCGCGAGGTCCGCACCAGGACGTTGAGATCGACCCCGGCGACACCGTCGATGATCCCGACCACGCCGCGGGCACGACGGATCATGTCGATCGAGGCTCCGAACAGGACGAGAGGGAGCGACGATGACCGGTAACCGTGCATTCCGGGTGGCGGCCACCGGTGCTCGCGTGCTGACAGGCGCCGTCGTGGCGGGGGCGTGCGTTGTCGGCGTCGTGTTCGGCGTCACAGCGGCCTGGCCGACAGTCGTCCACGAGCCTGCTCAGGCACAGGTCACGCCCATTCCGGGCGACACCGTGCTCGTGTGCAACGGAGACCTCCGCGCCGTCGGACGTGATCCGTCCAACCCTCTGGAGATGGTGTCGGCGGCATCGCCCGAGCTGACTGTCGAGGGCTCGTCGGGCCGACCGGAGTCGAGCCCCCTGCCCGCGCGGGACCTCGCCGACGGTGGATCCGCTCAGCGCCTCGTCGGCACCGTCGACGCGCGCCGAGCGCCGCTGCTCGGCGCGACGGAATCCGCCAGCCTGGCAGAGGAGGATCTGTCCGGCCTCGCCGCGGCTCCCTGTCGCCCTGCGAGCATCGAATCATGGCTCGTGGGCGGAACGGTCGGCACCGGGACAGAAGACCTCGTGGTTCTCACGAATCCGGGCGTCGTGCCCTCCACGGTGGCGCTCGGCGTGTACGGGTCGGTGCGGGCATCGAGCACCGTGATCGTCCCCGCGGAGTCGCAGATCGCGCTCCCGCTGACATCGATCGCTGCCGGTTCAGACTTCCCGATCGTCAAGGTGACCGCGACGGGCGCCCCGGTGCGCGCCGTGCTGCAGTCGTCTCTCACCCGAACGCTCGATCCCGCGGGGATCGATCTGCAGGATGCCGTGCCCGCTGCGCAGCGTCAGCCGGTGCTTCCGGGCATCGAGGTCTTCGAGAACCAGGGCGACAACGCCGACATGGCGGTCCTGCGTCTGATGTCGCCCGAGGTCGACTCCGCGGCCGTGGTGCGGGTCAGCGAGGTCGGATCTTCGACGATCGTCGACGAGTTCGCGGTGCCGCTCACCGCCGATGTCCCGACGGAGCTCTCACTGTCGGCGCTCGCGCCGGGGAGCTACACGATGAGCATCGAATCCGACAACCCCGTGCTCGCCGGCGTGAGACAGCAGGATGTCGCCGGCCCGCAGGACGACTTCGCCTGGGTCACACCGGCCCCGGAGCTCGAGGACGACGTCTACGTGGCTGTTCCCTCCGGGCCGAACCCCCGCCTCGTGCTCGTCAACCGCGAGGATGCCGACGCGGTGGTGCAGGTCGCAGCCGCGGCGGGGGGAGACCCGATCGACGTCACCGTGCCCGCGGGTTCTTCCGCCGCGGTCGATGTGGAGCCGCGCACCGTCTACTCGATGTCGACGTCGGCACCCGTGCACGCGTCAGTCACGATGAACGGGCCTGGCGAACTCGCGGCGTGGCCCGTCTGGCCCGCGACAGGGGCGCAGCAGAGCATCACGGTCTACCCGTGACGATGGGTAGATGAGGCGGGATCACCGGACTCAGTGGTCGTGACCGCCGAGGTCCCAGGGTTCGCGGCCGACGTACTCCGCCGCGGCTCTGAAGACGGCGCTCTCGATGGCCATCCTCCGGTGAGCGCCGTCGTCGTGGCCTGGCGGCAGCAGTCGCTCGATCGGAAGCCGGAAGAGCACGATCCGCGCCTTCTCGTGATCGAGATGCCAGCGCGGCACCTCGTCCGTCGCATCGAACGCCGGCATGGCGCCGATCTCGAACCGCACCTCCTGCAGCTCCGGCCACGTGCCGCGGAGGAACTCCACAGCCGTGCCGACGGTCAGATCGAATCGGTCGATGCGTCCGTCGAGAGGGGCGAGCGGAGGGCGCACGACCTCACTGCGTCCGAGGCGTCCGTGGCGTCCGTGCCTGGCCCCGCGTCGGGGTGCATCGGAGGTGCGGGGACGGCGGGGCATAGCGAAAGTCTAGGCCGAGTCTGTCGGCCGGGGCGGCGCGGCATCCGCTCGTCCGCAGAACCTGGACGTAGCCTGGCGTGAATGGACGGAAGACTCTGCTCGAAGGTCGGCTGCGCGCGTGAAGCCGTGGCGACGCTCACCTACGACTACGGTGACCAGATGGCGGCGCTCGGGCCGCTGGGTACGGCGCGGCATCCGAACGCTCATGACCTGTGCGCCCAGCACGCGGAACGGCTCTCTGTGCCCGCCGGGTGGCTCGTGATCCGTCATGAGGCGCTTCGCGCCTGAGTTCTTCACTTCGGTGGATGAGACACGCCGCCCCGCCGCGGTGAGTCCTCCGTGCATGCGGCTACGCTGACCGCGGATGCGCCAGGGCGGCGCCGCCGGAAAGGCCGCTGTGATCGTCTGGCGACGCTGGATCTTCCCCCTTCTTCTCGTGCTCGTGTTCGGAGCGTGCGCGGCAGCTCTCGTGAAGATCGCGTTCTTCCCGGACAGCAGCGAGGCGATGGTCAGTCCTGAGGCGTCGATCGGAGACCCGGTCATCCCGGTCGAGCGTGGATCCGTCGTGAATGCGCTCACCCTGAGCGGCAACGTCGCCCGCGACGACGCCTTCCCGGTGCGCACCGAGGTCACCGGCACGGTCATCGCGGTGCACGTGCCGGAGGGGGCGACGGTCGCGGCCGGCCAGAAGCTCTTCACGATCAGACAGGACGAGCCGAAGAGGGATGTGGATGTCGTCGCGTCCGAGGCGGGAGATGTCTCTGAGATCTCTCTCGTGAAGGGACAGGTGACGTCTGCGGGAACCGAGATCTTCACGCTCACTCCGGCGCGCTACCACCTGCTCGCGACGGTGGAACCGGTGCAACTGTATCGCCTGGTGAACGCGCCGTCCGAAGCGTCGGTGACCATCACCGGCGGACCCGCGCCGTTCGCCTGCACCGGAGTGCGAGTGCAGGTGAGCGCCGAGGGAACGGCGAGCGTCAGATGCGCGGTGCCCGGCGACCAGGTCGTCTTCGCCGGTCTGCCCGCGACGATGGATCTCGCGCTCGGACAGGTCGATGACGCGCTGGTGGTCCCCGTCACAGCCGTGCAGGGCGGGGCAGGCACGGGGAATGTCTGGGTCGATGCCGGCGACGGCGCCGAACCCGAGGAGCGAGCGGTCGAGCTCGGCGTCAACGACGGGGCCATGGTCGAGGTGGTCTCCGGCCTCGAAGAGGGCGAGTCGATCAGACAGTTCGTTCCCGGATTCGTTGCACCGGTCGAGGAGTTCTGCTACGAGATCCAGCCCGGAGTCGAGCAGTGCGACAGCGGGGTCAGCTGGTGACGCTCGTCGCGCTCCGCGATGTGACGAAGAGCGTACGGCTCGCCGATGACTCGGAACTGGAGATCCTGCGGGGCATCACGCTCGAGGTGAGTGCAGGCGACCACGTCTCGATCGTCGGGAGATCTGGTTCGGGCAAGTCGACGCTGCTCAACATCCTCGGGATGCTCGATGCTCCGACCACCGGGTCCGTGTCGTTCGAAGACCGCGAAGTGCGGCGGATGCGCTCGGGGCGGCTGGACAGGCTGCGCGGCGACAACGTCGGCTTCGTCTTCCAGCAGTTCAATCTGCTGCCCGGACGCACGGCGCTCGACAACGTGATGATGCCGCTCGGGCACGCCCGGGGGCGGATGTTCTGGAACAGGAGGCAGATCGCCGCCGACATGCTCGAGCGGGTCGGCCTGGGTCACCGGATCGAGCAGATCGCCGACCGGCTCTCCGGGGGAGAACAGCAGCGGGTCGCGATAGCGCGAGCGCTCGTGCGCAGGCCCGTGCTGATCCTCGCGGACGAGCCGACCGGAGCTCTCGACATCGACACCGGTGCCTCGGTCATGTCTCTGCTCGACGAGGTGGCGACCGAGACCGACGCCGCGCTCGTGACGATCACGCACGACCTCCATGTCGCCGCCCGTGCCCGACGGCACTACCGGCTCGACGCGGGAGTCCTCGAGACGGCAGACCTCAGCCGCGCCTTCGAGGCCTCGACCCTCGCAGCCTCCGTCCCCTCCGCCGCAGGTGCGGACTCGGGGGCATCTGCGCCCGCCACGATGCCCGCGATGCCCTACTCGCGCAGGGAAGCAGCGTCATGACCGGCATCCTCGGCGCCCTTTCGGATGCCTGGTCGGAGATCCGCGTGCACAAGCTGCGGGTGCTGCTCAGCCTGATCGGCATCGCGGTCTCGGTGGCGGCACTCACCGGCGTCGTCGCGATCTCCGAGTATCAGCGCCAGTTCCAGGCCGAGCAGTCCGACCGTTGGGGCGGTCGGGCGGCGACGCTGGTCGTCACGATCAGCAGCGACGACGGCGCACCCGTCGACTTCGACGCCTTCGACGAGCGGTTCACCCGGGTCGCCGAGCGATTCGAGTTCAGTCACACCGCGCGGATCGCGCAGGGCATGGTCGTCCCCGTGCAGCTCCCTGACGGCATCGTCGACGTCAACTCGCGATTGATCGACCCGCTCTACTCGGAGATCCACCGCGAGCAGCTGCTCGAGGGACGCTGGATGCGCGATGCGGATGCCGACGCGCTCTCGCCTCCCATCGTGATCACCGAGGCGCTGTGGGACCGCATCGGACGCACACCCATCGCGCAGCACCCGACGCTGACGCTCGCGGGGCCGGCGGGGGGCACGTACCAGGTCGTGGGCGTCGTTCCTCGCCAGGGGTTCGGTGATGAGGAGCTGCGCGTCGACATCCTCTACGACGCCTATCGTGCTCGCGTCGATGCCCTGCCGGAGGGAGCATGGCCGCAGTATGAGATCTGGCTGGGTCAAGGGCAGGTCGATGAGATCGCACCCGTGCTCGCGATGGATCTGCGGGCTGGGCTTCCGGAAGGGCAGACGGTGTCGGTCAGCCGATCGGACTGGGCGGCCCAACCCGGGGCGCTGGATGCACAGGCGACGTTCGAGATGGTCACCGGGGGCATCGCGGCCGTGATCCTCGCGCTCGGAGCGCTGAGCCTGATCAACATCCAGCTGGTCGCGATGCGGCAGCGGGTGCGTGAGATCGGCGTGCGTCGCGCGTTCGGCGCGACGTCTGGCCGGGTCTTCTTCTCGGTGTTCCTCGAGAGCCTCGTGGCGACCACGGTGGCCGGTCTCGTCGGCATCGCGATCGTGGTCGCGGTGCTCCGCTCCGATTGGGTGGTGACATCGCTCTTCTACGGCATCCAGGACATCCCGCCGTTCCCGATGCGAGCGGCCTTCGTCGGTCTCGCGGCGTCGATCCTGGTGGGCGCCATCGCCGGCTTCATCCCGGCGCTGGTCGCACTGCGCGTGAAGGTGATCGACGCCATCCGATTCTGACTCGAGCGCGGGCGGCGTGGGGCGCGGGACGAGCGCTCAGACGCCGACTCGACGACCGGTGAGCTTCTCCGCTCGGCGATCGGCGTTCTGCAGCGCCCTGCGCTCCCGCTCTCGTCGGAGCACGGTGATTCCGATGAGTGCCACCTCGGGCGCGGCCTGGGGCAAGGGAGAGACGAACGGCGAGGCCTCGGAGAGCAGGTCCTGCGCCACCCTCGCTCGTGCGCTCGGCACCATTCGTGGAGCGCTCTGCAGGAACTGCGAGATGCGACGAGCGAGGCGGTCGGGCAGACGGGCGACATCGGCGATCTGCGCCCAACCTGCGAGCATCGGCGGCAGCACGGGGACGCTGGGGATCAGCTTCGGCGTGCGCACGCGCTGGCTGTACGTGCCGGCGACCATGTCTCCGAGACGCTGCGATCGGGCGCTGAACGCTCCGGCGAGCACAGCGACGCTGCCCAGCGTCATGTAGATCTCCAGAACGCCCAGGAGTGCCCGGATGAAGGCGTGGCGGAATCCGGTCGCGCCCCCGTCGAGGCGAACGATGCGACCACCGACCGCGAGTTTGCCGAGGCTGCGGCCTTTGAGGGCGACCTCCATCGTGATCGGCAGCACCACGAAGCTGATCACGATCGAAGCGATGAAGGCGATCGTGTCGGTCGCCTGGTCGAGAACGCCGATGTCGAGCAGCCAGATCCGCAGGAAGAGCGTGAGCAGGAAGACGACGATGCCGACCAGGAGGTCGATGATCGCCCCCGCGGCTCGCAGGACGAAGCCGATCGGCTGCACATCGATCGCGACGGCTTCGCCGGAGAGAACCTCGTCGGATGCATCGAGCGCGGCAGACATGAGTACAGTAAATCAGGTGGATGCCGATGCGTTGACAGATGCGCGCCGCGCCGAGTGGGAGCGACTCGATCAGTTGAGCCGCGCCCGGCTCGACGGGGCTGACGTCGATGAGTTGATCGTCCGATACCGCGCGGCATCCGCTGATCTGGCCGAGCTCAAGACCTCGGTGGGCGAATCGCCTCAGGGCGCGTACCTCTCGACGATCCTCGTGCGCGCGCGCCTGCGTCTCACGGGCGCATCCGACAACATCCTCACCCAGACAGGCCGCTTCTTCTCCCGGCAGCTGCCGGCTGCCCTGTACCGGCTGCGCTGGACGACGCTCGTCGTCGCTGTGTCGTTCATCGCGATCGTGGTCGGAACTGCCGCGTGGATCTCGGCAGACCCGGCGCTCCTCGCGACCCTCGGCCCGCCCGATCTGCTCGAGCAGTACGCCGACGAGAGCTTCACCGGCTACTACACCGAGAACCCCGCAGCGGTGTTCATGGGCATGGTCTGGTGGAACAACGCCTGGATCGCCCTGCAGTGCGTTCTGTTCGGCATCACCGGGCTCTGGCCGATCAATGTGCTCGTGCAGAATGCGATGGGGCTCGGAGTCTCCGGCGCCGTCATGGCCGCGCACGATCAGGTCGACGTGATGATCCTCTACATCCTCCCGCACGGCCTTCTCGAGATGACATCGATCTTCGTCGCCGCGGCGGGTGGACTCCACCTCTTCTGGTCGTGGGTCGCTCCGGGGCACCGTTCGAGAGGCGAATCTCTCGCCGCCGAGGGGCGTTCGCTCGCGACGGTGGCGATAGGACTCGTGTTCGCGCTGTTCGTCTCAGGCCTGATCGAAGGTTTCGTGACCGGGTGGGCGCTGCCCTGGCCCATCAAGATCGGCATCGGCGTCGCTGCGCTCGCCGCGTTCCTGATCTACATGCTCGTCATCGGCGGTCGTGCCTACCGCCGAGGCGAGACCGGAGACCTCGTCGAGTACGAGGCGGGGACCCCGAGACTTCTGGCCGGCTGATGCCTCAGCGGCTCACAGCCGCCCGGCGGCCTTGAGCTCGAGGTATCGGTCGGCGATTCTCGGAGGCAGAGACTCAGGGTCGGCGGCGATGGCCTCTCCTCCGGCGCGACGCACCGCATCGGCCACGTTCTCCGCATCGCGCATGGTGCGTTCGGCGGCCGCCGCGAGGTAGATCTCCTCCCGCGAACCACGCTGCACCGCGAGATCCGCGATCCCGTCATCGGTGACGGATCCGACGAGGATGGACGTCGCCCTGCTCGCGTCGGGGAAGGCACCGAGGAATCCGCGAGCCGACTCGGCGGCATCCTGCGCCGTCAGCACGACTATCAGCGCGGGGCGAGTAGTGAGAGTGCGAACCGCGGCGAACGCGCCCGGCCAGTCGGTGTCGACGAGGCGAGCGTGCACCGGAGCCATCGCGTCGGTCAGCGCGGGGAGCAGCGCAGTGCCGTCGACGCCGGTGACGCGCGCACGCACGACGCGGTCGTACATGAGCAGATGCACGTGGTCACCCGCTCGTGCGGCGAGGGCAGCGAGCAGCAGGGACGCCTCGAGGGCGGCATCGACCCTCGTGCCGTCACCGACACGGGCGGCCGCGGTGCGCCCCGTGTCGATGATGATCACGACGTGGCGGTCGCGCTCGGGTCGCCACGTCCTCAGCATCGTGGTCCCCGCCCGCGCGGTCGCCCGCCAGTCGATGGACCGCACGTCGTCGCCTCGGACGTATTCGCGGAGGGAGTCGAATTCGGTTCCCTGGCCGCGTACCTGGATGCTCGTGTTGCCGTCCAGCTCTCGCAGCCGTGCGAGCCGGGAGGGCAGATGCTTGCGCGACGAGAAGGCGGGGAGCACCCTGATGGTGCCGCGCACCATGTGGCGGGCCTGCCGTCCGGCGAGGCCGAGCGGACCGAGCGACCGGATCATCACGAACTCGCTCGCGAGTTCCCCTCGACGCCGGGGCAGCAGCGGGATCGAGACGCGGCGCCGTTCACCCGGCGGGATGCTGAGCCGCTGACGTGCCTCGCCCGCTCCGGCCGTCGGCTGCCACGCGTCGCGGATCACCGCGTGCAGTGTGCGGCCGCCCTGATTCTGCAGCGCGACGCTCACCGGAACCAGTTCTCCGATCCGCGTGCGGGTCGGCACGCGCCTCGACACGACGACGGAGCGAGGGCTGGGTGCCAGCAGCACGTCGAGCACCACGAGCAGGATGCACAACAGCACCCAGATGCCCAGCGCGGCATACGGCGGGAACTCCGCGAGCCCGGCGAGGACGAGCGGGACTATGCCGACGGCGACGGCAAGCGCGAGACGGCCGGTGACGAACACCTAGATCGGCACCCTGGTCTGCTGCACGACGGACGTGAGCACGGCATCCGCCGACACGCCCTCCATCTGCGCGTCCGGGCGCAGCTGCAGTCGGTGGCGCCAGACCGGCACGAGCATGGTCTGCACGTGATCGGGGGTGACTGCGGTCGATGCGTTGAGCCACGCCCACGCCTTCGCGGCGGCCAGCAGGCCCGTCGAGGCGCGAGGACTCGCGCCGAGCTCGACCGAGGGCGACTGCCGCGTCGCCCTGGCGAGATCGACGACGTAGCCGAGCACGTCGTCGGTGACCTCGACACGCCCCGCGGCATCCTGCGCCGCTCGGATCTCATCGGCTGAGACGGTGGCCTCGACCCCGGTGAGCTCGCGAGGAGAGAAGCCCGACGCGTGCTTGCGGAGCACCGACACCTCGGCGTCGCGCTCAGGCATGCCCACGACCAGCTTCATCAGGAAGCGGTCGAGCTGCGCTTCGGGAAGCGAATAGGTGCCCTCGTGCTCGATCGGGTTCTGGGTCGCCGCGACGAGGAAGGGATCGGGCAGCGGTCGGCTGATGCCGTCGGCGGACACCTGCCGCTCTTCCATCGCCTCGAGCAGGGCGGCCTGCGTCTTCGGGGGCGTGCGGTTGATCTCGTCGGCGAGCAGGATGTTCGTGAACACCGGACCCGCACGGAAGTCGAACTCGCCCGTCCGGGCGTCGTACACGAGCGAGCCGGTGACGTCGCCGGGCATGAGGTCGGGGGTGAACTGCACGCGCTTCGTGTCGAGGCCCAGCGCCCGTGCGAACGAGCGCACGACGAGTGTCTTCGCCACGCCGGGCACGCCCTCGAGAAGCACATGTCCTCGGGCCAGCAACGACACGAGCAGGCCGGTCACGGTGCCCGCCTGGCCGACGACAGCCTTGTCGACCTCGGTGCGCACACGGTGCATGGCCTGACGCAGTTCGGCGTCGTCGAATGTCTCAGCGGTCACGTGGTGTCCTCGGCTTCCGTTCGGATGGATGGACGGCGGTTCGGTGGGATCGGCAGATCACTCGGATCTCCGTTCGGTGAAGGAGGAGGCGTCGATCGCGCTCTCGAGCTCCTGGAGGCGCCGAGCGAGATCGATCAGCGATGGATCGTCGGCGGGCGTCACACCCCCGAGCAGGTCGTGCAGAGATCCGCGGGGGATGCGCAGTCGGTCGGCTGCGGCATCCGCGACCTCCTCGGCGCCCGCGGTGACGGCGAGTCCGAGTCTGCGTGCGAGCCGGCGCCTGCTGCCGTCGCGGATCGCCTCCGCCGCATGCGCGGCGTCACCCGCCTTGGCGGTCAAGCGCGCCCGTCCGTGCATCGTCTCCGAGGCACGCACGGTCACCGGAAGAGTCTCGGCGACGAGAGGACCGAAGCGCTGACCGCGCCACAGCGCCGCCGCGACGCCGGCGATCATCAGCAGCAGGATGGCGGGTGTCACCCATCCCGGAGTGAGCGAGCCGAGCGTGTCGTCGGTCTCGCCTTCGATGTCGGTGTCGCCGAAGCTGGGCACGTACCAGACGACCCGGTCTGTCTGACCGAGCAGCGCGAGTGCGAGGGCGGCGTTCCCGTCGTCCGCGAGGTAGGCGTTGCTGAAGAGACGCGCGCCCTCGACGACCGCATGCGTCGTGCCGTCGCTCTCGTCGATGAGTACGGCAGCCGCGTCGCGGGTGCCGAAGCAGCCCTCGACGCCGTCGGCCGGTGCGAACAGTCGATCAGGGCGGATGGTGCCGACCTCGGCGAACTCGGGGGCGTCGCACTGGGCCTGCACCGGGGTCGAGTCCGGCGAGGCGTTGTCGCCGATGCGCAGGAGGTTCAGCAGATGCGTGCTGCTCGAGAGGAACACGACTCGGTCGGCCGGGTCGATCAGCTCGGAGATCCCCTCGTCTGTGAGCGTGTACGGATTGGCCATCACGAGCGTGGTGTCGTCATCGAGAGCAGCTCGTGCCTCATCTCGCGAGCGGAAGACCGCGACCTCGACCCCGTTGTCCTCCAGGATCTGGGCGATCGCCATGGCTCCGGAATCGCCCACGCTCTCAGGATCGAGTGCGCCGCGCTGATCGGGCATGCGCACACCGACCTGGATCGCCACGAAGACGCCGCAGAGAACGAGCGCCACGACGATCGCCCAGCCGAGCAGCGGCCGCCATCGCCGGCCACGAGGTGCACGTTCGGCTGTCGACGCCGGAGCATCGCGCTGCTCGAGAACGCTCACGCGGTCACCGCCTCTGGGTGCAGCGCGCTGAGCCGATCGTCGGTGGCCGCGAGTTCGGCATAGCGCTCAGCGGTCGCCGGATGACGGAGGTAGCGGACGTCGTCGAAGGAGACCGCGGCCTGGCGGACGGGCACGGTCTCTGCAGGGAACACGACCGAGACCTCACGCGCGATGGCCTGCGCGGTCGCTCCGGGGGAGGGATCGATGAGGTCGCGCTCGAGGAGTCCTCTGGCGAGCGCCCGGAATCGCAGGATGGTCGCCTCGTCCCAGTCGCCTCCGCGGGCGCAGCGATCGGCATCGGCTCGCAACTGGGCGGCTGAGCGGTCGTCGTCTGCGCCGAGCAGGCCGGTCCCGGGCCGGCGGACGGCCTGGGCGCGACGCGGGCGGCCCCAGATGATGAGGGCCGCCACGAGAGCGCCGAAGACGATGATGCTCACGACGATCAGTGCAGAGGGCCCGACGTTGGCCCCGTTGTCGGAGCTGAACAGGTCGGCGAGGAACCGCCCGATGTCCCGAGCGACCAGGTCGAACCACGTGGGCTTCGCATCGGCGTAGCGCGGATCGGAGAGTTCCTGCTCGGCCCACTGCCGCGCTTCATCTCCGTCGGGGATCCGCACGTCGTCGAGCGAGCGGATCATGCAGATCCTTCACGGTCGGCCCCCGGTGCGGCCCAGGTCGAATCGGCAGGCGGCGTTGAGGGGGCCGGGGGAGCAGGAGGGGGCGAGTACGCGGGCGGCGCTGAGGCGCCCACGGGCGTCTGAGGCGGGGTCGGTGCGACCGCTGCCGGGTACGGCGTCTGCGCCGGGTAGGGCTGCCCCTGGTACTGCTGCCCTGCGTACGGCTGCTGCGCCGGGTGCGGCTGCCCTGCGTACGGCTGCGCCGGGTACTGCTGCGCGTAGGGCGGCTGCCCCGGGTACTGCTGCGCCGGGTACTGCTGGGCGTACGGCTGCTGCCCCGGGTACTGCTGCATCTCATAGCCGGCGGGTGTCATGGTGGCCCACTCCGGAACCTGCTTCGGCGGCGGGGCGCTCGTGACGGCGCGTTCGGGGTCGACGACGAACGGATCGCCGAGCTGCTCGTCCGTCCATCCGAGATCGCGTCTCTCGACGTGACTGATCAGTGCCTGGTCGAGCCCCTCGTAGCGCATGCGGCTGTCGAGGTACACCAGAGTGCCGGCGGTGCTCTGCACCACGAGGGTGATGGCCTGCAGCACGAGCAGCAGGATCTGCGGGGCGAGGAGCGCGAAGACGAAGCCCATGATCGTGGCGGTGTCGGCAGAGCCTGTCGGGGCGATGATAGACCCGAGCATCGAACTCACCAGGGAGACGGGCAGATTCACGAGCTGCATCGCGACACCCATGATGGCGCCGATCAGGAAGGTGACTCCCCAGGCGATCCAGAAACGGCCCCGGGTGAGGCGCCACGAGCGCACGAGCGCATCGCGGAACTTCGCGCGCTCGAGGACGAGGATCGACGGCACGAGGAGCAGCTTGGTCGTGAGCCAGACAGTGAGGGGGACGATCGCGAGCAGCAGCACCAGGACGAGGATGACGATGCCGCCGATGGCTTCGGCGGAACCGCCGAGCCCGCTCGCGACGAAGCCGGCGATGATGACGAACAGGATCACGATCACGCCGAAGATGAAGATCACGGAGAGCGACGCGAATGCCGCCAGCCGCCAGAACGACGGGATCATCTTGCGCCAGAGGGTCTTGAGGCTCGCCTTCACCCCGATCGCGGCGAATCCGATCTCGGCTGCGACGACGCCCTGCATGAGGGCGGTGAATGCGACGGACGCGAGACCCACCGCGATGCCGGCGACGATGTTCATCGCGATGGTGCCTGCGAATACGGCCTCGAAGTCCGGAGAGGCCGGCGAGAGCGACTCCAGCCGTGTGAACGTCGTGACGAGCACGAAGCCCATCACCGTGGCGCTCAGCACGACGACCGCCAGCTGGATCACGACGCCGAAGCCGAAGAGGACTTTGGGATTGTGCCGCAGCGCGACGAACGACTTGCTCAGCAGCATCCCGAAAGTCAGCGGATGCAGGGGAATGATGCCCTTCTTAGGGGCAGGGGTCCACGTCTGGCCGCTCACCGGCACTCCCTCCGTCGTGCGCTCCCATCGTGTCACAAGACCCGTCGGCGCGTAGACATGGGGGCCGTGGTACTGAGTGCCATAAGGTAACAGTTATGACCTCACGCATTCTTGTGGTCGACGACGACACCGCGCTCGCCGAGATGATCGGCATCGTGCTGCGCACCGAGGGCTTCGAACCGGTGTTCTGCGCCGACGGTGCGCGGGCGGTCGATGAGTGGCGCACACAGCGCCCGGACCTCGTGCTGCTCGACCTGATGCTGCCCGGCATGGATGGCATCGAGATCTGCTCGCGGATCCGCGCCGAATCCGGAGTCCCCATCATCATGCTCACCGCCCGCAGCGACACGGCCGATGTGGTGCGAGGGCTCGAGGTCGGAGCCGACGACTACATCGTCAAGCCCTTCAATCCGAAGGAGCTCGTCGCGCGCATCCGAACGCGGTTGCGGCCCACGTCGCAGAACGTGGGGGAGCAGCTGCGAGTGGGAGACCTCACCGTCGACGTCGACGCCCACGAGGTGCGCCGTGGCACCGCTTCGATCGCTCTGACGCCTCTGGAATTCCAGCTGCTGGTCGCTCTCGCCTCGAAGCCGCAGCAGGTGTTCTCGCGCGAGATGCTGCTCGAGCAGGTGTGGGGCTACCACTACAAGGCTGACACTCGGCTGGTGAACGTGCATGTGCAGCGCCTGCGCGCGAAGGTCGAGCTCGACCCGGACAACCCCAAGATCGTCATGACGGTGCGGGGCGTCGGCTACCGTGCCGGGGGCGCGGGCTAGGCAGACCATGGCCGCGACCACAGCGACCACCACGGCGGTCGCTGTCATCCGCGACTGGCGTGGTTGGCCGAGCTTCCTTCGCGCGCTGTGGCGCAGCTCCCTGCGCTTCCGAACGCTGACGATCACGCTTCTGCTGACGTCGACGGCGATTCTGATCACCTGCGTGACGATGGCTCTCGTGATCCAGAACGATCTGTTCGAGTCGCGCAAGAGCGAGGCGCTCGATGATGCAGCACGCTCGGTGAACCAGGCTCAGGCGACTCTCGACGCCACGGCGCTCGGCGACGACCCGGCAGCTCTGCCCGAGCTGTGGGACAGCGTGCAAGAGGACCTGGGGCGCAACTCGACGGCTGAGGGTCTCGCCGGATTCCGCATGGATGTCGACCCGGACGTCGCGCTCAACGGTTTCACCGCAGGGCTCAGCGACAATCTGATCAGCTCCGGCCTCAGAAACAGGGTGGTCGAGTTCGATGACTGGCAGTCGTGGCAGTCCGTGCCGCTCGAGGTCGGCGGTCGAGAGGTGCCGGGAATCATCGTCGGACAGCAGCTGCGCGTGCCCGAGGCCGGTCCGTTCGAGATCTACTTCGCCTACGACCTCGCTGACGCCGACAACACTCTGGTCTTCGTGCAGCGCACTCTCTGGGTCGCCGGCATCGGCCTGGTCGCGATCGTCGCCGCGATCTCCTTCATCGTTCTCCGCACGGTGTCGACACCCATCGTCGAGGCTGCGGAGACCAGCGCGCGTCTGGCATCGGGCGACCTCGGGGTGCGCATCGACGTGCACGGTGAAGACGAGATAGCCACGCTGGGCCGCTCGTTCAACGCCATGGCCGACAGCATCGAGTCTCAGATCAAAGAACTGGGCGAGCTGTCGCTCGTGCAGCAGCGTTTCGTCTCGGACGTGTCGCATGAGCTGCGGACACCGCTCACCACGATCCGTCTCGCGGCCGACATGCTGAACGATCAGCGGGGCGAGTTCGACCCGACGACCGCACGCACCACCGAGCTCCTGCACACGCAGGTGCAGCGGTTCGAGACGCTGCTGTCGGATCTGCTCGAGATCAGCCGCTACGACGCCGGTTCGGTGCAGCTCGAACTCGAGGCGACGAGTCTCGCGCACCTCGCCGAGGACATCATCGAGCAGATGCAGCCTCTCGCCGACGACCGGGGCAGCCAGCTGAGACTCGTGGCTCCAGGCGGGTACTCGCCCGTGGACATGGATCCGCGCAGAGTGCGACGAGTACTGCGCAACCTGATCGGCAATGCGATCGAGCACGGCGAGGGCAGGCCGATCGTGGTCACCGTCGACAGCAATCAGCATGCTGTGGCCGCCGGCGTCCGCGACTTCGGCCTCGGCATGGACCCGGCCGATGCGGAGAGGGTGTTCGACAGATTCTGGCGCGCGGACCCGTCTCGCCAACGCACTCTCGGAGGCACGGGGCTCGGGCTGTCGATCGCGCTCGGCGACGCGACTCTGCACGGCGGCTCACTCGACGTCTGGTCCGAGCTCGGGGTCGGCACGAACTTCGTCCTGACGCTCCCTCGCAGAGGTGACGCGACGGATGGGCCCTCGCCCGTCCCGCTCGAGCCGCAGGAGACCCTCGCCGACATCGATGACGCCACCCAGCCGATCCAGCTCGCCGACGTGCCGGCGGAGCTCTTCGATCGAGGGAGCATCGAATGACGTCCACGACTCGGCGCACGCTGCGCGGGCTAGCGATCGCGGCGGTTGCACTCCTCCTTTCCGCATGCACAGGTCTCCCGACGACGGGAGACGTGCAGCGCGGGATCCCGCTCGGCGCGCCTCCGGAGGGGCAGGACTTCCTCCCTCTGGCTTCTGGCCCTGTGGACGGTGCGGGCCCCGAGGAGATCGTCGAGGGCTTCATGGAGGCCGCGATCACTCCCGCTGACAACTGGGACACGGCTCGGGGGTTCCTCACCCCCGAACTCGCCTCGACCTGGCGCCCGAACACCGGAGTGTCGATCGACGTGAGCGCCGCGACGCGCTCCTTCACCTCGAATCTCGAAGACGAAGACGAAGACGAAGACGGTGAGGAGGCCGATGACGGCGATACGGCGGACGTGCGGGTCGCGTTCGACCAGGTCGCGAGCATCGACGCGACCGGAGCGTACTCCGAGGCGTTCGGAGCGTCGAACTCGGCCTTCGTGGTCGTACGCACGAAGGGCCAGTGGCGGATCGCCGAGGCGCCGGACGGCGTCGTGATCGACGAGTCGAGGTTCTCACGTGTCTACGACGACTACGCGCTGCAGTACTTCGACCAGACGTGGGAGCGGCTCGTCCCCGACGTGCGCTGGTTCCCCAGACGCGTCACGGTGGCCACGACCATCGCGCAGTCGCTGATCGGCGGTGCGCCGAGCCCGTGGCTCGACCCGGCGGTGCAGAGCGCGTTCCCCCAGGAGGTGCAGCTCGCGCGGGACTCCGTGCCGATCGACCCGGATCAGATCGCCGAAGTCGCGCTGAACCGCGCGGCGCTCAGTCTCGAACCGACGACCCTCGCGCGCATGCGTACACAGCTTCAGGCAACCCTCGTCTCTGCGGGGGTGCAGATCGATCAGGTGCGCTTCACGGTCGACGGTCGGGTGTTGGAGGCCGGCGTCGTCGAGGTCGTCACCGACACGGCGGATGCGGGCAGCCTCGTCGTGAAGGACGGGACGTTCGGGATGCTGGTCGGAGGTGAGATCACCCCGATCCCCGGCGTCACGGATCAGATCCTCAACGCGGGTCAGCCCGTCACGGCGATCGATGTGTCGGCCGACAGCTCGCACGCGGCCGTGCAGCTGATCGACGGACATGTCTGGCTCGCCGGCGACGGCGGTTTCGACGAGCTCGATGCGCGTCCATCCCTGGTGCGGCCGTCGATGGACCCATACGACTACACCTGGTCGGTGCCGTCGAACGCGCCTGCCTCTCTGCAGGCGATCGGCAGCGACGTCGCCCCGCAGGCGATCGCTAACGCGTGGCCCGACGCGTCGGCGGTCTCCGCCATCCGAGTGTCGGCCGACGGCGCCAGGGTGGCTGCCGCCGTCGTGATCGGAGGCGAGCGCTGGATCGTCGTCTCCTCGGTGATCCGCGATGAGACGGGATTGCCCACCGAACTCGGACCGACCGAGCCGCTGGCGCAGCTCGACGGCAGTGCCGTGGGTCTCGTCTGGCTGGGAGCCGACCGCCTGGGTCTCCTGACCGACTCTGCCGACCGGATGGTCGTCACGCAGGTCGTCGGAGGACCGGGAGCGACCGAAGTCGCTCCGACGGATGCGGTGTCCATAGCGGGCTCGCGAGCCGCCACCGGCCTGCGGGTTCTGGGCGCGGACGGCGCCGTGTTCGCACGAACCGGGTCGGCCTGGAGCGAGTCGATCACGGGAGTCTCGCTTCTCGCCACCAGAGCAGGTCACTGAGCTCGACTGCCTCTGCACGGTAGGCCGGTGAAGGCTGAGTCCCCACAGCGCGCGCGTTCCGTGTCGGATTGTGATCGACGTGCAGGGTCCGAGCGGCAGGATCGACGGATGCTGTCGCATCTTCACGCCCGCGCCATCGGCGTCGAGGCGCTCGCTCTCCTGCTCGCAGCGACCTGTGCAGGTTGCGACCGGCCAGAGACGCTGCTGTGCGACGTGTGTCGGCAGAGCATCCGAGCCGCGCCCCTCGTGCGCCGCACGCCGGCGGGTCTGCTCGTGCGCGCCGCCATGCCGTTCGAGTCGATCGCAGCCCGGTGCATCCGCAGGCTCAAGGATGACGGCGAGACGATGCTCGCGCGCCCGCTCGGAGCCGCGTTGAGCGAGGTTCTCGCCGGGGTCGACGAAGAACGGGCCGCGATCGATGATCCGGTGCGCCTGGTGCCGATCCCGACGTCGCGGAGCGCATTCCGACGGCGGGGCTACCGCGTGCCCGAGTTGCTGATTCGCCGAGCCGGTTCGGTGCCCGATCGCCTGCTCGTGTCGCAGGGCGGTCGCACGGATCAGCGCGGACTCGACTCTGCGAGCAGGGCGGAGAACGTGCGGGGGAGCATGCGATCGCGACCCACGCCCGGTGGTGGGGCAGTCGTGCTGGTCGACGACGTCGTGACCTCGGGAGCGACTTTCGACGAAGCGGCACGCACGCTGCGAGAAGCCGGCGTCCGGGTCGTGTCGGCGGTCGCACTCGCCGCGACGCCGCGTCACGGCGAACGGAATGCGAACGCATCGGAGACACGCAGCAAATGACCCGTGACATCCGAGGTCAGGCGGACTACCGTTGGGGGTCACAAGGCGACCACGGTCCGCCCTTGGCCGGGAGGACCGGGACAAGGAGGCAGCAATGGAAACGAGCATCGTTGGCGTCGGGGTGGGTATCACCGACCGATTCCGCACCGTTGTCGAGGAGAAGATCGCCAAGATCGAGACGTTCGCGTCGCGTGCGCAACGGCTGGATGTCAAGGTCACCCACCGGGTGTACCGCAACGGTCACGTGCCGGATGAGACCGTCGAGCTGACGCTCGTCAGCAAGGGTCCTGTCGTACGCGCCGAGGCCACGGACGGAGACAAGTTCGTCGCACTCGACATGGCCGTCGACAAGATGGCCGAACAGCTTCGCCGAGCCAAGGAGAAGCGAGTCGATGGACGCCAGCATCCGCGTGGGGCGCACTTCGAGAAGGAGACCGGTGCGCTCGAGGGCATCGATGTCCAGCCGGCATCCGTGGAGGTCCTTCGCGCCGTCGCGACGGGCGCTGTGCCGATCCAGAACGACGACGACGAGGTCTACTCGCCGGTGGTCATCCGCACCAAGAACTTCGGAGCGGAATGGATGACCGTCGAAGAGGCCGTCGACCGGATGGAACTTGTCGGGCACGACTTCTTCCTGTTCGTCGACGTGCGCACCGATCACCCGAGCGTCGTCTACCGACGCAAGGGCTGGGACTACGGTGTGATCGCGCTCGAGACGCAGGCTCCGCCCAGTGAGGCGCTCGCCTCCTGAGGCTGATACGACGACGGCCCGGCTCCAGAAGGAGCCGGGCCGTCGTCGTGTCCTGATCGTGCGGGTCAGTCGAAGATCCCGTCCAGGATGCTTCCGATGACGAGACCGCCCAGAATCCCGGAGGCGACGTCGCTGCCCCCGCCGCGTCGGCCGCCACCGCTCCAGCCGCCGCCACCCCAGCCGTCACCGCCGCCCCAGCCCTGGTCCTGCGGTCGAGACGAATCGATGTCACGCTGAGCGAGCTGCAGGGCTTCCGACGCGAGGTGCGCCACGCGTCGAGCGCTGACCAATGCCTCGTCGCGGGTCTCCTCCGCCGGAAGCAGATCCGAGAGGTCGACGCGCAGTCTCTCGGCCTCTGCGAGGCGAGTGCGGGCATCCGCGCCGATCCAGCCGCGGTGCCCTGCGATGAGTCCGCGGGCGACGCCGAGCTGACGGTCCGCGTCGTCGATCGCGTGCTGCACCTGCTGGATGCTGGGCAGCGGGTGCGCTTCACGGTGGCGGGCGGTGGCGATCGCGTCGTCGAGAGCGGTGTTCGCATCGCGCAGCTGCGACAGCTCCGCGAAGGGGTCTCCCGGGGTCCCTGCGGGCGACAGTGCGCTGAGAGCGTCCTGCAGGGCGGAGACGGCAGCAGCGACGGCCGGCACCTGCGGAGCGGTCCGTGCAGCGATGAGGTCGTTTCGGGAATCCGCGACGACCTCGGCGAGGGTCGACTCCGCGCGCAGCGCCTCGATCTCAAAATCCTCCACGGCATCGAGCAGGGCGGATGCGCGGCGCGTCGCCTCGGTGGCGGTCTCGAGGGCGAGATTCGCCTCCTCGTTCTGCTTGGCGGCACGACGCCGCTCCGAGACGGCGGCGCCATGAGTGGCGAAGGCGATCAGCTGCTCGGCTTCCTCAGCGCTGGCCGTGATCTGGTGCATCGCCGAGTCCGAGTAGCGAGAGGAGAGACGGGCGACGGTCTCGTTGGTGTGCGGGATCCGCGCGCTCAGCGTCTCGGCATCCGCTCGCACCTGGGCGATGACCTCCGGTGCTCGGCGCACCTTCGAGATCGATGTCGCGAGGTCCGATGTCTTCTCGTCGAGCAGATCCTGCGCCCAGTCGCACAGCTGCATGATCCGGGCGTTGCGGGTGCGGAGCTCCTCGGGAGTGTCGGGGATCTCGTCGTGGTTGAGCTGGTGGAGCTGAAAAGCCTCACGCAGGTGAGTGCGCACGGCGGTCAGCGCCTTCTTCAGGTCACGAGTCAGCTGCTCGCCGAGCTCGGCCTCCGCGAACGCCAATTCGTCGGAGGTGCTCCTGATGCGCTCGTCCGCAGACACGAGTGCCTGCTCTGCGCGGCGAGCCAGGTCGGCGTCCTGTGCGGCCAGCTGTTCCTGCTCGCGCTTGCGTCTGCCCCATATTCCAGCCATAGGACTGATCCTAGTTTCCCGGGCGGCAACCCTGGCTGTGCATACGCTCCAGGCGAACTCCGCTCAGACCAGCGCCGCGGTCTCCGCCCTCGCAGGCCGGCCGCGCTTCGGTCGCTCGGAGGTCAGCTCCAGAGCGAGAGCGTGCTGGGGATGCTGTGCGAGACGCGTCTGCACGTGGTCGAGCCAGCGGAGCTCGGCCTCCGCGGTGAAGATCATCGAGTCGACCACGAGAGACCACGCGAGTCCCTGGGGGCTGTCGTCCTCGCGCGATTCGCGCGCCGTCGTGAGTTCCTCGAGATGCGATTCGGACGCCGCACGCTGGGTCGCGATCACGCTGGTCGCATCCGCGCCCGGAAGCGTCGCCGCGACGGCCAGCTTGATCGCGAGCTCGTCGCGCGTGGCCCGGCTCCGTGCGACGGGAGATGCCAGCCAACGGTCGACCTCGAACGCCCCCGCATCCGTGATCTCCCAGTACACATGTCCGTGCAGATCGGCCGCTCCACGCTCGACGAGTCCGTCGCGCTCGAGGCGCTCGAGCGTGTTGTAGATCTGACCGACGTTGAGCGGCCAGACCGAACCGGTGCGTCGGTCGAACTCGTGGCGCAGCTGATAGCCGTAGCAGGGGCCCTGCGCGAGGATCGCGAGCAGACTCTGTCTGACCGACATATGGACCTCCCGGTGTCGTGGATCAATATATACATACTCGGAAACGTCAGGGCGGCGCGCCATGCAGACGACGTGCAGGTCACGGACGGGTAACATGACAAGGTATGCCTGGTGCGTGCCCGACAAGCGGCGCCGCCGGAACCATCGACAGGGAGATGACATCTGTGGCGAATCCTCTTGAGAAGCTGCTGCGCGCGGGAGAGGGGCGGGTCATCCGTCGCCTGAACCAGGTGGTGAAGGCCGTGAACGCGCTGGAAGAGGACATCTCCAAGCTCACGGACGATGAACTGCGCAACGAGACCGTCGAGCTGCGCGAGCGGTTCGCCAAGGGCGAGTCGCTCGACCAGCTCATGCCCGAGGCGTTCGCCGCGGTGCGTGAGGCGGCGAAGCGCACGCTCGGGATGCGTGCGTACGACGTGCAGATCATGGGTGGTGCCGCTCTCCACCTCGGCAACATCGCCGAGATGAAGACCGGTGAGGGCAAGACCCTGGTCGCCACCTTCCCCGCCTACCTGAATGCGATCGCGGGCGAGGGCGTCCACGTGATCACGGTCAACGACTTCCTCGCGAGCTACCAGGCCGAGCTCATGGGCCGCGTGTACCGGGCACTCGGCATGTCGACGGGAATCATCGTCTCGGGTCAGACTCCGGCCGTGCGCCGCGAGCAGTATGCATCTGACATCACCTACGGCACGAACAACGAGTTCGGCTTCGACTATCTTCGCGACAACATGGCGTGGCGCAAGGAAGACCTCGTCCAGCGCGAGCACTACTTCGCGATCGTCGACGAGGTCGACTCGATCCTCATCGACGAGGCACGGACGCCGCTGATCATCTCCGGTCCGTCGTCGGGAGAGGCCAACCGCTGGTTCGCCGAGTTCGCGAAGATCGCCCGCACTCTCGAAGCAGGCGTCGACTATGAGGTCGATGAGAAGAAGCGCACGGTCGGCGTGCTCGAGCCCGGTATCGAGAAGGTCGAGGACTACCTCGGCATCGACAACCTGTACGAGTCCGCGAACACCCCGCTGATCTCGTTCCTCAACAACTCGATCAAGGCCCTCGCGCTCTTCAAGAAGGACACCGACTACGTCGTCATGAACGACGAGGTCATGATCGTCGACGAGCACACCGGCCGCATCCTGGTCGGCCGTCGCTACAACGAGGGCATCCACCAGGCCATCGAGGCGAAGGAGGCCGTGCCGGTCAAGGCCGAGAACCAGACTCTCGCCACGGTCACGCTGCAGAACTACTTCCGTCTCTACGACAAGCTCGCCGGCATGACCGGTACCGCCGAGACCGAGGCGGCCGAGTTCATGTCGACCTACAAGCTCGGTGTCATCCCGATCCCCACGAACCGACCGATGGTCCGCAAGGATCAGTCCGACCTCGTCTACAAGAACGAGACCGCCAAGTTCGCCCAGGTCGTCGAGGACATCGCCGAGCGCCACGCGAACGGCCAGCCTGTGCTCGTCGGAACGGTCAGCGTCGAGAAGAGCGAGTACCTGTCGCGGCTCCTCGCCAAGAAGGGCGTCAAGCACGAGGTCCTGAACGCGAAGAACCACGCGCGTGAGGCAGAGATCGTGGCGCGAGCAGGGCGCCTCGGCGCCGTCACGGTCGCCACCAACATGGCCGGTCGTGGAACCGACATCATGCTCGGCGGCAACGCCGAGTTCCTCGCCGTGCAGGAGCTCAAGGGCAAGGGGCTCGACCCCGTCGAGACGCCCGAGGAGTACGAGGTCGCGTGGGACGAGACCTACGAGGCGATGAAGGCGATCGTGGCCGAGGAGGCCGAGAAGGTCATCGAGGCCGGCGGCCTCTACGTCCTGGGCACCGAGCGCCACGAGTCGCGTCGCATCGACAACCAGCTGCGAGGCCGTTCCGGTCGTCAGGGTGACCCTGGCGAGAGCCGCTTCTACCTGAGCCTCACCGACGACCTGATGCGTCTGTTCCAGTCGGGGGCCGCCGAGGCGATCCTGGCTCGCACCAACTTCCCCGACGATGTCCCGATCGAGTCGGGTCTCGTGTCGCGGGCCATCCGCAGCGCTCAGTCGCAGGTCGAGTCCCGCAACGCCGAGATGCGCAAGAACGTCCTCAAGTACGACGACGTCCTGAACCGCCAGCGAGAGGCGATCTACGCCGACCGCCGTCACATCCTGCAGGGCGACGACATCGCCGACCGTGTCCAGCACTTCATCGAAGACGCCATCAGCGGCGTGGTGCGGGATCACACAGGCGAGGGGCACAACGAGAGCTGGGACTTCGACGCACTCTGGACAGAGCTCAAGACGCTCTATCCGGTCAGCGTGACGATCGACGAGGTCGTCTCGGAGGCCGCAGGCCGCAAGGGCGGGATCACCGCGGACGGGCTGACCCGTGAGCTGCTCTCCGACGCGAAGATCGCCTACGAGACCCGCGAGGAGTCGCTCGGAGAAGCAGCCACCCGCGAGCTCGAGCGGCGCGTCGTGCTTCAGGTGCTCGACCGTCGCTGGCGCGACCACCTCTACGAGATGGACTACCTCAAGGACGGCATCGGCCTTCGTGCGATGGCGCAGCGCGACCCGCTGATCGAGTACCAGCGCGAGGGCTACGCGATGTTCCAGTCGATGATGGGGCAGATCAAGGAGGAGTCCGTCGGATACCTCTACAACCTCGAGGTCGAGGTTCGCCGCGCAGGCGACTCGCAGACCGCCGAGGTCGAGGCCAAGGGTCTCGCCGAAGGTGCGGGAGACCAGCATCTCGAGTACTCCGCGGCGAACGACGCCGGCGAGGTCGAGGTGCGCGACGACCGAGGGCGAGTACAGCAGGCAGCGACCGAGAAGCTCCGTCAGGCGGCTGCCGCGCGTCAGACTCCGGCCGAGCAGGCCGAGCCCGAGGAGGCTCCGCGCGGAGCGTTCGGGCAGCGCACGGACGCCTCTGCAGCACCTGCCGGCAACCGTGAGCAGCGCCGGGCGCAGAGCAAGAAGAAGAAGTAGCAGGACGTACGAAGAGGGGCCGGTCCGGATGGATCGGCCCCTCTTCGCGTCATTGTAGGCTTGCGCAATGACACCAAAGCGCCACTTCGACCAGTCGTCGAAGCTCAAGAACGTCCTGTACGAGATCCGTGGAAACACGCTCGTCGAGGCGGCGCGGCTCGAGGCCGAGGGGCACCGGATCCTCAAGCTCAACACGGGCAACCCTGCCATCTTCGGCTTCGAGGCACCCCACCAGATCGTGCACGACATGCTCGCGGCGCTTCCGACCGCTCACGGGTACAGCGACAGCAAGGGGATCATCTCGGCGCGCCGCGCCGTGGTCAGCCGGTACGAGGAGATCCCCGGGTTCCCCCGGTTCGATCCCGAGGACGTCTTCCTCGGCAACGGTGTGTCCGAGCTCATCACGATGACGATGCAGGCGCTTCTCGACGAGGGCGACGAGGTGCTCATCCCGGCACCCGACTATCCGCTGTGGACCGCCATGACGAGTCTGGCCGACGGCACCCCGGTGCACTACCTCTGCGACGAGGACAACGGCTGGCAGCCCGACCTCGAGGACATCCGGTCGAAGATCACCCCTCGCACCAAAGCCCTCGTGATCATCAACCCCAACAACCCGACCGGCGTCGTCTACTCACGCGAGGTCCTCGAGGGGATGGTTCAGATCGCGAGAGAGAACCAGCTGCTGCTGCTCTCCGACGAGATCTACGACCGCATCCTGTTCGACGGTGCGGTGCACATCCCGACGGCCACGTTGGCGCCCGATCTTCTGTGCCTGACCTTCAACGGACTCTCGAAGACGTATCGAGTCGCCGGATTCCGGTCCGGATGGCTTGTGATCACCGGGCCTCAGGACCACGCGAAGGGTTTCCTCGAGGGGATCAACCTGCTCGCATCCACGCGCCTCTGCCCGAACGTGCCCGCGCAGTACGCGGTGCAGGCGGCTCTCGGGGGAGTGCAGTCGATCGATTCCCTGATCGCTCCGACCGGACGACTGCACGAGCAGCGCGACATCGCGTGGGAAGGGCTCGAGTCGATCCCCGGCGTCTCCTGCGTCAAGCCCGTCGGAGCTCTGTACGCCTTCCCTCGTCTCGACCCGAATGTCCACGAGATCAGGGACGATGCGAAGCTGGTCTACGACCTGCTGGTCTCCGAGCACATCCTGCTCGTGCAGGGGACCGGTTTCAACTGGCCGACGCCCGATCACCTCAGGCTCGTCACGCTTCCCGAGCCTCGCGTGCTCGCAGAAGCCGTCGAGCGCCTCGGGAACTTCCTCTCGAGCTACCGCCAGTAGGCGGCTGCGACACCGTAGAGGCGTACGTCTCTGCGATGCGACGCACGCCGGCGACCAGTGTCGAACGCGGGGTGAGATCAGCCATCGGCCGCGCGTGGAGCAGAGCGGAGTCGGCGGCGCGCTGATCGAACGGCAGGAACGCGATGTCGGTGATGCCCGCGAATCTCTCGAGAGTGCGTCGGATCTGACCACGCGCGTCGATGCCCAGGGGGCCGGGCCGCACGCGGTTCACGACGACCCTGACGGGTGTGGGGGTCGTGAGTCTTCTGAGCTCGGCATGTTCTCTCACGAAGCGACTGATGCCGAGGGGGTCGGCTGACGCGACAGCGATGATCGAATCCGCCTCCTGCAGCACAGCGACGGTGGCCGCGTGGCGGCGCGGTCCGGTGAGGTCGTAGGTGGCCTCATCGTCTGCGTCGAAGGCGCTCGCCACGTCGACGACGGTCTCGTCCGCCCAGCTGCGGCACGCGCGCAGAGTGGTCTGCAGGCGGCGGGCTCCCAGCTCCGGCCAGCGACCTGGGCGATTGATGCCGCCGAGGACCTCGATCTCTCCGGCGCTGGTCTCGAGGATCGTCGCGAGCCGCGTGAGCTCAGCCGAGTCGAGTGCGCCGAGTTCTGCGCGTCGGCACGCTGCGGCGATGCCGGGCGCATCGTCGCTGAGCCCCAGAAGGAGCGCGAGTGACGGCGCGACGGTGTCGGCATCCACCAGGGCGGTGCGCCGACCCGTCCGACAGAGTTCGACGGCGAGCTGGATCGCGATGGTCGACCTTCCGGGTGCCCCGGAAGGGCCCCACACGGCCGTCACACGATGCGGAGGTGATGCGGCACCCTCGACGGCGTCGGGGATGTCAGCGGTCAGCGCCGCCGCGACCTCCCAGCCGCTCGCATCCGGCGGGAGTGCAGTGGCGAGTCCGTAGCGCCCGAGCAGTCTGCTGTCGCCGTCGCCGAGCGAGATGATCCGCACGCCTGCCCTGTCGCACTCAGCGATGAGCTCGGGCGTCAGAACCGCGCGGGTGGCGGTGACGATGGCGGCATCGACGCCTTCGGGCAGAGGGAGGATCCTGCTCGGCTGGACGACGGAGACCACACTGATGCCCTCCATCTCCAGCTCGGCGGCCAAGACGCGCGCGCGGGTTTCCGGAACGGCGATGATGACCGAGGTCATGAGGCCGAACCGATCGGCACGACGGAGAGCGCGGAGCCGCCGGTGATCGCTGCCAGCACCTCAGGGACGTCCGTTCGGTCGATCACCACCTCAGCGGTGCTTCCCTCCGCAGCGAGCATCCCCTCCGTCTTCGTGACCGATGCGACGACCGCGTCGGCCACGAGGATGCGAGGGGGACTCTGACTGCCGTCGTCGCCGACCGGTGGCGAGTGCCAGAGCTCGATGACGCTCCCGGCGGCGACCTCGGCCGGGATCCCCGTGCTGCTCTTGACGACGATCGTGGTCGTCCTGTCGGCGTCGGCGTCCTCGACCGCAGAGGTCGCCAGGAGCTCTCCTTCGACGAGTGTGCGGGACGCGATTTGACCGGGTCGGAGCTCCTGCGGTGCCAGGTAGCGGTCCGTGACAGTGCCGAGGCCGACTTCGACCACCTGGAAGTCGCCCGAGGCGAGCGCTTCGCCGAGCGCGATCGTGCGCGTCGCCTGAAGCACAGGGGTCGTGGTGCCGGAGGAGGAGACGACGGCCCAGACGCCGCCGATCGACAACGCGACGACGGCGATGCCGATCAGGAAGCGCGCGTCACCCCAGACGGCGCGACGGGAACGGACGAACTTGCTCATGCCGACATGGTCACAGAAATCGATGCGGCTGCTCGAGACTTATCCACAGCATCGGATCGGCGCTGGCGCTCCGGCACGGCAGGAGGAGAATGGGAGCATGCCTCATTCCTCTCAGCCCGCGCAAGGCTTCCTCGCTCCGGCGCAGGTGGCGGAGCTGCTGAGCATCGAGGTAGACGAGGTCGTCGAACTCGTCTACGAGGGTCGTCTGCGCGGATCCAAGCTCGGCGCGCCGGCCAGATGGCGCATCGAGGCGTCGAGTCTTTCGGAGTATCTCGCCGAGCAGTCGGAGGAGGCCAGACGCATGGCGCTGTGGCGACAGGCTAACGAGGCGAGTTTTCCGGAGGTCTGGGGTACTTCTCACCGTCACGGCATCTGATCTCCGGCGGTCTGCACCGAGGCCACCGTGGCGAACGGGATCATCTGAAAGCTCCGCACCGCCGAGGCGATTCGCGCCTCGCCCGGATCGTGCAGAGCGAGATCCAGATGATCCGCTCCCGCCCTGTCGATCGTTCCGTGCACGTCTGAGTCGTCGACGCCGACGATCCTCACCGGAACCCGCCGTCGGGCGAGATCACGCAGAACGAACCCGAGCGACATGCGCTCGCGGAGGACGGGCGCGGAGCCTCCTGCATCGTCCAGACTCGACAGCAGCAGGCCGTGGTCGACGGTCAGCCCGCGCACCGCGTGCAACGGGACGATCAGGGTCGATCGCTTGGTCGTCGATTCCTCGGCCTGTGCGATCGTGGCGGCGATCCAGTCGGAGCCGAGCGCGTCCAGCCGGGCACGAACCCGTCTTCCGCCCGGCAGATCGAGGGTCGCCGGAGCTGCTGACGCGCAGAGTAGCCTCAGGCGGCTGCGAAGTTCGAGCCGCGAGATGCGCAATCGCTCGGATTCGGCGTCGAGCGCCGCACGCTCGCTCTCCCACTCTGAGGCGAGCTGGCCTTCGAGGTCTTCGAACAGTCGATCCCAGTGCACGCGCCCCACCGTAAATGATGTCCAGTCGGGCATGTACGAGTTATCCACATAGATCACGAACGCGGCCCGGACGACGACCGTGCGCATGCTCTACTTGGCGCAGTCTTCCCGATGGAGAGTGCCTCAGATGATGCTTCACGAGTACTTCGCCCCACAGCCGACGCCTCGCGCGGAGCTTCCGGACCCGCATCCGCTGCTGCGGAGCCTGACGCAGGGCGTGCTCGAGGTGCTCGCGGGAGTCAGAGAAGTCGATCAGCTCGCCCGCTGGTTCAATGAAGACGCGTACCGGAGCCTGGTGACGCGGGCGAACCTCTCGGCGAGGGCGCGCAGCGCGAGGGGGGTCTCGCCTGCGCGCCCGACTTTCGAGATCCTGTCGATCCGCGTGACAGAACCTGTCGACGGCAAGGTCGAAGCGGTGGTGGTCGTCGCTGGTCCGGGCCGTACCCGGGCGGTGGCGATCCGCCTCGAAGGACTCGACCGTCGCTGGCGTGCGACGTCGCTGGCCGTTCTCTGAGCCGGCGCGCTCTAGGCTGGTGGGGTGTCAACGCTCAGCGACCTCGCCAATGCCCAGGGCCGTCTTGCCGACAACGATGTCGAGTGGCTGCACCGACTCGCCGGTGACGGTCAGCTTCTCGCGGACCTCGCTTCGGCGGACATCGTGGTCTGGATCGAGACCGACGACGGATCCTTCGTCGCCGTCGCGCACGCACGTCCGAGCGGAGCAGCCACTCTGTTCTACCGGGACATCGTCGGCGAGCGAGTGCGCCCTCAGTGGCGCACGCAGGTGCAGGGGGCGTTCGATTCGGCGAAGATCGTGGACTCGTCTTCACCGGACTGGTTCGAAGAGACACCGACGCGGGTCAGAGCGGTGCCGATCGTCAACGAACGCCGCGGCGCTGAGCACCAGGCCGTTGTCATCGGCGTCGTCACCCGGCACACGAACCTCGGCGAGGCTCGGACTCCGTCTCGGCAGCAGATCACGTTCGACGAGTGCGCCAACGACATCTTCCGCATGATCGCCGACGGCAGCTTTCCGGATCCCGCGGCTCCGACATCTCCTCGTCGCGGCGCGCCGCGGGCGTCGGACGGCCTGATCCGCATCGATGTCGACGGGATCACGACGTTCGCCAGCCCGAACGCGCTCTCGGCGTTCAATCGCATGGGGTTCGATGACGAGCTCGAGGGCGAATCGCTCGCGGAGGTCACCACGAGGCTCGTGCCGCCGTCTCGGCAGGTCGACGAGTCTCTGCCCGTCGTCGTGACCGGACGTGCACCGTGGCGGACCGACATCGAAGCGCGCGGCGTCACGGTCTCGCTGCGGGCGATTCCGCTGAAGGATCACGGCACCCGCATCGGCGCGATCCTTCTGTGCCGCGATGTGTCGGAGCTGCGACACCAGGAGCAGGAGCTGATCACCAAGGACGCGACGATTCGCGAGATCCACCACCGGGTCAAGAACAATCTGCAGACCGTCGCGTCGCTGCTTCGCATCCAGGCGCGACGCACGCACTCCGATGAGGCACGCGATGCGCTGACGCAGGCGATGAGACGCGTCGATTCGATCGCCGTCGTGCACGACACGCTGGCCCAGGGACTGACGCAGAAGGTCGACTTCGACGAGGTGTTCCATCGCGTCCTCAAGCTGGTGGCCGAGGTCGCGTCGGCGCCGAACACCCGTGCGCGCACACGGTCGACGGGCCGCTTCGGCGTCCTGCCGAGCGAATACGCGACACCGCTGGCGCTCGCTCTCACCGAGGTCGTCACGAACGCCGTCGAGCATGGCCTCGCAGGGCAGGAGGGCATGGTCACGATCGATGCCGCGCGCACCGAGGAGAATCTGCGCGTCACGGTGCACGACACCGGGAAGGGCCTGCCGGAGGGGCGGATCGGTCAGGGGCTCGGGACGCAGATCATCCGCACCCTCATTCAGGGCGAGCTCAGCGGATCGATCGAGTGGCGGGGGAGCGAAGGCGAGGGCACCGAGGTCGTCATCGACATTCCGCTCCGCTGGCTGACCAAGTAGTCGGATAGCCCCACGCGGCACCGAGCGGAGACAGAGAAGCGGCCCGAGACATCGTCTCGGGCCGCTTCTCGATGTTCAGGAGGCGCGACGGGCGCGAGCGGCGCGGCGCTTGAGGGCCCGGCGCTCGTCTTCGGAGAGGCCGCCCCACACGCCCGAGTCCTGGCTGGACTCGAGGGCGTACTGCAGGCAGATCTCAGTCACCGTGCAGGTGGCGCAGACGGTCTTCGCCTTCTCGATCTGGTCGACGGCCGGACCGGTGTTCCCGACAGGGAAGAACAGCTCGGGGTCGACAGTCAGGCAGGCGGCCTTATCGCGCCAGTCCATGGGGGCTCCTCGGTGTGGTTTTTCAGAAATCATCGCATTGCGACGACTCGGATTTCGGGTGCAGATCGGGTTCAGCTACCCTGTATGAGATACGGACGGATGCCCGCTTTCTGTGATGCGAGCGCGAAGCCCGCCCCACGCCGCTGTGGGAGCACATGACGCTGTCTATTCTGTTACATGAAACCGGCGAAATCAAGGGTTTCCGCCGTTCTCATTCGATTCTCAGGAGACAACAGTGCGCTCACCCGGCCTCGCTCTGGCGGCTTCCGCGGTTCTCGCGGCAGAGGGTGCCGCACTGATCGTCTTCGCCCTCATCGAACTCGCCGGTCTCGGCGCAGGTGATGCCGCATCGCTGCCGACGGCGCTCGCCCTCATCGTGCTGACGTTCATCGGCGCTGTCGCCCTCTTCGCCTTCGCGATCGGGACCAGGACGGGCCGTTCATGGGCGCGCTCGGGCGGTGTCGTCTTCCAGGTGCTCGCCATCGCGATCGCGCTCGCCTCGCTCACGCTGCAGCCGGTCGCCTGGGCGTTCACCGTCGGCGTCGGCCTGCCGGCGCTGCTGTGCTTCGCATTGCTGATCGCGAGCACGCGCGCCGAGAACGAGCGCCCGGCGGAGTGAGTCTCAGGCGTCGATGCCGAGCAGCTTGCGCAGACGCGCGACGTGCCCTGTGGCCTTGACGTTGTACTGAGCGAGGGTGATCGTGCCCTCCTCATCGAGCACGAAGGTCGAGCGGATGACACCCTCTACGACCTTGCCGTAGTTCATCTTCTCGCCCCAGACGCCGTATGCGGTGTGCACGGAGTGGTCCGGGTCGCTGAGAAGGGTGAAGGTCAGACCGTCGCGCTCGCGGAACTCGGCGAGCTTCGCAGGCTCGTCGCGCGAGACCCCGATCACGCGGTATCCGGCGCCCTCGAGCGAAGCGATGCTGTCGCGGAAGTCGCAGGCCTGCGTCGTGCAGCCGGGCGTCATGGCAGCCGGATAGAAGTAGAGCACGGTCTTCTGGCCGCGCAGATCGTCGAGTCGGACGGTCGCGCCGTCCTGGTCGAGGAGAGCGAAGTCGGGGGCAGCGGATCCGGAGTCGAGGCGCACAGTCACACGCTCAGCCTACCGGCCGGGCGTCTGCTCCGCCTTGTCGGCGAAGGTCTGCAGAAGCCGCTGCAGCGAGTCCAGGCGCGCTCGTCCCGTCTCGCTCAGCTCGCCGCTCTCGGCTGCTTCGATGAGCGCGCAGTCCGGAGCATCCGCGAGGTGGGTGCATCCGCGCGGGCACTTCTCGGCGATCTCCGCCAGCTCTGTGAAGGCGGCGAGGATGTTCGCGGGGTTCACGTGCCCCAGACCGAAGGATCGGACGCCGGGGGTGTCGATCACCCAGCCGTTGCCCTTCGGGCTGACGTATCGCAGCGAGACGGTCGACGACGAGGTGTGTCGGCCGCGGCCGGTGACCTGGTTGACGTGCCCTGTGGCACGGAGGGCGCTGGGCACCAGCGCGTTCACGAGCGTCGACTTGCCCACACCGGAGTGTCCGACGAAGACCGTGGAGTGTCCGACGAGGGCAGCGCCGATCTCGTCGACGGGCATCTCATCCTGCGCACTGGTGAAGACGCGCAGATCGAGTCCGTCGAAATGCGACAGGAAGGTGCTGGGGTCGGCCAGGTCCGTCTTCGTGACGACGAGGAGCGGACGGACACCGGCATCCAACGCGGCCACCAGGTAGCGGTCGACCAGGCGGGCACGCGGCTCGGGGTCGGCGGCGGCGACGACGACGAGCATCTGATCGGCGTTCGCGACGATGACCCGCTCGACCTGATCGGTGTCGTCGGCGCTGCGTCGCAGGAGGGAGGTGCGGTCGGCGATGCCGATGATCCGGCCCAGAGTGCCGTCTTCGCCCGAGACGTCGCCGACGACCTTCGCAAGATCACCGGTGACGATCGGGTTCCTACGGAGCTCCCGTGCCCGTGCCGCGGTGATCATGCGCTCGTCAGGCGTGTCCTCATCGATCAGGACCGAGTACCGACCACGGTCCACCCCGAGGACGCGGCCGATCTGCGCGTCCTCGTGAGCCGGCCGTCGCTTGGTGCGGGGGCGGTTGGCCTTCGGGTTCGGGCGGGTGCGGATGCTGCTCTCGTCATAGTCCTCGAAGTCGTCCTCGAGGTCGTCGGAGTCGTCGAGCCAGCTCACCTGGATGCGCCCCGCAGCATCCGCTCCCACAGGAGGGTGAACTCCGGGAGAGTCTTGGACGTGGTGCCGATGTCGTCGATCTCGACGCCGGGGACCCGCAGGCCGATGAGGGCTCCCGTCGTCGCCATCCGATGGTCGTGGTGCGCTGCCCAGCGGCCACCGTGCAGCGGTCGCGGAATGATGCGCAGGCCGTCGGATAGCTCTTCCGCCTCGCCGCCGAGGGCGCGGATGTCGCCGATGAGAGCTGCGATGCGATCTGTCTCGTGGAGTCGGATGTGACCGATACCGCGGATAGTGGTGGGGCCGGATGCGAAAGCAGCGAGCCCGACGAGCGTCGGGGTCAGCTCGCTCGCCGCCGACAGATCCATGTCGAGCCCGCGGATCTCGGTTCCCGCCCTGACCGTCAGCGTTCCGCTGTGACGGCCGACGTGCGCGCCCATGGCCTGCAGGATCTCGGGAAGCAGAGCGCCCGGCTGGGTGGAGTGCACCGGCCAACCCGGCACCGATACCGCGCCCCCCGTGACCAGTGCCGCGGCGAGGAACGGGGCGGCGTTCGAGAGATCGGGCTCGATGGCGATCTCCTTGGCGCGTGGCACGCCGGCCTCCACCAGCCACTCGCCCGTCGCGGGGCGCTCGATCCGGATGCCGCGACGGCTCAGCGCCTCGATGGTCATGTCGATGTGAGGCAGACTCGGCAGATGCTCGCCGGTGTGCACGAGGTGCAGACCGACGTCGAAGCGCGGGGCGGCGAGCAGGAGCCCCGAGACGAACTGGCTGGATGCCGAGGCGTCGATCTCGATGCGTCCGCCGCGGATGCGCCCGTGGCCGCGGACGGTGAACGGCAGGGCCCATGTGCCCTCGTCGTCGATGTCGACTCCGAGGTCGCGGAGTGCGCTGATGAGGCCGCCCATCGGCCGGTGCAGGGCCGTCTCGTGTGCGGTGAGGTGCACATCGTGCTGGGCGAGCCCGGCCAGCGGCGCGATGAAGCGCATCACGGTGCCGGCCTGACCGCAGTCGATCGTGGTGCCGCCCACGAGCTTGGCCGGAGTGATCGCGAGGTCGGGCCCGAACTCTCCGTTGCCGTCGATCTCTTCGATGCCGACGCCCAGGGCGCGGAGGGCGTCGATCATGCGTCGGGAGTCGTCGGAGTGCAGCGGGGCGATGAGCCTGCCCGGTCCGTCCGCTATGGCGGCGATGATGAGCTCGCGATTGGTGAGCGATTTCGAGCCGGGGATGGTCACGGTCGCATGGACGGCTGCAGTGCTCGTCGGCGCGACATAGACGCCCTGGACAGGGGAGGGGGAATACCTGTTCGCGCTCATCGGTTCCCACCTTAGTAAACGCGAGTGTCCGAACGATCGAATATGGGCGCACGCCGACAAGGAGAGAGCATGCTCGCAACGCTGGAACGCGAGTCGGTCGACCTCACCCGCCTAGACTGGCCGGTGATGGATGACACGGCAACCGCAGAGACGGTCAGCGACCCTCGACGCGAATTCGAGGAACAGGCGATCCCGTTCATGGATCAGCTCTATGCCGCGGCGATGCGCATGACGCGCAACCCGGCGGACGCTGCTGACCTCGTGCAGGAGACCTTCGTCAAGGCATACGGGTCGTGGGCGACGTTCTCGCAGGGCACGAACCTCAAGGCGTGGCTGTATCGCATCCTCACCAACACGTACATCAACATCTACCGCAAGAAGCAGCGCGAGCCGTTCCAGGGCACGATCGACGAGCTCGAGGACTGGCAGATGGGCGGTGCGGAGTCGACCACCGCGTCGCACAGCCGTTCGGCCGAGGCGGAAGCCATCGACCACATGCCTGCATCGGTCGTCAAGGACGCGCTGCAGGCCGTGCCCGAGGACTTCAGATTGGCGGTGTACCTCGCTGATGTGGAGGGCTTCGCCTATCAGGAGATCGCGGACATCATGAAGACACCCATCGGCACCGTGATGAGCCGCCTGCATCGAGGCAGGCGGATGCTGCGGGAGCTGCTGGCTGAGTACGCCGTGGAGCGGGGAATCTCTGCGGCCGACCCGAGGAGCAAGAAATGACCGACTGCGGCTGCGACAAGGCCCGCAAGGATCTTGAGGAGTACCTCCGCAACGAGGTGTGCAACACCGAGCACACCGAGATCCGTGAGCACCTCGAGAACTGCCCGTCCTGCCGGGATGAGGCGCTCGTCGCTACGACCCTCACCGAGGTCGTGGCGCGCGCATGCAAGGAGACGGCACCCGAAGAGCTGCGTGACCAGGTGTTCGCCCGGCTGCGTGAGGTGCAGGCTTCACAGCACTGACGCGGGACGCGTCTGTCACGCCTGCCCGTAGGGTGGAGGGATGACCGACGCGCTAACCGTCCCCGTTGATCCTGTGTCCGCTGGACGCCTGGCTGCGAAGAACCTCGTCTACCGACTCGTCGACAACGCGTCGGATGCTGACACCGAGGCCTTCCTGAGGGCGGAAGCACGAGGCTTCCTCGATGCCGATCCCACGCCCGAGCAGATCATCGCAGATCGCGCGCTGCTCGCGACCCGTCGCAACGTCGGTGTCTTCGAGGAGAACGCCCCTGACGGCGCCTTCCCGGTCGCCACAGTCAACTCGTGGGTCACACCCCTGACCGTGCCCGGCGGCGAGGTCGGCATGTGGGCGATCAGCGCTGTCACGGTCTCGGGCACTCACCGTCGTCGCGGCATCGCACGCAACCTGCTCGAAGGCGAGCTGCGTGCCGCCGCAGGAGCGGGTGTGGCACTCGCCGGCCTCACCGTCTCGGAGGCGACGATCTACGAGCGATACGGGTTCGCCTCGGCGATCCCCGCTGCCAAGGTGTCGATCGATGCGCCGAGAGCGGGCTGGAACGGCCCGGCGACGGATGGCCGCATCGAGTACATCGACCGCGAGACGCTTCAGAAGGACCTGTCTGCCCTGCATGAGGAGGCGCGAACACAGCGCTCCGGTCAGATCGCAGGGTGGGACGCGCGCTGGGAGCGGATCGCCGGGCTGTCTGTGGGGCACACAGCTCCGCGCGCCGTTCGTGGCGTGCGCTACGTCGACGCCGATGGAGCAGTGCGGGGTGCGATGGCCTATACGCTCAAGGAGGTGGCGGGGAGCTTCCGCGCCGACATGGAGATCCACCACCTGGCCTCGACCACGACGGACGCCCTGTCCGCGCTCTGGAGATTCGCTCTGCAGCACGACCTGGTGTCGAAGGTGATCGTCGACCTGCGTCCGATCGACGATCCGATCACCTGGCTCGTCAACGACCAGCGAGGCGTGGAACTCACTCCGCACGACCACGGGTGGCTGCGCATCCTCGACGTGTCGGCTGCGCTCAGCGCGCGTACGTACCGGGCACCCCTCGATGTGGTCTTCCGAGTCGAAGACCCTCTCGGCTTCGCCGAAGGCTCGTGGCGACTGACCTCGGATGCCGAGGGAACGGCTGACGTCACGCGCGCCGACGATGACGTGGAGGCCGACGTCGTTCTCGGCGTCGGCGCACTCTCGTCGATCTACGCGGGCGGAGTCAGCGCCGTGCGGCTGCGCGCGGCCGGCCGTCTGCGCGCATCGGCTGAGACGGCGGCATCGCTGGACGATGCGTTCCGCACGGCAGATGCCCCGCTACTGGGCATCTGGTACTGAGGGACACCCCCGCGACGACGACAGACCACACAGTGAGAGGCTCACGGGGATCCCGTGAGCCTCTCACTGTTTCTCGAATAGTCGTCAGCTGATGGTGAGCGCGTCTCGCAGGAGCTTCGCCTGCTCTGCGGCGTGCACCTTCGACGAGCCCGTCGCGGGCGATGCCGACGCGGGCCGCGACACCGGACGGAAGCTGCGGTCACCGGGGACGTCGGCGAATGCGAGAGCCAGGAACGGCCAGGCTCCCTGGTTCTCCGGCTCCTCCTGCACCCACACCAGCTCGGCGTTCGGGTAGGAGTCGGTGATGGCCTTCAGACCGTCGATCGGCGTCGGATACAGCTGCTCGAGCCGGACCAGCGCGACCTCGGGGTTCGGGTTCTTCTCGAGTTCGGCCTTGAGGTCCCAGTGCACCTTGCCCGAGTGCACGAGCACGCGCTTCACGGCGTTGCGGTCGAGACCGCGGCCGTCGTCGATAACGGGCTCGAAGCGACCCTGAGTGAAGGCCTCGACCGGGCTCGTCGCACCGCGCAGTCGCAGCATGGCCTTCGGAGTGAAGACGATGAGCGGCTTGCGCGGACGGGCGTAGGCCTGACGACGCAGCAGGTGGAAGTACGATGCGGGCGTCGAGGGGCGCGCGACGATCATGTTGTCCTGTGCGCACATCTGCAGGAAGCGCTCGATGCGCGAGGACGAGTGGTCCGGTCCCTGGCCCTCATAGCCGTGGGGGAGGAGCAGGGTGACGCTGGACTGCTGCCCCCACTTCTGCTCGGCCGCCGAGATGTACTCGTCGATGACCGACTGGGCGCCGTTCACGAAATCGCCGAACTGGGCTTCCCACAGCACGAGGGCCTCCGGCGCCTCGACCGAGTAGCCGTACTCGAAGCCGAGAGCCGCGTACTCGCTCAGGAGCGAGTCGTAGACGAAGAAGCGCCCCTGGGATTCCGACAGGTTCGACAGCGGCAGCCACTCCTGACCGTTCGCGCGGTCGTGCAGAGTCGCGTGACGCTGCACGAACGTCCCGCGGCGCGAGTCCTGCCCTGCGAGTCGGACGGGCGTGCCCTCGACGAGCAGCGAACCGAAGGCGAGCAGCTCGCCGAAGCCCCAGTCGATGTTGCCGTTGCGGCTCATGTCGAGACGCTTCTCGAGCTGCTGCTGCAGCTTGGGGTGCACGGTGAAGCCCTCGGGCTTGTTCACGAACGCGTCGCCGATGAGCTGGATGACCTCGTTCGAGACTCCGGTGATCTCCGGGGCGCCGACCTGCTCGTCCGCGGGCGGGAGGTCCTGAGGGATCTGGTTGGCGCCGGTCTCTGCGGCGTGGGTCTCTGCGAAGGCGATTTCCAGACGGTTCTGGAAGTCGGCCTTTGCCTCGTCGTACTCCTCTTCGGTGATGTCGCCACGACCGACGAGTGACTCGGTGTAGAGCTTGCGCACCGACCGCTTCGCCTGGATGAGATCGGTCATCAGCGGCTGCGTCATCGAGGGGTCGTCTCCCTCGTTGTGCCCGCGGCGGCGGTAGCAGACGAGGTCGATCACGACGTCGCGGTGGAACCTCTCGCGGTACTCGAACGCGAGCTGTGCGACATGGATGACGGCTTCGGGGTCGTCGCCGTTCACATGGAACACCGGCGCCTGGATCGTCTTCGCGACGTCGGTCGCGTATACCGAGCTGCGCGAGTCGTTGGGGAGGGTCGTGAAGCCCACCTGGTTGTTGACGACGACGTGGATCGTGCCGCCGGTGCGGTATCCCCGCAGCTGAGACATCTGCAGAGTCTCGACGACCACGCCCTGACCGGCAAACGCCGCGTCGCCGTGGACCAGGATCGGCAGCCAGGCGAACGTGCCGATCGGCTTGCGGTCCTGTTTGGCGCGGACGATGCCCTCGAGCACGCCGTCGACGGTCTCGAGGTGAGACGGGTTCGCGGCGAGGTAGACCGGGAGCTCGGACCCGTCGTCGGCGACGAAGGTGCCCTCGGTGCCGAGGTGGTACTTCACATCGCCGGAGCCGCGCTGGTTGCCGGGGGTCTGCGTTCCCTCGAACTCCTGGAACACGTGGCCGTAGGTCTTGCCGGCGATGTTCGTCAAGACGTTGAGGCGACCCCGGTGCGCCATGCCGATCGCGGCGCCCTCGAGGCCGGAGGTGGCTGCACCCTGGAGGATCTCGTCGAGCAGCGGGACGAGCGACTCGCCGCCCTCGAGCGAGAATCGCTTCTGACCGACGAACTTCGTCTGCAGGAAGGTCTCGAACGCCTCGGCCTCGTTGAGCTTGCGGAGGACCCGCAGCTGCTCGTCGTGGCCGGGCTTCTGGTACTTGACCTCGACCTTCTCCTGGAACCAGCGACGCTGCTCCGGGTCCTGGATGTGCATGTACTCGATGCCGAGCGTGCGGCAGTACGAGTCACGCAGGACGCCGAGGATGTCGCGGAGCTTGGCGACCCGACGTCCGCCGAACCCGCCGGTGACGAACTCGCGGTCGAGGTCCCAGAAGGTGAGGCCGTGGCTCTCGATCTCGAGGTCGGGGTGCGAGCGCTGGACGTACTCGAGCGGGTCGATGTCGGCCATCAGGTGTCCGCGCACGCGGAACGAGTTGATGAGCTCCTGCACGCGGGACTGCTTGTCGACGCGCTCGGCGAGGTCGACCGCGATGTCGGGGTTCCAGCGGATCGGAGAGTACGGGATGCGCAGAGCGGCGAAGATGTCGTCGTAGAAGCCGCGCTGCCCGATGAGCAGCTCGTGCACCTTCTTGAGGAACTCTCCGGAACCGGCACCCTGGATGACGCGGTGGTCGTAGGTGCTCGTCAGCGTGATGGTCTTGCCGATCGCCAGCTCGTTGAGCGTCTTCTCGCTCGCTCCCTGGAACTCCGCCGGGTACTCGAGCGCACCGGCGCCGATGATGCAGCCTTGCCCCTTCATGAGTCGGGGGACCGAATGCACGGTCCCGATGCCGCCGGGGTTGGTCAGCGACACCGTGGTGCCCTGGAAGTCGGCCGCCGTCAGCTTGTTGTTGCGGGCGCGCGTGACGAGGTCTTCGTAGGCGACGAGGTACTCGCTGAACGTCAGCGTGTCGGCGCGCTTGATGCTGGGGACCATCAGCGCGCGGGTGCCGTCGGGCTTCGGCAGGTCGATGGCGATGCCGAGGTTCACGTGCGCCGGCGCCACGACCGAGGGCTTGCCGTCGATCTCGGCGTAGAACACGTTCTGGCTGCGGAAATCGTCGAGCGTGCGGATGAGCGCCCAGCCGATGAGGTGCGTGAAGCTGATCTTGCCGCCACGGGTGCGCGCCATGTGGTTGTTGATGACGATGCGGTTGTCGATCATCAGCTTCGCGGGCACCGTGCGGACGCTGGTCGCGGTGGGGACGGTCAGGGACTCGTCCATGTTCGCGGCGAGGGTCTTGGGCAGACCGCGGAGCGGCGTGACCTTGTCTTCTTCGGCGGGCTCCGCCGACTCCGGAGCCTCGGCCTTCGCCGCGGGCTTGGGGGCCTGCGCGGGAATCGGGGCCGCAGCTGCGGGCTTGGTGGTGGTCCGCGCCACGGGCTGTGCACCGATCACGGGGATGGGCGCGGTCACCGGATGCGCGGGCTGCTCGGCAGCGGGTGCGGGAGCTGCGGTGCCGGTCGCGGCATCCGACTGGTACTTCTCGAGAATGGGCCACCATTCCTTGTCGACGGAGTCGCGGTTCACCTTGTACTGCTCGTAGAGCTCTTCGACGAGCCAGGAATTGGCTCCGAACCCCCCGTCGCCCCCGACGCCGGTCACCTGGTTCGACACGCTCGATCGCCCTCTTTCATCGCTGAAGTCCATATGTGCGCACCGGGTCGCAGGATGCGTCCGGGCCCGCACACTCTCGACTTCCAAGCCTAACGTGTTTCCTGGCGCAATCGTCGAAGGCATACGCCCTCACCGCCGCTATCTGAGTACCGTGGGGGTATGGAGTTCTCCGGTGAGTCACCCACAGTCGATCTGACCTATTCCGACGTGTTCCTCGTGCCGCGACGATCCGCGGTCACCAGCCGTCTGCAGGTCGATCTGACCCCGCAGGACGGTACTCCGGCCACCCTCCCGATCGTGGCCTCGAACATGAACTCGGTCACAGGCCCCCGGCTCGCGGCGGTGCTCGCGCGGCGTGGCGGACTCGGAGTGCTCCCTCAGGACATGCCGTTGCAGGGTCTCGATGCGGCGATCCGCGACGTCAAGGCGCAGCCGGTGCTGTGGGACACGCCGATCGTGCTGCCTCCCGAGGCATCGGTGTCGGACGCACTCCGGCTGATGCCCGCGACCGCGGGTCACGGCATCGTCGTGGCCACGGGTGAGGCTCCGTACGATGCGGAGCGGATTCTCGGCGTCCTGGCGGCGACACGGCTGGCCACGGCACTGCCGGATGCGCAGCTGGGCGACCTCGTGCACGCCGGCACGCCGTCTCTCGATGCGGATGACATCGGATCAGAGCGTCATGCGTTCGATGTGATCACCGATGCGGGCGTCGACATGGTGACGATCACGCACCACGGGCACCTCGTCGGAACCCTCAGTGCGCGCAGTGCCCTGCGGTCGACGCTGTATCGCCCGGCGATGGACGGCGACGGCCGCCTCGCCGTCGCGGCGGCGGTGGGCATCAACGGAGACGTCGCGTCCAAGGCGAAGGCCCTCGCCGACGCGGGCGTCGATGTGCTCGTGGTGGACACGGCGCACGGACACCAGGAGGGGATGCTGCGCGCGCTGAGCGCCGTCGCCGCACTGAATCTCGGCATCCCGATCGTGGCCGGCAACATCGTCACCGCCGACGGCGTCAAGGACCTCGTCGAGGCCGGCGCCTCCATCCTCAAGGTCGGCGTGGGGCCGGGCGCGATGTGCACGACGCGCATGATGACGGCCGTCGGTCGCCCGCAGTTCTCGGCTGTGCTCGAGACGGCCCAGGCCGCACAGGAGCTCGGCGCGCACGTGTGGGCGGACGGGGGAGTGCGCTACCCGCGCGATGTGGCGCTCGCGCTCGCCGCCGGTGCCGCATCGGTCATGGTCGGCTCCTGGTTCGCGGGCACGATCGAGGCGCCTGGCGAGCTGCAGAGCGACGCCGAGGGGCGCATCTACAAGGAGTCCTGGGGCATGGCCTCCACGAAGGCGGTGCAGGCCCGGTTCGGGCGTCTCGACGCGTACGAGCGCGCTCGCAAGGAGCTGTTCGCCGAGGGGATCTCGTCGTCGAAGATCTACCTCGACCCGCTGCGCCCCGGACTCGAAGATCTGCTCGACATGATCACTTCGGGCGTGCGCTCGTCATTCACGTATGCCGGTGCCTCGTCGGTGCCCGAGTTCCATGGACGGGCGCTCGTCGGGCTGCAGTCCGCCGCCGGATACGAAGAGGGCAAAGCGCTCCCGGTCAGCTGGTAGCGCTCCGTGCTGGATCGCGCTGCGATCCCGTAGAATCGTGGACACCATGGACGACCCTCCCAGTTGTAGTACATCGCCCCATTGCCCGCCTCCCCGCACCGGGAGGAACGACTGATGGACTACATCCTCTTGGGCGTGGGGCTTCTGCTCACCGTGGGCACCGGGCTGTTCGTCGCGAGCGAGTTCGCCCTGGTCAATCTCGACCGCGCCGATCTCGAGGCCCGTCAGTCCCGCGGCGAATCCCGCCTGTCGCTGACCATCAGCGCCCTCAAGCACACCTCGACCCATCTGTCGTCCGCTCAGCTGGGCATCACCCTGACGACGCTCCTGACCGGGTACACGATGGAGCCCGCGCTCTCCAACCTCCTCGGCCCGACTCTCGTGGCATGGAGCATCCCTGAGGCCGCCGTCGGCCCGATCGCGACGATCGTCGCGATGCTGGTCGCCACGGTGCTCTCGATGATCCTCGGCGAGTTGGTGCCCAAGAACTTCGCCCTGGCTCTGCCGCTTGCGACCGCCAAGCTCGTCATGCCGTTCCAGGTCGCGTTCACGACCGTCTTCAAGCCTGCCGTCGTCGTGCTCAACGGCAGTGCGAACGGCGTCCTGCGGAGCATGGGGATCGAGCCGAAGGAAGAGCTGTCGGGTGCGCGCTCCGCTGAGGAGCTCTCCTCTCTCGTGCGCCGCTCGGCGAGTGCCGGTCTGCTCGAAGCCGATACCGCGAGCCTGCTCGACCGGACGCTCACGTTCTCCCGATTGACGGCTGCCGACGTGATGACGGCTCGTCCGAGCATGCACGCCCTCGCGGCCGGCGACTCGGCCGACGACGTCATCCAGCTCGCCCGCCGGACCGGACACAGCCGATTCCCCGTCTACGACGACGATCTCGACGACATCACGGGTGTCGTGCACCTGAAGGCCGCGATCTCCGTTCCGCGTGATCGGCGAGCCGAGGTGCCGGTGGGCGCGCTCTCGACCGATCCGCTTCGCGTCCCCGAGACCGTGCACGTCGACGCGCTCATCTCCGAGCTCAGAGCCCGCGGATATCAGCTGGCCGTGGTGGTCGACGAGTACGGCGGAACAGCCGGTCTCGTCACGCTGGAAGATCTCGTGGAGGAGCTCGTGGGCGAGGTCTCGGACGAGCACGACCGCACACGCGCCGGAGTGGTCCGCGGCCGAGACGGCATCACCTTCCCAGGAGAGCTGCGGCCCGACGAGCTTCGAAGCAGGGCTGGAGTGGAGGTTCCGGAGGGTGACGTGTACGACACCGTGGCCGGCTATGTCATGAGCATCCTCGAGCGCGTCCCGTCCGTGGGCGACGAGGTCGAGCTCGACACCGGCAAGCTCCAGGTCGTCCGTATGGACGGACGCCGTGTCGACCGCATCCGATACGTCCCGAGTACGGATCTTCCCGCAGAGGTGGTCGGACGATGAACGACTGGGGAGGACTGGCCTGGCTGGTCGTGCTGCTCGTGGCGAACGCGTTCTTCGTCGGCGCCGAGTTCGCGGTGATCTCCGCGCGCCGGTCGCAGATCGAGCCGAAGGCCGACCGCGGATCGCGCGCCGCCAAGACCGCGCTCTTCGCGATGGAGCATGCGACACTCATGCTCGCGACGTCTCAGCTGGGCATCACGATCTGCTCGCTGCTGATCCTGAACGTCTCCGAACCTGCGATCCACCACCTGCTCGCCGTGCCGCTGCACGCGCTCGGCTGGTCGGACGGGGTCGTCGATGCCGTGTCCTTCGCGATCGCTCTGCTGATCGTGTCGTTCCTGCACGTGGTGTTCGGCGAGATGGTGCCGAAGAACCTCGCATTCTCGCTGCCTGAGCGAGCGGTGCTCATCCTCGCGCCGCCGCTCGTGTTCGTGTCGAAGATCTTCATGCCGGTGATCTGGGTGCTGAACGCGGCCGCCAACGGCGTGCTGCGGCTGTTCCGGGTCGAGCCGAAGAACGAGGCCGCGTCGACGTTCACGCTCGACGAGGTCGCGACGATCGTCGACCAGTCGCGGCGCGAGGGGGTGCTCACCGATACGGCGGGCACCGTGGCGGCAGCGGTGGAGTTCACCGACAAGAAGGCTCGCGATGTGGCTGTGCCGCTCAGCGATCTCGTGACGCTTCCGCAGTCGGCGACTCCGGACGACGTCGAGAAGGCCGTCGCTCGCTACGGGTTCTCGCGCTATGTGATCGTCGACGACGACGGGGTGCCTGTCGGATACGTCCACCTCAAGGACGTCCTGCGGGCATCGGACGGACCGGGTGCCGCCGAGAAGCTGGTCGAGCCGCTGCCCTCGAAGCGCATCAACCACATGGTTCCCGTGCAGGAGGACACCGATCTGGAGGACGCTCTCGCCGTGATGCGTCGAGCAGGGCGTCACCTGGCGAAGGTGCGGGACTCCCAGGGCCGCACGACCGCCGTGCTCTTCCTCGAGGACATCCTCGAGGAGCTCGTCGGCGAGGTGCAGGATGCGACCCGTCGCATCCGCGGTCACTGATCTGCGTTCACGAAGAAGCCCCCGAGTCCGTGCGGACCCGGGGGCTTCTCTGCGGGGTGCGTGTCAGCGCCAGCGCGCCCGCTCGTACTGGGGCGGCCAGCTGATCTCGGCCCCGAGGTCGTGCGCGGCCCGGAGCGCGAAGTGCGGATCGCGCAGCCATTCCCGGCCCGCGAAGATCGCATCCGCCGCACCATCGGCGAGCACTCGCTCCGCCTGCTCGGCGGCGGTGATCAGCCCGACCGCCGTCACCGGGATGCGTCCGCCCTGTCGCACGGTCTCGGCGAGCGGCACCTGATAGCCGGGGAAGACGCTGATCTGCTGATGGGCCACGAGCCCTCCGCTGGAGACGTCGATGAGGTCGGCCCCGTGCTCGGTCGCCCAGGCGCTCACGGTCGCCGCCTCGTCGGGGGTGAAACCGCCCTCGGCGTGATCGGTCGCCGAGATGCGCACGAACACCGGCACACCGTCTCCGGCGACCTCGCGGATCACATCCACCACCCGGAGGAGCAGCCGAGCGCGGTTCTCGAGCGACCCGCCGTACTCGTCGTCTCGCAGATTCGAGAGCGGAGAGAGGAACTGGTGCAGCAGGTACCCGTGCGCGCCATGGACCTCGAGCACGTCGAAGCCGGCGTCGAGGGCACGGCGGGTCGCCGTCGCGAACCCCTCGACCACGGCGTCGATGCCGTCCCGATCGAGTGCCGCAGGGTCGGCGAAGCCCTCGAACGGGATGGCGGAGGGCGCCGTGGTCGTCCATCCGCCCTGCGACTCGGGCACCGACCCGCGCTTGTCGGCCCAGGGCCACCACGTCGACGCCTTGCGGCCGGCGTGCGCGAGCTGGATGCCGGCAGCGGCGCCGCGCGCATGGATCGCCTCGACGACCGGCACCCACGCGTCGCGCTGCTCGTCGTTCCAGAGCCCGGCATCCCGAGGCGAGATGCGGCCCTCCGGCACGACGGCTGTCGCCTCGGCCACGACCAGACCGGCGCCGCCGGAGGCGAACTGGGCGAGGTGGGTGTGGTGCCATTCCTGCACGACGCCGTCGACTGCGCTGTACATGCACATGGGAGACACCCAGAGCCGGTTGCGGAACGTGACGGATCGGATGCTCAGCGGGGAGAAGAGAATGCTCACCCCTCGACGCTACCGGCCGGGTGGGGCGGTGCGGGCCATCGCACTAACGTGGAGTCATGCCCGACGCACGCGACTGGTCCCGCGACGACACCGCACGCTTCCTGCGCGTGCCCGGAGCCGACGATGACAAGTACTCTCGCGGTGTCGTCGGCCTGCGTACCGGATCATCCGCCTACCCGGGTGCCGCAGTGCTCGGCGTCGAGGCGGCGTGGCGCGCCGGCGCCGGGTTCGTGCATTACGTCGGAGACGGCCGAGCCGCAGACGCCGTGATCGCCCGGCGCCCGGAGACCGTGGTCAGTCCGCGCGCGGCCGGCGTGCGCGTCGGCGCCTGGGTGATCGGATCAGGGACGGATGCCGCGAGCAGGAGCCCCGAGGCGGAGCGCGAGCTGCGCGACCTGCTCGACGGGGTCGTACCTGTGATCGTCGATGCGGGAGCACTCGACCTGGCGCGGGGGAGTCGTGCGCCGCGGGTGCTGACGCCGCATGGCCGTGAGTTCGAGCGCCTGCAGGATCAGCTCGGACACGACGCCGTCGATGATCGCATCAGCGCGGTCGCCCGGGTCGCGGATGCCGTCGGCGCCGTCGTGCTGCTCAAGGGCGCGCAGACGCTGATCGCGGATCCGGATGGACTCGTCATCCGTGTGGAGGCGGGCACCGGCTGGCTCGCGACGGCGGGCACCGGCGATGTCCTCGGCGGGGTGCTCGGTGCGCTGATCGCCGCGAACACCGACGCGCCGCTGGCCGAGGTCGCGGCGGCAGCCGCCTGGTTGCACGGTCGTGCCGGGGTCCTCGCCGCCGGCTCGGGCGCGGACGGCGGCGCGACGGGGCATCCGATCGTGGCCCTCGATGTCGCGGAGGCTCTGCCTCGCGTATTCTCGGACGTCGTCGCGTGAGTCGCACCTCCTCGATGCGGCTCGTCGCGCTGTGGGGCGCCTTCGGACTCGTGCACCTCGTCACGGCGGTCGCGGGCTGGCTGTATCCGAGCCAGCCGATGGGCGACGTGGTGCTGGTGTACGAGCCCTGGTCGTCGGCGGCGCTCTCGGGTGGGCCGATCGTCGGAGTCACCGAGACGTGGGTCTACCCGCAGCTCGCGCTTGTGCCCATGCTCTTCGCGAAGATCCTGTCGACACCGCTCATCGCGGCGATGGGAGCCTCCGGGGCTTATCTGATCGCGTGGGCGGTGCTCGTCACGGTGCTCGATGCGATCGCCTTCGCCGTGCTCGTCGGGCGTGCGCCGTCGCAGCCACGGCGGATGGCCGCATGGTTCTGGATCATCGCCCTGCTTCTGCTGGGACCGATCGCGATGTACCGCATCGACGCGATCACGGTGCCGCTCGCGGTGGTCGGCGGACTCTGGCTGATGCGCCGTCCCGCTGCCGCCGCCGCGCTGCTGGCGGTCGGCGCCTGGATCAAGATCTGGCCGGGCGCGCTGCTGCTCGCAGCTGTGGTGGCTGCCCGGAGCCGGATGCGGGTTTTGCTCAGCGCCGCGGCCGTATCGGCTGCCGTCCTCATCGTGCTGGTCGCCGTAGGGGCCGATACCGAGATCTTCGGATTCCTGACCGAGCAGACCGGACGCGGTCTGCAGATCGAGGCCGTCGCTGCGACCCCGTTCCTGTGGCTCGCGATCGCCGGGGCCGCCCGCATCGATTACAGCTTCGACATCCTGACCTTCCAGATCAGCGCCCAGGGCGCGGATGCCGTCAGCGCTCTGCTCACACCGCTGATGTCGGTCGTCGTGGTGGTGATCACCGTGATCGGCGGGTTCAAGGCGTCACGCGGCGCGTCCTTCGCCCGGCTGTTCCCTCCACTCGCGCTGAGTCTCGTGACGACCCTGATCGTCCTGAACAAGGTGGGCTCTCCGCAGTTCCATACGTGGCTGATCGCTCCGGTCATCCTCTGGTTCGTCCTCGACCGCACGCGAGCCGCAGCCCCCGCGGTGCTCGTGATCGCGCTGTGCGCTCTCACGTGCCTGATCTATCCGCTCAGCTACGACGCGCTGCTGCGCGCAGAGACGCTGCCCATCGCAATCCTGACGTTGCGCAATATCGGGCTCGTCGTGCTCCTCGCCGTCGGCATCCGCGCCCTCGTCCGCGTGCCCGCCCATCGTCCGTCCGCCACCAGGGAGTGAACCCATGCTGATCGCCTTCTCCGTCGCACCGAGCGGCGTCCCCTCCGACGGAGCCGAGCGCTCCGACGCCTCGGTCCATGACGCGGTCGCCGCCGCAGTCCGCGTTGTGCGAGAGTCGGGCCTGCCACACCGGACGACCAGCATGTTCACCGAGATCGAGGGCCCGGACTGGGACTCGGTGATGGATGTCGTCAAGCGCGCCACCGAAGCCGTGATGCCCTTCGGGTCGCGGGTGTCACTCGTGCTCAAGGCCGACATCCGCCCCGGCTACACGGGGGAGCTCGACGCGAAGATCGAGCGGCTCGAAGCGGCGATCGACGACGCGTACACCCCGTAGACTCGACGGGTGAATCCCTCGACTGAATCGAGGGGTGCGGCGAAGTGGGCGCTCCTCTCCCTCGCCATCGGCAGTTTCGGCATCGGCATGACCGAGTTCGTCGTGATGGGCCTGCTGCCCAACATCGCCGACGAGCTGCTGCCCACGCTGTGGGCCAGCAGCCCTGAAGACGCGCTGAGTCAAGCCGGGTGGCTGATCTCGCTCTACGCGCTCGGCGTGGTCGTCGGCGCTCCGACGATCGCCGGCTTCGTGGCCCGCTACCCTCGCCACCGGGTCATGATCGGACTGGCGCTGGCACTGACCGTGTTCAACGCGCTCACGGTGTTCCTGCCGACCTTCGAACTCGTGGGCGCATCGCGCTTCCTCGCAGGTCTGCCCCACGGCGCCTACTTCGGCATCGGCGCCCTGGTCGCGGCGGAGGTCATGGGGCCGGGCAACCGCGCCAAGGGCGTGGCCTTCATCCTCACCGGGTTGACCGTCGCGAACGTGGTCGGGGTGCCGCTGGGAACCTTCCTCGGTCAACTCTGGGGATGGCGGGCGGCTTTCGCGGTCGTGACTCTCGTCTTCGCCGTGGCGACCGTGTGCATCGCGTTGTTCGTGCCGAAGCACCCCGGCTCGCCCGGGCGGACCATGCGCGAGGAGCTCGGCGTGTTCCGCATTCCTCAGGTCTGGTTCACCCTGGGCATCGGAGCGATCGGATTCGGCGGCTTCTTCGCGGTCTACAGCTACATCGCCCCGCTGGTCACCGAAGTGGCTGGCTCACCCGAGTGGGCGGTGCCGATCGTGCTCGTGCTCATGGGGCTCGGGATGACAGCGGGCAACCTCGTCGGCGGACATCTCGCCGACATCGACCTGCGACGCACCCTGCTCTTCGGACTCGCGGCGATGGCCGTGGTGTTCGCTCTCCTCGCCGTGCTCGCATTCTGGATCGTCACGCTCGCGCTGCTCGTGTTCGTGGTCGGCTTCGTGTCTTCGGTGCTCAGCCCGACGATACAGACCCGGCTGATGGATGTCGCCGGAGACAACCAGTCGATCGCCGCAGCCATGAACCACTCTGCGCTCAACATCGGCAACAGCCTCGGAGCTTTCCTCGGCGGAGTGGTGATCGCCGCCGGCTGGGGCTTCGTCGCACCGTCATGGACCGGGGCGGCGCTCGCGGTCGCCGGCCTCGTGATCGCCCTGCTGTCGTATCGCTCGGAGGCGCGCAGACCGGCGCTCGCCGCGGTGTGAGCGGTAGTCCGCCTCGTAGAGTGGGGCCGTGACCGACATCGACGATCTGCCCGTCGCCGGGACAGCCGTGCTGCTGCGCGCCACGGTCGACGGCTTCGCCGTGCTGCTGATGCGCCGGCCGGATCGCGGATCTTTCGCGGGGGCCTGGGTGTTCCCCGGCGGCAAGGTGGAGCCGTCCGACCGCCGAGAGGGGGCGGATGAGAGCGAGGATGCGCGCCGCGCGGCGGTTCGCGAGACGGCGGAGGAGGTCGGTCTGATCATCAGCGATCCCGTGCTGCTGTCGCGCTGGCAGCCCCCGGCTGAGGCGCCCATCCGCATTCGGACCTGGTTCTTCCTCGCCTCGGCGCCCGATGACGAACCTCGGTTCTCGGTCGACGAGGTCGTCGACGCGATGTGGCTGAGCCCGGCAGAGGCCCTGTCGAGGCACGCGACGGGGGAGTGGACGCTCTTCCCGCCGACCTGGGTCACACTGCATCAGCTGAGTCGCTTCGCATCCGTCGATGCTGCTCTCGCCTCCGCCGGGGTGGCGCAGCACTTCTCTACCCGTGTGGTCGATTCGCCTCAGGGCAGGGACTTCGAGTGGGACGGTGTGCGGCTGCGCACGGGATCACTGCCCTGGACGTTCGACGAGATCTAACTCGCGAGCAGCCGTCGCAGGTTGCTGCCGACAGCCTCGGTCTCGATGAGGAAGCCATCGTGACCGAAGTCGCTGTTCAGCACCACCGCGTCGGTGCCGTCGAGGGTGTTCGGGATGCTTCGGGCGATGCGGTGCTGGCCGTCGACGGGGAAGAGCCTGTCGCTGTCGATCCCCAGCACGAGCGTCGTGGCGGTCACGGCGCGCAGCGCCTCTTCGACGCCACCGCGGTCACGGCCGACGTCATGAGAGTTCATGGCCTCGACGAGGGTGATGTAGCTGTTCGCATCGAAACGGCGGGTGAACTTGTTGCCGTGGAAATCGAGGTACGACTCGACCGCGAAGCGACCACCGTGACCGAGAGGCGACACCCCCGACTGCCACGAACGCTGGAATCGCTGGTTGAGCTCGATCGGGCTGCGGTAGTTCAACAGTGCCATGCGCCGGGCGAGGGCCAGGCCGCGGTGCGGGCCGTCGCCGTCGGCGAGGTCGTAGTACTCGCCGCCCTGGAACCGCGGGTCCATGCGGATGGTCTCGAGCTGCACCGTGTTCAGGGCGATCTGATCGGCTGTCGTGACCGGCGGCGACGAGAGCACCGCGAGGCGGGCGACGCGTTCAGGGTGCGTGACGGCCCATTCGAGCGCGTGCATCCCGCCCATGGACCCGCCGACCACGGCTGCCCAGGTGTCGATCCCGAGGGAATCGGCGAGGCGGACCTGTGCCGCCACCTGGTCGCGGATGGTCAGATAGGGGAAGCGGGAAGCCCACTCGTATCCGGAGGGCGCGATGCTGGCAGGTCCCGTGGAGCCCTGGCACCCGCCGAGCATGTTCGGCGCGATCACGAACCAGCGGTCGGTGTCGAGCGGCGCTCCAGGCCCAGTGACGTCCTCCCACCAGCCCGCGGTCGGATGCCCGGCTCCGGCGCCGCCCCGCACGTGGCTGTCGCCGGTGAGCGCGTGGAGCACGAGGATCGCGTTGTCGCGGGCGTCGTTCAACTCGCCCCACGTCTCGAATGCGAGACGGATGCCGGGAAGCTCGGCGCCGCTCTCGGTCGGAAAGGCGCCGAACGAGGCGAAGCTGCGTCCGCCCGCCGGGTCTCCGTCGCGCCAGGCGCCGGTCGCGGGCGGTCGTGCGCGAAGCAGACGCACGTCGGCCTCCGTCACGGGCGCCGAGGGCACCGTGTCTTCAGAGGTCGTCTGCCAGTCCATGCTCCCATTCTCGCCTGGTACCGCGACCCGTCGGACGCACGTTACGTACCCGGGTGTCGCCCAGGAGGATCGGCCGGCGCTCGGTGTCAGAGAGCGAGAGTCGTCACGGTCGCCAGGTGGTCGCTGCTGCCGGCTCGCATCGTCGTGGAGCCGAGCACCTCCAGGCCGCGCACGAAGACGTGATCGATCCTGGCGAGCGGCGGGCCCGCGGGCCAGGTGAACCCGAGGGTGCCGTCGGTCGGTCTGACCCAGTCGAGTTGCGATCGGACGGCACCGAGCGCCGGGTCGGCAGAGGCTGCGTTGAAGTCGCCGACGACGACGATGGACTCGGCGGTGTCGGCAGCGACGGCATCGGCGATACCCGACAGCATCGCATCCCGGTCGTCCTGCACGCCCGGTCGCACGGATGCCGCGTGCATGACGTACACGGCGACGTCGGCATCCGGCGCGTTCAGCACCACGCGCAGCGCGCGCTTCCAGTCGAGCCCGAGCGACAGTGCCTGAGCATCGGCGATGGGGAAGCGGCTCCAGACGGCGACCGTGCCGATCGCGTAGGAGTGCGGGTAGTCAGCCGCGAGCGTGTCCCGTGCGGCGGCGAGGCTGTCGGCGTCGAGCTCCGTCAGCGCGATCACGTCGGCACCGGAGGCGGCGAGGTCGGCCGCGGATTCGGCTGCGCCGCCGGAGTGCGCGCGCACGTTCTGGCTGACGATCTCGACGGTCGACGTCTGCTCGGCGGCACCCGATGCGAAGCCGGGAACGGAGGGTGCGATCGCGAGCACCCAGACGAGGATGGGCGCGAGCAGCACCAGGACGACACGGCGGGCTCGGGTCAGTGCGATCACCGACAGGACTCCGAGGACGAGGCCGCACCACGGAAGGAGAGCGGCGGCCGCGGTGCCCACGAATCCGGGGATCCAGACGCCCACGACCATGGCCAGCACCACGAGCCCTGTGACGGCGATGATGCGCCCCGCGCGCACGTGCGAGCGTCGGCGGGTCGGCGAACTCGTCGTGGCGGTGATTGTGACCTCCTCGGGCAGGCTTCTCATTCTCGACCGAGCTGTCTGTGCACCTGCCGTACGCGCCCCGAAACGAGCAGGTGCCCCGAGCCGAAGCCCGGGGCACCTGCTGCATCCGATGGACGGGTCAGGCGCGAGCGGCCTCCGACACGCGGCGCGCCGCGGCGAGTGCCTCATCGAGGTCGGCCTTGAGGTCGTCGATGTTCTCGATGCCGACCGACAGGCGCACGAGACCGGGAGTGACGCCGGCGGTGAGCTGCTGCTCGGGCGTGAGCTGTGCGTGCGTGGTCGATGCCGGGTGGATCACGAGCGAGCGCACGTCGCCGATGTTCGCGAGGTGACTGAAGAGCGACAGGCTGTTCACGAACTCGCGACCGGCCTCGACGCCGCCCTTGAGTTCGAACGACAGCACCGCGCCGACACCCTTGGGAGCGTACTGGTTCGCCTTGGCGTACCAGGGGGAGGAGGGCAGGCCCGAGTAGTTGACCGACGCGACATCCTCGCGGCCGTCGAGCCACTCGGCGATCTCCTGAGCGTTCTGCACGTGGCGCTCGATGCGCAGCGACAGGGTCTCGATGCCCTGGATGAGGTTCCAGGCGCTCTGCGGTGCGATGGCTGAGCCGAGGTCGCGGAGCAGCTGCACGCGAGCCTTGATGATGTAGGCGAGCGGGTCGCCGACCGCAGCCGTGTAGCTGGCGCCGTGGTACGAGGGGTCGGGCTCGGTGAGCCCGGGGAACTTCTCGACGTTCTTCGACCACTCGAAGGTGCCGCCGTCGATGATCGCGCCGCCGATGGTGGTGCCGTGGCCGCCGAGGAACTTGGTCACGGAGTGCACGACGATGTCGGCGCCGTGCTCGAACGGGCGGATCAGATACGGGGTGGCGATCGTGTTGTCCACGATCAGCGGCACGCCGCCTTCGTGCGCCACGTCTGCCACGGTGCGGATGTCGAGGATGTTGATCTGCGGGTTGCCGATGGTCTCCGCGAAGAACAGCTTGGTGTTCGGGCGGACGGCGCGGCGCCATTCCTCGGGGTCGTCCTGGTTCTCGACGAACGTGACCTCGATGCCGAGCTTTGCGAGCGTGTACTTGAACAGGTTGTAGGTGCCGCCGTAGATCGAGCTCGACGACACGATGTGATCGCCGGCCTCCGCGATGTTGAGGACCGCGAACGTCGATGCGGCCTGACCGCTGGCGAGCACGAGGGCGCCGGTGCCCCCTTCGAGTGCCGCGAGGCGCTGCTCCAGGACGTCCTGGGTCGGGTTCTGGATGCGGGTGTAGATGTTGCCGAACTCGGCCAGCGCGAACAGGTTCGCCGCGTGGTCGGCGCTGTCGAACACATACGACGTGGTCTGGTAGATCGGCGTTGCGCGGGCCTTGGTCACCGGGTCGGGAGCAGCTCCGGAGTGGATCTGCTTCGTCTCGAAACGCCAGGTCTCGGGTGCGGACATGTGTTCCCCCTGGAACTGTTGGAAGGTCGGTTCGACTGATGTCGTTGATGCGACAGTACGGAACATCGACGGCTGTCAACAGCGGGTGGGAAATGTGACGTAATGAACCCGGACCGAATCCGCAGGTCGAGGATCGGGGATATCAGCCCTGTGTCAGCAGTCGCGCCGCCCACGTGCGAGCGATCGCGAACGGCTCGGCGAACGTCGTCATCCCGACCGTCACGATCGCGCCCTCGTACAGCAGCATCATCGCCTGCGCCACCGCGCGAGGATCGGGGACACCCGCCTCGGCGCAGAGCTCCTCGAACACCTCGAGCAGCCAGGTCTTCTGGCGGGAGACCTCGGGGAACACCGGGTGCTCGTCGTTGCCCTCGCCGATCTCCGCCCGCGCGTTGATCGCGCTGCATCCCTTCGGGCTGTTCTCGTCGGACCAGGAGATCGCCGCATCGAAGATCGCGAGCACGCGATCAGGGCCGGGTTCGGGCACGCGGGAGAGATGTGCGGCGACATGCTCCCGCCAGCGAGCGTCGCGGTGCTGGAGGTAGGAGACGACGAGCGCCTCCTTCGAGCCGAAGCGGTCGTAGAGAGTCTTCTTCGTGACGCCGGCCGCCTCGGCGATCGTGTCGACGCCGACCGCGTGGATGCCGCGTTCGTAGAAGAGCCGCGACGCGGCGTCGAGGACGCGCCGCCCTCCGGGGGTGAGCGGTGCGAGCTCGGGAACGGACTGCGTCATGCGATCGACTATACCAGTCTGTATAGTCGGAGCATGAGTAAACAGATCGGTCTACTTCGCTCGGTGGTGACGGTGGTCGCCGCCGTCGCGTTCATCGTCACCTGGAGTTCGGGATTCATCATTCCTGCTTACGCCACGGTGGACGTGTCGCCGCTGACGCTCCTCGTATGGCGGTTCGTGCCTCTGGCGGTCGTCCTCCTGGCCGTCCTCCGGCTCACGGGTGGGGCGAAGGGGGTGAGCGCCCGCGATCTGCGCACACAGGCCACGATCGGGCTCTTCGCGCAGTTCGGATACTGTTTCGCGGTCTACGGCGCCGTCGCGGCTGGCATAGCGACAGGGACGGTCGCCCTCATCGACGCGGTGCAGCCACTCGTCGTGGCTGTGCTCGTCGGCCCGGTGCTCGGTCTGCGGGTGCGAGGTGCGCAATGGGCTGGGCTCGTGATCGGAGCGGTCGGCGTGCTTCTCGTGGTGCGTTCACAGTTCGGTTCGTCAGAGGCGACACCGACGGCGTATCTGCTGCCGGCCGTCGCGATGGTCTGCCTCATCATCGGCACCCTGCTGCAGCGCAGGTCTGCGGTGACGAGCGGCGTGCTCCTCACTCTGACCATCCATGTGTCGGTGACCGCGGTGCTGCTCCTGGTGATCGCGGCCGTGACCGGAACCCTGGTCCCGCCGGCATCCGCCTCGTTCTGGCTCGCCGTCGTGCTCACCGCCGTGTTCCCGACCCTCGCCGCCTACGGTCTGTACTGGTGGCTGTTGCGGCGAGTGGGCATCACCGCGTTGCAGGCTCTGCTCTTCCTGATCGCCCCCGCGACGTCACTCGCCGGCAGCATCCTGCTGGGAGAGCCGATCACCATCGTCACCGTCGCAGGGTTCGTCCTGTGCGGAATCGGCGTCGCAGTGGTGCTCACCAGCGAGGCGAGGGCGCAGGGGACGTCAGCGAGGTCGCAGGAGACGTCAGCGAGGTCGGCCGGAAAGTGCGACGTGGCGGCGCACGACGCGAGATAGTCGCCGGAACATCGTACGGTGGAGGAATGGTCAACAGGCGTGCAGTCGTGACGGGTGCGAGTTCGGGTATCGGAGAGGCCACGGTGCGCGCGCTGCGCGCGCGAGGCTGGGGCGTGGTCGGAGTCGCACGACGTGCGGCGCGGTTGGCGGCGCTCTCGGCGGAGACGGGTGCCTCGACGATCGCATGCGATCTGACGGACCCGGCCGCCGTCGCCGCGCTCATCGCCGAGCTCGAGGCGACCGGCCCGGTGCACGCTCTCGTGCAGGTCGCCGGCGGCGCACGAGGCACGGACCGCGTCGAGAACGCATCGGTCGACGACTGGCAGTGGATGTACGACGCGAATGTGCTCTCGAGCCAGCGCCTGGTCGCCGGGCTCCTGCCCCTGCTGCGCAGGGCCGCCGCAGCGGATGGCCACGCCGACACCGTCTTCGTGACGTCCACTGCTGCGCAGGTCGCCTATGCCGGTGGCGGCGGCTACAACGCCGCGAAGGCCGCTCAGGCGATGCTGGTGCACGCCCTCCGCCTCGAGCTGAACGGAGAGCCGATCCGCGTCTCCGAGGTCGCTCCGGGCATGGTGCACACCGAGGAATTCACCCTCAACCGTCTCGGCGGAGACGCGGTCGCCGCGGAGGCCGTGTACTCGGGCGTCGAAGCGCCCCTGCGGGCCGAGGACGTCGCCGACGTGATCGCCTACGCGCTGGACGCCCCCGCGCACGTGAACCTCGATCTCATCACGATGCGGCCCGTCGCCCAGTCGGCGAACCACCTCCTCGCCCGCGGACCGCTGCGGGTGCGAGCGATCGACTGAGCGATGACTGCGCGCACTCTCGCCGAGCTCGCCGGCGACGGGCTGATCGACCCCGACTGGGCTGACGCCCTCGCTCCGGCGCAGCAGACGATCACCGCCCTCGGTGAGCGGCTGCGTGAGGAGCAGGCTGCGGGGCGGGGCTACCTTCCCGCGGGGGAGCATGTGCTGCGCGCGTTCGAGCGCCCGATGTCCGAGGTGAAGGTGCTCATCACGGGTCAGGACCCCTATCCGACTCCCGGGCATCCGATCGGCCTGTCCTTCGCGGTCGACCGAGACGTGCGCCCGCTGCCGCGCAGTCTCGGCAACATCTACGCCGAGCTCGAAAGCGATCTCGGCATCCCACCGGCGCCGCACGGAGACCTGACCGCGTGGAGCGACCAGGGTGTGCTGCTGCTGAACCGCGTGCTGACTGTCCGCCCCGGTGAGGCGGGATCCCATCGCCGCTGGGGGTGGGAGCAGGTCACCGAGCTCGCGATCCGTGCCCTCGTCGCCCGCGACCGGCCGCTCGTCGCGATCCTCTGGGGAAAAGACGCCGCGAACCTCCAGCCGTTGCTGGGAGAGACGCCGGTCATAGCCTCGGCGCATCCGTCGCCGCTGTCCGCTCGGCGGGGATTCTTCGGCTCCCGCCCGTTCTCGCGGGCGAACGAGATGCTCGCAGGACTCGGTGCGAGCCCGGTCGACTGGCGCATCGGCGGCGAGCCCCCTCTAAGCTGATCGCATGCAGTTCGAGCCCGGTGATCGCCGCCGTGTGCTGCCGCGCCATCTGCGCCCGCAGTCCGAACCCGACGTGTTCTCGTACTCGATCCGCCCGGCACGGTCTGGCGATCTGCCGTACGTGCGCGAGATCTACAACCACTTCGTCAGCAACTCGGTCGTCACGCTCGACGAGCGACGCAGCAGCATCCCCTACTGGCGGGAGAAGTTCGCGCTGCTGAGCAAGCTCGGCCTGCCCTTCCTTGTGGCTGTCTCGCCGGCAGGGGTCGTGATCGGCTATGCGCTGGCCCAGCCGTGGGCGGGGAAGAACGCCTATCGCTACACCGTCGAGGACTCGATCTACCTCGGGCCGGGGGCCGGCGGCAAAGGCCTCGGAGCCGCACTGCTGCAGGCGCTGATCGACGCATGCGAGCAGCTCGGGATCCGCGAGATGGTGGCCGTGATCAGCGACACCAAAGCAGACGCGTCGATTCGCCTGCATGCCAAGCTCGGATTCGTCGAAGCCGGGCGCATGGGGCGCGTCGGTCACAAGTTCGGCCGCGACCTCGGCACCGTCTACATGCGACGTGCCCTGCGCCCGAGCCGCCGGCGGAAGTTCTTCAGCCTGAGCTCCGGGCGCTGAGAGCCGCGATCACGCCGGGGGAGCGGGGATGACCGGGATCGCGGCCAGCAGCGTCTTCGTGTAGTCGTGCGTCGGGTGCAGCAGCACGTCCGCGGTGGTGCCGCGCTCGACGATCTCGCCGTCCTTCATCACGACCACGGTGTCGCAGAGATTCTGCACCACACCGATGTCGTGCGACACCAGGACGAGCGTGAGGTCGGAGGTGCGGCGCAGCTCGATGAGGAGCTCGAGGATCTGAGCACGGACGGTCACATCGAGCGCCGACAGCGGCTCGTCGCCGACGAGGATGCGCGGACGGTGGACGATGGCCCTCGCCAGAGCGATGCGCTGCCGCTGCCCGCCCGAGAACTCGTGCGGATACCGATCGCCCATCTCGGGCTCCAGGCCCACCTGCTCGAGCACTTCGCGCACTCTGGCTCGGTGATCTCCATCGATTCCGAGCGCCCACAGCGGTTCGCGGACGATCTGCGCAGCGGTCATCCGCGGGTCGAGCGATGCGTAGGGATCCTGGAACACCAGCCCGGTCTGACGGCGCAGCCAGTGCAGCGACCGTGCGGATGCCGAAGCGTCGACCGTCCTGCCGTCGAGGGTGACGGTGCCGGACGTCGGGCGGTCGAGGCCGAGGAGCAGCTTGACGAGGGTCGACTTGCCCGACCCGGACTCGCCGATGATGCCGACGGATGACCCCTCGACGATGTCGAGATCGGTCGGCGCCAGTGCGGTCTGCTGTCGGGTGCGCTCGAACGTCGAACGCTTCGGGATAACGAAGTCGCGCCGCAGCGCCCGCGCCTCGATCAGGCTCATCGTGTGCCTCCCTCGGGACGCCACAGTGTCGCGGTGGCATCGCGCAGGAGGCCCTGTGTGATCGGGGACGTCGGAGCGGTGAGGAGCGTGCTCACGGGGGCCGCCTCGACCACGAGTCCGTCTTCGAGCACGACGCCGTGGGTCGCGACCTGCGCGAGCACCGCGAGATCGTGCGTGATGAACATGAGAGACATGCCCTCTTCCTCGACGAGGTTCAACAGCAGCGAGAGGATCTCGGCCTGGATGGTGACGTCGAGAGCGGTCGTCGGCTCGTCGGCGATGAGCAGTCGTGGCCGGCACGCGAGGGCTATCGCGATCGCCACCCGCTGCCGCTGACCGCCCGAGAGCTGATGCGGATAGCGATCGACGATCGAGGCGGGGTCGGGCAGTCGCACGCGCGCGGCCTCCTGGATCGCACGCTCGCGGGCCTCTCTCCGACCGATGCCCTCGTGGATGCGGATCGACTCGGCGATCTGTCTGCCTACCGTGCGGATCGGGTTCAGGGCGGTGCGAGGCTCTTGGAACACGATGCCGATCTCGTCGCCGCGCAGTCGCGCGAGTTCGCGATCCGGAAGTCCGATCAGCTCGGTCCCGTTCCAGCGGATGCTGCCGCGCGCCACCGCTCCTTCGGGGAGCAGGCCGAGCACCGCGAGGGCGGTCAGCGACTTGCCGGAGCCGGATTCGCCGATCAGGCCGAGACGGGATCCGTCCGGCACCTCGAACGAGATGCCGTCGACGACGGTGCGTCCGTCGATGCGGACGACGAGGTCTGTCACCTCGAGGCTCATGCGATCACCGCCGGCGTGTGCACCTCGGCCGCGCGGTGGCGCAGTGTGGGATCAGTGGCCTCGCGCAGCCCGTCGCCGAGGAGGTTGAGCGCCAGCACGGTGATCGTGATCGCCAGGCCGGGCCAGATGACCGACAGCGGATGCACGCCGATGTAGCGCTGCAGGTCGGCGAGCAGCAGTCCCCAGCTCGGCTCCGTGACCGAGGCGCCGAAGCCGAGGTAAGACAGGCCGGCCTCGGCGAGCACCGCGACCGCCATCGACCACGAGAGCTGCACGATGAACACGGGGGCGACGTTCGGAAGAAGGTGACGAGCGAGGCTCTGTCCGGTCGTGAGGCCGGACGCCCGCGCGGCGAGGACGAAGTCGCTCTGCTGCACGCGGCGCAGCTCGGGTCTCGTGACGCGGGCGATGTTGACGCCGAATCCGATGCCGACCGACCAGATCACCACCCACAGCGAGCCGCCCCAGACCGACGAGATCATCATGGCGATCAGCAGCACGGGGAAGGCGATCAGGATGTCGACGAGCACGGCGACCGTCTCGCGCAGCCAGCGGGCGGTGAGCGCACCCAGGGCGGCGAGGGCGATGCCTACGAGGGTCGCGACGACACCGGCACCGATGCTGACGAAGACCGTCGTGCGAGCGCCTGCCATGAGCAGGCTGAGGATGTCGCGGCCCGTGTCGTCGGTGCCGAGCAGATGCGGCCAGCTCGGGATGGACCAGCGTGCGCGCAGGTCGGACTCCTGAGGATCGAACGGCGTCCAGAACAGCGAGACGAGTGCGGTGAGCGCGATGACCGTTACGACGATCAGACCGAATCGTCCGGTGGCGGTGCGCCACAGTCTCGGAAGCCAGCCGCGCATCACGCCTCCCTCTGGCGCGGATCGACCGCACGGTGGATCAGGTCGACGAGGAATCCCACCACGAGCACGAATCCGGTGAGCACGAGGAGCTCGCTCTGCACCTTGATCAGGTCTCGCGTGCCGACGTCGGCCACCAGCATCCGTCCGATGCCGGGAAGCGTGAAGAGCTGCTCGATCACGACCGATCCCACGATGATGCCGGCGATCTGGAGTCCCAGCACGGTGATGATCGACAGGCCGACGGCGGGGATGCCGTGTGAGATGAGCGCCCGCGTGCGCGTGAGGCCCTTGGCTGCCGCCGTGCGCACGAAGTCCTGACCGGCGGCCTGAAGGGTGGCGCTGCGGACGAACCGCATGAGCATCGCCCCCTCGACGATGCCGATCGTGAGAGCGGGCAGCAGGAGCGACTCGAGCGCCTTCCAGGGCGTGCTCCATCCGGTGCGGGGGAATCCCTGTGGTGGAAGCCAGCCGAGCCAGACCGAGAAGACGACGATGAGCATCATCCCCGCCCAGACGACGGGCACAGCCGCGAGGGCCTGTGCGCCGACGCTGAGGGCGGTGCCTCCGCGTCCGCCGCGGCGCAGCGCGGCCAGGATACCGAACGGCACCGCGATGAGCACGGCGATCAGCAGGGCGAGGATGCCGAGGGGAACCGTCACCTGAGCCTTCTCGAGCAGCTCCTCGCCGACGGAGGCGCCGGAGAGCAGCGAGGTGCCGAGGTCCCCCCGGAAGATGCCCCCGATCCACTCGGCGTACTGTGCGGGAAGCGGGCGGTTGAGGCCGAGCGACTCGCGGAGCGCCTCGACCTCGGCGGGGGAGGCCTGGGTTCCCGCGATCAGCTGTGCGACGTCGCCGGGAAACACTCGCAGGGTCAGGAAGATCACCGCACTCGACACGAGGAGCCCTGCGATGAGCAGGACTCCTCGGACGAGCGCGTAGCGGATCACGAAGTGCGCGTCATCACTGCTCGGTGGCCACGGTGACGCCGGCCAGGTTGATGCGCGAGTTGATCGAGTCCTCGGGGAACCCCGTGACGAGCGGGCTCACGGCGGTGATCGTCGCGCCGTTGTACAGCCAGTCCGCCGCGTGGTCCTCAGAGACGATCCGAGCGGCCTCGGCGAGCAGGTCCGCCGACTTGTCGGGGTCGACCTCGGCCAGTGCCTCGGTGTAGAGGCTCTGCACCTCGGCGTTGTCGTAGCCGAAGTAGTACTCGGGGTTCGCGAAGTTGCCGAAGTCGCGTGGCTCGACGTGCAGCACGAAGCTCAGGTCGTAGTCGTGGTTGGTGTAGACGTCCTCCAACCAGGTCGGGAACTCGACCGAGTCGACATCGAGGGTGACGCCGACCTTCTGGAAGTCGGAGATGAGGACCTTCGGAACCGTCGTGCCGTAGAAGCTCGGAATCGTCAGGGTGAGCTCGAGCTCTTCCTGCCCGGCCTCGGCCAGCAGCTCCTTGGCCTTCTCCGGGTCGTAGGACACGACATCGGAGAGGTCTTCGTAGCCGGGGTCGAGTTCGGGGATCGGTCCGTAAAGGGTGGAGCCTGCGCCGACGGCCTCGACGAGAGCCTCGTGATCGATCGCGAGACGCAGCGCTTCGCGCACCCGGACGTCGTCGAGAGGTGCCTTGGCATTGTTGAACGCGAGCGTCGCCTTGTCGGTGGTCCGACCGGTCGTGAGCGAGAAGTCACCGGAATCCTCGAGCTGCGGGGCGAGATTCGGATCCACCGCGGTGAGCACCTGGACGCCACCGTCGAGAGCCGTGTTCACTCCGGCCGTGAAGTCGGGGATGTACTGGAACTCGACCTCGGCGACTTCCGCAGGCTCGCCCCAGTACGCCTCGTTGCGGGCGAACGTGATGGCGCTGCCCTTGCTCCAGCGCGTCAGGGTGAAGGGGCCGGTGCCGTTCTCGGCGGTCTTGAGATCGGTCGTGTCGCCGGTCTGGAACACGAGGCCCGCAGGGCCGGTCAGCGAGAACAGGAAGTTCTGGTTCGGCTCGGTCAGCACGATCTGCACGGTGGTCGGGTCTGGAGCTGTGATCGAGGCCACCGAGGCGAACTCGGCATTGCCCTGCAACGTCGCATCAGTGCGCACGGCCTCGTAAGAGGCGACCACATCGGCGGAGGTGAGTGCGGTTCCGCTGTGGAAGGTGATGCCCTCGTTCAGCGTGAACGAGTACGTGAGTCCGTCTTCGGAGACCTCGTAGTCAGACGCGAGCCGCGGCACGATCTCGTTCTCCTGTGTGCGGCTGACGAGACCCTCGTAGATGTTGTCGATCAGGATCTGCTCGAGCGCTGCGCCGCTGGTGCGACGAATGTCGAGGTTGGTGGGCTCGAGGACGAGGCCCACCTGCAGCGTCGCGTCCGGGTCGGGTTCTCCCACCGGTTCGGTGGCCTCGGGCTCTGCGGCACCTGAGCAGGCGGTGAGGACGATGGCGCTCGCCGCGATCGCGGAGATCAGCGCGAGTCGTCGCGTACGTCGGAACATGGGTTGTTTCCTCTCGGGGCGGCAGTTGCTGTGTGCCGATGGATCGAGCCTAGGGATGTGTCGGGGCGGTGAGGGCGGAATGTGGAACGGAAGGTCACATTCCGCGGGTGGCGAGCGACGAGGAGATCAGTGACGCCAGCTCGGCGGGTGCGGTCTCCTGAACGTTGTGGGTGGCCTGGACGGCGGTGACGCGAGCGTGAGGCAGGCGCTCGCCGAACTCCTTCGCATCCGCCTCGCTCACGAAGCCGTCGAGCGCGCGGACGAGCGTCACCGGGGCCGTCGTCTCCGCGAGATCCTGCCATCCGGTGGCGTGGAGCGGCGACGGAGCCGCGACGTCGCCAGGGTCATGGGCTGCCAGCGTCTGAGCGGCGAGGTGAGCGAAATGATGCTTCCACTCGACACGTCCGTCGTCGCGCACATGGGTGTTGAGGAAGACTCCGCGCTCGGTGTCGGATCGGGCGCCCCCGAACCCGAACGCGATCGCGCGGTCGACGAGCTCGTCGCGGGTCGCGAAATCGGTGGGGCCGGCGTAGAACTCGCGCAGGGCGGCTGGGCCGGCGGAGGTGTCGATGCCAGGCGTGATGTCGACGACGATCAGCTCCGAGACGAGGTCCGGTCGAGCGGCAGCGAGGGCGGCGCCGGTGAGGCCGCCGAGCGACTGGCCGACGACCAGCTGCGGGCCATCGGTCCAGGCCTCGAGTGCTGCCGCGACATCGAGCGCGAGCGTGCGGGGGGAGTAGTCGACGTCGTCGCGCCAAGACGAGTCGCCGTGCCCGGCGAGGTCTATCGCCAGCACCGGATGCTGAAGAGCGAGCACCGTCGTGTCCCACGTGTGGGCGTTGAGGCCGGCGCCGTGCAGCAGCGTGACGCGGGGCGTCTCTTCGCCGAACCGGAGAGCGCTGACGTGACGGCCGTCTGGGAGGGGAAGCGTCACGCGTCGGACGGACGGCACGGAAACCCCCATCGCCTGCGCCTGTGCGGGAAGATAGTTGAACTCGCTGGTGTCGATCGCCACTTGCATATTCTGCTCTGTTTTCAGGGCGGTGCGGAAATGCAGAGGCGCCGTGCCAATTCGTATCGTGTCAATGATTGTCATTAAGCGAACATGTCGGGGTGAATACTTGTCATTGTGTACTCAATCCCTTCGAGAGCGACCTGCCGGAGCCAGTGCACAACGGAATATCATTGAGGCATGAGCGAGACGCGAGTGCACCTCTCCAAGACCGAGCCAGCGGCCTATCAGGCGCTCGACGCCTTCGCACGTACGGTCGGAGACATCTGCGCCGCGAACGGCATCGACGATCGGCTCAAGGAGATCGTGATGATCCACTCCTCGCAGCTGAACGGATGCAGCTACTGCACGCGTCTGCACGTCGACAGGGCGCTCAAGGCAGGCATCGACACGGACACGCTCATGCAGATCGCGACCTGGCGAGAGAGCAACGTGTTCAGCGACCGCGAAGAGGCGGCGCTCGAACTCGCCGAGGCCTTCACGTTCATCTCGGAGGACGGCATCTCAGACGAGGTCTACAACCGCGTCGGGGGAGTCTTCACAGAGAAGGAGTACGCGGCACTGAGCTGGGCGTGCATCTCGATCAACGCGTTCAACAGGGTCGTCATCGCCGGCCGATACCCTGTTCCGCCGCGCGCCCCGCAGGCGCAGGCGTGAGCGTCCTCGACATCGACGGCGTCAACAACTTCCGCGACGTCGGCGGGATTCCCGCAGAAGGCGGACGGATCCGTTCGGGGATGCTTCTGCGTTCGGGTCAGCTCTCAGCGGCCACCACTGCGGGTGTGAATGAGGTTCGTCGTCGCGTCTCGCACATCGTCGACCTCCGCGACGGCGAAGAGGTCGCGGCGGAGCCGACCGAGATCGAGGGGCCTGACACCACTCACCTTCCGCTGTTCCTCGGATCCGTGCGCTCGTTCTTCGAGTCCGATACGAGCCTGGAGGACCTCTATCTTCATCTTCTCGAGGAGAGCGGAGAGCGGCTCGTCGCCGCCATCCGCATCATCGCGGCGGGAGAGCCGACCCTGGTTCACTGCACGGTGGGCAAGGACCGCACCGGCGTGACGGTGGCCCTTGCGCTCGCCGCAGTGGGCGCCGACCGCGAGGCGATCATCGACGACTATGCGATCACGGAGTCGCTGCTGCCGGCCGAGCGGTCGAATCGCATCGCCGCATACCTGAGGTCGCAGCACCCGGAGGCGGTGCATGCCGTCGCGTTGGCCACGCAGTCGCCTGCGCCCGTGATGAGGGCGCTTCTCGAGGAGGTGGACCAGCGGTGGGGCTCGGCCGCCGATTATCTCCGTGCGAACGGCATGACGGATCAGGAACTCGAGAGCCTTCGGGAAGCGCTCGTGGAAGAAGTGCCCGAGCAAGGTTAGGCAACCCTTCACGTGCTGTATGCTGGATGCATCATGGAGACCTTCCTCGAGACCCGCAGCACGCGTGCTGAGCGCCGCGCCGCACGTCGTCGTGCTCACCACCTGGTGACGGCCGACGAGCACTCGCTGGCCGAGCTCGAGGTCTTTCTCTCGACGTTGCCGCTGTGTGCCTCGGGCCGGATCTTCATCGAGGTCGCTGACGCGTCGGACATCGGTGTGATAGAAGCACCTGGCCGCATGACCGTCACCTGGCTCGCTCGAGCCCAGCGGTCAGGAGCACCCGGAACCGGTCGCGCCTGCGCTGCCGGCGAGGCGCTCGCTCGGGCGACCTGCGCCTGGGCTGACGAGATGCTCTGCGACGATGAGCTCGAGACGCACATCACTCTTCTCGGCGGTTACCTCGGCACTGCCGACATCGTCGAGCACCTGACCGGCGCTCTCGACATCCAGCCCGCTCAGATCTACGCACCCGAGCGCTTCGGACTTCTGCCCGTCGAGCGCTAGGCGCCGAACGTCTACCGCTGAGCTCTGCTGCGGCGGACGTAGTTGCCGTCTTCGAGTCCTGCCTCGATCTCGAAGCGGTTGCGCAGAGGATCCCGGCCAGCGAAGAGATAGAGCACCGGGAGCAGGATTCCGTAGCGCAGCCACTGTGCTTTGTGCACCGCTTCGTGTCGCAGCATCGCGTCGCTCGGTCGTGCGTCGCCGGTGAGGAAGCAGCCGCCCACGCAGACTCCGCCGCGATTGAAGGTCCAGTTCGGCATCCCCCGGAACACCCAGAGGCCGGCGCGTCGTTCGACGGGCCCGGTGCTCCACAGCGAGCCCCAGATCCAGCCGACGGCCGTGCCCCACCAGTAGCCGAGTCGGCTGATCGGTGAGCGGAGCAGGAACGCGGGAATCCTTCGGTCGAGTCGTCGACCGCGGGCCAGAGCGTGCTCGGCAGCGGGCCGCCAGTCGGCCGTCATGCGACGGCACCGACGAGGCGGAGCAGGGCGCCGAGGTCGTCGACCGCGTCGGCGGGTGAGCGGGGGGCGAACCCGGCGATGGTCGCGCCGGCCAGCGGAACACGTGACCGCAGTGCGCGGATCGCGGCGCTCAGAGTCGCAGGCGCGAGTCCGAACGGGGCAGGGGAGGAGACACCGGCGATCTCGGCGGGGTCGAGCACATCGACGTCGATGTGCACCCAGACGCGCCGCGCGCCGGTCGCCTCGACCGCGTCGGCCAGTGCTTCGGGTGAGTCGAGATCCTGGACGGAGAGCTGCGTGAGGCCCTCGAGAGCCGTCACCTCGGAATCCTCGAGATTGCGCATGCCCACCGTGACCACCCGGTTGCGGGGAATCCCGGGCGTGACCGCGAGTTGAGGTTCTCCCTCGCCCAGCACTGCTCGGAGCGCCATGCCCGAGAAGGCACCGGAGGGCGATGTGTCGGGCGTGTGAAGGTCGGCGTGGGCGTCGCACCACACGACGGCGAGGTCATCGGTCCCGCCTGGGAGAGACGCCAGCGCGGCGACCGTCACGCTGCAATCGCCGCCGATGATCACCGTGTCGGTCGTCATGCTCTCGTGGACGAGTTCTCTGGTGCGCAGAAGCGCGCTGAGACGGCGAACGCCCGTTCCCAGAGATTCACCCGCTTCAACGGGCACGTCGAGCACGGTGGTCGCCGCGCGCGGAAGATCGCCGGCGATCGCCGAGGCGCCGTCGACGAGGAGCATCGCGCGGGCGGCGGGGGAGCCCTGCCACTGCGGGACGACGAGGAAACGCACCATGGGTGCCTCCAGCTGAGAAAGGGGTACGAGTGCCTCGGATGCGAGGATCCGAGGCACCCGCGGGTGTGTCAGGAGCCTTCGATGGCCTGGCGAGGGGCGGAGCCGCCCGCCTTCAGCTCGGCGAGACGAGCCTCGACCTCGGTGAGCTCACCGAGGTCCTCGAGGCTCTCGAACTGCGCGTCGAGGCTCGATGCCGCGAGTTCGATCTTGCCCTGCGCAAGGGCCTCCTGGCGGCGGACCTTGTCTTCGAAACGGCCCAGCTCGCTGGTGGGGTCGAGGACGTTGATCGACGAGACCGCATCCTGCACCTTGGTCTGCGCCTCGGCGACCTTGGCGCGGGCGAGCAGCTCGCTGCGCTTGTTCTTCAGCTCGCCGAGCTTGTCCTTCATGCCGTTGAGGCCGGACTTCAGCTTGTCGACGATCTCGGTCTGCGCGGCGATCTGCGGCTCTGCGCCGGTCGCCTCGCGCTCAGCGCTGATCTGGCGCTGAAGAGCGATCTTCGCGAGGTTGTCGAACTTGTCGGCGTCTGCGACGTCGCCCTTGGTGCGCATCTCGTCGGCCTTGCGGCTCGCGGCGAGCGCCTTGTTGCCCCATTCCGTGGCCGCCTGGACGTCTTCTTCGTGGTCGCGCTCGAGCAGGCGCAGGTTGCCGATGGTCTCGGCGATGGCCGACTCGGCGTCCGCGATGCTGTTCGTGTAGTCGCGAACGAGCTGGTCGATCATCTTCTGCGGGTCTTCCGCAGAGTCCAGGAGGGAGTTGATGTTCGCGCGGACAAGGGTCGAGATACGTCCGAAGATGGACTGCTTGGTCATGCGTGGTTCCTTTCAGAGGGTCGGACTCGATGTCTGGGGTCGATGTGTGTGCGGTTCAGAAGCGTCGCCCTCCCGAACGGCCGCTGCGGCCGCTGGAGCGGCTGCCGCCGCCTCCGCCGAAACCGGAGCTGCGGAATCCGCCGCCTCCGCTGGAGCGCCAGCTGCTGCTGCGGGAGGAGCCACCGCCGCCTCCGCCACCCGAGAGCAGCCCACCGATGATGCCGCCGAGGATGTCGCCTCCGAGGCCGGAGCCGCCCGAGGCGGATCCGCCGAAGATGCTGCCGCCCCCACCGCCCCAGCCGTTGTTCTGGTACCGGTTCGGGTTCATCGCCTCGACGTCGGCCTGAGCAGACGAGGTGGCCTGCCGGACGAGGTCGAGCGAGCGGCCGGCTTCGGTGAGCGCCGCTTCGGGGTCGGATGCGCGCAGGTTCAGTGCCTGGGTGAGGGAGGCTTCGGCCTGCGACAGCCGAGTGCGTGCAGTCGACCCGACGGTGCCGCGGCGCGTCTCGATGTACTCACGGGTCGCGCGGATCTCGGAGCCCGCCTGGGTCAGCGTCTGCTCGAGCATCTGCTGCGTTCGGCGGGCGCGCTCGACGGCCTGCGTGCCTTGGGCGATGGCGGCATCGATCTGCGCATTCGCTGCGGTGAGGGCGTCGAGCACCCGCTGGGGGCTGCGTGATGTTCCAGCGAGGCCGGCCCGGGCCTGCTGCAACTGCTGGGCAGTGCCCGCGGCGACCGAGGAGATCGCTCCGCCGGAGTCGGGCAGCTGCTGGGCGGCGGCGATGTCTGCCTGCAGCTCGGCCACCAGGGCCTGTGCCTGCGCTTCGATGTTCGTCAGCTCGGCGCCGAGTGCGGTGATCGCCTGCGCCAGCTGAGCTGCCTGGGCGACTGACTGCTCGGCCGTGCGGATAGCGAAGGCCGCCTCGCCCGATCTGCCCGCGGCGATCGCCTGTGCGGCGGCCTCGATCGAACGGTCTGCGAGCAGCGCGCGCTCCTGGGCCTGCGCCGGGTTGTCGGCGACAGTCGACAGAGCCGCGGGGTCGTAGGTGTCGGCGAGAGCCGAGAGCGCAGAGGCCGCGCCGGCGAGGACAGGTGCGAGCGCGGCCCGCTCGCCCTTGACCCGCTCGAGCTCCTGGGGGGCGTTCTGCTCGAGCTTGCGAAGAGCGTCGAACGCCTCGGTGTTCTCATCGAGGACGTCGTCGATCTCTTCGCAGATCTGGATGATGCGGATGTGCCAGGCGCGACGGTCGTGGACGGTGTCCTCGATCTCGTCGTCGAGCTTCTGCTTGAGATCGAACGCCTCCGACATCTTGGCCTTGGCGGTCTCGACGGCGCCGGTGAACGCCGAGGTGGCCGCTTCGCCGAACTGCGCGACGGCGAAGCCGAGTTCCTCGCGGCTCGAGGTGATCGCATCGTCGGCCTGCACGAGGGCAGCACCCGCCTGCGTCTGCACCTGCTCGTCGGTCAGAGTCGAGAACGGATCGTTCGGATCGGGCTTCTCGGGCATGGCGCCGCGCCTGCGGATCTCGGCGTTCCGACGGGAGCGGCGGACGAGCGCGATGACGAGCCACACGATGAGACCGAGCGCGATGACCGCGACCACGATCAACGTGGCTCGCAGAGCACCCGCCCCGCCGTCGCCCTCGATCTCGTCGGCGGCGAGGACGATCATGCCCTCCCAGTCCTCCTGTGCGGCGAGGCTCAGTATCTTGTCTTCGACATCGTCGAGCTTGCTGTCGCTGAGCGGGCCGTCGGGCGCGGCTGAGATGTAGTAGCTGCGTCCGTCCACCGCGATGGCGAGGAGATACTGCTCGGATCCCAGGTTGTTGTTCTCTGCGACGGTGTCGGCCCAGGCGACGCTGTCGGACGGCGAGGTGAAGTCGTCGACGAGGACGACGAAGAGGTCGGACGAGGAGTTGTCGCTGAGCGTCTGGAGGCGGGCCTCGACGGCATCCTCCTCACTCGCACTGAGGGCTTCGGCGTCATCGGTCACGTACCCCGAGTCGAGCGTGACCGGATCGGTCGCGGATGCGGCCGAGACGGAGAACGCCCCCGCGGCCGCTGCTGCGGTCAGTGCGGCCAGCGCCAGCCACCGTGTCTTCATCGTGTTCCCTCCGACCGGCAGCCGAGCCCCATGGCACGAGTCTATGCACTGAGGCCGACACGCGACAGCTTCCGGGCGGGGATAGCCGTTCGCCCTCAGCGGAGACACATACGCTGGATGGCATGGACGACAGGTACGGATCGGATGTGCTCGCGGCTGGCTGGCGGGAGCGCGCGGCGAAGCCGGTGCCGCAGGTTGCCGCCGAGCTCGATCTCGTCGTCGAGGTCGCGCAGGACGGATTCTGCGGAGCGGTCACGCGAGTGCAGGGTGGCAACGTCGAGCTCGAGGATCGGGTCGGGCGCAAGCGACTCTTCCCTCTCGGCGGCGGGTTCCTGATCGACGGATCGCCGGTGCGCCTCACGGTTCCCGCGGCGAAGGAGCAGGTGCTCCGACGCACGGCATCCGGATCCTTCGTGGCCGCCGATCAGCGGGCCAGGGTCGCGCTGCCCAGCCGCATCCTGGTGGAGGGAAAACACGACGCCGAGCTCGTCGAGAAGGTGTGGGGAGCAGACCTGCGGGTCGAGGGCGTGGTCGTCGAGTTCCTGCAGGGAGTCGATCTGCTCGATGAGCTGCTCGCCGCAGAGCCGCCCAGCGCATCGCGCCGCTACGGCGTTCTGGTGGATCATCTCGTGCCCGGTTCGAAGGAGTCGCGTCTCGCGGATGCCGTGGCCCGAGGTCCGCACGGGAAGCACGTGCGGATCGTCGGACATCCCTTCGTCGACGTCTGGCAGTGCGTCACCCCTCGAGCCCTGGGCATCGCGAAGTGGCCCGAGATCCCTCGAGGGACCGATTGGAAGACGGGAATCTGCCGGGCGTTCGGCTGGCCCTATGAGACGCAGGGCGACACCGGTCGAGCCTGGCAGCACATCCTGTCGAAGGTGCACACGTATCGCGACCTCGAGCCCGCGCTCCTCGGTCGTGTCGAGGAGCTGATCGACTTCGTGACCGCGCCCGCGCCCTGATCCGCGGTCCGTGGCGCTGATCACCGCCGACTACCCTGGAAGCATGCCCGAACCCCGCACCTTCCGCGACGAACCGGTCTCCTTCGTGCGCCGCAGCGGTCGCATGTCCGACGCCCAGGAGCGCGCCTTCGAAGAGCTCGGACCGCACTACCTTCTGGACGTCCCCCGCGATGTCGCCTGGACCTCGGTGCACCCTGAAGCGAGGCTCGACCCGACCGTCGAATACGGGCGCGAGGCCGATCTGTACGTCGAGATCGGCTCCGGTCAGGGGCACGCGATCGTCGCCGCCGCATCGTCGCGCCCCGATGACGACTTCCTCGCCGTCGAGGTCTTCCGCGCCGGGCTCGCCAGGACGATGCTCGATGCCGACCGCGAGGGCGCTCGCAACGTGCGTGTGGTCGAGGCGAATGCGCCGGAGGTGCTCTCGTCGTATCTGCCCGAGGCCGCGGCCGCCGAGGTCTGGATCTTCTTCCCCGACCCGTGGCACAAGAAGAAGCACACCAAGCGACGGCTCGTCCGCCAGGGGTTCGGCGACACCGCGGCCCGCGCGCTTCGCGACGGGGGTCTCCTCCGACTCGCGACCGACTGGGAGGACTACGCCCTGCAGATGCGCGAGGTGCTGGATGCCGAGCCCCTGTTCGAGCGTGCGTTCGACGGCGACTGGGCGGAGCGGTTCGACGGACGCGTCATGACGGCCTTCGAACGCAAGGGCATCGCCAAGGGGCGCGACATCCGCGACCTTGTGTATCGGCGGAAGTCGCGCGCGTGATCGACACTCAGCGCACGTCGGCGACCTGGCCCGCTGTCGTGCCTGCGCTGCTCGTGTGCCTTGCGGCACCGGCGTTCTTCGTGGCGCAGATCGCCTGGCTCGGTTGGGTGCTGCTCGCGCTGGGTGTCGGCGCAGCCTGGTTCGTCGAACGGCGTCTGCCCTCGTCTCCGGATCAGACGGTGAGCGTCGGCGCGCGGCGTGGAAGCGCTCGCGTGATCGGTGTGAGCCGTCAGCCCTCGCTCACCCGGGACCTCTCGCTGATCGCCTTGGGAATGCTCATCGTGAGCGTCATCCCGCTGGCCGCGGAGCTCGACAACCTCGCGATGCTGCGGTTCACGCTCGCTCTCGGCGGCGCGGTCGCAGTGCCGTACGTCGTCTCGCGCTTCGTCTTCCGAGACCGCGCGATCAGCTTCCCCTGGCGTGCCCACAAGCGATGGGGACGCCTGCAGTGGGGGTGGCTGGTGGCTGTGCTGGTGCTCGGCTGGCTGATCCTGCCGTTCTACTTCATCACGAGCGGCGTCTACCAGAACTGGCCGGTCGTCGATTCGCCCGACCTCATCGCTCGGCTGTTCGTCGGTGTCGGGGCCGTCGGCATCTGGGACGAGCTGTTCTTCATCTGCACCGTCTTCGCGCTGCTGCGCCGGCACTTTCCCGATGCCCTCGCCAACGTCCTGCAGATGATCGTGTTCGTGTCCTTCCTCTGGGAGCTGGGCTACCGCGAGTGGGGCCCGCTGCTCACCATCCCGTTCGCGCTCCTGCAGGGGTTCATCTTCATGCGGACACACTCGCTGGCCTATGTCGTGACCGTGCACCTGCTGTTCGATGCGGTCGTCTTCGCCGTGCTCGTGCACGCGCACAACCCCGGGCTGCTGCCGATCTTCCTGATCTGACCGGGCCGCGCGCCGATACGATCGAGTCATGCTCATCGTCGGACTCGTCCTCGCCGCGGCCGCTGCCGCGTTCCACGTCTTCATCTTCGCGCTCGAATCGCTCAAGTGGACCGAACCCGAGACGAGGAAGATCTTCGGCGTCGCCAGCGAGGCGGATGCCGTCACCATGAAGGCCCTCGCCTTCAATCAGGGCTTCTACAACCTGTTCCTGGCTCTCACCGCACTGCTCGGCGTCGGCTTCGTGATCATCGGCCTCACGACGGTCGGACTGACGCTGGTCTTCGCAGGCACGGGAATGATGCTCGCCGCAGCGCTGGTGCTCGTGCTCTCCGACCGCACCAAGCTGCGTGCGGCCGCGATGCAGGGCACCCTGCCGCTGCTCGCCATCATCGCGACGGCGATCGGTGTGTCGATCGGCTGATCTCCGCGCTGATCGTGTTCGAGGGGTGACTTCGCGGGTGACACGGGCCACACTCGATGCATGAGCGACTGGGTTCTGCACGTGGACATGGACCAGTTCATCGCTGCGGTCGAGGTGCTGCGCAGACCCGAGCTCGCGGGACTGCCGGTGATCGTGGGCGGCAGGGGAGACCCGACGGAGCGAGCTGTCGTGTCGACGGCCTCGTACGAGGCTCGCGAGTTCGGCATCGGATCCGGGATGCCATTGAAGATCGCGGCACGCAAGGCGCCCGACGACGCGGTCTTCCTGCCGGTCGACCACGAAGCCTATGAGTCGGCATCGACCGAGGTGATGTCGACGCTGCGCGAGCTGCCGGGCGTGGTGCTCGAGGTCATCGGCTGGGACGAGTGCTTCCTCGGCGTCACGACGGATGACCCCGAGAGGGTCGCGACGATCGCTCAGACCGCGGTGCTCGAGTCGACCGGCCTGCACTGTTCGGTCGGCATCGGCGACAACAAGGTGCGCGCCAAGATCGCCACCGAGTTCGGCAAGCCTCGCGGCATGTTCCGGCTCACCGCCGACAACTGGTTCGAGGTCATGGGCGACAAGCCCACGCGAGACCTCTGGGGTGTGGGTCCGAAGGTGCAGAAGCGGCTCGCCGCGCACGGCATCATGACGGTACGCGAGCTCGCCGACTCGGACCAGGATCAGCTCGTCACGGAGTTCGGTCCGCGTATGGGTGTCTGGTACCGCGATCTCGGCTCGGGCCTCGGACCGAGCGTGGTCGACGACACGCCCTGGGTGGCGCGCAGCCACAGCCGGGAGACGACTTTTCAGCACAACCTCACGACGACCGCGGAGGTGCAGACAGCGCTCACCGAGCTGGCAGGGCAGGCCTTCGACGACTGTGCCGCCGAGGCACGCCCGGTCGTCCGCGTGCATCTCAAGGTGCGATACGCGCCGTTCGAGACCAAGACGTTCGGTCGCAAGCTGCCGCAGCCGACGGCCGAGCGCGCTGAGGTCGTCGCTGCGGCTCTCGCACTCGGCGCCACGCTCGATCACGACCGGGAGGTGCGACTTCTCGGCGTGCGCGCTGAGATGGCGATGCCGGAGGGTGGCGACGCGGCGGATCGCACCCCCGTCAGAGGACGAATCTGACGGGGGCGGTCAGGCGTCGGGTGCTCAGAACTTCAGAAGGACCTTGCCCACGCGGCCGGCGGTGTTGCTCGCTCGCACGGCGTCAGCCGCGTCTGCGGCGTCGAAGACGCCGGCCACCGGCAACGTCAGCGTGCCGTCGCCGACACGCTGGAAGAGCTCGCCGAACAGGGCGCCGCGCGTAGCGGCATCCATCGTCTGAATGACCTTGCTGCCCCAGAAGCCCTTGACGGTCGCCTGCTTGAAGATGACATCTCCGGAGGCGATCTCCATCGTGGGGGAGTTCATGGCTCCGAATGCGACGAGGGTTCCGCCCTCGCCGAGGAGCGACAGCACGTCGCCCGCCGACGAACCGCCGACCGAGTCGATCCCGTAGGCGATGTGCGCGCCGCCGGTGATCTCGGCGACCTGCTCTCGCCAGCCGTCGTGGTCGGTCGAGACCACGTTCTCGATGCCCTGTTCGCGGAGTTCGTCGACACCGGCCGAGCGGCGCACGAGGCCGATGACGTTCACGCCGCGGGCTGCGCCGAGCTGGGCGAGCATGCGTCCGACGGCACCGTTCGCCGCGTTCTGGACGATCCAGTCGCCCTTCTCCGCCCCCAGGAAATGCAGCAGGCTCACGGTGCTGAACGGCATCGAGACGAGCTGCGCCGCGCTCTCGTCGCTGAGCGACTCGGGAACCGGGATGAGCCCCGCGGCGTTCGCGATCACGTACTCCGCCCAGGCGCCGAACGTGCCGCCTGAGGCGACGCGCTGGCCGACGGTCAGGTTGTCGACGCCCTCACCGAGAGCGTCGACGATGCCGAGAGCCTCGGTACCGGATGCCGCCGGCAACTCGGGCTTGAAGCCGTATGTGCCGCGAATGGTCCAGAGGTCGTGGTTGTGGATCGGCGACAGCACGATCTTCAGCCGGACCTGACCCGGACCGGGCTCGGGGGTGGGGCGTTCGGTGACGGTCAGAACCTGTTCGGGATCGCCGAAGGTGTCATGGGTGAGTGCGCGCATTGTGTCTCCTTGTGGGATCGGTCGTAGGGGATGTTATGGGTGGATCAGTCGTCGGTGACGGTGATCTCGACGTCGATGTTGCCGCGGGTCGCGTTGGAATAGGGGCACACCTTGTGTGCGGCGTCCGCGAGCGCCTGAGCCTGCTCGTGGGGGAGGTCGGGGATGACGACCTCGAGCTGCACGGCGAGTCCGAAACCACCCTCGCCGTTGGATCCGATCTGCACACGGGCGCCGACCGACGAGTCGGTGATCTTCACCTTCTGTGTGCGGGCTACCGACTGCAGCGCCGAGTGGAAGCACGCGGCGTAGCCGGCGGCGAACAGCTGCTCGGGGTTGGCCCCGTCGCCGCTGCCGCCCATCTCCTTCGGGATGGCGAGGTCGAGCTCGAGGTTGCCTTCGCTCGTGGCGACGCGGCCGGCGCGTCCGGCTCCTGTGGCGAGTGCCTCGGCTGTGTAGAGAGCGTCCATTGGTGTGGATTCCTTCCGGGTTGTGGTCAGTCGGCGCGCGGTGCGCGCGCGGAGGGCGCGGCCGCAGTCTTCTGCAGTCGCTCCGTGAGCTCCTGCAGCTCGGCGATCAGACGGTGACGCTGGTCGTCGTCGTGCATGCCGGCGAGCGCGGCGATGGTGGTGTGGACCGGAGCGACCTCAGAGCGCAATGCCGTGCCCGCCTCGGTCAGCACGACGGTGACGACACGCTCATCGGCCGAGCTGCGGGCTCGGCTCACATAGCCCGCCTGCTCGAGGCGGCGGACGAGAGGGGAGAGGGTGCCCGAATCGAGCTGCATGGCGTCGCCCAGCGAGCCGATGGTCTGCTCGCCCTCCATCCAGAGGATCGCGAGCACGAGATACTGCGGGTAGGTGAGGCCCCACGGTGCGAGAAGGGCTCGATAGGCCTGCGTCGTCGCGCGCGCGGCGGAATACAGCGAGAAGCACACCATCTCATCGGTCACGGCCATCTCTCAAGCATTACACACGATTAGATTGTGCACAATCTAAATGCGACCCGACCCTCGCTACGATGAGGCCGTGAAGATCCGTCCCGTCGATCTTGTCGACATCTTCGTCTACCTCGTCGTGCTCGGCGTCTTCATCCAGCTGTTCCCCGAGGTCATCTCCGAGTCCTTCCTGCTCGCCCTCCTCACGGCGGTACTGCTCAAGGTCGTGCTCGAAGGGGTGCTCTTCGTCAAGAAGCGCATATTCGCTCGCATCCGCGGCACGCACAGCCACTGGATCAGAGTGCTGAACGTCGGGGCGTTGCTGCTCGTCCTTCCCGGCAGCAAGTTCCTCGTGCTCGAGATCGTGGCGTGGGTCTTCGGCGACGCCGTGTATCTGGGTGGGTTCTTCCAGGTGACCGCGCTCATCATCGTGCTGATGCTCGCGAGGGGTGGCGTGCGGAGGATCATCGATCGTCCGACCCCGGAGTTGCAGACCGACTGATACTCGCTTGCTGTCGGCGAGCAGATTTCGTGACACCTGTCTAATTGCTAGCTAGGCTAGTAGTCATGGAACGCTACATTCGCCTGCGCTGGGTGGGCCTGGTCTTCATCAGCATCGCCGTCTCGCTGATCATCGTCGATTCGACGATCGTGAATGTGGCGATTCCGGCGATCGTAGACGACCTGGGCATCACCTCGACCGAGGTGCAGTGGGTGCAGGAGGCCTACACGCTGGTGTTCGCCGCATTGCTCCTCGTGTTCGGCAGCCTGGCGGATCGATTCGGACGACGGCGCGTGATGATCATCGGTGTCGTCGTCTTCGCGGCATCCTCGGTACTCGCCGCGTTCGCACCGGACGGCGGGATGCTGATCCTCGCCCGTCTCGCGCAGGGAGTCGGAGGATCGATGATCCTGCCGACCACCCTCTCGATCATCAACGCGACCTTCCGCGGACGTGAGCGCGGCATCGCCTTTGCGGTGTGGGGCTCGACCATCGGCGGAATGGCGGCCGTCGGGCCACTGCTGGGGGGATGGCTGACGACCGCGTTCTCCTGGCGCTGGGCTTTCGGCATCAACATTCCACTGGGGATCATCATCATCGTCGGAGTGCTGCTCACGGTGGCCGAATCGCGCAGCGACCGGGTGTCGAAGATCGACGTCGTCGGAGCGATCCTCTCGGTGATCACGATGGCGAGCCTCGTGTTCGGTCTGATCGAGGGGCGCACGTACGGCTGGTGGCTCGTCGACCAGCGCCCCGAACTCGGCGACTGGAGCTGGCCGCTGGATGTGTCTCCGATCCCGTTCGCCTTCGCGTTGGCCGTCGCGGGGCTCGTCGCCTTCATCGCATGGGGTGTGCACCGGGAACGCCGCGGACGGTCGACCCTCCTGGCACTGCGACTGTTCTCCATCCCGTCGTTCCGCAACGGCAACATCGCCGCCACCGTGGTCTCGCTGGGCGAGTTCGGCATCATCCTCGCACTGCCGCTGTGGCTGCAGTTCGTGCTGGGTTTCGACGCGCTGCAGACGGGCCTGCTGCTGCTCGCCCTCGCCGGCGGGTCGTTCGTCGCCAGCGGTGCGGCAGGCGCGGCGAGCGGCAAGATCGCCCCGGTGTGGGTCGTGCGAGCAGGACTCATCGCCGAGATCGTCGGCGTCGCCGGCGTCGGCTTCGTCATCGCCCCGGACGCGTCGTGGGTGCCTCTCATTCCGTTCCTCTTCGTCTACGGACTCGGTGTCGGCCTCGCCACGGCGCAGCTGACGGGTGTCGTGCTCGCCGACGTGCCGGTCGACGACAGCGGCGCGGCGTCGGGGACGCAATCGACCTCCCGGCAGCTCGGAGCAGCGCTGGGAGTCGCAGTCCTGGGCACGGTGCTGTTCACGAGCACGGCCGGGATACTCACATCCTCACTCGACGCACGGGGGCTTCCTGTCGAGCAGCGTGACCAGATCGTGTCGTCCGTCGTCGACAGCGCCGGCGCGGCGATCAGCGGGCTGGAGGCTCAGCCCGAGACCGCCGAGATCGCAGACGACGCGAAGGCGGCATTCTCCGACGGCACACGTTTCGCCGCGTGGACCGCGGCAGGGTTCCTGTCGCTGGGCCTGCTCTCGACGATCTCGCTCGGCGCCGGTGCGGGTGCAAACGCGAAGACACGCCGCGACGAGGATTCTGCACCTGCAGATCCAGCGGCGGGGATCGGTACGTCTGACTGACGGAGGCCGGGGCCTATCGGTCGCCTGTTGCGCTGCCGCGTGCGGAACGGCGATGTCGGGGTCGCGTGTCGGGTCTCTCCTCTGAGGGGCCCACCTCTGGAGGAATCGCGGTGCGGTCGCCGGAGAGCCATCGAAGCCATGTCGTGCTCGGGTCGCCCTCAAGCACCAGAGTGCGCACGAGCAGGGTGAGCGGAATCGACAGGATCGCCCCGAGCGGTCCGATGATGAACGTCCAGAAGACCACCGAGAGGAAGCTCAGTGTGAGGCTGAGGTCGACCGCGTCGCTGACGAACTTGGGCTGCACGAGGACCTGCAGCACGACGTTGACGACGCAGTAGACCGCGATCACTCCGAGGAGCAGGGGCCAGTCTCCGACGACGAACGCGAGGATGGCCGGTGGCACGAGCCCGAGGATGAACCCGATGTTCGGGATGAAGTTCGTGACGAACGCGAGGATCGCCCAGACGATGGGAACCGGGATCCCCATCCACCACAGTGCGAGCCCGTCGATGATCGCGACGATGGCGCCGAACGTGGCGTTCACGACGTAGTACCTCCGGATGCCGGAGTTGAGTCGCACGATGCGCTCGATCGTCGCTCCCTTGGTCGCTGCGAAGAGCGCGGGTGCCTGACGGTAGCGGGCGGCATCGGCGGCCATGAAGATGATGTACGCGCAGACGAAGAACAGCGCGGTCGCCACGCTGAGCACGGTGCCGCCGACGCTGCGAACGAGCCCGAGCAGTGTCTCCGGGTCGAGCACCGAAGCTGCGGCATCCGAGGCTTCCGCGTCCAGCCCGAGCGACTGCAGAGTTGAGACGAGCTGAGCTGCGGCTCGGTTCAGACCGCCCTCGGAGACGAGGTCGGTGATCAGCCGAGCGAACTGCGTACCCGCGAGCCACAGCAGTGCCCCCATGGCCACGAGAATCAGATAGGAGAGAGCGATGACTGCCGTGGTGATCGCCCACCGGGGCCAGCCGCGCCGATCGAGCGGGCGGCGGAGGGGCTCGCAGATCACCACGATCACGATCGCGAGCGCGACGGGTCCGAACACCTCACGGATGAAGTAGACCCCTGCGAGAGCGACCGTTGCGGCCGCGAGCGTCAGGAGAACGCGCAGGCTGGGGGAGAGCCCTCCGACGGTGGCGGAATCGGGAGAGGTGCGTGTAGGACCGTGGATGCCCTTCGGCCGACGATTGCGCAACATCTCACGAATCATATGCGGTGGGTGGTGCTCCGACCCGTCTGGCCAGCCGGGTCACACCACGGCGCCGCGCTCGCTCGGGGTCCGGCGTCGTGTCGCGTGATTCGGGGAGTCCAGTAAATGATGAAGACTACGCGTTCGGCTCCTCCCAGTCGATACCGCCACGCTCGGTGATGAACGTGTGGATCTCTCCGACAGCGGCGCGATGGATGGGGTTGTTCGCGAAAGCCTCGAGTCCGGCCACGTCGTCGAAGGTGGCGAGGACGGCGAGGTCGTGATTCACCTCGGGGAATGCGACGTTCTCGACGACGTCGATAGACCGGATCGAGTCGACGATCCCCACGAGTCCAAGGAGCAGCTCACGGGTTCGGCCGATGGACTCGGCGCGGTCGACATCTTCCCGAAGCTTCCAGGAGACAAGATGATGGATCATGCGCTCGCTCCGTCCTCGCCGTATGCCGGCTTTCCGTCGGTGGTTGTTTCCTGGTACCCGATAATCTGGGCCCGTCCGATGATGTGCGGTCGTAGCCTCAGGCCGACGATGGCCGGGGTCGCGTCCGCAGCGACTTCAAGCGTCGGGATGTCGAGCGCGCTGAGCGTATAGACGTACCGGTGCGGGCCGTGACCGGCGGGCGGGGCGGCGCCGATGAAGATCTCTGTGCTGTATTCGTTGCGGCGACGCTTTGCTTTCGGTGGCAGCAGGTCGTCTTCGGTTCCCGCTCCGCGAACGAGAGCCGTGACGCCGGGCGGAATGTCGATGAGCGTCCAGTGCCAGAAGCCCGAGCCCGAAGGTGCGTCCGGGTCGAACACGGAGAGCACATAGCTCTGCGTGCCTTCGGGAGCGCCCGACCACTGCAGGGCAGGCGACCGGTCTTCGCCGCCGCCGGCGGAACCGCGAACCCACATGGGAAGGTGCGCACCGTTGACGAAGTCTGGGCTTGTGATGGAGAAGGAGGGAACTTCGGGAAGCTTCCAGTTCGGGTCGTTGGTCATGACCTCATTCAACGACTCCGGCCGAAAGCGAGCATCGAGCGGGAGTCGGACGCTGCCTCTACATTTGTCCGGTGCGTCTGGTTGGACAGCGCTTCGGTCGTGAACCACGCCCGCATCCTCCGGGACTACCTTCTGCGGCTGCTCGTGGACGACTTCGACAGCTGACAACGCCTCTGGCGGTACGTACCTCTCGTCGCGGGGCGGAGCTCACCGAATGTGCCCGGCGCTCTCCCAGTATGTTGCGAGCTTCAACGCCAGGTGCAGGGCACTGCGCTGCATCCCGTTATCCAGGGCCTCTTTCACTACGGGAGGCATATTCTCGAGCCGGTAGTACAGAGTGGTGCGGTGGATGTGGAGGGTCTCGCAGACGGCGCGGACGTGATTGGCGGTATCCAGGAGGACCTCGACGGTCTGACGGCGCATCGGGTCGGGATCGTGGATGAGCGTGTGTGCGGCTGGCGAATACCACCGCAGACGCTCCGGATCTACGAGCACGTCCGCAAGGAACAGCCACGGGCCCACGCTGTCCGCGTGAGCGCTCAGCCCGAGTTCTGGAAGCATCTCTACGACTGCTGCGGTCGCGACCGCGCACCCCACGACGGGAAGAAGGTCGGTCTCATTCGCCGAGAGAGCGGCAGATCCAATCGCTTTGAGGACGACGCCAGCTCTGTCAGCCTCGGACGTGATGAGCGCATCGATGTTCTCCGGGGCCCCGTGTCGACCGATGAAGAGGAGCGCTGCTCCCAACTCGCCGATAAAGAACAGAGCCTGTCGGGCTGTGCTCTCCAGCGCCTGGCCGAGCGCCGCGCGTTGGATCACAGGTGCGTCTTCCGCGACGGTGATGGCGCGTACGACCGTCTCCGGTCCACGGGTGACCCCGTGGCTGCGAACGGCCGTAGCAAGCGCCTCGCGACGTGAGGCCGCATCGCCCGCGAGGAGGGAGCGGAAGACCCGTTCGCGGGCATTGCGCGCCGTTCCCCCCGACCTGGCTTGCAGGAGCGAGCTTGCAACAGTGACAGTCGCGTCGATGGCGCGGAACTCATCTTCTTTGAGTGGGGGGAAACCCGTTTTGATGAGCCAGATCGTGCCGAGCGGCTCGTCGTCGGCCCATACCGGGATGATGAACCGTTCGTGTCCATCGAAGTCAGCAAAGTCGACGGTGAGGGGATGGCGGGTTCGTGTGACCCCGCACTGCTCTGCCCAGTCGCGCTCCACCTGGGGCGTCGTTCTGGTGAGAAGTATGCGCAGCTGCAGCTCATCGATGTCGTCTGCCTGCGCGCTGGCCGCAACCAGCCGGAAGTCGCTGTCCTGCATCATGACCGAACGACCGAGGACATCGGATAGTTCATCAACGAGGTCTTGAAGGCTTGTTGCCCCGCCCCCCGCAGGGAGCGGGATGAGGTCGGGGCGGATTCCCGCAGGATGCTCAGTAGTTGCTCGAGTCTGTTCTGGCCACACCAACGACGCTACGGAAGGACCGCTGGCGGGTAACAGGTCCGCGTTGTACCACCCTGAGTCAGCACTCACCGCTCGACTCCGGTCATCGCAGTCGTGGCCGCTCCGCCGGGCAGCGTGTCAGCCAGACGAGCGAACAGGCTTGCCCCCAGGCCGCCCGGCTGCGCGGACAACACAGTCAGCTGATATCCCGGCATACTGCGAACGGCGAAGTTCTGAGCGTCGATGGCGATCTCGCCCACGCCTTCGAACACGAAGCGGAAGGTCGCGTCTTCCGGTCCTGATACATCGTGGCGTTCCCAGATGCGTCTGAAGTCGTCGTGCACGGACAACTGCCTGAGAAGCTCACGCAGTCGTGGCGATTGCGGGTGCGCGTCACGCCGCAGCGTCGCCACTGCCGAACGGGCCATGGGCTCCCATTCGAGAAGACTCCGCCGCATGCGCTCATTGAACAGCGCGCTGACCTGATTCGAGCCGGCCGCGAGCCCGCCTTCTCCGAAGATCGTCGCGAGCGGGTTCGAGGCGATGATGTCGCGGTGAGGGTCGGAGACATATGCGGGGGTGTGCGTCCACTGCGACAGGGTGCGCGCGATTCGATCCGGCGTATCACTGTCGTGGATGACTCCGCGGGGCATCTGCCCTGACACGAGGCGGAACGCGTATGCGGTGGATTCGACATCCAGCCGAAGGGCGCGCGCGAGAGCCCCAATCACTTGGTCGGAGGGGCGCGCGCCCCGACCCCGTTCGATGCGCAAGTAATAGTCGTTGCTGATCCCTGCCAGTTCCGCCACCTCGTCACGGCGGAGCCCCGCTACACGACGGCCACGAGTGCGGGGGAGACCGACATCCTCCGGAGAGATAACGGCACGCCGTGCCCGGAAGTAGTCTCCGAGTGCAATCAAAGCGGTGTCCATGCGCGCTCCCTAGGTGTCGGCTTTCTCAGCGTGTGCGTTGGAAACGTACCGACGGCTGCAAGTCCGCCACATCACCCGAAGCGGCCGCCGATATCCCACGTCAGAAAGTCGAGCTCGCGCTCGACACCTGTCGGATGCCATCACCTTCCCGGGCGACTCACACTTTTCCAGGCGCCGAGGTACGTGCGCGTGGGAGCGAGGATTTCTATGGCTGGGACGACCGAGGCGGTACAGGCGTTGACGGCGCCGTTGACCGCGAACGCTGTCTTTCTCATCACCACAATCACCTCTGGCGGGCTGGATCGGGTGCGAGATGTCCTGACGAGTCTTGCCGACACAGTCAAAGCGCTCACGTTCCGTTTTCCCGAGACAGCGTTGACCTGCACGGTCGGGATCGGAAACCGAATCTGGCATGACCTGACTGGGCTTGCTGCACCGCACCAGTTGCGAGAGTTCACACCGGTCACCGGTGCCGCGCACGCCGCTCCGGCGACGCCCGGCGACCTGCTGTTTCACATTCGCGCCGAGCGTGCGGACGTCTGCTTTGAGCTCGAACGGCAACTCCTGGAGGCGCTCGGTACTTCCGTCGTCGTCCAGGACGAAACGGTCGGGTTCCGCTCCTTTGATCGACGAGACCTCCTGGGATTCGTGGACGGCACCGCCAATCCCGTGGGGCCGGGCGCCGAAGCTTCGGTGCTCGTCGGCGACGAGGATCCGGTTCACGCGGGCGGTACCTACGTGGTCACGCAGAAGTACGTTCATCCGCTCGCTGCGTGGCGAGATCTCCCCACGGAAACACAAGAAGCCATCATCGGACGCACGAAACTCGAGGGTGTCGAGCTGGATGACGCGATCGAGGGCCAGAAATCCCATAAGACGCTGACGACCATCACAGACGAAGACGGTACCGAGCACGACATCCAACGGGACAACATGCCGTTCGGCAGTCCGGGTCGCGGTGAGTTCGGCACGTACTTCCTCGGTTATGCGCGGAACCTGTGGGTCATCGAGCAGATGCTGGAGCGGATGTTCGTTGGTGACCCACCCGGCCTGCATGACCGGCTCCTGGACTTCTCCACCGCCCTCACCGGCTCCGTGTTCTTCGCGCCGCGCGGGGACGTCCTCGCGTCCCTTCGTTCCCCGGAGTGACGGCGACAGGTGATGTCCCCAGGTGAGCCGGGGGATGTCCCACATCTCACCCCAGACCTACCGTCGCAACCATCCACCGCACCTCATACCCGACAGAGAGCACCCATGGCCACCCACACCGCACCGCCCCTGACCGACGCCCCGAAACCGGTCGCATCCGTTCGACACCCCGTCATTCGTGGCATCGCTGACCCTGCAGCCCTCGGCCTCGGCGCATTCGGGATGTCGACTTTCCTGCTGAGCTTCGCCAACGCGGGCATCTTCCCCGGCGCCGCTGTGGCTGTGCTCGGCCTCGGCCTGTTCTACGGCGGGGTTGCTCAGATCATCGCCGGCATCTGGGAGTTCGTGCAGGCGAACACCTTCGGCGCACTTGCCTTCGTGTCCTACGGAGCGTTCTGGCTCGCGTATTGGTGGACCATCACCACCCCAGACATGGAGGAGAATGCAGGCGGAGAGGGGATGGGAACTTTCCTCATCCTGTGGGCCGTCTTCACCGCGTTCCTCGTCGTCCCGTGCACCCGCATCTCCGTGCTGCTCACCGTTCTGTTCAGCGCCGCAGCCATCGCGTTCGTCCTCCTCGCCATCGGCGCATACGCATCCTCGGACGTGATCACCCGTGCCGCCGGGTACACCGGCTTCGTCGTGGGAATCCTCGGACTCTACGGCTGCTTCGCATCCGTAGTGAACGCCACCTGGCACCGCACGGTCATCCCGCTGGGAAGCCGCGAGTGATGACATGAGGCCTCAGACCAACAGTTCGGCCCCCGCGGGAGTCGGGTCGCCTGCGTTCGAGCATGTGCGTCGTCTCGAAGGACACGTACCCTCCGTGGTGACCGATGCCCTACATGCCGCAAACTCCCAGAACGCGGACGCTCTCACCCGATGCTTCCACCCCGACGCGGACGTGGATGCGTGGGGGATGCTGTTCGAGGGGTTTCAGGGGATCGCCTTGTGGATCGAGAAATGGATCATCGAAAACCGCGTGCAATTCACGGACCTCCTGCACGCCTGGGACGGAAGCGGCCTTGCCGTGCACACCCAAGTGCACGGGAACAGCTACAACGGCCCCGCTACTTTGACCTTCTCCACGCGCGGCGACAGGATCTCTGCACTCCGGATCACCACGGCGTAGAGGTCGACATGCACGAGCACTGGGAACGCCCGCTGACAGCCATCGAGTTGCTGGAGATCGAACTCGTCGTTCGCGATTTCGTCACCATCTTGAACGAAGGCAGCGACCACGATATTCATGCGTTCCTGACCGAGGACGTCACCTATCAGCCCTCCGCGCGGGAGATCATTCGCGGGCGCGGCGCCGTCGTGTCGATGATCTGCGACATCCGAAACACATTCACTGACTGGCACACCGAGCTCGTGAGCTTGGCGGTCTCGGGTCCAGTGGTTCTCGCCGAACTCGCAATGTGTCTCACCCTCCCCGCAACCGGGCCCCAATGGGTCATGGGGTTCGCGAGCTTCCGTGTGGACAACTTCAGAATCAGTGCGTGGCACCAAGTACACGCTTGAGTGCCGGCGTGAATCCAGTCACCATGATCCCGACAGCACACCGACGACAGGAGAACCACTCATGAGCGACGTCAGCGACTTCATCCGAGCGGACGTTCCGCCATCCGGGTCGGGGTGTGTGGATTGCGAGAAGATCGGCTCGTGGTGGCTGCATCTGCGCCGGTGCGCTTTCTGCGGACACGTCGGATGCTGCGACGACTCCCTGCACAAGCACGCCACGAAGCACGCTCACGCGAGCGGCCATCGAGTCATCCAGAGTTTCGAACCGGGCGAGGACTGGTTCTGGGACTTCCACACCCAAACAGCGTTCGAGGGTCCTCTCCTCGCGCCTCCGCGAAGCCACCCACGATCCCAGAGCACCCCAGGGCCGGCAGACCGCGTGCCGAGGAACTGGGAAGATCAACTCGCCGAGAACGCATGACTGAGATCACTCCTGGCAAGCTGCCGCTCAAACTCATTGCGGACGCGGATGGACGAGACGCTTATGCACTGCGCGATTATCTGACTCGAAGTGAAGTGCCCTTGTTGTCCATCAGCGTGCCGCCCGACTCTCGGGAGGCCGAAGGAGTACTCCTGACCGGTCGCCAGCTTCCGCTGGTGCTGTTCGCCGACGGGGAGATACTCGAGCACCCCACACCAGCTCAGGTGGCGTCCGCCTTGGGGTGGGTGACGCCGCCGTCACGGTCGGCGTACGACCTCATCATCCACGGGGCGGGCCCTGCAGGACTCTCCGCTGCCGTCTACGCAGCGTCGGAGGGTCTCAGCGTCGCTGTCGTCGAACGTGATGCTGTGGGTGGTCAGGCCGGCTTCAGCAGCCTCATCGAGAACTACCTCGGCTTCCCCGGAGGGATCTCCGGGGCAGAGCTCGCCGAGCGAGCCCGCCGCCAGGCGCTCTCGTTCGGTGCGGACCTCGTTCTCATGCGTCACGGCATCGCCCGGACGTTCAAAGACCATGACGTGCGCGCCGTCCTCGCCGACGGTTCGGAGATCCATGCCCGCGCGGCACTCTCCGCCACAGGCGTGCGGTGGAGGCGACTCGGTCTAGACGGGGAGCGCGAGTGGGAAGGGGCGGGCATCTACTACGGTGCAGGCACCAGCGAGGCCTCCGCCTGCATCGGATTGCACGTGTATGTCGTGGGTGGCGCGAACTCTGCGGGACAGGCGGCGATGAACCTGGCAGCTCACGCCGCCCATGTCACCGTCGTCGTGCGCGGAGCTTCGCTCTCCTCGACCATGTCGGCGTATCTGCTCAACCGCCTTGCCGTGCAACCGAACGTCACCATCCTCATCCACACCCGCGTCGTGGCGGTCGACGGTGATGATCACTTGCGTGAGATCACCCTCGACCAGGCGGGTACGACGACACGGGTTGCTGCGACCCACCTGTTCGTCTGTATCGGCGGCGCGCCGAACACCGAGTGGACAGAGACGACCGATGTGCAACTCGACAGTCGTGGCTTTGTCCTGACCGGTGTGGACCTGGCCCCCGCCGAGCTCGAGCGGTGGCCAATGGCCCGTCCACCGTTCTATTTGGAGACGTCAGTCCCTGGGATCTTCGCCGCCGGCGACGTACGAGCGAACTCGGTCAAACGGGTCGCCTCGGCCGTCGGTGAGGGCGCGATGGCCGTCACCCTCATCCACCGATACCTGGCGGAAACGGACTAGCCGGGCGGGAGGAGCTTGCTGCGGCTGCGGATTCCTCCTGGAACCGATGTGCCGCCTCGCGCCTCGTGTTCACGCCCCATTTTGAGAAGATGTGGCGAATGTGCGTGACGACTGTATGCGGGGACACCATGAGATCCTCGGCGATCTTCTGTGTCGTCAGCCCCGCTGCAATACGTTCGGCGACCTGATACTCGCGTGAAGACAACCCCATCGGACCGTCGCTGACCGACTTCGCCCTGGTCCGAACTCCGCGGTTTCGGAGTGTTCGGAGCACGCGACTCACTTCGCGGGCTGCACCCAGTTCCTCGAACAGTCGCATCCCTTGCACGTAGCAGCTCGCCGCTTCATCGTCCGTCGGGGCGAGGCTACCGGCAAGCTCGAGCAACCGCGCGCGAATCAGCGGTCGCTCCACGTCCGCCATCAGGTCCACAGCCTCCATGACAGTGGAGAACGATCCATCGCGCACCGCTTGCACAGACAACGACACCGCGGCGACGTACGCATTGTCGGGGTTCTGGGACGCACGAATGGCCGCCTGCCGCGCGACTTTCTCAACGGCGGCGTCATCGCCCATCTTCTTACTCAGATAGGCGAGGTACACATCGTCGGAGAAGTCTGCGGGACTGGTCATCGAGGGGATCGGCACGTTCACGCACTCGCGGGCCAGTGCCGTATACCCGTAGGCCATCTCGATATCGCCGAGATCGAACGCTTCGAGCGCCAGGCTCCACTTGCCGGTTCTGGTCAGACTCATACCATCCGCAAGGTGTTCCACGAGGGATCGAACACTCTGCCGCAGCTCGACATCGCCGGTGTCCAATGCGATCCGGTGCAGCACCACACCCGCTGTGGCATTCGCGAAATCGCCGAGGTGAAGGAGGTCCGCGAGGTCAAGGACGGTCTCTGCTTGCTCGCGCGCTTGATCCAAGCGACCAAGGTCGTAGAGGACTCGGGAGCGCACCATCATCCAGAACGCCTCGGCGACGACGTACTTCGCAGTTCTCGCATCACGCAGACCGTCGTCGACAAGCCGAAGAGCGTCCTCGCAGTCGCCTCTGCTGTTCAGCATGAAGGCCATCCACAGGCCCTCCGGTACCCACAGCGCCGCGGACCTGCCGGCTCGTTCGAGCTTCTCGAGCGCCGATTCTTGCAACCGTTGCGCATCATCGAAGCGATTCTCGTTGAACAGAAGCACTGACTCGGTGGCGTCCACGGTGGCAACCGCGAGGAGATCGCGTTCATCATCGGCGTTCTCCCGGGCGCGTGCCAGGCTCTCGCGCAGACCGACCGCGTCAGCCTTGTTCGCGTAGTTGAGTGCACGAACCGCGAGCAGCTCCACGACGGTCTTCTGAGAGATCCCTCCGAGAGCCAGCGCTGTTTCGGTCTCCGCGATGGCTTTGCCGAAGTCTGATTCCGTGAGTTGCCTAGCGAAGGCGAGGCCGACCCGTGCGCGTTCGTCCGCGCTGAGACGGGGAGTGAGCGACTCACGTATGCGATGAGCCTCCTCCTGCAGGCCGCCGGCGAGTACCAACGGAAGCAGCTCGACCACGCGGGTGGAGTGGTGAGTCCGCCCTTGCGCCAACCGGGCTCCACGCACCGTCAACTCTGCCGCGCCGCGGGCGTCGATCGGGGCGAGTTCCGCAGCCGCGGTGAAAAGCAGATCGATGGACGCGTCATCCCCGGCTTCGGCCGCGGCTGAAATCGGGGAGGCCAGGGAAGACACCGACTCTCCGGCCCGCAACCGATGCTGCAGGACTTCTCGAGCGACCGCTCGCCGCACTGTGGGGGACAGGCTGTCGTACGCTGCCGCCTGAATCGTGTCGTGACGGAACGCGAAGCCGCTTCCGGTGTCGACGACGAATCCGAGGTCAATGAGTTGCTGCACCGCGGGGACGGCCTGCGCGGCGGATTGGCCGATGACGTCCAAGACGCCGCTGAGGGGGAACTCTCGACCGAAGAGGCTGCCGATCTGGGCGATTCGACGGGCATCGGTATGGAGCGCCGCGATGCGTTCGCGCACCGATGCACCGTACCGCGCAGGAACCGCTTCTTTCTCGAGATCGACCATGCCACGGGACGGCTGCAGGAGCCCCTCTTCTTCCATCCCGCGAAGCAGCTCGAGAATCAGAAGTGGCGACCCACCGGTCTTGCGTATCGCGGCCTCGACCTTCGGTCCGGGCGCGGCGCCCAGAACATCACGGGCCATCGCATCGACAGCATCGACGTCGAGTGAGCTGAGGTCGATGATCGAGGCGAACTCTCGGAGGTTGACGAGGAACCGCCGATGCTCAGGGCCGTAGGCTCCGCTGCGTGTGGCGAAGACCCAGTACACGGGGAGGCCCTCAAGGGTTCGCAGCAGCGCTGTGAGGACCGATAGGGACCCTGAATCCAACCACTGCAGGTCATCGACGACGACGAGTACCCCGGCGCGAGAACTGGCAGATTCCAGTGTGTCGCCGAGGACGCGAGTGATCCAGTACTGCGGCGATGTTCCCTGAATCGCCGCATGCAGTTCGTCAGCGCTGAGCAGAGGTGGTGATGCCTCGATCACCGCACTGATGAGGGCACCCAGCGGCGACAACTGCGAGTCGAAATCCGGTGCCACGACCAGCGTTGACCATGCTCGTCCGTGCGCAAGCTGCAAAGCGTGCTGCAGCAGACGGGTTTTCCCCATCCCGGGGTCACCAGAGAAGACCGTGACAGCGTTGTGCCCTGTGAACGCGAGGTCGAACCCCCGCTCAATCGCATGCACCTCTGATTTTCGACCGCGAACGGGAAGCAGGTAGAGGTCGGCTGCACTCCCCGCCAGCGCGTCGCTGTTGCTGGCGCGATGTGGCTTGGGGGAGGGGGGCACGCACTCACGATACTCGGGCAACGGCTGAACACGAGACGAAGCGACTTCCGCCAATCGTCGCAACGCCATGCGGCCAGATGGTGCGCGAATAGAACATGCGATGTATCGGCGGGACCCGGGGGATGTAGCCCCCGAAACGGCCGAATAACGTCGCATCTGCGAACGCCGGATCGGCGGCTCGTGCCAACCACACCCGCCGGACACCGGCATGAATCCAAAGGAGCCACTCATGGCTGCAACCCCTCGCCCCGACCTCGTGCTCTCGCACGCCGTGGTCACGTCCGACGTGACCGGCAACTTCGATGACATCGACATCGAAGCGTGGCTGAAGAACCTCCCCACCCACGAGTACCAGCGCTGTGCGCCCGGCGACCACAAGGCTGCCGGCTACACGGTCGATGACGACGGCACGCCCATGTCGATCAACGTCGAGGTCATCGGTGCGGGCCTGGTCATCCAGAACTACCGCTACGAGGTCGCCAGCAAGCACTACTGCAAGATGGTCTCCATCTCCGACGTTCTCTCGCCGGCGGGCTGGACCACCACTCAGGTGATCTGGGAGCTCGGCATGGAGCAGCTCGAGGGCGACCAGCTGCGCTACGTCAACACCGTCACCTCGCACCCGACGGAGGAGTTCCTGGAGTTCATCACCGCCAGCGGACAGACCTTCGAGGAGGCCGCCGCGGCGCGCCAGGAAGCCTCGGGCCGTCACTGCGAGCTCGAGACGCCGCACTACGCGCAGAGCATCGTCGCGTACGCCAAGGCCCACGCATCCGCCTGAGCGGAGTGACCATGGCCACCACGGACACGCACGCCGAGCACCACACGGTCGCAGAGCACGAGCACGGCGCGAGCTGCGGACACGAAGCGGTCGCCCACGGCGACCACGTCGACTACGTGCACGACGACCACCGTCACGCGCTTCACGACGACCACTACGACGAGCACTGAGAACCCGTCTGGGTGGAGGGGGCACAATGTCTCCTCCACCCGCTCGCGTTCGAGAACGAAGGAACCCCATGACCTCAGCAATACGGATCACCCGACCCGGTTCGCCTGATGTGCTCCGACTGATCTCCGTGGAACGACCCCATCCCGCACCCCACGAGGTGCGCATCAGCGTCCACGCCGCCGGCATCAACAACGCCGACCTGCTTGAGCGGCGCGGCCACTACCCCGTGCCCCCGGGAGCTCCTCCCGGACTCGGCCTCGAATGCGCCGGCGTCATCGACGCCATCGGGGCGGACGTCACCGGGTGGAAGGTCGGAGACGAAGTCTGTGCGCTCCTCACCGGCGGTGGCTACGCGGAAGAAGTCGTCGTCCCCGCCACTCAGGTGATGCCGAAGCCCACCACCATGACCATGCTCGAAGCGGCAGGCCTTCCCGAAGTCGCCTGCACCGTCTATTCGAACCTCGCCATGATCGCGGGCCTGAAAGCGGGTCAGACGGTTCTCATTCACGGTGCGGCCGGGGGCATCGGATCTTTCGCCACACAGTGGGCCACCGCTGTCGGCGTCCGGGTCATCGGCACCGCAGGAAGCAGAGCCAAGACCGATGCCGTCCTCGGCTTCGGAGCATCCGTCGCCATCAACTACCGCAGCGAGGACTTCGCCTCGGTCACGCGCGCCGCAACGAACGGGCGCGGCGTCGATGCCATCCTCGACATCGTCGGAACCCCGTACCTCGAGAGCAATATCGAATGCCTCGCCGACGATGGCCACCTCGTCATCATCGGCGGATCCACCGGTCCCGCCACCGTCGATCTCTGGGAGCTGATGTCGCGCCGAGCCAGCATCTCCGCCACCCTCCTGCGGGCGCGGCCCGCCGCCCAGAAGGCAGAGATCATCGCCGGTGTCACGCGCGACGTCCTGCCGCTCATCGAAAGCGGCGCCATCCGCGGCGCGGTCGACGCGGTGTTCCCGCTCGCAGAAGCGAACCGCGCACATGAACTTCTCGAAGGCGGGCAGACCGTGGGGAAGGTCGTCCTGAACGCCCTCGAGCAGTAGCCCGTCTGGGGCTGGATCTGTCGGGCAGCGGCATCGGACGGGGGTTGCTGCTCCCGACAGATCACATCGACTTTGGAGACACCGCCATGAACACACCGGCACCCCGACCCGCAACCGGCGACGTCACGACTTCCGACGACACCGCACCCCGCACGTCGATCTGGGCGCCCCTTGCTGTGCCGATCTTCCGAGCACTGTGGTTGACGGCGCTGGTCAGCAACATCGGCACCTGGATGCAGACGGTCGGAGCGCAATGGTTCATGGTGGAGCAACACACGCACCCTCTTCTCATCGCCCTCATCCAGACAGCGTCCGCGGCCCCGGTGCTGCTCCTCGGTATCCCGGCGGGAGTGCTCGGCGAATTCCTGAATCGTCGTTCCATCCTCATCTGGATGCAGACACTCCAGGTCCTGCTCAGCGCAGCTCTCGTGACGTTGACCGCGACCGGCGAGATGACGCCGTATCTGCTGCTGCTCATCACCGTGCTCCTCGGCGCGGCGACAGCCGTGCAGCTTCCCGCCTACCAAGCGCTGGCCACCGAGATCGTCCCGCTTCGTATGGTGCCGATGGCGGCGTCCCTCAGCGCGGTATCCGTCAACGTCGCCCGTGCCATCGGGCCAGCAGTCGCCGGCGTCGTACTCTCCGGCTTCGGGGTCGCCTTCGTCTTCGGGATGAACTTGCTGTCGTTCGCCGCATTCCTCATCGTCCTCATCACGTGGCGTACATACCGCCCGAACCCTCATCAGGCCGAGCGGTTTGTCGACGCCGCCCGCGCAGGCCTTCGATACGTCACGCAAGCTGCCGTCGTTCGCCGCATGTATGTGCGTCTCGGAGCGTTCGTCGTCCCGGCTAGCGTGTTGTATGCACTGCTCCCGCTCATTGCCACGCAGCGCTTGAACCTTGACTCCGCCGGGTACGGGCTCCTGCTTGCGGGGCTCGGTATCGGCTCTGTCGGCGCGGCGTTCCTCATTCCGTGGTTCCACGCGCTGGGCGCGAACCGGACAGTCCTGCTGTCGTCGGTGCTGTTCGGGGCGGCGACCATCGGGGTTGCTGTATCCCCGTGGCTCTTCCTCACACTGCCGATTCTCGCGGTGGCTGGAGCCGCGTGGATCGGCGTCGTCGCCACGCTGAACGGTGCCGTTCAGTCTTTCCTCCCCGTCTGGGTCCGCGCACGAGGCCTGTCCGTCTACCAGATGGTTCTCTACGGAGCCATGGCAGCGGGCGGTCTCGCGAGCGGACTCATCGCTGGGTGGATCGGCGCCATCGCCACCAGCGCCATCGCGGGGGCGGCGACGCTCGTCATCGCTGCGTCTCAGCTCCTCTGGCCTCTTCTGGAAACCGCGGACAAGAAGCGAGACACCTTCGCGCTCCCGTTAGCGGACGCCGTCCGAGACATCGACGGGCACAGCCCCACTCTCGTCCTCGTCCGCTACGACGTAGCAGGAGAGCAGGAAGCCGCTTTCGTACAGCAGATGAATGCTGTCGAGCACAGCCGTCGACGCACAGGTGCCCGCACGTGGGCCTTGTACCAGGACCGGGAAGACGGCACGTGGGTCGAGGTTTTTGGCGTCGGCAGTTGGAGTGAGCATCTCCAACAGCACCAGACCCGTCTCACGCAGTACGACCAGGCCGTCATTGAGACGGCTGGCGCGCTCGCACAGTCCGTCGACGTCAACCACCTCATCGAGCACGACAGTGCCGCCAGCGCACACACGAAACCGCGACAGACGCACGCCACCGTGACCGCACATCCCCGACAGGAGAAGACCCCATGACACTCTCAGCCTCGGACCTCGTCGGCGCATGGCGGCTCGTCACCGCCACGGAAGTCTTCGCCGACGGCGTGCGAATGCCGGAGTTCGGTTCCCACGTGAACGGCTACCTCTCGTACAGCCCTGACGGCATCGTCTCAGCGACCCTGGGGTCAACGGATCGAGTTCGCACGAACGATCCTGACCCGCAGTCCGTCTCGACCGCGAACCTGGCGCTCATGGCCGGAGGGTTCATCGCCTACGCCGGGCCGTTCACCGTCGACTCCGCCAGCGACACGGTCACTCACCACGTGGATGTCGCCCTGTTCACGGGATGGGAAGGCAAACCGCAGGCGCGGCACGCCCGAATCGAAGGCAACGATCTGTTCATCACAGGATCTCCACGCACCACCATCGACGGGCTCACGTTCCATAGCGAACTGCACTGGACGCGGGTGACCGCGCGCGCGACGCAGGGTTCATGAGCGCGGCCCGCACCGCACGGGCACTTGTGCATTTCGCTCCCGCGCCTCGCGCGTGGGTTCCCGCTACCCAAGCGGCCATCGCGGTCGCCGGCCCTCCGGCCGTGTTCGCCGCCTACGGACAACTGCGCCTGGGACTCCTCGCGGCATTCGGCGCGCTCATCGTCCTGTACCTCTCCGGGCAGAGCAGGAGAGAACGCGCCGTGAAGTTGCCGGTCATCGCAGTCGGCTTTCTCGTGGGCACCATCATCGGCATCAGCACGGGAAGTTCACTGCCGACAAGCCTGCTCGCCATGAGTATCGTCGCCGTTGTCTTCTCCTACGTGAGCTTGGCGTTCAACGTGGGACCCCCCGGCGCCATTTTCCCGGTCCTCACCGCAGGCTCCATGGGGCAGCTGACAGCACCCATGTCGATGGGGGGAAGCGGGGCGGACCCGCTACTCGTCATCTCGATTGTCGCACTGGGCGTTGTCGCCGGGTACGTCGTGATCGTCGCGCCGCTCGCTCTGAAACGGGTACGCACCGCAGATGCGGCACTCCCTCATGACTCCCGTTGGACTTACAGCTGGAAGCCTGATTCTGCACGTATCTTCGCGCGCCTCACTGTCGCGGTCGTGCTCGCGGTGCTTGTGAGCGCATGGCTGGGACTCCACCACGTCGGTTGGGTGCTTCTCGCCGTCATCGGCATCCTGCAGAAGGATTCCGACCTGCACCTCGGGACTTTCCGGACGGCCCAGAGGCTCATCGGAACAGCTCTTGGTGTCTGCATCGCGCTCGTCTTCATGATCTGGATACCCGAGGGGTTCGCGCTGGTCGCCGTCGTCGGCGGACTCGTGTTCGGGTTCGTGTTCTTCATCCGCAGCAACCTCATGTTCGCGCTCATGGTGGTGACTCCGATGGCGCTTCTTCTCGTGGCCGGCGGCAGCCGTCCGCTGCTCGAGGCATCCATGGGCACGCGCATCATCGACACAGTGGTCGGGGGTGCCGTCGCCGGCGTCGTGCTGGGTGCAGTCAGCATCACCCGGAGGTGGGCGGCCCGCGGAGTCGGATCTCACAACACGGCAAAGGGGGTGTGACGCTCGAGCGTCACACCCCCTTCCGCTATGACTTCTCGACTCAGCGCAGCGGCGTGATGCCCTGGGCCCCTCGGGGGAAAGTTGCGAGGACGGCGGGATCGATGTTGAGGTGCGCGGAGACGAGCTGCGGTGGCACGTGCGACAGCCAGTTGGCGAGGGAGATCTCCTCATACCTGTCGGTGCGGAACACCTCGAGGAACTGCAGCACATCGTCACCGGTGTTCTCGATGTAGTGGCCGAAGTTCTTGCGCACGACCCCGACGTCTCCGGCGCGGAAGTCGGTCGTGTTGGCGTGCGGACCCGTGTTGAAGACAGTCATGCGGGCGGATCCGCGCAGGTAGTACTGCCACTCGTCGGCGTTGGGGTGCCAGTGCAGTTCGCGCATCGAGCCCGGTTCGACGGTCACGAGCGCGGCCGCGACGGTGCTCGAATAGGCGTAGTTGGTGGAATCGGCGATCTGGATGCTGCCGCCCGTGTTCTGGTATAGCGGCTTCGAGCGCGACAGGCGGAAGATGACCGGCTCCATGCCCCACTCGACACCCGCGGCGGCCTGGTCGATGTCGAGCGCCGGCGGCTCTTCGCCGGGGAAGATCCAGAGGTTGTGAAGAGGGATGTCGGAGAAGACCTCCTGAGCGACGCCGAAGTTCTTCGCGAGCACCTCGGGTGGGGTGTGCGCGAACCAGTCGGTCAGCAGCAGCGTGTTCGACTCGGACTGGTCTCCGTCATCGAACGCCAGCACGAACTCGGCACCGTCGGGGCCGAGGCCCTGCAGGGAGTGCGGGGTGCCCGCGGGGAAGAACCACAGGTCTCCCTCCTCGACATCTTCCACGGCGGGGAGGCCTGAGCGGCTCAGGGTCGTGACGCGGGCCTTGCCCCGAGTCATCACCGCCCACTCGGCGGTCTGGTGCCAGTGCAGCTCGCGGATGCCGCCGGGCTCGAGGTACATGTTCACCCCGGCGATCTCATCGGAGATGTGGAAGTCCTGCTTGGTGAGCTCCCGCGCCCAGCCGCCACGCTGTACGCGGCGGGGTGAGATGTTGAACGACGACCAGAAGAACGGCTGCGTGCTGATGTCCGTCGCCGGCGCATGCATCTGATTCGGGAACTGCGACTCGATGACTTCGTTCTGTGGGCCGGTCATCGTGTTGCTCTGCGGGCGGTCTGCGATGTTCACCTCGCCCTCCCGCGGCAGATCGGGGTTACCCAGCGAGGGGACTTCGTGACCCACCTCGGGGCTCTCGGACGTGTCCATGTGGTGCTCCTTCGTGACGATTCCGGACGGTACTGAGGAGTCTGCCCAGCGAGCAGCTCGGAGCGCATCGAATCGTGACGAATGCACACTCGACTCTCGTCGCAAGGGCCCCAGCGCAATCGGCATTCTCATGAGAAGGCACCCACTCAGGAGGCCCCATGACGAAGTCAACCCGCACTCACACCCGCCGCTACCCTCTACTGGAGACGGCGCCGGCAGCAGTCGCGCTCGCTCTCGTGTCCGGGCTTCTCAACGCCTGGACGTTCAGTCAGGTGGGCACCTTCGCCACCGTCCAGTCCGGAAACCTCCTGTCCATCGGCTACTTCCTCGCCGATGGCAACGAGGGACGGGTGTTCCTCGCAGCGACCAGCGTCCTCGTCTTCGCATTCGGCTCCTTCATCTGCAGCATCTACGTGCTCTGGCGCGCACGCGAAGACAAGCCGTACTCCGCCGAGGTTCTCGTCTTCGAACTTTTGATCGTTGCGCTTCTCGCCGTGCTCACCGCGACCACGGGTATCAGTCCGTGGGCAGTCGCATGGACGGTCAGTTTCATCGCTGGCGTGCAGGGTAACGCGTTCCACCGCGAGACCGGCATGCTCTACGGCAATATCGCCGTGACCTCCGTCGTCCAGATGGCCGCAAGCCTCGTCGCCCGAGCGCTGGGCCGCCGAATCTCGGATGACGGAGAAACACACATGCGACCTGCCGGCGCCTACTTCGCCGTCCTGATTGCGTTCGTGGTCGGCGGCGGCATGGGCTTTGCCGTCGACGAGCTGTGGGTCGGCGCGTCACTCGCCGCTGCAGCAATCGTCCTCCTCGTCCTGTTCATCGCGGCATCGTCGGCGCGTGGACCCGTTGATCCCACTCAGAACAACCCCACCCCCTGAAAACTGAGAAGGAGCAATCATGACCACCACCGACGCGAACACCCCGGAGTACAAGAACGCGCCCATCGGCACCGGACAGACCGGCCAGCGAAGCGAGTTCGACAGCATGGGAACTGTCGACGTTCCCGCTGAGCGCTACTGGGGCGCACAGACGCAGCGCTCCTTGCAGCACTTCTCCATCGGTCACGACCACATGCCCATCGAGGTCTACCGCGCCTACGGCGTTGTGAAGAAGGCCGCGGCCCTCGTGAACGAGAACGCCGGGCGTCTCGCTCCCTGGAAGTCGAAGGCCATCGTCCAGGCATCTGACGAGGTCATCGCCGGCGACCTGGACGAGGAGTTCCCCCTCTACGTCTGGCAGACCGGATCCGGCACACAGAGCAACATGAACGTCAACGAGGTCATCTCGAACCGCGCAATCCAGCTCCTCGGTGGCGAACTCGGCACCCAGCAGCCGGTCGGGCCGAACGACGACGTCAACATGGCCCAGTCCAGCAACGACTCGTTCCCCACGGCGATGCACGTCGCCGCGCTGACTGAGCTCGACGACCGGCTGCTGCCGAGCCTGCGGGCGCTGCACGCAGAGATCGCACGCAAGTCCGCGCAGTGGATGGACGTCGTGAAGATCGGCCGCACCCACCTCGAGGACGCTGTTCCACTGACCGTCGGACAGGAGTGGTCAGGCTACGCGGCGCAACTGGAATCGGGCATCCGCGACATCGAACACAGCCGTGAAGACCTGCTGAAGCTCGCCCTTGGCGGAACCGCGGTCGGTACGGGCCTGAACGCGCCCGAAGGGTTCTCCGTGCAGGTCGCGGCGAAGATCGCCGAGCTGACAGACAAGAAGTTCGTCACGGCCCCGAACAAGTTCGAGGCACAGGGCTCACTGGACGCGATGGTTCGCGCTCACGCGGCGCTGCGCGGCTTGGCCGTGTCGCTGATGAAGATCGCCAATGACATGCGCTGGCTCGCCTCCGGGCCGCGGACCGGGTTCGCAGAACTCGTGCTGCCGTCCAACGAGCCGGGCTCGTCGATCATGCCGGGCAAGGTCAACCCGACCCAGTGCGAGGCCATCGTGATGATCTCCATCCAGGTCATCGGGGACGACGCGGCTGTGGCGTTCGCGGGCTCGCAGGGCAACTTCGAGCTCAACGCGATGCGCCCCATCATCATCAACAACTTCCTCCACTCCGCGCGGATCCTCGGCGACGGGATGGCCAAGTTCCTCGAGTACTCGGTGACGGGCACGGAGCTGAACGAGAAGAAGATCAACTCCTACGTCGGCGAGAGCCTCATGCTCGTGACAGCGCTCAGCCCCGTCATCGGATACCAGAACGCTGCCCACATCGCAGAGGGCGCCCTGGCGAAGGACCAGACGCTTCGCGAAGCGGCGCTCGCTTCCGGCAAGGTCACCGCCGAGCAGTTCGACTCCATCGTCGTGCCGGCCGACCTCGTCGGTCGCGGAGTCGGCGGAGCCTGATGCCGATGAGCACTGACACGGATGCGCTGGCGACGAGGTGCGACCTCATCGCCAGCGCGTCGGCGACGCTCCACGCCTCAGGCGAGTCCACCTCGGTGACGCTCGCGGCCGTCGACCGGATGAACCACGGCCTGGGCACTGACGTCCAACTCATCCCGACCTGGACGTCCGTGACGATCGCGGAGCGCGGCACCGGCGTGGCCTCCACTCCCCGCATCGTTGTCGCGCCGCCGACGGGGATCGCCATGAACGCCGTCGCGGTGCTCATGCGAACAATCGACAGAGTGGGCGCCGGATCGGCGAGCGAGCCCGATCTTGCAACGTCACTCGTCGAGGCGAAGAAGATGCGGCCGGCCAGCATCTGGCTCTTCCTCCTTGCCTGCGCTACCGGTTCTGCTTCGTTGGCAGTCATCTTCGGAGCTCAAGACGCAACGGCCGTAGCACTTGCGGCGGGCAGCGCAGTGCTCGGGGGTGTCGCCCGACGTGCGCTCGCACGCCTCCACGTCGGACCCATCGGGCAGGTCTTCGCTGCTGCTCTCGTCGCGGGGCTGATCGGTGGCCTTGCCGTGCACGCGGATCTCAGCTCCGCGCTGCGCCTCATCGCCGTCTGCCCTGCGATGATCCTGGTCCCCGGACCGCACATCCTCAACGCCACGCTGGACTTGCTGAACCTGCGGATCCCACTCGGCTTCGCGCGTCTCGGATACGCCGGCATGCTGCTGCTGTCCATCGGGACCGGGCTTGCCATCGGCTTGGCCGCATTCGGCACGGGACTGCCACCCACACCACAGGGACGCGAGGTCGCACTCGGTCTCGACGTCCTCGCTGCGGGTATCGCCGCCGCGTCATACCCGGTGTATTTCGCCATGCCGCTGAGACTCATCTGGTGGCCGGTCGTCGTCGGTGCGGTCGCGCACGGACTCCGTTGGTTCGTCATGGACGTGTGGGGGTGGAACATCGCGGTGGGCGCACTTGTCGCGTGCTTGTTCGTCGGATTTGCACTGGCCCCCGTGGCACGGGCCAAGCACATCCCCTTCGCGGGTATCGGGTTCGCGGCCGTGGTCTCTCTCGTCCCCGGCGTCTACATCTTCCGCGCCATCGACGCACTGGGGGTGCTGACATTCGCCGGCAGCGCGTCACCGTCGTTCGGAGCGCTCACCGACGGGGCAACGGCTGTCTTCGTCATCATGGCGATGGCGGCAGGGCTTGCCATCCCCATGCGGTTCTACGAACTCATCCGGCAGAGGCGGATGACATGAACCGGCAGATCTCACTACCTGCTGCCCTCGCGGTCATCGCTGGCGTCACGGACGTCACAAGCTGGCTGTTGCTCGGCGGGTTCTTCTCTGCACACGTCACCGGCAACCTCGTGGTGATAGCCGCGGACGTCGTTCGCGGAACGCTGCCCGACCTCGCCTCGATGCTGGCCGTGCCGGTGTTCATCGTCGCGACCGTGGTCGCAACCTTCGTCGCCCGTCGGGTCGGTGCCCATACCTCTGCTACGAAAAGGTTGCTACTCGGAGTTCAGGCGGCGTTCCTCATCGCGGCAGCCGTGCTGTCCTTCACCACCCAAGCGTCGGCACACCCGAAATCTGGGATCGCCGTCCTCATCGGGATGCTCGCGGTGTGTGCAATGGCAGCTCAGAATGCCTACCTCCATCTCGTCCCGGATCGCGCCCTTTCCACCGCGGTGATGACTGGCAACCTTGTCGCGGGAACCATCGCCGTCACGGACATCGCCCGGTCTCGGGGGAAGGATCAGCAAGCGCGGCAGAGATGGACCCAGACATGGCCACTGCTCGCGGGCTTCATCGGCGGGTGCCTGGTCGGCGCAGCCGGAGCGACCTTGTTCGGCGACCACGCGGCTGTCTTGCCCGCCCTGCTCGCGTTGGCACTGTTCCTGACGACGATTCGTCCCGGTTCCTTCGACGTTCCGAACCCTCGTTCCCCCGACGTTCGACAGAAAGGCGCCTGAAAATGAGTCTCCGGCACTCGAATGCGAAGCCGCCGCGTACGCGCGACTCGGCGACGGCGGCTGTCGCAGAATCAGGGAGAAACGATGCGTTCGCCCTGCCTATCCTCGTCGCCTACGTCGTGCTCATTCTCCCGGTCCTGGTACTTCGCGTCCTCGTGATTGCGCTGTGGGCGCGTCTGGCGAGGAGACGGAGTTCGGCTGGGGGCCTGAGCAGGGCACGTCCTGACCTCTCGGCTCAAGCGCGCAGACGCCCAGCCGCCGGCGTCGCGAGTGATGCAAGCAGCCGCGGCTTTGCAGGACGGTAGTCACGCGGAGAACAGACCAAGTCCCAGCATCGCCGCCGCAAGCGCCGCGGTAAGCATGCCGCCCGCATAACCGACAGCAAGCCTCGCGCGTCGGCGGGCGAAGAGCTCGGCGGCCTGAACACTCGCGGTGCTGAACGTCGTATATCCGCCGAGAAATCCCAGGCCGAGCACGACGCTCCATGGTTCGGGCAGCAGCGATGCGTCGGCGGCCCCGGTGACGACGCCGAGGAGGAAAGCTCCCGTCACGTTGATGATGAAAGTTCCCCACGGGAACGCACCGCCGACGTGCGCCGTGATGCGGGAGTCGAGTGCATATCGCGCCGTGGCGCCTAATCCTCCGGCCAGAGCGGCGAAGATCCCGATGATAGGGGTCATGCCCGGGCCGCCGGAACAGTGCGGGTTCTGCACGCGCGTTCGGCGATGAACGCTGACATGATCCCCAGCGCGACCGTGGGGATGGCATACGCGGCGCCAAGGAGCAGGCGATCCCCGAGGAGGAGGCCATCCGTTCCGATTGCCAGCGTGCTGTAGGTCGTGTATCCGCCCAGAAGTCCGGTACCGAGCAGAAGCCTCATCTGAGCGCTTGCTGAGGTGGATACGAAGAATCGGCTGGTAAGCCCATAGAGGGCTCCCAGCAGCGCCGCGCCAGTGATATTGATCACGAACGTGACCCATGGAAACTCGAAGTGTCCGGGAACAGAGCCGAGCAGGATCCGCAGAAGCGTTCCGACCGTTCCACCGATGAATACGAGGATGTAGGGGATCAACACCAACCACCCGGGAAGTGGATGTGCGCCCGCATCGTCGATACTCCGTGAGACATGATTGACCTCCTCCGTCTCAGTGACCCTAGGCGTGGTGGAACGGCGCGGAGCACGACGACTGTCGAGTCCGATGTCGACATTCGCCGATTCGCCAGAGCGAGCATGAGGACTCGTCAAACGTCGGAGCCGTCTCGCCTGCTCGGCCTCTTACCGTGAGGTGTGACTCCGCCGACCCGCGCGGAGATCTCATGACAGAATCCGGGCTCTGCCCGGCTCGACACCCCCTTGGAGACACCCATGTCCTTTGTGACCACGGACGACGGTACGGATATCTACTTCAAGGACTGGGGGCCCCGCGACGCCCAGCCCATCATGTTCCACCACGGCTGGCCGCTCTCGTCGGATGACTGGGACGCCCAGATGCTCTACTTCCTCGACAAGGGCTACCGCGTCATCGCCAGCGACCGTCGCGGCCACGGTCGTTCCTCGCAGACCAGCGTCGGCCATGACATGGACCACTACGCCAGCGACGTGAACACGGTGGTCGAGCACCTCGACCTCCGCAACGCCATCCACATTGGACACTCGACCGGCGGCGGCCAGGTCGCCCGTTACGTCGCGAAGTACGGCGAGCCGCAGGGACGTGTCGCCAAGGCCGTCCTGGTCTCCTCTGTTCCTCCGCTCATGGTGCAGACCGACGCCAACCCCGAAGGCACGCCGATCTCGGTCTTCGACGGCTTCCGTGAAGCACTCGCTGCGAACCGTGCCGAGTTCTTCCAGGCGGTCGCATCCGGGCCGTTCTACGGATTCAACCGCGAGGGCGTCGAGCTTTCCGAGCCCGTGGTCGCCAACTGGTGGCGTCAGGGAATGACCGGCAGCGCGCTCGCACACTACGAGGGCATCAAGGCGTTCTCTGAGACCGACCAGACTGACGACCTCAAGGCCATCACGGTGCCGGTACTCGTGCTGCAGGGCGACGACGACCAGGTCGTGCCTTACAAGGATGCGTCCGTCAAGCAGGCAGAGATCTTGAGAGACGCGACGCTCAAGATCTACGAAGGCTACCCGCACGGCATGCTCACCACGCACGCCGAGGTCATCAACCCCGACATCCTCGCCTTCATCCAGCAGTGACTCGAATCCTGGACCGGAGGCAGCGCGCTCGAGGCTCTCGACTGCGCTGCCTCCTTTCGGGTGCTCACCCCCTGAGAGCTGGCGGTATGCAAGCACGAACGGTCAGCATTCGCTGACCACCAACGAGAAAAGCCGCCTGAAACCAGGCGGCTTTTCTCGTATTGATTGGTGACGCGTACGAATCTGCGTTCGTTCCACGAACAACCCTGTGTGCCCCCGACAGGAGTCGAACCTGCGACCTACGGTACCGGAAACCGGCGCTCTATCCACTGAGCTACGGAGGCGTACCGATCGACAATATCACTGCTCGGGAGTGGTCTCCGACTCACCGGCCTCGGTCACCGGCGCGTCGCCCAGTTCGCCGAGGGCGGCGGCCAGCTTCTCGGCGAGGTAGCGGTGGCCGTCGGTCGACGGATGCTTGCGGCCCACCTCGACGTCGATGACCGACAGATAGTTCTGGTCGGTGATCCACGCCTGCGCGATGGGGGAGATGTACCACCAGCTGCGAGCCGCGGCGAGTTCGGTGAGATCGGCGTCGATGCGAGCGGTCTCGGCCCCCACAGGAAGCTCGTGCGGTGCGGGGCCGAGGATGACGATCGTCGCCTCCGGATACTTCGCTGCCATCGCGTCCCAGGCGGCGGTGACGGCTTCTCTGTACCCGGCCTCGCCCTGGGCGCGGTCGTTGATCGACCCCTGCAGGACGATCAGATCGGGGGCGAGCGCGGGATCGAGAGCGGCGATGCGCTCGCCGAAGGCGGGGCCGTCGAGTCCGGGCTTGAGATAGCCGCTGCCGCGGACGCCGTTCACGATCGTCTCGCCGTCGATCAGGTCGGCGAGCCGATACGCGTAGCCGAGGGTCGGGTCGGTCGCGGCCGAGCCGTAGGTCCAGGAGTCGCCGAAGACGAGAACGGTCGGATGCTCGGGAAGGAGAAGCGGAGCAGGCGCGATCTCGATCGCCTCCTGCTCACCTGCCGCGGCACCGACGGGAGTCGAGGACGGCACCGGAACCCACGGGCGCCAGACGCCGAGGACGACTGCGGCGAGCGCCAGGATCACGGCGACGGCGAGGGCTGCGACGGGCAGTCGACGACGGGCGGGTGCGGCCTTCATGGCATGACTGTAGATCACGATCCCGCCCCCGCAAATTCGGGCGCGTGACGCGCCGTAAACTGGGAGGCCTATGAATCCTGAAACGCTCGCCACAGCCCTCCTCGCCGTCCTCGCACCGATCGCCGAGGAACGACGTCCTGGCGAGCCCCTCGCGCTCACCGCCTCGGACATCGTCTTCGAGCGCCCCCGCAACCGCGACCACGGTGACTGGGCCTCGAACATCGCGATGCGCCTGGCGAAGCCGTTCGGCACGAATCCGCGTGAGCTCGCGCAGCAGATCGCCGACGGACTCGCGCAGGTCGACGGCGTGCAGAGCGCCGAGGTCGCGGGTCCCGGGTTCATCAACATCCGCCTCGATGCCGCTGCCGCCGGTGCCCTGGCGAAGGTGATCGTCGAGGCGGGCGCCGAGTACGGGCACAACGACACCCAGGCCGGGCATTCGATCAACATCGAGTTCGTGAGTGCGAATCCGACCGGACCGCTCCACATCGGCCATACCCGCTGGGCAGCGCTCGGCGATGCGATCGCCCGTGTGCTCGCGGCCTCCGGAGCGCAGGTCGCCAGGGAGTACTACATCAACGACGCCGGGGTGCAGATGGAGCGCTTCGCGAACTCGGTGCTGGCCGCCGTCAAGGGGGAGCCCACCCCCGAGGGTGGGTACGCCGGCAGCTACATCGGCGACCTGGCGGCGCGTGTCCTCGCAGCGCGGCCCGACCTGCTCGATCTTCCCGACGACGAGCAGGTGGTCGTGACTCGCGAACTCGCATACGGGTTCCAGCTCGACGAGCAGAAGCTCTCGCTCTCGAAGTTCAACGTCGACTTCGACGTGTGGTTCTCGGAGCGCACACTGCACGCGAAGGACGACGAGGGAATCAGCTTCGTCGACCGCGCCGTCGACCGCCTTCGCGAGCAGGGCCACGTGTTCGACGACGAGGGCGCGGTGTGGGTGCGCACGACCGACTTCGGCGATGACAAGGATCGTGTGATCCGTCGCTCCAACGGCGAGTACACCTACTTCGCCGCCGACGCCGCGTACTACCTCAACAAGGGCGACCGAGGATTCGAGTACAAGCTGTATCTGCTGGGTGCCGACCACCACGGGTACGTGCATCGCCTCAAGGCGATCGCGGGCGCGGCGGGGGAGGACCCCGAGAAGAACGTCGAGGTGCTGATCGGGCAGCTCGTGTCGGTGGGCGGAGCACGGCTCAGCAAGCGCGCCGGGAACATCATCGAGATGGACGATCTGCGCGAATGGCTCGGCACTGATGCACTGCGCTATTCGCTCGAGCGCTCGCCTGCCGATTCGCCTCTCGCGCTCGACCCCGAGCTGCTGCAGAAGCGCACGAACGACAACCCGGTGTTCTACGTCCAGTACGCGCACGCCCGCACGCACAACGTCGCGCGCAACGCCGCCGATTCCGGGGTGGATCGTTCGGAGTTCGCACCCGAGACGCTCACACACGAGACCGAGAGCGCGCTGCTCGGCGCTCTGCAGGAGTTCCCGCGCATCGTGGCGTTCGCCGCTGAGGTGCGCGAGCCGCACCGCGTCGCGCGCTACCTCGAGGAGCTCGCGGGCCTGTATCACCGCTGGTACGACAACTGCCGGGTCATCCCGCAGGGCGATGACCCTGTCGAGACGGTGCACCGCACGCGTCTGTGGTTGAACGACGCTGCGGGACAGGTCTTCCGCAACGGGCTCGACCTGCTCGGCGTGTCCGCTCCAGAGCGCATGTGACTCCTGCTGCCGTCCGGCGCCGTAGGGCAGGATGGCAGCATGAGCGACGACAATCACACCCTTCCTTACCCCGCTGCGGATTCCGAGCATCCGACGCTCGTGATCCCCGGCGGGAGGGACGGTGCGGCTGTCGACGGTGTCGCGTCACCCGCACGCACACGCAAGCGGTGGCCGTGGGTGCTGCTGATCGTCGTGGTGGTGCTGGCCGGTCTCGTCGTCGCGGCGGAGTTGATCGCGCGGGCTGTCCTGCCCGGCATCGTCCGGGGGATCGTGATCGAGCAGCTCGACCTTCCCGCTGACCAGGAGCTCGCGGTCGAGGCCGACGGCATCCTGCTGCCTCAGCTGATCGGCGGAACTCTCGACAGCCTGCACCTCTCCACCGATTCCGTGACTCTCGAAGGCATCACGGGGGCCGTCGACGTCACTGCCACCGGTGTCCCGCTGCGCGGCGGCGATCTGCGCGACGCATCAGGCACCATCCGCATCGACGAGTCGCAGTTCACGACGTTGCTCTCGAACACCGACCTGCCCATCGACACGGTCACGCTCGAGACGCCGAACGCGACGGTGTCCGGCTCCGTGAGCGTGCTGGGCATCGCGATCCCGATCTCCCTCACGGTGACTCCCGGCGTCGCAGAGGGAGACCTCGAACTGACTCCTGTCGGGCTGACGATCGGCGGGCTCGAGGTCGACGCGGATCAGGTCGGCTCTACCCTCGGCGCACTCGGAGAACAGCTCACCCAGACGCAGCGCATCTGCATCGCCGATCAGCTGCCCGCCGGCATCACACTCACCGACCTCGAGATCGATGGAGCGGAGGCGGTGATCGACGTCGACGTCGACGGTGCCATCGCGACCGACGAGAGCCTGTTAGAGAAGGGCACCTGCCCTCAGGGGTGACGCTCAGTCGTCGTCGGAGCCGTCGGAACCGAGACGGGCGTCCCGCTCCGCCTTCTGGGCCGCGCGAAGCTCCGACGTCGCGAGCGCGACCTCGGCCTCGGCGCGCTGCACGCGTCGCTGCGGGAAGGTCGTCGCGCCGAACCGGGCATGCACGCGGTCTTTGCGCTCCTCTTCCGACGTGACGATGTAGGCGCAGGAGATCAGGATGACCTGCGTCGACAGGTTGAGCCAGATCAGCAGCGCGAGCAGTGTGGCGAAGGACGCGAGCAGCGGATTGCTCGTCGCGCCGCCGATGAACAGTCCGGAGAGCTCCTGCAGCACGAGCAGACCGACGCCGCCGATGAGGGCTCCGATCCAGAGAGAGCGCCCCGATGGGCGGAGACCGGAGAGCAGCCGGAACACACCCGCGATGAGCACCGTGTCGAGCGCGAGCACGACGACCAGCGAGACGATCCGAATGCTCCAGGACGCGACGGGTGAATCCTCGGTGATGCCGAGCAACCCGCTGATCCACGTGATTCCGAGCCGGCCCGCGAAGGTCACGGCGGCTGCGGCGACGAACAGCACGGCGACACCCGCCGCGAGCAGCAGGTTGCGGAGCATGACCCAGATGAACAGCGCATCCGCGTGTGCAGTGCCGGCGAGGACGCGCACCGCCGTGCGCAGCGACCCCACGGCGCCGAGCGCCGAGCCGATCAGAGCGATCGTCGAGACCGCGCCGGCGATCGACAGCGAGATCGGCTCCTTGAGATCGTCAGGATCCACCACGCCGCCCTCGCCGATGAGGCCGGGCACGACGGCCTGGACTGCGGAGATGATCGCGTCCCAGACGTCCGGGTTGCCGGCGAGCCACAGCGCGGCGATCGAGAAGCCGAGAAGGACGGCGGCGAACACGCTGAACAATGCGCGGTATGTCACACTGTCGGCCAGCATCGGACCCCGGCGCTCGGAGTAGAGCAGGAAGGCCCGCACCGGGCGACGTGTCAGAGCCCAGCGGATCGCCGCAGTGCTGACGCGCGCGATCAGGCCTGGGCGTCGGGCATCGGGTGCTGCGGATTCGGTGCTCATCTCCACCACCTTACGAGTCAGCAGGATGTGTCCGCAGGGGGTTGACGCCGAGCGTCACCATGACTGATGCGGCATCCGCCGTGCCCTAGAATCGGGGGCAACCTCGCAGTGCGCGCATCCGCCCGAGACTCGTCCCACGATTGGTGTTCCTTGCTTTCCCCTGCCGACTCGCTCGCCCCGGAATGGCTCGTCGTGCCCGACGACGCGAATGATCTTCCCGCCGCTGTGTGGCCGGCCTCCGCAGTGCGCGGTGCCGACGGAGCGCTGCAGATCGCCGGGATCTCCGCGACCGCTCTCGCCGAGACGTACGGCACGCCGCTGCTGGTGATCGACGAGGACGAGGTGCGTTCCCGCGCTCGCGCCTTCCGCTCGGCTTTCGACACGGCTGCGGCCGACCACGGAACGACCGCTCAGGTCTACTACGCGGGCAAGGCGCTGCTGACCACGACGATCGCGCGCTGGGTGATCGACGAGGGGCTCCGCATCGACGTGTGCACCGGCGGCGAGCTCGAGGTCGCGCTCGCTGCGGGCGTCTCTCCGGCATCGCTGGGCTTCCACGGCAACAACAAGTCCGTCGCCGAACTGGAGCGCGCCGTCGACGTGGGCATCGGCACGATCATCGTCGACAGCGCGATCGAGATCGAGCGTCTGGCGGCGATCACCGCCAGGACCGGCGCTGTGCAGCGCGTGCTGGTGCGGGTCATCAGCGGCGTGCATGCCGAGACCCATGATTTTCTCGCGACGGCTCACGAAGACCAGAAGTTCGGCTTCCCGCTGCCTGAGGCCGAGCAGGCTGTGGCCCGCATCCGCGAGATCCCGGGCCTCGAGTTCGCCGGACTCCACTGCCACATCGGATCGCAGATCTTCGGCGTCGCGGGCTTCCGTGAGTCAGCGTCGCGCGTGCTCGAACTGCACGCCGCCCTGCTCGAAGGCGGAGCGGTTCCTCAGCTCAACCTCGGCGGAGGGTTCGGCATCGCATACACGAGCGTCGACGATCCCACGCCGATCGAGACGCTCGCGGGTGAGATCGTCGCCGCTGTCGCCGAGGGCTGCGACGCGCGCGGCATCGCCATGCCGGCACTGTCGTTCGAGCCCGGCAGAGCGATCGTCGGCACTGCCGGGGTGACGATCTACGAGGTCGGGACCACCAAGGACGTCGCGCTCGACACCGGAGCGACCCGGCGGTACATCAGCGTCGACGGCGGCATGAGCGACAACGCCAGGACAGCACTCTACGAAGCGCAGTTCTCGGCTCGCCTCGCCTCGCGGCTCGGCACGGGCTCGCCGCAGCTCAGCAGGGTGGTCGGCAAGCACTGCGAGTCCGGCGACATCGTGGTCGACCACGAGTACCTTCCCGCCGACGTGTCTCCGGGCGACCTGCTGGCTGTTCCCTCCACCGGTGCCTACTGTGCGCCGCTCGCCAGCAACTACAACCACGTCCCTCGCCCTCCGATCGTCGCCGTGCGTGATGGCCGGTCGGCGATCATCGTCCGCGGTGAGACCATCGCCGACGTCCTGTCACGCGATGTCGGCATCGAGGCCTCCGAGCGCCACGGGTGATCCGCGCGACGAACGACGCGGTTCCCGACGTAGCACGACTGAACAACCCTCCCAAGGAGAGATGCAATGACGACTGAGTACCGACGACTTCGGGTGGCACTCCTCGGCGCCGGAGCGGTCGGCTCCCAGGTGGCCGACCTCCTGCTGCGCCACGGCGACGAACTCGCCGACCGTGCGGGTGCCACGCTGGAGCTGGCCGGCATCGCGGTGCGCAACCTCGATGCGCCGCGTGAGACCGATCTACCCAGGGAGCTGTTCACGACGGATGCCGAGTCGCTGATCCTCGGCTCCGACATCGTGATCGAGCTGATCGGCGGCATCGAGCCTGCCCGCACGAGCATCCTCCAGGCGATCGGCTCCGGTGCCGACGTGGTGACGGCCAACAAGGCGCTGTTGGCGACCCACGGTCCCGAGCTGTTCGAGGCGGCCGACCGCGTGGGCGCATCCGTCTACTACGAAGCGGCCGCAGCCGGCGCGATCCCGATCATCCGCCCGTTGCGCGACTCGCTCGCCGGCGACCGCGTGGTGCGCATCATGGGGATCGTGAACGGCACGACCAACTACATCCTCGATCGCATGGACACCGAGGGTGCCGATTTCGCAGACGTGCTCGCCGACGCGCAGCGCCTCGGATACGCCGAGGCCGACCCGACTGCCGACATCGAGGGGTTCGACGCTGCGCAGAAGGCGGCGATCCTCGCGAGCCTCGCTTTCCACACGGCGGTGCCTCTCGACGCGGTGTACCGCGAGGGCATCACGACGATCACGGCGTCGATGATCGAGGAGGCGCGAGCGGCCGGCTTCGTGATCAAGCTGCTCGCCGTGTGCGAGCGCATCGAGGCCAACGGCACCGAGTCGATCTCGGTGCGCGTCTACCCGGCACTCGTCCCCAAGTCGCACCCGCTCGCTTCCGTGCACGGCGCCAACAACGCCGTCTTCGTCGAGGCCGAGGCGGCAGGTTCGCTGATGTTCTATGGCGCAGGTGCGGGCGGAGTGCAGACGGCATCCGCTGTGCTCGGAGACGTCGTGTCGGCGGCTCGCCGGCACATCGCCGGCGGCGTCGGCGTGGGGGAGTCCACCAGGGCGAACCTCCCCGTGGTGCCGATCGGTCACGTCACGACCCGCTACCAGATCACACTCGAGGTCGCGGATGCTCCGGGCGTGCTCGCGACCGTCGCCGGCATCCTGAGCGACGGAGCGGTCTCGGTCGCCACCGTCGTGCAGACCGTCGAAGGGGAGGACGAGCCGACCGCTCGTCTCGTGATCGGCACGCACCGGGCCACGGATGCCGCACTCAGCGCCACGGTCGATGCTCTCGCCGGCAGCTCTGTCGTCGAGCGGGTCGTCTCGGTGCTCCGCGTGGAAGGCGAGTGACAATGGCAGCGGGGCGCACGGTCGAGGTGACCGTCCCGGCGACCAGTGCCAATCTCGGCCCCGGTTTCGACACCCTCGGACTCGCGCTCAGCGTCTACGACACTCTGCTGGTGACCGAGCTCCCCGCGGGAGCGCTCGAGATCGAGGTCTCGGGTTCCGGAGCCGCCGAGATCCCGCGTGACGACTCGAATCTCATCGTCCGCACGATCGCGCACGTCTACGCCGACGTCGATCGGCCTCTTCCGGGGCTGCGCATCGTCGCCGAGAACGGCGTGCCGCACGGTCGTGGACTCGGCTCCTCCGGTGCGGCGGTCGCAGCGGGCATCCTCGCCGCCAAGGGTCTGCTCGAGGGCGACGTGGAGATCGGCGACGCCGACATGCTGCGCCTGGCCACCGAGATCGAGGGACATCCCGACAACGTGGCGCCTGCGCTGTTCGGCGGGCTGACGATCGCGTGGATGGGTGAGCGCGGCGCGCAGCACAAGAAGCTGCTCGTGCACCGTGGTGTCTCGCCGCTCGTGCTCGTGCCGTCATACACGATGTCGACCTCGAAGGCGCGATCGCTGCAGCCCCCTCAGGTCTCGACGGCAGACGCGGTGTTCAACGTCTCGCGTTCGGCCCTGCTCATCGCCGCACTCACGCAGAGCCCTGAACTGCTGCTCGACGCCACGGCTGACCGCCTGCACCAGGACTACAGGGCGGAGGCGATGCCTGAGACCCAGCGGCTGGTTCAGGCGCTCCGCGCGGCGGGCTTCGCCGCTGTCGTCTCGGGTGCAGGGCCCAGCGTCCTCGTGCTCGCTGACGGCCCCGGAAGCCGTCAGGACGCCGTGGAACTGGCCGAATCCACGACCGACACCCCGTGGGACGCGCTGCTGCTCGCGGTCGACGTACGTGGTGGTACAGTGGGGAATCGAGCGGAGGGCTCCACGTAACTGCGTGAATCTGGCCCCATTGCAACTCTGCAAGAACCGCACGCAAACCCCTGTCGCACTGCTCTCACCGAGAACCTCGTTCTTTTCGAGAACCCAGTGCAGAGGCTGGCTGACGCCGAGCGTCAGTCCGTGCGATCGCGCGCAGCACCCGTTGTGTGCGTGCCGCTCATGTCCCCGAGACCGAAGAGGGAGTACTCGTGGAGAATTTCTCCGAGACCCAGAACGACCAGGCGGCACCTGCGGCCGAGGCTGCGGCAAAGGCCGCGAGCTCCGACGCCGCGACGACTGCCGCGACTGAGGTGGCACCTGCCCGCAAGCGCGCACCGCGCCGCGCGAGCACTGCGACTGCCGCCGCGAAGGCCGAGAAGGCAGCCGCATCGGCTGACGGCGCACCGGCAGCCGAGGCCCCCGCAGCCGAGGCCCCCGCCGCCGACGCGGCCCCCAAGGCCAAGGCCCCCCGCCGCAGTCGCGCGAAGAAGGCCGACGCGGACACCGCCGAGGCGCCCGCCGCAGCCGAGGCTCCTGCAACCGCCGCACCGGCGACCGCCGAAGCCCCCGCGGCGAAGACCTCCGACGGCAGCGAATCCGCTGACGCGGCCGGCTCCGCGGATGCCGCAGGCTCCTCCGACGAGCCGAAGAAGACCACCGGCCGCGGACGCCGCACGGCGAAGAAGCCTGCGGCCGAGACCGAGGCTCCGGCGACCGAGAAGCCCGCTGACGCAGCACCGGCCGATACGGCCCCCGCCGCAGACTCGTCCTCCGACTCCGCTGACGGCGGCGAGGAGCAGGGCGGCCGCAACCGCAACCGCAACCGCAGCCGCAACCGCGGTCGTGGCCAGAACGGCACCGGACAGGGCAGCGAGCAGCAGCCGCAGCAGCAGAACGCGCCGGCCGAAGACGAGGGTGGCAACGGCCGCAACCGCCAGCGCAACAAGCGTCGCGGCGGCGTGCCGACCGACGAGTTCGACACCGAGATCGGCGAGGACGACGTGCTCGTTCCGATCGCCGGAATCCTCGACGTGCTCGACAACTACGCGTTCGTGCGCACGACCGGCTACCTCGCCGGCCCGAGCGACGTATACGTCTCGCTCGGACAGGTCAAGAAGTACAACCTGCGCAAGGGCGACGCGATCGTCGGTTCGATCAAGCAGCCGCGCGAAGGCGAGCAGCAGGGTCGCCAGAAGTACAACGCCCTCGTGAAGGTCGACTCGATCAACGGCCTGTCGATCGACGACGCCGCGACCCGCGTGGAGTTCGGCAAGCTCACCCCTCTCTACCCGCAGGAGCGTCTGCGCCTCGAGACGGTGCCCGAGAAGCTGACCCAGCGCATCATCGATCTCGTCGCTCCGATCGGCAAGGGACAGCGCGGCCTCATCGTCGCACCGCCCAAGGCCGGCAAGACGATCGTCCTGCAGCAGATCGCGAACGCGATCGCGCAGAACAACCCCGAGGTCCACCTCATGGTCGTGCTCGTCGACGAGCGCCCCGAAGAGGTCACCGACATGGAGCGCACGGTCAAGGGCGAGGTCATCGCCTCGACGTTCGACCGTCCGGCCGAAGATCACACCACGGTCGCCGAGCTCGCCATCGAGCGCGCCAAGCGTCTCGTCGAGCTGGGCCGCGACGTCGTCGTGCTGCTCGACTCGATCACGCGCCTCGGCCGTGCATACAACCTCGCGGCCCCCGCGTCCGGCCGAGTGCTCTCGGGTGGTGTCGACGCCTCGGCGCTGTACCCGCCCAAGCGCTTCTTCGGCGCTGCGCGCAACATCGAGAACGGCGGATCCCTCACGATCCTCGCCACGGCTCTCGTCGAGACCGGCTCCAAGATGGACGAGGTCATCTTCGAGGAGTTCAAGGGCACCGGCAACAGCGAGCTGCGCCTGTCGCGTCAGCTCGCCGACAAGCGCATCTTCCCGGCCGTCGACGTGAACGCGTCGAGCACCCGCCGCGAAGAGATGCTGCTCTCGACCGACGAGGTCAAGATCACCTGGAAGCTGCGCCGAGCCCTCGCGGGCCTCGACCAGCAGCAGGCGCTCGAGGTGGTCCTGGGCAAGCTCAAGGAGACCCACTCGAACGTCGAGTTCCTGGTGCAGATGCAGAAGTCGATTCCGACGCTGCCCTCGGGTTCGCACGGACACGACAGCAACATCCGCTGAGCGGAGCCGGAGTGTTCGAGTCCGTCCAGACTCTGATCGACGAGCATCGCCGGGTGCAGGAGGAACTCTCCGACCCGGCGGTGCACGCCGATGCTGCTCGGGCGAAGCGCGTGAACCGCCGCTACGCCGAGCTGTCGAGGATCGTCGCCGCCTACGAGGCGTGGGCGGCGACATCCGAAGATCTCGACGCCGCGCGTGAGCTCGCCCGTGAGGACGAGGCGTTCGCTGCCGAGGTCCCGTCGCTCGAAGAGGACCTGCAGTCGGCGCAGGAGAAGCTCCGGCGACTCCTGATCCCGCGGGATCCCGATGATGCTCGCGACGTGATCATGGAGATCAAAGCGGGGGAGGGCGGTGCCGAGTCGGCGCTGTTCGCCGCCGATCTGCTGCGCATGTACATCCAGTACGCGGCCTCCAAGGGATGGAAGACCGAGCTGCTCGAGCGCAACGAGTCCGACCTCGGCGGCTACAAGGACGTCCAGGTCGCGATCAAGGGCTCCTCGACCGACCCCGCTCAGGGGGTCTGGGCGCACCTCAAGTACGAGGGCGGCGTTCACCGCGTGCAGCGCGTGCCCGCCACCGAGTCGCAGGGGCGCATCCACACCTCGACCACCGGAGTGCTGGTGTTCCCCGAGGTCGATGAGCCCGATGAGATCGCCATCAACCAGAACGATCTGAAGATCGACGTGTTCCGCTCATCGGGCCCGGGTGGCCAGTCCGTGAACACGACCGACTCGGCTGTGCGCATCACCCACCTGCCGAGTGGCATCGTCGTGTCTATGCAGAACGAGAAGTCGCAGCTGCAGAACCGTGAGGCGGCGATGCGCGTTCTGCGCGCACGACTGTTGGCGAAGCAGCAGGAGGAGCTGGATGCCGCGGCGTCAGACGCGCGCAAGTCGCAGATCCGCGGGATGGATCGTTCTGAGCGCATCCGCACGTACAACTTCCCTGAGAACCGGATCGCCGACCACCGCACCGGTTTCAAGGCGTACAACCTCGACCAGGTGATGGACGGTGCGCTCGAGCCCATCATCGAGAGTGCGATCCAGGCAGACGAAGAGGCGCGACTCGCCGCAGTGGGCTCCGACTCCTGACTTGACGCCCCGCCGGTCCTGCCGCGGCGCACGGGGAGCGATATGCTCAGGCCGTGATCACCCTTCTGTTCCGTGCGCTCATGTATCTCGTGTCTGCAGGCCTCGGCCTCATCGTCGCCGATCTCGTGCTCGAGGGCTTCCAGATCGAGTGGGACAAGTGGTGGGGGTTCGTGGTCTGCATCGTGATCTTCGCGATCCTGCAGAGCGTGCTCGCACCCTGGGTCAGCAAGATCGCAGATCGCTATGCGCCGGTCCTGATGGGCGGCATCGGGATCTTCTCGACGCTGATCTCCCTCATCATCGTCGTCCTGCTGCCGATCGGCGGGTTGCGCATCGTCGATCTCACGGGTTGGCTGCTCGGATCCGTGATCGTCTGGCTCATCACCGCGCTGGGCAGTGTGCTGCTGCCGTTGATCTTCCTGCGCAAGAAGGTCGACAAGGCCCGGTCGCGCCGCGGCGCGTGAGGCCCTCGCGAGAGCGTCAGATCGAATAGTCCGGTGCGGCGAGCACGGCTCTGGTGTCCTCACCGATGATCCGCGCCCGCGGCTTCGCCGGTACACCGACGAGGATGCTGTCGGCCGGCGCGTCACGGGTCACCACGGCGTTCGCCCCGACCACCGATCCCGCACCGATCGTGACCGGACCGAGGATCTTCGCCCCCGCGCCGACGGCGACGCCGTCGCCGAGAGTGGGGTGTCGCTTACCGGAGTCCCGCGTGCGGCCTCCGAGTGTGACCCCGTGATAGAGCATCACGTCGTCGCCGATCTCGGCCGTCTCGCCGATGACCACACCCATACCGTGGTCGATGAAGAAGCGGCGGCCGATCCGCGCCCCCGGGTGGATCTCGATGCCGGTGAGCCATCGCGAGATCTGCGAGGTGGCTCGAGCGACGAGGCGCAGCCGTCTGCGCCAGAGCGCATGCGAGACGCGGTGCGCCCAGATCGCGTGCAGACCCGGATACAGCAGGGCCACCTCGGCGTCGCTGCGCGCCGCGGGGTCGCGAAGGCGTGCTGCCGCGACGTCCTCGCGCATTCGGCCGATCATGCCCATCGAGCGGATCAGCCTTCGCGAAGATCTTCGTACAGGGCGGTCGAGAGGTATCGCTCGCCGAACGAGGGGATGATGACGACGATGGTCTTGCCCGCAGCCTCGGGGCGCTGGGCGACCTGCAGCGCGGCCCAGATCGCGGCGCCGCTCGACATGCCCACGAGGATGCCCTCCTTGCGCGCGGTCTCACGCGCGACACGGATGGCGTCGTCGAAGGTGACGTCGATGACCTCATCGAGGACGTCGCGATCGAGGATCGGGGGCACGAAGTTCGGTCCGATGCCCTGGATCTTGTGCGGTCCCGGGTGTCCCTCGGTGAGAATCGGGGAATCCTTGGGCTCGACGGCGACGATCTGCACGCCCGGGACGCGCTCCTTCAGCACCTGCCCGACCCCGGTGATGGTGCCACCGGTGCCGATCCCGGCGACGAGATAGTCGACCGAGCCCTCGGTGTCGCGGAGGATCTCCTCGGCCGTGGTCTTGCGGTGGATCGCGGGGTTCGCCTCGTTGGCGAACTGCTTCGCCAGCACCGCACCCGGCGTGCGGGCGGCGATGGCCTCCGCCTCAGCCAGAGCGTGCGTCATGCCCTTGGTGGGGTCGGTGAGCACGAGTTCGGCACCGAATGCCTTGAGGAGCATGCGCCGCTCCTTCGACATCGATGCGGGCATGGTGAGGATCACCTTGTAGCCGCGCGCGGCGCCGACCATCGCCAGCGCGATGCCGGTGTTGCCGCTGGTCGCCTCGACGATCGTGCCCCCGGGCTTCAGCTCGCCCGAAGCCTCAGCGGCGTCGACGATCGCGATGCCGAGCCGGTCCTTGACGCTCGAGGCCGGGTTGTAGAACTCGAGCTTGGCCAGCACCGTGGCGCCGAGGCCCTCGGTGACGCGGTTCAGGCGTACCAGGGGAGTGTTGCCGAAAGCGGTGGTGATGTCGGAGTGGATGCCGGTCATGGGGAGAGCCTTCCTGTGCGGGGGACTGCGCGCTCCAGCCTATGCGAGGGGCCTGGAGGGGTGGGCAATATGACACCTGCCGCGCTCTACGCTGGATCCATGCCCGATCTCTCCCTCGCCTCCGTCGTGCACGCCGCGGCCAGACAGCTCGCCGATGCGGGCATCGCGGATCCTCTCGTCGACGCCGAGATGCTCGCCGGTCACGTCCTCGGACTGCGACGAGGAGAGGTCCAGGCCGCCGTCATCCGCGGTGATGCGGTCGACGAGGCGGATGCAGAGTCGTTGCGTGCCCTCGTCACCCGCCGCGCGGCGCGTGAGCCGCTGCAGCACATCACCGGGACCGCGCCGTTCCGGCATCTGGAACTCGCCGTGGGGCCGGGAGTCTTCGTGCCCCGTCCTGAGACCGAGACCGTCGTGCAGTACGCGATCGACGCGTTGCTCGGGTCTCCGCTGCCCGACCCCATCGGCATCGACCTCGGCACCGGCAGCGGCGCGATCGCTCTCGCCATGGCCACCGAAGTGCCCCATGCGCGGGTCTTCGCGACAGAGCTCTCGTCCGACGCATATCCGTGGGCCGTGCGGAACACCGCGGGCGTGGAGAACCTCACCCTGGTGAATGAAGACCTGGCGCATGCGTTCCCCGAGCTCGACGGCACGGCGTCCGTCGTGATCTCCAACCCCCCTTACGTCCCTGATGCCGCTGTTCCTCGCGACCCCGAGGTGCGCCTCTTCGACCCCTCGATGGCGCTGTACGGGGGAGAAGACGGTCTCGACGTCGTGCGCGTGCTCAGCGTGCGCGCCCTGGAGCTGCTGCATCCGGGCGGATTGCTGGTCATCGAGCACGGCGAGTTGCAGGGCGAAGAGATCCGCAGCATCCTCACCCGCGACGGATGGCGGGCGGCTGCGACGCACCGCGACCTCACCCTGCGAGACAGAGCGACGACCGCTCTGCGCCCGTGAGACGCGGACACGAACTGCACAGGCATCCCCAACTAGAATCGGATCGTCATGTCCTCCATCTTCGATTGCGGCGATGAGGCCCAGCTCCTCGCCGGCATGCGCCACGCCCGCCAGGCGATCAGTCGCGGCGAACTCATCGTCATGCCCACCGACACGGTCTATGGCGTCGCTGCCGATGCCTTCTCGCCGGCAGCGGTGCAACGTCTCCTCGACGCCAAGGGACGAGGGCGCAACCAACCCCCGCCCGTCCTCATCGGCACGAAGGAAACTCTGCATGCGCTCGCAGAGTCGGTACCGGAGCCCGTCCAGCGTCTCGTCGACGAGTTCTGGCCCGGTGGTCTGACCATCGTTCTGCCCGCGCAGCCGTCCCTCGTCTGGGATCTGGGCGACACAGAGGGCACGGTCGCCGTCAGGATGCCCGAAGGGCGGGTCGCACTCGAGCTGCTCGCCGAGACGGGACCGCTCGCGGTCTCCAGCGCCAACCTCACCGGTCGCGAGTCGGCGATATCGGCGCTCGACGCCGAGCGCATGCTCGGCGACAGCGTCTCGGTCTACCTCGCAGACGGCATCAGCCGTGATGGGATCGCATCGACGATCGTCGACGCTACCTCGCTGGTGCCCCGCGGCGCTGAGCCCACCACGGGCGGCGTGCGCATCCTCCGAGTCGGCGCGGTGAGCCGTGAGCGGCTGGAGGAGGTGCTCGGCGACCTGCTCGAGCCCGAGGCTCAGGCACCGGAATCGGACGGGGATTCGTGAAGCAGTACCTCTTCACGATCATCCTGACCGCCGCGATCACATTCGCGTTGACCTGGGCGGTCTGGCGGCTGAGCCTGCGGTTCAAGCTCTATCCGACCATCCGCGAGCGGGATGTGCACACGACCCCCACTCCGCGTCTCGGCGGGGTCGCGATCTTCCTCGGCATCGCCGCCGCGATAGGGTTCTCGGCCGCGAACCCGTTCTTCGCCACCATGTGGATGCCACCGCAGACGATGTGGTCGATCCTCGCCGCGTCGCTGCTGATCGCCGTCATCGGCGTCGTGGACGATTTGTGGGATCTCGACTGGATGATCAAGCTCGGTGCGCAGTTCCTCGCGGCGGGGATCATCACCGTGGGCGGTGGTCTGCAGATCCTCTCGCTGCCGTTCGGCGATCTGATCGTGTTCTCGAGCTGGCTGAGCATCACCATCACGATGTTCGCGATCGTCATCGTGATGAACGCGGTCAACTTCATCGACGGCCTCGACGGGCTCGTCGCCGGAGTCTGCCTGATCGCCAACGGAGTCTTCTTCGCGTACTCCTACATCCTGACGCGTGACACCGGCGCATCCAGCTACTTCAACCTCGCCTCGTTCCTGGCGGCCGTGCTGATCGGCGCATGCCTCGGATTCCTGCCCTTCAACTGGAGTCCGGCCAAGCTCTTCATGGGCGACTCGGGGGCGTTGGTCCTCGGCCTGCTGATGGCGACGTCCGCGATCGCCGTCACCGGACAGCTCGAGCCCTCCGCCCTCGACCCGGAGCGCCTCGGACGTTCGCAGCTCCTCGGCGCGTTCATCCCGATCCTGCTCCCGCTGCTGGTGGTGCTGCTGCCGCTCCTCGATTTCGGCCTGGCCGTTCTGCGCCGCATGAACGCGGGCAAGTCGCCGTTCTCTCCCGATCGCAAGCACCTGCACCATCGCATGCTCGACCTCGGCCACCGCGACCGCGACGCCGTGCTGATCTTCTACGCCTGGACGGCGGTCATCTCCCTCGCCGTCCTCCTCATGTACGTGGGTGCCCGCGAGGACTGGCCCGGCCAGTACCTCCCCGGAGTCGTGTTCGGCCTCGTGGGGATCGCCGCATGCCTCGTCATCACCCTGAACCCTCTGCGCCGACGGAAGCCCGCGGCGTCTGCTGAGCCCGACCCGACACCCGTGGAGTCCCCGTGAGCCCGAGCCCTGTTTCCAGCAATCCGATCCTGCGGAGGACGCTGCTCTGGTCCGCCCTCTCGATGGTGGTCCTCGCGATCCTCGCCGGAGTGATCGGTCTTCTCGTCGGCGGGGGAGAGGGCCTCGTGAGCGGCCTGCTCGGCGTCGTGCTCGCCATGCTGTTCCTCGGCATCACGGCGCTCAGCATCCTCATCGCCAACCGCTGGTTCGGCGACCCGCTCTACGTGCAGCTGTTCTTCGCGATCGTGCTGGGCGGCTGGCTGCTGAAGCTCGGTGTGTTCCTCGTCGTGATGATCCTCCTGGCCGGTCAGCCCTGGCTGAATCCCATGGTCTTCTTCCTCTCGATCGTCGCCGGCGTGATCGTGTCGCTGGTGATCGACGTGATCGTGCTGACGCGTATGCGACTGCCCAATGTGAGTGACGCGTCTCTGCCCACTGAGGCGCCGAGCGACTACGCCCCCGGCGTGCAGCTGCCCACCGTCGTGCCCGAGGATCGCGCCCCGGGTCGCCACAACCTGATCCCCGAGGTCCGCGATCAGGACGGGCCTGCAGAAGAGGCTCCGCGGTCTTAGGACACCCTCAGATTCTGATAGTGTTATCACGTGCCCGCCGCTCGTTCGCGAGCGCTTGCGCTTGAAGCACACCGACCATCGTCGCCCCGGTTCTGACCGGTGCCCCGAAGCTGGAGCCCGCGCTGTTCAATCTTGCTGCGACCCTGATGCCCAAACTCGCCTCTGACGGCGAGTTCCACGGACCTTCGATCGACGAGTTCTTCCCGGAGATCCTCTTCAACGCGTTCGGGGTCATCCCCGTCCACCGGATCCACCTCGTGCAGTTCCTCGCCGTCGTCGTGGTGGTGCTGCTCCTGGTTCTCGGAACCCGCCGCATGAAGATCGTCCCCGGACGCTTCCAGAGCGTCGTCGAGATGGGGCTGGACTTCGTCCGCACCAACATCGCGCACGACCTCCTCGGACGCAAGGACGGCACCCGATTCCTGCCGATCCTCACCACGATCTTCTTCATGGTGCTGTTCATGAACATCACGGGAATCATCCCCTTCCTGAACATCGCCGGCACGAGCATCGCGGCCGTGCCGCTGACGCTCGCACTCGTGAGCTACTTCACGTTCATCTACGCGGGTATCAAGAAGAGCCCGCTCGGCTTCTTCAAGAACGCACTGTTCCCGGCCGGAGTTCCGTGGCCGGTCTACATCATCGTGACGCCGATCGAGTTCCTCTCGACCTTCATCATCCGGCCCGTCACGCTGATGCTCCGACTCCTGATGAACATGGTCGTCGGCCACATGCTCCTGGTGCTGTGCTTCGCGGCTACCCAGTTCTTCTTCTTCACCGCAGGTGGCGGCTGGGCCGCTCTCGGTGTCGGAACCCTCGCCTTCGGCGGCGCATTCACTCTCTTCGAGATCCTGGTCGCCGTCCTCCAGGCATACGTCTTCACCGTCCTCACCGCGGTCTACATCCAGCTCGCGGTCGCAGAAGAGCACTGAGCGGGTCGGCAACTGCCGTCCCACCCAACGAAAGGAAAAACCCGTGGACGCTACTACGGTTCTCGCAGACATCAACGGTCACCTCGCATCGGTCGGCTACGGCCTCGCAGCGATCGGTCCGGCCATCGGCGTGGGCATCGTCGTCGGCAAGACCATCGAGGGCGTCGCCCGTCAGCCCGAGCTGGCCGGTCGCCTTCAGGTCCTCATGTGGATCGGTATCGCCTTCACCGAGGCGCTTGCATTCGTCGGCATCGCCGTCGGATTCATCCCCTTCCCGTAATCTCTACCGACTTCTGAAGGAGACAGGATGCTGAACGCTCTTGTCACGAACCTCGCGGCTGAGGGAGAAACGCCTAACCCGCTGATCCCCGCGTGGTACGACATCATCTGGTCGGGTCTGTGGTTCCTCGTCATCCTCGTCGTCGTGTGGAAGGTCGCCCTTCCGAAGTTCACGGCGATGCTCGACAAGCGGTCCGCCGCCATCGAGGGCAACATCGCCAAGGCTGACGAAGCACAGAAGCAGGCTGAGGCCGCGCTCGAGGAGTACACCCGGCAGCTCGCCGAGGCACGCACCGAGGCCGGTGAGATCCGTGAGGCCGCCCGCGAGGACGGCAAGAAGATCGTCGCCGAAGCCAAGGAGGCCGCGTCGAGCGAGGCTGCTCGCATCACCGCGACCGCGCACACGCAGATCGAGGCCGAGCGTCAGACCGCTCTCGTCTCGCTGCGCAGCGAGGTGGGCTCGCTCGCCATCGACCTCGCCGGTGGCGTGGTCGGCGAGACGCTCTCCGACGATGCACGTGCGACCGCAGTGGTCGACCGCTTCCTCGCAGACCTCGAAGCATCCGAGAAGGCGGCTCAGTAATGGGCAGCGCGACCACTCAGGCACTCGCGGCATCCGCTCAGACGCTTGCCGCAGCGAAGGACGTCACCCTCGACACGGCACGGGAGCTGTTCGCAGCTGCGCGTGCCGTGACGGAGTCGTCTCATTTGAGCGGCGCGCTCGCCGACGCCTCGGCTCCGGTCGAGGCGCGACAGAACGTCGTCGCAGCGGTGTTCGGCGGTTTCTCTCAGGACGCCCAGAGCGTCTTGAAGACCGTCGTCGCCGAGCGCTGGTCTTCGGCTTCGCAGCTCGTTGACGGCATCGAGGAGCTCGCCATCCGGGCTGCGGCGATCGCCGAGCCCCAGGCCGACATCGCGGGAGAGCTGTTCGGCTTCACTCGCGTGATCGCCGCGAACGCGGAACTCGAGCTCGCGCTCGGGAGCCGCCTCGGGGGAGAAGACGCCAAGGGCGCACTCGTCGACAAGCTGCTCGCAGGTGGCGTCAGCGACGCGACTGCGGTGATCGTCTCGTCGCTGGTGCGCCAGCCTCGCGACCGCCGCGTCCGTCAGATGCTCGGTCGGGCAACGCGGGTCGTCGCAGATCAGGGCGACCGCGTGGTGGCCACGGTGCACAGCGCCAAGCCGCTCACCGATGCACAGCGCACTCGTCTCAGCGACGCACTCTCGCGTCGTTACGACGGCAAGATCTCGCTCAACGAGGTCTCTGACCCCGCCGTCGTCGGAGGCCTGCGCGTGCAGATCGCCGATGACGTCATCGACGGCAGCATCTCCGCCCGTCTCGCCGATCTTCGCCAGAAGCTCGCCGGCTAACACGACTTCGCGCGGGGAACCGCGCACCCAGATACAAAGGGAAGACAATGGCAGAACTATCGATCAGCCCCGACGTCATCCGTGACGCGCTGAAGGACTTCGCCGCAGCATACGAGCCCACTGGGGCCGCGGCGACCGAGGTCGGCACCGTCATCGACGCGGCAGACGGCATCGCGCACGTCGAGGGACTTCCCGGCGTGATGGCGAACGAGCTCGTCACCTTCGCAGACGGCACCAAGGGACTCGCGCTCAACCTCGACGAGCACCAGATCGGTGTCGTCGTGCTCGGCGAGTTCACCGGCGTCGAGGCCGGTCAGGAAGTCACCCGCACGGGTGAGGTCCTCTCCGTTCCGGTCGGCGACGGCTACCTCGGCCGCGTGGTCGACCCGCTGGGCAACCCGATCGACGGCCTCGGCTCGATCGCAACCGAGGGCGTGCGTGAGCTCGAACTCCAGGCTCCCGGCGTCATGCAGCGCAAGTCGGTGCATGAGCCGATGCAGACCGGCATCAAGGCCATCGACGCGATGATCCCCGTCGGCCGCGGTCAGCGTCAGCTGATCATCGGCGACCGCCAGACCGGCAAGACGGCCATCGCGATCGACACGATCATCAACCAGAAGGACAACTGGGAGTCGGGCGACGTCAACAAGCAGGTTCGCTGCATCTACGTCGCGATCGGCCAGAAGGGCTCGACCATCGCTTCGGTGAAGGGCGCGCTCGAAGAGGCCGGCGCCCTGGAGTACACCACGATCGTGGCCGCTCCGGCATCCGACCCCGCGGGCTTCAAGTACCTCGCCCCCTACACCGGTTCGGCCATCGGCCAGCACTGGATGTACGGCGGCAAGCACGTCCTCATCATCTTCGATGACCTGTCGAAGCAGGCTGAGGCCTACCGTGCCGTGTCGCTCCTCCTGCGCCGTCCGCCGGGCCGCGAGGCGTACCCGGGTGACGTGTTCTACCTGCACTCGCGTCTCCTCGAGCGTTGCGCCAAGCTGTCCGACGAGCTCGGCGCAGGTTCGATGACAGGTCTTCCGATCATCGAGACCAAGGCGAACGACGTCTCGGCGTACATCCCGACCAACGTGATCTCGATCACCGACGGCCAGATCTTCCTGCAGTCCGACCTCTTCAACGCCAACCAGCGTCCCGCGGTCGACGTGGGCATCTCGGTGTCGCGAGTCGGTGGCGACGCTCAGGTCAAGTCGATCAAGAAGGTCTCCGGAACGTTGAAGCTGGAGCTCGCGCAGTACCGCTCGCTCGAGGCATTCGCGATGTTCGCATCCGACCTCGACGCGGCCTCGCGTCGTCAGCTCTCCCGTGGTGCGCGTCTCACCGAGCTGCTCAAGCAGCCTCAGTACTCGCCGTACCCCGTCGAGGAGCAGGTCGTCTCGATCTGGGCCGGCACGAAGGGCAAGCTCGACACCATCGAGGTCTCCGATGTCCTGCGCTTCGAGCGCGAGCTGCTCGACTACCTCCGTCGCAACACGAAGGTGCTCGAGACGCTGCGCGACACGAACGTCCTCGACGACGACACTGTCGCCGAGCTCGAGAAGCACACTGACGCTTTCATCCTGGAGTTCCAGGGTGGCAAGGGACACGCCATCGGCGCTCCCGGCCACGAGGAGCACGCTGCAGCAGAGGCTGAGGACGTCAACCAGGAGAAGATCGTCAAGGGTCGTCGCGCGTAACCGCGTGAGGAACTGAATTCATGGGCGCTCAACTCAGGGTCTACAAGCAGAAGATCAGCTCTGCTCAGACGACCAAGAAGATCACGAAGGCGATGGAACTCATCGCGGCTTCGCGCATTCAGAAGGCGATGGCACGCGTCAAAGCGTCCAGCCCCTTCGCGCGAGCCGTGACGAGGGCCGTGTCGGCCGTCGCGACGCACTCGAACGTCGACCACCCGCTCACCCGCGAGCCCGAGACGATCCGCCGCTCCGCGGTCGTGATCTTCTCGTCGGACCGCGGTCTCGCCGGAGCCTTCAACTCGCAGATCCTCCGTGAGGGTCTCGAGGTGGCAGAGCTCCTGCGCGGGCAGGGCAAGGAGCCGGTGTTCTACCTCGTCGGACGCAAGGCCGTCGGATACTTCCAGTTCCGTCGCATAGCGGCGGCCGCGGAGTGGACCGGCGACACCGACACCCCGTCGTTCCACACCGCAGAGGAGATCTCGGCCAAGCTGCTCGAGGACTTCGGGCGCGGTGCAGACGACGGTGGCGTCGACGAGATCCACCTCGTGTACAACCGTTTCGTCAGCATGATGACGCAGTCGCCTGAGTCCGTGCGTCTGCTTCCGTTGGAGATCACGGAAGCCGATGACTCGGAGGCCGGTAACGCCGTCTACCCGCTGTACGAGTTCGAGCCGGATGCCGAGACCGTTCTCGACGCGATCCTGCCGGTGTACATCCAGAGCCGCGTCTTCAACGCGCTTCTGCAGTCGTCTGCCGCGAAGCAGGCCGCGACGCAGAAGGCGATGAAGTCGGCCAGCGACAACGCCGACAAGCTCATCACCGACTACACCCGTCTGCGCAACAACGCGCGTCAGGCGGAGATCACGCAGCAGATCGCAGAGATCGTCGGCGGCGCCGACGCGCTCTCATCGAGCAAATAGACCATCAGGAGAGAGACGAAAATGACCCCCACCGCTACGGCTGACCAGCCGGCGACCGCGGTCGTCGGGCGCGTCGCACGCGTCAACGGTCCGGTTGTCGACATCGAGTTCCCGCACGACTCGATCCCCGACATCTACAACGCACTCAAGACCACGATCGTGATCGGCGACTCTTCGGTCGAGATCACCCTCGAGGTCGCTCAGCACCTCGGCGACGACCTCGTTCGCGCCATCGCTCTGAAGCCGACCGACGGCATCGTCCGCGGCCAGGAAGTGCGCGACACCGGTGAGGCCATCTCGGTCCCCGTCGGCGACGTCACCAAGGGCAAGGTCTTCAACGTCATCGGCGAGGTACTGAACCTCGAGCCCGGTGAGACGATCGAGGTCACCGAGCGCTGGCCGATCCACCGCAAGGCTCCGAACTTCGACCAGCTCGAGTCGAAGACGACCATGTTCGAGACCGGCATCAAGTCGATCGACCTTCTGACCCCCTACGTGCTGGGCGGAAAGATTGGTCTGTTCGGTGGAGCCGGTGTCGGCAAGACCGTCCTCATCCAGGAGATGATCCAGCGCGTCGCGCAGGACCACGGTGGAGTCTCGGTGTTCGCCGGTGTCGGCGAGCGTACCCGTGAGGGCAACGACCTGATCCACGAGATGGAAGAGGCGGGTGTCTTCGACAAGACCGCCCTCGTCTTCGGCCAGATGGATGAGCCGCCGGGAACGCGTTTGCGCGTCGCCCTCTCGGCTCTGACGATGGCGGAGTACTTCCGTGACGTGCAGAAGCAGGACGTGCTGCTCTTCATCGACAACATCTTCCGCTTCACGCAGGCCGGTTCCGAGGTCTCCACGCTGCTCGGCCGCATGCCCTCCGCCGTGGGCTACCAGCCGAACCTCGCCGACGAGATGGGTGTGCTCCAGGAGCGCATCACGTCGACCCGTGGCCACTCGATCACCTCGCTGCAGGCGATCTACGTCCCGGCCGATGACTACACTGACCCGGCTCCGGCGACGACGTTCGCCCACCTCGACGCCACCACGGAGCTCTCGCGTGAGATCGCGTCGAAGGGTCTGTACCCGGCCATCGACCCGCTGACCTCGACGTCGCGCATCATGGACCCCCGCTACTTGGGCGAGGACCACTACCGCGTCGCCACCACGGTCAAGCAGATCCTCCAGAAGAACAAGGAACTGCAGGAGATCATCGCGATCCTCGGTGTCGACGAGCTCTCCGAAGAGGACAAGATCGTCGTGTCGCGTGCACGCCGCATCCAGCAGTTCCTCTCGCAGAACACCTACATGGCCAAGAAGTTCACGGGTGTCGAGGGTTCGACCGTCCCGCTCAAGGAGACCATCGAGTCCTTCGATGCGATCACCCGCGGTGACTTCGACCACGTCGCCGAGCAGGCCTTCTTCAACGTCGGTGGCATCTCCGACGTCGAAGAGCAGTGGGCGAAGATCCAGAAGGAGAACGGCTGACCATGGCATTGCATGTCAGCCTCGTCTCCGCGGATGCGGAGGTCTGGACGGGAGAGGCGAGCCTCGTGGTCGCCAAGACCGTCGAGGGTGAGATCGGCTTCATGACCGGCCATGAGCCGGTCCTGGCGATCCTCGCCGAAGGCCAGGTCCGCATCACTCAGACGGATGGCACCAAGGTGCTCGCGAACGCGCAGGACGGCTTCCTCTCGATGGAAGGCGACGTCCTTACGATCGTGGCAGGCAACGCGGCTCTCGTCGCCTGAGCAGTTCAGTCATCGCGTCCGCCTCGGCCCCTCTGGGGTCGGGGCGGACGCGTCTGTATCCCCGAGGTTTCATGAAGATTCTCCTGCCCCCGTCAGAGACGAAGCGACCCGGAGGGAACGATGCGCCTCTCGACGTGAGCGCCCTCGCGCTTCCGGGCCTCGGCGCGAAGCGTCACGAGGTGATCGACGCTCTCATCGATCTGGCAGGAGACGAAGAGCACGCGCGAAAGGTGCTGAAGCTCAGCCCGAAGCAGGTCGGCGACGTCGTTCACAATCGGATGCTGCGCTCGGCGCCGACCATGCCGGCGGTGGATCGCTACACGGGCGTCCTCTACGACGCGCTCGATGCGAGCAGTCTCGCCCCGGCATCCCGTCGCTGGCTCGGCGCGAACGTCTGGATTCACTCGGCCCCGCTCGGCCCGGTCGGGGCGCTCGACGCCATCCCGCCGTATCGCCTGGCTGCGGGCACCTCGCTGCCTGGTCTGCCTGCGCTGCGGCGACACTGGGCCGACGCGACCACCGAGGCGATAGCGGGGGAGGACCCGGACTTCGTCCTCGACCTGCGTAGCGAAGCGTATGTCGCGCTCGGCCCCGTGCCTGGCACCGTGACCTCGTGCTATGTGCGGGTCGTCACGGAACACGGTCGCGCTCTCAACCACTTCAACAAGAAGTCCAAGGGGCTGCTCGTGCGGGCTCTGGCGGAGGATCGCCCGCGGGTTCGATCGCTTCGGACGCTCCGGACGTGGGCCGACGGCAGAGGACTCGTTCTCCGGAGCAGCGACGACTCCGGTGTCGAAGAGCTCGTCGTCGCGGAATGACCGCGCATGACGTGCAGCGCGTTCTCCGCGCGTGGGTCGTTGCCTCGCATATCGGCACACCGATATGGTTGGTGTCGCGGCGCGCACAGCGTCAGCTCCATCAGATCCGGAGGGGATCATGTACAACGACTATTACGACAATGGGGCGGCTATCGCCGGCCTCTTCGTCGTCTTCCTGATCGGTCTGCTCTTCGCGCTGGCGTTCTATGTGATCTCGTCGATCTTCCTGATGAAGATCTTCGAGAAGGCCGGTGTCCAGGGCAAGTGGCGCGCGTGGGTGCCTGTCTACAACTCGATGATCTTCGCGAAGCTCGGAGACATCTCCCCGTGGGTCGTCCTGATCGGCATCGGACTCTCGTTCATCCCGTATCTCAACTTCCTGACCGGCATCGCTCTGGCCGTGGTTCTCGCTCTCGCCGCGTGGCGGGTCGGACTCAAGCTCCAGAAGGACGCTGTCTGGGTCGTCCTGTTCGTCCTGCTCTCGATCGTCTGGTATGGCATCAACGCCTTCGACAAGTCGCGCTGGAACCCGAACATCACTCCTGCTCCGTGGGCAGGGAACAGCTTCCTCGCTGACTCCACCGTCTGGGACGGCGTTCCCGTGCAGCCGCGCCCGGTGGCCGGCCCCGGCTACGGCGCTCCTCAGGGATACGGTGCCCCTCAGCAGGGCTACGCGCCTCCCGCACCACAGGGATACGCTCCGCCCGCTCAGCCCGGCTACGCGCCTCCGGCTCAGCCTGCCCAGCCGGGCTACGCTCCGCCCGCAGCGCCGTCGTCCCCGGCCGCTCCAGGCGTTCCGCCGGCTGCTCCGTCCACTCCTCCGACGGCACCGCCCGCTCCGCCCGCAGCGCCTCCGGCAGCTCCGCAGGTTCCGCCCACGGAGCCCACGCAGCCTCCGGCTTGATCTGACGTGACACAGAGCCCTCGACTTCGGTCGGGGGCTCTGTGCTGTGCGGGGATGGGGCTGCTGTGTCGGAGCGCCAGGGTGGAAGACGATAACGTGGAGGCATGGTCATGTGGCAGCCCCGGTTCGGCGCCGCAGGACTCCGCGTTGCGGCCGGGGGTGCGAGTGCGACCGTCGCAGCGTCCACTACGATGTGTGAGTGTCCTGGGGTAGCCCGACCCGCAGGAAATCCGGAGGCGACGAGTGGCTGAGACGACGACGAAGACGCGCAGCGTCACGGTTGCGCAGCGCACGCTGCTGCTTTCCTGGGCGGGTGTGACCGACGTCGGTCGGCGCCGCGAGACGAATCAGGACGCGTTCTTCGCGGACTACCCGCTGTTCATCGTCGCCGATGGCATGGGCGGTCACGCCGGTGGTGAGATCGCGAGCCGAAGCACGGTCAAACGACTTGACGCCGTCGTCGCCGCTGGCGCGGTCGATCGCGGATCCATCGAGGGCGCGCTGGAGCTGGCCGTCGCCGACATCGCCGACCATCCTGAGACCACGGACGAAGGCACCGGCACCACACTCACCGGAGTCTTCCTCGAGTTCGAGGGCGACGAACCGCACTGGACCTCGCTCAACATCGGCGATTCGCGCGTGTACCTTCTCAGGGACGAGCGTCTGGTGCAGATCACCACCGACCACTCTGTCGTCCAAGAGCTGATCGCAGCAGGCAAGATCAGCCCCGAAGAGGCTGAAGGGCACCCGTACAGCAATGTGATCACGCGAGCGGTGGGAGCGAGTGAGCTCACTGCTCCCGACTACGTCACGCTCGATGTCCGTCCTGGCGACCGGTTCGTGATCTGCTCGGATGGGCTGACGAAAGAGCTGACCGACTACGGCATCCAGCATTTCCTCCGTGAGAACGCCGATCCCGCGGCCGCTGTCGATGCAATGCTCGCAGCGGCGTTGGAGAACGGGGGCCGCGACAACGTGACGCTCGTCATCGTGCAGATCGCAGACGAGTCCTCCTCCACACCGGACGAGTCTTCCTCCACACCGGACGAGTCCGCCGAATAGCGGCCGATCCCTGGGGAGGGCGCACTCGGCGCCTCTTCCGTGGGGTCCACTGGGGGCATGGACTCTCTGCCGATAGCGATCCCTGCCGCCCCTGTTCCAGCTCGCAGGCCACCCACGCCGTTCATCGCGGCGCTCGTGCCGGTGGCCGCCGGAGTGGTGCTCTGGCTGGTCACCGGCTCCCTGTTCTCGCTGTGTTTCGCGGCTCTCGGACCACTGATGATCTTCGCGTCGTTGATCGACGGGTCGCGTTCCCGGAGGAAGGCGTTCCGGGCCGCCGAGGCCGAGAGCGCGATGGCCTGGTCTCTCGCTGACGCACAGCTGACACGGCTCCACGACGATGAGCGTCAGATGCGGTGGCACCGTCATCCCGATGCGGCGGCAGGTCTTGCGCAACCGCCGTTGCGCGGCCTCGAACCACCGGGCGCCGACACCGAGATCGTCGTCGGCAGCGGGGTCGGCAACAGTGCGGTGCGCGCATCGGGTGGCGACGGGGAGCGCGAACGCGAGTTCCGGACGCGATGCGCCAGGCTCGAGAACGTGCCGATCACTGTTCCGCTCAGTGGCGGTCTGGGGCTGCGCGGTGCGCACCCCGTCGTCGCCGCTGCGACGAGAGCGCTCGTGGTGCAGCTGTGTCTGAGATTCGGTGCCGCTCAGATGTCGATCGTCGGCCCTCATCTGGAGCAGTTGGGAGTCGCAGGGTTCCCACAGTCGCGTTTCGCGCAGCGCGGTTCGTTTCGTCTCGCGGTCGCGCGAAGCGGAGAGCCTCGGCCGTCGGCTGATGCTGTGATCTGGCTCCTCGGCCGTGACGAGGATGTCCCGGAGGGGATCACGACGGTCGTCGACATCGTCGAGCCGCACCGCGCGAGAGTCCGCACGCCGCGGGGGATCATCGAGGTCGCCGCTGAGTGCATGTCCCGCGATCAGGCACTCGCCACCGGAGAAGAGCGATCGGGTGAGGGAGACGAGCTGGACTCGCTCCCGGCCGGGGTGGCGCTCAGCGATCTGCGCCAGCCCGCGTCGCAGGTCGGGTTGGCGGCGGTGGTGGGCCGAGGTGAACGCGACGACATCCTCCTCGACATCGTCGACGACGGACCGCACGCCATCGTGACCGGCACGACGGGCAGCGGCAAGAGCGAGCTGCTGGTGTCGTGGGTGACGGCCATGGCGAGCAACCATGGACCGGACCGCGTGACTTTCGTCCTGGCGGACTTCAAGGGAGGCACGGCCTTCGAACCGCTTCGGATGCTCCCACAGGTGGCCGCGGTCATCACGGACCTCGATGAGGAGGGGGCACGCAGGGGAGTGTCCAGTCTGACCGCAGAGCTGCGCCGCCGAGAGTCCGTCCTCATAGAGGCCGGCGCACGTGATGTGCGGGAGATCGGAATGGCGAGGCTGGTGATCGTGGTCGACGAGTTCGCTGCATTGCTTCAGGACCATGCCGATCTCGGGGCCGTGTTCACTGACATCGCGGCCAGGGGCAGAGCGCTCGGCATGCACCTGATCCTCGGAACCCAGCGCGCCTCCGGCGTGATTCGCGACGCACTGGCCGCCAACTGCCCGCTCCGAGTCAGTCTGCGTGTCGCGGACGCCGCAGACAGCCGAGCTGTCATCGGCACCGACGGCGCGGCTGATCTTCCGGGCGGGGTCGAGTCCAGGGGCCTGGCGCTGGTCCGTCGTCCTCAGGATGCCGAACCGATGGCGATGAGAGTGGCGTTGGCGGGCGCGGCCGACCTGAGAGCCGTCACCTTGAGGTGGGCCGACGCCGACGTCCCGCACAGCCCGTGGCTGCCCTTGCTTCCGCTCATGCTCCCACTGGCAGCGCTCCAGCCCGAGACGCGGAGCGGCGATGTCATCCTGGGGCGAGCCGACGACCCGGAGCGTCAGCGCCAGCCGCTCGAGTCGCTCTCGATCGGCTCCGACCGCGGAATCGTGTTTCTCGGCGGACCGGGGTCTGGGCGCACCTCGGCGCTGCGTGCGCTGGCGACGCAGCATGACCAACCGATCTGGATACCGTCCGATCCGGAGGGCGCCTGGGACACCGTGGTCGCTCTGGCCGCAGACGGGTCCCGTGGTGCAGGACTCGTCCTCTGCGACGACATCGACGTCAGGATCAGCGAGCTGCCCCTCGAATACGGTCAGCATGCCGCGCAGCTCTGGGAGCAGATCCTGCGGCAGGGGTCCGGAACCACCTTCGCGCTCACAGCGACAAGAGCAGCCGGCCCCCTGGCGCGACTTCTCGATGCACTGCCTCGCCGCGGGCTGCTGAGGATGCCGAGCCGCGTCGATCATCTCGCCGCAGGCGGGGACTCCGCAGGTTTCGATCGAGACCGACCGCCGGGGCGGATGCGGATGGGGGATCGAGAGATCCAGCTGGTCTGGGTCCCCGAGGAGCGACTGCGATCGTCGGGACCTGGCCGCGGTGCTTCTCGGTATCGGGGCGATCACGGTTGGTCGCCGCGTGCCGCGGTCACGGCACTTGTCACCGCAGGAGTGGCGACTGTCGCCGAATCGCTGGCAGCCGCCCATCCAGGTTGCGATGTGGTGGCGCTCACGGGTGAACCTCGCGACCTGCAGGACTCGACGCGTCCGACGATGCTGATCGGTGAAGCGGATGCCTGGCAACGCAACTGGCCGCTGTGGCAGCGGGTGCGCCGAGAGGGAGAGACCCTCATCCGGGCCGAGAACGCCACAGAGGTGCGGCAACTCGCGGGTGTGCGTGAACTCCCGCCTTACGCGCGACCGCACGCCGGGCGCGCCTGGTCGCTGATCGGCGATGCCGGGCCCCGTCGTGTCGTCATCCCGGCGCTCGCGCCCCGGTGATGAGCAGTGCGTCGTGCGGTCAGATGCCGCTGCCGGGGCGGACGGCTCCGACTTGCTCGCCGCCACCGAGCACCTCGAGCGGCAGAGCGGCTGCGAGAGTCGCTACCTCGGAGTCGGTGAGTCCGCCTGCGCGTGCGAGCAGAGTCGCGGCCACGATGGTCGATGCGCGTGCGCCGCCGTCGAGCATCTTCAATGCCACCGTTGTTCCGTTCGGAGCGACCATGACCATGATTCCCTCTGCGCCGCCCTTCGCGAACACTCCGAGCTTCTCGATCGCGATGGTGTCAGGGCGACCCGGGCCGTCGATGGTCCACGGGTGCTCGCGCACCGCGCGCACCAGGGAGCCGGCGACCCGGTGCAGGGCGAAGGGGGAGCGGTCCGAGGCGGTGCCGATCCGGTGGATCGAACGGGCGAGGCCCGTCAACGTGATCGCATAGACCGGGGCGCCGCATCCGTCGATCGCTGTATGGGCGACCTTCTCGCCGGTCAGGCGCTCGATGACATCGCGGATGTGCATCTGAAGCGGGTGAGCGGGGTCGAGGTAGCTGTCGGTGGGCCAGCCGGTCGCGACGCAGGCGCGAAGCATCGCCGCGTGCTTGCCGGAGCAATTCATGCGGATGCGGGTCTGCACACCGTGCTCGCGCACGAGCTCGTCGCGGGCGGACGTATCACCGGGCCACGCCGGCGGGCAGCCCAGGTGATCCTCGGTGAGACCGCCCTCGGTGAGTACGTCGCGGACCACTGCGGCGTGACGGTCGGTGCCGCTGTGGCTCGCCGTCGACAGGGCGAGCTGCTCGTCCTCGAGAGCTGCTCCGGCTGTGATGCACGCCACGGCCTGCAGTGGCTTGAGGCTCGAGCGAGGCAGGATCAGAGCATCCGCGTTCCCATAGCGCGCGACGACGTCGCCCTCAGGTGAGAGGACCACCGCCGCTCCCGCATGGCGGGACTCGATGAACCCGCTTCGTTCGACGACGGCAAGTTCCACGGCATCTTGAACGGTGAGAGTCTCCAGCACCTCCCAAGGATATCGTTGGTTGGGCGCACGCAGTGCCAGGCGCGGAGATCGTCGAAGGCTTCCCGGTGGCAGACTGTTCGCATGGGAGATCGACGATCGCCGCTCGGCGAGCACCGCTATTCACTCAGCTCGACCTGGACCGGCAACTCCGGCACGGGCACCAGCGGCTATCGCGAGTATCGTCGCGACGTCACGCTCGAGGTCGAAGGCAAGCCCGACATCCTCGCCTCCGCCGACAAGCCGTTCCGAGGTGATCCGTCGCGGTGGAATCCCGAGGATCTGCTGCTCGCGTCGCTCTCCGAGTGCCATCTTCTCTCCTACCTGCACGCGTGCGTCACCGCAGGCGTCGTCGTCGTCTCCTATCGGGACTCGGCCTCGGGGATGATGCGAGAGGACGGAAAGGGCGGCGGTGCGTTCGTCGAGGTGATGCTGCGTCCGGAGGTCGTCGTCGCCGATGCCTCGATGATCGACGCGGCCGAGCGTGCTCATGCGCAGGCCAATGCGTGGTGCTTCATCGCGAATTCGATGAACTTCCCGGTGCGGCACGAGGCATCGGTGCGCGCCCAGACAAGCTGAGCTGGCGGTCCGCGTCAGCGGCGCTCGTGGGGGAGCGCCTGCTTGATCTTCTCGATCGCGCCCTGCGCGGGAGCTTCGTTGTAGGCGTCAGCCAGCTCCTGGCCGGAAAGAGAATGGATCGCGGCCATGATCTCGTCCGTCGCGAGTCTGCGGGCGCGACCGCTCGTGGCGGGGCCATGTGGGGAGAGGTCGAGCGGCTCACCGAAGCGCACCGTGATGCGTTCCTTCAGAGTCGGCATCTTCGCGCCGACCGGCATGACCTTGTCCGTGCCGATCAATCCGACCGGGACGACCGGTGCACCGGTCTGCAACGCCAGGAAGGCCACGCCCGTGCGCCCCTTGTACAGGCGTCCGTCGGTCGAGCGTGTGCCCTCGGGGTAGAGCGCGACGGCGAGGCCTTCGTCGAGCAGCTGGCGTTGCACGTCGAGGGCGTCGAGGGCGGCCTTGCCCGCACCACGGCGTACGGAGATCGCGCCGATGGACTCGAAGAACGTCTTGCTGAGCCAGCCTTTGAACCCCGTCCCCTCGAAATAGGTGGACTTCGCCAGAAAATGCACGGGGCGCGGAGCGGCCACCGGAATCGCGATCGAGTCGATGAACGACAGGTGATTGCTCGCGAAGATGACCGCGCCGTCCTTCGGGACGTTCTCCCTGCCCTCGATGCGGGGCCGGTAGATCGTGCGCGCCAACGGGGTGATGAGGCTGCGGCCGAGCGCATAGGCCATGCCTGCGTGACGAGGCTTCTCAGTCTCTGAGGGCGAAGTTTCGGGCTCCACGGACTGGTCTGACGTCATCAGAGAAGATTACCCCGGCAATCATGCCGGGGCGGGAATGAAGCGCCAGCGCGCGCCTCCCAGCCTCAGCAAAGGGGCGTGCGAGATGATGGGGTGTCCCGCCCGCGATCCTGAGGTTCAACTGTGCGCAAGCGTCCGCTTATCGTCCTGTCCACCGTCGCCGCGGCGACTCTTCTGCTCGCCGGGTGCTCCGGAGGAGCCACCCCGGAGTCCACCGCCACCCCCGACGCGTCTTCCGAGAGCTCCTGCCTCGCTGATATCGCGTCGGGCGCAGGCTCTGATGCCGTGTCCGTCGAAGGATCCGGGGCAGATGCCAAGGTCTCCGTGCCCGAGGGCACGGACCTCGCCGAGGCCGAGCGTTCGGTCGTGGTCGAGGGCGATGGCGACGACGTCATGCCCGGAGACCTCGTATCGCTGCGCTACCAGCTGATCGACGCCACGACCAACGAGGTGCTCAGCACCTCGGAGCGCGGCCCCGACGGCGTTCTGTCCGCTCTCCTCGCCGTTCAGCAGCCGCAGCAGATCGTCGACCCGACGCAGTCCACCGTCTTCACGGTCGCGGCCGAGTGCCTACCGATCGGTTCGAGCGTCGTCCTGACCCTTCCCGCAGCGCAGGAAGGCATGAACCCGAGCGTGCTCTATGTCGAGACGATCGACCAGGTTCCCACGACGGCTTCCGGGTCCGATGTCGACGCGACCGATGGCATGCCCGTCGTCGAGCTCGACGATGCCGGTTCGCCGACCATCACGATCCCCGACTCCGATGCCCCCGCCGAGACCGAGGTGGCCGTTCTCAAGCAGGGTGACGGTGCCGTCGTCGGCGCGGGTGACCTGGTCACGGTGCAGTACCGCGGCGTGAAGTGGTCGGACGGCTCCGAGTTCGATTCCAGCTGGAGCCGGGACGCAGCGCCGTCTCAGTTCCCGACCAGCGGAGTGGTCCCCGGGTTCAAGATGGCCCTCGAGGGCCAGAAGGTCGGGTCGCAGGTGGTCGTCGCCATGCCGCCGAAGGACGGCTACGGCGAGGGCGAGCCCAACGACACCGATCTGACGGGGGAGACCCTCGTCTTCGTCGTCGACATCCTCGCGACCACGCCGGTCGAGCAGGCACCGTAAGACAGCGGGGCCGGGGGCTTGCCATAGGCTGGCGGCATGCGTCGCATCATCGTCCTCGGCTCCACCGGCTCCATCGGCACACAGGCGCTCGACGTCATCCGCGCCAATCCTCGTCGTTTCGAACTCGTCGGCCTCGCCGCCGGGTCGAACGCCGAGATGCTCGCGGAGCAGGCCGCGAGCTTTCACCTCGACAGCACCGCACTGGGCGCGGCCGAGGCCGAGCAGCTGGTACGCGATGTCGAGGCCGACGTGGTGCTCAACGCGATCACCGGGTCGATCGGACTCGGTTCCACCCTCGCAGCGTTGAAGGCCGGCAGAACCCTCGCTCTCGCGAACAAGGAATCCCTCATCGTCGGCGGTGAGCTGGTTCTCGCAGCCGCCGCCCCAGACCAGATCGTCCCCGTCGACTCGGAGCATTCCGCGCTCGCGCAGGCGCTGCGCAGCGGCACCCACGCCGAAGTGCGACGCCTCGTCGTGACGGCATCCGGTGGGCCTTTCCGCGGGCGTTCACGCGAGCAGATGCTCGAGGTCACCCCGCAGGAGGCGCTCGCGCACCCGACCTGGGACATGGGCCGCATGGTCACGACGAACTCCGCGACGCTGGTGAACAAGGGGCTCGAGGTGATCGAGGCGCACCTGCTGTTCGACGTCGCCTACGACGACATCGAGGTCGTCGTGCACCCGCAGTCGATCGTGCACTCGATGGTCGAGTTCATCGACGGGTCGACGATCGCCCAGGCATCCCCACCCGACATGCGTCTTCCGATCTCGCTGGGGCTCGACTGGCCGAGCCGCGTCGGCGGGGTCGGACGCCCTCTCGACTGGACCCAGGCGACCTCCTGGACCTTCGAGCCGCTCGACGACGTCGCTTTCCCGTCTGTCGATCTCGCCAAGGCCGTGGGCCGAGCGGGCGCGACGTTCCCCGCGGTCTACAACGCGGCCAACGAGCAGGCGGTCGATGCCTTCCATGAGGGGCGCCTGCCGTTCCTCGGCATCGTCGACACGATCGCACGGGTGGTCGACGCCCACGAGCCGCCGCAGACCCTGACGATCGAATCGCTCGCCGACGCCGAGGAGTGGGCGCGTCGCAAGGCCGACCAGCTGATCGCACGAGCCTGACGCGAGAGCGGCCGCAGCGGATCGCTGCGGCCGCTCTCCAGGGTCAGTCCTCGTCGGAGTAGGGGACCGGCCAGTGCGAGTCGGGTACGGGCCATCCGGCCGCGCGCAGCGCCCGTCGCGCCAGCTCACGGGCCGAATAGGGCGTGCGCACACCGCGGATGTCGCGGTAGTCCTGATGCCCAGGACCTGCCCACAGGATCGAGTCGCCTTCTCCGACCAGTCCGACCGCAGCGACGATGGCCGCCTCGGGCGGCGAGAACTCGTAGATCTCGGCGTCAGGCCGCGCCGCGCGTGCGCCGGCGACGAGAGTGGCCCTGATCGAGTCCGGGTCTTCGAAGCGCGGGTGGTGGTCTGTCACGACGAGGATGTCGCTGCCCTCGACGGCAGTGCGGGCCATGTCGAAGCGTTTGCTGGCATCGCGATCGCCGTCGGCGCCGAAGAGCATCAGAACCTTGCCCGGGGTGACGCGGCGGACCGCGGCGAGGGTCTTCTCGAAAGCATCGGGAGAGTGCCCGAAGTCGACGAAGACGACAGGGCCGGTGTCCCCGGAGACGAGCTGGGTGCGACCCGGAAGATCAGCCAGGATGCCGCCGTCGCGATCGAGTGCCGAGGCGATGCGGTGCCATTCGTAGCCGCCCTCGAGCAGCATCACGATCGCCAGGGCTGCGTTCGCGGCCATATGCGGGCCGATCACGGGAACCGTCGTGGTCAGGGTGCCCGCGGGGCCCGTCATCGTGAAGGTGGTGCCGGATGCGCGCTCGTCGTCGATCACGACAACCCAGTCCGCGCGGGCCGCAGCATCGGGATCAGCGGCGATCGACGGGGTGCCGACGGTGACGACGGGGATCTCGGCTCGCTCCACCACGATCGCTCCGCTGGGGGAGTCGAGGCAGACCACGCCGCGGGTCGCGCGGTCGGGGCGGAAGAGCGGGAGCTTCGCCTCGAAGTACTCCTCCATGTCGGCATAGTCATCGAGGTGGTCGTGGCTGAGGTTCGTGAATCCGGCGACGTCGAAGCGGATGCCGTCGACGCGATGCCGAGAGAGTGCCTGGGCGCTGACCTCGACTGCCACGGCTTCGACATCGCGCTCGCGCATGAGCGCGAGGAGGGCGTGCATCTCGGATGCCTCAGGGGTCGTCAGTCTCGAGACGATGACCTCGCCGGCGATGTGGCGCTCGGCCGTGGAGGAGAGTCCTGTCACGACGCCGAGCTGGTCGAGGATGCCCTCGAGCAGATGCGAGACGCTCGTCTTGCCGTTGGTCCCCGTGGTGGCGAACAACAGGGGGAGCGACTCGCCCGCGCCGGTGCCGTACACCCACGCGCTCAGCGCGCCGAGCACGCCGCGGGGGTCGTCCACGATGACCACGGGGAGTCCGGCGGGGTGGGCGATGTCTGCGCCGTCATCGTCGGTGATGATCGCGACGGCGCCCTTCTCGGCGGCGGTGGCCGCGAATTCGGCTCCGTGGCGGTTCACGCCCCGGATCGCCACGAAGGCCTCGCCTGCGCGCAGATCGGCGGTGGCGAGCGTGATGCCGGACAGGGTGATTCCGGTCACCTCGCCGCGGACTTCTCGAGCGAATCGAGAGGCGAGTTCGTACAGCTCACGCCGGGGCGGGTTCGCGGGGCGGAGCACGGGAGGCAGGCTCGGTTGTTGTTCAATCGACATGTCGCATCCATGATCTCACGCCCGCGGCGCGATCACCGGGTGCGGCACGTCTCCTCGGCCGCGTCGAGCCGAGGAGACGTGCCAGGGGGTCACGCCTTGCGGCGGTACGCCAGTACCGAGACGACCAGCGCGGCGATTCCGGCGACCAGGCCGCCCGCACCCAGCGCCGTCCCGAGCTCGTTCGAGGAGCCGGCCTGGTCGGCGGCATCCGAATCGGCGGTGTCCGCGTCTCCGGCGTCCTCTGCGGAGCCGTGCTCACCGTGGCCGTCAGCGGACGCGGCGACGACCTGGACCACCGGAGCCGGGGCGTCGAGGCTGTGCGGGTCTTCGCCGTCCTCGGCGAGCTGCGTCCACTCGGTGCTGCCCTCGACGCATGTCTGGATGACCGGGAACGCGAGTGAGTCGGGCGTGTCCTCGTCGAGCCCGACAGCCATGCTCACTGCGCCGCGCAGTTCGTTGGGCACCGGTGCGACGGCGGTGTAGGTCACGGCGCTGACGAGGCCATCATCGCCCTTCTCGATGTCGATCGTCCAGTCGCTGTCCATGGTGGGTGCGACGGAGGCGAGGCCCTCGGGCATCGTCACCTTCAGAGACGTCGTCGGGGAGTTCTCGCAGCCGTGGGCGAAAGAGAAGGTCAGCACGCCGTGGTCTCCGGCGATCAGCTCGTCGGGGCTGACGCTGACGTGGGCGCTCGCCATCGCAGGGATGGCGAGTGCGAGGATCGCGCCCCCGATGACTCCTGCGGTGACGTTGCGGCGGGTGGTGGTGAAACGCATGGTGGTACTCCTGTGTGCTGATCTGCGGGCGCGTCGGTGTGCGCGGCATCCGCGGGAAGGTGGAAACGCCTCGGGGAGGCGATGCGTGATCAGACGTGTGCTGGAGGACCGCGGCGCGACACCGACGCCGAGAAGTCGTTCTCATTCGGCACCCGGATGACGAACACCGGGAAGGCGGGGCGCTCGTGTGCGGGGCGGAACACCGTGACCGTGTGGCGCAGGCGTGCCTGCACCCAGCTGGCGATCGCCCGCACCGACGACTCGCCGTGACAGACCAGAGCAGTGGTGATGAGCGCCGCGATGACGTGACCGACGAGCATGAGGGCATCAGGAGCGGTCGCGGTGACAACCGGACCCAGAGCGGCGAGGTCGAGATGGTGGTGGTGCCCCGAGAGCGCCGTCGCACCGGTCGGCGTGCCGAGCAGCTGGAACACGAGGTGGAAGAGTCCCTGGCTGACCAGCACCGTCAGAGCGACGCGTGCGCGGGATACCCGGGCGCCGATGAGAAGCGCCGCCAGCGGCACGAGGAGCGTCGCGACGGCGAGCACCAGAAGCGGATGCGGGGCGGCTCCTCCTGCAGTGGTGTGCGATGCGGCGGCGACGAGAGTAGCCGCACCGGATGCCGCGGCTGCGCGCAGAAGTCGCAGCTGGCGGGAGGTCACACCACAAGCCTAATCGTGCCTCGCCGTCGTGCAGTACAGCACATGGGGCTTATTCCTAGGCGGCGAGCACTAGCTTGGGGGAGTGGAAGCACTGCTCTATCTGGGTGGCATCGTGTTCATGCTGATCGGCCTCGGCCTGTCGATCGGTCTGCACGAGGTCGGCCACCTCCTGCCGGCGAAGCTGTTCGGCGTGCGCGTCGGCCAGTACATGATCGGCTTCGGTCCGAGGCTCTGGTCGAAGCGCATCGGCGAGACCGAGTACGGGTTCAAACTGCTGCCGCTCGGCGGATTCATCTCGATGTCGGGGATGTATCCGGCCTCCACCGCACCGGGCCCGGCGAAGGGCGTCTTCCGCGCTCTCGTGCAGGACGCACGATCGGCGAACGACGAGACGATCGCGGAGGGGGCGGAGGACCGCGTCTTCTATCGCCTCCCCGTGTGGAAGCGCGTCCTCGTGATGCTCGGCGGTCCGCTGATGAACCTGATCCTCGCGATCGTGATCTTCACCGTGCTGGTATCCGGCATCGGTGTGCAGCAGGGAACCACGACGATCGCCTCGGTGAACCAGTGCGTTCTGCCCGCCGGATCGACGGCGACCGAGTGCGAACCCGACGACCCGGCGACGCCGGCCGCAGAGGCGGGCATCCGGCCCGGTGACGTGCTGGTGTCCGTCGACGGTCAGCCCGTTTCGACCTTCGCCCAGGCGACCGCGATCGTGCAGGCAGCGCCGGGGCAGACCCTGGATCTGGTGGTGCTTCGAGACGGTGCCGAGAAGACGCTGAGCATCACGCCGATCGAGGCTGAGCGCACCATCACGGATGCGAGCGGGCAGCCGGTCATCGGCGAGGACGGGCAACCCGTCGTCAAGGACGTCGGCTATGTCGGGATGGCGGCGCAGATGGGCTTCGTCCAGCAGCCGCTCTCGGCAGGACCCGAGATGGCGGCCGACACCGTCGCACGCGTGGGGTCGATGATCCTCACACTTCCGGTTCGGATCTGGGACACCGGTGTCTCTCTGGTCACCGGGTCTGAGCGCGACCCGAACGGCCCGCTCAGCGTCGTGGGCGTCGGGCGCATCGCGGGTGAGGTCGCGGCGATCGACGCGCCGATCCTCAACCGCTTCTCGGTGCTCCTCGGGCTTCTCGGATCCCTGAATGTCGCGCTGTTCGTGTTCAACCTGATCCCGCTGCTGCCGCTGGACGGAGGCCACGTGGTCGTCGCGCTGTGGGACGGGATCCGCCGTGCCTGGGCGAAGCTGTTCCGTCGGCCGCCGCCCCCGCCCGTCGACGCCACCAGGCTCGTGCCGCTGACCGTGGTCGTCGCCACACTGCTCATCGTGATGGGCGCCGTGCTGCTCCTCGCCGACGTCTTCAATCCGGTGAACATCTTCGGCGGCTGAGTCGCCTTCGGTGACACCGCTGTGTGCGTGGGACGGGTAGCCCCGGCACCCGCTCTCCGATCAGGCGAGCGCGTGCGAGACCAGACGCTCGAGAGTGCGGATGCCGTCGCGCGACAGGATCGATTCCAGGTGTCCCTGCACCGATGCGAAGCGCTCGCCGCGAAGCGCGTAGACGTCGCCTGATTCAGGGTCAGCCGACACTTCGACAGCTCCGGTCGGCGATGTGCCGGGCGTCACCCTGGCCGTGAAGGTGTTGTAGAAGCCGATCGAGGCGTCCTCGCCGAACACAGGGACCGACTTCTGCAGCCCTTGGTGCGGGGAGGCGAGGGGTGTCAGGGCGATGCCGAGACGATCGCTGAGGATCTGGTGGCTCAAGCACACCGCGAGAAGCGGTGACCCGGCGTCCACACGTCGGGACACCACCTCCCGCATCCTGGTGATGCGGTCGCTCCCGACGTCTCGGGGATCGCCCGGCCCTGGGCCCGCGACCACGAGGTCGGCAGCGTCGAGCTCCGCATCATCGGCGTCGCTCCAGGCGCGGATCGTGACATCGAGCCCGAGGTGGCGCAGCTGGTGGGCGAGCATGGTGGTGAAGCGGTCCTCCGCGTCGACGACGATCGCCGACCGGCCGGCGAAGGGCCCGGTCAGATCATCGCCCTGCGGGTTCAGCCAGAAGTCCGCCAGGCGCGCATTGCGCGAAGAGAGAAGCTCCGCGACCGTGGGGTCGTCGGCGAGGGGCTGTCGCTCTCCCGGGGCGTCGGCATCATCGCGGGCCTCGGCGACGCTGTCGCGATCGATCGCGCCGATCGCTCCGAGCACGCCGGCGGCCTTGCCGTGGGTCTCCGACACCTCGCCGTGCGGGTCCGAGTGCCGCACGAGCGTCGCGCCCACCGGCACGCTGAGTGAGCCGTTCTGCAGATACACGGTGCGGATGAGGATCGGGGCGTCGAGGTCGTGTCCACCGGCGTCGTTCGGAGTGAACAGGGCTGCCACACCGGAGTAGTAGCCGCGCGGCTTCTTCTCGTGGCGGCGGATCACCGCGCACGCGTTCTGCATCGGCGAGCCGGTGACGGTGGGCGCGAACATGGTCTCGCGGAGGATGTCGCGGGGGTCGAGCGCGCTGCGGCCACGGAGCATGTACTCGGTGTGGGTGAGGCGCGACATCTCCTTCAGATGCGGGCCAGTGATGCGTCCTCCGTCGGAGCAGACGGCGCTCATCATCTTGAGCTCTTCGTCGACCACCATGAAGAGCTCTTCCGTCTCCTTGGTGGAGGAGAGGAAGTCCACCAGCGTCTCCTTCGTGGCTCCACCCGCGGGGTGGCGGAACGTGCCGGAGATCGGGTTCATGGTGACGACGCCGCCGCGTGCGACGACGTGCGCCTCGGGGCTCGCGCCGACCGCGATGTGTCCGGGGGTCACCACCGCGAAGGTCCAGTAGGCACCCCGCTCGTGCGTGAGCAGGGCGCGGAACCACGTGAGTGCGGCCGTACGGTCGTCGACGTCGATCTCGGCGGTGAAGTCGCGGCGGATCACGAAGTTCGCGCCCTCGCCGCGTCCGATCTCGTCGGCGATCACGGTCTCGACGATCGTGGCATACTCCTCGTCCGGGATGTCGAAGCCGCCGTCACGCAGCGGCACGGCGTCCGAGGGCAGTGCCGAGAGCAGCTCGGGGGTAGCGATATGAAGGTGCTCATCGACCACGATGCAGCGCAGGGGTGCACCGTCGTCCTGGGCGACGAAGCCGCGCTCGCGCACCTGTCGGTAGGGCACCATGGTGAAGATCTCGCGGGGGATGCCGTCTATCGACAGCGGGATGTCAGCCAGCAGTTCGACATCGACGACCTCGCCGGTGAGCAGCTCGACGGTGTCTGCGCCGTCGCGCGCGATCAGCACGAACGATGCCGTGGGATCCGCGGTGAGCTCGGAAAGACGTGAGAGGGTCATCGGTGTCTCCTGTGCATGGCTCCGGCTCGGCTCAACGAAAAGACCGCCCCGGAGGCGGTCTGGATTCGTGGGAACGCGAACACACCGCCTAAGAGGCGGGCCACCAGGTGAAGTTCGCGAGCATGGGCTGAAAACTATCACACCGCGCACCGACGCCCAGGCCGTATGACGCGCACCCGTGCCGTGCGGCATCCAGCCTGCGTGCATCCAGGCGGCGTAGGCTGGGGGTTGTGCCAGCAGTGAATCTTGGGATGCCGAAGATCCCCGAAGTCCTCGCCCCGCGCCGCAAGTCTCGCCAGATCAAGGTGGGCAAGGTGCTCGTCGGCGGCGACGCCCCCGTCACCGTCCAGTCCATGACGACGACGAAGACGACGGACATCAACGCGACTCTCCAGCAGATCGCGGAGCTGACCGCATCCGGATGCGAGATCGTCCGTGTGGCCGTCCCCCATCAGGACGACGCCGACGCGCTGAAGATCATCGCGATGAAGAGCCAGATCCCCGTGATCGCCGACATCCATTTCCAGCCGCGCTACATCTACACCGCCATCGACGCCGGGTGCGGCGCTGTGCGCGTGAACCCGGGCAACATCCGCGAGTTCGACGGAAACGTCGGCAAGATCGCCGAGGCCGCGAAGGCCGCAGGCGTCTCGCTGCGCATCGGCGTCAACGCCGGCTCGCTCGACCGCCGCATCCTGACCAAGTACGGCAAGGCGACCGCTGAGGCTCTCGTCGAGAGTGCTGTCTGGGAGGCCTCGCTGTTCGAGGAGCACGACTTCCACGATTTCAAGATCTCGGTCAAGCACAACGACCCGATCGTCATGGTGAAGGCCTACCGCCAGCTCGCTGAACGCGGCGACTGGCCGCTGCACCTCGGAGTGACCGAGGCCGGACCCGCGTTCCAGGGAACCATCAAGAGCGCCACGGCGTTCGGCATCCTGCTCGGTGAGGGCATCGGCGACACCATCCGTGTGTCTCTCTCCGCGCCTCCCGCCGAAGAGGTCAAGGTGGGGCACCAGATCCTGCAGTCGCTCAACCTGCGCGAGCGCAAGCTCGAGATCGTGTCGTGCCCGTCCTGCGGACGCGCCCAGGTCGACGTCTACACGCTCGCCGAGAACGTGACCGAGGGTCTCAAGGACATGACCGTTCCGCTGCGCGTCGCCGTCATGGGCTGTGTCGTGAACGGTCCGGGCGAGGCGCGCGAAGCCGACCTCGGAGTCGCCTCGGGCAACGGCAAGGGACAGATCTTCGTCAAGGGCGAGGTCATCAAGACCGTGCCCGAAGCCGACATCGTCGCGACGTTGATCGAAGAGGCCAACCGCATCGCGGTCGAGATGGGGCCTGAGGCCCCGCTCGGCACCGCGCAGGTCGTCACGTCCTGACCGACCGACCCCAGGAGACATCGTTGTCCGAGACCGTCGTATCCGCACCCGTGCAAGCGATGATCGATGCGATCAACGACGGCGACCGGCTCGCGAGTTTCCGGATCCCGCCGTCGCACTGAGCCGTTCGCCGTCTTCGACGCCGAAGACGGTCTCCGTCTCGAATGATCTCAAGGAGTTCCATGTCCTCGTCCACTGTCGTGTCCTTCCCCGTCGGCGGCGTCTCAGGTTCGAGTACCGTCCGTCGAATCGAGTCCGGCGAGGCGGGCACCGTCGTCGTCGTGGACGCGACGCCGTTCCACCCGGTCGATCACACGTGGCCGGATCAGCCGGGCGACAGCGGTGAGATCGCGCTCGACGGGGCTGTCGTTCGCGTCTCCGAGGCTGTGATGGCGGCGATCTCCGATGAGGGCGAGTTCGCGGTCGGAGCCGACATCCCGGTCAAGCGTGGCGCTGAGGGGTGGACCTGGCTCGTCGGTCACCCGCTCGAGGGGGAGACCCCGTCCTCGCTGGTCGAGGGGGCGCGTGTGGAGCTGTCGGTCGACGCTCCTCGGCGGGCCGGCCTCAGCCGGGGGCACACCGCGTGCCACCTCGCATCGTTGGCCCTCGACATCGCCGTCGCCGACCTGTGGCGCAAGGACCCGGGAGCGGATGCTCTGGGCAACCCGAATTTCGAGGCCAGAGCGAATCAGTCCAGCCGCATCCATGAAGACGGCGCTGTCGACGAGTACCGTCTGGGCAAGAGCCTGCGCCGCGCAGGATTCGACACCGAGACGTTCGTGGCGACGCTCGAGGATCGGGAGGCGGCGATCAACGCCCAGCTGGCCACGTGGGTCGCCTCCGGTGCGATGAGCCGCGTGGTGCCCGAGGGCCCGACCATCGTGGATCGCCGCAGCTGGCACTGCGAACTGCCGGATGGTCACGCCGAGATCCTCTGCGGCGGAACGCACGTGGAGTCGCTTTCTGAGTTCGTCTCGATCTCGGTTGCGCTCGATCTGACGGATCCCCAGCTGCTGGTGATGACCACGAAGGCCGTTCCCGCGGTCTGAGTCCGCTCAGCGAACGAATCCGGCCTGCACGCGGCCACCGGCACGTTCGAGTTCAGCCGATACGCGGGCTGCGAAGGTCGTGTAGTCGCTCTCGATCAGAGGGATGGTCAAGTGGTCGGCTCTTTCGACGCTCAGCTCTCGAAGGCGTCGGGGCAGCCATTTGCCCGCCCCGATCCACCGCCCCTCGGTGAGCAGCATGAGCTCTGCGATCCGCTCGAACAGGATGGATGCCTCCACGCGCTGTTCGACGGGGTCCGCGGCGTCCTCCAGATCGTCGAGCACATCCGTGATGACGTAGCGGCGGAACGCGGACTCCTGCGCGCTGAGAGAGGGCCCTGCGTCGAACACACTCCGCCAACGCTGTCGGAGTGGTCCCAGTTGGTCATCCTCGCGGATCGCGATGCCGTCGACGAGCATGTGCACCGTCACCGGGCGGTGCTGCGCGATGCCTCGTGCCGCCTACTCGTCGAAACCCCTCGACGTGTAGGCGAAGACCTCGAAGATCTCTCCGTCGAAGTCGTGCGTCGAGGCTTCACTCGTCTGTCCGTCGACATCGAAGAGGTCATCTCCGAGGAGCAGCAGGTCGATGTCGCTCGTCGAGGTGCGGTCGCCGCGCGCTGTGCTCCCCGCCACGATGGCGACATCGGCCCGCGGGTAGTGGGCGGCGACGAATCGTTCAGCGACGGCGAAGTGGTCCACGCCGACAGCGTAACCTTCGGGCTGTGAGCCTCCGGGGATCAGCGCGTCGCTGCGCCGAGCCGCGCGCCGAGTCCCGCGGCGAGCACGTGTGCCTGGCTCAGCGGCAGCCATCGACACGTCCATGAGATGGGGGAGTCGCCGGTTGCCGGATCGGCTTCGCCGGCCTGCCACACGGCCGTAACGTCGGGGTCGGGGATCTCCAACTGGAAGAAGTGGCGGAGTGCCATCTCTTCGCGGGCAGGGGAGAGATCGTACAGATCCGTGCCGAGGCTGCGTGTCACAGTTCCACGGAGACCTGTCTCCTCGAACAGCTCTCGCTCAGCCGCGCCGGCAGCACTTTCGCCCCTGCGCACGGTGCCTGCGGGCACCTGGACCCCGGTGGCGAGCATGTCGGTGTCATCGTGGGTGAAGACCAGCAGTCGATTCTCGGCGATGACGTAACAGACGGCCTTCTCGACGATGCTGCTCTGTTCCGCATGGCTCGTCTCAGAGAGCCGGCTGGCATCGTCGATGATCGGATCAACCCATCGATCCCGCGGAAGCCGCGCGATCTCCGGGATCGTGAACCAGGCGGTCTCGATGAGCTCGCCATCGGTGAAGAGGAATTCCGCGTCGATCGGAATCGAGCAGGAGTAGGCGATCGTGGTGTAGCCGACGCGATCCCCGTTCGGGTAGCTCACCATCAGTTCTTCGCCTCCGTACGCCCCCACGATCCCGTGCACGGTTGCGTCGACACCGATCTCCTCGCGCACCTCTCGGAGGACCGCATCCTCCGGTCTCTCCAGCGGCTCTATTCCCCCTCCGAGCAGGCCCCAGCGGGGCGAATGTGCTTGCCGGCACAGCAGAAAACGATCACCGCGGCGGATGATCGCCGTCACAGCGGGGAGTATGAGGAGGTCATGACCCACGCGCTCGCGGAGGTCGCTCAGATAAGGCGATATCGGCATGACCTGAAGCCTAGGTCGTCAGACGCTGAACTCGATCTCGCCTCGGGAGATGTCGACGCGCACGACCTGGAGCCTCACGACGGCTCCGGGGATCGTGTCGGCGGGGATCGGGGCAGAGGCGGTGACGGCCGGATCAGCGATCTGGACCGTCGCCCGCTCACCACGCATCTCGATCACGGTCGCATCGACTGTAGAGCCGACCAGGGGCGTCATCAGCGCGGCCTCGACGCAGTTGATCGTCGCGGAGTCGAGCCGGGATGCGCGCTGACCGGACTCCTGCATCAGTGCGGGCAGATCCGTGAGGGACTCGCGAACCCAGCTCGGTACCTCACGACCTTCGGAGACTGCGAGGCAGATCGCGAGCGACCAGCGATCGATGAGACGGCGCAGCGGCGCCGTGGCATGCGCGTAGGGTGCGGCGATGGCCGCCTGCTCGACGTCGGGCGGCACCGACCCGTCGAAGGCCACGTAGCCGGCGCCGCGGAACAGCGATGCCGCAGCCTCGAGAATCGGGAGGGTCATCGGGTTCTCGCGATCCAGCTCGCGAAGGTAGTCGCCGTAGGCGCCTGTCGTCCACGGGCGTCCCAGGGCCTCGGTCTGGTGACGGAACGCCTCGAAGGACTTCTCGTCGGGCTGGGGCATCGTCCGCAGGATGCCGATGCCGGCGCCGATCATCAGGGACGCGGCTGCCATGCCTGTCATGAGGGACAGCTGCGCGTTCCATTCCTCGACGGGAAGCGGATGCCGACGCTCGATCGCATATGTGCCGTCGGCGGCTCTGGTCACTTCCTCGTCGGGGAGGTTCAGGCTTGCGCCGCCGCGGATCTTCTCCTGCTCGATCCGCAGCGCACCGATCTCCGGAAGCAACGCGGCCGGGCCGCCCTCGCCTCGGTCGAGTGCCGCCTGCGTGCTGGCGTAGTCGAGCTGGGCGCGTGAGCGGATCAGAGCCCGCTCGAGCCGGAACTCTTCGACGACTCCCGCAGAATCGAGGGCGAAGTTCCAGACGAGTGCGGGGCGGTCCATGTCGGCCAGCAGCGACGCGCGATCCTCGCTGAGCACCTTCGGATGCAGGGGGATCCTGCCATCCGCCGCATACAGCGTCTGACCTCGACGGCGGGCCTCGGCGTCCACCGACCCACCGGGGGCGACGAAGCCGGGCACATCGGCGATCGCGTAGCGAACCGTGTACCCGGAATCCCGCCGCTCGAGGTGGAAGGCCTGGTCGAGGTCGCGGGAGCCCTGCGGATCGAGTGTGGCGAAGGGGATGTCGCGCAGGTCGAGTTCGGGAACCGCAGCGTCCGACGCCTCTGCATCGGCGACGACCGAGGCGGGGAAGTCCGTGGGCGCGTCGAGGGATTCTCTCAGCGCGGCAAGCGCCGCGGCGAGTTCGGTCTGCGCGGCTGATGGGGCAACGTGCGATCGGCGCTGAGGCATGACCCCACACTATGACGACGCGGCCAGAGGACTGAGCTATTCCGGGCATGGCCGCCCGTGCCCGGCGACGACGCTCCCGACGATCACCGATGCGCCGCGGTGCCTCGCGAACCTGTGATTCGCGTGTCCGTCCGACCCCGACCGGAATACTGGGCGTTAGCGTGGGGGCATGACCACTGCTGCGAAAGCCAAGACCCTGATCGGACTCTACGAAGCCCCGGAGATCCTCCGCGTCGTGAATGTGTGGGACGTCGTGTCCGCCCGCGCCGTCGCGAAGCTGCCTGAGACGAAGACGATCGCGACTGCCGGGCACGGCATCGCCGCCTCCTTCGGATTCGAGGACGGCACGATTCCGCGGGACATCATGATTGACATGATCGGTCGCATCGCGGCATCCGTCTCGGTCCCCGTGACTGCCGACCTCGACGACGGCTACGGCGACGCGGGGGAGACCACCCGCCTGGCGATCGGCGCCGGTGTCGTCGGCGCCAACGTCGAAGACCGCCTCAAGCCGTTCGACGAATCCGTCGCCGCGGTCGAGGCGATCGTCAAGGCAGCCGAAGCCGAGGGTGTGCCGTTCGCCCTCAATGCGCGCACCGATGCGTTCGTCCGTGCAGGCCACCGCCCCGTCGCCGAGAGCGTCGCCGACGCGATCCAGCGTGGCCGCGCCTTCCTCGATGCCGGAGCCACCGCGGTCTTCGTCCCGGGAATGCTCGACGCCAACATCACTCGACAGCTCGTCGACGGTCTCGGTGAGGGCAAGCTCAGCGTGATCGGCCTCCCCGGCACCCTCGCCGCTTCGGAGTACGAGAAGCTCGGTGTCACCCGCATCTCGTACGGTCCTCTTCCGCAGCGGGTGGCGCTCACGGCGGTCCAGGAGCTCGCCGCGAGCCTGTATGCCGGCGGCGTGATCCCCAACGGCCTCCCCGCGCTCAACTGACCCATCGCGAAACGAGTGACCACCGGTCAGTAGACTTGCCCGGTGGTCACTCGTCTATCGAACTTCTTTCTCCGTACGCTCCGTGAAGACCCTGCAGGCGCAGAGGTCGCGAGCCACAGGCTGCTGATCCGAGCCGGATACATCCGACCGCAGGCCGCCGGAATCTTCGCGTGGCTCCCGCTCGGACTGCGCGTGAAGGCCAAGATCGAGACCGTCGTCCGCGAGGAGATGGCCGCCGCAGGTGCGCAGGAAGTGCACTTCCCGGCTCTGATGCCTCGCGAGTCTTACGAGGCGACGGGACGTTGGGAGGAGTACGGCGACCTGCTGTTCCGCCTCCAGGATCGTAAGGGCGGGGACTACCTGCTCGCACCGACCCATGAAGAGGCGTTCACGCTCCTCGTCAAGGACCTCTACTCGTCGTACAAGGATCTGCCTCTCTCGATCTACCAGATCCAGGACAAGTATCGCGATGAGGCACGCCCGCGTGCCGGCCTGCTCCGCGGTCGCGAGTTCACGATGAAGGACGCCTACTCGTTCGATTCCTCGGATGCCGGACTCGATGTGAGCTACCAGGCACAGCGCGATGCGTACGAGCGGATCTTCCAGCGCCTCGGTCTCGAGTACGTGATCGTCCAGGCGGATGCCGGGGCGATGGGCGGTTCCCGAAGCGAGGAGTTCCTTCACCCGACCCCCGTGGGTGAGGACACGTTCGTGCGAAGCGCCGGCGGCTACGCCGCCAACGTCGAAGCGTTCACGACGGCGGTGCCCGACGCCATCGCCTTCGATGCCGGCGCATCCCCTGTCATCTTCGACTCACCGAACACGCCGACGATCGAGACGCTCGTCGCCCACGCGAATGCGCACCTGGACGGCGACTACTCCGCTGCAGACACTCTCAAGAACGTCGTGCTGGCACTGACTCACCTCGACGGAACCCGCGAGCTGGTCGTCGTGGGCATCCCTGGTGACCGCGAGGTCGACGAGAAGCGCGCGGAGGTCGCGTTCGCGCCCGCCGAGGTCGAGACCGCCACGGCGGACGACTTCGAGAACAACCCGCTGCTCGTGAAGGGCTACATCGGTCCCTGGTCGCCCACCGGTGCTGTGCTCGGCGAAGAGTCGGCGACCGGCATCCGCTACCTGGTCGATCCCCGCGTGAGCGAGGGCACCAGCTGGATCACCGGCGCGAATGTCGACCAGAAGCACGCGCATTCGGTCGTCGCCGGTCGGGACTTCTTCTCGGATGGGATCATCGAGATCGCGAACGTCAGGGCGGGCGACCCCGCTCCCGACGGTTCCGGACCCGTGGAACTGGCTCGCGGCATGGAGATCGGCCACGTGTTCCAACTCGGCCGCAAGTACGCCGAGGCCCTCGGCCTCAAGGTGCTCAACGAGAACGGCAAGCTCGTCACCGTCACGATGGGCTCGTACGGAATCGGCATCACGCGCATCCTCGCGATCATCGCCGAGCTGAACAACGATGACAAGGGACTCATCTGGCCCGCATCCGTCGCGCCCTTCGATGTGCAGGTCGTGGCGGCCGGCCGCGATCAGGTGGCGTTCGACGTGGCGACCGAGCTCTCGACGCAACTCGAGTCTGAGGGCCTCGACGTGCTCTACGACGATCGTCCGAAGGTCTCGCCCGGCGTGAAGTTCGGAGACGCAGAGCTCGTCGGCGTGCCGAAGATCGTCATCGTCGGCCGTGGTGCTGCCGATGGCCAGGTAGAGCTGTGGGATCGCAGCACGGGTGACCGTGAAGCGGTATCGGTCGCCGAGGCCGTGCAGCAGCTGTCCCGGCGCTGACCGTACAGACCGAAGAATGCCGCGCACCTCATCCGAGGTGCGCGGCATTCTCTGTACGTAGCCGAGCCGCTCGTCAGCAGACGATGCGGCCGTGGTTCATGATGTCGTCATCGGGTGTGTCCTTCGTGACCAGCGCTTTGAGCGCACCCGCCGCCATCGCGATCTTGCCCTTGGCGGGCTCCCAGAACTCGGTCACCGTCGGCGTCACCTTCAGAAGCGCGATGCCGGGGGTGTCGAGGCCGTTCTCGAACCAGATGTCGAGCGAGGGGGAGTAGAGCTCCTCCATCTTCGCCCGGTCGTGCACGACGGACGCGTTGCCGGCGACCGAGACATATCGCATGCCCTTGGCGTCGCAGTACGAGAGGCCGACCTGACGGTGAGCTCGCGCCTCTTCGACCTTCTCCGTGTCTTCCGCGGTGAAGAACCAGATGTCTCCGGCATCGTCCATCTGCCGGGTCGACATCGGCCTGCTCACCAGGTTGCCGTCTTCGTCGGTCGTCGTCAGCATCGTGAAGTCAATGTCCTCGACGAGCTCGGTCACGCGGGCGAGTGCTTCCGGTCCAGTGATCTCTGTCATGCCGCCACTGTGGCGCAGGAGGTCTGACTTCGCACGGGCGTTGACACCGGCCCGCGCGCGTGGTCAGCGCATCGGGCGGCGTTGCGCTGACCCACCCGACATGCCGTCGTGACAGGCTGAGGGCATGACCGACGAACCGTTGCCGGAATCGCTGAGCGCCGAGATCAACAACGTCCTCGACGAGGCCGGGGTGAAGACCGACCGCAGGCTGGTCATGCGCATGATGCGCACGGCGGTCCTGCTGGGCGAGGACGGCACCACCCGCCTCGACCTCAAGATCGCCTCAGCCGCTCTCGCTGAGATGCGAGACGCCTTCCGGCTGTTCGCTCCGTTCGAGGGCGTGCCCAAGGTCACGGTCTTCGGTTCGGCTCGGACCCGCCATGATGATCCCCTCTACGTCCAGGCCCGTGACGTCGCCGCCGCGCTCGCCGCGGACGGGTGGATGGTCGTCACCGGTGCGGGGCCGGGGATCATGCAGGCTGCCGCGGAGGGTGCCGGACCGGCACTCTCGCTCGGAGTGTCGATCCGTCTCCCGTTCGAGGAGAAGGCCAACAGCCTGATCGCAGCGAGCGAGCACGTCGTGGCGATGAAGTACTTCTTCACCCGCAAGCTGATGCTCATCAAGGAGTCCAGCGGCTTCATCTGCCTGCCCGGCGGGTTCGGCACGCTCGACGAGATGTTCGAGCTGCTCACGCTGCAGCAGACCGGCAAAGCCGAGCCGACGCCGATCGTCCTGCTCGACGAGCCTGGCGGCACTTTCTGGAACGGTCTCAAGCGGTTCATCGACGAGGATCTGGAGCCCACGGGTGTGATCTCCGAGGGTGACTTCGACCGCGTGGTCATCACCGACTCCATCGAGTCGGCCGCAGCAGTGATCGCAGGGTTCTGGCGCAACTACGACTCGCTGCGCTGGGTCGGAGATTCGCTCGTGCTCAGACTGCGGGTCGCCCCGACAGATGCAGAGCTCGAGGAACTGAACGACCGCTTCGCCGGGATGCTGCCGAGCGGGCGAATCGAGCGGACTGCTCCGCGGTCGCCCGAGGTCGCCGACGATGATCTGCTGCATCTTCCGCGTCTCGCCCTGCACCTCGATCAGCGTCAGGTCGGCAGTCTGTTCCGCCTGATCAGCGCGATCAACTCGTTGGAGTCCGCTCCCGCGCTGTGACGTCGGGGGTTCACTCGGCATTAACGCTGCCGTCATCTGCGCCGACGATGCTGACGGCACCCTGTCGAGGAGGATCAGATGGCTGTGGACGACACTCGGAACCGGCTCCCGTTGATCGCGCATGCGCGTGGCAAACGATCGCCGATCACCTGCGAACTCAAGTGCGCGAACGCGTGTCTGGGCCCGGAATGCAACACGTCGTCGAACGACGACTTCCGTTCGATCGCATCCGCTGTCTTCTCGCGACGCGCACTGTTCGGGCTGGGCGCAGCCGCAGCCGTGGCGATCGCGGTCGGAGCGGACCGCTCAGCGCCCGTGTCCGCACCGGCGGCCGCCGGAGCCGGGTCGGTTGCGCTCGGAAAACCGGGGACTGCAGGGCTCTCCTTCACGGCCATCGCCCCGGTCTCCGCGGACGTCGACGCGCTCACGGTTCCCGACGGATTCACCTGGGAGCCGCTGATCCGCTGGGGAGATCCGCTGTTCTCCACGGCTCCGACCTTCGATTTCGCGGCGCAGTCGCCGCAGGCGCAGGCCGGGCAGTTCGGCTACAACAGCGACTATCTCGACATCGTCCCGGACCCGAGCGGCAAGACCGGAGTCCTGGTCAACAATCACGAGTACGTGAACCCGGGAATCATGTTCCCGCCGACGACGGACCGGGCCGAACTCCGTCGGCGAGGCGACGTCTACAAGGCGGCCCAGGGAATGTCCGTGGTCGACATCCGTCGCCGACGCGTCGGCGATCCGTGGACATACGTCGTCGACGGGCGACGGAACCGACGCATCACGGTCGAGACGATGTTCGAGCTGACGGGCCCTGCCGCGGGTTCGGATCTGGTCAAGACGGCGGCGGACCCGGAAGGCCGGTGGGTCCACGGCACTCTCGGGAACTGCGCGGGCGGGACCACTCCGTGGGGAACGATCCTCTCGGGGGAGGAGAACTTCAACGGTTACTTCGCCTGGGCTGCCGACACCCCTGAGCAGAGACGGTACAGCGCATCGAGCACCACGACGACCTCCACGGGCTGGGAGTCGTATGACCCGCGGTTCAACGCCCACGATCCCGACTTCGTCAACGAGCCGAACCGATTCGGATACATCGTCGAGATAGACCCGCAGGACCCGACCTCCACTCCGCGCAAGCACACGGCGATGGGGCGCTTCAAGCACGAGGGCGCGAACGTGCAGGTCGCCCGTGACGGTCGCGTCGTCGCGTACATGGGTGATGACGAACGCAACGACTATCTGTACAAGTTCGTCTCGAAGAACCGCATCTCGGGTTCCCGCAAGAAGAACCTCTCACTGTTGAGCGAGGGCGACCTCTACGTGGCGAAGTTCGGCGGCAACTCTCCGGCCACAGAGATCTCCGGATCAGGAGCGCTGCCGACGGACGGCGCGTTCGACGGCACCGGGAGCTGGATCTCTCTCACTCGCAACGGCCGTAGCGCGGTGCCCGGCTTCTCGACGGAGCAGGTCCTCGTGCACACGCGACTCGCCGCGGATGCCGTCGGCGCGACGAAGATGGATCGCCCTGAGGATGTGCAACCGAGCCCGGCCACCGGCAAGATCTACGTCGCGCTGACCAACAACTCCGGCCGCACGGCCGTCGACGAAGCGAACCCGGTGACGGGAAACCGCTACGGTCACGTGCTCGAGCTCACGGAGACGAAGGGTCACAGTGGAACCTCGTTCGGTTGGAGCGTCCTGCTCCTGTGCGGCGACCCGGAGACGTTCGACAATGCGTACTTCGCCGGGTTCCCCAAGGAATCGGTATCGCCCATCTCCTGCCCGGACAACCTGGCTTTCGACTCTGTGGGAGATCTCTGGATATCGACCGATGGCGCTCCGAGCACCATCGGCCTCGCGGACGGTCTCTTCAAGGTGCCCCTCACCGGACCCGAACGCGGGCACGTGCAGCAGTTCCTCGCGGTGCCTCGTGACGCGGAGACATGCGGCCCCGTGATCCACGACAGGGAAGGTCTCGTGTTCGTCGCCGTGCAGCACCCGGGGGAGGACGGAACGTTCGACGCGCCGAACTCCCTGTTCCCCGACTACGGCTCGAACGCGCCCGGTGACGTTCCGAACGCGCCGCGTCCCGCCGTCGTGCAGTCGTACCGTCGCTGACCGTGGATGTGGTCGCCGTTCATCCGCGAGGTGCAGGGACGGTGCGGGCTGCCACGCGCGCGGCGAAGCGGCTCACGTCGACCTCGTGCCCGAGGATCCGCTCCGCCGCGCGGTGGCCTGAGTAGAAGGCCGCTCCCACGGTCGCCGGCTCGTCGCCCCAGGTCGCCTCGCCGGCGAAGTGCAGCACTCCGTCGACGGGCCCCGCGAGGTCGTCATGGTCGTGGTGCGACGACCCGAGCGCGAGATGCGAGTACGAGCCGTTCGAGAACGCGTCGTGCCCCCAGCGGGTGACCCAGTGCGCGGTGGGCTCGCCGACGGCATCCGGGTAGAGGGCGCGAAGAGCACCCGCGGCATCCGCGACGATTTCGTCATCGGAGAGCTCCTGCATTCTGCGACCGAACGGACCTGCAGCGAATGTCAGCAATGTGGGAAGCCCGCTCACGGCGGACACGTCATACCAGGAGTGCCAGTGTTCACCGGCCTCGCCGAGCGCCCGCAGGACATAGCTGTCTTCGTTCCAGAAACGTTCCGAGAACTGGATGAAGACCTTGTTGAACACCCCCATGCCCAGCCGCTCGATAGGCCCCGCTACCGTGTCGGGCAGAGGAGGAGCGAAGTCGATCGACCCCGCCTTGAGCACTCCGAGTGGCACGGTGACCACAGCGCTCCGTGCGGAGAACACCCCGTTCTCGGTCGACACCGTGACTCCGGCATCTGTGCGGGCGATACGGGTGACCACGTGGCCCAGGCGGATGTCGAGCTCGGCGGCGATGCGCCGCGGGAGCTCGTCGTAACCGCGAGGGAAGATGACCTCGTCACCGTCGATGGCGTCCTCGTCGAGCCCGTGCGCGTCGAGATCTCCGATCCATGCTCCGCACTGCTCTTCGACGCGGTGGCGGAAGAACTCCCGGATCTCGTCGATGCGCTCAGGATCGAAGCCGGTGCGGTCGAGTGCGCGTTCGGTGACATCGAGGTACGTGTCGCCGGGGGATGACCGTTCGATCTCGTCGACCAGCAGGCGATCGGCCTCCTCCACATCGGTGACCCATTGAGAAGTGCGCACGGCATCCATGGGCCTGCCGTCGCCGTCGAAGTTCTCGATCGGCCGCCCTCCGGCCTGGAAGCTGCCGACGGTGTACTCGAGCGTCGGGATTCCGAGCGCCTGCACGAGGTCCCACAGTGCGGAGCGCTCAATGCCGTGGACCCACGACGCGCCGAGATCGACGGGAAAGCCTGCGGTGCGATCGGTGTGCATGCGGCCGCCGACGCGATCCCTCGCCTCGAGGATGATGACGTCGGCTCCGGCGTCCGCGAGCATGCGGGCCGTCGTCACCCCGGACATCCCTGCCCCGATCACGATGGTGTCGTACGTCGTCACTGAGTCCTCCTGCACGCTCGGCACCGCATCGGTGCGGCCGCCTTCGTGGCGACGGCGGTGGGCACAGGGTATCGTGGTACGGATGTCGCGCGTGCACACCCGCGTGACGAGAGCTGAATAGGGAGTCGTCATGGATATCGAACTGAGTCTGCTGCGTGGGATCGAGAAGGAGAAGGCGATCCCCTTCGATGAGCTGGTCTCGATCATCGAACAGGCCATCCTGACCGCCTACTCCAAGCATGTCTCCGCAGACGGAGCGACTCCCGAAGGGGTCCGCGTCGATCTCGATCGTCGGACCGGGCACGTCGCCGTGCTGCAGGTCGTCAAGGACGAAGAGGGCGCGATCATCGGAGAAGAGGATGCCACGCCGGATGACTTCGGACGGATCGCCGCATTCGCGGCGAAGCAGGTCATCAGCCAGCGTCTGCGCGACATCGCGGACGACGTGGTGCTCGGTGACTTCAAGGACAAGGAAGGCGACATCGTCGCCGGCGTGATCCAGCAGGGACCGAATCCCCGCATGATCCACGTCGATCTCGGAGCTGTCGAGGCCATCCTTCCTCCTGAGGAGCAGGTGCCGGGCGAGGAGTACACCCACGGCTCGCGCCTCCGCGTGTACGTGACCAGCGTCGCGAAGGGCCTCAAGGGGCCGCAGATCACCGTGTCGCGCACGCACCCCGGTCTCGTCCGCAAGCTGTTCGCGCTCGAGGTGCCCGAGATCGCCGCAGGTCTCGTCGAGATCGTCTCGCTGGCCCGCGAGGCCGGTCACCGCACGAAGATCGCCGTCCGTGCGAACGACCCGGCGATCAACGCCAAGGGTGCGTGCATCGGTGAGATGGGACGCCGTGTGCGCGCCGTCACCGAAGAGCTCTCCGGCGAGAAGATCGACATCGTCGATCACGATCCGGAGCTCGCCGCCTTCGTCGCGAACGCCCTCTCGCCCGCCAAGGTGACCAGCGCGTTCATCCTCGACGCGAACACCAGAGCCGTGCGAGCGCTGGTGCCCGACTACCAGCTGTCTCTCGCGATCGGCAAGGAGGGGCAGAACGCTCGTCTGGCTGCGAAGCTCACCGGCGCGAAGATCGACATCCAGCCCGACAGCGTCCTCGACTGACCGCTCGTCACATCCGACTCGCGCCCGTCGCGCGAGTCGGATGGGAACACAGGTGTAAGATGGAACCCGTTCGAACGTGCGTCGGCTGTCGCACGCGTGCTCCCCGTGCCGCTCTTCTCAGAGTGGTGGCTCAGGACGACATCCTCATCATCGATGAGCGAAGCGTTCTGCCGGGGCGAGGCGCGTGGGTGCATCCGACACCGGAATGCATGGATGCCGCTCTGCGGCGCCGCGCTTTCGGCCGAGCACTTCGCGCATCCGGCAATCTGGATACGCGGATCATCGAACAATACCCACCAAGAAACAAAGGCTGAACGGCTATGGAAACAAAGTGAACGGCTCGAAATGAGACCCGTCCGCGACTAGTGGTCTGCCCTGTCTGGGTGGACCGACCCCAGACAGGAGAATTGTGGCTGGTAAACCACGCGTACACGAGATCGCCGCCGAACTCGGCGTCGACAGCAAGATCGCACTTGCAAAGCTCAAGGAACTCGGAGAGTTCGTCAAGAGCCCCTCTTCGACCATCGAACCGCCGGTGGCGCGCAAGCTTCGCGCTGCCATCGAATCGGATGCCTCGCTGAAGGCATCCGCTGATGCGGCTCCCGCTGCGGCCAAGCCCGGTGCTGCGAAGCCCGGTGCGGCAAAGCCCGGTGCCGCGAAGACCGATGCGGAAACGCCCGGAGCTGCGAAGCCCGGTGCCGCGAAGACCGGTGGACCGACTCCCGGGCCCAAGCCCGGACCCAAGCCGGCTCCCGCGCCGGAAGAGCCCGTCGCCGCTCCGGCTCCCGAGGCTCCCGCCCCGGCCGCAGAGGCTCCGGCCGAGACCACTGCTTCGGCAGAGGCCACGCCCGGATCCGCTGCACCGAAGTCGACCGACGGCGGCGCACCGAAGCCCGGCGCACCGCGTCCGGGCAACAACCCGTTCTCGTCGGCGCAGGGCATGGGCCAGCGTCCGGCAGGTCCGCGTCCCGGCAACAACCCCTTCGCTTCGGCGCAGGGCATGGGCCAGCGGCCGAGTCCGACTCCCGGCAACATCCCGCGTCCGCAGGCTCCGCGTCCCGGTGCCCCGCGTCCGGGTGCGCCTCGTCCCGGTTCCCCCCGTCCCGGCGCTCCGCGCGGCGGTCAGGGTGGTCGTCCCGGTGGTGCACCGTTCCAGCAGCGTCCCGGCGGCCCCGGTCGTCCCGGCGGTGCCGGTGGACCCGGTGCCGGTCCCGGTGCTCGTCCCGGTGGTGGCTTCGCAGGTCGCCCCGGTGGCGGCGGCGGTCGCGGTCGTGGTCCCGGTGGAGGTACCGCAGGTGCCTTCGGTAAGGGCGGCGGCAAGAGCAAGCAGCGCAAGTCTCGGCGGGCGAAGCGGCAGGAGTTCGAGATGCGGAGCGCCCCGATCGTCGGTGGCGTCAACGTCACCCGCGGCAACGGGGAGATCATCCGCATGCGCCGTGGTGCGTCGATCGCGGACTTCGCCGACAAGATCGAGACGCTGACCGGCTACACGGTGCAGCCCGGAACCCTCGTGACGATCCTCTTCAACCTCGGCGAGATGGCCACGGCCACCGAGTCGCTGGACGAGGCGACGTTCGAGGTGCTGGGTGAAGAGCTCGGCTACAAGATCCAGATGGTCTCGCCCGAGGACGAGGACAAGGAGCTCCTCGAGGGCTTCGGTCTCAACCTCGAGCAGGAGCTCGAGGAGGAGAGCGAGGACGACCTCGAGATCCGTCCTCCGGTGGTCACCGTCATGGGTCACGTCGACCACGGTAAGACCCGTCTGCTCGACGCGATCCGCCAGACCAACGTCATCGAGGGTGAAGCCGGTGGCATCACGCAGCACATCGGTGCGTACCAGGTGTGGACGGAGCACGATGGCATCGAGCGCGCCATCACCTTCATCGACACCCCGGGTCACGAGGCGTTCACCGCCATGCGTGCTCGTGGAGCGCAGGTCACCGACCTCGCCATCCTGGTGGTCGCGGCCGACGACGGCATCATGCCGCAGACGGTCGAGGCGCTGAACCACGCGCAGGCGGCGAACGTGCCGATCGTGGTCGCGGTGAACAAGGTCGACAAGCCCGACGCCAACCCGGCCAAGGTTCGTCAGCAGCTCACCGAGTACGGTCTGGTCGCAGAGGAGTATGGCGGAGACGTCCTGTTCGTCGACGTCTCGGCTCGGGCGAACACCGGCATCCAGGAGCTCCTGGACGCCGTGCTGCTCACGGCCGACGCGGGGCTGGACCTCACGGCCAACCCGAACAAGGCCGCTCGCGGTGTCGCCATCGAGGCGAAGCTCGACAAGGGCCGCGGATCCATCGCCACGGTGCTCATCCAGTCCGGAACGCTTCGGATCGGTGACGCGATCGTCGCAGGAACGGCTTACGGTCGTGTGCGTGCGATGGCCGACGAGAACGGCGAGCAGGTCCTCGAGGCCTACCCGTCGCGTCCGGTGCAGGTGCAGGGTCTCAACTCGGTGCCGCGTGCAGGCGATGTCTTCATCGTCACCGAAGAAGACCGCATGGCCCGCCAGATCGCTGAGAAGCGTGAAGCAGTCGAGCGCAACGCCCAGCTGGCCAAGGCCCGCAAGCGCATCTCGCTCGAGGACTTCACCCGTGCTCTCGAAGAGGGCAAGGTCGAGTCGCTCAACCTCATCATCAAGGGTGACGTCTCCGGTGCCGTCGAGGCACTCGAGGAGTCGCTGCTCAAGATCGAGGTCGATGACTCGGTGCAGCTCCGCATCATCCACCGCGGCGTCGGTGCGATCACGGAGTCCGACGTCAACCTCGCGACGATCGACAACGCGATCATCGTGGGCTTCAACGTCCGCCCCGACACGAAGGCGCGCGAGCGCGCTCAGCGTGAAGGTGTGGACATCCGGTTCTACTCGGTGATCTACAACGCGATCGACGAGGTCGAGAGCTCGCTCAAGGGCATGCTCAAGCCGGAGTACGAAGAGGTCCAGTCGGGTGTCGCTGAGATCCGTGAGGTGTTCCGCTCTTCGAAGTTCGGCAACATCGCCGGTGTCATCGTGCGATCGGGAACGATCACGCGAAACGCCAAGGCTCGCGTCATCCGCGACGGCGTGGTCGTCGCAGACGGCCTCGCCATCGAGTCGCTGCGTCGCTTCAAGGACGACGTCACCGAGGTGCGCACGGACTACGAGGCCGGTATCGGCCTCGGCAAGTTCAACGACATCCAGATCGGTGACGAGATCGAGACGACAGAACTGGTCGAGAAGCCTCGCGGCTGATCGAGTTCGATATCTTCGGGCGAGGGTGCATCATGCATCCTCGCCCGAAGGGTACGTAGAGGGAGAGAACAATGGCTGGTGAACGACAGGCCCGTCTGGCTGATCGCATTCGAGTGATCCTTGCAGAGCGCCTCGAGAAGGGGTTGCGAGACCCGCGCCTCGGCTTCGTCACGATCACGGATGTCCGTGTCACGGGTGACCTGCAGCACGCCTCGGTCTTCTACACGGTGCTCGGCACCGAAGAGGAGCGTCTCTCCAGCGGCGAGGCGCTGACCTCCGCCACCGGAATGCTGCGCAGTGAGGTCGGGAAGCAGCTCAGCACTCGCCTCGTGCCGACGCTCGAGTTCATCCCCGACGCGCTGCCGGAGAACGCCGATCACATCTCGGCTCTTCTCCGCGAAGCGCAGCAGCGCGACGCCGAGGTGGCGAAGCTCGCATCCTCCGCATCGCACGCGGGCGAGGCAGACCCGTACCTCCGCCAGGAAGACGACGACACGAAGTCCTGAATATCGGTGCCCTCGTCTGGGCATCGCGGTGTCTTGCTAACTCGGCTCCACGGGTGATCGCCCGTGGGGACTGGGGGGTTCGGCATCTTTCTTTCGCGCGCGCACGGGGCGACCTCGATCGCTCCGGCGATCGTCGAGAAGATCCTCGACGACCTTCTCGAGCATGATCTGAGCTGCGCGCCGCATGTGGCGGCGCGACTCGCGGTCGAGCTGTCTGAAGATGCGCAGACGATCCTGGCGGTCGCTGCTCGTCTCGACGCTGATCAGCGCCACGGGCTCAGGGCGCTTCCTTCGCCGTTGCCGATGGTTCCATCGGTCGAAGCCCTGTTCGCTCAGTTGGAGCTCGACGACCGAGATCGTGCGATCCTCGTCGCCGTGTCGCTGAGGCTCGACGACAGGCTCGACCCCCTGGTCGATTTCGCGGGTCGATCCGCCGCAGAACTCGCCGGCGGTCCACTCGGTTCACTGCTCGACATCCATGCGGGCCGAGTTCGGCTCGCCGATCCCCGGCTGGCGATCTGGTTGCGAGCGACGACCACGTCTTTGATGGCTGCCGCGGTGCACTCGAGGCTACACCGGCTCTTCGACGCCCGCGGCGAGAGGGTCGATGCCGACTGGCACGGTGCTCGTGCGGCGGTACACGGCGAACCGGTGACCGCCGGCGAGCTCACCCGAATCGCCAGAGACCATTCGGAGGCCGGGCTGAGCGAGCGCGCCTTCCACCTCGCGGCGGAAGCCGCCGCGCACTCGAGCGGAATCGAGCGGGATGAGGCGACGCTCGTCGCCGGTGTCGCGGCGATCGCGGCAGGCTATGCCGTCGAGGCGGCGGGCCGACTGGGGAGTCTCTTTCCCCACGGTGACGAGCTCTATCGTCTGCAGGGTCTCGGTGGGCTGCTCGTCGCCGAGGCGCATCTCCGCGGGTCCGTGCCTGAGGTCGACACGAGTGTCGTCCAGCCGCGCGTGGATGATGACGCCCACTGGTACTCGTGGGCGCGGGCTTCGGCCTTCGCTGCAATGCTGTGCGCCGAACGGGGCGACCGCCGCGGGATGCGCTCGTGGCTCGAGGCGCTCAGAAGAGCAAGCGGGCGCGTCGACGCCGACAGCGAACTTCGAGACCCGGTGGTCGCGCTCGCCTGGCTCGTGATCGGCGACGGTGAGACGGACGACGTGCGCGGCACCGGTCCGCTCTCCGGGAGCATGCTCCTGGCGCTGCGCGCGGCCGTCGATGGAGACGTCGACAGGGGTCTCCGGCTTCTCGCTGCCGGGGACTCTGCGATCGGAGTCGAGGTCGATCCGTTCGTGGCGGGATTCGAGCTCAGCCCCCTCGTCGCGGCCTATCGAGGGATCGTCGAAGTTCTGCTGCTGATGTGGCGCGGAGACATCGGCGCGGCGCGCGACCGGATGCTTCGCGCGGCGCTCGAGCTGCCCGTCGCTGTGCCGTTCGCCGGACTCGGCGTCGTGATCGCCCGTCGCCTCGACCTGGCGGTTCTCGGTCATCTCGGGCCGTTCGCGAAGGCCCTGACTGCCGCTCTTCCCGCACCCTCCCGCATCGATCAGCTCGTGGATCGGGGCATCGAGGCGTTCCTGGCGGGCAACTCGGCCGAGGCGGCGTCGTGCATGCGGCTCTGGAGAGACCGCGGCGCTCCGCAGCCCACGCTGTCTGTTCCCGGGCTCGAGGAGGCGATCGTCGTCACGCATGGCGCATCGTGGCGTCCGCACCGGATCGAGCCACCCGAGATCGCCCTCGCTCAGCGGCTGCGTGTGCAGATCACCAGCTGCTCGGACGATGAATGGCGTGTCGAGCGTCCGCTCGTCGTGGCCGCTGCGCGGACGCTGACCTCGCCATTCTCGCGCGGGAGAGTCGAGGCGATGATCGGCACCAGATCACTGATCAAAGGCGACATCGCCATCGGCAGAGAGCATCTGTCGATGGCTCGCAACCTCCTCGAGGTCTCCGGTGCGACAGCGTGGGCGAGGGCTATCGCGGCGCGTCTCGATCGGGTGGAGCTAGCAGACGGCGCCGTCGTCGCCGGAGACCCGCTCTCATCGTGCCGCCGAGTCTGGGAGTCGATGCTCACCGCTCGAGAGCTGGAGGTCGCGATGCTGGCTGTCGGAGGGGCCTCGAACCGCGACATCGCCGACTCGCTCCACGTGTCGGTGCGCACCGTGGAAGTCCATCTGGGCCGGGTCTTCGCGAAGCTCGAGGTCAGGACCCGCGTCGAGCTGACCGTGCTCGCGCATCGCATAGGGCAGTTCGTCTGATCGTCGCGGTCAGCGGGGGAGCGACAGCATCTCGCCATCGGCCTCGGCGAGGCCGTCGACGATGAGCGAGTCGATCGCACGGTCGCGCTGAAGAGGATCCGGCCACTCGGCGAGCACGGAGTCGATCAGGACCGGCGCAGGTGCAGCGGCGCGCAGGATCCGCAGCACGGCGCCTCTCGCCTGGCGGTCGGAGCCCTCGAACGCTGCCTGGCGCCTTCTGGTGTCGCCGGTGTCCGGCCGCCCGGCGGCCACCCATGCGCATATGTCGACCAGAGGGCAGATGTCGCAGCGCGGCGATCGGGCCGTGCACACGGTCGCGCCCAGCTCCATCGCTGCCGCGTTGAACATGGCGGACTCTTCGACATCCGCGGGGAGCAGCGAATCCATGAGCTCCAGATCGCGGCGAGAGGGCGGGCCCGGCTGGGCTTGGCCGAGGATCGCGCGTGCCATCACACGACGTGTGTTCGTGTCGACGACGGGGTGTCGGTCGCCGTAGGCGAAGACGGCCACGGCTCTCGCCGTGTAGTCGCCGATCCCCGAGAGCTTCAGCAGGGCGTCCACATCATTGGGAACGATGCCCCCGTGTCGTTCCGTGATCTCGACGGCGGCGCGATGCAGCCACAGTGCGCGGCGGGGATAGCCGAGGTTGGCCCATTGCTGCAGCACCTCGGAGGTCGAGGCGGCAGCCATCGCCGGGGGCGTGGGCCACCTGTCGAGCCAGGCCTCGAGGTGCGGTATCACTCGGTTCACGGGGGTCTGCTGCAGCATGAACTCGCTGACGAGCGTGCCCCAGGCGCCGAAGTCCTCGTGGAAGCGCGGGCGCCTCCAGGGCAGGTCGCGTGCTGCGTCCCGATACCAGTGCACAAGCGGCAGAGACACCTCAGCGGCGGCAGGCGATGTCGGAGGCACCTCGACAGCCTAGGCGAACCGGGATCCCATTCGATGGTCGAGGGCCGGCGCCCGCGCAGGCCAGGGGACGTGCGTCGGAGAGTTCGGACGCATCGTAGGCTTGAGAGATGGTCTCGCCCGGCATCCTCCTCGTCGACAAACCAGCTGGACTGACCAGCCACGACGTCGTCGCACGCACCAGACGCGCGCTCGGCACGCGCAAGGTCGGGCACGCGGGAACCCTCGACCCGATGGCCACCGGTCTGCTCGTGATCGGCGTCGAAGGTGCGACTCGACTGCTCACCTACATCGTCGGAGCCGACAAGACCTACGAGGCCACGATCCGGCTCGGACAGACGACGGACACGGATGACGCGGACGGTGAGATCCTCACGCGGGCCGCAGCCGCGACATGGGATTCGGTGACCCCCGAGCGCGTGTCAGCCGGGATCGGAGCGCTCACCGGTGCGATCTCGCAGGTGCCGAGTTCGGTGTCTGCCATCAAGGTCGACGGTCGTCGCGCGTACGACCGCGTGCGCGCAGGGGAAGAGGTCGTGCTGGCCGCACGTGATGTCACGGTCTCGCGGTTCGAGGTCATCGCCGAGCGGTCCGGTGAGGGGTTCCTCGATCTCGACGTCGTCGTCGACTGCTCCTCCGGCACCTACATCCGCTCGCTCGCTCGTGACCTGGGTGCCGGTCTCGGGGTGGGCGGGCATCTCACGGCGCTGCGGCGCTCGCGCGTCGGCGACTTCGATGTCGCGGATGCAGTGACGGTCGACGATGTCGTCGAGGAGGCGCTGCTGACCCCGGCCGCCGCGGCAGCGAGGGTTCTCGATCCGTTGTCGGTGTCGACCGAGGAGGCGAGAGACCTGCGTCACGGCAAGAGGCTCACGGGACGGGCCGATCGACTGACAGGAGCTCTGGCGGCCGCGATCGACCCGAACGGCGTCTTCGTCGGTGTCGTCGAGAGACGCGGCGCTGATCTCAAGAGCGCCATGAACATGCCGGAGGCTGCCGGATGATCCTCTGGCTGACCATCGCCCAGGTGGCGGTCGCGACCATGGTGGGCGTGTTCTGCGTCTCGCTCGGTCTTGCCGGCCGGCGTCCGAGCGATTACACCGTCGGAGCGCTCGCCCTCGTCGAGCTGCTCCTCGTCGTCCAGGTGGTGGTCGCGATCGTGGCGCCCCTGGTAGGAAACCCTCCGACGGGCGACCTGCTCGAGTACTGGGTCTATCTCGTCTCGGCGGTACTGCTGCCTGTGGGTGCCGTGCTGTGGGCGCTGATGGAGAGGAGCCGTTGGAGCACCGTGATCCTCGGTGTGGCCGCTCTCGCCGTCGCGATCATGGTGTGGCGCATGCACGTCATCTGGACCATCCAGGTGGCCTGAGCCGGTCGGGATCGCATCCGAGTCTTCCCGCCCGGATCTAGAATGGAGGACGCTATGAGCACCACCGTTCCCACCTCCCGCATGAGCGGCATCGGCCGTGTCCTCGTGATCGTCTATGCCGTGATGGCGCTGGCGGCGACCGGTCGAAGCTTCGTGCAGATCTTCCGACAGTTCGACGAGGCGCCTCTCGCCTACTCCCTGTCAGCACTCGCGGCTGTCGTGTACATCCTGGCCACTCTGGCACTGGTTCTCGCGAGTCGACGCGGCTGGTACGCGGTGGCCTGGGTGGCGATCGTCTTCGAGCTCGCCGGAGTCCTGGTGGTCGGTGCGCTGAGCATCTTCTTCCCCGAGCTGTTCCCGCACGACACCGTCTGGTCGATGTTCGGGCGAGGGTACCTGTTCATCCCGCTCGTGCTGCCGGTCTTCGGCATCTGGTGGCTGCGCACCCACGGGCCGATCCGCGAAGCTCAGCCTGCTCTCCATGCCGAGGCCAACGCATGATCGTCTTCCGCGACCCGAGCGAGGTGCCGGACGGCTTCGGCCCCTCGGCCGTGGCGATCGGCAAGTTCGACGGCGTCCACGCTGGTCATCGAGCGGTGATCCGTCGCCTGAAGGAGATCGCGGCGCAGTCGGGAGTCCGTGCCGTCGCCGTCACGTTCGACCGCAACCCGCTCGCTGTGCTCCGGCCGGATCGCTGCCCCGAGAACGTGGTCACGGTCGAGCGCAAACTGGAGCTGCTGGGCGAACTCGAGCTCGACGCCACCCTGCTTCTGACCTTCGACGCAGAACTCGCGGCGCGCAGCGCCGAGGACTTCGTGGCCAGCATCCTGACCGGTGCACTGCACGTGTCCACCGTCCTCGTGGGCCGGGATTTCCGGTTCGGTCGGGGCGGAGCAGGAGACCCCGAGCTGCTCAGAGAACTCGGGCCGAGGTATGGATTCACGGTCGAGGTCGTCGACGACGTGTTCCTCGACGGGTCCGACCGTCGCGTCTCTTCCACCTGGATCCGTGAATTGCTGATGGCCGGCGACGTCACCGCTGCCGCTCGCGTGCTCGACCGCAACGTCGACGTGCGCGGCGAGGTCGTGCACGGACTCAAGCGCGGGCGGGAACTCGGTTTCCCCACAGCGAATCTTTCGGCCTCCGTCGACTCGTTCGTCCCCGCCGACGGTGTGTACGCCGGATGGCTCGTCGACCATGAGACGGGACTCAGGCATCGGGCAGCCATCTCGGTGGGCACCAACCCCACTTTCGACGACGTGCTCGAGCGCCAGGTCGAGGCGCACGTGATCGGCGAGACCGATCTCGACCTGTACGGTCACGATGTGACCGTCGAGTTCGTCGAGCGTCTGCGTGGCATGGTCGCGTTCGAGGGGATCGAGAAGCTGAAGGCGCAGATGGCCTCCGACGTGACGGATGCCGAGAGCGTGCTGTCGCGCCGCTCCAGCTGAACACCGCTCGAACTCTGCGTGTCCTGATCTGCGTCGCTCAGGTCGCATGGCATAGAATGAGTCTCGGTGGTCCTTGAACCTCGCGCGTCATTCGCTCGTAGACGATCACCGGAAATACTGTTCGTACGGTCCTGGCTCACGCCACACGCGGACACCGAGAACGGCCGACGCATCCCACGGATGCTCCGGCCTTCACGCTCAGGAGGAGCATGCCGACCACGGCAACCGCCGCAACACGGCGCAAGAAGACGTCTCGTCGCGATGACGAGGCACCCCTCATCCCGATCCTCGCCCGCAAGGTGCGTGAGATCGAGGCGAAGTCGCAGCGAGGGAAGCTCGGGCCCACCAACCGGGTCAAGTTCCAGGTCATCGCGTTCCTGGTGCGCGAAGAGCGCGCGAGAGTCAAGGCCGATCCGGAGATCGCCGACGCCGCCCGTGCCGAGCTGCTCAAGCGGCTCGACGGCGTGGCCACTATCCTGGCGAAGACTGCGGCACGCGACACCTCGCTGATCCAGCTTCTCGAGGCCGATCAGGCGACCTCGCCGGTCGCGAAGCGCATGCGACGCGACTGGCTGCTCGAGTCCGGAGCCGAACTGGCACCGGAGGAGCTCATCATCGCCGACGTGGCGCCCGTCCAGACGCCGGTGGTGTCGGCCGGGATCGCAGAGCGCCAGGTGACGCCGCCGTCTGTCGAGGCGCGCCAGCTGGCGAACCCGTTCCTCGCTCCGGATCTCACCCCGCGCGCGACCACGACCCCGCGTCGACGCCTGGACGGATGGGAGCTCATGGGCCCCCTGTACAAGGCGTTCGAGACGGGAGCCGGGGGAGGGGCCGCGAGCATGGACCTGCCGCCGGCCCCTGAGTACGACCACCTCTCGCCCAAGGGGCTCGAGGTCATGGTGCACCAGTCGCGCTTCCTCGAAGCGGTGCGCGAAGGACACCGGAGCTTCCTGCTCGCCGATGAGCCGGGCCTGGGCAAGACCGCGCAGTCCGTGCTGGCCGCGTCCGTCGCCGGCGCCTATCCGCTGCTCGTCGTCGTGCCCAACGTCGTCAAGATGAACTGGGCGCGAGAGGTCGAGCGGTGGACTCCGCAGCGCAGGGCGACGGTGATCCAGGGCGATGGCGCCGACATCGACGCCTTCGCCGATGTGTTCATCGTGAACTACGAGATCCTCGACCGCCATATGTCGTGGCTCGCGTCGATCGGCCTTCGGGGCATGGTCGTCGACGAGGCGCACTTCATCAAGAACCTCAGCTCTCAGCGTTCGCAGAACGTGCTGTCACTCGCGAACCGCGTGCGCGAGCGCACCCCCGGTGGCAAGCCCCTGATGCTCGCGCTCACGGGCACACCGCTGATCAACGACGTCGAGGACTTCGACGCGATCTGGCGCTTCCTCGGCTGGACCACGGGCGAGAAGCCGGGGCCGGAGCTGATGGAGAAGCTCGACGCGACAGGGTTCACGCCCGCCGACAAGGCGTTCTACCCGGAGGCTCGCGAAGCGGTGATCTCGATGGGGATCGTCCGGCGCAAGAAGAAGGACGTCGCAGCAGATCTGCCCGACAAGCTCATCGCCGACCTGCCCGTGCAGCTGGATGATGAGTTCGGCCGCGGAATCCGTCAGGCCGAGCGCGAGCTGGGCGAGCGGCTCGCCGCCCGATACCGGCGGATCATCGAGGCGCGGGGCGACCGCGGACTCGCACCGGGCGAGATCGATCAGGACATCGTGCGTCTGGTCGCTCAGAACGAGCTCGAGGAATCGAAGGCCGCGGGCACCGGCGGAGACAACGTCTTCACCATGGTGCGCCGAATCGGACAGGCGAAAGCACACCTGGCGGCCGACTACGCCGCTCAGCTGCAGCGGTCGGTGGGCAAGGTCGTGTTCTTCGCGAAGCACATCGACGTGATGGATCAGGCAGAGGCGCACTTCGCCGCTGCCGGCATCCGGTCGGTCTCGATCCGCGGCGACCAGACCTCGACCGTCCGCCAGCAGGCGATCGACGACTTCAACGGTGACCCCGCCGTGGGTATCGCGGTGTGCTCGCTGACCGCGGCCGGCGTCGGTCTGAACCTCCAGGCTGCCTCGAACGTGGTCCTGGCGGAGCTGTCGTGGACAGCCGCCGAGCAGACGCAGGCGATCGACCGCGTGCACCGCATCGGTCAGGATGAGCCGGTGACGGCCTGGCGGATCATCGCGGCACACACGATCGATGCGAAGATCGCAGAGCTCATCGACCAGAAGCAGGGTCTCGCAGCGCGAGCGCTCGACGGCGAAGCCCTCGATGAGGCGGCCGCCGAGCCGGTGCAGCTGGGTGCCCTCATGCACCTGCTCCGGGAGGCGCTCGGGGCCGCGTGACACGCGCTCATTGCTAGGGAGATCGGCGTTAAGAACCTCGGTTCTTGACGCCGATTTCTCATGTCGGCTGGGTCGGTCGCTCATATCTCGCGAATCGTCTCGATTCGCCGGCAAGATCCCCGGTTTTCATCGTCCCGAATGGCGCCCGGTCGGGTCGGAGCGCTAGTGTCGATCGCAGGCACCGTCGCCTGTTCCCCCTTCCCCTGAACCGTCTGAGGCAAGCATGAAGATCGGCATTCTGACGAGCGGCGGCGACTGCCCCGGACTCAACGCGGTCATCCGCGGCATCGTGCTCAAGGGCACCACCACTTACGACCTCGAGTTCGTCGGCATTCGCGACGGATGGCGAGGCGTGGTCGACGGCGACTTCTTCCCCCTCACCCGTCACGAGGTGAAGGGTCTGTCGAAGGTCGGCGGCACGATCCTGGGCACCAGTCGCACCAACCCCTACGAGGGTGAGCGCGGTGGCGCCGAGAACATCGCCAAGACGCTGTACGGGCACAAGATCGACGGCATCATCGCGATCGGCGGCGAGGGCACCCTCGCAGCAGCCGACCGCCTCGCCAAAGACGGCATCAACGTCATCGGTGTGCCGAAGACGATCGACAACGACCTCCGCGCGACGGACTACTCCTTCGGCTTCGACACGGCCGTCAACATCGCGACGGACGCGATGGACCGCCTGCGCACCACAGGAGACTCCCACCAGCGCTGCATGGTGGCCGAGGTGATGGGCCGTCACGTCGGCTGGATCGCTCTGCATGCGGGCATGGCAGCGGGCGCGCACGCGATCTGCATCCCCGAGGTGCCGATGTCGATCGACGACATCACCGCACTCGTCTCCAGCGCGCATGACCGCGGTCGTGCGCCACTCGTCGTCGTCTCCGAGGGGTTCAAGCTGCTCGGGATGGATGAGGCTTACAGCGACAAGGGCCTCGACGCCTTCAATCGGCCTCGTCTCGGCGGCATCGGCGATCAGCTCGCTCCCGCGATCGAGCGGATCACGGGCATCGAGACGCGCGCGACGATCCTCGGGCACATCCAGCGCGGTGGATCCCCATCCGCGTTCGACCGAGTGCTCGCCACCCGCCTCGGACTCCACGCGGCTGACGCGATCGTCGAGAAGGCCTGGGGCCAGATGGTCGCGATGCAGGGCACCGATATCGTCCGTGTGCCGTTCGCAGAGGCGCTGGGAGAGCTGAACACGGTTCCCCGCAGCCGCTACGACGAGGCCGCGGCGCTCTTCGGCTGACACCGGAACGGGCGGATGCCGTCGGCGTCCGCCCGTTCTCGGGACGCCTGAGCGCACCGGGCGAGCCTGGTCACTCGGAGGCGAGACCCACCGTGTCGAGGATCCAGGCGAGCTCGAAAGCGCGCTCCTTCCACGAGTTGTAGCGACCGCTGACACCGCCGTGACCGGCGACCATCTCGCACTTGAGCAGAGCGTCGGTCGCACCCGCGACACGCAGGGCGGCGATCCACTTCGCGGGCTCGACATAGAGGACTCTCGTGTCGTTGAGCGAGGTCACCGCGAGGATCCGCGGATAGTCCACCCCGTCACGGACGTTCTCGTACGGTGAGTACGACTTCATGTACTCGTAGACGTCGGCGCCGTGCAGCGGGTCGCCCCACTCGTCCCACTCGATCACCGTCAGGGGGAGCGAGGGATCGAGGATCGTCGTGAGTGCGTCGACGAAGGGCACTGCCGCCAGCACCCCTGCGAAGAGCTCGGGAGCGAGGTTCGTCACAGCTCCCATGAGCAGTCCGCCGGCGCTTCCCCCCTCGGCGACGAGGCGATCAGGAGACGTGACGCCCTGCTCGATGAGGTGCTCCGCACACGCGACGAAGTCCGTGAAGGTGTTCCGCTTGTTCAGCAGCTTGCCGTCCTCGTACCATTGCCGGCCCATCTCACCGCCGCCGCGGACGTGCGCGACGGCGAAGACGATCCCTCGGTCGAGCTCTGAGAGCCGCGCGACCGAGAAGCCGGGATCGATCGAGTGCTCGTACGACCCGTAGCCGTAGAGGTGCACCGGTCGCACCTCGGAGCCCGGCTCGCCGAAATCGCGCCTCCAGACGAGCGAGATCGGCACCCGGGTGCCGTCGGATGCCGTGGCCCACTCGCGCTTCTGGCCGTAGTCGAGGGGGTCGTACCCGCCGAGCACGGTGACCTGCTTGCGCAGGTGGAGCTCGCGGGTCGCCAGGTCGAGCTCGTAGACGGTCCCCGGGGTCACGAAGGAGGTGTAGCCGAGTCGGAGGAAGGGCGAGTGCCACTCCGGGTTGCCGCTGACGCCCGCCGAATACAGGGGCTCGTCGAAGGCGATGTCGTCCACCGCGTCCGTCGCATAGTCGAGCAGCCCGACACGCTCGAGCCCCTCGCGCCGATACTCCACAGTCGCGAAGTCGCGGAACGCATCCATCCCGAGCAACCGGCGTCCCGGCTCATGAGCGAGCACCACACGACGTTCTCCCCGCGGATCGGATGCCGGGACCGACACGAGCTCGAAGTCCAGAGCATCGTCGTTGTGCAGGATGTACAGGCGGTCCTCGCCGTCGACCACGGCGTGCTCGAGCGAGTACTCGACGCCCTCGCGACGGGGCCAGACGACCCGAGGCGCGGCGGTCAGGTCGCCCGCGAGATCGACGAGGTACTCCTCGCTGGTGATGCTCGATCCGACGGCGATCACGAGGTACTTGCGGCTGCGGGTGATGCCGGCGCCGAGCCAGTACTTCTCGTCGGGTTCGTGGAAGAGCTTCACGTCGTCAGTGACCGGGGTGCCCAGGCGATGCAGCCAGAGCGTGTCAGGACGCCATGCGTCATCACGTGTGGTGTAGAGGATCCCGGTGCCGTCGGGCGTGAAGAACGCCCCACCCGTGTCGGGGATCTCATCGGCGAGGGTCTCGCCCGTGACGAGGTCGCGCACGTGTACCGTGTAGAGCTCATCGCCCTCGAAATCCGTCGCCCACAGGAGCTTCGTCGCATCGTCAGAGGTGTCGAATGCGCCGAGGGAGAAGAACTCGTGCCCCTCGGCTTCGACGTTGCCGTCGAGCAGCACGGTCTCGCCCGGCACCGTCACGCCCGGCTCCAGCACCGGGGGAGTCCAGTCGTCTTCGGCTGCGGCGGTCCGGCAGTGGATGCCGTACTGCGCGCCCTCCTCGGTGCGGCTGTAGTACCACCAGTTCCCGCGACGCGTGGGCACGGAGAGGTCGGTCTCCTGCACGCGGCCCTTGATCTCCTGGAACAGCGTCTCGCGCAGATCCGCCAGGTGGGAGAGCTCGTCCTCGGTGTGGGCGTTCTCGGCCTCGAGGTGTGCGATCACCTCGGGGGAGTCCTTCTCACGGAGCCACTCATAGGGATCATCGAATGTGTCGCCGTGGTGCGTGCGGAGGGTCGAGCGGCGGTCTGCGATCGGGGCATCAGTCACGAGTTCCACGCTAGCCCAGGTCGAGTTGACCGGTACCCGGGAGGGTGGGAGGATCTACCGGGGCCGGTTAACGGAAGTAAAACCCACGGTGAACTCTTCGTTCATCACGTCGATCCCGTCGACACCTCTCCTTTCTTCCTCAACGACCGAAAGCGAACGGTGGAAACCGCAGCCCTCATCGTCGTGCTCGTCATCGCACTGGCACTCTTCTTCGACTTCACCAACGGGTTTCACGACACGGCCAACGCGATGGCCACCCCCATCGCGACAGGCGCACTCAAGCCCAAGACAGCCGTCCTTCTCGCAGCGGTGCTGAACCTCGTCGGTGCGTTCCTCTCGACCGAGGTCTCCAAGACCGTGTCGCACGGCATCATCCGCGAGGACACCATCCAGGGCGATGTGTTCCTCCCGATGATCTTCGCGGGTCTCATCGGCGCGATCACCTGGAACATGCTGACCTGGCTGCTGGGTCTGCCTTCGAGCTCGTCCCACGCGCTCTTCGGCGGCCTCATCGGTGCCACGCTGGTCGGGGTCGGGGTCGGCGGCATCGACTTCGGCATGGTGCTGTCGAAGATCATCCTCCCGGCGCTCATCGCCCCGCTGACGGCCGGCATCATCGCGTTCGCCGCGACGAAGCTCGCCTACTCGATCACCCGGCGCTACGACGGCAAGCCTGACGGACGAGACGGCTTCCGCTGGGGCCAGATCTTCACGTCGTCGCTGGTGGCGCTCGCGCACGGCACGAACGACGCGCAGAAGACGATGGGCGTGATCACCCTCGCGCTCATCACGGTCGGCTGGCAGAACAGCGAGCAGGCGGACCCGTACCTCTGGGTCATCATCGCCTGCGCGGTCACGATCGCCCTCGGCACGTATCTTGGCGGGTGGCGGATCATCCGCACGCTGGGCAAGGGCCTGACCGAGGTCAAGCCCGCACAGGGCTTCTCGGCGGAGAGCTCGACGGCTGCGACGATCCTCGCCTCCAGTGCCTTCGGCTTCGCGCTCTCGACCACCCAGGTCGCATCGGGATCCGTCATTGGCTCGGGCCTCGGTCGCCGCGGATCGACGGTTCGCTGGCGGACCGCCGGTCGAATCGCCATCGGCTGGCTCCTGACGCTTCCGGCTGCGGGTGCTGTCGGTGCTCTCGCAGCCCTGCTGATCACGTGGCTCGGGCTCTGGGGCATCGCGATCGACACCGTCCTTGCGCTCGCCGTGATCATCGGCCTGTTCCTCCGTTCCCGCAAGGATGCCGTCACTCATGCGAACGCGATGAGTGACGTGGCCGAGTCGGGGCTCGCGATCGAGCACCCCGACACGACGCCGCCGACGCGCCGGCAGCAGCGGATCATCGAGGCCAAGGCCGAGGCGAAGGCCCGCGCAGAGGCGCGCGAGAAGGCCAAGGCCAAGGCCAGGGCCGACGCGAAGGCGAAGGCTGCGGCGAAGGCGGCGAAGAAGGCACCGGAGACCGGCGTCGCGACGAAGGTCGACAACCCGGAGAAGGCGAAGAGCGAGGAGTCGAAGTGAGTGTCGCCATCGAGTGGGATGCATTCCTCCAGGTGTTCCTCGCGGCGCTGCTCGGCGCCTGTGCCGTCGTGACCTTCTATGCGTTCGGGCTTCGGTTGCTGGTCCGCAGCGGACATGCGCCGGTCGTGAGTCCGGCGGAGTTCACCGACGCCATCACCGTGGTCTCTGAGAAGGAGCTCAAGAGGGCGGCGAAGCAGGCCGCCAAGGCGGCGAAGAAGAGTCCACTCACCGAGGGGCAGCGACGTATCGCGCTGTACGGCGCCTACGGGTGCTTCGCGCTGTGCGCGGTGGCCGTGGTGATCGGCATCCTGATCATCGTCGTCGGTCACTGACCGCCGAGTCCGGCGCCCTCCGGACTCAGCGCAGGAGGCCGGCTACGAGGTCGTCGACGATCTCGTCGGTCGACGTGTCGGGGTCGATCGGAGATGTCAGCCGATCGAGCAGAAGCCCGTCGATCGCGTAGTGGAACAGCGCGATCTCGCGTCGGCCGCCCGGAAGGCCCGCTGCCGAGTTGAACGCGACATCCGCATCGAACCCGGCTCGCTGCCACGCGCCCAGCAGTGCGGCGACCTCGGGCCGTCGGCTGCTCTCGAGCCTCAGCTCGAACAGCGCCAGTGTGACATCTCGGTCGTCGGTGAGGCGACGCACGATGTCTCTGACGTAGTCGGCGAAGAGCTCCCTGCTCGGCTGCTCGGCTGATCGGCGCGCGAGGTCGTCGTCGCTGGGGGCGAGACGTTCGCCGATGCGCTCGACGAGACCCTCGATGAGCGCATCGCGGCTGCGGAAGTAGTTCGACGTCGTGCCCACCGGCACACCGGCCACGAGATCGACGGCGCGGTGCGTGAGCCCGCGCGAACCGTCCGTCGCCAGGACAGTCAGCCCTGCATCCGCGATGCTCCGTCGCCTCGTCTCGTTCTTCGCCATCCGAGCACCCTATCGCGACTACTACATCTGCCGTGGAGCCGTCATCGTCCGATGTCGCCGTGCGGCCTAGGCTGAGTTCATGCCAGCGCCTTCCGACAGCGAGTTCGTCTTCGGCCGCCACGAGCCCGCGAGCCACGTCATCATCCACGTGAGCGACCCGCACTTCCTGGCGGACGGCGTGCCGCTCGGAGGACGCTACGACGTCGAGGAGAACTTCGCCCGTACTCTCGAGGCGATCAGGGCCGTGCATCCGCACCCGGCGGCGATCGTGATCACCGGCGATCTGGCGGATCTGGGGGAGCCGGATGCGTACAGGCGACTCCGTCTCGCAGTGGAGCCCGTCGCCGAGGAGCTGGGGACGGTCGTCGTATGGGTCGCGGGCAACCACGATGAGCGCCCGGCTCTCCGAGAGGGGCTGCTCGACCTGCCCCCGACCGAGGAGCCGGTGACGGGAGTGTGGGACCTCGACGGTCTCAGGCTGGTCGCGCTCGACACGAGCGTGCCGGGGTGGCACCACGGTGACCTGGATGCGGGTCAGCTCTCGTGGTTGGCAGAGGTCCTGAGCGAGCCGGCGCCGCACGGCACTCTGCTCGCGATGCACCACCCTCCGCTGCCGAGCCACCTGCCGCTCTTCGACATCCTCGAGCTGCGGCACCAGGATGAACTGGCGGCGGTCATCCGCGACACCGACGTGCGCGGCATCCTCGCGGGTCACCTGCACTACTCGTCGCACGGCACCTTCGCCGGCGTGCCTGTCAGTGTCTCTTCGGCGACCTGCTACACGATGAACGTCGCGCGCCCCGCCGCCGATGTGAACGGGATGGACGCCGCGCAGGCCTTCCAGATCGTGCATGTGCGTCCTGACACGATCACGCACACCGTGGTGCCCGTGACGGACGCGCCGACCGGTGACCATTTCTCCATGGCATGGCTTGAGAAGATGGCGGGGCTCACCCCCGACGAGCGCCTCGAGGCGTTCTCGCGCAAACGCTGAACCGCCGTCGTATCCCTGGCGGCGCATGCACGCAGGCGTAGACTGGGAGCATCCCCCGCACCACACACTCGCCACTACCCACAAGGATGTGACATGGCTTCTGCCGCGCCTGCCCCCACCCGCACCGAGACCGACTCTCTCGGGAGCATGGAGATTCCCGCCGACGCGTACTGGGGGATCCACACTGCCCGCGCCGACGCGAACTTCCCGATCACGAAGCGTCCGATCTCGGTCTATCCCGACCTCGTCGTCGCGCTCGCGATGGTCAAGCAGGCCAGCGCCAGGGCGAACCGCGAGATCGGGGTCCTCGACCCCGAACGCGCCGATCTGATCGACCGAGCCGCTCAGCGTGTCATCGACGGAGAGTTCCACGACCAGTTCACCGTCGGTGTGATCCAGGGCGGCGCCGGCACCTCGACGAACATGAACGCCAACGAGGTCATCACCAACATCGCCCTCGAGCTCGCCGGGCGCGAGAAGGGCGACTACGCGTTCCTCTCGCCGATCGACCACACGAACCGCAGTCAGTCCACCAACGACGTCTACCCGACCGCCGTCAAGATCGGTCTGTCGCTGACGCTCCGGTCACTGCTCGAAGAGCTCGATCTGCTGCGCATCTCGTTCCTGCACAAGTCGCATGAGTTCCACGACGTGCTCAAGGTCGGACGCACGCAGCTGCAGGACGCCGTGCCGATGACTCTGGGCCAGGAGTTCCACGGCTTCGCCTCGACCCTCGGCTACGACCACACGCGCCTGACCGAGAACGCGTCGCTGATGTTCGAGATCAACATGGGCGCCACGGCCATCGGCACCGGCATCACGACCCACGTCGATTACGCGCCCGCGGTGCTGAAGCACCTGCGCGAGATCACCGAGCTCGATCTCGTCACCTCCGCCGACCTCGTCGAGGCGACCAGCGACACCGGCTCGTTCATGTCCTTCTCGTCGACGCTGAAGCGCAATGCGATGAAGCTGTCGAAGATCTGCAACGATCTGCGACTGCTGTCGTCCGGACCGCAGGCGGGCTTCGGCGAGATCAACCTGCCTGCCATGCAGGCGGGTTCCAGCATCATGCCGGGCAAGGTGAACCCGGTGATCCCGGAGGTCGTCAACCAGGTGGCGTTCGCGGTCGCCGGTGCGGACATGACAGTGACGATGGCGGCCGAGGCGGGGCAGCTTCAGCTCAACGCCTTCGAGCCCGTGATCGCTCACTCGATCTTCCAGTCGATCACCTGGATGCGCCAGGCGATGTGGACGCTGCGTGTCAACTGCGTCGATGGCATCACTGCGAACCGCGACCGTCTCGGAGCCATGGTCGGCGCCTCGGTCGGCGTCATCACCGCCCTCACGCCGTTCATCGGGTACGCCGCCGCGGCCGCTCTGGCCAAGACCGCTCTCCTGACCAACCGGAATGTGGCCGACCTGGTCGTCGAGGCCGGATTGATGTCGCGTGAAGAGGTCATCAAGCAGCTGTCGCCCGCGCGTCTGTCCGGACTCGAGGCGATCACCGCTGCGATTCCGGTGATCTCGGCCGAGGATCTCATCGAGATCTGACCACGCAGAAGGGCCCCGGCGCATGATGCCGGGGCCCTTCTCGTATCCGCGTGCGCGGAATCCGGCTCAGTCGAGCACGCGACAGTGGGTGGTGAGCTCGCCGATCCCGTCGATGCCGACGGTCACGGTCGAACGATCGCGGAGGAAGATCTGCGGGTCTCGAGAGTAGCCGGCTCCTCCGGGGCTCCCGGTCGAGATCAGCGTGCCGGGCAGCAGGGTCAGGGACTGCGAGAGGTGTGCGATGAGCTTCGCGACCGATCGGACCATCTGATCGGTGCTGGCATCCTGCACGGTCTGGCCGTCCACGACGGCCCAGATGTGCAGATCCTGAGGATCGGCGACCTCGTCGGCCGTGACGGCGAACGGACCGGTCGGGGTGAAGCCGTCGAAGGACTTGCACCGTGACCACTGCGCCTCGGAGAACTGCACATTTCGAGCGGTGATGTCGTTGACGACCGTGTAGCCCCAGACGTGCGACAGGGCGTCGGCCTCTGCGACGTCTTTCGCGGGCGTGCCGATCAGCACGCCGAGCTCTGCCTCGTAGTCCACGGCCTCGCTCAGCGCTCGCGGCCACGACGTCGTCTGCTCGTGGCCCGTGAGCGAGTTGGGCCACAGGGTGAAGACGGTCGGAGCCGCGTCGGTCTTCAGCCCGAGCTCGCTCGAGTGTGCGGCGTAGTTCAAGCCGACCGCGAGCACCGCGGGAGGAGCGATGACCGCTGACGCGAACGCCCAGTCCTCGAGCGGATGCCGGGTGGCGGTGCTGCTCTCGACGGCGGCGCGAAGCGCGGAGAGCATCTGCTCGCCGCCCTCGATCAGCTGCTGAAGCGTCGCAGGGGGGTCGGGAAGGAGATCGGAGACGAGGATGGCATCGGCACCCTCCACCACTGCGAGATGCGCAGCAGGGGAGTCGGCACGACGCAGATGAGCGAACCGCATGCTCCTACGCTATCCGCTGCCCGGCTCGATTGCCTGGAGGAAGTCACCAGACCCGGGGGAAGTTGGTTGTTCGCCATATGCTTTGGCTATGAGTTCCGGAGGACCGTCCCAGCCATCGCCGTACACGCCGCCGCCCGCGCAGCAGCCGCCGACGTATGCGCAGCAGCCGCAGGCCCATCCGCAGCAGTACTCCGCTCAGCAGTATGCGCAGTCGAGGTATGCTCCGGCGCAGTTCTCCCAGCGCCCGGAGTACGGGTCGGTGCTGGCCCAACCGACCCCGTATTCCCCGCCGGCGCCTGCCGCGCCTTCGCCTGCCCCTGGTCTTCCTGCTCTGCCCGCGGCACGCCGAGTCGGCCGCGTCGCGCTGTTCTCGCTGTTCGGCTTCCTCGGGCTGCTGCTGCTCGGCCTGATCGCCTACTTCGGATTGTTCCTCGGCCCGCTCGCATCGATCATCGGCCTCGTGCTCGCGCTCGTGCCGCTCACGATCGTCTTCTTGGTCGTGCGGATGATCGATCGTTGGGAGCCCGAGCCCAAGACGCTCGTGTTCTTCGCGATCGCCTGGGGCGCCATCGCCGCCGTGGGGCTCACGCTTCTCGTCGACCTGGGGCTGACCGCCGTCGTGGGACTCAGGGGCGAGGTCGCCGGCGCTGTCATCCAGGCTCCCATCGTCGAGGAGTTCTGGAAGGGCTTCGGAGTCTTCCTGATCTTCCTCATCGCGCGTCGTTCTTTCGACGGACCGGTCGACGGAGTCGTCTACGGAGCGCTGGTCGGCGCCGGCTTCGCGTTCACCGAGAACATCCAGTACTTCGCGATCAGCCTCATCGAGGGTGGGGGCGAGCAGCTGACGGTGACGTTCATCCTGCGAGCGATCATGTCGCCGTTCGCGCACGCCATGTTCACGTCGCTCACCGGGCTCGCGATCGGCCTGGCCGCTCGACGGCATGCCTCCACGGGCGCGGTGCTCGGCTTCGGCCTTCTCGGCATGCTGGGCGCGATGGTGCTGCACGGTCTGTGGAACGGATCGTCCTTCGCGAACTTCTTCCTCCTCTACTTCGTCCTCCAGGTGCCGCTGTTCGTCGGTTTCATCTTCGGCATCATCGCCCTGCGACGGGAGGAATCACGCCTGACGAAGGCCCGTCTCGGCGACTACGCCGCCGCCGGGTGGTTCACCCCCGAAGAGGTCACGATGCTGGCGACCCCGGCAGGGCGCAAGACCGGTCTCGCCTGGGCCTCGCAGCTGCGCGGCGATCGACGTCCGCTGATGCGCGAGTTCATCAAGGACGCCACGACGCTGGCATCCGTCCGGCAGAGGGCGATCACGGGTCGAGACCCGATGGCTCCGGCAGACGAGCAGGCTCTGCTCGCACGCACACGTGCCACGCGGGCCGCCCTGCTGGCGTACTGAGAGGAGCTCCGTCATGGCCGTCTTCATCCTCGTTCACGGAGCGGGAGACACGGGGTGGTCATGGCATCGGCTCGCCGCCGTCCTGCGGCAGCGCGGCCATGAGGTGATCGCGCCCGACCTGCCGGGTGATGACGATTCCCTCACTCTCGTCGACTACGCGGATGCCGTCGTGGCAGCGACCGGAGGACGTCGGGGTGGAGTCGTCGTCGGGCACTCGTTCGGCGGGTTCACTGCGCCGATCGTCGCCGAGAAGCTGACAGCCGACGCCCTCGTGATGCTCGCGGCGATGATTCCCCTGCCGGGGGAGTCGCCGGATGAGTGGTGGTCGAACACCGGATTCGCCGCCGCGGTGGAGGCGCAGGCTGCTCGCGACGGCGGTCTCACGGGAAGCGACGATCCGTTCGTCGGCTTCTATCATGACGTGCCACGAGGGCTGGCCGAAGAGGCGATGAGCCGTGAGAGAGCGCATCCGTCCGCAGCCTCGATGGCTGCGCCCTGGCCGCTCACCGCCTGGCCGAGCGTGCCGACGAGGTTCGTCGTCTGCACGGAGGACAGGTTCTTTCCGCAGGCGTTCCTCCGTGCACTCGCTCGCGAGCGCCTCGGCGTCGTCGCGGACGAGATCCAGGCCAGCCATTGCGTCGCGCTCAGCCGACCCGAAGAGCTCGCATCGATGCTCGTCGAGTACTCGGTCGAGGCACGTCGCTCCTGACCTTCAGGATTGGCGGCGAGTGCGCCGTGCCAAGACTCAGCGCCCGGTGCTGCGGCGATGCCTGCATGTCTACCGGGCGCTGAGTTGATCTGTAAACAGGGTGCACCCGGTGCGCGCGGGTGTCAAGGGTTTCGAGGGCGCAGGTGGGTGCTCGTCGCTGTTTCGCCCTCAGCGGAGCGATCGCGTTGACCGTGGCCCACGGCTCGGGTTTGATGGAGAGCATGACTGATCGCACAAAGCCTGAGTTCGACGCACCCACCGGCCCCGCTCCCGCGGAGCTCGTGATCCGCGACATTATCGAAGGAGACGGCGCCGAGGCCAAGCCGGGCGACACCGTCACCGTGCACTACGCCGGTGTCGAGTTCGAGTCGGGCGAGGAGTTCGACTCATCGTGGGGCCGCGGCGAGACCATCCAGTTCCCGCTTCGCGGCCTGATCCAGGGTTGGCAGGACGGCATCCCGGGCATGAAGGAGGGCGGACGCCGTGAGCTCGTCATCCCGCCGCACCTCGCATACGGCCCTGTCGGCGGAGGTCACTTCCTCTCGGGCAAGACCCTCATCTTCATCATCGATCTCGTCGCCGTCGGCTGACCCGATCAACGCCGGAAGGCGCCGAGCCCCTCGTGGGCCCGGCGCCTTCTTCGTCGTGACGACGAGATTGCTCGTTCGGGGAATACATGCATGTGCATGTAAGTTGTAACGCGTGACGCCGTGAACACGGCCCCTCATCCGTTGCCGCGCAAAGCGGCTGATGTCTCCCGAGGAGAAACCATGACCAGCATCGACATTCCCGGCTACCGTCCCGGCACCTGGGTGCTCGACCCGTCGCACAGCGAGGTCACCTTCAGCGTGCGCCACATGATGATCTCGAAGGTGCGCGGCACCTTCGGCGTCAAGAGCGCGACCCTGATCGCCCCCGAGAACCCCCTCGAGGCGCGCGTCGAGGCGAGCGTCGACGTCACGTCGATCGACACGAAGGACGAGGGGCGCGACACGCACCTCCGCTCCGGTGACTTCTTCGACACCGAGAACTTCCCGACGATGGAATTCGTGTCGACCGGTGCGCGCGCCGAGGGCGGCGAGCTCTTCGTCGACGGAGACCTCACCATCCGCGGCATCACCAAGCCCGTCAGCTTCGAGCTCGACTTCGGTGGCTTCGGCTCCGACCCGTGGGGCAACTACAAGGCCGGCGCTTCGGCCAAGACCGTCATCAACCGCGAAGACTTCGGTCTGACGTGGAACGCAGCCCTCGAGACCGGTGGCGTGCTGGTCGGCAAGGACGTCACGATCAGCCTCGACCTGCAGGGCGCTCTGCAGCAGGACTGACCTTCTGATCTCGAGAACCCCGGGCCCGTCGGGCCCGGGGTTCTCTGCGTCACTCGACCGCGTCCATGCCTGGTAGACTCTTCAGGTTGCCGTTTGATCGGCCGCGGATAAAGAGAGCTCACGCATCAGGCGTCGGGCACCGCGCAACAAGCAGAGAGGGGATCGAATCTATGGCACTGGAAGCAGACGTCAAGAAGGCGATCATCGAAGAGTACGCGACGCACCCCGGTGACACCGGATCCCCCGAGGTGCAGGCCGCGATGCTGACGCAGCGCATCAAGGACCTCACCGAGCACCTGAAGGAGCACAAGCACGACCACCACTCGCGTCGTGGCCTGTTCCTGCTCGTGGGTCAGCGCCGTCGTCTGCTCGGCTACCTCCAGAGCGTCGACATCGAGCGTTACCGCTCGCTGATCGCACGCCTGGGCCTCCGCCGATAAGGCGAAGCGAGCCAGCGTACAATCGCGCAGAACATTCTTGAGAAGGCCGCCCCAGGTGTGGGGCGGCCTTCGTCATGTCCGGGTTGACCTCCCATCAGCTTTCCCGTAGGAAAGTAGTGAGCTTTCCTCAAGGAAAGCGGGGAGGGGGCATCATGGAGCAGAAGCCGGTAGACGGCTGGGAGGTGCTCGAACCTCCCAGTGTCGACGTCGCCCAGAAGTATCTCGATGAGGCGGATGCTGTCGCCACGCGGCGTGAGCGCGCGGTGGACCGTCGTGCTCTGGCTCGGCTGCAGATCGTCAACGCCGTGGCCACTGCGGCGTATCTGGCGGTGATGACGCTCGTCCTCCGGGGTGAGAGTGCGCTCGCGTCTCAGACGATCCTCTTCAGCTTCCTCGTGTGGGTTCAGCTCGCGAGCGGAATAGCGCAGCGAAGTGGCATGCAGCGGCGGTTCTCGTGGTCGAGGTGGCCGGAGCTGCTCGCCGGTGGGCTGCTCGTGGCCGCGGTGCTCGTCATGTTCTGTTTCGCGATCTGGGCGCCGGGCTTCCCTGCCATCGGAGCGTTGATCCCCTCCGGGCTGGTGCTGTTCGGATTGGGCGGCTATGGTGCGGTGCAGCTCGTTCGTGCCGCCGGCGACGTTCGCCCGCCGCGCTCGCACCCACGACCTCTGTCACGCCTCGCTCGATGGGGGACGATCCTCGTCGGTGTCGCAATCGGGGTGCTGATCATGCTCGCCTCGGCGCCGGACGGCGTGCTCGCGAGCGTGCTGGTCCTGCTCGTCGTTCTCGTGCTGGTCATGTGGATGTTCGCCTTCAGCACGGATCTCGGGCTCCCCGCGATCGGTGCATCCTGGCGTTGGCCGCAGCTGACCGCGTTCGCGGTCTCGGTCTCGGCTCTCGCTTCGGTCGTCCTGCTCGCGATTCCCATCGATGCGGGAGCGCTGGTGGGAGCCTCGGTGATCGGTCTGTTCGTCGCCGTCTCCTTCATGCCCGGGCGTGATCTGCGTGACTGACATTCCGGCGGCGCCGCATCCTCGCACCCGGCTCGACGACAACTTCGCGTCCCCGATCCGCTTCTCGCTGCTGGCCTCGCTCGGTGACGGCGTCGAGCTGGACTTCGCGACCCTGCGCGAAATCCTCCAGTGCGGGGACTCTCCGTTGAGCAAGGCAATCACGCACCTGCAGGCGGCGGGGTACGTCGTCGCTCGCAAGGGCAGTCTCGGCAGCCGACCCCGCACCTGGGTCTACTCGACCGCGCAAGGCCGTGCTGCCTTCGCGGGCCACCTCCAGGCTCTGCGCGAGATCGTCGCGCTCGGGGGTGGCCCGGCGTTGTGACCGGTGTCAGGCCTTCGACGCGACCAGGTCGGGGTGGTGGATCGCAGCGACGTCGGGGTGTGCACGCAGCCGGGACTTCATGGCGTTCTCCCCGTACGTGGCGTGGATCGGGTTGCTCGGGTCCTCGGTGATGCCGGTCGCCTCCGCAGCCAGGTCGGCCGGAAGCTCGAGCAGGGGCAGCTGCTGGTCGAGCGCCGGGTTGAAGAAGAACGGGATCGAGATGCGCTCTTCCGGCGCTTTGGGCGAGATCACCCGGTGGTTGGTCGCCTTGAGATAGCCGCCGGTCGCGTACTCCAGCAGTTCCCCGATGTTGACGACGAACGCGCCGGGAACGGGTGGAGCCGACACCCACTCGCCGTTGCGCTCCACCTGCAGCCCGCCCTTGCCCGGCTCGACCCAGAGCAGCGTGAGCACCCCGGAGTCCTTGTGGGCGCCGACGCCCTGCTGGGGCTCCGGCTCATGGGTGCCCGGGTAGCGGACGATCTTGATGAGCGTCGACGGGTCGCGGAAGGGCTCGTCGAAATAGGTCTCCTCCGCTCCGAGCGTCACGGCCCATGCGCGCAGCAGCTTGTGCGCGACCTCGGTCAGGGTGTCGTGCCATTCGGTGACGACCGCCTTGAGCTCGGGCTGGGCCGCCGGCCACAGGTTCGGGCCGGTGAGGCGGTTGAAGGCGGGTCCGCCCTCGATGGGTTCGCGCTCGGGGCCGATGTCGATCTGCTCGCGCCAGTCGATCTTGCCCTGCGTCCGCTCGCCGCCGACGCGGGTGTATCCGCGAAAGTGGGGGCTGTTGACGTTCTCGATCGCGAGCTTCTCCTCTTCGGGCAGTGCGAAGAAATCGAGGGCGGCCCGGTGCAGGCGAGCTTCGAGCTCGGGGGAGACCCCCGTGCCCGTCAGATAGAAGAAGCCCACGTCGTGCGTCGCTGCACGCAGTTCGTCACGGAATCGGGCCGCGGCCTCCGGGCCGGCATCGAGCTGTGACAGGTCGAGGATGGGGAGCGAGAGATCAGCCATGCATCGAGCGTAAAACGGTCGAGACGCGCGCGGTCGAGTGTTGCGTCGCATTACTCCCGCCGACGCGCGCATGAGGCGACCCCGATCTGGTGCTAGTGTCTCCTGAGGTAAGGGATGCCTTGCCTAAGTGTCCTCCAGAGAGTCTCCATTCGTGCTCGCAACGTTCCTGATCGGTCTTCGCGAAGGCCTCGAAGCCGCCCTCGTGGTCGGCATCCTCGTCGCCTACCTCCGTCGTCTCGGGCGCAGCGACGCCCTGCCGAGACTCTGGGCCGGCGTGGGGCTGGCGATCGCTCTCGCCCTCGGTATCGGTGCCGTGCTCACGTTCGGTGCCTACTCGCTGACGTTCGAGGCGCAGGAACTCATCGGCGGGCTGCTCTCGCTGCTCGCAGTAGGCATGGTCACCTGGATGATCTTCTGGATGCAGAAGGCCGGCCGCACCATGAAGGCGACGCTCGAAGGAGGGCTCGATCGTGCTCTGACGCACGGCGGCCTCTGGGCGCTGATCGCGATCGGCTTCGTCTCGGTGGCCAGGGAGGGGATCGAGACGACCCTGCTTCTGTGGTCGATGGTGCAGTCCTTCGGAGACGCCCCCTCTGCGCTGCTCGGGGCGCTGCTCGGGCTCCTCACCGCCGTCGTGATCGGATGGCTGCTCGCCCGCGGCGCCGTCCGGCTCGACCTCCGCCGGTTCTTCAGCTGGACGAGCGGCTTCCTCGTGATCGTCGCCGCCGGGGTCCTCGCCTACGCGATCATGGACCTGCAGGAAGCAGGCGCCCTGCCCGGACCCTTCACTTCCGCGGCGCCCATCGACGCGCTCACCGGTGCGGTCGCGCTCGGCTGGGCGGCGTTCCCGTTCGGGTGGGCCTTCGACGTGACCGACGTCATCGCCCCGGACGGAGCATGGGCGACCATCCTGCAGGCGACCGTCGGCTTCATGCCGCGGATGACGTGGCTGCAGGTCACGGCATGGGCCGCCTATCTCGCCGTCGTCGGATTCTTCTTCGTCCGCGGGCTGCGCTCCCGTCGACCGAGCACGCCTCGCTCGGCGTCTGCAGACCGCGATGTCTCGACCCCCACTCTCACCCAGCAAGGAGCAGCATGACCACCTCTCGCCGAATCCTCGGTGCTGTCGCCGCCGCCGGCGCGGCCGCACTCGTCCTCAGCGGCTGCGTCGCCAAGAGCGATGTCGCAGCAGGCGCCGCGTTCGACGTCTCATCGACCGACTCCGAATGCGCGGTCTCCTCGACGACCGCCGAGAGCGGCACGCTCACGTTCGATGTGACGAACGACAGCGGACAGACCTCGGAGTTCTACCTGCTCGCCGATGACGGACTGCGCATCGTGGGCGAGGTCGAGAACATCGCGCCGTCCGCCTCCCGCACACTGACCGTCGTGGCACAGCCGGGAAAGTACTTCACCCTGTGCAAGCCCGGGATGATCGGCGAGGGCGTCGGCAAGTCGGAGTTCACGGTGACCGGTGATCGAGTGGAGGTCGAAGGAGAGGACTCGGAGCAGAAGCAGCAGGCGGTCGACCTGTACGCGGCATTCGTGAAGGACCAGGTCGGACAGCTGGTCCCCTCCGTCGAAGAGTTCGTCGCCGCCTACGAGACGGGGGACGACGAGGCCGCTCGCACACTCTTCCCGCAGACCCGGGCTTTCTACGAGCGCATCGAGCCCGTTGCGGAGGCACTCGGCACTCTCGACCCCCGAATCGACTACCGCGAGGTCGACGCTGTGGCCGAGGGACTCGACTGGACCGGCTTCCATCGCATCGAGAAGGACCTATGGGTGCCGGCGGAGAATGCCCTCAACGCCGACGGCGAGACGCCCGCCTGGCAGGATTGGGCTCCCTCGACGACCGAGGAGCGTGCCGGCTACGGTGACCAGCTGCTCGCAGACGTGCAGGAGCTCTACGACTACGTGCACTCCGACGACTTCACCACGGCTCTGGACGACCAGGGGATCGGCGGAATCTCGAACGGTGCGATCGCGCTGCTCGACGAGGTCGCGACCGGCAAGATCTCCGGCGAAGAGGACTGGTGGTCCGGCACCGACCTCTACGACTTCGCGGCCAATGTCGAGGGCTCCAAGATGGCGTTCTCCCTCGTGCAGGACTTCGCCACCGCGCAGGGCGACGACGGCGCAGCGCTCGTGACCGAGATCGAGGACGGGTACGCGGCTCTCGAAGAGTCGCTGGCAGCGCACGGCTCTCTCGACGAAGGCTTCGTCGGTTACGCGGAGCTGACCGACGCCGACAAGCGTGAGTTCACCGACCTCATCAACGCGCTCGCCGAGCCGCTGTCGCAGCTCACCGGCACAGTCCTCGACTGATTCGAAACGGACGATCTCGCAGGTGAACGAACACTCGAAGGATGCTGCGGCTGCCGACTCCACGCCGGAGTCGGCAGTCGCGGCATCCCCTTCCACAGGCCTCAGTCGACGCGGTCTCCTCGGCCTCGCGATCGGCGGGGGAGTCGCCTCGCTCGCGGTGGGGGTGGGCGGCGGACTGGCCGGTGGCGTGGCCCTCGGCCGCGCCAGGGCCGACGTGGACTCGCAGGTCGCCTACGAGTTCTTCGGCCCGCATCAGGCGGGAATCACCACTCCGGTGCAGGAGCATCTGCACTTCGCGTCGTTCGACATGATGCCGCGGACCGATCGTGACGACCTGATCACGCTGCTGCAGGACTGGACCTATGCGGCGTCGCGGATGACCAAGGGGCTCGAGGTGAGCGCGACGGGTGCCGTCGGAGGCGACGCCGAAGTGCCGCCGGATGACACCGGTGAAGCTCTCGGCCTCCCGGCCGCCGGTCTCACGATCACTTTCGGCTTCGGACCGAGTCTGTTCGAGAACGAGGACGGCGACCGCTACGGAATCGCCGCACGCCGTCCGCAGAGGCTCGAGCGACTGCCCGCCTTCCTGGGTGACGATCTCGACCCGCAGTCTTCGCACGGCGATCTCTGCATCCAGGCCTGCGCCGATGATCCGCAGGTGGCGGTGCACGCGATCCGCAACCTCAGTCGCATCGCCTTCGGACGCGCCCGGCTGCGCTGGTCGCAGCTCGGATTCGGCAAGACCTCCCGCACCACCTCCGGCCAGGCGACCCCGCGCAATCTGTTCGGATTCAAGGACGGCACGGCGAACATCCTCGCCGATGACGCCGCCGCCCTCGACGCGAACGTCTGGGTCGGGGCGTCGGATCAGCCCGAATGGATGGCGGGAGGCTCGTATCTCGTCGCGCGGAAGATCGCGATGCTGATCGAGACCTGGGATCGTGTGCGACTCTCGGAGCAGAACACGATCGTGGGGCGCGACAAGGGCGAGGGGGCACCGCTGTCCGGCGGCGATGAGTTCACCGCACCGGACTTCGGCTCCTCGGCGATAGACCAGAGCGCACATGTGCGGCTCGCGCATCCGGACCAGAACGACGGCATCCGGATCCTCCGCCGCGGGTTCAACTACGTCAACGGCAACAATGATCTCGGCCGTCTCGACGCCGGACTCTTCTTCCTGTCTTACCAGCGCGATCCCGCGCAGTTCGTCTCGCTGCAGCGTCGGCTGTCGACCGACCGGATGAACGAGTACATCAGGCACGTCGGCTCGGGCATCTGGGCGGTCCCTGCCGGCGCGAAGCCAGGATCGTACGTCGGCGTCCAGCTCTTCGCCTGACGGCAGTGGAGCGGGGTCAGGCGCTCAGCGTCTCCGCCACGAAAGCCGACATGGCGTCTGCGCCGAAGTGGTCATCGGCGGTGATCGTCACGACCACGTCGCCGCGGAAGACGAGCAGCTGCCCGTACGCGCCGTGCAGGCGCCAGGCCGAACCGGGGCCGTCCCATCCGGCCAGCGCGTAGCGCTCGTAGCCGGGGTTCTGGCCCGCCGTCACCCAGTCGGAGTGCATCGCATCGATGACGTCGGGGGAGACGAGACGACGCTCCTCCCATTCGCCGCGGTCGCGGATCAGCCGGCCGAGGCGTGCCATCTCCTCGGTGCGCAGTGCGATGCCGCTGCCGCCGACGATGCGGCCCTGCGGGCAGCGCTCCCACTCGATGTCGTCGATGCCGAGAGGCACGAGCAGCCGCGGGCGCAGGTAGTCGACGATGTCGCCGACCCGTGTCGCGAGCACGGCCATGGCCGTGTAGGTGCTGGCGTTCGAGTACTGGAAGACGAGTCCGCGCGACGGGCGCGACAGGAACTCGCGCGCGAGGTCGGGCCAGTCGGTCATCATGGTCTCCGACCACGGGAGATCGATGCCGCTCGACATCGACAGCAGGCGCCGGAGTGTGATCCGATCGACGCCTTCTCCGAGCGCGAGATCCGGGACGTACTCGGCAAGGGGAGCATCGAACGACACCAGGCCCTCGTCTGCGGCGATTCCGGCCGCGAGGACGCACACGCCCTTCGCCACCGAGTGGATCTCCTCACGGACGTCAGCGGTCCACCGGTGCTCGGCGACGTCGTCACTCACCAGCACGTGAAGCCCGTGGGCTCCGAACCCCGACGCGTCCGCGTGGTCCACCAGGAGGTCGCGGATCGTCTCGGCTGCGGTCACTCCTTCAGGCTAGCCGCTGAGTCCTGGCGCGGCCGACGCGACCCCGTCGGGTCGCTGCGGTGGCCCTCGCGCCGAGCGAGCTCGGGGTCTCGGAAGAGCCATCGCGGGCGCGGCTCGACCAGGGGACGGAAGAGCCAGCGCACGGGCTTCGTCGCGAGAGCGAGCGCCAGCACCACCGACAGCAGGGTCACGAGCGGCAGCCACAGCCACGTCGGGTCGAGATCGCGCAGTACGCCGGATTCGCGGAACGGGTAGAGCACGAACGAGTGCAGGAGGAACACGTACATCGTGTACTGGCCGAATCTCGTCCACCAGTACGTGCCCCGGGGGATCAGGGCGAAGAACGCGGCGCTCAGGATCACCGCCAGCAGCATCAGCGCGATGCGGACCCCGCCGGCCCACCACTGCTCGCCGCCGAGGTCCGCATACGCATCCTCGTAGAACAGCCAGTGGCGCAGGTCGACCTCCTTCCACAGATCTATCCAGTGCCAGGCGGCGAAGCCGGTCGCGCCGAGCACGGCGACGCTGGCGACGCGGATCCACCACGGGCGCACGTCGAGCAGGCGGAAACGTGAGACGACATCGCGCTCGCGCAGCCACCATCCGAGAGCGAAGAAGGGCAGCAGGCCGAGCGTGCGCGACAGTGAGAACGTGCTGTCGACGTTGGGCAGGTAACCCACCCCGACCGAGATGATCACCGTCCACAGGAGGGGCCATCGGAGCAGTGCGAGATACGGGAGCACGAGGCGGAAGATGCCGAGTGCGAGCAGGAACCACAGCGTCCACGACGGCTTGGTGAAGTTCGGGTCGGCCTGCCCCTCGACCAGCCACTTGGTGAGGGTCCACAGGAACTCGAAGATGACGTAGGGGAGGAGGATGTCGGTGATCACGCGCGCCATCTGGACTCGCGTCGGTGACCCCGACTTCGAGAAGTACCCGGAGATGATCGCGAAGGCCGGCATGTGGAAGGCGTAGAGGGCCAGGTACGACGCGAGCGCGATGTCCGAGTCGTAGGTGAGGCGCTGGATCGCGTGCCCGAGGACCACCAGGACGATGCAGGCGTAGCGGGCGTTGTCCCAGAATGGGACGCGTTTCCGGGGCTTCTGGACAGAGCCGGTGGCGGGGTTCGTCGTGGCGGCTCCGTCGCTGTGCATCCTCTGAGGCTACTCGGGGAATAAAGTTGCTCGCATCGCGTTGACTCAGATACATTCAAATGAATAGAACCGGATGCAGGGCATCCGATTCGGAGAAGACGGAGCAATCATGAGCGAGCAGGCAGGCGTCCCGGTGCAGTTCGGCATCATGTCGGTCAGCGACATCACCCGCGACCCGACCACCGGCGAGACGCCAAGCGAGCAGGAGCGGATCAAGGCGACCCTGGCGATCGCCAAGCACAGCGAAGAGGTCGGTCTCGACGTCTTCGCGATCGGCGAGCACCACAACCCTCCCTTCTGGTCGTCGAGTCCCACGACCTTCCTCGCCGCACTCGCGGCGCAGACGGAGCGTCTGATCGTCTCGACGTCGACCACTCTCATCACGACCAACGACCCCGTGCGCATCGCCGAGGAGTACTCGATGCTGCAGCACGTCTCCGACGGCCGCATGGACCTCATGCTCGGTCGCGGCAACACCGGGCCGGTCTACCCCTGGTTCGGTCAGGACATCAGGCAGGGTCTCCCGCTCGCGATCGAGAACTACGCCCTGCTGCACAAGCTGTGGCGTGAGGACGTCGTGAACTGGGAGGGCAAGTTCCGCACCCCGCTTCAGGGCTTCACCTCGACCCCGCGACCCCTCGACGGCGTCGCACCGTTCGTCTGGCACGGATCGATCCGCACACCGGAGATCGCGGAGCAGGCGGCCTACTACGGCGATGGCTTCTTCGCGAACAACATCTTCTGGCCCAAGGAGCACTACCAGCGGCTGATCGAGCTGTACCGTCAGCGGTACGCGCACTACGGTCACGGCACGCCCGAGCAGGCGATCGTCGGCCTCGGCGGGCAGGTCTTCATGGCGGCGAAGTCGCAGGACGCGGTGAACCAGTTCCGCCCGTACTTCGACAACGCCCCCGTGTACGGTCACGGACCGAGCATGGAGGACTTCACCGAGATGACTCCGCTGACGGTGGGGTCGCCTCAGCAGGTCATCGACCGCTACGCCGCGATGCGCGAGCACTACGGCGACTACCAGCGCCAGCTGTTCCTCATCGATCACGCGGGTCTGCCCCTGAAGACCGTGCTCGAGCAGCTCGACATCCTCGGATCCGAGGTCGTGCCGGTGCTCCGCAAGGAGATGGCGAAGGACCGCCCGGCCGGAGTGCCGGATGCTCCGACGCACGCGGCACGGGTGAAGGCCGAGTTCGGCGACGGTCCGACGCGTCAGGCCCGGCCGGGCGCCAACCGCGGTGACAACCTGACGGGCGACTCGCCCTACCAGGACTCTCCCGCTCCGGCGGGGGCCGCGTTCGGTCTGAGCCGGAAGGGAGCCTGAGATGACCACTCGTCGAATCGCCGTCGTGTCGGCGGGGCTCTCGAATCCGTCGTCCACCCGGATGCTCGCTGATCGTCTCGCGGCCGAGACGGTGAAGGCTCTCGCGGGTCACGACATAGAGGCGAGCGTCGATGTGATCGAGCTGCGCGACTATGCGCACGACATCACGAACAACCTGCTCACCGGATTCGCGCCGCCCGCCCTCGAGACCGCGATCAACACCGTGGTCTCGGCAGACGCGCTCATCGCAGTCACACCGATCTTCTCGACGAGCTACAACGGGCTCTTCAAGTCGTTCATCGACGTGCTCGACCCGGACTCGCTCACGGGGAAGCCCGTGCTGATCGGAGCGAACGCCGGCACAGCTCGGCACTCGCTCGCGATCGACTACGCGATCCGACCGCTCTTCGCCTACCTGCATGCCGACGCGGTCTCGACCGGCGTCTTCGCCGCATCCAGCGATTGGGGCGGTGGTGGTGACGACGTCGCTCCTCTCGCGAAGCGCGTCGAGAAGGGCGCGCGCGAGCTGGCCGAGGCGATCGCGAAGCGTGAGGTGGCTGCGGCCGCCGACCCTTACGACCCCGCGACGTATCTCGGAGAGGGCCGCTCGTTCGGTCACATGCTCGGCGGTCTCGCCGGGGAGTAGATTCTGCGGCCCGGAAGACGGGCGCACGGTGGGCCATGAGGCCATCGACAATGTCCGTAGGGCATCGTACGGTGACGTCATGGCCCACCTGTCTGTGCTGGACGCTGCGCGACGCGCGCTGCGCGGAACCCTCCTTCTGCCGGGAGACGAATCGTTCGACGACGCCCGTCGACCGTGGAACCTCGCGATCGAGCAGCACCCGGTCGGAGTCGCCGCTCCAGCCGACCTGGGCGATCTGCGCACGCTCGTCCACGCGGCGCGTGATGCGGGGGTCACGATCGCGGTGCAACCCGCCGGACACGGTGCGTCCGGCGACCTCGCCGGTGCCGTGATCCTGCGGATGGCGGCGTTCGACGAACTCGAGGTCGACCTCGAAGCCGGAACAGCGCGCGTCGGCAGCGGTGTCCGCTGGGGTGCTGTGGTCGAGGCGCTCGACGGCACCGGCTGGGTCGCGCCGGCGGGAACGAGCCCGGTCGTCAGCGTCGCGGGCTACACCCTCGGCGGCGGCCATTCGTGGTTCAGTCGCACCGCCGGGCTGGGGTCGGACAACCTCCGCGCTGTGTGGATGCTGCGCAGCGACGGCGAGCATGAGCGCGTCGACGACGAGAGCGACCCCGATCTCATGTGGGCACTGCGGGGCGCCGGTGGGATCATGGGCATCGTCACAGCCCTCGAGATCGACCTGGTGGCTGCACCCGCTGTGTGGGGTGCGGAGCTCACGTTCGGTGCGGGGGATGCTGCCGCGGTGATGCGCGCGGTCCGAGACCTTGCCGTCGATGCACCCTCCTCGCTGAACGTGTTCATGAACTCGATGCGGATGCCCGATGTCCCGCAGCTTCCGGAAGAGATCCGCGGTCGCAGCTTCTTCACGGTGCAGGCGTTGTCGACGAATGGCCCGGCCGAGTGGCTGGTGAGTGGATTGGGTCGGGTAGGCGCCGTGCAGCGTGAGCTCTCGGGTCCCACGTCGCCCCGGCTCGTCGCGGAGTCGAGCGGCGAGCCCACTGAACCGACACCTGGAAGCGGTGTATCGGCCGCGCTCTCATCGCTCGACGACGACACGATCGATGAGCTGACGCGGTTCCGAGAGCAGCCGGAGCAGTGGCCGATCATGGGGATCGACATCCGGATGCTCGGCGGGGCGCTGGAGAAGCCGAGAAGGGAGGGTTTCGCGTCTCTGCAGGGAGTGGACTGGCTGCTCCATGCGCTGGTCCCGGTGTTCCCGGGAGTCCCCGGTGAACCGGGAGACGCGAGCATGGCGGGGTTCAGTGACGTGCTGGCGAGGGCGACGGCACCGCACACCGTACCGACCTTCCTCGGGCCGGGGCAGACCCTCGAGCGCTGCGGCCGAACGGCATCGGTCGACCGGCTTCGTCGTGCTCGCACGATCGCCGACCCCGGGGCGCTGCTGCACGAGGGACGCCTCCCGCGCTGAGCCGGAACGAACGGCGGGCCGCAGGCAGCAGCTCAGGGTCGGGAGTCTGGAACGGCATCCGACGCTGCGGGGTCAGTCGGTTCCGTCGGTGCGTCGATTCCACTCGTACTCGGTCTCGGGGCGTCCGCGAGCGCCGTAGCGCGCGCTGCGCAGGACGATTCCCGATGCAGCCAGATGTTCGAGATATCGTCGCACGGACACCCGCGACATCCCCAGTCTCTGGGCTGCCTCGCTCGCCGAGAGAGCCCCGGCTGTGCGGAGCTCGGCGGTGACCTTCTGCAGAGTCGCCCCGGAGAGCCCCTTCGGAACAGGTATGGCTCTCGTCGAGCGCCCGAGCAGCGCATCGATCTCTGCCTGAGTCGCCTCGCCGTCGGTGGATCTCGCCTTCTCTCGGTGCTCTCGATACGCAGTGAGACGCTCGTCGAAGACCGCGAAGGAGAACGGCTTGACGAGATACTGATACACGCCGAGAGCGACCATCTGCCGCACACTCTCGGCATCGCGGACCCCGGTGATCGCGATCACATCGACCGACGCCGCACGGGCGCGGAGTGCGCGCAGCACGTCGATGCCCGACCCATCGGGCATGGTGATGTCGAGAAGGATGAGATCGAAGGGCTTGTCACGCGGCTGCTCGAGCACGGCGCTCACCGCGGCACGCGCTCCGGTGCATTCGCCCGCGACGATGAAGCCGTCGATTCTCTCGAGGTACGAGCGGTGGAGCTCCAGCGTCAGAGCGTCGTCATCGACGATCAGCGTGCGGATCACGCGGCTCGCCTCCTTCTCGTCGGTGGCAGGACGACACGGAACGTCGTCGGGTCGGCCTCGAGGTCGACCGTCCCGCCGGCCCCGAGAACGACGGATTGCACGAGTGCGAGCCCGACCCCGCGCCCGTGCGAGCCGGCAGGCTTGGTCGAGAACCCGTGTGCGAAGATCCGCGTTCGGAGTTCGGGATCGATTCCGGGCCCGCTGTCCGAGACGGCGAGCACGATGCCGCCGTCGGTCGAGGGCTCGAGCGTGACCTGGACCCATCGTTCGGCGCCGGCGGACGCGGCGTCCATGGCGTTGTCGATCAGGTTGCCGAGCACGGCCACGCTGTCGACCGGAGACAGCGGCGATTCGGGAGTGTCGGGATCGATCTGCAACCGCCAGTCGATGCCTCGCTCCTTCGCCTGCGAAGCCTTGCCGAGCAGAAGTGCGCCCACCGTCGGGTCGCCGGCCTGTCGTGCGGTGACCTGATCGACGAGCGATTGGCTCTGTCGCGAGGTCTCGGTCAAGATCCCGATCGCCTCCTCCGCGCGGCCCAGCTCGAGCAGTGCGACGGCGGTGTGCATGCGGTTGCCGTGCTCGTGCGTCTGCGCCCGCAGAGCATCGCCGAGCGTCCGCATCGATTCATAGGAAGACACGGCATCGCGCACCTGCCCCGGCGGAAGGTCGCCCGCGATGCGTCGCGTGAACCGGCGAGCGGCCCAGGCTCCGAGAGTGCCGAGAGCCACCAGCCCGACGGTGATGCCGAGAGACAGCGGAAGCCGGCGGATCAGGGTGTCGGAGATCGATTCCGTCGTCACCCCGGCTGACACCCAACCGACCAGATCGCCGTCGTCTGAGTCGACCGGAACGATCGTTCGCACTGAAGGGCCGAGAGTGCCGGTGAAGACCTCGGTGAAGGTCCGAGCGGTGTCGGGGATCGTGCCGAGGTACTTCTCACCGATCTGCTCGATGTCGGGGTGGGTCACCCTGGTGCCGTCCGGCGTCATGATCGTCACGAAGTCGAGATCCGCGGCGGCGATCACATCGAGTGCATACGGCTCGAGGATCCGTGTGGCCGCGTCGACGTCACCGGCGTCCAACGCCTCGGTCAGCAGCGGTGACGCGGCCAGTGTCACGGCAGTCGCCGCGGTGACCCGCTCAGCCTCCGCGCGCGTGGCGCGCTGCGCATCGGAGACCAGGAAGACAGCCACCAGACCGCCGACGACGAGCGTCGCGATCAGGAGCACGACGAACACGCGTGAGGCGACGCTGCGTGCGGGTCTCATCGCGTCCTTCCGATCGTCGGTGATCGCGGAGCCGGCATATCGGTGGAGACCAATACGACCACAAATGGTGTCGCCGTGCGAAGTCCGCGACCGTGAGCTTACCGAAGGCGAGGGCGCCCGAGGGCATGAGACGAAGACGTTCATGATCAAGGAGGAAAACATGGCCATCACGACAGGGTTCTCGCTTCCCGGTTTCCACTGGCGGCGCGGCAAGCAGGCGTGGGACAGGCACACGTGGCTGTATGTCTCGGTGATCATCGCCGTCGTGCTCGGAGCGGCGGTCGGTCTCATCTGGCCCGAGGTCGGTCAGAGCCTCGAGCCGATCGGCAAGGGCTTCGTGTCACTCATCAAGATGATGATCGCCCCGATCATCTTCTGCACGATCGTGGTGGGCGTCGGCTCGATCGCGAAGGCCGCGACCGTCGGCAAGATCGGCGGACTCGCGCTGCTCTACTTCATGGTGATGTCGACGTTCGCGCTGGCGATCGGCCTCGTGGTGGGCAACATCATCCACCCGGGTGCCGGGCTCGACATGGCCAACGCGAACTACGACACCACCGACACCGAAGCCAAGACCACGACCGAGTTCATCCTCGGGATCATCCCGACGACCTTCTTCTCCGCCTTCACCGGTGAGAGCGTGCTGCAGGTGCTCTTCATCGCGCTGCTGGTCGGCTTCGCGCTCCAGGGGCTGGGAGACAAGGGCGCCCCGATCATGGAGGCGGTCAAGAACCTCCAGAAGCTGGTGTTCCGCATCCTCGGCATGATCCTGTGGCTCGCGCCTCTCGGAGCGTTCGGAGCGATCGCGGCGGTGGTCGGAAAGACGGGCATCGCCGCCATCTGGAGCCTGGGCGTGCTCATGATCGCGTTCTACATCACCTGCATCCTGTTCATCGTGGTCGTGCTGGGGACTCTGCTCTTCGCGGTGACGCGGGTGAACATCTTCAGCCTGGTCAAGTACCTCGCCCGCGAGTACCTGCTGATCGTCGGCACCTCGTCGTCGGAGTCCGCTCTTCCGCGCCTCATCGCCAAGATGGAGCACATCGGCGTCTCGAAGCCGGTCGTCGGGATCACGGTGCCCACCGGATACTCGTTCAACCTCGACGGCACGGCCATCTACCTGACCATGGCCTCGCTCTTCATCGCGACCGGCATGGGTCAGCCGATGACGATCGGCGAGCAGATCGGATTGCTGGTGTTCATGATCATCGCGAGCAAGGGAGCCGCCGGTGTCACCGGCGCCGGACTCGCCACGCTCGCCGGTGGTCTGCAGGCGTACCGCCCCGACCTGGTCGACGGCGTCGGTGTGATCGTGGGCATCGACCGGTTCATGTCAGAGGGGCGCGCGCTGACCAACTTCACCGGCAACGCGGTCGCGACCCTGCTCATCGGCACCTGGACGCGTGAGATCGATCGCGAGCGTGTGCAGCAGGTGCTGAGCGGCGCCCTGCCGTTCGAAGAGTCGACGCTCGACGGCGTGGACGACCACGGGATGGCAGACGAGAGCAAGGCGGTCGACATCCAGGGTCTCAAGGAGTCGGCACTCGACGAGATGGCCGCCAAAGAGGAGCGAGCGCGGGCTCGCGCAGTGCAGCACTGAGCAGCAGGCGGAAAAGAGGGATGCGGGAGCCGACGATCGTCGGCTCCCGCATCCGTGTGGTCAACCGCTCTTGCGTCGGAACTCGCGCCGCGTCTGCGGGGCTGGCGCGCCGTGGACGGCGGAGTCGCCGTCCAGGTGGGCCTCGCCCTGCCGGTGGTGCGCGTTCTTCTTCTCGAGCGCTTCCTTGAACTTGCGCTTCATCTCCTCGCTGGAGGAGGCGCCTTCTTCGGTGCTCATGTTCGCCAGCCTAGGGCACGCCCCTGACCGCCGGGTGGATCACTTCCGGGCACGACGAGACACGAGGTCGATCACCGCGCCGAGCCCGACCGCCACGGCGACCGACATCAGCACAGCCACGACGGGCCCACCCGGCACGAGTGCGGCGACGACGGCGCCGACGGACGCCTGGTACCCAGCCCACCCGAGAGCCGCCACGGAGACCAGCAGCAGGTACCGGCCGGGGTGGATGCGCGAGGCGCCCGCGACGAGATTGATCGCCAGACGCGCGAACGGCACGAAACGCGCGGTGAAGAGCACCGTGGCGGTCCCACCATCCAGACGGCGCCGCGCCCAGTCGAGGGCCTGGCGCACACGCGGCGCACGCATCCATCGCCAGCGATCAGTGCCGACGGTGCGACCGATGAGATAGCAGGCGGTGTCTCCTGCCGCAGCCGCGGCTGCCGCGCACACGATCACCGTCCAGAGCGGGGGAGCACCGGTGGTCGACGCGATGGCACCGAGTGCGGTCACCGCGATCTCCCCCGGGATGACGACGAAGAACGAGTCGCCGAGAACGAGGAGGCTCATGATCACGAGGGCCCACGGGCCGCTGAGCAGGTCGGTCGGCACACCTCCACAGTGCTCGGCGCAGGTGAACGGGAACCAACGTCCGGATAGCCGGTGACCAGCGCTCCAGCATCCGGTGAACTTCTGGTGCCCAGGGCCGTTTCCCGCGTACCGCGTGTGCCGATGGCAGCATCCTGGGGTTGTGAGAGTCGCGATCGTGACAGAGTCCTTCCTTCCGCACATGAACGGTGTCACCGGATCCGTACTGCAGATCCTCGGCCACCTCGAACGCGCAGGCCATGAAGCGCACGTGATCGCACCGGATGCGCTCGGCATGCCGGCACAGGTCCATGGCGCCGCTGTCGAACCCATGCCCAGCCTCGCGCTCCCCGGCTACCGCAACGTGCGGGTGGGAACCTCGCCTGCGCGACAGGTCGCGGCATCGCTGCGTCGCTTCGCTCCGGATGTCGTGCATCTGGCCTCGCCCTTCGCCCTCGGCTGGCGAGGCGCGCTCGCCGCAGAGCAACTCGGTGTGGCCTCGGTCGCCGCGTACCAGACGGATGTCGCGGCATACACGCAGAGGTACCGCATCCCTGCGGCGACGGGCATCGCACAGTCGCACATCGCGCGGCTCCATCGGCGGGCGACCCTGACGCTCGCACCGTCGGCTGATTCGGCGCAGCAGCTCGCCGCGCTCGGTGTCGATCGAGTGCGTCGGTGGGGGAGAGGCGTGGATGCCGAGAGGTTCCAGTCCTCCCGACGCAGCGCGACGCTGCGCGCGGAGTGGGGCACCGAAGTCGTGATCGGCTATGTGGGTCGACTCGCCCCGGAGAAGCAGGTCGAGGACCTGGCTGTGCTGCAGACGATCCCCGGGACGCGTCTCGTGATCGTTGGCGACGGACCGACCAGGCCCAGGCTCGAAGCCCTGATGCCCGGCGCCCTCTTTCTCGGGCACCTCGAGGGCGACGCTCTCGCGGAAGCGATGGCATCGTTCGACGTGTTCGTGCACCCAGGGGAGAGCGAGACCTTCGGCCAGACTCTGCAGGAGGCGCACGCGAGCGGGGTGCCCGTCATCGCCACCGGACGCGGAGGGCCCCTCGGCCTCGTGCGCATGGGGATCGACGGATGGCTCTATCGGCCCGGCGATCTCGACGATCTGCGCATGCGCGTCGCCGACCTCACCGGCGACGCGCGCAAACGCCGGGCGTTCGGCGCAGCAGGACGCGAGGCAGTGCAGGGGCGCAGCTGGGCGACCACCTGCGATCAGCTCCTGGGACATTTCGACGAGGCACGAGAGCTCCGGGCCGTGGATGCCGGACTCCGCGCTCGCCGCCTCACCCGCCCAGAGCCCAGCGTCCCCGTCGCCGCGCGTCGCTGGCAGCGATACGTGGCACTCGGAGACTCGCTCACCGAGGGGCTGTGCGACCCGGCCCCCGATGGTGCGCTGCGCGGATGGGCTGACCGACTCGCGCTCCTGCTCGCCGCCCGAGGAGGGCTGCACTATGCGAACCTCGCCATCAGGTCGAAGCGCGTGCGCGACGTGTGCACCACGCAGCTTCCGCGAGCACTCGAGCTCCAACCGGATCTCGTGTCGATCCTCATCGGCGCCAACGACCTCGTCAAGCCCAACGTCGACATACCGGCGCTCGCCGCAGAGCTCGAGGGGGCCGTCACTCGGCTCCGGAGCATCGGAGCGGATGTCCTCCTCGTCACACCGTTCCTTCCCCGTCGGCGCGCGGCCGCGATGTACACGAAGCGGTTCGCGGCGTTCGCCACGGCGCTCACAGGCATCGCTACGCGCACGGGTGCGATCCTGATCGACACGGACCTGCATCCGTCGCTCCCCGACCGCCCGAACTGGGGTGAGGACCTCGTGCACCTGAGCAGTCGAGGCCACAGGTTCCTCGCGTACCGGGCGGGTGAGGTGCTCGCGGTGCCGCACGCCGACGCACTCGGAGCACTCGATGCGGCTCTGCACGAGAACGAGCCGATCGGGGTGGGGCTGTGGTGGCGACGGCACGCGCTGCCGTGGGTATGGCGACGACTGCACGGACGCACGGCGGGGGACGGACGCGTCGCGAAGCATGACGACTACGTCTATCTCGGGCGATCGAGCGCCCCGCGCAACGTCACGGTCGGCTGACTGCCGGGGCTGTCGCGGCGTGGCACGACAGCCGGAGCGCGGACATTGAACGGCCCGCTGATAGGCTGGACGTGGTCGGCGTGTGTCGACCGGACAATTTCATATCGACTCATGGAGCGATCGGCGGAGAGCTGGTCCCCTGTGGTGGGTTCCTCGGCGCGACGCCGGGTGGCTTTCTACTGGTGGCCAGCGCAGGTGAGATTCGCGGGAATGCCCGCGCGCCCATATCCGTTAGGATCCGCTCCTTCATGAATGCGCTCGCGCGTCACACGGACTCGCGAGTCTAAACAAAGAAGGAGAGACCTCTTGGAAGGTCCTGAAATCACCGCCACCGAGGCCGTTCTCGACAACGGCCGCTTCGGCACCCGCACCATCCGCTTCGAGACCGGCCGCCTCGCGCAGCAGGCTCAGGGCGCAGTCGCCGCGTACCTCGACGGCGAGACCATGCTCCTCTCGGCCACCAGCGCGGGCAAGCACCCCCGCGAGGGCTTCGACTTCTTCCCGCTGACGGTCGATGTCGAAGAGCGCTCGTACGCTGCAGGCAAGATCCCCGGCTCGTTCTTCCGTCGTGAGGGTCGTCCCTCCACCGAGGCGATCCTCGTCTGCCGTCTGATCGACCGTCCGCTGCGTCCGTCGTTCGTCGACGGTCTGCGCAACGAGGTCCAGGTCGTCATCACCGTGATGTCGATCGCTCCGGGCGAGTTCTACGACGCTCTCGCCATCAACGCCGCCTCCGCGTCGACGCAGATCTCGGGTCTTCCGTTCTCGGGTCCCGTCGCCGGTGTGCGCCTCGCGTTCATCCCCGGCCACGGCGAGCACGCCGACCAGTGGGTCGCGTTCCCGAACGCCGAGCAGGTCTCTGAGGCCGTGTTCGACCTGATCGTCGCCGGCCGTGTCGTCACCAAGGCCGATGGCACTGAAGACGTCGCGATCATGATGGTCGAGGCCGAGGCCACCGAGGGCAGCTGGAACCTGATCAAGGCCGGCGCCACCAAGCCCGACGAGACCATCGTCGCGCAGGGCCTCGAGGCATCGAAGCCGTTCATCGCTCAGCTCGTCAAGGCTCAGGCCGAGCTCGCATCGACCTCGTCGAAGGAGCCGGGCGTCTACCCGGTCTTCCCGGCATACAGCCAGGAGGTCTACGACTTCGTCGCCGGCCGCTCCTACGACGACCTCGTCGGCGTCTACCAGATCGCCGACAAGGTCGAGCGTCAGACGTCCGACGATGCGATCAAGGATCGCGTCAAGGCCGAGCTCATCGAGGCGACCGAGGCGGGCAACCTTCCGGCTGCCGCACCGCTCGAGTTCTCCGCGGCGTACAAGTCCGTCACGAAGAAGATCGTTCGCGGTCGCATCCTCACCGAGGGCGCACGCATCGACGGTCGTGGCCTGGCGGACATCCGTCCGCTCGACGCAGAGGTGCAGGTCATCCCGCGCGTGCACGGATCGGCGATCTTCCAGCGCGGCGAGACCCAGATCCTGGGTGTCACCACGCTGAACATGCTCAAGATGGAGCAGCAGATCGACTCGCTGTCGCCCGTCACGAGCAAGCGCTACATGCACCACTACAACTTCCCGCCGTACTCGACCGGTGAGACCGGCCGTGTCGGTTCGCCGAAGCGTCGCGAGATCGGGCACGGCTTCCTCGCCGAGCGCGCGCTCGTGCCGGTTCTGCCGAGCCGCGAGGAGTTCCCCTACGCGATCCGTCAGGTCTCCGAGGCGCTGAGCTCCAACGGCTCCACGTCGATGGGTTCCGTCTGCGCGTCGACCCTGTCGCTGCTGAACGCGGGTGTGCCGCTGCGTGCACCCATCGCCGGCATCGCCATGGGTCTCGTCTCCGATGAGGTCGACGGCGAGACCCGCTACGCGGCGCTGACCGACATCCTCGGTGCGGAGGACGCTCTGGGTGACATGGACTTCAAGGTCGCGGGTACCGGTGAGTTCATCACCGCCATCCAGCTCGACACGAAGCTCGACGGCATCCCGACGTCGGTTCTCGCCGGTGCGCTGACGCAGGCCCGCGATGCTCGTCTGACGATCCTCAACGTCCTGAACGCCGCGATCGACGCGCCCGACGAGATGGCGCCGACCGCGCCTCGCGTCATCAGCGTGCAGATCCCGGTCGACAAGATCGGCGAGCTGATCGGCCCGAAGGGCAAGACGATCAACGCGATCCAGGACGAGACCGGTGCGCAGATCTCCATCGAGGAGGACGGCACCGTCTACATCGGCGCGACCGACGGCCCCTCGGCCGAGGCCGCCCGTGCCCAGGTCAACGCGATCGCCAACCCGACCAACCCGGAGATCGGCGAGCAGTTCCTCGGAACCGTCGTCAAGATCGCGACGTTCGGTGCGTTCGTCTCGCTGCTTCCTGGAAAGGACGGCCTGCTGCACGTCACCGAGGTGCGCAAGCTCGCCGGTGGTAAGCGTGTCGAGAACGTCGACGACGTGCTGTCGGTCGGTCAGAAGATCCTCGTGAAGATCACGAAGATCGACGACCGCGGCAAGCTGTCGCTCGAGCCCGTGCTCGATGACGCTCCTGCAGCGGACGCCGCTTCTGGTGAAGAGGCCGCAGCCGAGTAATCGACTGCTCTTTCGACGGAGCCCGGGTCATCCTTCGAGGACGGCCCGGGCGTCGTCGTATCTGATGTGACCAAACCGTTATGCGAAGTTCTTGCGCCGTTCCCCGGATTGGTCAGCGAGTTCGCGGATCTCGCTTACTCTCGAAGTACGCACCGGGGGGTGCATTCGAGGCAGTGACGGAGGTCGGTACGCACCGACCGACGGGGGTGAGGATATGCGGTTGTTCAGCGTAGGCGCAGGAGCGTCGGACGAGCGAGGGCAGCAGAGCACTGCAGAGCACCCGTCCGCGCCCATTCCCATCGTCGGTCCGGGAATAGGAGAGAACATCCGCGTACCTCTCGGCGAGACCGGGCTCGATACCTTTCCACTGATGCTCGGTGCGGCCGAGTTCGGCTGGAACGTCGATCTCGAGACGAGCCACGGCATCCTCGATCGATACGTCGAGTTCGGCGGCAACGCGATCCACACTGCAGACGGCTTCTCCGGTGGCCGCAGTGAGCACATCATCGGCCAGTGGCTGCAGTCCAGAGGACGGCGTGATGGCGCCCTGTTGAGTGTGCGGATCGGAGCCCACGCCGACAACCCGGGTCTCGGCTCCGTCAATCTCGTGCGCGCGGTCGAGGGCTCGCTCACGCGTCTGGGCGTCGATCGCATCGACGTGCTGTATCTCGACGCGACGCTCGACCGGACGACGAACCTCGAAGACACGCTGGCGACCGTCGAGTGGATGATCGACGCGGGCAAGATCGGCGCCCTCGGCGCGTTCGGATTCGCACCGGAGCGGCTTGTCGAGGCACGCATCCTCGCCTCCGCTGGGTACCCGCGCGTCGAGGTGATCGATTCTCCGTACAACCTCATCCGTCGTCAGCCGTTCGAGGGCGATCTGCGTCTGGTCGCCGGCGCACAGAGTCTCGCCGTCACGCCGTCGCACGCTCTCGAGCACGGCTTCCTGTCGGGCAGACACCGCAGCAAGGCACTGACCTCGCACGGCGTGCGAGGAGAGCAGCTGCGCGGTCACCTGAACCGTCGTGGCACGAAGGTCCTGCGCGCTCTCGACCAGGTGGCGACCGAACTCGAGGTCCCGGTGGCGGCCGTGTCCATCGCCTGGCTTCTCGCGCAGCGCACCGTCGCGGCGCCGATCGTCAACACCTTCGCGACCGACCACGTCGACGAGCTGATGCAGGGCGCCGGCGTCACGCTTTCGCGCGCACAGGTCGCCGAACTCACGCGCGCCGGCAACTGAGCGTCGTAACGCCTCTGTCACAGACCTGGCATAGGGTGGAGTGAATCCCGGCGGACGCTGTCGATGAAGCGAGCGAGTTTGTGACGCATTACATATATCTGGTCAGACACGGTGAACATCAGGACGCCGAACACGGTCTCGCCGACGGCCCCCTGTCGCCGCGCGGCCAGCGTCAGGCCGAACTCATCGCTGACCGGCTCTCAGGACTCCCGCTCGATGCCGTCTGGCACTCGCCCCTCCTGCGTGCGAACGAGACGGCTCGGGCGATCGCGCAACGACTTCCGTCGGTCGACCCTGAGCCGACCGCTCTGCTCTTCGACTGCGTGCCCACCGGTATGACCGACGAGACCCCCGCGGCCTACGAGCCGTTCTTCGGGTCGGTCACCGAGGCCGAGCTCGACGCCGGCCGTGCCCAGATGTTCGACGCGGTCAACGAGTTCCTGGTGCGCAAGCCGGGTGACGTGCACGAGGTGCTCATCACCCACAACTTCGTGATCTCCTGGTTCGTGCGAGAGGTCCTCGGCGCCCCGGAGTGGCGGTGGATGACTCTGAATCAGGCTCACTGCGGGCTGACCGTGATCGCGCAGAAGCAGGGGCGTCCGTGGACGCTGCTCACTCACAACGACACCGGACATCTGCCGGTCGAGCTGCGCACGGGCATCCCCGACGCCATGCCGGTCTGATTCCCGATACCCCGGCCCGCCGCGGCGGTCAGGGCGCCGCCGAGAAATAGACTGAACGCATGACCACGCAGGTAGCACTCGTCGGCGGAACCGGGAAGCTCGGATCGATCATCGGTGCGGTGATCGATGGGCTCGAGGGCTTCGAAGTGAGTCGCGTGCTCACCTCTCGAAGCGACCTCGCGGAGCTCGACGGGGCGGATCTCGTGATCGACGCCACCACCCCTCAGGTGAGCGTCGACGTCGTCCGCGCGGCGGTGGAGCGTCGGATCAACGTCCTGGTGGCGACTTCCGGATGGTCCACGGAACGCATCGCTCTGGTGCGTCCACTCGTGGAGAACGCAGGAACCGGGGCCGTCTTCATCCCGAACTTCTCGCTCGGATCGGTGCTCGGCTCGGCACTCGCGGCCGCGGCCGCACCGTTCTTCGGATCGGCAGAGATCGTGGAGGCGCATCACGAGGCGAAGGTCGACTCTCCGAGGGGCACCGCGGTGCGCACCGCCGAACTCATCGCAGCGGCTCGAGCCGAGCAGGGGCCGGTCAGCGCTCCGCACGCCGACCAGCGCGCGCGGGGGCAGCAGGTGGGCAGCGTGCCGATCCATTCGCTCCGGCGTCCTGGCGTCATCGCGAAGCAGGAGGTCATTCTCTCGGGCCCGGGCGAATCCCTGACGTTCACGCACGATACGGTCGAGCCTGCGCTCGCATACGCTCCGGGCATTCGCCTGGCAGTCCCGTTCGCGGCGCAGGCGAACGGAGTATTCGTGGGGCTGGAGAGCATGATCGACATCGGCATCCGCTCGTGATGTCGCGAATCGGCGTGGGCCTTATGGCCGCGGCGCTGCTGCTCTATCTGGCGGTCGCCGTTTGGCTGGCCGTGATGTTCTTCGCCGTCGGGACACCGGTGTCGATCGGCATGGGGGTCGCGTTGATCGTGCTCGCTCCGATCGGCGCCTGGGCGCTCATCCGCGAGATGCAGTTCGGGTTCGCCGCCGATCGGCTGGGTCGTGCGCTCGATGCCGAAGGTGGCATGCCCGAGGCGGAGTCCGAGCTCACCCCCAGCGGACGTATCGCGCGAGCGGACGCCGACCCGCTGATCGCGAGGTACGCGGTGGAAGCGGACGCCGCGCCGACGGACTGGCGTGCGCGGTACCGCCTCGGTGTGGTTCAAGATGCGGCGGGGCGCCGCAAGGACGCCCGCGCCAGCATCCGCCAGGCGATTCGCATCGCCCGCGGCTGATCGGACTCAGGCGAGGGTGGCCTCGAGCGTGATCTCGATGCCGGCGAGAGCCTGCGAGACCGGGCAGCCTGTCTTCGCCTCAGCTGCGATCCTCTGGAAATCCTCGGGGGAGAGCCCGGGAACGACGGCGTTGACGTTCAAGTGGCTTCCGCTGATCCCGACCCCGGGCTTGAAAGTGACCGACGCGCTGGTGTTGACGCGCTCCGGCGGGGTGCCGTTCTCCGAGAGTGCGTGAGACAGCGCCATGCTGAAGCACGAAGCGTGAGCCGCAGCGATCAGCTCCTCGGGGGTGGTGGTCGTGTCGCTGCCCTCGCTGCGCGCCTTCCAGTTGATCGGGAAGGTGCCGAGCTTCGACGAGGAGAACGCGACCGTGCCCGAGCCCTCTGCGAGGGATCCGGTCCAGGTGGTGGTGGCTTCGCTGGTGACGGGCATGATTTCTCCGATTCTCGCGCCGCGGGATGTGCGCTCGCGTGTGGAGCCAGCCTATCGACCGGGTGCGGCCGACGGAACCGCGCTCAAGCCGCCGATGGCCCCCGACCGAGGATGCCCGCACGCTGCAGCAGCAGGTAGATCTGGCAGCCGAGGCAGAACGAGAACGCGGCATTGAGGAAGGCCGCGATGAACGCAGCCGCGGTCGCGATGGGCAGCGCCCACGGCACGCCGGCGAGGTGCAGGACGAGTCCGATCGTGACGACGAAGAGGCCCACACCCTGCGCGAAGCGAGGAGGGCGAGGGTCCTCCAGCTCGGTGGGGGGTGCGAGTCGGGGCCGCACGAATCGGCGGAACACGACGCCCCAGGGCGCCGTCGCGGGGGAGAGCACGCTCCACAGGAAGAGCAGAGCGATCACCACCGTGAGGAGGAAGCCGGGATCGAGCGCCCGCTGGCCCGGCGACGCGGCGACGATGGCCCAGGCGTCGGACGAGAGGCTCGCCGATGCGAGCGGCTGGTAGGCGAACCAGCCGAACGACCTCGCGGTCGAGATGCCGATGAGGCCGAGGAAGGTCGCGGCGAGCAGCAGCACGGTCGTGATCGTCGCCGCGAAGCGCGGACCGCGGGGGTCGATACCTGCGGGAGGGGTCATCTCTGCTCCAGTCGTTGCGTGCTCAGACGGCGGCGAGGGCTTCGGTGAGCGCGTGCCGGTGCGGCACGCCGTGGAATCGCGCTCGGACGGCGCCGGAGCCGTCCACCACGAATGTCGTCGGGGTCTGCAGCACCTTGTATCGCGCCGAGAGTTCAGGGTTGTGCGTGAGATCGACCTCGAGATGATGCAGGCCGTCGGAGTCTGCGACGTAGCTCGACAGCATCCTGCGGACCTGGGGGCAGCGCGCGCACATCTCGGTGCTGAACTGCACGAGCGTGGCGTGCGAGCCGAGCTGCGCTGCACCCGCATCGGCAGGATCGAACAGGAGGTGCCCACCTCCTCGACGCCGTCCGTCGAGGATCCGCAGCACGATCCCGACGATGGCGGAGATCACGAGCAGCGCTCCGATCACGGCGAGTGCGATTCCGGGCGACATGGATAGAGAATACGGGTGACTCGACGACCTCGAGGCCGATGTGTCGCATCGTGACGATCCGACTCTTCCGTCCTCGGGGCGGGTAGTCTGGCACACATGAGCGCAGCCGTCCCGACGCCGTATGAAGACCTCCTCCGAGACGTGCTGGAGTCGGGCACCCACAAGTCGGATCGCACGGGCACCGGGACAACCAGCGTGTTCGGCAGACAGATCCGTTTCGATCTCTCCAAGGGTTTCCCGCTGATCACGACGAAGCGCGTGCACTTCAAGTCGATCGCGTACGAGCTCCTGTGGTTCCTCAGAGGCGACTCGAACGTGAAGTGGCTGCAGGACCACGGCGTCACGATCTGGGACGAATGGGCCGACGCCTCCGGCGATCTGGGCCCCGTCTACGGAGTCCAGTGGCGAAGCTGGCCGACGCCCGACGGAGAGAGCATCGATCAACTCGCGCAGGTGATCGAGCAGATCCGCCAGACTCCCGATTCCCGTCGACTCATCGTGTCAGCCTGGAACCCGGCGGACATCCCCGACATGGCCCTGGCGCCGTGCCACGCGCTCTTCCAGTTCTACGTCGCAGACGGCAAGCTCTCCTGCCAGCTCTACCAGCGCAGCGCCGATCTCTTCCTCGGGGTCCCGTTCAACATCGCGTCCTACGCCCTGCTCACGCTGATGGTCGCGCAGCAGGTCGGACTCGAGCCCGGCGACTTCGTCTGGACGGGCGGCGACTGCCACATCTACGACAACCACCTCGAGCAGGTGAGCGAACAGCTGACTCGAGACCCCTACCCGTACCCGACCCTGCGATTCGCTCGGAAGCCCGAGTCGATCCTCGACTACGGCTACGACGACTTCATCGTCGAGGACTACCAGCATCACGCTCCGATCCGGGCGGCGGTCGCGGTATGACCTGGGTCGGGCTGATCTGGGCTGAGGCCCATGGCGGCGTCATCGGAGCAGAGGGCGGCATGCCCTGGAACGTTCCCGAGGATCTCGCGCATTTCAAAGAGGTCACGCTCGGCGCCCCCGTGATCATGGGACGCAAGACCTGGGACTCGCTTCCTGAGCGTTTCCGTCCGCTCCCCGGGCGCGAGAACATCGTCATCACCCGCCAGCAGGACTGGTCCGCAGACGGGGCACGTCGCGCGGCGGCGGTGACGGATGCCGTGCGCGGCCACGACAAGGTCTGGATCATCGGCGGAGCTGAGATCTTCCGCCTCGTGATAGCCGACGCCGACCGTCTCGAGGTCACGGAGCTCGACATCGATGTCACCGGTGACGCCTACGCGCCGTCCAAAGCCGGGTGGCGCCTCGTCGACGAGGGGGAGTGGCAGACGTCGCGCTCCGGCATCCGCTACCGCTTCCTCGGATACGAGCGCTGATGCCCACCGCTCTGATCACGGGTGCGAGCGCCGGGCTCGGCGCCGAGTTCGCGCGCCAGCTCGCCCGACGCCGAGCCGACCTGATCCTCGTCGCGCGTTCTGCGGGCGACCTCGAGGCCGTGGCCGCCGAGTTGCGCAGCGAGTACGGCATCGCCGTCGAGGTGCTCCCCGCCGACCTGTCGGTCGACAGCGACGTCCAGCGCGTGGCCGACCGTCTCCGCGACACCTCCGATCCGGTCGATCTGCTCGTCAACAACGCCGGGTTCGGGCTGTCGCTCCAGTTCGCCGACAACGACATCGACGACGAGGTGCGCCACCTGCGCGTTCACGTCGAGGCGTCGATGCGCCTCATGCACGCTGCGCTGCAGTCGATGCGAGGCCGCGGTGGCCGCATCGTCAACGTCGCATCCGTCGCCGGATTCATCTCGCGCTCGACGTATTCCGCGTGCAAGAGCTGGCTGATCGGCTTCAGTCGCTGGGCGAATGCGGAGTACTCCCGCGACCGCGTCACGGTCACCGCGGTGTGCCCCGGGTTCACGCACACGTCGTTCCACGAGCGGATGGGGCTGCAACCGGGGCACGAGGGTGTTCCCGAATTCATGTGGCTCGATGCGCGCGCAGTCGTTCGAGAAGGGCTTCGCGACGCGGCGCGCGGCAAGTCCGTCTCGATCCCGTCTCTGCGTTACAAGGCGATCGTCGCTCTCGCCGGCCTGCTGCCGAGTGGGCTGACCTCCGGCGTCGCACGGCGCGGCCGCGTCTGACGTCATCGGCCGCGGTGACTCCCGGCCCAGTGCGAGCCGGCGGACGAGTGCGCGTCAGCCGAACCTGCCGAGACGGATGCCGGCGTACGTGATCGCGGCGACGGTCTCGCCATCGGTGATCCGCCCGTCCGCGATCATCGAGAGCACCTCTGCGAACGGCACCCACGAGACGGCGGCTATGCCCTCCTCAGCTTGTGCGTGCGCCGGGTCGTCGGCACGCGCCAGCCCCCGAGCGAGGAACACATGCTCCGGAGCGTCGGCGATGCCGTTCAACGCGTTCATGGTTCCGAGGTGCACCCACTCATCGGCCACGAAGCCCGTCTCCTCCAGCAGTTCGCGTCGAGCGGCCACGGCCGGGTCCTCGCCGTCGCTGCCCCCGGCAGGGACCTCGACCGATCGACCGGTCGTGTAGCGCTCCAGCGTCACCAGGCAGACGCGTTCCTCTTCGTCGATCGCGACCACGAAGACGGCCGCGTGGCGCATGGTGACGACGCCGTAGATCCCGTCTCCGCCGGGCCCGGTGATCCGATCCTCCCTGACCTCGATCCAGGGATTCGAATACACCGTGGACGATTCGTGCGTGACCCATGTCATGCAGATGAGCCTAAGCGCCTCCCCATGATCGACTGCATGGGCTCTTCGGCAGGAAGCGAGCGCAGTGACGTCATCCTCCATGCCCCGTCTGGGTGACGGGCATGCGAACCGATACGCTGGGGTCATGACGCACTCGGGCAACCCTTTCGGACAGGTTCTCGTCGCGCTCGTCACTCCCATGACGGCCGACGGTGAAGTCGATTGGCCCGCCGTCGAGAAGCACATCGATGACGTCATCACCGCCGGTGCTGACGGAATCGTCGTGACGGGAACGACCGGCGAGACCTCGACCCTGACGGACCCCGAGAAGCTCAAGCTGGTCGAGGTCGGCAAGTCCGTCTCCGCCGGCCGCGCGAAGATCATCACGGGCGGCGGATCCAACGAGACCGCGCACGCGATCGAGCTGTACAGGGCCAGTGAGAAGGCCGGCGCCGACGGCATCATGATCGTCACGCCCTATTACAACAAGCCGACGCAGGCCGGCATCCTGACCCACTTCCGGCTCGTGGCAGATGCCACCGACCTCCCGGTGATCCTCTACGACATCCCGGGACGCACGGGTGTGCCGATCAAGTACGAGACCATCCTCCGACTCGCGAAGCACCCGAACATCCTCGCCGTGAAGGACGCCAAGGGCGACTTCTCCGAGGTGAGCCGCGTCTTGAACCAGACCGACCTCATGTACTTCTCGGGCGACGACGCCAACGTGCTGCCGCACCTCGCGATCGGCGCGACCGGCCTGATCGGCGTGACCGCGAATGTCGCGTCGGCGCCGTACCGGACCATCATCGACGCCGTCAATCGCGGCGATCTCGCCACCGCGACCGCTGAGCACAAGCGGCTCGACCCGCTTGTGCGCGCCGTCATGACGCACGTGCCCGGCACCGTCGCCGCGAAGTACATCCTGCACGGGCTCGGTCGCATCTCGAGCCCGCGCGTACGTCTGCCGCTCGTCGGTCCCGAAGAGTGGGAGGCCGCTCTCATCGAGGACGAGCTCGATCTCGTGAGGGACGTCCCCGGCGCAGACTTCTCCAACTTCCGCCCCGACCGCAACGCGGCCGCGGGCGGTGCCCTGCCGAAGGTGCACGGCACAACCCGCTGACACCGGACGCGGTGAGCCGCGTCACAACGAACGAACGGGCGCGTCGAGCGTCCGACTGAGGAGACAGCATGTCCATCCCGCTCGCAGAACCCGCAGCACTCGAAGAAGGAACGCTCCGGGTCACCCCGCTCGGCGGCCTCGGTGAGATCGGTCGCAACATGACCATCTTCGAGTTCGACGGGAAGATCCTGATCGTCGACTGCGGCGTGCTCTTCCCCGAGGAGCACCAGCCGGGAGTCGACCTGATCCTGCCCGACTTCGAGCCGATCAAGGGCCGCCTCGACGACATCGTCGGCGTCGTCCTCACCCACGGGCACGAAGACCACATCGGTGCGGTCCCGTATCTGCTGCGTCTGAAGAGCGACATCCCTGTGATCGGTTCCGGCCTCACCCTCGCGCTCGTCGAGGCGAAGCTCAAGGAACACCGCATCAAGGCCTACACGCTCACCGTGAAGGAGGGACAGCGGGAGAAGGTCGGTCCCTTCGACCTCGAGTTCGTCGCGGTGAACCACTCGATCCCCGACGCCCTCGCGGTCGCGATCCGCACCCCCGCCGGCCTCGTGCTGGCGACCGGTGACTTCAAGATGGATCAGCTGCCGCTCGACGGACGCATCACGGATCTTCGTGCCTTCGCTCGTCTGGGCGAGGAGGGCGTCGACCTGTTCCTCGTCGACTCGACCAACGCCGACGTACCGGGATTCACGCCCACCGAGCGCTCCATCGGGCCGGTGCTCGATCAGGTCATCGGCAAGGCTCCGAGGCGGGTCATCGTCGCGAGCTTCTCCAGCCATGTGCACCGTGTGCAGCAGGTCCTCGACGCCGCAGCGGCGCACGGGCGCCGGGTGGCTCTGCTCGGGCGCAGCATGTTGCGCAACATGACGATCGCCGAAGACCTGGGCTACTTGAAGGTGCCGAGCGGACTGCTGATCGACTACAAGAAGGCGCGAGACCTTCCCGACGACAAGATCGTCTACATGTCGACCGGTTCACAGGGCGAGCCCATGGCCGTCCTGAGTCGTATGGCGAACCTCGACCACGCGATCGAGCCCGGTGAGGGCGACACCGTGATCCTGGCCTCCAGCCTGATCCCCGGAAACGAGAACGCCGTCTACCGCGTGATCGACGGACTCACCAAGCTCGGCGCGAACGTCGTGCACAAGGCGAACGCCAAGGTGCACGTCTCGGGGCACGCAGCAGCCGGCGAGCTGATCTACTGCTACAACATCCTCAAGCCCAAGAACGTGCTTCCCGTTCACGGCGAGTACCGTCACCTGATCGCCAACGCCAAGCTGGCTCAGGACACGGGAATCGACGCCGAGCGCACCATCATCGCGTCGAACGGCACCGTCATCGATCTGAAGAACGGCGACGCACGTGTGGTCGGTCAGCTCGACCTCGGATTCGTCTACGTCGACGGCTCGACAGTCGGCGCGATCACCGACGCAGATCTCAAGGACCGTCGGATTCTGGCTGAAGAGGGTTTCGTCTCCGTGATCGTCGTGGTGGACGCCGCGACGGGTCGCATCATCTCAGGACCTGAGATCCACGCTCGCGGTATCGCTGAAGACGATTCCGTCTTCGACGACGTCACCCCGAAGATCATCGCCGCGCTCAAGGAGGCGTCCGGCAACGGCGTGCGCGACACGCATGCGCTCTCGCAGGTGATCCGCCGCACGATCGGGCGCTGGGTCAACCAGAAGCTCCGTCGTCGTCCGATGATCGTTCCTCTCGTCATCGAAGCGTGATCGGCGCCGCGCCGCTCGTGGGTTCACAGTCGACCGACACTCGGCTGTAACGCGAGCGGCGTACGCTCTCCTCATGCCGGACGACTTCTCGATCCGACCCGCCACACAGGCGGACGGGAGCTTCCTCGGCGACATGGTCGTCGAGGCCGCGAACTGGCGCTCGGGCGGAGCACGGCCACGGCACGAGATCCTCACCGCCGTCGAGCATCGGCGCTACGTCTCCGGATGGATGCGACCGGCGGATGCGGGCTTTCTCGCCGTCGATACGGACGGCCACCCGATCGGCGCAGCGTGGTATCGCCTGCTCGCGCCCGACGATGCGGGCTTCGGATTCGTCGGAACCGCGGTTCCGGAGCTCATCATCGGCGTGCAGCCGATCTGGCGTGCCCACGGTGTCGGACGTACTCTGCTCCGACGTCTCGTCGCCCATGCTCGCGAGCAAGGACACCCCCGGATCAGCCTCAGCGTCGAACGCGACAACTTCGCGCGCACGCTGTACCGATCAGAGGGCTTCGAGGTGACCGACGAAGGAACCGTGCGCGACACGATGGTGCATCGCGCGTCCTGATCCCTCGCTGCGCCGCCGTGGAAGACAGCGGAATGCCGCGTCATTACGGGCCTATGTCGGCCCCTGGACGTAACGTGAGAGCATGGCCAGGAGTACCACGAAGTCAGCGCGCGCGTCCGAGAGCGCCACGCCCCGCCCGAAGAGGCAGGCTGCTCCGAAGGCTCAGGCAGCGCCCAAGAAGTACATCGATGAGGTAGACAAGCCCCCGGTGGCGGTGCGGGCCTGGAACGGGCTCGCCCACGGTGTCGGCGGACTCTTCCGAGCATTCGGGCCCGAGACCCTCGAGAAGGACGATCGGCGCGACGGCTTCCCGTTCCTGCTCGTGCTGTTGGCGATCGCCGGTGCGGTGAACGAATGGTTCTTCATCGGCAACGAGGTCGCGGCCAACATCAGTGCGTACTCGGTGGGTCTTCTGGTCGGGCGAGTGGCCTTCGTCATGCCGGTGCTGCTCCTGCTGCTCGCCGGCTGGCTGTTCCGTCATCCGTCGTCCGTGCACGACAACGGGCGTATCGGCATCGGGTTCGGGTTGTTCATCCTCACCCTCGCGGGCTTCTGCCATACGGCGGCCGGCCGCGCCGATTCCGCAGGGCTGCTCGTGCGCCCGCAGCCGAGAGACGGCATGCCCGCGCTCAGCGAGGCAGGCGGGTTGTTCGGATGGATGCTCGGGGAGCCGCTGTCGTATCTCACCCCGATCGGCGCGTACATCGTGCTGTCGATTCTCGCCGCTCTCAGCGTCCTGATCCTGACCAAGACCCCGCCGAACCGCATCGGCCAGCGACTCGGAGATCTCTACGCGTGGATGTTCGACGCCGAGCGCCCGGAGAAGCCTGCGAAGGACGCGGCGCCGATCGACGAGGCAGACAAGGTCGACGACCCGGATGTCCTGCCGTGGTGGCGGCGCAACAAGACCGGCCGCGAGGAGGACCCCGACGAGGGCACTCTCGGATCCGACGACATCACAGCGCTGCTCACCACCTCGGAGCCGACTCCTGCATACGACCAGGCCGTGGTCGTGGAGAACGCCTCCGATGCCGCGACCGAGGTGCTGTCCGACGTGCGCTCGGTGACCGCGTCCTTGGCCGGGCAGCAGACCACCGCACTCCTCGATGACGAGTCCGACACGGGCGAGATGCCCGAGTTGCCGGGACTCGACGGCTTCGGAACCCCGGGGCCGGGGGAGCGGGGGCCTCAGGCGCCCGTCACTCCCTACGTGCTCCCCTCGCCGGGGCTCCTGGTCGAAGGCCCACCGCCGGTCATGCGTTCCGAAGCGACCGACAAGGTGATCGAGCAGATCACGAGTGTGCTGACGCAGTTCAAGGTCGATGCGAAGGTCACCGGATTCTCGCGCGGTCCGACGGTCACCCAGTACGAGGTGGAGGTCGGCCACGGCGTCAAGGTCGAGAAGATCCTGCAGCTGAGCAACAACTTCGCCTACGCGGTCGCATCCAACGACGTGCGGATCCTGTCGCCGATCCCGGGCAAGAGCGCGATCGGCATCGAGATCCCCAACGCCGACAAGGAGATGGTCGCTCTCGGCGATGTGCTGCGGTCGCCGGCTGCGCACAAGAGCACACATCCGATGACGATCGGCGTCGGCAAGGACGTCGGCGGGAACATCGTCATCGCCAACCTCGCGAAGATGCCCCACCTGCTGGTCGCCGGTTCCACGGGATCGGGTAAGTCCAGCTTCGTCAACTCGATGATCACGAGCCTGCTCATGCGCGCTCGGCCGACGGACGTGCGAATGGTCCTGATCGACCCGAAGCGGGTGGAGCTGACGAGCTACGCGGGAGTTCCGCACCTGATCACCCCCATCATCACGAACCCCAAGAAGGCCGCCGAGGCGCTGCAGTGGGTCGTGAAGGAGATGGACATGCGGTACGACGACCTCGCGTCGTTCGGATTCCGCCACATCGACGACTTCAACAGGGCCGTCCGCGCCGGCGAAGTCGAGCTGCCGGTCGGCAGCGAGCGTGTTCTCAAGCCGTACCCGTACCTTCTCGTGGTCGTCGATGAGCTCGCCGACCTGATGATGGTCGCCCCGCGAGATGTCGAGGACTCGATCGTCCGCATCACCCAGCTCGCACGAGCTTCCGGAATCCACCTGGTGCTCGCCACCCAGCGCCCCAGCGTCGACGTCGTGACCGGTCTGATCAAGGCCAACGTCCCGTCGCGCCTCGCGTTCGCCGTGACGAGCGTCACCGACAGCCGCGTGATCCTCGACAGCCCCGGTGCCGACAAGCTGATCGGCCAGGGTGACGCGCTGTTCTCGCCGATGGGATCGTCCAAGCCGTTTCGTCTGCAGGGCGCCTGGGTCGACGAGAAGGAGATCGACGCGGTCGTCAAGCATGTCACGCGTCAGGCTCGTCCCGACTATCGCGCCGATGTGCAGGAAGCACTGGAGCCGACGAAGAAGAAGGAGGTCGATGAGGACATCGGGGATGATCTCGAGCTCCTCCTCGCGGCGGCCGAACTCATCGTGTCGTCGCAGTTCGGCTCCACGTCGATGCTGCAGCGCAAGCTGCGCGTCGGCTTCGCCAAGGCGGGTCGCCTGATGGACCTCCTCGAGTCGCGCGAGATCGTCGGCCCCTCCGAAGGATCCAAGGCGCGTGACGTGCTGGCGACCGCCGAGCAGCTGCCCCAGGTCATGGCGAAGCTGCGAGGCGACGATGCGCCGCCGAAGCCGGCTGCTCCCACCGTGGCTGCGACCGCGGCCGGGGCGCCGCACGACCCGGTAGAAGCACAGTTCCAGGGCCTGCCCGTGGTCGAGGCTAATGACGACGGCGACGAAGACGCCTGGGGACTGACAGGACGAGACTGATGGCAATTCCACGGCAGCTTCCCAACGCGATCACCATCGCGCGCATCCCGCTCGCGGTGATCTTCTTCGTCCTGCTCCTGATGGGGGGAACGTACGGGCTCGATGACATCGTCATCCGATGGGTTGCGGCGATCCTCTTCGTCGTGGGCATCTCCACCGACTGGGTCGACGGCTACCTCGCACGTCGCCACGACATCGTCACGGACTTCGGCAAGCTGTGGGACCCGATCGCCGACAAGCTGCTCACGGGGGCGGGCTTCATCGGCCTGGCCGTGCTCGGTGAGCTCAACTGGTGGGTCGTGATCGTGATCCTGATCCGCGAGTGGGGTATCACGATCCACCGCCTCATGGTCGCGAAGGAGCACGTCGTGGCAGCCGCGTGGATGGGCAAGGTCAAGACTGCGGTTCAGGCCGTGGCTCTTTCCTGGGCGCTGCTCCCGCTGCACGTGGTGATCGGCCCCCAGCTGTGGGTGGTCGGGACCGCGATCCTGATGATCCTGGCGCTTATCCTCACGGTGGCGAGCGGGATCGACTACATCGTGGCGCAGGTGCGAGGGTCGCGGCAGCGGTCGTGACTTCCGCGTCGGAGGTGCTCGCCGTGCTGATCGAGCGTGGCTGGACTCTCGGCATCGCGGAGTCGCTGACGGGCGGTGCTCTCGCTGCTGAGTTCGTCTCGGTGCCAGGCGCATCGGAGTCGCTGCGGGGAGCGATCGTCGCCTACGCCACCCCGATCAAGCACACGCTGCTGGGGGTCGACGACGGGCTGCTCGATGCGCACGGGCCGGTGCACCCCGAGGTGGCGCTGCAGATGGCGGCCGGCGCGCGTCGCGCACTGCAGGTCTCCGGAATCCCCGCTGACGTCGGCGTCTCGACCACCGGGATCGCAGGACCGGACTCTCCCGATGGTCAGCCGGTTGGCACGGTGCACATCGCCGTCGTGACCCCGGATCACTTCGTGAGTGAGGCCTTCAGATTCGACGGCGATCGCGCACAGGTCCGCGCCCAGACGGTCGATGCGGCCGTTGCGATGCTCGTGCGGGTCCTCCGGGAATAGCCGATGCGTGCGTTCCGTTATGTCCTATGTGCTCACACCGAAAGCACAGCGTGCGAAGGTAGATTTTGTGAAGGTCGGTAGGACTAGACTGGCGGTCTCCTCGAGGGAGACCTCGAGAAGGCGATCTGGGAGGAGGTTCCGATGATTCTTGTACGACAGGAAATCGGCGATGTGCTGAGGGACTTCCGCCTGCAGAAGGGGCGTACGCTCCGGCAGGTTGCAAGCAAGGCATCTGTGGCACTCGGCTATCTCAGCGAGGTCGAGCGGGGCCAGAAGGAGGCATCGAGCGAGATTCTCGCGTCGGTTGCTGATGCTCTGGATGTTCCCATCTCGATCATCATGCGAGAGGTGGGCGACCGCATCTCCGTTCTCGAAGGCATCCAGGTCTTCCCGGACGTCGTGCCGGATGACCTCGTGGCTTCCGTCGAGCCAGAGCTTTCGCTCCACTGAGCTTCGGATCCTTTTCATCCTCTGATGCGTCGCAGTGAGTTCCTCCGCGCAGTCGACGCGGAATTCGGTGGTCGAGGTTCGTCTCTCATCAGCGACCTCATTCTGACGCAGCTCGCCGGCCGCACTGCCGACCAGGCGCTGGATGCCGGTGTCCCGCCGCGTGACATCTGGCTGGCGCTGTGCGCCGAGACCGATGTGCCGCAGGAGCGACGGTACGGCGCTGGGCGACTCGAGCCGCGCAGGCGATGATTCCCTGACGCGTTCGACGCGCGTTCGACTAACGACACGCCGTGACGGCGTGTCGTCGAATATGTGTTCGAAACGGGCGTAGTCTTCTGCACAAGTGGTTCGGAGACGGTGTTCTCCCTGTTTCGCGGAGCTGACGACGCAATGTCGGAGGTGCCTCGTACGGTGAACAGCAAGCCGAAGAGCCATACGCCTTGTCGGAGAGTTCCGCCCAGCCGGGAGGACCGCGACAGCCTACAGGCGGCACCACGCGAGCATAAGGAGCACGTCATGCCATCACCCGCTGACCGCGAGAAGTCCCTCGAGACAGCACTCGCCCAGATCGACCGTCAGTTCGGAAAGGGCTCGGTCATGAGACTGGGCAGTGACGAGCGCGCACCCGTCGCCGTCATTCCGACCGGCTCCATCGCTCTCGACGTCGCTCTCGGCGTCGGAGGCCTCCCGCGTGGACGAATCGTCGAGATCTACGGTCCCGAGTCCTCGGGTAAGACGACACTCACGCTGCACGCGATCGCGAACGCGCAGCGTGCCGGCGGAATCGCCGCCTTCATCGATGCCGAGCACGCGCTCGATCCCGACTACGCCGCGAAGCTCGGTGTCGACATCGACGCTCTTCTCGTCTCGCAGCCCGACACGGGTGAGCAGGCGCTCGAGATCGCGGACATGCTCGTCCGCTCCGGCGCGATCGATCTGATCGTCATCGACTCCGTCGCGGCTCTCGTGCCTCGGGCCGAGATCGAGGGTGAGATGGGCGACTCGCACGTGGGTCTGCAGGCTCGACTGATGTCGCAGGCACTGCGAAAGCTCACCGGTGGGCTCAACCAGACGAACACCACGATGATCTTCATCAACCAGCTGCGCGAGAAGATCGGCGTCTTCTTCGGATCGCCCGAGACCACCGCGGGTGGAAAGGCGCTGAAGTTCTACGCGTCGGTCCGCATGGACATCCGCCGCATCGAGACGTTGAAGGACGGCACCGATGCAGTCGGAAACCGCACCAGGGTCAAGGTGGTGAAGAACAAGATGGCACCGCCGTTCAAGCAGGCGGAGTTCGACATCCTTTATGGCGTCGGCATCTCGCGTGAGGGCAGCCTGATCGACTTCGGTGTCGAGCACGGCATCGTGAAGAAGTCCGGATCGTGGTACACCTACGACGGCGACCAGCTGGGCCAGGGCAAGGAGAACGCGAGAACGTTCCTGCTCAAGAACCCCGATGTCGCACTCGCCATCGAGACGCAGATCAAGCAGAAGCTCGGCATCGGCGGCGCCACTGAAGCGCCCGCAGACGAGCTCGCTGAGCGCCGCCCGGCATGAGAATGATGGTTCGCGGTTGCGGAGCAACCGGAGTGAACCATGAGTGATGGCGGGGGCGGGCCTGAGCAGATCGCCCCCATCATCCCTCTCTTCGGCCGTGACGACACACGTGAGAAGTCGGCCGGGAGGGAAGCTCCGGAGGCCAGCGGTGTCGCGACTCGTTCCGCAGCCGTCACCGGGGTGTGGAAGTCGACAGAGGGCGACTCGACCCGCAATTCGAATCCGGTCCCATCCCTCGACTCTCGTGGGCCCAGTGAACGCCATCCAGCACGCGGTGCAGCGGCTCGGTCCGCGCCGCGATTGCGCGCATTGCAGTCGCAGGAAGTCGGCTCAGGCGATGGCGTCGGCATCGACCCCTCTCGGTTGCGTGGCGACGCAGAGGAGCTCCTCGTCCGCAAGCTGCGGACTCGATCGCTCTCTCTGTCAGAGGCACGCATGGTGCTCGGGGGCTACGAGCAGAACGCCGAGCGCCTCGATGCGAGTGCGATCGACGACGTGATCGATGATTTCTGTCGACGGGGCTACCTCGACGACACACTTCTCGCCGGCCAGCTGGTGACGTCGGGAATCGAGCGCAAGGGGCAGGGCCGGGTCGCACTGTCGAGGGCGCTCTCGCAACGCGGCATTCCTCGCGACGTGATCGATGCAGCGCTCGACGACGTTCCCGACGATGACGCCGAGCGCGCACTCGAGTACGCGCGCTCGAAAGCACGAGCGATGTCTCGCCTCGACAGCGACACAGCGCTGCGACGTCTGGTCGGTCAGCTGTCTCGCCGTGGCTACAACGGCTCTATCGCGATGACGGCCGCGAAGACCGCCCTGACGGAGTCTTCTTTCGGCTCGTCATCCGGGGTTCGATTCGTCGACTCGGACTGACGCTGAGGCGAGAACGTCGAGCTCTCGCCTCAGCGGCAGTGTCGGAGAACCGCTCGTAGAATGGGGGGATCATGACTATCCCTCGCAGTGAGCCGACGATCATCGAGTCGTCGTCAGCAGCAATCGATCTTGACGGACGCCAGCGCTCCTACGAGGTCCGCACCTTCGGCTGCCAGATGAACGTCCACGATTCCGAACGCCTCTCGGGTTCTCTCGAGAGCGCAGGATATGTCCGCGCGACCGACGGCGCCGAGGCCGACGTGGTGATCATCAACACGTGCGCGGTGCGCGACAACGCGGCAGGAAAGCTCTACGGAACCCTCGGCCAGCTCGCCTCGGTGAAGCGTCGCAAAGACGGGATGCAGATCGCCGTCGGGGGCTGTCTGGCTCAGATGGACAAGCAGGCGGTGCTGGACAAGGCACCCTGGGTCGACGTCGTCTTCGGCACGCACAACATGGGATCGCTTCCCGGTCTGCTCGAGCGGGCGCGACACAACGGCGATGCCGAGCTCGAGATCCTCGAGTCGCTCGAGGTGTTCCCGTCGACGCTTCCGACCAAACGCGATTCGGCGCACAGCGGTTGGGTCTCCATCTCCGTCGGATGCAACAACACCTGCACCTTCTGCATCGTTCCGAGCCTTCGTGGCAAGGAGAAGGACCGGCGCCCCGGCGACATCCTGAACGAGATCCGTCTGCTCGTCGAAGACGGCGCGATCGAGGTCACCCTGCTCGGACAGAACGTCAACTCCTACGGCGTGGAGTTCGGCGATCGGCAGGCGTTCGGCAAGCTGCTCCGCGCCGCGGGTGAGATCGACGGCCTCGAGCGGATCCGCTTCACGAGTCCTCACCCCGCCGCCTTCACCGACGACGTGATCGACGCGATGGCGGAGACCGCCAACGTGATGCCGCAGCTTCACATGCCGCTCCAGTCGGGCAGCGACCGGATCCTCAAGGCCATGCGCCGTTCATACCGCAGCGAGAAGTTCCTCGGGATCCTCGATCGCGTCCGTGATCGTATTCCGCACGCCGCGATCACCACCGACATCATCGTCGGATTCCCCGGTGAGACGGACGAGGACTTCGAAGACACGATGCGGGTGGTCGAGCAGGCACGGTTCTCGAGTGCGTTCACGTTCCAGTACTCGATCCGTGAGGGCACGCCGGCCGCGACCATGGAAGACCAGATCCCCAAGGCGGTGGTGCAGGAGCGCTACAACCGGCTCATGGCGCTTCAGGAGCGCATCTCCCTCGAGGAGAACCAGAAGCAGGTCGGGCGCGAGGTCGAGGTGCTCGTCTCGACAGGCGAAGGCAAGAAGGATGCCGAGACTCACAGGCTGACCGGACGAGCTGAGGACAACCGACTCGTGCACTTCGAGGTCACGTCCGGATCCGCTGTCCCACGGCCCGGCGATGTCGTCTCGGTGACGATCACCCATGCGGCGCCGTTCCACCTCCTCGCGGACGACCCGACGGGCTCCCCGCTGCGGATCCGACGCACACGCGGTGGCGATGCTTGGGATCGCGGACAGGCTGAGTCGTGTGCCGTGCCAGCGCCGATCTCCGCTGACGGCACCCGTGCCGTATCTCTGGGCCTCCCGACGCTCCGCGTCGGCAGGTGACCGCCGCTCGAGGCATGACCGATCCGGCGTCGAGCGGCGCAGACAGGATTCCGCGGCTCTGGGCGATCGTGGGCGCGACAGGCACGGGAAAGAGCGATCTCGCCCTCGATCTCGCTGACGCGTTGCAGAGCCGCGGCAACGCCGCCGAGATCGTGAACGCCGATGCCATGCAGCTCTACCGCGGAATGGACATCGGCACGGCGAAACTCCCCCCGGCCGACCGTCGAGGGATTCCGCACCACCTGTTCGACGTGCGGGAGGTGCAGGAGGAGGCCGCTGTCGCCTGGTACCAGCCGCTGGCGCGCTCTGTGATCGCCGACATCCAGCGGCGCGGGGCCGACGCCATCCTCGTGGGCGGGTCGGGTCTGTACGTCTCCAGCGTGGTGTTCGATTTCGCGTTCCCGCCCCGCGACCCGGTGATCCGCGAGCGGCTCGAACGCGAGCTCGAAAGCGAGGGCATCGCGGGGCTGCTCGACCGGCTGCGTGCACTCGACCCCGCCACGGCGTCGCGTGTCGATCCCAAGAACGACAGGCGTGTGATCCGCGCTCTCGAAGTGCTCGAACAGGGCAGCGCCACGCACGGCGCTGCGCTGCCTGAACAGCCCGCGCTCTGGCAGGCCGACACTCGTCTGTTCGGTCTGCATGTCGAACGCGGAGCGCTGGTCGAGCGGCTGGACGCCCGCGTCGAACGCATGTGGGAAGCGGGCCTGGTCGATGAGGTGCGGGAGCTCCGACGACAGGGACTCGAAGATGGTGTGACGGCGCAGCGCGCCATCGGCTACACCCAGGCTCTCGCGCAGATCGATGGCCGCCTCACTCAGGCCGAGGCCATCGCCGAGACGCAGGCGCTCACTCGGCGATACGCCCGCCGTCAGGTGTCGTGGTTCAAACGGTATCCCGGCCTCACGTGGCACGAATCGCCGGTGGACGCCGCTTCGCTCGTCGACCCGTGAGGCCAGTCGCCCGCCGACCGCGGTGGCTGATGTCTGAGCCTGATGAGATGGTTGTTCCATGGCCACCCACTTCTACACCGCGAGCAGCATCGACGGCTTCATCGCGACTGACCAGCACTCGCTCGACTGGCTCCTCAAGCAGGACATCGACGAAGACGGCCCCATGTCCTACGCGTCGTTCGAGAAGACGATCGGCGCGCTGGCGATGGGGTCATCGACCTACGAATGGGTCATGCGCCACGAAGAAGGGCGCTGGGGCTACGAACAGCCCACCTGGGTCTTCTCCCACCGATCGCTCGAGCTTCCGGCCGGCGCTGACATTCGCACTGCCGAGGGCGATGTGACCGCCGTGCACTCCGAGATGGTCGCCGCAGCCGGCGGCAAGGATCTCTGGGTCGTCGGCGGTGGCGACCTGGCCGGGCAGTTCGCCGATGCCGGTCTCCTCGACGAGGTGTGGGTGCAGTATGCGCCGGTGACACTCGGCTCCGGGGCACCGCTGCTGCCGAGGGCGCTGGATCTCGAGCTTCTCGAGGTCGCTCGCAACCGCAACTTCATGTGCGGCCGCTACAGCGTGCAGCGTGGCTGAGTCGTCGGCTCCCGTGCGCTCGGGGGAGAACTGGGCGGTCCGGGCCTTCGATCCGTCAGACACTGACTCTGTGGTCGCTCTCTGGACCGAGGCGGGTCTCACACGGCCGTGGAACGACCCCCGGCTCGACATCCAGCGCAAGCTCACGGTGCAGCCCGAGTTGTTCCTGGTCGTCGAGGAGCATCAGGCGCGGTCGGCCTCGGCGCGGATCATCGGCACGGTGATGGCCGGTTACGACGGACACCGGGGCTGGCTCTACTACCTGGCGACCGCACGGTCGCACCGTCATCAGGGGATCGCGCGATCTCTCGTTCGTGAGGCCGAACGACTTCTTGTCGACATGGGCTGCCCGAAGGTGCAGCTCATGGTCAGAGAGGGCAATGAGGGGGCATTGGGCTTCTACGACGACCTCGGGTACGAGCGATTCTCCGTGTCGAACACGGGCAGGCGTCTGATCGTCGACGCATAGCCGCGATCTCTACACTGGGTGGATGGTCGCATTCACCAAAGGACACGGCACCGGCAACGACTTCGTCATCATCGCCGACCCCGACGGCGCTCTCGAACTGAGCGCTGAGCAGGTCGCCGTCCTCTGCGATCGGCACCGAGGCATCGGTGCCGACGGCATCCTTCGCGTCGTTCGCTCTGCGGCGATCGCAGACGGGCAGGCGGCACTCGCGGAGGAACCGGCCGCCGAATGGTTCATGGACTATCGCAATGCGGATGGCTCCATCGCCGAGATGTGCGGCAACGGCATCCGTGTCTTCGCGCATTACCTCGTGCGCTCCGGTCTCGCCACGATCGAGCCCGGTTCCACGCTCCCGATCGGGACGCGTGCGGGCGTGCGCGATGTGACACGCAGCGAGACGGGTTACCAAGTGGACCTCGGTCTGTGGAAGCTCTCCGGCGAGGACCCGCTCGTCGCCGCAGACGGGCTTCCCGTCACGAGACCCGGCCTGGGCATCGACGTCGGAAATCCGCATGTCGTGGTCGCTCTCGCATCCGAGGCGGAGTTGTCGTCTCTCGAGCTGCACCGCGCGCCGGTACTCGACCCCGCGCCGCCCGCGGGTGCGAACATCGAGTTCGTCGTCCCGGGGGAGCCGCTCGTGAGAGACGGAATCGGACACGTCTCTATGCGCGTCTCAGAGCGCGGCGTGGGGGAGACCCTCAGCTGCGGCACGGGCGTGGCGGCAACGGCTCTGGCTGTGCGCTACTGGGCCGGCGACAAGGCACCCCACAACTGGCGCGTGGAGGTGCCGGGAGGCACGCTCGGCGTGCGCATGTTCCCCGCGGAGGACGGCGAGCACGTCGCCCTCTCCGGGCCCGCCCAGCTCGTCTTCAGCGGCGAGGTCGACCTGATCTGATGCGCGCGAGCGACCCGATCGACCTGGTCGTCTTCGACTGCGACGGGGTCCTCGTCGACAGCGAGAAACTGTCGATCGAGGTGGACCGCAGGGTTCTCGCGAATCTCGGGTGGTCTCTCTCCCACGACGAGATTCTGCACAGATTCGTCGGACGCTCTTCCGCCCATTTCAGCGCCGAGATCGAAGCTCATCTCGGACGGCTGCTTGCCGACGACTGGGAGGCGCCGTATCAGCCGTGGTACCTCGACGCATTCGCGGCTGAGCTGACGGCGGTGGCCGGGATCGAGACCGCGTTGGACGAGATCTCGACAATGACGTGCGTCGCCTCGAGCGGCTCTCATGAGAAGATCCGGAGGACGCTCGGGCAGACCGGACTCCTTCCGCGATTCGAAGGACGGATCTTCAGCGCCGACGACGTCGCGAACGGCAAGCCTGCTCCTGATCTCTTCCTGCGCGCAGGTCAGCGGCTCGGCGTCAGCCCCGACCGCTGCGTGGTGGTCGAGGACAGTCGATTCGGAGTCCAGGCCGCCCGCGCCGCGGGCATGCGGGTTCTCGGCTACGCCGGCGGACTCACACCAGCCGACTGGCTGGAACGCGAAGGCGCCATCGTGTTCACTGACATGCGTGAACTCCCCGAGTTGGTGGGTCAGCGACGGATGCCGGTGTGACGGCTCAGACGAGCGTGATCGGCTCGGTGGGCGGGGTGCCGTGCTTGCGCACCTTCAGGACGCGGTAGCCCTTCGACGTCGCGGTCCGATGGACGCTGAAACCCGGGTGGAACGTCGCGGCGATCCACCGCTGCAGCGAATCCGCACCGAGGTTGCGCTGCACGACGAGCCAAGCGTCGCTGCGCTCGTCGAGCCGGGGGATCCACTTCTCGAGCAGTCCGTGAAGTTCGTTCTTGCCGACTCTGATCGGTGGATTCGAACGGATCGAGCGGAATGTGACATCGGCGGGAACATCCTCGGGCAGGGATGCGTTGACATTCTTCAGACCATGAGCCGCAGCGTTTCGCCGCACGAGGTCGAGGGATCGTTCATTCACGTCGACCGCCCACACGGTCGCATGAGGTGCGGCCATCGCCATCGACAGCGTGATGGGTCCCCACCCGCTTCCGAGGTCGAGAAGATGGCCTCCCGGCGGAACCGGAGGCATGTTTGCGAGAAGGACGGCTGTACCGGCATCCAGCCGATCCGGGCTGAAGACGCCGCCAGCAGTAGTGACGTCCAGCTCTCGGCCTGCGAGCGTCACACGGATCGATCGCAGGTTCTCGGGGCTTGCCGGGGCCGCGGTGAAGTAATGGTCGGACCCCATACCGTGAGCGTAGCGGACAGTGCGGGCTAAGGTTAAGGCTCGCAACAAAACCCAGAGATTAGGGACGGATGACGGAGACCACCACACACTCCACAGGTGACGAAGCAGTCGATCGCGTACTCGCGAATGCGGAGAAGCGGACGGAGGCACGTGTCTTCGGCGCCGCGAAGGCCCTGCAGGACCACTCCACGGCCCTGCACGGCTCTTCGGACGGCGACCAGTGGGACCTCGAGGATCGTCATGCGCTGCGGCGCGTCGGCGGTCTCTCCACCGAGCTCGAAGACGTCACAGAGGTCGAGTACCGCCAGCTTCGCCTCGAGAACGTGGTGCTGGTGGGCGTGTACCCGCAGGGTGCCCAGGACGATGCGGAGAATTCTCTCCGAGAGCTGGCGGCCCTTGCGGAGACCGCAGGCGCGGTCGTGCTCGACGGCGTTCTGCAGCGACGGCCGCATCCGGATGCCGCGACCTACATCGGCCGAGGCAAGGCTCAGGAGTTGAAGGGCATCGTCGCAGCGACCGGTGCCGACACCGTGATCGCCGACACCGAACTCGCGCCCAGCCAGCGACGTGCCCTCGAGGACGTCGTCAAGGTCAAGGTCATCGATCGCACCACCGTGATCCTCGACATCTTCAGTCAGCACGCCAAGAGCCGCGAGGGCAAGGCCCAGGTCGAACTGGCGCAGCTCGAGTACCTGCTGCCGCGTCTGCGCGGCTGGGGTGACTCGATGAGCCGCCAGGCGGGTGGACAGGTCGGTGCCGGCGGCGCCGGTATGGGCTCGCGCGGACCCGGTGAGACGAAGATCGAGCTGGACCGTCGCCGCATCCGCACCAAGATGGCGCTTCTGCGGCGGCAGATCCGCGATTTCGGACCTGCGCGAGAGGCGAAGCGGGCCGAGCGCAAGCGCAACACGATCCCGTCCGTCGCGATCGCCGGCTACACCAACGCCGGCAAGTCCAGCCTCCTCAACGCTCTGACGAGTGCCGGGGTGCTGGTGGAGAACGCTCTGTTCGCGACGCTGGATGCGACGGTGCGCCGGTCGGAGACGTCAGACGGCCGCGTCTACACGCTGACAGACACCGTCGGTTTCGTTCGCAATCTTCCGCACCAGCTCGTGGAGGCGTTCCGTTCGACGCTCGAAGAGGTCGGTGAGGCAGACGTCGTGCTGCACGTGGTCGACGGATCGCACCCCGATCCCGCCGGTCAGCTGCAGACCGTGCGCGATGTGATGGGCGACGTCGGAGTCCGTGACATGCCGGAGATCGTCGTCTTCAACAAGGCGGATCTCATCGCCGACGATGAGCGTCTCGTGCTGCAGGGCCTCGAGCCCCGAGCGCATTTCGTCTCGTCGCGTTCGGGTGAGGGCATCGAGGAGCTTCGGGCGGCCATCGAAGAGGCGCTTCCGAAGCCCGCTGTCGAGGTTCACGCGGTGGTTCCGTACGATCGCGGCGATCTGGTCGCGGCGATCCACGAGACGGGGATGCTGCTGTCGGTGGATCACAGCGAGCAGGGCACCCTCGTGCACGCGCGTGTGTCGGAGCGGCTCGCTGCCGATCTCGCCCCGTTCGCCGTGAGCGACTGACGGGGCGGGATCAGCGAGCGAGGAATCGCGCCTCGACCGTTGCCGAAATGACGATCTCGTCGGGCTCGTATTCCATCGAAGCGCCGCCTGCATCGGACTCCTGAATCATGGCCCCGCGCATCTTGGCCATGCCGGCAAACGGCTGGACGGGTGTGGGCGCGATCAGCCCGACATCGGCGATCTCCACAGGCACGACGGTGCCGAGTCCGAGAGCCGTCGCGTACGCCTGCGCGCGCGTGACGGCGACTCCGACCGCCTCCGCAGCGACCTCGCGTTCGATCCGCGAGCGCGTCTCGGTCGTGAGATGCCAGTTGACCCACCCGACCTCGACTCCGTCCCATGGCGAGACGTCAGTCACCCAGAGCGAGAGCTCCGACGCCTCGGCGAAGGTCGCAGTGAGGTCGATACTGGCGTAGAAGACGGGCGCGAGCCGTTTTCCCTCGGAGCTCCACGGACGTTCGGCGCGTACGGAGAGGCGCTTGCTCGACCAGTCGACGACGATGCCCGTGTCGTGCCTTGCGGTGATGCTCTCGCGCACCGGCTCGGTGAGATGCATGACGCGGTCGACCACCGATGCGCGGTCGGCGCCTTCCGCGCGGACGCTGACACGGATGGTGGCTCGTTCGGGCGCGATCCGCGCCTCGTGCTCGCCCCGGACGGTGACGGTGACTTCGCTCATGTCGTGACTCTACGCCAGCGCGCTGACGAGGCGAGGAATGGCGTAGCCGCTGCGAACGTTGTAGTCTAAGAGGCTCGGGGACTCCGGTTCCTGAACTGAAAAATCAACAGTGTGACAGCGGCTCCTTCGAGAGAAGGACCACGGGGCTGATCGGTTTCGACAGCGCCTGTGAATCCACGAGAAGCGGGCCGAGGATGCAGAGTTATCTCGTAAACGCTCTCTGCAAAAAAATAGTTGCCGAAACCAAGCGCAACGACTTCGCCCTCGCTGCATAAGCGAGCCCGATAGTCCGTCAGGCCGTATGTGATTCCGATACGGATCCTGGCGTCATCTAGGAATCTTGCTGCGTGATGGCGTCTGGACGTCACGTGGGACTCTTCCCAGGCTGGGCTCGTCGACTTAGGTGTCTGTGACAAAGGTCGGAGCCGAGCAGAACGTCTTCACAGACTGCGCCCGGAGAAGGCGTGGAGACTCAGCGTTGGACGGGGGTTCGATTCCCCCCAGCTCCACCACGTCGCTGTCACAAGCAAGAAGGCCCGCCTCCCTGGTGAACACTGGGGAGGCGGGCCTTCTTGTGTGTCGGTGAGTGCGGCCGCTCGTGCCGCTGATCACGGCGCTCCCGGCAGGCCCTCGCAGGGGACCCCATCATGGTCGAGGTCGAGCTTCGCGACGTCCCCGTAGTGCGGGTAGTAGAGGTCGAACCATTCCTTCGCAGCAGCGTAGTTCGGGAAATCGGTGCAGTTCCTGATGTCGCCGGGGTTCCCGGGCTGCTGGGGCGGTTAGGGGGCTGGGATGCCCGCGGCCGGCACGCGGAAGCTGTCGCCTTCGTGCGCCCACACCCTCGACCACCTGGCGATGACCGCATCCCGTTCGGCCGCGTCGGCGGTGTAGAAGTGATGAGCCGCGGAGAGCGACCAGAATCGCGCCACAGTAACTGTGCCGGGCTGCGGGGAGTTCGCCGGGTACACGTAGTAGGCGACCCCCTCTTCCTTCCAGATGTTGGGCCACCTGGCGATCACTGCGGCACGCTCGGCCGGGTCTGCAGTGTAGAAGTGCCCCGAATACTGATTGCTCCAGAATCTGTAGAGCGGGATGGTGCCTGCGACCTGGGTCTTGAACGCGGTGTACCGCTGCCCCTCATAGGTCCACACGCCGGGCCAGCGGGCGATGATCTGATCGCGCTCCGCCAGATCAGTGGTGAAGAAGTGTCCCTGGTAGACGGGGCTCCAGAACCGGTGCACGGCGACGGGTTCTGGCAGCGGCGGTGCGGAGGGCCGCCCCACAGTCGGAGCCGCGGGGAGCCAGGTGTCCCGGTGAGGGCCGCAGTCTGTGAGCAGAGTCTGAAGAGCGCTCTTCTCGGCGGGGTCGACCGACAGGTTCCAGCGCCATTTCACCGCGACCCATTCGGAGACGTAGGTGCACCGAATGGAACGGTAGGAGGGCAACCAGGACGCAGGATCCTTATCGGCCTTCGCCGTGTTGACGGCCGCGGTGACCATGGTCAGTGTGCGGTCGTCATCGACGTCGTTGGAGTATCCCTGTCGCTGTGCGTCTGTCCATGCCCACGCTCCGGACACCCATGCCTCTTTGAGGGCGACGAGGTGATCCATCTCCACTGCGGCGGGGTCGAGATGTATGACGTTGTCGTAGTAGGACAACCACTGACCCGCAGTGATGGTGCACACGCCGGTGACGGTCGCGGGGATGTCCGTCTCCTCGAGGAGCACCTCCTGACGGGTGCGGCAGCCGTCCCCGTCGAGATCTGCGCCTTCGAAGAACTGGTCTCGGTCGTACTTGACCGTGGAAGGAGCCTCGACACGCAACTGATCCAGGAGCGTGGCCACGGATATCCATTCCGCCGCCGTCGGAGGCGCTGCCACGGCCGCCGAAGGAGTCAGCGATACTGCGACGATGGCGGCCGTGACCAGAGCGGCCCCCGGAAGTCGATTGCGCATGCCACTCCCTATGAAATCGGCTCCGGCGGTGGAGTCCCGCGCTCAGGATACACACAGAATACCGATACGCTTGCGCGCTCGTTCGGCAGTGCGTGCTGCTGCTGACCCGCGATCAGAACCGGTCGTCAGTGCCCGGAGAGCCGGTCGAGGGCATCCTGCGCGGCGCGGAGATCGTCTTCCGACTCTTGCACGCGCTGCGCGAGCGTTTGTTGCTCGGTCTCCGCCTTCTCGGCGTCTTCTCGTGCACGCTTCGCTTCTCTTCGCACCGTCTCCAGATCCGCCTCGAGCTCGCGCTCGCGGTCGGCGAGATCCTCGATCTTCACAACAGCATCGCGCAGCGTCCGATCCGCTGTGGCCGCTTCTCGCGCCACTCGGTCGTGCGCCTTCTCCGCTTCTCTGACAGCCCGTTCCGCATCCCTCCGCTCTCTGCGCGCTGTGACCTCGTCGAGAGGCTTGGCGGCGACCTTGGGGGTGTCAGGTGTGCCCCCGCCGACGATGCTGTCGGCGATGTCTGCGAACGTGCCGGCGGGTTCCAGTTCCCGCACCAGCCGCGCGGAGGCGACGGCGGCGGCAGCAGTCGGATCGAAGAAGGCGGCGCTGATGGTCTGTTGAACCGCCTCTCTCGTCGACGCCGTGATGCGCTGTCCTCGTGCTTCGGCGAGTTCGACGGCGTCCGCGGCGAGTCTGTCGGTGAGCGCGCGCCGGTCGCGCCCGAGCTGTGCGAGAGCCCGAGCATCCAGATCGGCCTGTGCTTCGCGCAGCTCTTCGGCGAGCTCCAGTGCCTCTGCGAGTCGGGAGGCGCGCTCGTGCGCGAAGACGTTCACCACCCAGGCGGCGACCGATGGCTTCTTCAGGCCGCGGATCCGAGCGGCGAGAGCCGGGTCGTCGGTGTCGGCTGCGCAGGAGTTTCGTGCGGTCACGAAATCCGTCGGTGACCCGGTGTAGAGCTGCACTGCGATGTCAGCGAGCTCGGAGTCCATGCGAGTGACGATACACCGCGCAAGCTCTGCTCCCCGGGCCGCGACGCGTGAGCATCGATCGCCGCCCCTGATCAGTATTCTGGTTGGCATGGCAACGCTGTTCTATGGCGCGTCCGACGTTCCGATCCACATCGAGGATCGAGCACTCGCGCATCTGAAGATCGTCATCGCGACCAAGCTCCGCCGACAGGAGAGCTTCACCCTGTCGTGGCGTCACCCCGAGGGAGAGCCCGGAGGGCGGTCCACCATCTGGATCCACCCGTCGATCCCGCTGCGCTTCACCTTCGACGAACCGGAACAGCCTCAGCTGAACACGCGCTGGATAGAAGATCTCATGCAGTCGGTGAACTCCACCGGCGGCATTCTCCTGGTGGACGAGGTGATCGACGCGCCGGTGCAGTGAGCACCACGGACGCAGGCGGATGAACCGCCGTCACCCGGCCCATTCGATCAGGATCAGACCCTGGCGCGTGTCGGCGAACTTCACCCATCCGTCGCCGAACAGATAGGTCATGCCGTATCCGTCTTCGTCGGTGCCCATGGCGAACTGCGGGTTCTCGGTGATGTAGATCCCGTCCGGGCCGTCTTCTCGGGTCCAGCCCTCTCCCAGCAGCGAGGACTGCGCCGCCGTGGCATCCTCCGCGCTGATCGTCGACCATCCGTAGAGCTGGCCGTGGTCGGAGGCGATGCTGTAGTCGGCCCAGAAGCAGAGAAGCCCGTCGGTCAACGTCACGCCGCCCACCACGAACTCCTTCTCCTCGAACGACCACCCCTGATCGGTGAGCACCTTCACCGTGCCGGCCGAGACGATCGTGTCGCAGGCGGGCTCTGTTGCGGGTGTGGGGGTCGGAGTGGTCGCGGGCTCGGCAGTGGCTGCGGGGGAGGGTTTCGGCGCGTCCGGAGTGGGCGAGGCGGATCCCTCCGGCGTCCCTGCGCAGGAGGTGAGCGCGACAGCGAGCAGCAGAGCGCCCAGTGCGGCGGAGGTGAAGCGGTTCATCGCGCGAGCCTTCATCAGTGGGTCAGTCATGCAGGAGATCGAGGAAGGCCTCGTGGAGGACGCCGTTGGTGGCGAGTGTCGACAGATCCGAGATCGTCTCGGCACCGTCGAATCCGGTCATGCGGCCGCCTGCCTCGCGAACGATCGGCACAGCGGCGGCGACGTCGTACTCCTTGACTCCGAATTCTGCGACCATGTCGATGCGCCCCTCGGCGAGGAGCATGTAGGCGTAGATGTCGCCGTATGCACGATCGCGCCACACGCGGTCGGTGAGCTTCAGCAGCTGGTCGGTGTGCCCGGACTCGGCCCACTGGCTGATGCTCTGGAAGCTGACGCTGGCGTCTTCTAGAGACGACACGGAGGACGCCCGGATGCGGCGCGGCTCGGCATCCGTCGCGGTCCAGGCTCCCGAGCCGGCAGCGGCCCACCAGCGGCGTCCGAGGGCGGGCATGCTGACGACACCGACCTGCGGGACTCCGTCGACCGCGAGTGCGATCATGGTGCCCCAGAGCGGCACCCCGCGGAGGAAGTTGGCGGTGCCGTCGATAGGGTCGATGATCCACTGCCGGTGGGTGCTGCCCTCAGCGCCGAACTCCTCGCCGAAGATGCCGTCATCGGGCCGCTCGATCTCCAGAAGCGAGCGGATCGCCCGCTCGGTCGCGAGGTCGGCGTCCGTGACGTGCGAGTTGTCGGCCTTGGTCGATACCTCGAGGTCGGGGCTGTCGAATCGGGGGAGAGACTGCGCGTCGGCGGCATCGGCGAGTCGTAGAGCGAGTGCGAGGTCGCGAGAGAAGTCGTCGACGCGGGGGGAGGCGGTCACGACTCCAGGATAACCGCCCGGACACGGGAGTCTGAGAGGGGTTGACTTGGGGCGACACGCGCGGCGAACGCGGAGGACCCGGCTCGATTTCGCCCGGCGGCGATCCGCTGGTAATGTAATTCCTCGGCCGGGGGTTTCCCCGGGCCACGCACCTCTAGCTCAATCGGCAGAGCAACTGACTCTTAATCAGTGGGTTCTCGGTTCAAGTCCGAGGGGGTGCACGGATCAGCCCTGATGACTCTCGCCAGTCATCGGGGCTTTTCTGCACGCACGGAGATGCCGAGGATCAGGCTCGCGGTGCGCTAGCGTGATGCAAACGCTAGGGGGATGGCCATGTGGAGACTGGTGAAGGTCTGCGCGGTCGTGACTGTCGCGGCATCTCTCGGTCTGGGACTGACGGGCTGTTCTGCCGCAGAGAAGACGATCGACTACTCGACCTCGTCCGTCACCCTCGCGCCCGGAGAAGCCCTCGTGGTCGATTTCGGTGAGATCAATCCGACGGTCGGCGACGCGTGGGTGATCACACGAGAGCCCGACCCGGCCGTGCTCGGTCCCGGCGATGAGCGATCGCGCTACCTCGGCCAGGACGGTGAGACCGGCGCTCCGAGCGAGGTCTCCTATCGTTTCGCGCCTGTCGGCGACGGGACCACCGTGATCCAGTTCGAGTACCAGTTCCGCGGGGCGGTGCCCGAAGACGCAGACGATCAGCAGACGGCCGAGATCACGGTGACGGTGAAATAGCGGTCAGTCAACCGCGATGACCTCTCCGTCGGTGAGGTGCTGAAGGGTCTCGAAGGTCAGTGGCATCACCGTGTGCGGGTGCCCGGCTGCGGCCCAGATCTCACCGTGCTCGCGAAGATCCTCGTCGATGTAGGTGCGCAGCCGCGTCGGATGCCCGATCGGGGCGACTCCGCCGATCGCCTGACCCGTGGCATCACGAACGACGGACGCCGGTGCCATCGCGATCGCGGCTGCGCCGGTGCTGCGTGCCAGGACGTCGAGATCGACCCGGTGTCCACCGCTCGTCATCACGAGAACCGGAGCCCCGTCGGCGACGAACACGAGACTGTTCGCGATCGCGGAGACATCGCAGCCGATCGCGGCGGCTGCTTCGGGGGCGGTTCGCGCCGAATCGGGCAACATGCGGATCTCTGTTGTGACGCCGGCCTCGATGAGGTGCTGCTGCACGAGCCTGCTGCGCTCGGGGAGATCGTTCATGACCCCACGGTAGCGAACGCGGCAGGCTCGAGTCTCACGCGGCGTCGCCCAGCAGGATCGCCTCGGCGTCTTCGACGGCGGCGTCGTCAGGCTCGTCGTCGATGTGCGCGAGGATCTTCCGCCCGAGGAAGATCGTCAGGGCGGCGACCAGCACTGCCGCGGCTGCGACGAGGTAGGGGACCGTCGCATCGAACGCGTGCCACAGGGCTGCCGCCAGGGGCGGGGCGATGGCCCCACCGAGGAATCGCACCGAGGAGTACGCCGACGACGCCACGGAGCGGGGGAGATCTGTCGCCTCCATGACGGCCTCCGTGAGCACGGTGTTTATCACGCCGAGCAGCAGTCCACCGATGACGATGCAGACCACGAGTGCGGTGGCCGACTCGACCAGGAGCCCGGCGACGATCAGATCGACCGCGAGGAGCGGGAGAACCGCCAGAATCACACGGGTGCGTGACATCCGGCGCATGAGCAGCGGCGCGACCCACACGCTCGTGACCGCGAGCGCGATGCCCCAGCCGAAGAACGTGAAGCCGATCCCCATCGCTCCGAAGCCCAGAGGGAACGGCGAGAAGGCGAGCAGGATGAAGAACCCGATGTTGTAGAAGAACGCCGCTGTGGCGAGCACCGCGAGGGCGGGGTTGCCGAGCGCCTTGAAAGGTGCGGAGAACGGCACAGGGGTGCGCTTCTCGCCAGGGCCGCGCAGCAGCACGAGGACCGCGAGGAACGCGATCGCCATCAGCACCACGACGCCGAAGAACGGTGCGCGCCAGCTCTGCTCGCCGAGGAGGCCGCCCAGAAGCGGGCCGATCGCGATGCCGAGACCGAGAGCCGCCTCATACAGGATGATGGCCGCCGAACTGCCCCCGGCGGCGGACCCGACGATGGTCGCCAACGCGGTGGAGATGAACAGGGCGTTGCCGAGACCCCACCCTGCGCGGAAGCCGATGACCGCGTCGACGCTGCCGCTGAGAGCGCAGAAGAGGGCGAACACCACGATGAGTGCCAGCCCGATCAGCAGTGTCTTCTTCGCGCCGATGCGGCTCGAGATCCAACTGGTGACGAGCATGGCCAGTCCGGTGACGGCGAGGTAGCTCGTGAACAGCAGTTCGGTCTGGAACGGGCTCGCCTGGAGCGAATCGGCGATCGCAGGGAGGATCGGATCGACCAGTCCGATGCCCATGAAGGCGACGACGCAGGCGAAGGCGACGGCCCAGACCTGGGCCGGTTGCTTCCACACTGAGGTGGCGGGGGTGTTCACGCTGTAGCTCCTGTCGAGTCGGTGATGGTGTGCGCTGCGAGGATCTCCGCGGCGCGCGTCAGGATGTCCCACTCGTCGGCATCGAGGTCGGCGAAGCGCGGTGCGAGAGTGTCGCGGAACTCTTCTCGCCACGCCTGCAGTGCACGTGAGCCTGCCTCTGTGATGGCGACGGCGATCGCGCGGGAGTCCTCGGCATCGGGGGAGCGGAGCATGAGTCCTTCGCGCTCGAGATTCCCGATCAGCCGCGTCATCCCGGGTTGGGTCGTGCGCGCCGCGGACGCGAGCTCTCCGACCCTCTTCGGCCCGGCTTGCTCGAGCAGGCTCAGCACTCGCCACTGTGCGGCAGGTGCGTCGTTGCCGGCATCCTGCGCGGCGATGCGGCCGAGCGCGTACCCCGAGAGCACGAGTGAGGGAATGACATCCTGACGATTCATGCCAGCAAGTATATACCAGATGGTATGTAATGACGTCGAGTCAGCGCCGTGCGCCGGCGATCCGCGCAGACAGCTGGTGCGCATGGGCGAGGAGCGTCCTGCCGAGGTCACCGATCCGATCGGGTCCGAAGCGGAACCCGACGCCCGTCAGGCTCAGCGCCCACTCCGGCCGTCCGGACCGGTCGAAGACCGCTGCGCCGAGCCCCCAGCTGCCCTCGACGATGAGCCCCGGGTTCACCGCGTAGCCCCGCTCCTTGGTCTCCGCGAGGCGTGTCCGCAAGGGGCGGGCGCCGTGCGATCGACCCCACGCGGTCTCCAGGTCGGGATGCCGTTCGAGGTACGCGTCCACATCGTGGTCAGGCAGGAATGCAAGGATGGCGAGGCCGGCGCTTGCCACGCCGAGCGGGAACCGGACGCCCTCGCTCAGCACGAACGACCGGATCGGGAACGACCCTTCCTCGCGGAGCAGGCACACCGTCTCGTCGGCCCTGCGTACGGAGAGGAAGGCGCTCTCCTCCGTCTTGACCGCCAGCGAACGCACGATGTCCCGCGCGAGGGCGGTCACGTCATAACGAGCGGCGGCGACCGATCCCATGAGGAAGAGCTCCGGTCCCGGCATCCAGCGAGCACTGGACTCGTCTCGGTCGACCAGCCCTTCCGCACGCAGCGCGGACAGGAGTCGGTGAGCGGTGGAACGAGAGAGTTCCGCGGAGCGTGCGAGATCCTGCAGTGACGCGCCGTCCTGCCCGCTGGAGGTGACCAATCGGAGCAGCTTCGCGGCGCGGGCGATAGCCTGCGCTCCCGGAACGACAGCGGTGGATTCCATAATGTGGACGCTAGGCCTTGTTGCGTCCACATCGCAAGAGCCGCCTTCCTTCCGAGGCGGCATGAGCGGATGCTGAACAGGTACGTCATTCGAAGGAGCATGCGTGATCGACAAGCAGTGGGCGAATCCCGCGGAGGCAGTTGCAGACATCCCAGACGGTGCTTCCCTCGCCGTCGGAGGCTTCGGACTGTCCGGCAACCCGATCGCGCTGATCGAGGCGCTGCTCGCGCAGGGCACGGCCGGACTCAGCATCGTGAGCAACAACTGCGGAGTCGACGACTGGGGGCTCGGCATCCTGCTCGCTGCCAGACGCATCCGCAAGATGACCTCCTCGTACGTCGGCGAGAACAAGGAGTTCGAGCGGCAGTTCCTCTCGGGCGAGCTCGAACTCGAGCTGACGCCGCAGGGAACGCTGGCCGAGAAGCTCCGTGCGGGAGGGTCGGGTATCGCGGCGTTCTTCACGCAGACGGGTGTCGGCACGCAGGTCGCGGAGGGCGGACTTCCGCGGCGCTACAACCCCGATGGCAGCGTCGCGGTGGGTTCCGACCCCAAGGACGTGCGCACATTCGAGACGTCGGCAGGGCCACGCGAATATGTGCTCGAGGAGGCGATCACCACCGACTTCGCCCTGGTGCACGCGCTGGCGGGGGACAGGCACGGGAACTTGATCTTCAACAAGGCTGCACGCAACTTCAATCCGCTCGCGGCGATGGCCGGACGGGTGTGCATCGCGCAGGTCGAACAGCTCGTCGAACCGGGCGAACTCGACCCGGACCGCGTCCATCTGCCGGGTGTCTTCGTGCACCGCGTCATCGAGGTCGGCACCGAGATCCCGAAGCGCATCGAGCGCCGCACCGTCTCCGCGGAAGGAATCTGACATGGCGCTGACACGCGATGAGATGGCAGCACGCGCCGCCGCAGAGCTGCGGGACGGGTCTTACGTCAATCTCGGAATCGGGCTGCCGACGCTCGTGCCGAACCACGTGCCGGACGACGTCACCGTCGTGCTGCAGTCCGAGAACGGCATCCTGGGGGTCGGGCCGTATCCGCACGAGGACGCGGTCGACCCCGATCTGATCAACGCGGGCAAGGAGACGGTCACGGTTCTCGCCGGTGCTGCGTACTTCGACTCGGCGACGAGTTTCGGCATGATCCGGGGCGGAAAGATCGACGCCGCGATCCTCGGCGCCATGCAGGTGTCCGCGACCGGAGACCTCGCGAACTGGATGATCCCCGGAAAGATGGTGAAGGGCCCCGGCGGGGCGATGGATCTCGTGCACGGTGCCGCGCGTGTCATCGTCCTGATGGAGCACGTCGCGAAAGACGGATCGGCGAAGATCGTGAACGACTGCTCGCTTCCCCTCACCGGGCGCGGCGTGGTCGACAGGGTCATCACCGATCTGGCCGTCATCGACGTCACACCCGATGGCCTCGTCCTCGTCGAGCTCGCACCGGGCGTCACTGTGGAACAGGTCGAGGCGTCGACCGAACCGCCGCTCACCGTTTCGGCACAGCTGCTCGACTGATGAACCAGAGAACGGAGGGGCTGAGATGATCGCCCAGGACCACCAGAACGACCAGGATGTCGTTATCGTCGCCGCCGCGCGCACCCCGCAGGGACGACTCAAGGGCCAGCTGGCGAGCTTCACCGCTCCGCAGCTCGGTGCGTTCGCGATCAAGGGCGCGCTCGAACAGGGATCCGTCGATCCGTCTGAGGTGGATGCCGTGATCGTCGGCCAGGTCCTGGCGGCCGGGTCCGGCCAGAACGCCGCTCGACAGGCGGCGATCGGCGCGGGCATCGGCTGGGACGTTCCCGCCCACTCCGTGAACAAGGTCTGCCTGTCGGGTCTCACCGCGATCATCGACGCGTCTCGGATGATCCGGACCGGGGACGCGGAGGTCGTCGTCGCAGCCGGGATGGAATCCATGACCAGGGCACCGCACCTGCTCATGGGTTCACGTGACGGATGGACGTACGGCAGCGTCGAGGTGCTCGACCATATGGCGTACGACGGTCTCACGGACGCCTACGACAGAGAGAGCATGGGTGCGTCGACAGAGCGGCACAATGCCCGCTACGAACTGACCAGGGAAGCGCAGGACCAGGTGGCAGCCCTGTCGCACCAGCGCGCCTCGGCGGCTCAGACGGCCGCCGTGTTCGATGACGAGATCGTGCCGGTGGCGGTTCCGCAGCGGCGGGGGGAGCCGGTGCTCGTCACCGCGGACGAGGGAATCAGACCTGACACCACCGTCGAATCGCTCGCGGGCCTTCGGGCGGCGTTCGCGGAAGGCGGCTCGATCACGGCGGGCAACTCGTCTCAGATCTCCGACGGGGCTTCAGCGGTGATCGTGACCACCCGTGGCATAGCGGAGGCCAGGGGATGGCCGGTGCTCGTCACGATCGGAGCAAGTGGCCAGACAGCCGGCCCGGACAACTCCCTGCAGGCCCAGCCGGCCCGCGCCATCGAGCAGGCCTGTCAGAAGCAGGGGATCGCTCCGGCGGATCTCGACCTCGTCGAGATCAACGAGGCGTTCGGGGCCGTGGTCGCTCGATCGCAGGTCGAACTCGGTCTCAACAGCGACATCGTCAACATCCACGGCGGTGGCATCGCGATCGGCCATCCGATCGGAGCATCCGGCACACGGCTCGTCGTGCACGTCGCCCACGAGCTCTCGCGCCGCGGTTCGGGTACCGCTGCCGTCGGGCTGTGCGGCGGCGGCGGTCAGGGTGAGGCGTTGATCCTCACACGCTGAGAAGTCAGCGCTTGAGGGGCTTGATGCCCTTCGACTCCTTCTTGGCTTCCTTCTCGTGTTCCCGCTGCTGCTTCGCGTAGACGGGCGAATCCGGCGAGACGGGGCGTCCCTGCTTCGCGCGCCGAGTGTCGATCACCGCGCCGATCGCGAGGGCCAGGCTGATGCCCCAGCTCACCCATGCGAGCGCGGATCGCCACGTGAGCCGCGTGTCGCGGGAGCCGCGGAGCAGGGTGGTTCCCGTCATGATCGCGCCAAGGAGTCCGGTTCCCGAGAGGTAGTTCATGCCCTCACGCTACCTTCCGACAGCCGCGCGGCGCTCTGCCTTGACAATCGGGTGCGGATTCTGTCACGGGAAGGTGTGACGAGCGCCCGGCATTCAGACGCCGTTCTGACGGGCGCGGTACACTGGGCGAGTCGCGGCTCGCCCGCGGCCGCAATCCGTGTATCTACCGGCCGCCGGCTTTCCGGCGGACAGCGGCGGCACCCGACCCCGCGTCTGCGGACGCGCGAGAGCCCATGACACACGCAACGCCAACCCCTCAGCACCACGCCCCGACGTCGACGCCCGACTCGCCGGGCCTGCTCCGCATCGCGGGCATGCCGTACTTCATCATCGCGTTCATCGCCCGACTGCCGTTCGCGATGATGGTCGTCGGAGTCCTGACCGTCGTCGTGTCGGCGCGCGGCTCGCTCTCGCTCGGCGGACTCACCTCCGCAGCGGTCGGCCTGGGCACGGCGTGCTTCGGGCCTCTGCTGGGCGCCGCCGCAGACCGCTTCGGCCAGCGCGTGGTGCTGCTGATCCTGGCGGTCGCCAACGGGGCGATGCTGGTGCTCTTCACCGTCGTCGTCTACGCGGGTGGAGCCGATGCCCTCGTGCTGATCGCCGCCTTCGGCATCGGCGCGACGGCGCCGCAGGTCGCCCCCATGTCTCGCTCCAGGCTCGTCACGATGATCGCGGACCGGATGCCGGAGGCACTCCGCACGCGCACCGTCTCGGGCACCATGGCGTATGAGTCCGCTGCCGATGAGACCGTGTTCGTGTTCGGACCCTTCATCGTCGGCATCCTCGCGTCGGTCATCGCACCCTGGGCCCCGCTGATCGGCGCGGCTGTGCTCACAGTCGTGTTCGTCGGCGCATTCGCCCTGCATCCGAGCGCGCGCGTCGTGTCCGTGCACCGAGATGAAGACGGAAGAGCCCCGTCGGCGGTGTCGGAGCTCTTCAGCCCGCGTCTGCTGATCGTCGTCGTCGGCATCCTCGGAGTGGGGATGTTCTTCGGCACGATGCTCACAGCGCTCACCTCCTTCATGGCCGATCGAGGCGCCCCCGAGCAGGCCGGACTCCTCTACGGCGTCATGGGCGTCGGTTCGGCGATCCTCGCCCTCGGCGTCGCCTGGCTTCCGGTGCGGTTCTCGCTGCGCGCGCGTTGGCTGTTGTTCTCCGGCATCCTGCTCGGAGGCAGCCTGCTGCTGCTCCTCGTCGACTCGCCCGCGATGATGATGGTCGCGCTGGCCATCATGGGCATCGGAATCGGACCCACGCTGGTGACCCAGTACAGCTTCGGTGCCGCGCGCAGCCCGCTCGGACGCTCGGCCACGGTGATGACGATGCTCGGTTCGGGGATCGTCGTCGGTCAGTCCCTCGGCGCGGCGGTGGCAGGAGAGCTCGCCGAGAACGTGGGAACGGGCAGCGCCCTCGTCCTGCCGATCATCGCCGCGGCGATAGCGTTCACTGCAGGGCTTGTCAACTGGAGGCTGAGCGTCGCTCGACCTCGCGTAGCCTGAGGAACACCCCCACTGCATCGTCAGGAGCACTCACCCATGTCAGTCGCAGATTTCGTCGTCGTCGCCAACCGACTTCCCGTCGACCGGGTCGTGGGTCCTGACGGAGACGAGGAATGGCGGACGTCTCCCGGCGGTCTGGTCGCAGCTCTCGAGCCGATGATGCGCAGCGCTCGCGGGGCCTGGGTCGGATGGCCGGGACAGCCCGATCTCGAGCTGGACCGATTCGAGATCAACGGCATCGACCTGATCCCCGTGCCGCTCAGTGCCGAAGAGGTCGCCGACTACTACGAGGGCTTCGCCAACGACACGATCTGGCCGCTGTACCACGACGTCATCGCGCCGCCGCAGTACCACCGTGAGTGGTGGGAGGCATACGTCAAGGTCAACCGCCGGTTCGCAGAGGCCGCTGCCGACGTCGTCGCCCCCGACGGCACGGTCTGGGTGCACGACTATCAGCTGCAGTTGGTGCCGCAGATGATCCGCGAGCTGAGACCAGACGTCACGATCGGCTATTTCCACCACATCCCGTTCCCGGCGCACGGCCTCTACGCCCAGCTGCCCTGGCGGGATCAGGTGCTCAAGGGGCTCCTCGGCGCCGATGTCATCGGATTCCAGCGTGCGCAGGACGCCACGTACTTCCTGACCGCGGTCCGCCGTCGCCTGCGCTACGAGGTCAAGGGGTCGGCAGTGGCGATCCCGACCGACAACGCAAGCACCCGCACTGCGGTCGCCCGGGCGTTCCCGATCTCGATCGACACGGCTCCGTATCTCGAGCTCGCGGCGCGCCCCGAGGTGCGGGCGCGTGCCGCCGAGATCAGGGAGAGCCTCGGCAACCCGAAGAAGATCCTGCTCGGCGTCGACCGGCTCGACTACACGAAGGGCATCCGCCACCGCATCAAGGCGTACGGCGAGCTCCTCGAAGACGGTCGGCTGAGCGTCGACGACGTCACGTTCGTGCAGGTCGCGAGCCCGAGTCGCGAGCGCGTCGATGCCTACGTGCACCTGCGAGACGAGATCGAGCTCGCCGTCGGGCGCATCAACGGCGATCACGACACCATGGGCCACACGGCGATCCGGTATCTGCACCAGGGGTACCCGCGAGAAGAGATGGTCGCGCTGTACCTCGCCGCCGACGTCATGCTCGTGACGGCCCTGCGCGACGGCATGAACCTCGTGGCGAAGGAGTACGTGGCGACTCGAGCCGACAACCGCGGCGTGCTCGTGCTGAGCGAGTTCACGGGCGCCGCCGATGAGTTGCGACAGGCGGTGCGGGTCAACCCGCACGACATCGCCGGGCTGAAGGACGCGATCATGACGGCGGTCGCAATGACGCCGGCCGAGCAGGGCAAGCGGATGCGGTCGCTGCGGCGCCGCGTGCTCGAGAACGACGTGAACGCCTGGTCGTCGTCGTTCCTCCGTGCGCTCGCGGACGTCCGTCGGCGCTGATCCGCCGGGTCATACTGGGAGGACACCGCCTCGATTGGAGACCCTGTGACCCGTAGCTGGACACCCGGAGAATCAGACCCGGCGCTGAGCGCCATCGCCGCCACGCCCAGGCTGGTCGTCGCACTGGACTTCGACGGCACGGCGTCTCCGCTCGTCCCCGACCCGATGGCGGCCCGGGCGCTGCCCGAGGTCGCGACCCAGGTCGCTCGGCTCGCAGACCTCCCCGACACGGTGGTGGCCTACGTCTCGGGACGCAGCATGCACGACCTGAGGGTCATCACCGAGCACACGGACGATTCGCTGATCGCGCTGGCCGGTTCGCACGGTGCCCAGTACTGGTACCCGGGTGTCGGCGACGCCGCATCCGACGGCGCCGAGTCCGCCGAGGGTTCCCGCGAGGAACTCTGGGAGGCCGCGCGACCGATCATCGATCGCTACGAGGGTGCCGAGCTCGAACCGAAGACCTTCGGCATGGGGGTGCACACGCGCACCGCCACGCCCGAGGTCGAGAAGGCGGTCTTCTCCGAGATCGAGGCCCTGGCGGCCGAGCGATTCCCGCACTGGCGGCGGCGCGCCGGCCATCGCGTGCTGGAGTTCTCGTCCCGGAACGAGGGGAAGGACGCCGCGATGGCCGCCCTTCGCGAGCATTTCGGTGCGACCGCGATCCTCTTCGCCGGCGACGACGTCACGGACGAGGACGCGATGAGGGTGCTCGCCGGCGATGATCTGGGTGTGCGCGTGGGCCCGGGGGAGAGCGCCGCTGAGCTCCGTGTGGAGAACCCACAAGAGATCGCCCTGCTTCTGGAGGCGCTCGCGGACGAGCGCACCTCCCGGCGGGAATAGACTTCCGTCATGTCCTCGCATGATCCCTCCAGCAGCGCGCCCATCGACATCAAGCCCCGCAGCCGCGTCGTCACCGACGGCATCGAGGCGACGACCTCCCGAGGCATGCTCCGTGCCGTCGGCATGGGCGACGCCGACTGGGACAAGCCCCAGATCGGCATCGCGTCCAGCTGGAACGAGATCACGCCCTGCAACCTGAGCCTCGACCGTCTCGCGCAGGGCGCGAAAGAGGGCGTGCACTCGGGCGGCGGCTACCCGCTGCAGTTCGGCACGATCTCGGTGTCGGACGGCATCTCGATGGGCCACGAGGGCATGCACTTCTCGCTGGTGTCGCGCGAGGTCATCGCGGACTCGGTCGAGACCGTGATGATGGCCGAGCGTCTCGACGGATCGGTGCTGCTCGCCGGCTGCGACAAGTCGATCCCCGGCATGCTCATGGCCAGCGCCCGCCTCGACCTCTCGAGTGTCTTCCTCTACGCCGGCTCGATCGCACCCGGGTGGGTCAAGCTGTCGGACGGCACCGAGAAGGACGTCACGATCATCGACTCGTTCGAGGCCGTCGGCGCGTGCCGTGCGGGCCTCATGAGCGAAGAGGACCTCAAGCGCATCGAATGCGCGATCGCTCCCGGTGAAGGCGCCTGTGGAGGCATGTACACGGCGAACACCATGGCCTCGGTCGCCGAGGCGCTCGGTCTGAGCCTTCCCGGCTCGGCCGCACCGCCCGCCGCCGACCGTCGCCGCGACTACTTCGCGCACCGCTCGGGCGAGGCCGTCGTGAACCTGCTCCGTCAGGGCATCACGACCCGCGACATCCTCACCAAGGAGGCGTTCGAGAACGCGATCGCCCTCGCGATGGCCCTCGGCGGCTCGACGAACGTCGTGCTGCATCTGCTCGCCATCGCACGCGAGGCCGAGATCGACCTGAGCCTGCACGACTTCAACCGCATCGGCGACAAGGTGCCGCACGTGGCCGACATGAAGCCGTTCGGCAAGTACGTCATGAACGACGTCGACCGTCACGGCGGCATCCCGGTGATCATGAAGGCGATGCTCGACGAGGGCCTGCTGCACGGCGACGCGCTCACCGTGACGGGCAAGACGCTCGCCGAGAACCTGGCGGACCTCGACCCCCAGCCGATCGACGGCGAGGTCATCCACACGTTCGACAACCCGATCCACGCGACCGGCGGCCTGACGATCCTGCACGGATCGCTCGCCCCCGAAGGCGCGGTCGTCAAGACCGCAGGCTTCGATGCGGCCGTCTTCGAAGGTCCCGCTCGGGTGTTCGAGCGCGAGCGTGCGGCGATGGATGCCGTGGCGAACGGCGAGATCGAGGCCGGCACGGTCATCGTGATCCGCTACGAGGGTCCCAAGGGCGGACCGGGCATGCGCGAGATGCTCGCGATCACGGCGGCCATCAAGGGCGCAGGGCTCGGAAAAGATGTACTACTCTTGACTGACGGACGATTCTCAGGCGGCACAACCGGCCTGTGCATCGGCCACATAGCACCCGAAGCGGTGGACGCAGGTCCTATCGCCTTCGTGCGCGATGGTGATCTGATACGGGTCGATATCGCAGCTCGCTCTCTCGACCTACTCGTCGACGAGGCGGAGCTCGCCTCCCGCCGCTCTGGCTGGGAGCCGCTACCCCCGCGCTATACCCGTGGCGTTCTTGCCAAGTACTCGCGTCTCGTGCGGTCCGCCGCCGAGGGCGCGACGACCGGTTGATCCGCGTCGGCCCCGGCTTCCCGCCTCCGACGTCGCCTACAGACCATCAGAAGGAGTGTCATGACTGCTGACACCGTCTCGGCTGTGCCGAGGCCGCCCGCCCCCAAGACCGCCGCACCGGAGATCTCCGGAGCAGAGGCTGTCGTCCGCACGCTCGAGCTCCTCGGCGTCAAGGACGTCTTCGGCCTCCCCGGCGGCGCGATCCTCCCTGTCTACGACCCGCTCATGGATGCGGCCGAGCTTCGGCACATCCTGGTGCGACACGAGCAGGGAGCTGGCCACGCCGCCGAGGGCTATGCGTCGTCGTCGGGCAAGGTCGGCGTCTGCATCGCGACCTCCGGCCCCGGTGCGACCAACCTCGTGACCGCGATCGCCGACGCCTACATGGACTCGGTGCCGCTGCTCGCGATCACCGGGCAGGTGTTCTCGACGCTGATGGGCACAGACGCATTCCAGGAGGCCGACATCGTCGGCATCACGATGCCGGTGACGAAGCACTCCTTCCTGGTGAAGGACGCATCCGAGATCCCCGGCGCGATCGCGGCGGCGTACGAGATCGCATCGACGGGCCGCCCCGGTCCGGTGCTCGTCGACATCACCAAGGACGCACAGCAGGCCATGGCGCCGTTCGTCTGGCCGCCCAAGTACGACCTGCCGGGATACCGCCCCGTGACGAAGGCGCACGGCAAGCAGATCCAAGCGGCCGCTGCGCTCCTGGCCGAGGCCAAGAAGCCGGTGCTCTACGTCGGCGGCGGTGTGATCCGCGGCCGCGCGTCGGCCGAGCTGCTCGCCCTGGCCGAGACGACCAACGCACCGGTCGTGACGACGCTGATGGCGCGGGGCGCTTTCCCTGACTCGCACCAGCAGCACCTGGGCATGCCCGGCATGCACGGCACCGTTCCAGCGGTGCTGGCGCTGCAGGAGGCCGATCTGATCGTGTCGCTCGGCGCGAGGTTCGACGACCGCGTGACCGGCAAGGCCGCGCTGTTCGCGCCGAACGCCAAGGTCGTGCACGTCGACATCGACCCGGCGGAGATCTCGAAGATCCGCACGGCTGACGTGCCGATCGTGGGCGACGTCCGCGACGTGCTGGTCGATCTCGAGTCCGCGTTCCGCACGGCCGTCAGCACGACGACTCCCGACACCGAGGAGTGGTGGTCGTACCTCGACGGCCTGCGTACCGAGTTCCCTCTCGGATACGCGCCGACGACCGACGGTCTGCTCGCGCCGCAGTACGTGATCCAGCGGATCGGCGAGCTGACCGGCCCTGAGGGCATATACGCCGCAGGCGTCGGACAGCACCAGATGTGGGCTGCGCAGTTCATCAAGTACGAGCGGCCCAACGCGTGGCTGAACTCCGGGGGAGCGGGAACGATGGGCTACTCCGTCCCCGCCGCCATGGGCGCCAAGGTCGCCGAGCCCGACCGCGTCGTGTGGGCGATCGACGGCGACGGATGCTTCCAGATGACGAATCAGGAGCTCGCGACCTGCACGATCAACAACATCCCGATCAAGGTCGCGATCATCAACAACTCCTCGCTGGGCATGGTGCGCCAGTGGCAGACGCTCTTCTACGACGGCCGTCACTCGAACACCGACCTCAACACCGGCCACGGCACTGTGCGCATCCCGGACTTCGTGAAGCTCGCCGAGGCCTACGGCTGCCTCGCGATCCGCGTCGAGAAGGAAGAGGAGGTGGATGCGGCGATCAAGCTCGCTCTCGAGACGAACGACCGCCCCGTCGTGATCGACTTCGTCGTCAGCGCCGACTCCATGGTGTGGCCGATGGTTCCCCAGGGCGTGAGCAACAGCTACGTCCAGTACGCCCGCGAGCACGCGCCCGCATTCGACGAGGAGGACTGACCATGTCGACTCACGTGCTGAGCCTCCTTGTGGAGAACACCCCCGGTCTGCTGACCCGTGTCGCAGGTCTGTTCGCGCGCCGCGGCTTCAACATCGACTCGCTCGCGGTGGGCGTGACCGAGGTGCCCGGCATCTCGCGCATCACCGTCGTCGTCGACCTCGAGGACCTGCCTCTCGAACAGGTGACCAAGCAGCTCAACAAGCTGATCAACGTCATCAAGATCGTGGAGCTCGACTTCCCGACCTCGGTGCAGCGCGAGCACATGCTCGTCAAGGTGCGCACCGACAACGCGAACAGGTCGAACGTCATCGAGGTCGCCAACCTGTTCCGCGCCTCGGTCGTGGACTACGCGTCCGACGCGTTGGTGATCGAGGTCACCGGCGATCGGGGCAAGGTCGATGCCATGCTCCGCGCTCTCGAGCCGTTCGGCATCAAGGAGATCGCGCAGTCGGGTCTCCTCGCCATCGGCCGCGGCGGCAAGAGCATCACCGAGCGCGTCCTGCGCGGCTGATCAGACTTCACACACGTACACGAACACCAATCAAGGAGAAAACCAGTGAGCACCGAGATCTTCTACGACGCAGACGCTGATCTGTCGATCATCCAGGGCAAGAAGGTCGCCATCGTCGGCTACGGCTCGCAGGGTCACGCGCACGCGCAGAACCTTCGCGACTCGGGTGTCGAGGTCGCGATCGCGCTCAAGGAGGGCTCGAAGTCGGCGCCGAAGGCGGAGGAGGCCGGATTCGCGGTCAAGACCGTCGCCGAGGCGACTCAGTGGGCCGACCTCATCATGATCCTGGCGCCGGACCAGCACCAGCGCACGATCTACAGCGAGTCGATCGCCCCGAACCTCACCGAGGGCAAGACGCTCGCCTTCGCGCACGGCTTCAACATCCGCTTCGGCTACATCGACGCTCCGGAGGGCGTCGACGTGATCCTCGTCGCCCCGAAGGCGCCGGGTCACACCGTCCGTCGCGAGTTCGTCGCCGGCCGCGGCATCCCCGACATCATCGCCGTCGAGCGCGATGCATCGGGCAACGCCTGGGCGACCGCGCTGTCGTACGCGAAGGCCATCGGAGGCACGCGTGCCGGCGTCATCAAGACGACCTTCACCGAAGAGACCGAGACCGACCTGTTCGGCGAGCAGGCCGTGCTGTGCGGTGGCGTCAGCCACCTCGTGCAGGCAGGCTTCGAGACGCTCACCGAAGCGGGCTACCAGCCGCAGATCGCCTACTTCGAGGTGCTGCACGAGCTGAAGCTCATCGTCGACCTCATGTGGGAGGGCGGCATCGCCAAGCAGCGCTGGTCGGTCTCCGACACCGCCGAGTACGGCGACTACGTGTCGGGTCCACGCGTCGTGACCCCCGAGGTCAAGGAGTCGATGAAGGCGATCCTCGCCGACATCCAGAGCGGCGCGTTCGCGAAGCGCTTCATCGACGACCAGGACAACGGCGGCGAGGAGTTCCTCGCGCTGCGGGCCAAGGAGGAGACGCACCCCATCGAGGCCACCGGCAAGGAGCTGCGCTCGCTCTTCGCTTGGAAGCAGCAGGACGAAGACTACGTCGACGGCAGCGCCGCGCGCTGACGCTGATCTGACGTACGAACGAAGGGCCCGGTGCGATCCGCACCGGGCCCTTCGCCGTGCCGAGGGAGATCACTCCGCGGCGGGAGCATCCTCCACCACAGCGGGAGCGTCGTCACCGTTCGCCCACACCGGTGCGGGCAGCACGGTATCGACCTGGCCGCCCTGGATCTCACGCAGTGCCGCCTCGATGTCGTCCGCGTTCAGCGGCACGGCGAGCCCGCAGGCGCGAAGCTCGGAGGCGAACTTGAGGGTGAGTCGGCTCTTGCCCGCTTCGACGGCTTCTGCCGTGGTGCCGGTGCGCTTCTCGCTGCCCGTCTGGATATCGGAGACCTCTTCGCACACGTGATAGACCGCACCGCCGTCGACCCAGACGACTTCGTCCTTGCCGAGCAGTTGGATCACCGCTGACTGGTCGGCGGTGTACTTCTCGACGGACGGCGGGTTGAAGTCCACCCCGATCACCGTGGCGAGCAGCGCGAGAACCACGCCGACGATCCCGGCGGTGGTCTTCTGGCCCTTGCTCATGTCCTTGTTGAGGAAGATGAGGATCACCAGGGGAAGGAACGCGACGATCGCGATGATCGCGCCGAGCTGGTTCTGCACGAAGAAACGAACCGTCTCGGACCTGCGCGCAGGGTCGAGACGGTTCGCCTTCTTCCACAGGATCGAGCCGGTGATGGCGAGGGCGGCGATCACGACGAGCAGCACGAGGAGCGTGACGAACGCCCACTGCGGGAACACCACCGTGACGCCCCGGTCTTCGAGCAGGCCGGTGTCCGGATCGCGGACCAGAGCGCCGTCCTCGCCGATGTACTCGCGCTGACGCAAGAGCCAGAAGATCGAGATCGCCTCGCCGATGATCGCGAGGGCCCACAGCACGGCCGCGATCCAGCGGAAGGTGGTCGCCTTCGACTTCGCAGCCGCGGTCGGTTCCCAGCCCGCGGCCGGCTCGTCGACCGGGCCGCTCGCCGCGGTCTGATCGACGTTCTTGTTCTGCTCTGCCACGGTGATCCCTCCCGGCGCGGGCCCCTGCGGCCCAGATGCCCCCGAGCATAGTGGACGTCGTGTCCTACGCTGGGGGCATGACTTCCGATTCCGACGACGCCCTGAGCTGGGACGGTGACGACGGTGTCCCGTCGAAGGCGCCCGCACCGAAGGACTCAGACAGAGCGGTGTCCGCGCCCCGTGGCGAGGCCCCGGATGATGCGGCTCTGCCGGACGGATGGAATGCCGTCGGCCGGGGCAGCGAAGCAGTGGGGCGCGTCGACACCGACGGCACGGTAACGATGCCCGCCGAGCAGGGGGCGTCACATCTGAGCACAGCGATGCTCCTGACACTCGGGGTCGTCGGCGGCGTGTACCTGCTGTACAGCATCGGCTGGGTGGTCGGCGGACTGCGCCTCAAGCCGCTCGCTAATCTGATCGTCGACGATGCCATGTACGTGCCGTGGTTCGTGCTCGCGGTGGCGGCGCCCGCCCTGTGGTTCCTCACGGTGTGGGTGCTCACTCGGGCCAAGGCTGCTTGGATCCGTATCGGGCTGCTCCTGCTCGGAGTGGTGCTGCTCGTGCCGTGGCCCTTCGTCACGGTGGGGGTGATCGGATCATGACCGAGCAGCAGGCGGTCTCTCCCGCGCCCTCCGGTTCTCCTCGCTGGCTGAGCGCGGTCGTGCTCGGGCTCGCGGGGCTCTTCTATGCCTACGCGATCTGGAACGCCGTCGCGCACCTCATCTCGATGGCTCAGAACGGGCTCACCGGAATCGGCTGGGTGACGCTGCTCTTCGGCGTGGTCTTCCCCGCGATCGTGTTCGTCTTCGCGTATGCGATCGGTAGAGGACGCAGTGCCGGCGAGCTGGCGCTGGTTCTGCTGGCCGGCCTCGGCGTCGTAGCGGTGTTCTGGCTGAGTCTGATCGGCTACAGCATCCTCAACATGTCGGATCTCGTGACGGCCGTGGCCTGATCCACGGCGTCACACGGCACGGAGCAGTAGGAGTGCTCGGGTACAGTTGAGGTGATCGCGCCCCCATGGTGTGCGGCGCATCGGCCCCCTGTCGCGCTGCCCCGAAGGATCCCTGTGCCGAAGCCCGTCGTGCTCATCGCCGAAGTTCTCTCTCCCGCCACGATCGAGGCCCTCGGCCCCGACTTCGACGTCCGCAACGTCGACGGCACCGATCGCGAGGCGCTCTTCGCCTCGCTCGCGGAGGCCGATGCAGTGCTGATCCGCTCGGCGACCCACATCGACGAAGAGGCTCTGACGCACGCGCCGAAGCTGAAGGTCGTCGCCCGCGCGGGCGTCGGACTCGACAACGTCGACATCAAGGCGGCCACCGCGGCCGGCGTCATGGTCGTCAACGCTCCGACGTCGAACATCATCTCGGCCGCCGAGCTCACGGTCGGACACATCCTCAGCCTCGCCCGTCGCATCCCCGCGGCCCACGCCTCGCTCGCCGCCGGCCAGTGGAAGCGCAGCTCGTTCACGGGTGCGGAACTCTTCGAGAAGACCGTCGGCATCGTGGGCCTCGGCCGCATCGGCGCTCTGGTCGCCGCCCGCCTCGCCGCGTTCGACATGCGCGTCGTCGCGTACGACCCCTACGTCACCTCGGCTCGTGCGCAGCAGCTCGGCGTGCAGCTCCTCTCGCTCGATGAGCTCGTCGCAGAGGCCGACTTCCTGACGATCCACATGCCCAAGACGCCCGAGACGACCGGCATGATTGGCGCCGAGCAGTTCAAGGCCATGAAGCCGACCGCCTTCGTCGTGAACGTCGCCCGCGGTGGCCTCATCGACGAGGAAGCTCTTCACGCCGCACTGGTCGCCGGTGAGATCGCCGGCGCAGGACTCGATGTCTTCACCTCCGAGCCGCCCGCCGAGGGCGGAACCGCTCGTCCGCTGCTCGACCTCCCCAACGTCGTCGTGACCCCGCACCTGGGTGCCAGCACCGAGGAGGCGCAGGAGAAGGCCGGTGTCTCGGTCGCGCGCTCTGTGCGCCTCGCGCTCGGCGGTGACCTCGTTCCCGACGCGGTCAACGTCGCCGGGGGAGTCATCGACCCGTACGTGCGCCCCGGAATCTCGCTCGTCGAGAAGCTCGGTCAGATCTTCGCGGCCCTCGCCACCTCGCCTCTCACGAGCCTCGACGTCGAGGTGCATGGCGAGCTGAACGACTATGACGTCAGCGTGCTGAAGCTCGCGGCGCTCAAGGGTGTCTTCACGAACATCGTCAGCGAGACTGTCTCGTACGTCAACGCACCGCTGCTCGCCGACCAACGTGGCATCGCGGTTCGCCTGCTCAAGGACGACGTGAGCGACGAGTACCGCAACGTGATCACTCTGAGCGGTGCACTCTCCGATGGCTCGCAGCTCTCGGTGTCCGGCACCCTCACCGGTCCGAAGCAGACAGAGAAGCTGGTCGCCATCAACGACCACGCGATCGAGCTGCCGATCGAGAAGCACCACGTCGTGATGCTCTACACCGACCGCCCCGGCATCGTCGCGGTCTACGGTCAGAAGTTCGGCGAGGCAGGAATCAACATCGCCGGCATGCAGATCTCGCGGCTCGGCGCGGGCGACCAGGCGCTCAGCGTGCTCACCCTGGACTCGCCGGTGTCCGACGAGCTGCTCGACGACGTGCGCGGATCCATCGACGCCGACCTTTTCCGTCAGATCGAGATCACCGAGATCTGATCGGCGGAGAACCGAGCGTCCGAGGGCGGGTGGGACAGCCGAGCGGCTGCCCCACCCGCTCTCTTCGTACCGCGCCTTCTAGGGCGCGGTGGCGCGCAGCACGAGGTCGATCAGGTCAGAGAGCTCGTCGCTTCTGGGCACGAGCCGTTCCGGACCGTGCACATCGAGTGAGTTGTTGAAGTACAGGCCGTCGCTGAGCAGCATGATGAGGTTGAGGCTCGCGGCATCCCGCACATGGGGACGGATCGTGTCCTCCCACCGGTCTCTGTTGCGGCGCAGCGCCTCCGCGGCGGGGGCGGAGCCGCCCTGCGCGAGTCGAGTCGCGGCGATCAGGGCGCGGTCCAGCGCGTCATCCTCCATCACCGAGGTGCGCACGTAGTAGGCGATGGGCCCCTCCGCAGCCGAGGTCATCCGCTCGAGGTCGGTCGTCGTGAGCGTGTCGAGACGTTCGAGCAGGCCGGCTGCGAGGTCGTCCTTCGATCCGAAGTGGTAGAGCAGTCCGCCCTTCGACACACCTGCTGCTTTGGCGGTCGCATCGAGAGTGGCCGCACGTTCGCCCTCTTCGATCACGATCGACTCGAAGGCGTCGAGGACGCGTTCTCGGGCCAGCGGAGGTCGGGGCATCGGGGATCCTCTGTTCGTCTCGCATCACAGTATCGCGGGAGTGTGACGACTCTGTTACTATACCATCTGGACGGTTTAGTAACGGGCCGTCAGATGACTCTGAGAGGTGTTCCATGGTTCGGACTGCGTCGATTCCGACGACGGAGACGAATGCGCCCCGCGTGGGGCCCCGTGGCTGGGCGGCGCTCGTCGTGCTCATGCTGCCGGTGTTGCTGGTGTCGGTCGACAACACGGTGCTGAGCTTCGCGCTCCCCGAGATCTCCATCGCGCTCGCTCCCACCGGGGCCGAACAGCTGTGGATCATCGACGTCTACCCGCTCGTTCTCGCCGGTCTGCTCGTCACGATGGGAACGCTCGGCGATCGCTTCGGACGTCGCCGGATGCTGCTGATCGGCGCGACCGGCTTCGCCGTGGTGTCGGCTCTCGCGGCGTTCGCTCCGACCGCGGGGCTGTTGATCGCGGCCCGCGCGCTGCTCGGATTCTTCGGCGCCATGCTGATGCCCTCGACGCTGTCGCTGCTGCGCTCGATCTTCCAGAACCGTGACCAGCGACGACTCGCGATCGCTGTCTGGGCATCGGCGTTCTCGGCAGGGGCGGCTCTCGGGCCGATCGTCGGCGGTTTCCTGCTGGAGCATTTCGCCTGGGGCTCGGTCTTCCTGATCGCCGTCCCCGTGCTCATCCCGTTGCTCATCGCCGCACCCCTGCTCGTCCCCGAGAGCCGTGACCCGAACCCGGGGCGCGTCGACATCGTGAGCATCGTGCTGTCGATGGCTGCAATGATCCCCGTCGTCTACGCGATCAAGTCGCTGGCCGTGGATGGTCCGAGCCTCACTGCGGGTGCCTGGGCTCTGCTCGGCATCGCGATGGGATACCTGTTCGTGCGTCGTCAGCTGAGCGCAGAGGTTCCCATGCTCGACATGGCGCTCTTCCGGCGAGGGTCCTTCTCCGGGGCGATCCTGGTGAATCTTCTCAGCGTGGTCGCACTCGTGGGCTTCCTCTACTTCGTGTCGCAGCACCTGCAGCTGGTGCTCGGCCTCTCCCCGATGACCGCGGGGGCGGCGCTCGTTCCCGGCATGATCGCCATGATCGTGGCCGGACTGTCGGTGGTGCCCATCTCACGTCGCGTGCGTCCGCACGTGCTGGTCCCGGTTGGCCTCGTCTTCTCGGTGGTCGGCTACCTGCTCGTGGCGTTCACGACTGTCGACCACGGTGTCGCACCGCTCATCATCGCCTTCGTGGTGCTGGGCATCGGCATCGGGGCCGCAGAGACGATCTCGAACGAGCTCATCCTCTCGAGCGCTCCGGCCGAGAAGGCCGGTGCCGCAAGCGCCGTGTCGGAGACGGCGTACGAACTCGGTGCGGTGCTCGGCACAGCCGTGCTCGGCGGTCTCATCACCGCTTTCTACCGCGGCGCGCTCGTGGTCCCCGCCGGGATCCCCGCCGAGGCGGCACACGCGGCGACGGAGACGCTCGCCGGGGCGTACACGGCGGCTCAGGACCTTCCCGAGCAGCTCGGAGATGCGCTGTGGGACGCAGCATCCGCGGCGTTCGGTTCTGGCGTCATGGTGACCTCGCTGATCGGCGCGGGGCTGGTCGTCCTCGCCGGAGTGATCGCGGCCGTCACACTGCGCAAGGCCCCCATGCACTGACCAGTACGCTGGGAGAACCGGCCAGCTCGGCATCCGCCCGAGTGGGGGCCGGTTCATCCCGATGCAAGGAGTGTCATGTCGCGTGTCGTGAAGCTGGCCGTCATCCCCGGTGACGGAATCGGCCCAGAGGTCGTCGCCGAGGCCGAGAAGGTCCTCGACGCTGTCACCGCGTCCAGCGATGTGACTTTCGACAAGACACGCTTCTCACTCGGCGCCGCCCGCTTCCTCGAGACCGGCGACACTCTGACCGATGACGACCTGCAGTCGATCGCCGGTCACGACGCGATCCTGCTCGGTGCCGTCGGCGGCACGCCCGGCGACCCCCGCCTCAAGGATGCGAACATCGAGCGCGGTCTGCTGCTGAAGCTGCGGTTCACGCTGGACCACTACGTCAACCTGCGTCCGTCGAAGCTGTTCGCGGGTGCTGCGGGACCGCTCGCCGATCCGGGCGTGATCGACTTCGTCGTCGTCCGTGAGGGCACCGAGGGTCCGTACGTCGGCAATGGCGGCGCGATCCGCAAGGGCACGCCGCACGAGGTCGCCAATGAGACTTCGGTGAACACGGCTTTCGGCGTCGAGCGCGTGGTCCGGTATGCCTTCGGCCTCGCCGAGCGGCGCAGCAAGAAGGTCACGCTCGTCCACAAGACCAACGTGCTCGTGCACGCCGGCGCCATCTGGCAGCGCATCGTGAACGAGGTCTCCGCCGAGCATCCCGACGTCGCGGTCGACTACCTGCACGTCGACGCGGCGACGATCTTCCTCGTGACCGACCCCTCGCGCTTCGACGTGATCGTCACCGACAACCTGTTCGGCGACATCCTCACCGACCTCGCCGGCGCGGTCACCGGAGGCATCGGCCTGGCCGCCTCGGGCAACATCAACCCCGATGGAGCATTCCCGTCGATGTTCGAGCCGGTGCACGGATCCGCTCCCGACATCGCCGGTCAGCAGAAGGCCGACCCCACCGCGGCCATCCTGTCGGTGGCGCTGCTGCTCGACCACCTCGGGCTCGCCGACGAGGCCGCCCGCGTGAGTGCCGCCGTCGAGTCCGACATCGCCACCCGCACGGGTGCGCGCACCACGACGGAGATCGGCTCCGCGATCGCTGCTCTGCTCTGAACGACAGGCGTAGGCTGAGACGGCGTGAGGATGCGCGCCGCACGAGGAATGGATGACGAGATGACGACCATCGATGCCGAGACCACCGTGGCTCCACTGGAGTTCGCGGTGACCAAGAACCTGGCCGCTGCGACGCCCGGTCGTGTCGCCGAGGTCCACGAGAACCCCGGGTTCGGCGTGGTCTTCACCGACCATATGGTCGACATCTGCTGGTCGGTCAAGGGCGGGTGGCATCGCCCCCGCGTGCAGCCGTACGGCCCGATCCCGCTCGACCCCGCTGCCTCCGTGCTGCACTACGCGCAGGAGATCTTCGAGGGCATCAAGGCCTACCGTCACGCCGACGGGTCGATCCACACCTTCCGCCCCGACCGCAATGCCGCACGGCTTCAGGCCAGCGCACGTCGACTCGCGCTGCCAGAGCTGCCCACCGAGTACTTCATCCAGTCGCTGCGCGAGATCATCGCGGTCGACGGACGCTGGGTGCCGTCCGGCGCCGACCAGAGCCTCTACCTGCGCCCGTTCATGTTCGCCAAAGAGGCCTTCCTGGGCGTCCGCGCCGCTCAGAAGGTCGCGTACTACGTGATCGCGAGCCCCGCGGGGGCCTACTTCAGCGGCGGCGTGAAGCCCGTGCGCATCTGGCTCTCCGAGGACTACGCACGCGCCGGCAAGGGCGGCACGGGCAAGGCCAAGACGGGCGGCAACTACGCGTCGAGCCTGCTCGCCCAGAGCGAGGCATCGTCGAAGGGCTGCGACCAGGTCGTGTTCCTCAATGAGCAGCGCAACGTCGAGGAGCTCGGCGGCATGAACGTCGTCTTCGTCTTCAAGGACGGCCGGGTCGTGACGCCCGAGTCCGACAGCATCCTCGAGGGCATCACCCGTGACTCGCTGCTGCAGCTCGCCGAGGACCGCGGCTACACGGTCGAGAAGCGGCCGATCTCGATCGACGAGTGGCGCGAGGGCGTGGCATCCGGCGACATCGTCGAGGTCTTCGCGTGCGGCACGGCAGCAGTCGTGACGCCGATCGGAGCACTCGTCGGTGAAGGCTTCGATGAGCCGCAGCCGCTCGGCGAGCTCGCCCTGTCGCTCCGCGAAGAACTCACCGACATCCAGTACGGACGTCGTGAAGACAAGCACGGCTGGCTCCTGCGTCTCGACGCCTGATCGTCTCAAGAACTCTCCGAGACCCCGCTGTGCGACCTGCACAGCGGGGTCTCGTCGTCCTGCACTCTGGCTAGGCTGGTGGCATGAAGATCGCCCGATTCAGCCATGACGACGCCATCCTCTTCGGGATCGTCGACGACACCGACCTCGTCGTCCTCGCGGGCGATCCGCTCTTCGCCGGGTACGAGCCCACCGGAGACCGAGTGCCGATCGCAGACGCCGTGATCCTCGCACCGGTGATTCCTCGATCCAAGATCGTGTGCGTCGGCAAGAACTACCACGACCACGCCGTCGAGATGGGGGGAGTGGCCCCGGAAGAGCCGCTGCTGTTCTTCAAGCCCAACACCGCCGTCATCGGCCCCGGTGACGCGATCGTGCGCCCCTCGATCTCGGAGCAGACCGAGTACGAGGGCGAGCTGGCGGTCGTGATCGGCCGGGTCGCCAAGAACGTCAAGGCGGCGGATGCTCTCGACCACGTGCTCGGCTACACGATCGCGAACGACGTCACCGCGCGTGACCTCCAGCGCAAGGACGGCCAGTGGGCTCGCGCGAAGGGCTTCGACACGTTCTGCCCTCTCGGCCCGACCATCAGCACGGAGTTCGATCCGTCGGTGGCGACGATCGAGACCCGCGTCAACGGCGAGGTCCGTCAGAAGGCGCCGCTCACCGACATGATCCACTCCGTCGAGGCGATCATCGAGCACGCATCCGCGGCATTCACACTGCTGCCGGGTGACGTCATCCTGACGGGCACGCCGGCGGGCGTGGGGGAGTTCGTCGCTGGCGACACCGTCGAGGTCGAGATCACGGGTCTGGGTATTCTGCGCAACACCGTGCGCGACGCCGTGCGCGCATCATGACCGCCGTCGCCCTCACGGCGGCACAGCAGGCGGCGGTGCAGCGGAGAACCGTGCTGGTTCTCTCGTCTGGACAGGTGCTCGGCGGAATCGCGTTCGGGGCGACAGTGTCTCTCGGTGCGCTGCTCGCCGCCGACATCTCCGGCAGCGACGCGTTGTCGGGACTCGCGACCGCATCGGTCACGCTCGGTGCCGCGCTGTGCGCGATCCCGCTGGCTCGCCTCGCCGCCAGGGTGGGGCGTCGCCGTGCACTGACACTCGGCAATCTGTTCGCGCTCGTGGGGATCGCGGTCGTGATTCTCGCGGCGTCGCTGCGGGTGTTCCCGCTGCTGCTGGTCGGCATCCTGATGATCGGAGCCGGAAACGCGGGCAATCTGCAGTCGCGATTCGCCGCCACTGATCTCGCCGCGCCGCAGCACCGAGGGCGGGACCTCTCGATCGTCGTGTGGGCGACGACCATCGGCGGAGTCGCGGGCCCTCTGCTGCTCGGACCGGGTGAGATCGTCGGCGCGGCGATCGGCATGCCGCCGCAGACCGGTTCCTACGTCTTCTCCTTCGTCGCTCAATGCGCGGCTCTCATCCTCTACCTCGTGGCGCTGAGGCCCGACCCTCTGCTCGCCGCGCAGCAGCTCGCCTCAGCGGCTGCTGCCGGAGCCACAGGCAAGGTATTCGCAGACAGACCGGTGGTGGCTCGCTATGCGATGTTCGCGGTCGCCGGTTCGCACGTCGTGATGGCATCTGTCATGGCGATGACGCCGGTGCATCTCGCGCACATGGCGCACGGGGCGCACGGGATGGCGCCCACCCCGGCTGACGTCTCGGCTCTCGTCGGCATCACGATCGCCCTGCACGTCGGCGGCATGTACGCACTGTCGCCGCTCTTCGGCATCCTCGCCGACCGATGGGGCCGGCTGCGTGTGGTCCTGCTGGGGCAGGTGCTCCTCGGGGCCGCGCTGGCCTTCGCCGTGTTCGCGAACGATCGGGAGTGGGGCGTGATCGTCGCTCTGATCCTGTTGGGGCTCGGATGGAGCGCGGCGACGGTGGCGGGAGCCGCGCTGCTGACCGAGTCGAGTGCGCCCGAGATCCGCACGCGCAGGCAGGGACGCAGCGACTCGCTGATGAGCCTCTCGGCGGCCGCGGGCGCGGTGCTCGCCGGCGTCGTGCTCTCGAACTTCGACTATGCCGGACTGGGCGTAGCCGCGTCGGTCATCGTCGTCGTCATCGTCGCGCTCTCGCCTCTCGGACGCCCGAAGCGATGAAGGACTGGGCGGGCACGGGCCAGGCATACGCCGACTCGTATGCCTCGCTGTGCGTCGGGACCGCAGGCACACTGCTCGGGATGCTCGGCGCCCCTGCGGGCCGCTCGCTGCTCGACGTCGGTTCCGGAACCGGTCTCCTCGCGGCGTCATTCGTCGATGTCGGTTGGGATGCGACCGGGTGTGAGCCCGAGCCGACGATGCGGGAAGTCGCACTGCAGGAGCACCCGGCGATCCGGGTGCTCGACGGGGCGCTGCCATCGTTGCCGTTCGCGGACGCGGAGTTCGATGCGGTCGTGGCGAACTTCGTGCTGAATCACGTCGCCGACCCCCGGGCTTCGGCCGGCGAGCTCCTCCGCGTCTCTGCCGACCTGGTGGCGGCCACGATCTGGACGAACTCGCCGACCTGGCTCTGGCGAGAGGTGTGCGATCGAGCGGCTCTCGTCCCGTCGGAAGGCGAGCGACTTCCGCCGGAGAAGGACTTCGAGCGAACCGTCGACGGCTTTGCGAGGATGCTCGGCGACGCGGGCTGGAAGAGCCCGCGGGTGTCGGAGATCACCTGGACGTGGTCTGCGGACGCGCCAGCGCTGTGGGCGTCCGCTGAAGGAGGCGTCGGGGGAGCCGGACAGTTCTACCGTGCTCTCGACGACGCCGGTCGGCGTTCGTTCCGCGCGGCCTTCGTGTCCGTGTGCGACGAGCGATCGATCGCCGGGCGCCTGCCGCTCGTGCATTCTGCCGCGATCGCCGTGGCGTCGCACGGCTGAGGCCTCGCCCGCAGCCCGAGTTCCTCGCGGTCCCTCGGCGCCGCGACCGCCTGTGTCGGCGCGGCACCGAGGGCCAACTGCATCGCGGCGATCAGGTGTACCAGGTCGGCTCAGGCACCTCGTTGCGCAGCACGTAGTCGCCGACCTCACGTTTCTTGTACGCGATCGGGTCGTGCAGGCTGTGCGTGCGCAGGTTGCGCCAGAAGATGTCGAGGCCGACCGAGTTGGCCGAGGCTCGGGCCCCGGTGAGCTCGTAGATCTTCGTGGCGACCTCCAAGCCGTCGTCGACGATGCGCAGCTTCCCCGCCGCGATGCGCACGGCGATCTCGCCACGTCGGCGTGCAGTGAGGTCTTCGCGAGGGGCGTGCAGCACCGCGCTGATCTCGGAGCCCACGGCATCCAGCAGCGCTTCATCCGCCCACAGCTTCGAGGCCAGTTCGCCATAGCCCTCGAGCAGGTACCACTCGTCCGTCGCGTGCTGCTTGTCGTCGCCGCCGTACGGCCACGGGCGGGTGGTCGATCGGGTGTAGGCGGATGCCGTCTCGAGTGCACCCTGAGCGATGCCGAGGTAGAAGTTGGCGAACACGAGCTGGATGGTCGGCACGTTCAGGGTGTTGTACGTCAGAGGCTGGAACACCCGGTCGACGAAGCCGGCTGCCGCTGTCCAGGGGACGCGGACGTCACGGATCTCGACCGAGCCGGATTCGGTCAGTCGCTGGCCCAGGTTGTCCCAGTCGTTCCCGAAGACGATCCCCTCCTGAGCCGTGGGGACGATGGCGAAGATGTGCGTCTCAGTGCCTTCGAGGACGCCTTCGAGGACGGTCAGATCCGAGATCTGACCACCGGTTGAGAAGGACTTGCGGCCGGAGAACACCAGGTCCTCGCCGTCTTCGCGGACCACCAGATCGGAGTCGCGCGGGTTGACCGCGCCGCCGAAGACGAAGTCGTTCGCGGTGTACAGCTCCTCGACCGCGGTGATCTGCTCTTCGGTTCCCACGAGACGAGCCGCCCACGCCCAGAGGTAGTGGTAGCCGAGGACCTGTCCGATCGATCCGTCGCCGCGGGCCACCGCCCTGATCACGCGGTACGCGGTGTCCCAGCTCTCGCCGGCGCCGCCGTGGGCGCGAGGGCCGAGCAGGGTGACGAGACCTGAGTCCTTGAGCAGCTGCACCTCAGCTCGAGGCGTCGCGTTCGCGCGGTCCCTCTCGACGGCATCCACCGCGAGGATGTCGGCCACCTCCTCGGCGCGGTCGATCCATTCGCGGCTCGTCTGAGGTCTCGGCGCGCCGAGCCAGCGATCGCTGAGGCCTGTCGTCACTGCATCCGTGATTGTCACGTTGTCACCCTTCCGGTTGGTCGATGCGGCAACGATAGGAGCGCGATCGGTCTGAATGCGGGTTGTTACCCAGGGTGAGTGACTGTTACCCACGGTGACCCCTCCTCACCGGCCTGCTGTCGCGGGCGGATCGGGGAGGTCGAGACGCGACCCGGCAACTAGAATCGAGGGGATATGGCTACCCCGCACCCCCTCACCACGACCGCCAGCGGAGCCGACGTACGCGTCCGCTTCTGCCCCTCGCCGACCGGACTGCCGCACGTCGGCATGGTCCGCACAGCGCTCTTCAACTGGGCGTTCGCCCGCCACAACGGCGGGAAGATGGTGTTCCGCATCGAGGACACCGACGCCGCCCGAGACAGCGAGGAGAGCTTCCGTCAGCTCGTCGACGCGCTCACCTGGCTCAAGATCGACTGGGATGAGGGGGTCGAGGTCGGTGGTCCCCACGCTCCCTACCGTCAGTCAGAGCGCCATGACATCTATCGCGGCGTGATCGACAAGCTCCTCGCTTCGGGCGCCCTGTACGAGAGCTTCTCGACTGCGGAGGAGATCGACGCTCGCAACGAGGCGGCCGGGCGGGCGAAGCAGCTCGGATACGACAACCACGATCGTGACCTCACGACCGAGCAGAAGGACGCCTTCCGCGCTGAAGGGCGTCAGCCCGCACTCCGTCTGCGGGTGCCGGACGAGGACCTCACCTACGTCGACCTGATCCGCGGCGAGGTCACCTTCCCCGCAGGTTCGTTCCCGGACTTCGTGGTGGTGCGTCCGAACGGCATCCCGCTGTACACCTTCGTGAACCCGGTCGACGACGCGCTGATGGGCATCACGCACGTCCTTCGCGGCGAAGACCTGATGCCCTCGACGGCTCGTCAGCTCGCGCTCTACGCGGCTCTGATCGACGCAGAGGTCACCACGTTCGTGCCCCGCTTCGCCCACATGCCCTTGGTGCTCGGCGAGACCGGCAACAAGAAGCTCTCCAAGCGCGACCCGCAGGCCGATCTGTTCCTGCATCGGGATCGCGGCTTCATCCACGAAGGGCTGCTGAACTACCTCGCGCTCCTCGGCTGGTCGATCGGCCACGACCGCGACGTGTTCAGCCTCGAGGAGTTCATCGAGGCATTCGACATCGTCGACGTGAACCCGAACCCGGCACGCTTCGATCAGAAGAAGGCTGAGTCGATCAACGGCGACCACATCCGCAAGCTCGATGAGAAGGACTTCGCCGAGAGGACGATCCCGTACCTCGCTGCTGCGGGCCTCTTCGATGAGCCGACGCACGAGCAGCTCGTGCTCGCCTTCCGCGTCGCGCCGCTCGTGCAGGAGCGTGTGCAGCTGCTCGGTGACGTTCCTGGCATGGTCGGGTTCCTCTTCACCGATGACGTCTCGTACGATGCCGACGCGCTCAAGGGGCTTCCCGCGAACGCCGCTGAGGTCCTCGACGCCTGCGTCGTCGCACTCGAGCCGGTGACCGAGTTCACGCCCGAGAAGATCCAGGATGCTCTCGCTGAGGCTCTCGTCGAGAAGCTCGAACTCAAGCCCCGTGTCGCCTACGGCCCTCCGCGCGTAGCGATCACCGGTCGTCGTATCTCGCCGCCGCTGTTCGAGTCCATGGAGCTCCTGGGCAAGGACGAGTCGCTGCGGCGGCTGCGGTCACTGTCGGCGTTCCTCGCGAACTGACGAGGCAGGCGGGTGGGGGAGCAGCGCTTCGGCGCTCTCCCGCCCGTCGCCGTGGTCGCGCAGAGCAGTGATCAGCGGGCGACGCGCCCGGACGGACCGTGGCGTTTTGGCATTAGGGCCGCGGCTCGGGTAAGCTTGACTCTCGGTGCGAGGCTCCGGTTTCGCCCTTGGGGTATGGTGTAATTGGCAACACGGCGGTTTCTGGTTCCGTTGTTCTTGGTTCGAGTCCAGGTACCCCAGCAAGACGAAAACCCCCGCTCAGGCGGGGGTTTCGTCGTTTTCGGACGTGCGTCTACTCGCACTCGCCGATGAACTCGAGGTAGCACACCGCCTCATGGGTGACCGCGGGCTCGTAGTCTTCGTTCGATACCTGGCGGGTGTCGATCTCGGGTGACTGATGCAGGTTCCCATAACTGCCGAGCGTTGCGACGTAATAGCCGTCACCGTCCAGCGCCTTCATCTCGTCTATCGCGGTGCTGTACTCCGCGCACAGGAGTCTCGCGGCTTCGGCGAGCTCGACATCGACGCAGGCAGCCGTATAGGTCGCGACCATGAGGTTCGTGCAATCGGTCCAGTCCTGGTTCACCGAGCACGGGTTCACGTCGTCCATCGTCACGTCGACGCGACCGGTCTCGTACTCCTCGCTGCGGAAGGTCTCGGGCTGCTCAGGCACATCGGTCTTGGTCCAGTGGCGTGCTGTGGCGAAGGCGAAGATCACGACGATCGCCGCGATCAGCAGCAGCGCGCCGAGGATCGACAGGGTCACCCATAGCCCGACCCGCTTCTTCGTGCCGGGTCGGTCCTCCGGCGCGGGTGCATAGCCCGGGTAGACGGGAGGACCGGCAGGGGCTCCGTCCTGCGCGGAGACTCCGGGAGCCGCGGCGTAGGCGGGCGGCGGCCCATCGTATGCGGGCGGCGGCACGATGTGCGCGGGCGGCGCCGCATCGAAGACCGGAGGCGGCGCATCGAACGCCGGGCCCGCGGGCGGCGGGGGAGTCGTCGGCTGCGTCGAAAGCCAGTACGCGTACCAGCTCTGCGCGGATGCCGGATCGTCGGCCACCTGCTGCGCTTCGAGGTCGGTGAGCTGCACCCCCAGCGCCGCCCGCAGATCTGCTCTGATCAGGGACGTGCGGAACTCCTCGAACGACATGGCCATAGTCAAGAGGATGACAGACGTCGGTGTGTCCGACAATCCGATCCATGGGCAGCGGTCGTACGCACCCGGTGCGGCCCGAAGGACCCGGCGTCGCCTAGCAGGTCGCCCGTGTGTCGCGCCATGCCCTTCAGTCCGCGCTCCTCGTCGGCCATCGTGATCGAAAGCACCACCCATGCCGCACGCGGCGTGACCGAGAGGACGAGAATGGCGCTCACGAGAGTCGTGCCCGGCGAGACGCCCGGAATCCGACGCGTACGATCCGGGTCCGGATTCAGATATGTCGACGCCGGCAACACCCCGGTCGCCGAGGCCGACCGGGAGCGCATCCGCGACCTCGCGATACCCCCGGCGTGGAAGGACGTGTGGATCGCCGCCGATCCGCTCGCGCACATCCAGGCAGTCGGAACCGACGATGCCGGACGACGCCAGTACCTCTACCATCCGCTGTGGCGTACGGGGAGGGATCAGCGCAAGTTCGCTCGAGCGCTCAAGCTCGCCGCCGCGCTGCCCGCGGCCAGGGCCAAGGTCACGCGCGCCATCGGGCAACCGGGTCTGACGCGAGAGCGGGCACTCGCGGTCTCCTTCCGCCTGCTCGATGACGCCGCTCTGCGCATCGGCTCCGAGCGCTACCTCGTGAAGCACGGCAGTCGGGGGCTGAGCACACTCCGGAGACGGGACGTGCGCATCGATGGCAGTGACGTGGCACTGAGCTTCCCCGCGAAGAGCAAGCAGCTCGCCGCGATCGAGATCACCGACGCGGCCCTCGCCGAGGCGCTGTCTGAATTCGCCGTCGGCTCGCCCAAGGCACCGCTGCTCGCGTATCGAAAGGGCCGCCGCCGCGTGCGTCTCACGTCGGGCGAGGTCAACGACTATCTTCGGAAGGTCGCCGGCGCGTCGTTCACCGCGAAGGACTTCCGTACGCTGCACGGCACGATCCTCGCGGCAGACGCGCTCGCGCGGATCGGTCGACTCGAGACGAAGAACGAGCGGCGGCGTGCCGAGCGCCTCGCCGTGCAGGCCACGGCGTCAGCGCTCGGCAACACCCTCGCGGTGGCCAGAGGGAGCTACATCGATCCGCGTGTGTTCCGGCTCTATGCGCGCGGTCGCACTCTCGATCTCACGGTGTCGCCCGAGACGGCGATCCGCAAGCTCCTCGGGCGCTGAGAGCGATTCAGCTCTCGCGGGGGTAGGTGTAGAAGCCCTCGCCCGTCGCCACGCCCAGCTTGCCCTTGTCGATGTAGTGCTCCTTGAGCAGCTCGGCGAAGCGCTGCTGCTTCTCGCCCCCCATGCGGGAGATGTTGTATGCGGTGGTGAGCCCGACGATGTCGTAGATCTCGAACGGGCCGGCCGGGGCGCCGGTGCCGATCCGCCACGTCGCATCGATCGCCTCGGGTTCGGCGATCCCGTCGACGAGCAGCTCGGCTCCGGCCTGAAGGAAGGGCACGAGCAGCGAGTTCAGCAGGTACCCGGCCTTCTCCTTCTTGATCTGGATCGGGACCATGCCGATCTTCGTCGCGAACTCGACGACCTCGTCATAGACGGCGGGGTCGGTGGCGGGCGTTCCCATGACCTCCGCGGTGTTGTGCGACCAGATCTCGTTCGCGAAGTGCAGAGCGAGGAAACGGTCGGGGCGTCCCGTCGACTCAGCGAGTGCGCTGGGAAGCAGGGTCGAGGAGTTCGTCGCGAAGATCGTCGTCGCGGGTGCGGCGGCGGCGAGGGAGCGGTAGATGCCCTGCTTGAGCTCGAGGTTCTCCGGCACGGCCTCGATGACGAGGTCCGCAGAAGCTGCGGCCTCCGCGAGGTCGGACGTGAGGCGGATGCGGCCGATCGCGGCCTGCCCACCCCCGTCTGCGGCGTTCTCGACGCCGTCGGCGACGTAGCGCGCGCCGAGACTCTCGAATCGCTCGGCCGCGCGGTCGAGCGCAGGCTGATCGATGTCGTAGGCGACGACGTCGAAACCGTGGAAGGCGGTCTGGAACGCGATCTGCGATCCGAGCACGCCGGTGCCGAGAACAGTGATGTTCTTCATTTCTCTTCTTCCTCTGATGGCCTTGTGGGCCGTGGTCAAGCCGGGGCGTCGCCCCTGTCGAAGCGCTGGAGGTCATGCGCGAAGCGCTCCACCTCGGCGTCCGTCCACTGCGCGAGATGCGCGTCGATCACGCCCTGGAGCGATCGCATCGTGTTGCGGAAGGCCTCTTCGCCCTCGGCGGTCAGCTCGAGCGGACGGCCGCGCCCGGAGGCTGACGGCGTCTCCTGCACGAGGCCGAGAGAGACGAGCGCCGAGAGCTGGCGCGACACGGTCGACCGGTTGAGGCGGAACATGCGGGCGATGTCTGTCGAGCGGATTCCCGGCTCATCGGCGATCGCCATGACGATGGACTGATCGGTGATCGACAGCCTCGGCTCTTCGGCGCGGGCGTCGACGAGGCCGCGGCGCGTGATGGCGACGAGGGATCGCAGGACGACGGCGCTGTCGCTGCGGCGTCCGCGTGAATCCTCTTGCTGTTGCACAGTGCAACTCTACGCCGAAGTGTTGCGTCATGCAACACACCGCGCGGACTTCTCCGAGGACCTCAGATGGAAGGATGGAGACATGGACACAGCCAACCTCTCGCGAGAGGAGACCGCGGCGCGATCCGCCGTCATCTCCGTGCGCAGCATCCGCGTCGAACTCGACCTCACGGGTGCACCCGAGCGGGCACGCAGCGGGTTCTCCACGATCACGACGCTGGAGTTCGCCTCGACCGCGTCGTCGACCTGGCTGGACTTCATCGGTGAGAGCGTCGAGAGAGTGGTCGTGAACGGGGTCGACAGCGAGGTGGTCTACGACGGTGCGCGCATCGAGCTGCATGACCTCGTCGACACGAACGTGGTGCGCGTCGAGGCGGTCGGAAGCTACAGCAGGTCCGGCGAGGGGCTGCACCGCTTCCACGACCCCGCCGACGACCGGACCTATCTCTACACGCAGTACGAACCGGCCGACTCGCGCCGCGTCATGGCGTGTTTCGAGCAGCCGGACATCAAGGCGCCGTACACCTTCGTGGTCGATGCCCCTGCGGGCTGGGAGGTCCTCTCGAACCAGGTCGCGGCGAGCGTCGACGCGGGAGTCGGGGTGCAGCGTGTGGAGTTCGCTCCGACGCTCCCGATCTCGAGCTACATCACCTCCGTCGCGGCTGGGCCGTACGCCCGAGTCGAGGGGGAGTGGGAGCGCGGGGATCAGCGCATCGCTCTCGGACTGTTCGTGCGGCAGTCGCTCTCGCAGTATCTGGAATCCGAGGAGATCCTCGAGATCACGCGCCAGGGTCTCGACTTCTTCACCGATGCCTTCGCGTACCCCTATCCCTGGGGCAAGTACGACCAGATCTTCGTGCCCGAGTACAACCTCGGCGCGATGGAGAACCCGGGGCTCGTGACGTTCACCGAGTCGTACCTCTCAAGGGGTGCGGCCACCGACGCCCAGCGCGCTGCCCGCGCCAACACGATCCTGCATGAGATGGCGCACATGTGGTTCGGCGACCTCGTGACGATGAAGTGGTGGGACGATCTGTGGCTCAAGGAGTCCTTCGCCGACTACATGGGTTCGCACGCCTCAGCGGTGGCGACGCGCTTCCATGACGCATGGGTCAAGTTCGCCGCCAACCGCAAGGCATGGGCGTACCAGCAGGACCAGCTGCCGACGACGCACCCGATCGTCGCCGACATCACCGACCTCGAGGCGGCGAAGCTGAACTTCGACGGCATCACTTATGCCAAGGGTGCCGCGGTGCTGAAGCAGCTCGTGGCCTTCGTCGGCGACGACGCGTTCTTCGAAGGTGCCCGCAGGTACTTCGCCGCGAACGCCTTCGGCAACACGACCCTCGACGACTTCCTCGTGCAGCTGAGTGCGGTCTCCGGCCGCGACATGACCGAGTGGTCGCAGGCCTGGCTGCAGACGACAGGGGTCTCCACGCTGCGCCTGGAGCGAGAGACCGACGGCAGCGCAGCACTCGTGCAGAGTGATCCTCGCTCGCATCGCCTGCGCATCGGTCTCTACCACCGCGTCGACGGGCGGGTGATCCGCCGCGACCAGCTCGCGCTCGACATCCACGAGGAGCGCACACCCGTCGACATTCCGGTCGCAGATCTCGTGCTTCTCAACGACGACGACCTCACCTATGCCAAGGTGCGGCTCGACGACGCATCGCTGACGACGGTGCAGGAATCGCTGTCCTCGATCGACGATCCCCTCGCGAGGGCCGTCGTCTGGTCGTCGCTCTGGAACGCCACGCGTGACGGAGAGCTGACGGTGGCGCGATACACCTCGATCGTGCGCGCGCATGCCCCGCACGAGTCGAACATCGGTCTTCTCGCCGGCATCCTCGCGAACACTCTCTTCGCGATCCGGAACTATGCGAGCGACCACGAGCGACAGGGGGAGCAGCGGGCGTGGGTGGAGACGGCGTGGGCTGCGCTGCAGGCATCCGATGCCGGCAGCGATGCCCAGCTCTCGTGGGCTCGCGCTCTCGCGTCGGCATCGGCGTTCGATGACGAGCGCGCGGCCGACATCGACGCGCTCCTGCACGGCGATGCCCCGGAAGGTCTCACGATCGACCCCGATCTGCGGTGGCAGCTGCTCACGTCTCTCGTCACGACGGGTCACGCGGGCGCCGATGACGTCGCGGCCCAGCTGGAGTCCGACGACACCGGAAGCGGTCGCACGGCTGCTCGCAGGGCACTCGCCTCGCAACCCGATCCCACGGTGAGAGCCGCAGCCTGGGACGCAGCCTGGAACGATGAAACGCTCAGCAATGACCATCTGGATGCCGTGATCGCGGGCTTCCGCGCAGGCGGGCGCCGTGACCTCATCGCGGGGTTCGACGCCGAATACTTCGAGAGGATCGGCGACGCCTGGGGCGCCCGGAGCATCGAGCTCGCTCAGCGCCTGGTCGTGGGGCTGTTCCCCGCGTCGCCGACGCTCGACCTCGTGGATGCCTGGCTTGCCGGGAACGGCGCGGCGCCCGCTGCGCTGCGCCGGATCGTCGTCGAGCAGCGTGATCACCTGGCCCGAGCGCTGCGAGTTCGAGCTGCGCAGAGCTAGCTCTACTTCGTCCTGGAGCTGCGGCTGCCTCGGCTCCGCGTTCATGCGCCGGGAGTGCTGAAACTGCTCTTCGCGGGAGATCAAGCGATGGCAGGGCGTCGCGTGAGATCGTCAACCTGATCTGGGACCAGTCGGTCACTCTGATTCAGGACCGCCCCGGACCGGATGGTTCATCTTCTTGCGGCTGTGTTGAGCGCTTAGCCTGTGAGACAGGACACTGCTTGAGCGAGGGGGAGAGATGGATCGCATCTTCAGCGATGACGACCTGGCGGGGCTGTTCGATGACCACGCTTACGGGTTCGAGAGCTATACCGAGGCGGCACCGTCTGACGAGCTGATCGCCGAAGTCGAGGCGGAGCTCGGCTACCGCCTCCCCGCGGCATACATCGAGCTCTGCCGCACGGTCCGTAACGGCGGCACGCTGGACCGCAGCTGCTTCCCGACCACCGGCGTGCACGTCTGGGCGGAGGACCACGTCGCCGTCACCGGGCTGTACGCGATCGGACGAACATCGCACTACTCGCTCCTCGGCTCTATGGGATCGAGGTTCATGGAACAAGAGTGGGAGTACCCCGACATCGGGGTCTACTTCGCCGACACGCCAACGGCCGGCCACTCCGAGTTCGCCCTCGACTACCGGGAGTGCGGTCCGCAGGGTGAACCCGCGGTGGTCGTCGTCGACCAGGAGGACGAATACCGGGTCTCCTCTATCGCGAAGGACTTCGCGACCTTCATCCGCGGTCTCGTGTCCGAGGAGGAGTTCCAACCCGATCCGGAGGAGGAGCGGGCCGAGTACCTCGCGATCGTGAACGAGGGATCGTTCTCGCCGATCGTGCAGCGGGGCATCGACGCCATCGCCGAAACCCTCCCAGATGCGGGCGCCGCCGTACGCGAGGTCGCTCGCCGGATCGTGGCGGACAAGGGATTCTTCTCTCTGCACGCCGACGCGAACTCCCACCTGATGTACGCGGCGATGTTCCTCTTGCACTCGACCCTGACGACCGCTCGGTCGCGCGACGAGTTCATCGACGGGGATCCGGATGCCGTGGACTACTCCGTGCCGTGCTATCGCCTGATGCTCCCGGTTTCTTTTGTCGCGGATCGCTTCGGCTTCACGACAGGCGGGTGGGCGCGCGACTTTGTCGCCGACTGGTGGGATCAGTCGGTCGAGAACGGCTCGATCGTCGAGACGCCGGACGGCTTCCGATACACCGCGGATACCGAGGCCGGACTCGTGCGCATCCTGCGCATGCTCGCCACGACGACCACCTGAACTGGACCTCCCTGGCCGTTTCTCAAGCACCCCAAGCAGAGGGGACGGCCCCGCCAGCCTCCACCAGAGAGACAGGCGAAACGCGACGACGCGAAGCAACTTCATCGACCACTATCGCAAGCCACCGGAGAGCTGAGCGGGCTCATCGCGGGGCCTACTCGCGAGGCTCGATATATATGGGATCTGGACCTGGTGAGATCTCTCAGCGCCCGTCCCATAGCTGAGATTACCCCGCGTCGAGCTCGTCGGCGGTGCTCGCCCCCACGGCGAAGTACTCGGGTCGGTCGTCGCTCTGGGTCAGGAGAATCAGGGCGATGTACGCCGCCCACGCTCTCGCGCGAACCCAGGTGGCATCGTCATACCGAGATCCGGTCGCTCTGCGGAACACCTCGCGACCTTGGGCGTCGAAGAGCATCCACGACGAGGCGAGATCGTAGGCGGGGTCGCCGACCGTGACGTCGCCGAAGTCGATGAGCGCAGCGAGCGTGCCGTCCTCCACCAGCATGTTGCCGGGGTGGAGATCGCCGTGGATCCAGACCTGCTCCGAGCGGGCCGGTGCGGCGAGACCTGCGACCCAGGCGTCGCGCAGCGCCGTGCGCTGCCCGAACGCATCGAGTCGTGGCCGTATCGCGTCGTCTCGAGTGCTCAGGGCGCGTCCTCGCACCGGGTTGCGCGGAGCATCCGCGGGGGCGGGGACGTGCAGCACCCTCAGGGCGTCGGCGAGTCGTGGTGCCCACGCCGCGTTGTCCGATCGGGAGGAGGCGAGCGCCGTCGTTCCGGAGATCCAGGGGACGACTGACCAGGGCCGCGGAAACAGCTCGCTCGGTTCACCGGAGATCAGCGGCACCGGGGTGCGGACGCCGATGGCCGCCAGCGCCGGACCGATCGCGCGGAGCGCGCGCTGCTCATTCGTTATGAGAGGCACGGCGAGCTCGCGTCGTGGCAATCGCACGACCAGCTCAGATCCGAGCCTCCACATCGAGTTGTCCCAGCCGTCGGCGAACAGCCTGAGCGGCAGGGCGGCGAGATCAGGGCTGGTTCGCCGGAGAAGGTCTCGTACGCCGCTCTCATCGAGCGAGTATTCGGCGGAGGGGGAGTCCGCCACGGTCAGATGTCGAGCGAGTCGCCCGGTTCGAGGACCGAGAACTCTCCGCCGCCCTGCTCGGTCGCCCACTGCAGTCGCTGGCGGTGCATCGTCTTGCCTGCCACCGAGAGGGTCATGTCGTGAGTGCCGAAAGCCCGACGAGGGCGCACCGCGAGGACGTAGTCCATGGCCTCGCCGATCTTCAGCCAGGGTGCCCCGAGCGGAGCGGCGAGCGTGCCGACCTCGACTCCCTCTGGAACCGCGTAGGAGTCGCCGGGGTAGTAGAAGGCGTCGTTGACCAGTACGCCCACGTTCTCGACCGTGGGCAGCGACGAGTGGATCACCTCGTGCGTGCCACCGAAGAAGCGGAGCGTGAAGGCACCGACCTCGACGGTCTCTCCCGGAGCGACCTCTGAGATGTCGTAGCCCTCGGCCGCACGGGCGACGCCGGCAGGAGCGTAGATCGGAGTGCCGGGGGCGGCGCGGAGGATCCGATCCAGGTGCTCGGGCGTCCAGTGGTCGGGGTGCTCGTGGGTGATCACGACGGCGACGAGGCCCGAGAGATCGTTCAGGGGAGCGGTGAACGAACCAGGATCGATCAGGAGGATGTCATCGCCCTGCTGGATGCGAAGAGCGGCATGTTCGAATTTCGTGATGCGCATGAGGTGAGTCAACTCCTTCGCAGCCTCTCTGGCAAACCGCCGAGCCAGCGCGCCACGCCCGGGAATCGACGAGGGCTCGGCTCGATTTGGCGGCGCGAGAATCGTCATGGCATACTTGTTGAGTTGTCGCGGCACGGAAACGTTCCGCCAGACGGCCCCATCGTATAGCGGCCTAGTACGCTGCCCTCTCACGGCGGTAACGCGGGTTCGAATCCCGCTGGGGTCACAACAAGCGAAAGCCCTCGGTTCTCCGAGGGCTTTCGTCGTTTCCGAGTGGTCCCTCTGTCCGGCTGGCCGCGCTCAGCGGCAAGCCGGACCGAGGTCAGTCCACGTTGGAGCTTGAGTTCGAGTTCGAGCTCGCGCTCGAGGCCGCGGCGCGACGGGAGCGGCGCGACCGACGGACGATCCACACGATCAGCACCACCACGCCGCCCAGAGCGAGCCACGGCAGGATGAACCCGACGGCGATGACCAGGGCGTTCATCGAGGACACGAGGCCGTTCCAGCCGGCGAGGAGCCCGTCGGAGAACCCGGCAGGGTCGGCGGTGGTCGCGGCGGCGGTGCGAGTCAGCTGAACCGTGAGACTCGACATCGCGACCTGGTCCTCGAGCGATGCGAGCTGCTGCTCGTACGCCTCGAGCTGTCCCTGGCGTTCCGTGAGCGCGACCTCCGCCTCGATGAGCTCCGCGACGGTGCCCGTCTGCGACATCAGCTCGCTGAGTCGCTCGACGGATGCCCGGGTTGCGTCGATGCGAGCGCGCAGGTCGATCGCGGTCGAGGTCACATCCTGCTTCGAGATCGACGACGAGACCACATCTCCCGATTCGGCCAGTTCATCGATGACCGCGGGGAGATCCGCCGAAGGCACTCGGATGCTGATCCAGCCGTAGCTCGAGTCCGCCGGCGCAGGCGCGCGGGCGGAGGTGTCGTCGACGGCCATGTTCCTGCCGACCTCGGTGCTTTCGACGTAGCCGCCGCGCGACTCGGCCAGTGCGCCGATCGCGTCAGCAGCATCCGCGATGTCCTTGACCTCCACCGTCGCGGTGGCGGTCGCGATGATCTCACGATCAGCCACTGCGGAATCATCGGCCATCGGCGCAGACTCGGCCGTGTCCGTCGCAGTCGACGGTGCGCCCTGCTCGGTGGCGCCCGAGCGGGACTCCTCCGTGACGACCATGTCTCCGCCCTCGGCCGTGCTCGTCGCCGAACCGCCCACCGCGGTGAGGATCGGGGGAGTGACGAGGACGCCGATGACGAACGCGGCTGCGATCCCCGCGCCGGTCAGCCACCGACGCCGGCGATTTCGAGCCCCGGCCGCGGGTGGCGCCTGACGTAGTCGTTCGGCGGCGATGTCGTCGAACACGGCTGTCTCGATGCGGGCCACTGCCGCATCGGTGAGCTCGGGCAGCTGCTCGGTGCTGGGCTTGTCGTTCATGCGTCGCTCGCTTCCTTCACGGCACCGCGTAGTCGGGTGCGGACTCGGGAGAGACGGTTCCGAACGATCGCATGGCTCACGCCGAGCTCCTCGGCCGCGGCCTGGTAGGCATAGCCCTCGGCGGCGCACAGGCGGAAGATCGCGCGGTCGAGGTCGCTCAGAGTGCCGACCTCGGCGGCGATCCGCTCCGCGAGGTCTGCGGTGATCACCTGCTCCTCGACGCTGATCGTCGAGGGCAGAGCCTCATCCACCGCATCCGTCGTGTGGGCCTGGTCGCGCCGGCGCTGACGAAGGCGGTTCGAGGCCTGGAAGCGGCAGATCGTCGCGAGCCACGGGAGGATCGAGTCTCCCTGCAGCTCGAACCCCGGCAGTTTCCGCCATGCCGTGACGAAGGTCTCCTGCGTCACGTCCTCGGCATCGGCGGGCGAGCCGAGCATGCCGTGCGCGATCCAGTAGACCGGGCGGACGTATGAGCGGTACAGCTCACGGAAGGCGCTCTCGTCACCTGCCGCGGCCTGCGCCGCCACTCTCTGATCACTCGTCTGCACTGGCATCCCGATTCCGTTCGGTGTCTCTCACCTGGGAAGTGTCGAAGGATGCCCCATCGTCTCAGATCAGTGTGCGGGCTGCGCGTGCGCCTTCGCGAGCGTCTGCTGAGACATGCGGTCGATCCAGGCGAGTGCGACAGCCGAGACGATGAACACCATGTGGATGACGACCTGCCAGAGCACGCCGATGGGGGTGTACTTCTCGCCGTCCGTGCTGATCCCGTTCTCGCTCATGCCTCCGACCTCGATGAAGGTCTTGAGCAGGTGGATCGATGAGATTCCGATGATCGCCATCGCCAGCTTCACCTTGAGGACGTTGGCGTTGACGTGCGAGAGCCACTCGGGCTGGTCGGGGTGACCGTCGACGTTGATGCGCGAGACGAACGTCTCATAGCCGCCGATGATCACCATGATGAGCAGGTTGGCGATCATCACGACATCGATCAGACCGAGCACGGCCAGCATGATCACCGCTTCGTCGAGGTGCGTGATGTCGTGGATGACGCCCTCGATGAGATGCCACAGCTCGACCATGAAGACGATCACGTAGACGAGCTGCGCGACGATCAGCCCGAGATACAGCGGGGCCTGCAGCCAGCGGCTGACGAAGATGAGGGATCCGATCGCCCGAGCCCAGGAATTCTGAGACCGAGGGGCGAGGGGAGGGATGCCGTTCGGGGCGGTGTCTGGGTGCGAGGTCGAGGTCACGTCGACTATTCCACCACGGGCCCGTCGCTCCGCTAACATTGCTGACGCGAGAGGGAGTATCCCGCAAGCGCACCCACCGTCATCACGAGCACCGTCATCGCTGCTCCGGTCGTGCGGCGCACTCTGTGCGTGGGAGAGACTTTCGGCGTTCTCCCTACCCTCCGAAAGGTGCTGTACGCCCTTGGAAATCCCCGTCTGGTTCGAGATCACCTCGATGATCGTCCTCACGATCATCCTGATCGGCGACCTGCTTCTGATCCGTCTCCGTCCCCACATCCCCTCGACCAAGGAGTCGACGCTGTGGGTCGTGTTCTACGTCGCCCTCGCGCTGCTCTTCGCTGTGCTCCTCGGGAGCGTGTCCGGTTGGCGCAACGCGGGTGACTTCATCACCGGCTGGGCACTCGAGTACAGCCTGTCCATCGACAACCTGTTCGTCTTCGTGCTGATCATGGCTCAGTTCGCCGTGCCGCGACGCCTGCAGCAGCAGGTGCTGATGGTCGGCATCATCATCGCGCTCGTCCTGCGCGGCGCATTCATCCTCGTCGGAGTGGCGATCGTCGAGAACTTCTCGCCGATCTTCTACGTCTTCGGCGCGTTCCTGATCTACACCGCGATCAAGCAGGCGATGCCCGAGGGCGAGCACGAAGACGATGTGAAGAAGGAGAACTTCATCGTGCGCCTGCTGCGGCGCCGAATCGACATCAGTGAGACGTACGACGGGTCGAAGCTGCGCACGACCGTCGACGGCAAGCGCATGTGGACCCCGATGGTGATCGTCTTCATCACGATCGGCGTGACCGACCTGATCTTCGCGATCGACTCGATCCCCGCGATCTTCGAGATCACCACCAACGGGTTCCTCGTCTTCGCCGCGAACATCTTCGCGCTCATGGGGCTGCGTCAGCTCTACTTCCTGCTCGGCGACCTGCTCGATCGCCTGCGCTATCTGCACTACGGCATCGCCGTGATCCTCGGCTTCATCGGCATCAAGCTGATCCTGCACGCGCTGCACGAGAACGAGCTGCCCTTCATCAACGGCGGCGAGCACGTCGAGTGGGTGCCCGACATCGACAACATGGTGTCGCTGGGAGTCATCGTCGTGTCGATGACCGTTGCGACGGTCGCCAGTCTCATCGCATCCTCGCGCGAGAAGTCGGCGGCGAAGAAGGCGCTGAACGTCGAGTGACCCCAGCCCGCTCACTCGGCTGACCAGAGGAGCTCCGCTTCGAGGGTGAGATCGATGACCTGACCCAGCAGGGCGCCGAGTGAGTTGGACTGCAGCAGGGCGTACTGGTCGTACTCGCCCAGCGGTGCGATCGCGGCGAGCTGCCAGGCCGCGGCGAGCGGGTCGTCTGACAGTTCGGTGTCGGCGTCCCACGGCGAGTCCACGCGCGCGAGGACCCGACGCACGATCGTCTCGGCCTCGGTGCGCAAGGGGGTGAGGGCGTCGTGCCACGTCAGCTGAGGCAGCTGCGTGACCTCTGCGCGGGGATAGGGCGCGTCGTCGAGCCACTGATCGACCGTGAAGCGGGCGGTGCCGACCGCGAGGGTGTGCAGCACCTCGGCGTCGGCCGCTACGCTCACCAGCCGGGCCATCGTGCCGAACCTGCTGCGCCGATCGCCGCCTCCCACCTCGTGACCGCGCTCGATGAGCACGACGCCGAACTGCGGGTCGTCGTCGTCGAGCAGATGCCCGATCATCGTGAGGTACCTCGGCTCGAAGACGCGGAGCGGCAGCGGTGTGTAGGGAAAGAGAACCGACCCGAGCGGGAACATCGGTATTTCAGCCATGCCCCCAGTCAACACCGCGCGACGTACAGTGAACAGATGCGCAGACCTCAGCCCATCGCTCCGTCGCCCGGACAGGAATCCGTGTGGGACTATCCGCGCCCACCGAGGGTCGAGCAGGTGCCCGAGCGCATCACGATCCGTCTCGGCGGCGATCTCATCGCCGATACGCGGAATGCCGTGCGGGTGCTCGAGACCAGTCACCCGCCGGTGTACTACCTGCCGATCACCGACTTCATCGAGGGCGCGCTCTCGGAGGCCTCCGGCTCATCGTTCTGCGAGTTCAAGGGCTCGGCGCGCTATCTCGACGTGCGTGGCGGAGGCCTGGTGGCCGCGGGCGCGGCATGGAACTACCCGCATCCGTCGCCCGGTTTCGAGGTGCTGAGCACCCGGGTGGCCGTGTACGCGGGGCCGATGGACGAGTGCACCGTCGGCGATGAGGTCGTCGCGCCACAGCCTGGCGGGTTCTACGGCGGCTGGGTGACGTCGTCCGTCTTCGGCCCGTTCAAGGGTGTGCCGGGATCCATGGGCTGGTGACACCGGCTTCACCCCCCCCCGTCAGAACGCGCGCAGGTTGGCCTGCAGACCGCCGTCGACATACTCGCGTCGCAGGATGCCACGGCGCCGCAGCACCGGCACGAGCTCGTCGAGCGTACGGTGCAGCGTCACGGGGTGGAAGTCGCCCCACAGCAGCACGCCGTCGTTGCCCCATTCGCCGAGTTCCTCGATCAGATCGGCGAACTCCTCGGCTGTCCCGACGAAGCCCGAGCGGTCGGCGATGCGTCCGGCGCGGGCGAGGGCGGTGAGATGGGCGCGCAGCGGAGCGTCCTCGCCGCGGTGGCCGACCAGACGCTGGATGCTGCCGCGCGAGACGTGCTCACCGAAGATCGACACGTCGAGCGGTCGGTCGAGGTCGAGCGACGTGAGGTCGGTCTCGAGATCACTGGACTGTTTGCGAGCGATCTGCACGAGGGTCGAGTCGTCGGGGTGCGCGGATGCAGCGACGATTCGGTCTGCCTCCTCGGGGGACGACGTGATCACGGGCTGGATCGCGAACAGGATCTTGATGTCGGCGGCCGAACGCCCGGAGGCGATCGCCGCGTCGTGGATCTTCGCGCGGTAGCTGCGCACGGATGCCTCGTCGAGCGGAGCGAGGGCGAGTTGGACGTCGGAGTTGGCGCCGGCGAATCCGAGGCCGCGCCCCGAGCCGCCGGGGGAGACGATCGCCGGCTCCCCATCGGTGAACGGCACGGCGTTCAAGGGGCCGTCGAACGCGAAGTGCTCGCCGCGGTGCCGCACGGTGCTCAGCTTCGAGCCGTCCGCGAACACGTCGGTCTCCCGATCGCCGACCAGCGCTCCGTCGCCCCAGCTGCGCCAGAGCGACCGGATGCCGGAGAGCCATTCCTCGGCCCGGTCGTAGGCGGCATCGTGTCCGAGCTGCGCCGCCGCGGAGAAGTGACGCGCGCTGCCGGTGTCGGTCACGACGTTGAGTCCGAGACGGTGGCCGCTGAGGTGCTGGAGGGTCGAGAACTGCCGCGCCGCGGTGTAGGGAAGGTAGGCCGCCGGGTTCACGGTGGGCACGACTCCGAGGTGGCGTGTCGCCTGGAACAGATACGGAGCGAGAAGCAGCGGGTCGTGCTTGGGGCCTCCGAAAGCGTGGCGCACGCGGAGGTCGATCGTGTCCGGGGAGCCGAGAGACGGCGCGTCCTCGATGATGACGAGGTCGAAGCCGGCCTGCTCGAGGGTCCGCGCCGCCTCCTGATAGATCTCGGGACGCGTCCAGTCGTAGTCCCAGTCCAGAGACGGATAGCCCCACCCCTGGGGACCGAAACCGCGAGCGAGGAACCAGCCGAAGTGCTGGGGCCCGGTCATGCGACGGCCTCTCGCGCCGGCTCGAGCACCCGGGCGAGATCGGCGATGAGGTCGGACACGTCTTCGATGCCGACCGACAGTCGAAGTGTTCCCGGTTGGACGCCGAGGATGTCGCGCTCTTCCGGTGTCCTGTGCGAATGACTGGTGGTCGCGGGATGCAGCACCAGCGAGCGCACGTCGCCGATGTGGGTCATGTGCGTGAAGACCTCGACACTCTCGACGAAGTCCCGCGCGGCGTCGATGCCTCCGCGGAGGGTGAACGTGAAGATCGACCCGTACCCGCCGTGCAGATACCGCTGTGCGAGGGCGTGATCGGGGTGGGTCTCGAGGCCCACGTGATCGACGCTCTCGACTGCATCGTGTGCCGCCAGCCAACGGGCCACCTCGAGCGCGTTGCGCGACTGTCGTTCGACTCGGAGGCCGAGGGTCTCAGCGCCCTGTCCGATCAGGAACGCGTTGAGAGGAGACGGGGAGGCGCCGAAACGGGGAGCCACCGATTCGCGGGCATAGGCGATCCGAGCGTTGCCGCCATGGCGGGCGAAGACGCTCGGGAAGCCCCCGCGCCCTGGGAGCACGAGATGAGGAGCCTTGTGACCGGCCTTCTCGGCGTCGAAGCGACCGTCATCGAGGATCACACCTCCGAGCACCGACCCGTGACCTGCGAGGAACTTCGATGCGGAATGCACGACCATCGCGGCGCCGTGCTCGATCGGACGCAGCAGGAAGGGGGTCGCGAGTGTGTTGTCGACGATGAGGGGGATCGCGAACTCGTCCGCGACCGCGCTCACTGCGGCGATGTCGAGGATGTCGTTGCGCGCGTTCGCGATCGACTCCGCGAACAGTGCGCGCGTCGTGGGGCGGATCGCATCCCGCCACGCATTCGGATCGGCGATCTCGTCGATGAACGTCGTCTCGATGCCGAGGCGCGCGAGGTTGTCGAGCAGGAGCCCCCGGGTGCCCTCGTAGATGTGCGTCGATGACACGATGTGGTCTCCGGCGCCGGCCACGGTCAGCAGCGCCGTGACGACCGCGGCCTGACCGCTCGCGACGAGCACCGCCTCCGCGGCCGATTCGAGGGAGGCGAGCTGCCGTTCGACGGCGCTCACCGTCGGGTTACCCGTGCGGGTGTAGCCGAAGCCGGCGCCGGTGCCGAAGTGGTCGGCCGCGTGGTCGAAGTCGTCGAACTCGAAGCCCGCCGTCAGATAGATCGGTGTCGCCCTCGACGACGCAGCGCCCTGATTCCGGGCGGCGTGGACCGCTCTGGTGGCGAAGCCGGTCGTGTCGTCGGTCATGCGGATGCCTCTCGAAGGTGCGGGTGACAGTAGCGTGTCATGCGGCGACTCCGGTCGCTGAAGCGGTGGTAATCTGACGTCATGCGGATCGTGCTCCTCCTTAGCGGCCGCGACGAGACCTCGTTCTGAGCCCCTCCTCGTCGCGGAGTCCATCGTGGGCCGAACCGCCAGCTTCAGGAGAGACGCAATGAACATCCCCGCAGCAGATACCGCTCCCGCACGTCCCAGGACCCTCGCTGAGAAGGTCTGGGACGACCACCTCGTCGTCAAGGGCGAGAACGGCGAGCCGGACCTCATCTACATCGACCTGCACCTGGTGCACGAGGTCACGAGCCCTCAGGCGTTCGACGGACTGCGAACGGAGGGTCGTCCGCTGCGCCGACTCGACCTGACGATCGCCACCGAAGACCACAACACGCCCACGTGGGACATCGACAAGCCCATCGCCGATCTCACCAGCCGAACCCAGATCGAGACGCTGCGCCGCAACGCCGCCGAGTTCGGCGTGCGTCTGCACTCGCTGGGTGATGCCGAGCAGGGCATCGTGCACGTCGTGGGTCCGCAGCTGGGACTGACGATGCCGGGCATCACCGTGGTCTGCGGCGACTCCCACACATCGACTCACGGCGCTTTCGGGGCCATGGCGTTCGGCATCGGCACGAGCGAGGTCGAGCACGTCATGGCGACCCAGACACTGCCGCTCAAGCCGTTCAAGACGATGGCCATCACGGTCGAGGGGACGCTGCGTCCCGGGGTGACGGCAAAGGACATCATCCTCGCCGTGATCGCGAAGATCACGACGGGTGGCGGTCAGGGGTACGTCCTGGAGTTCCGCGGCAGTGCGATCCGCGCGCTGTCCATGGAAGGCCGCATGACCATCTGCAACATGTCGATCGAGGCCGGCGCCCGCGCGGGCATGGTCGCTCCCGACGAGACGACCTTCGAGTACCTGAAGGGTCGTCCGCACGCGCCCAAGGGCCAGGATTGGGACGACGCCGTCGCCTACTGGCGCACGCTCCCGACCGATGAGGGCGCGACGTTCGACGCCGATGTCTTCATCGACGCCGACGAGCTCGAGCCCTTCGTGACGTGGGGCACCAACCCAGGTCAGGGCAGCTCGCTGTCAGCAGCAGTTCCCGACCCCGCTCAGATCGCCGACGCCAACGAGCGCGCCGCCGCGGAGCGCGCGCTCGAGTACATGGATCTGGTCCCCGGTACGCCGCTCAAGGAAGTGCCGGTCGACGCGGTCTTCATGGGGTCGTGCACGAACAGCCGCATCGAGGACCTCCGCGCGTTCGCATCGATCATCGAAGGCAAGAAGAAGGCCGACGGCGTCCGTGTCATGGTCGTGCCGGGTTCGGCCCGCGTGCGGCTCGAGGCCGAGGCTGAAGGCCTCGACAAGATCATCAAGGACTTCGGCGCAGAGTGGCGTTTCGCCGGCTGCTCGATGTGCCTCGGAATGAACCCCGATCAGCTCGCTCCGGGCGAGCGGTGCGCATCGACGTCGAATCGCAACTTCGAGGGTCGGCAGGGCAAGGGCGGTCGCACGCACCTGGTGTCGCCGCTCGTCGCCGCGGCGACCGCGATCCGCGGCACGTTGTCGAGTCCCAGCGACCTGAACGAGATGGCGGAGGTCTGACCATGGAGAAGTTCATCACCCACACGGGTATCGCCGCTCCGTTGAAGCGCTCGAACGTCGACACCGACCAGATCATCCCGGCCGTGTTCCTCAAGCGCGTCACCAAGACCGGCTTCGAGGATGCGCTGTTCCACGGCTGGCGCCAGGACCCCGAGTTCGTGCTCAACCAGCCCGCTTTCCAGGGAGCGTCGGTGCTCGTCGCCGGACCGGATTTCGGCACCGGATCGAGCCGAGAGCACGCCGTGTGGGCACTGCGAGACTTCGGGTTCGCCGTCGTCCTGAGCCCGCGCTTCGCCGACATCTTCCGAGGCAACTCGGGCAAGCAGGGGCTCCTCGCCGCGACCATCTCGGAAGAGGATCTCGAGCGGATCTGGGCCGAGATCGACCGGAATCCCGGGGCATCCATCACGGTGGACCTCGAGGCGCGGGTGGCGTCGATCGGTGAGATCCAGGCTGACCTCGGGATCGACGATTACACTAGATGGCGGCTCCTTGAAGGGCTCGATGACATCGGGCTCACGCTGCGCAACGAAGACAAGATCGCGCAGTTCGAGGCCCGTCGCGAGTCGTGGCGGCCCCGGACCCTTCCCGTTCAGTGAACGGCGGGGCGGGGGAGCCGAGGGCGACCCCGCCCCGAATTCCGTTGAATGAAGTGAGGCTCCGAATGACGACACCTGTGCGCGACGCTCTTCCGGACGGAGTCCCCCCACTCACCGGAGACGTCCTCGCCATTCGTGGAGGGCGCCCGCTGCGCGGCCGCGTCGACGTCAAGGGCGCGAAGAACCTCGCGACCAAGGCGATGGTCGCCTCGCTCCTCGGAGAGACCGTCAGCGTGCTGCGCGACGTCCCCGCCATCAGCGATGTCGCCGTCGTGCGCTCGCTGCTCGAGGTGCACGGCGTCCGCGTGTCCGACGGCGATGAGCCGGGTGCTCTCGTCTTCGACCCGAGCGACGTCGAATCGGCGCACTTCGAGGAGATCGACGCCCATGCCGGCGCGTCCCGCATCCCGATCCTCTTCTGCGGACCCCTCCTGCACCGTCTGGGGCAGGCCTTCATCCCCGACCTCGGCGGATGCCGCATCGGCGACCGCCCGATCGACTTCCACCTGGACGCGCTCCGCAAGTTCGGCGCGATCGTCGAGAAGCTGCCGAGCGGCATCCGCCTCTCCACCGGCGGCACGCGTCTGCACGGTGCCAACATCCACCTGCCGTACCCGAGCGTCGGAGCCACCGAGCAGGTGCTGCTGACCGCCGTTCGCGCCGAGGGCACGACTGAGCTGCGCAACGCCGCCATCGAGCCCGAGATCATGGATCTGATCGCCGTGCTGCAGAAGATGGGCGCGATCATCTCGTACGAGCCGAACCGCGTCATCCTCATCGAGGGCGTCGAGACTCTGCGCGGCTACGACCACCGGTCGATCTTCGACCGCAACGAGGCAGCCTCCTGGGCATCCGCGGCGCTGGCCACCGACGGCGAGATCTTCGTCGGCGGAGCCAAGCAGCAGGAGATGCTCACCTTCCTCAACATCTTCCGCAAGGCGGGCGGCTGGTTCGACATCAAGGAGGACGGCATCCTCTTCCGCCGCGACGGCGAGCTCAAGCCCGTCGTCGTCGAGACGGACGTGCACCCCGGCTTCATGACCGACTGGCAGCAGCCGCTCGTGGTCGCGCTGACGCAGGCCAACGGCCGGTCGGTCGTGCACGAGACGGTCTATGAGAACCGTCTCGGCTTCACCGACGCGCTCGTCAAGATGGGCGCCGACATCGTCGTGCACCCCCGCGGACTGCAGGACGGGCCCCGCCGCGTTCCGCGCCGCGATCTCGAGCAGGCCGCGGTCATCACCGGCCCGACCCCGCTGCATGCTGCGGACATCGTCGTTCCAGACCTGCGCGGCGGGTACAGCCACGTCATCGCGGCCCTGACCGCGGAGGGCGAGTCGAGAGTGTCCGGAGTGGACATCCTCAGCCGTGGCTACGAGAAGTTCCTCGCCAAGCTCGACGCCGTGGGCGCCGACTTCGACGTCATCCGGTGACCCGGATGGGTTCCCGATCACGCGAGACGACGCGGCCCAGTGTGTTCTGGCCGCTCGCGGCGATCGCCGTGCCGTTGATCTCTCTGCTGGCGAAGGTGCGCATCACCGGCGCCGAGAAGCTCCCTCGTGAGGGGGCCTACGTCCTGGCTCCCAACCACTACTCGGAGTTCGATCCGCTCATCGTGGCACTCGCGGTGTGGCGGATCGGGCGCGCGCCCCGATTCATGGCCAAGGAGAGCCTGTTCAAGGTTCCCGTGCTCGGATGGATTCTGCGTCGCACGGGAATGATCCCGGTGGCTCGTTCATCATCGGCATCGGCCGCGAAGCAGACGCTGAAGCAGTCGGCCGAACTGGTCGAGCACGGGCGCGGGGTGATCGTGTACCCCGAGGGCACTCTGACGCGCGATCCCGACATGTGGCCGATGCGCGGCAAATCAGGCGCCGTGCGGCTGGCTCTGACCGACGGCCTTCCGTTGATCCCGATGGCCCAGTGGGGCACCCAGGAGATCATGGGGCGGTACCAGAAGGGGCTGAGCCTGTGGCCGCTGCGCAAGCGCGTGGACGTGATCATCGGCGACCCGGTCGACGTGTCGGACCTGCGTGGCCGTGCGGGAGAGACCGCGGCGCTGAATGAGGCCACCGACCGGCTGATGAACGCGATCACCGCGTTGCTCGAAGAGCTGCGCGGCGAGAAGGCGCCTGCTGAACGCTGGAACCCCGCCTCGCACGGACAGAAGGAGACGGGTCGCCTTGACTCCTAAGCGCAACACGCCAGCGGGCCCCCGAGTCGCCGTCATCGGCGCAGGCAGCTGGGGCACCACATTCGGGAAGATCCTCGCCGACGGCGGTGCGCAGGTCACGATGTGGGCTCGTCGCGCCGAACTCGCGCACGAGATCGACGAGGCCAAGCGCAACTCGCGCTATCTGCCCGGCATCAACCTGCCGCGCACGATGGCGGCGACGCACGAGCTGGCGATCGCACTGCGCGACGTCGACCAGGTGTACCTCTCAGTGCCGAGCCAGTCACTGCGCGAGAACCTCAAGGCGCTGCGACCGCTGCTGTCCGACAACGACGCGAAGATCGTCAGCCTGATGAAGGGCGTCGAACGCACGACGGGGCTGAGGATGAGCCAGGTCATCGAGCAGGAGCTGCGGTGCGATCCCGACCGCATCGCCGTCGCCTCGGGGCCGAACCTCGCGCTCGAGATCGCCCGGGAGCAGCCGACGGCCGCCGTGATCTCCTCGCGCAGCCAGGAGACGGCCGAGGAGGTCGCTCGCGCGGCTCGTAACTCGTACTTCCGAACCTTCGTCAACACCGATGTGATCGGCACGGAGTTCGGGGGAGTGCTGAAGAACCTGATCGCGGTGGCGATCGGCATCGTCGACGGCGTCGGGTACGGCGAGAACACCAAGGCGTCGATCATCACGCGCGGACTCGTCGAGATGACCGACTTCGCGGTCGCCAACGGCGCGCACCCCGAGACGCTCCAGGGGCTCGCGGGTCTGGGAGACCTCATCGCGACGTGCCAGTCTCCGCTGAGCCGCAACAACACGGCCGGGCGCCTGCTCGGCCAGGGATACAGCTTCCAGGACGTCGTCAAGCAGATGCAGCAGACTGCCGAGGGCCTCGCGTCCGTCGCGCCGGTGCTGCAGCTCGCGCGAGAGTCCGAGGTGCACATGCCCATCGTCGAGCAGGTGAAGATGGTGCTCGACGGCAAGATGAACCCGCGCGACATCGCACCCCACCTGACGACGGACGACGACACCCCGCAGGGTGAGAGGACCAACCATGGACAAGCAGACGGTGGTGGTGCTCTTCGGAGGACGCTCCAGCGAGCATTCGATCAGTTCCGCAACGGCGGGCGGAGTGCTGGGCGCGATTGATCGCGATCGTTATGCGGTGATCCCCGTCGGGATCACCCGCGAAGGGGCTTTCGTCCTCGAAGACGACGACCCGTCGAAGTTCCCACTGGATGCAGCACATCTGCCCGAGGTCGCCGACAACGGCACCAGGGTGCTGTGGCCCGAGCCGGGCGGGGATCGGACGTTGCGCGTCGTGCGCCCGGATGGGACCAGCGAATCGCTCGGCCATGTCGATGTCGTGCTGCCGCTGCTGCATGGACTGCATGGCGAGGATGGAGCCATCCAGGGCTTCTTCGAGGTCATCGACATGCCTTACGCGGGCTGCGGCATCCTTGATTCCGCGGTCTCGTTGGACAAGCACTTCACGAAGTTGGCACTCACATCCGCGGGTATTGCGGTATCGCCCGGGATCACGGTGCGGAGGAGCGAGTGGCAGGCCGATCCGGCGATCGTCCGCGATCGGATCGCTTCGCTGGGCGACGTGGTCTTCGTCAAGCCGGCGAGTGCCGGATCGAGCGTCGGCGTGTCGCGCGTCGACCACGGGGACGGCCTCGATGCCGCCATGGAGATCGCGTTCGCCGAAGACGGCAAGGTTCTCGTCGAGACGCAGGTCGTCGGGCGTGAGATCGAGGTGGGCGTTCTGGCCGGGCGCCCAGGCGAGCGGGCACGCGCCTCACTGCCGGGCGAGGTCGTGCTCACCTCACGCAGCTTCTACGACTTCGAGGGCAAGTACCTCGGCGGTGAAGGTGTAGAGATCGTGTGCCCCGCGGACGTCGACGATGTGTTGATCGAGCGGCTGCGCGAGACCGCAGTCCGAGTCTTCGAGGCGGTGGACGCCAAGGGCCTAGCCCGCGTCGACTTCTTCGTGACGCCCTCCGGAGAGCTCGTCGTCAACGAACTCAACACGATGCCCGGATTCACGCCGATCTCGATGTTCCCGAAGTGCTGGGTGGCATCCGGACTCGGCTACGGCGACCTGATCTCCGAGCTGATCGAAGCGGGCCTGCGCCGCTGATCGGGAGGCGTCCGGTCAGCCTTCGGCGGATCCCGCGGCAGGGGAATCCTCGGTGGGCACCCGGTCCGTGCAGCGGGCCGTCGCCGGTTCGAGGCCGGACTGGATGCTCGTCGAGAGACTCTCCACCACCGTGCGGAAGTCGATCTCCTCGCCGCGGCGGATGATCACCTCGACGGCGGGATCGCGACCGTAGGTCACGAGACGCTGGCGTTCCTCCTCCTGGTCGAGCACGAGCCAGTCGACGCTGCCGATCGTGGTGCAGACTTCGGTCGACGGTGCAGGCGGCTCGACGCCGCAGCGCAGCACGACCGTCGGGTCGCCCCAGGCGCCGGTGGCTTGGGCATCGGTCCACACGCGGTCCAGATCGCCGACGGCGTCGGGGAGCAGCACGGAGACCTCTGCGCATGCCGGATTGTTCGCGTCGTCGGCCGGCTCCAGATGGATCGTGGTCGAGCATCCGGAGAGCGCCGCGACAAGGGCCAGAGACCCCGCGGTGACGGCGAGACGACGAGAACGGGGCATGCATCCAGGCTACCTTTGACTGCATGTCCTCCCGACCTCGCGACGATGATCCGACCCTCGCCGATCTTTCGGAGGGGGAGATCCTGCGGGCCATCCTGGCGAGGACTTCGCAGGCCAGTCACGCGATCATCGGACCCGGTGACGACGCGGCCGTGATCGCGACTCCGTCCGGATCCGTGGTCGCCACGACCGACACACTGGTGCACGGCCCTGACTTCCGGCTCGCGTGGTCGTCGGGCTATGACCTCGGGTGGAAGGCTGCGGCGGTGAACCTCGCCGACGTCGCCGCCATGGGTGCGCGCCCGACCGCGCTGCTCGTCGCGCTGGCGGTTCCACGCGATCTGAGGCTCTCTTTCGTCGAACAGCTCGCAGACGGATTGCGCGAGGCGTGCGCGGCTCTCGCCCCCGGCTGCGCAGTCGTCGGTGGCGATCTCACCGTCTCCGACGTCCTCACCGTGGCTGTCACGGCCCTCGGCGATCTCGAGAGTCGGCCGCCCGTGACGCGCTCGGGTGCGCGGGTCGGCGATGTGGTCGCGGTGGCGGGGGAGCTCGGCCACGCCGCCCACGGACTCGCTGTGCTCTTCGGCAGGTTCCGCGATGGTGACACACCGATCGCTGTCGATCCGTCCGTGCTCGGACGGGGTGAGAGCGCGGCGCTGGCGGCGCAGCTGCGTCCGTCGCCGCCGATCGGGCTCGGACCGTTCGCCGCCACGGCCGGAGCCACCGCGATGATGGACATCTCGGACGGTCTCGCGCTCGATGCACGACGGATGGCGGCGGCCTCGGCCGTCACGATCGCCCTCGACAGCGCAGCCCTCGGAGACTCTCCGCTGCGTGCTCTCGCCGGCGGCGAGGATCATGCGCTGCTCGCCACCTTCCCTCCGGGGATGCTGCCGTCGGGCTTCCGCATCATCGGGGCCGTGATCCCGCAGGGCGACCACGGTCTACTGGTCGACGGCGCCCCCGCCGACGTGAGCGGCTGGGACCCCTATCGAGACTGGGATTCGACCTCGGGCTGAGGCGTCTCGGACACGAGAGCGGGCTCGGCCCACCAGAGAGCGGTGTCTCCGTACGCCTTCTCGCGGATCAGCTGCAGGCCGGCTGCAGGGAGATCGGGAGGCGTCGAGCGCCGCGCACGCTCGATGATCACGAGGGCATCGGGGGCGAGACGCGGTGCGAGTGCGATGAGGTCGGCGGTCATCGCGTCGTCGTCGAGGTCGTACGGCGGGTCTGAGAAGACGAGGTCGTACGGGCCGGAGGCGCGCTGCAGGAACGACCGGACCGTGCTCTGGTGCACCTTTGCGCCGGACGCGCCGGCCTTCGCGACGGTGGCGGCGTTGCGGCGGACGACAGCCGCAGCCTCTCGCCCGTGCTCGACGAGATCGGCGCTGGCCGCGCCGCGGCTGAGCGTCTCCAATCCGAGCGCACCCGAGCCGGCGTAGAGATCGAGCACCCGGGCTCCGACGATCGCGTCGGCGGACTCCAGCGCTCCGAAGAGCGACTCGCGTACACGGTCACTGGTGGGGCGCGTTCCTGCGTGGGGCACGTCGAGCCGCGCGCCGCGGGCCTTTCCGGCGATGATCCTCGTCACCCGTTCACGATACGACAGCTGCGGCGCACGTCGTGTCGGTGCGGCCTCCTAGACTCGGATCATGTCGCTCACGCTGGATTCGTCGCTGGAGGACGCGCTGGGCACGACGCCGGCGAAGTCCCTCGATCGGGCGTTCAGCATGAAGACGGTCGGCGATCTCGTGTCGCATTATCCCCGGCGGTATGCCGACCCCGGCGAGCTGACTCCCATCCGTGAGCTTCCGCTCGGCGAGACCGTGACGATCGTCGCCGAGGTGCTCTCGTCGAGCGCCAGGGCGATGCGCAATCGACGGGGCGCGATGGTCGATGTCGTGATCGGCGACGGAATCGGCAAGATGTCGCTCACGTTCTTCGCGAAGAACCTCGGTGCGGCCAAGTGGCGCTCCGAGGATCTCGCTGTAGGTCGTCGCGGCGTCTTCTCGGGCAAGGTCGGTGAGTTCAACGGGATGACGCAGTTCGCGCATCCCGAGTACGAGCTCTTCGACGACGAGGATGCCGCCAGGCGGCGTGCGGACGCCCGCGCAGCCGTGCTGATCCCGATCTATCCCGCGACGTCGACGCTGCAGACCTGGCAGATCGCGAAGTTCATCACCCGGGTGCTCGACGGTCTCGGTGACGTGCCCGAGCCTCTCTCTGCGGACGTCCGCAAGCGCGAGGAGCTGCTGACCGCGAGAGAGGCGCTCGAGCAGATCCATCGGCCGAAGACCCGCAACGACATCGATCCTGCGGTCCGTACGCTGCGGATGCATGAGGCGCTCACACTGCAGACCGCGCTCCTGCAGCAGCGCGACGCGGTGCGATCGCTCGCGGCCACGGCGCGTGCGGCGAAGCCCGGGGGGCTGCTCGAGCGGTTCGACGCCTCGCTGCCCTACGATCTCACGCCCGATCAGCAGACCGTCGGCGAGCAGGTCGCGAAAGACCTGGTCGGCTCCTGGCCGATGAACCGGCTCGTGCAGGGAGAGGTCGGCTCCGGCAAGACGCTCGTCGCCCTGCGTGCGATGCTCCAGGTCGCCGAGTCCGGTGGCCAGGCCGCGCTCATCGCACCGACCGAGGTCTTGGCGGGCCAGCATCTGCGGTCGATATCGAAGATGCTCGGACCCGAGCTGGCCCCGCTCGTGATGCCCACGCTGCTCACCGGGCAGATGCCTGCTGCAGCGCGGCGCAAAGCTGCGCTGCGCGTGGCCTCCGGACAGGCGCTGATCGTCGTCGGCACCCACGCGCTGCTCGGTGAGAAGACGACGTTCGCAGATCTCGGGCTCGTCGTGGTCGACGAGCAGCACCGATTCGGAGTCGAGCAGCGTGAGGCGCTCCGCGCCAAGGGGTCCAGTCCGCACGCGCTCGTCCTCACCGCCACACCCATCCCTCGCACCGTCGCCATGACGGTCTTCGGAGACCTCGACACCTCGGTGATCCGCACGATGCCGAAGGGGCGCGCGGGAATCGAGTCGTTCGTCGCCCCGCTCGCCGAGCATCCCGGCTGGTTCAACCGCGTGTGGGAGCGCGCTGCCGAGGAGATCGCCCAAGGGCGTCAGGTCTTTGCGGTGTGCGCCGCGATCGACACCACGAAGAAGACGGCTGAGGCAGGGGAGCCCGCTCTCCTCCAACCCGAGGGCTCCTTCGGTCCGCGCTGGGGTGTGGTGCAGCTCGACGAGGCGCTGGCGACCCATCCCAAGCTCGGTGGCCTCCGTCGTGCGGTGCTGCACGGACGCATGCCGTCGGATGAGAAGGACGCGGTCATGCAGGCCTTCGCCCGGGGCGAGATCGACCTGCTGCTCGCGACGACCGTCATCGAGGTCGGCGTCGACGTGCCCAACGCCTCGACCATGATCGTCCTCGACGCCGACCGCTTCGGTGTCTCCCAGCTGCATCAGCTCAGAGGTCGCGTGGGCCGAGGCGGCGTGCCAGGACTGTGTCTGCTCGTGACCGAGGCGGAAGCCGGCTCGGTGGCGCGCGAGCGGGTCGACGCGGTCGCGGCCACCCTCGACGGTTTCGCCCTCGCCGAGGTCGATCTCGAGCTGCGAGGTGAAGGAGACGTGCTGGGCGCCGCACAGGCCGGCGTGCGGTCGTCGCTGAAGCTCTTGCGCGTGGTCAAGGACTCCGGTCTGATCCTCCGAGCGCGCGAACTCGCCGAGGTGATCCTCGCAGCCGACCCCGGTCTCGATGCGAACCCAGGCCTCAGATCCGCTATCGAACGACGGGTGAGCGACGACGACCGCGCTGCCCTGGCCAAGAACTGACGCGAGCACGCGTGCCCTAGGCTGGGGGCATGAGCAGCCGGATCGCCGTCGTCCCGGGTTCCTTCGACCCGCCGACCCTGGGCCACCTCGACGTCATCCGTCGGGCCGCCAAGCTGTACGACGAGCTGCACGTGCTCGTCGTTCACAACCCCGGCAAGGAGGCGATGCTGCCGATCGCGGCGCGGCTGTCGCTCATCGAGCAGTCCATCGCCGACGAAGGCATGGAAGGCAACGTCGTCGTCGGATCGTGGAGCATGGGTCTTCTGGTCGACTATGCACGTGATGTGGGCGCCGGCGTGCTGGTCAAGGGGATCCGCTCGCAGATCGACGTCGCCTACGAGTCACCGATGGCGATCGTCAACCGGCACCTCGCCGACATCGAGACGGTCTTCCTGCTGCCCGACCCGGCGCATGCTCTCGTGTCCAGCTCTCTCGTGCGACAGGTGGCGGGGCTCGGCGGCGATGTGTCGCCTTTCGTCCCTCGCGCGGTCGCCGATTTCCTCGACACCGGGTCTCGCGGGATCTGAAGCCGCGCCCCCGGACTGCCGCGCTCAGCCCGAAGCCAGCCTCCCGCCGCGTGCAGCCGGTACCATTGCTGGGTGCGTTCCCGAATGAGTGGTCCTTTCGTCCTCCCCGTCCGCGACATCGTCCGCAAGCCGGGAGAGATGCGCGAACATGAGTTCTCCGTGACCCTGAAGGATGCCTGGGGAGAGGGGATCGTGTCGTATGAGGCCGGTTCCGAACTCGACCTGGATGTGCGTCTGGAGTCGGTCCATGAGGGCATTCTGGTCTCGGGAATCGTCGATGCGGAGTACGCCGGAGTGTGCGGTCGCTGCCTCATCGACATCGCTCGGCCCGTCGAAGTCGAGTTCCAGGAGCTTTTCGCGTATCCTGGTGAGGAAGAAACTGACTTCGAGGTTCAAGACGACCACGTGGATCTTGAAACTCTAGTCAGGGATGCGGCCGTATTGGCGCTTCCATTTCAGCCGGTGTGTCAGCCGGATTGCCCCGGGCTCGACCCGGAGACGGGCGAGAGGCTGACGGAGAGCACCGACAAGGAGCAGGCGGCTCCCATCGATCCTCGGTGGAGCGCGCTCCAGAACATCACAGACCAAGACGGCACGGAAGAATCTCGTGCCGCCGAGAAAGAAGAGAGCTAGTCATGGCTGGTAACCCCCCGAAGCGCAAGGTATCCCGTTCGAACACCCGCTCGCGCCGCGCGCAGTGGAAGGCGGCGCCCATCGCTCTCGTCAAGACCGTCGAGAACGGCAAGACGGTCTACAGCCGTCCGCACCAGGCGAAGGTCGTCACCGACTCGCAGGGCACCGAGCTCTTCCTCGAGTACAAGGGTCGCAAGGTCGCCGACGTCTGAGTCGCGACTTCACTACTGTGACTGAAGTCCCTGGGGGGACGAGACCTCTCCCAGAGAAGCTCCGCGTCGATATCGACGCGGAGCTTCTGGAGTTGGCACTCACCCATCGCTCGTATGCGTATGAGCATGGCGGCATCCCTCACAACGAACGTCTCGAGTTCCTCGGCGACTCCGTTCTCGGTCAGGCCGTCACGGTGATGCTCTTCACGACCCACCCTGGGCTCGATGAGGGCGAACTCGCCAAGCGGCGTGCGAGCGTCGTCTCGACGGTCGCTCTCGCCGAAGTGGCGAGAGGCATCGATCTGGGCAGCCACCTGCTGCTCGGTCGAGGCGAAGAGCAGACCGGCGGACGCGACAAGGATTCGATCCTCGCCGACACGATGGAAGCCGTCATCGGCGCGACCTATCTGTCAGCGGGTCCTGACGCGGCCACGGACCTCGTGCTCCGTCTGACCGAGCCTCTCCTCGCTGACCCCGAGCGCTACGGCGCTGCCATGGATCCGAAGACCAGTCTTCAGGAGCTGGCCGCGCGCGTCGGTGCCACCCCACCCCAGTATTCGGTGGAGGCCAGCGGTCCAGACCACGATCGTCGCTTCCTCGCGACCGTGAGTGTCGGCGACGTGGCGATGACCGGCAAGGGCAGCAGCAAGAAGACCGCAGAGATGGCGGCCGCGCTCAGCGCGTGGCGCTTCCTCAACGAGCGTGCCTGAGCTTCCCGAAGTCGAGGTGGTGCGAGCAGGTCTCGCTCCGGCTGCGGTCGGTTCCGTCATCACGGGGGTGAGCGTGTTCGATGAGCGCGCTCTGACACGTCACCCGGCGGGTTCCTCCGACTTCGTCTCGCGTCTGGAAGGACGCACGTTCACCGCCGCCGAGCGACGAGGCAAGTTCCTCTGGCTTCCGCTCGACGCCGAGGATTCCGCATTGATCGCGCACCTCGGGATGAGCGGGCAGATGCTGCTCCGCACCCCGGAAGCCGAGGCGGAGCGCCACGAGCGCATTCGCATCGGCATCGAGCATCCGCAGCACGGGGAGCTCGCGATCGTGTTCGCCGATCAGAGGACGTTCGGGTCGCTGGCCGTCGACCGTCTGGTGCCGGACGGTCCGACGATGATTCCCACCCAGGTCGTGCACATCGCGCGCGACCCCCTCGACCCTCTCTTCGACGATGGCGTCCTCACGCGCGCGCTCGTCAGACGGCGCAGCGCGATCAAGCGAGTGCTGCTCGACCAGCAGGTGATCAGTGGTGTGGGCAACATCTACGCCGATGAGGCGCTGTGGGCGGCGCGCATCCACCCCGAGACTCTCGCGAGTTCGCTGTCGACATCCGCGATCGGCCGGCTCCTGGCCGAGATCCGGGTGGTGCTCGCCAAGGCGCTGGCCGAGGGCGGCACGAGCTTCGATGCTCAGTACGTCAACGTGAACGGACAGGCCGGGTACTTCGCCCATTCCCTCAACGCGTACGGTCGAGGCGGTCAGCCGTGCCCTCGGTGCGGCACTCTGATCCGCCGACAGGCGTTCATGAACCGATCGAGCCATTTCTGCCCCCGCTGCCAGCGCCGACGCTGAGGCTCAGGCGATCTCGAATGATCGCGCGAGCAGTGGCCGGGTCGCACGCGTGCTCACCCACACGATGCCGATTCCTGCCGCAAGCACGGCGCCGATCGTCAGCAACGACTCGGGGGCGGTGATCAGCGCGATCCCGAGCAAAGGGAACACGAGCACTGCTGCGCAGATGGCCGATCCGATCGCAGTGACCAGCAGCGGTGACATGATCGCGCGGCGACGCGCGCTGTCGACGGTGTCGAAGGGCATCCCGAGACGGTGCAGACTCCGGTGCAGTTCGCGCTGATCGAGCACGGAGGCCGCCTGATTCACCCCGACGGACGCTGCGACCATCAGGAACGAGGCGACCAGCGTGATGACGAGACCGGTGCGCATGTCCACGGCGAGTGCCGCATCAGCAGTCGTCGCGTCGCCGCTGTTCATCACGTTCATCAGTGAGACGCCGGTTCCGGCGAACACGGCCATGAAGCTTGCCATCGCGATGCCGCTTACCTGACGCCATGCGGCCTTGGGCGAGTCCAACACCAGGCGGGCAGCGAGCAGCCGGTCGGCTCGCTCAGCCTTGCGCAGCTGACGCGATGCGGCGACCTTGAGGATCCACGGTCCGATCACGTTCAGCACGGCGAGCGCCACGGCGAACAGGGCAGCCAGCACGGTGATCGTCATCGCGAGCCCCGCGATGGACGGGAAGACCTTGACGAGGACGAAGATCAGAGCCAGCACAGAGACGCCGATGATCGCACGGAACCAATGCACGGTCGAGGCCGTGGTCCGCAGGCGCACCCCGAGCGGTGAGACGATCACGCGTCGGAGACCGAGCACGGCGCTTCCGGCCGCCACGAGGAGGATTCCTGCCACGACCACGAGGATGCTGAGCGGAGAGAGCATCACGGCGTCGACGCCGAGAGCCGTGCCACGGAAAAGGATGAGCCCGACGAGGGGAGCGGTCGCCAGATGGACGACCACGCCGGCAACGGCACCTGCGGCCGCGACGAGCACGGATTCGATCACGGTGGCGACGCTGACACCCATCGGAGTCACGCCGAGAAGGCGCAGGGTAGATAGCCGCTCGTCGCGGCGGCGGGCCGAGAGTCGCGCAGCCGCCCCGCCGAGATTCATCAGGGGTACGACGAGGAGGACGAGAGCGATCGCCGCCAATGCCTGGTAGATCGGGGCGTACTCGTCGGTCCAGGTCCAGAACGACTGCGCTCCACCCACGACGGTCAGCACGAGAGCGGTGACGACGCCGAAGGCGACCACGGGAAGCGCCAGGACGGCGTTCTCTCCCTTCGCCGGACGAAGGAGGAGGGCCAGAACGCGGGCGTTCATGCGGACACCGCCGACGATACGATCCGTCCGTCGCGAACCGCCACGATACGCGAGCATCGAGCGGCGACGTCGGGGTCGTGCGTGACGACGAGGAGGGTCCGCCCCTGCCCGGTCGTCGACCAGAGCAGAGCGCTCATCACGTCCTGCGAGGTGTGCGAGTCGAGCGCCCCGGTCGGCTCGTCGGCGAACACGAGATCCGCACCGGTCGCCTGGGCCCGCGCGATCGCGACGCGCTGCGCCTGCCCGCCCGAGAGCTCCCCGATGCGGCGGTCCTCCATACCCGCGAGTCCCAGTGCGGCGAGCCAGGATGCCGCGTGGGCCGTGGCATCCGCTCTCTTCGCACCGTTGATCATCGATGCGAGCGCCACGTTCTCGACGGCGGTGAGCTCAGGGATGAGGAGACCCTGCTGGAAGACGAAGCCGAACTTCTCCCTGCGCAGCCGGGAACGCGCTGACTCGCCGAGCCCGGCGACCTCCACGGGGTGCCCGGTAGACGGTTGGAACGTCACCATGCCGGAGTCCGGCGGAACGATGCCGGCGAGCACATGGAGGAGAGTCGTCTTACCGGATCCGGAAGCACCCATGATCGCCACGGACTCGCCGCGGTGAATCGAGAGATCCACCCCGGCGAGTGCGCGAGTGGTGCCGTAGGACTTGGTCAGGGAGCGTGCTTCGAGGACGGAGTCGTTCATGCTTCCAGCCTCGCCACCAGACCGGGAGTGCTGCATCGCCCGGGCGGATGATCCGCTCGCGCCCGAGTACACCGCTCGGATGATCTCGGTCAGATCCGCTTCTGCCACGCTCCGGCGTAGGAGACCGGCACGAACCCGATCGCCTCGTTGATGCTCAGCATCGGGCGGTTCTCCTCGGCGTTGAACGTGGAGACCGTCGGAGAGAGCGGCATGAGCTCTCGCCAGCGCAGGAGGTTCGCGCACTTGACGACGGTGCCCAGCCGATGCCCTCGATGCTCGCGCGACACCAGCGTGCCGAGCTGATGCGTGACCCCCGTGCGGTCCGCTCCGACGAGCAGCTCGTTGTATGCCACGACGTCCCCGCTCGGCACATGCTGCACCACGGCGATCGACAGGGCCTGGCCGGCTCCGGTGAGCCGCCGCTCTCGGCGCACCACTCGATCCGCGTCCCACTCCTCGGCGACGAAGTCCATCTCGCCGCTCGGCGCATCGGTCGACAGGCGAGCGAGGATCGCTGCATAGCCGTCCCGGAACTCGGGCTGAGTCGGAGCCATCCACTGGAGCACCCGATAGTCGTCTCCCGCGGTCGCCTGCGCAGATTCCAGCGCGGCGCGGAGCGCGGCGGGGTCCGACCGCAGATCGAACTCGCTGTTGCGTTCGACCTGTTCGAAGTCGTAGCCGCGGGCTTCGAGCGCGTCTGACAGCGGGATCGCCGGGATTCGACCCCACCCCGTCCGCGGAGAGATCATCCGTTCGGACGCGATCGGCCGGTGCAGCGTCCAGATCTGCACCAGAGACCGACCGTGGGCGCGAGCCTCTGACTCGGCGAGCGTCAGGAGGGCATCCTCCACACCGATTCCCCAGTGCTTCTCGGGCACGAGGAGGTCCGCCTCCGCCGCCTTCGCATCCGCCTCCTGGGCATACGCGAGCGTGATCATGCCCACGATCTCGTCGCCGTTCCTGGCCACGAATCCGGTCTGCAGGGTGTCGGTGGAGTCCTGCCACGACGCGAGCAACTGGGCGGCGTCGGGTGCGATGTCGGGCAGACCCACCATCTCATCGCAGATCTGCCGGTTGAGCTGACCGTAGGCGCGGAAGTCCGCGCCGTCCGCGGCGTCGAGTGCGTCAGGGACGATCAGCGGCTCGATGGTCAGTGTGGTGGTCGTCATGACAGTTCCTTCTTCCAGGCTCCTTCATACGCGATGGCCGTGAAGCCCATCGCCTCATTGATCGAGAGCATCGGCCGGTTCTCCTCGGCGTTGTAGGTGATCACGTCGCGGGATTCGGGCGCGACGCTCGTCCATGACAGGAGGGCGTCGCATTTCACGAGCTGTCCCAATCGGTGCCCGCGATGCTCTTTGAGCACCAGGGTGTCGTGCTGATGGGTGGTCGCGCGCAGATCCGGTCCGTTGCGGAGCTCGGTGAACGCAGCCAGCTCGCCGGTTGCGACGTGCTGCGCGACCGTGACCTGGATGATCTGACCCATCTCGGCCACGCGTCTCTCGGACTCGATCAGGCGCTCTGCATCCCAGACCTCCTCGTCCGCCTCGAGATCGGCAGACGGGGCATCGGTCGACATGCGCGACTTCAGCCAGGCGTAGCCCTCGACATGCTCGGCGGGCGTGGGCAGCATCCACCGGATCACGCGATAGTCGTGAGACAACGCGCGTGCGTCGTCGCGAAGCTCTTCGGCGCGACGAACCGTCTCGGCATTCACTGTCAGTCGACTCACCCGGTAGACCTGCTCGAGGCTGAATCCGTGGCGGATGAGGAATCGGGCGACGTGATCGTCGGGCACACTGCCGAAGCCGGTCCGCGCCTCGAGCCGGGGCCCCTCACTCGCCGGCTGCTCTGTCCAGTTCTGGATCACCGTGCGGTCGTGCAGTCTGGCGAAGGCCTCGACGTGCGGCAGGATCGCGGTACCGATTCCTCGACCCCAGACCCGTGGGTGGAGCTCGATCGCGGCGATGGCCACACGCGAGCCCTCCTCGTGCGGGATGTCGATGACCGTGCGTCCGACGATCTCTCCTTCGACGCGCACGGTCCACACCGCGGTCGTGCGCTCTTTGCGGGAGCGCAGGATCGGAAGCAGCGCCTCCGGCGTGAGGTCCTGTTCGGTGCGCCCGGTGAGTTCGCGATAGACGGCGTTGCGCACACGGGCGAGCTCGCGGAACTCGGCCGCGTCGGCTGCATCCGCCCGTGCCGGCAGCACGAGCGGATGCAGCGACGCATCTGCGGTGAGCGGAATGCTCATGGTGATCTCCAGGTCAGCGCAGCTGACGCTGCAGGTCGTACGTGAGCAGGGCATACGTCTCGCGCTCGCTGCGGTTCCGCCGATCGAGATGCAGCACGTCCGCCTCGAGGGCGGTGACGCGGCGCGCCGGACGAGGGCGTTGAGCCCGCTGGAGCAGCCACAGGCCGATCCGGAGCGAGAGACGATCTGCCAGCGCCAGGCGCCGCAGCTCATCGGGTGCGGGGATGTGAAGGACCTGTTGGTCCTCGGTATCCGGAGGGTGGGGGATGCTGCGATACAGCGTGGTGTTCACGGTGATTCCTTCGAGATGGGTGGTGGTGTCCAGTGAGTGGGAGAGCGCGATCGCGGGGCGCCGCGAAGACGGCCGACGGTGCGCGACGGGAGTCGAGAGCTCGGCACGCCGAAAGGCGATCGCCGAGGTCGGCGGAGACCCGTGATCCGTGGCGGATCAGAGGGTGGGGCGCGGAGACACGCGAGCGAGAAACCCCGTCATCGATCGGAGACCGATGGGTGATTCGGAGCAGAGTTCTCGGGCTGCGGTTCTACGAGAGCGCGCTTCTGCGGACGCCGGCGGTTACCGAGTGCGCAAGGCGCGGCGCGAATGGCGCGGCGAGGCCAGTGGCCTGAGCAGTGAGCTGAGTGATCATCGGTAACCTCCTTTCGTGTGGCGATCCGGAGGTTACGGTAGCGAAACCCGGGCGTGTCCGTCAAGCATCTCCGGCGTGGTTCGGCGTGTCGCGCCTGATTCCGGTTCGGTCCGCCACCGCGCGGGATGCCCGTTCTGAGCCGTGATTCCGGTAGCGTATGGGCGTGATTCACCCCCGAAGCGCGGTACGCGCATGCATCTGAAGAGCCTGACCCTCAAGGGGTTCAAGTCCTTCGCGCAGCCGACCAGCTTCGTCTTCGAACCGGGCGTCACCTGCATCGTCGGTCCCAACGGATCGGGAAAGTCCAACGTGGTCGACGCCCTCGCCTGGGTCATGGGCGAGCAGGGAGCGAAGACTCTGCGCGGCGGCAAGATGGAGGACGTCATCTTCGCCGGCACCTCGACGAGAGGGCCGCTCGGTCGTGCCGAGGTTCAGCTCACGATCGACAACAGCGACGGCGCTCTGCCGATCGAGTTCGCCGAGGTCACGATCAGCCGGACGCTGTTCCGCAACGGTGCCAGCGAGTACGCGATCAACGGCGAGAACTGTCGTCTGCTCGACCTCCAGGAGCTCCTCAGCGACTCCGGTCTCGGACGCGAGATGCACGTCATCGTGGGTCAGGGGCGCTTGGACACGGTGCTCCAGGCATCGCCGGAGGATCGTCGAGGCTTCATCGAAGAGGCCGCCGGCATCCTCAAGCATCGGCGTCGCAAGGAGAAGACCCTCCGCAAGCTCGATGCGATGGAGACCAACCTCACGCGTCTGAGCGATCTCGCGGGCGAGATCCGACGCCAGCTCAAGCCCCTGGGCAGGCAGGCCGAGATCGCGCGGGAGGCGCAGACGATCGCCGCGGTCGTGCGTGATGCCAAGGCCCGGATCTTCGCGGACGACGTGGTGGCGCTGCGCAGGGCGCTGGCCGATCACACACGCACCGAACACGAGCGGCACACCGAACGGCTCGTGCTGTCGGATCAGGCCGAGGCGGTGCGGGGGAGCATCGCGCGCCTCGAGCAGGATCAGAACTCGGTCGCGGTCGATCGGGCGAGAAGCGTGGCATTCGGCCTCGAGCAGGTGCAGGAGCGGATGCGCGGGTTGTACACCCTCGCCAATCAGCGACTCGCGCTGCTCGGCTCGGAGGAGGACGATGCGGCGGTGACGACCGTCACGGTCACACAGAGCACGATCGACGAGGCGAAGGACGAGATCACCGAGATCGCCGCGGGCCTCGGCGATGCCCAGGACGCGGCGACCGTCGCGAGCCGCGAGGTGGTGCACGCCCGGGCGGAGCTCGACACCCTCGACGTGGACATCGCCGAGCAGAGCGCGCTCGTGTCGGAGTACGACATGCGGCTCAGCTCTCTGCGGGGAACGGCCGATGCGGCCGCGTCAGCTCTCGCCGCGGTGCGCGGTGCGGTGCTGCGACAGGAGAACGCGCTCGAGGCGGCGAATGCGCGCCGACGCGATGCAGCCGACGCCCTCGAGTCGATCGACGACACGGAGGCGCCGGAGGGCACGGCGGCAGAGCATTCCGCTGCATACGAGAGTGCGCAGCGTGCCGCCACAGCGGCCGAGGCCGAGCGGGAGGCGCTCCGCGAGCGTCTGCACGCGGCAGAGCGCGAAGTCGACGCGCTCACGGCCAAGGCGGCAGCACTCGGAAGCGCGCTCGCGATCTCAGGAGGCGCCGCCGAGATCGTGAAGACGGGCGGCCCGGGCGTTCGCGGCCTCGTGGGCGACTCCGTGCAGGTCCGGAACGGGTTCGAGGCCGCGATCGCTGCCGTGCTGGGTCCGCTGGCCGAAGGCGTCCTCGTCGAGGGGACGTCCGATGCATTCGAGCTGGCACGTGACGCGTCGGACCAGCGCAGGGGAGTGGTGGACTTCGTCGTCTCAGACGCCGCTCATCCGTCGATCGAACTGCCCGCTCTGGAAGGGGTGACGCCGGCCGTCGACACGGTCACGGCTCCGGATGGCGTGCTCGGGATCCTGTCTCACGTCGTGATCGCCGACAGCCTCGACGCGGCGCGTCGTACGAGAGCCGTGCTCGACGTCGCAGGCGACACGACCACGACGATCGTCACGACGGCCGGTGACGTGGTCACGGCGCAGACGCTTCGGACAGGATCCGGTGGCGAGCGATCCCGTCTCGAACTCGCCGCCGAACGCGACGCGGCGAACGAGCGCCTGGCGGAGGTGCAGGTCATCGTCGATTCGCTGCGTGAGGCTCGCGAAGACGCGAACGAGGCCGTTGAGACTTCCCGTCGCCAGGCGAAGGACGCGCTTCGAGCCTTGCGGGAGCACGATGCCGCTCTGGCCACCCATGCGGAGCAGGTGAACCGCATCACTGTCACCCACGAGTCGGCGGTCGCCGAGTGCGAGCGGCTCGAGGCGGGACTCGCACAGGCGCAGAGCGCCGTGCGCGACGCGGAGGCGAAGGCCGAAGCGGCGAAGGCCGAGCTGGACGCGGCGATCGCCGCCCCCCGGCCCGTGCTCGATGCCTCGGCGCGAGACGGTCTGCTCGAAGCGCTCGAGATGGCCCGCGAGGGTGAAGTCCGAGCACGGCTGGAGATCGAGACCCTTCGTGAGCGTGTGCGTGCTGCGCAGGCACGCGTCGCCGGGCTCGAACGGCAACGCGAGCAGGAGCGAGACGCCGCGGCCGAGGCTGCGCGCCGAGCGGTCATCCGCCGCGCGCAGCGCGACGCAGCATCCGGAGTGGCGCAGGAGCTTCCCCGGATCCTGGACTCCATCGATCGATCGGTCACCGAGGCGCGCGTCGCACTGGCCGAGGCCGAGGCCACACGATCGGCGCAGAACCAGCAGCTCACCGCACTTCGCGTGCAGGAGACATCCCTGCGAGAGAGGCTCGCCGGGCTCACTGAGAGCGTGCACGGCCTCGAGCTGCAGATCCACGAGAAGAAGCTGCACCTCAACAGTCTGCTCGAGCGCGTCGCCTCGGAGCTGGCGCTCGACGAAGATATTCTCATTGCGGAATATGGGCCGGACCAGCTCGTTCCCCGTGACCCCGGAGCCGCGCCCGCTGAGGACGACGGGCTCGACGACACGGCTATTCCGTTCGATCGGCGGATTCAGCAGCGCCGACTCGCCGAGGCCGAACGCAAGCTCGCTCAGCTCGGTCGAGTGAATCCGCTCGCGCTCGAGGAGTTCGCCGCGCTCGAGCAGCGTCACGCATTCCTCACCGAGCAGCTCGCCGACCTGACGCAGACGCGCCAGGACCTGCTGACGATCATCGCCGACCTCGACGAGCGGATGCAGACGATCTTCGCGAGCGCCTTCGAAGACACGAGGATCGCGTTCGGTGAGGTCTTCCCCCTGCTGTTCCCCGGGGGATCCGGAAGCATCTCGCTCACGGATCCGGAGAACATGCTCACGACGGGCATCGAGGTCTCGGTACGTCCGGTGGGGAAGAAGATCGAGAGGTTGTCCCTGCTCTCCGGTGGGGAACGCTCGCTCGCCGCAGTCGCTCTGCTGGTCGCGATCTTCAAAGCCCGACCGAGCCCGTTCTACATCCTCGACGAGGTCGAGGCGGCACTCGACGACGCCAACCTCGGCCGCCTGCTCACCGTGTTCGAGCAACTGCGCGAGAGCTCGCAGCTGCTCATCATCACGCATCAGAAGCGCACGATGGAGATCGCCGACGCGCTCTACGGGGTCTCGATGCGTCAGGACGGCGTGTCGGCGGTCGTCGGACAGCGCGTGGGCGATCGCGCGGCGGCCGGCTGACGGCGCTACCCGTAGGCTGGAGTCATGGCGGAGAAGTCGTGGTCCCTCACTCGCGCGCTGCGCGGGATGTTCGTCAAGCCCACTATCGATGAGACGACATGGGAGGACCTCGAGACGGCCCTCATCACGGCCGACTTCGGCCCCGACATCAGCGAGCGGGTCGTAGACGAGCTCCGCGCGAAGGTCGAGCGGTACCGCACGACCGATCCGCAGGATCTCCAGCGGATGCTGCGAGAGACGCTCGAAGAGCACTTCGCGAAGTTCGACACGACCCTGAAGCTCACCGAGCGGCCGGCGGTCGTGCTGGTGGTGGGCGTCAACGGTGTGGGCAAGACCACGACGATCGGCAAGTTCACCAAGTTCCTTCGCGGGTTCCAGCGCAGTGTGGTCGTCGGAGCAGCCGACACTTTCCGTGCGGCCGCCGTCGATCAGCTCGCCACCTGGGCGCAGCGTGGCGGAGCTGCGATCGTCCGCCCTCAGCAAGAGGGTCAGGATCCGGCATCCGTCGCCTACCAGACCGTCGAGTTCGCCCAGCGCGAGGGCATCGAGATCGCGATCATCGACACGGCCGGCCGGCTGCACACCAAGGGCGGGCTGATGGACGAGCTCTCGAAGATCCGCAGGGTGATCGAGAAGCAGGCTCCCATCAGCGAGGTCCTTCTCGTCCTCGACGCCACCACGGGTCAGAACGGCGTGATGCAGGCCGAGGCGTTCCTCGAGCACGCAGGTGTCACCGGGCTCGTCCTGACCAAGCTCGACGGCTCGGCCAAGGGCGGCTTCGTCCTCGCTGTGCAGGAGCGCACCGGCATCCCCGTCAAGCTCCTCGGTCAGGGCGAGGGTATCGACGATCTGACCGGTTTCACCCCCCATGTCTTCGTCAAGTCGCTCGTCGGCTGATCACGGGACTACCGCCGCGAGCACGAGGCTGGTTTCATAGCGTTATGGCGATCGAACACGACTACTTCGGCCTCCTGTCCTCCGGACCGGACGGATCGATCTTCTGGTCCGAGACAGTGGAGCTCGGCGACCAGAGCGTCACGGTCGATCTCACCGCGCCCGACCAGGACGATGTCTCAGCAGACGCACTCGACATCGCCGCCTCGCTCATAGCGGGGCTCGAGAATGTCGACGACGTCGCCCGACGGGGCATGCTCGCGGAGGTCGACGACCGCACCAGCGAGGTCACCGAGTACATCCTGCAGCAGCAGGAGGCCTACGGTGATGAGCTCGAAGACGTCCTCGTCGACGTCAGCGGTGACGCCGCGGTCGACATCATCCGCTCGCTGCGCCTCATGAGCATGACGATCCTCGCCGACGAACACGGCGGATCCGAGCCGTTCGCCGTGCTGGAGTACGCTCTCGACGCCACCACCACCGATGACGTGCTGCTCGTGAACCTCGGCTCGGACGGCAGCGTGCAGTCGGTGATGAGCGCCGACTGACGCTCATCACCTCGACATTCGCTCAGACGGCCTGAGCGAACCCGAGATCCGCGCTCTCCGCGATGTGCGACAGGTGCGGGGGGATCTCGCGCCCCTTCGACACCATCGACTGCGCCCACAGTCGACCCGCGCGGTATGACGAGCGCACGAGAGGTCCGGCGAGCACACCGAGGAATCCGATCTGCTCCGCTTCCTCCTTGAACTCGACGAACTCCGCAGGCTTGACCCATCGGGCCACGGGCAGGTGGCGCGGGGACGGACGCAGATACTGCGTGATGGTGATGATGTCGCAGCCGGCGTCGTGCAGGTCGTTCAGCGCCTGTACGACCTCTTCCGGCTCCTCGCCCATGCCCAGGATCAGGTTGGACTTGGTGATGAGCCCCGCATCTCGCGCCTGGGTGATCACATCGAGCGAGCGCTCGTAGCGGAACGCCGGGCGGATGCGCTTGAAGATGCGCGGCACGGTCTCGACGTTGTGCGCGAAGACCTCGGGGCGGGCGTCGAAGATCTGACCGAGGAACGCAGGATCGGCGTTGTGCTCGTTGGCGAGCAGCTCGACGCCGGTGTTCGGGTTGAGCTCATGGATCTTTCGCACGGTCTCGGCGTTCAGCCAGGCTCCGGTGTCGGGCAGATCGTCTCGTGCGACGCTGGTGACAGTCGCATAGCGGAGGTTCATCCGCACGACGCTCTCGGCGACGCGACGCGGCTCGTCGGTGTCGTAGGCGTCGGGCTTGCCCGTGTCGATCTGGCAGAAGTCGCACCGTCGAGTGCACTGCGATCCGCCGATGAGGAAGGTCGCCTCCCGATCTTCCCAGCACTCGAAGATGTTGGGGCAGCCGGCTTCCTGACAGACGGTGTGGAGATCCTCGCTCTTGACCAGCGAGTGGAGCGCCGTGTACTCGGGGCCCATCTTCGCCTTCGTCTTGATCCAGTCCGGCTTGCGTTCGATGGGAGTCTCGGCGTTGCGGATCTCGAGACGGAGAAGCTTGCGTCCTTCGGGTGCGGCGGTCATGCGAGTGCTCCTGTGTGCGCGGCGGTCGAATATTCGGCGAGGAAGGCGGCGACCACCGAGTCGACGATGTCGGCGGGGGAGACGTCGGCTCCGATCACCTCGCTCACGGTGGTGACACCGGCGTCGGTGATCCCGCACGGGATGATTCCGCCGAATCCTGCGAGGCTGTTGTCGCAGTTGACCGCGAAGCCGTGCATCGTCACGCCCTGCTGCACCCGCACGCCGATCGCCGCGACCTTGTCTTCGGACAGTGGGCGGCGAACCCACACCCCGCTGCGCCCCTCCACCTGGTATCCGTCGACGCCTATTGGCCGGAGCACGTCGATCAGGATGCGCTCGAGCCGGCGCACGTGCGCGACGACATCCATCGGCTCGGGCAGCCGGACGATCGGGTAGCCCACCAGCTGCCCTGGCCCGTGCCAGGTGATCTTCCCGCCGCGGTCGACATCGATCACCGGTGTGCCGTCCGTCGGGCGTTCCTGCGGTTCGGTCCGCTTGCCCGCGGTGTACACGGCTTCGTGCTCGAGGAGGATGAGCGAGTCAGGGCGGGTGCCATCGACCACGTCAGCGTGGACGCGACGCTGCAGGTCCCAACCCTGCGTATAGGGAACGTAGTCCGGCGCGAGTCCGGGGGTGATGATGTCGAGCATGCGAGGTCGCTCTCGTTCAATTGATGGATTGCGTCTAAGAATACTCCTCCCAGGCGTGGGGCGCGCACGGCAGCGACGCGCGGTAGCGTGTTGACATGAGCAGCACGAGTCGGGCGGGGCGGCCGAAGGCATCTTCGCGCGAGACCCTCGCCGAAGCCGCCTGCGAGCTCTTCCTCGAGCAGGGGTACGACGCCACGTCGGTCGCCGACATCACCCAGCGGGCCGGAGTGAGCCGCTCCAGCTTCTTCAACTACTTCTCGTCGAAGAGCGACGTGCTCTGGTCGGGTCTCGACGAGCGCATCGGTCGCGCCATCGAGGACCTGGTCACCGTGCCGGAAGATCGCGACGGCACACACGTGCGGCGCATTCTCTCGGACCTCGTCGAGGACTTCGCGCCTGACAGCCTCGCTCTCGCGATGACGAACTCGTCGGCCATGGGTCTCGACGACGAACTCGAGCAGGATGCAGCGCTGCGCCAGGCCCGCCTCGCGGCGGCGCTGGCCGATCTCGCGCACCGCTCGGGTGTCGCCGCGCTCACCGCGGACATCGTCGCGGCGACCTGGGCCGCCGCCGTACTCTCTGCCGTGCGAGCGTGGGCGGAGGGCGGTGCCGGACGCGGATCCGTGGGTGACCGATTCGCCGACGCGGTGCGGGCGATCGGCCGATTGCCGTGGGTCTCGGCGCACGATTGAGCGGTGCCGGTCGACGTGATCCGACGGCGGGCCCCCGCTCATGCGGACTCTCCCTGATCACCCTCACGGTCGGTGGTGCCGCGGACGCGGAGAACATCTCGGGATTCGCGTAAACTCGGTGTCACCATGGCTACCTTTGGCACGCTCTCCGATCGGCTCACCGAGACCTTCCGCAACCTTCGCACGAAGGGAAAGCTCACCGCGGCCGACGTCGACGGCACGGTGCGCGAGATCCGTCGCGCGCTGCTCGATGCCGACGTCGCGCTGGCGGTCGTCAAGGAGTTCACCGCGAAGGTCCGCGAGCGAGCCCTGGGCGATGAGGTCAGCAAGGCTCTCAACCCCGCGCAGCAGGTCGTGCAGATCGTCAACGAGGAGCTCGTGCAGATCCTCGGCGGCGAGCAGCGTCGTCTGCAGTTCGCCAAGACGGCGCCGACTGTCATCATGCTCGCCGGCCTCCAGGGCTCGGGTAAGACCACCTTCGCCGGCAAGCTCGCGAAGCAGCTCGAGAGCGAGGGGCACACGCCCCTTCTCGTCGCGGCCGACCTGCAACGTCCGAACGCCGTCAACCAGCTCCAGGTCGTGGCCGAGCAGGCCGGTGCGACGGTCTACGCGCCTGAGCCCGGGAACGGCGTGGGCGACCCCGTCAAGGTCTCGCGCGACGGCGTCGAGCACGCACGCCGCCACCAGCATGATGTCGTCATCATCGACACCGCGGGACGCCTCGGTGTCGACGCGGAGCTCATGAAGCAGGCGTCGGACATCCGCAAGGCGACCGACCCCGACGAGGTCCTGTTCGTCATCGACGCCATGATCGGTCAGGATGCGGTCAACACGGCGCGCGCCTTCCAGGAGGGCGTCGACTTCACGGGTGTCGTCCTCTCGAAGCTCGACGGTGACGCCCGGGGCGGCGCCGCGCTCTCTGTCGCCTCCGTCACCGGGCGCCCCATCATCTTCGCGTCGACCGGCGAGCGACTCGAAGACCTCGAGCCCTTCCACCCCGATCGCATGGCCAGTCGCATCCTCGACCTCGGCGACATCCTCACCCTCATCGAGCAGGCCCAGCAGGCCTTCGACGAGGAAGAGGCCGCCAAGATGGCCGAGAAGCTGGCGACCGAGCAGTTCACCCTCGAAGACTTCCTCGACCAGCTTCAGCAGATGAAGAAGATGGGCTCGATGAAGAAGATGCTGGGGATGCTCCCCGGCATGGGGCAGATGAAGCAGCAGCTCGAGGACTTCGACGAGCGCGAGATCGATCGCACCGAGGCGATCATCCGGTCCATGACTCCGGGCGAGCGACGCAACCCGAAGGTGCTCAACGGTTCACGCCGTCTGCGTATCGCGCGTGGTTCGGGAATGACCGTCACCGACGTCAATCAGCTCGTCCAGCGCTTCGACCAGGCCGCCAAGATGATGAAGACCGTCGCGCGCGGCGGCACGCCGAACATCCCCGGAATGGGCTCCATGCCCGGAATGGGCAAGCCGGGTGCGTCTTCGAAGCGCGGCAAGAAGGGCAAGTCCTCGGGTGGATCCCGCTCGGGCAACCCTGCGAAGCGTGCGGCGGAGAACGCGGGACTCGCGCCCGCGGCGAACCCGACCGGATCGGGATTCGGTCTCGGCGGTGCCAAAGCACCGAGCGAGGCCGACCTCGCCGAGATCCAGAAGCTCTTCGGCAAGAGCTGACGGCTCTTCACCGCTCGGCTGCGACGAGTGACCGGTCCGGTCGCTCGATGCGCTGGCGCGGTCGCGCGAGCGCAGCGGTCTGCCCGCCGACGAGCGCGACGAGCACGAGCGCGAGTCCGATCGCCTGCACGGCGGTGAATCGCTCCTCCGCGACGGCGACGCCGAGGATCGTCGCGACGACGGGGGAGAGCAGGGCGAGCAGACCGGGTGCGATGACAGGCAGGCGCTGGATGCCGCTGAACCAGAGCGTGTACGCCAGCAGGCCCCCGACTGTGCCGAGCCAGATGTAGCCGAGTGCCGCGCCGCCATCCACCGCGGGCGGGAATCCCTCGAAGACGAGAGTGAGCGGCAGGAGGAAGAGTCCGCCGGCGGTGAGCTGCCAGCCTGCATACGCGACCGGACCGACACCGGAGGGGCGACCCCACCGCTTGGTGAGGATCATGCCGAGCGCTGTCGCGGTCACACCGCCGAGGGCGGCGACGATCCCGAGCGTGTCGAGCTCTGCCGCGGGTCCGAGGACCACGAGTGCCACGCCGCCGGCTCCGATCGCAGCTGCCGCAGCAGTCACAGGGCGGGTGCGATCTCTCAGCACGAGTGCGCCCATGCCGAGGATGATCAGGGGTTGCACGCCCGCAACCGCTGCGGCGACCCCGCCGGGAAGCCTCTCCGCGGCGAGGAAGAGCAAGGGGAAGAACGCCCCGATGTTCAGGATGCCGAGAGCCAGCGACTTCAGCCACCAGCCGCCGGAAGGCAGCGTGCGCCCGATGGCCAGGGCGATGAGGCCCGCGGGCAAAGACCGCAGCAGGCCAGCGAGGAGAGGGTGTCCTGCGGGCAGCAGCTCCGTCGTCACGACGTAGGTCGTGCCCCAGGAGATCGGCGCCAGAGCCGTGAGCAGAAGAAGAGTGACTCGGTTCATGTCTTCAGGCTGCTCCACGCGCAGGAATGAGTCCAACACATGGTTGTCACCGCATCCATGAACAGCGATCATGAAAGGATGGACCTGCAGCAGTTGAGATATGTCGTCGAGGTCGCGGCCTCGTCGAGTTTCACCCGTGCGGCCGAGCGCTGCTTCGTGACTCAGTCTGCGCTCAGCCATCAGATCGCGGCGCTGGAGCGCGAACTCGGGCAGCGCCTGTTCGTGCGTTCGAGTCGCAGCGTCAGGACGACGGAGGCGGGGGAGGCATTCCTCGCTCATGCGAAGACCGCGTTGGCCGCAGCGGATCACGCGCGCGAGGCTGCAGCAGCGGCCGCGGGCCGGGTCGTCGGCACACTTCGTCTCGGTGTGATCCCGACCGTCACCGCGGTCTCCGTGCCGCACGCGATCTCCCGTTTTCGACAGGCACACCCGGAGGCCCGGGTGCAGCTCGCGATGGGCAACAGCGACGCTCTGGCAGCCGCAGTGCGGCGCGGCGAGCTCGACGTCGCGATGCTGGGCCTGCGCGCGGATGTCGTCCCCAGCGGCGTCGCCTCCCGAGAGCTCGCGCGTGAGGACCTGGTCGCGGTCGTACCCTCGACTCATGCACTCGCAGGGCGCGCGGAACTCGCGCTGGAAGACCTTGCCGGAGAAGTGTTCGCGGACTTCCCCGCGGGCACGTCGGGGCGTGCGCAGAGCGATGCGGCGTTCGCGGTCTCCGGCATCCCGCGCGACGTAGCGTTCGAAGCGGACTCGGCGGAGCTGATTCTCGGGCTCGTGTCGGCCGGGCTTGCGGTCACTCTGTTGGCGCCGGGTATCGTCAACGCGTCCTCGTCCGACACGGTCGCCGTGAAGATCGTCGGCGGACCGGTGCGCGTCGAGTACGTCGCCTGGGACCCGCGGGCGCCGAGGGCTGTCGCCTCCGCCTTCTTGGGCGTCATCGGATCGTTGACCGCTCGGCCTGACGACGAGGCGGGCCCGGAGGAATCCTCCGGGCCCGCCTTCTCAGAATCCTGAGATCACTTCACGTCTTCGTCGACCCAGTCCATCGACTTGCTGACGGCCTTGCGCCACAGACGCAGCTGGCGGTCACGCTCGCCGTCTTCCATCGACGGCTCCCAGCGACGGTCTTCCTGCCAGTTGGCGGAGAGGTCGTCGAGACCGTTCCAGAAGCCGACTGCCAGACCCGCGGCGTACGCGGCACCCAGCGCGGTGGTCTCGGCGACGACCGGACGAACGACGGGCACACCGAGCACGTCGGCCTGGAACTGCATGAGCGCATCGTTCGCGACCATGCCTCCGTCGACCTTGAGCTCGGTGAGGTCGACGCCGGCATCCGCGTTGACCGCGTCGAGAACGTCGCGGGTCTGGAACGCCACGGCCTCGAGCGCTGCGCGAGCGATGTGGTTCTTGTTCGCGTAGCGGGTGAGGCCGACGATCGCACCGCGGGCATCCGGACGCCAGTACGGCGCGAACAGGCCCGAGAACGCCGGGACGATGTACACGCCGCCGTTGTCGTCGACCTGCTTGGCGAGCTCTTCGACCTCGGGAGCGGAGCTGATGATCCCGAGCTGGTCTCGCAGCCACTGGATCAGCGAACCGGTGACGGCGATCGAGCCCTCGAGAGCGTAGTGGGTCGGTCCGTCGCCGAGCTTGTAGCCGACGGTGGTCAGCAGCCCGTTCTTCGAGTGGACGATCTCCTCGCCCGTGTTGAAGATGAGGAAGCAGCCGGTGCCATAGGTGTTCTTGCTCTCGCCCTGGTTGAAGGCGGCCTGGCCGAACGTCGCAGCCTGCTGATCGCCCAGGATGCCGGCGATCGGCGTCTCGCGCAGCAGGGAGGAGTCCTCCGCCGCACCGTAGACCTCGGAGGAGGAGCGGATCTCCGGCATCATCGAGCGCGGAACGCCGAACGCCTCGAGGATGTCGTCGCGCCACTCGAGCGTCTCGAGATCCATGAACATCGTGCGCGAGGCGTTGGTGACATCGGTCACGTGCACGCCGCCGTCCACACCACCGGTGAGGTTCCAGAGCACCCAGCTGTCGGTCGTGCCGAAGATGAGGTCGCCTGCCTCGGCCTTCTCGCGTGCACCCTCCACGTTCTCGAGGATCCAGGCGATCTTGGTGCCGGAGAAGTAGGTGGCGAGGGGGAGGCCCACGACGGGCTTGAAACGCTCGACGCCTCCGTCGGCCGCAAGGCGGTCGACGATCTCCTGCGTGCGGGTGTCCTGCCAGACGATGGCGTTGTAAGCGGCCTTGCCGGTCGTCTTGTCCCAGACCACCGCCGTCTCGCGCTGGTTGGTGATTCCGACCGCGGCGATGTCGTGGCGCGTCAGGTCGGCACGGCTCAGTGCGAGACCGATGACCTCCTGCACGTTGCGCCAGATCTCGGCGGGGTCATGCTCGACCCAGCCCGCCTTCGGGAGGATCTGCTCGTGCTCTTTCTGACCGGTCGCGACGATGCTGCCCTTCTTGTCGAAGATGATCGCGCGGCTGGAGGTGGTGCCCTGATCGATGGCGATGATGTAGTCGGCCATTGTGTTCTCCTTTGAAGTCAGGTTCGGGTTCAGGCGAGGTTGAGCAGAACGGGCGCGGCGAGGGCGGCGAGGACACCACCGAGCAGCGGACCGACGACCGGGACCCACGAGTAGGACCAGTCGCTCGAACCCTTGCCCTTGATCGGGAGGATCGCGTGGGCGATACGGGGTCCGAGGTCACGTGCAGGGTTGATCGCGTAGCCGGTGGGGCCACCGAGGGAAGCGCCGATACCGACGACGACGAGTGCGACGGGCAGGGCGCTCAGCGGTCCGAGGCCTCCGGGCGTTCCGATGTCGGCGACGCCGTAGTCAGCGAATGCGAAGATCGCGAACACCAGGACGAAGGTGCCGATGACCTCGGTGACGAGGTTCCAGCCGTAGGAGCGGATCGCAGGGCCCGTCGAGAAGACGCCGAGCTTGTTGGCGGCGTCGGGCTCCTCGTCGAAGTGCTGCTTGTAGGCGAGCCAGGTGAGGATCGCACCGACGATCGCACCGAGCAGCTCCGCGCCGGTCGCCACTGCGAACTGCGTGAAGTCGATCTTTCCTCCGACCAGGAGACCGATTCCGACAGCCGGGTTGAGGATGGCGCCCGAATAGGCGGAGACGAGGACACCCACGAAGACCGCGAGACCCCATCCCCAGTTGACCATCAGGAAGCCGCCGCCGAAGCCCTTGTTTTTGGCAAGAGCGACGTTGGCGACGACACCACATCCGAGGAGGATCAGCATTGCGGTGCCGACGAACTCCGAGAGGAAGTAGAGACCGAGATTGACTTCAGTCATGTCTTCATTGACCTTTCTTGAGTACCAGAGCCCCATAGCACTGGCACTTGTTGGGAGTTAAGCCGCGTGGAGGGCGGCGTTCGGATCTCTCGTCAGCCGCGTGCGCGGGACGAGATGTGGAGTCCATGTCGATCGTTCAGCATCGTACGCGTCTGATCGAGCTCGGCATCGTGGCGTTCACGATCCCAGTGGAGCAGAGGAGCCAGGGCTGCGGCAAGCTCTTCGAGCACATCCGCGTCGGCGTGGCCGGTGAATGCGATGCTGGTGCGTCGCATGACGACATCCTGCAGCCGCGCGACCATCTCGTTCTCGACCATCCAGGCGAGCTCCCGGGTCGAGAGGTCATCGCCGGCGAGGGGAGCGTCGTCACCCTGCTCGATGAACTCCCAGACCTGTGCTGCACGCGTTCCGTAGCGGGCGAGGAGGCGCTCTGCGCGGTCGCCGGCACCCGGGAGGTTCTCCTGGATCCAGATCCGACGAGCCTTCTCGGTGCGCGGGAAGTCGCGGCCTCCGCCGATGGCTCGACCGGCGGTCGACACCGTGCGGGTGCGGCCGATCAGATTCAGCACGACATCGGAGAGTGACTCACCGAGCGCGCGGAACGTCGTCCACTTGCCGCCCACAAGGCTCACCAGGGGCGCAGCGCCCTTGTCGTCCACCTCGATGCGGTAGTCGCGGGATACGAACCCGGGGGCCGTGTCCTCGTGGCGAGGGAGCGGACGGATGCCCGAGAAGTTGAAGACGATCTGCTCGCGCGTCACGTCGATCGTCGGGAACACGTGGTGGATCAGATCGAAGAAGTAGTCGATCTCCTCCTCGGTGCACACCGCGGCCTCGCGGGGATCCGCGTCGATGTCCGTCGTACCGACGAGCACGCGACCCTTGAGGGGGTAGATCAGCACGATGCGTCCGTCGGAGTGCTCGAAGAAGATCTCGCGTCCACGCGTCGCCTCGAGAAGCTCGGGGTGATCGAGAACGATGTGCGAACCCTTGGTGCCGCCCATGAAGCGGGTGTCGTTGCCGAGCGCGTCGTTGGTGAGGTCGGTCCAGGGCCCCGACGCATTCACGACCACGTCTGCGGTGACCGAGAACTCGGTGCCGCTCTCGCGATCGCGGAGGACGATCTTCTTGCCGTCGCGGGCGATGGCCTCGACGTAGTTCAGTGCGACGGCGCCCGGGTGAGCCGCGCGTCCGTCCTGCAGCACGTCGAGCGCGAGACGCTCCGGGTCGTGCATGGAGGCGTCGTAGTAGGTGGCCGTGTACTTGATGTTCGGGTCGAGCGAGGGCAGCTCCGCGAGCGATCGCTTGCGACCGAGGAAGCGGTGACGCGGGACCATGCCGCCGTCGCGCGAGAACGTGTCGTAGATCGTGAGTCCGACCTTGATGAGGAACGCTCCGCGCTCCTGGGGCTTGCCGCTCTTGTGCGTGAGAAAGCGCAGGGGCGCGGACAGGATGCCCGAGAAGGTCGAGTAGATCGGGATCGTGGTCTCGAGCGGCTTCACATAGTGCGGCGCGATCTTGAGCAGGCCGTTCCGCTCCTCGACGGATTCGCGGACGAGTCGGAACTCGCCGTTCTCGAGGTAGCGGATGCCGCCGTGGATCATGTGGCTCGAGGCCGCGGAGGCGCCGGAAGCGAAGTCTCCTCGTTCGACCAGCAGGACATCGACGCCCTGAAGCGCGAGGTCACGGAAAGCGGAGATCCCGTTGATACCGGCTCCGATGACAAGGACGCTGGTGCGTCCGGACTCGCGGACGGCGCGGACTTCGGCGCGTTCCGGTGATGAGTGTGTCGACTCGATCATCTTCGACCCTTCTCTGTACGTGCCCCCAGCTTCGACCCACGTGGCCACTGCGCGCAAGCCCGCTGCACATATGTGCAAAGATCGAGGCGAGGAGGTCCTCATGACCCAGTCTGACGCGGGATCCCGCGACTCGAAGCTGATCGCCGCGCTCACCGCAGCGCAGCTCTACTACATGCAGGACAAGACGATGGAGGTGATCGCGCAGGAGCTGAAGACCTCGCGATCATCCGTGTCACGTCTGCTCAGCTTCGCTCGCGAGAGCGGACTCGTCGACATCCGCATCAATTCTCCTCTGGAGAGACTGGGGATGCTCGAGCAGCGCATCAGAGACAGACACCGCCTCGTCGCGCATGTCGTCCCCATCCCCGAGATCGTCAGCGAGGTCGAACGGCTCGAGCGCGTGGCCTTGACGGCGGGGCGACTGCTGTCGCAGTTCGTCGACTCCAACATGATCGTCGGGGTCGCGTGGGGATCGACGATCAGCGCTGTGAGCCGAGGTCTCACTCAGAAGGAGACGCACAACACGACCTTCGTGCAGTTGAACGGCGCGGGCAACACGCAGACGAGTGGCGTCGAGTATTCGAGCGACATCCTGCAGCGCTTCGGCAGCGCGTTCGGCGCGCAGGTGCAGCAGTTCCCTGTGCCGGCGTTCTTCGACGACCCCTCGACGCGCGAGGCCATGTGGCGTGAGCGGAGCACACGACGAGTGCTCGATCTGCAGTCGAAGATGGACATCGCGGTGTTCAGTCTCGGCTCACCGGCCGCCGAGGTGCCCAGTCGTGTGTACGTCGGGGGGTATCTCGGCCGTGACGACTACCGGAGCCTGCGCGAAGATCACGCGATCGGCGACGTGGCGACGGTCTTCTTCCGCGCAGACGGCTCGTGGAGGGACATCCGCGTGAACGCGCGCGCCACCGGTCCCGGCCTCGACAGGCTGCGACGGGTGCCGAGGCGCGTCTGCGTCGTCTCGGGAGTGCCGAAGCTCGCGAGCCTTCGCGCCGCGATCGCCGCCGAGCTGATCACGGACGTGGTTCTCGATGAGGGGCTGGCGCGGCGCCTCGTGGAGGACTGACCCCTACGGCTCGTCGGTCGATGATTCGGGGCCCGAACGGAACTCCCGGATCAGGTGCTGCACGACAGCGCCGAGGTCGCCGCCCGTCGCGTTCGCGATCGTCAGCTGCCGCTCGTAGCTCGCGCCGTTCGTGAGTATCGTCTCGATGCTGCCGAACTCCCGCCCGCAGCCGAGTTCGACCGCAACCGGCGCGAGGTCTTCCAGCACCTCGGACAGGTGTTCCCGCACGGGCCTCTGCGTTCCCGCCGAGTCCACGATCACGCGGGCGTCGAGGCCGTAGCGTGCTGCGCGCCACTTGTTCTCGCGGTGGAACCAGGCCGGCATCTGCGCGAGAGTTCGGCCCTCATCGATCTGCCGCGAGAGATGCTCCACCAGGACCTGCACGAGGGCGGCCACCGCTGCCAGTTCCGGCAGGGTCGAGAGGCCGTCGCAGGCGCGCACTTCGATGGTTCCCCATCGAGGAGCCGGCCGGATGTCCCAGCGCACCTCGGTGGCATCGGCCATCACTCCGGTACGCACCATGTCGTCGAGGTAGGCCTCATAGTCGGACCAGTCGTCCAGGGGCCAGGGGAGTCCGGCGGTGGGCAGCTGCTGGAAGACGAGGGCACGGTTGGACGCGTACCCGGTGCGCTCACCGGCCCAGAACGGACTCGACGCGGCAAGCGCCTGCAGATGCGGGAGATAGGCCGCGAGGGCATTGATGATGGGGATGACCTTGCGCTGGTCCTCGACGCCGATATGCACGTGGATTCCCCAGATCATCATGTTGCGCCCCCACCATTGGGTGCGTTCGATCAGGGTGTGGTACCGGGTCTTGTCGGTCACTTCCTGCTGATACCACTGCGCGAAGGGGTGACTGCCTGCGGAGAGAAGTTCGATGCCGGCCGGATCCGTCGCCGTGCGCACGGCCGAGATCGCATTGGCGATGTCGTCGATCGCGTGGCCCACCGAGTCACCGATGCCGCTGGTGACCTCGATCGTGTTGGTGAGCAGTTCACCCGTGACCGTATGACGTTCGTCGGCGCTCTCGTGCTCGAGCGCCGACAGCAGCTCGGGGGCGCGGCCTACGAGATCACCGCTCACCGGATCGGCGAGCATGATCTCCCATTCGAGGCCTACGGTGGACCGGGCCGATGAGGCGAAATCGAGCTTCACGAGCACAGTCTGACATGCGGTGTCGTCGACACGGCAACCGCCGTGTCGCCCCGTTTCGCTCCTTGGCCGCGGATCTGGCAGAATAGAAGGTCGGACGACGTGCTCGACCCTCTATCCAGCACTCGTCCTCCCTATTTGAGCTTCCGCCGGGTGTGCACCCCACTCTCCAGGCGATCGGTTCGTTACCTTCCACACAATTCAGGAGAATCGTGGCTGTCAAGATTCGTCTCAAGCGCCTGGGCAAGATCCGTGCGCCGTATTACCGCATCGTCGTCGCCGACTCGAAGACCAAGCGCGATGGTCGCGTGATCGAGGAGATCGGCAAGTACCACCCCACCGAGGAGCCCTCGTTCATCGAGATCGACTCCGACCGTGCGCTGTACTGGCTCTCCGTCGGCGCGCAGCCGACCGAGCAGGTCGCAGCGCTGCTGAAGATCACGGGCGACTGGGGCAAGTTCAAGGGCGACAAGGACGCGAAGTCCACGCTCAAGGTCAAGGAGCCCAAGGTTCCGTTCGAGATCGACGCGTCCAAGAAGTCCGTCGTGAAGCCCAAGGTCGAGAAGAAGACCGAGGCTCCCGCCAAGGCCGACGCGGAGGCCGCTGAGGCTCCCGCCGCCGACGCCGAGTAATTCGTCGTGCTCGCCGCCGCGCTCGAACACATCGTCAAGGGGATCGTCGATCACCCCGAGGATGTCCGTATCAACGCTTCCACCTCGCCGCGAGGCGATCTCCTCGAGGTGCGCGTGCACCCCGACGACCGTGGACGCGTGATCGGGCGCGGCGGCCGCACCGCGAAAGCACTGCGTACGCTCATCTCCGCTCTTGCAGACGGGCGTCGTGTCCGTGTCGATGTCGCGGATGACTGACGTGGTGTCGACAGACCGCAACCAGGGCAAGAATCAGCTGCGTGTCGGGCGCCTCGTCAAGGCCCACGGCCTCAAGGGCGCTCTCAAGCTGGAGCTCTACACCGACAACCCCGAGCGGCGTTTTACTCCGGGGGCCGAGTTCACGTTGCAGGTGCCTGAGGCATCTCCGTGGCACGGCAAAACGGTCGTCGTCCGCGAATACCGGGTGATGAACGGCAACCCCGTCGTGTTCTTCAAGGACGTCGACGATCGCGAGGGTGCAGAGACCCTCGTCCGGGCGATCCTCTGGATCGATCAGGACAACGACGAGGTCGAGGACAACGCGTGGTTCGACCACCAGCTCACAGGGCTCGACGTCGTCCGCGACGGAGTCGTGGTGGGCAAGGTCGCTCGGGTCGAGCACTTCCCGGCGCAGGATCTTCTCATCGTCAGGTCGGGCGAGCAGGACATCATGGTTCCGTTCGTCGAGGCGATCGTTCCGACGGTCGACCTCAGCGCCGGACGCGTCATCGTGACGCCGCCCACCGGGCTTTTCGAAGAGCTTCCCGAGGCGACGGAGGCGGGGGAGTCCTCGGACTCCGACGCCACCAGCTGAGCACGGGTACGGTCTGCCCGTGCGCATCGACGTCCTCTCGATCTTCCCGTCGTACTTCGACGGTCTGACTCTCTCTCTGCTCGGTAAGGCACAGAGCGCCGGCATCCTCGACCTGCGTGTCCGAGACCTCCGGGACTGGACCTCTGACCGTCACCGCACCGTGGACGACACCCCGTACGGGGGTGGAGCGGGGATGGTCATGAAGCCGGAGCCCTGGGGGCTCGCGCTCGATGAGCTCGCCTCGCCGGATCTCTCCGGCGAGGGCCAGCCGCCGACGATCATCTTCCCCTCTCCCGCGGGCGAGGTCTTCACACAGTCCACGGCTCGTGACCTCAGCACCCGCGATCACCTCATCTTCGGATGCGGTCGGTACGAGGGCATCGACGAGCGGGTCTTCGAGTATGCGGCGTCGCTCGGCGAGGTGCGACTCATCAGTCTCGGCGACTACGTCCTCAATGGCGGAGAAGTCGCGACCATGGCGATGATCGAGGCCATCGGTCGACTGATCCCGGGCGTCGTGGGCAATCCGGAGAGCCTGGTCGAGGAATCGCACGAAGACGGGCTTCTGGAGTACCCGTCCTACACGAAGCCGTCGGTGTGGCGAGAGCGGCCCGTGCCCGAGGTGCTGTTGAGCGGCAATCATGCCGTGATCGCCTCCTGGCGCCGCGATCAGCAGATCGAGCGGACGCGTCGCCGTCGCCCGGATCTGCTGCCGGACGACGACAACTAGACCATCCGCTCCGCTCCTCCCTCGATCTCGAACACGACGTCCTGCGGGTGCCTCAGCGACAACGCGGAGGTTGAATCCAAGCCTCGGAGGTCTGCTCTCAGCAGCCGGCCGAGCATCTCGTGACTGACGATCAGAGGGACGCCGGTCGAAGCCCACCCGCACGATGACAGCGCCCGACGGGCGCGTCCTCTCGCCTGGGCATAGCTCTCACCTCCGGGAAACGCCCAGCCGTATCGGTTCGCCGCCCTGTCTTCACGCGCGCCCGGGTATCGCTGATCGATCTCATCCCAGGTCAAGCCCGCCATCTCGCCGTGATCGACCTCGGCGAGCTCCGCGATCTCGACGAGTTCTGCGCCGATCCGATCGGCGATGATCACCGCGGTCTGTCGTGCACGGCCCAGCGGGCTGGAGCAGACGGTCGTGATGCCGCGACCCACGACCCGCTCGGCAATGCTCATCGCCTGTCTGATGCCGTCCGCGGTCAGGGGGGAGTCGAGCTGTCCTTGCAGCCGGTGCTCGAGATTCCATCGGGTCTGCCCGTGTCGCACCAGGAAGAGATGATCTGGCACGTGGCGATCCTCCGGAATCATGCACTCAGGATGGCACAGCCTCGACGTTCCGGGACGGGCGATATCGCGGTCGCCTGATAGCGTCGCAGCATGGTCGACGAGGTGCTGGCGAAATCGTTCACTCTCACCGGTGCGGACTACGACCGCTACCGTCCGGGCTTTCCGCCGGCTGCAGCCGACATGCTGATGCCGCCCACCGTGCGCACGGCGCTCGGCCTCGCTGCAGGCACGGGGAAGTTCACGGAACTGCTCGTGGGACGAGCGCATCGCGTCATCGCAGTCGAGCCCTCGGAGTCGATGCTCGAGATCCTGCGGTCGAAACTCCCGGAGGTCGAGGCGCATCTCGGTAGCGCGGAGCGCATACCGGTGGAGTCCGGGGTCGCTGACGTCGTGACGGTCGCGCAGGCCTTCCACTGGTTCGACGAGGACGCCGCGTGCGCGGAGATCGCGCGAGTGCTCACACCGGGCGGAACGCTCGGCCTCGTCTGGAACCGGTTCGATCCGATGTGCGGGTGGGATCGGGCGGCGCATCGGATCGCGCACCCTGCGCTCGCGGACGCGGACGCAGCCGTCGCCACGAGCGACGCGCCGGACGAGCTCCCCGGCTTCGACTTCGTGCGCCGCGAGCAGATCCACTCGACGGAGCGGATTCGACGCGACGCGTACCTCGGTCGCTGGTCGACGGTGAGCACGTTCCTCGTCGCCGACGAGGTCGCGCGTACCGAGATGTTCGACGCCATCGAGGCGGTGCTGGATTCGGATCCCGAGACACGCGACCGTGAAGAGTACGAACTGCCCATCGTCACGGATGTGTTCGTCTACCGCCGCACATGAGGGCCACGAGCGGGGCAGCCGGAGTCAGCGGACGCCGAGGAACGACCTGTCAGTGAGGATGACGGGGCCGTCCGCCGTCACTGCGACGGTGTGCTCTGAATGAGCGCCCCTGGATCCGTCGACGCTCCGAAGGGTCCAGCCATCCGGGTCGGTCACGAGTTCGTCCGTCGTCTCGAGCAGCCACGGCTCGAGGGCGAAAACCAGGCCCTCGCGCAGCGGGAATCCGCGCCCGGCCCGACCGTCGTTGGGCACGTGCGGGTCGCCGTGCATGATGCGCCCCACACCGTGTCCGCCGAAATCGGTGTTGATCGAGTACCCCTCGCCGCGCGAGACCGCGGCGATGGCGGCAGAGATGTCGCCGATTCGATTGCCGACGACCGCTGCGTCGATCGCCGCCTCGAGTGCGCGCTCGGTCGTGTCGATGAGGCGAAGGTCTTCCTCGCGCGGGGTGCCCACGACGAAAGAGAGGGCCGAGTCCGCCACCCAGCCGTCGACGGACACTGCGAAGTCCAGGGAGACCAGGTCGCCGTCACGGAGCGTGTAGTCATGGGGGAGCCCGTGGAGCACCGCGTCGTTGATCGACGTGCAGATCACTTTGCCGAACGGGCTGGCGCCGAAGGACGGGTGGTAGTCGATATAGCACGACTCCGCTCCGGCCTTGCGGATCATGTCGTGCGCTCGGCGATCGATCGACAGCAGATTCGTGCCGACCTTCGTCTCGTCGCGCAGGGTTGCCAGGGTCTCAGCCACGAAGCGACCGGCGGCGCGCATCTCGTCGATCTCGGCAGGGGTGCGCAGTTCGATCATCGGGTGTCCTCTCGTCCACTCCATTCTCCCCGATCTCCCGGATGCGGGCGTTCGCGCCGAGGCCGCGCGCTCACAGCGAACACCGGGACGACGCCGAGCACATCGTCGTACGATTTGAGACATGTGGTTGCGTCAGGCGTTCTTCCGGTGGCTGATTCCGGCCGCTTTCCTGCTGCCGCTCTGGCTGCTCGTGGGTTGGGGCGTCTTCCAGGGCGGGTGGGCGATTCTGTGGGTGCTGTTCATCGCCGTGCCCTCGGTCTTCATCGGTCAGCTGCTTCTCACGCTCCTGACCCGATCCCGTCCGTCGGTACGCGTCGAGCGGGCGGTCTCCTGGTGGGACGTCGCCGGTTTCACGCTCTGGCACGGGTTGACCATCGCGGTCGGCTGCTTCATCGACGGCGCCTTCGGCTGGCTGCTTGCGGCAGCAGTGGTGGTCGGCATCGGCCTGTTCTGGCTGCAGCTCTGGCAGTTGTGGAACGAGGCGAAGGGGAGCGGGGCGCGGATCCGCGAGACCATCGCGTGGTCCTCCGTGCCCGGCGTCGATGAGTCGGCGCCCGAGACCCGCGCGCACGAAGTCATCGTCGTCCGCGAGAAGGACTCTCGGGACTGACGACGCGGCGCACGGCGTTTTGGCCGTGTGCGGCATCCATGGCAGAATGAGTGTTTGTGCCGTGACCGGTTCTGCCTCAGGGGAGCCCACGGACGCTTCGGCTCCGTTCAGCACACACCTCTTCTTGTTCCTACTTACATCATGCAACCGACCTGAGGCGAGTGCAGAGAGAGACGATCATGCAGATCCTCGACGCCGTCGACGCAGCTTCACTGCGTTCAGACGTTCCCGTCTTCAACCCCGGTGACACGGTCAACGTGCACGTGAACATCACCGAGGGCACCCGCTCGCGTATCCAGGTCTTCAAGGGCGTCGTCATCGGCCGCCAGGGCGATGGCGTGCGCGAGACCTTCACCGTTCGCAAGATCAGCTTCCAGGTGGGCGTCGAGCGTACGTTCCCGGTGCACTCCCCGGTGATCGACCACATCGAGGTCGTCACCCGCGGTGACGTGCGTCGCGCGAAGCTCTACTACCTCCGCCAGCTGCGGGGCAAGAAGGCGAAGATCAAGGAGAAGCGCGACAACTGACGCGCAGGTTCTCCACAGCACCCCGGGACACGATGTCCCGGGGTGCTGTGTTCTCCCCGGGGTGTGCGACCCTTGATGATGCCGTCTCCGTGCGGTGCGAGACTGTGAAGGAACCCTCATGACGACTGACTCCGCCGCCGCGTCCACTCCACCGACGAAGCGGCGTCGTGGGTTCCTGGTCTTCCTGCGAGACGTCCTCGTCATCGTCGTGATCGCGGCGCTTGTCTCCTTCGTCGTCAAGACCTTCGTCGTCCGCTCCTTCTACATTCCGTCGGCCTCGATGGAACGCACCCTGATGGTCAAAGACCGCATCCTCGTCGATGAGTTGACGCCCCGGTGGAACGACTACGAACGCGGCGATGTCGTCGTCTTCAAGGATCCGGGCGGGTGGCTCGACGGACAGCCGCAGACTCCGGCGCAGCCGCCGCTCATCGAAGCGTTCGACTGGATGCTCAACGTCATCGGGATCTCGGCCACGGACTCTCAGGATCACCTCGTCAAACGGGTGATCGGATTGCCGGGCGACCACGTCGTCTGCTGCAACGCGCTCGGTCAGATCACGGTCAACGGCGCGCCCATCGACGAGCTCGGCTACCTGAACCTGCCGGACGGCGACACCGCTGCGTCGAACGAACCCTTCGACGTGGTCGTGCCGGAGGGGTCCCTCTGGCTGCTGGGAGACAACCGGGACCGTTCGAGGGACTCGCGGGCGCACCAGGATCTTCCGAGTGGCGGATTCGTGCCGATCGAGAACGTCGTCGGCAAGGCGTTCTTCACCACATGGCCCTTCGACCGTATGGGCACGATCGACGGCCACCACGACAGCTTCAACGGCGTCCCGGATCCGGAATGACCGTCGTCGCTCCGAAGCTCACTCTGGAGCGCAGGCTGCTGACCGAGTGCGATCTGATCATCTCCCTCGATGAGGTCGGCCGCGGTGCGCTTGCCGGTCCGGTGGCGGTCGGAGCTGCCGTGATGGACGCGGCAGGCGCGCGCCGCCGCGTTCCCGAAGGGCTTCGGGATTCGAAGCTGGTCACCGAGAGACGTCGACCTGACGTCGCCGCGAGGGCCGCGGCATGGGTGCAGGTATCGGGAGTCGGCTGGGCGAGTGCAGCCGAGGTCGACGCGGTGGGCATCATGCGGGCGCTCGGGCTCGCGGCGTCGCGCGCCGTGCAGAGCGTGGTGGACTCGGGAGTGGACCTCGACGGAGCACTCGTGCTGCTCGACGGCAATCACGACTACGTCTCGCCCGTGCATCCGGTTCCTCTGCGCGTTCGGCCGGTCGTCAAGGGCGACCGTGACTGCGCGTCGGTTTCAGCGGCATCTGTGATCGCGAAGGTCGCCCGTGACACGTACATGGCCGAGCTCCACGAAGGTCACCCCGCGTATCAATGGAACAGGAACAAGGGATATGCGAGTCTCGAGCATCGCGATGCGATCAGGAGCCTCGGGCTCTCCCCGCACCACCGATCATCCTGGGCGATCGCGGATGTCCCGACGCTGTTCTGAGTCTGCGTGCGGCATCGCGGTGTCGCCGACTCTAGGATGGAGGGATCATGGATGAGGAAGCCTTCGACGACTACGACCGCGAGCTCGAGCTCGCGCTGTTCCGCGAATATCGCGACGTCGTCGCACAGTTCCAGTATGTGGTCGAGACTGAACGGCGGTTCTACCTCGCCAATGAGGTGAATGTCGTACGCCGCGACACCGAGCACGACTTCTACTTCGAGATCTCGATGAGTGACGTCTGGGTGTGGGACATCTACCGTGCCGACCGCTTCGTGAAGGCCGTGCGGGTGCTGACGTTCAAGGACGTCAACGTCGAAGAACTCCAGCGCCGCGAGTTCGAACTGCCCCAGGAGCTGTCGCTCGACGGGGAGTGACCTCTTCTGCACGATTCGCGTTCCTGACCAGTTGTCCAGAGGGCCTGGAGGTTCGTCTCTTCCGGTGCGCTGAGCGGCGCGGTCGATCGACAGGCTGTCCTCATGGCAGCGAAAGACGAGCTCGGTAGATCCGGCGAAGAACAGGCGGTTCGGTACCTGACCGGTATCGGATATGAGGTGCTCGACCGCAACTGGCGCTGTGCGCAGGGCGAGATCGACATCGTCGCCTCCCGAGGCCGCCATCTGGCGGTCGTAGAGGTCAAGACGAGACGGACGATCGCTCACGGGCACCCCTTCGAAGCGGTGGACGCACGCAAGATCCGCCGGCTGTGGCAGCTGGCGCATGCGTGGGCCGCCGATCACCCCGACCTGTCCCATGGGCTCATGATCCGGATCGAGGCGATCGGGATCATCGGTGCGGATCCCGAGCACAGCACGCTCGAACACCTCGTGGACGTGTCGTGAAGACGGCCCGCACCTGGGCGGTCGCGCTCACCGGGGTCGACGGACACATGGTCGAGGTCGAAGCGGACATCTCGAATCAGACGCCCGACTTCAAGATCATCGGGCTGCCCGACAAGTCTCTCGGCGAAGCTGTCCAGCGGGTGCACAACGCGTGCAAGAACACCGCGCTCGATCTTCCGCGTCGTCGACTGACGGTGAACCTCTCACCCGCGAGCCTCCCCAAGCAGGGAGCGGGCTTCGACCTCAGCATCGCCGTCGCTGCGCTGGCAGCCGGGGGAGCGCTGTCCAGTCGGTCCGTCGCGCGCGTGGTGCATCTCGGTGAGCTCGGGCTCGATGGTCGACTCCGGCCCGTTCCCGGAGTGCTGCCATCGGTGTTCGCTGCCGCGCGCGCGGGGTTCGACACCGTGATCGTCCCCTGGGGGAATGAAGCGGAGGCGAGGCTCGTGCCAGGAATCGAGGTGCGTCCCGCGGCGAGCCTCTCGCAGGTGGCGGTGTGGCACGGCGCAGAGGTCGACGTGCTCGATGCAGATCCGGTCGCGGCCGCAGCGGTAGCTCGCGAGCGTCCCGAGGAGTTGGACCTCGCCGACGTCGTGGGGCAGGAGGACGCCGTGCGTGCACTGATCGTCGCCGCGGCGGGGGGACATCACATGCTGCTCAGCGGCCCGCCGGGGGCGGGAAAGACGATGCTCGCACGAAGGCTGCCTGGCATCCTTCCGAGTCTCACCGAAGACGAAGCGCTCGAGGTGGCGTCGATCCGCTCGCTGACGGGGGAGTCGGTGCAGGCTCTCGACGTGATGCCGCCGCTGGAGTCGCCGCACCACAGCGCATCCGTCGCCGCGCTCGTCGGAGGTGGAACGAGGTCTGTTCGCCCCGGGGCGATCTCTCGGGCGCATAGGGGCGTGCTCTTCCTCGACGAAGCGGCAGAGTTCTCGAGAGTGGCGCTCGACGCGCTGCGACAACCGCTCGAGTCGGGTGTGATCGAAGTGAGCCGATCGGGGATCACGGCTCGGTTTCCCGCGAAGTTCCAGCTCATCGTGGCGCTCAATCCCTGCCCGTGTGGCAACTACGGGGTTCGTGGCGCGGAGTGCGTGTGTCCGTCGTTGGCTATCCGGAGGTACTCGACGAGGCTCTCGGGTCCGCTGCGTGACCGCATAGATGTCGAGCTGCACGTCTCCCGGGTGTCCGCCTCTCAGGCGATGGTCGGAGACCGCACCGGGGTGACGAGCGAAAGCGCTCGCGCGCGGGTCATCGAGGCGCGGGAGCGAGCTGTCGCTCGATGGCGGGGAACCCCATGGCTTCGCAACAGCGAAGTGCCCGGTGCTCGGCTGAGACAGCTCGATCTGCGGATCCCGGCTGATGCGCGGGCGCCGCTGGACCGGGCTCTCGAGCGGGGAACGCTCACACTGCGCGGCTACGACAGGGTGCTGCGGCTGGCATGGACCATGGCCGATCTCGCCGGAGCCGACAGGCCGGGACGCGACGAAGTGGGCCAGGCGCTGTTTCTCAAGAGGGGATACGCATCATGATCGATTCGCTCACAGATGACGCCGGGGTCCGGGAGTCGCTCGAACAGGTCAGGTACTCCGGAGACGCGGGGGAGGCGCTCGCGCGGGTGTCGTGGTCGGTCCTCACCGAGCCGGGCGATGGCGTGGCCGGGGCGCTGATCGGAGAGCTCGGTGCTTCGGACGCGCTCCGGTTCGCATTGGGCACCGGAAATGCGGCGGACTCAGAAGTCAGCAGCCGGGCACTCGCCGACGGGCGGGCTCGGTGGAAGACCCGAGCCGATGCGCGCAGCGTGGTCGATGCGCTGCGCGGCGCCAGGGACGTCGGAGCCCGACTTCTGCTTCCGGGGGATGCGCACTGGCCGACTTCCCTCGACGACCTCGGGGTGCACGCGCCGACCGTGCTCTGGGTGCGCGGAGACCCGGAGCTGCTGAGCGCGGCACCTCGAGTCGCGATCGTCGGCGCCCGGGCGGCAAGCGGATACGGCGAGATGCTCGCGGGCGACTTCGCGGGCGAGCTGGCCGCGGGCGGCGCAGTCGTCGTGTCCGGGGGAGCGTATGGCATCGACGGCGCAGGTCACCGCGCGGCACTCGGAGTCGGCGGAAAGACGATCGCCTTCCTCGCGGGCGGGGTCGATCGAGCGTACCCCCAGGGCCATCAGCAGCTTCTTCGGCGAATCGTCGAGACCGGCGCCGTGGTGAGCGAGGTCCCCTGCGGCACCGCGCCGACGAAGTGGCGATTCCTGTCGCGCAACAGACTCATCGCCGCGGTGAGCGACGCGACGGTGGTCGTGGAGGCAGGATGGCGAAGCGGATCGTTGAACACTGCCGGTCACGCAGCTGCACTGGGTCGCCCGCTCGGCGCGGTGCCCGGGCCGGTGACATCCGCATCGTCGGCCGGCTGTCATCGGCTCCTGCGCGAGTACGACGCGCGGTGCGTCACAACGACTGCCGAGATACGCGAGCTCTGGGGCGACGGGCCGCCAGGTACGTCACCCGGTCGAGGGGCGGATCCCGACCGGGCTCGTGTACTCGATGCCATGAGCAGTCGCAATGCGCGAGCCGCTGTCGAGCTGTCTCGACGGTCGGGACTCGCACCTGAGCGAGTCACTGCGTTGCTCGGGCTGCTCGAGCTCGAGGGTGCGGTCCGACGAGTAGATGGGGGATGGCAGAGGGCGCGGGTTGGCGAGCGGCGCGGCTGACGCCTCGGCGATCGGGGTTCCTGCACACTTGATCCATGGAGTTCGCGGCGGCCGCACATGCCTTCACCGACCACCTTGCTCGGGTGCGTCGGCTCTCTCCCGCCACCGTGCGCGCCTACAGATCAGACCTCCGGGATCTCGCGGAGACCGTCGATGAACTCGAGGTCGACCAGGTCACCCTGGAGACCCTCCGAGACTGGCTCTGGCGGGCGACTCAGCGCGGGGACGCGCGGTCGACGCTCGCGCGGCGAGCGGCGGCGGCACGTTCTTTCTTCAGCTGGGCGCATGAGCAGCAACTCGTCGATCACGATCCGAGCCTGCGCCTGGTCGCTCCCAAGCGGGGGCGGACCCTCCCCACCATCGCCTCTCAGGACGCGATGACGACCCTGCTCGATGCGCAACGCCGAGCCGCAAGCGCCGGTGATCCGATAGTGCTCCGAGACCACGCGATTCTCGAACTGCTGTACGGTGCCGGCATCCGGGTCTCCGAGCTGTGCGGCCTCGATGTCGACGACCTCGATCTCGATCGAGGTACTGCGCGGGTGATGGGAAAGGGGGCGAAGGAGAGAGTGGTGCCTTTTGGGGTTCCTGCTCGCGAGGCCGCCGGCTCGTACCTGTCTCGTGGGCGACCCTCTCTCGCCGCCCGCGCAGCGCTGTCGTCTCCCGCTCTGTTCCTCGGCAGTCGTGGTGCGCGGATCGGACCGCGCACGGTGTACTCACTCGTCGCCGAGGTGCTCGCGCCCTTCGTCGGCGAAGAGACTGTCGGCCCGCATGCGCTCAGGCACACGGCAGCGACTCATCTCCTGGACGGCGGAGCAGACCTGCGCGCTGTCCAGGAGATCCTGGGTCATGCCAGCCTCGGCACGACCCAGATCTACACTCACGTCTCCGCTGAGCGTCTCACTGCGACGTACCGTCTCGCCCATCCGCGCGCGTGAGGCGCTGACGGACGCGCGTCACGGCGCGTCGCAGCAGGGGCGCAGCACCGCTCGAGGCACTGGTCCGAAGAGCAGCATCGGGTTGATGTACGCACCATCCAGCCGGACTCCCAGATGCAGTGCGCCGAGCATCGCGTGACCGCCAGCCGCGACCGTGCCGATCTCATCGCCGGCCGAGACAAGGTCGCCGGGGGCGAGTGTGGAGGACACGGGCTCGAACGTCGACACATAGCCGTCGGGATGCGCGATCGTGATCAGGGGTCTGTCGACGACGGTCCCTCGGAACGCGATCTCCCCATCGGCCGGTGCTCGGACGATCACCCCCTGCGCGCTCGCGAGGTCGATGCCTCGATGGCCGGCGCCGAACGCGTGTGCCGGAGCGCGATACGGTGACGCGATCGTGCGGGGCGCGTCGATCGGCCATCTCCAGACTGGGTGCGCCCCGCCGTCCGACGATGACGCTCCCGCGCTCGTCGGGGTGGGCGGTGCGAGAGCGATGACGATCAGTAGGAGGACGACGATCGTCGTGCGTGTGCGGGTGCTCATGAGGCAATGTTCCTTCGCATGTGCGAATGGCTGCGCGTTGCACTGACGCCTGCGCGGGGCGTGTGCAGAATGCCCGAGACGGGCGCGATGTGCAGGGTGAGTGAGGCCCGCGCATCCTGTATGCTGGGGGAGCACCTCGATCTCGGGGTGACTACGCGTGCCCATAGCGACTCAGTCGTGGCATCCACTCCCACAGGTCCTGTTTCCACTCAGGCGGGAGTGCGCCGGGCACCAGGAAGTTCGATCATCCGATCGACTTGGCAACCTCAACGGCGCAGATCCGCGCCAGAACAAGGAGACGACCATGGCTGTGGTCACCATCCGCCAGCTGCTCGACAGCGGCGTGCACTTCGGACACCAGACTCGTCGGTGGAACCCGAAGGTCAAGCGCTTCATTCTCACCGAGCGCAGCGGCATCCACATCATCGACCTGCAGCAGTCGCTCGGGTACATCGACAAGGCCTACGACTTCGTCAAGGAGACCGTCGCGCACGGCGGCACGATCCTCTTCGTCGGTACCAAGAAGCAGGCGCAGGAGATCCTCGCCGAGCAGGCGACCCGCGTGGGCCAGCCCTACGTCAACCAGCGTTGGCTCGGTGGACTCCTCACGAACTTCCAGACGATCGCGAAGCGTCTCGCCCGCATGAAGGAGCTCGAGGAACTCGACTACGAGAACCCGTCCGCTTCGGGCTTCACGAAGAAGGAGCTCCTTCTCAAGAAGCGCGAGCTCGACAAGCTGCACAAGTCGCTCGGTGGTATCCGCAACCTCACCAAGACGCCGTCCGCCCTCTGGGTCGTCGACGCCAAGCGTGAGCACCTCGCCATCGACGAGGCGAAGAAGCTCGGCATCCCGGTGATCGGCATCCTCGACACCAACGCCGACCCCGACGACTTCCAGTACCCGATCCCCGGCAACGACGACGCGATCCGCTCCGTCTCGCTGCTCACCCGCATCATCGCGGACGCCGCGGCAGAGGGCCTTCAGCAGAAGCACAACCCTGAGACGGGCGACGCTGAGCCGCTCGCCGACTGGGAGAAGGAGCTTCTCGAGACCCCCGCTGACGCCGCTTCCGAGGCTCCGGCCGAGGATGCAACCGCCGCTGAGGCTCCGGCCGCCGACGCCGCTGCTGAGGCTCCGGCTGAGGCAGACGAGGCTCCCGCAGCAGAGGCCACCGAGGCCCCCGCTGAGGCAGACGCCAAGTAATTCCGCGACCACCACACACATCACGAAGCAAGGAGCCACCACACATGGCCAACTTCACCATCGCCGATCTCAAGGCGCTCCGTGAGCAGCTCGGCACGGGAATGGTCGACACCAAGAAGGCGCTCGAGGAGGCTGACGGCAACGTCGAGAAGGCCACCGAGATCCTGCGTCTCAAGGGTGCCAAGGGCAACGCGAAGCGCGCTGACCGCTCGACCAGCGAGGGCCTCGTCGTCGCTCGCGAGCAGGACGGCGCAGTGACGCTGATCGAGCTCGCCTGCGAGACGGACTTCGTCGCGAAGAACGAGCGTTTCATCGCGCTGGCCGACAAGGTCGCCGACGCTGTCGCAGCCGTCAAGGCCGATTCGGTCGAAGCTGCTCTCGCCGCCCAGGCGGGCGACAAGAGCGTCGAGCAGGTCATCTCGGAAGAGGCCGCGATCATCGGCGAGAAGGTCGAGCTGCGCCGCGTGCGCACGATCTCCGGCGACAAGGTCGAGGTCTACCTGCACCGCACGAGCAAGGATCTGCCTCCGCAGATCGGTGTCGTCGTCGCCTACACGGGTGATGACGCCGAGACCGCTCGCAGCATCGCGCAGCACATCTCGTTCGCCAACCCGTCGTACCTCTCCCGCGAGGACGTTCCGTCCGACGCTGTGGAGAAGGAGCGCCAGATCGTGACCGAGATCTCTCGCAACGAGGGCAAGCCGGAGGCGGCGCTGCCCAAGATCGTCGAGGGCCGCGTCTCCGCGTTTATCAAGCAGGTCGCCCTGCTCGAGCAGGACTACGCGAAGGACAGCAAGCAGTCCGTCGCCCAGGTGGCGAAGGACGCCGGTATCACCGTGACGGACTTCGCGCGCTTCAAGGTCGGCGCGTAACACCGTCGAAGGGGTTCGGATCAACGCGATCCGAACCCCTTCTTCATGCCCAGAAGGCACTATCTTGAATCGGGACGAGAGGATCACCCCCATGACTGAACGCACAGGACGCCGTCGCGTCCTTCTGAAGCTCTCCGGTGAGGCGTTCGGCGCCGGCCAGCTCGGCGTCAACCCTGACATCGTCAGTCAGATCGCGCGCGACATCGCCGCCGCGGTCGACCGGGTCGAGGTCGCCATCGTCGTCGGCGGTGGCAACTTCTTCCGCGGAGCGGAGCTCAGCCAGCGCGGGATGGACCGTGGGCGAGCCGACTACATGGGAATGCTCGGCACGGTGATGAACGCTCTTGCTCTACAGGACTTCCTCGAGCAGGCGGGTGCGCCCACGCGTGTGCAGTCGGCCATTTCGATGACCCAGGTCGCGGAGCCGTACATCCCGCTCCGCGCCGAGCGGCACATGGAGAAGGGTCGTGTCGTCATCTTCGGCGCAGGCGCCGGCCTGCCGTACTTCTCCACCGACACTGTGGCCGCGCAGCGTGCCCTCGAGATCGGCGCGCAGGAAGTCCTCGTCGCCAAGAATGGCGTCGACGCGATCTACACCGCCGACCCCAACAAGCACGCCGATGCGGAGCGCATCGAGCGCGTCACGTATCGCGACGCCCTCCAACGCGGACTCAAGGTGGTCGATTCCACGGCATTCAGTCTCTGCATGGACAACAACATGGACATGCGCGTGTTCGGTATGGAACCTGCCGGCAACGTCACGCGTGCGCTTCTGGGAGAGCCGATCGGCACTCTCGTCACCGCCTGAGCGCCTGACGGTGCTCACGGGCCACGCCCGATAGAATTTCAGAACACCCCGACGATAGGAGTCACCGTGATCGCGGATGTCCTCGCTGAAACCACCTCCCGTATGGCACGAGCGGTCGAGGCCGCCAAGGAGGACTTCTCCACGGTGCGCACCGGTCGCGCCAACCCGCAGCTGTTCCAGAAGGTGCTCGTCGACTATTACGGCACGCCCACTCCGCTCGCTCAACTCGCCTCGCTGGCGAACCAGGAGGCGCGTACGCTCATCATCACGCCCTACGACAAGACGGCGCTGAAGGGAATCGAGCAGGCGATTCGTGACATGCCGAACCTCGGCGCCAATCCCACGAACGACGGCAACCTCGTTCGCGTGACCATGCCGGAGCTCACGGCTGAACGTCGCAAGGAGTACGTCAAGCTCGTCAAGACCAAGGCCGAGGACGCCAAGGTGCACGTGCGCGGGATCCGTCGCAAGGCGAAGGACGAACTCGACGGCCTCAAGAACGAGCTCGGCGAAGACGAGATCGCTCGTGGCGAGAAGGAACTCGACGCCCTCACGCGCCAGCACGTCGACCTCATCGACGACGCACTCAAGCGCAAAGAGGCTGAGCTCCTCGAGGTATAGGCGGCATGTCCGACGAACCCACGGATGACGGCGCCGACAAGCCGCAGACGCGCCGCGAGGCGCGCGACTCGTCGACCTCGACCGGCGACGTCCCGCAGATCGACGGTGGCTTCGCGGCGTTCGACGCGACGAGCATCCCGCCCCGTCCTCCGCTGCCTGTCGACGACCGGACGATGACGGAGTCCCCTCTCGACACGGCTGAGCACAACGCGATCAGAGAGCAGTGGCGGGCGAAGCGTGACGAGTTCGGCACGCATGTCACGCATGCTCGCGGTCAGCTCGACCAGGCGAACGAGCGCATCAAGGAGCGCACAGGGCGCGATCTGATCCTCGCGACCCTGATCGGGCTCGCGTTCGGCGCCGTGCTGCTCGCTTCGCTGTTGTTCATCAAGGTCCTCTTCGTGCCGTTCGCGTTGGCTGCCGCACTGCTCGGCGTCTACGAGCTCTCGTTGGCGTTGCGCGCATCGGGTCGTCGGATAGACGTGATCCCGCAGTTCATCGCGGCGACTCTGCTCGTGCTGTCCGCGTTCTTCCTCGACCTGTGGTTCGTCTGGGTCATGCTGTTCTTCGCCGTCGCTTTCGTGATCGTCTGGCGACTGGTCGCCCAGATGATCGCCAAGGACGGCAGGACCTACGGTGATGTGCTCACGGACGCCGTCATCGGCGGGTTCGTCCAGATCTACGTGCCGTTCCTCGCGGCCGTCGCACTGATCCTGCTCAAGCAGGAGGGCGGCCAATGGTGGGTGCTGAGCTTCATCGCGATCGCCGTCGTGGCCGATACCGGCGCGTACGCCGCCGGGCTGGCATTCGGGCGGCACCCCATGGCGCCGAAGATCAGTCCCAAGAAGACCTGGGAGGGATTCGGCGGAGCCGTGGTGGGATCGATCACGGCCGGCGTGCTCCTCGCGATCTTCCTGCTCGAGCTGCCGTGGTGGACCGGTGTCATCTTCGGCGTCGCGATCCTCCTGTCCGCGACCCTGGGTGATCTCGGCGAGTCCATGCTCAAGCGTGATCTCGGGATCAAGGACATGAGCTCCTGGCTCCCCGGGCACGGGGGACTCCTCGACCGACTCGACAGCATCCTGCCGTCGACGGTGCCCGCGCTGTGCCTGTATTTCCTCTTCTCCTCCTGGGTGGTGCTGTGATGGTCTCCGACGACGTACAGACAGCGGATGCTGCGGTGCAGCCTCCGCCCGCATTCTCGTTGACCACAGGACGGGTGCGCGGATATCACCGAGCGGCCGTTGACACCTTCCTCGCGGCCGCCAGAGCCGCCTTCGAAGGAGACTCTGACGACCTCACCGCAGCCGACGTCCGTGTGGCATCCTTCCCGCTCGTCAAGAACGGCTATGTCGTGGCTGAGGTCGATGCGGCGCTCGGACGAGTCGAGGATGCGATGGCGGCTCGCGCGCGCGACCGAGTCGTCCGTTCCCAGGGCGCGGGGGCGTGGGTCGAGCAGGCCCGTGATGAGGCACAGGTGATCCTCGACCACCTCGCGCGTCCGAAGCGACAGCGTTTCGCACGCACGGGTGTCCTCACGTTCGGCTACCGGATCGATGAGGTCGATCATGTGGGCACCCGCATCGCGCGCTATCTGCGTGACGGCGAGCCCCTGACGGCTGAGCAGCTGCGCTCCGCGGCGTTCCGCATGCAGCGCGGGGGGTATCGAGAAGAGCAGGTCGACGCGTTGCTCGATGCGACGGTCGACGTGATCCTGGCTGTTCGCTGAGCGTTCCGATGGCCGACTCGCGCCTCACCGGGTAGACTGCCACTCATCGTGAACTCCCGAAACGCCATGACACCTCATCGAAACGACGTCACGCCTGTGCCCGCATCGGCGACTCGTTCGGCGCGCAATGGCAGTCGCCGACGGGGCGTCGCGGGATTCTTCAGCGGCCTCGCAGTCGTCGGCTTCGCTGCAGCCATGGTGGCGCCGACCGGCGTCGCGCTCGCCCAGCAGCCTGAAGCGGTCGGCCCGGAGTCGGCGTACTCGGCGGCGCTCAGCGAGACGCAGAATCTCACTGTCACGGCGGAAGGCGCCGCGATCGCACCCGTTCAGCGTGGCACCTTCTCGGTCTATGTGACCCCCAAGCCGACGCCGACACCGACACCGACGACTGCCTCTTCCGGCTCCTCAGGATCATCGAACCCCGGCCCCAGTGGTCCTCTCTTCTACACCGGCGGGGGAGCCCCTGCCGAGTGGATGGCGGCAGCAGGCATCCCGGAATCCGATTGGGGCTACGTCGACTACATCGTCTCTCGCGAGAGCGGGTGGAACCCGAACGCGACGAACAAGTCCTCTGGTGCGTGCGGCCTCGTCCAGGCACTGCCCTGCAGCAAGGTTCCCGGCAACGGCTACGATCCGGTAGACAACCTGCGCTGGGCTTCGGGATACGCCACAGGCCGGTACGGCAGCTGGGCCGGCGCTCACGCGTTCTGGACGAACAACCACTGGTGGTGAGCCGGCGTCATGGCCCGCTCTCGCAGACGCCGTCCGGCGCGCCCTGACCCCGACGACTCGCTGGATCGCCTCCTGGCTTCATGGAAGCGCACGGAGGTGCGTCGGGGCTCGGAGTGGACGGTGCAGCCGGTGTCTGCCGCGCAGGCTCTGAAGGAGTACATCTGCCCTGGATGCGGGCGCAGCGTCGTGCCGGGAACCGCGCACCTCGTGGTCTGGCGTGCAGACGGGGTGCTCGGTGATGCTGCGGATCTCGCCGCCCGAAGGCACTGGCACACACACTGTTGGAGGATTGCATGAGCATGGAGATCCGTGGCCCGATCGAGCTGCCGGCGCGGCGTGAGGACATCGTCCTGGAGACCGCTGACGAGTTGACGCTCGTCGGTGAGCTGTCCATGCCGGAGTCTTCCGCACCGGTGGCCACACTGGTCACGCTGCACCCGCTTCCCACGGCGGGTGGGTTCATGGACTCGCACATCATCCGCAAGGCCGCCGCACGGCTGCCTGCACTGGCCGACCTCGCAGTGCTGCGGTTCAACACCAGAGGCACCACGTCGCCGCGCGGCACCAGCGATGGGGCGTTCGACGGAGGCGCCGCAGAGCAGTTCGACGTCGCAGCGGCGATGGAGTTCGTGCGCGAGCGAGGTCTTCCGCGCCCGTGGCTCCTCGGCTGGTCGTTCGGCACCGAGCTCGCGCTCAAGTACGGGCGGGAGCACGACATCGAGGGCATCATCCTCCTTTCTCCTCCGCTCCACCGTGCGACCGATGCCGAGGTCGCGGCGTGGGCGGACTCTGACGTCGAAGTGGTCGTGCTCGTCCCCGAGCTCGACGACTACCTTCGCCCTGACGAAGCACGCGAGCGCTTCGCTGCGATCCCTCATGCGAAGCTGATCGCCGTCGAGGGCGGCAAGCACCTGTGGGTGGGGGAGAGCCAGACGCGTCGCGTCCTCGCCGAGATCGTCGCTGCGGTGAATCCGTCCGCGTTGCCTCTGCCGACCGAATGGCACGCTGTCTAGAGCTCGTTCATCCGGGGGATCAGCACCTGTCTGTAGAGGATCAGGATGCTGGCGGCCACGGGGATCGCGATCAGCGCACCGAGCAGGCCCAGCAGGCTGCCGCCTGCCAGTGCGGCGACGACGACGACCGCGCCTGGTACCGACACGGCGCGACTCATGATCCTCGGGGAGATGATGTACGCCTCGATCTGCATGTAGATGAGGTAGTAGATGGCCGCAGCGATCGCTGTCGCCGGCGAGCCGAGTCCGGGGATCAGGCACACGAGGACGATGATCGTCGACCCCGTGAGAGTGCCGACGAGTGGAATCAAGGAGAAGAAGAAGGCAACGACGGCGAGGACGGCGGGGAACGGTGCGTCGATGATCGTGAGGAAGATCATGCTCAGGATGCCGTTGATGGCGCCCTGGGTGACCTGCCCCATGACGTAGTAGCCCACCGAGTCGGTGATCTGCTCGGCGAGGTCGATGAAGCGCTCGCGCTTCGACGCAGGGGCCAGCTGGTAGACGGCACGCTTGAGTGACGGCGTGGATGCGGTGAGGTAGATCGTGAGGATCAGGATGATGAACGCGCCGAACAGCCCGCTCACGACGGCACCGCCCGCCGCGAGTACGCTCTGGCCGATCGACCCGCCGATCTGGGCGAGGTTCGTCTCGAGCCAGTTGGTGACGTAGGCGAAGACGTCATCGACCCTGAGGTTGGGGAAGGTGTCGACCATCCACTGGCGCAGGTCGGCGAGGAAAGTGCCTCGCTGGACGATGGCAGTGATCTCGGCGATGAGTTGCGAGATCTGGTCGACGAGCACCGGGATGACGATCAGGATGATGCCCGCGAAGACGCCGAGAACCGCGAGGATCGTGATGAGTACGGCGAGCCAGCGGGGGAGTCGCCTGCGTTCGAGGAACGAGACGAGCGGGTCGAGGCCCAGGCTGAGGAAGAGCGCCGTTCCCACGTAGAGCAGAACCGTCGAGAGGCTCTCCACGCTGCCGATCAGCAGGATGCCCAACCCCACGCCGAGCGTCGCGACGAGAGCGGTACGGAACGGGTTGTGGATCTTCATCGCTGCTCCTCGGAATGCCGGACTCTGCAAGCGTATCCACCGCACCGCGACTGTCCGCGACGACGTGCCGCACGCGACCCTGGCGTGCCCCTCGTGGGCAACACACAGCTGATTTCGCTAGTCTGAAATGTCGAGTGTTGCGACTCGGGCGTGTGTCCGGGCCGTGTGAGGAGACTATTCGTGCGTTTCGTATGGGCCGTCGTGGCCTTTGTGCTGGCTGCGGGACTGATCGCTGCGGGCATCGCGCAGCGAACCATCTTCATGGGTCCGTCGACCCAGGAGGTCTCGGTCGCCGTAGAAGAACCTGCCCCTTACGTGCTGCTGGACGGCGACGTCCTGCGCGAGCACCCTGGGTCTCAGACCCTGCTCGTGCGGGGTGAGGGTGACATCTTCGCGGCATACGGTCGGACGGCCGATATGCAAGCGTGGCTGGCCGACGCCTCGTACAACCACGTGACCGCGGGGAACGACGGCGAGCTCGAGTCGGAGCTGATTCCTGCCGGAGCCATCACCGACGGCGACGGCGCCACAGCGACCCCGGCACCTGCGGAGAGCCCTGCCCCGGCGGAGACCCCGGTTCCGTCCGAGACCCCGGCCGAGGACGGTGCGGCCCCAGAGGCAGGCCGCAATCCGGCCGGTTCCGATCTCTGGCTGGATTCCTTCACCGAGACCGACGCCCTCATCGTCGACAAGATGCAGCTCCCCGAAGGGGTCAGCCTGATCATCGCGTACGACGGCACCGCAGACGCTCCTGACGACATCACGATCTCATGGCCTCTCGACACGTCGACACCGCTCGCGGGTCCGCTCATGGCGGCAGGCGCAGCGATGCTCCTCGCCGGGCTGGTCCTCTACGTCCTCGCCATCCGGCACCAGCGCCGCGGGCGTGGGCCCCGGCGAAAGGGTCCCGGCCCCCTCCCGGCGACCGAGCCGATCGATGTGGCTCAGCTGCCGCCATCCGAGCGCGCAGCCATCGAGACCTCGCCCGCCGACGCGACCGCCGACTCGGACTCGTCCGGTGCGCCCGCCAACGCTGCCGGAGCGGGCCAGGAAGACTCGGATGACGCAGCCGGTGCGGACGCACCCGAACGCGATCGGAAGACGGAGAGGCGTGCGACGACCACGGGCCGTCGACGCCTGCTCGCATTGCCTGCGCTGGCTGTGACGGCGCTGCTCGCGAGCGGTTGCTCGCCCGATTCCTGGCCGCAGTTCGGCGAGGGGACGCCGTCGCCGTCGCCCAGCGCGACGGTGATCGCCCCGGACAACCAGAAGCCCCCCGCCGTCACCGAGTCGCAGGCGAGGCGAATCCTGCAGGAGGTGTCGACGACGCTCGCAGACGCAGACGCGGCGATGGACATCGCTCTCGCCGGGACTCGTCTCGATGGTCCCGCGCTGACGGCTCGCACGACCGAGTACGCGCTTCGGACCGCTGTCCCGGAGACCCCGGTGCCTGCCGTCATCCCGACCGACGATGTCGAGGTCGTGCTGCCCGAAGCCACCGACCGCTGGCCGCGGACGGTACTGCTGCTCTCGAAGAGTGCCGGCGACGACACCGTTCCGCCGGTGATCCTCACCATGACTCAGCAGGATCCATGGTCGAACTACAAGGTGACGACCATGGCCGAGATGTCGGCGGATGCCGTCTTCCCCGAGGTGGCCGCGCCGTGGCTGGGCACCTCGCTCGTGCCGGACGATTCCGCGTTCCTCAGCCTCCCGCCGAGTGAACTCGCTGAGACGTTCGCAGACATCGTCGACACGGGAGAGACCAGCGCGTCATACGGGCTCTTCGATGAGATCTCACAGAATCTCGCCCAGTCGATTCGCGACAGTCGCCAGGCCGTCGTGCAGAACCTCGCGGACAACGGTGCCGCCGAGACCTCGCAGACCGCGTTCGACATCATTCCCGCGGATTCCGCCCCGGTATCGATGGCCACGCTCGACAGCGGGGCGATCGTGGCTGTCTCGCTCGTCGACACGGAGTCGGTGACGCCGACGTCGGCGGACGCCGTGATCCGCTTCGGCGACAACGCGCAGGCCAAAGCCCTGACGGGTGTGACCGAATCCGCCAAGGGCGTGACGACCAAGTACGAATTCCAGTTGTTCTTCTCCGTTCCCGCGCAGGGCTCGACGGAGCAGATCCGACTCCTGGCTGTCCGACAGGACCTTCTCTCCGTCGAGGTGATCAAGTGACCGATATCTCTCCCGCCGCGCTCCGAGGAGCCGTCGACCTCTCCTCTCTGCGAAACCGCCCGACAGCACCGGCTGCGGCAGCGCAGAGCCCCGCTGGCGCGGCCGGGGCCGTTAACATCGTGGTCGATGCGACCGACGAGTCGTTCGGCCAGATCCTCGAGCTCTCGCGCACAGTGCCGGTGGTCGTCGATCTCTGGGCGGAGTGGTGCGGCCCGTGCAAGCAGCTGAGCCCGATCATCGAGAAGGTGGCGCGCGAACTGGGCGGAAAGGTCCTCCTCGCCAAGGTCGATGTCGACGCGAACCCGCAGCTTGCCCAGGGCTTCCGCGCGCAGTCGATCCCGATGGTCGTCGCGCTCATCGCCGGTCAGCCGGTCCCGATGTTCACGGGGGCGGTTCCTGAGCAGCAGGTCAGGGACGTCTTCGCGCAGCTGCTCCAGCTCGCGGCCCAGAACGGTGTGACGGGCACATTGAACGTCGGCGAGGCGCCCGAGGGCCAGGCAGCCCCGGAGGAACCGCCGATGCCGCCGCTGCACGCCGAGGCCTTCGCTGCCATCGAGACGGGGGACTACGCCGCCGCGATCGTGGCGTATGAGAAGGCTCTCGCAGAGAATCCTCGCGACGAGGACGCTATCGCCGGTCTCGGGCAGGTTCGACTTCTCGACCGCGTCCAGAAGCTCGACCTGCAGGATGCACGGGCTGCCGCTGCGGCTGCGCCCCGAGATGTCCGGGCGCAGTTCGATGTCGCCGATCTCGACCTCGCCGGCGGCCACGTCGATGATGCGTTCGGAAGGCTGCTCGACCTGTTCGCTCAGCTGCCGTCGGACGAGCGGACGCCGGTTCGTGAGCGTCTGATCGAGCTGTTCGGCCTGATCGGTGCCGCGGATCCTCGCGTCATCGCCGCCCGTAACAGGCTCTCCTCGCTGCTCTTCTGACCCGGTGCCACGGCTGACCAGTCCTGAGGGGCGGTCAGCCGTAGCCGGTCAGTCGCGACTGATCAGCCGTGGCTGATCGTGGGCACGTGAGGCTCGCTCTCGTGACGCAACCAGATGGTGGACAGCGCGGGGATCGTGACAGTCGCCACAGCGGGTCCGCCCTCCTCTGAGTGCGCGACGACCATGCCGAGGTTGCCCGATCCGCGACCGCCGTACTCTGCGGCATCCGTGTTGAGGATCTCCTGCCATACACCTGCGACAGGCAGAGCCAGGCGGTGTCCGCTGCGCTCGACGCCGGCGAAGTTGCTGATCACGACGACACGGCCGCCATGTGCATCACGGCGCTCGAACGCGATCACATTCGGGTCCCAGCTGGGAGCACCGAGACGCGCGAACGACGAGCCGTCGTTGTCTCGCTCCCAGAGAGGCGCCTGGGCGCGATAAGTACGATTCAGCTGCCCTACGAAACTCTGCAGCTGCGCATGCGACGGCTGCTCCAGCAGCCACCAGTCGAGCTCGCGGGATTCGGACCACTCCGCCAACTGCCCGAACTCCTGGCCCATGAAGAGCAGCTTCTTGCCAGGGTGACCCCACATGTACGCGAGGTACGCGCGAACGTTCGCGAGCTTGTGCCAGTGGTCGCCGGGCATCTTCGCGAGCAGGCTGCCCTTGCCGTGCACGACCTCGTCGTGGCTGATCGGGAGCAGATAGTTCTCTCCGAACGCGTACACGAAGGAGAACGTCATCTCACCTTCGTGGTGCGAGCGGTACATCGGGTCGCGTTCGATGTACTGGAGGGAGTCGTTCATCCAGCCCATGTTCCACTTGAACCCGAACCCGAGTCCGGCGTGGTCGGTCGGTGCAGTGACGCCGGGGAAGCTCGTCGACTCCTCCGCGATCATCAGCACGCCGGGGTGCAGGCGATAGGCGGTCGCGTTGACCTCCTGCAGGAACCGGATGGCCTCGAGGTTCTCTCTGCCCCCGTGGATGTTCGGCTCCCACTCGCCTTCGTTGCGCGAATAGTCGAGGTACAGCATCGAGGCCACCGCGTCGACCCGAAGGCCGTCTACATGGAACTCGCTCAGCCAGAAGAGGGCGTTGGCGACCAGGAAGCCGCGCACCTCGGGGCGGCCGTAGTCGAAGATGAGGGTTCCCCAGTCCTGGTGCTCACCGCGCCGAGGGTCGGGGTGCTCGTACAACGGCTGTCCGTCGAACTTCGCGAGGGCGAAGGCGTCCTTGGGGAAGTGCCCGGGCACCCAGTCCATGATCACGCCGATCCCCGCCTGATGAAGGCGATCGATCAGGTAGCGCAGATCATCGGGGCTGCCGAATCGACTCGTCGCCGCGTAGTATCCGCTGACCTGATAGCCCCAGGAGCCACCGAAGGGGTGCTCTGCGAGCGGCATGAACTCGACGTGCGTGAAACCGGCTTCGGTGACATGGGCGATGAGCGGCTCTGCCGCCTCGCGGTAGCTCAGGCCTCCGCGCCAGGAGCCGAGGTGCACCTCGTAGACGGAAAGCGGCTGGGCGACCGCGTGGGTCGCTGCTCGGCGGGTCATCCACGCACCGTCCGACCAGGCGTAGGTCGACTGCGTGATGACCGATGCTGTCTCGGGCGGGACCTGCGCGGCCTGAGCCATCGGGTCGGCCTTGAAGATCCACGAGCCTTCACGAGTGCGGATCTCGTACTTGTAGGTCGTTCCGATCGCGAGGTCGGGGATGAACAGCTCCCAGATGCCGCTCACGCCCATCGAGCGCATCGCGTGCGACTCGCCGTTCCATCCGTTGTGGTCGCCGACGACACGAACGGCTGTGGCGTTGGGAGCCCAGACCGCGAACGCGACACCGGTCTCGCCGTCGGCGACACGAGCGTGCGCGCCCAGCACATGCCACAGGCGTTCATGACGTCCCTCTGCGATCAGGTGCAGATCGACGTCGCCGAGGGTGGGCAGGTGGCGGTAGGGGTCGCCGCTGATCGTCTCGTCGTCGTCGCCGTAGGCGGTGGCGATCCGATACGGAACCGGAGGTCCGTCGTGCTGCGCCTCCCAGATGCCGTGCGCGACGTGCTCGAGGGCGAGTCGACTCCCGTCTTCGAAGACGGCCTCGACCGATGAGGCGAGCGGACGGCGGGCACGGATCACCGTGACGGTGCGGTCGCTCGCGTCCGTGAACGGATGCGAGCCGAGCACGGCGTGCGGGTCGTGGTGCTCACCGGACGCCACTGCGGCCCAGTCCGACGACGTTGCCGCATCTTCGACGTAGCTCATGCTCGTCTCCTCACCTTCAGTATGTGCACCGGCTCGGCGAAGGCGTCGAGGCGCACGTAGTTGTGGTCGGCCCAGGTCCAGACGGCGCCGGTCAGCAGATCCTCCACCTCGAACTGCTCGCCCTGGGGCACGCCCCAGATCGTCGTGTCGAGATGGACGGTGGTCTCGCGGACGGAGTGCGGATCGACGTTGGCGATCACGAGGATCGTGTCGGACTGGCCGGTGCCGGTGAAGGCTGCGTCGAGATGCTTGCTGTAGACGAGCACGGAGTCGTCATCGCTCCAGTGCACGGAGAGGTTGCGGAGTTGACGGAGAGCCGGGTGCGCGGTGCGGATCTCGTTCAGCCGGCGCAGCAGAGGGGCCAGCGAGTCGCCTGCAGCCTCTGCGCCCTCCCAGTCACGGAATTTGAACTCGTACTTCTCGTTGTCGATGTTCTCCTCGGAACCGGGGCGCGCGACATTCTCGAAGAGTTCGTAGCCCGCGTACACGCCGTACACGGGAGCAGCGGTGGCCGCGATGCATGCGCGGATCCGGTATGCCGCGCGTCCGCCGAACTGCAGATACTCGGTGAGGATGTCATGCGTGTTCACGAAGAGGTTCGGGCGCATGTAGTCGCTGGTCTCGTGTGAGACGCTCGTCAGGAACTCCTCGAGCTCCGCCTTGGTGTTGCGCCAGGTGAAGTAGCTGTAGCTCTGCTGGAAACCGACGGCCGCCAGCGCGCGCATCACAGCAGGGCGCGTGAAAGCCTCCGCGAGGAAGATCACGTCGGGATCCTGAGCATTCACGGTGGCGATGAGCCATTCCCAGAACTGCAGCGGCTTCGTGTGCGGGTTGTCGACCCGGAAGATCTTCACGCCCTCGCGCACCCAGTGCTGCACGATTCGCAGCATCTCCTGGTAGATCCCGGCGGGGTCGTTGTCGAAGTTCAGGGGGTAGATGTCCTGGTATTTCTTAGGGGGGTTCTCCGCGTAGGCGATGGTGCCGTCGGGAAGGGTCGTGAACCACTCCGGGTGCTCATCGACCCAGGGGTGATCCGGAGACGCTTGCAGAGCGAGATCGAGAGCGACCTCCAGTCCGTGGCTCTTCGCGGCTCGCACGAAGGCGCGGAAGTCGGCTGGTTTGCCGAGCTCGGGGTGAATCGCGTCGTGACCGCCGTCGGCGGAGCCGATGGCATACGGCGAACCCGGGTCCCCTGGTTCGGTCGTCAGCGTGTTGTTCCGGCCCTTGCGGTTCGTCGTTCCGATCGGATGGATGGGCACCAGATAGATGACGTCGAATCCCATGGCGGCGACAGCAGGAAGGCGCTTGGCGGCCGTCCTGAACGTGCCGCTCTTCATCGTGCCGTCCTTGAGGCGCTTCGCGCCCTCGGATCGCGGGAAGAACTCGTACCAGGCCCCGACGCCTGCCGCAGTCCGCTCGACGAGCAGCGTGCGCGCCGCCGAGGTCGATCGCAGTGTCATGAGGGGCCGGTCACGGAAGAAACCGGTGAGCTCTGCATCGGTCGCGGCAGCGGTGGTGAGCGCCGCATCGCCGCCGGCGAGCGCCGCGGCGATGTCGGCGAGACGTCTGCGCTGAGCTGCAGGGCGGTCCTTCTCGGCCGCTGCGCGCGTGAGCAGCTCGGCTCCGAGCGCCGCCATCACCGGCACGTCCACGCCGGCGGCGACCTTCACCTCGGCGGCGTGAGCCCAGGTCGCGAAGTCGTCGGAGAACGCCTCGAAGCGAAAGGTCCACAGACCCTGCAGGTCGATCGCGACCTCGGCACCCCAGCGGTCGCTTCCATCCAGGAACGGGGTCAGGCGGTGCAGGGTCTCGTCGCCCTCAGGTGAGATCAACCGGAGCTGCACGCCGATCAGGTCGTGCCCTTCGCGGAAGGCGACCACGCTGAACGGAACCACCTCGCCGACGAAGGCCTTGGGTGCGAAACCGCCCGGCACGGCCGGTGTACCACCGACCAGTGGAATGCGGGTCGCGACGAGCCCGTCGCCGTCCGAGACGGCACCCAGCGGGCGCGACGGGATCTGTGCGGGGCTTCGGAGAGCCTTCGGACTGGTGCTGCTCATACGTGCGGCCACCCCCCGAATGTACCGCTCCCGAAGGCGAGCGGGTAGCTCGCAGAAGGCACCGGCGCGCCGCCCGTCATTCCACGCGGAAGAGTCGCATGGAGGTGCCGGGGATGGGCAGGATGTCGCCCGGGGCGAACACCTCACCGCCGTCATCCGGGCGGTCGTCGGCACTCGACCACAGCGAGACGAAGCGCGTCGCATCCTCGAGTTCCTCAGGGAGGCGCACGTCGATCGGCGACTCCGTGCCGTGCACGATGAGGAGGATCCGGTTGGCCGCCTCGCGATCGGGGGTCGAGGCAGCGACGTACTGGAGTGTCCGGTTGCCCGGGTCGGTCCACTGCTCGCTCTCCATCGTCTCGCCGTTCTGGTCGAACCAGTCCATGACGGAGGCGTTGGGGATGTGCTCGCCGAGTCGGGCATACCGGCTCGGACGCAGGGCAGGGTTCTCCGAACGGAGCTGGATGAGTCGAGCGACGTGCGCGCGGAGATCCTCCTGCCACGGCTCTTCATCCCATCCGAGCCAGGTCAGCGACGAGTCCTGGGCGTAGGCGTTGTTGTTGCCGCGTTGGGTGCGTCCGACCTCATCGCCGGCGGTGAGCATCGGGATCCCCGCGGACAGCAACAGGGTGCCGAGCAGATTGCGCATCGCCTTCCGACGGGCGGCGAGGATGGCCGGGTCGTCAGTCGGCCCCTCGATGCCGTGATTGAACGCGCGGTTCATGTCGGCGCCGTCGCGGTTCTGCTCGCCGTTGGCCTCGTTGTGCTTGACGTCGTACGACACGAGATCGTGCAGCGTGAATCCGTCGTGTGCCGTGACGAAGTTGATGCTCGCGAGCGGGCCCCGTTCGTCGGCGAAGGTGTTGGAGGAGCCTGCGAGACGCGTGGCGAAACCGCCGATGCCGACGGGAGCGGAGGCGCGGCGCGCGTAGTCGATGTCACTCAGCCAGAAGTTGCGCACGCGGTCGCGGTAGCGGTCGTTCCACTCCAGCCAGCCCTTGGGGAAGTTCCCCGTCTGCCAGCCGCCCATGCCGACGTCCCACGGCTCCGCGATGAGCTTGGTCTCCTTGAGGATCGGATCGTTCGCGATCGCCGTGAGCAGCGGGTGATCCGGCGTGTAGGTGTGTGAGGCGTCGCGGGCGATGGCGGCGGCGAGGTCGAAACGGAATCCGTCGATCTGCATCTCCTGCGCCCAGTAACGCAGCGAGTCGAGCACGAGTCGGGCGCCGGCGTCGGTCGAGGTGTCGAGCGTGTTGCCGCACCCCGTCGTGTCGATGTAGGCGCCGGACGCGTCCTGTCGGTAGTAGCTCGCGTTGTCGATCCCACGCAGACTCGAGCGAGGGCCTCCGAGTCCTTCCTCCGAGGTGTGGTTGTAGACGACGTCGAGGATGACCTCGAGTCCTGCCTCGTGGAGCAGTCGCACCATGCCCTTGAACTCGGCGAGAACGGCCTCAGGGCCGCCCTTGCGTGCGTCCTCCGACGCGTAGGCGTTGTGCGGCGTGAAGAAGTTGAGGGTGTTGTAGCCCCAGTAGTTCGTGAGGCCGCGCTCGAGCAACCGGGGCTCGGGCACGAACGCCTGAACGGGAAGCAGCTCGATCGAGGTGATCCCGAGAGAGTGGAAGTACTCGATCATGGCCGGGTGCGCGAGTCCGGCGTACGTGCCGTGCAGAGCGGGCGGCACATCGGGGTGGCGTTTGGTCAGCCCCTTCAGATGGCCTTCATAGATCACCGTCCGGTCGAGCGGGATTCGCGGCTTGACGGAGTCGCCCCAGTCGAACCCGTCGACGATCACGACGGAGCGCCACTCCTCGTAGCCGTCGCCTTGGGCGAGACCGCGGGCATAAGGATCGAGGAGGAGCGTCTCGGGGTTGAAGGTGTTGCCAGGGCCGTGCGGACCTCCGACGCGGATGGCGTATCGGGTGCCGGGTTGGAGCAGCTCGGTGGTCACCTCCCAGATACCCCCGGGAAGGCGTGCGAGGTCGACCTGATCGATGACCCAGTCGAGGTCGGTGGCATCGAAGACGACGAGCTCGATGGAGGACGCGTTCTGCGACCAGACGCGGAGTGTTCCGACGCCGTCGTGAAGGCGAACGCCGAGGTTGTCGAGTGCAGTACCGCCGGGCACGGTGATGTCTCGGATCGCGGGCATGAATACACCATAGGGTGCTGCGCTCGGGTGCCAGGACACCGTGCACTCAGTTCCATGTGCACCCCGGGCGATGAAAATGCGGGAGAGTTGAAGGATGCAGCACTATCTCGATCACGCCGCGACGACCCCGCTGCGCCCCGAGGCGCGCGAGGCGTGGCTGGAGGCGAGCGCGATGGTCGGCAATGCGTCGTCGACCCACGGCGCGGGGCAGGACGCTCGACGACTGCTCGAGGAGGCGCGTGAACGCTCTGCTGCTGTGCTCGACTGCGATCCCATCGAGGTCGTCTTCACCTCCGGCGGCACCGAGTCGATCAATCTCGCACTGCAGGGGCTGTGGCAGGCGCGCCGACCGGGGACGGACGCCATCGTGATGCCGGATGCTGAGCATCACGCCACCATGGACACCGTCGAGGCGCTGATCGGGGCGGGAGCAGTTCTGCGCGCTGTACCGGTATATCGCACGGCGGAGATCGATGCGGGGGATTTCACCGATCAGCTTCCGGGTGCGGCGCTGGCGACTGCGCTCGTCGCCAACAACGAGGCGGGAACGATCAATGACGCCGTGGAACTGGCGTCGTCTGCCGCGGCGCGTCTCGTTCCCCTTCACTTCGACGCCGTGTCGGCGCTCGGCCATCTTCCGCTCTCCTTCCGAGCGCTGAGAGGCGATGCCCCGGATGCGGCCGGTCTGGTGGCGATGAGCGTCGCAGGACACAAGATCGGGGCGCCTGTCGGTGTCGGTGCATTGGTCGTAGCTCGCACGGCGCGGCTCTCCGCGCTCCTTCGCGGGGGCGCGCAGCAGCGAGGGCTCCGTGCCGGGACGCAGGACGTCGCGGGGGCGGCGGCGTTCGCCACAGCGCTCGAACTCGCGGAGTCGGAGCAGGAGTCGGAGTCGACTCGACTGGCGGCTCTGCGCGACCGGCTGGTCAGCGGCATCACGAGACGAGTGCCGCAGGCAGAACTGCTGGGCGATGCCTCGCGGCGGCTTCCGGGCAACGCGCAGCTCCTCTTCCCCGGCGCGGTGGGGGAGAGCCTGCTGTTCCTGCTCGACATGGCGGGGATCGCTGCATCGACCGGATCGGCGTGCCAGGCAGGAGTCGCAGAGCCGTCGCACGTGGTGATGGCCATGGGACGCAGCGAGCAGGATGCACGCAGCGTGCTCCGGTTCTCGCTGGGACGCACCTCGACGGATGCCGACGTCGACGCTGTTCTCGCATCGATCGCCGACGCCTATGCGAGGGCTTCCGGCTCCGGCTCAGCCGCGCGCTCGTAGACTGGCTCCATGAGGATTCTTGCGGCCATGAGTGGCGGAGTGGACTCCGCCGTCGCGGCCGCGCGTGCCGTGGAGGCGGGACACGACGTCGTCGGAGTGCATCTCGCGCTGTCCCGCGCCGGCGGGACCCTGCGCACCGGAAGCAGAGGCTGCTGCACCATCGAGGATGCTCTCGACGCGCGCCGCGCGGCAGATCTGCTCGGCATCCCCTTCTACGTCTGGGATTTCTCCGAGCGGTTCCGCGAAGACGTGATCGCCGACTTCGTCTCGGAGTACCAGGCCGGGCGCACTCCCAACCCCTGCATGCGCTGCAACGAGAAGATCAAGTTCGCCGCCCTCCTCGAACGCGCGATCGAACTCGGCTTCGACGCGGTGTGCACGGGGCACTACGCCACCCTTGTTCCCACCGAGGGCGGCCTCGAGCTGCATCGTGCGGCCGACAATGCGAAGGATCAGTCGTACGTGCTCGGCGTGCTGACCGCCGAGCAGCTGGCGCACACCTACTTCCCCCTCGGCACGACGCCGTCGAAGGCTGTCGTCCGGGCAGAGGCCGCGGAGCGCGGGTTGACGGTCGCGCAGAAGCCCGACAGCCACGACATCTGCTTCATCCCCGACGGCGACACGCGCGGTTGGCTGGCCGAGAAGGTCGGCACAGCGACGGGTGAGGTCGTCGACCGCACGGGTGAGGTGGTGGGCTCGCACGAGGGTGCGCATGCGTTCACGGTGGGCCAGCGTCGTGGGCTCAAGCTCGGTGTTCCGGCGGCGGACGGCAAGCCGCGATTCGTCCTCGAAGTGCGTCCGGTGTCGAACACGGTGGTGGTCGGACCGAAGGAGGCGCTCGCGATCCGCGAGATCGCCGGTGAGCGATTCAGCTGGGCGGGAGCAGCTCCCGTGGACTTCGAGTTCGACTGCGAGGTGCAGATCCGGGCTCATGCCGAACCCGAGCCCGCTCGGGCCTTCGTCTCCTCCGACGGCGTGCGCGTCGTACCCGACGAGCCTCTGAACGGCGTCGCGCCGGGACAGACGGCGGTCCTGTACGTCGGCACTCGTGTGCTCGGTCAGTTCACGATCGACCGCACGGTGTCTGCGGTACCGGTCGACGCGTAGCGCCTCCCGCGGGATGTCGGTGGCCGCTCGTAGACTTGCGGGGTGCCGGAGAACATCTCGTTGGAAGACGCCCGTGTCGAAGCGGACGAGCTGACCACTCGCATCCTCGAAGCGAAGGACGCGTACTACGGGCGCGACACGTCGCTGGTCGATGACGCGACGTATGACGGCTGGATGCGCAGGCTCGAAGAGCTCGAACGCCTGCACCCCGAGCTCCAGGGGCAGGACTCGCCCACGCAGATGGTGGGCGCCGCCGAAGCGACGGGTCTCGCGACGATCGAGCACGCCGAGCGGATGCTGAGCCTCGACAATGTGTTCTCGATCGACGAGTTGAGGGAATGGGCTGCGAAGACGCGGGCCTCGGCAGGGCGTGACATCGACTGGTTGACCGAGCTGAAGATCGACGGACTCGCGATCAATCTCCGCTACGAGAACGGCCGCCTGACGTCCGCCGCGACGCGAGGCGATGGGCGCGTCGGCGAGATCGTGACCGAGAACGCTCTGCGGCTGCCCGAGATACCGCTCGAGCTCTCGGGCACGGGGCATCCGGAGATCGTCGAGGTGCGCGGGGAGGTCTTCATCCCGGTCGCGGCATTCGAGCGCCTGAACGCGGCTCAAGCCGAGTTCCGCGAGCGCGCGTATGCAGACGCGCACGCGCGGTGGGAGGCGCGTGTCGGGGCGAAGAAGCCCTTCGACGAAGAGAAGGCTCGCACGGCTGCGGCGCGACGCTTCCCGTCGTTCGCGAATCCTCGCAACGCGGCGAGCGGCGGTCTGCGCCAGCAGATCGAGAAGAAGAACGGACTCGAGCTCGAGGCGGGCATGCTCCGCATCGAGTCGCTCGCCCTCTACGTGCACGGCATCGGCGCCTGGCCCGATCCGCCGGTCGCGGCGCAGAGTCAGGTGTACGAGCGGCTCGCGAAATGGGGGCTCCCCACGAGCCCGCACACGAAGGTCTGCACGAGCATCGACGAGGTCGTGGCGTTCGTCGAGCATTTCGGTGAGCACCGACACGACATCGAGCACGAGCTCGACGGCATCGTGGTCAAGGTCGACGAGCTCTCGCTGCACGATGAGCTCGGCGCCACGAGTCGGGCTCCGCGATGGGCGATCGCGTACAAGTACCCGCCCGAGGAGGTGCAGACGAAACTGCTCGACATCGTCGTGTCGGTCGGTCGCACGGGCCGTGCCACTCCGTTCGCGGTGATGGCGCCCGCACAGGTCGCCGGATCAGTCGTCAGGCAGGCCACCCTCCACAACAAGGACGTCGTCAAGGCGAAGGGGGTGCTGATCGGTGACACCGTCGTGCTCCGTAAGGCAGGAGACGTGATCCCCGAGGTGCTGGGGCCGGTGGTCGAGAAACGCGACGGCACGGAGCGCGAGTTCGTGATGCCGGCCGAGTGCCCGGAGTGCGGGACGCCGCTGCGATCGATGAAAGAGGGCGACATCGATCTGCGCTGCCCCAATGCGAGGTCCTGTCCCGCACAGGTGCGCGGCCGCGTCGAGCACATCGGCTCGCGGGGTGCGCTCGACATCGAAGCCCTCGGAGAAGTCACCGCGGCCGCGCTCACTCAACCGACATCGCCCGCCGTTCCGCCCCTCGAGACAGAGGCCGGTCTGTTCGCGTTGACGCTCGATGAGATCGTGCCGATCGAGCTGTTCGTGCGGGACGCCGAGACGGGGCTGACGAAGGAAGACGAAGACGGTCTGGTCAAGACGAGGGCTCCGTTCCGGCGCAACCCGACCGCTGCTGAGAAGAAGTCAGGACTCGAAGGTCCACAGCCGTCGTCGCAGGCGGTGACTCTGCTCGCAGAGCTCGAGAAGGCGAAGACGAAGGATCTCTGGCGCCTTCTCGTCTCGCTCAACATCCGCCACGTCGGGCCGGTTGCGGCGAGAGCGCTGGCGCAGTGGTTCGGTTCGCTCGACGCGATTCGCGCGGCATCCCGCGATGAGCTCGCTGCAGTCGAAGGCGTCGGCGGCATCATCGCGGACTCCCTGCTCGCATGGTTCGATGTCGACTGGCACCAGGAGATCGTGCGACGGTGGACCGAAGCCGGCGTTCAGTGGTCCACGCCAGGGCACCCGGGCCCAGGCGCGGCAGTGGTCGAGGGCGGCGTGCTGGACGGGATCACCGTCGTCGCCACGGGCTCGCTCGACGGCTACACGCGTGACGGCGCGCAGGAGGCCATCATCAAAGCCGGTGGCAAGGCGGCATCGAGTGTCTCGAAGAAGACCGACTTCGTCGCCGCGGGGCCGGGCGCGGGGTCGAAGCTCGGCAAGGCCGAGGAACTGGGCATCCGGATCCTCGACGCCGCCCAGTTCCACGTGCTCGTGACCGAAGGACCGGACGCGCTGGGATGAAGCGCTACGGGCCCCTGATCGTGGTGCCGGGTGCTCTCGCGGTCGGCGACCCGGGCAGACATCATCTGCGTCTCACGCAAGACGCGCTTCTCTTCCGTGAGGGCGCGGAGAACCGCGGGATCGTGGCGTGGGACCAGGTCGAGAAGATCCTGCTCGACGTGCCGACGACCCGCTTCCGCCTGCCCGGGCTCGTGGGCACTGTGCTGCTCGGAGCCCTGACCTTCATCGCCCTGTCTGATCTGGGCGTGGACCCGGATGACGGTGCCGTTGATGTGCAGATCGACGGGGAATCGACGACCGTGCCATTGAGTCGTCACCATGTCGGCGGATACTGGGCTCCGACAGTAGACGGCGCCCACAAGCTGCTGCAGCACCTCATCGACCACCCGGAGCAGCGATCGCTGCTCGCTCGACCGGAGTCGCTGCTCGATGTCGCCGCGCGCCTGGCACGCAGCGGGGCGTCAGGAACCTCAGGCTCCTGACGCGACTATGCGTCGGCGATGCGCTGGAGCAACTTCGGCGATCCGGCGAACCCGAGCCTCTGATAGACCGGAACAGCGCGCTCGCTCGAGTGCACGGTGACCCGGGAGGCGTCGGCGCTGAGAGCGTGGGCGGTCGCTGCGTCGACGAGCGCGGTGCCTGCGCCGCCGCCACGATGCTCGGGCATCACGAAGACGCTCTGGATGTCTGCCGAGAGGCGGTTGCTCGCACCAGGGCTCGGCACGCGCGGGAGCAGCGCGACCCACGCGGCGCCGACTGGGGCGCCCTCCGTTCGGGCCACGAACGCGAAGTGCGTGTCCCTATGGGCTTCCCACCAAGACGCCAGCGCTTCCGCGAACGAGTCGAACTCCGCCGTGTCGGCCTTGTCAGTGGTTCGGTCGATCCACTTCAAGCGCGCCAGGTCCCGGACGTCCGCGGGGCCGGCGCGCTCGATGTGCATGTGGCCGATCAGTCCTTGTGGCGCGGCTTGCGGAACGGCTTCTCGCCGCGGTCATCGGTGCGTGCCGGACGGTCATTGCGGTCGTATCGCGGACGTTCGTCGCGGCTGCCCGAGGAATCACGGGGTCCGTCGTTGCGTCGCGAGGCCGGGCCGCGGTCGGGCTTGATCTCGATCAGTCGACCCGAGATGCGGGTGTCCCTGAGCTTGTCGAGCACCGAGGAGTCGAGATTCGCGGGCAGTTCGACCACCGTGAAGTCCGGCCGGATGTTGATGGCGCCGAAGTCGTCGCGGCCGAGGCCGCCCTCGTTGGCGAGCGCGCCGACGATCTGACGCGGCTCGACGCGGTGACGCCGACCGACCTCGATGCGGTACGGCTTGTAGTCGCCCCGTCCCCGGCGCTCGCGAGGCTCGCGGGTCTCCCGCTGGTCACGCGTGTTGCGTTCGCGCGGCGGACGGTTGTCGAACTCGACCGCCTTCGTCAGCGGGTCATCCGACGGGTCGAGCAGCAGCGGAGTGTCACCCTGTGCGACGACCGCGAGCGCCGCGGCCACATCGGCCTCCGGCACGTCGTGGTTGCGCACATAGTGGGCGATGATGTCGCGGAACTTCTCGATCCGCGGGCCATCGCCGAGCGCGGTCGTGATCGCGTCGTCGAATCGGGCGAGACGCGTTGTGTTGACGTCGTCCATGCTGGGCAGCTGCATCTGCGCCGGCTGTTGGCGGGTCGCCTTCTCGATCGACTTGAGCAGGTAACGCTCGCGCGGGGTGATGAAGCTGATCGCGTCGCCCTTGCGCCCAGCGCGGCCGGTGCGCCCGATGCGGTGCACGTACGACTCGGTGTCGGTGGGGATGTCGAAGTTGATGACGTGGCTGATGCGCTCGACGTCGAGACCGCGGGCGGCGACGTCCGTCGCGACGAGGATGTCGAGCTTGCCGTCCTTGAGCTGGTTGACGCTGCGCTCGCGCTGCACCTGTGCGACGTCGCCGTTGATCGCGGCGGCCGAGTATCCGCGGGCGCGCAACTTCTCGGCGAGGGTCTCGGTCTCGTTCTTGGTGCGGACGAACACGATCATGCCGTCGAAGTTCTCGACCTCGAGGATGCGGGTCAGCGCATCGACCTTCTGGGCGTACGACACCACCAGGTAGCGCTGCGTGATGTTGGTGCCGGTCGCGGTCTTCGACTTGATGCTGATCTCTTCGGGATCGCGCAGGTACTTCTGTGCGAGGCGGCGGATCTGCGGGGGCATCGTCGCGGAGAACAGAGCGACCTGCTTCTCGACGGGCGTCTGCGCGAGGATCTGCTCGACGTCTTCAGCGAAGCCCATCTTCAGCATCTCATCGGCCTCGTCGAGCACCAGGTACTGCAGCTGGGAGAGGTCGAGAGTGCCCTTGGCGAGGTGGTCCATGATGCGGCCGGGCGTTCCGACGATCACGTGCACGCCGCGGCGCAGAGCAGAGAGCTGCACGCCGTAGGCCTGGCCGCCGTAGACCGGCAGCATGTGCACACCCTTCATCTTCGACGCGTACGACTCGAAGGCCTCGCAGACCTGCAGGGCGAGTTCGCGCGTCGGAGCGAGCACCAGCGCCTGAGGCGTCTTCTGCGAGACGTCGAGGCGCTCCAGTACGGGGAGCGCGAAGGCCGCGGTCTTTCCCGTTCCGGTCTGCGCCATGCCGACGACATCGCGACCGGAGAGAAGGGTCGGGATCGTCGCGGCCTGGATGGGGGAGGGGGTCTCGTAGCCGAGGTCGCGGATCGCCTTGAGGACGGGTCCGGTGATACCGAGTTCCTCGAATCCAGGGGTCTCGGGGGCGTCGGTGGGTACAGCGTCTTCAGGAGTCACTGACCAAGGGTAGCGCGTCCCCGGTTTCCACGCCTGTGAGGGCGCCCTCAGGACCCGGAGGTCAGCGCGAGGAGCTTCTCCTTCACCTGCCGCCGAAGGACTTTTCCGATCAAGGACTTCGGCAGTTCGTCCACGACGAAGACACGGCGGGGCACCTTGTAGGGGGTGAGGATGCTGCGCGCGTGCTCGCGGATCGCCTCGACGTCCACGTCCGCTCCCGCGTCGACGACGATCGCGGCGACGACCTCCTCGCCGGAGTGGTCGCTCGGCAGGCCCACCACCGCGGCATCCGCGACCTGAGGGTGCTGTCGCAGCGCGTTCTCCACCTCGGTCGGCGCGACGTTGAAGCCGCCGGTGATGATGAGCTCCTTGATGCGGTCGACGATTCTGATGAACCCCGCGTCGTCCACCGTCACGATGTCTCCGGTGCGGAACCAGTCGTCGACGAAGACTGCCTCGGTCTCTTCCGGTTTGCCGTAGTACCCCGAGAACACCTGCGGACCGCGCACCAGGAGCTCGCCCGCTGCGCCGGGTTCGACATCGACGGTCGGGTTCTCGGGATCGACCACGCGGCACTCGGTGCCGGGCAACGGAAGCCCGACGGTGCCGGGCACACGGTTGTCCGCGACCGGATTCGCCATCAGGACGGGGGAGCACTCGCTGAGCCCGTAGCCCTCGACGAGGAAGCCATGAGTCGCAGCCTCGAACGGGACCACCAGCTCGTGCGGCAGCGCCATCGCGCCGGAGATCGCGACCTCGATGCCGTCGAGCGACACGCCCTTGGCATTCGCCGCAGTGAGCAGCCGATCCGCGATCGGGGGCACGAGCGGAAGGAACGTCGCGGGGTGCTTCTTCATGACATCGAGCACGAGGTCCGGATCGAACTTCGGGAACAGCACGAGTCGTGCACCCATCGACATCGCGAAGGTCAGACACAGAGTGAGGCCGTAGGCGTGGAACATCGGCAGCACCGCGTACACGACGCAGCCCTTGCCGCGCTGGATCGACGGCACCCAGGCCTGCGACTGGGCGGCGTTCGCGAGGAGGTTCCCGTGGGTGAGCGCCGCCCCCTTGGGGGTGCCGGTGGTGCCCGACGTGTACTGAATGATCGCCAGATCGCCGGTGGCCGGCTTCGAATGAGTCCCCGAAATGGGTGACGACCGCACGAGGGAGTCCCAGCTGACGGTGCCGCGGACGCGCTCGGTGAGCGCTGCGCGCGACTCGCGTGCTTTGGCCACCGGCAGTCGCAGCGCCGCGCGGGTCAGAAGGGGCATCGCCCGGGTGACATCCACGGAGATGAGATTCGTCACCGCGAGATCCGCAGGGAACTCCTGCACCGTGGACACGACTTTGTTCCAGACGATCGCGTGCTTCGCGCCGTGGTCCTCGAATTGCTTCCGCAGCTCGCGCGGCGTGTAGAGCGGGTTGTGTTCGACCACCACCGCGCCCAGACGGAGCACCGCGTAGAACGCGACGATGTGCTGCGGGCAGTTCGGCAGGACGATCGCCACCGGATCCCCGGAGCGTACTCCCAGGTCGCGCAGACCCTCGGCGGCGCGGTCGATCGCATCCTGCAGCTGTGCATAGGTCGTCTCGCGGCCGAAGAACTGCAGCGCGGGGGCATCCGGGTAGTCACGAGCCGATGCTGCGACGATGTCGATCAGCGATCCCGAGACGGGGGCGAGGTCGTCGGGGACGCCGTCCGCGTAGCTGGCGATCCATGGGCGGGGAGGCTGGTACGAGCTCACCTGCCCAGCATAGGGCGGGCCCCGCTCGACTGCGGGGGGATGCCGGGCACGGCAACTAGACTTGAGCCGTGTCTGAAATCACCCCTGATCTTGTGCGCCATCTCGGCGTGCTCGCGCGCATCCAGCTCAACGACGACGAGGTGACCCGGCTGACGGGCCAGCTCGATGCCATCGTCGACAACATCGCGAAGGTGTCGGAGGTCGCAAGCCCCGACGTCGCCGCGACGAGTCATCCGATCCCGCTGAGCAACGTCTACCGCCCCGATGTGGTGGGCGAGACGCTCACGCACGAACAGGTGCTCCAGAACGCGCCGGACCAGGCCGACGGCCGGTTCCGCGTCACCGCGATCCTGGGAGAAGAACAGTGAGCGACATCATCCGGATGACCGCAGCCGAGCTTGCGGACAAGCTCGCCAGTCGTGAGATCTCCAGCGTCGAGGCGACGCGCGCGCACCTCGACCGCATCGCCGCCGTCGACGGCGATGTCCACGCGTTCCTGCACGTGAACGAGGGCGCACTCGATGCCGCCGCGGCCGTCGACACCCGGCGGGCGGCGGGCGAGCAGCTCGGCCCCATCGCCGGTGTGCCGCTCGCGATCAAGGACGTGCTGGTCACGACCGACCAGCCGACTACGAGCGGTTCGCGGATCCTCGAGGGCTATCGCTCGCCGTACGACGCGACCGTCGTCGCTCGTTCGCGCGCCGCGGGACTCATCCCGCTCGGCAAGACCAACATGGATGAGTTCGCCATGGGGTCGTCCACCGAGCACTCCGCCTACGGCCCCACCCGCAATCCCTGGGACCTCGATCGCATCCCCGGCGGCTCAGGCGGTGGATCGGCTGCGGCTGTCGCCGCTTTCGAGGCTCCGCTGGCGCTCGGTTCCGACACCGGTGGATCCATCCGTCAGCCCGCGCACGTGACCGGCACGGTCGGCGTCAAGCCCACCTACGGCGGCGTCAGCCGCTACGGCGCGATCGCGCTCGCCTCCAGCCTCGACCAGGTCGGACCCGTGACGCGCACGGTGCTCGACGCAGGTCTGCTGCATGACGCGATCGGCGGTCACGACCCGAAGGACTCCACCTCGCTGCGCGACGAGTGGCCCTCGTTCGCGGATGCCGCTCGTGAGGGCGCACGCGGAGATGTGCTCAAGGGGCTCAAAGTCGGCGTGATCCGCGAGCTGCCCGACAGCGGCTTCCAGGCCGGCGTCGCCGAGTCGTTCCGCAGCGCGCTCGCGCTCATGGAAGCTCAGGGCGCAGAGATCGTCGAGATCGGTGCACCCCATTTCGAGTACGGCGTGGCCGCGTACTATCTGATCCTCCCCGCCGAGGCGTCCAGCAACCTCGCGAAGTTCGACTCCGTGCGCTTCGGCCTGCGAGTCACCCCCGACGGCAACCCGACGGTCGAGGACGTCATGTCCGCGACGCGCGATGCCGGCTTCGGCGACGAGGTGAAGCGACGCATCATCCTCGGCACCTATGCGCTGTCGGCCGGATACTACGACGCCTACTACGGCAGCGCCCAGAAGGTCCGCACGCTCATCCAGCAGGACTTCGCGAACGCCTTCGCCGATGTCGACATCATCGCGACGCCGTCGGCTCCGACGACCGCGTTCAAGATCGGCGAGAAGATCGACGATCCGCTGCAGATGTACCTCAACGACATCACGACGATCCCGGTGAACCTCGCCGGCGTCCCGGGGATCTCGATTCCCAGCGGCCTCGCGGCAGAGGACGGACTGCCCGTCGGCATCCAGTTCATCGCGCCGGCGCGGGAGGACGCCCGCCTCTACAAGGTCGGCGCAGCAGTCGAGACACTTCTCGTCGATTCGTGGGGAGCACCGCTCCTCACGCGTGCACCCCAGCTCGTGGGAGGGACCCGCTGATGGCCACCGCCAAGCTCATGGACTTCGACAAGGCGCTGGAGTTGTTCGAGCCCGTTCTCGGGTTCGAGGTGCACGTCGAGCTGAACACCAACACGAAGATGTTCTCGGACGCGCCGAACCCGGCGAACGAGGCTTATCACGCGGCTGAGCCGAACACGCTGATCGCGCCGGTCGACCTCGGTCTTCCCGGTTCTCTGCCCGTCGTGAACGAGACCGCGATCCGCTCGTCGATCAGCCTCGGTCTCGCACTGGGCTGCTCGATCGCACCGTCGAGCCGCTTCGCGCGGAAGAACTACTTCTATCCCGACCTGGGCAAGAACTACCAGATCTCGCAGTACGACGAGCCGATCGCGTTCGAGGGCGAGGTCGAGGTCGAGCTCGAAGACGGAACCATCGTGCAGATCCCGATCGAGCGCGCGCACATGGAGGAGGACGCCGGCAAGCTCACCCACATGGGAGGGGCCACCGGACGCATCCAGGGCGCCGAGTACTCGCTCGTCGACTACAACCGCGCAGGCGTCCCGCTCGTCGAGATCGTCACCAAGGTCATCTTCGGCACCGAGCACCGCGCACCCGAGGTGGCCAAGGCCTACGTCGCGACCATCCGTGACATCGTCCGCAGCCTCGGGATCTCGGAGGCCCGCCTGGAGCGCGGCAACCTCCGCTGCGATGCCAACATCTCGCTGCGCCCCCGCGGCCAGGAGAAGCTCGGCACGCGCACCGAGACGAAGAACGTCAACTCGATGCGCTCGGTCGAGCGCGCCGTGCGTTACGAGATCCAGCGTCAGGCGCAGATCCTCGCCGACGGCGGCACGATCACGCAGGAGACCCGGCACTGGCACGAGGACACCGGCACGACCTCGCCCGGTCGTCCCAAGTCGGATGCCGATGACTACCGGTACTTCCCCGAGCCCGATCTGCTTCCCGTGGAGCCTGCTGCAGAGCTGATCGAAGAGCTCCGAGCGCAGCTGCCCGAACAGCCCGTGGCCCGTCGGCGCCGGCTGATGGCCGAGTGGGGTTTCACCGATCTGGAGTTCCAGGACGTGCGTAACGGCGGTCTGCTGGAGGTCGTCGAGGCGACGATCGCCGCCGGGGCGACCCCTGCCACTGCACGCAAGTGGTGGACGGGTGAGATCAGCCGACTCGCGAACACGCAGGAGAAGGACGCCACGGAGCTGATCTCCCCTGAGAACGTCGCGGCGCTGCAGAAGCTCGTCGACGCGGGGACTCTCACCGACAAGCTGGCTCGCCAGGTGCTCGAGGGAGTCATCGCCGGCGAGGGAACGCCGCAGGAGGTCGTCGACAGCCGCGGACTCGCCGTCGTCTCGGACGATGGCGCGCTGATCGCAGCCATCGACGAGGCGCTGGCGGCCCAGCCCGACGTGCTCGCCAAGATCAAGGACGGCAAGGTCCAAGCGGCCGGCGCCGTGATCGGGGCCGTGATGAAGGCGATGAAGGGCCAGGCGGACGCGGCCCGAGTCCGCGAGCTCGTCCTCGAGCGCGCTGCGCAGTAACCGGATCCCCCGGACCTCATGTCTGAGGTCCGGGGGAGAATGGTCTCATGGGACACGGTGACGGCAGAGGGCGCATCGTGTCGTCTGCCGATGCCGACGACACCGGAACGAGCATCCTCCACGTCGACATGGACGCGTTCTATGCGGCGGTAGAGGTGCTCGACGATCCGAGCCTGCGCGGCCTCCCGCTGATCATCGGGTCTCCCGATGGCCGATCGGTGGTGTCCAGCGCCTCCTACGAGGCGCGCCGCTACGGCGTGCGTGCGGCGATGCCTGTGTCACAGGCGCTGCGCCTCTGCCCGTCCGCCCGCATCGTTCCTCCGCACTTCCATCGGTATCAGGCGGTCTCGCGTCAGGTGATGGCGATCTTCGAGTCGTTCACCCCACTGGTCGAGCCGCTGTCGGTCGACGAGGCTTTTCTCGACGTGCGCGGTGTCCGGCGGCTCTGGGGCAGTCCTGCGCAGATCGCGCATCTCGTTCGAGAGCGGGTCAAAGACGAAGTGGGCATCACCTGCAGCGTCGGAGTCGCTGCAACGAAGCATGTGGCGAAGATGGCCTCGACGATCTCGAAGCCCGATGGGATGCTCGTCATCGCGGCAGCCGACACTCAGGACTTCCTCGATCCGCGCCCGGTGCGCGCGATGTGGGGCGTGGGACCGAAGGCGGCCGAAGCGTTGGAGGGCCGCGGAATCCGCACGGTGCGCGACATCCGCACCTCGTCCCAGGCGATGCTCGACCGTGCAGTCGGCCCGGCGCTGAGCGCGCGTCTCGCGGAACTCGCACGCGGGGAGGACCCCCGCACGGTCGAGACCGAGCGCGTCGAGAAGAGCGTCGGGCACGAGGAGACGTTCGACACCGACATCTCGGACAGATCCTTCTTGAGAGCAGAGCTTCTGCGCCTCGCCGACCGCGTCGCAGCGCGCCTGCGGAAAGCCGAATGGGAGACGTCGACGGTCGCGATCAAGATCAGGTTCGACGATTTCCGCACCATCAGTCGCTCACAGACTCTCTCGGAGCCCACCGCGGTCGGTCAACGCATCGGCGAGGCCGCCCAAGCGCTCTTCGACCAGATCGAGCGCAGGGACCCCGTGCGTCTGGTCGGGGTGCGCGCTGAGAAGCTGCGGCCGGCCGGAGGCGGTGGCTTCGGCCTCTGGGATGACGACGAGGACTGGCGACGCGTCGAGGGCGCGGTCGACGACGCCGTCGCACGATTCGGCACGGCCACGATCAGCCGCGCGAGACACATCGGTCGCAGTGACGGGCGTGGTGCCGCGCAGCATCCACGGGCGCACGGGCTGGATTGACCCTTCTCGCGATCGATTCCTGGGCTAGCGTGGAGACATGCCCAACATTGCACTGGAACTCGGAAAGCAGGCCGCCTCGTTCGGCGTGAAGAGCGCGTACGGCGAGCCGCAGGATGTCGACGGCGTGAGCATCACTCCGGTGGCGTTCACCTACTCAGGCTTCGGCGGCGGAAGCGGTGACGGCGCCGAGGGCGGTGGTGGAGGCGGCGTGTCGGTGCCGGTCGGCGTCTACGTCCGCCGTGAGGAAGGACTCCGGTTCGAGCCCAACATCGTGACGCTGCTCGTCGTGGCTGTGCCGTTCGTCTGGGTGACCGGGCGCGCGTTCTCTCGCATCATCCGTGCCCTCAAGAAGTGACGACCCGGTCGCTGCCGCCCTTGAGCGCGCCGCGACTCTGATCGTCGACGACATCCACATGCTCGCGGCGGCGAACCCGGTCGTCCTGATCGACGGTCGCAGCGGGGCGGGGAAGACGACTCTCGCACGCATGCTCGTCGAGCGTTGGCCGATCGCGGGTCGGGTGCAGCTCGTCGCTCTGGACTCGATCTATCCGGGATGGGACGGGCTCAGAGAGGGATCGGAGCGTGCTCTGGACGGCATCCTCCGTCCGCACGGCCGGGGGTATCTCGGCGAGTGGCGACGATGGGACTGGGAGAACGGCACCGAGGCTGAGACTCACGCGGTGGACCCTGCGCTCGGAGTGTTGATCGAGGGGAGTGGGATCCTCACGCCTGCGACCGCTGCGATAGCGGATGTCCGAGTCTGGGTCGAGTCCGCGGAGTCCGGTCGAAAGGCGCGAGCGCTGGCGCGCGATGGAGAGACGTACCGTCCTCACTGGGAACGCTGGGCGCAGCAGGAGGCCGATCACATCGTGCGCGATGATCCTCGTGCTCTCGCGACCAGGGTCATCGAAGTTCCGTAGCTCTAGAGGAGTTCGTCGGCGGATTCGATGGTGAGTTCGAGACGGTACCCGAGCCAGTCGTAGACTCCGAACCTCGGGTCGTCGGGATCATGGTCATCGTCGCTCTCGATGCCGAGGCGGTCGGCGATCACGAGCCGAAGCGCGGTGAGCGTGCGCATCCACGCGTCGATGTCCGACGCGGGTATGTCGAGGTCGTGCTCCGTGAAGGCCTCGCTCTGCGACATCTCGCCGAGGTCACCGCGCATGCCTGCGAGCGAGGTGCGGACGACGTCCGCGTCCAGAGCGCGTCGATCGAGAAGGTCAGCTCCTGTCGCATCGCGGAAGGCGCGCGAGGAGTCCTCGTCGTCGGGGTAGGGATCGGGAACCAGCCGGGCGATCGCGGGATCGTCGAGGTCGCGGTTCGCGCCGACCAATTCGCGGAAGTCGTCGACCAGCTGAGCGAGTTGCGCGCCCTCGACCCGAGCCATGCGGATCCGCACCATCGGTTCGCTCATCTCGCGGCCTTTCGGACAGTCGCCCACAGGCCGTAGTCGTGCATCGCCTGGGCGTGCACCTCCATCGTCTCCCGCGGTCCCGTCGCCACGATGGCCTGGCCGTCGTGGTGGACCTGGCGCATGAGCACCGTCGCGCGCTCCAGCGAGTAGCCGAAGTAGGTGCGGAACACTCGCACGACGTAGCTCATCAGGTTGACAGGGTCGTTCCACACGACGACCTCCCACGGTTCGAGCGGAGCTGCCACGAGATCGACGAGCTCGTCGATATCCGGTGTCGCGAGGGGACTCATGCCCACCCCAGCGTGTGGAGCTGCTCGTCGTTGATGCCGTAGAAGTGCGCGATCTCGTGCACCAGGGTCGTGTGTATCTCGTCGCGCAACTCGTCGTCCGTCTCGCATGCAGCCAGATGCGGCTCGCGGTAGACGACGATCCGGTCGGGGAGTTCGCCGGAGCCGTATTGCGTGCGTTCGGTCAGCGCCAGCCCGTCGTAGAGCCCGAGCAGGTCGAGGCTCCCGTCCTCAGGCCGATCCTCGACGACGAACACCACGTTCTCCAGCCCGTCGACCATCTCGTCGGGCAGCCGATCGAGCTCGTCGATCACCAGTTCTTCGAAGTTCGCAGCATCCATTTCCATCACGTCCAGCCTATTGCCGGGTCGGGGGAGCGTTGCCTCAGTGCAGGAAGACGAGGAGGCCAGCGACGGCGATGAAGAGGATTCCGAAGACGCTGTTGAGGGTCCGCTGTCCGCTTGCCGATCGTGTGAGCCGTCGGAATGGACGGGCCGCGGTCGCGAAGAATCCCCACATCACCACGATGTCGACGATGAGGACCGTGCCGATGAGAGTGAGGTACTGCGGGAGCTGCGGTTCATCCAGACGGATGAACTGCGGGATGAAGGCAAGAAAGAAGACGATCGCCTTCGGGTTGAGGAGGTTCACCCAGAACCCCCGCCTGATCATCGACCAGTGCCCCTCATAGAGGTCGACAGTGATCCCTTCCTCGTCAGAGACGGGGAGCTTCGGTCTCGTGAGGATGAGACGTATCCCGAGGAAGACCAGGTACGCCGCACCTGCGTACCGGATCACGTTGAACAGCACCTCGGACTGCGACACGACGAGTCCCAGTCCCGCCGCGACGATGACGACGTGCACGATGAGAGCGAGCTGCTGTCCGAGGATTCCCCAGATCGAACGACGCCAGCCCTGGCTCAGGGCATTCGACATCGTGTTGATGGCGCCGGCGCCCGGCGTGAAGCTGATCACCACGCAGGCGGTCAGAAGCGAGAACCACACTGCGAGCGACACCCCGCAATCCTACGGGTCGCTCGCCCTGCCTCGATCACCGGCGTCAGGGTCGAGTGCGCGAAGCGGACGTGAATTGAAGAAGGTCCGAGTCTTTCGACTCGGACCTTCTCTATGTGGGGTGAGTAACGGGACTCGAACCCGCGACATCCGGCACCACAAGCCAGCGCTCTACCAGCTGAGCTATACCCACCATGTGCCGATCGTGATCGGCAACCAGACGAGTCTATTACATGTTCGGAGTGAACTCTGACACGGTGCGTGCGGCGATGTCGCGAGCATCATCACTCGAGGGTCCGGGCTCGTCGACGAAGACCGCCTCGCGGTAGTACCGCAGCTCGCGGATGGACTCGAGAATGTCTGCGAGGGCGCGGTGTCCGCCGTCTTTCGCGGGTGCCTGGAAGAAGACGCGGGGGTACCATCGCCGCGACAGCTCTTTGATGCTCGAGACGTCGACGTTGCGATAGTGGAGCCACTGGTCGACCTGACTCATGTACTTGGCCAGGAACATCCGGTCTGTGCCGATGGTGTTGCCGGCGAGCGGAGCCTTGCGTTCGACGGGAGCGAACTGCTTGACGTACGCGAGGGTCTGCGCCTCGGCCTCCGCCAGCGATACACCGTGAGGGATCTCGGTGATCAGCCCTGACGTCTCGTGCATCTTGGTCACGAAGTCATTCATGTTCTCGAGGGCTGCGTCGCTCGGGCGGATCACGATCTGGAAGCCCGGGTCGACCGGACGGAGTTCGAAGTCGGTGACGACGACGGCGATCTCTACGAGTTCGTCGACGGCCAGATCGAGACCGGTCATCTCGCAATCGATCCAGACGAGGCGGTCGTTTTCTGAGGCAGATACCATCTCGCCATCCTATCGACGGCTCTGACATCGGAGTCGGGCGCGGTACGGTAGATCTGTGCGCCTCCGTAGCTCAGGGGATAGAGCAGGAGCCTTCTAATCTCTTGGTCGCAGGTTCGAATCCTGCCGGGGGCACCATCACCTGAACCGGGCGGCGCGCTCAGCCGTTGCGCAGCGCGGCGACCGCATCATCTGCGCTCCAGAAGTCGCCGACGAGTCGGAATGACGCTGTGGCGAGGTGCAGGCGCTCCGCGCGGTAGCGAACCCCGAGCGGATCCGGGATGAGGCGCAGGTGGCCGAGGACCCTCGCGCTCGCGTCTTGAACCCGCCACAGACGGGCAGACGCGCGCACCAGGTGCTCCTTCTTGGTCGACAGCTGCGGTGTCGCGTAGGGGACTTCGGGTACGGACGTGCTCAGGGTTGCAGACATCGAATCTCCTTTCATGGTTCGAACGTATGACCGACCACCGACATTGCGCGCGCGGGGCGAGGATGCCCGCGAACGCAGTTCTCCTGCACATCCGGGCACATATCCGGGTTGCTCAGGATGTCCGTGTTCCCGGCCACGCAGATACTTCGACAGGGCGCACTCTGAGGTGAGCCGGACGCACGCTCCGGGCACAGAGGAGAGAACATGCATGACACAGTTACCATCGTCGGCAACGTCGCCACCGATCCGACTCAGGGGCGAACGACCAGTGGAATCCCCGTCACGAACTTCCGACTCGCGAGTACGCATCGACGATTCGACGATGCGACGCAGACGTGGGTCGACGTGACGACGAACTGGTACTCGGTGGCGGCCTTCCGTCAGTTGGGGGAACACGCGAAGGTCTCGCTGCGGTCGGGTGACAGCGTGATCGTGACGGGCAGGATGAAGATCCGCGCCTGGGAGAACAACGGCAAGCAGGGCACGAGCGTCGACATCGATGCCGATGCGATCGGCCACGACCTCCGGTGGGGGACGACGGCGTATCGACGGAGTGCACGATCGGCCGTCGACGCCTCGCCCAGAAGCGCTGCGGCATCGGATCCGCACGACGACAGCGGGCAGCGGTCGCTCTCGGGTGACGACGTGGCGGACATCGACACGTCGTGGGCAGCGAGGGACGGCGGGCTCTCCGGTGCCGAAGACGACTTCGCGGATTCGTCTGCTGCAGAGACGCGGCCTCTCTGAGTTCCGCGACCGAACGACGCCGCCGCGCACGGCGGTCGTGAGCGTGCTCAGGCGCGTGCGGGGGAGGACGCCCTTAGACTCAGTTCGTGCTTCGACGACCGGACTCCTCCGCATCGCGTGTGGCGACCGCGACCGGCGTTGCCGCGACGCTGGTGCTGCTGTTGACCTCGTGCGGGCCGCCCACACCGCCCACGCCGGAGCCCACCGGCGCCGGTGTGAGCCCCCGCCCGTCAGGGTCGCCGTCGGTTCCCGTGTACGTCGCAGACGGCACCGCAGACGACAACCTGCCGCTCTTCGCGGCCGTGACCGGTAGCGTCTGGGCGTCCGACCAGCGCGCCTCTGGCCGCGCATACATCGACGCGCTGACGGCCGCGGGGTTCGACCGCGCGGCCATGCAGGTGACCCAGGACGTCACGACTGTAGGGAATCCTGCTGAGAGCCTGATGTTCGCCGTGCGCTGGGGAGACACCGAGTGCCTCATCGGTCAGGTGGGTCCGTCGACGGGCGAACCCGTCACGGTCGTGATGCCCCAGCTGGCCGAGGGCCGTTGTCTCGTCGGGGCGACGCGAGCGATCGACTGGTGACACGCCGGGTCATCGGCACGGGGCGCGAGTCGCTCACCCGTGTCTTCAGAGGTCGCACCGGCGTTCGGTAGCGCCTTGCGCGATCGCCGGTAGGCTGGAGTGTCGATCTTCGACGCCAACAGAAGGAGCGGTTTTCGGTGGCTGAGTACATCTACTCGATGGTTCGTGCGCGCAAGGCGGTGGGCGACAAGCTCATCCTCGATGACGTCACGATGGCGTTCCTGCCCGGTGCGAAGATCGGCATGGTGGGTCCGAACGGCGCCGGTAAGTCGACGATCCTCAAGATCATGGCCGGCATGGACACGCCGTCGAACGGTGAGGCGAAGCTTTCTCCCGGTTTCTCGGTCGGAATCCTGATGCAGGAGCCCGAGCTCGACGAGACCAAGACGGTGATCGAGAACATCCAGGACGGCATCGCCATCAAGGCGAAGGTCGACCGGTTCAACGAGATCTCCATGCTCATGGCGGATCCCGATGCTGACTTCGACTCGCTTCTCGCCGAGATGGGCACCCTGCAGGAGGAGATCGACGCCGCAGACGGCTGGGATCTCGACTCGCAGCTCGAACAGGCCATGGATGCCCTGCGCACGCCGCCAGGCGACGCGGCCATCGCCCCGCTCTCCGGCGGTGAGAAGCGACGCGTCGCGCTCGCGAAGCTTCTCCTGCAGAAGCCCGATCTGCTGCTGCTCGACGAGCCGACCAACCACCTCGACGCGGAGAGTGTGCTCTGGCTGGAGCAGCACCTTCAGGCCTACAAGGGTGCCGTGATCGCCATCACTCACGACCGGTACTTCCTCGACCACGTCGCCGAGTGGATCGCCGAGGTCGACCGCGGCCGTCTGATCGGCTACGAGGGCAACTACTCGACCTACCTGGAGAAGAAGGGCGAACGCCTCGAGATCCAGGGCAAGAAGGACGCGAAGCTCGCCAAGCGCCTCAAGGAGGAGCTGGAGTGGGTCAGGTCCAGCGCGAAGGGTCGTCAGACCAAGTCGAAGGCTCGACTCGCGCGCTACGAGGAGATGGCGACGGAGGCCGAGCGGACCAGGAAGCTGGACTTCGAGGAGATCTCGATTCCCGCAGGACCGCGCCTCGGAAGCATCGTGATCGATGCGAAGAAGCTGCAGAAGGGCTTCGACGGCCGGGTGCTCATCGATGGGCTCAGCTTCAATCTGCCGCCGAACGGGATCGTCGGCGTGATCGGACCCAATGGTGTCGGTAAGACGACCCTGTTCAAGACGATCGTGGGTCTGGAGCCGCTCGACGGCGGTGACCTCAAGATCGGTGAAACAGTCAAGATCAGCTACGTCGACCAGTCACGCTCTAACATCGACCCCGACAAGACGCTGTGGGAGGTCGTGTCCGACGGCCTCGACGTCATCACCGTGGGCAAGACGGAGATCCCCTCGCGTGCGTACGTCTCGAAGTTCGGGTTCAAGGGTCCGGACCAGCAGAAGAAGGCAGGTGTGCTCTCCGGTGGTGAGCGCAACCGTCTGAACCTGGCCCTCACGCTCAAGGAGGGTGGCAACCTGCTTCTGCTCGACGAGCCCACCAACGACCTGGACGTCGAGACGCTCGGTTCACTCGAGAACGCGCTTCTCGAGTTCCCCGGCTGCGCCGTGGTCATCACCCACGACCGGTGGTTCCTCGACCGCATCGCGACCCACATCCTCGCGTACGAGGGCACAGACGAGAAGCCCGCGCAGTGGTACTGGTTCGAGGGCAACTTCGAGGCTTACGAGGAGAACAAGATCCAGCGCCTCGGAGCCGACGCGGCCAAGCCGCACCGGTCCACGCACCGCAAGCTCACGCGCGACTGATCGCTCGATGTCCGACCTGACACCGGGGCCCCGGCTGCACATCCCGATCCACCTCCGCTGGGGCGATCTGGACGCATTCAATCACGTCAACAACACCTCGATGCTGAAGCTTCTCGAGGAGGCGCGCGTGCGCGCGTTCTGGCGTGCGGGCCCCGGTGAGCAGGCGCCCTCGACGGCCGTGCTCGACTCAGGCATCGACGAGGGCACGCTGACGCTCATCGCCCGGCAGGAGATCGAGTACCTCGCTCCCGTGCCGTATCAGCGGCGACCGCTCGAGGTGCAGATGTGGTTCGGCAAGCTCGGCGGCTCCAGTGTCGAGGTCTGCTACGAGGTGCACAACGACCCCGCGGCCGAGCCTCGCACGATCTATGCGCGATCGACCGCGATCATCGTGCTTGTGGACGCCAAGACGGGCCGGCCCACCCGTCTCACGACCGAGATGCGCAAGGCGTGGGAGCCGTACGTCGGCCCGTCCATCGAGTACACCCACCGCTGACCCGCGGGCGCAACGTCAGGCCGGTCTCGGCACCCGGACCATGATCTCCTGTGCCACGGAGGCGACGAGCTCGCCAGACTGCGTGTAGATGCGTCCCTGCGCGAGACCGCGGCCGCCGCGAGCGTTCGGCGATTCCTGCAGGTAGAGCAGCCACTCGTCGACGCGAGCAGGTCGGTGCCACCACATCGCATGGTCGAGACTCGCGACCTTCAACCCGGGAAGCCCCCAGTACACGCCATGGGCGCGCAGGATGGACTCCTGGATCGTCATATCGCTCAGATACGCGAGAGCCGCCCGGTGAATGCGCTGGTCGTCGGGAAGGGGCGCCTTCATGCGCATCCAGACGCCCTGTTGAGGTACGCGGGAATCCTCGCTCGGCAGGAACATCGGCGAGTCGATGTGGCGCACGTCAGCAGCGCGATCGCTGAGCATCCGAACCACGCCGGACGGCAGCCCGTCGACGCGCTGCTCATCAGGCAGCAGAGAGTCCGGACCGGGAATTCCTTCGGGCATGGGCGCTGCGTGCTCGATGCCCGGATCGTCGTCCTGGAAGGAGGCGATCATGGAGAAGATCGGCACCCCGTTCTGATACGCCTGCGAACGACGAGTCGAGAAAGACCGACCGTCGTGGATGCGGTCGACGGCGATCGTGATGCCCTGGCCCGCGTCTCCGGGCCGCAGAAAGTACCCGTGCATGGAATGCACTGCGCGATCCTCCGGGAGCGTCCGTTCCGCGGCGAGGAGGCTCTGTGCCAGCACCTGGCCACCGTAGATCCGCCCTGAGGGCATCGGATGAGAAGATCCGATGAAGATGTCCTCGGTGGTGCGGGCCTGAGTCGAATCGAGGTCCAGCACGTCGAGTAGCTGGTCGACGGTGCGAATCGCGTGGGCGTCGGCGGTCATGACTTCCTTTCCGCGACTGCGGATGCCGCTGGCGTTGCTAGTTTAGAGGGTGTGCCCCACCAGCTTCTTCTTGCAGACGCCGAGACCGCGAAGGACGTTCTGACCTTCCTCGGGCGAGCCACCCGCATCTCCGATGAAGGGGTCCGGCTGCAGGCCGCGCGCGGTGTTCTCGCGCTCACAGGAGCCGCTCTAGCGCCCCACGGTCTGTTCGATCAGACTCCGACAGTGCTGGCGATGCGCGTCGTGCAGGCAGACCCTGAGCTCGAATGCGACGTCGTCGTGTCGTCCCTCACGGCGACCGATGATGAGCGCGCGCTGACCCTGCCCGAGACGGGGCTCTCACCCGCGTGGGCCGGGGTCGCTCCGCCGCGCGGCCAATGGCAGCCGACCTCGACCCTGGCAGCATCCGTCATTGCTCGGCGCGCGCAGTGGGGGATCAGCGCCGTCGCGCATGGCGCGACGCCCGGATCGGGGGAGGAAGCCGTCAGGGCCCTCCGTGCAGCCATCTGGGGCGAGCCCGACGACGATCTCGGTGGTCTGCCGCGCGGAGTCGCGTTCGCGGCCGACGCCTTCGGCTTCATCTCCGGCGAGGAAGACGTTCCGGTGATGCAATCGGGACGGTGGACTCGACTCGCTTTCCGGCGGGGTCACGTGCTCGCTCGTGGACCCGTCGCCACGGGGCTCACCGCGGTCAGGGGCACGGGCTCCACGCAGTAGCGGGAGCGCGAGGTCACCGAGCCGCGGCGCGCCCGGCCTGACGCCCCGAGAACAGGCACCCGCCGAGGAACGTGCCCTCGAGCGCCCGGTAGCCGTGCACGCCACCGCCTCCGAAGCCGCTCGCTTCACCTGCGGCATACAGACCCGGAATCGGCTCACCGTCGGCTCCGAGGGCGCGGCCGTCGAGGTCGGTGTTGATGCCGCCGAGAGATTTCCTCGTGAGCACGTGCAGTTTGACCGCGATCAGCGGACCGGCCGCCGGGTCCTGCAGCCGATGCGGAGATGCGGTGCGGATCAGCTTGTCGCCGCGGTATCCGCGCATCGAACGCAGCATGCCGATCTGAGCGTCCTTCGTGAACTCGTTCTCCATCTCGAGGTCACGTGCGACGACCTCCCGTCGCACGTGATCGATGTCGAGGGACTCTCCGCCCGGATGCTGTTGCATCTGCTCGAGCAGCGATTCGAGGTCTTTCTCGACGATGAAGTCCTCGCCCTCGTCGAGGAACGCCTGCACCGGCCCCGTCGGTCCCTTGGCGAGCCTCGACTTCACGAGGAGCCCGACGTCCTTGCCGGTGAGATCGGGGTTCTGCTCGCTTCCGGAGAGAGCGAACTCCTTCTCGACGATCTGACGAGAGGTCACGAACCACGAGTGGTCGTAGCCCGTGGTGCGGAGGTGGGCGAGTGTGCCCAAGGTGTCGAAGCCCGGGAAGAGCGGCACGGGCAGTCTTCTGCCTGTGGCGTCCAGCCACAGCGATGACGGGCCGGGGAGGATGCGAATGCCGTGCGACGGCCACACCGGATCCCAGTTCGTGATGCCTTCGACGTAGTGCCACATGCGGTCGCCGTTGATGATGCGCGCGCCGGCCGACTCCGAGACGGCGTGCATCGATCCGTCCACGTATGCCGGCACCCCGGTCAGCATGTGCTCGGGAGGAACGCCGAGGCTGGTGGGCCATGCGGCGCGCACGAGGTCGTGATTTCCCCCGATGCCGCCAGACGAGACGATCGTGGCGCCGGCGGTGATCTCGAAGTCACCGATCGCCTGCCGCGACGACTCGACCCCGCGAGCGGCAGGACTCGATTCCAGGATCGCCCCGCGTGCGCCGGTGACCGCTCCGTCGGTGGTGATGAGCTCTGTCACGCGGTGGCGGGGGAGGATCGTGATCCGGCCCTCGCGCTCGCCCTGCTCGACCGCGGCGGCGAACGGTGCGACGACACCGGGTCCGGTGCCCCACGTGATGTGGAATCGAGGGACCGAGTTTCCGGGACCGAGCGCCCCGTAGCCTCCTCGTTCGGCCCAGCCGACGACCGGGAAGAAACCCACTCCGCGTTCACGCAACCACGAACGCTTCTCTCCGGCGGCGAACTGCAGATAGGCCTCTGCCCATCGGCGCGGCCAGTGGTCCTCAGGGCGGTCGAACGAAGCGGTCCCGAACCAGTCCTGCGTGGCGAGGGCGAGCGAATCGCGAATGCCCATCCGCCTCTGCTCAGGGGAGTCGATGAGGAACAGTCCACCGAACGACCACCATGCCTGCCCGCCGAGGTTCGTGCGCGGTTCCTGGTCGACCAGGATCACACGGCGGCCGGCCTCCAGTGCCTCACCCGCTGCGACGAGACCGGCGAGCCCCCATCCGATGACCAGTACGTCTGCAGACAGGGGCATGTTCGTCATGTGCTCTCCGTTGATTCCTGACGTGATCGCGTCTCGAGCGCGGGGCGCCCGCCTGAGGGTGTGCCGATGCCGGACGGCTCGAATGTGTTCACCATGGCATACGCGGCGCGTTCGAGGTAGTCCCAGAGCGTCGATTCGTGGAGTGGCGACAACTGCGCCTCGTCCAGGGCGGTTCGCATGTGTCGCAGCCACCGGTCACGGGCGTCGGGGTCGACGTGGAAAGGCATATGGCGCATCCGCAGGCGCGGATGCCCGCGCGTCTCCCCGTAAGTCGTGGGGCCACCCCAGTACTGCGCGAGGAACATCAGCAGGCGCTCCTCGGCGGGGCCGAGATCCTCCTCCGGGTACATCGGCTTCAGGACCGGGTCGAGTGCGACCTCGCGGTAGAAGACCGACACGATCTTCGCGAATGTGTCGCGACCGCCGACCTCGTCGTAGAACGTCACTTCTGGGAGCTCCCGTCGTCGTTCGTCTTCTTGCGCCGCCAGATTCCACGATCCGGGATGACGGGAACACCGGTGACGGCGTTCGGACGGGTCTTGGGGGGATTCGCGCCCCGCACCCGGCGCGCGCCATCGAGACCGGTGGGTACCACGGTCGTCATGCTCGGGAGCATGACATCGTTCTCGAGCATCGCCGATCGCAGGCGCTTGCGGAGCTCCTGGGCGACGTCGTCCTTGGCATTGGCGCGAGCCTTGATGACGAGACGGACGACGAGGGCGTCGCCGTTGATCGACTCCAGACCCCACAGCTCGGGCTTCTCGATGATGCGGGTGCGCCACTTCGGGTCTTTCGAGAGCGCAAGGGCGGTGTCGAGCATCGTCTTCTCGACCTTCTCGAGGTCGGAGTCGACCGGCACCCCGAGATCGATGATCGCCCGGGCCCAGCCCTGCGACATGTTTCCGATACGGAGCACCTCACCGTTGCGGACGTACCAGAGCGTGCCGTTCACGTCGCGCACCTGCGTGATTCGCACACTCACGTACTCCACCACACCCGAGGCGAGCCCCAGATCCACGACGTCGCCGATTCCGATCTGATCCTCCGCCACGATGAACATGCCGTTGAGCACGTCCTTGACGATGTTCTGGGCTCCGAAACCGAGACCGGCGCCGACCGCCGCGGTGAGGAGGGTCAGAGACCCGAGCAGCGTCGGAGCCAGGTGGTTGACCACCAACACGATGGCGATCACCACCAGCATGACGTTCACGATGTTCTGCAGGATCGTCCCGAGGGTTCGCGTGCGCTGCACGAGGCGCATATCGGCGAGAGGGGATCGCTCGAGCGCCTGCGTGTCGTCGACCGATGCCTTGTTCTTGGCGCTGTCGACGATGCGGTGCACGATCCTGCGGATGACCACTCGAAGGACCAGAGCGATCACGATGCAGCCGGCGATGATCGCGGCGACGCCGAGCGCCTGCAGGCCCACATCGCGGAGCACTGTGACGGCGTCCGTCCACCAGCCGGGGAGAGTGGTCTCCGCGGGGTCAGGGTTTGTTTCGAATGGCAGAATCATCCCCTCCAGAGTAGCCATCAGGCCTCTGCGCGGGCTGGATGCACCGCGCAGAGGCCTGATGGAAGAAGCGGGCTCAGTCCTCCGCGTCGCGGGACTGCGCAGCGAGCGAGCGCTCGACGTCCGCGAGGTTCTCCAGCACGAGTCGGCGCAGCGCCGGCGCCGCGTCCTGGTTGGCGGACAGCCAGGCCCGCGTCGCGTCGCGCAGTTCGACATCCGCGATGGCGGTGGGGAACAGGCCGACGACCAGATACTGGGCGATCTGGTAGCTGCGGGACTCCCAGATCGGCACCAGCATGTCGAAGTACGCGGGCACGAACTCGCGAAGCGCCTCCGCACCCGCCGGGTGCACGAAGCCGAGCGCGGCAGATCGCACGATCGTGTTCGGAGCGTCGTCACGATCGATCAGCGACGCCCAGGCCGCCTTCTTCGAGGCGGAGTCGGGCAGTGCAGCGCGTGCCTGCGCGGCGAACTCGCCGCCCTTCGACGTGTTGTCCGATGAGAGCGCTGCGTCGATGGATGCAGCATCCGTCGCACCGATCGTGGCGAGTCCGACGAGTAGCTGCCAGCTGAGGTCCGCGTCGATCTCGAGACCCGGAAGCGTCTCCTCGCCGGAGCGCAGACGCCCGACGATGCCTGCATGCTCGGGCGTCACGAGCGCGTTTGCGAAGGCCGTGACGAACTGCAGCTGGCTGTCGCTGCCTGATTCGGCTGCCTCGGCGAGCGCCCAGAGTCCGTCTGCGACCTTCTGGCGGGCGGCGAGGCGAGCCTCCGGCGTGACGTAGAGCGTCGCAGCGCTGCGCAGCTGCGCGAGCGTGGTGCGGACCGTGGTCGACTCGGTCTCGCGGCCGATGTTGCCCAGCACCAGGTCGATGTAGTCGGAGGCTGCAGTCTCGGCGTCGCGCGTCTGGTCCCATGCGGCGCCCCAGACGAGAGAACGCGCGAGCGGGTCGCTGATGTCCGCGAGGTGCGCGATCGCTGTGGCGAGGGAGCGCTCGTCGAGACGGATCTTCGCGTAGGCGAGGTCGTTGTCGTTGAGGAGCACGAGGTCGGGGCGCTTGAGGCCGTGCAGCTCGGGGACCTCCGTGCGGTCGCCGTCGACGTCGACCTCGGCGTAGTGCGAGCGCACGAGTGCGCCGTCCTGGAGGTTGTAGAAGCCGATGCCGAGCCGGTGGGGACGGATGGTCGGGTAGTCGGCCGGAGCGGTCTGCGTCACGGCGAACCGCGTGATCGTACCGTCGGAGTCGTCGGCGATCACCGGCTCCAGCGTGTTCACTCCAGCGGTCTCGAGCCACTTCTTCGACCAGGTGCTCAGATCGCGCCCGCTGGTGGCCTCGAGCTCGACGAGGAGGTCGCTGAGCTCGGTGTTGCCCCAGGAGTGCTTCTGGAAGTACTGCGAGACACCGGCGAAGAACGCCTCGATGCCGACCCACGCGGCGAGCTGCTTGAGGACCGAGCCGCCCTTCGCGTAGGTGATGCCGTCGAAGTTCACCTGCACGTCCTCGAGGTCGTTGATCTCGGCGACGATGGGGTGGGTCGAAGGCAGCTGGTCCTGGCGATAGGCCCAGGTCTTCTCCATCGCGTTGAAGGTCGTCCATGCCTCGGTCCACTCGGTGGCCTCGGCGGTCGCGATCGTCGACGCCCACTCGGCGAACGACTCGTTCAACCAGAGGTCGTTCCACCACTTCATGGTCACGAGATCGCCGAACCACATGTGTGCGAGCTCGTGCAGGATCGTGACGACGCGGCGCTCCTTGACGGCGTCGGTGACCTTGCTGCGGAACACGTAGGTCTCGGTGAAGGTGACCGCTCCCGCGTTCTCCATGGCACCGGCGTTGAACTCGGGGACGAAGAGCTGATCGTACTTCGCGAAGGGATAGGGCACGCCGAACTTCGACTCGAAGTAGGCGAAGCCCTCGCGCGTCTTGTCGAAGATGTAGTCGGCGTCGAGGTGCTGCCACAGGCTCTTGCGGCCGTACACGCCGAGGGGGATCACGCGGCCGGACGCGCTGGTGAGCTCGGAGAACGTCGCCTCGTAGGGGCCTGCGACCAGGGCCGTGATGTACGAGGAGATGCGAGGCGTGGGCTCGAAGCCCCAGGTCGCGACCGTGTCGTCGTCGTGGACGATGGGCTCAGGCGTGGGGGAGTTCGAGACGACCTTCCAGGATGCCGGCGCCGTCACCGTGAACTGGAACGTGGCCTTCAGATCGGGCTGCTCGAACACGGCGAACACGCGACGCGAGTCGGGAACCTCGAACTGCGAGTAGAGGTAGACCTCGCCGTCGACAGGATCGACGAAGCGGTGCAGTCCCTCGCCGGTGTTGGTGTACTCGCAGTCGGCATCGACGACGAGGACGTTCTCGGCCTGCAGGCCGGCCAGCGCGATGCGCGAGTCGGCGAAGACCTCATCGGGGTCGAGCTGCTCTCCGTTCAACGAGATCTCGCGCACGTCACGTGCGATCAGATCGATGAAGGTGAGGCTCTCCGGCGTCGCGGTGAAGCGGACGACGCTGCGGGAGCCGAAGACCTCCGCACCCTTCGTCAGGTCGAGCGAGACTTCGTACGACTGGGTGTCGATGATGTCGCGGCGCTCCTGCGCTTCGATGCGGGTGAGGTTCTCTCCAGGCACAGCTGTACTCCCAGGGGTGAGGGGATGCTGCCGCAACCCAGCGCAGTTGGCGCCCACGGCAACCATGACAGCCTACGCCAGCACGGCGGCCTGACTCACGTTCAAGAGATGAAAGAATGGACGGGTGACCGCGATCGAGCCGAACACCGTCCTCTTTGCTTCCGATGCTGCTGCCTCCGGCGCGCCGTACATGACCACCCCGGTGGCCTATGACGGCATCCTGCTCGCCGGGTTCGGTGGCCCTGAGGGACAGGAGGACGTCATCCCGTTCCTCCGCAATGTCACGAGGGGCCGCGGCATCCCGGATGAGCGTCTCGAAGAGGTCGCGCACCACTACCGCCACTTCGGGGGTGTGAGCCCGATCAACGGACAGAACCGCATCCTCAAGGAGGCGCTCGAGGCCGAGCTCGCCCGCCGCGGCATCGATCTTCCGGTGTACTGGGGCAACCGCAACTGGAGCCCGTACCTCGAAGAGGTCGTCACCGAAGCCGCAGCCGACGGCAAGACGACGCTTCTCGCGTTCGCCACGAGCGCCTACAGCTCCTTCTCGAGCTGCCGGCAGTACCGCGAGGACTTCGCGCGAGTGCTGGAGGAGACGAAGCTCGGCGAGACGGTGACGATCGACAAGATCCGTCCGTTCTATGACCACCCCGGGTTCGTCGAGTCGTTCGAGACCGGCGTTCGCGAGGCCGTGGAGACCTTCCTCGGTCAGGGCTTCGCCCCCGCCGAGATCCAGATCCTTTTCTCGACGCACAGCATCCCGACCGCGGATGCCGAGCGCTCGGGCGCGCGGGACATCGACTGGGGCGAGGGCGGTGCGTATGCGGCACAGCATCTCGCCGTCGCCGCATGGGTGATGGATCGCGTCCGCGAGAGCATCCCCGCAGCGGCCGACGTCTCGTGGGAGCTGGTCTACCAGTCCCGTTCGGGCCCCGCCTCGCAGCCGTGGCTCGAGCCGGATGTGTGCGACGTCATCGGCGAGCTCCCCGAGCGCGGTCGGAAGGCCGTGGCCGTCGTGCCGGTCGGTTTCATGAGCGATCACATGGAGGTGCTCTGGGACCTCGACACCGAGGCCGCGGAAGCCGCAGAGGAGGCGGGGCTCGCCTTCACGCGCACTCCGACGCCCGGGGTCGCTCCGTCGTTCGTCAGCGGCATCGTCGACCTGATCATCGAGCGCCTGGAGGGTCGTCCCAACGAGGATCGCCCCCACGTGACGTCTCTGCCCGGTGCGTTCGACGTGTGCCGCCCCGGCTGCTGCGAGAACGTCCGGGCAGGATTCAAGCCGGCTGCTTCCGGCGTGGCCCCGTGAGCACCCGCTGACCCTCGTCGCTTCTAGGATGGATGCCATGCGCATCCATATCGCCACCGATCACGCCGGTCTCGACTTCTCGACGCAGCTGCAGGATCATCTGCGCGACGCAGGTCACGAGGTCGTCGACCACGGACCGGTCGAGTACGACGCGCTCGACGACTACCCCGCGTTCTGCATCCGCGCCGCGCAGGCTGTCGTGGCCGATCAGGCGGCCGGGATCGAGACGCTGGGCGTGGTGTTCGGGGGCTCGGGCAACGGCGAGCAGATCGCCGCGAACAAGGTCGAGGGCGTCCGCGCCGCACTGGTGTGGAACACGTCGACCGCTGAGCTCGCCCGCGAGCACAACGATGCGAACGTGATCTCGATCGGTGCACGTCAGCACTCCTTCGACGAGGTCACCTCGTTCATCGACACCTTCATCGCGACCCCGTTCTCGCACGACGAGCGTCACGTCCGCCGCATCGGTCAGATCGCGGACTTCGAGCGCGACGGCTCGCTGCTTCCGGATCCGCGGGCCTGACATGCCCGAGGGTCACTCCGTCCATCGAATCGCTCGCCAGTTCGACCGGAACTTCGTCGGCAAGACGATGCTCGCCTCGAGTCCCCAGGGGCGATTCGCCGAGGGTGCGGCCGTTCTGAACGGACGTGAGGCGATCAGCGTGCAGGCCGTGGGGAAGCAGATGTTCCTCGAGGCCGAGGGCGATGTCTGGCTGCGAGTGCATCTCGGACTCTACGGGGCATGGGACTTCGCCGGGGACATCCTCGTCGACCCCACCATCGCGTCGGCGAACGGCCGCATGGGGCAGACCAACCAGCGGGGCACGGTGGTCGACGAGGAGATCCTCGACGATGCGGGAGAGAACTCGCTCGCCTCCATCGGTGCACCGCGGCGCACCCGCGTGCATGTCCGCATGTCCGAGCAGACGAAGGGGCTCGCTGACGAGGGGTTCGAATGGCCGCCGCCGGTCGTCGGCCAGGTGCGGCTGCGTCTGATGACCGACATCACCGCCGCAGATCTTCGTGGTCCCACCGCCTGCGTTCTGCAGACGCCCGAGGAGATGCTCGCCAGCGTGGCGAAGCTCGGCCCCGATCCGCTCGTGGGGGACCCCGTGCAGAACGAGGAGCGCTTCGTCGAGGCGGTCCGCAAGAAGCAGACGGTGATCGCGCTCCTGCTCATGGATCAGGCTGTGGTGAGTGGCATCGGCAACGTGTACCGGGCCGAGATGCTGTTCCGGCAGCGATTGAACCCCCATACGCCCGGCCGCGAGGTTCCGGAAGACATCGTGCGAGCCCTGTGGCACGACTGGGTGCGTCTCCTCGCCATCGGTGTCGAGACCGGTCAGATGATGACGATGGACGACCTTTCGCCCGATGCGTACCGAGCCGCGATGGCGAGCCGCGACGACCGGCATTGGGTCTACCACCGTGCCGGTCTGCCGTGCCGCATCTGCGGCACCGAGATCGCTCTCGAAGAGATCGGCGCGCGCAAGCTGTACTGGTGCCCGCGCTGCCAGGCGTGACCCGTCGGCCATAGGCTGAGGGGATGCGTCAGAACCCCAGTTTCACGCTCGCTGATGTGGCCGAGATCCGTCGGATCGTCGATGCCGATCCCTGGGCGACGATCGTGAGCCATGGCGCCGACGGCCTGGTCTCATCGCACTACGTCGTTCTGCTCGATGACGACCGCGACGACCTCACGGTCGTGGGTCATGTCGGGCGGCCCGACGATCTGATCCACGGCCTGGGGGAGAGGGAACTTCTCGTCGTCTTCCAAGGACCGCACGGCTACATCTCGCCCGGGTGGTACGGCGATGTGCAGTCGGTTCCGACCTGGAACTACACGGCCGTGCATCTGGCAGGGATTCCCGAGATACTCAGCGACGAAGAGAACCTCGCCGTGCTCGACCGGCTGGTCGATCGCTTCGAGGGGCGGATGCCGGAGCCGCGGCGGATGTGGGAACGACCGAACGACCCAGCGTTCGTGGCGCGGCTGGCCGGAGGGACGGTGGGCTTCAGACTCACCCCGACCAGGGTCGTCGCCAAGCGCAAACTCAGCCAGAACAAGCCTGCCGAGACCGTGGAGACCGTCATCGCCGAACTCGAGGGCGATGGCCCGTACGCCCAGCCCGCCCTTGCTGCCGAGATGCGCCGGGCCCAGCAGGCCCGCACGGGAGCGGTCCGGTGACCGGTGTCGGTGCGCGCATAGGCACCGTCACGGGCGTTCGCGTGGCGGGCCCGGGGCGCGAGTTCCTCATCGACGACGAGCCGGTCGACATCTTCATCGACGACGGACGCATCGTCGACATCGCTCCCCTGGGCGCGCTGACGCCGAGGGGTGAGGTGCTCGACGGGGGAGGCGCCTGGGCGGTACCCGGCCTGTGGGACAACCACGTGCACACGGTGCAGTGGGCCCTCGCGACGGAGCGAGTCACGCTCGGGAGCGCGGCGTCGGCGGCGGAGGCCGCAGCGATCATGGCTGCGGCGGCGCCCCTTCCCGACGGACGCAAGGTGGGCAGTGGCTTCCGCGACGCGATGTGGCCGGATCGCCCGACGCTCGCTCTGCTCGACAGCGTCACCGGGGAGGTGCCGACCTACCTCATCAATGCCGATGTCCACAGCACGTGGCTGAACTCGGCGGCGCTGCGGCTCGAAGGCTTCGACAGCGACGACGGGATGCTGCGCGAGGAGGAGGCGTTCGAGATCTCCCGCCGCCTCAACGCGGTGGACCCTGATCGTGGCGACATCGCGGTACGCGCGGCCGGGGAGCGCGCCGCCTCTCGCGGGGTGACCGGCCTCGTGGACTTCGACATGGCCTGGAACGCAGATGCCTGGCCGAGGCGAGTGGCTGCAGGCTTCGCGGCGCACCGAGTCGAATTCGCGATCTATCCCTTCGATCTCGACCGCGCGATCCGTGCCGGGCTGCGCACGGGGGAGCTCCATGAGGATCCGGAGGCTCCGGACGCGGGCCGCGGCTTGATTCACGTCGGTCCTCTGAAGATCATCAGCGATGGTTCGCTCGGCACGAGGACGGCCGCGTGCTCCCACTCCTATCCGGGTGACCCGGAGAACTTCGGCGTTCTCACCGTGCCCCCTGCGAAGCTCACCGAGCTGTTGACCGTCGCCACCGGCTCGGGGCTGGCTGTCGCCGTCCACGCCATCGGCGACCGCGCGGTGACGGGAGCGCTCGACGCCTTCACCGTGTCCGGGGCGGTGGGAACGATAGAGCATGCCCAGCTGGTGCGGCACGCGGATCTCGCCCGCTTCGGCCGGCTCGGCGTCGTCGCGAGCGTCCAGCCGCAGCACGCTCTGGATGACCGTGATCTGGTGGGGCGCCACTGGGCGGGTCAGACCTCCATCGGCTACCCCCTCGGGGCGCTGCGCGACGCCGGAGTCGAGCTGCGCTTCGGGTCGGATGCTCCTGTCGCTCCGCTGGATCCGTGGCAGGGCATCTCCGCAGCAGTCACCCGCACGGACGACGAGCGGGAGCCGTGGCATCCGGAAGAACGGCTCACGCGGGAGCAGGCGCTGCAGGCGAGCGTGCGCACGTCGTTGCGACCGGGGGAACCCGCCGATATCGCGCTCTGCGGACTCGACCCGCTCGTCGCCTCGGGTAGCGATCTGCGGGGAATGCCCATCGTGGCAACGCTGCTGTCCGGGCGTCTCACACACGGCGGCTGACGACGGCATGCACGACGAAGGGCACCGGAGAATCCCGGTGCCCTTCGTCGTGAGTGGTGTGGTGGGTTACGCGGCGATGTGCGACACGAGGAACCAGCGGTCCTTCTCGAGTCCGCGCATGATCTCGATCGCGACGTCCTGGCTCGTGAGGTCGACCTCGTCGAGTCCGTCGATCGCAGCCTTCACGTCGATGAGGATCGCGTCGATGTCGGAGATGACAGCGCGCACGAGCTCGTCGGACTGCGTGAAGCCGGCGGGAACCGAGGTCGCGCTGCCCTTGGCAGCCACGGCGCTGATGCGCGCGTCGATCGGGAGACCGAGGGCGACGATCCGCTCGGCCGCCGTGTCTGCGAAGTCACCGGCGTGCGCGACGATCGTGTCGAGGAGCTCGTGGACGCCGACGAAGTTGGCGCCGCGCACGTGCCAGTGCGCCTGCTTGCCATCGATCGTCAGTGCCTGGAGTCCGAGCACGACGGGGGAGAGGAACTGAGCCGCTGCAGCTGCCACTGTCGGGTCGCTGGCGGTGGTGGAAACGGTCTGTACCTTGCTCATCTTGACTCCTCCGGAGTTGTCTCTTCATGCCTGATGATGACAACGCTACTCGTCTGAAAACATTCCGCAAGCAAGCGAAGGCTCGGCTTAGTGCCCCGGAATCATGCGGAAATCCGGCCTTGAGAGGATAGTCTCACCTCATGAGCATCGCAGCCGGAGCCTCTGTCCTCGCGCTCCCGGGAAAGACCCCGTCGGTAGCCGAAGACGCCTTCATCGCCGAGGGAGCGCGCATCGTCGGCGAGGTCTCGCTGGCAGAGGGGGCGAGCGTCTGGTACAACGCCGTACTCCGAGGCGATTCGGCATCCATCGTCATCGGTCCAGGCAGCAACGTGCAGGACAACGCCTCGGTCCACGTCGATGCGGCTCATCCCGTCATCGTGGGCGCGAAGGTGTCGATCGGTCACAACGCTGTCGTGCACGGATGCACGATCGGGGACGGCTCGCTCATCGGCATGGGGGCTGTCGTCCTCAGTGGCGCCGTCATCGGCGCGGGCTGCCTGATCGCCGGCGGAGCAGTGGTGCTCGGAGGAACCGAGGTGCCCGACGGCTCGCTGGTGGCCGGGGTCCCGGCTAAGGTGCGCCGATCGCTCAGCGACGACGAGCGTGCGGATCTGATCGCGAACGCCGAGATCTATCTGAGGCACCTCGAGACGCACGCCGCCGCGACACCGATCTGACCGGTTTGGCCCGATAGGCTTGTCGTCACGGGGCGGTGGCCAAGCTGGTTAAGGCAGTGGGCTCATAACCCAACGATCGTCGGTTCAAGTCCGACCCGCCCTACTCCCGTTCGTCGATTCGCCGAACTCAGATCTCGAGCGCGGTCGGTTCAGGGATGCCGTCGCGAGTATGACGCCCGCCGCGACTCCGCCGATTCCGCCGAAGACCATGTCGCCGATCGTGTCCTGATACGTGACGAAGATCTCGTCGCTGAGGTAGGCCCAGCCCAACCACTCGATCATCTCCCACACCGCGCTGAGCGCGAGGGCCAGGAGCGGTGCGAGGACGAGGGGCGTTCGCGGCCGGGCGCCGCGATCAGGAGTCATCGTGACGACGTCCGCACGGGTGAGGATCAGCGCGGTGATGATGGCCAGAACGCCCGTGCAGACCAGGTGGACGAGCAGATCCCATCCGGGGACCGTTCGGTACAGGTCGAACACGTTGCTCCACGCCGCTACGAGCACCGTCGAGCACACCGCCAGGTCGAACCACCCGCGCAGGCCCAGGACCCGTGGCAGCATCAGGGCCGGAAGAGCGAGCGCGGCGATGCCCGCATCCGTCGGCGTGAGCCAGATCAGCGCGAAGCCGACGCCGATGATCCCCAGAGTCCGCAGAGCATCGGCGGACCACTCGGTGAGGGTGTGAGGAGGTCGCAGGAAGTCCTCTTTCACAGTGCCTTCCTTTCCAGACGCACGAGCGCCGCACTGCCAGGTGGTCCGAGGGTCTGATCCCGCCGAAGACGTGTGCGTTGATGGCGGCGGCACGCACCTGCACGTCCCGGCTGACGAGCATCCAATCGACGCGCCGCCCTGTGAGCCGCGGTCGTCGATACCCGTTGAGCGTGCTCCACAGAGGCGTGAGCCGGTCCTCTGCGGCGATCCAGGAATCGGTGAGCTGCGCGTGCGAGAGAAGCGAGCGCACGGCGCCCGAGCGGGGGCCCGCGTTGAGATCGCCCATCACGATCGCCGGAAGCCCGCGCTCTCGGACCAGATCGGCGATGGCCGCGGCTGATCGCCGCCGAGAACGCGGCGAGAGGTGGTCGAGGTGGGCGTTGACGACGAGGAACCGGACGCCCGTCTCCCTGTCGGAGAACTCCGCTGTCACGAGGATGCGGGGGATGAGGTTGCCCCAGGACCGACTGCCCGGTTCGTCGGGACGTGCTGAGAGGGGCCGCTGCTCCCAGTCACGCAGCTCCAGGCGTTCGGCGTCATAGACGAGCGGAGTGCCCTCACCCGTGCCGTTGCGATTCCTCCCTCTGCCGATGAACCGGTAGTCGGGACCGAGCGCTTCGGAGACGACGCGCGTCGCACGGGGCAGCACCTCCTGCAGCCCGAGGATCGTCGGACGCTCTGAGCCGAGCATCTCGGCGACTGCCGGGGCGCGCACACTCCAGCGATCGCGCTTCGGACGCATGGGCCCCTCCATGGCGCGGCGGATGTTGAAGGACATCACGTGCACGTCCGGCGCGCCTGTCGGGCCGATCAGCGGGGGGACGGTCATCGAGTCCTCCGCGATGCTGGGCCGCGCAGACGGCGCCGGACCGCCAGGCGTGCCCACCGGACAGGGGGGAAGTCGCGCGGCCAGTGCACGAGCACGCTGCGGAAACCTCGGTGCACGCGTCGGCCGAACTGCCCTGCGGTGAGTGGTCTCATCGACATTCCCATCGACTCGCCAGGGAGCCGCGCGATGCGATGGTTCTCACCGAGGTGGAAGGCGAGGTCGAGGTCGTCGTGGATGTGCGGATCGCCGCGATGCACGTCTCCACGCACCGCATGCCATGCCTCCCTCCGGAACGCGAGATTGGAGCCGAAGAGCGGTCGGTGACCGAGCGTGACACTCAAGAGACTCGTGTACGCCCCGAGATAGAGTCGAGCGAGCGGGAGGCGGAGTGCCGCAGGCCCGTCGGTGAACCGCGCGTGTCCGGTCACGGCCCCCGTGCGCTCGTCCTCCCCGAAGGCGGTGACGACGGCGGAGATCCAGTCGGTATCCGGTTCGCAGTCCGCGTCGAGTCTGAGGATCAGATCACCGCCCGCGGCGTCGTATCCGGTGGACGCTGCAGCGGAGATGCCCGGCTCGCTGCAGGTGAGCACGCGCGCGCCCGATGCTCGAGCCACGGACGCCGACGCGTCGGAGGAGTCGTTGTCGACCACGATGATCTCGTCGGCCGGTGACTCCTGTGCGTGCAGGGCCCGCAGACACCGTGCCAGCAGCTCGGCGTCATCCTTGACAGGGATGACCACGGAGGTTGTGGGGGAGCGGACGGGTGGTTTGCGAGACTGGACGCTCCCGGCCTGTCCGGCCCCGTGCTCTTCTGTGCGCTCTGTCATCGGAGCGATCATCTCATCGATCTATGAGGGGAACGAAGGACTTGACACAGGTGGAGCACACCCTGAGCATCGCGCCCGGCTCAGCGACCGTCTGCAGCCGGGACGTCGGGCGAAGGCTCGATCAGTTCGTCGACGAGCGTGATCCCGCCGCTCGAGTTGGCGGAGTGCGCGAGATCCTCTATCCATCGACGGCTGAGCTCCGGTGCCTCGCTTTCATCGAAGACGAACCGCAGGGGGATCGAGGGATGCAGCCAGACCGTCGAGCGGCCTTCAGGGTCGCCCTCCGGGTGCTTCCAGGTCAGTGTGAAGCTCTCGTTGCGACGCAGCTTCGTGGCAACGACGACCTTGAGGTGCGCGAGTGCGCGATCGTCGATATGGATCGGCTCCGAGGCGCCGTAATAGAGAGAACCCATATCTCGGAATATATTCGCCCGAGAGCGAACCTTCGCACCAGCCACCCTCGGCGCGCGAGAGGCGCGAACAATCTGTTCGCAAAGTGTCATCGGCGGTGCTTCGCGGCTGTCACCGAAGGAAGCACGCCGAAGTTGTCGCGATACGCGGCGGCGAACCGGGAAGGGTGCGAGAAACCCCATCGACGGGCCACCGCGGTGACGGTCGAGTACGCCCCGGATTGCAGATCGCGATGCGCGCCGTCCAACCGTGCCCGTCGCAGCGACTCTGCCGGTGTCGTGTCGAGCGCCCGTCGGAAGGCGTACTGCAGTCCCCGTGTCGAGATGTGGACGGCTGCGGCGACGTCATCGACGGTGATCGGCCGGTGCGAATTGTCGGCGATGAAATCGAGGGCCCGACGCACGGTCGCCGGAGCCGGTGTCGTCTGCGTCGGGAGATGGCGCTCGAGACGGCTCGTGGTCGCAAAGGCAGCGAGCGTCGTCGCCGTCGCATGTCGAGCCAACTCGCTGCCCAGGATTTCGTGATCGTCCGTGCTGTTCTCGAGGGCGGCAGCGCTCGACTCGAGATAGGCGAACATGCGGTCCCAGGCTGCGGCCGCGTGCGCGGAGCGAGGCGAGAGGTCGGTGATCCGGATGGACAGGTCGTCGTCACCGCTGATCTGCCGGGCGAGGCGCGACAGGGTGTCGCGTTCGAACACCAGCGCCGTGACTCGGGCACCAGCGTCCCACCGCGCATGCACTCGTGGACCGTCGGAGATCCAGGGGCGGCTCGCATCGAGATCGCCGCGGTCGGAGTAGACCCGTGCATCCGGACCGTCCACTCGGCAGACCAGAACCTGGTCATGCGGTTCGGCTGTCGAACGGACCTCGGCCGCCAGGTCGTATCGGACCAGGCTCACACCCGCGAGATCCGCAGAGTGCCAATCGAAGAGGAACCGCTCGGGGTCGACGTCGTGCAGGACCGCGGACGGGACGAACTGCTTCCAGGTGCTCTCGACTCGGGAGACGTCACTGGTTCGGAATCGCATCGCGAGGCACCTCCTCGAGAGCGCGGTGGGCGCGCACCGGCCAGGTGCCGTCGAGGCTCTCATCCGGCTCGAGGCGACCGATCCGGATGAAGTACTCCGTGAGGCTCGCCGCCTGGGAACGGGCCCACCCGATCTGCCGGGTGTGCAGCTCCTCGAGAGTCTCGGGAAGCACGAACTGACGCGCCAGCGCCTGCGCGACCCGGCCTGCGGCCACCGCATCTGCGGCGGCCTCGTGCGCATCCTCGAGTCGCACGGCGTAGAGAGCGGCGACGACCTCGAGGGTGCGCTTGCCCGGGCGGTAGCGGTCGTACGCCTTATCGATCACGAGAGGGTCGATGATCGGCGCGGGATTCTCGAGTGGCGCTATTCCGTGGCGATGCGCCTCATGCGCCAGGAGGGAGAAGTCGTACGCTGCGTTGTACGCGACGATCGGAACCCCTTGCGAGAGCAGGGATCGCAGGGCAGCGGTCACCTCTCCGACCACTTCGGCACCCGGACGGCCGTGCCGTCGGGCATGCTCGGTGGTGACTCCGTGCACGGCCGTGGCGCCCTCGGGGATCGGCACGCCGGGATCCGACAACCAGTCCCTGGCGGCGATCTCGCGCCCATCTGCATCGAGGAGCCCCACGTGCGCGGTGACGACCCGATCCTTCTCCACATCGACACCCGTGGTCTCGAGGTCGAACACGCCGACACGAGTGATCCAGTGCGGGAGCGAGGGGGCCGGGGGCATGGTTTCACCGTAGATCCGGGTTCCGACATCCGCGCGGAGGCGCACGGAGAGCATGCATGCGTCGACTCTAGACTTGGTCCATGACCGTCCCTTCCCCCTATGCAGACCGCCTCAGCCGACTGCCGGTCGCGCGCCACGAGGTCGCGGTCCGCGGCGGTACGACCGTGTTCTGGGAGTACGGACCGGTCGACGCCGACGTGACGGTGGTCGCCGTGCACGGTTTCCGGGGCGAGCACCACGGTCTCGAGCCCGTCCTCGCCTTCCTGCCCGAGGTTCGGGTGATCTCTCCCGATCTCCCGGGTTTCGGCGAGACGGCGCCCATCGCCGGCCGCACGTACGATCTCGACGAGTACGTCGCCTGGCTGAAGGACTTCGCGGCGACGGTGGCTCCTGGAGCGGTGATCCTCGGACACTCCTTCGGATCGATCGTCGCCTCGGCGGCGGTCGCAGCGGGTCTCGAGACTCCGAGGCTGATCCTGATCAATCCGATCGGGGCGCCTGCACTCGAGGGCCCGAAGGGCATCATGACGCGCCTTGCTGTCCTGTACTACTCGCTCGGGGCGCGCCTGCCCGAGCGAGCGGGCACCGCGCTCTTGCGCAACCGTCTGATCGTCAGGGTCATGAGCATCACGATGGCCAAGACGTCGGACCCGCAGCTGCGACGTTTCATCCACGATCAGCACGACACCTACTTCTCGCGTTTCGCAGACCGCGACGTCCTCCGGGATGCGTTCGTGACGAGCGTGTCGCACGACGTGAGCGAGTTCGCCTCGTCGATCTCGACTCCTACGCTGCTCATCGCCGCCCAGCGGGACGACATCACCCCCATCGAGGTCGAGCGACAGCTCGCGACCCGCTTCGACGACGCCACGCTGGTCGAGATCGCCCGGGTCGGCCACCTGATCCACTACGAGACGCCCGCCGAGGCGGCCGGCGCCGTTCGCCGATTCCTCAGGATTCCCGTCGAGCGAGGCCGATGAGGCCGGCGACACGGAACGGGATCACCTCGCCCATCGCGAGAGAGGTCTCGGTGCGTTCGACGCCTTCGATCGACAGGATGCGCGCGTCGGTGTCGAAGAGGTGCCTGGCGTCTCTGCACGCGACGCGCGCGAGCAGGTCGATCGACCCGCTGAGCCCGTGCGCCTGCACGACTTCGGGGATCCGAGCCAGCTCGTTGATGATGCGCGGGAGTTCGGTCTGACGCACCCCGATGCTCACGAACGCCTGAAGTGGGAACCCGAGCACATCGGTGGAGAACGATCGTTCGTACGACTGGAAGATCCCGGTCTGCTCGAGCCTCGCCATGCGTGCCTGAATGGTGTTGCGGGACAGCCCGAGATTCTCCGCGAGTGCGACGATCGTGACCCGGGGGTCATCGGCGAGGGCGGCGAGAAGTTCCAGATCGATGCGGTCAAGTCCGGCCATAGTGCCAAACGATAGCAGGGCGGGGGATGCCAAGATTTGGCAACATGCTCAAGCCGATCGTGGTTGCTTGAGCGAGGTGATGAGCGGACGTACGCTCAAGTCAACCGGCGATGAGGCCGGGGCCGAGCGTAGAACCCGTGACGACGGCCACGAATGAGGAGGACGATGATGTCACCGCAGATCACCCCGATCGCCGATACGGCACAGGATCTCGAACTCGCCGAGCGCATCCTCTCACCAGAGGGCGAGCGGATCTCGAACCCGCTGCTCGATTCCCACGTTGCTGACGTCGACGCAGCACAGCTGCGGGCGCTGCATCGCGACATGGTCATCCTCCGTCGCATCGACGCGGAGGGCGTCGCGCTCCAGCGTCAGGGACAGCTCGGACTCTGGGCGCCGTGCCAGGGTCAGGAGGCGACCCAGATCGGCACAGCGCGGGCGATCGCTCCTCGGGACTACGTCTTCCCGAGCTATCGGGAGACGGGGGTCATCTATGCCCGCGGCGCGAAGCCCGGCGACTTCGTCCGCATGTGGCGCGGCGAAGAGGGCGCGGGTCATGACTCCGCAGCGCTCCGGGTGGCTCCGCTGCAGATCATCATCGGAGCGCAGACGCTCCATGCCGTCGGCTACGCGCTCGGCATCCGTCATGAAGGCGCGGACGAAGTCGCTGTCACCTACTTCGGCGACGGCGCCACGAGTCAGGGCGACGTCAATGAGGCGATGATCTTCGCCTCCTCGTATCAGGCACCTGTCGTCTTCGTCTGCCAGAACAACCACTGGGCGATCTCGGAGCCGGTATCGGTGCAGTCGAAGTATCCGATCGCCGGGCGGGCGCCCGGCTTCGGCATCCCGAGCCTCCGGGTCGATGGCAACGACGTCCTCGCGTGCATGGCCGCGATGCGCTGGGCCCTCGCGCACGCCCGGTCGGGAAAGGGCCCCGCCTACATCGAAGCGGTCACGTACCGGATGGGCCCGCACACGACAGCCGACGATCCGACTCGCTACCGCAGGGACGACGAGCTCGAGGCGTGGCGCCGTCGCGACCCCATCGCGCGCATGGAAGCGCATCTGCTCTCGATCGGCGAGCTGAGTGACGAGCAGATCGCCGAGACGCAGAAGGCCGCCGACGTCGCGGCACGGGAGATGCGCGCCGAGTGCCTGAGCATGGTGACCCGCCCACCGCTCGCCGTCTTCGACGGCGTCTATGCTGAGCCGCACGCCGGGCTCGACCGCCAGCGCGACGAGTACGCCACGTACCTCGCCTCCTTCGACGGGGAGGTGTGATGATGACGCAGATCACTCTCGGGAAGGCGCTCGGCGCCGGCCTCCGCCAGGCGATGCGCGACGACGACAAGGTCGTGCTGCTGGGCGAGGACATCGGCAGGCTGGGTGGCGTCTTCCGCATCACGGACGGACTCCTCGACGAGTTCGGTGCGAAGCGCGTCATCGACACGCCTCTCGCAGAGTCCGGCATCGTCGGAATGGCTGTCGGGTTGGCGTTCCGTGGCTATCGGCCCGTCGTGGAGATCCAGTTCGACGGATTCGTGTACCCCGCGTTCGATCAGATCGTCGCCCAGGTCGCCAAGCTGCACTACCGCACGCAGGGTCGGGTACGGATGCCGATCACGATCCGCATCCCGTGGGCCGGCGGGATCGGCGCGGCCGAGCACCACTCGGAATCGCCCGAGGCGTACTTCGTGCACACGGCGGGACTCCGCGTGATCGCCGTGTCGAATCCCGAGGACGCGTACCGGAGTCTGCGTCAGGCCATCGCGTCGGACGACCCGGTGATCTTCTTCGAGCCGAAGCGGCTCTACCACCAGAAGGGCGAGGTCGACCTCGACGCCCCGCTGGCGGATGCTGCGCCTATGGGACTCGCGCGTGTCGTACGAGCAGGCGACGACGCGACGCTCATCACCTACGGGGCGATGGTCACGACCGCGTTGCAGGCGGCCGAGGCTGCGGAGGACGACGGCATCTCGCTGGAGGTCATCGACCTATGCTCGCTGTCGCCCGTCGACTACGACACGGTCGCGACGTCGGTCCGCAAGACCGGACGGGTCGTCGTCGCCCACGAGGCGTCACGCGAGGCGGGCATGGCCGCCGAGGTGATCGCGAGCATCACCGAGCGATGCTTCGAATACCTCGAGTCCGCTCCGCTGCGGGTGACCGGGCACGACGTTCCCTATCCGCCGGCGAAGCTCGAGAAGTACCACCTGCCGGACCTCGACCGCCTGCTCGATGCCGTCGATCGCGTCCTCGACCGTCCGAACAGCCTGACGGGAGCAGACGCATGAACGCGGAGTTCCGACTGCCGGACCTCGGGGAGGGGCTGACAGAGGCAGAGGTCGTCCAGTGGCTCGTCGCACCCGGCGACACGGTGACGCTCAATCAGACTCTGGCTGAGGTCGAGACCGCCAAGGCGATCGTCGAGCTGCCTTCTCCCTACGAAGGCGTGGTCGCCGCCCTGCACGCCGCGGCGGGTCAGACGATCGCGGTCGGGGCTCCCCTGATCGAGTTCGACGTCGAGGGGGCCGATGGGCCGTCCGAGGCGGACTCGGCCGGAGTCGATGGGCAGGAGAAGGCGCAGCCCAACCTCGTGGGCTACGGGGCCGCCCCCGCGGCATCCGGGCGGCCCGCTCGGCGTGCCAGACGTGCGGCCGGAATCAGAGCTTCGACCGACACGGCTGTGCTCGAGGCGGCACCGCATGACGCCTCGCCGACGGCGAGCGTGGAGGTCGTCATCGAACGGCCCCGGTCCACCCCGCCGGTGCGCGCGTACGCCAAGCGTCTCGGCGTCGATCTCGCCCTGGTGGCCGCGTCGGTCGGAGATCGAGTGATCACGCGCGTCGACATCGACGACTACGTCGCTCGCACCGGCGTCACCGTCGAGCAGGCCGACTCCGCACCGCGACACGCTGCGGTTCCGGACGACGCGACGGGGCTCCGGGAGCGCTCGCGGGAGACGCGCATCCCCATCCGCGGGGTCCGCAAGCACACCGCCGCGGCGATGGTCGAGAGTGCGTTCACCGCGCCGCACGTGACGGTCTTCCACACGGTCGATGTGACGGCCACCATGGACCTTCTCGAGTCGCTGCGCGGCGACCGGTCGCTGTCCGAGCAGCGGATCGGTCCGCTCGCCGTCGTGGCGAAGGCGGTGTGTCTCGCACTGACCCGCGCCCCCGGCCTGAACGCGCGGTGGGACGATTCCGCCGGAGAGATCGTGCAGTTCGGGTACGTCGATCTCGGAATCGCTGCAGCGACCGAACGGGGACTCATCGTGCCCCACATCCGCGACGCCGAGACTCTGAGCCTCGTTCAGCTCGCGGATGCCCTGAAGTCTCTCGCCGCCACGGCACGTGAAGGCAGGACGTCTCCGGTTGAGCTGTCGGGTGGCACGTTCTCGATCTCGAACATCGGGGTGTTCGGGATCGATGCGGGCACACCCATCCTCCCGCCTGGGCAATCGGGGATACTCGCGGTCGGTGCCGTCCGTCGTCGTCCGTGGGAGCACCGCGGCGAGATCGCCCTTCGCCACGTGATGACGCTCAGCCTCTCGTTCGACCATCGGATCGTCGACGGGGCTGAGGGCGCGAAATTCCTCAGGGACGTCGCCGACGTGCTGGAGGAACCCGGTCGGGCGATGCTCCTCAGGTAGTCGCCCGGAGCGCCGATTCCGCCATCGCGGCGAGCACTGCCGCGGTGGCGGAGTGGTGTCTGGATGCCGCCCGCGTGCTGTGCGGGGTCGAGTTGATCAACCCGAAGCACGCCTGCACCCGCAGGCGGAGCTCGTCGGCGTCGGCGTCGACGAGTGGGCTCAGCGTGTCGATCCAGAGATCGATGTACGCGCGCTGCAGTCGTCGGACCGCGGCGTGATCCGGAGCTGCAAGGTGCACCACGTCTCGATCGTGCACTCGGATCACGTCGGCGTTGCCGAGGGCGAATTCGACGTGGAAGTCGACGAGTGCGCGGATGCGCTCTTCGGGAGTGGACCCGTCGGACGCTACCCGGGTGCCGCCCGTGACGAGATCGTCGCTCACCTTGATCAGCACGGCACCGAGCAGCGCCTGCTTTCCCGCGAAGTGGCGGTAGACGGCCGGGCCCGAGACGCCCACGGCGGCGCCGATGTCCTCGAGGCTCACTCCGTTGTACCCGCTCTCGGCGAAGAGCCGCGCCGCCTCTCGGAGGATCGCGTCCGACCGCTCTGCCTTCGCGCGATCTCGCGCAGTCGGGGGGCTTGTCATCTCAGTTAATCCTCGCTAACCTGATGCTATCGGTTAGTGAACACTAACCGAGAAAGCATCCAGTGCGCCAGAGCGATGACGCCGGCGCCGTGTGGTCGAGGAGGACGTCACGATGCCCGCAACCCAGCAGGCCCTCGCCGCGGAGCTGCACGAACGGCTCGCGGTCGCCGCCCGAGGCGGGCCCGAGGCATCTCGCGAGAGGCACATCGCTCGGGGCAAGCTGCTCCCGCGAGACCGTGTGGCCAGGCTGCTCGACGAGGGCAGTCCCTTCGTCGAGATCGCGCCTCTGGCCGCAGACGGTCTGTACGGGGGAGAGGCACCGGCCGCCGGAGTCATCGCCGGGATCGGTCTCGTGCACGGACGCCACGTGATGGTCGTCTGCAACGACGCCACCGTGAAGGGCGGAACCTACTACCCGCTCACGGTCAAGAAGCACCTGCGCGCGCAGGAGATCGCGCTCGAGAACCGACTGCCCTGCCTGTATCTGGTCGACTCGGGCGGCGCCTTCCTGCCCAGGCAGGACGAGGTGTTCCCGGATCGAGAGCATTTCGGCCGCATCTTCTTCAATCAGGCGAGGATGTCGGCCGAGGGCATCCCGCAGCTCGCTGCCGTGCTGGGCTCGTGCACGGCCGGCGGAGCATATGTCCCGGCTATGAGCGATGAGACCGTCATCGTGCGCGACCAGGGGACGATCTTCCTCGGTGGCCCACCGCTCGTCAAGGCGGCGATCGGCGAGGTCGTCTCGGCGGAAGAGCTCGGCGGCGGCGAACTGCACGCCCGGCGCAGCGGCGTGGTCGACCACCTCGCCGAAGACGACGAGCACGCGCTGGAGATCCTTCGTGACATCGTCGCCACGCTGCCAGCGCCTCTCCACCCGGTGTGGGAGGTGCACGACACCCGTGAGCCCGCGGAGTCGGAATCGATCTACGACGTCGTCCCCGTCGACGTCAACGCCGCATATGACGTGCACGACGTCATCACGCGGCTGGTCGACGGCGACACCTTCCGCGAGTTCAAGGCGGAGTACGGCACGACCCTCGTCACCGGGTTCGCGCGGCTGCACGGGCATCCCGTCGGGATCGTCGCGAACAACGGCGTGCTGTTCAGCGAATCCGCGCTGAAGGGTGCGCATTTCATCGAGCTCTGCGATCAGCGAGGCATCCCCCTGGTCTTCCTGCAGAACATCTCGGGCTTCATGGTCGGGTCGGATGCCGAGGCAGGGGGCATAGCGAAGGACGGGGCCAAGATGGTCACCGCCGTCGCGAGCACGCGCGTGCCCAAGCTCACGGTGATCATCGGCGGATCCTTCGGCGCGGGCAACTACTCGATGTGCGGACGGGCGTACTCGCCGAGATTCCTGTGGACCTGGCCGGCCAGTCGCATCTCGGTGATGGGCGGCGCTCAGGCGGCCTCCGTTCTCGGGACGGTCAAGGACGACCAGCTCGCGGCTCGCGGACAGAGCTGGAGCTCCGAGGAGCGGACGGCCTTCGAGCAGCCCATCCGTGAGCAATACGAGACCCAGGGTGAGCCGTACTACGCCACGGCCCGCCTGTGGGACGACGGAATCATCGATCCAGCCCAGACCCGCGACCTTCTGGGGCTCGCCCTCGACGTGGTCGCGCGAAGCCCCCTGCCCGAACCGCGCTTCGGCCTCTTCCGGATGTGACCGCCATGACGAACACCTCTGCCTCCCGTCACTTCGACACGGTGCTCGTCGCCAATCGTGGCGAGATCGCGCGGCGCATCATCCGCACGCTGCGCACACTCGGCATCCGCAGCATCGCCGCCTACAGCGATGCGGATGCCGACGCACCCCATGTGCGCGAGGCCGACGAAGCTGTGCGGATCGGCCCGGCGCCGGTCGCCGAGTCGTACCTCGACGTCGACGCCGTCATCGCGGCCGCGCGTGCGACCGGAGCGCAGGCCATCCATCCGGGCTACGGCTTCCTCTCGGAGAGCGTGGGGCTGGCGGAGGCCTGCGCAGAGAGCGGCGTCGTGTTCATAGGACCTTCGATCGAGGCACTCCAGATCATGGGCGACAAGGCCAAGGCGCGCGATCATGTCGTCCGGTCCGGAGTCCCCGTGGTTCCCGGGTTCGATGCGAGGGGACTGTCGGACGCGGAGATCGCCGAAGAGGCTGCCGCCGTCGGCTACCCGCTGCTCGTCAAACCGAGCGCGGGGGGCGGCGGGAAGGGGATGGAGGTCGTCGAGGCGCCGGTGGGCCTGAGTGCCGCATTGGCCTCCGCGCGGCGGGTCGCCCGATCGGCGTTCGGTGACGACTCGCTGATCCTGGAGCGGCTCATCCGCCGCCCACGCCACATCGAGGTTCAGGTCTTCGGTGACACGCATGGCTCGGTGATCGCCCTCGGCGAGCGCGAGTGCACACTCCAGCGCCGACACCAGAAGGTGATCGAAGAGGCTCCGTCCGCAGGCATCCCCGAGGCGACGAGGGACCGTCTTCTCGAGGCTGCGACGCAGGCCGCGGCGAGCGTCTCCTACGTGGGTGCCGGCACCGTCGAGTTCCTCATCGATGCGGATGCCCCGGATCAGGTCTTCTTCATAGAGATGAACACCCGTCTGCAGGTCGAGCACCCCGTCACGGAGGAGGTGACCGGGCTCGACCTCGTCGCTCTCCAGATCAGCATCGCTGCGGGAGGACGCCTCGACCCTGCACCCACGGTTCGCGGGCACGCGATCGAGGCGCGGGTATACGCGGAGTCGCCTGAGCGCGGGTTCCTTCCCTCGACCGGGCGCATTCTGCTCTTCGACCCGCCGCGGGGGGTGAGAGTCGACGCGGCGGTCGAGACCGGCAGCGAGGTGACGGGGTTCTACGACCCGATGATCGCCAAGGTGATCGCTTTCGCGGAGGACCGGAGTTCCGCCCTCCGCCTCCTCGACGAAGCTCTGAGCAGAACCGTCGTGTTGGGTGTCGACACGAACATCGCGTTCCTCCGGCTGCTCTGCCGCGATGAGCGTGTCATGGCCGGCGACCTCGACACCGGACTCATCGAGACGCTTCTGCCCCTCGAAGACGAGCCGCCGACGACCACGATGCTGGTGGCCGCGAGCCGCGCGGTCCTGCACGCCGAGGACACGGTCGGCGAGGCCAGGAGGGCTCGACGGGCGGGCCAGGTGTGGCAGGCACTCACCGAGCGCGACCGCCACGAGATCTCGTTCCTGACCGACCGGGGCGAGGTGATCCTCGCTCCTGCAGCCGACGAACCTGCAGCTCGTGCGACCGTCGCGACGGACGTCGACGGCGGCGCCTGGGTGAGCGAGGACGGACGCACGATGCACCTGCGGCCCCTGGATCGTCGCGCCCGCATGCAGCACCGACTGCAGGCGCGGGAGCGGCGCGAGACCGAGAGCGGTCCGGATGCGCGGGCCCCGATGCCGGGAAGCGTCGTGGCGGTGCACGTCCGAGACGGCGACAAGGTGACCGCCGGCACTCCTCTTGTCTCTATAGAGGCGATGAAGATGGAGCATCCGGTGCTGGCGCCCCATGACGGGACGGTGCGCCTGACGGTGGCCGTCGGCGATCAGGTACGACGCGATCAGCGGGTCGCACACATGACGACGGAGGAGAACTGAGCATGTTCGAATTGACCGATGAGGAGCGCGAGCTCGCCGCGATGGTGCGCGACTTCGCCGAAGAGGTCGTCGCACCGCAGTCCTACGAAGCGGATCGCACCCACACACTCTCGATGGACGTCGTGGCGCGGATGGGTGATCTCGGGCTGTTCGGACTTCCGTTCCCCGAGGAGTACGGGGGACAGGGAGGCGACTACATGGCCCTCGGCATCGCGATCGAGGCCCTCGGGCGCGTCGACCAGTCCATCGCGATCACGCTCGAGGCCGGAGTCAGCCTCGGGGCGATGCCGGTGTTCCGATTCGGCAGCGAGGAGCAGAAGCGCGAGTATCTGCCCGATCTGCTCGCCGGTCGCGCTCTCGCGGGCTTCGGTCTCACCGAGCCCGAGGCAGGCAGCGATGCCGGAGCGACCCGCACGACCGCTCGTCTCGAAGGGGATGAATGGGTCATCGACGGCTCGAAGCAGTTCATCACCAACTCGGGCACGCCGATCACCCGCTTCGTCACCGTGACCGCCGTCACCGGCAACGAAGGGGGGCGCAAGCAGATCTCGACCATCATCGTCCCCAACGGCACCCCCGGCTTCACCGTCGAGGCCCCGTACGACAAGGTCGGATGGAACGCATCAGACACGCATCCGCTCAGCTTCGCCGGTGCACGCGTGCCCGTGGGCAACCTGCTGGGGGAGCAGGGGAGCGGATTCCGCAACTTCCTCAGCATCCTCGATGAGGGACGCATCGCGATCGCCGCTCTCTCGACCGGTGCCGCGGAAGGATGTCTCGAAGCCGCCGTCGACTATGCGAAGAGCCGCACGATCTTCGGCAGTGCCCTCAGCACGCGACAGAACGCCCAGTTCACGCTCGCGCGCATGCGCGCCCGAGTGCACACGGCGCGACTCGCCTGGCACCATGCGGCGCGACTGCGCGATGCGGGACGACCGTTCGCCGAGCAGGCCGCGATCGCGAAGCTCGTGGCTGGAGAAGCCGCCATGGACAACGCCAGGGACGCGACGCAGATCTTCGGCGGCAACGGGTTCATGAACGAGTTTCCGGTCGCCCGTCACTACCGCGACTCGAAGATCCTCGAGATCGGTGAAGGCACCACCGAGGTGCAGCTGCTCGTGATCGCGCGGGCGCTGGGACTCGCCGGGTAGCGTGGCAGGCATGACCGCGAACGACATCGTCCAGCGGGGGCTCTACTTCGAGGAGTTCGTCACGGACGCGCGCTACCTGCATCGCCCTGGACGCACCGCGACCGAGGCCGACAACGTCCTCTTCACGACGCTCACCATGAACACCCAGGCGCTGCACCTCGATGCCGCCTTCGCCGACGCGCAGCGGCCCTTCGGCGCGCGCCTGATCAACTCGATGTGGACGCTCTCGACGATGGTCGGGGCTTCTGTCGCGCAGCTGACCCAGGGCACCCTGGTCGCCCAGCTCGGGCTCGGTGAGATCGCGTTCCCGCACCCGCTGTTCGCCGGCGACACGCTGTACACCGAGAGCGTGATCGTCGAGAAGAGGCTGTCGACCTCGCGTCCGGGTCAGGGGATCGTGACCATCGCCCACACCGGACGCAATCAGGACGACACGGTGGTCGCGACGGCGACCCGAACCGTCCTCGTGCACTGCCAGCCGGAGGAGGAACGATGACATTCGAGCTCGGCCCCGCGCTGCTGTTCTGCCCCGCCGACCGACCCGAGCGATTCCGCGGAGCTCTCGAGAAGGCCGACGCGGTCATCCTCGACCTCGAGGATGCCGTGCTCCCCGAGGCGAAGGCCAGCGCCCGACAGAATCTCATCGATACCGAGCTCGACCCCGATCGAGTGATCGTCCGTGTCAACGCACCGGGATCCGACGCCTTCACCGCCGATCTCGCGACCCTCGCCCAGACGGATTTCCGCACCGTCATGGTGGCGAAGACAGAGAGCGCGGAGAGCCTTGCCGCGTTCGACGAGAGGTTCTCACTCATCGCTCTGTGTGAGACGGCGAAGGGCGTCCACGCCGCAGATCGTATCGCCGCGCACTCTCAGGTCGTCGCGATGATGTGGGGCGCTGAGGATCTGGTGGCATCCCTCGGCGGCACATCGAGTCGCACGGCGAACGGCGGCTATCGCGATGTCGCGCGCTACGCGCGTTCGCGGGTGCTCCTGGAAGCGGGGGCTCGGGGCAAGGGAGCCATCGACGCGGTGCACGTCGACATCGAGGATGTCGCCGGTCTCGAGTCCGAAGCGGTCGACGCTGCCGCATCGGGGTTCATCGCGACCGCGTGCATCCACCCGAGTCAGGTGGCGGCGATCCGCGCGGCGTACGCGCCTGATGAGGCCAGCGTCGAATGGGCTCACGGAGTGCTCGCGGCGGCTGAGAGCGAAAGAGGAGTCTTCCGCTTCAGAGGACGCATGATCGACGAGCCCGTGCTGAGGCACGCCCGGTCGGTGCTCAGCCGCGTTCGCTGATCAGAGCAGCTGAGTGGGCGCGCCAGTCAGACGAGCATGCCCTGGTCGATCAGGCGCAGCGAGCCGGGGGACGCCTCGAAACGGTGGACAGAGCCGTTCGCGAGAACCTCACCGACCCGAGGCAGCGTGCCACCGGACACGTGATCGATCAGCGATCGGATCACGCCGCCGTGCGTCACGACGATGACGGACTCCGCAAGCGGCGCCGAACGGCGGCGTGCGTCGCGGGCGATCGCGTCGAGTGCCGCGAGCGCCCGGTCAGCGACTCCGCGTAGGGTCTCCGCCCCGGGGACCGGTGACTGCCAGTCGCCGTACTTCTCGATGTACTCGGACACGAGCATGCCCTCGCCCTCGCCGAACTCGCGTTCGCGCATGTCGGGCACCAGCACGGGTGAGCCGAGTCCCAGGCTCTCGGAGATGATCTCGGCCGTCTCACGCGCACGCTTCAGCGGGCTGGCGTAGATCGAGTGGTGCGTGACGCCCTCGAGGAGGTCTGCGGCGGTCCGTGCATCCGCGCGGCCTTTGTCGTTCAGAGGGATGTCGGTGGAACCCTGGATCCGGCGAGCCAGGTTCCAGTCGGTCTGGCCATGGCGGATGAGCGTGAGCAGAGTCATTCGAGGAGCTCCTGGATCGCGGGGAGCACATCGCTGGTGCCTGCGGCGATGGTGACATCGGCCCAGACATCCGCGCGCGTGGGCTCGCGGTTGATGATGATGAGGGGGATGCTGCGCCGACGTGCGCGTTCGACGAGGCGCACCCCGGAGTTGACGACGAGGGAAGAGCCGGCGACGATCATCGCGTCGCTGGCACGGAGCAGGGACTCGGCCGCCTTGAACCGGTCTTGAGGGACGTACTCGCCGAAGAACACGACGTCAGGCTTCAGCATCCCTCCGCACACGGTGCAGACGGGGACGATGAAGCCATCGGTGGTCTCGGGGAGCACATCGCCGTCGGGGTTCAACGCCACGTTCTCGGGGACCGTGATCCAAGGGTTGCGCTCTTCGATCTGCACGGCGATGTCTCGACGGTCGAACACCTGGCCGCACTTCAGGCAGAGCACCCTCCGCATCGTGCCGTGGACTTCGATCACATGAGAGCTGCCTGCGCGCAGATGCAGCCCGTCGACGTTCTGGGTGATGACACCGCTGACGTGGCCTGATGACTCCATGGCGGCGAGCGACAGGTGCCCCGGGTTCGGCTGGGCTCGGGCGAACGCACGCCACCCCAGGTGCCCCCCGACCCAGTAGCGTCGTCGCGCAGCGTCGTCGGCGAGGTACTTCTGGATGGTCATCGGATCGGTGCGGTTGCGGGATCCCTCGCCACGGTAGGCGGGGATTCCCGAGTCCGTGGAGATGCCGGCGCCGGTGAGCAATGCGATCCTGCGACCGCGCAGGAGTTCGGCGGTGCGAGCGATGGTGGCCGACAGTTCGACCGGACTCGATGCGCTCACAGGACCTCCCCGAGCGAGTCTACGACGTGCAGCGTGGCCGATGCTCCGCCGCCGACCGTGAAGCCGGGCTCGCGGGCGATGGCAGACTGGGGCCCGTGGAACTGCTGCGCGTGACCGATCCGGACGATCGACGACTCGATGACTACCGAGGGCTCACCGACACCGCGCTTCGCACCGTGAAGGAACCGGCCGGCGGGCTGTATATCGCCGAATCGACGAAGGTGATCGCGCGGGCGGTCGCCGCGGGCCATCGTCCGCGTTCCGTGCTGGTGCAGGAGCGTCGGGTGGACGACATCAGGGCGATCGTCGGCGATCTCGACGTGCCGGTGTACGTCGTCCCTGACGAGGTGGCTGAATCGGTGACCGGTTTCGCCGTCCACCGGGGCACGATCGCATCGATGCATCGCCCGGAGCTTCCGACCGTGCGCGAGGTCATCGACGCCGCGAACCTCGTGCTGATCCTCGAGAACGTCGGCGATCACACCAACGTCGGTGCCGCCTTCCGTGCGGCCGCGGGCCTCGGAGCAGACGCTGTGCTGGTCTCGCCCGGGGGAGCGGACCCGCTGTATCGGCGCAGCGTGCGCGTCAGCATGGGGACCGTGTTCCAGGTGCCGTGGACTCGCATCACGAATTGGGACTCGGCCGTGGCGGACCTCCATGCGGCGCGGTTCGACATCGCAGCTCTCGCTCTGAGCGATGACGCCGTGACGCTCGACGCGTACGTCGCGAATCGCCCCGAGCGCGTCGCCATCGTCATGGGGTCGGAGGGCGACGGGCTCTCCCGGACAGCCCTCGACAAGGCCGACACGGTCGTGACGATCCCCATGTCCGGGGGCGTGGATTCCTTGAACGTGGCGTCTGCCGCTGCGGTGACGCTGTGGGCACTCACGTCGCCCTGACCCGCTGACGACCGTCAGCTGGTCGGCGGCAGGACTATCGGCGACGGCTCAGGCCGCTTCGCCATCACGTGGTCGCCCGACGACTGGTGGCGCAGGCGTCGCAGGACCCAGGGCACGAGATGCTCTCGTGCCCAGCCGAAGTCCTCGGTGCGGGCCTCGCGCCAGGTGCGGATCGGAAGCGGCTCGGGCTGCATGGCCTCGAGATCGTTGGGCACGTTGAGCGCGCGCAGCGCCATGCGGGCGACCTCGTGGTGGCCCAGTGAGTTGTAGTGCAGGCGGTCGTCGTCGAAGAACCGCATGTCCTGCACCACTTTGAGTGCCCACTGGTCGGCGACGATGCAGTCGTGCCGCTCGGCGATCGCGCGCACGTTCTCGTTGTAGATGGCGACCTTGCCGCGGAATGCCCGGAAGACCGGGGTGAATGCCGTGTCGATGCCGGTGAAGAGCAGAATCGCCGCGCCTGTCGACGACAGACGCGCGACGGCGTCCTCGAGCTGGGCGGCGATCGCGTCGGGGTCGGTGCCCGGTCGGATCACGTCGTTGCCGCCGGCGCAGATCGAGACGAGGTCGGGATGCAGCGCCACGGCGGGCTCGATCTGGTCGCGTACGATCTGGGCGATCAGCTTGCCGCGCACGGCGAGGTTCGCATAGGCGAAGTCGTCGACCTGGCGCGAGAGCACCTCGGCGACACGGTCGGCCCAGCCACGGTGGCTGCCCGGCTGTGACGGGTCAGGGTCGCCGATGCCCTCGGTGAACGAGTCGCCGATTGCGACGAATCGCCGCCAGGGATGGGGATTCTCGTTGTCGAGCTCCGGGGTTCGGATCGAATCCTGATCTGTCATCCAGCTCTCCTTCACGACGAGCGCAGCCGTGCGGTGGCGGCCGCGCAGTGACCGAGCCTACCCGGGTACGAGCGTCCAGGCGAGACGCGCGCGGCGGAACTCGTGAGCGTGCCGAGTGTCGGCGGCAGCGATTATCGTTGTCTCGATGCTCTCTCCGTCCTTTCCTCAGCGTGCCCCTTGGGGAACCGCGAACAAGCTGCGCGCCTGGCAGCAGGAAGCGCTCGAACAGTATTTCCAGGCCGATCAGCGCGACTTCCTCGTGGCGGCGACACCGGGTGCAGGGAAGACGACGTTCGCCCTCACGCTCGCGGTCGAGCTCATGCGCATGGGCGAGGTCAACCGGATCATCGTGGTCGCTCCGACCGAGCACCTCAAGACTCAATGGGCCGATGCCGCGGCTCGTGTGCACATCCGTCTCGATCCGCGATTCCGCAACAGTCATTGGGCGCCGGCGCGGCACTATCACGGCGCCGTGGTCACCTATGCTCAGGTGGCGGCGAAGTCGTCGGTGCACCGCCATTTGACCTTAGACGCCAAGACGCTCGTCGTCCTCGACGAGGTGCATCACGGTGGCGACGCGCTCAGCTGGGGCGACGCGATCCGCGATGCGTACGGACCGGCGAAGCGCCGACTGCTGCTCTCGGGCACCCCGTTCCGCAGCGACACCGCCCCGATCCCGTTCGTCGAGTACCACCCTGACGAGTCCGGTGCCCGCATCTCTCGCACCGACTACAACTACGGCTACGGGCGCGCACTGGCCGACGGCGTCGTGCGTCCCGTGCTCTTCCACATGTACGCGGGCAAGATGCGCTGGCGCACGAGCAGCGGAGACGAGCTCGAGACGCATCTCGGACAGGACAACACGAAAGACGTCACGTCGCAGGCCTGGCGCACGGCGCTCGACCCCGAGGGCGAGTGGATGCCTGCGGTGCTCTCTGCCGCGGATCGTCGTCTGACCGAGATCAGGCACCACGTGCCCGATGCCGGGGGACTCGTGCTCGCGACGGATCAGACTGTCGCGCGCGCCTACGCCAAGATCCTGCACAGCATCACCGGCCAGCAGCCCACCATCGTCCTGTCCGATGACGCGACCGCGTCCGAGCGCATCGAGAAGTTCAGCAACAGCGAGGATCGCTGGATGGTGGCGGTGCGCATGGTGTCGGAGGGCGTCGATGTGCCGAGGCTCGCGGTCGGGGTCTACGCGACCTCCTCATCGACGCCGCTCTTCTTCGCCCAGGCGATCGGCCGATTCGTGCGAGCGCGCCGCAGGGGAGAGGCGGCGAGTGTCTTCCTTCCTCAGGTTCCGGTGCTCATGGGGCTCGCGAACGAGATGGACAAGCAGCGCGACCACGCACTCGATCGTCAGTCGAAAGACGACGACGGGCTCGAGGACTCACTGCTCGAGTCGGCCAACCGCGAAGACGACGCGTCGGATGCGCTCACGCAGGAGTTCAGTTATCAGGCGCTCTCGTCGGTGGCGCACTTCGACCGGGTCGTGTTCGAAGGCCAGGAGTTCGGTCAGCTCGCCGAGCCGGGCACGCCCGAGGAGGAGGAGTTCATCGGCTTCCCCGGTCTTCTCGAGCCCGAGCACGTGCACGAGCTGCTGATGCAGCGGCAGGCGCGTCAGACGCGTCTGCGTGAGACGCGGGAAGCCGAGGCAGGGCCGACCGAGACGACCACGCTCCCGGCGCCGCTGCATCGCACCCTTCGCGAGCAGCGCCAGCTGTTGAACAGCCTCGTGGGCCTGTACGCCCGCCAGAAGGGCGAGCCGCACGGGGCGGTGCACGCGGAGCTGCGCAGGATCTGCGGTGGTCCTGCTGTCGCGCAGGCGACAGTCACACAGTTGCAGTCGCGCATCGACGTGCTCCGCAAGCGCGTTCGCTCCTGAATCCGGCCCGCGGTTCGGAAGCCCGAAAAGCTGGCAATCCTGCTCCCGGTGCCATCGCGACGGGAGCTCGAAGCTAGCGTTGAACGGTTGCCCCGATATCGGGGACCGTCGATCAGGAGACTTCATGACAGCCCCCGCTGCCGCCGACCCGACCGCCGCAGACCGTCGCCGCTGGGCACGCTATCTCGTCGAGGAACGCGCCGAAGGACACGTGTACCAGAAGCTCGCGAGCCGCCGCACGGGCGAGGAGCGCGAGATCCTGCTCAGCCTCGCCGATGCCGAGCGTCGCCACGAGCAGCACTGGCTCGACCTGCTGGGCGCTGAGCCCGCGCGGCTGCCGCGAGCGGGCATCCGTTCACGCCTGCTCGGCTGGATGGCCGGGCGTTTCGGATCCATCTTCGTCCTCGCGCTCGCGCAGAGCGCCGAAGCCAGATCTCCGTACGACTCCGAGCAGTACGCGACGCCTGCCATGCGTGCCGACGAGAAGGTGCACTACGAGGTGGTCCGAGGGCTCGCGGCGCGCGGGCGCCGCCGCCTGTCCGGTTCGTTCCGTGCGGCCGTCTTCGGCGCGAACGACGGCCTGGTGAGCAACCTCGCGCTCGTGCTCGGCATCGGTGCCACGGGCGTCAGCTCCGCGTTCGTGCTGTTCAGCGGGATCGCGGGTCTGCTCGCCGGTGCTCTGTCGATGGGCGCGGGGGAGTTCGTCTCTGTGCGCTCCCAACGCGAGCTTCTGGCTTCCACGGAAGCGAACGAGGATGCCGCCGCATCCGCTGCCGACCTCGACATCGACGAGAACGAACTAGCACTGGTCTACAGGGCGCGCGGAATCGGCCAGCAGGAGGCGCTCGAGCGCGCACGGCGGATAGTGGACGCCGCGCGTGCCGGAGTCGAGCGCACGACGACGGGGCCGATCCACATCCACGCCGGAGACGACCACGAGATCGTCGGCAGCGACTGGACAGCGGCCATCTCGAGCTTCCTGCTCTTCGCGTCCGGCGCGATCATTCCCGTGCTCCCGTGGATCTTCGGGCTGGAGGGGACCACTGCGGTGGTCGTCGCGCTCGTGCTGGTGGGTGTCGCCCTGCTGTCGACCGGAGCGATGGTCGGCATCCTGTCGGGAGGGCCGCCTCTGCGTCGCGCGCTGCGGCAGCTGGCGATCGGCTTCGGCGCCGCGGCTGTCACGTACGTGCTCGGGCTGGTGTTCGGCGTCGGAGCGCTCTGACGCAGGCGCCGGCCCGTCGGGCAGGGCTCGAGGTGAACTCCTCGAGCGCTGCCCGACGACACGGGCAGTTTGGGGTACGAAGAAGGCCTCGGATATCGAGTGGATATCCGAGGCCTGTCTGTGCGCGGAGGGGGACTTGAACCCCCACGCCCTTACGGGCACTACGACCTCAACGTAGCGCGTCTACCATTCCGCCACCCGCGCAGGTGTTGGATGTTCGTTGCCGAACGAAGATTTACATTAGCACGAGCTTCGAGCCTCTCAGAAACCGGCGGCGACGCCCGGGCGCGCCACGGCGCTTCGATAGCCTGGACCTCATGACTGACGTGGCTCTCCCCGAGGTGGTTCGCATTGCGAGCGACCTGATCCGATTCGACACCTCGAACTTCGGCGGAGGCGACGCGAAGGGCGAGCGCGAGGCCGCCCAGTACGTCGGCGCGTATCTGCAGGAGCTGGGCCTGGACGTCGAGTACTACGAGCCGATCCCGCGGCGCACGAATGTGATGGCGCGCGTGCCCGGTCGCGATCGGAGCAAGCCGGCCCTCGTCGTGCACGGACACCTCGACGTGGTCCCGGCCATGGCCGAGGACTGGAGCGTCGACCCGTTCGCGGGCATCGTGAAAGACGGCATGCTCTGGGGGCGTGGAGCAGTCGACATGAAGAACATGAACGCGATGATCCTCGCCGCTGTCGCAGACCTCCTGCGCGCGGGGGAAATGCCGGAGCGGGATCTGGTGCTCGTCTTCTTCGCCGACGAGGAGAACGGCGGCGTCGAGGGCTCGGCTCTCGTCGTGCAGAACCACCCGGAGTGGTTCGCGGGAGCGACCGAGGCCATCAGCGAGGTGGGCGGCTATTCGATCACGGTCGACGATCGCCGCGCCTACCTGCTGCAGGTGGGGGAGAAGGCGCTCATCTGGATCCGTCTCGTCGCAAGGGGGCGTGCCGGCCACGGAAGCCGTCTGCACGACGACAACGCCGTCACCAAGCTCTCCGAGGCCGTCGCGGCCCTCGGACGCACGCGGTGGCCCCTTCGGCTCACACCCACCACCGACGCGCTCCTGCAGGGGCTCAGCGACCTCACCGGGCGCTCCGTCGACGACCCGGACGCCCTCGCGGCCGCCGCCGGCCCCGCCGAGGCATTCCTCCGCTCATCGTTCCGGACGACGACGAACCCGACGGCTCTCACCGCGGGGTACAAGCACAACGTGATCCCCGAACGAGCCGAAGCGCTGATCGACGTGCGTGTGATTCCGGGAACCGAGGACGAGGTGCTCGCCGAACTCCAGCAGATCGTCGGAGACGACATCGAGATCCAGACGGTCGTGCGAGACATCGGTATGGAGACGCCGTTCGAGGGCGAGCTCGTCGAGGCGATGGTGGCCAGCCTCGGCCGTCACGACCCCGGCGTCCCGGTCATCCCGTACCTGCTGGGTGCGGGGACCGACAACAAGGCACTGGCCTATCTCGGCATCACCGGGTACGGGTTCGCGCCCCTCCGCCTTCCTGCCGACCTCGACTTCACAGGGATGTTCCACGGAGTCGATGAGCGCGTGCCCGTAGAATCGCTTGTCTTCGGTCAGCAGGTGCTGGCCGATCTGCTGCGCACGTATTGAGCGCTCTGCTCCACGTCAGCGCACCACGACTCAGAAAGCTCCTCCATGCACTTGTTCGAAGCGCTCATCCTCGGCATCGTCCAGGGACTGACCGAGTTCCTCCCGATCTCCTCCAGCGCGCATCTGCGCATCCTCGGCACCTTCCTGCCGTCCGGTGAGGACCCTGGCGCCGCGTTCACCGCGATCACCCAGATCGGCACGGAGGCGGCGGTCGTGGTGTTCTTCTGGCGCGACATCGTCCGCATCATCGCGCAGTGGTTCCGGTCGCTGACGGGCAGGGTGCCGCGCACCGACCCGGATGCCCGGATGGGGTGGATGATCATCATCGGCAGCATCCCGATCGTGCTGCTCGGACTGCTCTTCCAGGACCAGATCGAGACGGTCTTCCGGTCGCTGTGGATCGTGGCGATCATGCTGATCGTGTTCGGCATCCTGCTCGGCATCGCCGACCACGTGGGCGCGAAGCGACGCAAGCTCGACCAGCTGACGTATCCGCACGGCATCGCCTACGGCTTCGCGCAGGCGCTGGCGCTGATCCCCGGTGTGTCGCGCTCAGGCGGCACCATCACGATGGGGCTGTTCCTCGGGTACGAGCGCGCGGCCGCCGCGCGCTATGCGTTCCTGCTGGCGATTCCCGCCGTGTTCGGCAGCGGTTTCTACCAGCTGTTCAAGAGCTGGGACGAGCCGTCGTTCTTCTCGTTCGGCGACACGCTGGCGGCTACCGGGATCGCCTTCGTCGTGGCGCTCGCGGTCATCGCGTTCTTCATGAACTACATCTCGAAGCGCAGTTTCCTGCCGTTCGTGATCTACCGCATCCTGCTGGGCACGGTGCTGCTGGTCCTGCTCGGGACCGGCGTCATCGCGGCATAGCAGCGCGACGCCCGAGACCTCCGAGCTCAGCGCTTGTGGTCTCCGGGGCCGTCGCCGCGGCGCTTCAGGTAGCGCTCGAAGGCCTGGGCGATCGCATCGCCGGATGCATCGGGGGAGTCCCACGTGTCGCGGGTCTGCTCGAGCTGACGGATGTACTCCGTCATGTCCTCGTCATCGGCGGCTGCCGCGTCGATCGACGCCTCCCATGCAGCGGCCTCCGTGCGCAGGTGATCGCGCGAGACGTCGACGCCGGTCAGCTCCTCGAGCCGGTCGAGCAGCGCGAGGGTGACCTTCGGCGAAGGCGTGGCCGAGGCCACGTAGTGCGGCACGCTCGCCCACAGGCTCGCGGTAGGGATGCCGGCGCTCTCGGCGAAGTGCTCGATCACGCTGAGAATGCCGACGGGCCCCTCGTAGAGCGACCGCTCGAGGCCATGGGCCTCGCGGACCTGCTCGTTCTGGCTCGACGCGAAGATCGAGATCGGTCGCGTGTGGGGCACGTCCGAGAGCATCGCGCCGAGGGTCACGAACCCGGTGATGTCGTCGCGGAGGGCGACGTCGATGAACTCCGCGGCGAACGACTGCCAGGTGCGAGCAGGCTCGACTCCCGTCAGCACCCAGAACTCGGGACCGGGCCCCGGGTCGCGCGGACGCCACAGCCCGGCCTCCGGCCAGGTGAGCTGGCGGCGGCCATCGGCATCCATCTTCGTGGCCGGGCGGGTGTACTGATAGTCGAAGTACAGCTCCGGGTCGATGGAGTGCACGAGGTCGTAGTCGTTCGCTGAACGCAGCGCGGCGATCGCGCCGCTCGCGGCCTCACCCGCGTCGTTCCAGCCATCGAAGGCGACGATGACGATGCGTGAACCGAGGACATCCATCGTGGGCTCCCTTCGCCAGTTCCGGATCGGTATCCCTCCAGGCTAGTCCGACCGCGCGGGGACCGGGCGGAGCCACGGGTAACATGGTTCGGTGAGCAGACAGCCCCGCGCGATCCTCTGGGACATGGACGGAACCCTCGTCGACACCGAGCCGTATTGGATGGCGGCCGAGACGGCGCTGGTCGAATCCTTCGGGGGCACGTGGACCCACGAGGACGCCCTCCAGCTCGTCGGCAACGGTCTCATCGACAGCGCGATCATCCTGCAGAACGCGGGTGTCGACATGGACGCAGAGGCGATCATCTCGCTCCTCACCGATGGAGTGCAGGACGCGCTGCGCACACAGGGAGTGCCTTTCCGCCCCGGTGCCCGCGAGCTGCTGCAGGATCTGAAGTCGGCGGGCATCCCGACCGGCCTCGTCACGATGTCGCTGCGTCGCATGGCCTTGAGCGTCGTCGAGCTGATCGAGTTCGAGGCCTTCGACATCGTCGTCGCCGGCGACGATGTGACCCATCCCAAGCCCCACCCTGAGCCGTACCTGCACGCAGCGTCGCTGCTCGAGATCGATATCGCCGACGCCGTGGTCATCGAGGACTCGCCGACAGGACTTCGCGCGGGCATCGCAGCCGGCGCCGTCGCTCTCGGGGTGCCGCACATCGTCTCCCTCGACGATGTCGGGGCACACGAGCTCTGGCCCAGCCTCGAGGGCCGCACGGCCGCCGATCTGATCGAACTCTTCGATCGCAAGACCTCCATGACGGGAGCCACCCGATGACCGACACCACCTCACAGCGGCCGAGCGGGCCGTTCCGCGAGGGCGATCGAGTGCAGCTGACCGGGCCCAAAGGACGCCTGCACACCGTGACCCTCCGTGAGGACGGCGAGCTGCACACCCATCAGGGAGTGCTCCGACACCGCGACCTCATCGGTCTGCCGGACGGTTCGGTGGCGGCAAACAGCTCCGGTCACGAGTACCTCGCGCTGCGGCCCCTGCTCCGTGACTTCGCGATGTCGATGCCGCGCGGCGCGGCGATCGTCTACCCGAAGGATGCGGCGCAGATCGTGATGCAGGCCGACATCTTCCCCGGTGCGGTCGTCGTCGAGGCGGGCGTCGGATCCGGTGCCCTCTCGCTCTCGCTGCTCCGCGCCATCGGTCCGGTCGGCCGCCTGGTGTCGTTCGAACGTCGTGAGGACTTCGCTCAGGTCGCACGTGGAAACGTCGAGACCTTCTTCGGCGAGACGCCCGACACCTGGAACGTGGTGGTCGGGGACCTCGCTGAGGCGCTTCCGGTCGAGTTCCCGGCAGGCACGGTCGATCGCGTCGTGCTCGACATGCTCGCGCCGTGGGAGTGCATGGACGTCGTCGCCGATGCACTCACCCCCGGGGGCGTCGTGCTCTGCTACGTCGCGACGGCCACCCAGCTCTCGAGGGTCGCCGAGTACATCCGCGGCACCGGGCTGTTCACCGACCCGGAGGCGTCCGAGACGATGGTGCGAGGGTGGCACGTCGAAGGTCTCGCGGTCAGGCCCGATCACCGCATGGTGGCGCACACCGGATTCCTTCTCACGGCCCGCCGCCTGGCACCGGGGGCCGTTGCTCCCCAGGTGAAGCGCAGAGCCTCGAAGAGCAGCTACGGCGACGCGGATGTCGACGCGTGGACGCCCGGGGCGGTCGGCGACCGGGAGATCAACGACAAGAACCTCCGCAAGAGAGCCAGGGAGGCTGCGAAGGCCGCCGAGGGGGCGCGTCTCGCATCCGGTTCGCGCGAATCGGACCCACCGACGGAATAGACTGGAGCGCGTGCGTAAAACGTCCGCCGTTCTGGCCACCCTCAGCCTCGCCGTCCTCACTCTGACCGGATGCGCGTCGGCGCCGTCGTTCGCCGGTGACGTCTGCGATCGTGCGGCCGCCTCGACCGCATCCGTTGCTGATTCGGTGTCCGTCGAGGGTGAGCTGGGCGAAGCTCCCGACGTCACTGTCTATGCCCCGGTCAAGGGCGACAAGACGTCCTTCACCGACGTGATCACCGGAGAGGGGAACACCCTCACCTCGACTTCTCAGGGCATGGTGCTCGATATCGCCTTCTACGGCGGGGAGAGCGGCGACAAGCTCTACGAGTCCGAGTTCAACGGCGACCCGAGCCGGGTGCACAGCATCTCGTACTGGGCAGAGCGGTCCGCCGGCCTCGAAACGGTGCTCGAGTGCGCCACCGGCGGTAGCCGGATCGTCGCCGTGCTGACCCCTGAGGACTTCGGTGAGGCCAATGTCGAGGCTTTCGGACTCGCAAAGGACGAGAACGTCGTCGCGGTCGTCGATCTGCAGGACGTCTATCTGGCACACGCCGAAGGCGCATCGCAGTTCAACGACGCCCGTGGCCTGCCGAGCGTGGTTCGCGCTCCCGACGGCACCCCGGGTGTGATCGTCCCCGACAGCGATGCTCCGTCGGAGGCTGTGACCGAGACGCTCATCAAGGGCGACGGTGCGAAGGTCGAGAAGGATTCGACGATCGTGACCAACATCATGGCCGTGGGCTGGGATGATAAGACCGTCACCTCGAGCAGCTGGGGTGCGGAGCCCAACATCGGTCCGGCAGCGCAAGAGCTCGTCGGTGCGACGGTCGGGTCGCAGCTCCTCGTCGTCGTGCCCGAGGCCGACGGAAACCCGGCGACCGCCATCGTGGTCGACATCCTGGGCATCGTTCCCGTCCCGGAGCAGTGATGGCGGCCCGTATTCCGGCGGAAGAGCGTCTGACGAACCTCGTCGTGGCGCTCATGGCCACGGAGATCGGGCTCACCAAGCAGCAGATCCTCGACAACGTGTCGGGCTATCGTCAGCGGGCCGATGCGGGCGTGCGCTCCGATGCGCTCGAGAAGATGTTCGAGCGTGACAAGGACGAGCTCCGCACGCTCGGCGTGCCCGTCGAGACGATCGGCGACCAGGCCGATCCCAACGATCTCCGCGAAGCCCGCTATCGCATTCCCCAGGCGGAATACGATCTGCCTAGCGACATCGAGTTCACCCCTGCCGAGCTCGCCGTGCTGCAACTGGCAGGCAGCGTGTGGAGTGCCGAGTCCGCGTCGGGCGACGCCAAGGCCGGTGTGCGCAAGATTCGGGCCCTCGGGATCGACGGCGACGAGCCCATCATCGGCTTCGCACCACGGATAACTGCCCGCGATGCAGCGTTCCCGCAGCTGCAGGACGCGATCGAGAAGAGCCGCGTCGTCGTCTTCGACTACCTCAAGCCCGGAGAGGATGCGCCGCGTCGCCGGAGCATCCGTCCGCTCGCCCTCGTCGACTACGAGGCGAGATGGCATGTCTTCGGTGTCGATGTGGACATCGAGGAGGACCGGATGTTCCTGCTCAGCAGAATCGTCGGAGACGTGAAGATCACTGCGAAGGCCTTTGCTCCCGCCCTCCGGGAGGGAGCGGGGGAGCGTGCTCTGAGCGGTCTCGAGCGCGTCGCCTCGCAGAACTCCGCATTGCTCGAGGTCACCCCGGGCACCGAGGCGTCACTGCGTCTGGGCCGCCGCGCGACGCCGGCGGCGACGCAGGGGATTCTCGTTCCGTTCGTCGACCTGCACATCTTCGCCGACGAACTCGCCTCGTATGGCCCCGAGGTGCGCGTGGTCGAGCCTGTCGCACTCCGCTCCGCCGTCGTCGATCGTCTGACCGCCGTCGTCGCGACCAACTCGGATGCGGGGGAGTCGCGATGAGCGCCCAGGTGAAGCCGCTGCTCGCCGCCGACCGTGTGCGCGTCTACCTGACGCTCGTGCCTTATCTGCTCGAGCACGGACAGGTGTCTCTCGCCGAGGCGGCGGCGGAGTTCGGGGTGACTCCCGCAGAGATGCGCCAGATGGTCGAGAAGCTCACCGTCATCGGGCTGCCCGGCGATTCCGGCTTCTGGCAGCAACCGCAGGAGATGTTCGACATCAACTGGGACCTCCTCGACGAAGAGGACGTCATCGAGATCACCAACGATGTCGCCCTGCGACGCGTCCCGCGCTTCACGGCCCGTGAGGCGGCCGCGTTGCTCGCCGGTCTGCAGATGGTGGCCGCCGTGCCGGCGGTCTCCGACTCGGGGCTCGTCAGCGGTCTCATCTCGAAGCTCTCGCGCGGCGCGGCAGACGCTCCTGCAGAGGTCGTCGTCGCGCCGAGCGCCGTCGACGAGGTGCGCCGGGTCGTGTCGCAGGGTGTCCAGCACGGTGTCGCCGTATCGTTCACGTACCAGGCGCCCGATGCCACGCCCACCACGCGCACCGTCGACCCGGTGCAGGTGCTGATCACCAACGCGCAGTGGTATCTGCAGGGGTGGTGCCACATGCGACAGGCCATGCGGACGTTCCATCTCGACCGGGTGAGCGACGCGCGTCTGACCGACATTCCCATCACCCACGCGGGCGACCACGTGCCGGAGGCGTTCACCGCCGTCGAGCACGAGGGCGAAGTGCGAGTGCGCGTGCCCGAGCGGATGGCGCCTCTGCTCGGGGACTTCCTCACCGCGGACAACGCCGAGGTGAGCGACGGGATCGTCACCGTGCGGCTGCATCTGGCCGACCCCCGCGGAGTCAAGCGACTGGCGGCGAAGTTCGGCGGAGCCCTCGAAGTGGTGGAGCCGGGCATCGCCCGGACCGCCACACGCGAGTGGGCGGCGGCAGGACTCGCGCTGTATCGCCGACCAGACGGCGACATCGCCGGTTAGACTGCTACTAAACGACGAAGGAGAATCATGGGCGCTTTCGGTTGGCCACATCTGCTGATCATCCTCGCCGTCATCCTGCTGCTCTTCGGTGCGGCGAAGCTGCCCGCGCTGGCGAAGAGCCTCGGACAGTCCGCCCGTGTGTTCAAGGGCGAGATGAAGGCGATGAAGAACGAGGACGCGACTGACGCCGCGGACCCGGCATCCCCGACCCCCGCGCCCTCGGTCGCGGACACCACGGTGACGGCTCGCGACACGGATCCGGGTCAGCCACCTCGATCCGCATAGTTCCTTGTCCGCTCTCGATTCCGCCGACCAGGTCACACCTGGTCGCGACAGGCGGATGTCTCTCGGCGCGCATCTCATAGAGCTGCGTCGGCGCCTGTTCATCGCCGCCGGCGCGCTTGTGGTCGCGATGATCATCGCGTTCCTCGTGACTGAACCGATCATCGAACTGCTCTCGGTCCCGATCCGAACGATCGCCGAAGAAGCGGGGCGCGAGTACACCGGGCTCAACTTCACCACGGTGACCAGCGGCTTCGATCTGCGCATGCGCATCGCGTTCGCCATCGGCTTCCTGCTTTCCGCACCGGTCTGGCTCTGGCAGGCCTGGGCGTTCGTGATGCCTGGGCTGACCAAGAAGGAGACCCAGTACACCTGGGGGTTCCTGGGGGCAGCCATCCCGCTGTTCTTCGGAGGATGCACTGTTGCATTCTTCGTGTTGCCGCACGTGATCGAGATCATGGCCGGCTTCGTGCCCACGGGCATGGCGCAGTTCTTCGACTATGCGACGTACTACGACTTCGTCTTCAAGTTCCTGTTGGTGCTCGGCATCGCGTTCGTGCTTCCCGTCTTCCTCGTGGCGCTCAACCTCGCGGGGGTCATCTCCGGTAAGGAGATCCTCAAGGGCTGGCGCGTGGCCGTTCTCGTCTGCACGATCTTCGCCGCCGTGACCACGCCCCCTGCGGACGTCTTCTCTATGCTGCTGCTGATGGGCTCGATGATCGTGCTGTACTTCGCCGCCACTTTGATCTCGATGCTCTTCGATCGGCGCAAGCGCAAGCTCGAACAAGCCGCCGGCATCGAACCGCTGAGCGCATGAGCTCGCCGGCCGAACGATACGCCGCTGCTCGCGAAGCCGCCGGGCATCCGGCGACGGTCGCCTTCGCTGCGAGCCAGAAGTTCGAGCTCGACCCGTTCCAGATCGAGGGATGTCACGCCCTGGAAGACGGCAGCAGCGTGCTGGTCGCCGCGCCGACAGGGGCGGGCAAGACGATCGTCGGCGAGTTCGCGATCAATCTCGCGATGCAGACGCCGCGTGACAAGGCCTTCTACACGACGCCGATGAAGGCCCTCTCGAATCAGAAGTTCCGCGAGCTCGTCGACGTCTACGGCGCTGACGACGTGGGTCTGCTCACCGGTGACACGAACATCAACGGCAACGCCCGGATCGTCGTCATGACGACCGAAGTGCTGCGCAACATGATCTACGCCGACTCCGCGGCGCTGCGCGACCTTCGGTACGTGGTGATGGACGAGGTGCACTACCTCGCCGACCGGTTCCGCGGGGCCGTGTGGGAAGAGGTCATCATCCACCTGCCGCAGCAGGTGCGACTGGTGTCGTTGAGTGCCACGGTGTCGAACGCCGAGGAGTTCGGCGACTGGCTCGACACGGTGCGCGGCGACACCGTGGTGATCGTCTCGGAGATCCGACCGGTGCCGCTCGAGCAGCACGTGCTGGTGCGCGACGATCTGCTCCCGCTCTTCGACGACCGCGCGGGCATCGCGACGGCGCTCGTGAATCAGGAGCTGATGCGGATCCGCTCCTCCACCGGTTCGAACTACGACAACAACCGCGATGCGCAGTCGTACCGCAGCAACCGCCACGCGGGACGGCAGGCGCAGCGTCCGCCTCGCGGGGGACGCCGTGCAGTCCGCTCAGCGAACGTGCACCGGATCGAGCGCATGGACCGCCCCGACGTGGTGCGGCTGCTCGAACAGGCGAATCTGCTGCCCGCGATCTTCTTCATCTTCAGCAGGGTCGGCTGCGACGCCGCGGTGCAGCAGGTCCGCAGGTCGGGTGTGCGCCTGACCTCGACCGAGGAGCGGGCCGAGATCCGTGCGATCGTCGAGGACAGAACCCGGACGCTGCAGGACGAGGATCTCGGTGTTCTCGGCTACTGGGACTGGCTGGAGAACCTCGAACGCGGCGTGGCAGCCCACCACGCGGGGCTCCTACCCGCCTTCAAAGAGGTCGTCGAGGAGCTCTACAAGCGCAAGCTGGTGAAGGTCGTGTTCGCGACCGAGACCCTGGCGCTCGGCATCAACATGCCCGCACGCACCGTGGTGCTCGAGAAGATGGAGAAGTTCAACGGTGAAGCCCGCGTGGCGATCACCTCAGGGGAGTACACCCAGCTCACCGGACGAGCCGGCCGACGCGGCATCGACGTCGAGGGTCACGCCGTGGTGCAGTGGACCGAGGGGATGGATCCGCAGGCGGTCGCCGCGCTCGCCTCTCGACGCACCTACCCCCTCAACTCCAGCTTCCGGCCCACGTACAACATGGCCGTCAATCTGATCGACCTGTTCGGAAAGCAGCGGGCGCGCGAGGTGCTCGAGTCGTCCTTCGCTCAGTTCCAGGCCGATCGCGCGGTGGTCGGACTCGCCCGTCAGGTGCGCGAGGCCGAGGAGTCTCTCGAGGGCTACAAGGCGGCAATGGCCTGCGACCACGGCGACTTCCTCGACTACGCATCGATCCGACGAGAGCTCAGCGACCTCGAGAAGAAGAACCGTCAGGACTCGAACGCTCCCCGGGCATCGCGCGACAAGCGTATGAAGCAGATCCAGAGCCTGCGCACCCGCATGCAGCGGCACGGCTGCCACCGCTGCCCCGATCGCGAGGCCCACGCCCGCTGGGCGGAGCGGTATTGGAAGCTCAAGAGGCAGAACGACCGCATCCGTCGTCAGATCGAGACTCGGACGGGCACGGTGGCACGCGTGTTCGACCGGGTCGTCGAGGTGCTCGAGACGCTCGACTACCTCCGCGGAGACGACCAGGACGAGACGACCCTCACCGAGGCCGGCCGCACGATGCGGCGGATCTACGGTGAGCGTGACCTGCTGGTCGCCGAGTCGCTGCGCCAGGGTCTCTGGAACGGCCTGGATGCTCCGTCGCTCGCCGCCATGGCCTGCTGCCTCGTCTACGAGCCGCGCCGCGATGAGGCGAACTCGGGCGAGCGCGATCTGCCGAGGGGCGCGTTCCGTGCGGCCTATGAGAAGACCACCACGCTGTGGGCGGAGCTCGATGATCTCGAGAAGGACCATCACCTTCCAGGATCCGAACCCTTGGCTGCAGGTCTCGCCGGCGCGATGCATTCCTGGGCACGCGGCGGGATGCTCGATCGAGTCCTGATCGACGCAGACATGGCCGCGGGTGACTTCGTCCGCTGGGCGAAGCAGACGATCGATCTGCTCGATCAGCTGTCGATCGTGGCGGAAGACGGCGCGCTCGCTCGAAACGCGAGGGTCGCGCTCGACAGCGTGCGCCGCGGCATCGTCGCCTACTCCTCGATGTGAGAACAGGACCCATGCCGGATTCCCCAGCGCGACCGCGCCCTCTGCTGCCCCTGTCGCTCGCCCTGCCTGCTGCGGCGGTGGCTGCGATCCTCATGGATCTGTCGTACCCCGACACCGCAGTGTGGGCTCTCGCCTTCCCGGCCACTGCCTTGTTGCTGGTCGCGCTCATCGGACGCCGGGCCGGAGGTGCACTGGCGGTGGGGCTGGTCTACGGAGTGATCTTCTTCGGGCTGCTCGTGTCGTTCACCTCGCGCTACCTGGGCCCGCTGCCCTGGGCCGCACTGAGCGTCCTGGAAGGCGTTCTCACGGCGGTGGCTCTGATCCTGATCACGCTCGCCTATCGCTGGGTCCCCAGTGCCTTCCCGAGTGTCTGGGCGCGGCTCCTGCTTCTTCCGGCCGTCGTGGCCGCCCTGTGGGTCGGGCGAGAGCTGTTCGTCGGCTCCTGGCCCTACGGAGGCTTTCCTTGGGCACGTCTGGGCATGAGTCAGGCCGAGAGCCCGCTGGCGCACGTCGCGTCTTGGATCGGCGTGAGCGGACTCAGTTTCCTGATGGTGTTCTTCGTGGCCCTTGTCATCCAGGTGGTGCGCGAGCGTGTCTGGCGTCGCCCACCGGCGCTGGTCGCGCCGGTCGTCGTCGCAGTGGCGCTGCTCCTCACACCGTTGTTCCCCACGACCGTCAGCGGATCCATGCGCATCGCCGCAGTGCAGGGCAATGGGCCGAGCGGCTATTTCGACGAGCGCCAGCCGTACTCGCTCATCGACGCGCAGACGGATGCGACCGAGCCGCTCTATGGCGAAGACGTCGACCTGCTCGTGTGGCCCGAGGGGTCGCTCGACTTCGACCCGTTCCAGTCCGACTCCCTGGAGAGGCGGATGAGCGCGATCGCCTCGCGCATCGGCGCGCCCTTGCTCGCCAACGCCGCCACGGAACGTGACGGCCTCTTCTACAACACCTCGTTGCTGTGGACGGAGGACGGCGCGACCGGGCAGATCCATGACAAACGGCATCCGGTGCCCTTCGGCGAGTACGTACCCGACCGGGTCTTCTTCAACGCGCTCGCTCCCGATCTGATCGGTCTCATCCAACGCGAGTACACCCACGGGACGAACCCGCCAGTCGTCGACGTAGATGGTGTGAAGGTCGGTCTGGCGATCTGCTTCGACGTGATCTACGACGACGTGATCAACGAGGGGATCGGTGAGGGGGCCGAGGTGCTCGTCTTCCAGACCAACAATGCCGACTTCCGCGGAACCGATGAGAACCTGCAGCAGCTCGCCTTCGCGAGGATGCGCGCGATCGAGACCGGTCGCAGCGTGGTCAACATCTCGACCGTCGGGACCAGTCAGATCATTCGCCCAGACGGGTCGACCGTCTCGAGTCTGGATGCGGGAAAGGCCGGAGCGCTGCTCGAGGATGTCGAGCTGCGTTCCGGCCTGACCGCTGGAATGATCCTCGGCCCCTGGATCCAGCAGATTCTGCTGTGGGGCGGGTTGGGCGCGCTGGCCTTCGGGTGGTTGCGCGCCCGTCGGCGCTAGGCGCCGATCTTCTCGCGGGTCGGGTCTTCGCCTGCACCGCGGCGGGCGCGGATGAAGGCGAGTCGCTCTTCGAGAAGCTCTTCGAGCTCTGCACGGGTACGACGCTCCAGGAGCATGTCCCAGTGCGTGCGTGCCGCCTTCTCGTCGGTGGCGTCGAGCGTGACGGCCTGGCCGTCGACGTTCAGGCGGGCGTCCGCTCCGCAGGCACGGCATTCCCAGGTCTGAGGCGGCTCTGCGTCCGCCGAGAACATCAGGTTCGTGACATGGCCGCAGGTGTCACAGATGTAGGTGGTTTCACGGCGCTCCATGAAAACGACGCCCTCTTCGCTCTGTAGGCTCTGGGCGCCGAGCCGGATGCCGCGTAGGCTGCGATCTGCCATTGTGTGGTCCTCTCGTCGCTGTCAGGTATAACGCTCCAGCCTGTGCGCTTCATCCACGCAGGCGGATTCTCGGCGCGATTCACAGCGGAATCCCAGCGCCACAGCGTAAAGGCGGCGTGGCGCGATCAGCGGCCGATCGTGGTCAGCGCGAGGTCCGCACGGTCGGTGACGATCCCGTCGACACCCGCGTCGACCAGCCGTCGCATCGAGTCGGCGTCGTTCACGGTCCACACGTGGACCTCGACCCTGTGTCGATGCGCAGCGCGGAGAAGAGACGGCGTAAGCACCGTGAGCACGCCGTGTCGCTCGGGGATCTGCAGCGCATCGATGTCGCGCAGGGTGCGAGCGGGGGAGAGGCGAAGAGAGGAGAGGGCGCGGAGCGCGGCAATGGTGCGACTGCCACCCGATGTCGCCGGGCGAAGCTCAGCGCCGGCCCGAAGGACAGATGCGACGGTGGCTCGTCGGTTCGCGTCGGAGAAACTCGTGATCAGCACACGGTGCGTGTGGTCGACGAGGATCGGGCCGAGGGGCTCGACGGCCTCGGCGGTCTTCACATCGATGTTGAAGCGAGTCGAGGGGAACGCCGACAGTGCGTCACCGACTGTCAGCAGTCCGCCATGATCGGCGAAGATGAGGGCGAGTTCGCGAGTGCGGACGGTGCGTATCGGGCGAGGATCGCCGACGAGTCGCTCGAGCGTCGAATCATGGAAGAGCACGACATCGCCGTCGGCCGTCACCTGACAGTCCGTCTCGATGTACTCGGCGCCGGCCGCGTGTGCCGCTGCGAAGGCTGCTGCCGAGTTCTCCCAGACACCGGAATCCCCGCCCGCCGTGGTGATCAGACCGCGGTGAGCGAGGACTCTGGGGTGTCGTGCCTTCTCGAAGTACGGGTGCGTCACGCGCCCGGGTGGTTCGTCGGGGGCTGACCGGGCTTAGGGGTGAACGCGGTGCCGATGCCCTTGAGCGCTTCGGTCAGCTCACTCGGGATGATCCAGAGCTTGTTCGACTGGCCCTCGCTGATCTTGGGGAGCATCTGCAGGTACTGATACGCGAGCAGCTTGTCGTCCGGTGCGCCCTGGTGGATGGCGGTGAAGACGTTCTGGATCGCCTCGGCCTCACCCTGAGCGCGCAGGACTGCGGCCTGCTTGTCACCCTCTGCGCGGAGGATCTCAGCCTGCCGGGCGCCCTCGGCTTCGAGGATGGCCGACTGCTTGGTTCCCTCGGCTGTGAGGATGGCGGCGCGACGGTCACGCTCGGCGCGCATCTGCTTCTCCATCGAATCCTGGATCGATATGGGAGGGTCGATCGCCTTGAGCTCCACACGGCCGACGCGGATGCCCCACTTGCCTGTCGCCTCGTCGAGCACGACGCGGAGCTGTCCGTTGATGTTGTCGCGGCTGGTCAGCGCCTCTTCGAGATTGAGGCCACCGACGACGTTTCGGAGGGTCGTCGTCGTGAGCTGCTCGACGGCGCCGAGGTAGTTCGCGATCTCGTACGTCGCGGCGCGGGCGTCGGTCACCTGGAAGTAGACCACCGTGTCGATCGAGACCACGAGGTTGTCCTCGGTGATCACGGGCTGCGGCGGGAACGAGACGACCTGCTCGCGCATGTCGATGAGGGGTCGCAGACGGTCGATGAAGGGCACCAGGATGTTGAGTCCGGGCATCAACGTCTTGTGATAGCGGCCCAGTCGCTCGACGACGCCGGCTGTGGCCTGGGGGATGATGCGAATGGATCGGGCCAGCGTGACCACCACGAAGATGATGATCGCGATGACGAGGATCCACCCGATCGCTGCGGGAATGAACGATGCATCGTCCATGAGGTTCTCCTAGTCGTTGACGGGACGGACGGTCGCGGTCGCGCCATTGATCGCGATCACTGCGATCGGTGAGCCTTGGGGAATCGGCACGGCCCCGGCGGTGCGGGCGGTCCAGGTGTCGCCGTTGCTCAACTTCACCTGCCCGGAGATCTGAGTGACGTCCTGCAAGGCGGTGCCTCTGAGGTCGATGAGTGCGTCCACATTGGACTTCGTCGGGTCCTCGCCGCGATGCAGCCGTTTGATCAACGGCGGGCGGAGGAACAGGATGAAGAGGCCGGCGGCTGCAGCCGCGATGAGCACCTGGACCCACACCGGGATACCGACGAAATCGGTGACGAGTCCGACGACGCTGCCGAAGCTGAGCATCAGGAAGGTGAAGTCGAGAGTGAGCATCTCGATAACGAGGAAGATGGCGATCAGGATCAGCCACCCGATCCATGCCCATTGGTCGATGAACTGTACGAATGTCGCGAAGTTGTCCATGCGGCCTCCTTTGCGGTCAACCTATCACGCACCACGAGCCGTGGCCCGGCCCGACGGGGCCGGCTTGATAGTCTGAAAGAGCCGTGTCATCACGGCGATTCACGCATCAGAGGAGTCACCGTGACCGACGTTCTTCCCGCAGGTTCTCTCGACGGCAAGGTCGCCCTTGTCACCGGCTCGTCTCGGGGGATCGGGGCCGACACCGTGCGCTACCTCGCTGAGGCAGGCGCCGACGTGGTCATCAACTTCCGCAACAAGGCCCCGCGCGCCGAGAAGCTCGCTGCACAGCTGCGCGAGCTCGGACGCCGTGTGCTCGTCGTGGGCGCCGACCTCACCGACCCCGCGTCCGTCGGCGAGATGTTCGACGCGGTGAAGGCCGAGTTCGGGCGCCTCGATGTGCTGGTTCTCAACGCATCAGGCGGCATGGAATCGGGGATGGCCGAGGACTACGCCCTGACCCTCAACCGTGACGCACAGATCAACGTCCTCGAAGCAGCCGTTCCGCTGCTCGGCGACGGCGCGCGCGTCGTCTTCGTCACGAGCCACCAGGCTCATTTCATTCGCACCACGCCCACGATGCCGGAGTACGAGCCGGTCGCGCTGTCGAAGCGCGCAGGAGAGGATGCGCTCCGCGAGCGCATCCCTGGCCTCGCCGAGAAGGGCATCGGATTCACCGTCGTCTCCGGCGACATGATCGAGGGCACGATCACCGCGACGCTGCTCGAGCGCGCCAACCCCGGCGCGATCGCTGAGCGCCGTGAGTCCGCGGGCAAGCTCTACAACGTCTCGGAGTTCGCTGCAGAGGTCGCACGCGCGGCGGTCGACGAGGTTCCCTCCGACAACACCCGACTGGTCGGCGACGTCAGCGCCTTCGCGGCGGAGTGAATCTCTGAGAGCAACAGAAAGAGCCCCGTCCTGCCGGACGGGGCTCTTTCCTTTGTGCGCTGTGAGTCAGATCGCGGAGTCGGCCTTCGCCGAGGCCACGAACTCCTTCGCGTCCTTACCGAGGGTGATCGCGCGGACGATCTGCACGATTCCGAGAACGACGAGCGAGATGCCGAGCACCAGCCAGAGCACCGCCGCTGCGTACAGCGGGGAGAAGAGCACGACGATACCGGCGATGATGCTGAGCAGTGCGTAGAGCAGCGTCCAGACGCGCGAGCCGTCCTGTCCGAGGAGCGACAGCGCCACCACTCCGTCGACGATCCAGCTGATGCCGATGAAGATCACGACGACGAGCGCGAGGGTCGCCGCCGCGACTCCGAGGTTCGCGAACGCGATCACGCCGGCGACGATGTAGACGAGGCCCAGCACGATGTGGCCGACTCGTGCCCATCCGCCCTTGACCTTCGAGAAGATACCCAGGCCGATGTAGACGAGACCTGCGATCACGAGGTAAGTGGCGAAGATGCCTGTGACGATCACGGCGGACTTGAGCGGCCAGACGAGCAGGACGATGCCGGCAATGAGGGCGATGGCGCCCGAGACCGCCAGCACCACGCGAATGGACTTGAACAGTGACTTCGCTTCGGTTGCGAGTGGATCAGACATGGTTGGGGACCCCTTTCTGAGAAAATCCTGTGAGGGATGGTCACAGAGTAGCGCTGTCTGGGGCGGGATGGGGGGAGGTCGATATCGATATGTCGCGGACGTTCACACTCTGTTACGGGAGGTCATGCGAAAATCGGGGGGTGACCCCGGACGATGATGCGCGGCTCCGTGAGCTCGTCGTGATGCGCAGAGTGCGGGATCGCATCGATCGCGAGTACGCGACGCCTCTCGATGTCGAGGCTCTGGCGCGCGGCGCGCACATGTCGGCGGGGCATCTCAGCAGGCAGTTCAAGGAGACCTACGGCGAATCGCCGTACTCCTATCTGATGACACGGCGGATCGAGCGGGCCATGGCATTGCTGCGCCGCGGCGACCTCAGCGTCACCGAGGTGTGCTTCGAAGTGGGGTGCTCATCGCTGGGCACCTTCAGCACACGATTCACCGAGCTCGTCGGTGTCTCACCCCGCGTATATCGTGAGCGCGCAGCGGATGTCGACGGCATCCCCAACTTTCAGGTGAAGCACGTGATCAGACCGATCAGGAATCAAGAAGCGCCGCGCACGGGCGCGCACCTAACGTGAACCCCATGAACATCAGCATCCACTACGCATTCCTCCCGCACACCGACGCCGAGGCGGCTCTCGGCTTCTATCGTGACGTCCTCGGCTTCGAGGTGCGCAACGACGTCGGCTACGACGGCCTCCGATGGCTCACGGTCGGTCCGCAAGGACAACCCGAGACGTCGATCGTGCTGCACCCGCCTGCCACCGACCCTGGGATCACAGATGCCGAGCGCCAGACGATCCTCGAGCTCATCGCCAAAGGCAGCTATGGCGCGGTGACGCTCGCCAGCGACGATCTCGACGCCCTGTTCGAGCGGCTGGTCGACAGCGGCGCCGACGTGGTCCAAGAGCCCATGGACCAGCCGTACGGGGTGCGCGACTGCGCGTTCCGCGACCCCGCGGGCAATCTGCTCCGAATCAACCAGGCCGGCTGACCCGGTCCCTACTCGAGGAATCTCATGACGACGCACCCCGCTGACGGCCACGACATCATCCGCGTGCAGGGTGCGCGCGAGAACAACCTGAAAGAAGTGAGCGTCGACATCCCGAAGCGCCGTCTCACGGTGTTCACCGGCGTCTCGGGGTCGGGCAAGAGCTCGCTGGTCTTCGACACGATCGCCGCCGAGTCTCGGCGCATGATCGACGAGACCTACAGCGCTTTCGTGCAGGGGTTCATGCCCTCGGTGCCGCGCCCCGACGTCGACGTGCTCGAGGGACTCACGACCTCGATCATCGTCGACCAGGAGCGACTCGGGGCGAACCCGCGTTCGACCGTCGGCACGGTGACCGATGCGAACGCGATGCTGCGGATCCTCTTCAGCAAGCTGGGTCAGCCCTACATCGGAGGCCCCACAGCCTTCTCCTTCAACATCCCCACCCAGAGGGCCAGCGGGGTGATGACCGGGCCCGGCGGCGAGAAGAAGATCGTCAAGGATGCGATCTACCTCGGCGGGATGTGCCCGCGGTGCGAGGGCAGGGGAGCGGTGTCCGATCTCGACCTCTCCCAGATCGTCGATGAGACGAAGTCTCTCGACGGGGGAGCGATCATGGTCCCCGGGTACACCGCGGACGGCTGGATGGTGAAGGGCTTCTCCGCGTCGGGTTTCTATCCGGCAGACAAGCCGGTCGCCGAGTTCACCGAGAAGCAGCGCCAGCTCTTCCTCTACGGTGAGGTCACCAAGGTAAAGATCTCGGGCATCAACATGACCTATGAGGGGCTCATCCCCAAGATCACCAAGTCGATGCTCTCGAAGGACCTCGACGCCCTGCAGCCGCACATCCGCGCCTTCGTCGAGCGGGTGGCGACCTTCGCGAAGTGCCCCGAATGCGACGGGACCCGTCTCACCGAGGGGGCGCGGTCATCGAAGATCGACGGGATCAGCATCGCCGATGCCTGCCGGATGCAGGTGACCGATCTCGCCGCGTGGGTGCGCAGCCTGGAGCTTCCGGGCGCAGCTCCGCTGCTCGAGGCCCTGCGAGCCAACCTCGACGCGTTCGTCACCCTCGGCCTGGGGTACCTGAGCCTCGAGCGGCCCTCCGGAACTCTCTCCGGCGGGGAGGCGCAGCGCATCAAGATGCTGCGCCATCTGGGGTCGTCTCTCACCGACGTCACCTATGTGTTCGACGAGCCGACCATCGGCCTCCACCCGCACGACATCCAGCGGATGAACACGCTGCTGCTTCGCCTGCGCGACAAGGGCAACACGGTGCTGGTCGTCGAGCACAAGCCCGAGACCATCGTGATCGGCGATCATGTGGTCGACCTCGGCCCAGGCGCGGGGAGCGCAGGAGGAGAGATCTGCTTCGAGGGGACCGTCGAAGGGCTGAAGGCCAGCGGCACGCGCACGGGCGATCATCTCGACGACAGAGCCGTGCTCAAGGAATCGGTGCGCAGCAGCACCGGTGCGATCGAGATCCGCGGCGCCACCGCCAACAACCTGCAGAACGTCGACGTCGACATCCCTACCGGCATACTCACTGTCGTCACCGGCGTCGCCGGTTCGGGCAAGAGCTCGCTGATCCACGGATCGGTGTCGAAGCTCGAAGGCGTCGTCGCGATCGACCAGGGGGCGATCAAGGGATCACGACGGAGCAACCCCGCCACCTACACCGGCATGCTCGAACCGATTCGCAAGGCGTTCGCCAAAGCGAACGGGGTCAAGCCCGCGTTGTTCAGCGCGAACTCCGAAGGAGCGTGCCCGACCTGCAAGGGCGCCGGCGTCATCATCACCGAGCTCGGGTTCATGGACACGATCGAGACGCCCTGCGAGGACTGCGGCGGCAAGCGGTTCCAGGCTGCCGTCCTCGAGTACAAGCTGGCAGGCAAGGACATCACGGAGGTGCTGGATCTGCCCGTCGCCGAGGCGAGGCTGTTCTTCTCCGAGGGCGAGGCGAAGATTCCCGCTGCTGCCACGATCCTCGGGCGCCTCGAAGACGTGGGTCTGGGGTATCTCTCTCTCGGGCAGCCGCTGTCGACGTTGTCGGGCGGCGAGCGTCAGCGCATCAAGCTGGCGATCCAGATGGGCGAGAAGGGCGACACGTACGTCCTCGACGAACCGACCACGGGGCTCCACCTCGCAGACGTCCAGAACATCCTCGGCCTTCTCGATCGACTCGTCGAATCCGGCAAGACGGTCATCGTGATCGAGCATCACCAGGCGGTGATGGCTCACGCCGACTGGATCATCGACATCGGACCCGGCGCAGGACACGATGGAGGTCGAGTCGTCTTCGAGGGAAGCCCGGCGGATCTTGTCGCGGCCAAGTCGACGATCACGGCGGAGCACCTGGCGGAGTACGTCGGCGCGTAGGGGAGGGGCCCGGTCAGTCCTTGCGCGCGACGATCGTGAAGGTGCAGGGCATGAGATTGCGTTCCGTCTCGGGCCAGGCATAGCCACGCGGCACCTCGATCATCCGCGGGCTGAACTGCCAGGGGAGTGTTCGTCCCTCATCGAAGTGAAGGATGCGGAGACCGGCTCTCAGCAACGATCTGAGGATCTCCGAGAGGGGGTGCGGCCACTCGTACGTGCGCGGGTGTGCGACTGTGCCGTCTCCGGCGTAGGTCGACTCGTCGTCCCACCGCTGTGCGCGACCGTCTCCGAAGTACGGGTAGCGCGTCGTGAGGTCTGGCGCATCCTCGTCGAGAGCGAGTAACGCGGGATGACCATCGCGGATGAAGAACGTGCCACCCGAGCGCAGTAGAGCGACGATCTGAGTCGCCCAGCGGTCGAGATCCTCGAGCCAGCAGATCGTCCCGATGCTCGTGTAGACGACGTCGAAGTCGCCCGACACCGCATTGCTCGCATCGAGGACGTCGGTCTGGACCCACGTCGCCGAGACCCTTGCGCGATTCGCGAGCGCCTCTGCAGCCCGCAGCGCCGGCTCCGAGAAATCCACGCCCGTCACGGTCGCCCCGGCACGCGCCAGCGAGATCGTGTCGGTGCCGATATGGCACTGCAGATGGCAGAGGTCCAGTCCTGAGAGAGTTCCACCACGCACGAAACGGCTGAGCACCGGCAGATCGTCGCTCACGACATCGCTGAGGTGGCTCGGCTCGTCGAACGCGTCCAATCCGTATGCTGCCTCGTGCAAAGGGACTCGGTCGTTCCAGTTCTGCAGATTCGCGCTGCGCGCGGCTTCCCAGTCGATCTCGACGTTGCTTCCGTTCACGTGTTGAGCCTAGCGACTGCCTCGATAGCCCGATTGAGCTATTGCCGATAATGCACATTATGTCAGAAAGCGTCAGAATCGGCCTCCCCTTCGCTTGTGGACCGTTGAACACGATCGTGTGCACATCCGCCGGCGAATACCCGTACGGGCGGTCGGGTATCCACTCTCCATACTCCGCTCGGTACTCACGATCGAAGAGCTCTCTCAGCGCCGCCGATTGTGATTCGGACAGGGCATCGTGCTCGACGATGGCGACGTGGTCCGTCATTCAGAGACCGCCGTGCGTCGGAGTGACCACGCTGGGCGTCGGACCCAGCGCCGTCACTGTCAGGATGTTCCGCCCGTGCTCGCTCGCGGCGCGATCATTGCCTGAGTCCACGAATCCGAGCTTCGTGAGCACGCGGCATGAGGCGACATTCCATTCCCAGACGCTCGCCCACGCTCGCTGGTGTCCCGCTGAACCGGCCCACGCGAGCACGGCCGTGGCGGCCTCTGTCGCATACCCACGATTGTGGGCGCTGCGCAGAAGTTCGAAGGCGATCTCCGGCTCGCCCTCTGCGCCGTGGCCCTCGAAGATGAGTCCGCAGTAGCCGTAGACCTCGCCGCTCGCGGCGTCCTCTACAGACAGCAGGTCGGAGCGCTCCCTTCCCTTGTTCGCGATGTCGGCCGCTATCTCGGAGACCGTGGGGCGGCCGTCAGCATCGAGCTGCCGATGAGCCGGCACGCGCTCGTCGCGTTCGGTCCACAACCGGTGGAAGACCTCAGCATCCGTGACCGCTTGTGGCCGGAGGATCAACCGGTCGGTGCGCAGTGCCGCTCCACCCAGCGCGCCCCGCGCCCGTAGGCCGGCTTTCACGCTCATGTCGTTGACCCGGCCTCAACGAGTTCAGCCAGTGCCGACGTCACCGAGCCCCAGCCCTCGAAGAAGCCAAGGTCTTCGTGCAGATTCCGTGCTGCAGGATCGCCGTGACGCACGATCACACGGTACGTCGTGCCCTCGGCATGTTCGGCGAGGGTGATCTCCGCCGTCATCGAGACGGGTTCCGGCTTCGCAGGACGCCAGGCGCTGTCGATGGCGTTGGTGAAGACCAGTCGCCTCTCGGGCTCCACGACGAGGAAGATCCCATCCGTATGCGGGATGTACTCCCCCGCAGCCTCACGCATGCTGGTGACGAAGTCGCCACCGGGTTGCACGTCGAGTCGATCGACCCGTGCCTGCATGGGGGCGGGAACCCACCACCGCGCGAGAAGTTCGGAATCGGTCCAGGCTCGCCACACTGCCGACGGCGATGCCCGGATCGTCCTCTCCAGGGTCAGATCGAGCCGCGGGTCGATTGCTGTGCTGGTCATCGGTTCTCCTCCAGATCGGCCATCAGGGATTCGAGGCGGTCGGTGCGGTCATCCCAGATTCGCCGTTGCTCGTCGAGCCAGTGCCCCACGACCGCAAGACGGTCGCGATCGAGCGTGCAGGTGCGCACGCGCCCGGTCTTGGAAGTGCGGATGAGTCCGCTCTCCTCCAGTGCGCGGATGTGCTTCATGAACGACGGAAGCGTGATCGGGAAGGGCTGCGCGAGCTCCCCCACGCTCGCCGGGCCGCGACCGAGTGTGCGAACGACCTCGCGCCGCGTCGGATCCGCAAGCGCGAGGAAGACTCCGTTCACGTCCTTATTGTTAGCCATGAAGAAAAGTATTGACCACGAAGATGGTTAGCGCAAGGGCAAAGTGTTTGCAGGTCTCTCCATGCAGACGAGTCCCTCGCGTTCGTCCCACGACGCGACGCGCTCGAAGCCGCGAGATTCGTAGAGCCTGATCGCCGGTGCCCGCCACTCCCAGACCGACAGGCGCACCCGCCCGGATGTCAGCGCGAGTGCCGCATCCAGCAACGCGGATCCGACTCCGCGCCCTCGGAGGTTCGGGTCTGCCCAGAGGCGCTTGATCTCAGCCTCTCCCCCATCGATCCGAACGATCACTACCCCGACGGTCCCTTGCTCGGTGATCGCGAGCAGGGTCGTGCAGTCCGCGTAGGCGGTGTTCGGATCCTCCAGCTCCCGCGCGTACCTCGTCGGCAGCGATGTCAGCGATGTCAGCGATGCAGGCGACGCGGCCTGACCGTGCTCGAGCTTCTCCGTTTCGGTCTGGAGCAGATACGTCTGGACGAGCTCACTCACCGCGGTTGTATCGGCGTCATCCCAGGTCGATTCCCGGACGCGGATCGACAGACGGAGCTCGTCATGCGGCGGATGAGGATGAGGATGCGACGTCACTCCCTCATTCTGTCGTCACTGTGCAGCCCAGACTCCCAGCTCGTTGCCGCTCGGGTCGATGAAGTGCAGTCGTCGCCCACCCGGGAACTCGTAGGGACCCTGGGTGACCGCGCCGCCTGCGTCGGTGATCGCCTGCTGCGTGGCGTCGAGATCGTCGGAGTACAGCAGTACGAGCGGCCCGCCGGGCGGACGCCCCTGGTCGGAGAGCAGCAGACCGCCGACCTCCGAGCCGTCTCCGGTCAGTGAGGCGATACCCGCGTAGGCGGGACCGTAGTCCACGAAGACCCAGCCGAACGCCTCTCGATAGAAGCGCTTGGCTGTCTCGAGATCATTGACGACGAGCTCGACGTAGTTGATGGAGTGGTGCACGGGTACAGGTGTCATGCGGCCAAGGTATCGAGAGCATCGGACATCCAGCACCCCATGCTCGAGCCGTCCGTGCGTCGGGAGGTTCTCCCACGAGGAGTACCGTGGGAGGAGTGCAACAGGTTCCCCGCTCCCCCGTGACCACCCCGGGATGGAGAGCCTGGCTCATCTGGGGCGTGGGTGTCGCCGCCTACGTTCTCGCCATCACCAACCGCACGTCGCTCGGCGCGGTCGGTGTAGAGGCCGCCGATCGATTCCAGGCGGATGCGTCGACCCTCGCCCTGTTCGCCGTGGTGCAGCTCGCCGTCTACGGCGGCATGCAGATACCCATCGGCATCCTGCTCGACCGCTTCGGCTCGCGCCCCATCATGACGATCGGCATGCTGCTCATGGCAGCGGGCCAGCTCACGATGGCCCTCTCCCCCGGCATCGGGATCGCGATCTTCGCCCGCATCCTGCTCGGTGCCGGTGACGCGGCGGTCTTCCCCGCCGTCCTCCGGCTGGTGGCGACGTGGTTCCCCGCGCAGCGAGGACCGATCATGGTGCAGTTCACCGGCATCATCGGTCAGGCGGGTCAGCTGATCGCTCTCGTCCCGCTCGCAGCGCTTCTGCACGCGACCACGTGGACGATCACTTTCGGCAGCATCGCGGGGCTCGGCGTCCTGTTCACGATCCTCGTCGCGCTCGTCATCCGCAATCACCCTGCTGAGCGTGGCGCAGATTTGACCGTCAACACCGACACGGGTGTGATCCGTGTGGTCACCTCGGCGATCGATACCGGCGTGGGCATCCGAGCCGCGTGGGCGCACCCCGGCACCCGACTCGCCTTCTGGTCGCACTTCACCACACCGTTCGCCGGCACTGCCTTCATCCTGCTCTGGGGAATGCCGTTCCTCACCGCGGCCCAGGGCCTCGATACGGCGCACGCGGCGGGAATCATCTCGGTGTACGTGGTCGCCGGAATGGCGCTCGGTCCCATCATCGGCGACCTCTCGCGCCGTCTGCCCAATCAGCGTTCGCTCGCACTCGTCCTGCCTGCCGTCGGGGTCCAGTTCGTCGCTTGGGTGGCCGTCATCGCTCTGCCCGGACCGGCTCCACTCTGGCTGCTCTACGTGCTCGCCGTGGCTCTTGCGACGGGAGGCCCCGCGAGCATGATCGCCTTCGACCACGCGCGCACACACAATCCGTCGCACCGCCTGAGCACCGCGACCGGAGTGACCAACGCGGGTGGGTTCATCGCCGCTCTGATCGCGATCTTCCTCATCGGCCTCGCGCTCGACCTGCAGGGTGCGGGCACGCCGGAGACGTACTCGCTGGAGGCGTTCCGTGTCGCATTCCTCATGCCCATCCCGCTGTGGATCCTCGGCGTCACCTTCATCCTGATCGAGCGCAAGCGCACGCGCATCAGGATGGGCCTGGATCCCGAGAGGCGTCGCTGACTGCTTCTAGGATGAAGCTCATGCCCACGAGCTTCACCTTCTCGAATGACCCTGCCCTGATCGACCGTGGCCTGGTGCACCGCTGGCTGAGCGAGGAGTCGTACTGGGCGAAGGGCCGCAGCCGCGCGACCCAGGATGCCGCGATCGACGCGTCGCGCAACTACTCGATCCGCGACGAAGGCGATCGGCAGGTGGGGTACGCCCGGGTCGTGACCGACGGCGTGACCTTCGCGTGGCTGTGCGACGTGTTCGTCGTCGAGGAGGCCCGAGGGCACGGAGTCGGAAAGATGCTCGTCGAGGGTGTCCTGGAGGACCTTTGCGAATCATCGACGGTCAAGCGCATCATGCTCGCGACGAGCACCGCGAGCGGTCTCTACGCGCATTACGGCTTCGCGCCGTCTGCCGATCCGAACCACTACATGGTGAAGCTGATCGACCGAGGATGATCTCAGCGGCCGGGTCGCCTCAACGGCGTCCAGCCGAAGGGCACGGGACCGTCGGCGGCCGCCCGCTCGCGATCGGCTCGCGCTGACCAGCCCTGCGCCTCATCGGGCGTGTCGAAGGCTCCTCTGGCGACTCGCAGGCCGACATCCTCATGATGCATCCGGGGTGCTCCCCCTCGCCGCACGGACGCCCGGACGCTCCACGTATCGTCGGCGAATCCCCCACCACGGAACACGCGGTACTCGCCATAGCGGGCCGGGTCCAGAAGATCCCAGCACCACTCCCACACGTTGCCGAGCGTATCGAAGAGGCCGTGCAGGTTCGGCAGCTTGCCACCGACATCCTGCGGGGCCGAGACCGCATCGGCGCTCGTCCAGGCGGCATCGGCGAGAGGCGCGTAATGAGGACCGACTGAACCCGCTCTGCAGGCGTACTCCCACTCGGCCTCGGTGGGCAGTCGATAGCCGTCGCCCGTCGCATCCCAGCTGACGTCTTCGCCGTCGAACCGATAGACCGGGTCGAGCCCCTCCCACTCGGAGGCGGCATTGCAGAAATGGATCGCGCGCAACCAGCTCACATCGACTGCGGGTCGCCGCGGATGCCGTGACGCGATGGGGAGGATCTCCGCGAGCTGCTCTTCGGTGACCGGGAACACCCCGATCTCGAAGTCCTCGACGGCGACGGTGCGCTCGACCTTGCGACGCGCGTCGTGGAGGGTGACCGAGCCGCCTGCGATGCGGCGCATCTCGATGTCGGTCACGCGTGTGGGACTCTCTCGACCCAGTCGGGGTACTTCGCCGCGCGTCCGTCACCGGACGAGGTGCGTGTGACGCGCCGTCTGACCCAGGGGCCCACGAATTCTCGGTAGTAGGCGAGACCGGCCGGCCCGCCGGCCGTGAGAGCGGTCGGAGACCACCACGTCGACGGCGGCTCGAAACCCAGGCCGTGGAGCACCCGCGCGGCGACACGGTGGTGACCGGCGGCGTTCATGTGGAGCCGATCCTCGGACCAGTACTTCGCATCGGCGAGCTCTCGATCGGGCCAGTTGAGTGCGCGCACGACGTCGTCGCGACCCTCGACCCGGCGCAGCACTGCATCGGAGAGCAGGTCGCCGCGACGCTGCACGAGCGACCCCATCGGAAGCTGTCCACTCGGATTCGCCCCCGAGAGAAGGATCAGTGTGACGCCCTCATCGTCGCACCGGCGCAGGACTCGACTGAATGCGTCGGCGATGTGCTCGAGGTCGGTCCTTGGTCGGAGCATGTCGTTGCCGCCGCCGTTGAACGACAGATGCGTCGGACGCAGCGCGAGCGCGGGTTCGAGCTGCTGCTCGACGATCGGCCAAGCCAGCTTGCCGCGGATCGCGAGATTCGCGTAGCTGATCGAGTGGCCGGCAGCATCGGCCCAGCCCTGAGCCACGAGGTCGGCCCACCCTCGTTCACGGCCGTCGGGCAGAAGATCACCCACTCCCTCGGTGAAGGAATCTCCGATGGCCACATAACGTACTTCTGTCACCTCGACAGCCTATTCCCGCACGCGGACACTGCGGCGATCACCGGTCGTCGAGAGCCATTCCACCGCGATCGACCAAGCCCCACGCCGCCGCTGCCGCAACGACGAAGCACACACCGAACACGGCGAACAGCATCGGTGCTCCCCCGGCGACGAGCACGACCGGCACGGACAGCGGGGCGACGATCGACGCGATGCGTCCCACTCCCGCAGCCCAGCCCGCTCCTGTCCCCCGCAACGAAGTCGGATAGATCTCGGGAGTCACTGCGTACAGCGCGCCCCAGGCACCGAGATTGAAGAACGAGAGGGCCATCCCCGAGGCGATGATGGCGGCCTCGGTCGTCGATGTCCCGAAGAAGACGGCCGACACGGCCGATCCGACGAGGAAGACCGAGAGCGTCGTGCGCCTGCCCCACACCTCGATCAGCCACGCGGCGACCGCATAGCCCGGCAACTGAGCGAGGGTGATGATGAGAGTGAACCCGAAGGACCGCACGAGATCGAACCCTGCATCGACCAGGATGCTGGGGATCCAGATGAACGCGCCGTAGTACGCGAAGTTCACGCAGAGCCAGACGATCCAGAGGCAGATGGTGCGCACCCGGAACTCCGCGTTCCACAGCGTGGTCAATCGTGCGCGCGTGGTGACGGCGATCGCTCGCGACATCGGTTCGCGTCTGATCGCAGGCCCCGGTTCGACCCCGGCGTCCGCTTCGAAGGTCGCGACGATGCGGTCGGCCTCGGCGATGCGCCCGCGCGAGGCGAGCCATCGGGGCGACTCGGGCAGGCCCCATCGGACGACCAGTGCGTAGACCGCAGGGATCGCGCCGAGCGCGAACGCCCAGCGCCACCCGTCGTCGGATGCGGGGATCACGAAGAATCCGATCAGCGCGGCCGCCGTCCACCCCAGCGCCCAGAACGCTTCGAGAATGACGATCAGCCGGCCCCGGATGCGGGCGGGCGCGAACTCGCTGACGTACGTGGAAGCCACGGGAAGCTCGGCGCCGAGACCCAGCCCGACGAGGAAACGCAGCACGAGGAGGGCGGCGAGGCCGCTCACGAGCGCGCTTGCTCCCGTTGCGACGCCGTAGACGAGCAGGGTGAGTGCGAAGACCTGGCGTCGCCCGAGCCGATCGGCGAGCAGGCCGCCGAGTGTGGCGCCGATCGCCATGCCGATGAATCCGACGGATGCGATCCACCCCGCATCCGTCTTCGTCAGGCCCCACTGCTGGGTGAGTGCCGCCAGAATGAACGAGATGAGTCCGACGTCCATCGCGTCCAGGGCCCAGCCGACCCCCGAGCCGGTGAGAAGCCGGAGGTGTCGGCGCGTGAACGGGAGCTCGTCGAGACGCCCGGCGATCGACGCCCGGCTCGGCAGCGCGGTGTTGGCCATTCCTTCATCGTAGAGGGGCGCGCCGCGGTGCCGAGCTGTGCGTCAGTCGCGATCTGCGAGCAGCCGGTGCACTCGAGGGATGACCTCGGAGCCGTAGAGTTCGATGCTGCGCATCATCGCATCGTGTGACAGCGTGCCGGTGGCGTACTTCATGTCGAAGCGACCGAGCCCGAGCGTCGTCACGGTGTCGGCGATCTTTGCTGCGACCCGCTCGGGCGAGCCGACGTACAGGGCTCCGGCAGGACCCACGTCGTTCTGGAATCGAGCCCGGCTGTACGGAGGCCATCCCCGCTCGCGACCGATGGTGTTGTTCATCGCCTCGAACCCGGAGTATGCGGCCTCCCATGCTTCCTCATCGGTATCGGCGATGTGGCCCGGGGAGTGCACCGCGATGGGGTGGGAGGTCGTGCCGAACGACGCCACCGAGCGGTGGTACAGGTCGACGAACTGGCGGAAGCGCCCTGCGGGTCCGCCGATGATCGCGAGCATGAGGCCGAGTCCATGACGGGCGACGCGCACGACGGACTCAGGGCTGCCGCCCACCCCCACCCAGGTGCGCAGCCCGTTCTCCGTCTTGGGGAAGACATCGGCGTTCTCGAGCGACGCGCGCATCGACCCCGACCACGTCACCGGCTGCTCCTTGAGAAGCTCGACGAAGAGTTCGAGCTTCTGCTCGAAGAGGGCGTCGTAGTCGCGAAGGTCGTAGCCGAAGAGTGGGAAGGACTCGATGAACGATCCTCGGCCGAGCACGACCTCAGCGCGTCCGTTCGACAGGGCGTCGAGCGTGGCGAAGCGTTCGAACACGCGCACCGGGTCATCGGATGACAGCACCGTGACGGCAGTGCCGAGGCGGATGTTCTTCGTGCGACCGGCGATCGTGGCTAGCACCATCTCCGGCGCCGACACGGCGAACTCCGTGCGGTGGTGCTCCCCCACGCCGAAGAAGTCGACTCCGACGCTGTCGGCTCGCTCCGCCTGATCGACGATGTTGCGGATCGTCTGCGCTCCGGTGAGAAGTTCGCCGTCGTCGCCTCTCGTGATGTCGCCGAAGGTGTCCAGCCCGAACTCGATGCTCATGTCAGCCCTTTCTATTCAGCTGAATGAACAGCGAGCGCGGTCGGCGCATTCCCTCAGCGCGTCAGGAGGGCGGTTCGGAGCGTGTCGAGCCCGACGCCGCCCATGTCGAGAGCCCGCTTGTGGAACTCCTTGACGTCGAAGTCCGCGCCTCGCTCAGCCTGGTACGCCTCGCGTACCTGCTCCCAGATGCGCTGGCCGACCTTGTAAGAAGGCGCCTGTCCTGGCCAGCCGAGATAGCGGTTGACCTCGAACTGCACGAACTGGTCGGACATGTTCACGTTCTTGCGCATGAAGTCGAGCGCGTAGTCGGCGTCCCAGGTGCCTTCGCCATCGAGACGCGGCTTGCCGAGGTGCACCCCGATGTCGAGCACGACACGGGCAGCACGCATCCGCTGTCCGTCGAGCATGCCCAACCGGTCAGCTGGGTCGTCGAGGTAGCCCAGCTGCTGCATCAGGCGCTCGGCGTACAGCGCCCAGCCCTCTGCATGGCCGGAGGTGCCGGCGAGCAGTCGTCGCCATGAGTTGAGCTCGGTACGGTTGTACACCGCCTGCGCGATCTGCAGGTGATGCCCAGGCACACCCTCGTGGTAGACCGTCGTCAGTTCGCGCCACGTGTCGAACTCGGTGACGCCCTCGGGAACCGACCACCACATACGCCCAGGACGCGAGAAGTCGTCCGTCGGACCGGTGTAGTAGATGCCGCCCTCCTGCGTCGGCGCGATCATGCACTCGAGAGTGCGAATCGCGTCGGGGATGTCGAAGTGCGTGGCGCCGAGCTCTGCGACGGCGCGGTCGCTCGTCTCCTGCATCCACTTCTGGAGAGCGTCTGTTCCGACGAGCTTGCGGGCGGGGTCGGCCTCGAGGTGCGCGACGGCCTCTTCGACCGAGGCCCCGGGGAGGATCTCGTTCGCGATCGCGGTCTGCTCGGCGACCATGCGGGCGAGTTCTTCTCGGCCCCACTCGTAGGTCTCGTCGAGGTCGATGGTCGCTCCGAGGAAGCGGCGGGAGTTCAGTGCGTACAGCTCGCGACCGACGGCATCGACCTCCGTCGCGACGGGAGCGAGCTCCTCGGCCAGGAAGCTGCGCAGCTCGTCGTACGCGACTCGCGCCGCAGCGGAGTTGTCGGCCAGAGTGCGAGCGAGCGACGCGGGAAGGTTGCCTTCCTGGGGCGCCGCATCCGCCACGAAAGCGGCGAAGAAGCCGTCGTCGGCCGTGTAACGGTCGATCTGCGTCGCGACCTCGACGACCTGGCGACGAGCCGGAGTGACTCCGGCCGCGATGCCTGCGCGGAGCGTCTCGGTGTATCCGCGGAGCGCGTCGGGCACTGCGGCGAGACGGGTCGCGATCACCGACCAATCGTCTGCGGTCGCGGTCGGCATGAGGTCGAAAGCCGAGCGCACGTCCTGAGCGGCGGAGGCGATCACGTTGAGGTCACGCAGGTGCCACCTGGCGTCGTGCAGCTCGAGATCCAGGCTGAGCTCGGCGGAGAGGTCGGTCTTCGTGACCTGGTCGATCGCGTCGACCGCGTCGATTGCCTGCAGCTTCGCGAGCGTCGATCGCGTTGCGGACGCGATCTGCTCGTGCCCCTCAGGGCTCAGGTCGCCGAACCGGTCGTTGACCTCGTCTCGACCGATGTACGTGCCCAGAGTCGGGGCGAGCACCGCGATGGTGTCGACCCATTCATCGGCGACTTTGTCGATGGCAGACGGAGTGCGGGGAGCTGAAGTCATCCCTCCAGCGTAGCCCCGCACCCCCGGCGCAGGATATCGATGTGCCGCGTGGCCGAGCTCTGCGTCGCCTTCGTCACGACGCGTCGGTCAGCCTCAGTGTGCTGCCTCGTTCCAGTCGCGTCCGCGCCCGACCTGCACGTCGAGGGGCACGGTGAGATTCGCGGCGTCGCCCATACGCGTCCGCACGATCCGCTCCGCCGCGTCCCACTCCCCCGGTGCCACCTCGACGACGAGCTCGTCGTGAATCTGCAACAGTGCGCGCGATGCGAGACCCTCGGTGCGGAGGTCTTCGTGGATGTGCAGGAGCGCGATCTTCATGATGTCGGCCGCGCTCCCCTGGATCGGGGCGTTGAGCGCTGCGCGCTCGGCGTTCTCGCGAAGGACGCGGTTCGGGCTCGCAAGGTCGGGGAACGGGCGACGGCGGCCGAAGATGGTCTCGGTATAGCCGACCTCCTTGGCCTTCATCACGGATGCCCGAAGATAGTCGCGCACAGCTCCGAACCGTGCGAAGTACTCGACCATCAGCTGCTTCGCCTCGGACTGCTCGATGCGGAGCTGCTTCGACAGTCCGAATGCCGAGAGGCCGTAGACCAGGCCGTACGACATCGCCTTCACCTTCGTGCGCATCGCGGAGGTCACTTCGCTCGGCTCGACACCGAACACCCGCGCGCCGACGAACCGATGCAGGTCCTCACCGCTGTTGAACGCCTCGATGAGTCCCTCGTCGCCGGAGAGATGGGCCATGATCCGCATCTCGATCTGCGAGTAGTCGGCGGTGAGCAGCGACTCGTAGCCTTCTCCCACCTGGAAGGCGCTGCGGATGCGACGGGATTCCTCGGTGCGAACGGGGATGTTCTGGAGGTTCGGATCGGTGCTCGACAGACGTCCGGTCTGGCTGCCGGTCTGCACGTACGTCGTGTGCACACGGTGATCGGCCTGGATGGCGGTGTCGAGCGACTCGATGATCTGACGGAGCTTGGTCGCCTCACGGTGCTGCAGCAGCAGTCCGAGGAACGGATGCGGGTGCGACTCCTGCAGATCGGCGAGCACCGCGGCATCCGTGGAGTACCCGGTCTTGGTCTTGCGCGTCTTGGGCAGCTGCAGGTCGTCGAACAGCACCTCCTGCAGCTGCTTGGGAGACCCGAGATTGAACTCGCGACCGACGATGCCGAACGCCTCCTGGGCGAGACCCTCGGCGCGCGTCGCCAGCTCGCCCGAGAAGGTCGACAGCACGTCGTGTGAGACCGCGACTCCTGCGACCTCCATGTCGGCCAGCGTCAGCAGCGTCGGAAGCTCGATGTCGGTGAGTACGGCGGCGACGGACTCGGGGATGTCCTCACGCAGCGCTGTCGCGACACGGAGCGCGAACCATGCCTCCTGGGAGGGGGTGGCACCTTCGGTCTCAGGAACGAGCTGCGTCGGGTCTGCCTCTGGCAGCTTCTCACCGAGATAGCGCTCGACGAGGTCGCCGAGCGTCTTGTCGGGGAAGCTCGGACGCAGCAGCCACCCCGCCAGACTCGTGTCATAGGCCAGGCCGCTCAATCGCACACCCAGTCGAAGCAGAGCCTTCACCTGGGGCTTCGCGTCGTGGAGCACCTTCGGGCTCGCGGACTCGAGCCACGGCCGCAGGACTTCTACGACATCGTCGTTCCAGTCGAGCTCACGGAGTTCCTCCCCGGACGCGGCACCGAGCCTCGTCGGAGCCCCACCCTGCACGACGAGCCGCACAGCGATGTCGCCTGTCTGTTCTTCGGCCCAGCTGACGAACTCCGCCGCACTGACCTGGGTCGGCTCGGGCAGCACCACGGTCGTCGTCGGGTCGTCGGCGACCTCGCCCGCTCCGACGGCCTCGAACACGCGAGGCAGAAGGGTGCGGAACTCGAGGCGAGCGAAGATGTCGCGCACGGCCTGCGCATCGATCGGTGCGACCGCGAGGTCGTCGGGAGCGACCGGCAGCTCGACGTCGGTCAGCAGGCGATTGAGTCTGCGGTTGCGCCGCACGTCCTCGATGTGGTCGCGGAGGTTTCCTCCCACCACGCCCTTGATCTCCTCGGCTCGCTCGAGCAGATCATCGAGGGACCCGAACTGCGTGAGCCACTTGACGGCGGTCTTCTCGCCGACCTTGGGCACGCCGGGAAGGTTGTCGCTCGTCTCGCCGACGAGGGCTGCGATGTCGGGGTACTGCTCGGGTCGGACGCCGTAGCGCTCCTGCACGGTCACCGGGTCGTACCTCTTGAGCTGCGAGACGCCCTGCACCGAGGGGTACAGCAGCGTGACGTCGTCGGTGACGAGCTGGATCGTGTCGCGGTCGCCGGAGACCACGAGGACGTCGTATCCCTGCTCGGCGCCCTGGGTCGACAGGGTGGCGAGGATGTCGTCGGCCTCGAACCCCTCTTTCGTGAGGACCGGGATCGACATCGCGGCCAGGCAGTCCTGCAGCAGCGGGATCTGCCCGCGGAACTCCTGCGGCGACTCTGAGCGCGTCGCCTTGTACTCGGGGTACACGTCGGTGCGGAACGAATGGCGCGAGGTGTCGAATGCGATCGCCATGTGCGTCGGCTGCTCGGCCTTGATGAGGTTCACCAGCATGGACAGGAAGCCGTAGATGGCGTTCGTGTGCTGATTGTCTTTGGTCGTGAAGTTCTCGACCGGGAGGGCGAAGAATGCACGATAGGCGAGCGAATGGCCGTCGACGACCATGAGGGTAGGCTTTGCGGAGTCCGTCACCCTGTCAGCCTAACGAGGACGACAGACACCCGCTGAGGAGGAACCATGAGCGACACCGCGACCAGTGCAGGACTCGACTGGGCGACAGCCCGCGGAATGGGTGCGCTCGCTCAGAAGATGGGCATGGAGTTCCTCGAGTTCACCACCGAGCGCTGCGTCGCCACGCTTCCGGTGGAGGGCAACACGCAGCCCGTCGGTCTCATGCACGGCGGCGCCTATGTGGTTCTCGGCGAGTCGCTGGGATCCATGGCCGCCAACCTGCACGCGGGCCCCGGGCGACTGGCTGTCGGTGTCGACATCAACGCGACGCACACCCGCTCGGCGACGTCCGGCGTGGTGACCGGCGTGTGCACGCCCGTGCACCTCGGACGCAGCATCACGGTGCACGAGATCGTCGTCTCCGACGATCAGGGCCGCCGGTGCTCGACGATCCGGATCACCAACATGATCAAGGACGTTCCCGAGGCTCGCTGAGCGGCTCGTCCAGCAGCAGCTGGAAGAGCAGGTGGTCCTGCCACTCCCCCGCGATCCGCAGATACTGCGGAGCGATGCCGATGCGCTCGAAGCCGTTGTCTGCGAGGACACGCTGTGAACCGGAGTTGTGCAGCAGGGTGGCTGCCTGCAGGCGGTGCAATCGCACCTCGTCCCGCGCGTACGCGGCGACACGATGCACTCCCCGGGATGCGAGACCGCGACGGAGACGAGTCCTGTCGATCCAGTAGCCCAGATCGGCGTTCCAGAACGCACCGCGCACGATGTTGTTGAGATTGATCCGTCCGCGGATCTCTCCATCGGACGACTCGATCACGAAGCGGATATTCCGTCCGGCCGATGCTTCCAACACGCACTGCTCGGCGTGGAACTCCTGCCACTCCGGGGTGAAGAACTCCGGCGACCTGAGTGGCTCCCACGGTGCGAGATGCTCTCGGTTCGCCGAGTAGGCTCTCGCCAGCGCAGCGCCGTCGCCGATCTGCACAGGACGCAGCAGGTGCTCCGCGTCGAGCCGCAGCAAAGACTACTTCTTCGGAGCGAGCTGCTCGATGATCGCCTTGGCGACATCCTGCATCGTGAGGCGGCGATCCATCGACGCCTTCTGGATCCAGCGGAACGCCTCGGGCTCGGAGAGGCCCATCTTCTCGTTCAGCAGGCCCTTGGCCCGGTCGACGAGCTTGCGGGTCTCGAAGCGCTCGACCATGTCGGCGACCTCGGCCTCGAGCGTGATGATCTGCTCGTGGCGGGCGAGGGCGATCTCGATCGCGGGCAGCAGGTCGTTCGGGGTGAAGGGCTTGACGACGTAGGCCAGTGCTCCGGCCTCGCTCGCGCGCTCGACGAGCTCCTTCTGGCTGAACGCCGTGAGAAGCACGACGGGTGCGATGTTGCCCTTGTGCAGCTTCTCGGCCGCGCTGATGCCGTCGAGCTGCGGCATCTTGACATCCATGATGACGAGGTCCGGGCGCAGCTCGGTGGCGAGCGCCACAGCGGTCTCGCCGTCACCTGCCTCACCGACGACATCGAAGCCGTTGTCGCGGAGGATCTCGACGATGTCGAGACGGATCAGCGACTCGTCCTCGGCGACGACGACGCGTCGGGGTGCGGATGACGTGGGCTCTTCTGCTGCCTGTTCTTGCTCGGTCACAGACCCATCCTAGTGGAGACCGCCTATGAGGTCCCCCGACGGCGCGGCGGGTGCGGGTGGGCGCAGATCGCCTGCGCTAAAGTCGTAGACGCGACACACGAGCCGGCGTGGCGGAATGGCAGACGCGGAGCACTCAAAATGCTTTGTCCGAAAGGGCGTGTGGGTTCGAGTCCCACCGCCGGCACATCAGTTCAGATGCTGATCCATACCTGACCGTCGATCAGCAGATACCGGTCGAGGGCGGGGCGCATCGACTCGAGGATCATCCGCTCTGCGACCGCAGGATGGTCGGCGGTGATGGCGGTTCGAGGGACTGTGGCGCGGATGATCGCGTCGAGGTTCTCATCCGTCGCCTCGACGCCCACTCCGCCGACCAGCACCGGTTCGTATGCCTGTCCGCCGTGCATCCGGTCGCCGTGCGGGCCCAGGACCGTGTCGCACGCCCTCGTCTGTGCCAGATAGACCGGAACACATGCGATGGCCTCGTATGTGCGGAAGCGACGCTTGAGACGGTACCGGACGCCGATGCTTCCCGGCTTCCCGGACAGCGGCTGCGCGTCATCGGGCTCCGGCGGCGCGCCGACCAGCGGGCGGGAGCGGTCGCGTCGCTCGGCCACGGCGGGGTCGATGGTCAGGTCATCCATGGGTGTGGGTGCGGGGCCCTCCGCCGTGCGGCAGGCTCGCGCCTGGACCAGAGTACAGGCCTGCACCTGAGAAGCTGCGCCGCCATGACACGGCGTCCGTCCGGCGCGCCTTTCGACCCGTCGCTCACCGCTCGGACAGCGCGGCGACCTCTGCGAGGACCCTGGGGTTCGCGAGAACCCGAAAGTGGCCTCCGGTCTCGAGACGCACGTTCTTCATCGCACCGCTGAGCTCACTGCCTTCGGGGATGTGCGGGTCGAACTCCCCGTAGATCGACACGATCCGCTCGTTGACATCCCGGTGGTGCGCGAGCTGCATGATCGACGGATCCGAAGGCGAGAACGCTCGGAGAGACCGGACCGGCAGCATCCGTGCATAGCGGGAACCGCCGAACGGCGTGGCCACCGCCACCATGGCGCGCACGCGGAAGCCTGAGGGGCCCGCCATCGCCATCTTGCCTGCGAGGCCGCCTTTGCTGTGTGCGACGATGAGCGCATCGGTGAGCTGTTCCGCCTCGAGGAACTCGGTCATGAGCTGAGCCGCTTCGACGACCGGCCGCCGGTTGTGCCGGAGCGAATCGAGGACATGCACGGGGTGGCCCCGCGCGTGCAGCGCCGTGATGAGAGGCTGCATGAACCGCCATGTCTCGTACACGCCGGGAAGGATCACGATCGGAGTCGCAGAGCCGGTCGCGAAGGAATCGGCCTCGCTTCGATCGAAAGCGGCACGCAACTGCCAGTACACGGCGTAGGCGTAGTCCGCGATCCACCACCCGGCTCGTCTCAAGGTGCGGATGGCGCCCACCCCTCGATCGCTTGTGCGACCGCCAGGGGCGCGGTGAAGTGCACATTGTGGAACTGCCCGGGGATCTCTGTGAGCGCACAGTCGCGCGCCGCGGTGCTGAGCGTGTGGCCCCATTCCGATCCGGCGACAGGGTCGTCGCCTCCGCGGATGACCAGCACAGGCATCCGGATCGACTGAACTGCCGACGCCGTCGAGTACTCGACCATCCGCCGTGCCTGCTTCAGATACCGGCGCATGCCGCACCGCAGGTAGTCGACCAGGACGACGGCATTCGCTGCCGGGGTCTCCCCCAGCGTGTCGACCAGCAGTGCCCGTGCCTGCGCTCCGAGCGTTCGGTGCCGCTCATCGACGACAGGACCGATCATCACGATGCCCTCGACATGCTCCGGATGCGCGCGCGCAGCCTCGAGGACCCATTGGGCTCCCATCGAGTGCCCGACGTAGACGACGCGCTCAGGGCCCAGCATCGCGACGAGCTCCGCCAGCAGGCGCCCCATCTCGGGAACCTCGAGATCGCGCTCCGGCTGCGGAAGCCCGGCGAAGCCGGGGAGGTCGATCGAGATCACCCGCGCGGACTCCGGCAGGGCCCCGTGCAGAGGCGCGAAGTAGCGATGGGACATGCCGACGCCGTGGATCAGCACGTACATGACGGCATCCGAAGCCTTCGTCTCAGTGCTTTCGTGCAGACGGAAGGCGTGGCCCGCCACGACGATGCGCCGAGGGAGAAGAGTCATCCGATCACCGTAGGTGCGCCGCGCACTCCCGCGCCAGCCACTTGACAGGGTCCGGCGGGACATCGCCGCGCGGACGACGAAGGGGCGGAACAGTCGTTCCGCCCCTTCGCTCGCTGTGCGATCTTGATCAGATCGTCGCTTCCTTGTAGATCGGAGCGGCGCCGTTGACGGCGTCCCCGACCTTGTGGACGCGGATGTCGTTGGTCGAACCCACGATTCCAGGAGGGGAACCGGAGATCACGACGACCTTGTCCCCTTCGACGGCGAGACCGCTCGAGAGCAGGTAGTCGTCGACCTGCAGGTACATCAGGTCGGTGTGCTGCACCATGTCGACGAGCTTCGACTGGATGCCCCAGGTCAGCGCCATGCGACGACGGATTCCGGGCTCGGGGGTGAAGGCGATCATCGGGATGCGCGAGCGCAGACGCGACAGACGGCGTGCCGAGTCACCCGACTGGGTGAAGACGCAGAGGTACTTCGCCTCGACGAACTCGGCGACCTCGAGAGCGGCGAGCGTGATCGCTCCACCCTGGGTGCGGGGCTTGGTCGTGAGCGGCGCGATGCGCTCGAGACCGTGCTCCTCGGTCGACTCGATGATGCGAGCCATCGTCTCGACGACGACGACCGGGTAGTCGCCGACGCTGGTCTCGCCCGAGAGCATCACGGCGTCGGCTCCGTCGAGCACCGCGTTCGCGACGTCCGACGTCTCGGCGCGGGTGGGCACCGGGCTGTTGATCATCGACTCGAGCATCTGCGTCGCGACGATGACCGGCTTGGCCATGCGACGCGCCAGCTCGACGGCGCGCTTCTGCACGATCGGGACGGCCTCGAGAGGAAGCTCGACACCGAGGTCACCGCGGGCGACCATGATCGCGTCGAACGCGTCGACGATCTCTTCGAGCGCATCGACGGCCTGCGGCTTCTCGACCTTGGCGATGACGGGGACCTTGACGCCCTCTTCGGCCATGATCTCGTGGACGCGGCTGATGTCCTCGGCGTTGCGGACGAAGGACAGGGCGATGAGGTCGGCGCCGATACGCAGGCCCCAGCGGAGGTCTTCCTCGTCCTTCTCGCTCAGTGCGGGGACGTTGACGGCGACACCAGGCAGGTTGATGCCCTTGTTGTTCGACACGGCTCCGGCGACGATCACGCGGGTCGTGACGGTGACGCCGTCGGTCTCGACGACCTCGACCCGCACCTTGCCGTCGTCGATGAGCAGGAAGTCTCCCGGCTTGACGTCGTTCGGGAGGCCCTTGAACGTGGTCCCGGAGATCTCCTTGTTGCCGACGATGTCCTCGGTCGTGATCTTGAAGATGTCGCCCTTGGCGAGCTCGTAGGGGCCGTTCTCGAACTTGCCGAGGCGGATCTTCGGTCCCTGCAGGTCGACGAGGATGGCGACGGCGCGACCAGCGTCCTCGGCTGCCTTGCGGACGTTGGCGTAGTTGTTCTCGTGCACGGAGTAGTCACCGTGGCTGAGGTTCAGGCGCGCGACGTCCACGCCGGCGTCGATCAGTGCACGCACGGTTTCATAGGTGGAGGTGGCGGGGCCCAGGGTGGCGACGATTTTCGCGCGTCTCAACAGATTGCTCCAGGGTAGTGGGGGATGGAAATCAGGCGACGGTGCCGCGGCTCAGCCTACGCGGGCTGGAGACCGATAGCGACTTCATGCGGTCGCACAGGCTCGGGCAGAACGGTCGTGCCCATGAGGAATCGATCGACGTTGGCCGCGGCCGCACGGCCCTCCGCGATCGCCCACACGATGAGGGACTGCCCGCGGCCGGCATCGCCGGCGACGAAGACACCGGGAACGGTCGACTCGTAGCTGTCATCGCGCCGGAAAGCGCCGCGGTCGGTGACCTGCGGAAGCGTGTCCTCGGTGTAGCCGTCCTGCTCCGGACCCGTGAAGCCCATCGCGATCAGCACGAGGTCTGCAGGGATCTCGCGCTCGGTGCCGCTCTTGGGCACCCGGCGGCCGTCGATGAACTCGGTCTCGGCGACGCGCAGAGCACGGACCTCGCCGACGTCGTTCGAGAGGAACTCGACGGTCGAGGCGAGGAAGACGCGCTCACCGCCCTCCTCATGAGCAGACGAGACCTCGAAGAGCGTCGGCATCATCGGCCAGGGCTGGTGTCCCGGTCGTTCGGTTCCCGGCTGCTTGCCGATCGCGAGGTTCGTGACGCTGATCGCGCCCTGGCGGTGTGCGGTTCCGATGCAGTCCGCACCGGTGTCGCCGCCGCCGATCACGATGACGTGCTTGCCCTCGGCGGTGATCTGCTCGGGAACCTTGTCGCCGGCGACCGCGTGGTTGGACTCGACGAGGTACTCCATGGCGAAGTGCACTCCGTCGAGATCGCGACCCGGGATCGACAGGTCGCGGGGAATCGTGGATCCGGTGGCGATCACGACGGCGTCGTAGCGGGCGCGGAGGTCGGACCACGAGATGTCCTTGCCGATCTCCACTCCGGCACGGAACCTGGTTCCCTCCTCCTGCATCTGGCGAAGGCGCGACTCGAGCTGCCCCTTCTCCATCTTGAAGTCGGGGATGCCGTAGCGCAGCAGGCCGCCGATGCGGTCGTCGCGCTCGAAGACCGCGACGGTGTGACCCGCACGGGTGAGCTGCTGCGCGGCGGCGAGCCCAGCGGGCCCGGACCCCACGACCGCGACCGTCTTGCCGGTCAGACGAGCCGGAGGCTGCGGCTCGACCCAGCCCTTGGCGAAGGCCTCGTCGATGATCGAGACCTCGATCTGCTTGATCGTGACCGCGGGCTGGTTGATGCCGAGCACGCACGAGCTCTCGCACGGGGCCGGGCACAGACGACCCGTGAACTCCGGGAAGTTGTTGGTCGCGTGCAGTCGATCGATCGCCGCGCGCCCTTCTCCGCGCCAGGTGAGGTCGTTCCACTCGGGGATCAGGTTGCCCAGCGGGCAGCCCTGGTGACAGAACGGCACGCCGCAGTCCATGCAGCGCCCGGCCTGACGCTTCAGGACAGCTTGATCGCCGGCCTCGTAGACCTCTTTCCAGTCCATGATGCGCACCGGCACAGGACGACGCTTCGGAAGCTCACGCTCAGTGACCTTCAGAAAACCTTTGGGATCAGCCACCGGTCACCTCCAGGATGCGGTTCCAGACGATGTCGCCGTCGGGGTCGATGCCCTCGGCGACTGCTTCCTCGCGCATGCTGCGCACTGCGGCGTAGTCCCGCGGAAGCACCTTCGTGAACTGGCCGGCGGTCTCATCGAACCGCGCCAGGATGTCGGAGCCGAGCGGCGAGGCCGTGCGCTCCACGTGTGCGACGATCAGGCTGCGCAGCACTTCGAGGTCGGCACGGTCGAGCGGTTCGAGCCTGAGCTCTCCGCTGCCGAGCGACTGGGCGTTGATCTTGCCGCTGTCGAGCGAGTGGATGTAGGCCACTCCCCCGGACATTCCGGCGCCGAGGTTGCGACCCGTCGAGCCGAGGATCACCGCGACCCCACCGGTCATGTACTCGAGCGCGTGGTCGCCCACTCCCTCGACGACCGCGGTCGCCCCGGAGTTGCGGACGAGGAATCTCTCGCCCACGACGCCGGAGAGGAACATCGTTCCCGCCGTCGCACCGTAACCGATGACGTTGCCGGCGATCACGTTCTCGTGAGGCTTGATGGTGGAACCACGCGCCGGACGGATCGAGATGTCGCCACCGGAGAGGCCCTTGCCGACGTAGTCGTTCGCGTCGCCTTCGAGGCGCAGCACGATGCCCGAGGGGAGGAACGCTCCCAGCGACTGCCCTGCGGTGCCGTGCAACGTGACGTCGATGGTGCCGCTGGGAAGCCCTGCAGCGCCGTGACGCGACGTGACCTGGTGACCGAGCATCGTGCCGACCGCGCGCTCGGTGTTCGCGATGGGCAGCTCGACCACGACCGGCTCTCCGTTGAGGAGGGCGGGCTTGGCGATGTCGATGAGCTGCACATCGAAGTGCTTCTCGAGCTCGTGATCCTGGGTGCGGCGGTTGCGACGCGGCTCGCTCGCGGGGAACGCCGGGCCCTCGAGCACGGGGCTCAGGTCGAGACCCTCTGCCTTCCAGTGCTGCAGAGCGGCGTTCGCCTCGATGAGCTCGGCGCGGCCGACGATCTCGTCGATCGAGCGGAAGCCGAGCTCCGCGAGGATCTCCCGGACCTCCTCGGCGATGAACTCCATGAAGTTCACGACGAACTCCGGCTTGCCGGTGAAGCGCTCGCGCAGCACCGGATTCTGCGTCGCGACGCCCACGGGGCAGGTGTCGAGGTGGCAGACCCGCATCATGATGCACCCGCTGACGACCAGCGGAGCAGTGGCGAAACCGAATTCCTCCGCTCCGAGCAGAGCGCCGATGATGACATCGCGTCCGGTCTTCAACTGGCCGTCGACCTGCACGACCACGCGGTCGCGCATGCCGTTGAGCATGAGCGTCTGCTGCGTCTCGGCGAGGCCGAGTTCCCAGGGCGTTCCTGCGTGCTTAAGGGAGTTCATCGGGCTCGCGCCCGTGCCTCCGTCGTGGCCGGACACCAGGATGACATCGCTGAGCGCCTTGGCGACTCCGGCCGACACCGCGCCGATGCCCGACTGGCTGACGAGTTTGGTGTGGATGCGCGCCTCGGGGTTGGCCCTCTTCAGGTCGAAGATGAGCTGCTTGAGGTCTTCGATCGAGTAGATGTCGTGGTGCGGCGGGGGCGAGATCAGACCGACACCGGGCGTTCCGCCACGCGTGCGGGCCACCCAGGGGTAGACCTTCTGCGGAGGCAGCTGACCGCCCTCGCCGGGCTTGGCACCCTGGGCGAGCTTGATCTGGATGTCGTCGGCTTCGGTGAGGTAGAGACTCGTGACACCGAAGCGTCCTGACGCGACCTGCTTGATCGCGCTGCGACGTTCGGGGTCGAGCAGACGATCGGTGTCCTCGCCGCCCTCACCGGTGTTCGACTTGCCGCCGAGACGGTTCATCGCGATCGCGAGCGTCTCGTGAGCCTCTTTGGAGATCGAGCCGTAGCTCATGGCACCCGTCGAGAAGCGCTTCACGATCGCCGAGACCGGCTCGACCTCGTCGAGCGGCACGGGCTTGCGGGTGCCGGTCCGCAGCGTGAACATCCCGCGGAGCGTCTTGAGCTCCGCCGCCTGGTCGTCGACCATCTTCGTGTACTCGCGGAAGATGTCGTAGCGGCGTTCGCGCGTCGCGTGCTGCAGCTTGAACACCGTCTCGGGGTTGAAGAGATGCGGCGAGCCGTCGCGGCGCCACTGATACTCGCCACCGGTCCAGAGTCGCTCGTGCGCACGAGCGGCCTCGTCTTCGGGATAGGCGTAGTCGTGCCGCGCCTGGTTCTCGATGAAGATCTCTTGGATGCCGATTCCGCCGAGCTTCGACTCGGTGCGCGTGAAGTACTTGTCGATGAACTCCTCGCTCAGGCCGACGGCCTCGAAGACCTGGGCGCCGGCGTAGGACGACACGGTCGAGATGCCCATCTTCGACATGATCTTGAGCACGCCCTTGCCGAGCGCGTAGATCAGGTTGCGGACGGCCTTCTCGGGCGTGATGCCGGTGATGTAGCCGGTGCGCACGAGGTGCTCGACCGTCTCCATCGCGAGATACGGGTTGACTGCCGAGGCGCCGTAGCCGATCAGCGTCGCGACGTGGTGCACCTCGCGGACATCACCGGCCTCGACGATCAGACCGACCTTCATGCGGTTCTCACGACGGATCAGGTGGTGATGGATCGCCGAGACCATGAGCAGCGACGGGATCGGGGTCAGATCCTTGTTCGAGTCGCGGTCAGACAGGATGACGAACTCGGCACCCTGTTCGATGGCCTCGTCGACCTCGGCGCACATCTCGGTGAGACGCTTCTCGAGCGTGTTCGATCCTGCGTCGAAGTGGTACAGGCCCTTGATCGTCACGCTGGAGCGGTCGGGCAGAGCCTTGTCGATGTGCCGGATCTTCGCCAGCTCGTCGTTGTCGATGACCGGGAAGTCGAGCGACACGGTGCGCGTGTGGTCCGGACCCCAGGCGAGCAGGTTGCTCTCGGGGCCGAGGCCCAGCTTGAGGCTCGTGACGACCTCTTCGCGGATCGAGTCGAGCGGCGGGTTGGTGACCTGCGCGAACTGCTGCGTGAAGTAGTCGAAGAGCAGACGCGGGCGCTTGCTCAGCACGGCGATCGGAGTGTCCGAACCCATGGCGCCAAGGGGCTCGACACCGGTCTGCCCCATCGGGGTCAGCAGCAGACGCACCTCTTCTTCGGTGTAGCCGAAGGTGCGCTGACGGCGGGTGATCGATGCCGGCGGGTGCACGATGTGCTCACGCTCGGGCAGATCGGCGAGACGCACGGATCCGGCATCCAGCCACTCCTGCCACGGGTGCAGGGTCGCGAGGTCGTGCTTGATCTCCTCGTCTTCGATGATCCGCTGCTGTGAGGTGTCGACGAGGAACATCTTGCCCGGCTGCAGGCGCCCACGACGCTTGATCCGCTCGGGCTCGAAGGTGAGCACGCCGGTCTCCGAGCCGATGACGATCAGACCGTCGGTCGTCTCGGTCCAGCGCCCGGGGCGCAGGCCATTGCGGTCGAGAGTCGCTCCGACCACGGTGCCGTCGGTGAAGATGAGGGCGGCCGGGCCGTCCCACGGCTCCATCTGGTTCGAGTGATACTCGTAGAACGAGCGCAGCTCCGGCGAGATGTCGGACTGCTTCTCGTAGGCCTCGGGCACCATCATCATGATGGCGTGCGGCAGGCTGCGGCCCGTGAGGGTCAGAAGCTCGAGCACCTCATCGAAGGAAGCCGAGTCGCTGGCGCCGTCGGTGCAGATCGGCAGCAGCGGCGCGACGTCGCCGAGCAGCTCGGACTCGAGCTGCGACTGGCGCGCGCGCATCCAGTTGCGGTTTCCGCCGACGGTGTTGATCTCACCGTTATGCGCGAGCATGCGCAGCGGCTGAGCGAGCGGCCACGACGGGAACGTGTTCGTCGAGTAGCGCGAGTGCACGACCGCGAGTTCGGACATGAACCGCTCGTCCTGCAGGTCGGGGTAGAACGGCTCGAGCTGCAGCGTCGTGACCATGCCCTTGTAGCCGAGCGTGCGCGCGGACAGCGTCACGAAGTACGCGCCGAGCTCGTGTCCTGCGCGCTTGCGCAGGCGGTAGGCGACGCGGTCTAGGGCGATGCCGGTGAGCGGGGCGTCGGAGTGCGTCGCTCCCCCGGCGCTCACGAAGAGCTGCTCGAAGGCGGGGCGAGCCTCGTCGGCGAGCTTGCCGAGGTTGTCGTTGGCGGTCGGCACCTCGCGCCAGCCGAGGACGCGGAGACCTTCGGAGCGGGCGATCTTCTCGATGCCGGCCTTCTGCTGACGGCGCTCGCTGGAATCGCGCGGGAGGAATGCCAGACCCGCGGCGTACTCGCCGACCGGGGGCAGTTCGAAGTCGGTGACCGCTCGCAGGAACACGTCGGGCATCTGCGTCAGGATGCCCGCGCCGTCTCCGGTGCCGGCATCCGAGCCGATAGCACCGCGGTGCTCCAGGTTGCGCAGCGCTTCGAGTGCCAACGCGATGATGTCGTGGCCCGCTTCACCACGAAGCGTCGCGACCATGGCGAGGCCGCAGGCGTCCTTCTCGAACGCCGGGTTGTACATGCCCTGCTTCGGGGGGTAAGCGCCGGAAGCGCCATAGGGAGGCTGAAAATACACCAGTACCGTCCTCAGATCTGCAGCTGACCCGGGGACGTCATTGGCCGGGTGGATGTGATGGGGTCCGCACGGACCGGTCGGCTATCGAGCGCCTTCGGTGTCCGTGGGAGCGGTGCTTGTGGCGCTGGCTCCTGCGGCGACTTCTTCGGACGGAGGCTCACTCACGTCCACGAAATCGGAGGGATTGTTCTGCGATTCTACATCAGCGTCGAGATCCTTCCGGCCGCGGCCGGGCTGGTACGGCGACGGCTCGAGTCCGGGGTGACGGCGCGACTGCACGATGAGGATCGCGAGACCCACGACGATGCCGATGATGGCGGCCCAGACGTTGCTGCGGAGCCCCAGGAGGATCTCGCTCGGATCGATGCGGATCGACTCCCAGACCACTCGGCCTGCGCTGTACCAGATGAGGTAGATCGCGAAGAGCTTGCCCCACTGGAATGCGGTCGCCTTGCGGCTGAGCCAGAGCAGCACGATCACTCCGAGGCCGTTCCAGAGCACCTCATAGAGGAAGGTCGGGTGGAACAACGTGCCCTCGGGAAGCCCCGGAGGGAAGGCCGAGTTGTCAGAGGGGATCTCGAGACCCCACGGCAGGTCGGTGGGGAGCCCGAAGAGCTCGTTGTTGAACCAGTTGCCGAAACGGCCCATGGCCTGCGCCAGCAGGAGTCCCGGGGCCAGCGCGTCGGCGAAGGTCCAGAAGCGGATGCCGGTCCAGCGGCACCCGAGGTACGCGCCCACGGCACCGCCGATGAGTGCGCCGAAGATGGCGATGCCACCCTCCCAGATCGCCCAGACCGAACCGGGCTCGAACGGGTTCCAGGTGTTCCTGCCCTCGCCGAAGTAGAAGTTCGGGTGGGTGAGCACGTGGAAGATGCGCGCCCCGATGATCGCCAGCGGCACAGTGAGGATCGAGATGTCGATCACGACCCACGGCTCTGCCCCGCGCCTGGTGAGGCGGTGGTTGGTCAGCAGCGTGGCGGCGATGATGCCGGCGATGATGCAGAGCGCGTAGAAATGGATCCGGAGCGGGCCGAGGTCGATGTAAGAGACCGAGGGGCTCGGGATGCTGGCGAGCACGCCGCTGAAAGTGCTGTGGAGCGCGAGGGACATGAGTGCGATTCTAGTTCTCGTGTACGGGGCGTGCCGACGACGTGCCGACCGCCAGGTTTCGGGTGACCTCTGCGAGGGCGGGGATGCCGCCGTCCCGGAGGGCGCGGACCAGCGCGGTGCCGACGATCGCGCCGTCCGCGTATTCGGAGACTCCGGCGATCTGCTCGGCGGTAGAGATTCCGATGCCGACGCACGCGCGGACCTCTCCGTGCGCGCGCAGGCGACCGACCAGGGTGCGCGCAGCCCGGTCGAGCTCGGTGCGCTCACCGGTGATGCCCATCGTCGAGACGGTGTAGACGAAGCCGGTCGAGGACTTCACGACCAGCTCGAGGCGTTCGTCCGACGAGGTGGGGGCGGCGAGGAAGACACGGTCGAGGCCGGTGCGCTCACTCGCGGCGATCCACTCCCCCGCGACCTCCGGTGTGATGTCGGGGGTGATGAGCCCGGCGCCGCCGGCGGCGAGCAGATCATCGGCATAACGATCGACGCCGTACTGGAACACGGGGTTCCAGTACGTCATGACCAGCACGGGCACGTCCGTCGCGGCGGTGATCGCGCGCACAGCCGTGAAGAGGTCCTTCATCTTGAACCCGTTCGCGAGTGCCGCGGTGGTCGCTTCCTGGATCACCGCACCGTCCATCACCGGGTCGCTGTAGGGCGGGCCGAGCTCGATGATGTCGACGCCGTTCTCGGCGAGTGCGATGGCGGCCTGGATGCTGGTCTCGAGATCGGGGAACCCGACCGGCAGGTATCCGACGAAGGCGCTGCGACCGGCCTCATGGGCTGCGGCTATCGCCTGTTCGACGCGGCTCACAGTTCCGGCTCCCCCTTCGACGCGGCTGCCTCGGCGTCGCTCTCTTTCTCGACGTCGTGAGCGAGTGCCTCGGCGTCGTAGAGGTCGAAGTACCGAGCAGCCGTGTCCATGTCCTTGTCCCCGCGGCCGGAGAGGCAGATGGCGAGCACTGCATCCGGGCCGAGATCACGACCGAGGCGGAGTGCGCCGGCGAGGGCGTGCGCGGACTCGATGGCCGGGATGATGCCCTCGGTGCGGCTCAGCAGACGCAGTGCCTGCATGGCCTCGTCGTCGGTAGCAGGAATGTACTCGGCACGGCCGATGTCGGCGAGCCACGAGTGCTCGGGTCCGACGCCCGGATAGTCGAGACCCGCCGAGATCGAGTGCGACTCGACCGTCTGACCGTCTTCGTCCTGGAGCACGTAGGTCTTGGCGCCGTGCAGGATGCCGGGGCGACCACGTTCGATCGATGCGGCATGCCGTGGGGTGTCGACGCCGTCACCGGCAGCCTCGACGCCGTAGAGCTTCACGCCCTCGTCGTCGAGGAACGCATCGAACATACCGATCGCGTTCGAGCCGCCTCCGACACAGGCGATGACCGCATCGGGCAGACGCCCGACCTCGTCGAGAAGCTGCTGTCGAGCCTCTTCGCCGATGATCTTCTGGAAGTCGCGGACCATCGCGGGGAACGGGTGCGGACCTGCGGCGGTGCCGAAGATGTAGTTGGTGGTCTCGACCGACGCGACCCAGTCGCGGTAGGCGTCGTTGATCGCATCCTTCAGGGTGCGGGAGCCGGAGGTGACTGCGACGACCTCCGCGCCCAGCAGCCGCATGCGCGCGACGTTCAGCGCCTGGCGCTCGGTGTCGACCTCGCCCATGTAGATCGTGCACTCGAGACCGAACAGAGCCGCGGCCGTCGCAGTGGCGACGCCGTGCTGACCCGCTCCCGTCTCGGCGATCACGCGCTTCTTGCCGAGGCGCTTGGTCAGCAGCGCCTGACCGAGCACGTTGTTGATCTTGTGCGAGCCCGTGTGGTTGAGATCCTCGCGCTTGAGGAAGACTCGCGCTCCGCCGGCGTGCTCGGCGAACCGGGCGACCTCGGTGAGCGGAGACGGGCGTCCGGCGTACGAGCTGAGCAGCGACGCGAGCTCTTCGCGGAAGGCCGGGTCGACGATCGCATCGGCGTACGCCGCGGAGAGCTCGTCGATCGCGGCGATCAGCGACTCGGGCATGTATCGCCCGCCGTATTCGCCGAACAGGGGACCATGCTGATCTCGCAGGCTCATCACGCCTCCAGGAAGCTCTTGAGTGTGGCGACCGGGTCGCCCGTGACGAGCGCCTCCCCGATCAGGACGACGTCAGCACCCGCGGAGCGGTAGTGCGTGACGTCTGCAGGGGTGAGGACAGCCGACTCGGCGATCTTGACCGCGGAATCCGGGATGCGATCGACGAGACGGCCGAACAGGTCACGGTCGAGCTCGAGTGTCGTCAGATCGCGGGCGTTGACACCGATCAGCGGTGCACCGAGGTCGATCGCGACCTCGAGCTCGTCGGCCGAGTGCGTCTCGACGAGCGGAGTCATGCCGAGCTCGGTGATGAAGCCGAACAGGTCACGGAGCACGTGCGGCTCGAGCCCGGCGACGATCAGCAGCACGAGGTCGGCACCGGCCGCTCGCGCTTCGAGCACCTGGTATCGGTTCGCGATGAAGTCCTTGCGCAGCACAGGCAGCGACACGCGGGCCGTGACGGCCTCGAGATCGGCGAGGCTGCCGCCGAAGCGACGCTCCTCGGTGAGGACGCTGATCGCCGAGGCACCGCCCGTCTCATACAGCGAAGCCTGGAGTGCCGGGTCGGGGATCTCGGCGAGAGCGCCGCGCGACGGGCTCGCGCGCTTCACCTCGGCGATGATCTTCACGCGCTCAGCGGGAGCGAGGAACGTGAGGGCATCCTTGGCGGCGGGACGCGCGAGAGCATCGCGCTCGACGTCGGCGAGGGGCCGGGTCAGAGCGCGACGTTCAGCGTCTGCGACTGCGCCGGCCGTGAGGTCGGCGAGCACCATTAGTGCGCCTTCGGCGAGTACTTGGGACCCTTCACGCCGTAACCGGCCTTCGAGAGCAGCCAGCCCACGAGCGCACCGATCGGGACGATCGCGGCACCCACCCAGATCAGGGCGACCCACACGGGGCTGAACTCGGCGAGGCAGAACGCCAGCGTGCCGATCGTGAAGCCGGCGAGCATGATGATGACGCCCGTCCATGCGGCAGGCGAGTGTCCGTGGCCGGGGTCAGCGATCGGGTTGGTCATGGTCTCCTCCGGGGGACGACGTGCTGGTTCGGATCAAGTCTATCGGGGTCATCGTGTCGGGTCGGTTCCGCGCGACAGGTCGTCCCATGAATCGATCGCGTCGACAGGACCGGCGCTCGATTCGACATGTGCGGCGTCGGTGCGGTACCGGCGTCCTCCGCGCTTCCAGCGTCGCCAGGTGAGGAGCACGACGAGGGATGCCGCCAGCAGGATGACCCAGCCGATGAGCGTCATCACGGGCCAGGCCGAGAGCTCGATGCCGGCGACGACATCGGCGATCGCCGCGCTGCCTGCGAGCCCCGTGGTCTCCGTGACGGTGGGGCCGACAGCGCTCAGCGGCGCGGTCAGGAGCAGCTGCAGAGTCGTCCAGCCGAGGAAGAGCGAGGCTGCGGTGGCGAGCACGCCGAAAACGAGTCGCATGACCGGGCCGACGATCGAGAGCGCGATGCCGAGCGCCAGGACCGCGAGGCTCAGCGGAGCGAGCAGCGGCAACGCTGACGCGCCTGGCACGAGGATCGCCTCCCCGGCATCGGCCCGTGCGACCGTGAGCCACGTCTGGGTCGAGGAGATGATCCCGATCGCTCCCGAGAGAAGGAAGCCGGAGACGGCGATCGAGCGACCTCTCTGCACGAACGTCACTCGGCCGAGCTCCCCTCGACGGCACGGAGGTCCGTCGTGTCGAAGCAGGTGCGGGTGCCGGTGTGGCAGGCGGGGCCGGTCTGGTCGACACGCAGCAGGATCGCGTCGCCATCGCAGTCGAGTCTCGCCTCGTGCACCACCTGGATGTGCCCGGAGGTGTCTCCCTTGCGCCAGTACTCCTGACGGGAGCGCGACCAGTACACCGCGCGACCGGTGGTGAGGGTGCGGCGCAGCGCCTCGGCATCGACCCACGCGAGCATGAGGACCTCTGCCGTGTCCCACTGCTGCACGATCACCGGCGCGAGGCCGTCGTCGTTGAAGGCGACCTGGGCGATGCGCTCGTCGACCTCGCTCATCGGACGATCACTCCCTCTGCGCGCAGCGCGTCTTTGACGTCGCCGACCGTGAGCGCACCGGTGTGGAACACGCTGGCTGCCAGCACCGCATCCGCTCCTGCCTTGATCGCCGGAGCGAAGTCGGAGGCCTTGCCGGCGCCGCCCGAGGCGATCACCGGCACAGACGCGGCCTCGCGCATGAGCTTCACCAGTTCGAGGTCGAAGCCGTCTCGCGTGCCGTCGGCGTCGATCGAGTTGACCAGCAGCTCTCCTGCCCCGCGCTCCGCGGCTTCACGCGCCCAGTCGAGCGCATCGAGGGTCGTCCGGGTGCGCCCGCCGTGGGTGGTGACGACGAAGCCGGAGGGAGTGCCGGTCGCCCGCTTGACGTCGAGCGACAGCACCAGCACCTGCGCGCCGAAGCGGTCGGCGATCTCGCCGATCAGCTCAGGGCGGGCGATCGCGGCCGAGTTGACTCCGACCTTGTCGGCGCCGACCGAGAGCAGCCGCGCCACGTCGTCGACGCTGCGCACTCCCCCGCCGACCGTCAGCGGCACGAACACCTGCTCAGCGGTGCGCTGCACGACGTCGTACGTCGTGGCGCGGGCGTCGACGGTCGCGGTGACGTCGAGGAAGGTGATCTCGTCTGCGCCCTGAGCCGCGTAGTGGCGTGCGAGCTCGACGGGGTCGCCCATGTCGCGCAGGTTCTCGAAGTTGACGCCCTTGACGACGCGCCCATCGGCGACGTCGAGGCACGGGATGACGCGACTCGCGAGCGTCATCAGAGCCTCGCGTTGTGGATCGCCGTGACGAGGATCGCGCGGGCGCCGAGCGCGTACAGCGCGTCCATCACGGGGTTGACTCGGGCGCGTGCCACCATGACTCGGACGGCGACCCACTCGGGGTCGCGCAGAGGCGAGACCGTGGGCGACTCGATGCCACCCGCGATCTTGACGGCGTCGTCGAGGAGAGCCAGCGGCAGGTCGTAGTCGATCATCACGAACCGGCGAGCGACCATGACGCCGCGCAGGCGCCGCAGAAGCGTCTCAGAGCCCTCTGCATCTTGCGGGCCGGCGATCAGCACGGCCTCGGACTGCAGGATCACAGGGCCGAAGACGTCGAGGCCCGCCTGACGCAGTGTCGTGCCGGTCTCGACGACATCTGCGACGGCGTCCGCGACGCCGAGGCGCACGGCCGACTCCACTGCGCCGTCGAGGGGCACGAGGTCGACCGCGATGCCGCGCTCATCGAGGAACGCGTCGACGAGGCCCGGGTACGACGTCGCGATGCGCAGGCCGTCGAGCTCGGACACGTCGGTGTAGCGTCCCGAGGGCGCGGCGAAGCGGAAGGTCGACCCGGCGAAGCCGAGCGCCTCGATCTCGCGCGCCCCGGGCATGCGCGCGTCGAGGAGCAGGTCGCGCCCCGTGATGCCGACGTCGATGGCGCCGGAGCCGACGTAGGTCGCGATGTCCTTCGGTCGGAGGTAGAAGAACTCGACGTCGTTGTCGGCATCGACGACGTGAAGTGTCTTGGGATCACGACGACCGGCGTAGCCGGCCTCCGCGAGCATGTCGGCGGCCGTCTCGGAGAGAGAGCCCTTGTTGGGAACAGCAATGCGCAGCATGGGGTGCCTTCAGATCGAAGCGAGTGGGGCGGAGCGCTTCACAGATGTCGGTAGACGTCCTGCAGGCTCAGGCCCTTCGCGATCATCATCACCTGGACGTGGTAGAGCAGCTGCGAGATCTCCTCCGCAGCGGCCTCGTCGGATTCGTACTCGGATGCCATCCAGACTTCGGCGGCCTCCTCGACGATCTTCTTGCCGATCGTGTGCACGCCGCCGTCGAGCTCCGCGACCGTACCCGACCCATCTGGACGGGTCTCGGCCTTGACGCTGAGCTCGGCGAACAGCTCGTCGAAAGTCTTCACGATTCCAGGCTAGCGGCTCTGGCGCGGTCTCTGAGCCGGGTGACGGCGGCCTCGACGTCGTCGGCGCCGTAGACCGCGGATCCTGCGACGAACGTGTCGGCGCCCGCGGCGGCCGCGGCCTCGATGGTCGCGTCCGAGATCCCGCCGTCGACCTGGAGCCAGACGTTCGATCCGCGGCGTCTGGCCTCATCGGCGAGAGCGCGCAGCTTGGGCATCGTCTCGGGCATGAACCCCTGCCCGCCGAACCCGGGTTCGACCGTCATCACGAGGATCTGGTCGAACTCCTCGAGCACGCTGTAGAGCCCCTCGGCGGGCGTGTCGGGCTTGATCGCGACGCCGGCCCTGGCCCCGATGCTGCGCAGAGTGCGGGCGAGCGAGATCGGATCCGCGGCTGCCTCGAGGTGGAACGTGACGCTGGCGGCCCCCAGCTCGGCATAGGCGGGGGCCCAGCGCTCCGGCTCGGTGATCATCAGGTGCACGTCGAGCGGGATCGGACTGGTCGCCTGGATCCGTTCGACCATCTGCGGCCCGAACGTGAGGTTCGGCACGAAGTGGTTGTCCATCACGTCGACGTGTGCGAAGTCGGCGGTCGCGATCTTGGCGAGATCGCGCTGCATGTTCACGAAGTCGGCGGCCAGGATGCTGGGGTTGATGCGCGGTGCGCTGGGGAGGTCCACGTCTCTAGTCTCTCTCTTCGGAGTTCGCGTCGCCCTGCTCGGTGGCGCTGCGCTGGAGAAGCGCGAGGAACATCGCATCCGTGCCGTGGCGGTGTGGCCACAGCTGCACCCGCCCCGAACCGTCTTCGGCGAGGTCGATCGGCGACTCGGAGACGCCCCGGAGCACGGCACGCGCATCGATCTCGGTGATGTCGGTGCGGCTTCGGAGCACCTCCTGCACGACCCCCGTGGTCTCGGCGAGATGCGGCGAGCAGGTCACGTACGCGACGATCCCGCCGGGCGCGAGAGCGCCGAGCGCCGACTTCAGGAGTTCGACCTGCAGGGGCACGAGCTCGGCGACATCGGCAGGGGTCTTGCGCCAGCGCGCCTCGGGCCGCCGCCTGAGGGCGCCGAGGCCGGTGCACGGCGCATCGACGAGGATGCGATCGAATGCGCCGGGGTGGGTGACGCCGAACGAGCGCCCGTCCTCCTCGTGCACCATGACCTCGCCCGGTACGCCGCGCAGGGCGTTGCGGACGAGACGTGCCCGAGTCGGGATGACCTCGTTGGCCTCGAGCGTGACATCGTGCTCGCGGGCGATCGCCGCGAGCCGCGCGGTCTTGCCGCCGGGACCTGCACACAGATCGAGCCAGCGCTCGCCCGAGGCGATCGGCGCGGCCGCCGCCAGCGCGAGTGCCACCAGTTGAGAGCCCTCGTCCTGAACGCGGACCGTGCCACCGGTCGCGGCGATCACACGATGCGGATCGCCGCCGGGCGATCCGTAGGCCGTCGGAGCGTACGGGCGCCGCGGCTCACCCGGCTCCGCGAGTCCGGGGAGCGCCACCAGGGTCACCTCCGGAGAGGCGTTATCGGCGTCGAGGAGCTCGTCGAGTTCGTCGGCTCTTCCCTCGGCGGCGAGAGCGCGTCGCAGCGATCGGATGACCCAGACAGGGTGCGCGGAGCGGAGTGCGAGACGCTCGTCATCGGACCGCGCTGAACCCTCGATGCGCTCCTCCCACTCCCCCGGTGTCTCGCGGGAGATCCGGCGCAGCACGGCGTTCGCGAAGTTCGATGCGCCTCGCCCCTGAGTCGAGGCGACCAGATTCACGGACTCGTTCACGGCGGCGTGAGAGGCGACGCGTGTGGCGAGCAGCTGATGCGTGGCCAGACGCAGCGCATCGAGCACGGCGGGGTCGATCTCCTCCGCCGGACGATCGGCGGCCGCGGCGATGATCGCATCGTAGGTGCCACGACGACGGAGGGTCCCGTACGCGAGCTCTGTCGCGAGGGCGGCGTCCTGCGGATCGAGGCGCGCCTCGGCGATCGCCGGAGGCAGGATCAGGTTGGCGTAGGCATCCGACTCGGAGACCGCTCGCAACACGTCATAGGCCACCCGACGAGCAGGCTGCACCGTGCGCTGCGGCCCGCGAGGCTGGTCACCGCGCTGGCCCTGAGGCTGACCGCCCCGCGCCTGACCGCCGCGCTGCCCGTGCGGTCGACCCTGCGACCGGTTCTGCGCACCACCCGGACGACCGTCGCGACGCTCGGCGTCTTCCTGGCCGCTCATGCTCCGGCTCGCAGACCGTCGGTGTCGCGCTGGCCCCGCCACCAGTCGACCGCGTTCATGGCTCCCTTGCCCGCCGGCTGCACGCGCGTGACGGAGAGGGGCGTCGAGCCGGTGCCGATGAGGAGCGCCGTCTTCGTCGCGGCGATCTCTCCCGGTTCGAGGGCGGCGTGGTCGCTCGACGGTGCAGCCTCGAGTACCTTCACGCGGAGACCGTCGACGGTGGTGTGCGCTCCCGGCTCGGGAGTGACGCCGCGGAAGCGAGCGAACACCTGTGCGAGGGGCTGGCTCCAGTCGAGCAGACCGTCATCGAGCGTCAGCTTCGGCGCCAGGCTCGGCTCTCCGTGCTGCGGCACCGCGTGCGCAGTACCGTCGGCGATGGCCCCGACCACTTCTGATGTCAGCTGTGCCCCGTCGATGGCAAGGGCCTCGAGGGCCGCGTCGGCTGTCGCCCCCGGTGCCACGTCGACGACGCGCGTGGCGAAGACGTCGCCTGCGTCGAGGGCGGGTACCAGCTGGAAGACGCTCGCTCCGAGCTGGGCATCGCCGGCGATCAGTGCGCGCTGCACGGGAGCGGCGCCGCGCCACTGGGGCAGGAGCGAGAAGTGCAGGTTGATCCACCCCTTCACCGGCGTGGACAGCAGCGGCTCTCGCACGAGGCCGCCGTATGCGACGATCACGCCGAGCTCGGGCTGCAGCGCGGCGATCGCCGCGGTCGCCTCGTCATCGAGACGTGCCGCCTTGATGATCGGCAGACCGAGGTCGGCTGCTGCCTGAGCGACCGGCGACGGTGTCAGCACTCGCTTTCGGCCCAGGGGGGCATCCGGTCGCGTGACCACGGCCGCGATGTCGTGCTCGGCCGCGAGGCGGCGGAGTGTGGGAACGGCTGCCGACGGTGTGCCGGCGAAGACAAGGCGCATGAAGGTGCTCCGGAGGGATGCGGTGTGTGGATCGGGTGAGATCGGATCGGGCGGACTGATCAGAGCTCTGGGTCGAGGATATCGAGCCGAACCGAGAGCGTGCTCCGAGTCGACTTGCCCTTGCCTCGGCGATTGCTGACGGCTTCGGCGACGACGGCCGCACGCAGCGCCGCCGCGACCTTGGCTCCGGCGCCGTACTCGAATCGGACGAGCGCGCGCACGCGAGGCGGATAGTCGTCGGACTCGAGGGGCACAGGCCCCAGGACCGCGTCAGACGGCAGGGCGAGCTCCTGGAGCGCGGCCAACGCACGGCCGACGGCCGCTGCGGACCCCTCGACCAGGGCGACACGCGCGGCAGGAGGCATGTGCAGGGGTGCGCGCTCCGCCAGCTCAGCGCGTGCGTAGCCCGACTGGTTCCAGGTCGCGAGCGCTCGTGCGATCGTGCCGTCGACTCCGACGAGGTGGATGGGCGCCCCCGGAGCAGCGAGCGCGGCCGCGTTCGACCACCACCGCAGACAGGCCTCACCGATGCGAAGATCCGGTGCCTGGAGCATCCGTGGACCGTCGAGCAGCACCACTGCGCGATAGCCCCCTTCGGCGAGCGGCTCGGCGCCGCGCGTCGCGACCACGAGCGCCGGCTTGTCGGCGACGTGCTCGACCGGGTGCGCGCTGTCGGCGACGATCACGCGGACGCCGGGAAACGCCTTGCCCAGCTCGTCGGCGGTGCGCTCGCTTCCCGACGACGCCAGACGCAGCTTGGTCGACGAGCACGTCGGGCAGGCCCAGGCACGCGCACCCCGGCCGCACCAGGCGCACACGGGAACGGCGCCGCGATGCTTGGCGCCCAGCGGCCCGCCGCAGTGCGCGCATCTGGCCGGAGCGCGACACTCCGCACACACGAGGGACGGCGCGAAACCGGGGCGCGAGACCTGCACGAGAACCGGGCCCTCGGCTGCGGCGTTGCGTGCCGAGAGGAACGCCGACGACGGCATCCGCTGCGCTGTCGGCGCATCCATCTCTTGCGGTGTGCTCAGGATCACCCTCGGCATCACCCGCCGTGCGGCCCGCACGTCCTGCAGGTAGCCGTGCGCGACGAGGCGTTCGACGTCCGTCGTGCGGGTGTGGCCGACGAACAGCAGGGCCGAGTCCTCCTGTTCCTGACGGAGCAGCGCGGCATCTCGGGCGTTGATGTAGGGCGCGAGCGGCTCGCCGAGCAGCGGATCGCCGTCATCCCACACCGCGACGAGCCCGGCGCGCACCGGAGCGTACACGGCCGAGCGGTTGCCGACCACGATGCACGGAGCATCCTCGAGTGATCTGAGGAACGAGCGGTATCGATCGGGGTTCGTCTGCCGTGAGTCGTATCGCACGACGGCCTCGGGCGGAACGAGCGACCCGAGCGCGGCGAGCAGAAGATCGAGGTCCCGATGATCCGGCACGATCAGGATGCTGGAGCGTCCGGCTGCGAGCATCCGCGTCGCCGCCGAGGCCAGCAGAGCCGTCCAGCCCGGCTCGCCCCGGTGCTGCACCGGGATCGCCTCGACCGCGGCCCTGCCGGCGTCCTCGAGGACCTCGTCGAGGTGGTCGTACGTGGCGAGGAGCGAGGCGGCGTCGGCGACGGCCTCATCGGTCGGCACGGGCGCCGGTGTGTCCGCGGTCCAGGCCTTCTCGACCCGCACCTGACGCTTGGGGATGACGAGACGCAGCACGTCCGACGCCGACCCCGCCGCGCGGTCGGCTGCGCGACGAGCCAGCCGGTAGGTGCGTTCCGGAAGCACGGGCACCGGCGACACGACGCTCTCGACCTCGGAGAGAGGCCTGTCGGCGTCGTCCTCGGTATCGATCTCGACCACGTACCCGTCGATCACGCGGCCGGCGGTGCGAAGCGGCACTCGCACGCGCACCCCGATCGGCACGTCTCCGAGCTCTGGCGGCAGCGCGTAGTCGAAGAGCCGGTCTAGCTGCGGAAGCGGCGAGTCCAGCAGCACGCGCGCGATGCGACGACTCTCGGCCGTCATGAGCGGATCGCCATCAGGCCCGCGCTCCGTCAGAGGCCTGCAGCGCGCCGCAGCTCTTCAGCGCGGTCGGTGCGCTCCCAGGTGAACTCCGGCAGCTCGCGGCCGAAATGCCCGTAGGCGGCTGTCTGCGCATAGATCGGGCGCAGCAGATCGAGGTGCTCGATGATCGCCTGCGGGCGGAGATCGAAGACGTCGTCGATCGCGCGGGTGATCGCCTCGTCCGACACCTTGCCGGTGCCGAAGGTCTCGACGTAGAGACCCACAGGGCGTGCGACGCCGATCGCGTACGCGACCTGGACCTCGAGCCGGTCGGCGAGTCCTGCCGCGACAGCGTTCTTCGCGACCCAGCGAGTCGCGTAGGCGCCCGAACGGTCGACCTTCGACGGATCCTTGCCGCTGAACGCGCCGCCACCGTGCCGCGCTGCGCCACCGTAGGTGTCGATGATGATCTTGCGGCCGGTGAGGCCGGCGTCGCCCTTGGGTCCGCCGGTCACGAACGGACCCGCCGGATTGATGTAGTAGGTGATGTCGTCGAGGTCGAGTCCTGTGGTCTCGAGGATCGGGTCGATCACGTGCTCGCGCACCTGCGCCTTGAGCTCGTCCTGCGAGATCTCGGGGTGATGCTGGGTCGACAGCACGACGGCGTCGACGGTCTTGGGCGTGAAGCCGTCGTACCCGAGCGTGACCTGCGTCTTGCCGTCGGGGCGGAGGAACGGCAGCGCGCCGGAGCGGCGGACCTCGGCAAGTCGCTCGGCGATGCGGTGCGCGGTCCATGCGGCCATCGGCATCAGCTGGGGCGTCTCGTTCGTGGCGAACCCGAACATGATGCCCTGGTCGCCTGCACCGAGTCCGTCGAGCGGATCGACGGATGAGCCGTCGCGGTGCTCCTGGGCGTTGTCGACGCCGTGGGCGATGTCGGTCGACTGCTCGCCCACCGAGATGCTCACGCCGCAGGAGTCCCCGTCGAAGCCGGTGTCGCTCGACGTGTAGCCGATGCGGTTGACGACCTGTCGGACGATGGTCGGGATGTCGACGTACGCCTCGGTGCGGATCTCGCCGGCGACGTGCACGAGACCGGTCGTCACCAGCGTCTCGACCGCGACGCGTGAGCCGGGGTCTTTCGCGATGAGTCCGTCGAGGATGCTGTCCGAGATCTGGTCGCAGATCTTGTCTGGGTGCCCCTCGGTGACGGACTCGGACGTGAACAGACGCAGCGCGCTCATCAGGGCTCCAGAACGGAATCGGACAGCAGGAATGGGGTGGCTCCCATGATGGACCGCACCGCCGACATCAGTCGGCGGTGCGGTCATCGGACGTCACTCGGCGTGACGGAGGCGGAGCTTGTCCTCGTTGATCTCGTGCAGAGCGATGGTCAGCGGCTTGTCCTCGACGGAGGAGTCGACGAGCGGACCGACGTTGTCGAACAGGTTGCCCTCGTGGAGGTCGGAGTAGTAATCGTTGATCTGACGCGCGCGCTTGGCGGCGTAGATGACGAGCTCGTACTTCGAGTCGACGCGGTCGAGCAGGTTGTCGATGGGGGGATCGATGATTCCGTTGGTGTGGTGTCCGGCCATGGTGGGACCTCCTGATCAGGCGACGGGATCGTCGCGAAGACTGTGCAACGGCGCGCGAAAACGCTCAGCGCGCAGAGCTTGAAGACAATTCTACGACCTCTGCGGCCGCAGCGGCGACGTCCTCGTTCACGATGAGGTGATCGAACTCGTTCTGCGCGGCGAGTTCCACCTTCGCGGTGCGCAGTCTGCGAGCACGTTCCTCGGCCCCCTCGGTGCCTCGACCGACCAGTCTCTGAACCAGTTCGTCCCAGGTCGGCGGCAGCAGGAAGATGAGCGTCGCGGCCGGCTCGGCCTTGCGCACCTGGCGGGCACCCTGCAGGTCGATCTCGAGCAGCACCGTCTTGCCTGCTGCCAGTGCGGCATCGATCGGGGCGCGGGGCGTTCCGTATCGCGACCTGTTGTGCACGACCGCGTACTCGAGAAGCTCGTCCTCGGCGATCAGCCGATCGAACTCCGCGTCGTCGACGAAGTAGTAGTGCACGCCGTCGATCTCGCCCGGGCGCGGCGCACGGGTCGTCGCCGAGACAGACAGATGGATCTCGGGGTTGTGCTCGCGGATATGGGCTGCGACCGTGCCCTTGCCCACAGCGGTCGGGCCGGCGAGCACCAGGAGGCGGCTTCGTGCGCCGCGCGGCTGCAGGAGCGGGAAGCGCGAGTCGAGCCACTGCGAGAGCGCCACCCGCTGCCTGACGCCGAGCCCCCCCAGTCGCTTGACCGCTGAGATGTGCAGCTCCGCCAGGATCCGGTCGCGTTTTCCCGCGCCGATGGCGGGGAGAGCGAGCAGGAAATCCGTGATGCGCATCGAGCCCTCGACCGAGTCGGGGTCGGCAGTGGCCCGTTCGAGCACGGACTGGGGAGTCACGACGCGCGTGGTCAGATCGCGCTTGAGAGACGCGCGGGCACGACGCCGCTCGACCGCTTTGCGGGCGGCGGCGGCGCGGTCGACCTCGGGGACGGGACGGGACTCAGCCACGGCCGGCCTCCCTGTACTCTGCGACGCGTGCGTCGATGGCGGCGGCGAGACCGGTCGGTCCGGCCGAGAGGATGCTGCGGCTCTCGCTCGCGATGACCGCGGGGCTCATCGAGCCGAACCGACGGTGGAGGTCTGCCGGAGTCGCACCCTGCGTGCCGAAACCGGGAGCGAGGATGGGTGCCATCGGGACGAATGCGGCGATGCCGGCATCCGTCCACTCCACGGTCGCTCCGATGACGAAGCCGAAGCTCCCCCACTCGCCCGTCTCCGTGTGCTCCGCATTGCGTGCCGAGACGACCGAGATGATGTCCGCTGACACGGCGCGGCCGGTCTCGGAGACCGAGCGCTGCAGTGTCTGCGCCTCGGGGTTGCTCGTGGCGGCGAGCACGAAGAGGCCCTTGTCGTGCTCCTCGGCGAAGGCGAACGCACCGTCGAGCGCACCGACGCCGAGGAACGGGTTCACGGTCAGGGCGTCGGCCTCGAGCGGAGATCCCGGCGTGAGCCACGCCGCAGCATACGCATCCATGGTCGAGCCGATGTCGCCGCGCTTCGCATCCGCGATGACGACGAGTCCGGCCGCACGCGCAGCCGCGAGCACCTCCTCGAGGGCTGCGATACCCGCGGAGCCGAAGCGCTCGAAGAACGACACCTGCGGTTTCACGATCGCGGCACGGCCGGCAGCGGCCTCGACGGTGCGCAGCCCGAACTCGCGGACGCCGGAGGCGTCGTCACCGAGTCCCCAGGCCGTGAGCAGCGCCGCATGCGGGTCGATTCCCACGCACAGCGGGCCGTGCGCCGCGAGGGCGGCACGGACCCGTTCGCCGAAGCGTGCGCTCACAAAGCGGCCTTCCGGTCGAGTGCGTACTCCTGAAGGCTCTTCACCTGGAAGCCCTCGTGCGCTGCGTCCATGCCGCTCACCGCAGCGCCGAGCACCGCCATCGTGGTGAACAGCGCCTTGTCGGCCGCGACGGCGGCCGCGCGGATCTCGTAACCGTCAGCGCGCGCCGCGCCACCCGAAGGCGTGTTCACGACGATGTCGATCGACCCGTCGTTGATCAGGTCGACGATGTTGGTCGCGCCCGATTCCTGGGTCTCGCTGTACTTCTCGACCACGGTCACCGCGATGCCGTTGCGCGAGAGGATCTCGGCCGTACCCTCGGTGGCCACGATCGTGAACCCGAGCTGCTGCAGACGGTGCGCCGGCAGGATCACCGCGCGCTTGTCGGAGTCGGCCACCGAGATGAACACGGTGCCCGAAGTCGGCATCCCGCCGTACGCGGCCGCCTGGCTCTTGGCGAACGCGGTCGGGAAGTCGCGGTCGATGCCCATGACCTCACCCGTCGAGCGCATCTCCGGGCCGAGGATCGAGTCGACGGTCTTGCCGTCGGCCGTGCGGAACCGCTTGAAGGGAAGCACCGCCTCCTTCACCGAGACAGGGGCGTCGAGTGGCACACGCGAGCCGTCCTGCTCGGGAAGCATGCCTTCGGCGCGGAGCTCCGCGATCGTCGAGCCGACCATGATGCGGCTCGCGGCCTTCGCCATCGGAATGCCCAGCGCCTTCGAGACGAACGGCACCGTGCGGCTCGCGCGCGGGTTCGCCTCGATGACGTAGAGCACGCCCGCGCTGATCGCGAACTGCACGTTCAGCAGTCCGCGCACGCCGACGCCCTTGGCGATCGCGAGGGTCGCCTCGCGCACCCGATCGATATCGGTGCGGCCGAGCGAGACCGGCGGCAGAGTGCAGCTGGAGTCGCCCGAGTGGATGCCGGCCTCTTCGAGGTGCTCCATCACGCCGCCGATGTACAGGTCGGTGCCGTCGTACAGCGCGTCGACGTCGAGCTCGATCGCATCGTCGAGGAACCGGTCGACGAGCAGGGGCTTGCCCTCCTCGATGATGACCTCGCCCGCGGTGCGCACGAAGTACTCGCGCAGTGACTCCGCGCTGTAGACGATCTCCATCCCGCGCCCGCCGAGCACGAAGCTCGGACGCACGAGCACGGGGTAGCCGATCTCGTCGGCCACCGCCACCGCGCCGTCGGCGTCCACGGCGGTGCCGTGACGCGGCGCGATGAGACCGGCCGAGTCGAGCAGCTGTGAGAACAGCTCGCGCTCTTCGGCGATGTCGATGGCCGCGGGGCTCGTGCCGAGCACGGTGTAGCCCGCGGCCTCGATGCCCTTCGCGAGACCCAGCGGCGTCTGGCCGCCGAGCTGGCAGACGACGCCGAGGATGGTGCCGCTGGCGGCTTCGGCATCGAGCACCTCGAGCACGTCTTCGAGCGTCAGCGGCTCGAAGTACAGCCGATCCGACGTGTCGTAGTCGGTGGACACGGTCTCGGGGTTGCAGTTGACCATGATGGTCTCGAAGCCGGCATCCGAGAGCGCGAATGACGCGTGCACGCACGAGTAGTCGAACTCGACGCCCTGGCCGATGCGGTTGGGACCGGATCCGATGATCACGACCTTGGTGCGATCCGACGGGATGACCTCGGTCTCGAAGTCGTAGCTCGAGTAGTGATACGGCGTCAGAGCCGGGAACTCGCCGGCGCAGGTGTCGACCGTCTTGTACACCGGGCGGATGCCGAAGCCGTGGCGCACGCCGCGGATCTCTGCCTCGGCATCGCCGCGAAGCTGCGCGATCTGCGCGTCGGAGAAGCCGTGCTCCTTGGCGTAGCGGAGCGTTGCCGCGTCGAGCTCGGGCGCCGTGCGCACGGTCTCGGCGACCTCGTTGATCAGCACGATCTGGTCGATGAACCACGGGTCGATCGCGGTCGCCTCGAACGCCTGCTCGACCGTCGCACCCTTGCGCAACGCCTGCTGCAGGGTGATGATGCGACCGTCGGTCGGGATCTTCGAGATCTCGAGCAGCTCGGCTGCCGAGCGGCTCTCCTCACCCCAGTGGAAGCTCGAGCCTCGCTTCTCGAGCGAGCGCAGCGCCTTCTGCAGGGCGGTCGCGTAGTTGCGGCCGATCGCCATCGCCTCACCCACCGACTTCATGGTGGTCGTCAGCGTCGCATCGGCGGCCGGGAACTTCTCGAACGCGAATCGCGGCACCTTGACGACGACGTAGTCGAGCGTGGGCTCGAAGCTCGCCGGAGTGACACCCGTGATGTCGTTGGGGATCTCGTCGAGACGGTAGCCGAGTGCGAGCTTGGCCGCGAGCTTGGCGATCGGGAACCCCGTTGCCTTCGAGGCGAGGGCGCTCGAGCGCGAGACGCGCGGGTTCATCTCGATGACGATGATGCGGCCGTTGCTGGGGTCGACGGCGAACTGGATGTTGCAGCCACCGGTGTCGACGCCGACGGCGCGGATGATGTCGATGCCGATGTCACGGAGCTTCTGGTACTCGCGGTCGGTGAGCGTCAGAGCCGGGGCGACGGTGATCGAGTCGCCCGTGTGCACGCCGACGGGGTCGACGTTCTCGATCGAGCAGACGACGACCGTGTTGTCGGCCGTGTCGCGCATGAGCTCGAGCTCGTACTCCTTCCAGCCGAGGATCGACTCCTCGAGCAGCACCTCGGTGGTCGGAGAATCGCGCAGACCGGCACCGCCGATGCGGCGCAGGTCCTCTTCGTCATAGGCGAAGCCCGAGCCGAGACCGCCCATGGTGAACGAGGGGCGCACGACGAGCGGGTAGCCCAGTTCGGCCGCACCCGCGAGCAGGTCGTCCATCGTGTGCGCGATGATGCTGCGGGCGACATCGGCTCCGGCATCGAGCACGAGCTGCTTGAAGATCTGGCGGTCTTCGCCCTTGTTGATCGCCTCGAAGCTCGCGCCGATCAGCTCGACATCGTACTTCTCGAGGATCCCGTGGTTGTGCAGCTCGATCGCGGCGTTCAGGGCGGTCTGCCCGCCGAGGGTCGGAAGGATGGCGTCTGGGCGCTCCTTCGCGATGATCGTCTCGATGACCTGCCACGTGATCGGCTCGATGTACGTCGCATCGGCGAAGTCGGGGTCGGTCATGATCGTCGCCGGGTTGGAGTTGACCAGGATGACCCTGACGCCCTCTTCGCGCAGGACGCGGCACGCCTGGGTGCCGGAGTAGTCGAACTCGCAGGCCTGACCGATGACGATCGGGCCGGAGCCGATGACGAGAACGGAGTTGATGTCGTCGCGCTTGGGCATTACTTGGCGTCCTTCTTGCTGGCGATGACCATGTCACGGAACCGGTCGAAGAGATAGTTGGCGTCGTGCGGGCCGGCGGCGGCCTCCGGGTGGTACTGCACCGAGAACGCGGGGATGTCGAGGGCACGGAGACCCTCCACGACGTTGTCGTTCAGACCCACGTGGCTGACCTCGACCTTGCCGTAGCCGTGTGGGCTGTCGAACGAACCCTCCAGGGGTGCATCCACGGCGAATCCGTGGTTGTGAGCGGTGATCTCGACGCGCCCGGTCGACTTGTCGAGCACCGGCTGGTTGATTCCGCGGTGGCCGAACGGCAGCTTGTACGTGCCGAGTCCGAGTGCCCTGCCGAGCAGCTGGTTTCCGAAGCAGATCCCGAAGAACGGGAGCCCGTCGTCGAGCACCGAGCGCAGCAGTTCGACGTGGTCCCCCGAGGCAGCGGGGTCGCCGGGGCCGTTCGAGTAGAAGACGGCGACGGGGTCGATCGCGCGGATGTCGTCGATCGTGACGTCCTGGGGCAGCACGTGCACCTCGAACCCGCGGGCCGCGAGGTTGTCGATCGTGGCCTGCTTGACTCCGAGATCGAGGACGGCGAGGTTGCCTACCCGCTCCCCCATCGCCGTCGTCACCGTGGCGACGTCGACCGAGACCTGCGACGAGAGGTTCTGACCGGCCATCTGGGGCGCCTGGCGCACGAGGCGCAGCTGCTCTTCGGCATCGAGCTTCGCGGCGTCGCCCGAGAACACGCCACCGCGCATCGACCCGGCCGAGCGGATGTGACGGGTGATCGACCGGGTGTCGATCCCGCTGATGCCCACGATTCCGTCGCGTTCGAGGATCTCGTCGAGCGAGGCGTTGGCCCGCCAGTTCGAGACGACGCGCGAGGGGTCGCGGACGATGTAGCCGGCCACCCAGATGCGACGAGACTCGCGGTCTTCGTCGTTCATGCCGGTGTTGCCAATGTGCGGTGCCGTCTGCAGGACGATCTGACCTGCATACGAGGGATCGGTGAGCGTCTCCTGGTAGCCGGACATGCCGGTGGCGAAGACGACCTCGCCGAAGGTGGTGCCTCGCGCGCCGTATGCACGGCCCGTGTGGCGTGTTCCGTCTTCGAGGACGAGGACGGCGGGTTCGGGGAGGGCTGTCATGACGTTGCTCCTGTGTCGGGGGCGGCGGTGTCGTCCGTGGCCGGGACGAGGCGCTGCAGTTCTGAGATGAAGTTCTGGGGGTCGCCGTCGGTGAGACGCAGATACGAGTCGACGATCGTGTCGTCGTCCGCATTCCAGGCGACGCGGACGAGTCCGCCGGGTTCCACGACGCGATCGATCGTCACCGTCGCACGGTCGACGCTCGCGAGCCGCGAGGAGGCGAGGAAGACCGTCGGCGCGCCGTCGAGGCAGAGTGCGAGCCCGCGGTCCGTGACGGCGACCTCGCCCCTGGCCCGGTACGCGAGCGGGTGCAGGGTCAGCCGCTCGAGCGGCTGGTCGTGCTTGGTCGTCGAGACGTACAGCACCGCGTGGCGGTCGATCACTTCGGCGTGCTCCGGCACTCCGAGGGGTGCGGCAAGACCCGAGTCGCGTCGGAGTCGTCGTCGCCAGGCGGTGAACATGACGATCAGGACGAGAACCGCCGCGGCGATGGTGATCGCGATGGCGATGTCGCGTGCGCTCATGCGTTCAGCTCCTCGACGACGTCTGCGCCGTCGACCGTCAGCACCCCGCGGTGCACCGTGAACTCGACGCGGCCGGGAAGGTCGCGACCGAGGTACGGCGAGTTGACGCTGCGACCGTGCAGATCCGACTCGCTGAAGACGCCGGCGACCGACGGATCGTAGAGCGTGATCTGCGCGGGAGCACCCGCCTCCAGAGGCAGTCCGTGTCCCGAGAGGCGTCCGATCTGCGCGGGCGCGGCGCTCATCACCCGAGCGACGTCGTCCCAACCGATCAGGCCGGTCTGCACCATCGACTGGTGCACGACGCGCAGCGCGCTCTCGAGTCCGACCATGCCGTTCGCGGCAGCCTGCCACTCGCAGGACTTGTGCTCGCTCGGGTGCGGCGCGTGATCCGTCGCGACGATGTCGATGGTGCCGTCTGCGAGGCCTTCGCGCACAGCCATGACGTCTTCTTCGCGACGCAGCGGCGGATTGACCTTGTAGCGCGCGTCGTACCCGCGCACGAGTTCGTCGGTGAGCAGCAGGTGATGCGGGGTGACCTCGGCCGTGACGTCGATGCCGCGCTTCTTGGCCCAGCGGATGATGTCGACCGAGCCTGCTGTCGAGAGGTGGCAGACGTGCAGACGCGAGCCCACGTGCTCGGCGAGGAGCACATCGCGGGCGATGATCGACTCCTCGGCGACGGCGGGCCATCCGGCGAGTCCGAGCTCGGCCGACACGGTGCCCTCGTTCATCTGGGCGCCCTCGGTGAGGCGGGGATCCTGCGCATGCTGTGCGATGACCCCGCCGAAGGACTTCACGTACTCGAGCGCACGACGCATGATCAGCGGGTCGAAGACGCAGAAGCCGTCGTCGCTGAAGACGCGCACCTGGGCGCGCGATGTCGCCATCGCGCCGAGCTCGGCGAGTCGCTCGCCCTTCTGCCCCACGGTCACGGCCCCGATGGGCTGCACCGTCGCGTACCCGGCCGCTTCACCGAGCGCGAGCTCCTGCTCCACGACCCCGGCGGTGTCGGCCACCGGCGAGGTGTTGGGCATCGCGAAGACGGCCGTGAAGCCGCCGGCCGCTGCTGCCCTGGTGCCGGTGAGGATCGTCTCGGACGCTTCGTAGCCGGGTTCGCGCAGATGCGTGTGCAGATCGACGAGCCCGGGAAGGGCCACCAGACCGTCGGCGTCGATGACTCGCGCACCCGCACGGCTCAGTCCGTGGCCGATCTCGGTGATCAGACCGTTCTCCACGATGATGTCGGCGCGCTCGGCACCGAGAAGCTGTGCGCCGGTGATGACGAGGGTCTCGCTCACTGGTCTCCCCCTCGTTCGTCGTCTCGTTCTCCTGCAAGGAGCAGGTACAGCACCGCCATGCGGATGGACACCCCGTTCGTCACCTGTTCCAGCACGGTCGAGCGCGGGGAATCGGCGGCTTCGGAGGAGATCTCCAACCCTCGGTTCATGGGTCCGGGGTGCATGACAATGCTACCGTCCGGAAGGCCTGCCACACGCAGTGCGTCAAGACCCCAGCGCCTGGAATACTCCCGCTCAGTGGGGAAATACGCGGCGTTCATGCGCTCGAGCTGGATACGGAGCATCATCACGGCGTCGGGCCCGTCGGCGAGAGCCTGGTCGAGGTCGTACACGACCTTCGCGGGCCAGAGCGAGACGTTCTGCGGCACCAGTGTGGGCGGAGCCACGAGGGTGACCTCGGCGCCGAGCGTGGCGAGCAGCCAGACGTTCGATCGCGCGACCCGCGAGTGCAGCACGTCGCCGACGATCACGACCCGGATGCCGGCGAGATCGCGACCACGGCTGTCGGCTCCGAAGCGCCGCTTGCGGATCGTGAACGCGTCGAGCAGCGCCTGGGTCGGGTGCTCGTGCGTGCCGTCGCCCGCATTGACCACACCGGCCGAGATCCAGCCGCTGGTTGCGAGGGTCTGCGGCGCACCCGATGCGGGGTGGCGGATGACGACCGCATCCGCGCCCATCGCCTGCAGCGTCTGAGCGGTGTCCTTCAGGCTCTCGCCCTTCGAGACGCTCGACCCCTTGGCGGCGAAGTTGATCACGTCGGCCGACAGGCGCTTCGCGGCGGCCTCGAAGGAGATGCGGGTGCGCGTCGAGTCCTCGAAGAAGAGATTGACGACGGTCTTGCCGCGGAGTGTCGGGAGCTTCTTGACCTCGCGAGACTGCGTGTCGGACATGTCCTCGGCGACGTCGAGGATGCGCAGAGCGGTCTCGCGATCGAGGGTGCGGGTGTCGAGGAGATGTCTCATGCTTCGATCGTCACCTCCTCGGCGCTGTCGTGCTCGGCCAGCCGCACGTTGACGCGCTCCTGACGGGAGGACGGGATGTTCTTCCCGACGAAGTCCGGCCGGATCGGCAGCTCGCGGTGGCCTCGATCGACGAGGATCGCGAGGCGGACGATCGAGGGGCGACCGATCGACTGCAGCGCGTCGAGCGCGGCACGGATGCTGCGACCCGAGAAGAGCACGTCGTCGACCAGCACGACCGTCTTGCCGTCGATGCCGCCCGCAGGGATGTCGGTCGGACGAGGAGACCGCGTCGGCTGCTTCGCGAGGTCATCGCGGAAGAGCGTGACGTCGAGGGCTCCCACCGGGACCGTGGTCTGTGCGATCTCACCGATCACAGCGGACAGGCGGTGGGCGAGAGTGACTCCGCGGGTCGGAATGCCCAGCAGGACGAGGTTCTCAGCCCCTCGATTGGATTCGAGGATCTCGTGTGCGATGCGGGTCAGTGCCCGCGAGATATCGGCTTCGTGCAGCACGGTTCGTGCACTCATCGGCCGCTCCCTTCTCCGCCTCACAGGACGGTGTTAAAGGTTGCTTGATGCACCCAGTCTAGCGCGGCTCAGTGCCAGCCCAGCACCTCGCGAACAACCTCCTGAGAGAAGGGCGCGCCGTCGTCGGGCACTCCGCCGAGCGATTCGTGCGAGAGCATGGCCCCCTCTGCGCCGGCTGCCGCGGTGATCCCTTCGAGGGCCGCCCGGATGCGAGGGCCCGCAGCGCGGGCGTACTCCGCGTCACCCCGTCGGGAGACATGAGGGAAGACGACCAACTCGCCGACCCCCTTCGCCGCGTGACGCGCGGCGACCACGACGAGGGTGGGTGGGATCGAGGGCTGCAGCGCCCGAGGAAGGGGGAACGGCAGCTCGTCGGTCAGGAGACCTCGCCAGAACCCTCGGCGGGAGCGGGTCTCGTCGCCGATCTCGAGCGCGGTGGCAGTCCACTCCGAGTCCTGCGCACGCAGGCGCGCCTCGAATCCGTCTTCGCGTTGCTCGAATCCCGCCTCCTGCAGGAACTCCGAGCCAATGCGCACGAGACGTTCCGCATCTGACCGGACGACCCACCTCGCGCCGTGGAACGGACCGTCGAAAGCGAGCCGCGACGTCCTGGCATCACGACCTGCCCCCTGCGGATGCGGGGATCGCGACACGTCAGCTGGCCTCGCTGAGCACAGCGTCGCTGACCTCGTCGATCTTCGTCGAGCGGATGGGGTGGCCGCTCGTCGACAGGCAACGGCCGGTCTTGAGGTCCCACTTCCAGTCGTGCATGCTGCAGGTCAGGATTCCGTCTTCGTCGACCTTGCCGGTCTTCGTCAGGTCGGCCCTCAGGTGCGGGCAGCGGCGCTGCACGACCCAGTCGCCGATCTCGGCATCCTCGGTCTGATCCGTCTGCTCCTGGTACCAGTTCTCGACGTACTCGATCCGGTCGACCGAGAGGCACTTGAGGAACGTCGTCAGGAACTCGTTGAACTTGCCGCTGCGTCCCACCTGGAACTGCATCGAGAGGAAGATCGAGTTCGACCAGTCGATCTCGTGATCGCGGATGTTGGTCGAGACGAGGTCAGCGGGGATCGTGTACCAGTAGATGCACTCCTCGCCCGCGTACTCGCGGACCTTCGCGCGAGGGAAGTCGACGACCATGTCGAGGTCGCCGATCTTGAATCGAACGCACCCGCCGACTCCGAGGCGGATGGTGCGCGACTTCTTCAGCAGCGGCTCCCACCAGGATTTCAGCTCCTCGAGCATCTCGGCGGCCGGCAGGACCTCTGCGCGCGAAGCCTCCTCGTCGAGGATCTCCTGCTGGCGCGACGCCCGCTGCTCGTCGAGGTAGTCCCACTTCTCGTCGAAGATGTGGGCGAGCTCCGCCTCGGTGTAGAGCGACTGCTCGGTCGACACCTGACCGGCGTCGACGGTCACGACCGTGCCGGGCACGAAGAGGTGCCCGTCGTACTGGGGCGAGAGCTCCTTCATGTGGGCGAGGAACTGCTTCTGATCCGTGAAGATCGACTCGCCGTTGCGGCCGATCCCGTTGAAGTCGAAGAGGTCGTCGCGCAGGAACATGGGCGGCCCTGCCATCGGGAAGACGTGCGGAGCATCCACCTTGTCGATGTAGTACATGGCTCGCTTGTTCTGCGCGTCTCGCTTGAGCTTCGCGAAATTCTGCTTCGCATCCATCGGCAGGTCATAGACCATGGGCCACCAGATCGCGCCCGAGACCTGCGTGAAGTACGCGTCGGGCTTTCCGAAGTGGAGCAGAGTGTCGAGGTCGAGGGGGTGCGAATCGTTCTGATTGAGGACCGACGCGGTGCCGTCGTCGACGCTCAGCGACGAATCGCCGATCGGGCCGTCGCTCGGGGCGCGCAGCGGCGTGATCATGATCTTGAGGTCGCCGCGCTCGATGATCTTCCCCGCCGGCGCGTAGGTCATGTTCGTGTAGCCCAGTGCCCGGATGTCCTGCTCGAGGTCATCGATGGGGTACTCCGGCAGCAGCACCTCGATGTCCTTGCGGATGTAGCGCTCGAGCAGTGCCGGGTCGAAGTGGTCGCGGTGCCGGTGCGAGATGTAGAGGAAGTCGGCTTCGCGGCCGAAACGCTCCCAGTCGAGCGCGCGGTTGTCGGGGAACGGGAACCACGAGCCGAAGAACGAGGGCCCGAGAACCGGGTCGCAGATGATGTTCCCGCCGACTGTCTCGATGAACATCCCGGCGTGGCCGAGTCCCGTGATCCGCATTAATTCCTCCTGAGGTGAACCGTTCGATTCTACCGACGGGGTCCTGGACGGATGCGGTGACCCGGCCGGAACAAATCAGGCCTCGTCGAACAGACCCTTGATGTCGTCGGCCGTGAGCGACTGCGCGAAGAGCTCGTCGTCGTCCATCACGGCGGTGAAGAGCCTGGCCTTGCGGCGCTGCAGCTCGAGGACCTTCTCCTCGATCGTGCCGGTCGAGATCATCCGATAGACGAACACCTGATTCGTCTGACCGATGCGGTGCGTGCGGTCGATCGCCTGCTCTTCGGCGGCCGGGTTCCACCAGGGATCGAGCAGGAAGACGTAGTCGGCCTCGGTCAGCGTGAGGCCGAACCCTCCGGCCTTCAGACTGATCAGGAACACCGGCTGCTCCCCCGCTTTGAAGCCGTCGATCACCTGCTCTCTGCGCCTCGTCGAGCCGTCGAGATGCGCATACGGGATGCCCGCGGCCTCGAGGCGGGCGGCCGCGAGATCGAGGAAAGAAGTGAACTGGCTGAAGACGAGCGCGCGGTGCCCCTCGGCCTGCAGCTCGACCACACGCTCGAGAAGCGTGTCGAGCTTGCTCGAGCCGATGTCTGCGTCGGCCTCGTCTACCAACGCGGGTGCGAGACTCAGCATGCGCAGCAGCGTGAGCGAGCGGAAGACGATGAAGCGGTTGCGATCGAGATCGTCGATGAGCCCCAAGACCTTCTGACGCTCGCGTTGCAGCACCACGTCATAGAGGGCCCTGTGCTCGGGACTCATCTCGACCTCGAGCAGCTGCTCCTGCTTGGCGGGAAGGTCGGGCGCCACGAGCTCCTTCGTCCGTCGCAGCATCAGAGGCCGGACGCGACGACGGAGCTGGGCGAGGCGCCGAGCGCGATACTCGCCGCCCTCCTCGTTCTCGGGAACCTTCCCCTTCTCGATCGGCTGGATGTACCGGTCCTTGAACTTGCGGGCCGAGGGGAAGAGCCCCGGCGCGGCGAGCTTGAGAAGCGACCACAGCTCGGAGAGGCTGTTCTCCATCGGTGTGCCGGTCACCGCGTAAGTGACGTCGGCACGGAACGTCGAGATGGCCCGGTGGAGTCTCGTCTTGGGGTTCTTGACGAACTGGGCCTCATCGAGGATCAGTCCGGCCCACTCCACCTCGCGGAACTCCTCTTCGTCGAGTCGTGCGACCGTGTACGAGCTGACCACGAGATCGCTCGATCGTGCCGCCGCTCTCAGCACGTCGGCGCGCTTCCCGCTCGTGCTGTCGACGATCGAGACGCGAAGACCAGGGGTGAATCGCGCGGCCTCCGACCGCCAGGTGCTCAGCACCGACGTGGGAGCGAGCACGAGGAACGGCCGAGTCTCGCCGGCATCCCTCGTGTGCTGCACGAACGTGAGGAGCTGCAGCGTCTTGCCGAGACCCATGTCGTCGGCGAGGATCCCTCCCAGCCGGTGACGCCACAGGAAGACCAGCCAGTCGAAGCCGGTCTTCTGGTAAGGGCGCAGCTCCGCCTGAACGCCCGCGGGCACGGCCGTCGCAGGAACACCGGTCGCCTGACGAAGTCCGTCCGCAGTGGCGCGCCAGCTCACGGCAGGCTCGGCCTCGTCTGCGAGATCTTCGAACTCCTCCCAGAGATCGGTCTGGTAGCGACTGATCCGCGGGCCCGTCTCCCATTCGTCGAGCTCGCCCGCCTCCTCGATGAGGTCTCGGAGACGATCCAGCGACGGGTGGTTGAGCGAGAAGTACCCGCCGTCGGAGAGGAGCAGCTTCTTGCGCCCCTTGCTCAGCGCCGTGAACAGCGGCCCGAAAGGGATCGTCCGGCCGTCGATCGTGACGAGGATGCCGAGATCGAACCAGTCGGAGTCCGTCGACTCGACGGTCGTGACCTTGACCTGCGGATCACCGGTCAGCTCGCGGTACGCTTTGCGCTCTCCGCTGGATTCGACGCGGACTCCCACGGCCTCGAGTGCAGGAACCCCCTCCGCGACGAACGCCGCCGCGTCGATGTCGTGGAAGGAACCGCTCGGCCTGAAGCTGGTCGTGCGGAACTCCTGCCATGCGGCCTCGATGGCCGCCCTCTTGTCGGTCTCGACGGCGGCGTCGCGCACGGCTGCGTCGTTCCAGGCGAAAGGAACGCGCCCGAACTGGCCGTACGACCACTCGAAGGAGTAGCTCACGACATCGCCGCGCTCGTAGCTGACGGTCAACACGGGCTCGGGCTCGGGAACGTCCGGAAGCGCCACTGCCCCGACCGTCCGCACCGTGCTGCGCCTCGCGAGCAGCGGGTAGGCGTCGGCGATGAACGCCTGCTCATCGTCGGAGGGCACGACGATCGGATCGGATGCCGCGAGCAGCGCGCGCGTCTGCTCGCTCAGCGCCACCTCGGCCAGGACGATCTCGATCCGCGCACCCCGGAGCCCGGCCGAGTACACCCCCGTGCGGCCGATCGGATGCACCTCCCGGTCGGGAACGTCGTGGTCGTCGATGCGCACATCGGCGGAGACCACCAGAGAGCCGTCGTCCGAACGAGTGATCCGGGTCGACACCTCTGCGCTGTCCGCGATGCGCACCGAGGCGCTCTTCTGGCTCGCGACGAGCGGAATGCCGAGTTCGGGGCCGGATCGGAGGTGCCTCCAGAGCAACGGCGACTCGACCTGGTCGAGGACGAGCCACTCGCCGGCGTTGCCGGAGAGCAGCGAATCCCGCGAGATGCTGAGCAGGTCTCCGAACCAGCGGTTCTGGTCGCGACCGAACTGCGACGCGTCGCGACGGACGGCGTCCCAGCCTGCGCCGCCCTGGATCCAGGCACCGGTCTGCGCGCTGCGCATCATCGGTCGGATCGCCAGCAGCAGCTCACCCTGTGGGCGTGCCAGATCTCGTGCCGTCGCCGCGCGGACGGGGCGCGGCCCCCAGTGGTTCTCACTCCGCGACTCGCGGTGTCGCAGCTCGATTCCCAGCGCGAGGCGCTGCGGATGCCGGGCCACAGACGGGGCGAGCAAGCTGCGCCACGACGGTGCGGCACTGCTGCGAGGCGCGGCCGACTCCGGCTGGACTTCGGGCTGCCGCTGAAGGGCAGCAGCCTGCTGCGAGTACTCGTGCACGTTGGAGGCGAGCAGCGTGGCGACGACGTGCTTGCACCCGCTGCGCACCGGGCACGAGCAGCGGGTCGTCCGCGGGCGCCTCGTGCCGTTCGACGAGTGGAAGAGAATCTCGGTCACATACTGCGCGTCCGAGCTGCCGCGCACATGCCCCTCGATCTCGAGGAGATCCTCATGCCAGACCACGTCGAGCACGTTGCCCGCGCGGAAGTAGGCGAGACCGCGTTGATAGCCACCCGCATCGGTGATCTGCATGAGATCTCGAAGATCGACGTGCGGCGCGGGCATGACCCCATCCTTCCGGCGGCCTCCGACATCTCGGAGACCGCGTCCTGAGTCGTCGCTCAGGCCGCGCGAGATACGCGGGCGAGCACACCGTGCACGAACGCGCCCGAGTCGTCGGTGGAGAACTCCTTGGCGAGCTCGACCGCCTCATCGATGGCGACGGCCGTCGGCACCTCTGCGTTGAAAAGGATCTCCCAGACGCCGATGCGCAACAGTGCACGGTCGACCGCGGGCATCCGCTCGAGCTTCCAGTCGCGGCTGTGCGTCGTGATGAGCTCGTCGATCTCGTCACGGTGGTCGATGATGCCGTCCACGACCTCGCGGGCGTACAGCCAGGAGGCCTCACGGGCGGGTTCGCTCGCGGCTCGCTTCGCCTCTGCGGCAAGAGCCACGGCGACCTCGTCGCCACGGACGTCGGCGGAGAACAGGATGTCGAGTGCGCGCTTGCGCGCCTTCGTACGGGCGCTCACGCCTTACTTCTCGCGACCGAGGTAGTCGCCTGTGCGCGTGTCGACCTTGACCTTGGTGCCGGTCTCGACGAACAGCGGCACCTGGATCTCGTAGCCGGTCTCGAGCGTGGCCGGCTTGGTGCCCGCCGACGAACGGTCGCCCTGCACGCCGGGCTCGGAGTAGGTGATCTCGAGGATCACGGATGCCGGCAGATCGATGTACAGAGGGTTGCCGTTGTTGAGCGCGATCGTGACCTGCTGGTTCTCGAGCAGGAAGTTCTTCGCGTCACCGACGGTCGCAGCGGGGACCGTGATCTGGTCGTAGTCGGTCTGGTCCATGAACACGTATCCGTCACCGTCGGTGTAGAGGTACGTGTAGTCACGGCGATCGACGTTCTCGATCTCGATCTTCGCGCCGGCGTTGAAGGTCTTGTCGACGACCTTGCCGCTCATGACGTTCTTGAGCTTGGTGCGGACGAACGCGCCGCCCTTGCCGGGCTTGACGTGCTGGAACTCGACGACGCTCCAGAGCTGCCGCTCGATGCTGAGGACGACGCCGTTCTTGATGTCTGCGGTAGATGCCATGAGCTGGACTTTCCGTTTCTAGAGTCTGGGGGCCGCTCGCGTCCGAGGTGGACTGGGGTGGGCCGAGAGTCGATTCTACGCGATGAGCGCTGCGAGCTGCCGCACAGCGCTCGCGTAGCCGTCGACGCCCTCGCCGATCACGCGCACCGCTGCGACGTCGTGGAGGTAGGAATGGTGCCGGAAGTCCTCGCGCGCGTACACATCGGAGATGTGCACCTCGGCGAATGGAAGAGCGACGCCGGTCAGGGCGTCACGCAGCGACACGCTCGTGTGCGTGAGCCCGCCCGGGTTGATGATGATCGCCGCGCAGTCCTCCCTGGCGGCGTGGATGGCATCGATCAGCACCCCCTCGTGGTTGCTCTGCAGCGCCCTGATCTCGAACCCCGCGGCCTCGGCAGCCGCAGCGGTGAGCTTCTCGACATCGGCCAGCGTCGCGGTGCCGTAGACCTCGGGCTCGCGGCTGCCGAGCAGGTTGAGGTTCGGTCCGTTGACGAGCAGGATGCGACGGGTCACTCGCCGATCTCCTGGTACGCGGCGAAGAGCAGCGACTCGTCCGGGGCCTGCAGCACCGTGGGCTTGGCGATGTCGTCGAGGAGGATGAATCGCAGCATGCCGCCACGGCTCTTCTTGTCGCGCTGCATCGTCGCGAGCAGCTGCGGCCATGCGCCGGCACGATATCCCGTCGGCAGTCCGAGAGAGTCGAGGATCGTGCGGTGACGCTCGGCGGCGGAGTCCGACAGCCGCCCGGCGAGTCGCGACAGCTCCGCCGCGTACAGCATGCCGATCGAGACCGCCGCCCCGTGGCGCCACCGGTAGCGCTCGGCGTGCTCGATCGCATGGCCGAGGGTGTGACCGTAGTTGAGGATCTCGCGCTGTCCGGCCTCGCGGAAGTCGTCGGAGACGACCTGGGCCTTCATGTCGATCGCGAGTTCGATCGCCCGGCGGAACTCGGGTGTCGTCGAATCGACGGCGCGCGCGGGGTCCGCCTCGATGATGTCGAGGATCTCGGGAGCCCAGATGAATCCGGCCTTCACGACCTCGGCGAAGCCCGCGGTCGCCTCGTTGGGGCTGAGGCTGGCGAGCTCGTCGAGGTCGCCGATCACCGCACGAGGCGCCCAGAAGGCGCCGACGAGGTTCTTGCCCTCGGCGGTGTTGATCCCGGTCTTGCCGCCCACCGATGCGTCGACGAGGCCGAGCACGGTGGTCGGCACCTGGACGAGCTGGACTCCCCGCAGCCAGGTCGCCGCGACGAAGCCGGCGAGATCGGTCACCGCGCCGCCGCCGTATCCGACCACTGCGTCCGAGCGGGTGAAGTCGGCCTGCCCCATGACCTGCCAGCAGAAGGCGGCCACCTCGATGCGCTTGCCCTGCTCGGCATCCGGCACCTCGGCGAGCAGAACCTCCCGCTGACCGTTCTCGACGTCGGCGAGCAGCCGATCCCGCAGCTCCGCCGCGCGTGCGGCGAGCGTGGGCGGGTGGACGACGAGCACCTTGCGCACTCCGGCGTCGAGGGCCGCTGACACCCGATCGAGGATGCCGCGTCCGATGGCGATGTCGTAAGGGTTCTCCCCCGTCACGCTGATGGTTGTCGTACTCATCCCAGTTCTCTCCTCCATGCCACGATGTCGTCGGCGATGCGCTGCATGGGGCGTCGCGACGTGTCGAACGTCACGGATGCCACCTCGTCATACCAGTCTCGACGTTCTTCGAAGATCTTCGTCCATCGCCCGACGGGGTCATCGCCCGCAAGCAGGGGGCGCCCGCCGCTGTGGATGCGATCGGCCACCGCCGCAGGAGTGACGGTCAGGAACACGACCGGGTGCTCGAGCAGCAATGTTCGGGTGCCCGCGTCGGTCACGGCCCCTCCACCGAGGGAGATCACACCGCCCGCGCGCAGCGCCTCTGCGACTTCCGCGCGCTCGAGCGAGCGGAAGTGCGCCTCTCCGTGCTCCTCGAAGATCTGGGGGATGGGGCCGTGCGCTGCGACCACCCGTTTGTCGGTGTCCACGAACGGCACGTTGAGCTTGCGTGCGACACGACGCCCGACGCTGGTCTTGCCGGCGGCCATCGGACCGACCAGCACCAGCGTCAGCCGATCAGTCTCGCTCGTCATGCGCGATGAGCGCCGCCTCGGACGCCGGCGTCGTGCGCAGCTCGGCCGGAATCGCCGCGAGGTAGCCGTCGAGGTTGCGGCGTGTCTCACCGATGCTGTCGCCTCCGAACTTCTCGAGCACGGCGTTGGCGAGTTCGACGGCGACCATGGCTTCGGCCACGACCCCGGCAGCCGGCACGGCACACACGTCGGATCGCTGATGATGTGCCGTGGCATCCTCGCCGGATGCGACGTCGATCGTTCGGAGAGCGTGCGGCACGGTGGCGATCGGCTTCATCCCCGCGCGCACTCGGAGCACGGTTCCCGTCGACATGCCGCCTTCGGTGCCTCCCGCGCGGTCCGAGCCGCGAGAGATCCCCTCGGCGGTCGCGAACAGCTCGTCATGGGCGGCGGAACCGCGTCGGCGCGTGGTCTCGAAGCCGTCGCCGACCTCGACGCCCTTGATCGCCTGGATGCTCATGAGGGCCTGTGCGAGACGCGCGTCGAGACGGCGATCCCAGTGAACGTGCGACCCGAGCCCGGGCGGAAGACCGTAGGCGAGCACCTCGACGATTCCACCGAGGGTGTCGCCGTCCTTCTTCGCGTCATCGACCTCGGCCACCATGAGCGCGGAGGTCGCCGCGTCGAAGCAGCGCAGCGGATCGGCGTCGAGCCGGTCGACGTCGTCGGGGGTCGGGAGTGCGGCGTCGGCCGGCACGCGGACCGGACCGATCGACAGCGTGTGGCTGACGAGGCGGATGCCCAGTTCGCCGAGGAACGAGCGAGCGATGGCGCCGAGGGCGACTCTGGCCGCCGTCTCTCGCGCGCTGGCACGCTCGAGGATGGGGCGCGCCTCATCGAAGTCGTACTTCTGCATGCCCACGAGATCGGCGTGCCCCGGCCGCGGGCGGGTCAGCGGTGCGCTCCGGCCACGCGATCTGTCGGTCAGCTCGACGGGTTCGGGGTTCATGACCTCGATCCACTTCGGCCACTCCGTGTTGCCGATGCGCAGAGCGATGGGGCTGCCGAGGGTCTTGCCGTGGCGGACGCCACCTGAGATCGTCAGCTCGTCCTGCTCGAACTTCATGCGCGAGCCGCGCCCATAGCCGAGCTTGCGACGTGCGAGATCGGCCTGGATCGCCTCGGAGGACACCGGGACGCCCGAGGGCAGACCCTCCATGACGGCAATGAGTTCTGGGCCGTGCGATTCGCCGGCAGTGAGCACGCGGAGCATTGGTCTAGTCTCCCACGCGTTTCGACTCGGATCGTGCCGCGTGACGACCGATGACTACAGAGCGGCCTTCATCGCGTCGACCACGGCCTCTTCCGAAGGAAGCGGAACAGTCTGGTCACCGTGCACGAAGACCCTGACCTGGCGGACGGCCTGACGCAGCAGCATCCCCTCACCGGAGACGGCTCGGTCGTCTCTCCACGCGGATGCGAGCGCCGACGGCCACGGGGAGTAGGCGACATCGAACAGTACTCCCCCGCTGGCACCCAGGCGCGCAGCTGTCAGAGCGTCGAGAGCGGTGCCACCGGGCAGCGTCGCCACGGTGAGGCCGACGTCCTCGGCGTCTGCATCGAACGGCGAGACCGAGACGGAGACGCCGAGCCGCTGTCCCAGGGCCACGAGGTCGACGGCGCGTTCAGGTCGGCGAGCACGCACATCGATCGAGCGGGCTCCTGCCTCGACGCACGCCACCAGAGCGGATGAGGCCGTCGCCCCGGCGCCGAGGATACGAACCCTCTCGATATCGAGCAGACCCTGCTCGCCCAGGGCGTCGACGATGCCGCCGACGTCCGTGTTGAATCCGTGGATGCCGTCGGTCAGCAGCAGCGTGTTGGCAGCTCCCGTGAGGTCCGCGTAGCGATCGCGCGTGCTCGCGACGCGGTGCGCCGTCTCTTTGAGGGGCATCGTGAGCGAGAGACCCCGCCACGATTCATCGAGAGCACCCAGAGCGTCGGCGAACGCCCGCTCGTCGACCTGGCGGCGGGTGTACTCCCAGTCGAGGCCGAGAGCTGCGTATGCCGCGGCGTGCAGCTGGGGGGACTTGGAGTGCGCGATCGGGTCTCCCCACACCGCGAGGCGCCGCCGGGTCATCCGGCCGAGCATCCCCCGTCTGGGTTCTCCTGGCACCATTGATCCCACTTCTCCACTCCCTGCAGGTGCTCCTCGTAGGTCTCCGAGAACTGGGTCTCTCCGGTGGCGAGGTTCGTCGTCACGAAATAGAGCCACGGCCCGTCAGCGGGGTGCATCGCGGCGTCGATCGCCGCGTAGCTCGGGCTGGCGATCGGAGTGACAGGCAGACCGGTGTGCACGTAGGTGTTCCACGGGTTGTCGTCCTCGAGGGCCTCGGCCGAGCTCGAGACGACGCCCTCGTGAAGCGAGCCGTAGCCGTACTGCGCCGTCGAGTCCATCTGCAGCTTCATGTCGATGTCGAGTCGGTTCTCGATCACGCGGGACACCTTGGGGAAGTCAGCAGTGAGGCCCTCGCGCTGGATGATCGACGCGATCGTCAGCACGCGCTGCGCATCCTCTGCGGGCACCCCGGCATCTGTCAGCGCTTCGTTCGTGCGATCGACCATGCGCTGGATGACCTGCGTGGCGGTCACCTCCGGATCGAACGTGTAGACGGCTGGGAAGAGCCACCCCTCGAGGTTCTGCGCGGTCACACCGTAGGTCGCAGGATCCGCATCGACCGCCGCCTGGAGCTCCTCGATCGGCATCCCGAGCGACTCGGCCATGCCGGGCAGCGAGGATTCGATCGTCGCGCCCTCGCCGACACTGGCGGAGTTCTCGCGCTTGTTCTCGGGGTTCTGAAGCGCCTCGAGAGCTGCTTCAGCCGTCATCTTCTCCTGCAGCGAATAGATGCCCGGATAGAAGGTGACGGCGATATTCTCGGTGACCAGGTAGTCGTAGAAGACATCCTCCGTGCGGGTGACGCCGGCTTCGTAGAGGGCCGTCGACACCGGTGCGCCCGTGTCGCCCTCCGAGATCGTGACGAGCACCTCACCGGTGGCCAGCCCCGGCTCCCAGTCCTCGGGCTCGCCCCAGCCGAGGGCGTTGCTGATCTTGTCGCCGTAGGCGTTCCATGCCCAGACACCGGCGCCGACGATGCCGCCGATCACCGCGAGGACGATGACGAGGGCGACCAGGCACCCTGTGCGACGCTTCTTCTTCGCCGGCGGTCGAGGGCCGCTGGGCTCCTCCGGGTGTCCGTGGAAGAGGTCCTCGAGGCGGCCGCCTGCTGCGGAGCCACCGGCGGCCCCGGTCGAGGCCGCGTGGCCCGTGGACTCGGCCGATGTGGTGCCGGAGGCACGTTCTGCAGAGGTCCCCGCATCAGCTGTCGGAGTGGGGGCGGCCGAGGGCCGGTCGCCCGCGTCGCCCGTGGCGGCTGTCGGCATCGCGCGGGTCGTCACGTCCTCACCCGTCGACGTGTCCGCGGACTCGCGTTCCGGATCGCCGGACGACCTCACGGCTGCCGCTTCGCGAGCAGCTCTACGGGACCCGGGCGCGGGTGGCGTGTTGTCGACCGTTGGGATCTGCTGCGACGGGTCGGGAAGGTTCTCGAACAGGTCACCCAGGCGGGCGTCCGGATCGTGCTGGGGCGAAGCACTCTCACGTTCGGGCATTATCGGGGGGACTCCTCGTCGAGCGGAATCGTGGCACCGGTCGGGTTTCCGGTGCTCTTCTCCGTGTCGATCGCCTGCTGCAGCAGGACCACCGCGGCGATCTGATCAACAATGCTACGAGACTTCTTCTGTGATCTGCCCGAAGAACGCAACGCGGCGTGTGCAGTGACGGTACTGAGCCGCTCGTCGACGAGCCGGACCGGAGTTCCGGTGCGAGCGTGCAGGGCGGCCGCGAACTCTCGGGAATCCGTCGTCGATGCCGTGTCAGCCCCCATCAGGTTGACGGGCAGTCCGACCACGAACTCGAGCACGTCGAAGTCCGCCGCGATCGCAGCGATCCGGTCGATCGCCTGATCATCCCGCTGCACGGTCTCGACAGGCACCGCGAGCATGCCATCCGGATCGCATCGAGCGACGCCGACTCGCGCTCGCCCGACGTCGACGCCGATGCGCACGCCGCGGCGAAAGCCGCTCACGCTGACTGCAGCTCCTGCGTCACGGCCTCGAGGGCCGACTGCAGGGCTGAGACATCTGTGCCACCGCCCTGAGCGACGTCGTCACGACCGCCGCCTCCTCCTCCGAGCACCGAAGCCGCACGCTTCGCGAGCGCTCCGGCCTTGGCGCCAGCCGCACGCGCCGCGTCGTTCGTCGCGACGACCACCACCGGGCGACCGTTGACCGAGGCCCCGAGAGCGACGACCGCCGCGTCGGAACCCAGGCGGTCCCGGACACCGAGGACGAGCTCTCGCACATCGTCTGCCGAAGCCACCTCGCCGAGCGACTGCGCAGCGACGCGGAAGGCGCCCACGCGGCTGGCCGCATCGGCGATGGCGGGAACACGCCCCGCGCGCTCCTTGGATTCGAACTGCGCGATGCGCTTCTCAGCAGCCTTGAGGCTCGCGGACAGATCGGCGATCCGCTCGGCGAGCTGGTCGCGCGGGGTCTTGAGCGAGGTCGTCAGCTGCGACACGAGCGCGCGCTCTGCCGCGAGCTCGCGGAACGCATCCTGACCGACCAGCGCCTCGATGCGGCGGTTCGATGCGCCGACGGACGATTCGCCGACCACGCTGACGAGACCGATCTCGGCGCTCGTGCTGACGTGGGTTCCCGCGCACAGCTCGCGCGACCACGGCCCTCCGATGTCGACCATGCGCACGACATCGCCGTACTTCTCGCCGAACAGCGCCATGGCTCCGGCGTCCTTCGCCTCGTCGAGCGTGACGATGCGGGTCGTGACCTCGAGAGCGTCGTTGACGGCCCGGTTGGTGATCTCCTCGATCTCGGCGCGCGTGTCGGCGGAGAGCGCCTGCGACCACGAGAAGTCGAATCGCATGTAGCCCGCACGGTTGAGCGACCCGGCCTGCGTCGCGGTGGGGCCGAGCGTGTCGCGGAGCGCGGCGTGCACGAGGTGCGTCGCAGAGTGCGCCTGGCGCGCAGCACGGCGATTCGCCGCATCGACGATGGACGTGGCCGCGTCGTCGATGGCGACGACTCCGCGAGTGACCTCGACGGTGTGACTGATGAGTCCGGGCACCGGGCGCTGCACGTCGAGCACCTCGAGTTCATACCCCGGGCCGACGATCACACCCTTGTCGGCGACCTGACCACCGGATTCGGCATACAGCGTGGTCTCGGCGAGCACGACCTCGGCGATCTGCCCCTCCGCAGCACTGCGAACCGTCTGACCGTCGACGAGGATCCCGAGGATTCGCGAGTCGACCTCGAGCTCGGAGTATCCGTCGAAGCCCGTCTCGCCCAGAGCGCGGAGATCACGGTACACAGAGACATCAGCGAGCTGACGCTTGCGATTGCGCGCGTCGGCCTTGGCGCGCGAGCGCTGCTCCTGCATCAGGCTGTCGAACGCCTCGCGGTCGACGGCCAGGCCCGCTTCCTCTGCGACCTCGAGAGTGAGATCGATCGGGAAGCCGTAGGTGTCGTGCAGCAGGAACGCCTCGGAGCCGCTCAGCGAGGCTCCCCCGCCCTTCTTCGTCTCATCCAGAGCGAGGTCGAGGATCGTCGATCCCGATGCCAGCGTGCGTCGGAAGGTCTCCTCCTCCGCGATCGCAGAGGCCGAGAGCGTCGACCACTCCTTCTCGAGCACCGGGTAGGCCGACTTCATCGCATCGCGCGAGGTGGCGAAGAGCTCGGGGAACACCGGCTCGTCGACACCGAGCAGGCGCATCGAGCGCACCGTGCGACGCATGAGGCGTCGGAGGATGTAGCCGCGGCCCTCGTTGGACGGGCGGACGCCGTCTGACAGCAGCATGAGCGACGAGCGCACGTGGTCGGCGACCACCCGGAAGCGGACGTCGTCTTCGTGCACCGCGCCATAGCGGCGGCCGGAGAGCTCGACAGCGCGGTCGAGCACCGGTCGCACCTGGTCGGTCTCGTACATGTTCTCGACGCCCTGCTTGAGGAACGCGACACGCTCGAGTCCCATGCCGGTGTCGATGTTCTTCTGGGGAAGCTCCCCCACGATGTCGAACTCGGTCTTGCCCCGGATGTTCTCGATGAAGTCCTGCATGAACACGAGGTTCCAGATCTCCAGGAACCTCGAGTCGTCGACGGCCGGACCGCCGTCTCTGCCGTGTGCGGGGCCCCGATCGAAGAAGATCTCGGAGTCAGGTCCACCGGGGCCGGGCTGGCCGGTGTTCCAGTAGTTGTCTGCGCGCCCCAGACGCTGGATGCGCTCGGGCTTGAGGCCGATGATGTCGCGCCAGATGGCCTCAGCCTCGTCATCCGTCTCGTACACGGTGACCCAGAGGTCCTTCTCATCGAAACCGAGGCCGCCATCGGCCTCGGAGCTCGTGAGCAGCTCCCACGCATAGCGGATAGCGCCCTCTTTGAAGTAGTCCCCGAACGACCAGTTGCCCATCATCTGGAAGAAGGTGCCGTGACGGGCGGTCTTGCCGACCTCTTCGATGTCGTTCGTGCGGATGCACTTCTGCAGGTCGGCGATGCGCGGATGCGGTGCCGGAACGACCCCGGTGAGGTACGGGATCATCGGCACCATTCCGGCGACCGTGAACAGCAGCGACGGGTCGTCACTGACCAGCGAGGCCGAAGGGACGATGAGGTGGTCGTTCTTCTCGAAGAAGTCGAGATACCGCTCCGCGATCTCCGCAGTTTTCATAGGGGTGCCAGGTGTCCTTGCGTACAGGTGTGGAAGGGCGTGCCGACTGACGTGACGTCGCGGCGAGGGTGCCGTGACGGTCAGTCGCCAGCGGGGTCTGTGAGACGAGCCTGCTCCTCGCGGAAGGCGTCGCCGACGATTCCCGTGAACTCGTTGAAGCGGGCGTCGACCTCGGCGAGGATTTCATGACCGCGCGGGTCGTTGTTCATGAGATGCGCCGCGATGAAGCCGCCGATCACACCGATCAGGAACCACTGCACGTTCTTCATGTCGCCATCCTTGCCTCTGGCCCGCGTGGGCGCGGTGCTTCCATCGTATGCGGAAACGACAGAAGGCGTCGGGTGACCCCGACGCCTTCTGCGGAAAAGCTGAACTCAGCGAGCTGCGTAGTACTCGACGACGAGCTGCACTTCACAGGTCACAGGGACCTCGGCGCGCTTCGGGCGACGAACCAGGCGAGCCTGGAGCTTGTCGAGCTCGACCTCGAGGTAGCCGGGAACGGGAGGCAGGACCTCGGCGTGACCGCCGGCTGCTGCGACCTGGAAGGGCTCGGTGCCCTCGCTCTTGGCCTTGACGTGGATGAGCTGACCCGGCTTCACGCGGAAGGACGGGCGGTCGACGAGCTGGCCGTCGACGAGGATGTGACGGTGCACGACGAGCTGACGAGCCTGTGCGGTGGTGCGGGCGAAGCCCGAACGCACGACGAGGGCGTCGAGACGCATCTCGAGCAGCTCGACCAGGTTCTCACCGGTCAGGCCGTCCTGACGGCGAGCCTCGTTGAACGTGTTGCGCATCTGCTTCTCACGGATGCCGTACTGCTCGCGCAGACGCTGCTTCTCGCGCAGACGGACGGCGTAGTCGCTGTCAGCCTTGCGCTTGGTGCGGCCGTGCTCACCCGGAGCGTAGGGACGCTTCTCGAGGTAGCGGGCGGCCTTCGGGGTGAGCGGGATGCCGAGTGCGCGGCTGAGGCGCACCTTGCGGCGGTCCTGGGACTTCGTGGTCACGAAGTTATCCTTCCGATGACGTGGTCGCGTCTTTCACGACTCACGGACGTATCGTCCGCGTTCTGCCTTGGAGCGCACGCCGGGGCGCCAGCAAGGTGGGGTGTGAACGAGGAGATGCCCGAAAACACGGTTTCGAGCCGATCCAGTCTAACAGATCCGCGTCAGCGCCCGTCGAGGATGCGGCGGATGCGCTCGAGGCGAGCCGAGATGTCACGCTCGGCGCCGAGGTTCTTGGGCTCGTAGTACCGCTTGCCCCTCAGTTCGTCGGGCAGATACTGCTGCGGAAGGATGCCGAACTCGCTGTCGTGGGGGTAGACGTAGCCTCGACCGTGGCCGAGCCGCTTGGCACCCGGATAGTGCGCATCGCGAAGATGCAACGGCACCCGCCCGAAGCCTCCGGATCGGATGTCGGCGATCGCCTGGTCGATGCCCACATAGGCGGCGTTCGACTTGGCGGTCGTGGCGAGGTAGACGGTCGCCTCGGCGAGCGGTATCCGCCCCTCCGGCATGCCGATGAACGCGACCGCATCGGCAGCGGCCACCGCGATCGACAGCGCCTGGGGGTCGGCGAGTCCCACGTCCTCGGAAGCCGAGATCACCAGACGTCGTGCGATGAAACGGGGGTCCTCCCCCGCTTCGATCATCCTGGCGAGGTAGTGCAGCGCGGCGTCCGGGTCGGATCCGCGGATCGACTTGATGAACGCGCTGATGACGTCGTAGTGCTCGTCGCCCTGCCGGTCGTACCGCAGCAGCGCCTTGTCGACGGCCTGAGCGACGTCGTCGGCGGTCGCGGCCGGCACCGTGCCATCTTCGCCCTTCGACAGTGCGACGGCAGCGGCCGCCTCGAGTCCCGTGAGCGCACGCCGCGCATCGCCGGAAGCCAGTCGGATCAGGGCGGCGCGCGCGTCATCGGCCAAGGTGACGGCGCCGTTGAGTCCGCGCGCGTCAGTCACCGCCCGATCGACGAGCAGTCCGATGTCGTCGTCCGTCAGCGGCTGGAGGGTGAGGAGCAGCGACCGCGACATCAACGGCGAGATCACCGAGAACGAGGGGTTCTCGGTGGTCGCGGCGATCAGCAGGACCCATCCGTTCTCGACGCCGGGCAGCAGCGCGTCCTGTTGGGCCTTGGTGAATCGATGGATCTCGTCGAGGAACAGGATCGTGGTCTGGCCGTACAGGTCGCGCTGGGTGATGGCCTCCTGCATGACCTCGCGCACGTCCTTGACACCGGCGGTGATCGCCGAGAGCTCGACGAATCTGCGACCGGATGATCGTGCGATCGCCTGCGCGAGGGTGGTCTTGCCGGTTCCCGGCGGCCCCCACAGGATGATCGAGACCGCGCCCGGCGAGGTGGCAGCGGGGTCGGCCAGGGCGACGATCGGGGAGCCGGCGCGCAGCAGGTGCTTCTGACCGGCCACCTCAGCGAGCGACACGGGGCGCATGCGCACGGCGAGGGGCGTCTGCCCGGAGAGCAGTGCGGCTGCGGAGGTCATCGCACCAGGCTAACGCGGGGCACCGACACTTCGGGCGCGCCAGCACAGCGCGATCACGACGGTAGGCTCTCAGGCGACGTTGCACATTCACGTCCAGTAAGGGAGCACGCAATGGCCGGACGCGGGAAGAGCACGCAGCAGTCGCGCACCGAGGCGGAGCGCGCACGCCTGCACACCGCCCGCAAGACGTGGCACGAGGGGCAGATCCGACGCCGCGTCCGTGACAACGCGGTGGCCTCCGTCGTCGCCGCACTGGTCATCGCCGGCTCGATCACCAGCCAGGTCGTGCTCGCGCAGACGAGGCCCCCGGAAGAACCCGCTCCCACGCCCACGGTCGAGCCGACAGTCGCACCGGTGCCGACAGAGACTCCGCTGCCCGAGCCTCTCCCGTCCGACGCTCCGACCGAATGACTCTCAGTCCCGTGTCGAGCCGGCGCCGTCCGCGCTGCCGCACTCGTATGGAACTCACCAGCGCTGCTCCGCGCTCGGTCAGGTCTCGGTGACGGCGAGTCGGTAGCCGCGCTTGACCACCGTGTGCACGAGCACCCTCTGCCCGAGCGCCTCACGGAGACGCGCCACCGCCGCCTCCACCGCATGCGGTGTGCGCTGCGGTCCGGGAAGCGCTGCGCCGAGTTCCGCCCTTGAGATGACGCGACCCCCTGCGGTGGCCAGGGCGTCGATCAGCGCGACGGCAGACCGCGAGAGCGGGACGAACACTCCGTCGACGACGACGCCGCCGCTGCGGACCTCGACCGGTCCGGCATCGGTGGGGAGAGACAGTGCACCACCTCGCCCGAAATGCTCGATCACCCGGTCGACCGACGACGTGGGGTGTTCGTGCTCTGAGACGGCGGTCCGGAGCTCGGCGTCACGCAGCCTGTCCGCAACCCCGGCCCCCACGGATACGAGGAGCAGACGGCCCGAACCGGCACGGCGCCGGATGCTCTCGAGCGCATCTGCCCGATCTGCTGCGTCGATCCAGGAACCCGCTGCCGACGCGGAGACGATGATCACCGCGTCCACTTCACCGCGAGCGGCGCGGATCGCGGCAGGGCCCAGCTCGTGCGCCGCGCCCTGGCGCGGAACGACCGCACGCCGAACGGTCGCTCCCCTACTGCTCAGCATCGCGTCGAGGTCGCCTGCGGAGCAGTCGTCCGCGATGACGATCGCGCATCCCGCCAGCGTCGAATCGAGAGTTCGTGCGGGCGTCATGGCCGCACCCTGCGCATCGTCACGACCGACATCAGACAGCCTGGAGTGCACGCGCTCGTCGTGATCCTGCGGCTGCAGGCGCGCTCGGCCGCTGTGACCCCCTCGCCGCCGCGAGGGCGTCTCGCGGTGCACTCATCGCGCTGACATCGAGGATCCGGGCTGCCGTGACTTCCGCCATGGCGTAGCCGCGAGTGAGTGCTTCGGCACGTCGGCCCTCGAAGCTCGCGACATCGCCGATCGCGAAGACACGCGGGTCGGAGGTCGTGCATCGTTCGTCGACCACGATGCCGCCCCGAGGGCCGACACCTATCGACGCGTTGCGGGCGAGCTCGTCCCGAGGGCGCACGCCGACTGCGAGAACGACCAGATCGACGGGCTCGACGCCGTCCCCGAGTTCGACGGCACCCACGGCACCCGACGAGTCGCCGGCCAGACGCACGACGTGCGACTCAGTGCGGACGGCAACGCCTCTCGCCCCGAGGAGACCTGCGAACGAGAAGCCTCGAGCCTCCGAGACCAGCGTCGAGGAGGTCAGGAGACCGGAGTGCTGCACGACGACGGGCGCGACATCCAAGAGCTGGAGAGCGCCGGCGGCGTCGATCGCGAGCGATCCGTCGCCGATGACAGCACCGCGGAGCGGACGACCGAGCTCATTCCTGCGGCGATACGCGAAGCGCTCGAGACGCTGCACGTCTTCGAGAGTGCGATAGCCGAAGCATCCGCGCAGGTCCGAGCCGGCGATGTCGCCGCTCGCGGCATGCGAACCGGTCGCGAGCACGAGCGAGTCGTAACGGACGATCCGACGTGATCGGGTCATCACGGTCCGCGCGCCGCGGTCGATGCGAAGCACCCTGTCGTCTGCCATGAAACGCACGCGGAAGTCGTCGAAGACCGAGTGGTCCAGCTCGAGAGTCTCGGGTGTCGCTCCGGAGAACAGTCCGGAGATACCCGTCCGGTCGTAGGGGCGTCGAGCCTCGTCGCCGATCACGGTGACGTGGATCGGCGTCTCGGCGGTGCTGATCAGATTCTCGACGAATCGGTGCGCGACCATGCCGGCTCCGACCACCACGATCTCCGCGGGGGTGAGGACGGCCTCGCTCATACTGCTCCAATCGCCGGGGACGTCGTGAAGGCGACGATAGGAGCACGATGTTTCTCGCATATGACGCGCGATGTTTCGTGCGTCGAACGATTCGCTCACAGATCGGTAACGGCCATTGTGAGCAATGGCGACCACATTGCAACCTCGCTCTCGTACTAGGCTGAAGCTCGTCCTTTCCGCCTCCCGCGGGCCCTACCGCGCAAGGAGAATCACCGTGTCTGCCACAGAGCCGTCGAAGCCGACTCCCCCCGTTCCCGCTCCCCCCGCCGCGCCCCTGCCGCGAAAGGTGCCGACGCCCGCTGCTGTCGCTCCGGCGGCCGCAGCTACCGCAGCCGGCACCGCGTCGTCCGACGCCGCGAAGTGGGGTCGCGTCGCCGATGACGGCACCGTGGAGGTTCGCGAGGGTGAGGAATGGCGCGTCGTCGGTCAATACCCTGACGGCACCCCCGACGAAGCACTCGCCTACTTCGTGCGCAAGTACGACGACATCGCCTTCAAGGTGCGCACGCTCGAACAGCGTCACCAGGCCGGTGGCGCCTCGGCCGGTGACCTCGTCAAGCAGGCGGGCCACCTTCTCGCCGAGGCGACGGATGCAGCCGCCGTCGGCGACCTCGCCGGACTGCGTGAACGACTGAACACTCTGACCTCCTCGCTCTCCGAGGCGACGGCTCAGGAGGCCCAGCAGGCGAAGGAACTGGTCGACAAGGCCATCGCCGAGCGCACGGCCCTCGTCGAGCGCGCCGAGGAGATCGCCGCCCGCGACCTGTCGAAGGTGCAGTGGAAGCAGGTGACTGCGGAACTCGGCGAGCTCTTCGATGCCTGGCAGGCACAGCAGCAGAACGGACCGCGCCTGTCGAAGGGTGTCTCGCAGCAGCTCTGGAAGCGGTTCCGCGACGCACGCGGCACGGTCGACAAGGCACGTCGCGCCTTCTACTCCGAGCTCGACGACACGCACAAGAGCGCCCGCGATGCGAAGACCCGTCTGGTCGAGCGCGCCGAGGCCCTCGCACCTCGCGGCGTCGACGGCATCCCGGCGTATCGCACCCTGCTCGACGAGTGGAAGGCTGCCGGCCGCGCCGGCCGCAAGGCCGACGATGCGCTGTGGGCGCGGTTCAAGGCGGCCGGTGACGCACTGTACTCGGCACGTGCCGAGCAGTCGGCTGCCGAAGAGGCGGACTCCGCTCCGAAGATCGAGGCTCGCCAGGCCCTGCTCGAAGAGGCGAAGGCCGTGGCCGACGAACCCAACATCAAGCGCGCCCGCGCACTGCTCACCGGCATCCAGCGTCAGTGGGACGAGATCGGTCGCATCTTCCCCCGAGACAAGGAGCGCGCGCTCGACGATCGCCTGCGCGTGATCGAGCAGGCGCTCAAGGCCCGCGAAGAGGTCGACTGGAAGAAGAACAACCCCGAGACCAAGGCGCGCGCCAACGACATGAGCTCGCAGCTCCTCGAGGCCATCGAGAAGCTCGAGGCCGAGCTCGCCGCCGCAGAGAAGTCAGGCGACAAGAAGGCCGCCAAGGCTGCAGCCGATGCTCTCGAAGCGCGACGCACCTGGCTCAGCGCACTCGGCGGCTGACCTTCTCCACAGATCTCCGGAACGACTCGGAACGCGGGATGCTCCGCGCCAGACTGGCGTGATGCATCCCGCGTTCCTGTATCTGCCCGGTGACCGACTCACCGTCCCCGAGCTCAGCGCGGCGAGGATCGACGGGCTTGTGGTCGATCTCGGCGAGGGGTACATCCCGGCCGATCTCGTCGAGAGCCCGAGTGCCAGGGCGGCCGCGATCGCGTCTCTCGTGCCCGTCGACACCGCGGCCTCAGGGCCATCCGCCGCGTGGATCCATGGGGCCGGCGACGCTCCACCGGCCCGCCACCACGTCCGGCGAGCGGTCAGTCATCGCATTCGACCCGCACTGCCCTCTCGGGTGATCCTGCACGACACTGCGCTGCCTCGAGCGCACGTCGTGATGATCGGCGGGGTGCCGGTCATGACGCCCGAGCGCACGATGGTCGATCTCGCCCTCGGCCTGCACCGCGACGAGTCGCTGCGGCGATGGATGCTGCTCCTGGCGCACGCCGAGCCGAGGCTCGTCCCAGCCGCGCTTGTCGCACTCGGCACCATGATCCGCGTGCCGGGCAAGCGCGCCGGACGAGGTGCTCTCGAGAGGCTGCTCGTCAGGACGAGGTGACGCGGTAGACGTCGTACACCGCGTCGATGCGACGCACGGCGTTCAGCACGCGGTCGAGGTGGACGGCGTCGCCCATCTCGAAGACGAAGCGGCTGATCGCGAGACGCTCGTCCGTGGTGCTGACCGTCGCCGACAGGATGTTGACGTGGTGCTCGCTCAGCACACGGGTGACATCCGAGAGGAGCCCCGAGCGGTCGAGAGCCTCGACCTGGATCTGCACTCGGAACACGCTCTTCGTCGTCGGCGCCCAGGACACCTCGACGAACCGGTCTTCGTCGCTCTGGAGAGCCTTGACGTTCGGGCAGTCCGTGCGGTGCACCGAGACGCCGCTGCCGCGGGTGACGAATCCGACGATCGCATCGCCGGGCACGGGGGTGCAGCACTTCGCGACCTTGACCAGGATGTCGGATGCACCACGCACCAGCACCCCGGAATCGCCGGAGCGGGGCTCTCGCGAGGGCATGCTGCCGGGAAGCTCGATCGGACCGGTGGCGGGATCGGTCGCTGCGACCAGCGCAGTGACCTTCTCGAGCACCGACTGCGTCGACACATGACCCTCGCCCACGGCGGCGTACAGCGCGGAAACGTCTTCGTACCGGAGCTGATGGGCGACCTCGGCGAACGAGTCCTGGCTCATCAGCCGCTGCAACGGCATGTTCTGGCGGCGCATCGCGCGGGCGATGGCCTCCTTGCCCTGCTCGATGGCCTCTTCGCGACGTTCCTTCGTGAACCAACCGCGGATCTTGTTGCGTGCTCTGGTGCTCTTGACGAAACCGAGCCAATCCTGGCTGGGGCCCGCGTCGGGGTTCTTCGAGGTGAAGACCTCGACCACATCGCCGCTCTTGAGCTCGGACTCCAACGGCACGAGACGCCCGTTGACCTTCGACCCCATGGTGCGATGGCCGATCTCGGTGTGCACGGCGTACGCGAAGTCGACGGGAGTCGCCCCCGCCGGGAGCCCGACGACACGCCCCTTGGGAGTGAAGACGTAGACCTCCTTGGCGCCGATCTCGAAGCGGAGGGAGTCGAGGAACTCCCCCGGGTCGGCCGTCTCGGCCTGCCAGTCCGAGATATGCGCGAGCCAGGCCATATCGCTGTCGGAGGCACGGACTTCGGCCTTGCCGCCGTTCATCCGCTCCTTGTACATCCAGTGGGCGGCGACACCGTACTCCGCCTGCTGGTGCATCTCATGCGTGCGGATCTGGATCTCGACCGTGCGCCCGGACGGACCGATCACGGTGGTGTGCAGCGACTGATAGAGATTGAACTTCGGGGTCGCGATGTAGTCCTTGAAGCGACCAGGAAGCGGGGTCCACCGAGCGTGGATCGCCCCGAGCACCGCATAGCAGTCACGAACCGAGGCGACGAGCACTCGGATGCCGATCAGGTCGTAGATGTCGTCGAACTCGCGACCTCGCACCACCATCTTCTGGTACACCGAGTAGAGCTGCTTCGGGCGTCCGACGACCTTGCCGCGGATGCGCAGATCGCGCAGATCCTCATCGATCTCTTCGACCACCTGCGCGAGGTACTTCTCGCGTTGCGGGGTGCGCTGCGCGATGAGGTTGTGGATCTCGTTGTAGATCTTCGGATGCAGCACGGCGAACGAGAGGTCTTCGAGCTCCGACTTGATCGCCTGAATACCGAGGCGGTTGGCCAGAGGCGCGTAGATCTCGAGCGTCTCCTTCGCCTTCTTCGCGGCTTTCTCGGGCGGCACGAAGCCCCAGGTGCGGGCATTGTGCAGCCGATCGGCGAGCTTGATCAGCAGCACGCGGATGTCCTTCGACATCGCGACGATCATCTTGCGGACGGTCTCGGCCTGCGCGCTCTCGCCGTACTTGACCTTGTCGAGCTTGGTGACGCCGTCGACGAGCATCGCGACCTCGTCGCCGAACTCGGCCGTGAGATCGGTGAGGGCGTAACCGGTGTCCTCGACGGTGTCGTGCAGCAGAGCCGCGGCGATCGCACGAGGGCCGAGGCCCATCTCGGCGAGGATCTGCGCGACGGCGAGCGGGTGCGTGATGTACGGCTCACCGCTCTGACGCTGCTGCCCCGCGTGCTTGTCCTTCGCGACGGCGTAGGCGCGTTCGATGACAGCGAAATCGCCCTTGGGATGATTCGCACGCACCGTGCGGATCAGATTGTCGAGGTCGTTGATCCTGGGCGCGCGGGAGAAGATGCGGGGAACCAGTCGTCTCAGGCTGGATCCCTGCGACGCCGTCTGCGGTTCCGCCATCCGCTCACCTCCGAATCACAACAGCTTACGCGTGCTCTGCGGGGTGCGGCCCCGCAGAGCGGGGACTATCAGGCCTCTGCGGCTGCGAGGCTTCGCGCCTCGCGGATCTTCGCGTCTCGCGCGGCGATCTGCGGCTCGTTCTCGCGGAAGAACGAGTACAGCGGAGCCGCCACGAACAGGGTCGAATACGTCGCGACCAGGATGCCGACGAAGATCGAGAGCGAGATGTCGGTCAGAGACTCCGCGCCGAGCCAGAAGGCACCGATGAAGAGCACAGCTCCGACGGGCAGAGCGGCCACGACCGAGGTGTTGATCGATCGGATGAGCGTCTGGTTGACCGCGAGGTTGACCGATTCGCCGAACGTCCGAGAGGAGTTCTCGCCGTCTTCGGTCGTGTTCTCCCTGATCTTGTCGAACACCACCGTGGTGTCGTACAGCGAGTAGGCGAGGATCGTCAGGAAACCGATCACCGCCGGAGGCGAGATCTCGAAACCGGCAAGCGCGTAGACGCCGACCGTGATCACGAGCACGTCGAGAAGGCCGACGATCGCAGCGGCCGACATCTTCCAGGTGCGGAAGTAGATGGCGAGGATGAGGAAGGTCAGTGCGAGGAAGATCGCAAGGCCCCACAACGACTGCTTGGTGACGTTCTCGCCCCAGGCCGGGCCGATGAACGACGACGTCACACTGTCGGGTTCCACTCCGAACGCATCGGCCAGGGCATTGGAGACCTGCTGGGTCTCGTCTGCGCCCATCTGGTCGGTCTGCACGCGGATGTCGCTGCCGTTGATGACGACGACTTTGGTCGCCGCACCCGGCACGACGGACTGCACGGCGTCGGTCGCGGTCTGCTGGTCGGTGCTGTCAGGCGCCTGCACGGTGAACTGCGACCCACCGGTGAACTCGATCGAGAACTGGATCGGGCGGAAGAGGGGCACCAGCGCCGAGCCGACGACCAGCACGATCGCGATGATGAACCACAGGCGACGCTTGGCGACGAACGGGAAGGACGTCTTTCCCGTGTAGAGGTTGTTGCCGAACTCATTCATGGAAGCCATCAGGCGTCCCCCTCGCTTCCGGTGCGGCTGGATCTGTCACCGGCTAGTGCTTCGGCGCGCTTGCGCTCTGCGATGGTCTGACGGCGCTCGGCTTCGCCCTTGGCCCTGGAGTTCTTCGCGCCTCGGCCCGCCGTCACGGTCGACACCTGACGGAACTGCGATCGGCTGCGGTACACCGCTCCCAACGATTCGGGGTCGAGACCCGAGAGCTTGTGCCCGCCGCCGAAGAACTTCGTGCGGGCGAGCAGCTGCATCACCGGGTGGGTGAAGATCACGAAGATGAACACGTCGATGAGGGTCGTCAGCCCCAGCGTGAACGCGAAGCCCTTCACCGTGGAGTCCGCGAGGATGTACAGCACGACGGCGGCAAGGATGTTGATGGACTTCGAGATGTAGATGGTCCGCTTGGCTCTGCCCCAGCCGTCTTCGACAGCCGAGGTGATCGACTTGCCGTCGCGGAGCTCGTCTCGAATTCTCTCGAAGTAGACGATGAACGAGTCGGCGGTGAAGCCGATCGAGACGATGAGACCTGCGACACCGGCGAGCGACAGGCGGAACCCGAGACGCCACGCCAGGATGCAGATGATGACGTAGGTCAGCACCGCCATCACGGCGATGGATGCGATGATCACGGTTCCGAGTGCTCGATACACGATCAGCGAGTAGATGGCGACGAGGGCGAGACCGATGAGTCCCGCGATGAGGCCGATCTGGAGCTGCTGGGTACCCAGGGTCGCCGAGATCGTGTCGGAGCTCTGCACCTCGAAGCTCAGCGGCAGCGCGCCGAACTTCAGCTGGTCGGCCAGGGCGGTCGCCGACTCCTGATCGAAGTCGCCCGAGATGCTGGGGCGACCGTCGAGGATCTGCCCGTTCATCCGCGGTGCGCTGATGACGGACCCGTCGAGGACGAAGGCGAACTGATCACGCGGCGAGAGCTCGGCCAGGCGGTTCTGGTTGAGACGAGTGCTGACCTCGCCGAACGCCTCGGCTCCGTCGCCGTTCATCGTGAGCTGCACGTTCCACGCGCCGGACTGCGGATCGCGGCCCGCGGTGGCGTCGGTGATCGCGTCGCCGGTCAGCTCGGTCGGGCCGAGCAGGTACTTCGCCTGGCCGGTGGGATCGCACGCGATCAGAGGCTCGTCCTGGGGCGCGTTCGAAGGGTCGTTCTCGGGGTTCGCGCAGTCGTAGGCCTGGAACTCCGCGGCCAGCCGGTCTGTCACCCACGCGAGGTCGCTCGCGTCGGTCGGCTCGACCGTCGGCGTCGCGTTCAGCGAGTCGTCCGGGGTCGGGTACGGTGTCTCATTGCCATCTTCACCGACGTACTGATTCGTCCCGGCGGTGGTGGCGAGCACCGGACGGAACTCGAGCTGCGCGCTCGACTGGATGCGCGCACGCGTCTGCTCGTCGGCCACACCCGGGATCTGCACCACGATGTTGCGGCCACCCTCGGTGGTGATGTCGGCCTCGGCCACGCCCGACGCATCGACGCGCTGGCGGATGATCGACGCCGCCTGGTCGAGCTGCTCCGACGAGGGTGCAGCTCCGTCTTCGGTCTCCGCGCTCAGCACGATCTGCGTGCCGCCCTGCAGGTCGAGTGCGAGCTCAGGACTCCACGAGCTTGCCGCCTCCCCGTTGCTGTCCTTGAAGACGTGGACACCGAGGGCGTTGATGCCGAAGAGGACGCCCGTCACCAGGAGCAGGCCCATGAGGACCCGCCAGGCATGACGGACCGGGGAAGAAGTGGCCACGTGTGATCAGCTTTCTAAGTTGCCGGAGTGCCGAAGTGGTGCAGCGCGAAGGCTACTTGTCGTCGGCGTCGCGCTCGAGACGACGACGGGTCTCCTCGGTGGTCTCGATGCCAGGAGCATCGTCGACGATGGGAGCCTCATCGATCACGACGACCGAGTCGTCAGCATCCTCGAGGACGGCGTCCTTGGGCTCCACGATGCGCAGAATCGCCTGGCTGTGCACCTCGATGACCGTGCCGGGCGCGATCTCGACGAGCGCGGGCGAGTCGAGGTCGTCATGGTCGTAGGCCACGATCGTGCCGTAGATGCCGCCCTGCATGAGCACCTTGACGCCGGGAACGGTCTTGGACGCCTTCTCCTCCTGCTCCGCCTTCATCTGCTTCTGGCGCTTGCGTCCGTTGACGAACATGAAGACGACGAGCACGGCGAGAAGGCCGAAGAGGAGGATTTCCATGGGCATGGTGGCGAAGGGCCTTTCTCAGGTACGCGCACGAAAAACGGGCGCGCAGTTCTATCGGGGGAAGTCTTCAGTGATTATAGGTCATCAAGACGAAGCGCCCCGTCGGGGTGCGCGATGCCGAGGTGGGCGTAGGCCTCCGGCATGGCCACCCGACCACGCGGTGTGCGGCCGAGGAATCCGATGCGCACGAGGTACGGCTCGACCACGCTCTCGACGGTCTCGGCCTCTTCGCCGACCGCGACGGCGAGCGTGCTGAGTCCGACAGGACCGCCGCGGAAGCGACGCACGAGTGCCTCGAGCACGGCCCGGTCGAGGCGGTCGAGGCCGATCGGGTCGACGTCGTAGAGTTCGAGCGCGGCCTGGACGCCGTGCAGCGAGGCCTCCCCGCCGCCATGGACGAGCGCATAGTCGCGCACTCGTCGGAGCAGGCGGTTCGCGATTCGAGGTGTACCCCGCGATCTGCGGGCGATCTCAGAGAGCGAGTCGTGTGGCAGATCGACGCGCAGCATCAGAGCGGAGCGAGCGATGACGCGCTCGAGCTCCGGCTCGTCGTAGAACTCGAGGTGGCCGGTGAAGCCGAAGCGGTCTCGGAGCGGGTTCGGGAGCAGGCCGGAGCGAGTGGTCGCGCCGACGAGCGTGAACGGGGCCAGGTCCAGCGGGATGCTGGTCGCACCCGCGCCCTTGCCGACCATGATGTCGATGCGGAAGTCCTCCATCGCGAGGTACAGCATCTCCTCCGCCGACCGTGCCATGCGATGGATCTCGTCGATGAAAAGCACCTCACCCGGCACGAGACTCGAGAGCAGCGCGGCGAGGTCGCCCGCGTGCTGGATCGCCGGTCCGCTCGAGAGTCGCAGAGGGCGTTCGCTCTCGTGCGCCACGATCATCGCCAGCGTGGTCTTGCCGAGTCCTGGAGGACCCGCGAGCAGAATGTGGTCGGGTGGGCGGTTCTGGATGCGAGCGGCATCGAGCAGAAGCTGGAGCTGGCCACGCACTTTCTGCTGACCGACGAACTCGCCCAGGCTCGTGGGGCGTAGAGCGCCCTCGATGGCGAGCTCTGTGTCGTCCGACGGTTCGCCGGCGTCGCGGACGTCAGACACGTGCAGGCCCCAGGAGAGCGAGGGTGCGGCGCAGCAGCGGCGCTACGGCCGCTCGCTCTGCCTCCGAGGCCTCGGCGGCCGTCTGCGCGGCGGCATCGGCGGCGACCTTCTCCGACCAGCCGAGCCCCACGAGCGCGGCGGTGACCTGATCGACGACATCGACCGGCCCGGCCTTCGTCGGCTTCGACCCGGCGCCGACAGGGTGCACCTTGCCTGCGAGCTGGAGGACGATGAGCTTGGCCGTCTTCGGTCCGATCCCGGAGACACGTCGGAACGGCGCGTCGTCCTCACCGGTCACAGCCTCCGCGATCTGGTCGACAGTGAGGTGCGAGAGCACACCGAGCGCCGACTTCGGCCCGACGCCGGTGACGCTGATGAGCAGTCCGAAGATCTCGAGCTCGCTGCGATCGGCGAAGCCGAACAGCGACAGGGAGTCTTCGCGGACGATCAGGCTCGTGTGCAGCAGCAGCTTCTCGCCGACGGTCGCAGTGTGTGCGACGTCGGCCGGGACGGCGACCGAGAATCCGACGCCGCCGACGTCGATGATGACCTGATCGGCGGTCGAGTGGAGGACAGCGCCGTGCAGCGAGGAGATCATCCGACCAGCCTACGCACCGGATCGTAGATATGTTCGAGCGACACGCTCCGCGTCAGCCCACGCCTTCTGTGCCGGCGTCAGCGCGTCCTGCCCTGGCGCGCCGGCGGCTCCGCGTCGCCATGCGTGGCACAGCGCGATCGCCAGGGCGTCGGCGGCATCGGGCGGTTGGGGAGGCGCGTCCAGCCGCAGGATGCGCGCGATCATCGCCTGCACCTGGCGCTTGTCGGCGGAGCCGTAGCCGGTCACGGCCGCCTTCACCTCGCTCGGAGTGTGCGTCGCCGCAGGAAGACCGGCCTCGGCCGCGAGCAGGAGCGCCACCCCGCTCGCCTGTGCGGTGCCCATGACGGTGTGGGTGTTCTGCTGTGCGAACACACGCTCGACCGCGACGGCATCCGGGCGATGGGTCTCGATCACCTCGCGGATGCCGGCGGCGACCAGCGCGAGCCTCTCACCGATCGGCAGATCGGGCGCAGAGCGGATGACTCCGACGTGCACCAGCGTGCCGCGACGGGCTCGATCCACGTCGACCACACCGACGCCGCATCGGGTGAGACCCGGGTCGATGCCGAGCACGCGAAGCGAGGAGGAGGTCACTCCCCCAGGCTAAGCGTCGCATCGAAGGGTGAGCAGTCGGCGCGCCTAGGCGTCGTCGTTCTCGAGCTCGGCCTGCACCTCGGCGGTGAGGTCGAAGTTCGTGAAGACGTTCTGGACGTCCTCGCTGTCTTCGAGCGCATCGATGAGGCGGAAGATCTTGCGTGCGGTGTCGGCGTCGATCTCGACCTTCAGGTTCGGAACGAACTCGACGTCGGCGGACTCGTAGTCGATTCCCGCCTCCTGAAGGGCGGTGCGCACGGTGACGAGATCGGTGGCCTCGGTGATGATCTCGAAGCCTTCGGCGTGCGGCTCGATCTCCTCTGCGCCCGCCTCGAGAGCGGCCATCATCACGTCGTCTTCGGTGGTGCCCTCCGAGCCGACCACGATGACGCCCTTGCGGCTGAAGTTGTATGCGACGCTGCCGGGGTCTGCCAGCGTTCCACCGTTGCGGCTGAGTGCGGTGCGCACCTCAGCCGCTGCCCGGTTCTTGTTGTCGGTCAGACACTCGATCATCATGGCGACGCCGTTGGGGCCGTAGCCCTCGTACATGATCGAGGTGTACTCGACAGCCTCGCCACCGATGCCCGCTCCGCGCTTCACCGCGCGGTCGATGTTGTCCTTCGGGACCGAGGTCTTCTTCGCCTTCTGAACGGCGTCGAAGAGGGTCGGGTTGCCCTGCAGGTCGGCTCCGCCGAGCTTGGCGGCGACCTCGATGTTCTTGATGAGCTTGGCCCAGGACTTCGCGCGCCTGGAGTCGATGATGGCCTTCTTGTGCTTCGTGGTGGCCCACTTGGAATGCCCGGACATAATTCTCCGCTCGTCGTATCCGCCGTGGGCACTGCCCAGGGCATCGTCCATTCTATCGAACCACGCCCTCGCCGCGTGGCTGCACAAGCGCCGACGGGCTCCAGTCGCCCACTCGTGGCGTCGCGCCGCACGGCATCCCTCTGGTGTGAGGACAGGCGCGGGTGTAGTCCTGACTCATGGACCACAGTGTCGACGATGACAGGATCCGCGGATTGGACGCCGCCCACCGCGCGGCACTCGAGTTCCTCGGAACGCTCGAAGAGAGACCGGTATGGCCGCGCGCGACCCTCGCCGACATGCTCGATGCGTTCGGCGGGCCGTTGCCCGCAGAGGGCATGGACGCGGAGGATGTCATCGACGAGATCGTCTCGCGCGCCGATCCGGGTCTCGTCGCGATCCCCGGCGGGCGCTTCTTCGGGTTCGTGATCGGCGGCACGCACCCCGCCGCCCTCGCCGCCGACTGGCTCGTATCGGCGTGGGACCAGAACTCCGGTTCTGCTCTGCTCACTCCGACGACCGTCGCGTTGGAGCGCATAGCCGGACGATGGATGCTCGACGTTCTCGGCCTGCCCGAATCCGCGAGCGTCGGATTCGTCACGGGCGGTCAGATGGCGAACTTCACCTGCCTCGCGACCGCACGCAACGCCGTGCTCGCCCGAGCCGACTGGGACCTCAGCGAAAAGGGTCTTCGCGGGTCTCCTCCGCTCCGCTTCGTCGTGGGCGCCGACCGTCACGGGTCGATCGATCGAGCAGCACGCTTCCTCGGAATCGGCCGCAGCGAGATCACCGTCGTCGAATCCGACGGGCAGGGCCGCATGCGCCCCGAAGAGTTGAGCAGAGCCCTCGCGGACGGCGCAGGACCGACCGTCGTCTGTCTTCAAGCCGGTGAAGTGCACACCGGAGCGTTCGACGATTTCGCCTCACTCGTGCCGATCGCTCACGAACACGGCGCCTGGGTGCACATCGACGGGGCGTTCGGGCTGTGGGCCGCGGCCTCCGAATCGCTGCGACCGCTCACGGCGGGCATGTCCGGTGCCGACTCCTGGGCGACCGATGCGCACAAGACCCTCAACGTGCCGTACGACTGCGGCATGGCGATCGTCCGCGACCCGGCCGACTCGATCGCCGCGTTCCGCACCGGGGGCGACTATCTCATCTACACGAGCCTGGATCCGTGGGATGTCACCCCCGAGCTGTCACGTCGAGCGCGCGGTGTTCCCGCCTGGGCGGCGATGCGCAGCCTCGGGCGAGACGGCATCGCGCGTCTGCTCGACGGACTGCACGAGAACGCGGTGGCGATGGCCGAGGGGCTCGCCTCGATCGACGGCATCCGCATCCTCAACGACGTCGACTACACGCAGGTCATGTTCCGGCTCGAACAGGACGATGCGACGCGGGCGCTGGGTGACGCCGTGCTCGCCGAGGGGACAGCCGCTCTGACCGGCGCCGAGTGGCGAGGTCGCGCTGCGCTGCGCTGTTCGATGTCGTCGTGGGCTACCACCCGCGACGACATCGACCGCACTGTCGGCGCGATCCGAACGCTCGTGTCGGGCTGATCGGCCTCGCCCCGATCACTCGCCCCCGGTCGGGAGCCCCACTTTCGGCCGGGCCCATGAGCGACCGCGGGTGTCCTTCAGGATGTCGTACTCCACATCGACGTGCGGTTCGATCGCGCTGTACTTGTCGTTCGGCGCACCGATCACGAGCTGGAACCCGAGACCCCGCCACGCTCCGATCGCACGCTTCGTGAAATGCGCGTCCGCCTTGATCAGTGCCTCGTCCATGAAGACCGGCGCGTACCGCGGACGCTCCGCGCCCGCATCGCCGAGCTGATATCGCAGCGCCGCACCCACGATGAACGCGACGAGCTCCTGCGACTCTCCACCCGACTTCTCGCCGATGTGATCGTAGAGCGCGACGTGCTCGCGCGTCGTGGCATGGATCCGCTCCGCACTCACCCGCACATGGTTGCGCACGTCGATGAGCTCGGCGAAGTCCGGCGCCGTCCGCCGCATCCGACCGATGAGGCGGCTCATCCTCCGGTAGACGCTCTCGCGATCGGCGTCCGTCTCGGCGGCGTCGATGAGGCTGCGCACCTCGCGCAGCTCCTTGCGGAATCGCCTGCGCGCTTCCGACTGGTTCTCGCGTGGCGTGATCTGAAGGCGGTGTTCATCGTCGTAGAACGGCAGCTCCTCCATGATCCTGTTGATCGGGTCGATGCGGTTCTTGATCTCGCGCAGCGAGCGGCCGAGCGTCGAGTCCAGACTCGTCAGATCGTTTCCGGAGAGCTTGAGAAGGCTGTCCCGCCACTCGGACTCCAGCTCGTGCAGGCCGTTGGTCTCCAGCGCATCGAGAATCCCCTCGAACTCGGCGACCGACTCGTCGGGGTCGGGCAGGATCGTGAGGGTGTCCCAGCGCTCGAGGAACCCGGTCATCAGGCGTCGCATCTGCTCGCGCTGATCCGCGTGCGCCGTGGCCGCCGACGTGCGGTCCTCGAGCAGCCTGGTCGCCGCGGTGCGCAATGCGGAGTCGAGGTGGGCGAGCCGTTCTGACGCGGTGACGCTGACGGCCGCGTCGGCACCGAGGAAGCGCGCGTCGAGGAACGAACGATGCCGCTCCTCGAGTGCGATCTCCGCCGCCTCGGCCGCATCGACGATCCTCTGACAGTCGTCGACCTGGTCGGTCACCTCCACCCAACGGTCCTGGGCGAGCGTGAGGTCGCCCCCGAGACGGGAGCTCTCGTCCCGCAGACGGCTCGCTCGCTTCCTCAGCTCGTCAGCCTGAGAACGCAGTTCGGCGATCTTCGGGTTCTCCTCGGTGACCTCCGCCTCGACCGCGAGCCATCGTTCGCGCTCCGCCGAGACGGCCTCGACATCGATCTGCTCCCAGGTGAGGTCCTCGATCTTCGCATGCGCCTTCGCGGTGGCCTCGATGCGGTCCAGGGCCGACTCCGCTGACTCGGCCACCGCGGCCGCCGCATCCCGTCGCATCTCGAGCTCGGCGATTTGCTCGTCGAGCTCCCGCAGACGGCGCGCGTTCGAGAATCCGAGCATGTTCGCGCGGCCATGCCCGCCGTGGGACCCACGGTCTCCCTGCGACACCTGCCCGGTGAGCGTCAGAGCGCGGGGATGCTCGGCGAGCTCGGCCGTCGAGTCGACGCACACGTACTCGAACCGCTCGCGGAGTCGCTGCTGAAGCCATCCGGTGAACGGCGTCGACCTGTGATCGAGACGACCGGGAAGAGTTCGAGGGTCGGCCGTCCGAGACTCGGCGAGACCGGTGTGCACACCCTCGTAGCTGATCCGCTCCGCGGTGCGCACCGAGTCGATGGCGGTGCGGAACCGAGGGAGGTTCGAGACGTCGATCAGCAACGTACGCGCGAACCCGCCGAGTGCCAGGTTGAACGCGTCCCGCCACGGCTCGAACTCGGTGCGCACCTCGATCAGCTCCCCGACGAAGGGCAGATCCGTCGGGGCGAGCCCGGCGGCCTGCGCGAGCAGGGCTCTCGACTCGTGCAGATGTGCGGGGATGCTCCCCCGCAGGTCTCGGGTGCGGTCGCGCTCGACACGCACCTGCGCGAGTTCGGTCTCCGCCGCTCTGCGTGCGGACTCGGCGTCGGCGAAGTCGGCGCGGGCGCCTCGGATCCCGGCCTGCGGCAGTTCCTGACCGATACGGGTGAGCAGGCTCTCAAACGCGGCCGCGTCGTGCACCTCGGCGCCGAGCTCGCCGGCGACCGCGTCGAAACGTGCCCGCTCGCGCTGAACGTCTTCGAGGCGGCGCTCGACGCCCCGCAGCTCTCGCTGAGCGGTCTCGAGACGATCGCCTCCGGACTGTCGCAGGACATCGAGAAGCCCTTCGCGCTCGACCTCCGCGGCGGTGATGAGGGCGTTCTTCTCGCGCACGGCCAGCCGGAGCGCCTGGGTCCGGTCGCGCAGTTCCGTCTCCACCTCACGCAGCAGGTCGAGACGACGCTCGGCGCTCCACAGCGCCGCGAGCGAGGTCGGCTCGGAGAAGACTCCGACCTCATCCACGACCCGCATCCGCTCCGACGCCTCTTCGATCCGCTGCGAGATCCCGCGGATCGGCTCGAGAGCCACCACCTGCTGCTTGGCGACCAGCATCCGCGTGCGCGTGCTCTCCAGCTCGTCGAAGTGAGCGACCACCGCGTCCGCGGTCGCCATCGTCTCGGGCTCTTCGAGCACGAGCTTCTTGTACAAGTCATCCACCGTGGTGATCTGCTGACCCGCCTGAATGCGGGCGAGAAGACTGATCGCCTTCGCCCCTGAGCCGGCGGCGCCGATGCCGAGCACGGCGTGCAGCCGTGCCGAGAACTCGCGATCGGTCGCGACCGGATCCAACCCGACGGCGCGCACCGACGTGTCGCTGAGGCGGTGAACCGCAGCGCGCTCGAGCTGCGACAGGTCGAACGCGCCGTCGACCGTCGCTCGCAGTCTCGTCGTGTCCTCGAGCGTTCGGGCATCCGCAGGGATGTACCACCCGCGCACCGCCGTGAAGCGCGATCCGTCGTGGTCCAACCAGGTCATCGAGACGGCGCTCCACGTGTCCTCGCCGTCGCCGCGCAGCACACGGAGCTTCGTGCCCTCGTCGGTGCGGGACTCGTCGATCTTGCCGCGCCCGTACGACAGGATGTTCCGCTGCTCCTCCCCGCGCGGACGCCCGGTGACGCCGCCGTTGGAGGCACCGTTGAACGGAGTGGTGTGCGGCATCATCAGGGCGATGTAGCCGTCCATCAGCGTCGACTTGCCCGAGCCCGATCCGCCGCACAGCAGGGTGGCATCCGGTGAGAACCGCACGCGGTGCGGCCCGCCGTCGTATCCGCCCCAGTTGATGAGCTGCAGCTCCTCGGCGACCCACTGCTGGCCGCGAGAGCTCGCGGGGATCATCCCGAAGAGCGTGTCCATCATCGTCATCGCGCCACCGCCGACTGGGCTCGCAGCCACTCCCGCAGCTCCTTGAGGGTCTCGGCGCTGAGCACCACCTCGACGAGCGCGGTGATCCGATACCGTCCGCTGGTCTCCTCCTGCACGATGCCCTCTCTGTCCAGCCTGTCCAATGCGCTGCGAATCGCCCTCTGCTGCTTCGCGGTTCCCCCGTCGGCATCGGCGAAGTAGCTCAGGACGGTCTGCTCGACGTCCTCGATGTCGATCCGCACCGAGCCCTCGCCGGATGCGGACTCGCGCTGGTAGACGGTTCGCAGGTGCACCAGCACGAGCGTCTCGGCACGCGAGTACGGCGAGTCCTTCAGCAGCACGGGCATCTCGACCTCGTCGGAGCGCAGCTGCTGCTTGTACGCGAACCCTCGTGCGTGATCGATGATCAGCCGCAGGTAGATGTCATTGAGCCGCGACTCGATGACGTGCTGGTGCTCGATCAGCAGCGTCCATTCGCGCCGGTTGCGCTCCATCGAGATGAAGCGTCGCTGGAGGAGGTGCACGAGCACACGCCTGATCTCCGGGTCGAGCGTGCCGCGGTCGCCGGGGAAGTGCGCCTCGAGGTCGTCCTCCATCGCGGTGGGGGCGATGAAGCCCTCGTCAGCGACGGCCGTCGTGAGGTCGTCGTCACTCATCTGCATCCTCTTTCGTGCTGCGGGCGGTCACGGCGCCGAAGGCGAAACGGCGAGTCGTCCCGTCAGGCCTCAGCGCTTCGACCGTCGAGATGCCGTCGCCGTCGGTGAGACCGTTGCGGTGCGCGATCTCGAGCAGGCCGAGGAGGTCGACCGGGCGTCGGGCCGCGTCAGGGACAGCCCTGAATGCCTCGGCGAGATCGAACTCCGCACCGAGCCCGGCGACGTACTCCTCGAGCTCGGCGTACCTCGGACCACCCCAGGCACGCGTGTCGTGGTCGAGGAAGTCGACGTCGTCGGCATCCGTGAGCGGGGCGGGAGCTCGCGGCGGGCGGATGTCGCTGGTCGTCTGACGGAGATGCCCGAAGTCGACGAGCGGCATGCTGCGCACCGGGTCGACGACCGTGGCCGGCCCCGACCAGCCGTGGAGCCCTGCGATGACGTCTCGCAGAAGGTCGTCGATCTGACGATCCCGCAGCGGATCGTGGGTCTTCACCTGTCCGGTGATCACGTGCGAGGCGCGGCGCTGAGCGGCCAGCACCTCTTCCACTCCCAGTTCGACGCGGCGGGCGATCGCATCGAGCTCGGCACGCTGCGAGCCGTCGAGCATGCGCGCGAAAGGCTGGTCGAGGAGCTCACGAAGCTGCTCCGTGAGGGCGTCGATGCGCTCGGGGTCGCCGATCAGGCGCAGGGCTCCTGCGAAGGCACGCCCCTCCGGGGTCGACTGCATCACGTCCTGGGCGCGTTGGAGATACTCGCGCAGCACCTCGCTCGTCGGCCGCTCATCCCTCCGAAGGTGGGCGACCACATCGCGTTGCATGGCCCGGAGCGATTCCGCCACTCGGGTGAAATCGGCCGGCAGCTCGCGCGCCAGATGAAGGACGTTCTCCGCCTCCTCGAGGAGCTCTTCGTCATCTACCGGCTCCGCGCGGCCGGATACCTGGATTCGCGCGATCTCGGCGTCGATGATGTCGCGCTCCGCCTGCAGCCGGGAGAGGCGACGAACCGGATCGACCTCCGCACTGACCGAGAGATGCTCCACCGCTTCCAGCAGAGTGCGCACACGGGAATTCGACACCCGCGTTCGCCCGCCGCCGGTGCGGCCCGATATCTCGAGCGCGGCGACGGCGTGCGCCGACAGCCGATAGACCTCGACGTCGTCGTCGATCTGCTGAATCAGCCACCCGAGCCGCACCCAGCTGCGGCATACGTCGCGTCCACTGCCGGATGGCAGCCGCCTGTCGTCCTCGTCGTACCCCGCCGCGCGGAGCTCGTCGAGCACCTCGGCCATTTCGGCGTGCGCATCCGCCACCGCCACCGACGCCCGGTCGGCGTTGAACAGAAGGGTGAGCGACGCCACGACGAACGGGGCGAATCGGCCGTGCAGAAGATCGAGGGTCGGGGTGCTGAATGCGGTGATGGCACGCGCGTACGCGGCCTCAGCCCTGGATCCAGTCACTCGAAAGAGAATAGTCCGACCCGGGACCCCGGTTCGTCATGCTCCGGTGCATGGCGGGTCGCCCTGGATAGACGTCATCGACCGCTGCGGTCTCCGACACGCTGGAGGAACATCTCATGGAAGCGCGTCTCGCCGTCGACCTCGGGGTGGAAGCTGGTTCCGAGGAGCGCCCCGTGCCGCACTGCGACGATCCCGCCGTCGGGCAGCGTCGCGAGCACCTCGACGTCGGGACCGACCCGCTCGACGATCGGAGCGCGGATGAACGTCGCGTGCACAGGGAGCTCGCCCAGCGCCGGAACGTCGAGCGGAATCTCGAAGGACTCCGTCTGACGCCCGAAGGCATTGCGGCGCACCGCGATGTCCATGCCGCCGAACGACTGCTGGCCCTCAATGCCGTCGAGGACCTCGTCCGCGAGCAGGATCAGCCCGGCGCACGTGCCGTACACCGGAAGCCCCGCGGCGATCGCGGCACGGATCGGCTCCTGCATCCCGAAGGTGCGAGACAGCTTGTCGATCACGCTGGACTCGCCGCCGGGGATCACGAGCCCGTCGACGACCGCGAGCTCTTCGGGGCGACGCACCAGCACCGTCTCGGCGCCGAGCCCGGCCAGCAGGGCGGCGTGCTCGCGCACATCGCCCTGCAGCGCGAGCACCCCGACCCGTGGACTACCAGCCACGCTCGGCCAGGCGGTGCGGTGCGGGGAGGTCGGAGACGTTGATGCCCACCATCGCCTCGCCGAGACCGCGTGAGACCTCGGCGATGACCTTCGCGTCATCGAAGAACGTGGTCGCCTTGACGATCGCCTTGGCGCGCTCTGCAGGGTTTCCAGACTTGAAGATGCCGGATCCGACGAACACGCCGTCCGCACCGAGCTGCATCATCATGGCGGCATCCGCCGGCGTGGCAACACCGCCGGCGACGAACAGCACGACGGGCAGCTTGCCGGTCTCGGCGATCTCGGCCACGAGCTCGTAGGGTGCCTGCAGCTCCTTCGCAGCGACGAACAGCTCATCCTTCGGCAGCGCGGTGAGCGCTGCGATCTCGCCGCGGATCTTGCGGATGTGCTTCATCGCCTCGGAGACATCGCCGGTGCCGGCCTCGCCCTTGGAACGGATCATGGCCGCACCCTCGTTGATCCGGCGGAGCGCCTCACCGAGGTTCGTCGCACCGCAGACGAACGGCACGTTGAAGCCCTGCTTGTCGATGTGGTTCACGTAGTCGGCGGGCGACAGCACCTCGGACTCGTCGATGTAGTCGACACCGAGCTCCTGCAGCACCTGCGCCTCGACGAAGTGGCCGATGCGCGCCTTGGCCATCACAGGAATCGACACCGAGGCGATGATGCTGTCGATCATGTCTGGGTCGCTCATTCGCGAGACGCCGCCCTGGGCGCGGATGTCAGCAGGAACCCGTTCGAGGGCCATCACGGCGACAGCGCCGGCATCCTCGGCGATCTTCGCCTGGTCGGCGGTGACGACGTCCATGATCACCCCGCCCTTGAGCATCTCGGCGAGACCGCGCTTGACGCGCGAGGATCCGGTGGTGGTCTGTTCGGTCATGAGAGCTCCTGTCGGGAAGCACGATGTGCATGGCTGTCGAAACGATGTCTCGTTTGATCTAGGCCAAACAGTAGCACTGTCCGGGACGACCTAGAATCGGAGGTGAGGACTCATGAGCGACCAGATCACCGGAACGACCGCAGCGGACATCGCCGACAGCGTGCGAGGGCTGCGGGATCGCGGAGTCCTGCGCGCAGGGAGCCCTCTTCCGCCTGTTCGTGAGCTCGCCGCGACGCTCGGTGTGAATCGCAACACCGCCGTCGCCGCCTACCGGCAGCTCGCCCAGGCGGGCATCGTCATCTCGCGCGGTCGTGCGGGCACCGTCATCACGGGTCTCGAGGCCGTCGCCCAGGAGGGCTACGCGTCCGACACGGTGCTGCGCGACGTCGGCACCGGCAATCCCGACCCCCGGCTGATCCCCGATCCGTCACAGGCGCTCGCCACGGTCGCCGGGCGACCCGTGCTCTACGGGGAACCCGTGATCGACCGCGGGCTCGAGCAGTGGGCGCAGCAGTGGATCGCGAACGACATCGGACACCTCGACTTCCGCATCACCGTGACCAGCGGCGCAGTCGATGCGGTCGAGCGTCTTCTCGCGCAGGCCCTGATGCGCGACGACGCCGTCGCGCTCGAAGACCCCTGCTTCCTGGCCAGCATCCACACAGTGCGTCTCGGCGGGTACCGCGCAGTGCCCGTGCCCGTCGACGACGAGGGCATGACGGTTCAGGGCCTCCGCGAGGCGTTGGATGCCGGCATCCGCGCCGTGATCTGCACCCCGCGCGCCCAGAATCCGACCGGCGCGAGCCTCACTGCCACGCGCGCTGCCGAGCTGCGCGCCGTGCTCGCCGACCACCCCTACGTCCTGATCATCGAGGACGACCACTTCTCTATGCTGTCCCATCGGCCGTACGAGTCGCTGATCGGCCCGGAGCACCGACGGTTCGCCCTCGTGCGCTCGGTCTCGAAGTTCCTCGGACCCGACATGTGCCTCGCGATCGCCGCGACGGACGCGACCACGGCCGAGCGCCTCGCGATGCGGCTCAGTCCCGGCACCACCTGGGTCAGCCACCTGCTGCAGCGCCTCACTCTGACCCAGCTGACCGATGATTCGGTCGTCTCACGGATCGCCGAGGCCCGCGAGCACTACGCCGCGAGGAACACCGCGTTCGCCACCCGTCTGCGTGAGGAGGGACTCGACTCCCCCGCCACCGACGGGCTCAGCCTGTGGGTGCAGCTTCCGAAACCGGCGAGGGTCGTCGCCGAACGACTGATGCGACGCGGATGGCTGGCGCGCACGGGAGACGATTTCGCCCTCGACGAGCGGGCCGAACCCTCACACCACCTGCGCCTCACCGTGCACGACCTGTCGGACGACGACGCGGAGACGCTCGTCGCCGACCTCGTCGCGGCCGTGCGATGATCACCCGCCGCGGGATCCTTCCCGCCCTCACTGAAAGGATCGGAGAATGAAGATCCTCTCCATCCAGTCCGCCGTCGCGTACGGCCATGTCGGAAACTCCGCCGCAGTCTTCCCGCTGCAGCGCATCGGCGTCGAGGTTCTCCCGGTCTACACGGTGAACTTCTCGAACCACACCGGCTACGGCGCCTGGCGCGGACCGCTGATCGATCCGAACGACGTGCGTGAGGTCATCACGGGCATCGAGGAGCGCGGCGTCTTCGGCGAGATCGACGCGGTGCTCAGCGGCTATCAGGGCGGCGAGGGCATCGGCGACGTGATCATCGATGCCGTCGCACGGGTCAAAGCGGCCAACCCCGAAGCCGTGTACGCGTGCGACCCGGTGATGGGCAACGCGAAGTCCGGATGCTTCGTCGCACCGGCCATCCCGGTCCTCCTGCGCGAGAAGGTCGTGCCGGCCGCCGACATCATCACTCCGAACCAGTTCGAGCTCGGCTTCCTCACCGACACCGAGCCCGACACGCTCGAGTCCACGCTGGCTTCGGTCGACCTCGCGATGGCGATGGGACCGCGCACGGTGCTCGTCACGAGTGTCGAGCGCCCCGACCGCGAAGAGGGCACCATCGAGATGCTCGTCGCCGACCCGAACGGCGCTTGGATCGTGCAGACGCCGCGCCTGCCGATGAAGGCCAACGGCTCGGGTGACGTCACCGCGGCCCTCTTCACGGCGCACTATGTCGAGACGGGCGACGCCAAGACGGCGCTCGAGCGCACGGCATCCAGCGTCTTCGATCTGCTGGCGGCGACCCTCGAGTCCGGTGCACGCGAACTGCAGCTCGTCGAGGCGCAGGAGTTCTACGCGAACCCGCGCATGCAGTTCACCGCACGCCAGGTGCGCTGACCCGCGCTAGGCCTTCGGCCACGCGTTCGCCACAGCCTCGCGGACCTCGCCGAGCAGCTGCGGCAGCGCTTTGGTCTTCGCGATGATCGGGAAGAAGTTGGCGTCCGACGTCCACCTCGGCACGATGTGCTGGTGCAGGTGGCCGTCGACGCCCGCTCCCGCGACGGCGCCCTGGTTCATCCCGAGGTTGAAGCCGTCACAGCGCGACACCTCCCGGAGCACCCGCATGCCGATCTGGGTCAGCTCACCGATCTCGGCGACCTCTTCAGGCGTCGCCTGGTCGTAGGTCGCGATGTGGCGATACGGGCAGACCAGCAGATGTCCCGAGTTGTAGGGGAACAGGTTGAGCAGCACGTAAGCCGTCTCGCCCCGCGCGACGATAAGTCGCTCGGCATCCGGGAACTTCGGAGCCTCGCAGAACGGGCACTCCTCGCGCAACGGCTCCGGCCCGGCCTGGATATAGGCCATGCGGTGCGGGGTCCACAGACGCTGGAACTCGTCGGGGACGCCGGCGAACTCGCCGGCGTCCTCCCACGGCTCGGAGGGCGTCGTCACGCCAGGTCCCCTGCTGTCTGCACGAGCGTGTGCGCATCGATCGCGGCGCGGATGCGAGAGAGGGCGTCGGTGATCGGCACGCCGTTCTCCTGCGTGCCGTCGCGGTAGCGGAACGAGACGGTGCCTGCATCGCGGTCCTTCTCCCCCGCGATCAGCAGCAGCGGAACCTTGCCGGTCGTGTGGGTGCGGATCTTCTTCTGCATCCGGTCGTCCGAGGAATCGAGCTCGGCGCGCACACCCGAGTCACGCAGCGTGGTGATGACGTCGCCGAGGTAGTCGGCGAATTCGTCTGCGACGGGGATGCCGACGACCTGCACCGGCGACAGCCACACCGGGAAGTCCCCGGCGTAGTGCTCGAGCAGGATCGCGAAGAACCGCTCGATCGAGCCGAACAGCGCACGGTGGATCATGATCGGACGCTTCTTCTGGCCGTCCTTGTCCATGTACTCGAGTTCGAAGCGCTCAGGAAGGTTCGGGTCGACCTGCACCGTCGACAGCTGCCAGGTGCGGCCAATCGCGTCGCGCGTCTTCAGGTCGATCTTGGGGCCGTAGAACGCAGCCTCGCCCGGCACCTCGGTGAGCTTGAGGCCGGATGCCACGGCGACGCGCCGCAGAGCATCGGTCGAGGACTCCCAGAACTCGTCGGATCCGATCCACTTCGACTTCTCGTCGTCCTTCATCGACAGCTCGAGCTCGAAGTCGGTCAGGCCGAAGTCGCGCAGCATCGACAGGATGAACTCGAGGACCTTGGAGACCTCGCCCTCGAGCTGATCGGGCGTCACGAAGAGGTGCGAGTCGTCCTGCGTGAAGCCGCGCACGCGAGTGAGACCGTGCAGCGCTCCGGACAGCTCGTTGCGGTACACGGTGCCGTTCTCGGCGAAGCGCAACGGCAGGTCGCGGTAGCTGCGTGCACGCTCCTTGTAGATCAGGATGTGCATCGGGCAGTTCATGGGCTTCAGGTAGTAGTCCTGACCCTGCTTGGTGATGTTGCCCTCGTCGTCGCGCTCCTCGTCCATGACGATCGGCGGGTACATGCCCTCCTTGTACGTGACGAGGTGGTTCGAGGTGAGGAAGAGGTCTTCTTTCGAGATGTGCGGGGTGTAGACGTAGGTGTAGCCGCCCTCGATGTGGCGCTTGCGCGCGTGCTGCTCCATCTCGCCGCGCACGATGCCGCCGCGGGGGTGCCAGACAGAGAGACCCGAGCCGATCTCCTCGGGGAACGAGAACAGATCGAGTTCCTTGCCCAGTCGACGGTGGTCGCGCTTGGCGGCCTCCTCGAGGCGGTGCTGGTACTCGCGCAGCTCGTCCTTCGACGGCCATGCCGTGCCGTAGATGCGCTGCAGCTGCGGGTTCTTCTCGCTGCCTCGCCAGTAGGCGGCGGCGATGCGGGTGAGATCCCAGCCGTTGCCGATCATGCGCGTGTTGGGCAGGTGCGGCCCGCGGCAGAGGTCCTTCCAGACCACCTCACCGTCGCGGGTCGTGTTGTCGTAGATCGTGAGTTCGCCCTCGCCGACCTCGACCGATGCACCCTCGGCTGCTTCCTTACCGCCCTTGAGACCGATGAGCTCGAGCTTGAACGGCTCGTCGGCGAGCTCAGCTCGTGCCTCGTCGTCGGTGACGACGCGGCGCACGAAGCGCTGGCCCTCACGCACGATGCGCTGCATCTCTTTCGTGATGGCCTTGATGTCTTCCGGGGTGAACGGCGTCTCGACACCGAAGTCGTAGTAGAAGCCGTCGGTGATGGGGGGGCCGATGCCGAGGTTCGCCTGCGGGTTGATACGCTGCACCGCCTGCGCGAGCACGTGCGCAGCCGAGTGGCGGAGGATGTTCAGCCCGTCGGGGCTGTCGATCGTCACCGGCTCGACCTCGTCGGCATCCGTCACTGTCGCGGCGAGGTCCTTGAGGGTTCCGTTGACGCGCATCGCGACGACTGAACGGTCAGAGAACAGGGCGAAGCCGTCTTTCGGCTGGGCATTTTCAGGCACTGCACACTCCATCTGGTCTGGATCTAGGCTACTCGCATGCCCGGGGGCGATTGACCGCTACAGCGTCGCCTCCGACGCCGTGTTCGCCGCCGTCGGAGCGAGGATGATGATCGCGGCTCCGACCAGTGCGATCGCCGAGCCGACCCAGTCCCACACCGTCGGCTTGAAGCCGTCGACGATGATCCCCCAGGCCAGGGAACCCGCGATGAAGACGCCGCCGTACGAGGCCAGCACGCGACCGAAGTTCGCGTCGGGTTGCAGCGCCGCGAGGAATCCGTATGCCCCCAGGGCCATGACTCCGAGGACCGCGAACACCCAGCCCCTGTTCTCTTTGACGGCCTGCCAGATGAGCCAGGCCCCGCCGATCTCGGCGACGGCGGCGAGCACGAACAGGATGCTGATGCGCACGACGGTCATGGTGTCCAGTGTGGCGCAGGACCGGCGCTCCTGACGGCCCGGATCAGGCTCCGGCCACGACCAGCCCCGTCTCGTAGGCGAGGATCACGAGCTGTGCCCTGTCGCGGGCACCGACCTTCGCCATGATCCGGTTGACATGTGTCTTCGCGGTGTGCGGCGAGATCGTGAGTCCCGCGGCGATCTCCGCGTTGGCGAACCCCTCGGCGACGAGAACCAGCACCTCGCGCTCGCGCGGAGTCAGGAGAGCGAGGGCGCTGGTCCACCGCGCGGCGGGGTCTGATCCACCGCGACGGATCGAACGCTCGATCAGTGCGCGCGTCGCCGTCGATGAGAGCAGAGCTTCTCCGCTGTGGATGGTGCGCACCGCGCGGACGATCTCGTCGGGTTCTGCACCTTTGCCGATGAACCCGCTGGCACCCGCGCGTAGCGCCGCGACGACGTTCTCGTCCTCTTCGAAGGTGGTCAGGATGAGCACTCGCGGCTGAGCGGCTGAGTCGTTCGGAGCACAGATGAGCGCGGTGGCGGCGATTCCGTCGAGCTCCGGCATCCTGAGGTCCATCAAGACGACGTCTGGTTCGGCTGTCTTCGCCAGTCTCACCGCGTCGAGTCCGTTCGCCGCCTCCCCTGCGACCGTGAGCCCACCGGCGATGAGGATGTCCCGCACAGCGTGTCGCACGAGCGGCTGGTCGTCGACCACGAGCACCGAGACGGTCATGGCGTATCGACGCCGTCTACGGGAATCCAGGCCTCGAGCGAGAACACCCCTCGGTCGCTGCCGAAATGCACAGCCCCACGCACGGCTCCGAGTCGCTCCTGTATGCCGCGGAGCCCGTTGCCGGGGCTCGGCGACGCAGGTGAGACGTTTCTGGTCGGATTCACGATCGTCAGGTGCAGTGCCGCGCTCTCGATGCGCAGCGCCACCGTCACGGTGCCTCCGAGACCGTGCTTGTGGGCGTTGGTGAGCGCCTCCTGCAGCACGAGATACGCGACGTGGTCACTCGCCGGTGAGAGTGCGAATCCGTCATCGTTCCGACGCAGATCGACGCGGAGCCCACCTCGACGGAACCCGTCGACCAGAGCGTCAAGCTGTGCCAGCCCGTTCTGCGGTCGCAGTTCGTCGTGGTCGTCGAGAGCGTCGGAGCGGAGCAGCGACATGAGGCCACCGATATCACTGAGCACCGAGCGAGATGCGCTGCGCACTGTGGTCAGTGCCGCTCTGGCGCGCTCCGGCCTGTCGTCGAGCGCCGAGGAGGCGACGCCCGCATTCAGGCTGATCACTGCGATCTGGTGTGCCACGACATCGTGAAGGTCTCGGGCGATGCGCACCCTGTCTTCGGCGACGCGTCTGCGCGCCTCGTCATCGCGATTCCGCTCGGCGCGCTCTGCGCGCTCGATCATCGCCGCGGCGAACTCACGACGTGATCTGGCGGCGTCTCCGAGTGCACCGCCGAGTACGACGAAGAGGACGAACTGCAGCGCGGTCGAGTCGAGAAAGTCCCCCGCGAGTGCCCAGCCGTTCGAGAAGAACACCACGACGCCTGCGACTCCGACCGCGATCAGTCCGATGCCGCGACCACGTCGATCGACCACCGAGTAGCAGCCGAAAGCCGCGGCGAGGAGCGCGCTCGGAGAGATCGTGCCCGCCGCCGCAGCTGCGACGGCGCAGAGCAGACTGATCCCCAGTGCCACGAGCGGCCAGCGACGACGGAAGGGCATGGCCGCCGCAGGGAGGAGCGCCGGCACCAGGAGAAGCCCCCGCGCGCGGAAGATCTCGTCGGGGAAAGGCAGCACCGCGAAGATCACGATCAGTGCGACGATGACGACATCGTTCATCCGAACCCCGTCACGGGGTTCCCTGGTCGCCGACATGTTTCCAGTATTTCGCGTCTTCGCGTCGCCCGGATCCTCCCGCCGGATGACATCCCTGTACCGCGGACGCGGTATGCGGGTGTCTGCCGAGGACTGACGCGCGGCCGCCCCGCGTTCGTCAGGCTGAAGAGCAGGCGCGCTCCCCTCCCGATCTCACGCGCGCCGGGAAGGCCACTGTGCGCAGATCAATCAAGAGGAGCCTCGTCGTGCTGACTGCGATCGGCGGCGTTCTCGCGGTCGGCCTCACGAGCACGACGATCGTGAACGCGGTCGCCACCGCCACCGAGCAGGAGCGGATCGAGCCCTACGGTCAGACGGTGTCGGTCGACGACCGGGAGATGAACGTCCTCATCGCAGGTGAGGGTGCGACGGACATCGTGCTGCTTCCGGGCTTCGGCACGGCGTCTCCCGCGCTCGACTTCGAGCCGCTGGTGTCGGATCTCGCGCAGGATCACCGGGTGATCGTCGTGGAGCCCTTCGGCTACGGCCTGAGCGACGGCACCGACAGCGAGAGGACCACCGCGAACATCGTGGAGGAGATCCATGAGGCGCTCCAGGTGCTCGAGGTCGACAGATACGTGCTGATGGGGCACTCGATCGCCGGGCTCTACGCGATCGCGTATGCCGACCGATATCCGGAGGAGGTGGCGGCGTTCGTCGGCATCGACACCAGCGTGCCAGGGCAGCCGAGCATGGACACGGAGTTCCCCACCGGCCTGATGAGCGCGGCGAAGAGCCTGGGACTGGTCCGACTCATCACCAGCCTGACGGGCGATCACCTCGACGGCCTCGACTATGACGACGACGCACGTGAGCAGATGGTGCTGCTCAGCTATCGGAACTCGCTCTCCCCCACCTATCTCGACGAGATGACGCACATCAGGACCAACTTCGCAGATGCCGGGGGCACCGGCTTTCCCGAGGGGCTCCCCCTCCTGCTGTTCGTGGTCGCCGACAACCCGGTCACCCCGGAATGGATCGACCTGCACGAGCGCCAGGCCGCAGACGTGAATGACGGAACCGTCATCCCGATCGACGGCGAGCACTATCTGCATCACACACACGCACCCGAGATCGCCGACGCGTTTCGAGAGTGGGAGGCTGACCGCGCACTCGGTTTCGAGTGACCCGGCGCGACGCGCTCCGGCCAACCGCAGGCCCTCCGGAGCCGTCGGGGTAGCGTGAGCAGATGATCAGAGCACTGGCGCGTTGGATCCTCGCACTCGCCCTCGGGGCGATCGGCATCGTCCACTTCGTGAGCACCCGTGGCTTCCGGGTCGTCGTACCGGACTGGGCCACGAAGGCCACGCGCCTCGACAAGGACGCGATCGTGATCGCCTCGGGAGCCGCTGAGGTCGCTCTCGCGGTCGGGCTGCTCGCCCTTCCGAAGGAGAGAGGCCGCATGGGCGTCGCGACCGCCGCGTTCTTCGTCGCCGTGTTCCCCGGGAACGTGCACCAGTGGCGCACTCACCAGTCGACGCCGGGGCTCGACACCGAGGCCCGTCGTTTCGGACGCCTCTTCCTCCAGCCGCTCCTGGTGCTGTGGGCTCTGTGGTCGACCGCCGAGCCCGCTCCCGTGCGGAGGCGACCCGGGCGCCGTACCCGCTGAGCTCCCAGGCGCGCAACCCCGCCCACCAGTTCGATCACTCGGGCGAGAATGGAGCCATGGCCTCTCCTTCACTCGTCTGGCTCCGTGACGACCTTCGGCTCGCCGACAACCCGGCGCTGAGGGCGGCGATCGATCGCGGCGAGCCTCTGGTCGTGCTGTACGTCCTCGACGAGGAGTCCCCCGGCATCCGGCCGCTGGGCGGTGCTGCGCGCTGGTGGCTGCACCATTCCCTCGCATCGTTGAGCGACGCGTTGGATGAGCGAGGTGCGACCTTGACGCTGCGGCGTGGTCCCGCCGAGCGCGTCGTGCGCGAGACGGTCAGCGACACCGGAGCGACAGCCGTGTTCTGGAACCGGCGCTACGGCGGTGCCGAACGTGACATCGACACGAACCTGAAGACGTCATTGCGCGACGACGGACGCGAGGTGACGTCCTTCCAGGCATCGCTGCTGCACGAGCCGTGGACGGTGAGGACCGGAAGCGGCACCCACTTCTCGGTGTTCACCCCTTTCTGGCGCGCCTGCCTCGCGCTCCCCACGCCCCGCGCGCCACTCCCCACGCCGCGAAGCCTCGACGGAGTCGCTCGCCCGCCGGCCTCAGACGACCTCGACGACTGGAACCTGCTGCCGACTCGCCCTGACTGGGCCGGCGGACTGCGCGAGACCTGGGAGCCCGGCGAACCCGCAGCGCGCGCCCGGCTGCACTCTTTCCTGCACGACGACATCGGGTCGTACGACCGCGCCCGTGACGAGCCGTCGGCCGGTGCCACCTCTCTGCTCTCTCCTCGCCTCCGCTGGGGCGAGCTCAGCCCCTTCACCGTCTGGCATGAGGCGGTCGACGCCGACGGCGCGGCGGGGTTCCTCTCGGAGCTCGGCTGGCGAGAGTTCGCCTGGCACACGACGTTCCACTCCCCCGACGTGGCGACCGTGAATCTGCGTCGTCAGTTCGATGCGTTCCCGTGGCCGCCGCTCGATCCGGCGCAGCTCGACGCCTGGCAGCATGGCGACACTGGCGTGCCTCTCGTGGATGCCGGAATGCGCGAGCTCTGGCACACCGGCTTCATGCACAATCGGGTGCGCATGGTCACGGCGTCGTTCCTCGTCAAGAACCTCCTGATCGACTGGCGTCGCGGCGAGGAGTGGTTCTGGGACACGCTCGTCGACGCCGACGGCGCGAGCAATCCGTTCAACTGGCAATGGGTCGCCGGGTCCGGCGCTGACGCCGCACCGTACTTCCGCGTCTTCAACCCCGAACTGCAGGCGAAGAAGTTCGACCCGCGAGGTCTCTACATCTCGCAGTGGGCATCGGATGCTCCAACGGAGCCGATCGTCGATCTCGCCGCCACGCGCAAAGCGGCACTCGCGGCGTACGACGTCGTCAAGCGTTCGTCCACCACACCCTAGGCGTGCGGCGGCTGGCGATCATCGCCCGCCGCCGCACTCGCACCGGACAACAAAAAACCCCCGGAAAACCGGGGGTTTCTCTGTGCGCGATACTGGGATCGAACCAGTGACCTCTTCCGTGTCAGGGAAGCGCGCTACCGCTGCGCCAATCGCGCCCATGTGGGCTATTCAGTTACTGAGGTGGCGACGGGATTCGAACCCGTGTAAACGGCTTTGCAGGCCGGTGCCTAGCCGCTCGGCCACGCCACCGTGTGGATTGACCCCACGTGCGGAAGGCCTTCCGAAGAAGGCCCCTGCACTTGAGCGGATGACGAGACTCGAACTCGCGACCCCAACCTTGGCAAGGTTGTGCGCTACCAACTGCGCTACATCCGCGTTGTTCCCGGTTGTTGTCCCGGGCACTTATGAAACATTAGCCGATGATCGGCGACTGTCAAAACTGAAACCGAATCTCGCGCGTGTCTCCCAGAGTGGTCAACTTCGCCTCCGGCCGTCGGGTAGTATCGGTTGACGTACCCCAGAGGTCTGGGCGATTGGCGCAGTTGGTAGCGCGCTTCCTTCACACGGAAGAGGTCATCGGTTCGAGTCCGGTATCGCCCACCACAACCCCGCACCAGCTGCGCGGTTCGCGGATCACATGATCATGATGCGCGACGGCCGGATCGTGGCGTCCGGCGATCCGTCGTCGATCGTGACCTCGGAGCGCGTCGCGTAGGTCTTCGGGCTCGACTGCACCATCATCTCCGACCCGCACACGGGCACTCCGCTCGTCGTCCCCCGCTGAGGAGACGGCGACGCCGAGTTGTTAGCCTGGCGGGATGACCACGCTGCTCGACGACTTCCTCTCGGGTGACCGCAGCCGCGTGATGCCGGCGGTGTGGGAGACCATCCACTCCCGGGATCCCGAGACGCTCGACCCGCTCCTCGCAGCGCTTCCGAGACTCCGGCACGCTGCTGCGCAGCTCGACCTGGGCGGCGCGATCTATTCGAACAACGACCACCTCACGCACGCGCTCAGCAAACTCGAGCAGTATCGGGACGGGAACTGCTGGTGCGCCGCCTACCCCGGCCAGCTCACGCACGATCCGCGCAAGGAGGAGACGCGGGGCCACATCCTGATCCGAGTGCACCGTCTGCGGACAGCAGTTCGACATCGAGCAGGGCGACCACCACTTCACCTGGTGGAACTGGGTGCCCCGCGGCCTCAAGAGGCGTCGCGGCGAGGTCTGAAGTCGGTGACCGCCGGTAGCGTGCCAAGCGTGTCGGACATCCAGCTTCCCAGCCCCTGCTCGCTCTGCGGCCATGCAGATGCAGTGCGCGTGGCCGCGGCTCTGATCTGCGCATGGTGCGGGTGGCGATACGGGGATTCACCGGATCCTGATCTGCCGCGCCCCGTGATCGAGGTCGTCTACTACATCCGCTACGACCGCCGAGTGAAGATCGGAACCAGTCGTCGTCCTCGTCAGCGCCTCGCCAGCATCCGTCACGAAGAGCTCTTGGCCTTCGAGCGTGGCGGTCGGGATGTCGAGCAGGCGAGGCATCGCGAGTTCGCCGAAGCCCGCGAGGGAGGCGAGTGGTTCACGCTCACCCCGATTCTGTCCTCGCACATCGCGGGGCTGCGCGCTGAAGGCGAGCCGTGGCAGCTGTACGCACGTTGGGTGAGCTCGGCGCTGCAGAACTGAAGCCCCGCACGGGGCCGACGTTCCGTGCGGGGCTTCAGAGTACAGCGGGATCAGGCGCGCGCCGTGGCCTTGACGCTCGCAGGCTGCGGCTGCGAGAACAGGACGACGAGGATCACAGCGACACCCACGACCACGTGCGGGAGCCACACGTTGGGCGCCTCGGTCGAGAAGCCGAAGATCCACGGAGACAGCGCGAGGAACAGGCTCGCGACGATGTCGAAGACGAGGTGGACGGGCATCGGGATGAAGCCGAAGGGGCCCCATTCGTACTTCGTGAACAGGCTGTAGACGATGAGCCCGATGCCGAGCACGATCGGGATGATGACAGCGGGTCCGCCCACGCTCGCGAAACCGAACAGCCACGGAGCAGCGATCAGCGCCACGCCGACGACGTAGTCGAGGATGCCGTGGACCTTGGTGGGGATGAAACGCATGATGCCTCCTGTGATGTCGTCGCGGGCTGCGACTCACAGATGGTTCGCAGCGCTTCGCCGAACGGATTGCGGATCGGCGCCTCGTACCCTGAACGGATGACACCATCGCCGCCCTCATCTCCTGTGATCGGGATCCTCCGAGTGCTCGTGGGCGGAGGCGTGGTCGGCATCCTGATGTTCACGTACGTCATCGGAATTCCCCGTCAGGGAGCAAGCCTCGTCGACTACTTCGGCTACTTCACGAATCTGACCGGTCTGCTGACCTCCGGGATTCTGATCGCGACGGGGTTGATGTCTCTTCGCCGTCGCTCGACACCCGCACCACTCATCGTCGTCCGTGCGGTGGCCGTCGCATGCATGATCGTCGTGGGCGTCGTCTACAACGTCCTGGTGCCGGGAACCGGCAGCGCACCAGCCTGGGTGAGCGTCGTGCTCCACACCGTGTTCCCCGTCGTGGTCGTGCTCGACTGGGTGCTCATCGGCGATCGAGCAGCGGTCCCGTGGCGGCGCCTCTGGCTGGTGCTCCCCTACCCGACCATATGGCTGGGTGTCGTCCTGGTCCGGGGCCTCACGGACGGCTGGGTGCCCTATGGGTTCCTGCTGCCCGAGCGGGGTGTCACGTCTCTGGTGCTGCACATCGCAGGACTCGTCGCCGCTCTGGTCGCCTCCGGTTCACTGGTCTGGGCGGTCAGCAGAGTGCCCGCCCCCGTGGTGTCCAGACGATGGCGGGGGTCCGAGGATCAGGCGCTCGCCCAGCCGTACCGGCGGGCCAGCGCGGACGCGACGCGACCGTAGCGAGAACGGTCGAGCACAGCCGCCTCGCGGCGCAGCCCGCTCTCGTGCACGCTGTAGAGCTGCTCGATGTCGACCCACGACTCGCGCCCTTGCGAGTCCCAGTCGCCGGAACCGATCGACAGATAGTCGCGATCGCCGTCGTGCGCCTTGCTCGTCATCCGCACCGCGTACACGCGATCCGACGATTCACGACCGATCACGAGCACCGGACGGTCTTTGCCTCTTCCGTCGTTCTCCTCGTACGGCACCCAGGTCCAGATGATCTCGCCCGCGTCCGGCGCGCCATCCCGATCAGGCGCGTAGCCGATGCGGAGCTGCTTGATCCGGTCGGGATTCATGCGCACCGTCGCCGTTCCCCGCGCACCTCTCGCGCCGGATGCCGCTGAGTGCACCTCGTCAGAGGTGCGTACACGCGAGACCGGGCGTCTCGGACGATTGCTCGTCCGAGACGCCCGGTCAGATCCCAGTGCTGTGAAGAGGATCTCCGCGAGTCTTGCCAGGATGCCGTTCGAGTTGCTCACACGGTCACCCTAACGGCAGTTCAGGCGTCGGCCAGCGCGTAGCCCTCCTCGCCGTGCACGACCTGGTCGACACCGGCGATCTCGTCTTCGCTGGTGACGCGGAAGCCGATCGTCTTCTCGATCGCGAAGCCGATGATGAAGGCGACGACGAAGGAGTAGATCAGCACACCGAGGGCTGCGATCGCCTGGACGGCGAGCTGACGCGCGTCGCCACCGACGAAGAGACCGGTTCCGGTTGCGAAGAAGCCGAGGTAGAGCGTTCCGATCAGGCCACCGACGAGGTGGATGCCGACGACGTCGAGCGAGTCATCGAAACCGAGGCGGAACTTCATCTCCACTGCGAGTGCGCAGACGATACCGGCGACGGCACCGAGCAGCAGCGACCATCCGGGGGTGAGGTTGGCGCAGGCAGGGGTGATGGCGACGAGACCGGCGACGGCACCGGATGCTGCACCCACCGACGTGGGCTTTCCGTCCTTGATCTTCTCGATGAGGATCCATCCGAGGATCGCGGCCGCCGTGGCACCGAGGGTGTTCAGACCGATGAGTCCGACGCCGCCCATGTCCTCTGCGAGCCACTCGGCGCCGGCGTTGAAGCCGAACCAGCCGAACCACAGCAGCGCAGCACCCAGGAGGGTCAGCGGAACGTTGTGCGGCTTGAGGATGCCCTTCTGGAAGCCGATGCGCTTGCCGAGGACGATCGCGAGGGCGAGTGCGGCAGCACCGGCGTTGATGTGCACAGCGGTACCGCCGGCGTAGTCGATCACGCCGATGCCGCTGTCCTCGCCGAAGAGCGTGGTGCCGAGGTTCATGATCCAACCGCCGCCCCAGACCCATGCGGCGACCGGGAAGTAGCCGACCGTGGCGAAGACGCCGGCGAAGATCAGCCAGCTGCCGAACTTCGCGCGGTCGGCGATGGCGCCCGAGATGAGCGCGACGGTGATGATCGCGAAGGTCGCGCCGTAGGCGACTCCGAGAAGTGCGACGTTCGAGCCCTCACCGGCCGCGAGGCTGGAGAGTCCGATGTCGGCGAACGGGTTGCCTGCGAAGGCGGTGGGGCTGTCGACGGCACTCATCGAGAATCCGAAGAGGATCCAGAGCACCGCCACGAGACCGATCGAGCCGAAGCTCATCATCATCATGCTGACGACGCTCTTGGCCTTGACGAGACCGCCGTAGAAGAAGGCGACGCCTGGCGTCATGAGCAGTACGAGGGCGGTCGCGGTGATCGCCCAGGAGATGTTGCCTGGAGCATCCATAGTCAAACCTCACATTCGGGAAACTGAGAGCTTCAGTGTGAGGCCGCCCGATTTCCGGAATGCGTGAGGTTTGTTGCGGCGGCGTTACAGAGACGCCGCGTGTGTGAACATCGCGTTACGCGACACTGCGATCCGCGTGTGTAAGTGCATTGAGTCTGGAGATAGCACGCAGGTACTTCTTGCGGTATCCGCCGTTCAGCATCTCTTCCGCGAACACCTGATCGAGGCTCACACCGGTGGCGACGATCGGGATCTGCGCGTCGTACACGCGGTCGACGAACGCGACGAAGCGCAGAGCCTCCGACTGGTCCGTCAGCACGTGCACGTCTTGCAGACCGACGAGGTCGAGTCCAGAGATCACGCGGAGGTACCGCGAAGGGTGCACGCGGGCGAGATGACGGATGACGTCGGCGAAGGAATCGTCGGAGGCGACCCCGTCCGCCGACCCGGCCTGCACTGCAGCTGTGTAGGTGTCCGCGTCGCTCACCACAGCGTGCCCGTCGAGCGCGCGCTGACGGAAGTCGACTCCGTCGATGCGGATCGTCTGGAAGCTGTCGGACATCGCGTGGATCTCACGGAGGAAGTCCTGAGCCGCGAAGCGCCCTTCACCCAGCGCGTTCGGCGGCGTGTTCGAGGTCGCAGCGAGCTTGGTGCCGGTCGGCACGAGTTCGCCGATGAGGCGCGTCATGACCATGGTGTCACCCGGGTCGTCGAGCTCGAACTCGTCGATGCACAGCAGATCGGCGCCCTTGAGCAGGTCGACGGTGTTCTTGTATCCGAGCGCGCCGACCAGAGCCGTGTACTCGATGAACGACCCGAAGTACTTCCTGCGCGCGGGCATCGCGTGATAGATCGACGCCAGCAGGTGGGTCTTTCCGACGCCGAACCCGCCGTCGAGGTACACGCCCGGCTTGACCTCCGGCTCCTTCTTCGCACGGCTGAAGAAGCCGCCGCGCTTCGCCGGTGCCCCGCCGCGTCCGGCGAAGCGGATCAGGGTCTCCTTGGCCTCTTCCTGCGAGGGGTAGGAGGAATCCGCCCGATAGCTGTCGAAGGTCGCCCCGTCGAACTGCGGCGGCGGCACGAGGCTCGCGAGCATCTCAGGACCGGTGACGGTGGGCTGGCGATCGGTCAGGTGCACGATGCCCGTGCGGGTGGGCGTGTCGGTCATCACGGTCCTGTGTCGGGTGCGCACCTGTGTCGAAGTCTTACGAATCGGGTGCAGGGCGCACGGCGTGGATCTATCGTCGAAGTATCGGCTCCACATTACGCCGTCAACACTGTGCACCACCCGCCGCTCACCGTCTGAGGAGATCCCTGTGGCCATCGAGTTCGACACCACTTCGTCCAAGTTCGCCGAGTACGCCGAACCCGGCCGGCTCGTCACCACCGAGTGGCTGGCCGAGCGTCTCGGCACACCAGGACTGGTCGTGGTCGAATCCGACGAGGACGTTCTGCTCTACGAGACCGGCCACATCCCGGGTGCCGTGAAGGTCGACTGGCACACCGAGCTCAACGACCCGGTCGTTCGCGACTACGTCGACGGCGAGGGGTTCGCGAAACTGCTGAGCAGCAAGGGCATCAGCCGCGACGACACCGTCGTGATCTACGGAGACAAGAACAACTGGTGGGCCGCCTATGCACTCTGGGTCTTCTCGCTGTTCGGTCACGAAGACGTGCGGCTTCTCGACGGCGGTCGCGATCGCTGGATCGCGGAGGGCCGTGAGATCACCCGCGACGCACCTCAGATCACCCCGACGGAGTACCCCGTCGTCGAGCGCGACGACTCAGTCATCCGCGCCTACAAGGAGGACGTCCTCTCACACATCGGCAGCCCTCTGATCGATGTGCGCTCCCCCGAGGAGTACAGCGGTGAGCGCACCACCGCGCCGGCCTACCCCGACGAGGGAGCACTGCGCGCAGGACACATCCCGACGGCCCAGAGCGTGCCGTGGGCGAAGGCGGTCGCAGAAGACGGTGGCTTCAAGTCACGCTCCGAACTCGATGCGATCTACCGCGACGGCGCCGGTCTCGCAGACGGCGACGAGGTCGTCGCGTACTGCCGCATCGGTGAGCGCTCCAGCCACACCTGGTTCGTGCTCAAGCACCTGCTGGGATTCGAGAACGTCCGCAACTACGACGGCTCGTGGACCGAGTGGGGCAGCGCGGTTCGGGTCCCGATCGTCACCGGATCGGAGCCCGGATCCCTGTGATCGTGGAAGGATGGCAGGGATGAGCATGAGCGAACTTCCTGACACCCTCGCCGAGATCCGCGACGGATTCCTCGAGACCCCCGAGGCGGATCGCCTGCTGCTCCTGCTGGAGTACTCGGACGAGCTGCCCGAGGTCTCCGCAGAGGTCGCGAACCATCCGGAGATGTACGAACGCGTCGCGGAGTGCCAGTCCCCCGTCTACATCTACGTCGAGGTGAACGACGACGTGGTCACGATGCACGCGACGGCCCCGCCGGAGGCTCCGACCACGCGCGGATTCGCGAGCATCCTCGTACAGGGCATCACCGGCCTCACCGCCGATGAGGTCTTGGCGATCCCCGACGACTACCCCCAGTCGATCGGGCTCACCAGAGCCGTGTCGCCCCTGCGGATCGGCGGAATGACCGGAATGCTCATGCGCGCCAAGAACCAGGTCAGGCAGAAGCGTTGAAGCCCTGGGCGGCGAGCCATCCTGTGATGGCGTCGCTCCACCCGGTCTGGTCGTAGTTCCAGATCTTCGTGTGCCGCGCGCCGGAGAACGCCGGCATGGTGACGAGATCCGGGCGGGCCTCCTGCAGCGCGTGCGAAGCATCGGCCGGCACGAATCCGTCATCGTCGCTGTGCAGGATGAGCAGGGGCACCTTGAGCTCTTCGGCTCGCGCGACCATGTCGAGGCTGTCGAACGGGATCGCGTTCTCCGCGCCGCTGAGCCGTGCCGTGAACGGAACGGACAGCGCGCTCATCGCCAGATCAGGCAGCGGCGCCCGCATTCCCGCCGCCCGCGCCTGGAAGCGCAGCACGCTGCGCCAGTCGATCACGGGCGACTCGAGGATCAACCCCGCGATGCGGTCGCGGTTGCCCGAGTTCAGGGCGGTCTGCATCGCGACGGCACCACCCATCGACCACCCCATCAGGATCACGCGCTCTGCCCCGTGGCGCAGGGCGAAAGACACCGCGGCGTCCACATCACGCCACTCTGAGGCCCCCAGCGCGTAGGCACCACCTCTGCTGCGCGGAGCCTCGCCGTCGTTCCGGTAGGACACGACGAGGTTCGGGAAGCCGGCCGCATGCAGCACCGGGACTGCGCGCAAGCACTCGGCTCGGGTGACGCCGCGGCCGTGAACCTGTATCACCCACGTCGACGACTCGCCGGGGAAGAGCCATGCCGGGCACGGCCCTGCCGGCGATCCGATGAGCACGTTCTGCCAGGGCAGATGGAGCTCACTGGGTGTGGAGTAGTACCAGCCGCTGAACGCCGCAGTCCTGTCGACGCGAGCGCCGGGCTCGATCTGCGTGAGCAGCTTGCGCCGCACGGTTGTCGAGTCAGCGCTGAGCACAGCACCGAGCTTGACGTACCCGTACGTGCCGGAGGTGAAGAGACCGTATCGCCCCGGCAGCTCGGTGTCTCGTGTTCGCGTGAGCTCGATCGTCTGGGCACCGGTGTCGACAGCGAGGATCTCGACGTCAGCCGGGCGTTTCTTAGGAATCACGACCCGGCGGGCCACGCTGAAGACGAGCAGGGCCAGCGCCGTCCCGAGAGCGAGCAGTGCAGGGACAAGGAGCGCAACGGCGTGCCTGAGACTCTTCATCGCTTCCTGACTCTAGCCTGTTGCCGTGACCGCTCACCCCGATGCCGGGACGATCTTCGACGCCGCCGTGGCCGAACTGCGCGATATCGCCTTCCGCGCAGACATCACCATCCGCGAGATACCCACGCCGCAAGGCCTCGCTCCGCACGCCCTCGCGCTCGCCGCCGATGTCCGCCCGGACGACGGCGGAGAGTCCGCATACGGCACCGGACGCTTCGTGCTGCTGCATGACCCGGACAATCCGGCGGCGTGGGACGGCGACTGGCGCATCGTGATCTTCGCCCAGGCGCCGCTGGAGACGGAGATCGGCACCGATCCCCTGCTCGCTGACGTCACCTGGTCGTGGCTCGTCGACGCGCTCGACTCCCGAGGCGCCGGCTATCACTCCGCGTCCGGTACGTCGACCAAGACGCTGTCGAAGGGGTTCGGTGGCCTCGCGGCCGAAGGGGACGGCGCCCAGATAGAGTTGAGGGCGTCCTGGACACCCGAGGGCCCCTTCACACCCCATGTCGAGGCCTGGGTCGAACTGGTCGGGATGCTGGCGGGTCTTCCGCCGGGTTCCGAGGGCATCGCCGTTATCGGCGCGCGAAAGGCAGCACGTGACTGAATACTCCGTGATCTCCGACGTCTCGGAGTTCCATGCGGCATGCGCCGCACTGGCCGCAGGCACGGGTCCTGTCGCCGTCGACGTCGAGAGAGCATCCGGATTCCGCTACTCCCAGCGGGCGTATCTCGTGCAGGTCTTCCGCCGAGACGCGGGCGTCTTCCTCTTCGACCCTCCCCCGCTCGGCGACTTCAGCCCGCTGCAAGAGGCGATCGGCGATGCGCTCTGGGTCTTCCACGCAGCCAGCCAGGACCTCCCGTCGCTCCGCGAACTCGATCTGCTGCCTCGGGAGATCTTCGACACCGAGCTCGCATCACGTCTGCTGGGTCACGAGCGAGTAGGTCTCGCTGCGGTCGTGGAGAACACGCTCGGCATCACCCTCAAGAAGGAGCATTCGGCGGCGGACTGGTCGACCAGACCGCTCCCCGCTGCCTGGCTCGAGTACGCAGCGCTCGACGTGCTGCATCTCATCGACGTCTACGAGGCGCTGAAGGCGGAACTCGAGGAACAGGGCAAGACCGAGTACGCGGCAGAGGAGTTCGCCGCCACGCTCACCCGGCTTCCCAAGCCTCCGCGCGAAGACCCCTGGCGTCGTCTGAGCGGCCTCCACCAGGTGCGCGGTGCCCGGAACCTCGCCGTCGCGCGCTCGCTGTGGCAGGCTCGCGAGGCCTTCGCTCAGGATCAGGATGTCTCTCCGGGGCGTCTGGTGCCGGATCGCTCGCTGATCGCTGCGGTGCTCGCGAACCCGCAGAGCAAGCAGGCACTCGCAGGCATCAAGGATTTCCAAGGTCGGGCGAGCCGCACGCAGCTCGATCGCTGGTGGCAGGCCATGGTCGACGGCCGCGCGACAGAGGAGCTGCCGCGCGAGCGGGTTCCGAGCGACACTCTGCCTCCGCCGCGGGCGTGGTCCGACCGCAATCCCGAGGCCGACGCTCGTCTCAAGGCCGCCCGCCCCGTCGTCGAGGCCACGGCTGAAGAGCTCGGGATGCCCACGGAGAACCTGCTCACCCCCGATCACCTCCGCCGGGTGGCGTGGGATGTACCGGGAACGACGCCAGAAGCCATCGGAGAAGCTCTCGCGGAACTCGGTGCGCGCCCGTGGCAGATTGCACAGACCGCACAGAAGATCGCCGACGCCTTTGTAGAAGCCGCGCAAACCCCCGACGAGCCCCCGTCGGACGCTTCGTAGGTTCGATCCAACCGATTCCTCCGTGTTTCCGGCCCTCCATAGACTGAGGCCACCGCACAAACTTGGAGGCAGAGTGGCCGAAATATCGGACGTCTTCTTCGTCGATGGAGTGCGCACCCCCTTCGGGCGCGCCGGCGAAAAAGGCATGTACTGGAACACCCGCGCTGATGACCTCGCCGTCAAGGCGACCATCGGCCTCATGGAGCGGAACGCAGCCGTGCCGGCTGACCGCATCGACGACGTCGCCATCGCCGCGACCAGCCAGACCGGAGACCAGGGACTGACCCTCGGCCGCTCTGTCGCCATCCTCGCAGGGCTTCCGCAGACGGTGCCCGGACTTGCAGTCGAGCGCATGTGCGCCGGCGCGATGACCAGTGTCACGACCATGGGCGCGTCGATCGGCGTCGGCATGTACGACTTCGCTCTCGCCGGCGGTGTCGAGCACATGGGCCACCACCCGATCGGCGGCAACGCCGACCCCAACCCTCGTTTCGTCTCGGAGCGCATGGTCGACCCCGGCGCTCTCAACATGGGCGTCACGGCCGAGCGCATCTTCGACCGCTTCCCGCATCTGACCAAGGAGCGCTCCGACCGGTTCGGCATGCTCAGCCAGCACAAGGTGCAGGCAGCATACGACGCTGGGAAGATCCAGCCCGACCTCGTGTCGGTCGCGACCAAGGGCGCCGACGGCGCCTGGGGCCTCGCCACCGAAGATGAGGGGCGTCGTCCGCAGACCACGATGGAAGACCTCGCCGCGCTGAAGACCCCCTTCCGTCCGCACGGTCGTGTGACGGCGGGGACCTCGTCGCCGCTGACCGACGGCGCGACGATGTCGCTGCTCGCCGGGGGCGGAGCCGTGAAGGAGTTCGGTCTCGCGCCGAAGATGCGCATGGTGTCCTTCGCCTTCGCAGGTGTGCAGCCCGAGATCATGGGCATCGGGCCGATCCCGTCGACCGAGAAGGCTCTGAAGAAGGCCGGACTGACGATCGCCGACATCGGACTGTTCGAGCTGAACGAGGCCTTCGCGATCCAGGTCATCTCCCTGCTCGACCACTTCGGCATCGCCGATGACGACCCCCGCGTCAACCAGTGGGGCGGCGCCATCGCACTCGGCCACCCCCTCGCGGCATCCGGCGTGCGTCTGATGATCCAGCTCGCGGCGCAGTTCGCCGAGCGCCCTGACGTGCGCTACGGCCTGACGGCAATGTGCGTCGGTCTCGGACAGGGCGGCTCGGTCATCTGGGAGAACCCGCACTACGACGGCAAGAAGAGGAAGTAAGCCCCAATGGCCAACTCGATTTCCGAGCAGTACGCGAACGTCGACTTCTCCCCCATCCAGGCTCTCACCGACGGCGAGGTGATCACGCAGTCCCCCGTGCGCGACATCCGTCTCGCATCCGGCAAGGTGCTCGCGCTGATCACCCTCGACAACGGACGCGACCACACGCGCCCGAATACCTTGGGCCCCGCCACGCTCACCGCCCTCGGCGAGACGCTCGACGGACTCGCCGCACGCGCGGCGGCCGGAGAGATCCAGGCCGTCGGCATCACCGGCAAGCAGTACATCCTCGCCGCCGGCGCCGACCTCTCCGACATCAGCAAGGTCGGCTCGCGCGACAACGCACGTCTGATCGCGCAGCTCGGGCACAAGGTACTCGGCAAGCTGGGTGAGCTCGGCGTCCCGTCGTTCGCCTTCGTCAACGGCCTCGCGCTCGGCGGCGGTCTCGAGATCGCGCTGAACTCCAGCTACCGCACAGTCGACGCATCCGCAGCCGCGATCGCTCTCCCCGAGGTCTTCCTCGGGATCATCCCCGGATGGGGTGGGGCGTACCTGCTGCCCAACCTGATCGGGATCGAGAACGCGCTCGAGGTCGTCATCTCGAACCCGCTCAAGCAGAACCGGATGCTGAAGCCGCAGCAGGCCTTCGATCTGGGCATCGTCGACGCGATCTTCCCCGCGGCCAACTACCTCGAGAACTCGCTCGCCTGGGCGGACGCCGTCCTCGGGGGCAAGAAGGTCGAGCGCAAGAACGAGCCGGGCAAGATCGAGCGTCTCACCAAGTGGCCGATCGCCATCAAGATGGCGCGCGGCATGCTCGAGTCGAAGATCGGCACTGTTCCGAAGTCTCCGTACGCCGCTCTCGACCTGCTCGACAAGGCGAAGAGCGGGACCAAGGCCGAGGGGTTCGCCCGCGAAGACGAGGCGCTCGCCGATCTCGTCACGGGTGATCAGTTCGCCGCCTCGATGTACGCCTTCGATCTCGTGCAGAAGCGCGCGAAGCGCCCGGTCGGAGCCCCCGACAAGACTCTGGCCAAGAAGGTCACCAAGGTCGGCATCATCGGCGCCGGCCTCATGGCCAGCCAGTTCGCGCTGCTGTTCGTGCGCAAGCTGCAGGTGCCCGTGCTGATCACCGACCTCGACCAGGCGCGCGTCGACAAGGGCGTCGCGTACATCCATGAGGAGATCGGCAAGCTCGAGACGAAGGGCCGCCTCGACGCGGACTCCGCCAACAAGCTCCGAGCGCTCGTGACCGGCACCACCGACAAGAGCCTCTACGCCGACTGCGACTTCGTCATCGAGGCCGTCTTCGAAGAGGTCGGAGTCAAGCAGCAGGTGTTCGGCGAGATCGAGAAGGTCATCGCCGAAGACGCGATCCTCGCGACGAACACCTCGTCGCTGTCCGTCGAGGAGATCGGTGCGAAGCTCGCTCACCCCGAGCGTCTCGTCGGGTTCCACTTCTTCAACCCGGTCGCGGTCATGCCGCTGATCGAGATCGTGAAGACGCCCGGCACCTCCGAGGCCGCGCTCTCGACAGCTTTCGTGGTCGCCAAGAACCTCGGCAAGAACGCGGTGCTCACCGCCGACGCTCCGGGCTTCGTCGTGAACCGTCTGCTCGCGAAGGTCATGGGCGAAGCAGCTCGTGCGGTCTACGAGGGCACCCCGATCACGGATGTCGAGAAGGCCTTCGCACCGCTCGGACTGCCGATGGGTCCCTTCCAGCTGATCGACCTGGTCGGATGGAAGGTCGCCGCTCACGTGCAGGACACGATGGCGCATGCGTTCCCCGACCGTTTCTACTCGAACGAGAACTTCCACGCTCTCGCAGAGCTCGATGCGGTCGTCGAGAAGGACAAGGGCGGTCGCGTCACCGGCTGGACGAAGCAGGCCGAGAAGCTGCTGAAGCCGGCCGTCGGCAAGACGCCGGCATCGGCGGAGACGATCCTGAAGCGGGTGCAGGACGGCCTCGCGAGCGAGATCAAGCTGATGCTCGACGAGGGCGTCGTGCCCGAGGTCGAAGACATCGATCTGTGCCTCATCCTCGGCGCGGGCTGGCCGTTCATCGATGGCGGCGCATCGCCGTACCTCGACCGAGAGGGCGCGTCGCAGCGGGCGTTCGGTGGCGATTTCCACAGCCCGCAGATCCGCGGCATCGAGAACCGCTGATCTGAACATCGGAGGGGGTCGCCATGAGGCGGCCCCCTCCTTCGTGTCTACGGCGTCGGACGCTCGTCGACCTCGCCGCTGCGTGGCCAGTGCGAGAGCGCTCGCTCAGCGAGCGCGGTGATCGTCAGCGACGGGTTCACCCCGGGATTTGCCGGCACAGCGGCGCCGTCGACCACGTGCAGTCCCGGATGCCCCCACACTCGGTGGTAGAGATCGATCACGCCGGTCTCGGGGGTGGATGAGATGACGGCACCGCCGAGGAAATGAGCGGTCAGCGGGATGCCGAAGACCTCGGGCCATGATCCCCTGGCCGCCGCCGGGACGCCACCCTCCTTCTCGACACGCGCCGCGATCGTCGCGGCCGCGCGGTGCGCCTGCGGCAGGTGGCTCGGGTTCGGCTCGCCGTGCCCCTGCCTGCTCGTCATCACCAGCCGCCCGAGACGTCGACGCAGCGACAGCGTGAGCGAGTTGTCGACGGTCTGCATCACGAGCACGATGATGCCGCGTTCGCTCCAGCGTCGGAGCGATCCCAGACGCAGCTGACGGATCGGCGCTCGCACGAGCTGACGCATCATGCTCGCCAGTCGTCGTCCGAGTCCCCGGTCGCCTGGCACCATGACCGACGCGAGCGCGCCCATGAGATTCGATCCGGGCCCGTACCGCACATTCTCGACGTGCGTGTTCGCGTCGATGTGGAACGACGTGGTGATCGCGACGCCTCGGGCGAGCTCGAAAGAGGCCGGAACCGCGACGGCCACGGCGCCGTCGAGAGCCTCCGAGTTGGTTCGTGTGAGACGGCCGACAGCATCGGACACTCGCGGAAGCGCCCCGGCGCGTCTCATCCGATGCAGCAGCTGCTGCGTGCCCCAGGTCCCCGCAGCCAGCACCACCTGGCGTGCGCGGACGGTGCGACGGTCGCGCCGGAACCATGCCCCGCTTCGCTCCGTCGTCACCGCGAAGCCTCCGCCCGCAAGTTCGCGCACCTCAGTCACGGTGCGCAGTGCTTCGACGACGGCGCCGCGCTTCTCGGCCAGGGCGAGATAGTTCTTCATCAGTGTGTTCTTGGCGCCGACGCGGCATCCAACCATGCAGTTTCCGCAGAGCGTGCAGCCTGTGCGATCAGGGCCCTCCCCGCCGAAGAAGGGGTCGGATGTGCGCTCGCCGGGCTTGCCGAACCAGACCCCGACCGGTGCGTGCCGGAACGTGCTGCCCACTCCCAGGTCGTCGGCTGCGCCTGCCATGATGCGCTCGACGGGGCCGGTGTGCGGATAGCGTTCGATCACTCCGAGCATCCGCTTCGCCGTCGCATAGTGCGGCGCGAGTTCGGTCTCCCAATCAGCGAGAGCACTCCACTGCGGGTCGTCGAAGAACGCGCCGCTGGGCTGATACAGCGTATTGGCGTAGTTGAGAGACCCCCCGCCCACCCCGGCACCCGCGAGGATCATGACGTGCGGCAGCCGATGGATGCGCTGGATGCCGAAACAGCCGAGCTTCGGTGCCCACAGGTAGCGGCGGACGTTCCAGTTGGTCTTCGGGAAGTCCGCGTCCTCGAAGCGACGACCCGCCTCGTACACACGGACGCGATAGCCCTTCTCCACCAGACGCAGCGCGGCCACCGAGCCGCCGAACCCCGAGCCGATGACGACGACATCCTCGTCGAACGCACGACCGTGCTGGCGATCGCGCGAGGCGTCGCTCATCGCTGCACCTCCTGAGCTGCGGGCACGAGGATCGTCAGAGCAGAGCGGCGGATGCCGATGGTGCACTCGTTCTCAGCGATGCGCTCCCCGTCGGCGTAGACCACGAGCCCCGGAGCACTCACCGTCACGGAACGAGCGTGACGATGGGTCACCTCGGATCTCGTCAGGTGCGCTCCACGCAGCAGCAGGGGGAACAGCCGCAGCAGTCGAAGTCGTGTCAGAGGCGCGACCTGCACGATGTCCAGCAGCCCGTCGTCTGCTTCTGCCCCGACGCACAGGGGCATCCCCCCTCCGTAGCTCTCGGTGTTGCCCACCGCGACGAGTGTTCCCGGCGCCTGGAACGGCGGCTCGCCGTCGACCGACACAGTGAACTCCATCGGCCGGAGACGCACGAGCTCGACGACCAGGGCGAGGTAGTAGCGCAGCACGCCGTGCGGCCAGCGCAGTCGGTTGGTGCGATCGCTGACCTTCGCATCGAATCCGAGGGCGGCGATCGTCAGGAACGAGTCGATCCGCCCCGCGGCACGCACCTCGCCGACATCGATCGCGCGCGGCACGCCGGTCAGAGCGACCTCGGCCGCGGCGACCGGGTCGCGGCGGGGCAGACCGAGGGCCCGAGCGAGGTCGTTGCCGGTGCCGGCCGGCACCAGCACGACGGGGATGCCTGCCGCACACACGGCGTCGAGGATGCCGGACAGCGTGCCGTCGCCTCCGACGACGACGAGCACCCGAGGGCGCTCATCGAGTGCCTGTGCCACCAGCATCCGGCTGGACGCCGCCGACTCTCCCGTGTACACCCGCACGTCGAGGCCCCGGGTGCGCAGATGAGCGAGCGCGACCTCGGCCTCGTGCGCTCCGCGCCCCTTGCCTGCGAACGGATTCGACAGCAGCGCGATGTGCTCAGCCACGTCGGTCCGACCGCTCCGACGTGATGACGGCCCCGGGGTTGAGGATCCATGTCGGGTCGAGCTCTCGCTTGATCGCCGCCAGTATCCGCACCCCCGTGGCTCCGATCTCCTGCTCGAGCCATGGGGCATGATCGCGACCGACCGCGTGGTGATGACTGATGGTGCCGCCCGCCGAGATGATCGAATCGTTCACCTGGCGCTTGATTCCCGCCCACGCTTCCAGGGGGTCGGATCGGACGTTCGCGAGCACCGTGAAATACAAGGAGGCTCCGGTGGGATAGACGTGCGAGACATGGCACATCACATACGACTTCGCGCCGGCATCAGCGAATCCTTCGCGAAGAGCGGCCGTGACCTCTGCTCTGAGTCGCTGCAGGTTCGACCAGGTGGCCGCTGTCTCCAATGTCTCGCAGAACACCCCCGCATCCAGCAGGGAATCGCGGAGATACGGGCCGTCGAATCGACCGTCGAGCCACCCCTCCGCACCGCCCTCACCTGATGACGCTCCGCCCGCTGCCGTCAGGATCTCCGACGTACGCGCTCGACGCTCGGCGATGCCCTCGCCCTCGTACACCGTGACGATGCTCGCACCCTTCGCGAGTGCCTTCCCTATCCGGCCCACCTGGGCGAGGCTGACGGCGGTCTCGGCCTCGTCGGAGAGACGGATGACGGTAGGGCCGCCACCGCTCTGGGCCACCTGCCGCAGACCGTCGACGCCGTGCGAGAAGTCCGCGAAGCTCCACGCCTCGAGGACGCGTTCTCGTGGCACCGGATGGACGCGGACACAGACCTCGGTGATCACTCCGAAGATGCCCTCCGATCCGAGAAAGACCCTGATGAGATCGGGCCCGGCTGCGGAACCCGGTGATCGACCGAGATCGACGTCTCCGGTCGGGGTCGCGACTCTCAGGCCGGTGACCATCGAATCGAACCGCCCATGCCCTGCCGAGTTCTGACCCGACGAGCGCGCAGCGGCGAACCCGCCGATCGTGGCATACCGGAAGCTCTGCGGGTAGTGCCCGAGTTCGAATCCCCGGGCAGCCAGCAGCGCCTCGGCATCCGGACCCGTGGTGCCTGCGGCGATCCGGGCTTCGCCGCTCACCTCATCGAGACGGATGAGGCCGGAGAGCCGCCGCAGATCCAGGCTGATCACCGCGCGGTGCGCGCCGCGCTCGGGGTCGAGAGCGCCGACCACACTCGTCCCTCCGCCGAACGGGATCACCGCGATCCCCCGGTCAGCGCACAGCCGGAGCACGGCCCCGACCTCGTCGTGGTTCGCGGGAAGAACGATCGCATCCGGAGCAGCTTGCTGCCGCTTCCGTCGTCTGAGCAGGTCAGGTGTCGAGCGACCACCTGCATGGCGGATCCTCGACTCGTCCGTCGTGTCGACGTGCTCGGCTCCGACCACCACCGCGAACTCCTGCAGGTCGTCCCCGAGAAGCGACGATGGCTCGAGCTGCACATCGGCGAGGTCCACTGCCGTTGCGGGCTTCTGCACGCGTCCCAGCAGCAACGGCAGAAGCATCCGCACCGCACGCGGCAGATCCGATGCCCGCGCCGGATCGCCCCAGCCGTTCCAGCGCATCTCCGACCGCACGGCGACCCTGCCGTTCTCTCGACTCATGCGTTACAGTGTGACACATCATGGAAGAACGTCAAGCGCTTATCGACGCAACAGACAGCCGTGCACCGGACTGGGATCCGACCCAATCCCGCATCCTCGACGCAGCCGACGGGCTGATCGCTCGCCGAGGTGTGCACGGCGTGACGATCGCGGAGCTCGCTCGGCGTGCCGGACACAGCCGGCCCACCATCTACCGAAGCTGGAGCGACGCCGACGATGTCGTGCGCGCAGCTCTCCTCCGCAGGGTCGCCGCGATCCTCGAGCACTTCCAGACTCATGCCACCACCCGACGCGAGCTCGTCGACGACGTTCTCCGCTTCTCCGCGCTCTTCCGCGCCGACGCCGTGTACGGGCGACTTCTCGCGGAAGAGCCCGAAGCATTCACCCGATACACGTTGCAGCGGGTGGGATCGAGCCAGCGCCTGATCCTGGGCTGGCTGGCCACGGCGATCGGCGCGGCGCAGCGTGGCGGATCGGTTCGCGCCGGAGATCCTGGCGAGATCGCGGTCATGCTGCTGCTCATCGCCCAGTCGGCAGTGCTCTCGCACGGAACGGTCTCGGAGCTCATCTCCGAGGAATCGTGGGAGCGCGAGCTGCGAGCCGCACTCGACGGGTTGCTCCGGCCATGACCTCACACTCCCCCGACCTCAACGTCGCGCGTCGGGCCGCAGAACTGCGTCGCGCCGGCGACGAGACGGTCGATATCCTCGTGATCGGCGGTGGCATCACCGGGGTCGGTGTCGCGCTCGATGCTGCAGCACGGGGTCTGCGCGTCACTCTTCTCGAGGCGGAGGACCTCGCGTTCGGCACCAGCCGGTTCAGCTCGAAACTCGTGCACGGCGGGCTTCGCTACCTCGCCACAGGTGACGTCGCCACTGCGAAGGAGAGCGCCTTCGAGCGCCACCTGCTGATGACACGGATCGCGCCGCATCTCATCCGTCCGCTCGGTCAGCTCCTGCCCTTCACGACCGGAGTGACGGCGCGCCAGCGCGTCGCCGGGGCGATCGGGATGGCGATGGGAGACCTGCTCCGAATGCGAGCGCGTACGCCTCGTCGCTCCCTGCCTTCGCCGCGCCTCGTCTCGTCTCGAACGGCGCAGCGTCTCGTGCCTTCACTCGCCCACGCGGGCCTGCGGGGCGGGATGCTCTCATATGACGGTCAGCTCGTCGACGATGCCCGACTGGTCGTGACGGTCGCCAGGACCGCAGCAGGTCTCGGGGCGCGCATCCTCACCCGGGTGCGCGCTCTCGAGTTGCGTCGCGACGGCGCGACAGCGGAAGACGCGCTGACGGGCGAGCGTCTCGATGTGCGGGCGCGGACGGTCGTGAATGCCACCGGCGTCTGGGCCGGGAGCCTCGATGAGTCGATCACGGTACGTCCCAGCCGTGGGACCCATATCGTGCTCGATGCCGCCGATCTCGGCGACCCCGCGGCCGCGCTGACGATTCCGCACGAGGGGTCGATCAGTCGCTACGTGTTCGCCCTGCCGCAGGAGCACGGACGGGTGATCGTCGGGCTCACCGACGAAGACTCTCCGGGACCGGTGCCCCGCGTGCCCATGGCGACCGAGGGCGACATCGCCTTCCTGCTCACGAATCTCAACCGAGTGCTGTCCGCTCCGATCGCGCGGGATCAGGTCCGCGGATCATTCGCGGGGCTGCGCCCGCTGGTCGACACCGGCGCGACTTCGACGGCGGACATCTCCCGTCGCCATCTCGTCGCCATCTCAGGGACGGGCTTCGTCAACGTGCTCGGCGGCAAGCTGACCACCTACCGGCGGATGGCCGAGGACGCCGTCGATCTCGCCGTGGATGTCGCGGGGCTCGACGCGGGTCCCAGCAGCACGGCGTCCTTGCGGCTCACCGACACTGCCGTCGCTGTTGCGCCCGGCTGGGACCGCGGGCACGTGTCGCGCGCCACCATCGAGTTCGCCGTGCGTTCCGAGGGCGCGATGACCGCCGATGACGTGCTCGACCGACGCACGCGCGTCGGACTCGTCGACGAGGATCGGAAGCGCCAGCGGGCGGCCGTCGAATCCGTCGTCGCCGAGATCCTCTCGACGCTCGCCTGACGGCGCCGCACCACCGCAATCGGCGCCCCCGTATCCGCCTCGCGGCAGGCCGGGTAACGAGCGCGGAACAGCGCATGAACACCTTCGCGTGCGGGTCGAAGATGGCGAACTGCGCGCGCTCGAGAAGGCACAGTGGTGGCATGGACATGCTCCTCTCGATGCTGGGCGGCAAGGGAATGTCGGGCCTCTTCAAGACCGGCACGGCGATCCTCACGATCCTGCTGGTCGTGCCGGCGCTGTTGAAGATCTTCGTCGTCACGGTCGACGAGGGATGGGCGGCGATCCGCACGCGGAACGGAAAGCCGATCATCCGCAACCGACCGCAGCGTCGCCCCACGTCGCGCGGCGGTGCGGTGGGCGAAGTCGTCGTGCTCGACCCTGGGTCCCACGGAGCGTTCCCGCTGTTCTACTGGTACCGGCTCATCGATGTGCGCTGCCGCGCCACCGATCTGCCTGCGCGCGAGATGACCGGCGCGAACGGGCATCAGCACCGCGTGCATGCGTCGTTCGAGTGGCGTCCGATCCCGACCGGACGAGATCTCCGGGTCTTCGAACTCGACGTCGTCAACGTCAAGGAACGCGCCTCGAACATCGTCGGCGCGGCGCTGAGAGACGTCATCCGAGGACTCGACGGCGCGGAGCTGCCGCACAACGACGAGATCAACACCCGCGTGATCGCGGCCAGCGCCGAGGAGGTGCGCCGTGCGTGCGGAGTCGAGCTGGTGCGTGTGATGGTCACCGGCGACGCACTGACCGACGGCTATCTGCTCTCCACCGCACTCCGCGACTCCGACCGTGGAGCTCAGGCCGTCGCCGCCCTCCACGCGCTCAACTGATCTCCGGTTTCGCTGCTTTCCCGGTCAGCGCCTGATGCGCAGCACGTGACGTCGCTCAGCGACGTTCGTGGAGTGGCAGGTCCATCGTGCCGTTCGCACGAGCGTCCCGTGCGACCGGGATTCGCGTTCCGAGCACCTGAGAGACGACGTCCTGCGCGATCTTCGACGCGGTCAGGCCCGCGTCATCGAGGATCTGGTCGCGCGACGCGTGATCGATGAACTCGTCGGGGAGCCCCAGCTCGTCGACGGCCGTGTCGATGCCCGCCTCGCGAAGCACCTGACGAACGCGAGTGCCGATGCCACCGACGCGGATGCCGTCTTCGATGGTGATCACGAGACGATGCCGTGCGGCCATGCTCACGATCGAGGGCTGTACGGGGATCGCCCACCGAGGGTCGATCACCGTCGCGCCGATGCCCTGCGCGCGGAGCCGTTCGGCCACATCCATCGCGAGAGCCGCGAACGGGCCGATGGCGACCAGCAGGACATCCTCGGATTCTCCTCTGGCCAGCACGTCCACACCGTCGTGCAGCCGCTCGATCGCCGGCAGCTCGGGCGAGACATCGCCCTTGGGGAAGCGGATCACCGTGGGGGCGTCGTCCACCAGGACGGCCTCGTCGAGGGCCTCCGTCAGGCGCGCCGCGTCTCGCGGTGCGGCGATGCGGATGTGCGGGACGATCTGCAGCATCGCGAGGTCCCACATGCCGTGGTGGCTGGGCCCGTCGGGCCCGGTGACACCCGCACGGTCGAGGACGAAGGTGACGCCCGCGCGATGCAGCGCGACGTCCATCAGCACCTGGTCGAACGCGCGGTTCATGAAGGTCGCATACAGGGCCACGACGGGGTGCAGCCCGCCGAACGCGAGACCTGCGGCGGACGCCACAGCATGCTGCTCGGCGATGCCCACATCGTAGACACGGTCGGGGAAGCGCTCGGCGAAGGGAGCCAACCCCGTCGGACGCAGCATCGCTGCCGTCATGGCGATGACGTCATCACGACGTTCGCCGACCGAGACCAGCGCATCCGAGAAGACCTCCGTCCAGCCGGTGCCGCCTGACGAGAGCGTCTCGCCCGTGGTCGGATCGATGCGCCCGACAGCATGGAACTGATCGGCCTCGTCGTCGCGGGCGGGCTGGTAACCGCGCCCCTTCTCCGTGATGGCGTGCACGATGACCGGAGCGCCATAGGATTTCGCGAGTTCGAGGGTCTCGAGGAGTGCCGGGAGGTCGTGTCCGTCGACCGGTCCGAGGTACTTGATGTCGAGATTGGAATACAGCGCCTCGTTGTTCGTGAAGCGCGACAAGAATCCGTGCGTGCCGCCCCGTACACCGCGGAAGACCGCTCGGCCCACGGGCCCGAACGCCCGGAAGAGCCGATCGGACTTGTGGTGCAGCTCCTTGTAGGTCGCGGCGGTGCGCACCCGGTTCAGGTAACGCGACATCCCGCCGATCGTCGGAGCGTAGGAGCGCCCGTTGTCGTTGACGACGATCACCAGGTTGCGGTCGTTGTCGTCGGAGATGTTGTTGAGGGCCTCCCAGGTCATGCCGCCTGTGAGAGCGCCATCGCCGACCACTGCGACCACGTGACGATCGCCGCGACCGGTCGCGGTCAGCGCACGCGACACGCCGTCTGCCCAGCTAAGAGAGCTCGAGGCGTGGGAGGACTCGACCACATCGTGCGCGCTCTCGCCGCGCTGGGGATAGCCTGCGAGGCCACCGCGGACACGGAGCGACGAGAAGTCCTGCCGCCCCGTGAGCAGCTTGTGCACGTAGGACTGGTGGCCGGTGTCGAAGATGAACGGATCGTCGGGCGACGAGAAGGTCCGGTGCAGAGCGATCGTGAGTTCGACCACTCCGAGGTTGGGGCCCAGATGGCCGCCGGTTCGCGACACGTTCTCGACGAGGAACTCGCGGACCTCGCCGGCGAGTTCGATGAGCTGCTCCTCAGAGAGGGAGTCGAGATCACGGGGTCCTGAGATGCTCGGAAGAATGGGCATCTGCACCTCCTCATAGGCACCGTTGGCGGCATCCGATTCCGGTTCGAAAGCCTGATCGATCCTACCGCGGCCATCCGTGAAAGCTCGGAGAACGCCTCGCCCCTTGACAGGGACTTCCGCACACGCGAAAGGGCCCGGTTCCGAAGAACCGGGCCCTTTCGTCGTTGGATCAGACCAGCGAGCGCAACACGTACTGCAGGATTCCGCCGTTGCGGTAGTAGTCCGCCTCACCGGGGGTGTCGATACGCACCACTGCGTCGAACTCCACGACCTGCTTGCCCTCGGGCGAATCCTCCGTCGGCGTCGCGGTCACGCGCACCGTCTTCGGCGTCACACCGTTGTTGAGCTCTTCGAGGCCAGAGATCGAGACGACCTCGGTGCCGTCGAGACCGAGCGATTCCCAGCTCTCGCCGGCGGGGAACTGCAGCGGGACGACACCCATGCCGATGAGGTTCGAGCGGTGGATGCGCTCGAAGCTCTCGGTGATGACGGCCTTGACGCCCAGCAGGCTCGTGCCCTTGGCCGCCCAGTCTCGCGACGAGCCCGAGCCGTACTCCTTGCCACCGAAGATGACGAGGGGCGTGCCCTGCTCCTGGTAGTTCATGCTCGCGTCGTAGATGTACGACTGCGGTCCGCCCGGCTTCGTGAAGTCACGGGTGTACCCGCCCTCGACGACCTGACCGTCGTTGACAGCCGAGACCATGAGGTTCTTCAGGCGGATGTTCGCGAACGTGCCGCGGATCATGACCTCGTGGTTGCCACGACGCGATCCGAAGGAGTTGAAGTCCTTGCGGTCGACACCGTGCTCGGTGAGGTACTGCGCCGCAGGCGTGCCGGGCTTGATGTTGCCGGCGGGCGAGATGTGGTCGGTCGTGACCGAGTCGCCCAGGGTCGCCATGACGCGGGCGCCCTCGATGTCGCGCACCGGGGTGAGCTCCATCGTCATGCCGTCGAAGTAGGGCGCCTTGCGCACGTACGTCGAGTTCTCGTCCCACTGGAAGATGTCGTCGTCCGGGGTGGGCAGGCTGCGCCAGCGCTCGTCACCGTCGAAGACGGTCGAGTACTGCTTGATGAACTGCTCGCGCGAGATCGACGAGTCGACGAGCTCCTGGACCTCGGCCGGGGTGGGCCAGATGTCCCTCAGGAAGACGTCTTCGCCATCGGTTCCCTTGCCGAGCGCGTCGTTCTCGAAGTCGAAGTGCATCGACCCGGCGAGAGCGTAAGCGATCACCAGCGGAGGGCTGGCGAGGTAGTTCATCTTCACGTCGGGGCTGATGCGTCCCTCGAAGTTGCGGTTTCCCGAGAGAACCGCTGTCACGGCCAGGTCGTGATCGTTGATGGCCGCGGAGACCTCCTCGATCAGCGGGCCCGAGTTTCCGATGCAGATGGTGCAGCCGTAGCCGACGGTGTAGAAGCCGAGACCCTCGAGGTCCTTGTCGAGACCGGACTTCTCGTAGTAGTCGGTGACGACCTTCGAGCCGGGGCCGAGCGTGGTCTTGACCCACGGCTTCTGCTTGAGCCCCTTCTCGAGCGCCTTGCGGGCGACGAGACCGGCGGCGATCATCACCGAGGGGTTCGAGGTGTTGGTGCACGAGGTGATCGCCGCGAGGGTGACCGCACCGTTGTCGAGGATGTACTTCTCGCCGGACGGGGTCGTGACCGGCACGGGCTTCGACGCGTGCGCCGGAGCACCGCTGTTGATGTGCACAGGGCGAGTCGTGGCGGGCTCCTCCTCGCCGGGCACCGAACCGGGGTCGGATGCCGGGAAGGAGTGCTTCGACTCGAGATCGACGACGGAGTCCGAGGTCGATGCCGAGGCGTACGCGACGATGTCCTGCTCGAACTGCGACTTCGCCTCGGAGAGGAGGATGCGGTCCTGCGGGCGCTTCGGGCCGGCGATCGACGGCACCACGGTGCCGAGGTCGAGCTCGAGGTACTCGCTGAAGACGGGCTCCTTCGAGGCGTCGTGCCAGAGCGTCTGCTCCTTGGCGTAGGCCTCGACCAGCGCGACGGCCTCTTCGCTGCGACCGGTCAGGCGCAGGTAGTCGAGGGTGACGTCATCGATCGGGAAGATCGCGGCGGTCGAACCGAACTCGGGCGACATGTTGCCGATGGTGGCGCGGTTCGCGAGCGGCACGGAGGCGACGCCCTCGCCGTAGAACTCCACGAACTTGCCGACGACCCCGTGCTTGCGAAGCAGGTCGGTGATCGTGAGGACGACGTCGGTCGCCGTCACGCCAGCGGGGATCTCGCCCGAGAGCTTGAAGCCGACGACGCGCGGGATGAGCATCGACACGGGCTGTCCCAGCATCGCGGCCTCGGCCTCGATGCCGCCGACGCCCCAGCCGAGCACGCCCAGACCGTTGACCATGGTGGTGTGCGAGTCGGTGCCGACGCAGGTGTCGGGGTAGGCGCGAAGAACGCCGTCGACGTCGCGGTCGTAGATGACCTTGGCGAGGTGCTCGATGTTCACCTGGTGCACGATGCCGGTCCCCGGGGGAACGACCTTGAAGTCGCTGAAGGCCGTCTGGCCCCAGCGCAGGAACTGGTAGCGCTCGCCGTTGCGCTCGTACTCGATCTCGACGTTGCGCTCGAGAGCGTTCTCCGAGCCGAAGAGGTCGGCGATCACCGAGTGGTCGATGACCATCTCGGCGGGCGAGAGCGGGTTGATCTTGTTCGCGTCGCCGCCCAGCGCCGTGACGGCCTCGCGCATGGTGGCGAGGTCGACGATGCAGGGAACACCGGTGAAGTCCTGCATGACCACACGGGCCGGCGTGAACTGGATCTCGGTGCTCGGATCAGCCGCGGCATCCCACGAACCCAGGGCTTCGATCTGCGCCTTCGTCACGTTCGCGCCGTCCTCGGTGCGAAGCAGGTTCTCGAGGAGGACCTTGAGACTGAAAGGGAGCTTGTCGAAACCGGGCACCGTGTCGATGCGGAAGATCTCGTAGTCGGTGCTGCCGACCGTCAGGGTGCTCTTGGCACCGAAGCTGTTCACCGTGGACACGATTCCGTCTCCTTCTATTCGGATGGGAGCGACAGGCGCCTCCATCTTGCTCGCCAGCGAGCCCCTGCGGCTAGCAAGGCAGACCTAACCAGTCTGCTCTGCTCGGCCTCCGGGCGAAAGCCTGCAATTTATCTTGATGTCAAGATAAATCTATCACGACCGCCGCGTCGTGTCGGCATCGGCGGGGCGCGGATACAGCGCACGCACGACGAGCCAGGTGACAGCGATCAGCGGAGCGAACAGCGGCAGCCCCATGATGAGCTTCAGCGTGCCGAGCGCCGTGACGTCTCCGGCCAGGTACAGCGGCAGCTGCACCGCGAGACGCGCGAAGAACAGAGCAGCCCAGGCGATCCCGAGCCACAGGAACGCGCGACGCTTTCGGCGGTCACGCCTCCACGCGGTGCCCTCGCCCATCAGGAAGCCGACGGCGAGACCGATCAGCGACCAGCCGATCAGGGCCGAGACCAGCATGCCGGTGCCGTAGACGGCGTTGGTGATGAGCCCGGGGACGAAGTTGTCCTCGCCTCGCCCGGTCCACAGCGCGAGGGCAGCGGCCGCCGCCGCGGCCACGAGGCCTCCGATGGCAGCTGATGGCGGCGACTTCTGGATCAGCCTGACGACGGTGAACACCGCCGCGAGGCCGACCGACACTCCCAGCGGCAGGATCAGGGGTTCCGGGCGGATCGTGAAGAGGATGACGAACGCGAGGCTCGGCAGCACCGATTCGAGGATGCCACGCCATCCGCCCATCGCGGACCACACCACCTTGTGCGTCGCGTCGCTCTCGGTCGGGTCGAGACCCGCGCGTCGCGCTGCGCCGCCGAGCGCAGCCCCGACGATGTCGGATGCGCTCTGCTCGCGCTCGGGATCGGGAGCCGGGGTGGTCACGCGGAGCCGGGAGTCGCGGGCATCTTCAGCGGGATCAGGTCGCGCGGAGGCATCGGAGCTCCCCCTCGGACGACCACGATCGACCGGAAGAGATCCTCCACCTTGGCTGCGGCCTCGAGGTCCGACGCCGCAGCTCCGCCGATGACGCCACGAAGGAACCATCGGGGACCGTCGATGCCGATGAACCGGGCGAGCCGAAGCCCCGAACCCTCGTTGGCAGCCGCGGGGACCTCGGCGAGCAGCTCCTTGCCGAGCGGCCCCTCGCGCTCCTCGACCCGACCGCCCTGGGTGCGGACCTGATCGCGCAACTGCACGCGGGTCTCGTCCCACAGTCCGCCGGATCGCGGCGCTGCGAACGGCTGCACCTGGAGAGAGGAATCGGCGTAGTCGAGTCCGACGGCGACGATGCGCTTGGACTGCTCCTCGACCTCGAGTCGGAGGTTCAGTCCCTCGCGCGGCAGGATCTTGATGCCGCCGAGGTCGATGTACGGACGAACCGGGTTCGCCTCGGAGTCGTCGAAGGGACCCTGCGTCGCCCGGTCGTCCGGTGCCGACTTCGAGGGTGTCGCGTTGTTGTCAGTCATTGATCTGTCCTGCCGAAGATGAATGGAGTCCTGCCTGGTAGCCGGTCGAGCCGAAGCCGCCCTCGCCGCGGACGCTGTCCGGCAGCTCCTCGACCGGAATGAAGACAGCACGGGTCACGGGCATCACGATCAGCTGCGCGATGCGATCGCCGACGGCGACATCGTACGCCGTGTGGATGTCGGTGTTGATCAGACTCACCTTGATCTCACCGCGGTATCCGGCATCCACCGTCCCCGGCGAGTTCACGATCGAGATCCCGTGCTTGGCCGCGAGACCGCTGCGGGGAACGACGAACGCCGCGTAGCCCTCGGGAAGCGCGATGCGCACGCCGGTCGCGACGAGTGCCCGCTCCCCCGGTGCCAGATGAACGGCCTCGGCTGCCACCAGATCGGCTCCGGCATCGCCGGGGTGGGCGTAGCCGGGCACGACAGAGGCGATAATGGGGACATCAACGGATTCAGTCACCCCCCGAGGCTAATGCAGAACATCGCTCCTGACACGCGGACCCGCTACCGCGAGAGACTGTCCCCCAGCCTGTGGCTGCTGGTGACGGTCGCTCTGGCGGGCCCCATGGTGGCGCTCATCTTCGTGCCCATCGGCTCGACCGTCGCCCTGATCGTCGGGGCCGCCGTCTCGGCTGTGCTCGTGGTCGCCTTCATCGGCCTCGCCCCGGTCGTATCGGTCGACGGCGACGTGCTTCGGGCCGGTCGAGCGCACATCGAGGTCCGGCACCTCGGCACGCCCACAGCGCTGAGCGCCGAGGAGGCGCGCCAGGCGCGCGGACCCGGCCTTCCGGCACGAGGCTGGCATCTCATCCGCGGTGGTGTCGACGGTATCGTCGTCGTTCCGAACGACGACCCTGACGACCCCGTGGACACGTGGACCATCTCGACGCGCACTCCCGATCGGCTTGCGGCCGCGATCACCGCGGCACAGCGCTGACCCGACCACAAGACGACGCGCCCCTGACCGTGAGGTCGGGGGCGCGTGGGATCTTGTTCTCAGGTGCGCTCAGGCAGCGCACTCCTTGCAGATGGGGCCGGAAGCGCCCTCGTGGTCGAGCTGCGAACGGTGCTTCACGAGGAAGCAGTTCATGCAGGTGAACTCGTCCTGCTGCGCGGGCAGCACGACGACATCAAGTTCGAGGTCGGAAAGATCGGCTCCAGGGAGATCGAAGCTGGACGGGTTGTCCGCGTCCTCGTCGCCTGAGGAGCCGGAGAGCTTGTCCGGCACACGCTCCTTGAGGGCTTCGATCGACTCGGAGTCGTCTTCACTCTTGCGGGGAGCGTCGTAGTCGGTTGCCATGTGGTGAATCTCCACTTTCATGCGAGTGGGTGGTGCGCCGTCGGGGTAATCGGCGGCCATAGTTTGCATGACCGCGGAGGAATAAGCAAATGCCCGCGGCTGCGACAGACCAAACTCACGGCACGCCCAGAGTATTCCCGGTTCTGAGCAGCCTCGCGTGACACCATGAACGCACACCCATCAGAGGGGCATTCGCATGGAAAACGTCACCATCGTCGGCACAGAAGCAGGACTGCTCGTACTCGCGACCGAGTCGGGCGAGCGGTTCGCGCTGCCCATCGACGACGTCCTGCACCGCGAGATCCGGCGGGCGACGCGACAGAGCGAGCCCACCGCCCAGCGGCTCGCCGCGAGTCCGCGCGACATCCAGGCGCAGATCCGCGCCGGCCTCACGGCTCCCGAGGTCGCCGCACTCCTCGGCATCGGCGTCGACGACGTCATCCGCTTCGAAGGACCGGTTCTCGCCGAGCGCGAGCACGTCATCGGCCAGGCGCTCGCCGTGCCGGTGCTGATCGGCAGCGACGTGGAGCCCGACGCTCAGCCCACTTTCGGCACCGCGATCCGCGCCAAGCTGGCAGAGGTCGAGGCCTCAGCCGAGCGCTGGGCGAGCTGGAAGGACGACACCGGCTGGATCATCAAGCTCGAGTTCACCGCCAACGAGGTCGAGCACGACGCTCGGTGGAGCTTCGACCCCCGACGCAGCGCACTGGCGCCGCTCAACGCCGACGCCACCCAGCTGTCACGCCAGGGGTCGCTGCCCGACGGTCTCATCCCGCGCTTGCGCGCCGTCGAGGCCGAACGGCAGGCATCGCCCTACAAGGACGACAGCCGTTTCGACTCCGGCGCGTTCGGCCCCCGTCTGCTCCCGGCACCCGAGGCTGATGACGATGACAGCGTCGCGCCCGAGCGATCGGCGGCCGCTGTGCAGGATGCAGCCATCAAGCGTGCGCCCGAGTCGGCGACGACGAGCCCGGAGACCGCTGACCTGCTCGAGGCGCTGCGACGTCGGCGGGGTCAGCGCGAGACCGCGCCGATCCTCGACAACGCAGACGACGACGAGACGGACCAGAATCCGATCGCGTTGTTCGACGCCTTCGAGAACGACCAGCCCGACGACGACGAGCCGAAGGCCGCACCCGAGCCGTCGAGCGAGGGCAACGGCCGTCGCCGCCGCCGCAACGCGATGCCGTCATGGGACGAGATCGTGTTCGGAGCACGCACCGACGAATAGGCCGGGTGCCGGCGGTCAGCGGGCGAAGGCGCCGAACCTGAGCAGCGGGACCTGGCGCTCTTCCGGAGTCAGACCACCGTGCTGACCGATCATGCCTCGACTGCGTTGATCTGCCGCGGTGCCGTCGTAGACGGCCCCGTTGCCCCTGGCCACGACGAGAACGTCGCCGATCCGCGATGCTGCAGCCTGCGTCACCTCAGGGCCGAAGAAACCGGATGCGATCGTCTGCTCCCGGGTGCCGACGTCGGCGAGGCCCTCGAGGTCGCGACGCCACCGCTCGGCGACCTCCGCCGCATCGGCGTCCGGTTCGACGTAGACGTGCAGCATCCGGGGCTCTCCACCGATGTGCCCCACCCCGACGAGATGCTCGGCTGCGAGCACGATCTGCCGGTGTGCCGGCACGTCGAGCATGCCGTGGTCCGAGGTCACGAGGACGCCGACGCCGGGCGGCACGCGTCGCGACAGCGCGGCGTCGATCTCTTCGAGCGCCGACACCCACTGCACAGAGTCGAGGCCGTACCTGTGCCCGGCCTTGTCGGCTTCGGGCAGATAGCAGTAGATCAGTGAACCCGGGTGGCGCTCGGCGAGGTCGTAGGCCACCTCGACGCGCTCTGCGGGCGTCTGGGCGGCGACGAAATCGGCCCCGCGCAGCGTGGCTCGGGTGAACCCGCTCGCCGCGTAGGCGGCGACGCCCACGGCATAGGTCGGACGCCCCTCTGCGCGGGCGCGTTCGAAGACGGTCGGAGCAGCCTGCCAGGTCGCCGGATCCAGCCCTTCCGACTCCCAGCCGGTGAGCTGGTTGACCAGGATGCCCCGCGCGGGGTCGAGAACCCGGTAGCCGACCAATCCGTGCTGCCCCGGCCACACCCCGGTCAGAATGCTCGTGAGGGCGGCTGCGGTGGTCGACGGGAAGACCGAGTGCGCGACATCCTTCTTCGCCATCCCGGACGTGAGCGCCCTGGCATGGCCCGCATGGGCGCGCAGGCTGATGGCGCCGAGGCCGTCGATGAGCACGAGAACGACGGATTCGGCCCGCGGCAGGCTCGCCGATTCGCCGCGCAGAGCGGCGAACACGTCGTCCGCCACCCCGACGACGCTGCGGGCTGCGAGCGACTCGGACGGTAGAATGAGGGACATCCGAGCCAGTCTGACACAGGCTCCCGTACGCCCTCAGCCTCGCACCATTCAGGATGCCCATGCCGAAGACCCCGCCTGCCGAGCTCGCCCCCGAGCGAATCCAGGACATCGATCTCGAAACAGAGATGCAGGGCTCGTTCCTCGAATACGCCTACTCGGTGATCTACTCGCGGGCTCTGCCCGACGCTCGCGACGGCCTGAAGCCCGTGCAGCGTCGCATCCTCTATCAGATGGCCGAGATGGGGCTCCGTCCCGACCGCGGTCATGTCAAGAGCGCCCGCGTCGTGGGCGAGGTCATGGGAAAGCTGCACCCGCACGGCGACTCGGCGATCTACGACGCCCTCGTGCGCCTCGCCCAGGAATGGGCGCTGCGTGTGCCGCTGATCGACGGCCACGGCAACTTCGGCTCGCTCGACGACGGACCCGCAGCCGCTCGCTACACCGAGGCACGGCTGGCCTCCCCCGCGATGGCTCTCACCGAGAACCTCGACGAGGACGTCGTCGACTTCATCCCGAACTACGACGGTCAGTTCCAGCAGCCCTCCGTGCTCCCTGCCGCGTTCCCGAACCTCCTGGTCAACGGCGCGAGCGGCATCGCGGTCGGCATGGCGACCAACATGGCGCCGCACAACCTGATCGAGGTCGTCGCCGCAGCCACCCATCTGCTCGAGAACCCCGACGCCACCACCGAAGAGCTCATGGAGTTCGTGCCCGGCCCCGACTTCCCGTCGGGCGGCATCCTGATGGGGCTGGACGGCGTCAGAGACGCGTACGCCACCGGACGCGGCGCCCTGAAGGTGCGCGGCAAGGTGTCGGTCGAGCCGCTCGGACCGCGGCGCACCGGCATCATCGTGTCCGAGCTGCCCTACATGGTCGGCCCCGAGCGACTGATCGAGAAGATCCGTGACGCTGTGCAGTCCAAGAAGCTGCAGGGCATCAGCGACGTGACCGATCTCACCGACCGCAACCACGGGTTGCGCGTCGCGATCGGCATCAAGACCGGCTTCGACCCCAACGCCGTGCTCGAGCAGCTCTACCGACTCACTCCGCTCGAGGACTCCTTCAGCATCAACAACGTCGCCCTGGTCGACGGGCAGCCGCGCACGCTCGGGCTCAAGGAGATGCTGCGCGTCTACGTCGCGCACCGCATCGAGGTCATCACCCGTCGCAGTCGATATCGCCTCGCCCGCCGGGAAGAGCGCCTGCACCTGGTGGAGGGTCTGCTCATCGCGATCCTCGACATCGACGAGGTCATCCAGGTCATCCGCTCGTCCGACGACTCCGAGCAGGCACGTGCGCGCCTGCGCTCGGTGTTCGATCTCAGCGAGCTTCAGGCCGAGTACATCCTCGAGCTTCGCCTGCGACGCCTGACGAAGTTCTCGCGCATCGAGCTCGAGACCGAGCGCGACGCCCTGCTCGCCGAGATCGCCACGCTGCTCGAGCTGCTCGGGAGTGACGTGCTGCTTCGAGCGGTGGTCGCCCAAGAGCTGGATGCCGCGGCCGACGCATACGGCACCCCTCGCCGCACACTGCTGATGAACGCCGCGCCCCCGAAGCCGCGCGCCACGAAGGGTGCGGTCGACCTGCAGATCGCCGATGCTCCGACCGTGCTCGTGCTGTCGACGACGGGCCGTGCCGTGCGGGTCGACCTCGCCGAGGGTCAGGAGCTGACGCTTCCGGCGCGACGGAGCAAGCACGACGCGATCCTGACGACGGTCGAGACGACGGTTCGCGCCGAGATCGGTGCGCTGACCACCGAAGGCCGTGTGCTGCGTTTCTCCCCCGTGGATCTGCCGTCCGTACCGTCGTCCTCCGTGCAGCTCGCCGCGGGCGCCCCACTGCGCGACTATCTCGGCATCACCACTCGCGGAGAGCGGATCCTCGGTTTCGTGCGCTTCGACAGCGAGGTCCCGATCGCCCTGGGCACGGCACAGGGAACGGTCAAGCGCATCGTCCCGTCGACGCTGCCCGTGCGTCCCGATCTGGAGGTCATCGGCATGAAGCCCGGCGACACCGTCGTCGGAGCCGTGGAAGCTCAGGACGACGCAGACCTCGTGTTCGTGACGACCGACGCGCAGCTGCTGCGGTTCTCCGCATCCGCCGTGCGACCCCAGGGCGCTCCCGCCGGTGGAATGGCCGGCATCAAGCTGGGCTCCGGATCATCCGTGCTGTTCTTCGGCGCGGTGACGCCCGACGCGGATGCGGTCGTCGCCACCGTCTCGGGGTCGGACAGCATCCTGCCCGGCACCGAGCCGGGTCGCGCCAAGGTCACGCCCTTCTCGGAGTACCCGTCGAAGGGCCGAGCGACCGGCGGCGTGCGCGCACACTCGTTCCTGAAGGGCGAGGACCGTCTGACGGTCGCCTGGGTCGGGCCGAGCCCCGCGCAGGCGGTCGACCCGACGGGCGCGGTGCGCAAGCTCCCCGAGCCCGGCGCACGACGCGACGCATCGGGTCAGCCGATCGACGGCGTGATCGGGAGCATCGGCCGCACCCTGGTCTGAGACCTCGAGAGGGTTCAGCCTCCCTCTGCGGCGCCTGACTCGAGGGCGGCGCCTGCTCAGAGCCGGAGCGCGAGAACGTTGGCCGTGAGGCCTGCAGCAGTGCCGCACAGGATCACGGTGTCTCCGGCTCCGACTCGGCCGCTCTCGAGCGCGCGGGCGAGCATGAAGGGCACGGACGACGAGACCATGTTGCCGAACTCCCGCACCTCGTCGACCCGGCGTTCGACCGGGATTCCGAGGCGGTCGAGCATCGGCCCGAGCGCCGCCGACGCCTGGTGGGGCACCCAGAGCGCGACCTCGTCGTACGAGACGCCTGACGACCGATGGAACGTGTCGAAGAACTCGGGAAGCACGCGCATCATCCCCAGCAGCGCCCGTCGCCCGTTCATGTCGAAGAGGTAGTCGGCGGGGTCTCCGGCGGCATAGGCCTGCGCGGGCGATCCCGACAGTCCTCCCCTGATCTCGGTGTCGTGCGCATACGCGGGCCACGTGCGCTGAGCGCTGGCGATCACCCCCCGGTCGGCGTCGGCGGAGCGGCGCAGCACGACCGCGGCGCCCGCGTCGCTGAAGAGTTCGAAGCTCTCCCGCTGCTCCGGGTTGAGGAACCGCGTTCCGACGTCGCCCGCGAACACGAGGATCGTCTCGTGGTCACCGGCATCGAGGTACCGCGAGGCGATGTCGAGAGCCGTGATGAAGCTCGTGCAGGTCGAGTTCACGTCGAAGGCCGCCGCGTGCCCGGTGAGCGTGAGCCTCTCCAGCACGAGTGCGGCCGTGCACGGGATCGGCTGGATCCCCGCGGCCGACGCGCCGAGCACGAGGTCGACGTCGTTCGCCGGGATGTCCGCGTGCGCGAGTGCCCGCTCGCACGCCTCCGCCAGCATGTCGAGATGAGACACGTCGTCGTCGATGCGATATCGCGTCTCCTCCCCGAACCGGACGACGCGCGAAGGCAGAGACGACCCCCAGCCCACGATCTCGCAGTTCCTCACCATCTCCGGTCCCCCCATTCCTGCACCACGCGCCGCAGCTTCGCAGACCCGTCGCGCACATAGTCGATGAAAGTGATGTCCGGTCGCTCGCAGCCCAGCCGGTCGGCCAGCGCATGCACTTCGTCTTCGACGAGACGCCGAGATCGATCGTCGAGGGTGTCGAGCGCGATCTGCAGCCTCGACTCGCCGATCTGGGTGATGCGATACTCGTCGAAGCCGTCGGCGAAGAGCAGCGCGCGCGTGATCACATCGGCGAAGACGGGCAGATCGCGGCCGTCGAGCGACCGGAAGAGCAGCGTGTCGCCCTCTCGTCCCTCGATGCGCTCGATAGCCGTGAGCGCGCTGCCGCAGGGGCATGGACTCGTCCGCTCGCGCAGCACATCGCCGAGCCGATACCGCACGATCGGCTGCGCGCGGCGGCGCAGGTCCGTCACGATCGGCGTGAACCGTTCGGCATCCAGGGCCTCGCGCTCGACCAGGATGTTGTCCTCGTTCAGATGGATCACACCGTGCTCGCAGGTGTGCGCGAGGAAGCCCTCGGTGCACTGGTAGAGCTGGTGCAGAACGCTCTTACCGAGCGAGGCCGTGATGCGCTGCTCGTCGGAGATCTCGAGCACCTCGGCCACCGAGTACACGCGCTGCGGCACGACGTCGAAACCACCGGCATCGGCCGCACGCGCGATCAGCCTCAGCACCGATGGCGGAGCGACGAGGATCGTCGGTCGGTACTCCCGCAGCCGGGCGATGTTGGCGTCCATGTCGGCGTACACGTCGAAGTACCGGAAGGAGACCGCCCGCGAGCCGACCGATTCATACAGAGTGTTGTCCGCCCTGAGGAACAGCGCTATCCGATGTCCGAAGAGCGTGCCCCGAGGCAGAGTGCGGGCGAGCACGGTTCCCACCCAGGCATCGCGCTCAGCGCTGCTCACCACGAAGAGGCCGCGGTGGCCGCTGGTGCCGCTCGACAGCCCGACCGAGTTCGAGCCCAGGTCAGCGTCGAAGTCTCGGGAGCGCTCGTTCGCGATCGCCAGTGCGAGCGCCTCGTCCTTCCCGACGCCGACCGTGTTGATCTCGTCGAAGCGACTCATCATGACGCTCTTGTCCATGAGCGGCAGATCCGAGAACGAGCGCGTCGCCAGAAGGTCGCGGAAGTAGGGCGACCGCCGTCGCAGGAACCTCAGGTGAGAGCGCAGCAGACGCCGCTGACGCCGCTCGATCGCAGCCGGAGTGCGCAACGGACGAAACCACCGCACCGCGACGAACTCACGCAGGATCCGGAGCTTCGACATCAGCTCAACAGCTCCTTCGCCTCGAGCGGATCATGACTGCAGACCACGCGGATGCCGGAGGCCGCGAGCTCGCCGAGACTCCGTGCCGTGACGGCGTAGAGGTCCGTATCGTGCTGGACGGCGCGGGGCAGGGCTCTCAGATTCCCGGAGGCGTGGATCAGATCGCTCCCCCACGCCGCATCGCCGGCGAGCAGCACGCGGTCATCGATCAGCGCGCCGAGGTGCCCATCGGCATGGCCGGGCAGATCGACCACGAGGTACGAGCCGTCGCCGAGAAGATCGTGAGCGCGCAGTGCGGTGCCCCCGACCTCGACGGTGGAGAACGCCTCGTCGTCGAGCACGATCCGCTCGGCATCCGAGAACCAGGTCGGGAACAGGCCGGTGAGCACCCCTGCGCGCAGACGTGGAGCCGACAGCGTCCGCTCGTGCCCCGCGCTCAGCACGAAGGTGGCATGCGGGAAGCGACGGGCTCCCCCGACGTGGTCCGGGTGCAGGTGAGACAGCACGACGTGAGAGACGGATGCCGGGTCGACGCCGTCTGCGAGAAGGCGGGCGGCCACATCGTCGGCGTCGCGGACAGTCGGCGGAAGCAGACGGCGATAGATGGCACCGCGCCAGCCGGTGTGCCACTCACCCGTCGCGTAGCCGGTGTCGAACAGCACGCGTCGGCCGCCCGCGGCGTCGTACAGGAACACGCCGGAGGGGAACTCGCGGACGCCACGCGGTGCTCCGCGGAACATCGCGCCGACGTCATGCGAGGTGCTGCCGCAGACGTAGTGGCGGAGGCGACCGGTCACGCGTTCTCCCTCAGGTGCGCCGCCACTCCGGCCAGTGCGTCATCGAGCGACACCTCGGGGCGGTATCCCAGCTCCGTCTTCGCACGCGTGATGTCGAGGGTCTGCGAGTAGGCGATCGTGCTGAGCGTGTACCGGGTGAGCGGCGGCTCCGGCCGCGAAGGCAGCAGTGAGGAGACCCTCTCCAGAGAGGATGCCAGGGCCCACGCCGCTCGCCGATTCATCGGGCGGAATCGCGGGGTCTCCCCCATCCGCTCGAGCAGGATCGTGAGCAGCTCGCGGAATCGCCGCGGGTCGTCGTTGGTGATGTTGTACACCCCGCCCGCGGCGTCGCCCCGAGTCAACGCGAGCCGCAGCGACGAGGCCACGTTCTCGACCGCCGTGACGTCGATGAGGTTCTCGCCGCCGTCGAACACCGGCACGCCGATGCGCGCGTGAACGTCGAGGAGACGGGGCACGAGGCTCGGATCGCCCACGCCGATCAGGCCGCGAGGACGCACGATCACGAGCTCCGAGATCGTCCGGCTGTCCAGCGCCTCGAGAAGCAGATCCTCTGCGGCGATCTTCGAGCGGATGTACCCGTTCAGCCGATTGGAGCGGTCCACATCGGATTCTCTGATGTCGATGCGGTTCCGAGGGGCGGCGTACACGCTGGGCGACGACACATGCACGACACGGCGCACCCGGTTACGACGGGCGAACTCGATGACGTGACCGGTGCCTTCGATGTTCGCCTCGCGGAAGTGCCTCCAGTGCCCCCAGGGCGTCGACAGCGCAGCGCAGTGGATCACGGCGTCCACCGGGAGGTCCCGCGAGCGGAGCGAAGCCAGGTCGCCGAGCACGCGGTGCTCGTCATCGGCCACCCGCACGAGTGCCTGCTCGTTGCGACCGGCGGCGAACACCTCGTATCCGTGTCTCTGCAGCTCGGGCACGACGTAGCCGCCGAGGAACCCGCTCGCCCCCGTCACCAGCACACGGGCTCCGGACATGCTCATCACGATAGTCGTCCTATTGTGGTCGAGTGCGCATCGCCATGGTCACCGACTACTACCTGCCCACGCTCGGCGGCGTGCAGACCGTCATCAAGGCGCACCGAGAGGCACTCGAGCATGCCGGACACGAGGTCTTCGTGTTCGCGCCCCTGGCCGAGTCCGGCGATGACCCGCACGTCGTGCGCCTTCCGACCGCTCGTGGCTTCGCGCCTGACGGGTACCCGTTCGCCTGGCCCCCCGCAGCGGTCGCGACGGCGCTCACCGACGGCCTGCGCTCGCGCGGCGTCGAGCTCGTCCACGTGCACACCGAGATGTTCGCGGCGCTGGGCGGTTTCCAGGCGGCGGACACTCTGGGCCTGCCGGTGGTGCAGACCATGCACGGGCGCATCGACGTCTACACCCGCTCCGTGCTGCCGCTGCCCTCGATCACCACGGCGCTGCTTGCCGGCATGCACCGCCGCCGCCTGAGCCACGACGGCGTGACTGTCGACGGCAACGCGCCCTACGCGAAGACGCCAGCGGCACGGCGCATGTGGCGACTCATGGTCAGCCAGGCGAACCACGCCGATCAGGTCATCGTGCCCTCAGCCCACTTCGCGGCGAAGCTGTCGGCTCAGGGTGTGCGAACGCCGCTCACCGTGCTCTCGAACGGTCTGGAGGCGACGGTGCTCGACAAGGTCGGCACTCCCCCGCCGCGCACCCTCGACCCCGGAGAGCCGCTTCGTGTCGTGTGGTGCGGCAGGCTCTCCCCCGAGAAGCGTCCTGAGGTCTTCGTCGACGCGGTGAAGCAGATCTCCGGCATCCGAGCCGAGATGTTCGGCGACGGTGTGGCCAGACGTCGCGTCGCCGCGGCATCGGCCGGCATGCCGCCCGGCCGACTCACGGTGCACGGCGGCGTCGCCCAGTCACGCGTGCTCGAGGCGATGCGGGACGCTCACGTCCTGGTGTCGAGTTCTCACGACTTCGACAACCAGCCGATGGTGATCCTCGAGGGGATCGCCGCCGGTCTGCCGGTGATCGTCACTGATCCCGACCTCGTCGAGATGCTGCCCGACGGCGGCGGTGTCATCACCCGCACACCGGATGCCGAGGGCCTGGCGGCCGCGATCCGAGAGTTGCGCGACGATCCGGCACGGATCACACGGATGAGCGCAGCGGCGATCGCTCATCGCGAGAGAGTCGCTCAGGACACACACCGCGACGCACTGCTGGACGTCTACCGAGCCGCTCTGGCTCCGCAGCGCTGACGATCAGGCGTCGATCGACTCGCGCGACAGACGGTCGGACGAGTCGATGATGAACTCGCGACGGGGTGCGACCTCGTTGCCCATCAGCAGCTCGAACACCCGACCGGCGGCCTCGGCATCCTCCATGCGCACGCGGCGCAGCAGGCGTCCGCCACGCTCCATCGTGGTGTTGGCGAGCTGCTCCGCATCCATCTCACCGAGCCCCTTGTAGCGCTGGATCGGCTCGTGCCACCGCTTGCCCGACTTGCGGAGCTTTGCGAGCAGCGCGTGCATCTCCTGCTCGCTGTACGTGTAGATCGTCTCGTTGGGCTTGGAACCCGGATTCATCACGATCACACGGTGCAGCGGGGGCACAGCGGCGAACACACGACCGTGCTCGATGAGCGGACGCATGTACCGGTAGAAGAGCGTGAGCAGCAGCGTGCGGATGTGCGCGCCGTCGACATCGGCGTCGCTCATCAGGATCACCTTGCCGTACCGTGCAGCGTCGATGTCGAAGCTGCGCCCGGAGCCCGCGCCGATCACCTGGATGATCGAGGCACACTCGGCGTTCGAGAGCATGTCGCCCACCGACGCCTTCTGCACGTTGAGGATCTTGCCGCGGATCGGCAGCAGCGCCTGGAACTCGCTGTTGCGCGCGTTCTTGGCGGTGCCGAGAGCAGAGTCGCCCTCGACGATGAACAGCTCACTGCGCTCGACCTCGTTGGTGCGGCAGTCGACCAGCTTGGTCGGCAGTGTCGACGACTCGAGGGCGTTCTTGCGCCGCTGGGTCTCTTTGTGGGCTCGAGCAGAGACTCGAGCCTTCATCTCGGCGACGACCTTGTCGAGCAGCTGCGTCGCCTGGCTCTTGTCGTCGCGCTTGGTCGAGCTGAACCGGGCAGCGAGGTCCTTGCGAAGCACCTGCGCGACGATCTGACGCACAGCCGGTGTGCCGAGGATCTCCTTCGTCTGGCCCTCGAACTGCGGCTCGGGAACGTTCACGGTGAGCACCGCGGTGAGCCCGGCGAGGACGTCGTCCTTCTCGAGCTTGTCGTTGCTGCCGACCTTCAGCCGGCGCGCGTTCTGATCGACCTGAGCCCTGAGCACCTTGAGCAGCTCCTGCTCGAAGCCCTGGTTGTGCGTGCCGCCCTTGGGCGTGGCGATGATGTTCACGAACGAACGGGTCGTCGTGTCGTAGCCGGTGCCCCACCGCATCGCGATGTCGACAGCGCAGACCCGCTCGACCTCGGTCGCGATCATGTGACCGTCGGCCTGCAGAACCGGAACGGTCTCCTTGAAGGTTCCTTCACCCTGGATGCGCCAGGTGTCGGTGACGGGTGCATCGTTCGCGAGGTATTCGACGAACTCCGAGATGCCTCCGTCGTAGCGGTAGGAGGTCTCGGTGGGCTGCCCCTCGACCTCGGAGCCGTTGGCCGCGCGCTCATCGCGGATCACGAGCTCCAGTCCCGGCACGAGGAAGGCCGTCTGACGCGCACGGGTCACCAGGTCGTTGAGCTGGAACGCGGCGTCCTTGGTGAAGATCTGGTGGTCCGCCCAGTAGCGGATGCGGGTGCCGCTCGTACCTCGGGGGGCCTTGCCGACCACGCGCAGCTCGCTCTTGTCCTGGAACGGCGTGAACGGGGCGTCCGGCCGCTTCTCCCCCTTGTCGGCGAAGAGTCCTGGCTCGCCGCGGTGGAACGACATGGCGTAGGTCTTGCCGCCTCGGTCGACCTCGACGTCGAGTCGCTCGGAGAGTGCGTTGACCACAGACGCGCCGACACCGTGCAGACCGCCGGATGCCGCGTACGACCCGCCGCCGAACTTGCCGCCGGCATGCAGCTTCGTGAAGACGACCTCGACGCCGGTGAGGCCGGTGCGAGGCTCGACGTCGACGGGGATGCCTCGGCCACGGTCGTGCACCTCGACGCTGCCGTCCTCGTGCAGGATGATGTCGATCTTCGAGCCGTTGCCCGCGACGGCCTCGTCGACGGCGTTGTCGATGATCTCCCAGAGGCAGTGCATCAGGCCCGGCGATCCGTTCGAACCGATGTACATACCGGGACGCTTGCGGACGGCCTCGAGCCCTTCGAGCACCTGGAGATGATGGGCGGAATACTCGGCGGTCACAATCTCCGAGTCTATTCGCGATGCCCCTGATCGAGCCGCAGACACTCCCCGCGAACGCCCAGGACGGGTGCTGTGCGTACGCGCTGAGCGAAACACGCCGCAAACCGGGCATGCGTACAGCGTCAGCGTGGTTGTATTGAACACGCCCAACCAGCGAACCCGACACTCAAGGAGGCACCATGATGAACGCAACGACCGAACGTGAGACCTCCGCCGTCGAGTTCCGCCTGACCGCCATGGATCGCTGTGATTCGTGTGGTGCTCAGGCCTACATCGCCGCCGAGGTTAACGGCTCCGAGCTCCTCTTCTGCGCACACCACGGGCGCAAGTACGAAGAGAAGCTCCGCAGCATCGCAACGAGCTGGCACGACGAGACCGCTCGCCTGATCGACTGATCAGCTGCGGTTCGATCCGCCTCGGAGCCCGTCATCTGACGGGCTCCGCTTTCGTTAAGGCGTGCTCACCCGTCGGACGCGAGCGGTGAGGCGGGTCAGGATCTCCTCGCCGACGGTGTCGATGCGCTCGGCGAGGCTTGTCGCGCTCGACTCGCCGTGCTCGCCTGCACCGAAGATCCAGACCGAGTCATCGAGCTGCATGCCGGGCCACCCCTCGACCACCGAAGTCGTCGAGTCGATGCGTAGAAGTTCGCAAGCCCCCGCGGGCGTGCCGACTCGGGCCCCTGCCAGCGTCGACGGAATGCCGTCGAATGCGCCGATGCCCACCACGGCGTTCCCGTCGACGATGTCGACGACCGTCGCGGTGAGCTCCGCCACCGGTGTCACCCCCGCGAGGTCAGGGCCATCAGCCGAGCGGACGCCGTAGCAGAACGCTCCGATCCGTGACACCGAGCCGCGAAGCTCAGGACGCCACCATGAGGCGGCGGATGCCGTCAGGTGCAGTGCCTCGGGAGTCGTGCCCGACTGCTCCGCCACTCGCACAGCATCGAGGAACACACCCTGAGCCTCGTCGTCCTCGCCATCGCTCGCCTCGGCGAGATGGCTCCAGATGCCCACGAGCTGCAGATGCCCTGCGGCCTCACCTGCGCGCACGTCGTCGATGGCGCGGTCCCACTCATCCGGCAGCAGACCGTTGCGATGCAGCCCGGTATCGATCTTCAGGTGGATCCGCGCCCGCACTCCCAATCGCTCCGCCACGGCCGTGATGCGCGCCAGGTACTCCGCCGATCCGACTCCCAGGTCGATGCGTGCGCGCAGCGCCTCGTCGACCTCGTCATCGGTCGAGGTGGCCCAGGCGAAGATCCGTCCGGTGTCGCCCAGCACGCGCCTGGTCTCGACTCCGCTGCGGACGTCGTACGCGCCGTACCACTCGACGCCCCTTCCCTTCGCGGCCTCCACGGCCCAGCGCAGACCGTGGCCGTAGGCGTCGTCCTTCAGCACGATCATGAGCTCCGACGGATCGATGCGATCGCGCACTGCGCGGATGTTCGATCTGAAACGGTCTGTGTCGACGCGCAGCTCCGGACGGCTCATGCCTCCCACCCCCGCTCCGCATGGAAGCCCGCGACGGTGACAAGTTCGGCGATCGTGAGCCCTGTCACCGCCTCCCACCTGGCGAGGCCGGGAGCGGCAGGTCCGTGTCCTCCGAAGTACGTGGCGTCGGCTCCGGGGGCGACTCCGGCCGACCCCTGCAGATCGATCACGCAGACGTCCATCGCGACACGCCCGATGATCGGACGCTGCACTCCCTCGATCTCGACATGGGCGGCATTGCCCAGAGCACGAACGATCCCCTGCGCGTATCCGCCGGTCACCAGTGCGGCGGTCGTATCGCGCGCAGCTCGATGCGTATAGCCGTACGAGACCGCGTCTCCGGCTGCGAGCGGCTTAGTTGAGAGCACCCGACCCACCAGACGCATCACCGGCCTCGTCCGCAGCGTTCCGTCAGAGTCAGGCAGTCCGTAGAGCAGGGACGGATCGATGTCGGCAGCGCCGTCCGTCACCGCGTCGATCCCCTCCAACGCCAGCGCCTCCACCTCTGCCGTGCAGTCCACCCGCACGGCAGACGCGCCGGCCGCGACGACGGCGTGCGCGACAGCGAGCAGGCCGTGTCCCCACGCATCCCGGCGAAGGTCGGCCACGGTGCCCCCGGCATCGACCGCTGCAGCCGATGCGGCGGCCAGCGCCGACCGCGAGATCATCGCGCGCGGACGGGAGCTCGATGTCTTCTCACACACGTTTCCAGCCTAGCTCCGCCTTCTCAGGATGCCCTGCGCACCCACCGTAGACTGGAGGCGACCCCGACCTTGGAGATCCATGTCACGCTTTTCCCTCGCGCCCCGCGTCCGCTATCTGCTGGCGCGTGCCCGCCGCATCGACGTCGCCTCGGTCATCGAGAGGGCCAAAGAGGCGTCGTCCCAGCATGGCAAGGCCGTGCCGCTCGTGGTCGTCGACATGCTGTGGTCTGCCGGCCGTCACAACGTCGGGTTCCAGGACTACATCGACTACGACTTCGCGATCCTCAACAGGGCGGAGCGCGACACGTTCATGACCCACCCGGTGTCGAACGAGATCTCCCAGAAGTACGACCACCCGGACTACCGTCACCTCTTCCATGACAAGGCGGAGTTCAACGCCGTGTTCGACGCCTTCCTCAAGCGCGAGTGGATGCTCATCACCGACGGCAACGCAGACGAACTGCGCGACTTCACCGAGCGCCAGGGCACGATCGTCGTCAAGGAGACCCACGGCCAGGCCGGCACCGGTGTGCACCGCTACCACGCCGCCGACGTCACCGATTGGGATGCGTTCCACGCCGAGCTCCTCTCGAAGAAGCAGGTGCTCGTCGAAGAGGTCATCCGCCAGCACGCCGACCTCGCAGCCGTCTGCCCCGGCACCGTCAACACCACGCGCATCACCGCCTTCTTCGACGGCGAGAAGACGCACATCCTCGCGATGGCGCAGAAGTTCGGGCGCGGTGCGGTGAGCGACCAGATGAGCTTCGGCGGCTTCTACACGATGCTCGACGAGAACGGTCACTCTGTCGGCTCCGGGTACGACTCGCACGGCCACGTACACGTCACGCACCCGGACTCCGGCTTCCCGATCGCCGATTTCCAGCTGCCCATGATGGATGAGGTCCGCGAGTTCGTGGATCAGGTCGCTCGCGTCGTGCCGCAGATCCAGTACGTCGGCTGGGATGTCGTCGTCACCCCCGACGGTCCCGTTCTGGTCGAGGGCAACTGGGGTGCAGGCGTGTACGAGAACAAGCCGAGCGTCACCGGGATCCGCACCGGACACAAGCCGCGCTACCAGGCCGCGATCGGCTTCTGACCCCGCGCAAGACACGAAGAAGGCCCGGATGCCGAGCATCCGGGCCTTCTTGCTGTCTGGGTCCCTGAACCCGAGTCCCTGAGCCTGTCGACGGGTGGAGGGTCAGACCTCGCGAACGATACCCATCGGGGTCGACTGCGTCGCCTGTCCGAGCGGGTTGTCGCCGAGGATCTCGACGAGCCGACGCTCGCCCGCCTTGTCGAGCGTCGAACCGAGGATGTTGCCGCCGATGTCGTTGATGTCGACGACGGCCACTTCGAGGTTTCCGCCGAGCATCTTCTTCAGGCGCTCCGCGACGCCGCGGGGGTCCTTCGGGCCGAGCACGACCGCCTGGTTGTACGGCGGGATCGTGTTCTTGGTCGGACCGTCGATCGCACGCGCCTTGTCGCCGGCGATGCGATAGAAGTCTCCGCGACGGCCGAAGGCTTTGGTGATGACCGAGACGCCCGCGGCGAACAGGATCCGCAGCGTGCCGCACTCGCGCAGTGCCATCTCCATGGTCTCGGGCATTCCGAGACCGATGCCGTAGGAGGTGCGGACGACGTATCGCGAGAGGAAGCGCGCGAGAGGGCGCGGCGAGATCTCATCGAGTCGGTACGACCGGCCCTGCGTGATCGCGACGATCTTCTCGGTCACGAACAGCAGGTCGCCCGGCTGCACCGCATCCTTCGCGTACTCCATGACGACCGAGTCGAGATCATCGTTCGGCATGACCACGCGCGTCCGCAGCGGGATGCGCGCGTAGCTCTTGCCGTCGACGCTCGCCTCGAGCGCTTTGCCCTCGTTCGCCTGCATCACTCGAGGTAGTCCCGCAGCGACTGCGAGCGGCTCGGGTGGCGGAGCTTCGCCATCGTCTTCGACTCGATCTGACGGATGCGCTCACGCGTCACGCCGAACGTGTCACCGATCTGATCGAGGGTCTTGGGCTGACCGTCACCGAGTCCGAAGCGCATCCGGATGACACCGGCCTCGCGCTCGGACAGCGAGTCGAGCAGCTGCTCGAGCTGACGCTGCAGCATCGTGAAGCCCACGGCGTCGGCAGGGACCACGGCCTCGGTGTCCTCGATGAGGTCACCGAACTCGCTGTCGCCGTCTTCGCCGAGCGGCGTGTGCAGCGAGATGGGCTCGCGGCCGTACTTCTGCACCTCGACGACCTTCTCGGGCGTCATGTCGAGTTCGCGGCTGAGCTCTTCAGGCGTGGGCTCGCGACCCAGGTCCTGCAGCATCTGGCGCTGCACGCGGGCCAGCTTGTTGATGACCTCGACCATGTGCACCGGAATGCGGATGGTGCGGGCCTGATCGGCCATGGCGCGGGTGATCGCCTGACGGATCCACCAGGTGGCGTACGTCGAGAACTTGAAGCCCTTGGTGTAGTCGAACTTCTCGACCGCGCGGATCAGACCGAGGTTGCCCTCCTGGATCAGATCCAGGAACTGCATGCCGCGACCGGTGTACCGCTTGGCGAGAGAGACGACGAGACGCAGGTTCGCACCGAGCAGGTGGCTCTTCGCGCGCTGGCCGTCACGGGCGACCCACTGCAGGTCGAGTCCGAGCTGGCTGGCCTTCTCGGCCGCAGTCATCGTGGAGAGCTTCTCCTCGGCGAACAGTCCGGCCTCGATGCGCATCGCGAGCTCGACCTCTTCGGCCGCGTTCAGCAGGGCGACCTTTCCGATCTGCTTCAGGTAGTCCTTGACAGGGTCGGCGGTCGCGCCGGTGATCTGCGTCGAGTAGACGGGCACGTCTTCGTCGTCGTTCGACGAGATGACGATGGCGCCGGTCGGCAGAGGCTCGGTGAACTTCGGCTTCGAGTCCTCGTCGTCCTCGTCGGGCTCTGCGGCGGGAGGAGTCTCGTCGTCTTCGACGATGTCTTCGGCCTTCTTCTTCTTCGCAGGCGCGCGCTTGGCGGCGGCCCGCTGCGCAGCCGTCTTGGGGGCCGGCTTCTCGGCCGCCTCCTCGACGGGAGCGTCGACCTCAGGAGCGTCGGCGGTCTTCTTCGTCCGGGTCTTCTTCGTCGTGGCAGGAGTCACGTTTCGCCTTTCACGGGGCCGCTCGCAGGCCCCGGAGCATTTCGGACACTAGTAAGACCCTTGTCAAGTCCGATCTCCGGAAAGATCGATTGACAACGGGTCAGACTCCTAGTATCGCACACGTGTGGGCATGCAGGTGCAATCCGCCGAAGTTCGCGCCTTCGGTGTCAGCCCCGACCCGGCTTGTCCTCGTCGCCACTGGGACGTGAGGCGAGATACCGCTCGAGCTCGGCGGCCAGTTCGTCAGCGCTCGGCAGGTCGCGCTCGCTGAAACCCCCCTCGTCGTACGACCCGTCCTCGGGGTCACGACCAGCCATGTATGCGTCGTAACGGCGCTCGAGCCCCTGTACCATCTGCTGCAGCTCGTCGTTGCCGAGCACCTGCTCGTCGACGCGGGTGAGGTAGTCCTCTCGGCGTTCCTGCACCTCGTCGAGCAGGATCACCAGGCCGGTCGCCGCCATCAGCTTCTCGGCAGCTGCAATCACGGCATCAGGGTTCTCGGTCTCGGCGAGATAGTGCGGGACCAGCAGGACGAAGCCGACGACGCGATCGCCATGCTCGGCGAAACGGAACTCGAGGAGGTGGCCCGCGGTCGCCGGCACCTGAGTGCGCGGACGCCAGACCGAGTGCGCCACCGTGAGCTCACGTCTGTTTCCGCTCACCGTCGTGCCGATGGGGCGGGTGTGCGGAACAGGCATCGCGATCGAGTGCACCCAGTTGAGACCGGACACCTCGAACTCATCGGCGAGGTCGAGCACGGTGCGTGCGAACTCGTTCCATGCGAAGTCCGGCTCGTAGCCGGCGAGGAGAAGGAACTTCTGGCCGAGCGCATCTGTCGCGAGCGACAGCTCGAGCCGTGCGGGGCGGAACTCGGTCAGGTGATCCTGATCGAACGAGATCACCGGGCGACGCGCACGGTAGTCGAGCAGCACGTCGTTGTCGAAGACCGCGACGGGCTGAGGAGAAGTCGTCTCTCGAAGGTGCTCGATGAGCCCCGAGACCGCGTTGCCCGCGTCGGTGAAACCCGTGAGGAGCAGGACAAGGGGCAGTCCGCGCGGCACGACCGGCGCGTTCGCTACACGTTCATGGATCTCTCCGGAGAAGGGCATGAGTCAATGCTACGAGCAGCGTCGGACGGCCGGGCGGTGACCTTCAAGCTGAGAGCGAACACCCGCTCGGCGACCAGGCGCGCGACCAACCTAGGATGGAGTCATGACGCTTCCCGCGCTCTCGCGCACCTCAGATCATTTCCCCGGAAGCGCTGCAGACGCCGCAGTGCTCGTCATCCCCGAGATCTCGGACTCCACGGAGTCACTGAACGGCTATCCCGGTCTCGCCGAATCGCTGCAGGGCATCGGCTTCACGGGTTCGTCATCAGCCTTCACCCGTGCCTACGCACCCGAGGTCACGACACTGCCGTTCGCCGTCGTCGGCGTCGGGCGCGCCCCGGACGCCCAGGCCGTGCGCAATGCAGTCGGTACGGCGCTCCGCTCGTTGACCGGGTTCGAGACGGTGTCCGTGGCGCTGACTCCGGGTCTCGAAGACTTCGCAGCCGCCGCCGCAGAGGGCGCAGTGCTCGGCGGATACCGCTTCGACGGCTACCGCAGAGAACCGGGCAAGAGCCGTGCATCGTCGGTGCTGCTGCACGCAGACCTCGATGACGCCGCCATCTCGAAGTCGATCGCCGTCGGCGAAGCCGTTGCCCTGATCAAGGACCTCGTATTCGTCCCCGCCGAATGGCAGAGTCCCGCCCAGCTCGCCCAGAGCGCGGCAGACAGCGTCGCGGGCCTGGCCGACGTCACCGTCGAGATCCTCGACGAGGACGCGCTCGCAGAGCAGGGCTTCGGCGGCATCCTCGGCGTCGCGCAGGGCTCCGACAGGCCGCCACGCCTCGTGCGACTCGACTACGCACCTGCGAACGCCACACGCCACATCGCCCTCGTCGGCAAGGGCATCACGTTCGACACAGGCGGGCTCTCGCTCAAGCCGGCCGCCTCGATGGTGGGCATGAAGTTCGACATGGCGGGCGCCGCGACGAGCGCCGCCGCCGTACGAGCGATCGCCGCGCTCGGCCTGCCCGTGCACGTCACCGCGTGGCTCTGCATCACCGACAACATGCCTTCAGGGCGAGCGCTGCGCCCGGGCGACGTGATCCGCATCCTCGACGGCACGACCGTCGAGGTGCCGAACACGGATGCCGAGGGCCGCCTGGTCATGGCCGACGGCCTCGTGGCCGCGAGCCGCGAGAACCCCGACGTCATCATCGACGTCGCGACCCTCACCGGGGCGATCGTGATGGCCCTGGGCCACCGCCACACCGGCGTGTTCGGTGACGACGACGCGGTCGCAGAGTTCCTCGCGGCGACCGACGCAGCCGACGAACTGGCGTGGCACATGCCGCTCCCGGCCTACATGGAGGACTCGCTCGACTCCCCCATCGCCGACATGCAGAACGCCAACATGAGCGATCGCATGGGCGGAGCCTCGTACGCCGGGCTGTTCCTGCGCCGATTCATCGGCCGCGTCTCCGACGAGAAGGACGCGCCCCGCATCCCCTGGGTGCATCTCGACATCGCCGGTTCCGGCGAGCACAACGGTGCGCCGTACGGCTTCACCGACAAGGGCCCCACAGGAGCGATGGTCCGATCGATCATCGCGTTCGCCGAAGCATCCCACAAGGAGGCATGACCATGACCACGCACACCTTCGACATCGTCGTCCTGGGCGGAGGCAGCGGCGGGTACGCCGCAGCCCTGCGTGCGAGCGAGCTCGGCAAGTCCGTCGCCCTCATCGAGAAGGACAAGGTCGGCGGCACGTGCCTGCACCGCGGCTGCATCCCGACGAAGGCGCTGCTGCACGCGGCAGAGGTCGCTGAGCACGTGCGGGATGCTGCGCATGTCGGCATCTCGGCCACCCTGAACAGCATCGATCCGGCAGGCGTCCGGGCTTACCGCGAGGGAATCGTCGCGAAGAAGTACAAGGGTCTCGAGGGGTTGGTGAAGGCCCGAGGCATCACCACCGTCTCCGGCTTCGGCCGCCTCAACGCCGACCGCTCGGTGAGCGTGGGCGACGACGTGTACGTCGGCGCAGATGTGGTGCTCGCCACCGGCTCCTACAGTCGTACTCTCCCCGGACTCGAGATCGGCGGCCGCATCCTCACGAGCGAGCAGGCGCTGTCGCTCGACGTGATCCCCGAGCGCGTGCTGGTGCTCGGCGGTGGTGTGATCGGCGTGGAGTTCGCCAGTGTGTGGCGGTCGTTCGGCACCGAGGTCACCATCATCGAGGCGCTGCCCCACCTCGTCCCGAATGAGGACATCGCCATGAGCAAGGGGCTCGAGCGGGCGTTCCGCCGCCGCGGAATCCAGTACTCCCTCGGCATCCGCTACCAGAGCGCGACTCAGGACGACAGCTCCGTCACCGTCACGCTCGAGGACGGCAAGGAGTTCACTGCGGACTACCTGCTCGTCGCCGTCGGTCGCGGACCCGTCACGGCCGACCTCGGCTTCGAAGAGGCGGGCGTGACGCTCGACCGCGGCTTCGTCACGGTCGATCAGGACCTCCGGACCGGCGTACCCGGATTGTGGGCAGTGGGCGACATCACTCCCGGACTGCAGCTCGCGCACCGCGGATTCCAGCAGGGCATCGCGGTCGCAGAACGCATCGCAGGGCTCTCACCGGTGAACGTCCCCGACATCCAGATCCCGAAGGTCACCTACTCGAGCCCAGAGGTCGCCTCCGTCGGCGTCACGGAAGAAGCCGCCGTCGCAGAACACGGCACGGACGCCGTGGTGGCATACGAGTACAACCTCGCCGGAAACGGCAAGAGCGAGATCATCGGCACCGGCGGGCTCGTGAAGGTCGTTCGGCTCAAGGACGGCCCCGTCATCGGCGTCCACCTGCTGGGCGATCGCGTGGGCGAGCTCATCACCGAAGGCCAGCTGGCCGTCGCGTGGGAAGCCCACCCCGAGGACATCGCCCCCCTGATCCACGCGCATCCCACGCAGAGCGAGGCACTCGGAGAAGCCTTCCTCGCCCTCGCGGGAAAGCCGCTGCACGCCCTCTGAACACCAACCGGTGAACAGTTCACTAAGCTAGACACGCGTCATTTAACTTCTTGAAGGAGACTCAGTCATGAGCACATCCGTCGTCCTCCCCCCTCTCGGCGAGAGCGTCACAGAGGGCACCGTCACCCGCTGGCTCAAGCAGGTGGGAGACACTGTTCAGGCGGATGAGGGCCTGCTCGAGATCTCGACCGACAAGGTCGACACCGAGATCCCCTCGCCTGTCACCGGTGTCATCGAGGAGATCCTCGTCGCCGAGGACGAGACCATCGAGGTCGGCGCGCTGCTCGCGCGCATCGGCGACGGCAGCGCAGCTGCTCCGGCAGAGGACGCTCCTGCGGCCGCCGCCCCCGCTGCGGAGGAGGCCGCTGAGGCCGCGCCGCAGGCTGAGGCTCCTGCTGAGCCTGAAGCCGCCGCGCCCGCTGCTGCCGAGGCAGCTCCCGCAGCCGCACCTGCCGGCGACGCCACCGACATCGTTCTCCCCGAGCTCGGCGAGAGCGTCACCGAAGGCACCGTCACGCGCTGGCTCAAGCAGATCGGCGACACCGTCGAGGTCGACGAGGCTCTGCTCGAGATCTCGACCGACAAGGTCGACACCGAGATCCCGTCTCCTGTCGCCGGTGTGCTGCAGGAGATCGTCGCAGGCGAAGACGAGACCGTCGAGGTGGGCGCTGTGCTCGCTCGCGTCGGCTCCGGTGCCGCTCCGACCGCTCCCGCCCCAGAGGCACCGGCTCCTGCCGCGCAGCCGGCTGCCGCCGAGGCGCCCGAGGCGAAGGAATCGGTCTCGGAGGCACCCGTCGACAAGCCCGCAGAGCGACCTGCTGCTGAGGCGCCTGTGGCGGCCCCCGCACAGGCTGCTCCCGAGCAGGCCACCGGCGGCGCCGCGGCTGCTCCGGCTCCGGCTCCGGCTCCGGCCGAGCAGAAGCTCTCTCTCCCCACTGAGAGTGACAACCTGTATGTGACCCCGCTCGTGCGCCGTCTGGCTTCGCAGCAGGGTGTAGACCTCGCCAGCGTCACCGGCACCGGTGTCGGAGGACGCATCCGCAAGGAGGACGTCCTCAAGGCTGCCGAGAGCGCATCGTCCGCACCGGTTGCGGCCGCAGCTCCTGCTGCCCCCGCTCCGCTCGAGGTCTCGCCGCTGCGCGGCACCACCCAGCCGATGTCGCGCCTGCGCAAGGTTCTCGCCAAGCGCGCCGTCGAGTCGATGCAGCAGACGGCTCAGCTCACGACGGTCGTCGAGGTCGATGTGACCGCTCTTGCGGAGTACCGCGACAGCGTCAAGGGCTCGTTCCTCGAGAAGACCGGCGACAAGCTGTCGTTCCTGCCGTTCTTCGCTCTGGCCGCCGCGGAGGCGCTGCGCGCGTTCCCGATCGTGAACGCCACGGTCGACGGAGAGAACATCGTCTACCCGGAGTCCGAGAACGTGTCGATCGCGGTCGACACCGAGCGTGGCCTGCTCACGCCGGTGCTGCGCGACGCTGCGTCGAAGAACATCGCCGAGATCGCGCACGAGATCGCTGACCTCGCGGCACGTACGCGCGACAACAAGCTGAAGCCCGACGAGCTCGCCGGCGGCACGTTCACGCTGACCAACACTGGTTCGCGTGGCGCGCTGTTCGACACTCCGGTCGTGTTCCTTCCGCAGTCGGCCATCCTCGGCACCGGAACGGTCGTCAAGCGCCCCGGTCTGGTCAAGGTCGGCGGCGCGGATGCCATCGCCGTCCGCTCGTACGTGTACCTCGCGCTCTCGTACGACCACCGCATCATCGACGGAGCTGACGCCGCCCGCTTCCTCGGCGCAGTGAAGGCCCGCCTCGAGGCGGCGCAGTTCGCCGCTCAGCTCGGAGCCTGACCTCAGCATCATCCTGGCTGGTCCGCGACGTCGTACACGTCGCGGACCAGCCATTTCTCTGCCACCCGGACGAGCACGACCATCCTCTCCCCGTCATCGGACGCCGCCTCATCGCCGTCGCCCTGCGCCGTGGACACCCGGATCACAGCGACATCTCCGTACTCATCCACCGGTTCGACCTGCAGCGCTCCCTCGCTGCCGCCGCTCAGCGCGTCCACGACGCCGACAGACCCCTGAGCAACAGCACCCTCGCAGACCTTGTCGCCGTTCGCGCCGCAGTTGCTGATCGCGCTGATGAGCATCCGTGCCGCCTCGACGGGTTGCAAGACGCCGGCTCCGTCGCGCGGCGATCGCTCCGGCGTCACCGGATCCTGCGCCGCATCCGGCTCTGCTGAAGGTGGTGAGGGGGTGGGCGACGGATCGGCGGAGACGGGGTCGACATCCGTCGCGCGGGGAGTGCTCTTCGGGACGGCGGTGGCACCTCCCCCGCCAGGCTCCCCCGTCGCTCCGCCGGGCCAGAGAAGTCCGCCTGCGAGCACCACGGCCGCAGCCGCCGCAGCGACGATCGTTCGCCGACCACGTCTCGCGGCGACGCGGCCGTCCGGGGCGGCGCCCCCATCTGCCGCCTTCCCCCGATGGACGGATCCCCCGTCAGGGCCGCGCCCGGTTCGGCGCGAGATCCGGCGGTCGAGCGCGGCTCGCCAGGCGTAGAGGCGATCCACGAGCGCTGTGCCGATGCGCGACGACAACGCGCCGAGTCTGCTGGCCTCTCGCGGAAGCGACGCCCGGCTTCGCAGCCGACTCCGCGCGTCGGGCCGTACGACGACCGCGCGGCTCGCCGCATCAGCATCCCTCGCCAGCTCCGGCGCATGCACGTCCCGTCTCAGCGGTTTCGGAGCCGCTGTGTCGAACAGCTCAGCCTCCCACTTCTCGAGCTGCCGCACCGGCATCCCCGGTCTCGCGGTCTCTGCACCCAGCCCCTCCTCGACCACGACGAGCAGGCGAGTGAGTGCGCGATCCGCGCAGTCACTCCGCAGCCGAGCCACGAGACCCGCGGCCGCCGCTCGTGCAGTCTCGCCCGCGCCGATCACGAACGTCGGTCGCCCGTCGTCCGTGAGCCACCACTCGCCTGTCTCCTCCTGCCCCTCGGCTCTCGTGAGTTCGCCCAGACCGCGCAGAATGCTCGCAACGAGAGTCGTCGTCTCTCCGGAGGTGAGCGCGGCGTCGGCTGCGGCCCGGCGGCCGACGAACGACGAGACCCGCTCGGTGCACCACGGCAGAAGCACGTCGTGCCCGTCGGATCGCCGCACGATGTCGAGCGGCGCCGCGACGTGATCATCGCCGGCGTGCTCCCACGCTGCCCAGCCGCTGATCGCCTCAGCGTCGACCTGCACCGCCACCGACCCGCCTCGGGTGACAAGCGTGCCCGCATACGGTCCTTCGCCGGCGTCGATCCTCCTGATCACCCGATGCACACCGGGCACGAGCGTCGTCCCGCGTGGTCGCGCTTCTGTGTCTGCCATCACCCCATGTCAGCGCATCGCACAGATCGATTGTGGACGGGAGGCGCGATGTGGACGCATCCGAGGGATTCGGCGACCTGTGCAGAGAAAGATGAGCACCCGGAATCCGCCTGACGCGAACGACGCCATGAGCGCCGCGCGGAGTCGGTATTCTTATGCACATGGCAAACCGCACGTCCGCGCCCGAGAAGCGTCCGGGGTTCTTCTCCCAGATCAAGTCCCTCTTCAAGTTCACGAGGGAGATCTACCCCTGGCTGCCCTGGGCCCAGATCGCGCTGCTGGTCATCGGCGTGCTCGTCGGCCTCATCGTCGGCTACCTCATCCCGCCGTTCCAGGTGTGGACCCTCATCCTCTGGGGCATCTCGGGCCTGATGCTCGGTCTGCTCGGCGCGATGTTCCTGATGACGCGTATGTCGACCTCTGCGATGTACCAGAAGATCGACGGGATGCCCGGTGCCACGGGCCACGTGCTCAGCACCAGCCTCGGGCGTAACTGGCAGGGTTCCGAGACCCCCGTGGGAATCAACCCCAAGACGCAGGACGCCGTCTATCGCACGGTCGGACGCGGCGGCGTGGTCGTCGTCGGAGAGGGCTCACGCGGACGCCTGACCCGCCTCGTCAACGACGAGCGCAGCAAGGCCGCCCGCGTCGCGCACGGCGTGCCTGTCACCGTGCTCTACGTCGGCCACGGAGATGACGACGTCGCCATCGCCGACCTCGCCAAGACGATCAAGAAGCTTCCGAAGGTCATCGACAAGGCCACCATGGGCGCTGTCATCCGACGCATCGAGTCGGTGTCGCAGTCGATCTCCTCGCTGCCGATCCCGAAGGGCATCGACCCCACCAAGGTGAGGGCACAGCGCCCGCGTTGATCTGACGCCCGCATACGACGAAGCGCGGCCGCACCTCTTGCGAGAGGCGGCCGCGCTTCGTCGTCTCACTCCGAGAGCGGCTGACGCGGGAGGCGGCGGACCTTGGCGCGGCGGCGACGACGCTCGGGCACCATCGATCGCATCTCGTCGAGCTTGCCGAAGCAGAACAGCCGATCATCGGCCTCGAGCACGACGTGTTTGCGCGGGTTCGGGATGACCGAAACACCGCGGTGCAGCGTGAGCACTGTGATGTCGCGCTCCCAGAGCCCGGCCTCACCGAGCGTCTTGCCGACGAGGTCGACCGCGCCGTGCACCATCAGCTCGGCGACGCCATACCCTGTCGAGACCGTCAAGCGCTGGCGCACATCGATCTCGGGGAACGCCACCTGCCCTGCGATGTAGTCGATGATCGCTCCGGCGACGTCGAGCTTGGTGGCCGTCTCGATGCCCTGGAGTCCCGGCGAGGAGTTGACCTCCATGACCAGCGGGCCGTCGTCTCCCTCGAGCATGTCGACTCCGGCGACACGAAGGCCCATGATCTGAGCCGAGCGAACGGCCGCGCGTTCGTAGATGGGGTCGAGCTCGACGGCTTCGACGGAGCCGCCGCGGTGCACGTTCGAGCGGAACTCGTCGCCGGCTGCCGAACGCCGCATCGCCGCCACCACGCGGTCGCCCACCACGAGGGCGCGGATGTCGCGTCCGCGGCTCTCGGAGATGAATTTCTGGATGAGCACGTTCTGGTTGGTGGAGTGGAGGGTCTCGATGATCGCCTCTGCCACCTTCACCTGCGGTGCGAGGATCACGCCGATACCCTGCGTGCCCTCGAGGAGCTTGATGACGACGGGAGCGCCGCCGACCCTCTCGATCGCCGGCCGGACGTCCGCGCGATTGCGCACGAAGGCCGTGGGCGGCATGGCGATGTTGTGGCGCGAGAGGATCTGATTCGCGCGGAGCTTGTCGCGCGCACTCGAGATCCCGTTCGCCGTGTTCGGCGTGTACACGTCCATCTGCTCGAACTGTCGGACCACCGCAGTGCCGAAGTAGGTGATCGAGTTGCCGATACGGGGCAGGATCGCGTCATAGTCGCTGAGCTGCCGACCGCGGTAGTGCAGGTCCGGCTCATCGGCCGTGAGATCGATCGCGAATCGCAGCGTGTTGAGCACCTTGACGTTGTGACCTCGCTGGAGCGCGGCGGCGCGCAGCCTTTGGGTCGAGTACGCCTGCGGCGCGCGGGAGAGCACTGCGATCTTCACGGGGGTTTTCCTGCCAGGATGGTCGGGTGAGTAAGTCATCCCATTCAAACACCCTTATCGGGTGGCGAGAATGGGTGAGCCTGCCCGATCTCGGCGTGGACTGGCTCAAAGCCAAGATCGACACGGGTGCCCGGACCTCTTCGCTGCACGCATTTCAGATCCAGGAGTTCGAGCGAGACGGCGTGTCGTGGGTTCGGTTCCGGGTGAAGCCCTGGCAGGACAGCCAGGAGGACGCCGTGATCGTCGAATCCCCCGTGCACGACCGCCGCGCCGTGCGCAGCTCTTCGGGCCACGCGCAGCAGCGACTCGTCGTCGAGATGCTCATTCGTCTGCATGACCGAGAGGTGCTCGCGGAGGTGACGCTGAGCAACCGCGATGAGATGGGTTTCCGGATGCTGATCGGACGCGAGGCACTGCGGCAGGGCTATGTCGTCGACCCCGCGCGCTCGTTCCTCGGCGGTCGCGCACCGCGCGAGGCGAGACGCCGCAACCGCGGCAAGGAGTGATCCGCGTCAGGCGCGGATGAGAACCAGCCCGGTCACCTTGTCGTGAATGCCGCGCTGGTCGGCATCCCAGATGACCGCCGGGATGACGACGACGATGAGCAGCGTGCGCACGATCGGTCGCCACACCCCCACCCAGCCGCCGCCGAGCCGCACGACGCGCATGCCGAGGATGCGGTGTCCGGGGCTGCCGCCCGCCGTCGGGATGAACAGGATCTGCAGCAGAGCGAACACGGCCATCGGCGCGAACATCGTCAGGCCCGCCTCCCCGGGCAATGCGAACTGGTCGTACCCGAGAAAGCCCGTGGCGATGATCGTCGCAGCAACATAGTCGATGAGGAGAGCCCCGATCCGCCGTCCAGGGCGGGCGATGCTGCCCGTCCCCGTCTGCGGCATTCCGAGTCGTTCTCCGGGGTACGTGTTCACAGCATCCGTCACGTATCCAGCCTACCGGCGCGTAACATGCCGGAAACAAAGCGGATACCGTGGGGTAACGCCCCGCACGTACTGTGCACAATGGCCGTGAAGCCATCGATCCGCAATCCAGGAGTCGTACATGTTCAAAGATTCGTCCGAGGTGCTGACCTACATCAAGGAGAACGACGTCAAGTTCCTTGACATCCGATTCACTGATCTCCCTGGTGTCCAGCAGCACTTCAACATCCCGGCGTCCACTGTCGACGAGGACTTCTTCGTCAACGGCCAGCTGTTCGACGGCTCCTCGATCCGTGGCTTCGCCAGCATCCACGAGTCCGACATGCAGCTCATCCCGGACGTGACCACGGCCTACGTCGATCCCTTCCGCGAGGCGAGCACCCTGGTCATGGTGTTCGACATCTACAACCCGCGCACGGGTGAGATCTACTCGAAGGACCCGCGTCAGGTCGCCAAGAAGGCCGAGAAGTACCTCGCGTCGACCGGCATCGCCGACACCGCTGTCTTCGCCCCCGAGGCCGAGTTCTACATCTTCGACGACGTGCGCTACTCGGTCACCGCCGGCGAGAGCTTCTACAAGGTCGACTCCGAAGAGGCCGCGTGGAACACCGGTCGTGAGGAAGAGGGCGGGAACCTCGCCAACAAGACCCCGTACAAGGGCGGCTACTTCCCCGTCAGCCCGGTCGACAAGACCGCTGACCTGCGCGACGACATCACCCTCAAGCTGATCGACGCCGGGTTCATCCTCGAGCGCTCGCACCACGAGGTCGGCACCGCCGGCCAGCAGGAGATCAACTACCGCTTCGACACCATGGTGCACTCGGCGGACGACATCCTGAAGTTCAAGTACATCGTCAAGAACACCGCCGAAGAGTGGGGCAAGGTCGCCACCTTCATGCCGAAGCCCCTCTACGGCGACAACGGCTCGGGAATGCACACGCACCAGTCGCTGTGGAACGACGGCAAGCCGCTGTTCTACGACGAGGCCGGCTACGGCCAGCTCAGCGACATCGCTCGCTGGTACATCGGCGGTCTGCTCGCGCACGCTCCGGCTGTGCTCGCGTTCACCAACCCGACCCTGAACAGCTACCACCGTCTGGTCAAGGGCTTCGAGGCGCCGGTCAACCTGGTCTACTCGGCCGGAAACCGCTCGGCTGCCATCCGCATCCCGATCACGGGCTCCAACCCGAAGGCCAAGCGCATCGAGTTCCGCGCACCGGATGCCTCGGGCAACCCGTACCTCGCGTTCGCCGCGCAGCTCATGGCCGGACTCGACGGCATCAAGAACCGCATCGAGCCGCACGAGCCCGTCGACAAGGACCTCTACGAGCTTCCTCCTGAGGAGGCCAAGAACATCCCCCAGGTTCCGAACTCCCTGCTGGACTCGCTCGAGGCGCTGAAGGCCGACCACCAGTTCCTCCTCGAGGGCGGCGTGTTCACCGAGGAGCTCATCGAGACCTGGATCTCGTACAAGTACGAGAACGAGATCCTGCCGATGGCTCAGCGCCCGCACCCGTTCGAGTACGAGCTGTACTTCGGAGTCTGATCCGAAGACCCACTGAGAACGCCCCCGAGCTGCGGCTCGGGGGCGTTTTCGTCTTCCCGCGTCGCCGCAGCCTGTACCGTATCCGTCGTGCGGGGGATGTGGGCGATCGATCGCGTGGGTATCGTCCTGAACATGACCGAATCAGACGAGAACTCCGAGCCGGCCGAGAACTCCATGAAGAAGCCGGGTCTCGGCATCGCGCTCGGGATCGCGATGGGTCTGCCGATCGGTGCGGGTGCAGGGATGCTGCTGTTCGAAAACATCGGCGCGGGGGCTGCGTTGGGCCTCGCGTTGGGTGTCGCGTTGGGCGCAGGCTTCGAGTCGTCGCGGAAGGCCGAGAAGTCCGAGTAGGGCACGGCCTGCGCGCACTCAGTCGGTGAGGTCGAAGACCCACTCGTTCATCGTCAGGGCCGCACCACGGAACTCATCGGTGACGGTGCCGACCATCTCGAATCCGGCGCGTCGACAGACGCCGTTCGAGCCCGCGTTCTCGGCGGACGGGAATGCCGTCAGAAACCTCCGCCCGGAGCGGCGGTCGCGCGCATCGTCGAGCAGCAGACCGAGAGCTCGAGATGCCACGCCTCTCCCCTGCGCCACCGGAAGAACGAACCACCCCGTCTCCCACGCAGGCTCGCCACGCCACTCGACGTTCCAGAAGCCGATCGATCCTAGGGGCGCTCCCTCAGCGTCTTCGATGACGAACATCCTGGCCTCTCCCGTCTCCCACAGTCGCAGGTAGCGGGCATGGCGGTCCAGCAGCTGCTGCTCGCTCTCGACGCCGTTCAGATGGGCCGTCATCTCCGGAGTGTTCGCCAGACGCAGCAGCTCGAGATCACCCGCGGACCAGGGTCTGAGTGTCAGCGCATCCATGCGTGAACCATCGCACAGGCATCCGACATCCACCCGCTATACACCACAACGAGCGTGACCGTGTCGTGCTTGCTTTCCCCCGCACCGACTGGTCAACTGAGGGGTCCGAACGAACACAAGCGAGGGGCCATCATGCGCCGCAAGAACGACAGGCTGCAGCCGAAGAAGGTCCACACGACCGAGACTCCCCCGGCTCAGCCCAAGACCGCGGCGGCAGCGATCGCCCGGATCAACCCCTTCATGTTCGGCCTGCTCGGTGCGCTCGGCGTGCTGGTCGCACTGCTGCTGGGCGGAATCATCAATCAGCTCGCGACCGTGCTGGTCTACATCGGAGTCGCGCTCTTCCTGGCCCTCGGCCTCGACCCGATCGTGTCGTTCATCGAGCGCAGGCTCCCCCGACCGGCCGCAGTCGCGATCGTGGTCTCCGTCGTGATCCTGGCCTTCGCCGGAATCATCCTCGCGATCGTCCCGCTCCTCGTCGAACAGGTGACCAATCTGATCCAGGACGGCCCCCAGATGGTCGAGGACTTCATGGCCAGCGCCTGGTTCAAGGACGTGAGCGAGCAGTTCGGCTCCGCCTTCGACGACGCGGCACAGGGCGTGCTGAGCTTCATTCAGGATCCGGGCAACATCCTGAACATCAGCGGCGGCGTCTTCGCGGTCGGCGCCGGCATCGCCGGCGGATTCACCGGTATCACGATCGTGCTCATCCTGACCCTGTACTTCATGGCCTCGCTGCGCAGCATGAAGCGCGTCGCGGTGCGGTTCGTCCCCTCGTACCAGCGCGAGACCTTCGGAGGACTCCTCGAGGACGTCTCGGGCGCCGTCGGTCGTTACGTGATGGGACAGGCGAGCCTCGCTCTGATCAACGGCATCCTGAGCCTGATCGTGCTGAGCATCATCGGGGCACCGGTGCCTGCGCTGCTCGCGCTGCTCGCCTTCATCGGTTCATTGATCCCGCTCGTCGGAACCCTGAGCGCATCGATCATCAACTCGCTGATCTGCCTCATCGCGAGCCCGATCACCGCGCTCATCGCGTTCGGCTACTACCTCGTCTACATGCAGATCGAGGCCTACGTGCTCTCGCCGCGGATCATGAACAAGGCGGTTGCCGTTCCCGGTTCCCTCGTCGTGATCGCGGCGATCGCCGGCGGCGCGCTCGGCGGGATCCTGGGCGCGCTTGTCGCGATCCCGGTCGCGGCCAGCGTGATCATCATCGTGCAGAAGGTCGTCTTCCCGACGCAGGACAGCAAGGTGGTCCCGCCGGGCACTCTCAGCGAACGGTGAGGGCTGCGGGCTGAACCCGCACGGTGAAGCCGGAGACCGCTCCGACCTCTTCGCCATCGATCTCGAACGTCTGCGGTGACGCGAGCTCGACCCGAATGCGTTCAGCTGAGATGTGGGTCGTGGAGTCGGTGCTCACAGCGGTGTCGACGTTGCCCATCATGCGACGGATGCCGTTCTCCCAGACGAAGGCGCGGACCGTGTCGAGCCACTGCAGGGGCCCATCGGCGCTCACGAGCAGCATGTCGAGCAGCCCGTCATCGAGCACCGCGTCGGGCAGGAGACGGATGCCGCCCTGCACCATGCCGCAGTTGCCGATCAGCATCGTATGACCGCGAAGCCCCTGCGGCTCCTGATCGTCGAGCGTGAGAGTGATGTCGGTCATCTCGGTGCCGGCGAGGGCACGCCCCATCGCTTCTACGTAGGCGATCCATCCGGCCCGGTTCTTCAGGTCCTCGTCGGTCTCCACCAGCATCTGCGCGTCGATGCCGAAGCCGACCATCACCACGAAGGCATGCTCGGTGCCGTCGTGGTCGACCCAGCCCATGTCGATCCGCTGCGGCTCGCCGTCGCGGACCCGCGCCAGCGCGGCGGGGATGTCGTTCAAGGGGATCTCGAGGTTGCGAGCGAGCAGGTTGCCGGTGCCCTGCGGCACGATGCCGAGCGCGGAGTCCGTGCCCGCCAACGATTCCGCGACTGCCCGGACGGTGCCGTCTCCACCGACCGCGACCACCACGTCGCAGCCTGCGTCCACGGCCTCAGCGGCCATGCCGCGACCCGGGTCCTCGATGCTGGTCTCCCACCACTCGACGGGCGTCTCGACGCCGTCGGAGACGAAGGTCGCGGCAACGGCTTCGCGTAGCGAATCCCCGTCAACCTTGGAGGGGTTCCAGATCACACCGAGCTTCGAGATCGTCATGAAGCCAGGCTAGCCGTAGAAGAGCTGCTCGAATGCCCTGCGCGCACGCCTCGTGACTCCCAGGTAGTCGTCGTCGAGCACGCTCGCCGAGCGGTCGGGGTATCCGAGCAGCCGACCGATCGCATCGAGGTCGCGCGGATCCGTCGGCAGCACATCGCTCGTCTTGCCGGTGTAGAGGGTGATAGCGGAGCGCAGGCGACTCGACAGCAGCCATGCGGCGCGGAGGAGATCGGCGGCATCGGCCGGCACGAATCCCGCGTCGACCGCAGCCCCGAGGGCCGTGAGGGTCGACGTGGTCCGCAGCTCCGGGACGTCGTGGGCGTGCTGCAATTGCAACAGCTGCACCAGCCACTCGACGTCGCTGAGCGTGCCTGGACCGAGTTTCAGATGACGACGCGGATCCACTCCCTGCGGCAGCCGCTCCCCTTCGACCCGTGCCTTGATCCGCTTGATCTCGCGGGTGCCCTGCAGATCGATCTCCGCGGGATACCGGATGCTGTCGGCGAGGTCCGTGAACTTCGCAATGAGAGTGGTGCTTCCCGCCACTCCCCTTGCCCGTAGCAGCGCCTGCGCCTCCCATGAGAGCGACCAGCGTCGGTAGTACTCCGCATAGGCCTCGATCGACCGCACCACGGGGCCGTTGCGACCCTCCGGTCGGAGGTCGGCATCGAGATCGAGCGGCACTCGATGATCGGTCAGGTGTTCCCGGAGTCCCGCGACGATGCGCGTGGCGAGCGACTGCGCCCGCTGAGGATCGACGCCGTTCGCGTCGTACACATAGAGGATGTCGGCGTCGGAACCGAAGCCGAGCTCCGCTCCCCCGAACCGCCCCATGCCGATCACCGCGAAGTCGAGCGCCTCATCCTCGGCGGGGACGATCTCACGCCGAACCGCGCGCAGCGCCGCCTGGATCGTGGCGTCGGTGATCTCGGTGAGCGAGGTCGCGATCTGCTCGATCGAGAGCACGTCGAGGACGCCGCCCATCGCCGTGCGCAGGAGCTCTCGACGTCGCAGCGCTCGCACCGCCTGCAACGCGTCACCCACGTTCTTGTGACGTGTCTGGATCGCCCTGGCCTCCTCGTCGAGCGCGGCCCCGCTTCGCGGACGCAGCAGCTCGCTGCTGTCGAGCCAGGCGACCGACTCGGGGATCCACTCCATGAGCTCGCCGACGTAGCGCGACGACGACAGCAGCCTTGTGAGGCTCTCGGCGGCGCCGGACGAATCCCGCAGCATCCGGAGGAACCAGGGGGTGTCGCCGAGGCGCTCACTGATGCGGCGGAACGCGATCAGCGCGTAGTCCGGGTCGCTGCCGTCGGCGAACCAGCGGACCATCACAGGCATGAGGTGGCGCTGGATGGTCGCCTTGCGACTCAACCCCGTCGTGAGCGCGCCGATGTGCCGCAGAGCACCTGCGGGGTCGCGGAAGCCGATCGCCATGAGCCGATCGTGCGCCTGCGCGGTCGACAGGGTGCGCTCTTCTTCGGGCAGTGAGGCCACGGCACTCAGAAGAGGGCGGTAGAACAGCCGGGTGTGGATGTCGCGCACCTCACGCCGAACGCTCTCCCATCGAGCCCAGATCGCCTCGCCGGATTCTCCGAGACCGGTGCTGCGAGCCAGCACGCGCAGGCCGGCGGGCGTCCGAGGCATCAGGTGGGTGCGGCTGAGCTCCTTGAGCTGCAGTCTGTGCTCCATCAGCCGCAGCACGCAGTAGTCGTCAGCGAACGACGCAGCCTCAGCCCGGCCGATGTAGCCGCCTTCGACGAGCGCGTCGAGGCTCTCCAGCGTGCCGCGCGTACGCAGACTCGGGTCGGTGAGGCCGTGCACGAGCTGCAGGAGCTGCACAGTGAACTCGATGTCCCGCAGGCCACCGGATCCCAGTTTCAGCTGGTACGGCGCATCCTCCGGGTCGATGTGCTCCATGACCCGCTCGCGCATGCGCTGCACGCTGTCGACGAAGTTCTCTCGCGCGGCGCTCGAGAAGACCTTGGGCTGCACCGCGGCGATGTACGCGGCGCCGAGCTCGGGATCGCCCGCGAGAGGTCGCGCCTTCAGCAGCGCCTGGAACTCCCAGCTCTTGGCCCAGCGGTCGTAATACGCCAGGTGCGAGCCGAGTGATCGAACCAGCGCGCCCTGTTTGCCCTCTGGACGGAGCGCAGCATCGACCTCCCAGAGCGGCGGCTCGACCTCGATGCCGCTCAGACCGCGCATCGTCTCCCTGGCGAGGCGCGTCGCGATGTCGATCGCCTTCGATTCGGAGACGACCTCTTCGTCTGCCGTTCCCCCCACGAAGATCACGTCGACGTCGCTGACGTAGTTCAACTCGCGTGCGCCGGCCTTGCCCATGCCGATGATCGCGAGCTGTGTGGCGGCGACCTGTTCGTGGCTCATCGTGTCGGCGAGCCGTCGTCGGGCCACCGCGAGGGCTGCCTCGAGCGCCGCGCCGGCGACGTCGGCCAACGCTGCGGCGACGTCGCCGACGATGCGAACCGGGCTGTGCGACGTGAGGTCGAACGCGGCGATCGCCGCGAGGTTGCGCCGGTAGGCGACTCGAAGCGTCACCACCGCCGCATCGTCTCCGGACTCGGCGAAGCCATCGCGGGCGCGGACGGCATCCAGCATCCGCTCGCGCAGTTGATCTGCCGACGGCAACTCGGGCATCGACTCGCCCAGCACCGTGATCTCACGAGGGTGTCGCAGGAAGAAATCCGCGAACCCCTGCGACGCGCCGAACAACCGCCACACGCGTCTGCGCGCCTGTGCGTCGGCGAACAGTGCCGCAAGCGGTGCCGGGTCACGCCGCGCCACGCGCAGCATCCCCTCGACCGCCGCATCGGGGTCGGCCCCGTCGGCTTCACCGAGCAGGAGGGACCGCTCGACGCCGATCAGCGTCGCGAGCTCGGTGAGGTTCGCCGCCGCCTCGCTGAGCTCGGCGAACCCCAGCCTGGCCAGCGCGGAGAGAGAGACGGAGTCGTCCGAACGGGCCATGGGCGACGCTCAGAGAAGCTCGAGGTTGTTCTTCAGCTCCAGCGGCGTGACCTGGCCGCGGTAGGCCTCCCACTCCTTGCGCTTGTTGAGCAGCACGTAGTTGAAGACCGACTCGCCGAGGGTCTCGGCGACGAGCTCGGAGCTCTCCATGTACTCGAGTGCGTGGTCGAGGCTCGCAGGCAGCGCGGAGTAGCCCAGCGCACGGCGCTCGGCGTCACTCAGCGACCACACGTTGTCCTCGGCCTCCGGCGGCAGCTCGTACTCCTCCTCGATGCCCTTGAGGCCCGCTGCGAGCATGAGGGCGTAGGCGAGGTAGGGGTTCGCTGCAGAGTCGAGCGCACGGTACTCGACGCGCGACGATCCGCCCTTGTTGGGCTTGTACATCGGCACTCGGACGAGCGCGGAGCGGTTGTTGTGGCCCCACGTGACGAAGCTCGGAGCCTCGTCGCCGCCCCAGAGGCGCTTGTACGAGTTGACGAACTGGTTCGTCACCGCCGCCATCTCGTTGGCGTGCCGCAGGAGACCGGCGATGAAGTGGCGACCGGTCTTCGACAGCTGGTACTTCGCGCCCTCTTCGTAGAACGCGTTGCGCTCGCCCTCGAAGAGCGACATGTGCGTGTGCATGCCGCTGCCGGGGTGGCCGCTCAGAGGCTTCGGCATGAACGTCGCATAGACGCCCTGCTCGATCGCGACCTCTTTGATTACCGTGCGGAACGTCATCACGTTGTCGGCCATGGTCAGCGCGTCCGCGTAGCGGAGGTCGATCTCGTTCTGCCCGGGCCCGCCCTCGTGGTGGCTGAACTCGACGGAGATCCCGAGGTCCTCGAGCATCCGCACCGACCGGCGGCGGAAATCATGCGCCGTGCCGCCGGGGACGTTGTCGAAGTACCCGGCCGAGTCGACCGGAACCGGCCCCTCAGGACCGAACGACGAGGACTTGAGCAGGTAGAACTCGATCTCGGGGTGCGTGTAGAAGGTGAACCCGGCATCGGCGGCCTTGGCCAGAGTGCGCTTGAGCACGTGCCGCGGATCGGACACGGCAGGTCGCCCGTCCGGCGTGGTGATGTCGCAGAACATGCGCGCGGTGGGGTCGATCTCACCGCGCCACGGCAGCGTCTGGAAAGTGGTGGGGTCGGGCTGCGCGAGCAGGTCGGACTCGTAGCTGCGGGTCAGGCCCTCGATGGCAGAGCCGTCGAAGCCGATCCCCTCGGCGAACGCGCCCTCGACCTCGGCCGGCGCGATGGCGACGGACTTGAGGGTGCCGATGACATCGGTGAACCACAGGCGGACGAACTTGACGCCGCGCTCTTCGATCGTCCGGAGGACGAAATCTCTCTGCTTGTCCACGGTCACTCAGCGCTCTTGCCGATGCCGGCGTCCCAGCCGCTCTCGGCTGCTTCCTCCTCGGCCCAGGCCCGCGAGCGCTCCTTGAGCTTCTCCGGAGCCAGAGACGCCTCAGCTTCGGTATCGAAGGGACCGACGCGGTCAGCGGATGCGGAGATCATGCCGAACTCCACCTGACCGGTCTCCAGGTTGTACCAGTACTTCTCATCGCCGTTCGACATGGCCGATCCCCTTCTTCACGTGGTGTCATCGATCCTATCGGCGCTGACGTCGGTCGCTAAGCTATCGACCATGGCAAAAGCGATCGGCGTCGACATCGGCGGCACGGGAATCAAGGCAGGTCTCGTCGACCTGGAGCACGGCACCATGGCCTCGGACAGGGTGCGCGTGCCCACTCCTGAGGGCGCATCTCCGGAGGATGTCCTGCAGGCGGTGCAGACAGTGCTGAAGACCCTCGACGTCCACGACCCGACTCTCCCGCTCGGCGTGGCGTTCCCCGCCATCGTGAAGCGCGGCAAGACCCTGTCGGCCGCCAACGTCTCGAAGGAGTGGGTGGACTTCGATGCGGAGAAGTTCTTCCGCGACGGTCTCGGACGCAACATCGTCTTCGTGAACGACGCGGATGCCGCCGGCGTCGCCGAGGCACGCCACGGTGCGGCCCGCGACGTGCGCGGCTTCACACTGCTCACGACCCTCGGCACCGGCATCGGCTCGGCGTTCCTCTACGACGGCGTGCTGCTGCCGAACACCGAGCTCGGTCACCTGAACTTCGGCGAGTACGAGTCCGTCGAGACCTACGCCGCGACATCCGCGCGCGAGCGTGAAGGACTCAGCTGGTCGGAGTGGGCCGAGCGTCTGCAGAAGTTCTACTCGCACATCGAGTTCCTCTTCAGCCCTGACCTGTTCGTGGTCGGCGGCGGTGTGTCGAAGAACGCCGGAGACTTCCTGCCGCTGCTCGATCTCAAGACCCCGATCGTCCCGGCGATCCACCGCAACAACTCGGGCATCATCGGCGCGGCGTCTCTCGCCGGCGACTGACCCCACGACCATCGACAGCAGAAGGCCCCGCCGATCCGGTGGGGCCTTCTGCATCGCCGGGCTGAGCACCCTCGCAGTCCGCAGAGAATACTGCGCGGCGTGACGGCGCCGTGGCAACATGGCATCTCCTCCGTGTCCTTCTCGGTCGACGAGATACGCCTGATGGACGGCCTCGACGTCAAGGCCGCACCGCAACGAAAGGCAGCTTCGAGATGAACGAACCGTCAGAATCGTCCTGGAACAAGCCGGTGTCGCCGTCGACGTCAGCCGGTTTCGCACCCGTCGAGAGACCCAAGGCGAAGAAGCTGCGGTCACGCCATGTCACGATGATCACCCTCGGCGGGATCATCGGCGCGAGCCTCTTCGTCGGATCGGGCAATGTCATCCGCGCTGTCGGGCCGGCCGCAGTGCTCTCGTATCTCATCGGCGGGCTGCTCGTGTTCCTCGCCATGCGGATGCTCGGCGAGATGGCGGCATCGCGCCCAGCCATCGGCTCGTTCATGGAGTACGCACGAGTGGGCCTCGGCAACTGGGCGGCCTATCTCGTCGGGTGGCTGTACTGGTACTTCTGGGTCGGTGTGCTCGCCTATGAGGCCGTGCTGGGCGGCGAGACCATGGCGAGCTGGTTCCCCGCTGTCCCGTCATGGGCCTGGTCGCTGATCCTGATCGGGATCTTCGTCGGCACGAACATCATCTCCGTCCGCGCCTTCGGCGAAGTCGAGTTCTGGCTCGCCAGCGTCAAGGTGCTCGCGATCGTCGTCTTCCTCGGCGCCGGTCTGCTGTTCGCCTTCGGCCTGTGGCCGAACTCCGAGGTCTCGATCGGGAACCTGTGGGAGCACGGCGGCTTCGCTCCGAACGGCTTCGGCGTCGCCTTCACAGGGGTCGCATTGGTGATCTTCTCGTACTTCGGCACCGAGATCGCCGTGATGGCGTCGGCGGAGTCAGAGGATCCGGCGAAGGGCATCCGGCAGGCGACGAGCACGATCATCTGGCGCATCCTGCTGTTCTTCGTCGGCTCGGTGCTGATCATCGTCACTGTCGTGCCGTGGAACGAATTGCCGGTTCCGACCGACGTGGCCAACGCGCCGTTCACCTACGCTCTCGAACAGTTCGGCATCCCCGGGGCGAGCATCATCATGCAGCTCGTCATCTTCACCGCGGTCATATCGGTGCTGAACTCGGGTCTCTACTCGGCATCGCGCATGTTCGCAGCGCTCGCCGAGCAGGGCTTCGCACCGAAGATCGTGGCGAAGAGGTCGAAGAACGGCGTGCCGGTGATGGCGCTGCTGGCCTCGACGAGCGGCGGACTCATCGCCACGCTGGTGAACTTCCTGACGCCGGGGTCAGGCATCTTCGACTTCATCATGAACTCGGCCGGCCTCGTCGCCCTGCTCGTCTACGTCTTCATCGCCCTCACGCAATGGCGACTCCGCCAGAAGATGACGCCCGACGAGGTCGCGAACCTCAAGCTCAAGATGTGGCTGCACCCCTGGCTCAACATCCTGCTGATCGCCTGCATCGCGGCGGTGATCGTCGTGATGATGTTCAGCGAGGCAGGCCGCACGCAGGTCTGGACGAGCCTCATCGCCACCGGCGTGCTCGTGCTGTTCTGGCCGCTCGTGCGCCGCAACCTCGCGCGCCGGAAGGCTTCGGATGCTGCGGGAAGCGGCCCGGAGACTCTCAGCGGCCTTCCGTAGACTCGCTGTGTGAACGGCTCGCGACTCAAAGCAACTCTCGTCGGTACGACGCTGGCGCTGATCCTCACCGGATGCGCCGCGCCAGTTGCGGCTCCGGCTCCGTCGCCGACAGCGACGTCGCTGCCCACTCCGGCGGCGACGCAGACTCGACCTCCAGCAGCACCGCCGGCTCCGTCAGAGCCCGCCACCGATCCATCGGCCGGAGCGCAGGCTGATGCGATGCAGGGCCTCTGGGACCAGGCGACCCCCGAGCAACGAGACGACGCACTTCGTGTGCTCGGTATCGATCCGGAGAACCCGCAGCCCACCGACGACGCCGCCGCGACCCTCGTCTCGAAAGCGGCCGAGTACGGATACGACGTGTCGGAGGATGCGGCGCGTGCTTTCCTCGAGCAGATCGCGCAGCAGTAGCCTCCGACGCAACAGGCTCGAACCCGACCTGGTCACGCTGTTCAGTGCGAATGGGCCGACCTGTACGCCGGGTTCTGTTCCGGGGTTCTTCGCCCCTTCGACGGCCATCTCTCTCGGCGACACGTTGCCGTGGCACTCTAGCGGTCTACCCGAGGACTCGGCGAGCCGCGTCAACATCCTCTGTCTGACCTTGCTCCGGACGAGGTTTACCTGGCGGGCCATGTCACCATGGCCCCCGGTGGTCTCTTACACCACCCTTTCACCCTTACCCCTTGCGGGGCGGTCTGCTCTCTGTGGCACTTTCTCGCGGATTGCTCCGGGTGGGCGTTACCCACCGTCCTGCCCTGAGGAGCCCGGACGTTCCTCGGTGCGGTTGCCCGCCACGCGACCGTCCAGTCGACCCATTCGCACGTCCAGTCTACGACCAGAGCGCCCTACTTCTCAGCCGACTCCGCGATCCGCAGATCGAGAGGAACCTCGATCGGGAAGCTCCCGAAGAGCCGGCGTGTGGCCACCGCTGCGGCTTCGCGCACGGCATCCGCGGCGGCATCCGCCTGCTCCTGGGGAACATGCAGGATCACCTCATCGTGCAGGAAGAAGGCCAGGTGCGCGCGCGAGCCGAAGATCCCGGATGCCGGGGCCACCCGCTCCGCCCCGGGAAGCCTCTGCAGACGGTGTCTGATCTCAGCGAGCCAGATCAACGACCACTCGGCGGCGGTGCCCTGCACCACGAAGTTGCGGGTGAAACGCCCCCAGTCCCGAGCGCGACGCCGCGCAAGGGCGACCTCGGCGGGATCGGCGTCGGCATCGGTGGCGGCGGCCTGCATGGCCTCCCACTCCATCGACGGACGAGGCGACGATCGTCCCAGCCAGGTCGAGACCACTCCCCCGTCCTCGCCGAACCGCGCCGCCTTGTCGACGAGCGCCATCGCCCTCGGGTACACCTTGCGCAGTCGGGGAACCAGTCGCCCACTGTCCCCGGTCGTCGCTCCGTACATCGCCCCGAGAACGGCGTACTTCGCCTCTTCACGCGTCGTCACAGCGCCCGATTCCACGACTCCCGCATACAGGTCTTTGCCCTGCGCCGCTCGCGCCATCGCACGGTCTCCCGCCATGCCCGCGAGCATGCGCGGCTCCAGCTGAGCGACGTCGGCGACGACCAGCGTCCATCCTTCGTCGGCGCGCACCGCGGCGCGCAGGTTGCGCGGCAGCTGCAGAGCGCCACCTCCAGCCGATGCCCACCGCCCCGTCACGACACCACCCGTGATGTAGATCGGTCGGAAACGTCCGTCATGCACCCACTCGGCGAGCCACGCCCATCCGTTGGCACTCAGCAGCCGCGACAGTTTCTTGTAGGCCAGCAGCGGCTCGACCACGGCGTGGCTGTGCTGGGCAAGCTCCCACCGACTGGTCGACTCGACCTGCACGCCGACGCGGTGCAGAGCGCGGAGCAGCTTCGGCTGGCTCTCGAGGTTGAGGTTGGGGTCGCCGAGAATCGAACGCACCCGCTCGCCCTGAGCCACCATGCGACTGGGAAGGCCTCCCGCGATCGGGCGGGTGCCGAGTATCTCGGTGAGGATGCCGTCGTGCACCGACTCGTTCCACGGCAGGCCCGCGGCTCTCATCTCCTCGGCGATGAGGCCACCGGCGGATTCGGCCGACGTGAGCAGGGTGAGCCGCCCGTCCTTGCTGTCGCGAAGCACGCGACGCTGCTCGCGGTACTGGTCGAGGGCGTCGCCGACAGGGTCGTCCGGTGCATCGTGCGCGATGACGTCGAACAGCGCCGGCGCTTCATCGACGGGTTCGCGTCGCACCCAGGCCGCCGACGGTGCGAGCGGGCGCGGAACCTTGTCGGTGTCGCGAAGAATCGCATGGCACAGCAGCAGGTCGTGCGAACGGCTCAGAAGCACGCCCGCGGCGAGCAGCACGGGGTAGATCTCCCTGGCACTGCGGATCACCCAGCGCGGCGGGTTCTCGCGCTCCTGGGTCGCGACCCATGAGGCCAGCTCAGACGCGGAGAGTTCGATACGACCGACCTCGGCATCCTCGGCGTCGAGTTCCACCGCGGCGTATCCGCCCGAGCCGGCCGCCACGAGGACGACGCGACGCTCGGTCTGCTGCCGCGAGTTCACCGCCGTCGCGCTCGCGGCGCAGAGATCACAGCCCGGATTCCTCGGTGCGCACCAGGATGCAACCGCACTCGGGGCAGAAGACGACGAGGTCGTCGGGCGCGTTGCGGATGTCGTTGAGGTCGGTGCCCGGAAGCAGCATCCGGCAGCCTTCGCAAGTGCCACGGGTCAGCACAGCCGCGCCCGCGCTGTTCGCCGCGCGACGCGTGTAATCGGCCAGGAGCGGCGCAGGAACGGAGGCGGTCACGGCCTCGCGATCGCGCGTCAACTGGGCGAGGAGGTCGGTCGCCGCAGCGACGTCGGCCTTGGCCTGAGCGGTGAGCGCAGTGCCCTCGGAGGTCGTCGTCGCGAGCAGTGCCTGCTGTGCGGCGACCGCCGCTTCCGCGTCTTCGACACGGCCCATGAGATCGAGCTCGATGTCCTCGAGGTCGCTCTGACGCTTGGCGAGGCTCGCGATCTCGTGCTCGAGTGCCTGCGCCTCCTTCGAGTTCGTCGCGGTGGCGAGGCGGTCGGCGTCGCGGACCCGGCGCTGCTCGACGAGCTTGACGTCGGACTCGAGCCGCGTGAGCTCGGTGCGCACGTCGTCGCGCGTGCCGGTCAACGCAGTCAGCTCGCGGAGCTGATCCTGACGGATCGCGACGAGCTCGGTGATCCGGGCGGCCTGAGGCGGCTTGGTGCGTGCGCGCTCCGCCTGCGCGATGCGCCGGTCCAGGTCGGCGACGTCGAGCAGGATGCGCTGGTGTTCTGGGCTGGCGTTCACGCTCTCAAATCTAGTCGCTGCGCGGTCACGTCCATCACCCGACCTGTCCGTCGAGGTACAGCCACCTGCGGTCCTCGCGCACGAAGCGGCTCCGCTCGCGGAGCGAACCCCGCTCGGCGTCCTGCTGCCAGAAGGCCTCGAACTCGACCTCGCCGTCGCGATCGAAGGGGCCGCCGCCGGTGCGATCGAGGACCACGAGCCGTCGCCAGAGCACGTCGTCGTCGAGGTCGATCTCGGCGGGGCGGGTCGACGGATGCCAGGTCGCCAGGAGATACGCGGCGTCCTTGACCGAGAACGCCGTGAAGCGCGAGCGCATCAGCCGCTCGGCCGTGGGTGCGGGGGCCCCACCGAGCAGCGGGCCGCAGCATCCGACGAAGAGGTCTCCTGAGCCGCAGGGACACCGATCGGCATTATCGGGGACGCCGTCATCTGACGCCATCCTCTGCACCTCATTCATGGCTCCAGCGTACGCTGGCGCCATGACGGCTCTCCCCTTCTTCACGGCTCACAACGGCTTCACCCTTCCGGCTCTCGGACTCGGCACATACGCGCTGAACGGGGATGCGGGCGCTGACTCCGTCGCCTCCGCGATCGGCGCCGGCTACCGCCTGATCGATTCGGCATTCAACTACGAGAACGAGGGATCCGTGGGTCGCGGGGTGCGCGCATCCGACGTGGACACCTCGGAACTGATCGTCACGACCAAGCTGCCCGGCCGCCATCACCCACGCGCGAAGGCGCGGACGAGCATCGAAGAGAGCCGGTCGCGGCTCGGCGTCGAAGCGATCGACCTGCACCTCATCCACTGGCCCAACCCGCATCAGGACGAATACGTGCAGGCATGGGAGGCGCTGGTCGAGGCTCAGCAACGGGGGGTCGTGAGACAGATCGGCGTCTCGAACTTCCTCCCCGATCACCTCGAGCGCATCGAGCGCGAGACCGGTGTCCGCCCGGTCGTCAACCAGATCGAGGTGCACCCGTACTTCCCGCAGGACGAGCAGCTCGCCTATCACCGAGAGCACGGCATCCTCACCGAGGCGTGGAGTCCGCTCGGTCGCGCGAAGGAGCTGATAGAAGAGCGCGTGATCGGCGAGGTGGCGGCTGCGCACGACATCTCCCCCGCGCAGACCGTGCTCGCCTGGCACATCGCGCGGGAGACGGTCGCGATTCCGAAGGCCTCCTCGCTCGAGCACCAGGTATCGAATCTCGCCGCAGGAGGAGTCGTGCTGACCGCGGCCGAGGTCGAGGCGATCACGGCACTCGGACGCGCAGACGGGCGGCTCTTCGACGCGGATCCCGCATCGCACGAGGAGTCCTGAGGCGGCTCGCTGCGCGGGCGACCGCGGACGGCGCTCGTAGACTGAATGCATGCCGGTCATCGCAGGGATCCCGATCACACCGGTGACGGCTCGGCTGTATTTCGCTGTGCAGGCTCTGTCCGGAGCAGCCTGGTGGATCGCGGTGGCGCTGTCGGACGACGTGCGTCACCTCACTCTCGGAGACCTGCCCGCCGGACTCGTGGCAGCGTTCGACATCCCGCTCTTCGTGATCGGTTCGGCGATCATCGCAGCCGGTTCCCGATGGGCTCTGTGGGTCGCTGTTCCCTGGACGGCGATCGTGGCCGCCGGCATGGCCGTCTACGCCACGGCGACAGGTCTCGCCGGGTGGGGCGCCCTGGTCATGCTGATCGCTGCCGGAGCGAGCGTCGCGGCGGGAATCGTCCTGCTCTGCGGAAGGGCTCCGGTGGAATGGCTGATCACCGGCCCGCTCGCGTTCCGGCCTGCTGCGAAGCTCGGCACACGAGCGCTGCTCGCGCGCACCGGACTGCAGACCCTGTTCTTCTGGGGCACCTTCCTACTCGTCATCCCCATCGTGGTGTCGCTCGTCGAGGCCCGATGGTCGCTGCGCATCGAGGTTCCGCTCGTCGTCCATCTGGCGGGCGGGGTGCTGCTCGTCGTCGCGACCGCCCTCGGTATCTGGTCGGCCGTGTCGATGTCCGTCGAGGGTGAGGGCACCCCGCTCCCGTCGCAGATGGCGCGACGACTCGTGATCAGCGGCCCGTACCGGTATGTGCGCAACCCGATGGCTGTCGCGGGCATCGCACAGGGCATCAGCGTCGGCCTGATCCTGGGTTCCTGGCTCGTCGTCGCGTATTCGCTGTTCGGATCTCTGCTCTGGAACTCGGTCGTGCGGCCGCTCGAGGAGGCGGATCTGGAGTCGAGGTTCGGGTCCGAGTTCGTGGAGTACAGCAGCAGGGTGTCGTGCTGGGTGCCGGTCAGACCCGCTGTGTCCCGAGCACTCTGAGCAGTTCGAGCTTGCTCGCGGCGTCGCTGCCCGGCGCCGCTGTCAGCACGATGAGCGCCTGGGATTCGTCCTCGGTGAACAGCGCCTGGCAGTCGACCTCGATCGGGCCGACCTCCGGATGGATGAGGACCTTGTGGTCTTCGAAGCGCCGCCGCACCTCGTGCACGGCCCACAGCTCGGCGAACTCCGGGCTGCGGACGGTGAGCTCCCGCACGATCTCGCCGGCGCGTGAGCGCTCGCCGAGCGCGCCGTAGGCGGATCGGAGCGAAGCCACGAGCACGCTGCTGTGGCGAGGGTGATCCTGCTCCGGGTAGCGCCCGCGCTCGTCATGCGGGTGCGCGAACCAGCGGTAGATCCCGCTGCGCTCGATCCCCTCCAGGCCGCTCACGTCACCGAGCAGAGCCCGTGCGGCGTCGTTCTGGATCAGGACCTCGTCAAGCACCGAGACGACGAAGGCGGGTGTGTCATCGAGGCGGTCGAGAACACGGAGCATGCCCGGGTGCACGTAGTCGGTGAACACCGTGCGATCCGGGGCGCTGTGACCGCAGATGCGGTGCAGGTAGTCGCGTTCGTCGGGAGTCAATCGCAGCGCCCGCGCGAGCGAAGCGAGGATCTGCACGCTGGGCTGCGGACCCCGCTGCTGTTCGAGACGCGTGTAGTAGTCAGTCGACATGGCGGCGAGCTGTGCGACCTCCTCGCGGCGAAGACCAGGAGTGCGGCGGCGCGCTCCCGCACCGAGGCCGACGTCCGACGGCTGCAGCTGCTCCCTGCGTCGCACGAGGAACTCGGCCAGTGCTTCTCTATCCACCACTGCAGTATCTCGTGCTCGCCCTCACTCATCCAGGGACCGCGGATCCCTGGATGGACCATCTCTGGAGAGGGACTGCCGGAGGCCGAAGAGTGGACGCATGAACATCAGCGGAAACACCATCTTCATCCCCGGCTCCACGAGCGGCATCGGGCTCGCGCTCGCTCGGCGACTCAGCGAACGAGGCAACACCGTGATCGTCGGCGGGCGTCGTGTCGAACAGCTCGACGAGATCGCGGCGGCGAACCCGGGCATCGACACCGTCCAGATCGACACGACGGATGCCGACAGCATCCGCGAAGCAGCACAGAGCGTCCTGTCCGCGCATCCTTCGCTCAACGTCGTCATCGCGATGGCCGGCATCATGCGCCCCGAGGACTGGACGTCGCCCGAAGGGTTCCTCGAGACGGCCGAGGCGACGGTCACCACCAACCTGCTCGGCCCGATCCGGCTGATCGCGGCGTTCATCGAGCACTTACGCACCATGCCGGATGCCACGATCATGACCGTGTCGTCCGGTCTGGCCTTCGCCCCGCTGCGCGTCACCCCGTCGTACAACGCCACGAAGGCGGCCATCCACATGCTCAGCGAATCGCTGCGCCTGCAGCTCGCAGACACGAGCGTGAGCGTGCTCGAGCTCGAACCGCCCGCTGTGCGCACCTCCCTCATGCCGGGACAGGAGACCAGCGACTTCGCGATGCCCCTCGACGAGTTCGTCACCGAGGTCGTCGAACTGATCGAAGCTCAGCCGGATGCGACCGAGATCCAGGTCGAGAACGTGAAGTTCCTGCGCTACGGCGAGGCGCGGGGCGACTATGCGCAGGTGGTCGAGACGCTCAACCGCCGCGACCCGCACGCCCGCTGAGCAGTCGCGGTCGTCGACGCAGCGCGATCAGATCGCTGCGTCGACCGCTTGCTTTGCGGTCTTGTGGCTGAACTCGAAGCCGGATTCCTCGAGGGCCGTGGGTCGCACATCGGCGTCCGAGACGAGCAGCGAGTCGGCGGCCGCACGGCTCAGCGCGAGTCTCAGCGCCCAGGTCGGTGCGGGAATCCAGAACGGACGCCGCATCCTCTGGGCGAGTGCGCGACCGATGTCGTTCGCCGAGGCGCGAGTCGGGCCGGTGAAGTTCACGGGGCCCTCAAGGCGCTGGTCGATCACGTGTCGGATGCCGCGGACCTCGTCTTCCAGAGAGATCCACGGCCAGATCTGGGTGCCGGGCCCGATCGGACCGGCTACTCCGAATCGGGTGAGCTGGATCAGCGGTTTGAGCACACCCTGGCGGTGGATGATCGGGGCTGTGCGCAGCAGCGCCACTCTCGTCTGCTCCCCTGCCCGCAGTGCCTCCTGCTCCCAGCGCACGCAGAGCTGCGCGAGGAACGTGTCGCCGGCGAGCGACGCCTCGGTGAGGATCTCGCCGGGTGCCGAGCCGTAGTAGCCGACGGCGGACGCCGAGATCAGCGACGGAGCGTCGTCGCGCAGCGTGCGCACCGCTGTCGCGAGGGTGCGAGTGGTCGTCAGCCGGGACTCGACGAGTTCACGGCGGTAGCGCGGGGTCCAAGGCAGGCGGCCCACGCTCGCCCCGCCCAGAGCGACCACGGCGTCAGCCCCCGCCAGCACGTCGGGGTCGAGTTCGCGTTCACCCGGAGACCACTGCACCTCGGAGGCATCGCGGGGGGCGCGACGCACGAGGGTCGTCACCTCCACGCCGTCTGAGCGCAGGGACGACGCGAGGGCCGTGCCGATCAGACCCGATGCGCCACTGATCACGATCCGCTGCGGCATGATGACTCCCTCTGTCCGTCCACCGGACTCGTTCTTCTCCGCGAGTCTGTCACGTCCGACGCCCTCTGGCGATGTCCGCGGCGGCGTGTAGGTTGCCCGACGTGACCGAACCAGTGCAGTCGTGGTGGGCGAGACGCCAGTTCTCGCGAGGGCGAGATGTGCCCTACGAGGTCGGCACCTATCGTTCGCAATGGGCCGCCTACCCCGAGTTGATCCGTCAGTACCACCCGGAGCTCAACCACGGCATCGCACTCTCGCAGGTCCCGCTGGCGGCCGACGTGCTGCTGTGCTGGGAATGCCGGGTCGGTCACCGTTTCGCCGCCACTCCTTCGGAACAGCGGGAGCGACCGGGGCGGGTGCGTCGCCAGTCGGCATGGTGCCCCGAATGCTCGATGCTCGCCCGCCCTCAGCCCGTGCTGCTGGGAGAGGCCCGCGCGCTCCCGCGGCGCCCGAAACCGCAGCTCGCACTGTGCACCAAGACTCCCGATCTGCCGACCGGCGATGCCTTCTCGAGCGTGTGCGCTCCTGCGCCGGCATCCGCCGCCGAAGCCCGGCTCCGCGCCGCGCTCGCCTCTCGCATCGCCTTCACGCCGGGCGTCAACGCGGTCAAGGTCTCGCGACCGTTCTTCCGTCACACCGAGGTCTGGCCCGACATCCTGATTCCGGAGCTTCGTGTCGCGATCGAGTACGACACCGTCGGGCGTCACGGACTCGAGCACGTCGGCAAGAGACAGGAGACGGATCTGCGCAAGGATCGCGCCCTGCGCGCCGCCGGTTGGGAGGTGATCCGCATCCGCACAGGGCGGCTCGAATTGCTGGGCCCCCACGACCTGCAGATGCCATCGATCTCTGCCCGCGGTGTCGATCGCATCGTCGACGAGCTCCGTCAGATCCGCGGACCGATGATCGTCGACGCCTACCTGACGCCGGGCTGACGGCGCTGCAGCGTTCGTCGGCGACCGCGCTCGGCGTCAGCGCTCGGGGAGACCGTCGGCCCGCCTCACGACAGCATCCCACTCCGACTTCAGGAAGCTGGCGTCTCCGGCAGCGACGATCTGCGCGTTGTCATTGGGGCCGAGCTCGGGTCGCATGGTCAGTCCGCCGACCTCGAGGCTCGGGATGCTCTGCCTGATGCACTCGACGCTTCCGCGCACCAGCAGCTCAGCCGTCTGTTCCGGCGTCATCGCGGCCCCCATCACGGCGTCATCGTGAGCGACGAGCACCACCTGCCATGAGGGCTGTCGGTCGTCGGGATCCAGTGTGTACTGCACCAGCCCCTGCGGCGCGGCCTCGACCACGATGACGATCGAACCTGCGACCGGCTGTTCGTCTCCTGCGTACTCGCCCATGATGGATCCCCTGATCCGGGCGTCCCCACGCCCATTGTCCGCTCAGGGTACTGCGAAAAGTTTCTTCCTGAACGCCTTACGGCGATCGAATCCCAACCGATATATGAGTACGGGGAGCAAAGGAGAAGGATCTTGACCAGCACCTACATCGAGACGGGCGGACACGTCCGCGTGTACGACGCGGCCGTCCGCACGCATCACGAGTTCCCTCTCGGCACCTATCGGGTGCATTTCACCTCGAAAGAGGGATTCAGCCTGATCAAGATCGACGACCTCACCGTGGGCACCGAACGCGTCTACGGTGGCCGCGACAGGAAGGTCGACAAGATCTTCCGCTCCTATGCCCTCACCGATCGCAGCCTCGGTGTGATGCTCTCTGGCGACAAGGGAATCGGCAAGACGCTGTTCCTTCGCATGGTCGCCGAGGAAGCCCGCGAGCAGTGCCTGCCCGTGGTGATCGTCTCAGAGGACAACGACGGCATCGTCGAGTTCCTCGACACCCTCGACGAGTGCCTGATCATCTTCGACGAGTTCGAGAAGGTCTTCCCTGCGGGGCGCCGCGGCAGTGCGGAGGGAGGCAATCGGCAGAACCAGTTCCTGTCGCTGTTCGACGGCCTCTCGTCGGTGAAGCGCATCTACTGCCTGACCGTGAACGACATCAGCGATGTCAGCACCTACATCGTCAATCGCCCGGGGCGCTTCCACTACCACATGCGATTCGAGTACCCCGGTCCCGACGAGGTGCGGCAGTACCTGATCGACCAGGCCCCGCATGCCGACCCCGATGAGATCGAGAACGTCGCGCTGTTCTCCCGCCGGGCTCGTCTCAACTACGACCATCTCCGTGCCATCGCATTCGAGCTCGAGCAGCCGGACGCGCAGTTCGCAGATGTCGTGGAGGACCTCAACATCAAGGCGATCGAACCCAGCACCTATCGAATCGAGGCACGCTTCCCCGACGGCAAGGTCTGGTCCGACGAGGTCGAGATGAACCTCTTCGAGCGCGGCGACGTCGGTCGCACCTTCGAGCTGCGGCACGCGACGCGGTCGATCTTCGCGTCCTTCGTGCCCAAAGACCTGATCTTCGAACCGGACGGCAGCATCTTCGTGCCGATCCACAAGCTCGAGCTGCTCGACGACGAAGACGAGGAGCCCGAGGTCTACCCGACGACGGTCAACCTCATCCTGGTGGGTCAGGCGAACTACGGATTCACTCTCTGATCGAACCGGTCGGGACGTCTGGCAGCGGCGTTGATCAGACGCCGACGGCGTGCGACAGGATCGCGCGTGTGAACCGTTGGCCGCTGGCGGCGAGGCGCTCGAAATAGGCGTCCAGCGCAGACGCCGATGAGCGCGCGGCCGGCGCGGACTCGGTCGGCGGAGTGTCGGCGTAGTGTCGGTCGAGCGCATCGCGGAGCATGCGCACCGCTGCGGCTCGCTGCTGCGAGACGGCGGCGTGCGATACGCCCAGCTCGTCCGCGAGCTCCGTCACCGTGCGGTCGTCGAAGTAGATGGCTGTGATGATCGATCGCTTGCGCTCCGGAAGAGCAGCGACGGCCCGTCGCAGGAACTCATCGCGCTCCGATGCGATCGCGAGTTCTTCCGGCAGGTATCCGGTCCACACGATCTCCGGCGCGTCCGGCGCATCGAGACTGGTGAGCATACGCTCGGCGTCGGCCAGGCCCTCTCGTGCGACAGCGGTGTCGACGCCCATGGCCGCCGCGATCTCCCCCACGGTGGGCGTGCGTCCGAGCGCCGCCGACAGGGTCTGCCTGACCTTGACCGTCTGCTTGGCCCGCACACGAACATCTCGCGGTGCCCAGTCCATCGACCGCAGCTCGTCTTTCAGCGCCCAATTCACGCGCGCACGCGCGAACGCTCCGAAGGGCACTCCCAGGCTCGCATCGAACTTCTCAGCCGCACGGACCAGCGCCAACGCGCCGGCGGAGGCGAGGTCATCGCGGGAGACATGAGAGATGCGTGAAGACACGTACGCCGTCGCTGCGCCGACGATGTGCAGGTGATCGACCACGAGTTGGTCGCGCGCGTGCTCAGGCACCGGATTCGCCTCTTTCACTGTAAGTGCAAGCCCTCCCCAGCGACTCACAGCGTGGCCTCTCCCCAGCGACCGGAACTGCTTTCAACTACATGCTAGGGGCGAGATGGGCATGAAAGATCCCCGGAGGCCAAAACCCCCGGGGATTCTCGTTTACGTTCAGATAACGATGACTAGTCGTTCACCTTGACGCGACGGTTCACCTCTCGAGTCGCAGAGAACTTCAGCACCGTGTAGTCGTTGACCTCGGCGTCTCCGTCGTCCTTCGCGAACTGCACACGATGCCCCTTGTGCGTCTGCGGATAGAACTTGCCGAAATTGGTGAGCGTGACCGTGTTGCCCTTGCCGACGAGGTCGAGGAGCTCGTCGATCATCGCCGTATACGCGGTCTGTGCCGCCTGAACCGAGATGCCGCCGCGTCGTGCGAACCTCTGCACGAACTCCCGCTTGCTGACCCGATTCGTCTCGAGCGTCCTTGATGTGCTCATGTTGTCTTCCGTCCCATGGAATGTCGCTCGTCACCGAGCGCCGTGCGCTGTACCCCTACCAACCGCATCCGTGACGTGCCCCAGGCCCCGATCTCCTGCGACGACGCCGGGATCCCGCCAGTACCCCAGCCTGTGCCTTCAGAGGATAGCCGCTCTTCCTTGGTATATGCGGTGAATTCCAGAATCCTCTGCTTGTCGAGAATTCACCCCGTCGGAAGAGCCGTCGAACGCGACGCCCGCTCAGCCGCCCAGGAGAGCGCGAATCGGGTATCGCTGGTCCTCGAGGATCGCCTGCACCGCACGGCCGGACTCGGCGTGGATGAGGATCGGAGCGCGCAGGTTGATGTAGACGCCGTCTGCCGAAGGGTTCGCCACGACGAACACGCGGATGTCGGAATCGTCCGCGGCATCGATCTGCCCTCGCACTTCGGCCGGGATCGTCGGCTCGTAGCCGTAGTCGCCGGAGGCCGGATCGAGGAGGAACAGCCGCACATCCGCATCCGTCGCGCGCAGTGCGTGCAGCCCTTCCGCTCCGTCGATCTGCTCGAGAGTGAACGCGGTGTGCGGGCTGAGCCCTGGCATCGGCGAAGCGAACTCGACGTCCAGCGCCGCAGTCCTCTGGTCGGTGGACGCACTCATCGCAGGAACTCCATCAGATTGGTCTGCAGCGATCGAGCGGTCACCTGCAGGGCGGACTGGAACACGAGCTCGGCCGACTGCAGCCGCACGAGCACCTCGAGGCTGTCGACGTTCTCGACCTCGGTGCGGCGGGCTTCGAGGTCGATCGACGCCGAGAGGTTCTGCGCCGAGGCCCGCTCGATCTGCACCTGACGCGCTCCTGTCGAGCCTCGAGCCGCGTTGACATCCTTCAGGCGCGCATCGATGTCGCCGAGCCGCGAGCCGACCTCGACACCGTTGCGCAGATCTGCCGCGATGTCGTTCAGCAGGGCGAACGCGCTGCCTGCGCCCTCGCCGAACGCCTGCGAGCCGTCGAAATCGACGCGCACAGTCTCGTTGTCGCTGATGCGGCGGTGCACTCCGGCCCCCGCCCCGCCGTTGAAGGTGAACGTGGCGGGATCGAACGCGGATCCCGCGTCGCTCGTGCCTGCGAAGACGCTGCGGCCGAGCACCCTCGTGTTGGCCTTGGCGAGCAGCTCCGCGCTGATCGACTCGAGCTCCTGCGCGATCGATTCGCGCGCCGTCGGGCTGAGCGCCCCGGAGTTGGCGCCCTGAGCCGTGAGATCCCGTGCGCGATTGAGCAGGTCGGCACTGGCCCCGAGAGCGGTGTCGACGGTTGTCACCCACGCCATGCCGTCGCTAAGGTTGCGTGCGAACTGGGCGACGCGCGCCTGGTCGCCGTGCACGCCGAGCGCAGTGGCCGCGGCAGCAGGGTCTTCGCTCGGCGAGCGGAAGGCGCGCTGCGAAGCCGCCTGATTCTGCAGGCGTTCGCGGTCTGCGAGGTTGCTCTGCAGCGTCCGCAGCGACTGCTGCGTCATGGTGCTGCTGGTGATACGACCGATCATGTTCACTCTCCCCAGAGTCAGCGGCCGACGAGGCCGGTGCGGTTGATCAACAGGTCCAGGGCCTCATCGACAGCGGTCAGCACACGAGCCGCTGCCTGATATGCGGTCTGGTAGGTCAGGAGGTTGATCGTCTCCTCATCGCCGTCGACCGACGAGTTCGACTGCTGGGCGGTGACCGCCGCGACAGCTCCCATGTCGGCGATGTCGGCGCGCTGCAGGTCGCCTGCGACGGATACCGCGAACCCCGTGACGAAGGTCGACCAGGTCTTGGTGGGCCCCGTCGCCGATGAGCTGAGCGCGCTGATGCGGTCGGCGATCGTGGTGTCCTTGGCGCCGGCTCCCGGCGCAGCCAGGGCCAGCTGGTCGAGACCGGTCGGAACCACGCTGAGGCCGAGAGCGGCCGGACCGGCACCGTTGAGCGCGAAGAAGTCTCCCCCGGCAGCCCCAGAAGGGGTGACACCGGTGCGGTGCACGTCGTTCACGGCGGTCGCGAGTGCGGTCGCCGTCTCGTTGTAGGCCGCCGCGACGCCCGCGAGCGTGCCACCGTCGGATGCGGGGGCCAGCGCGCTGATCGTGCCGCCGACGATGCCGCCCGTGATCGGCACCGCCAGCTCCGGTCGATCGGCCCACGCGACGGTGATCCGACCGGCGTCGGCGATGTCACGCGGCCCGCTCGCGACGAGCGCTCGGCTGCTGTCGCCCGAGACGAGCGCGTTGCCGTCGATGCGAAGAGTGAGCGTTCCGTCCGCCTCGACGTTGCCCTTGGCACCGACCGCGGTCGAGAGCTGCTGGGCGAGGACGTTGCGCTGGTCGATCAGCTCGTTGGCGTTGCGGCCGGACTGCAGCGCGTCCCTGATCTGACCGTTGAGTGAGGCCACCTGACCTGCGACGGCATTGACGTCGGCGAGCTGACTGTCGACCTGTCCACGCATGTCGCTCCACTGCCCGGCGATCGTCTGATAGCCCGCGGCGATCTGACCGATGAGCACGTTCGCGTTCGTGAGCACGACCTGCGCCGCCGCCGGGTCCGGCGTGTTGGCGAGGTCGGACCAGCCGGCCCAGAAGCGATCGAGGTTCGCCGCGAGCCCGTCCTTGGTCGGTTCGGCCATCACGCCTTCGGCGCTGCTCGCGGCCGTCGCGCGGGCGCTCCAGAAGCCCGACGTCGACAGCGCATCTCGCACGCGAGCGTCGAGGATGTCGTCGCCCAGCCGCGCGATGCCGGTCACGCCGACGCCGCCGCCGATGCCGAGTCCCGACGGCCAGAGTCCCGTCTGCCCCGGCGCCGAGAACGAGGTCTGCTCCACACGCTGGCGTGTGTAGCCGGGGGTGGCCTGATTGGCGATGTTCTGACCGGTCACGGTCATCCCCGCGCGTGCCGCGGAGAGCGCGGATTCGGCGAGGCGGAGTCCTGCGAATGAAGACATGTCTACTTCACACCCTTGTGTCGAGGAGTCGGGCATCGCCGCCGCGGACGACATCGCCATGCGTGTCGTACTCGCCGGTCGGAACGCCGAGACCTGCGATCGTCTCCTGAGTCACACGGATCGCCGTGCGCAGACGCTGCTCGTTGACCTTCTTCATATCGCCGATCTCGTCGGCGAGAGTCGTCATGGCGTCCAGGTGGCCCGAGAGGATCTCGCGCCAGGCATCGGTCGGCGCGGCCTCGATCAGATCACGCAGCGTCGTCGCCTCCGGCACGCCCCATTCGTCGGCCACCGCGATGACCAGCGTGTCACGCGAGAGGGCGACGGTCGGCATGGCCGCGAGAACCCGCTCGATCTCGTTCGCCGCATGGTGGATCCAACGGTTGCGTCCGGTCGCGAGCAGCATCTGCTGCTCGTCGAGCTTGAAGAGCAGCACCTCGAGAAGGTCGCGCTCTCGCATCAGTTGCATGCTCAGGTCGTGAGCGGCCACGATTGGTCACCTCGTCATGTCGCGGTTTCCGTGACGGGATCGCCCGTCACATCCACGACTATCGCGACAAGGAGCGGGCCAGTAACTCGGAGTGCGGAGAGATGACGCTCCGGGCGCCGGTTCAGGGGGCGGGGGTCGTTCGCCCCAAGGCGCTGAGGAGAGCCGATTCCGCGGACTCGTCGGAAGACGTCTGGACGGCTTCCTGGTTCGCATCGCTGACCGCGAGGACGATCTCGGCGCGATTGATGCGCTTGTCCCGAGGAGCATCGATGCCGACGCGGACGCCGCTGGGCGTCACCGCGAGAATGGTGACGGTGATGTCGTCACCTATCACGATGCTCTCGTTGGCGCGTCTCGTGAGTACCAGCATGCGTCGTCTGCCTTCCATGGCGTGAGCGCCGTTGCGCCCTCTGCTCACAAACGTATCGCACTCAGCTCATAAATGAGCAGATTCCGGCGCTAGACCGCCGCGCTCGGCAGAGCCGACTGCGTCATGCGCACCACCCCCACCACATCGGTCGCGAGTCCGCCTGCCGCCGCCTCGTCGTACGACAGCACGGGGAGGCCGCTGACCTGCGACGACACCATCCGACGCACAGCCTGACGCAGAGACGGAGCGCACACGAGCACCGGTTCCGGACCCACCTGGTCGAGCTCGGCGACGGTGCGCCGCACGTTCTCGAGCACCTGCATGGTCGACTCCGGCGTCAGCACGATCTGCGGATGACCGTCGACGACGCGCATCCCCTCGAGCATCTGCTGTTCGAGCATCGGCTCGAACATGACGACCCGGATCCGCCCGTTCTCGGCGAAGCGCGCGGCGATCGCCGGTCCGAGTGCCGCCCTCGCCGCGTCGATCAGCCCCGCGGTCTCGGTGGAGGCCTTGCCTCGAAGGGCGAGCGCCTCGTAGATGCGGGCGAGATCGTTGATCGGCACCCGCTCGGCGAGAAGCCCCGCCAGGACGCGCTGGATCGCAGCGAGCGACAGCACGGCCGGGGTGAGCTCCTCGACCGTCGCCGGGCTGGACTGCTTCAGGTGCTCGGTCAGTTGGCGCACATCCTCGAGAGAGAGCAGCCGATCGGCCTGACTCTGCACGATGTCCGAGAGGTGGGTGATGATCACGCTGGCCCGATCGATCACCGTCGCACCCGCCATGTCGGCAGCGTGCGACATCTCGGAGGGAACCCACTTGCCCTCGAGGCCGAACACGGGGTCGACCACGGCCGTGCCGGGAAGCTGCTCGAGGCCCGTGCCGATCGCGAGCACGTGTCCGCGCGGCACCGAGCCGCGGCCGGCCTCGACCCCGGCGATCAGGATCGAGTAGGTCTGTGCCGGCAGATCGATGTTGTCACGCGTGCGCACGGGCGGCATCAGGATGCCGATGTCGAGAGCGAGTTTGCGACGAAGGGACTTCACCCGGGTGAGCAGATCCCCTGCTCCGCCCGACGCCAGGTCGACGATGTCCGGAGACAGCGAGATCTCCAGGGCATGCACGCGCATCCTGTCCATGAGCTCTTCCGGCCCCTCGACCCCGGCCTCGTCGGCCTCCTGCTGCAGCGCATCGGCCTCGAGTGCGGCATCGCGGTCCTCGTTCGCCTTGACGCGAGACGCTGCGAACATCAGCACAGCCCCGATCGCCAGGAAGATCACCAGAGGCATCCCGGGGATGAACCCCATGGCGATGGCCGCGAGGCCGGTGATCACGAGGGCGTTGCGCGACTGCATGAGCTGGCGACCGGCAGCCTGACCCATCTCGGACTCGGCGTTCTCGCGAGTCACGATCATGCCGGTCGACACGGCCATCAGCAGCGCGGGGATCTGGGTGACCAGACCGTCGCCGATCGTCAGGATGCTGTAGGTCTCGAGCGCGTCGCCGACCTCCATGCCGTGCTGCACCATGCCGATGATGATGCCGCCGACGAAGTTGATGACGACGATCACGATTCCCGCGATCGCGTCACCCTTGACGAACTTCGACGCACCGTCCATCGCGCCGTAGAAGTCGGCCTCCGCAGCCACCTCGGCGCGTCGCTTGCGCGCCTCGGCGTCGGTGATCAGCCCGGCGTTCAGATCGGCGTCGATCGCCATCTGCTTGCCAGGCATGGCATCGAGGGTGAATCGGGCTCCGACCTCAGCGACACGCTCTGCACCCTTGGTGACGACGACGAACTGGATGACGGTGAGGATGAGGAAGATCACCGCGCCGATCACGAGAGACCCGCTGATCGTGATCTGCCCGAACGCCTGGATCACCTGGCCCGCATGCGCCTCACTGAGCACGAGCCGCGTGGACGCGACGTTCAGACCGAGCCGGAAGAGCGTCGCGACGAGCAGCAGGCTGGGGAAGACCGAGAAGTCGAGCGGCTTCTTGATGAACATCGCGGTGAGAAGGATCAGCAGCGCGAACGAGATGTTCAGCACGATGAGGACGTCGAGGAGTCCGGTCGGGATGGGCACGATGAGCAGGAGGATGATGCCCACCACCCCGACGGGCACCGTCGCCTTGGACAGCAGCTGACCGATCATGCGTCTCGCCTTCTCATGCTCTCTACTCGTTCTGATCGCGACCCCGGCTCAGAGGCCGCGGCCCCTGGTGCTCGCGAAGGGCATCGTGTGCGTCCCCCTGGCCGACCCTCGGCGCTTGAGATGCTCGATGAAGGCGAGCACCTGGGCGACGGCGGTGTAGAGCTCTTCGGGGATCTCCCGCCCGATCTCGCAGGCGGAATGCAGTGCACGCGCGAGCGGGATGTCCTTGATCATCGGCACGCCGGCCTCCTCCGCCCTCTCGCGGATCTTCTGCGCGACGATCCCCGCCCCCTTCGCCACGACCCGAGGGGCCGATTTGCCCGGCTCGTACCGCAGCGCGACCGCGACGTGCGTGGGGTTCACGAGAACGACATCGCTCTCGCCGACCGCGGCGATCATGCGATTGCGGCTCATGGCGAGCTGGCGCGAACGGCGCTGGGACCGCACGAGCGGGTCGCCCTCACTCTTCTTGTGCTCGTCCTTGGCTTCGTTCTTCGTCATGTGGGTGTGCTTGCGATTGCGTCGAATCACCACGGCCACGTCGATCGCGGCCAGCAGGATGCCGACGGCGACGGCGACCTGCAGCAGCGCCACCGCTCCCCCGGCCGCCTGCTCGAGCAGCCAGGTGATGTTGTGACTGCCGCTGGCCATGAGCACAGGCACGAGCCCTGAGACGACGATCCACAGCGCGAGCCCGATCGCGACCGTCTTCAGCAGCGCCTTGGCGCCCTCCCAGAGCGCCTGCTGCCCGAACACCCGCTTCATGCCAGACACGATGTTGAACTGCTCGGTGCGCATCGTCACGCCCCGCAGATGGATGCCGCCCTGAGCGACAGCGGTGGCCGTCGTCGCGAGCAGCACGACCACCAGCATCGGGAGCAGGATGCCGCCGAGCGAAGCGATCGCCGAGCCGAGCACGTCCAGAGCCGCCTCGTCGGTGGGGTTCATCGCGACGGGTGTCACGGCGAGGAAGAGCTCGGTGACCACCTGCGTGCCCGAGGCGATCGTCGGCACCATCATCACGGCGGCGGCCGCGATGCAGACCCAGGCTGTGAAGTCCTGGCTGCGTCCGATCTGACCCTTCTTCCGCGCCTCCTTCAGACGACGCTCGGTCGCCTTCTCGGAGCGTTCGCCGCTGTCGGACTCGCTCATCGCGTCACCCCCAACAGCAGCCTCGCGGCCTCCTCCGCGATGGCCGCGACCACGCTGGGCAGCGCCGCGTAGACGAACCCGACGAGCAGCAGGGTGAGGCCGATCTTGATCGGGAAGCCCATCGCGAACGCGTTCAGGGCCGGCGCGACGCGGCTGACCAGTCCGAGCCCGACGTCTGCGAGGAAGAGCACGATGAGCAGCGGGCCGGCGATCTGCACGGCGCTGAGCATCATCTGCCCCGCAGCTCCCACGAGCGCCTCCGCCGGTTTGGCGAGATCGATCATGCCGGTGACCGGCACCGCGTCGAACGATCGGAACAGGCCGCCGAGCACGAGCTGGTATCCGTCCGAGGCGAACAGCAGCATGATCGCGGTCATCTGGAACAGCCGGGTGAACTGCGCGCCGTTGATCGCCATGCCGGGGTCGAACGCCTGCGCCAGCTGGAACCCGCCGAAGGTGTCGACGAGATGACCGGCGCCCTGGATCGCGCTGAAGAGCACCATCACGAGAAAACCGAGGAGTGCGCCTGTCAGGGCCTGCCCCGCCAGGGCGAGCATGAAGGCTCCGGTGTCGAGGCGCTCATACCCCGCTGTCACCACCGGCGAGACGGCGAGAGCGAGACCCACGCCGAGCATCGCGCGGACCCTCATCGGGATCGTGCCGTGGCTGAAGGGCGGAGCCAGCACCAGGAAGGCCGTGATCCGCACGCAGGCGAGCGAGGTCGCCTCCAGCCACGTGAAGTCGATGGGGATGTTCATCAGCCGCCGTTCAGCAGCGACGGGATCCGCGCGAACATCTCGTTCGTGAAGGCGATCATCTCGGCGATCATCCAGTGCCCGGTCACGAGCAGGGCGATGCCGACCGCGACGAGCTTCGGCACGAACGAGATCGTCATCTCCTGCACCTGGGTGATGGACTGCAGCAGAGAGATCGCGAATCCCACCACGAGGGCGGTGATGAGCAGGGGCGCGCAGAGCTTGGCCCCCACGATCAGCGCCGCCTGCCCGATGTCGATGACAGCCTCGGGGTTCATCAGCCACCCCCGTTGTACGACTGGACGAGCGCGGTGATGACCATGCCCCAGCCGTCGATGAGCAGGAACAGGAGGATCTTGAACGGCAGCGAGATCATGACCGGCGGCAGCATCATCATGCCCATCGACATCAGTGCGCTGGCGACGACGAGGTCGATCACGAGGAAGGGGACGAAGATGATGAACCCGATCAGGAAGGCGGCGCGCAGCTCGCTGATCATGAACGCCGGCACGAGGGTCTGCAGCGGGATGCTGGCGGCGTCCGCGGGGTTCTCCATCTGCGCCGCCCGGTGCATGAGCGCGATGTCCTCTTCGCGGGTGTAGGTGAGCATCCACTGCCGCAGCGGCTCCTGCGCGAGTTCGAAGGCCCTGCCGAAGTCGATCTGACCGTCGGTGAACGGCGCGACCGCGACGGCATTGATGTCGGTGAGCACCGGCCACATGATGAACAGCGTCAGGAACAGGCTGAGCCCGGCGAGCACCTGGTTCGGCGGGATCGAGGGCAGCGAGAGCGCGTTGCGGGTGAGGGCGAGCACGACGAAGATCTTGGTGAAGCTCGACATCATCAGCAGCAGTGCGGGGGCGACGCTGAGAACGGTGATGCCCAGCAGCGTCATGATGCTGTCGGATGGCGCTCCGTTGATGCCGTTGATCGTCACGCCGTCGCCGTCACCGTCACCGATCTGCGCCGGAAGAAGTGCGGCCGCATGTGCGCCGGCAGCCTGCAGCAGCACCAGCGCCGTGGCGACGACCACTGCGGCACCGAGGATCACCCAGGCGCGACGCGGCAGTCGCGGTGCGCGCGCAGACGGCGACGCGACGACTGCGGCGGGTACGGGCACGGCGGCACTCCGAAGATGGGTGACGTGGCCGATCCGTAGCCAGGGGGTCGAGCGATCCGTGCTCGCAGTCGACTATCGCGACACGACGAGGTGCTCGTAACCGCGACGGACGACGGGCTGAATGCCGTCAGGCGACGGAGCGCAGCGCGCGGTCGACGATGTCGTCAGGCATCTCGGAGACAGCGGGGCGCTTCTCCTCTGCGACGATCTCCTCCACCAGCGGAGGAGCCTCCTGCGTGTCGACGACGTTGATCCCGTGCTCGGTCACGCCGAGCACGTAGCGGATGCCGCCGAACTCGGCCACCACGAGCTGCGCCTTGCCTCCGATGCCCGACCGGGCCACCACGGTGATCTTCTCGGGCCGCGCGCGCGGGGCCGCCGCCGGACGCGAGGGCACGAGCTCCGACAGCTTGGCGAGCTTCTTCGGCATCAGTCCGGCGAGCGGGCTCACCCCCTTGGCCTGCGACTTCTGCAGGCGACGGCTCAGGAAGAGCAGCAGGCCGAGCACCGCTCCGAGCGCCACGATCGCACGGAGTGCGACGAGGATGTCGTCCATGGTCAGACCGTCTCGGCGCCGTCGAGGATGCGCTCGACCCGGATCGCGAAGTCGCCCTCCGCGACCACGACGGTGCCGTGCCCGATCAGGCGGCCGTTCAGCTTGATGTCTGCGGGAGACCCCGCGGCGCGGTCGAGCTCCACCACACGCCCCGGCTCGAGTGAGAGCACGTCGCGCACCGGCATCCGCGTGCGTCCGATCTCGACCACGAGCTCCATCTCGACGCCCGCGATGCGGTTCAACCGCTGGGGTCCCGCTGCTGCGGCAGACCTGGCGCCGTCGATGCGCACTGCTGCGCGCGCGACGACGCTGCCGTCGGAGTCGACCATGTCGAACACCTGCGTACCCGCATCGGTGAAGACCTCGGCGGCGGCGACCACCGCTCCGTCGCCGAGCGAGCCGCTGCCGAGCACGGCGGTGGCCGCCTCGAAGATCGGATGCAGTCGATCGGCCAGCGGTGCGTTCTTCGAGCCGTCCTCGAGCTGCGACGGATCGACGACCTGGATCGCGATGCGCGCGCCGGGGCTTCCGGTGAAGGTGACGACGACCGCTTCACCCGACGCACCGGGGTCGGTCGAGGGCGCCGGGATCACGGGGTAGCCGAACGGCAGCTTGCCGGCGATCGCCGCGGCGATGGCGGTCTCGTGAAAGGTGCTCATCAGTGGGTCTCCTCATGGGTGGTCGTGATCTTGCAGGTGAGGCGCGAGCCCCTGCTGCCGGGTGTGGCGAGGGCGATCCGGGTCTGTCCCGCCATGAGCTCGTACGGCCGGGTCTCGGGGTGCGGCAGGCGCAGCAGATCGCCCGGTGCGAGGTCGAGGATCTCGCCGGTGCCGATCGTGATGGGGGCGAGACGCAGCGTCAGCTCCAGCGGGGTGCTGCGCACCTGCTCGAGGGTGTGATCCGGCGCATGAGCGGTGGCGGCATCCGATTCCGTCGCTGCGAGGCGGTCCACCACTGCGGACGCGGGCAGCATGACGGTCGCCGTCGACTCCGAGTCCCCCAGCCGCATGATGTAGCGGGCGACGATCACCGCGGCCGTGGCGGAGATGACCTGCATGTACTGGGGGTTGTAGTGCACCGCACTGAATCTCGGAGCCCCGGGAAGCAGGGTGCCGAGGCTGGCGTGAAGGTGCTCGAACGTGCCCTCCATCAGGTTGCGGACGAGAGCGAGCTCGATCGGCGTGAAGGTGCGGGCTGCGGGAAGCGACGTGCTCCTGCCACCCATCATCTGCACGACCCACAGCAGGGCGCTGTCGAGGCCGAACTGCACGACGCACGGCTCATCACGATCGGCGAACGACCCCGCGACCATGGCCGTCGTGCCGGGGAGCGTATCGGAGTACTCCTCGTACGACACCAGGTCGACGCTCTCGAGCGCCAGGTGCGCCCGCACCCGGATCTTGTCCGTCAGCTGCGACGACCACAGCCGGGCGAACGACTCGAACGAAGCCTCGAGGTGCCGGGTGCTCTCGCGGCCGAGTTGGGCCGGCCGTCCGAAATCGTATGCCGGGTAGCGCACGGCGGGGTCATCGAGCACAGCGGTTGCGGTCATGACGGTCTCCTCGACGGTGGTGTTCACGTGAGCACTCATTCGTTCGCGGCAGCCGCGAGCGCGGGGATCAGCGCTCTCACCTGCTCTTCCTCGTTCGACTCGACGACGATGTCGACTCTGCGGTTGCTCGCGAGTGCCTGGGGGCTGTCGCCGGGCACGATGGGTCGAGTGTCGGAGAACGCGGTCGCCTTCACGCGTGGCCCTCCCAGGCCCTCGTGCTCGACCAGGAATCGAGCCACCTGGGTCGCGCGCCCTCCCGAGAGCTCCCAGTTGGTCGGAAAGGGAGCGGCCGACACTCTGTGGTCGGCGTGCCCCTCGACGCTGACCTGGTTGTCGACCGTGGCCAGCACGTCGCCGATGTTGTCGAGCACGGCATCCGCCTTGGCCGAGAGATCGGTGCTGTTGTCGGCGAAGAATGTCTCGGCGCCGACGAGCCCGACCTGGAGTCCCCGATCGTCGATCACGAACTGCACGGTGTCCTGCAATCCCTGGGCCGCCAGCGATGTGCTCATGCGATCACGCAGGCCCACGAGCGTCTCGAACTCGGTTTCCGCACGGGCGGCGAGGTCGACCACGCCGTCGTCGTCCTGCAGCTCCGGCGGCACGATCATTCCCTCTGCCGTGTCGGCGCCGCCCTCGGTGCTCTCCTGCCCGAAACCCGTCGCCAGGCTGTTCGCGAGCATCTCGAACTTCGTCTTGTCGACGTTCGACACCGCGAACAGCACGATGAACAGGCACATCAGCACGGTGACCATATCGGCGTACGAGACGGCCCAGCGCTCGTCCGGCTCGTCGTGCGAGTCATCCTCATGCCCGCGACCGCGAGCCCGACGGGCTGTGCTCACCGGACGCCCTCTGCCGGCTCCGGCTCACGCTTCTGCTTGCCGGCCTTCGGCTTGACGGTCGACAGCGCCTCGAGTCGCTCCTGCAGGAGGTGGGGCGCACTGCCGGCCTGGATCGCGAGCATCGCCTCCGAGACGAGGGTCATCCTCTCGAGCTCGACGGCCCCGATCCTGCCCAGTCGGCCGGCGATGGGGTTCCAGATGAAGTTCGCCGAGAGCAGGCCCCAGAGCGTCGCGACGAAGGCCGCGGCGATCATCGGACCGAGGTGGTCGGGTTCGTCGAGCTTCTCGAGCACGTGTGTCAGCGAGACCACCGTGCCGACGATGCCGATGGTCGGCGCATATCCGCCCAAGGAACCGAAGAACTTCGAGGCGATTCGGCTTCGCGACGATGCTGCGGCGATCTCGTCGTCCATCACCATGCGCAGATCCTCCGCATCGGTTCCGTCCGCGAGAGCCTGCAGCGCCTGCCTCGTGAAGTCGTCCGGTGCACTGTCGAGCTCCTGCTCGAGCGCGAGCAGCCCCTCACCGCGCGCCTTCTCGGCGTAGCCCACGAGGAACGGGATGACCGCCTCCGGCGTCGACTTCGGTCCGCGGACCATGCGGCCCAGGCTCTTCACCGCGAGGATCGTGTCACGCAGAGTGTGACTGGCGATGCCCACCCCGATCGTCGACCCGAGCACGAGGATCATCGGCGCGGGGATGAGCAGAGCCTCGAAGCTCGCCCCCTCCATCGTGATCATGGCGACCAGCGCGCCGAACGCGAGGATGACGCCGATGATGAACGCGGGATCCACGGTCACGCCCCCGTCTGCGAGGTCAGAACGTGGGCCGCGCCGAGGACGCGCGCACGGTAGGCGACGATCAGGTCGATCACGACGTCCAGGTCCTCCACGACCACGTACACGCGATCGTCGACCATGTGCAGCGTCGTGTCCGGTGACGCCTGGATGCGCTCGATCAGGTCGGGGTTCACCGCGAACCGGGTGCGGTCGAGGCGGGTGACGATGATCATCGGGTGGGGTCTCCGGGCTTCGGACGAGAGGGGGAAGTCTGCGCCGACTATCGCGACGCGGCCATCCCCCGGTAACCGGGCGGCCGGTCCACTCATGACGGTCTCCGCGTCAGCGGAACGGAGGGAAGTGCGTGATCGGCAGACGGCGCACGGCGTCGCGAGACTCACGGTGGTTTCGAGGCGCCGTGTCATCCATGGGTCGCGTCGGCTCCTGGGCGCCGATCGGCTGCTTCGCGATCGCACCCGCACGCGTTCCGGTACTGCCGCCGGACCTGTCGATGAACCGGCGCCCCGAAACTGAGGTGGGCTCGATGCAGACGTAGTTGTACTTCGCCGTCGGGCTCTGGGACGCCAAGAACTTCACACCCGAATCGTGGATCTCCTGGTCGCTGTCGAGGCGCCGCAGCCCACCATGCACGACCACACTCCACTGGAACCCCGACTCCTCTCCGTCGATCTCCAACGCGACGACCGGATGAAGGATGATCGCGGCAAGCTTCGAACCCGGCGCAGATCGAAAGTAGATCGATCCGTCATAGACGGTGTAATTCAGGGGGAAGATGTCAGGGGCGCCGTCTCGTCCGGTGATCGCGAGGCGGCCGAAGGACTCGGCCCCGAGGTGGCGCCAGCACTCCTCCGTCAGCAGATTCTCGACGCCGACGGATGCCTCGACATCAGTCGTGCCCGGGTGTGATTCGGATCCAGCCGTCATACTCACGTCCGGCCGGCCCTCGTCGCTCGGTGAAATCATGGTTCGTCCTTTCGTTGCTTCCATTCGATACCGACTGCTGACGCACCGGCAGGGCCGAAGGCCCCGCCGAAGCCATCCGTGACGGTGGCGACGGCGGAACGAGTCCTCTCGCGCTCGAGGGCGACGAGTCCGGTGGATGGACCTCCGAGTGCGCGGAGGGCATAGAGGATCGTCGCGAGGTCGACCGCCTCCTGGACGAGAGCGCCCGCGACCGCCGGGATGATCCCCGTCATCGCGATGAGCATGAGCCCCACGCTCAGCCCGATACCGATCCAGATCGCGGTGAGCGCCACACGCAGTGTGTGTCGTCCGATGGCGACCGCATCGACGACCTTCGTCAACGAGTCGACGAGGATGACGACGTCAGCGGCGTCGCCCGCGGCCGTCGCCCCTCGCGCGCCCATCGCTACCCCGATGTCGGCGGCCGCAAGCACTGGCGCGTCATTGACTCCGTCGCCGACCATCATCATCGGTCGCGGACGGAGGTCGGCGGCGAGCCTGACTTTCTCCGGTGGGAGGACCTCCGCGTGGACATCGTCGATCCCCACCTCGCCCGCGACGGATTCCGCGGTCGATCGGGCGTCTCCGGTCAGCATCATGATGCGCTCGATGCCGTGAGCGCGGAGCCAGGACACGACCGCGGGCGCCTCCGGTCGCGGCGCATCCGCGAGGATGAGGACGCCTCCGAACCGACCGTCGATCGCCACGTAGGCCGCGGCTTCACCCGTCCCGAGAGTCGCCCGCACGGTGTCGGGGGCGAGCGAGGTGACGAAGGCGGGCTTGCCGACGACGATGGTGCGACCGTCGATGACGGCCACCACCCCATTGGTCGCGACCTCGCTCGCGTCGTCGGAGCGATGCAGAGCGAGGCCACGTTCGGCAGCGGCGCGGCGGATTCCTTCGGCGAGCACATGGGACGAATACTGCTCGGCGGATGCCGCGAGCATCAGCAGCTCGTCTGCATCGATCCCGGTGGCTGGGCGCACATCGACGAGGTCGGGTCGCCCCTGCGTGAGAGTGCCCGTCTTGTCGAAGGCCGCGGACCGCACGCGAGCCAGCTGCTCGATCACTGCACCGCCCTTCATGATCACTCCGGTCTTGGCCGCCCGGGAGAGCCCGCCGAGGAATGCGACGGGAGCCGCGATGAGGAGAGGACACGGGGTTGCGAGCACGAGCACCTCGGCGAACCGCGTCGAGTCGCCGGAGATCGCCCATGCGGTGCCGGCCAGCACGAGTGCGACTGCGGTGAACGGAATCGCGAAACGATCCGCGAGACGCACGACCGGGGCGTGCGATTCTTCGGCTGCATGCACGAGCGCCACGATCTGCTGGTACTGACTGTCGGCGCTCGATCGCAGTGCGCGGATTCGCACGGCCCGTGCTCCGTTGATCGCTCCGGACAGCACCTCTCCCCCGGCATCGCGAGCCACCGGCATGCTCTCGCCGGTGAGCGACGATTCGTCGAACTCCCCCGACTCCGAAAGCAGCACGCCGTCGATCGGCACGATCTCGGCCGGGCGCACCAGCAGCGTGTCGCCGACCGACACGCTGTCGACCGCGACATCCCGAACCTCCTCCGAGTCCGGTGCCAGCGGATGCATGAGGACATGGGCGATGCGCGGAGACCGATCCAGCAGCGCCGAGAGATCTCGTTTCGCGCGGCGTCCCGCGAAGTGCTCCAGCGCTTCGCCACCCGCGAGCATCAGGACGATGATGAGCGACGCGATGTACTCACCGACCGCAAGCGTGGCGACCATCGCCACGACCGCGAGGATGTCGAGCCCGACGTGCCCGCGAAGCACGTCCCGCACCATCCCGACGATCGTCCAGACGACGAACGCTCCGACGTAGGCAGTGGCGATCCATAGTCCGACGGCGTCCATGCCGACGATGTGCAGAGTGAGCACACCAGCGAGAACCACGGCGGTGATGATGATCACGGGGTACCGCCGGACGAAGCGCATGGTCCCAGCTTCTCGCCCACCCGACCCCGGCGCCAGGGGTTGCGCTTCGCCCTTCGCCTCGCGACAGCGCGCACCCAGAGTCGCCGGGTCGTTCCGCACGGAACCCCGGCGCCGCGAGCCGGCGCCGGGTCCGTCAGTGTCAGCGCTTCAGCTGGGTGAGCTCCTGAAGTACCTCGTCGCTGGTCGTGATGATGCGCGCGTTGGCCTGGAAGCCGCGCTGCGCGACGATCAGGTTGGTGAACTCCTGCGAGAGGTCGACGTTGCTCATCTCCAGCGCACCCGAGACGAGGTTGCCGAACCCGGCCTGCCCCGGCTCGCCCATGCGCACGGCCCCGGAGTTGACGGATGCCCGGTATGCCGTTCCGCCGGCCTTCTCGAGACCCTCGGGGTTGGCGAACGTCGCCATGGCGATCTTGCCGAGCGTCTGGGTCGCACCGTTGCTGAACGTGCCGACGATGGATCCGTCACCGGTGATGCTGTACGACTTCAAGGTGCCGGCGGCCGATCCGTCCTGGTCGGACACGGCGACCGTCGACAGTTCCGCGTAGCCCGTGACCGAACCGAGGTCGACGCTCACAGCGCCGGCGGTGAGCGTGAGGCCCGCTCCGGTCTGCTTGCCGTCGGTGAAGGCCAGCGACCCGGTCGCACCGCTCGCAGGTTCGGTGACGTCCCATCCGGTCGCCGTCTTCGTGAAGGTCAGGCTGAGAGTCGACGGCGTGCCCTGCGCGTCGTAGACGGTGACGTCGCGCACCAGCTCATCGCCGGTCGCCGCCGTAGACGGAAGGTTGCCGGTGACGGTCGCAGCGGTCGTCGCCTTCGCGGGCGACACCGCATCGAGCGGGAGCACGATGTTGCCCGTCGCCTGGCCGGTGTTGACCACGCCGTCCTGGGCGGACCAGCCCTGCACCACCGAGCCGTCTGCGGTGACCATCTTGCCCGTGGGGTCGAACGAGAATCCGCCCGCGCGGGTGTACAGGGTCTCGCCACCCGACCGGACGGCGAAGAATCCATCGCCCGAGATCATGAGGTCGCCTCCTCGGCCGGTCGCCTGCGCCGAGCCCTGCGCGAAGTTGGTGCGCACGCCGGCGACCTGCACGCCAAGACCGACCTGGGCGGGGTTGCGACCGCCGACCTCGTCGTCGGGGATGCCGGGGTTGCCGATGAGCTGCGACAGCGAATCCTGGAACAGCACGGACGAGCCCTTGAACCCGGCCGTGTTGACGTTCGCGATGTTGTTGCCGGTGACGTCGAGCATGGTCTGGTGCGAGCGGAGGCCGGAGATTCCGGAGTAGAGCGAGCGGAGCATGGGGTTCTCTCTTCCTGGGGTGAGACGGAGATCAGACTGCGGCGGGGGTGGGCGCAGCGGGGGTGGTCGGTGCCGGGGTGGTCGGCGCGGGGGTGCTTGGTGCGGTGGTGACGCCGGTGATGACGTCGAGCGCGACGGTCTTGTCGCCGATGGTCACTTGCGGGACGGGGCCGTCGAACGAGACCTTGGTCACGACGCCCGAGACGGTCTTGCCGTCGGCATCCTTGTAGCTCGCCTCCTGGCCGATGAGGGCGCTCGCCGCTTGACGCATGTTCAGGGCGAACGCCTCGGCACCGCTGTCGGCGAGTGCCGTCAGCTGCTCCATCATGGCCAGTTGGGTGGTCTGCGAGATCATCTCGTTGGTGTCCATCGGGCTCGACGGATCCTGGTGCGTCAGCTGGGTGACCAGGAGTTTGAGGAACACCTCTCCGTCGAGCACCTGTTTGCGGGCTGCGGGGTCGGTGGTGCCTCCCGTGTGGATCGAGCTCGGGGCGCTCACGGCGTCGACAGTCATTCGGTCGTCCTCTCAGGCGAAGATGTCGAGCCCCGCGCCGGAGGCGGCAGAGGGCGTGGTCTGGATGGTGTGGGGAAGATCGGGGGCCTGCTCGACTCCGCGGCGGTGGTCGGGTCGGCCGCGGTTCGCATCGCGATCGCCTGCACCCTGTCCTGTCTGCGCATCGCCCGCAGCCTGGTGACCTCGGTCGCCGGAGGCTGAGGCATCAGCGGACGTGCCGTGGTTGACGCTCAGAGTGGCATGCGGCATCACTGCGGCGAGGTCACGGCGCAGCTCGACGAGCATGGTGCGCAGCGCGTCGCGCCCGGCGTCGGTCGCACCGCTGAGCTCGACCTGCACGTCGCCGGATGCAGTGATGTGCGCGCGCACGGTGACGGGGCCGAGAGTGTCGGGGTTCACCGTCATCGTGAGCTGGTGAGTGCCCATCGGACGCTGTGCGATGCTCACGACCACCGGTGCGACCTGGGCGACCACCGCACGATTCGCGGTGGTGGTGGCATCGAGCGACGGGGCGGGGGTGACCGTCGCGACGGAGGGAGCGACCGGCGCGAGCGAGGCCGTCGCGGACACCGGCTGTGCCCCCTGCGGCGGGTCTCCCGCGTCGCTCGCCATCTGCTGCTCCGCAGAGCCGCCGACCCCGGGTGCGGGGGCGCCGACCACGGACGGCAGCACGTTCAGGGGCTGCCGAGAAAGCGGCTCGGGCCGAAGCGCGGCCGCGCTCGGACCGGACGACGGCAAGGGATCGGTACCGCCGTGGGCTGGCTCCTGAGAAGTCGCCGCTGTCTGAGAACCGACCTCTCGAACCGCGCCCTCGGGTCTGCCCTGCTGGGTCCGGACTTCACCACGCTCGCCGACGTCGACCGTCGCGCTCGCCGAAGCCGCCGCCGAAGCGGGCGCTGGCGCGGGAGTCGAAGTCGGAGCCGGCACAGGCGCCGTCTCGGAAGATCGACTCGTCGGCGCCGCCGATTCGACATCAGCCGGAGCTGCATCCGTCGCGACGGCTGCGCTCGCCGGTTCTCCAGGAGTCACCTGGGCCGCGCCAGGCATCGTCTCGGCCATCGCGTCCGGAGCCGTCGCTGCCGGAACCGTGATCTCGGACGTCGTGGCAAGCGGGGTCGTCGCCTGCGGGGTCGTCGCAGAGGAGTCCGGGGTCACCGGAGCCGACCATGCGACCAGGTGAGTCATGGCCGCGATCGCCGCCCGTGGATCGATCGTGCGGTCTGGTGCCGCTGACACCTCCGTCGTCGGCCTGCGCGGCCCGCCCGTGTCGGGCATCGCCGTGCCCGAGTCAGACGTTCCGTCGAGTGCCCGACCTGCTGCGGTGAGGGCATCTCCGAACAGCGAAACCGAGTCTGCTGACGCTCGACCCCCGGTGTCCGCCTCGCCGGAATCGGCACCCGCACCGGCACCGGCACCGGGGATGGTCGCGAGCAGGCCCACCGCGGTCATCCGAGCATCTCCATGATCTTCTGCATCGACGGAGTCGATCCGCCGGCACCCGAGGCGTTCGCCGAGAACAGGGTCTGGAGCGCCGCGATGACGTCGGCGCTCTCTCCGCCGGACGCACCGGTGGCAGCCGACGCCGCAGCGGACTCGGTGGTCGGCGTGGTCGCGGTGGTCGAGGCTGCCTTGGCCGCTTCCAGCACTCCGGCAAACGTCGTCGAGCTGGCCGCCGACGTCTCTGCGGTCGCCTCGGCCTTCGCCGCCGCTGCAGCCGCACGCCCCACCGGATCCAACGACACGATCTGGGTCTCGATCGCGTCGACGCGGGCGATCACCGCTGCGAGCCCGGTCACGCCGCGCTCCCCTCACGTCGTGAGGTGCGCACGACGGCGATCTCATCGAGCGCGGTCTGCTCGGCCGCGAGCTCGGCTTTGGCGGTCTCGACGCGGTGGGTGGTCTCGAGGCGCTCGAGCCCTTTCAGATCGCGTCGCGCTTCGACGTGCGCAGATCTCGCCTCGGACTCGGCGCTGCGCCTCATCTCGACCAGCGCCTGCAGATCGCTGAGCGTGCTGCGCCCCGCGGCGCGGGCCGCAGCCATGGCCATCAGCGCCCGAGGATCATCGATCTGCGCGCTGATGTCGGAGAGGCTCGTGATCGCGGTCTGCTCAGCGGTCTCGGCCTGCGCCCGTTCTGCGCTCGCCCGCGAGAGGTGCTCGGCGGCGACACGCTCCTGGGCGCCGCGCACACGCAGCAGACCAGCCAGTGGGAAGGTCATGGGGTGAGTCCTCCGAAGTCGGTGGTGAGGGCGGCGAGCTGCTGCCAGGAGTCGTCGGATGAGGCGAAGTCGTCCATGCTCTGGGTGAGGAAACGGGAGATCGCACCCTCATGAGCGAGCGCGGCATCGACCATCGGATTTGCTCCCTGTCGATAGGCGCCGATCTCGATCAGGTCGTTCGCGCTGCGCCGGGCCGCCAGCACGCTGCGCAGCGTCACTGCGTGCCGACGCTGCTCCGGCGTGGTGATCTTCGACACGACGCGAGACACCGACCCGAGCACGTCGACGGCCGGAAAGTGCCCGCGGATCGCGAGCGCCCTGTCGAGCACCACGTGCCCGTCGAGGATTCCTCTGGCGGCATCTGCGATCGGCTCGTTGTGGTCGTCGCCGTCGACGAGCACCGTGTAGAGACCGGTGATCGACCCGACAGGGTCCGTTCCGGCACGCTCGAGCAGCCGGGCCAGCACCGAGAACGTCGATGGCGGATATCCCCGAGTGGCGGGCGGTTCGCCGGCGCTCAACCCGATCTCGCGCTGCGCCATGGCGACGCGTGTCAACGAGTCCATCATCAGCACGACGTCGAGCCCGTCGTCACGGAAGCCCTCGGCGATCCGCGTGGCGACGAACGCCGAGCGCAGCCGTGCCATCGCCGGCTGGTCCGAGGTCGCGACGATCACCACCGAGCGCGCCAGACCCTCGGGCCCGAGGTCGTCTTCGAGGAACTCCCGCACCTCGCGACCACGCTCACCGACGAGGGCGATGACGTTCACATCTGCGGTGGACCCGCGGGCGATCATCGACATCAGCGACGACTTGCCCACACCCGACCCCGCGAAGAGGCCGAGGCGCTGCCCCGACCCCACCGGTGTCATCGTGTCGAGCACGCGCACGCCGAGTCCGAGCTGTCTGTCGATGCGCTGGCGGTCCATAACGCTCGGCGCATCGTGATCGAGTGAGACGAGAGCGGCGCTCCTGTCGAGCGGCCCCTTGCCGTCGATCGGTCGACCGAGTCCGTCGAGCACGCGTCCGAGCAGCGCTCGTCCCGTCGGCACCTGCAGCGGAGCTCCCCCGTGTCGCACCCGGGCACGAGCGGTGATCCCGTCGAGTCTGCCGAGGGGCATGCAGCGGGCGGAAGCTCCGTCGACGGCGACGATCTCTGCGTCGACCGGGCGGCCATCCACCGCGTCGATGCGGATGCGGTCGCCCACCGCGCCGTCGATGCCGAGCACCTCCACGCCGAGTCCTCGCACCGCCTTCACCGTGCCGGAGCGCTCGGGGCGCGCGGCCGAGAGGGCGCGCTGCCACGACCGCGTCTCGGTGATCACAGGAGCACCTCGGCATCCTGGTCGTCGCCCTCGAGTGCTGCAGCCGCGCGGGCGAGCGCCGCGGAGATGCGCGTGTCGACCGCCCCGTTCTCGATCTCCACGATCGCGCCGCCGTTGTCCACGGCGTGGGAGGCCGAGATCCGGATGCCGCGGAGTGCGTCGATCGTCGACGCCTCCTCCTGCAGGACACCGGCATCCTGCACGCTGAAGGCGACATGAGTCCACCGGTCCGCCGGCATCTCGGCCAGGGCCCGCCGAAGCGCGTGAGCGGCGGACCGCGCAGGATCCGACAGCTCCGCTCCGAGAATCGTCGTGGCCAGCACCACCGCGAGCTCCTCGATGCGGTCGGCAGCGAGTGTGCTCAGCTCGTCGATGCGCTGATCGAGCGCCGCCTGCGCGGCCTCCAACGCGCGCAGACCCGAGCCTCGCTCGTGCAGGTACAGCTCCTGAAGTTCCTGCATCCGCTGCTGCTGCTCTGCGCGCTGCGCCTCTCCCTCGTCGAGTGCGAGCCTGCGCCCCTCGGCGAAGCCGTCGGCGTAGCCCCGGGTGCGAGCGCGGTCGACCTCGCCTCGGAGGTCGATGGGAGTCTCGCCGACGCGCGGCACGACCAGCGGCGTGAAGGCGGAATCGAGCACGGCGGACACCTCGGAATCGAAGGGCGAGGCCTGTCCGTGGCCCGTAGGTCGAGCGATCCGTGCTCCCCGCCCACTATCGCGACGCCCGTCTGCAGCCGTAACCGCCGCGGCCGAATCTCCTGCCGTCAGAGGGATCACTCGATGAGCTCATCCTCGTCTTCACGCGAGATCGTGATCTCCTCCGCGGCCTCCAGGTCGCGGATGATGCGCACGATCTCGGCGCGGGCCTCGTCGACCTGACGCATGCGCACGGGCCCCAGCACCCGGGTCTCCTCGGCGAGGTTCTCCTGGTTGCGCTCGGTCATGTTGCCCTTGACCTTGTCGGTGATCTGCTCGTCGGCGCCCTTCAGCGCGAGCGCGAGCATGCGAAGGTCGATCCCGCGCAGCACCCGCTGGGCGTCGCGGTCTTCGAGACGAGCGATGTCGGCGAACGTGACCATGCGGCTGCGGATGTCCTCGGCCAGCGCCAGATCGCGCCCTTCGAGACTCGCGAGCAGCGACTTCTCGAGGGCTGTGTCCGACCTGTTGATGATCTCGACGAGAGGCTGCACGCCGCCGATCGACTCGTGGTTGTCACGCATCGCGAAGACGCCGGTGCGAGAGCGCAGCGAGTCGGCGACGATCGAGATCGCCTCCTGGGTCGCAGTGCCCATCGTCGCGATCGCCTGCGCGACATCGGTGCGCAGCGGGTCCTGCAGAGCGGCCAGCACGGCCGCCGCGCGATCGGCTCGCAGATTCGCCAGCACCACCGCGACCGTCGTCGGCAGCTCGCCCTCGATGATCGTGGCGAGCTGGGCCGGGTCGGCTGCGTTGAGGAAGTCGAACGACACCGAGCCCTGCGACATCACCCGGCCGACCATCCCGACCGCCTTCTCGCGGCCGAACGCCGTCTCGAGCAGTCCGGTGGCGAGTTCCTGGCCGCCGCGCGACGGCACCGAGCCGCCGGTGGCGATGCGTCGGAACTCCGCGAGGGCGCGAGCCGTCGAGGCGACGTCCACTCCCCCGAGCTGCGTCAGCTCGGCCGCGAGCATCTCGGAGCGCTCCTCGCCGAGGTGACGCAGCACCTCGGCGCTGGCAGCGCGGTCCATGTTCATCAGCACGATCGCGGCCTTGCGCAGGCCGCTCATCTCCGGCGCGGGAACAGCGGCGGGCGCGACTGCCGTGGATACCTCGACGGTGTCCGCCTGCGCATCCAGCAACTCGGTCAGCGCGCTCATACCGTCGCCTCGTCCATCAGGTCGGCCAGTGCGCTGGCGATGGTGTCGGGTTCGCGCTTCGCCAGATCATCGATCTCGCGCCGTCTGCGCTCGACCAGCACCTTGTCCGGTTCCGGCTCGTCATCGAGGTCTACCGATGCCGACGGCAGCAGCGTGGTGGGTGCCGGCGCGACGATCGCCTCCGATTCCTTCAGCCCTCTGAGCGAGCGGAGCTTCTGCTCCTCACTCTCGGTGACGGTGGCGAAGTACTCGATCGGCCCGTCGTCGGTGTACAGCACCCGCCGCTTCATCTTGCGGCGCACGACGAGGAAGACGATCAGGATGATCACGGCCAGCAGGATCGATCCGCCGATGATCGCCGACCGCAGCAGCTCCTGCTGCAACTGCGCCTCACGTTCGGCCTCTGCCGCCGCGAGTGCGGTCGCCGCCGCGGTCGCTCCCGCCTCGTTGAACTCGACGAATTCGACGGCGATCTCGTCGCCGCGCTCGACATCGATGCCGGCGGCCGATGCCACGAGTGATTCGATCTGGTTCGCCGTCACCCCGGTGACGGTTCCCCGGTTCAGCGCGATGCTGACCGTCTGCCTCGTCACCTCTCCTGCCGGGGTGATGGTCTTCTCCGTCGACTTGTTCACGGCGTTGTTGCGCGACGTCTCCTCGAACTCGTAGGCGCCGGTGCCGTCTGCGTTGTTCGGGACCGCGATGTTGTCGGGGCCGAGCACGCCGGTGCCGCCGGCCTGACCGCCGTTGTACGTCTCCGTCTTGGTCTCCTCCGAGGCGCTCAGCTCGCCCTCGGGGGCCGAGTACGTCTCGTCCATGCGCTCCGACGTGGAGTTCGCGACATCGGCCGACACCGTCACGGTGGCGTTTCCGGGCCCGACGATCGTCTCGAGCATCTTGCTGACCGATGCGGCGACCTTCGCCTCGTGCTCCGTCGCCTGCTTCGACGAGTTGCCGGTGAGTCCGGCGCCGACAGCCGAGAGCACTCGTCCGTCCTGATCGGTCACAGCGACGCTCTCCGGGGTCATTCCCGGCACGGCGGCGCTCGTGAGGTGCACGATGGCCTCGATCTTCTCGTCGCTGAGGGACGATCCGTTGCGGGTCTTCACGAACACGGATGCCGTCGGGCTCTGCCGCTCCGACACGAAGACGCTCTCCTCGGGGATCGCGAGCTGCACCGATGCGGTGGAGATGCCCTCCATCGCGCCGATCGTGCCCGCCAGTTCGCCCTCGATGGCGCGCTTGTAGGTGACCGACTGCTGGAACTCGCTCGCCGTCACCCCCATGTCGTCGAGCAGCGTGTAGCCCTCGCTCGTATCGCCGGGAAGACCTGCGGATGCCGCTGCGAGACGCTGCGGGTACACCTGGTCGTCGGGCACGAGGATGGTCGCGCCCCCCTCGGTGAGCTCGTAGCCCACGCCCGCCGACTTCAACTGCTCGACGACGGCCGAGGCGTCGCCCGCGCTCAGTCCGGTGAACAGCGGACTCATCTGCGGCTTGGTGAGCCACGCGCCGAGCGCAATAGCACCCATCACGAGCAGCGCGACGCCGATGATGGCGATCGTGCGCTGTGCGAGCGTGAATCCTGAGACGACCAGCTTGGCGCGGTCGTAGTAGCTCGTGAGCATCTTGGGCATCGTCAGGCCTGCATCCTCATGATCTCGTTGAACGCCGAGACGCTGCGATCACGAACGGCGACCACCAGATCGAGCGTCACGGAGGCGCGCGTCGAGGCGATCATGGCCTGATGGATGTCCTGCAGGTCGCCGGTCACCGCCTGCACTGCCAGTTCGTTCGATGACGACTGCAGCTGCTGGAGGTTCTCCACGGCACCCGAGAGCGATGTCGCGAAGGTGTTCCCCGACGCCGTCGCACCGGCTGCCTCCGGACCCGTCTCGAAGCTGAGCGGCGCGAGCGGCGTGACGCCCGCTGCGGTGACGGCCTCGACGCCCGACATCAGTTGCGGCCGATCTGCAGTGCGGCCTCATAGGTCGTCTTCGCCCGATCGACGACAGCCGCGTTCGCCTCGTATCCGCGCTGCGCGAGGATCAGCATGCTCATCTGGTCGCCGAGCTCGACGTTCGGGTACTGCACGTAGCCGTCCTCGTTCGCGTAGGGGTGCTCGGGGTCGTACACGAGCTTGGCCTCGGCATCGGATTCGACGACGCCTGCGACGTACACGCCAGGGCTCTCCGTGCCGGCCTGCACGGTGACGAACTTCTCTCGAAAGGCCTCCTGGCCCGCAGGGGTGGCCGTGTTCACGTTCGCGATGTTGTCGCTGAGCGCGTCGAGCCACTTGCGGTGCGCGGTCAGGCCGGTGCCGGCGATGCCGATCGCGTCGAAGGTCATGCGGAGGCCTGCCCGATCGCCTTGGTGATCGACGACGCCTGGCCGCCGATCGCCTGACTCGCGAACTGGAACCGCAGCACGGTGTCGATGTTCGACAGGGTCTCGGTGTCGAGATTGACGTTGTTGCCGTTCAACCTGGTCGGCTCGAGCGATCGCTCGACCGTCGCCCCGACAGTGCCGGAACCGCTGTCGACGGCGGAGCGCAGCTCGTCCTCGAACCGGACGCGCTGGGCCTGGTAGCCGGGCGTGTTGACGTTGGCGATGTTCTCGGCGATCGAGCGTTGGCGCAGGGCCAGCCCGTCGAGGGCGCTGATCAGCGCAGAGGAGGTGACGGATTCGAGCACGGGGGCACTCCGGACGTTGGTGGAGAGGCCGATCCCTGGCCAATCGTCGAGCGATCCGTGCTCTGTGTGGACTATCGCGACAGTTGAGCGGTCACGTAACCGCGAGGCTCAACCCTCGACGTCGAGATACGCGGGTGCGTCGGTTCTGGAGGTCGGCACCCGCCGCAGTGCGGCGATCTCGCGCGCGACGTGAGCGCGCGAGGTGACGAGTCCGCCGATCATGAGCTGCTGGCGCGCGAGCACAGCTTCGGCGCGCTCGCGCAGTTCCTCGGGCACGGGACCGGGAGGCGCGTCGAAGGACTGCTCATCGAGCTGCTCGTCGGCAGCGTCGAGAGCCCGCTCGAACTGATCGAGCACCGTCAGCCAGGCCGAGAGGTTGTCGGACACGGGCGTTCAGGCCAGTGCCGTGATGGGCGTCTGCGTGCCCGAGGTGATCGCCGCGGCCGCCGCATGCCAGGCCTCGCGCAGCGGAACGACGAGATCGCGGCATTCTGCGGTGGCGACCCGATCGCGAGCGATGTTCGCGGTGATCAGGCGGCCCGTGAGGTAGGTGTACACGCCACGCAGCTCTGCGGATCCGTCCCACTCATCGGTGAGGGAGCTGTTCAGCTCGGCGACGATCTGCTGGGCGTGCACGAGGTGATTCCCCGCGGCCGCCCAGTCTCCGGAATCCTGCGAGGCGTCTGCGCGCTCGATGTCGACCAGCAGGCGGTCGTAGAGCAGCACGAGAAGGCGTTCGGGCGTGGCCGAGGCGACCTGCTGTTCGAGGTACTGCTGCTTTGCGCGGTCGAGAGAGGTGATGGGCATGGTTCTGATCTCCGATGCGATGGTGGTGGCGGTGCTCAGGTCACGACGTCGTCGTGTTGTTGAGGCCTGCGAGCTGCGAAGTGAGCCACGACGACTGCGACTGCAGCTTCGACAGCTGGACCTCGAGCTGCGCATAGGTGCGCTCGAGCGTCGCCTGCCTCTGCTCCAGCCGGACGTCCCATCGCTCGACCTGAGTCTTGAGAGTCTTGACCTCGGTCTCCTGACCCGTGATGCGCTGAGTGAGCAGCCCGTCGTACTTGTCGGAGTACTGATCTGTGACCCCTTCGACGCGACCGGCGATAGCCGAGAAGAGCTCCTGAGTCTTCTCGGGATCCTCGGCGAGGGCCTTGCCGAACTTCTCGGCATCGAACGAGAGCACGCCCTTGTCGCTGATCGAGATTCCGATCGTCGACGGCGAGACTCCGTCGACCGGATGCTGCATCGCGTTCGCGAGAGCGCCGCGGAGGTTGCGAACGGTGCTGTCTCCGGTGAACACGCCGAGCGTGGTGGATTCGCCCACTCCTCCGACCGTCGCCTTCGATCCGTTGTCGATGCGGGTCAGCAGTGCGGCGATCTCCTTGACGTACGTCTCGGCGGTCGTGGTCTGCTTCTTCGCATCCCGAGCCACGGTCACGGTCACAGGATCAGCACTGGGCTTCGTGACCGTGACCTCGATGCCCTCCCCCACGCTGATCGTGTTGCTGGCGCTGTTCAGCGTCTGCTCGGCGCTGGTCCCGGCGAACAGACGGATGCGGGCATCCGCCCCCTGGGTGATGACAGCGGCACCGGGCTCGGCGCCGAGATCCGTCGAGGTGCCTGCGGCGACGTCGGCCGCCGTGCCCCTGTGCACGGTGAACTCACCGGCGGCACCGGTCTCGATGGAGGTGAGCTGGATGCGCGACAGCGGCTTGCCGTCGGCATCCGTTCCTGCCGGGACGACGGTGGCGCTGACTCCGGCCTTCGAGGCGTTGATCGCCTTCGCGAGATCCTGCGGCCCGGTGCCGAGCGGGGTGACCTCGATCGCCTCCCCGTCTGAGCCGACGAGGGTGAAGGCACCGCCCCATGCCGTGGATCCTCCGGAAGCCGTGACGATGGAGTGCGAGGTGGCGACGGCATCGACCACGATGTCCGTCGAGAACGCGGTGGCTTTCGCGCCGGCCGTCACCGTGACGGTCTCAGACGACGAGGAGGCCGTGAACGAGGCCAGCGAGGAGGGCGCCGCGGCGGTCTTGGCCTTGGCGACGAGCTCCTGCAGCGTCGTGTTGAGCGACTGCAGGTTCGTGATGATCGAGTTGCGGTCCGCGATCTTGTTCGTGATGAGCGTCTTCGGGATCGCCGAGACGTCCATGAGCGCTTTGATGAGCTCTTCGGTCTTGAGCCCTGATACGAGTCCGTCGAGTTTCATCCCGGTCGTCTTCCGTGCGGTGTGGTCGGGGGTGTCCTACAGGAAGGCGCCCGAACGGAGGTGACTCCGCCCGGGCGCCTGATGCGCCTCAGGCGCAGCGACTCAACGGAGAAGCTGCAGGACGCCCTGGCCCGACTGGTTCGCCTGCGCGAGCATGGCGGTGCCGGCCTGCTGCAGGATGTTCGAGGCGGTGTACTTGACCATCTCGGCCGCCATGTCGGTGTCCGCGATGCGGCTCTTCGCTGCGGCCAGGTTCTCGGCCGAGACCTGCAGCGAGTTGATCGTCGACTCGAAGCGGTTCTGCACGGCACCGAGGCCGGCACGAGCCGTCGAGACGTTCGTGATCTCGGTGTCGAGCGCCGCGATCGTGGTGAGCGCGTTGGCCGCGGTGTCGACCGTCAGCGCCTTGATGTCGGCACCCAGATCGGTGAAGTCGGTCAGGGTGACCGCGATCTGGTCCTCGGCGGCCTCCGAGCCTGCGCCGACCTGGAACGTCAGGGTGTCGCCGCCGCTGAGCAGCTTGATCCCGTTGAAGTTCGTGCTGGCGGCCACGCGGGTGAGCTCGTCTCCGAGGGAGTCGATCTCGGTCTTGATGGCGGTGCGCGAGTCGGCGTTGTTCGAGTCAGAACCCGCCTGGACGGCGAGGTCACGGACGCGCTGCAGGATCGAGTGGACCTCGGTGAGCGCGCCTTCTGCGGTCTGGATGACCGAGATGCCGTCCTGAGCGTTGCGGGCTGCGACGTTCAGGCCGTTGACCTGCGAACGCAGGCCCTCGGAGATGGCGAGGCCGGCGGCGTCATCGGCAGCGCGGTTGATGCGCAGACCGCTCGAGAGCTTCTCGAGCGACTTCGAGACGTCGTTCTGGTTGACAGAGAGGTTGCGGTACGCGTTGAGTGCACCGACGTTGGTTGCGATCTGAAGACCCATGAGAATTCCTCCGTGGTTATGGGGCTGGACGCGGGCCCATCCGTGGGCCTGCACAACCGACATTCGCGACATGCGCCGCCGACGTAACCACCGGTGGAGAAGATTCGGGCGGTCGTGTCACACGGCGGCGAGGAGCTCGCTCGACCGGTCGCGGGTCTCTGCGCGGACCGGGCCGAACAGAGCCTCGAAGAACTCTGCGCGCGCCTTGGTCGATCGGTCGCCCGTCGTGCCGTTCTCCCAGGCCTCCATGGCCTCGCGCATCAGGGCGAGACCTCGCGAGCGGACCTTCGACACGTACGCGTGGCTGACCTCGAGCTCTTCGGCGATGTCCTTGACCATCCGGTCTTCGAGGTAGATCCCGCGGACGACCTGCCGCATCGCCGCCGGCAGTGCGTCGATGACGCGATTCACCATGGCCCGCATCTCCGACTGCTCGACCGCGTGCTCGGGCAGGATGACACTGTCGGTGAGGTCGGCTGCCTGACGCCCGGTCTCGACGTCGAAGTGCTCCTCGAAGCTGGTCGCGGTACGCACCATCTCGTCGAGCTTCATCATCTCGGCCACGACCTCGACCGTGAATCCCGACTCTCGTGCGAGTTCCGCGGTGGTCGCGACGCGGCCGGTGCGCGCGAGCACGGTCTCGGCGGCGACCCGCACGCGTTCGATCTTGTCGCGACTGCGTTCGCCGGCCGGGTCTGCTCGACGCATCTCCGACAGCATCGCCCAGTTGATCTGACTGCTCGCGAATGCACCGAACGGAATGCCACGTGCCGGGTCATACGACATCGCAGCGCGGGCGAGGCCCAGGCGTGCGGCGGAGAGCAGATCGTCGAGGTCGACGTGCGTCGCCGATCTTGCCTTCTCCACAGCCAGGAAGGTCGCGAGCGGCATGTTGTCGCGCGCCAGCTTCTCGGGCGAGGCGGGGATGTCGTCAGGCTGAGTGGAATCAGCAGAAACAGCGAAACTACTCAGCAATGTGACTCCGTGGCTTGATCAACTGTTTTACGAGTGAAGCTAGCATGAAGCACACGTTTATGAGTAAAAAATGATTAAGGCGCGCCGATCCGCAGTCGCCCTAGAATCGGTCCCACACGGCAGGTGCCTCCCGCGAGCGGAGTCGGGAGCCCGCTCCGACCGAACGAAAGAAGAAGATCATGGGTGTGATCTCCCGCGGTTTCGGAGCACGGCGACGCGAGTCGGACGATCGCCTCCCCCCGGGCCAGTACCTCACCGAGGACTTCCCTGTGCTCTCGGCCGGGCCGACGCCGCGCGTCTCCACCGACACGTGGGAGTTCGCCGTGGTCGGTCTCGACGGCATCCGTCGCACCTGGTCGTGGGACGAACTGCAGGCGCTCCCTGTCGACACCATCACCACAGACATCCACTGCGTGACCCGTTGGTCGAAGCTCGGGACCCAGTGGCGGGGAGTCTCGCTCGATCACCTGCTGCAGGATGCGGGAGACGGCGATTTCACGCGGGTGTTCTCGTACGGCGGATACACGACGAACGTTCCTCGTGCCGACCTCACCGGCGGCAAAGCGTGGATCGCGTTCGAGTTCGAGGGCCAGCCGCTCGAGGCAGAGCACGGCGGACCCGCGCGGTTGCTCGTCCCCCACCTCTACTTCTGGAAGTCCGCCAAGTGGGTGCACGGTCTGGACCTGCTCGACAACGACGAACCCGGATTCTGGGAGCAGAACGGCTACAACATGTACGGAGATCCCTGGAAAGAGGAGCGCTACTGGTGACTTCCGCACCGCTGTGGCTGGTCGCCAGAGTCGTCGAGACGCGAAACCCCACGCCCCACGGTCGCGTGCTTCAGCTGCGGGTCGACGGGTGGCCGGGGAATCTGGCGGGTCAGCACGTCGATGTGCGCCTGACCGCAGAAGACGGGTATCAGGCGGTCAGGTCGTACTCCCTCGCATCGTCCGGTGACGGCGACCTGCTCGAGCTCGCCGTCGATGAAGTGCCCGAGGGAGAGGTCTCTCCGTATCTCGTCGAGGATGTGCGCGCGGGAGACGAGCTGGAGGTCCGTGGTCCGATCGGCGCCTACTTCGTGTGGACCTCCGCTCAGACGGAGCCGGTGCAGCTGATCGCCGGCGGGTCGGGAGTCGTTCCGCTCATCGCGATGGCGAGGCAGCATGCGCGCACGGGCAGCCCCGCACCGATGCGATTGCTGTACGCGGTGCGTTCGGCCGGCGACGCGTTCTACGCAGACGAACTCGACGACCTCGCCGACGACGCCTTCTTCGTCGACTGGGCGTACAGCCGATCGGCTCCGACAGACTCCGCCCGACCAGCCGGCAGGGTGGATGCCGCGACGATCGCGACCTCGACCATCCCCGCCACAGAGCACCCTTCGGTCTACGTCTGCGGGCCGACGGGCTTCGTCGAGGCGGTCGCAGACCTGCTCGTCGCGGCGGGGCATCCGCCCGAACGGATCCGCACAGAGCGCTTCGGAGGTGCCTGATGGACGCTGCCCACCCCGGCCATCGCACAAGAGTCGACGGCAACGCCGCAGGCGGGATGCTGCTCGAGCTCTTCGGCAGGGACATGACCACCGCGCGAGCGGCATGCGCGCACTGCGACCGGGAAGCCGAACTCGCCGATGCGATCGCCGAGCTCGATCCGGCGGGAGTCATCCTCCTCTGCCGTGGATGCGGCCACACGCTGCTGACCTGTCTGCGCGACGACGGGAAGGTCACCCTCGTGATCGGCGCCCTGGGCCGCCTGCGGTGGCCGGCCGGCGACGGATAGACGCGATGCGAGGGTGTGTCCCCCGCGTCGGTCAGAGCTCTACGGGCGGAGCGGGCTCCGAGTCGGCGGCCTCGGGGTGACGCGCGAGGTTCACGACTGCGGCGATGAGCCCGCCCCAGATCGTGACCATCGCGATGATCATCATGACGATCGCTGTCGTGGTCATGCGTCCGCTCCCTTCTCTGTGATGCGGGGTTCCGAGGTCGGCACCGTCGCGATCGACGCGGTCTCGGCATCCGGCTCGTAGTCCTCCTTGGCGAGGAACTCGTCGTATTCGGGGTCGTCCTTGGCATGCGAGCGACCGCTCCAGGGCAGGGCCGACAGCAGCAGTGCGAGCGCGACGAGTGCGATGACCATGCCCCATCCGAAGACGGCGAGGAACCATCCGGGGTAGCCGCCGTACGGCTCGGAGATCTTCGAGATCAGTTCGGTGACGAGCAGGTACCCGAGCACCAGCGGCGCGAGCGCGCCGACGAGCAGCATCCAGACCCGACCCACCCGGAAACTCGAACGACGATCGAGGTGATCGACGAGCGTCGGCAGCTTGTGAAGCAGCCAGGCCACGACGATCACGGCCACGAGCGCGACCGCCATGATGCCGAAGGCGTTGACGAACGCATCCGCCGTATCGAGGACCGACAGGGCGGTGGTCGTCGAGAAGAGGGCCAATGAGACGATCGCGAGCGGAATCGACACCGTGAGGGTCGTGCGGACGCGCGCCCAGCCGAGCTTGTCCTGGAGGGCTGCGACGATGACCTCGAGGATCGAGATGAGCGAGGTGATGCCCGCGAACACCAGCGCTCCGAAGAACAGGACGCCGATGATCGAGCCACCGGTCGCCTGCGAGACGATCGTCGGGAACGCGATGAACGCCAGGCCGATGCCCGACGACGCGACTCCCGCGACCTCGGTGCCCTGCGCCTGCGCCATGAAGCCGAGTGCGGCGAACACGCCGATGCCCGCGAGGATCTCGAAGCCGGAGTTCGCGAAGGCGACCACCAGGCCGGAGCCGGTGAGGTCGGTCTTGCGCTTGAGGTACGACGAGTACGTGACCATGATGCCGAAGGCGACCGACAGTGAGAAGAAGATGTGGCCGTAGGCCGATGCCCACACCGCAGGGTCACCGAGCGCCTCCCAGTTGGGGGTGAAGAAGGCGTTCAGACCGTCCATGGCGCCCGGCAGGAACAGCGACTGCACCACGAGGATCGCGAACATCACCGTCAGCAACGGCATCAGGATCATGTTGGCCCGACCGATGCCCCGCTTGACGCCCAGAGCCATGATCACGATGACGATCAGCCAGACCGCGACGAGGGGCAGTCCGACCTGGGGTACGAACTCGGTCGAGACGCCGACCTCGGCGACGTCGGCCGACCGCAGGAAGTCGATGAAGAAGAAGTCGTTCTCGTTGCCCGGCCCCCACGTCAGCTGAGCGGAGAACCAGGTGTACATCGCGGCCCACGCGATGATGACCGCGTAGTAGACGGCGATGATCACGCAGATGAGCACCTGCCACCAGCCGAGCGGCTCTGCCCTGTGGTGCATCCGGCGGAAGGCCAGCGGCGCGGAACCACGGAACCGGTGACCGATCGCGTAGTCGAAGAACAGCAGCGGGATGCCGGCGGTCAGCAGCGCGCAGAGATACGGGATGAGGAAGGCTCCGCCACCACCCTCGTACGCCACGTAGGGGAACCTCCAGATGTTCCCCAATCCGACTGCGGAGCCGATCGCGGAGAGGATGAAGACGTTCCGTGATCCGAACGCCTCGCGCTTGGGAGACTGCGTCGTTGCCGTGGCCATGCGCCGAGAGTACCCGAGTCGCGATCAGTTGACATCACGACTCTCGGGGAGCGGCAGGGCGAGCTTCGCGCCGCCCGTCCGCAAGGGCCTTGCGACATGCCGCACGCCGCTGTAGGTCTGGGCGTATGGGCAGGTTCGTGTACGAGGGAAGCCAGAAGGCCGAGATCGACGATCGCACGCTTCACCATCTGCAGGTGGTCATCACGACGAAACTGCGACGAGGTGAACCCTTCCTCTTCACCTGGAGGGATGACACCAGCCTCGGGGGCGGTCGCAGCACGGTGTGGTTGCACCCGGGTTGCAACCTCGTCTTCAGCTACTCCGCCGGCCGGGCGCCCGACCTCAACCGACACTGGATCGAGACGCTCGCGTTCACCGCGAACGCACCATCGGGGTTGTACGTCGTCCACGAGCCCGACGGCGAGCCGAGCAGGGAGCCCGGTCGCCCCGCTCGATCCCAGTGACGAGAGCGGCGCGGCCGCGGTGTCCATGAGTCGTCATCCGGCGGACGTGAGCGCTCGCGCCTCTATAACCGCGCGATTCTTGTGGTGGGCCCTGCCGGGATCGAACCGACGACATCCACGGTGTAAACGTGGCGCTCTACCAGCTGAGCTAAAGGCCCTGGTGCGTCCAGTCTACAGATGACCCGGTGCGCACCGATGTCATGGAAGGGGGATAGGCTGAGGGCGGCACGCGTTGTGTACAACCGACAAGGTTGCCCGCGTCGCTTCCCGTTTCAATGGCATGACCTGCCAGCTTGACGAAAGGCTCCCCCGTGACTGTGCACGACCAGGATCCGTACTCCCAGGGCCCCCTCGACAGCGATCCGGAGGAGACGGGCGAATGGCAGCAGTCGCTCGACGAACTCGTCGACGCGAAGGGCCACGGCCGTGGCCGCGAGATCATGCTCAGCCTGCTCAAGCGCTCGAAGGAGCTGCACCTGGGCGTGCCGATGGTCCCGACCACGGACTACATCAACACGATCGCTCCCGAGAACGAGCCCGAGTTCCCGGGTGACGAAGAGGTCGAGCGTCGCTACCGCGCGTGGATCCGCTGGAACGCGGCCATCACGGTGCACCGCGCACAGCGCCCCGGCATCGGTGTCGGCGGTCACATCTCGACCTACGCGTCGTCGGCCGCCCTCTACGAAGTGGGCTTCAACCACTTCTTCAAGGGCCTCGACAACCCGGGCGGCGGAGACCAGATCTTCGTCCAGGGCCACGCCTCCCCCGGCACGTACGCCCGCTCCTTCCTCGAAGGCCGCCTGAGCGAAGACCAGCTCGACGGGTTCCGCCAGGAGAAGTCGCACGCGCCTTACGGCATCCCCTCCTACCCGCATCCGCGTCTGATGCCGGAGTACTGGCAGTTCCCGACCGTGTCCATGGGTCTCGGTCCGATCAACGCCATCTACCAGGCGATGTCGAACAAGTACCTCGAGAACCGCGGCATCAAGGACACCTCCGAATCTCGCGTCTGGGCCTTCCTCGGCGACGGCGAGATGGACGAGGTCGAGAGCCGCGGTCAGCTGCAGGTCGCCGCCAACGAAGGCCTCGACAACCTCACGTTCATCGTCAACTGCAACCTGCAGCGCCTCGACGGCCCTGTGCGCGGCAACGGCAAGATCGTCCAGGAGCTCGAGTCGTTCTTCCGCGGCGCCGGCTGGAACGTCATCAAGGTCGTCTGGGGCCGCGAGTGGGACGACCTGCTCGCCCGCGACACCGAGGGCGCGCTGCTCAACCTGATGAACGTGACCCCCGACGGTGACTACCAGACGTACAAGGCCGAGTCCGGCGCGTATGTCCGCGAGCACTTCTTCGGTCGCGACGAGCGCGCGGCTGCCCTCGTCAAGGACTACTCCGACGACGACATCTGGAACCTCAAGCGCGGTGGACACGACTACCGCAAGGTCTACGCCGCGTTCAAGGCCGCGACCGAGCACAAGGGCAAGCCCACCGTCATCCTCGCGAAGACCGTCAAGGGCTACGGCCTGGGTCCGCACTTCGAGGGCCGCAACGCGACCCACCAGATGAAGAAGATGACGCTGGACAACCTCAAGACGTTCCGCGACGCGATGCACATCCCGATCACGGATGCGCAGCTCGAGGAGAACCCGTACCTGCCCCCGTACTACAACCCGGGCCCCCAGGACGAGACGATCCAGTACATGCTCGAGCGTCGCAACGCCCTCGGCGGCTTCCTGCCCGAGCGCCGTTCGACGCACGTCGGCCTGGCGCTCCCGGACGACACCGCGTACGCCCTGCCCAAGAAGGGCTCCGGCACGCAGGAGATCGCCACGACCATGGCGTTCGTCCGTCTATTGAAAGACCTGCTGCGCTCGAAGGACTTCGGCCACCGCATCGTGCCGATCATCCCCGACGAGGCTCGCACCTTCGGAATGGACGCGTACTTCCCGTCGGCGAAGATCTACAACCCGAACGGTCAGCACTACACCTCGGTCGACCGTGAGCTCCTCCTCGCCTACAAGGAGAGCCCGCAGGGCCAGATCGTGCACGTCGGCATCAACGAGGCGGGCGCCCTCGCGGCGTTCACCGCGGCGGGCACTTCGTATGCCACGCACGGCGAACCGCTGATCCCGGTCTACCTCTTCTACTCGATGTTCGGCTTCCAGCGCACGGGTGACGCTCAGTGGGCCGCCGGCGACCAGATGGCCCGCGGGTTCATCATGGGCGCCACGGCCGGCCGCACCACCCTCACGGGTGAAGGCCTGCAGCACGCCGACGGCCACTCGCACCTGCTCGCCGCCACCAACCCGGCGACGGTCTCGTACGACCCGGCCTACGGCTACGAGATCGCGCACATCATGCGCTCCGGTCTCGAGCGCATGTACGGCGGCAACCACGAAGACCCGAACGTCATGTACTACATCACGCTCTACAACGAGCCCATGGTGATGCCCGCAGAGCCCGAGAACGTGGACGTCGACGGCATCGTGCGCGGCATCCACCGCGTGTCGGTCGGAGAGGGAGAAGGCCCCCGCGCCCAGCTCTTCGCATCGGGCGTCGGACTCGCCTGGGCTCTCGAGGCGCAGGAGCTTCTGAAGAACGACTGGGGCGTGATCGCCGATGTCTGGTCGGTCACCTCGTGGACCGAGCTGCGCCGCGACGGCCTCGCCGCCGACGAGCACAACTTCCTGCACCCCGAAGAAGAGCCCCGCACCGCGTACCTCACGCAGAAGCTGCAGGGTGCTGAGGGCCCGGTCGTCGCGGTCAGCGACTTCATGCACGCCGTGCAGGACCAGATCCGTCCGTGGGTCCCGCAGCGTTTCGCGACGCTGGGTGCCGACGGCTTCGGCTTCTCCGACACACGTGCCGCCGCTCGCCGCTTCTTCAAGATCGACGGTCCGTCGATCGTCGTCCGCACGCTGCAGTCGCTCGCCGAAGACGGGGTCGTCGACCGTTCTCTCGCCGCGCAGGCCATCCAGAAGTACAGCCTGCACGACGTGAACGCCGGCACCAGCGGCAACGCGGGCGGCGAAAGCTGAGCCATCGGTGACGGGTTCCTCTTCGCGCGGCATGGACAAGTCCGCCACGCTCACCTGGCTGCGCCGGATCTCGGGCGACATCGCCTCGGTGACCATCAAGCGCCTCGAGGACACCCTCCCGTGGTACGCCGACATGCCACCAGCCCGCCGCTCTGCGGTCGGGCTGGTGGCTCAGGCGGGCATCACGTCGTTCATCCAGTGGTACGAGGATCCGACGTCGACGCCATGGATCGCCGCTGACATCTTCGCGGCGGCACCCCGAGAGCTGCTGCGCAGCGTCAGCCTGCAGCAGACTCTGCAGCTCATCCGGGTCACCGTCGAAGTGACCGAAGAGCGGGTCGCCGGAAGAGGCGCAGATCTCCGAGAGGCGATCCTGCTCTACTCACGCGATGTGGCCTTCGCCGCGGCCGACGTCTACGCCAGAGCCGCTGAGGCTCGCGGTCTGTGGGACGCCAGGCTCGAGGCGCTCGTCGTCGACTCCATCCTCACCGGCGAAGCAGACGAAGAGCTGCCGAGTCGCATCGCCGCGCTGGGCTGGCACGGTCATGGAGAGGTCGCTGTGCTGGTCGGCACGACGCCCCCGCAGTTCGACGTCGACCTCGTGCGTCGCACAGCGCGCAAGCTCGCGGTCGACGTGCTCATCGGCGTACAGGGATCCCGACTCGTGCTCGTGATCGGCCGCGCACGTGTCGCAGGCCAGGAGCCTGCCGAGGGCGAAGAGGAAGAACTCGGATTCGAAGAGATCGCCTCTCGTCTCGAGCCCTCGTTCGGCCCCGGCTATGTCGTGCTCGGCCCGGCAGTCGCCGCACTCGTCGACGCGAGTCAGAGTGCCCGGGCGGCCCTCGCAGGGTTCGCCGTCGCCCGCGCCTGGCGCAGCGCGCCGAGGCCCGTCGACGCCGACGACCTGCTCCCCGAGCGCGCTCTCGCCGGCGATCCGCTCGCCAAGCAGACGCTGATCGAGCGCATCTACCGACCGCTGCAGGCGCACTCCACCGATCTCGTGACAACCCTCTGGAGCTACCTCGACAACGGTCGTTCGCTCGAGGCGACCGCCCGAGAGCTGTTCGTGCACCCGAACACCGTGCGCTATCGCCTGAAGCGCGTCAGCGAGGTCATCGGCTGGGATGCCACGGGGCCTCGCGAGGCTCTGATCCTGCAGACCGCGCTGATCCTCGGCTCGATCGGCGCCGCAGAGCAGGTCCGTCGTCGGGCTCCCCTGCGTCGCCCCTCGCGCTGATCGGCACTCTGAGCACCGATCAGCTGTACGCCACACACAAGGGTTTTCTCGAATCTTGTGATGGATCATCCACCACTCAGGGCAGATCGTTGGCAGACTGGGGTTGTGATTGTCGTCGTATGCCCTGGACAGGGCTCGCAGACCCCCGGTTTCCTCTCCCCCTGGCTCGAGCTCGACGGTGTGGCAGACAGCCTCGCAGCGTTCTCCGAGGCGGCAGAGGTCGACCTCCAGCAGCACGGCACGGTGTCGGATGCCGACACGATCCGCGACACGCGCATCGCTCAGCCTCTGATCGTCGCCGCATCCCTGATCGCGGCGAACGCCCTCACCGGGCGTGCCGGTCGCCGAGCCGACGGTGTCGCCGGACACTCGGTCGGCGAGATCGCGGCACTCGTGAGCAGCGGCGTGATCGACGCCGAGACCGGCATGCGATTGGTGGGCATCCGAGGTCGCGCCATGGCTGATGCTGCGGCACAGACCCCCACGGGCATGAGCGCCGTGCTGGGAGGCGACGAACAGGCCGTCCTCACGCGTCTCACCGAACTCGGGCTCTCCCCCGCCAACTACAACGGCGGCGGCCAGATCGTGGTCGCGGGTGAGCTCGCAGGGCTCGACGCTCTCGCCTCCGAGCCGGTCAAGGGCACGCGCGTGATTCCCCTGCAGGTGGCCGGCGCGTTCCACACGTCGTACATGGCTTCAGCCGTCGCAGTCCTGCGTGAGGCGGTCGCGACGGTGGCCCCGGCCGACCCCGAGATCACGCTGTGGTCCAACCGTGACGGATCCGTCGTCACCGATGGAGCGCAGGCACTGAGCTACCTCGTCGACCAGGTGTCGTCTCCCGTGCGCTGGGACCTCTGCATGGCCTCGTTCGCCGATCACGGCATCACCGGTCTGATCGAGCTCGCGCCCGCCGGCGCACTCACGGGTCTCGCCAAGCGCGGCCTGCGCGGAATCCCGTCCGTGGCCGTGAAGACCCCCGAAGATCTCGATGCGGCCGTCGCGCTGCTGAACGGAGAAGCCGCATGAGCCCCACCCTGAACCAGATCACCGGGCCCGCCTACACGCGGATCTACTCGTTCGGTGCTGCCCGCGGCGAGAACGCCGTGCCGAACGACGACCTGATCGGACCGATCGACTCGAGTGACGAGTGGATCCGTCAGCGCACCGGCATCGTCACCCGCGTCCGGGCAGACAAGGGCACGGATGCGATCGACCTCGCCGCGATCGCCGGCGCAGAGGCCATCGAGAAGTCCGGCATCCCCGCCGACCAGGTCGACCTCGTGATCGTCGCCACCATCAGCAACCCGAAGCAGTCGCCGTCGGTCTCGGCCATCGTGGCCGACCGCGTGGGTGCGAATCCTGCTGCCGCCTACGACGTCAACGCGGCCTGCGCCGGCTACACCTACGCGATCACCCAGGCAGACGCGCTGATCCGTTCGGGAGCAGCCCGCTACGCCCTCGTGATCGGCACCGAGAAGCTGTCGGATGTCGTCGACCCCGCTGACCGCAGCATCTCGTTCCTGCTCGGTGACGGCGCGGGAGCAGCCCTCATCGGACCGAGCGACACGCCGGGCATCGCCCCTGCCGTGTGGGGATCCGACGGCTCGAAGGCCGATGCGGTCGGCATGAACGCGACGCTCACCGAGTTCCGCGACGGCGAGGTGCCGTGGCCGACCCTGCGCCAGGAGGGTCAGACGGTCTTCCGCTGGGCTGTCTGGGAGATGGCGAAGGTCGCCCGCGAGGCACTCGACAAGGCGGGCGTCGAGCCCACCGACATCGCCGCGTTCATCCCCCACCAGGCGAACATGCGCATCATCGACGAGTTCGCCAAGCAGCTGAAGCTGCCGGAGTCCACGGTGATCGCGCGCGACATCGAGACCACCGGCAACACCTCGGCGGCATCCATCCCGCTCGCGAGCCACCGTCTGATGTCCGAGCACCCCGAGCTCTCGGGCGGCCTCGCACTGCAGATCGGCTTCGGAGCCGGACTCGTGTTCGCCGCTCAGGTCGTCGTCCTTCCCTGAGAACGCGCTGACTTTCCCTAGACTGTTCCACGGTTCCGAATACAACCCGTAAGAAAGAGGAAGACCACATGGCTTTCACCAACGATGAGGTCCTCGCAGGCCTCGCAGAGCTCATCACCGACGAGACCGGCATCAACGCATCCGAGGTCGCCCTCGAGAAGTCGTTCACCGACGACCTCGACATCGACTCGATCTCGATGATGACGATCGTCGTCAACGCAGAAGAGAAGTTCGGCGTCACCATTCCCGACGACGAGGTCAAGAACCTCAAGACCGTCGGCGACGCTGTCAACTTCATCGTCGCAGGCCAGGAGTAATCCTCGAAGGATGCCACCCCCGCGCCGTCGGGGCGTGGCATCCTCCGCCTTGCCCGCTCTCTGCTCGACCCGCCTGACAAGGAACCACACATGACCAAGCGCATCGTCGTCACCGGCATCGGCGCCACGTCCGCCATCGGCGGGACAGCTCCCGAGAACTGGACGAACCTGCTCGCAGGCAAGTCCGGCACCCGCACCCTCGAGCACGACTGGGTGCAGCAGTACGAACTGCCCGTCACCTTCGCGGCCGAGGCGATCGTCCGTCCCGAAGAGGTCCTGCCCCGCCACGAGGCGAAGCGGCTCGACCCCTCCTCGCAGTTCGCGCTCATCGCGGCGCGTGAGGCCTGGGCGGATGCCGGTTCTCCCGAAGTCGCTCCCGAGCGTCTCGGAGTCGACTTCGCCACCGGCATCGGCGGCCTCTGGACCCTCCTCGACGCGTGGGACACCCTGCGTGAGAAGGGCCCACGCCGCGTGATGCCGCTCACCGTGCCGATGCTGATGCCGAACGCCGCAGCCGGCAACCTGTCGCTGCAGTTCCAGGCTCGCGCCTACGCGCAGACCGTCGTCAGCGCCTGCGCCTCCAGCACCGAGTCGATCATCCACGCCTTCCACCACCTGCAGGACGGTCTTGCCGACGTCGTGATCGCCGGTGGCACCGAATCCGCCATCCACGCGATCACGATGGCATCGTTCGCCTCGGCCCAGGCTCTGTCGCGCCGCAACGATGACCCGGCCACGGCGTCGCGCCCCGGCGCCATCGACCGCGACGGCTTCGTCATGGGCGAGGGGGCAGCCGCTCTCATCCTCGAGACCGAGGAGCACGCCGAAGCACGCGGCGCCAAGATCTACGGCTACGTGCTCGGCGGTGGCGTCACCGCTGACGCGTACCACATCACGGGCAACGACCCCGAGGGCACCGGCGCCGCACGCGCAGTCACGCAGGCGCTCGACGAGGCCGGTATCACCGCCGACCAGATCGCACACATCAACGCGCACGCGACGTCGACCCCCGTGGGCGACCCCAACGAATACGTCGCCCTCAAGAAGGTCTTCGGCGAGCGGATCGATGAGATCCCCGTCTCGGCCACCAAGGCGTCGACCGGCCACCTGCTCGGCGGTACGGGAGCCCTCGAGGCGATCTTCGCGCTGCTCGCGCTGCGCGACCGCGTCGCCCCGCCGACCATCAACATGACCGAGCCAGACCCGGCGGTTCCGTTCAAGCTCTCGGGCGAGGCACAGCCCCTGGGCGACGGCCAGCTGTACGCGATCAGCAACTCGTTCGGCTTCGGCGGCCACAACGCCGTCGCCGTTTTCGCGAGCGCCGACTGACGCACAGCCATGACGAAGAGCGGCCCCCGGGTATCCCGGGGGCCGCTCTTGTCTACGCAGGTCTAGCGTGCGGTCGCCCGCGCGAGCTGATGCGATCTCGCAGCGCGGATACGAGTGGTCCATGGCAGGAACCAGCCGATCAGGGGTCCCACGCCGAAGGCGAAGAGCACGGTTCCCACGCCCACCGGTCCGCCGAGCAGGGAGCCGACCAGCAGGACACTCCCCTCGATGAGTGTGCGAACGAGCCATACGGGCCAGCCGGTGCGACCCACGAGCCCTGTCATCAGGCCGTCCCGCGGGCCGGGGCCGAAGTCCGCGGCGATGTAGAGCCCGGTGGCGAACGCGAGCAGCAGCAGCCCCGCCACGAACATCGGAGCACCGACCCAGATCGACGCTGGCACGGGAATCACCACGAGGGCCAAGTCGGCGCTGGGTCCGACGAGCAGTGCGTTGAGCAGGGTGCCGAGCCCGACGCGCTGCCGCAACGGGATCCACAGCAGCAGCACGAGCACCGAGACCAGCACGGTGACGACGCCGTATCCGATCCCCGTCTGGCCCGAGACGCCGAGAGCGAGCACGTCCCACGGTGCGACGCCGATGCCGGCGCGCACCATCAGACCGAGAGCGACGCCGTAGAGGAACAACCCGACCAGCAGCTGCGCGACGCGCTCGACGACATCGCGTCGACTGGTGGCGCTGATCGGGAGGAAGACGGAACGAAGCTGCATCTCTCCATGCTGGCCCAGTCATCCATCGAGTCCACGAGACCACTCAGCGAGAAGTGGCCTGTATTCTTCATGCCACTTTGCGGCATGCTGGAATCATGACCTCACGGCTCGTCCAGCAGCTCGGCGCCCACAACGTCGCCGGCGCGACAGCCAAAGCCCTCGCAGAGCAGGTGCGTGCGTTGATCCTCGACGGCCGACTCACCGTCGGTGAGCGGCTGCCGAGCGAGCGAGCGCTCGCGCTCGAGCTGCGACGCTCACGCTCCACGACGACTCGCGTCTACGACCTCCTCGAGGGCGACGGCTACGTCTCGCGCCTGCACGGGGGCGGCACCCGCGTCACCCTGCCGCACACCGCCACCTCCGCAGACGGCGACCCAGACGAGTCGGCGATCGACCTGTCGATCGCGTCCATGGATTCGACTCCGGGGCTGTATGACGCCACGGTGCGGTCGCTCCCCCGGCTCGCGGCCATGCGCGGCACCAGCGGTTACTCGCTGCGGGGCCTCCCCGAGCTCCGCGAGGCTGTCGCACACCGCTTCACCGAGCGCGGAGTGCCGACGGATGCCGACGAGATCATGATCACGTCGGGCGCTCTCAATGCGTTCAACCTGGTGCTCGCCACCATCGGCCGTCGAGGAGAGCGCGCACTCGTCGAGCAGCCGACCTTCCCCCATGCGCTCGAGGCGCTCCACCGCCATGGCTATCGGCTGTTGCCGACTCCGGTCGACGTCTCCGGGTGGGATGAGCGCCACCTCACCGACACGCTGCTGCACGAACGCCCGCACCTGGCGTACCTCATCCCCGACTTCCACAACCCCACGGGAGCCACGCTCTCGGATGTCGAGCGTTCACGCATCGCCGCGACGGCCCGCAGCGTCAGCACGCACCTGATCATCGATGAGACGACCGCGGAGCTCGACATCGACCGCGGCTGGACCCCGCTCCCGTTCTCGGCGTTCAGCCCGCAGATCATCACCGTGGGCTCCATGTCGAAGATCGCGTGGGGCGGCATGCGCATCGGCTGGATCCGCGCCGACCGCTCGGTGATGGCCCGCCTGCTCGCCACCCGTCCCTCGTTCGAGCTCGGCACGGCGCTGCTCGAGCAGTGCATCGCTGTCGAGCTCTTGCAGGAGATGCCGGCGCTCACCGCGCATGTCGCGACACGCCTGCATGCCGGTCGTGACGCCGTGGCGTCGGCACTCCGGTCGTTCGAGACCATATCCATGCCGCAGACGAGCGGAGGTCTCTCGGCCTGGCTCGACCTGGGCGCCCCCGTCTCGACCGCCCTGTCGCTGGCCGCCCGCGATCACGGGCTGATCCTCCCGCCCGGGCCGCGGTTCTCCACGGGCGGCGTCCTCGAGAGGCGCCTGCGGATCCCGATCACCCTGCCACCCGAGCGCACCGCCGAGGCCATGGATCGACTGCGGCTCGCCTGGGACGACGTCATGACAGGGGGCACAGCAGCCGGGGCCGAGATGCCCCGCTCGGCCGTCATCTGACAGACGAAGACCCCGTTCCCGGGTGCCTGGGAGCGGGGTCTTCGTCATGTGTGGAACGGGAATTCGCCTTCTCAGCGTCCGGGATCGCTCACCGGCATCCGATACTCGCGCCTTCCCGTTCCAGGTCTGCGTGGGCGCCTAGCCGACCTTGTGCAGCCAGACGACACGAGCGTCGTCGCTCGCATGCCGGAACGGCTCCAGCTCCTCGTCCCAGGCAGAGCCCAGGGCGATGTCGAGCTCGCGCTGCAGCTCGGTCGCACTGCCGGCGGCGATCTCCATCGCATAGCGGATGCGGTCCTCGCCGATGACGATGTTGCCCGCAGCATCCGTCTGCGCATAGTGGATGCCGAGGTCGGGCGTGTGCAGCCAGCGTCCGCCGTCGCTGCGGGGTGTCGGATCCTCGGTGACCTCGAAGCGGAGATGCTCCCAGCCACGGATGGCGGTCGCGAGAGCAGCGCCCGTGCCCACCGGGCCGTCCCAGTAGAACTCGGCGCGACGAGCGCCGTCGAGCACCGGCTGGTCGCTCCAGTCAAAGTTCACTGCGCGACCGATAGCGCGTCCTACCGCCCATTCCAGGTGCGGGCAGAGCGCGCGAGGTGCAGAGTGGATGAACACCACTCCGCGTGCGTAAGCCGTCGCCATGATCTCTCCGTTTCATCAGGTGCGTCTTCCCCAACGACCTGAAACAACGAGAACTGGCGTGAATATGCGGTTGTGGGGCTATTCTCGCCCAGACCAGGCGAAATAACAAGCGTGTGATTCATGCGACGAAGGCCCCGGTCACAGGGACCGGGGCCTTCAGACCGCGAACGGCCGTGGATCAGAAGAGGATCACGCCTCGCTCATGGCCTGCTTGACCTGCTGGCCCTTCGCGGCATAGTACGCGGCGCGGGCGGCGTCACGGCGAGCCTGCTCGGCGTAGCCTGCCTCGAGGACGTCCTGCGGGACCTCGACGTTGGGCACGTCCTGGGTTCCGTTGTACTTCTCGATGTAGGCGTCGAGCTCGGGGCCGGACGTCCACGACGTGATGAGGCAGTAACGCGGCTCGGTGCCCACGTGGGTCGCCGCGTGCCACAGACGCTGCGTGTCGACGATGAGCTGGGCGCCGGCCGGCAGAGCGATGCGGTACTCGATGCTGGGGTCGGTGCGGTTCTCACGGAGGACGAAGAAGCTGTCCTTGTCGTCGCTGAGGTTGAAGAATCCACGCACGACCCAGCCGGTGCCGTCGGGGTTCAGGCGGTTGTTGTCGTCCTGGTGGAGGTTGTAGAGGCACTCGCCGTACGGGGTCGGCTGCAGCTCGATCACGCGGCAGCGACCGACGTTGGCGCCGGGCTCCTGTGCGCGACGCGTCAGGTTCGGAGCCTTCGCGGTCTGCGAGTCGATCCAGACGCCGTCCTTGTCGGTGCGCGGCGGCTTGTGGTTCCAGAAGCCGTTGCACTCGATCTCGCCCTTGGCGCTGGCGAGCGGCGCGAAGCGGGTGTCACCCGACGACTTCCAGTCGTTGTACTCGATGTCGAGCCACTCCTTGGGGTCGAGCTCCTGGTTGTAGCTGTCGAGAACGACGAAGCCCTTGTCTTCGAGCGCGGCAGACTTGATGTATCCCATGATCTGAACCAGATCCTTTCATCGGGGGCCAGCACGTTTTAACAGGCCCTGATAAGGCAAGCCTAACAGGGCACCTCTGGAGCGCCGCCGAGGGCCGCCGTGAATAAGCGAATAGACTGAACCGGGCGCCTGGCGACTCCTCGGCGCCGGGCGTTACGGGAGGACGAGACACCAGCATGAGCACTGCGACCAACGTCGAGGCGACAGCTGTCAACACGATCGAGTGGCTCGCAGAGGACTCCACGACCATCGTCGTGCCGGTGTACCAGCGTCAGTACCGGTGGGATATCGGCGGCTGCGAGCAGCTGCTCTCCGACGTCCGTGCGGTCGCCCGCGAAGACTCCGCGCACCGTCACTTCATCGGGTCGATCCTCTCGGCTGCCGACGACAGCGAGGCCGACACCGACCTCGTGCTGATCGACGGTCAGCAGCGCATCACCACCTTGATGCTGCTGGTCGCAGCACTCCGGCACGCGGTTCAGGACTCCGATCCCCTGCTCGCCGCCGACCTCGACCGAGTGCTCGTGCGCCCCGAAGACCCCACGCGCACCAAGCTGCGCCCGCACGACGCGTGGGCCGAGCTGTATGAGTCCGTGGTGCTCGAGCGCGATGTCCAGGCAGAGCGCGAGTCGCGGTTCGATGACAACTACGCGTTCTTCCGCAGCCAGGTGCACGCCGACGAGGCGCCGCAGATCTGGGCGGGGCTGAACAAGCTCGAGCACGTCTCGATCACCCTCGGCGCCGCCGCCAACGCACAGCAGATCTTCGAGAGCCTGAACTCGACGGGCGAGCCGCTGCGCGATCACGAGCTCATCCACAACTACATGCTGATGGGGCTGACCCACGCAGAGCAGCTCGACGTCGAGGCACGGTTCTGGCTGCCGATCGAGCAGCACACCGGCGAGACCATCGGCGCGTTCTGGCGGCACTATCTCGTGATGACGACGGGCCGCGAGGTGGCCGCCAACGGCGAGCACGGTGTCTACAGCGCGTTCCGGCACTCCTTCCCCCGCGTCGACCTCGATCACCTGCAGGCGGATGCCGAGGTCTGGCGTCACTACGCCGAGATCTACGGCATCCTGCTCGATCCCTCGCTCGAGAAGGACCCCGAGATCGCGCGACAGCTGCGCTACGTGAACACCTTCGGACGCGCCTCGTATCCGCTGGTCCTGAACGTCTACAGCGATCACTCCCGCGGGATCATCGGTCGCGACGAGCTCATCGAGACGCTCGAGTGGATCCAGACGATGTACCTCCGCCGCACACTCGTGAACCTGCCCAACGAGCGGCTGGTCGCGAGACTCTGTCGTGCCAGGGCGAACGGTCGAGAGGCACTGGCGCGCGCGTTCGCCCGGATCACGCCGTCGGACGAGCGCGTCAGCGCCGTCCTGAAGTACAGCGAGCTGCCGCATCCGGCCTATGTCCTCGGGCGGCTCGAGGGGGTCGACGACCCGGACGAGTTCGATGTGGAGCACATCGTGCCCACCGTCCCCAGCGACAGCTGGTCGGGCGACGGCGTGCGCCCCTGGATCGACTACTCCGACGACGAGCGCAACGCACATCGCGCGCTCGCCCCGACACTCGGCAATCTCACCCTGCTCGAGCAGACGCTCGCAGAGCGCGTCTTCGGAGAGTCGTACTCCGTGAAACGCGACGCGGCGTACGCTCGCAGCTCGGTCGCCGAGACCAGGGCGCTCGCAGACACGGAGGCGTGGGGAACAGCGGCCATCTCGCAGCGCACGATCCGGCTCACCTCCGATCTGCTGAGGATCTGGGCCCGCCCCGCGCTGCCCGAGATCGACGACGACGGGCTCACCCCCATCCTCGATGCGGTCCGCCGACGCGGGTGGCCCGCCGGATGGGAGCGCGAGTTCGAGTACGTCGAGTACCGCGGGGAGCGCTGGGAGGTCTTCGACGTCAAGCATCTCTTCAACCGGGTCTTCCGTCGCGCGTGGACGGACACGCACGACGCCGCCATGTCGTACTGCGCCACACACGGCGGTCCGATCTACGAATCGATGGCCTGGAAGGGCCAATGGGATCAGCTCGACGCGACACACCATCTCTACATGGGCTGGGATTCGAACTACATGATGAACGCAGTGCAGGGCGTGCTCCACGAGGCGGACATCGCCTCGGAGGTGTTCGTCAAGTACTCCTACATCGGGAATGTGATGTGACATGACGACGACCATCCGCCGCCTCCTCGATCTCACCGTCGAAGAGCACACGCTGACCGTTCCGCTCGTATGGGGAGATGAGGCCGACTCCCGCACGATCGACATCTTCGCGCGGGTCGTCACACGCGAAGGCGGTGAGCGTCTCCCCTACCTGGTCTTCCTGCAGGGCGGTCCTGGACACGAGGCACCGCGTCCCTTCCATGCGTCGTCCTCCCCCGCCTGGCTCGACGAGGCGCTCGCGCACTATCGCGTCGTGATGCTCGACCAGCGCGGCACCGGACTCTCGACACCGGTCGGCGATGCGGATCTCGAGCGCGGCTCCGCCGAGGTCGCCGAGTACCTCACGCATCTGCGCGCCGACTCGATCGTCCGCGACTGCGAGGCGATGCGCGAGCACCTCAGCGCCGAGACGTGGAGCGTCCTCGGTCAGTCCTTCGGTGGATTCACGACCCTGGCCTACCTGTCGACCGACGCGGACTCGCTCGCCGATGTCTTCATCACGGGCGGACTCAGCACCGTGAACCGGCACCCCGACGAGGTCTACGCCCTCTGCTACGACAAGATGCGCGCCGCCTCCGAACGGTACTACCGCCGGTTCCCCGAGCACCGGGACGTGATGCGTCGCCTGGTCGATGGGGCCGCGGCGGGCGACATCGTACTGCCGGACGGCGAAGTGGTCTCGCCGTCACGACTGCGCTCCGTGGGCTCGGCGCTCGGCACGAACGACGGATGGCAGACCGTGTGGTCACTGCTCGAGCGCGACCCAGCGTCGAACGCCTTCCGCCACGATCTGATGCACGCGATGCCGTACGGCGGCCGCAACCCGCTCTACTTCGCGTTCCACGAGTCGAGCTACGCGAGCGGGCACGCCACACGCTGGTCGGCGGAGCGCACGGAGCCCCAGGACTTCCGCGATGACGTCACCCTGTTCACCGGTGAGCACATCCGCAGCGAATGGACCGAGACGGTGCCGGCCTTCCAGCCGTGGCGTGACGTCACGCTCGCGCTGGCGGACTTCGAGTGGCCTCGGATCTACAACGAGGTCGCGATCGCCGCCTCCGGTGCGACGGGTGCCGCGGCCGTCTATGTGAACGACGTCTATGTGCCGATGGAGTTCTCGCTCGAGACCGCTCGGCTGCTTCCGGGAGTCGAGCTGTGGGTCACGAGCGAGCATGAGCACAACGGCGTGCGGTCAGGCCCCGTCCTGACGCACCTCATCGACCTCGCCCACGGTCGCCGCATCCGGTGAGGATCCCCGCCGGAATCCTCCTGTAGACGGATGCCCAGGCGGCGGGAGCCGCATAGCCTGGTCTCATGGCCGACACACTCGGAATGCTCCTCACGATCGCGATCCTGCTCGTCGTCGTGATCGCGATCGTCGTGGTGATCGTGGCCGTCTACGCCACGGCGCCGCTCGAGAGGAAGTACGAGAGCGCAGGCGGCGGACTGGGCGGTTCCTTCGAAGCGGTCTGGATGCCGTCGGCGCACGAGGCCGGGATGGAACGAGACCGTCAGACGAAGCGCACGGCCCCCGCACCGTCTCCCGGCGACCCGCCCAGCAGGATCGACGGCGAACGCATCGTCATCGACATCTGAGCCAGGGTGCAACCCGGCTGAAACGACGAAGGCCCCGTGTTCCGAGGAACACGGGGCCTTCGAACGCGGTGGTCGTTACTTGCTCGATCCGCCGAAGCCCTTGAAGCGCTGGTTGAACTTCTCGACGCGGCCGGCCGAGTCCATGATGCGCTGCTTGCCCGTGTAGAACGGGTGCGATGCCGACGAGATCTCGACGTCGATGACGGGGTACTCGACGCCGTCGAGCTCGATCGTCTTGTCGCTCGAGACAGTCGAACGGGTGAGGAACGTCTCGCCCGAGCCGAGGTCGCGGAACACGACTGCCTTGTACACGGGGTGAATGTCAGTCTTCATGGGATTCCTTAGTTGCTGCCCTGGATTGTGCCAGGGACGAGGGAAGTCTGCGGTGCAGAGAGCACCAAGGATCGATTCTATCAGATCCGCGTCAGGATGCCGCGCGGGCCGCGTAACGGCCCTCTTCACTGCTGAGGACGATCGGCATGCCGAACGTCTCGGTCAGAGTGTCGGCGGTCAGGGTGTCGGCGATGGGCCCGGCTGCCACGATGCGCCCCTCACGCATGAGCAGCACATGCGTGAACCCGACCGGGATCTCCTCGACGTGATGCGTGACCATCAGCATCGCGGGTGTCGTCGGCGACGAGGCGTAGCCGCTCAGGAGCGCGAGCAGCTCCTCGCGCGAGCCGAGGTCGAGCGACGCGGTCGGCTCGTCGAGCAGCAGCAGCTCGGGGTCTGTCATCACGGCACGGGCGATCTGCACGCGCTTCTGCTCGCCATCGCTCAATGTGCCGAAGGTGCGATCGGCCAGGTGGTCGAGACGCCAGTCACCGAGCACCCGCAGCGCACGACGCTCATCGATGTCCTCGTAGTTCTCGTTCCAGCGACCCAACACGGAATAGGCCGCCGTGAGCACCGTGTTCAGGACCGTCTCTTCACGCGGCACGCGCTTCGCCATGGCGGAGGAGGCGAATCCGATGCGAGGACGCAGTTCGAACACGTCGGTGCGCCCCAGGGTCTCCCCCAGCACCGTGACGGCTCCGGAGGTCGGGTGCATCAGCGTGTCCGCCAGCTGGAGCAGCGTGGTCTTGCCCGCGCCGTTGGGTCCGAGGATCACCCACCGCTGATCATCGTCGACCTGCCAGGTCACGTGATCGATGATGTCGCGCCCCTCGCGGCGCACGACGACGTCGGTGAATTCCAGGGCGATCGACATGCGTCCAGCCTATCGGCTCAGGCGGTCAGCTCCGCGTACAGCGCGCGCGTGGTGTCGGCGATCGCATCCCAACTGAACTGCTCGCGCGCGCGCTCTCGACCGGCCGCACCGTAGGCGCGAGCCTGCTCCGGATCGGAGGTCACCTCGGTGAGCACGTTCGCGAGGTCGGCGACGTACCGCTCGGGGTCGACCGGCGTGCCGGTGCCGTCCTGCAGCTGCTCGATCGGCACCAGGCGCCCGGTGACGCCGTCGTCCACGACCTCGGGGATGCCGCCGGTGGCCGTGCCGACGACAGCTGCCCCGCACGCCATGGCCTCGAGGTTCACGATGCCCAGCGGCTCATACACCGACGGGCATACGAACGTCGTGGCCGCCGTGAGAATCGCCGAGAGCTCGTCGCGCGGCAGCATCCGATCGATCCAGATGACTCCCTCGCGGGTCTGCTGGAGAAGACGCACGCCCTCCTGCACCTCCGCCATGATCTCGGGGGTGTCAGGCGCCCCGGCGCACAGGATCAGCTGGACCTCCGGAGGCAGCAGGCGAGCGGCCTGCAGCAGGTACGGCAAGCCCTTCTGGCGCGTGATACGGCCGACGAACACGACAGACGGTCGGGACGGGTCCATGCCGACCGACTCGAGGAACGCGGGGTTCTGCACCGGGCGCCACCGCTCGACGTCGATCCCGTTGTGGATCACACGCACCCGGGCGGGGTCGACGGAGGGATAGCTGCGCAGGATGTCCTCCCGCATGCCGGCGCTCACGGCGATCACCGCCGCCGCGTTCTCGTAGGCGAGCTTCTCGATGCCGCTCGACACCGCGTACCCGCCGCCGAGCTGCTCGGCCTTCCACGGGCGCAGAGGCTCGAGACTGTGCGCGGTGAGCACGTGCGGAATGCCGTGCAGCTGCGAGGCGAGGTGTCCGGCGAAGTTCGCGTACCAGGTGTGGCTGTGCACGAGATCGGCATCGGAGATCGCCGCCACGATCTCGAGATCGGTGCCGAGCGTCTGCAGGGCGGCATTGGCCGAGGTGAGCTCTGCGGGCGCCTGGTAGGAGAAAGTACCGGCCTCATCCCGCGGGGATCCGAAGGCCCTCACCTGTACATCGATATTCTGCCGCAGGGCTGTAACCAGCTCCGCAACGTGCACACCGGCACCTCCGTAGATCTCCGGCGGGTATTCCTTCGTGATCATCTCGACGCGCATGTCTAGACGGTAGTGACTCACTTGTCCAGATGCTAGTTAGCCGAGCCGAATCACATCTATGGTGGGTGCATGTCCGCACCAAAGAAGATCTTCGGCATCATCCTCGCCGGCGGCGAGGGAAAGCGTCTCATGCCCCTCACGGCCGACCGAGCAAAACCTGCAGTGCCTTTCGGCGGACAGTATCGCTTGATCGATTTCGCGATCTCGAACCTCATCAACTCGGGCCTGCGCCAGATCGTCGTGCTCACGCAGTACAAGTCGCACAGCCTCGACCGCCACATCTCGCAGACGTGGCGCATGTCGGCGCTCCTCGACTCCTACGTCACTTCGGTGCCGGCGCAGCAGCGTCTCGGCAAGCGCTGGTTCTCGGGCTCCGCCGACGCGATCCTGCAGAGCCTCAACCTCATCAACGACGAGAAGCCCGACATCGTCGTCGTGATCGGCGCTGACCACGTCTATCGCATGGACTTCCGGCAGATGCTCGATGCGCACATCGAGTCGGGCGCGAAGGCCACCGTCGCCGGCATCCGCCAGCCGCTCGCGATGGCTTCCCAGTTCGGTGTGATCGACGCCGACACCGAGTCGGGTCGCATCAAGCAGTTCCTCGAGAAGCCCACTGATATCGCCGGTCTCGAGGACTCCCCTCACGAGGTGCTCGCCTCGATGGGCAACTACATCTTCGACGCCGATGCGCTGATCGCCGCCGTCGAGGCAGACGGAGAATCCCCCACCTCCGGGCATGACATGGGCGGCGACATCGTGCCGTACTTCGTCGATCGGGGCGAGGCCGGCTACTACGACATGAAGCGCAACGACGTGCCGGGGTCCTCCCCGCGAGACCGTTCGTACTGGCGTGACGTGGGTACCATCGACTCCTTCTTCGACGCGCACATGGACCTGATCTCCACGCTGCCCATCTTCAACCTCTACAACATGGAGTGGCCCATCCACTCGCAGGCCGTGAACTCGCCGCCCGCGAAGTTCGTGCGGGACTCCGTCGGGCGCATCGGCAACGCGATCGACTCGATCGTGTCGCTCGGATCCGTGCTCTCGGGCACGCATCTCGAGCGCAGCGTCGTCGGCCCGTGGACACTTGCCGGCGGCGGTTCGACCATCACCGATTCCGTCGTCTTCGACGGTGTGAGAATCGGGGCGGGTTCCCGCGTGCATCGAGCCATCCTCGACAAGAACGTCGTCCTCGCCGATGGTGCGACCGTGGGCGTCGACCGCGAACGCGATCTCGCCAGAGGCTTCACCGTGACCGAATCCGGCATCACTGTGGTGGGCAAGGGACTCTTCATCGAACGCTGAGTCGCCGCTCGCAGACTGCAGTGAACCGAGCAGCGGCTTCCGGTCGATAGGCTCGGAGGCGTGACCGCCGCGCGCTTCCTCGTCGTCCTCGATGCCGATTCCACCCTCATACGCAATGAGGTGATCGAGCTGATCGCCGACGAGGCCGGCCGCCGTGACGAGGTGCAGGCGGCGACCGAGGCGGCGATGCGGGGCGAGATCGACTTCGCCACGAGCCTGCGCTCACGCGTCGCGGCTCTCGAAGGCGTGCCGGTCTCGGGTTTCGCCCGTGTCCTCGCCCGCATCGAACCGACCCCCGGTGTGCGCGAGCTCACCGCAGCCGTGCATGAACGCGCGGGCGTCGTCGGGGTGGTGTCGGGCGGGTTCCACGAGATCCTCGACGACGTCGCACCCGGACTCGGCGTCGACCGCTGGCGCGCGAACCGGCTCGGTGTCGTCGACGGAGCGCTCTCCGGTCGTGTCGACGGCGAGATCGTCGATGCTGCGGCCAAGGCGACCTCGCTGTGCGAGTGGGCGGACGAACTCGGCGTGCCCCGCCACGCCACGATCGCCATCGGAGACGGGGCGAACGATCTGCAGATGATGGCGGCCGCCGGGCTCGGTCTGGCGTTCAACGCGAAGCCCGCCGTGCGCGCTGCCGCGAGCCTCGTCATCGGCCCGCAGGATCTCTCCGAGGTCATCGCACTGCTGCCCTAGCGGATGTCCGAGGCCCCGTCTAACCTCGGGCGCATGGACATCATCCTCATCCCCGGTCTCTGGCTCGATGCGTCCAGCTGGAGCGACGTGACCACTGATCTCGAACGCGCGGGGCACACGGTGCACCCGCTGACAATGCCGGGGGTGGGTCTTCCCGCCGCCGAGTCCGTTGATATCGGCATCGCCGAGTGGGTCGATGCTGCTGTCGCGGCTGTGGACGCCGTCGCCGCACCTGTGGTCGTCGTCGGTCACAGCGGCGGTGGCAACGTCGCCTGGGGCGTCGCCGATGCGCGGCCCGAACGCGTGTCGCGGGTCATCTTCGTCGACACCGTGCCGCCGCCGTCCGGTTTCGGCATCAGCGAGTTCGAGATCGTCGACGGCGTCGTCCCTTTCCCGGGGTGGGACTTCTTCCCGGCTGAAGACGTCGACGACCTCGACGCTGCGACCCGTGCGCGCACCGCGCCGCTCACGCACAGCGTGCCCGCGCGCGTGCCGACTGATGCGATCGAGCTCGGCCCGGGCGCGCGCCATCGGGTGCCGGTGACACTGCTCATGGGAGGTCTCGACCAAGAGACGTTTGAGTCCGAGCTCGAGCAGTGGGGGCCGTATGCCGAGGAGTTCCGTGCGATCGACGATGCCGAGGTGGTGCGCATCGGCTCAGGTCACTGGCCTCAGTTCTCGACGCCGGGCAGGCTCGCCACGCTGCTCGACGCCGCGATCACCCGCCGGTGACGGCGCGTTGACGCTTGAGCGTCAGTGCCCCATGCCGAGGCCGCCGTCGACGGGGATGACTGCGCCCGAGATGTACCCGGCGCCATCCCCCGCGAGCCAGGTGACAACACCTGCGACCTCATCGGGCGTCGCGAAACGTCCGGCCGGGATGTTCGCCTTGTACTGCTTCTGGGTCTCTTCGGGAAGCTCAGCCGTCATGTCGGTCTCGATGAAACCCGGCGCGACGACGTTCGCGGTGATGCCACGTCCGCCGAGCTCACGAGTGAGCGAACGTGCGAAGCCGACGAGCGCGCTCTTCGATGCGGAGTAGTTCACCTGGCCGGCCGAGCCGTAGAGGCCCACCACACTGGAGATGAGGATGACTCGGCCGAACCGAGCCCTCAGCATGCCCTTCGACGCACGCTTCACGACGCGGAACGTGCCACCGAGGTTCGTCGCGACCACGCTGTCGAAATCGTCCTCGCTCATCCGCAGCAGCAGGGTGTCCTTGGTGATGCCGGCATTCGCCACGACGACCTCGACGGGTCCGAGCTGCTGCTCGACCTCGGTGAAGGCCGCATCGAGCGCAGCGGCATCGGTGACGTCTGCGCGCACGGTGAGAGTGCCCTCGGGGCCTTCGCCGCTGCGAGCCGTGACGGCGACGCGATAGCCGTCCCTGACGAATCTTTCGGCGATCGCACGGCCGATGCCGCGATTTCCGCCGGTGACGAGGACGACGCGAGAACTCATTTCCACTCCTGATCTGGCCGGTGCGGGGGTGGCGGCCGGGTCGTCATCGATCCTACCGATGATGTCGCGACTCGATCGGGGCGACGTTTGACAGGAGAGCGCCGTGACTGGAACGCTGAACCCGACGAAAGGCTTCACCGTGAGCGACAACAGCATCCCCACTCCGCCTGACGCACAACCGACTCCCCCGCCGCCGGCACCCGCGCCCCCGGCTCCCCCCGCTCAGCCCTACCAGGCGTATCCCGGTGCGGCACCGTCGGTCGCCCCTTCGCAGGGCTACCCGACGTCGCCGCAACCGCCGCAGTACGCACCGCAGCAGCCCTACGGCTCTGCTGTGACTCAGCCCTACGGCGCCGCAGCACAGCCGCCCTACTACGCTGCGTCCGCTCCGGGTCAGCCCGGCGCCGGCTATCCGAGTTACGGGGCGACGCCCTACCCCGCGCCTCGCCCCGCGAGCGGACTTGCGATCACGTCGCTGATCTGCGGAATCGCCGGGGTCGTGCTCTTCTGGGCGGTCGTGCCGCTGCTCGCCTCGATCGTCGCAGTCATCACGGGCCACATGGCGCTGCGGCAGACGAAGCAGAACCCGGCGATCGGCGGCCGCGGGATGGCATTCGCCGGTCTGATCATGGGCTACACCATGGTCGGCTTCTTGGTCATCGGCATCGTCATGACGGTGATCAGTGCCGTGTTCTTCGGCGCCTTCACGCTGCCGTTCCTCTTCTCGGCTTGAGCCGCAGACGGGCGCGCCGTCGTGCCCGCACCGGCGTAGGCTGGACTCATCGTGAAGAGCAAGCCCCTGGTCCCTGCTGTCACCTCCCTTCCGCAGTCGCCGAAGGACGAGGCAGACCACCGCGTGCGCCGCTACGCGCTCACGATGACCATCCGCATCGTCTGCTTCGCGCTGATGATGTTCGTGCAGCCGTACGGCTGGTACACCTGGGTGTTCGCGCTGGCCGCCGCCCTCCTTCCCTACATCGCGGTCGTGTTCGCCAACGCGGGGAGCGACAGCACCGAGACGACGGCAGAGTCCCCGGTTCAGCAGCTGGAGGCGCCGACCCCGGCCCCGACGCTGCCGGTCGAACAGGACTCCGCTCCTGACGTCATCACCATCCACGAAAGCCGCCAGGATCGCGAGTGAGTGGACTGGAGTGCTCGCGTGCCGGATGCCGGAACGCGGCGACCAAGCAGGTGGTGTGGCGCAATCCCCGTATCCACGCCGCTGACCGCGAGAAGGTCTGGCTCGCATGCGATGAGCACGTCGACTTCCTCCACGACTACTTGGCAGCCAGGGACTTCCCCGTGACAGTGAGAGATGGTGTGCCCTCGTGAGTGCGCGGATGGGTAGATGGACCGTATACGTGCTGATCGCGATCGGATTCGCGATCGCCTGCGCGTTTCTGTCGAATTGGCAGTTCGAGCGCAACGAGACGCGATCCGAGCAGATCGCACTCGTCGAGAAGAACTACGATGCCGACCCCGTGCCGCTCGCCGCCCTCATCGGCCCCGACGGAACGCTCGATCCCGGTGATGTGTGGCATCCCGTGGTGCTGAGCGGCGAGTACATCGCCGACGAACAGCTGCTGGTGCGCAATCGGCCGCATGGCGGGACCAGCGCATTCGAGGTTCTGGTTCCGTTCCGCGACGTCGACGGTCGTGTGTTCATCGTCGATCGCGGATGGGTGCCGCCGGGCGACGGCGACTCCCCGGATTCAGTTCCGGCACCTCCGACCGGTGAGGTCGAGGTCATCGTGCGTCTGCGTCCGGACGAGCAGCTTCCTGCATCCGGGCGAGGCGCCCCCGAGGGGCAGGTGCCCACGATCAACCTTCCGTCGATCGCCGAGCTGGTCGACGGAGACGTCATCACGAGCGCGTACGGGCAGATCGTCAGCGAGGACCCGGCCGGCGAAGGAACCCTCGGCGGCTTCAGCTCACCCACAGACGACCCCGGCCCCCACCTGTCGTACGCGATCCAGTGGATCCTGTTCGCGCTGATGGGCTTCATCTTCATCGGGTACATCATCCGTACCGAGATAGTGAAGCACCGCGAAGAGGTCGAGGGCATGCCGGCACCGGTGAAGAAATCCCGGCGGCGCGACAGGGATGCCGACGTCGAAGACGAGCTCCTCGACGCGCGCTGACCGCGATCATTCCCAGGCCGTCACCTCGCCGATGACTGCGGTCTTGGGATACGCACCTATGGGCCCGCCGATCTCGAAGAGATCGATCATCAGGACCAGGGGATAGTCCGGCGCCTGGCCGAGGCGGCGCACCACCCGTCCCTCGCAGCCGATGATCGTCTCGTCATTGCCCCAGATCACGGTCCAGGTATGCGGCATGCGGGCATCGAACGGAAGGGTCACCTCGGCCATGTCGGTCGTCAACCTCGAGTCGTGGTGCGACTTGATGCCCGTGCGCGCCTGTGTCGTGCTCCCGATCGCTGAGGCGTCGATCTCGAAGATGCAGATCTCGCCGGCGTCTGTCTCGGAGAGGTGTTCGGTGCCGACCAGCCAGGCCGCGAGCATGCATCCTTCGTCGGCGCTCGCGGCGACCGTGAGGTCGATCCGCCCGCGACGGGGCGTGAAGAGCAGTCGCTGCGGCGTATGCGTCTCGACTACGAGTCCGTCGTCGCGGTGGCGATGCGTGCCGGCGGTCGATCCGGCCGGACCGGAGTACGTCGCCGTCTGCAGATTCGATACCCGCAGCGGCGCGTCGTCCGGGCGCCAGTCGAGCTGATCGTGCTCGATCCGGAGTTCCAGCCCGCCCTCGACGAAGGCGAATCGCGCTTCGGACCGCTCGGGAACCGTCCACTGCGGCAGGTAGTGCGGGATCCACTTCTCCGCGTCGAGCCCCCGCGAGAAGTCATCCGTCAGCGTCGGCGGTGTTGACGGCCGCGGTGGCAGGAGGTCGGCCACGGCTCAGTCCCGCCAGGGCATCGGCTGCTGATCTGCCATATCGCCCGTGATCGAGCGGCTCCATGCCGAATCGACGGCGTCGAAGACGACCCGGGTGTGACGGCGGTCTCTCGCCCCCTGCCAGAACTCGATCCGGGTGGGGACGATCCGCCACAGCACCCAGTCGCCGTCGGCGACCTCCGCATGCGCGGCCGGAGAGCGCGCAGCGAGATCGGCGGCACTCTCCTCGAGCGTCGCTTCTTCCACACGCCCGCGCACCCGCACTGCGCGCACCTGCGGCTGCCACCAGAAGTTCAGGGCGGCGGCCGGCGAGGCGGCCAGCTGCGCACCTTTGCGAGACGACCTCGTGCTGGCGAAGGCCCAGCCTCGGTCGTCGATCCGCTTCAGGATGAGCGTCCGAGCGTCGGGCAGTCCGTCGGCATCCACCGTCGCGAGGGTCACCGTGTGCGGCTCGGGGACTCCGGAATCCGCCGCCGCGCGCAGCCACGTGGCGAAGAGCTCGCCCGGGTCGTCCGGCAGCGCGTCGAGGTTCCATTCCGGGGCGAGCCCGGTGAGGGCGTGCCTGCCTCTCAACCACTCGTTGAGAGATGCAAGGTCGGTGTCGGATGGGTGCGTCACCCTTTCGACTATGCCACCGACCTCCGACGAAGTGCGTTCGCCGGGCCCGATCAGGCGAGCTCGATGAGGTCCTGGTACTCCTGGCTCCAGAGGTCTTCGACGCCATCGGGGAGGATCAGCACGCGCTCGGGGTTGAGCGACTGCACCGCACCAGGGTCGTGCGAGACGAGCACGACTGCTCCCTCGTAGTGCGCGAGCGCGCCGAGGATCTCCTCGCGCGAAGCGGGGTCGAGGTTGTTGGTGGGCTCATCGAGCAGCAGCAGGTTCGCGGACGAGACCACCAGCGTCGCGAGCGAGAGACGCGTCTTCTCACCACCCGAGAGCACTCCGGCGGGCTTGAGAACGTCATCTCCCGTGAACAGGAACGAGCCGAGCACCCTGCGCGCTTCCATCTCGGTGATGTGCGGAGCGGCCGACACCATGTTCTCGAGCACCGATCGATTCACATCGAGGTTCTCGTGCTCCTGCGCGTAGTACCCGACCTTGAGACCGTGTCCGGGCTCGAGCTGACCGGTGTCGGGCTGGTCGACGCCTGCGAGCATGCGCAGCAGTGTCGTCTTTCCGGCACCGTTGAGTCCGAGCACGACGACCTTGGATCCGCGGTCGATCGCGAGGTCGACGTCGGTGAAGATCTCGAGCGAGCCGTAGGACTTCGAGAGTCCGGTGGCCATCATCGGGGTCTTGCCGCAGGGGGCGGGCTTCGGGAAGCGCAGCTTCGCGACGCGTTCTTCCTGGCGGACGTCATCGAGTCCCGCGAGCAGCTTGTCGGCACGCGCGATCATCTGATGAGCGGCAGCGGCCTTCGACGCCTTCGCACCGAAGCGGGCTGCCTGCAGCTGCAGGGTCGTGGCCTTCTTCTCGGCGTTGGCGCGCTCCTTCTTGCGTCGCTCCTCGTCAGCCACCCGCTGGCGCAGGTAGTTCTTCCAGTTCATGTTGTAGGTGTCGATGATCTGGCGGTTCGCGTCGAGGTAGAACACCCGGTTGACGGTCTCGCCGACGAGTTCGACGTCGTGGCTGATCACGATCAGCCCGCCCTTGTAGTTCTTGAGGAACTCGCGCAGCCACACGACACTGTCGGCGTCGAGGTGGTTGGTCGGCTCGTCGAGGATCATCGTCTCGGCATCGGAGAAGAGGATGCGGGCCAGCTCGATGCGACGGCGCTGGCCACCGGACAGCGTCGAGAGCGGCTGGTCGAGGATGCGGTCGGGAAGCGAGAGGTTGTTCGCGATGGAGGCCGCCTCGGCCTCGGCCGCGTAGCCGCCCTGCCCTTCGAACTCCTCGGTGAGGCGCGCGTAGCGCTTCATCGCCTTGTCGGCGACCGCGGGGTCGTCGGACCCCATCGCCAGTGCCGCTTCGCTCATCCCGAGGTTGAGCTGGCCGAGCCCGCGTGCGTCGAGGATGCGCGTGCGAGCGAGGTCTTCGGGGTTGCCCGATCGCGGATCCTGCGGCAGGTAGCCGAGTTGGCCTGAACGGGTCACGCTTCCACCGGACGGCAGGACGTCGCCGGCGAGCACCTTGGTGAGCGTGGTCTTGCCTGCACCGTTGCGGCCGACGAGACCGATCTTGTCTCCGTCGCTCACACGGAACGACACGTTCTCCATCAGGAGGCGTGCGCCCACGCGGATCTCGAGTTCGTGCACGGCAAGCACAGGCGGGATGTCCGTTCTTTCAAGGGGATTCGGGCCGAGGGGCCAAACTCCCAGTATAGATCGCCCTGCTGAGTGTTCAGTCGAAGTACAGATCGTGATGCAGCCGGCAGCCCGGATTGAAGCCTGCCGCACACGTCGGACACTCGGATGTCTCGAGGTAGGCGTCGATGCGCAGCAGCGAACCGCAGACGCCGCAGAGCACCGCCTGCGTCGCACGATCTTTCGTCGACCACTGCCGCGTCTCGTGATCAGCCCGCTCCGCGTGACACAGATGGCACGGGTACCACTCGCCGCAGCAGGCGAACTTGAGGGCGATCACATCGAGCGGCCCCTGATAGTGCTCGCACCGGGTCTGGTCGTCGACCAGCAGGCCGTGCACGGTGGTCGCCCCGACCTCGGTCGGACGGTCGGCGGATCTACCTCTCCGGGGGGATGCAGTCGATACCTCAGGGTGATGCCCCACCTGCCACCTGCTTCCTAGCCTTCTGAGGTGGATGTTATCAACGAGCTCATTCTGCAGACCGTCGCGTCGCCCTGGTTGTACGCCGTGCTGCTCGCGGTGACGATCATCGACGGCTTCTTCCCGCCGGTTCCGAGCGAGACCGTGCTCGTGGCAGCGGCGGCTGTACTCGTGTCGACGGGTGAGTTCTGGGCGCTGCTGCCTCTCGGTCTCATCGCCGCTGTGGGCGCGACGGCCGGCGACAACATAGCGTTCGCCCTCGGTCGCCGGCTGGGCACGACCCGGTGGGCGTGGATGCGTCGTCCGCGAGTCACCTCGGCATTCGTCCACGCACAGAAAGCGCTCACGCACCGCAGTGCGGCACTCATCCTGGGCGCCCGCTATATCCCCGTCGGCCGCGTCGCGGTCAACATGTCCGCCGGTGCTCTGCGCTTTCCGTGGCGGAGATTCTTCCCACTGAGCATCGTGGCCGGCATCAGCTGGAGTGCTCTGAGCCTCGCCATCGGATTGCTCGCGGGCTCGTGGATCAAGGAGCAGCCGCTCGTGAGCGCTGGCATCGGCATCGCCGTGGCGCTCGTCATCGGCCTGGTGATCGATCGCGTCACGGCATCCCGCCGGAGACGCGCCCGTGTGGTGCAACTGGCAGGATGACAGACATGGCACGTCGTCGGCCGCGCATCGAGCGCGCTCCCCGCATCAGCCGTCGCACCGCCGCGCTCACGGCGCTCGGCGCTGCGAGCCTCGCGCTGTTCTCGGTGCTCGTGCCGATTCAGACCGTGCTGTACGGCACATCGCTGCCGCTCTCCTTCATCCTGGGTGCCGCACTGTGCGCTGCACCTCTGCTGTCGCTGCGTCACCCGCGGTGGGCGGTCGCGATGTTCTGCGCTGCGGCGTTCACGCTTCCGCTGCTCTGCGTCCCGACTCTCGCGACCGAGGCACCCTGGCCGTGGTCGGTGCCCGCTCTGCTTACCTTCGTGCTCCTGGTCGGCGTCGTGACCTTCATCCACGGGGCGAGAGCGGGCGTCTTCCCGCTGGCCATCGGAGCGCTGCTCTCCCTCACCGCGCCGCTGCTGCGCCCCGAGATCGTCGCGACTCCCGAGACGGCAGGCAGCGTCACCGCCGACCTCATCGTCACGACGTCGCTGGCTGCGGCGATGTTCCTGGTTGCCATCCTGGTCGCCGGGCGGGTGAGGGTGTCTGCCGAGCTCACTCGGGAGCGCGAGCACTCCGCACTCGAGGAGTCGCGACGGGCCCTCGTCGAGGAGCGCACCCGCATCGCCCGCGAGCTGCACGACGTGATCGCGCACAGCATGTCCGTGATCCAGGTGCAGGCGTCGACCGCACGCTACCGACTCCCCGAGATCGGCGATGCCGCGTCCGTGGAGTTCGACAGCATCGCGGCCACAGCGCGGACCTCGCTGACCGAGATGCGACGAATGCTCGGAGTGCTGCGCACCGAAGACCAGACAGCCGAGCTCGCACCCCAGCAGGGCATCGACGACATCCCCGCTCTTGTCGACACCATCCGTCGAGCGGGTGTGACCGTCGGCCTGGAGATCACCGGTGCGGTCGCGGACGCTTCACAGGCCGTGCAGATCGCCGCCTTCCGCATCGCGCAGGAGGCGCTCAGCAACGCCGTGAGGCATGCGTCAGGCGCCGCCGTCACAGTACGCGTCCAGGCGGATGCCGACATCATCGTCGTCCGCGTCCGCAACAGCCCCGCCACGACCTCGACCACGTCCACCGGCGGCGGATACGGTCTGCGCGGAATGCGCGAACGCATCGAGCTGCTCGGCGGATCGTTCACCGCGAGCCCGACCGCGGACGGCGGGTGGGAGGTCGCGGCTTCGCTCCCCCTGCACGAGAGTCCGTCGACCCCGCCCATCGCCCCGATCACCCAGGAGACCCCGTGACGATCAGCGTCCTCATCGCCGACGATCAGGCCATGGTGCGCGCCGGATTCGCCGCCCTGCTCGATGCCCACGAAGGGATCCGGGTGGCCGGTCAGGCCGCGAACGGTGCCGAGGCGGTCGCTCTCGCCACCCGCCTCGATCCGGACGTGATCCTGATGGACGTGCGGATGCCGGAGGTGGACGGCATCGAGGCGACCCGTCGCATCCTCGGCCCCGGCTACCCCGCCGCTCATGTGCCGAGGATCCTCATGCTCACGACCTTCGACATCGACGACTACGTCTATGACGCGCTCGAGGCGGGCGCGAGCGGGTTCCTGCTGAAAGACGCTCTTCCTGAAGAGCTCGTCCACGCCGTGCGCGTGGTCGCCGGCGGCGACGCGCTGCTCGCTCCCAGCGTGACCAGGCGGATGATCGAGCAGTTCGCCGGTCGGCGACCGCGTACGCCGCAGGCCGCGACCTCGCTGGCTGACCTCACCGAACGAGAGCGAGAGGTGCTGGTGCTCATCGGGCGAGGCCGGTCGAACAGCGAGATCGCTGCAGATCTGTTCATCGCGGAACAGACCGTCAAGACCCACGTCGGCAAGGTGCTGGCCAAACTCCGACTCCGCGACCGCGTGCACGCCGTGATCCTCGCGTACGACGCCGGCCTGGTCGAACCCGCGTCCTGAGCCGCGCCAGGATCACACCCTGGTAGGGGTGCGAACCGCTCCTGGGAGTGATCCCTCGGACGACACCGCGTCCATACGATCCTCGGACACCCCATCCGAGGAGGACTCCATGGCCATCGTCGAGGCAACACCCCGCCCCGCTCTCCGAGATCCGCTGCCGGCCGGTCGCGACACCGCGATCGACCTCCTGCGGGCGATCTGCGTCGCGGGAGTCGTGCTGCTCCACGCCATCATGGTCGGGGTCACGGTCGTCGACGGCGGTCCGGTGTTCGCGAATGCCAGCGAAGGAACGTGGTGGATCGTGCCCATCAGCTGGGTTCTCCAGGTGATGCCGCTCTTCTTCGTCATCGGCGGCTTCGCCGGCTACATCTCCTTCCGGCGCACGCACGCGCGCGGCGGCACATCGACCGCCTTCATCGCGGCCCGGGTGCACCGGCTGCTGCGGCCGGCGCTGTTCGCGATCGGGATCGTCGGCGCGGCACTCGCGGCGCTGAGCGCCGTCGGCATCCCGGCGGACATCATCGCCGTCGCCGGCTTCCGCTACAGCCAGCCGCTCTGGTTCCTCGCGGTCTTCCTGGGGTGCCAGGCGCTTCTTCCTGCCCTCGCGAAGGCTCACGCGCGGAGACCGCTGATCACGGTGACCGCACTGGTCGCGGCATCGATCTCCGTCGATGTGCTCCGGGCGATCACCGGGCTCGAGGGAGTGGGCTTCCTGAATCTCGCATTCGTCTGGCTCGCGCTGCAGCAGATCGGATTCTTCCTCGCCGATGGCACGATCGACCGACTGAGCCGACGAGCACGGGCGATCACAGGAGCTGCGGCCTTGACCACACTCATCGGCGCTTTCACGGGCGGCGTCTACTCCCCCGATCTCATCGCCAACATCAACCCGCCCACCGCAGCCCTGCTTCTCGTCGGGGTCGTGCACCTGAGCGCCGTCTCGCTGCTCCGCGATCACATCGGCGCGTTCAGTCGCCGCCCGCTCCCGGCTGCATTCGCGGCGTTCGTCAACAGACGCACCATGACGATCTACCTGTGGCACATGCCGGCGCTGCTCGCCATGGCAGGGGTCTGCGCGGTGGCCTCGCTCAGCAGCGGGATCGCGCTGCCGGAGCCGAGCACCTTCGCATGGTGGGTGTCTCGACCGCTCTGGCTCGCGACCGCGCTGACCCTCACCGCGCTGATCGCGGTCGCGCTCACGCGCATCGAGGCGCAGTCGTCCCCGCAATCTGCTGACTCGGCTCGCCGGATAACGATCGCAGCTGCACTCGGCATCGCCTCGGTCGTCGTGCTTCTCGTCGCGGGTACGACGGTTCTGACGGCCGCGCTCGTCGTCGGCGGAATGGTGTCCGCCCTGCGTCTGGCCCGCCGATCACACCAGACCGCGCGCGGCGAGAGCGTCTCCGACCTCGTCCGCGTGGCGTAGCGTCCTGACCATCAGCGGCACGATCGTTCGAAGCCCGAGACGGATGCCGCGTGCCCGCTGAGCCTCGCGCACCGCATGGGCGAACCCGGCGACCACCGGGATCATCGTGAGGGTCAGCGAGATCGTCATCGCGATCGCATCGGCGTCGACACCCAGCCTCCGCAGCGGCCGCAGCATCCGATGGAGCACGGCGAGCAGATCACCCATCCGGGTGGTGATCGTGAGGAGCGCAGCGAGCAGCAGCAGCGACGTCACCCTGACTGTACTGATCCAGGCGGTGAGCGGAGACGCGAAGATCCACAGCGCCGCGCCGAGAACCAGCACGAGCCAGCGCAGCCGCCACATCTCGACGATCAGGACCTTCGCCGGCAGCCCGGCGACGAGATACAGCAGGCACACGACGACGAGTGAGACCGTGACGCTCCGTCCGTCATGCGGATACGCGGACGACACGAGCGCGAGAGCGGCGAAGAGAGCGAGCTTGGGCCCGGCCCGCATCCGGTGGACGATGCTCGCTCCTGGCCGATACGACTGGATCATCCGCACAGCCCGCGGTACTCGGCGACCACGTCCTCCGGGGCGCCGGCTGCGATGAGCGAACCTGCATCGAAGAGCACCGCATGGTCGCATCTTGCTGCAAGTTCGAGGTCATGGGTGACGATGACGACCTGCGACGACAGTGCCAGCAGCAGCTCGGAGATCTTTCGCGAGTTGCGCAGGTCGAGCAGCGTCGTCGGCTCGTCGGCCACGATCAGCCGAGGTTCCTTGATCAGAACCGAGGCGAGAGCCAGCAGCTGCGTCTGACCGCCGGACAGCTCGGACGCAGGGATGTCCGCCCTGTCGGTCAGGCCGTGTTCGGCGAGTGCGGCGGCCACCCGACCGGCGACCTCCGTCCGGGGAGAGCCGCGCAGCGAGAGCGCGAGGTCCTCCGCGGGCGTCGGCATCAGGATCTGAGACTGCGGGTCTGAGAAGACGAATCCGACGCGGCGGCGAAGGGCCTTCGTGTCCAGCCGCGAGTCGAGGTCATGAACCGTGACTCGCCCTGCATCCGGCAGCACGAGGCCGTTCAGCAGGCGCGCGAAGGTCGACTTGCCCGATCCGTTCGCGCCGATCACCGCGATCCTCGGCGCTGTGAGCTCGACGCTGACATCGCGCAGAATCGACCGTCCTTCTCGCTCGACCGTGACACCGTCGAGCGAGATGGATCCGACCGCGGTCTCAGATCGCATGAACGGACGCGGGCGCTGCGGTCGCACGCATCCCGAACGCCCGGGGGTACGCGCGCCGCAGCGCGAGAACCAGCGCCGTCGCCGCGGCCGCCTTGAGCAGATCGCCGGGGAGGAACACCAGGCTCGCGAGCGCCGTCGCGCCGAGGTCGAGCCCGAGTACCAGTGCGGTCACGGGGATCCCGCACAGATACACGACCAGGATGCCGCCGACGACGACTCCGAGGGCGATCCGCCACCAGGTCAGCCGACCACTGCCCACGATCAGACCGATCACGACGACGCCAGCCACCCAGCCGAGCAGGTATCCGGCGGTCGGACCGACGAAGACGCCGAGGCCGCCCCGCCCGCCGGTGAGGACGGGAAGTCCGATCGCGGCGAGAACGAGCACCAGGAGCACCGAGAGCGGACCCAGGCGGGGTCCGAGCACAGCACCGGCGAGCATGACGCCGAGGGTCTGTGCAGTGATCGGCACTCCACCGGGAATCGGCACCGTCACCATGCCGAGGACCACGATGAGCGCTGCGAAGATCGCCACTCTCGCCAGTTCACGACCGAGATCATCGCGTTGTCGAGTCATATTTCCAGTACCTTCCTGAACACCGTTCACCTGAACGGTGTTCACTATACTGATCACATGACCCCAGAGCACAACGCCGCGCGCCACGACCGCGACGGCGTCGCGCGCGCGGCGCTGGCCCTCCTCGACGAGGTCGGTCTCGCCGACCTGTCGATGCGCCGGATCGCGGGCAGGCTCGAAGTCCAGCCGAGCGCGCTCTACTGGCACTTCTCGAGCAAGCAGGAGCTCCTGGCAGAGCTGGCCGATCGGATCACCGCAGGGATCCCCCGCGACGACGCCGACGTGCTCACCACCGCGCGCGGGATCCGCGACGCCCTCTTCACCTACCGCGACGGCGCGGAGCTGGTGCTCAGCACCTACGCCCTGCGTCTCGGCTCGTCGTACGCCCAGACCGCGCTCGAGTCCGCGCTCGCGCATCACGGTCACACAGACGCCGCCGAGCGCGCAGCGGCAATCCTGCACTTCGTGCTCGGCCACGCGACGCTCGTGCAGCAGCGCATGCACGCCGACAGCCATGGGGCGGCTCTCGCCGATGGCATGATAGACGTCACCGCCGGTCTGGATCGCGTCTTCGACCTGGGCGTCACCGCGATCGCCGGAGAACCGGCCAGCATCGGCGTCAGCCCTCAGACGACTCCGCGGCGTGGCCCAGTCTGAGTCCCGGCACGAACGCCAACAGCACCAGACCGAGGCAGAACGCGAAAACCACTCCGAACGACGCGGCGTCTCCGCCGAGCGTCGCGACGAGCAACCCGGCCAGCGCGATCGTCACCGCTGAACCCGCGGCGTCGGAGATCGACAGCGCCGACGAGTTGAACCCCTGATCGCCCTCGTTCGAGTACGCCAGCGTGAGTACCGTGAGGCGTGGATACAGCAGCCCCATCCCACCGCCGGCGAAGCCCCAACCGACGACGACGAACACAGGCGACACGCCCCACTGCGCCGCCGCGAAGACGAGCACGAGCGCCACGAGGAGGAGCGTCAGGCTGATCACGGTGATGCGGGTGTTGCCGAGACGTTCGCCGAAACTCCCCTGCAGCTGCGAAGCCCCGGCCCACGCGAATGCTGCCAGCATGAGCGCGATCCCCGCCCAGGTCGCCGTGAAGGCGAAGCGCTCCATCAGCAGGTAGGGGATGTACGCCTCGGCCGCGAAGAACGCACCCGCGGCGATGCCGCGCATGAGGACGACGCTCGGCAGACCACGCCCCGCACGAAGCGTGCGCCGGGGAACCAGCGGCAGCAGGGCAACGGCGATCACGACGACGGATCCGAGCGCCACAGGCCATGCGACGCGCACGCTCATCTCCGCCGTGAAACCGACAAGCACCGCACAGACCGCGACGACCACCGCGAGAAGAAGACGGATGACGAGCGCTCGGCGATTCTGCGGTTCACCTCGTCCGAGGTCGACGCCTCGCAACCGCGCCACGACGGTGATGAAGGCGGCGGTCGTCAGCACGGCGACGCCGAGGAACGCCCAGCGCCAATCGAGGTACTCGGCAACCGACCCGGCGAGGAACGGACCGATCATCGACGGCACGACCCACGCGGCGGCGAATGCCGCGAACACTCTGCCGTGAAGCTGGGGTGGATACAGCCGGGCCACCACGACGTACAGCGCGACGGTCTGCCCACCCGCGCCGAGCCCCTGCACGAGGCGCCCGACGAGGAACTGGTCCATCGTCACAGCGAACCCCGACAGCAGCAGACCGGCGATGAACAAAGAGACCGCGGCGTACAGCGCGCCACGGGGCCCACGAGAATCCGACCAGGCGCCCGCTGCGACCATGCCGATCACGCTCGTCGCGAGCGTTCCGGCGAAGGCGACGGCATACAGCTCGCGTCCATCGAGCGCTTCGCTGACGATCGGCATGACGGTGGTGACCGCGAGCGCCTCGATCGCTGCGAGAAAGATCAGCGCGACTGCACCGGCGGTGACCCAGAGTCGTTCGCGGTCCCAGATCGATGCGGTCGGCTGCTCCCCGGTGATCATCGATCCACGAGCGAGGCGATGCGCTCGATGGCCTCGGTGATGATCTCCGGACTCGTGCCGAAGTTCAGCCGGACGAATCCTCTGCCCTGCTCGCCGAAGGCGGGGCCGAAGTGCAGGGCGACCTTCGCCTCCTTGAGGATCCGCCGCGCGGGATTGTCTCCCCAGCCCAGACCCGAGAGATCGATCCAGGCCAGGTATCCCGCATCGGGGATCCGATAGCGCGCGGCAGGGAGCTTCGACGCCAGCAGATCTTCGAGCAGCACGCGATTCGCATCGAGCGTCCTGAGCAGCCCGTCGAGCCAGGGGTCGCTCTCCTCAGAGAATGCGGCCACGGCCGCGAGGAGTCCGAACTGCCCGGTACGCCACTCGACCTCGATCGGAAGCCCGCGCACGACGGCGCTGGTTCGGTCGGAAGCTGTCACCATGAGCGCGCACTTGAGACCCGCGAGATTGAATGCCTTGCTCGCGCTCACGATGGCGTAACCGACGCGCTCGGCGGCGTCGCCGACGTCGAGGAACGGCGTGAACCCGGTTCCAGGCTGGGCGAGCGGCGCATGGATCTCATCCGAGATCACCGCAACACCGTACTCGTCGGCGATCTCGGCGAGAGCGGTCAGCGAGTCACGGTCGTGCACCGTGCCGGTCGGATTGTGCGGGTTGCAGAGCAGCATGGCGGTGGCACCGTCTTCGAACGCCGCGCGGATGCCGTCGAGATCGAGTTCCCACTCCGTGCCGTTGTCGATCAGCGGCACCCGAGCGACTTCGGCGCCAGCCTCGGAGACCAGGTCGAAGAACGGCGGATACACCGGAGGGGTGACGACCACGCGCTCCCCCGGCTGCGTCACGCGGCGCAGGATCTCGACGATCCCCATGCTCACGTCGGCGGTCGTGCGCATCTGCGACGGATCGACGTGCCAGCCGAAACGACGGAGCGCGAAGTCTGCGTATGTCGCGGCGAGCGGGGTTCGCGAGGCTACGTACCCCGTGTCGCCGATGTCCACAGCGCGCCGAAGAGCGGATGAGATCGCCGGCGCCAACGGAAAGTCGGTCTCCGCGACGAAGAGAGGAAGTACATCGGCGGGATACTCCCGCCACTTCTCGCTGCTGCGCTCGCGAAGCTCCGCCAGAGGCAGGGCCGTGACCTCGAGCATCCTCAGATGGCGAAGCCGAGAGCGCGCATCATGTCGCGCCCGTCGTCAGTGATCTTCTCGGGGCCCCACGGCGGCATCCACACCCAGTTGATGCGGAAGCGATCGACGACGCTGTCCAGAGCCTGAGCGGTCTGGTCTTCGAGCACGTCGGTCAGTGGGCAGCCTGCGCTGGTGAGCGTCATGTGGATGACGAGAGCATCGTTCTCGTCATCCCATGCGAGATCGTAGATGAGGCCGAGGTCGACGACGTTGATCCCGAGCTCCGGGTCCATGACGTCCTTGAGAGCCTCGGTGACCTCGTCGTACTTCTCGTCGGTGAGGGTGGCTGTCATGCGAATCAGCCTACGCCTCGATGGGGGCTGCGGGGTCGAGGAATCGGTCGTATCCCTCGTCCTCGAGCCGGTCAGCGAGCTCCGGGCCACCCTCTTCGACGATCTTGCCCGCGACGATCACGTGCACGAAGTCGGGGCGGATGTAGCGCAGGATGCGGGTGTAGTGCGTGATGAGCAGCACACCGAGGCCCGTCGACTCCTTGGCACGGTTGACACCCTCGGAGACGATCTTCAGCGCGTCGACGTCGAGACCCGAGTCGGTCTCGTCGAGGACTGCGAACTTCGGCTTGAGCACCTCGAGCTGAAGGATCTCGTGGCGCTTCTTCTCGCCACCGGAGAAGCCCTCGTTGACGTTGCGCTGAGCGAACTTCGGGTCCATGCGGAGGTTGGACATGGCCGTCTTGACGTCCTTCGTCCACCCGCGGATCGCCGGCGCCTCGCCGTCGATCGCGGTCTTGGCGGTGCGGAGGAAGTTCGTCACCGTCACGCCGGGGATCTCGACCGGGTACTGCATCGCGAGGAAGAGACCCGCACGAGCGCGCTCGTCGACGCTCATCGCGAGGACGTCCTGGCCGTCGAACGTGATCGAACCGGACGCCACCGTGTACTTCGGGTGACCGGCGATCGTGTAGGCGAGCGTCGACTTGCCCGAGCCGTTGGGGCCCATGATCGCGTGCGTCTCACCCGTGTTCATCGTGAGGGTGATTCCGTTGAGGATCGGGGTGATTCCCGCCTCGGTCTCGACCGTCACGTAGAGGTCGCGGATTTCGAGAACAGACATTCAGACTTCCTTCGTCACGGTCGGGTCGATGAGCACGTCGTCGCCGTCGATCTCGACGACGTAGACCGGAACGGGCTCATAAGCGGGGAGATTCTGGGGCTTGCCGGTGAGCAGCGAGAATGCGGAGCCGTGGGCCCAGCATTCCACCGTCTCTCCTTCGACGAAGCCCTCTGAGAGAGAGATGTCACCGTGGGTGCAGGTGTCTCCGATGGCATGGATCACGCCTTCGGAGTCCTTGATGACGGTGATCGGCACGCCGTTCGGCTCGACACGCAGCGGCATGTCCTGCTCGAGTTCGGCTACACCGCAGACGCGCTCCGCGGTCATGCGTTCACCTCGGCGAGCTCCGTCTCGATCGCGGCGAGAAGCTCGGCCTCCAGCGCGGGGATTCCCAGACGCTGGACGATGTCTGTGAGGAATCCGAGCACGACGAGACGGCGGGCTTCCTCTTCGCTGATGCCTCGGGCCTGCAGGTAGAACAGCTGCTCGTCGTCGAAACGACCGGTGGCGCTGGCGTGGCCCGCTCCGAGGATGTCGCCCGTCTCGATCTCGAGGTTCGGGATCGAGTCGGCGCGAGCGCCCTCGGTGAGCACCAGGTTGCGGTTGGCCTCGTACGAGTCGGTGCCGTTCGCGTCGGCGCCGATCAGTACGTCGCCGATCCAGACGCTGTGCGCGCCCTGACCCTGGAGCGCACCCTTGTAGAGCACGTCGCCCTTGGTGTGCGGCCCCTTGTGATGCAGGAAGACCTGGCTCTCGAGGTGCTGCCCCGCGTCGGCGTAGGAGAGACCGTAGAGGTAGCCCTCCGAGCCTGCACCCGCAAGCTCGACGCTCGGGTTCACGCGCACGACGCCGCCGCCGAAGCTGATGACGAAGTGCTTGAGCGTGGCATCCGCGCCGACCCTGGCCTGGTGCGCCGACGTGTGCACGGCCTCGTCCTGCCACTGCTGCAGGCTGATGACGGTGAGCTTGGCTCCGTCGCGCACGATGATCTCGACGTTCTGCGAGTACTGCGCAGCGCCCGTGTGCTGGAGCACGACAGTGGCGGAGCTGTGCTCGAGCGCCTCGATCACGAGGTGCGCGTCGGCGCGCCGGTCTGCACCGAGTCCGTCGATCGCGATGAAGACGGGTTCAGCGACCTCTTCTTCGCGCGGGATGCGGACGTGCAGCGCCTCGGGCGAGCCCTGCCATGCGATCGCGGCGGTGATGTCCTCCGCGAGGAAGACCTCTCCGCGCGGTGCATCGCCGGCGGCGAGCGGCGCCGACACGTACTGCTCTCCCGAGCCGAACGAGTAGCTCACACCGTCGCCCGAGCCCGCGACCTCGAAGAGAGGCGAGAGCTTGGCGACCGGGGTGTGCTTCCAGTTGACCTCGCGCCCGGTGGGAGCACCGAAATCGTCGGGGTCGAACGAGTGGGGGCGCTCCGAGCGTGTCTGCACCGGGACGAATCCGGCTTGCGAGACCTGTGCTGCGGGGTCGATGTGCGCGTTCGTGTGCTGCGCCTCGCTGGGCGCTGTCGTCGAGGCCGCCATTTAGCCGACCGATCCTTCCATGCCCATTTCGATGAGCTTGTTCAGTTCCATCGCGTACTCCATGGGCAGTTCCCGTGCGATCGGCTCGATGAAGCCACGCACGATCATCGCCATCGCCTCGTCCTCGGGCATGCCGCGGGACTGCAGGTAGAAGAGCTGCTCTTCGCTGACCTTCGAGACGGTCGCCTCGTGGCCGAGCTGCACGTCGTCGACACGGATGTCGATCGCCGGATATGTGTCGGAGCGTGACTTGGTGTCGACCAGCAGAGCATCGCAGCGCACGGTGTTCGCAGAGTGGTGCGCATTGGCGTCCACCCTGACCTCACCGCGGTATCCCGCACGTCCACCGCCGCGGGCGATCGACTTCGAGACGATCGACGACTGGGTGTACGGCGCCATGTGGATCATCTTCGCGCCGGCGTCCTGGTGCTGGCCGGGGCCTGCGAAGGCGACCGAGAGCGTCTCGCCCTTGGCATGCTCGCCCATCAGATAGATCGACGGGTACTTCATCGTCACCTTGGAGCCGATGTTGCCGTCGACCCACTCCATCGTCGCGCCTTCGTGCGCGACCGCACGCTTGGTGACGAGGTTGTAGACGTTGTTCGACCAGTTCTGGATCGTCGTGTATCGAACGCGGGCGTTCTTCTTCACGATGATCTCGACCACGGCCGAGTGCAGCGAGTCCGACTTGTAGATCGGAGCCGTGCAGCCCTCGATGTAGTGGACGTAGCTGTCCTCGTCGGCGATGATCAGGGTCCGCTCGAACTGGCCCATGTTCTCGGTGTTGATGCGGAAGTAGGCCTGCAGCGGGATCTCGACGTGCACCCCCTTGGGGACGTAGACGAACGAGCCGCCCGACCAGACGGCGGTGTTCAGTGCGGCGAACTTGTTGTCGCCGGCCGGGATCACCGAGCCGAAGTACTCCTCGAAGAACTCGGGGTGCTCACGCAGAGCGGTGTCGGTGTCCATGAAGATGACACCCTGCTCCTCCAGGTCCTCGCGGATCTGGTGGTAGACGACCTCGGACTCGTACTGAGCCGCGACACCGGCGACGAGGCGCTGGCGCTCCGCCTCGGGGATGCCGAGGCGTTCGTAGGTCTCGCGGATCTCCGCGGGGAGGTCTTCCCAGGACTGCGCCTGCTTCTCCGTGGAGCGCACGAAGTACTTGATGTTGTCGAAGTCGATCTCGCTGAGGTCTGCACCCCACGTCGGCATCGGCTTGCGTCCGAAGAGCTGGTAACCCTTGAGGCGGGTCTTCAGCATCCATTCGGGCTCGTGCTTGAGCGCCGAGATCCCGCGAACCACCTCTTCGGAGATTCCACGCTTGGCGATGGCTCCGGCGGCATCTTCGTCATGCCATCCGAATTCGTACACCCCCAGGCCGTCAAGCTCCGGGCGGTCGATCAGTACATCCGACATCACACACTCTCCTCACAGGTCCCAAAACGGTGTCATCCGCCCCGACACACCTGATCCCCGTCGAGTCTGCGGGAGCGGGTGCCGTTGGTGGGCCCTCATCACCGGCGCATCCATCGCGCCTAAACTGTTGGTGATGCTTCAGCGCGGTAAGCGCTCATCACAACAATCCGATTCTACAGGTTCCGCCTGAAGACAGGGCCGCTCGCCATGTCCGGGCGGTTCGGAGAAGACTTATGCCCCAGCCCACGATCTCGTCTCCCGCGATCGCACCGACGTCGACGCATGCGATCCTCTGGGGACGAGCGCTCCGCGTGTTCGCCTGGCTGTCTTTCCTGGCACAGACGATCATCATCGGCACCGGCGGCGCAGTGCGCCTCACCGGATCCGGACTCGGCTGCTCCGAGTGGCCGCTCTGCACCCCCGAGTCACTCGTGCCGATCTATGCCGACCAGGGAATCCACGGCATCATCGAGTTCGGCAACCGCGTCATGACGGGCGTCGTCGGCATCATCGCCCTCGCCGCACTGCTGCTCGTGCTCGCACGTGTCGGCGGCCGTCTCCTGGTCTTCTCCGCCCTGCGGTTCGCGGCGGCAGGCATCGTCGCCGCCGTCATCACCTTCGCGATCGTGTCGCTGTTCTCCCTTCCGGCGACTCCGTTCGCCATGGGCGCTCTGCTCATCGCCGTGATCGCAGCCATGGTGCGATCAGTCCGGTTGGCGACGGAACGACGTGATCTCGTCATCCTCGCCTGGATCGTCCTGCTCGGAGTCGTCGCACAGGCGCTGGTCGGCGGCATCACCGTGCTCACCGGCCTGAACCCCTTCATCGTCGGATTCCACTACGTGTCCTCCCTGCTGCTGGTGTGCGTCACCGCGGCGTTCCTGGTGCGTCTGTACGGGCAGCCGGGCCCGAGGGATCGCGCGGTACCGAAGTGGTTCGCGATCCTGAGCCACGTCACGGGTCTGGCTCTCGCCGTCACGATCGTCTTCGGTGTGCTCACCACCGGTTCGGGCCCGCATTCGGGTGATGCCGACGTGCTGCGTCACGGGTTCGACGCCACCGTGCTGGCGCACGTGCACGCGTGGCCCGGATACATCCTCGCCGCACTCGTCGCCACGCTCACGATCTCCGCGTGGGTGCTGCGCCTCGAGCCCCGCAAGTGGCTGCTCGTGCTCGTGATCGCGATCCTCGTGCAGGTCGGTGTCGGCATCTGGCAGGCACGTGAGGGACTCCCTCCCCTGCTCGTCGGCATCCACATGGTGCTCGCGTCGCTCTCGGCAGCGGCGTACACGGTCGTGGCGCTGCACCTGAAGAAGCCGGTCGCGCCCCAGGAGTGACGGAGGTCGCCGATCGGTCGGCGCGCTCCGGAGCCTCGGCACAGTGAACGCATAGCTGCGGCATCAGAGGCTCATCAGTTCGTCGTGCAACGTGGCCGACATGAACAAGTCACTGACACGCAGCATCGGCTTCTGGCTCCTCCTCGTGCTCTCGCTCGCTTCGGCGGGCGTCGGCGGTTGGCTCATCGCCGGTCAGATCGGCACCATGACGAGCACTCTGCTCGACGGCACCGCGACCGGCATCGAGGTCTACGTCGGGCAGTCGCTCGTCGTCGTCGGCGCCGCACTGCTGGGCGCAGGCGTCATCGGAATCCTCGTCGCGGTGGCGCTGAGCGCGGTGCAGGCGCTTCTGCCCTCCCCCGCCCCCGTCGTCGTCGAGCCGATCGACTGGAACACCGAATCAGACGCCGTCGACCACAATGAGACCACGACGGTCGAGAACGACGCGACCGACGTGCAGGCCGAGCAGATCGCCGAGGACGACGAGGCTCAGAACGGCAGCAGCGGGTCGACCGCGACGGCCACGAAGATCAGCGTCAAGTAGGTGATCGAGGCGTGGAAGACTCGCATCGGCCGCGCCTCGTTGCCTCGCACCGCCTGGTTGTACAGACGGTGCGACTCGTAGATGAACCAGCCGCCGAACACGGCGGCTGAGACGCCGTAGACGAGGCCCATGTTCGCGATCGGGATCAGCAGCAGCGAGCAGGCGACGGTGGCCCAGGCATACAGAATGACCTGGAGTCCGACCTGCGAGGCGTTGCGGGTGACGCCGAGCATGGGCACGTCGACGTCTTCGTAGTCGTCCTTGTACTTCATCGACAGCGGCCAGTAGTGCGGCGGCGTCCAGAGGAAGATGAGCGCGAAGAGGATGAACGCCGGCCAGTCGAGCGAACCGGTGACCGCGGCCCAGCCGATGAGCACGGGGAAGCATCCGGCGATGCCGCCCCAGATGATGTTCTGCTCGGTGCGGCGCTTGAGGATCATCGTGTAGATCACGACGTAGAAGAAGATGGCGGATGCCGACAGGGTCGCCGCCAGCCAGTTCGTCGTGAACCACAGCCACACGGTCGAGACCACGGCCAGGGTCCACGAGAAGATCAGAGCGCCCCGCGGGGTGATCTCACCCGTGACGAGCGGACGGTTCTCGGTGCGATGCATATGCGCGTCGATGTCGCGGTCGAGATACATGTTGAACGCCGCGGCGGACCCGGCGCTCAACGATCCGCCGATCACGGTGGCGAGGACCAGCCACAGGTCGGGCAGACCGCCCTGGGCGAGGAACATCACCGGGACGGTCGACACCAGCAGCAGTTCGAGGACGCGCGGCTTGGTGAGGGCGACGTACGCCTTCACGGTGCGACCGATGGACTTCTTCACAACGGTCTGATCAGACATCGTCGAGATCTCGATCGCCTCCTCCACACGCGTCACGACAGCGTTTCCCAGTCTAGGGCACACGAGACGATGGGCTCGCCCGCGCTCAGGTCTTGGGCCCGCCTTCATGCTCTGCATCCGCCTCGCCCGGGCGTCACGGAATCGCGTTCCAGGAACGATGATCCGCAGTCCCAGAGTGCTGTGGAACTCGGGACGGATCCATGGAATTACTGGAAGCGCGGAGCGTTGTAAAGGGGGGTAATGGGTCAGACCTCGGCGCTATGCTGAAATGACTCGCGCGCCCAGCGCACATCACAAACCCTTCCTTTGCGTTGCGGACTGCGATCGTGCAATCCGGGCGCTCTCGAACAGTTGCAGAAGGGCTTCACAGTGTCGGAATTGCAGTGGGATGAGATCGACCGACGCGCGGTGGACACCGCGCGTCTTCTGGCTGCGGATGCCGTGGAGAAGGTCGGCAACGGCCACCCCGGCACCGCCATGAGCCTGGCTCCAGCCGCGTATCTCCTCTACCAGCGGGTGCTGCGTCACGACCCGACCGACACCGACTGGCTCGGCCGCGACCGCTTCATCCTCTCGGTCGGACACTCTTCGCTCACCCAGTACGTCCAGCTCTACCTGGGCGGCTTCGGCCTCGAGCTCGACGACCTCAAGGCGCTCCGCACCTGGGGCTCGCTCACCCCCGGCCACCCCGAGTACGGCCACACCAAGGGCGTAGAGATCACCACCGGCCCTCTCGGCCAGGGGCTCGCTTCCGCGGTGGGCTTCGCCTACGCCGCTCGCTACGAGCGCGGGCTCTTCGACCCCGAGGCTGAGGCGGGCACCAGCCCGTTCGACCACTTCGTCTACGTGATCGCGGGCGACGGCGACCTCCAGGAGGGCGTCACCAGCGAGGCCTCCTCGCTGGCCGGCCACCAGGAGCTCGGCAACCTCATCGCGATCTACGACTCCAACCAGATCTCGATCGAGGACGACACGAACGTCGCCTTCACCGAAGACGTCGCGAAGCGCTACGAGGCATACGGCTGGCAGGTCCAGACCGTCGACTGGAAGAAGACGGGCGAGTACGTCGAGGACGTCGCCGAGCTGCATGCTGCGATCGAGGCCGCCAAGGGCGAGACCTCGAAGCCGTCGCTCATCATCCTGAAGACGATCATCGGCTGGCCGTCGCCCGGCAAGCAGAACTCCGGCAAGATCCACGGATCCGCCCTGGGCGGCGACGAGCTCGCCGCGACCAAGAAGGTCCTCGGATTCGACGCCGACGAGCACTTCGCGATCGCCGACGATGTGATCGCCCACACCCGCGGTCTCGCCGATCGCGCCGCCGAGGAGCGTGCCGCGTGGCAGAAGTCGTTCGACGCGTGGGCCGCGGCCAACCCCGAACGCAAGGCCCTCCTCGATCGTCTCGAGGCCAAGGATCTGCCTGCGGACATCACCTCCGCTCTCCCCGTCTTCGAGAGCGGCAAGGACGTGTCGACCCGTGCGGCGTCCGGCCAGGTCATCAACGCTCTCGCCGCCGAGCTCCCCGAGCTCTGGGGCGGATCCGCCGACCTCGCCGAATCGAACCTCACCACGATCAAGGATTCCAAGTCCTTCATCCCCGCAGAGTGGTCGACGCACGAGTGGTCGGGTGACCCGTACGGCCGCGTGCTGCACTTCGGCATCCGCGAGCACGCCATGGGCGCGATCATCAACGGCATCGTGCTGCACGGCCCGACGCGCGCCTTCGGCGGTACGTTCCTCATCTTCAGCGACTACATGCGCCCGCCGGTGCGTCTGGCCGCGCTGATGAACGTGCCCAGCATCTTCGTCTGGACGCACGACTCGGTGGCCCTCGGCGAGGACGGTCCGACCCACCAGCCGGTCGAGCAGATCGCCACATTGCGCGCCATCCCGAACTTCACCCTGGTGCGCCCCGCTGACGCCAACGAGACCTCGGCCGCCTGGCTCGAGATCCTCCGCCGTCACGAGGGACCGGCCGGTATCGCTCTGACGCGTCAGAACATCCCGGTGTTCGAGCGCGGACAGGGCTCGGCGGAGGGCGATGTCTTCGCCTCGACCGACGGCGTCGCGAAGGGCGCCTACGTCCTCGCCGATGCTCCGAACGGCACGCCGGACGTGATCATCATCGCGACCGGTTCCGAGGTGCAGCTCGCGGTCGACGCACGCGCAGCCCTCGCAGAGGAAGGCGTGAACGTGCGCGTCGTCTCCGCTCCGTCGCTCGAGTGGTTCGACGAGCAGGACGAGGCCTACCGCGAGTCGGTCCTGCCCAAGGCCGTCACCGCGCGCGTCTCAGTCGAGGCCGGTTCGGTGCTCAGCTGGCGCGGCATCGTGGGCGACCGCGGCCGTTCGGTCGGCATCGACCACTTCGGCGCATCCGCCGACTACAAGACCCTGTTCCAGAAGTTCGGCATCACCACCGAGGCCGTCATCGCGGCCGCACGCGAGACCATCAAGGAGAACGCATGAGCACCCCCACCGCAGACCTCGCAGCAGCCGGTGTCAGCATCTGGCTCGACGACCTGTCGCGCACCCGCATCTCCTCCGGCAACCTCGCCGAGCTGATCGAGACCCGCAATGTCGTCGGCGTCACGACCAACCCGACGATCTTCGCCAACGCGATCACCGACAAGAACAACACGTCGTACGACGCGCAGGTCACCGAGCTCGCCGCATCGGGCGCCACGGCCGAAGAAGCCGTCTTCGCCGCGACCACGCAGGACGTCGCAGCCGCTCTCGACATCTTCCGCCCCGTGTGGGAGAAGTCGGGCCACGTCGACGGCCGCGTGTCGATCGAGGTCTCCCCCGACCTCGCGCACGACACCGAGGGCACCGTCGAACAGGCCAAGAAGCTGTGGGCCAAGGTCGACCGCCCCAACCTGCTCGTCAAGATCCCCGCGACGAAGGCGGGCCTGCCCGCGATCACCGAGGCGATCGCGTCGGGCATCAGCGTCAACGTGACCCTGATCTTCAGCCTGGAGCGCTACGCCGAGGTCATCGACGCGTACCTGGCCGGGCTCGAGCGCGCGCACAGCGCCGACTTCGACCTGTCGAGCATCCACTCCGTCGCGTCGTTCTTCGTCTCTCGCGTCGACACCGAGACCGACAAGCGCCTCTCGGCGATCGGCACCGACGAGGCCGAGGCCCTCAAGAGCAAGGCCGGACTCGCGAACGCCCGTCTCGCCTACGAACTCTTCGAGCAGAAGTTCGCCGAGAAGCGTGCGCAGGACCTCATCAAGCTCGGCGCGAATGCCCAGCGCCCGCTGTGGGCATCGACCGGCGTCAAGGACCCGGCACTGCCCGACACGCTCTACGTCACCGAGCTCGTCGCGAAGGACGTCGTCAACACGATGCCCGAGAAGACGCTCGAGGCGACCTTCGACCACGGCGTCGTCACCGGAGACACCATCACGGGCGGCTACGAGGATGCTCGCGCGGTGTTCGCAGGCCTTGACGCTCTCGGGATCGACTTCACCGACGTCACGCAGGTGCTCGAGGACGAGGGTGTCGCCAAGTTTATCGATTCGTGGCACGACCTCCTGACGCAGGTGGCCGAGGGCCTCGAGGCGCAGCGATGACTTTTGCGATCCACGCCTCTGGCGCGGCTCGGGTCGCGATCGACGAGACGGTTCCCGCTCTCGTCCACGACCTCGTCGCCTCGCGAGTCACCGGCGGCGACGCGGCCCTGTGGGGCCCGGCAGCCGAGTCCGAGGCATCGATCCGCCTCGGCTGGGTAGAGGCGGTATCCGTCTCACGCCCTCTGGTCGCTGAGATCGTCGCACTGCGCGCCGATCTGCACGAGAAGGGTGTGACGCGGGTCGTGCTCGCGGGCATGGGCGGCTCGTCGCTCGCCCCCGAAGTGATCGCCCAGACCGCCGGCGTCCCGCTGACGATCCTCGACTCGACCGCTCCCGGTCAGGTGCTCGCCGCGCTCGACGAAGGCCTGCAGAGCACCGTGCTCGTGGTGTCGTCGAAGTCGGGATCGACCATCGAGACCGACTCACAGCGTCGCACGTTCGAAGCAGCCTTCCGCGACGTGGGCATCGATCCGCTCGAGCGCATCATCGTGGTCACCGATCCGGCCTCGCCGCTCGACGTCTCCGCTCGTGAAGCCGGCTACCGCGTGTTCAACGCCGACCCGCATGTGGGCGGGCGCTACTCGGCGCTCACCGCGTTCGGGCTCGTGCCGACGGGCCTCGCCGGAGCTGACATCGATGAGCTTCTCGACGAGGCAGAGGCCTCGCTGCTCGAGGTCGCGATCGATTCGGCCGACAACCCTGCACTGCGCCTGGCCGCGGCGATCTCCGCCACGGTGCCTCGTCGCGACAAGCTCGGCCTGATCACCGACGGCACGCACATCAACGGCCTGCCCGACTGGATCGAGCAGCTCATCGCCGAGTCCACAGGCAAGGACGGCACCGGCATCCTGCCCGTCGTGCTGCTGCCCGTGTCGCCCGAGCTCGACTCCCAGCCGTCCGACCTGCAGATCGTGCGGCTCGTCGACGACGCCAACGAGTTCCACCTGCGCGAGCGGCACGAGGGCGAGATCCTCGTCAGCGGTTCGCTGGGTGCGCAGCTCATCGTCTGGGAGTACGCGACGGCGATCGCCGGCTACCTGCTCGGCATCAATCCCTTCGATCAGCCCGACGTCGAGTCGGCGAAGGTCGCGGCTCGAGGTCTGCTCGATGCCCGTCCGGCGCCGACCGCTCCCGCATTCATCGAGAACGGCGTCGAGGTTCGCGTGTCCGACCCCGCTCTGGCGGCGTCCGGAACCGTCGAGGGCGTGCTCGACGCGCTGTGGGCGGCGCTGCCGGCAGACGGCTACGTGTCGATCCAGGCATACGTCAACCGGCTCGACGTCCCGCAGCTGCCGGGGCTCCGCGAGCTCGTCGCCGCCGACTCCGGTCGGCCGACCACGTTCGGTTGGGGACCCCGGTTCCTGCACTCCACCGGCCAGTACCACAAGGGCGGGCCGGCGCAGGGCGTGTTCCTGCAGATCCTGGAGCGCACCGATGTCGATCTCGAGATCCCTGAGCGACCGTTCACGTTCGGCCAGCTCATCGAGGCACAGGCGGCCGGCGATGCCGCCGTCCTGGCCGAGCACGGCCGTCCGGTCGTCTCCCTGACGATCACCGATTCGTCGGCCGACGTCCTCACCCTCTTCGAAGCCGCACAGAAGTAACAGCCAGGAGAATCCCCCACTGATGTCTGTTCCCATCTCGCGCGGGCACAACCCGCTGCGTGACCCCGATGATCGCCGCCTCAACCGGATCGCGGGGCCCAGTGCTCTCGTGATCTTCGGTGTGACCGGAGACCTGTCACGCAAGAAGCTCATGCCCGCCGTCTACGACCTCGCCAACCGCGGGCTCCTGCCACCCGGATTCGCTCTCGTCGGCTTCGCCCGACGCGACTGGGAGGACCAGGACTTCGCGCAGGTCGTCTACGACGCGGTCAAGCAGCATGCGCGCACGCCGTTCCGCGAGGAGACCTGGGCGCAGCTTCTCCAGGGCATCCGCTTCGTCTCGGGTGAGTTCGACAACCCGGAGTCGTTCCGCAAGCTCCGTGAGACCGTCGACCAGCTCGACGTCGAGCGCGGCACGATGGGCAACCACGCGTTCTACCTGTCGATCCCGCCGAAGGACTTCCCTCTCGTCGCGAAGCAGCTCAAGGACTCGGGTCTCGTCGGAGCGAACGACGATGACGACGAGCGCTGGCGCCGTGTCGTGATCGAGAAGCCGTTCGGCCATGACCTCGAGTCGGCGCGCGAGCTCAACGCCGCCCTGGAAGTGGCGTTCTCGGCCGACTCGATCTTCCGCATCGACCACTACCTCGGCAAGGAGACGGTCCAGAACATCCTGGCGCTGCGCTTCGCGAACGAGCTGTACGAGCCGATCTGGAACCGCAACTACGTCGACCACGTGCAGATCACCATGGCCGAGGACATCGGCGTAGGAGGCCGTGCCGGCTACTACGACGGTGTCGGCGCTGCGCGCGACGTCATCCAGAACCACCTGCTGCAGCTGCTCGCGCTCACCGCCATGGAAGAGCCGATCAGCCTGTCCGCCGAGCATCTGCGTGCCGAGAAGGAGAAGGTGCTCGCCGCGGTGCATGTGCCCGACGACCTCTCCCTCGCGACCGCGCGCGGGCAGTACGCAGGCGGTTGGCAGGGCGGCGAGCAGGTCACCGGCTTCCTCGACGAGGACGGCATGAATCCTGAGTCGGCCACCGAGACCTACGCCGCGATCAAGCTCGAGATCGACACCCGCCGCTGGGCCGGTGTGCCGTTCTACCTGCGCACCGGAAAGCGCCTCGGACGTCGCGTGACCGAGGTAGCCGTCGTCTTCAAGAAGGCGCCGGAGCACCTGTTCGGCCGTTCGAACACGTCGGAGCTCGGCCAGAACGCGCTCGTGATCCGCGTGCAGCCCGATGAGGGTGTCACGATCCGCTTCGGCTCGAAGGTGCCGGGCAACGGAACCAACGTGCGCGACGTCACCATGGACTTCGGCTACGGCCACGCGTTCACGGAGGCCAGCCCCGAGGCCTACGAGCGACTGATCCTCGACGTCCTGCTGGGCGATCCGCCGCTGTTCCCGCGTCACGAAGAGGTTGAGCTCTCCTGGAAGATCCTCGACCCCGTGGAGAAGTACTGGGCAGCCGAGGGCGGCCCGGTCGACCAGTACGCACCCGGTTCATGGGGTCCGGCATCCGCCGACGACCTCCTTGCCCGTGACGGACGAGTCTGGAGACGCCCATGATCATCGACCTTCCCGACACGACCGTCAGCCAGGTCGCCAAGCAGCTCGTCAAGGTGCGCGAAGACGGCGGTGCTGTCGCGCTCGGCCGTGTGCTCACGCTGATCATCTCGGCCCGCAACGGTGTCGCCGAAGCCGCGATCGACGCGGCCAACGACGCGTCACGCGAGCACCCCATGCGCGTCATCGTGCTCACCACGGGCGAGGGCGACGCCAGACTCGACGCGCAGATCCGCGTCGGTGGCGACGCCGGAGCCTCTGAGGTGGTCGTACTCCGCGCCTACGGAGACGCCGCGAGCAACGAAGAGAGCCTCGTGACCGGACTGCTTCTGCCCGACGCCCCGGTCGTCGCCTGGTGGCCCGAAGAGGCACCGACGTCTCCGGCCACGTCCCCGCTCGGCAAGATCGCGCAGCGACGCATCACCGATGCGGCGACGGCACCCGACGTGCGCGATCGCCTCGCACAGCTCGGGGCGACGCATGCTCCGGGAGACACCGATCTCGCGTGGACCCGACTCACCCATTGGCGGGAGCAGCTGGCGGCAGTGCTCGACCAGCCCCCGTTCGAAGAGGTCACCGCCGTCGAGGTTCGCGGTGGGTCCGCCTCGCCGTCGACGGCCCTGCTGGCCGCGTGGTTGCAGATGGCCCTCGATGTGCCGGTCAAATGGTCGTACGAAGCCCCGGAGCACTGGCAGGAGGGCATCAAGTCGGTGCGGCTTCACCGCTCGTCCGGTGACATCCTGCTCGAGCGCCCGACGCCCGGCGTGGCAGTGCTGACGCAGCCTGATCAGCCCGATCACGACCTCCACCTCCCCCGCCGCACCCTGCGCGAGTGCCTCGCCGAGGAGCTGCGTCGCCTCGACCCCGACGTCCTGTACGGTCGAGTCATCACCGAGGGCTGGGAGAAGCTGGGTCCGCCCGAGACAGGAGAATGATGTCGACGCAGACAGCATCCGCTGAGAAGCGGGTCGTGGTCGAGTCCACGCCCGCGGCACTCGCCGCGAGCGTGGCCGACCGGTTCCTGACACGCCTGCGTGCCCGCACGCGAAACGGCCGCATCGCTCATATCGCCCTCACGGGCGGTTCGATGGGCGGCGCGGTGCTGCGGGCGACGCGCGACGACCCTCGGTCGGCTCAGATCGACTGGTCGCTGGTGCACTTCTGGTGGGGCGATGAACGGTTCGTCGCACGTGACGACGCCGATCGCAACGCCGTTCAGTCGCGCGAGGCTCTTCTCGACCACATCCCCGTTCCCGCCGAGAACGTGCACGAGGTCGCTGCAGCGGGCGAGGGCCTGACCCTCGACGAGGCTGCCGCGGCCTACGCGGCAGAGCTCGCTCGCTACGGCACCGACGACCACCCGTGGCCGTCGTTCGCCGTCTGCTTCTTGGGCGTGGGGCCTGACGGCCACGTCGCATCGCTCTTCCCCGATCGCCCAGAAGTCACGGTGACGGATGCCGCCGCGCTGCCGGTGCGAGACTCCCCCAAGCCGCCGCCCGAGCGAGTCACGCTGACGCGCCCGGTGCTCAACGCTTCGAAGCGTGTCTGGCTCGTTCTCACGGGCGCAGACAAGGCGTCGGCGCTCGGCCTCGCCCTTGCGGGTGCGAGCTACACGAACGTTCCGGCGGCCGGAGCCAAGGGGCGCAAGCGCACGGTGTTCTTCGTCGACGAGGCTGCCGCCTCAGAGGTGTCGCCTGATCTGATCGATCCCGCGTACTGAGTCAGCTCGCTCAGGCCTCGGGGTCCTTGGTCGCGTCGTCACTGCCGCGCTTGATCCCGAGGTCCTGGCTGTCGCTCAGCACCTGCGGGTGATAGCGCGCGAGATTCACGACGCCCCAGATCGCGACGGCGCCCGCGACCCCGAAGATCACCAGGACCCACCCCGGTGCAGCTGCCGCCTCGCCGAGGACCACCATTCCGATCAGGACGGCGATCATCGGATCGACGACGGTGAGCCCGGCGATGACGAGGTCCGGGGGTCCGGAGCTGTAGGCGGTCTGCACGAAGTAGGCGCCGACCGCGCCGGCCGCGATCAGCGCGATGACGCATACCAGGGTGATCCAGTCGAAGTCGCCGGCCCCGATGCGGCTGATCACGGCCTTGGCGAGAGTCGCGACGAAGCCGTAGAGGACTCCTGCTCCGATCACATAGAACAGAGCGCGCATGCGCTGGCGCAGCACCAGCCAGCATGCCCCCAGCACGATGATGACCACGAGCAGGATCGCCAGGATCGTGAACAGCTCGGTGTCGGTGATCTGCTTCTCCGTGGCGTAGATCGCCGCGAAGAAGACGAAGAGGAAGATGCCTCCCACGCAGCAGACGATCGCGATGATCGATTTCCTGGTCGGCGAGTGACCGGAGATCCGAGCGTTCAGCAGCGTCGTGATGACGAGAGCGATCGCGCCGAGCGGTTGCACCACCATCAGCGGGGCCTGCGAGAGCGCCGCGAGTTGACAGACGATCGCGAGACCGAGCATGAGCGTGCCGGCGATCCAGGAGGGGCGCGTGAACAGGCCCTTCATCTGGCTCATGCTCAGACCGCTGGCTCCGTCGGATCCGCTGAGCCGCTCCACCTTCTCGACGCCGCGATGCTGGTACTGCGCGCCGAGCGACATGAAGACCGCACCCGCAAGCGCGAGAGGGATGCCGAGGAGCAGTTTCGGGTTCTGGAAGACACCGACCAGCTGCTCGGTGACGTCTTCCGCCCCAATCATCCATACGGAGATGCTCACGCTACGACCCTACCCGGCGATGCGCGCCGAGTAGGGTTATGGCGTGGCTGTTCTTCCTATTCGCATCATGGGCGATCCCGTCCTGCACTCCCCCGCATCCGTCGTCGAAGAGATCACCGACGACATCCGCACGCTCGTCACCGACATGTTCGAGACGATGGACACGGCTCCCGGGGTCGGCCTGGCCGCACCTCAGGTCGGTGTGCCCCTGCGCATCTACACGTACGCCTACGTGGACGACGACGACCAGCCGTGGCGCGGGGTCATCATCAACCCCGAGCTGTGGATGGTGCCGCTCGAACCGGGCGAGCCCGACGACGAGCTCGAGTCCGAAGGATGCCTTTCGTTCCCCGGCGAGCGATTCCCGCTGCGTCGTTCCGAGCGGGTGCGCGTCACAGGCACCGATCTCGACGGCTCCCTCGTCGAGATCGCGGTCGACGGGTGGCGTGCGCGCATCATGCAGCACGAATTCGACCACCTCGACGGCATCCTGTACATCGATCGCCTCTCGGACGGCGATTGGAAGACCGTGCAGAAGATCGCCAAGAAGCGCGGATGGGGCAAGCCCGGCGCCAGCTGGGTGCCCGGCATCGACGACTTGGAAGGCTGACCTGCCTTTCAGCCCAATCAAAGCCTTCTCCGAGTTGCACCACAGACTCCGCGCCGGATAGCGTGCTTGAGGCGGGATATCGATATGCCCGTTCACGAAGGCTCTGGAGGGGACATCATGATGAAACTGCGCACGCGACGCGCACTGGCGCTGGCGGGTTCTGCTGTGGCGCTGTCGGTCGCACTGACCGGCTGTAGCGCGCTGAACGGCATCCTGGGCGGAGGCGCGGGAGACGCAGACCGCGACGAGGAGACCGGACAGGTCACCGAGAGCGCGAACATCGACATCTTCGCGCTGAAGGTCGGCGACTGCATGATGGAGGCTCCTAGCGGCCTCCTCGAGGACATCGACGTCGTTCCGTGCGCTGAGCCGCACGACCAGGAAGTCTTCCACGAGATCACCATGGACGATGGCGATTTCTCGGAGGAGGCTATCGACGCCGCTTCGCAGGAGTGCATCGGCGACGCGTACGCGAGCTTCGTCGGCGTTGCCTACGAAACCTCGACTCTCGAGGTCTACCCGATCACGCCGACCCAGCAGACCTGGGATGAGCTGAACGACCGCGTGGTGCAGTGCGTCATCTCTGACCCCGCGGGTCAGATCGAGGGCTCGCTCGAGGGCGCTGCACGCTGATCTGACTCTGATTCGCAGAAAGAGGCCCCGTCACTCGACGGGGCCTCTTTCTGCTGTGAGCACGGATGCGACTGTGCCTCTCGAAGAGGACGCCTCACGAAATGAGGACCCAAAGGGAAAAGCCCCTCCGGAGAGGGGCTTTTCATTGGCTCCCCGGCTTGGACTCGAACCAAGAACCTGCCGGTTCCCAGCCGATCGTGTCGCTGCGCGAGCGGTTCGCGGCGTGACTCACTACGTCATCTGATAACGACTGGGCGTCATCATGCGCCGGAGTGCATAAGTTGGCGCGGGCATGACTGAACGTGCATTCAACTGGATGGATGGATGTACCGATGAAGAATGACAAGATCCTTTCCGCCTACGAAACGTGGCTGCTCGCGAGCTCGCGGAGCGATGGGACGATCAAGCTGCGGATGCGGCACGTTCGGGCGCTCGCTCGTCGGCTACCTCTAGCGCTAGCGCGGGAACGACAGCTACAGGAAGTCCTCGGCGACTGCCGGCACCTGTCCACGGAGACGCGACACTCGATGCTTGCGAGCTGGCGGCTGTTCTACGGCTGGGCGGTCACCAAGCGGTTCATCATGGCCGATCCCACAGCCGAGCTGGAGAGCATTCCCGTTCCGGTACGCATGCCGCGCGTGGCACGCGATCGGGATATCCTCATGGCGCTCCAGGGCTCGGCGCCGCGCGATCGCGGTCTCGTGATGCTCGGCCGGTACGCATGTCTGCGGCTCACCGAGATATCGACGCTGCACATGCGCGATCGCGACGGCGATCTGCTGCGCGTGCTCGGCAAGGGCAACAAGGAACGCATCGTCTACGTGAACGACGATCTCGCCCACGCGCTCACGCGAATCGAACTCGAGCAACCGCGCGGCTTCTACTTTCCGGGCGGCACCGACGGGCACATGCACCCTCAGTCGGTGCACAAGATCATCAAGCGGCTCACGGGCTGGAATCCGCACGCGCTGCGCCATGCCGGCGCGACAGCGGCCTACCGGGCGACGGGCGATCTTCGCGCGGTGCAAGACATGCTCGGGCACGCCTCACTGCTCACGACGCAGCGCTATCTACATCTCGACGATGCTGCGCGCCGCGCCGCCGCCGCGGGAACGATTATCCGGCCGCCTTCGTCGCTCGCGGCTTAGCGCCCCACGTGACCTCGAATTTGCCGGGGCCTCTCTTGTCGACCGTGCGAGTCCCGATCAGCTCTTCCGTCTGATCGGGACTCAGCTCGTCAAGGCGCTGCGCGAGCAACTCGATCGCCGCCCACGGGCGCAAATCGGGATCCATCGTGCGATCGTCACGCATGGCGATCACCTGATTAAGCAGCGACTTCGTTTCTCCCATGCGAGGGAGTCTATGCCGTCGTCAGCGCGCGAGCGACCCCGGACGGTAGACGACACCGACGCCGCCGCCGATGATGCCCATGACGGTGGTGGCGACGCCGCCGGTCGCGAGCACCTGGCCGGCGATGTCGGGGAACCAGATGCCGGCGACACCCGATGCGAGCGCGGATGCGGCGGCGGTTCCCAGCGTCGCCCAGTACACCGCGTCACGCACGTTGACCGGGACGGCGGGGCGGTACTCGTCCGGCTCGGTGGCGGGGCGCGCTGCGGCGCGGCGCTCTGCTCGGGTGGGGGCTGTCTCATTCATCATCGGTGTGGCCTTTCTTCTGGATGGTGTCTACTCGGAAGGTCAGTGCTCTGTGGTCGGTGCGAAGTCCGCGAATGTCCTCGCGGATGCCGCCGATGTCGCGGCGGAGGTCGTTGAACCATCCGCGCGTTTCGGAGTGCCGGCTGTCGTTCTCTTCGCGCATGTTGGTGTCGTGGTGGTTCACAACCTGTTCGCGGGTGGCTGCGGTGTCCCGGCGCACGGCGGTCGTCTCGCGGCGGACGTTGCCGACACGCTTGGCGAGGATGCCGAGGACGGCGAGCGTGATCGCCTGCACGCCGGTGATGCAGGCGACCATGACGGCATCACTCACGTGGCCGGCCCTTGATCGCCTTGTGCAGCGCCTGCACTCGAGTCCAGTCGCCGCCACGGTCGGCGATGGTCGGGATGAGGTCGGGGATCGTGCCGTTGGCGGCTGGCTGCGCGCCGAAGAATGCGACGGAGACGAGAGCGCGCGAGTAGCCGGTGAGCTTCTCGATCTTGCCGCTCTCGGTGCCGTAGTAGAGGGTGCCGCTCTCGGGTGCGTCGCCGATCTTGGCGACGACGTTCCAGATGGGTGAGGTCATGGTGAGTTCGTCCTGTTCTGTCGTGAGAGTGCCGCCTGCCGGCGCGGGGTCGTAGCGGCGCGTGTCGAGATGGGGGAAGTACTCGCCGTGCCAGGGCTCGTGCTTGGCGAGGTTGTGGGGGTAGAGCGCGGTCTGTCGCCATCCGTTGGCTCGCCATACGGCGGCGGCTGCGGGGTCGTACCAGTCGTCAGAGTCGGCGGCGTCGCCTGAGCAGTGCACGGAGTCCTCAGCGCCGAGCGCGAACGGCGCTTTTGGTGCCCACGGGCCGCCGTTGAGGTAGCGCTCGTAGGCGAGCCATTTACGACGGTTCTCGTTGGCTTTCTCGGGCGATCTGCCGGCCTCGTTGATGTCGGCGAGGCGACCGAGCTGGCGATCGATGCGGAGGATGGATGCTGCCGCGGCAGGAGAGGCCCAGCCGCGACCGTGGCCGAGATCGACTTGAGTGGTCACGACAGACCTCCGAAGATGAGCGCGTGGACGGCGAGGGCTTCGAGCAGCGCGGCGCGGCTGTTCTCGTGCAGCGTGTCGAGCATGAGCAGATGTGCGAGCGCTTGGTCGTAGGTGCCGATCACCGCCTCGAAGTCGATGAGGGGCCAGTCGCGAGCCTGGGCGATCGAGTACAGATGGGCGGACAGCGCCTCGGCCTCGGGGCGCGTGCGTGCTCCTCCGAGACCGCCGGGGTTCACGATGATGACAGGGACGCCTCGGGTCGCGAGGGCGTCGTAGTAGGTCGTGATGGCGAACAGGTTGGTGATCTCGTTGGTGCCGAGTGCGCTGATGATGAAGTCGGGATCGGTGGCGGGGCCGGCGACGACTGTCGACCAACGTCCCGTGCTGCCCGCGGGCGACCAGTCAGCCGCTGCGGACGATGGCCGCGCGGGGTTGTCGATGATGAGTCCCGGCGCGGCGTTCTGGTTGATGCGGATGCCGGCGACGTAGAGATCGGCTGTCGTCGCGATCGTGACCGTCAGCGGGCCCGGCACAATACCGGTCAGATCGATGGACGAGAAGCCGGATACTGCCGGGATCGTGATGGCCTCTGACGTGCCGTTGATCGTGAGCGTCGCCGAACCGCCGCCGGGAATGCGCGCGAGCAGCTTGCCGCCGGATGATGTGACGGTGCCCGTGAACGTGACCGACTTGGTGGCGGTCGAGCCGGCGGTCGTCGGCTGGAGACCGATCGAGGTCGTCGGGCTCGGCGACATGCCGGCGGACGTCCATCGCGCGTCCATCACGCCGCTGTCGGCCTGCACGAAACCTTCGAGCGCGTCGAGCAGCCGGCGCAGTTGCGTCGGCCATGACACGACCGTTCCCAGGTACTCGGAAGACTTGGAATCGGCGGTGACGAGCAGCGAGCACGTGCCGCGGCCAAGCATGGCGCGCATCACCTTCTGGCGAATGGTGAGCAGCGCGGGGCTCTCGGCGTTGAACACCGGCGCTTTGAACGTCGCGGTGACACCGGGGCGGGATACCTCGGTGCGCGACACGAAGTCCTTCGCGATCGCCCGCCGGCCCGTCTCGTCGAGCGCAAGCGCATCGGTGAGGGTAACGAAGTAAGTCACGGGACGATCACCACAGGCTGACCGTCCGCCACGCCGGGAAGTGCCGCCGGCCAGCCCGCTCGCGTCTTGCTCTGCAGGACGGTGCTGATCGGCAGGCCGGCAACGGCGAACTGCACGAAGACGGCCACAGAGTCATTCACCGACAGACGAACGATGTTGCCGCCGGTGTTGATCCGGTAGTCATGAGTCGTCGTGTAGAAGGGGCGGAACGGTGCAAGATCCGTTCGCGAGAACAGCTGCCAGGAAAGCCCCGCGGCCTCGGGAGGAAGAACGATCTTGTCGAAGATCCAGTCAACATCGGACCCCTCGCGCATCATGAGCAGTCGGCCCGACGCGATTCGACCGGGGGTGATCAGTCCGGTGATATCCCGCACACCGGTGAACGACGCGGCGTCGGACGCCTGACCGTCGAACAGGAGCTGCGCGCGACCGGCGGCGGCGTTTACGTTGCTGGTGAAATCCGCTCGAGTAACGAGGGTCTTGTTTGCGTCAGCCATGATCTGTGGTCTCCTACCAGATGAGTTCCGGCGCGGTGGCCGATGGGGTCGGGAAAGGTGTGGCGCGGGCGACGAGAGCGGCGTTCTCGTCGGGGATGAGGTAGTGAGTCGCGGTGGGCGCGTTGGGGCCGTCCCACACCCATTGCCCGGCTTCCAGGTGCACACACTTCGCGAGCCCGAGCTTCGTAGTGATCGCAGCGGTAACCGCGGCATTGGCGAGCGAGGCGAAAAGCGGGTCGCTGGCGTCGAACTTGTCATCGATGAAGCCGTCGATGTCTTCGGCCATCTGCTTCAGCTCGGGGCCGAGATTCTTGGCCTTGCTCGCCCCGTCGGGGTAGCGGATGCCGTGCGGGGTCACGCCGCTCATGCGGTGGCTCCAATCGTGATGTTGCCGAGATCGGCGAGGGTAATGTCGTCAGCGAAGTCCGCGATCGTCGGTTCGTCTCGGGTGACGAGACCGGCGACGGTGACGCCTTCGCCGTGACCGAGCGCCGGAGCGACTGTCGCATCGAGAGTCCAGCCGCCCTCGGCGTAAACGAGCGTGCCGCCGATGATCTGGTGAACCGCTGCCGCGTCGAGCATCGTGGCGAAGACAGAGCCAGGAAAGTAGAGCGGGACACGCGAAGTCTTGGTGTCGATGAATGCATCCGTGACCGTGTCGCTGTACTCGAAGTGTCGCCAGTCGAGGCGCAGCGGTGGCATCACGCTCTTACCGGTGAGCTGCCCGAGCGCGGCGGCGGTGCGCGCCGCGATCGCTGCGAGCTTGGAATCGTCGGCCGGCTCGGGTGCCGGCGGCGTCGCGCTCTGCCGGTCGGCCATCCAGATTTGGGGATCCATGTGCGCGCCGTTGACGTAGGTCTCCAGGTGCAGATGGTTTCCGCTCGAGTTGCCCGTCGTGCCGACGTAACCGAGCACGCTGTCGAGTGTGACCGCCTCTCCGATTGCGAGGGTGGACGGGTCGACCATGTGCGCGTACCGGGACGAGAGCCCGTCGCCGTGGTCGATGACGATGGTGTTCCCCCAGCCGCTGTGGAGTGTGGTCTTCTCGGAGACGACGCCAGGGCCGACGGGATGAATCGCCGCGCCGCCGATGTCCGGATATGAGAAGTCGAGTCCAGCGTGGAAGCTGTTCGTTTCCTCTCTCCAGCCGTAAGGGCTGTTCATGACCGAGAGCGGGAACGGGTACTCGTAGACCGCGCCGCCGGCGTCGGGCCGGTCGGGCGCAGTGAAAAAGTCGGTAGCGATTCGATGCTCGCGGCGTCCGCCGGCGATCATGTCGTACCCGGCGACGGCGTGCTCGACCACGTTCTCGTACTGGGAGATCGTGAATCCGCCGGCGCCGTCGTCAGCGATCGTGCTTCCGCCGGAGTGCGCGAGCACGATGTCGATCGCTTCGTCGATGCCCGTGGTGGCTTTGTAGCCATTCGGCACCGCGATACGTGACGCCGGGATCGCTTGGCCGCCGCTCGGAACTGTGATCGTCAGGGTGCCGGCGGCCCACGTCAGCGCGAGGCCGGCAGAGACGGCGGGGGTGCCGATCTGGATGGTGTTCGTGTGCGGGTCGAACATCGCGTGTCCGAGAGCATGGCCGGCGTAGAGGTTCTCGATGATCTCAAGAGCGGACTTCTCATCCGCCCACGTGGCGACTCTTACGCCGGGGTCGCCGTCGGGCAGGGGCGTCCATGCGATTCCGCCGGGGACGATCGCCCGAGCGCCCTGGTTGAGCACGTCGGTGAGTCGCTGCTCGGCAGAGCCGTTCGGCCAGTACCCCGGCCCGAGCGCGGGCACGAGCGGCCCGCCGGGGCCGGGGAGGACGACGCGCGCGAGGTCTGCGAGGCTGTCGGATGCGCTGACCGAGAGCCGCCATACCCGCCGGCGGTAGAACAGGTTCGGGTCAGTGATCCAGGCCACCTCGACGCCGTAGTGAGTCACGCGACCGCGGAAGATCACGCGCCGCGTGCCGTCGGCTGCCGGGCCACGGGAGATGATGACGGGCTCGCCGACGAGACTGGCGTAGCCGTCCAGGTGGCCGTCGGTGTCGATCAGCTCGAAGTATGCCTGTGCGGGTACGGCGCGGTCGGTGTGCGACTTCCGTCCCCATGTCAGGCGCACGCCGTCGATCCCGATCCGCTCGGCGAGCGTCCAGGCGTTCGAGACGACCGTCGAGCCGATCTGGATGCGGGGGGCGTCGGTCAGCGCCATGTCGTCCCCCCGCCGCCGGTGCGCTTGTCGTGCTCGCCGAGGATGCCCTTGAGCTGACGGGCGGCCGAGTCCACGTCCACGACACCGTTCACGGTCACGTTGTTGTTGGTGACGTTGTCGCCGGCGCGAGGCGCGCTGGTGGCGGCCCACGAGTCCCAGCCGCCGCCGCTGCTCGTTGCGGACGATGCGGGGGCGATGGTGCTGGCAGACATAGCCATCAGCGCCGGGGTGACCTCGGGGCCGCCTCCCCCATTGCCGCCGCCGCGGTGCGTGCGCGGCGTTTCGCCGGCGGCACCGAACAGTGAACCGATCCAGCCGATGGCGTCCTTGATCCAGCCGATGGCGGTGTCAATGGCGGCGATGATGTTGTCCCAGACTTCGCCGGCGACGCGTCCGACTTCCTCCCAGTTAGTGATGAGGAAGACGATCGCGGCCACGACAGCGGCGATCGCGAGGATGATGAGGCCGAGCGGGTTCGCGCTCATGGCGACGTTCCACGCGATCTGTGCCGCGGTGGCGATCGCGGCAATGGTGCGGTACGCCGAGATCGCGCCGTTGGCGATCAGGATCGCGCCGGCGAACGTCCCGAGCACCACGGCGAGAGCGGTGACAAGATCCGAGTTCTCGGCGACCCACAGGGCAACGTCGGCGAGCATGGTCGAGAACTGCGCCATGATCGGGAGCAGACGCTCCCCCAGCACGGCCATCGCGTTTTCGTACTGTGCGTTCGCGATCTGCTGCGAGCCGGCGGCGGTGTCCGTCTCGCGGGCAAACTGCCCGGTGACATCTGCCGTCTGCTTGGTGAGCAGCGCGAGCACGGCCTGAGTCTCGGCGGACTTCGCCGCTTCGCCCTCCAGGTCGGCCATGCCCATCGCGGCGAGCTGCGCGTTCACGTCGGCCTGCTTGATCGAGACACCAAACCTCTCGATCGGGTCGCGCTCACCGCGCAGCAGCGAGGCGAGCGCCGACACCGCGTCAGAGGTCGAGCCGCCGAACGTGGCGGCGAGATCCGCGCCGAGCGACACGAGATCGTCGGTCTGGCCGGCGAGGTCGTTCATGGGCACGCCCATGTTCTTGAGCTGCGAGCCAATGACGGATGACAGCTCCATGTACTGCGACTCGGCGAGCCCGACGTTCTCGGCCGCCTGGTCGGCCATCTTCTTGACCTCGTTGGCGTGGGTGCCGTAGACAGACTCGATCGCGCCCGTGGCCTGCTGGAGGTTCGATGCGCTCTGGCCGGCCTGATACGCGAGCGCGCCGATGCCAGCGGCGAGGATGGCCGCACCGCCGGCGGCCTTCCCCATTCCGTCATCGAACGCCGCGACCTGCTTGTTCGTCTCGGCGAACTCTCGGCCCGCCTGCTTGCCGTCCGCGATGATGCGGATGGCGAGAACAGCACTCTTGCCGGCCATTACCTCACCTCACTTTCCGGGCCTCGGCGCGCTCGTTGAGCAGCTCCACGAATGTCTCGATCACTTCGTCGTCGGCGTCGAGCAGATAGGGCATCGGCTGCCCCGTCTCGATCGCGATTTCGATCAGGAGCCGTGCTCGGCTCCCGGCGTGAAAGGGGCCACGTCGTCACCGCTCTCGCCGGCGATCGCCTGCTCGGGGGTGACGGGCTCGCCATCTTTCAGGTACGTGACATTCACCGCGCGATCGATGAACTGCTCGACGGTCTCGCTCTGCGGGATCGATCCCGAGCGGAGCAGCGCGAAGTAGGCCACGACGGTCGCCCACAGGATCGGAGCGTCAGACGATCCCGGCCAGCCCTTGCGCGCGCGGATCAGGTCGAACCGCACCATGTCTCGGTTGTCGCCCTCGACGGTGTACTCGATCGTGTCGTCGGTGCCCTCTCGCTCCAGCTCGACGGCCAGTGTCATGCGCTTCATGTTGTTCCCTTGACTTTCTCTAGAGTCGTGTCGATGTAGTCCTCGTAGACGCGAATCCAGCGACCTTCGCTGTCCTGTGCGCCTCGCGAGATGAATGGTTGAGCCTTGATGTGCCGGCGCCCCCAGCCCCAGTGGATGGGGCCGGCATACGGGACGCGGGCGAAGCCGGCGCGAACGATGCCGGCGGTCTTGGTGCCGGCTGCGCGAATCGTGTCGCGCAGCCGGCCGCTCTTGACCGGAGCGAGGGCGCTCGATGCCTTGGCGGCGATCTCTGCGGCCTCGCGGTGAGCTTTGGTGAGGTCTTGCAGGTCGTCGCCGGCTTGTCGGAGGGTGCGGCGCAGCTCGCGCCCTCCCTCGACTTTGTAGACCGGCGACGACATGTCAGACTCGCGCCTCGAAGACCGGAGGGCCGACGAGATCGAACGTGACCTCGGCGCTCGGCTTCGTCTTCACGTCGCCGCCGATCTCGATGGCTTCGACAACGAGCGTGCCAGTGATCTTTCGATCGAGGGTGTTGTTCGGCACGTACTCGAACGGGTGCTGCTCGCCCCGGTGTGCCCACAGCCATTCGGTGTTGGAATCGGCGTGGCCGAAGTCGGACTGCAGGGTGACGACGATGGTGTTCTCTTCGGTGCGATCGCCGGGAGCCTGCTCGCCCGACAGCACATCGATGGGGTCACCCTTGGTGACGTTCGGCACGAGCTTCGCGCCACGGATCTGACTCGAAAAGTTGGTGAGGGCGGCTTCCGAGCCGATGGTGAAACTGCCGGGGCCGACAGTGGGAGCCTTGACGGGCATGATTCCTGCTTTCAGTCGTCGATGAGAGTGTCGGGGTTGAGGTTGATCGTGTAGCCGGGCAGGGGTGCCGAGCCGGTCGGGGCGAACATGTCGCCCCGTGCGGTGGTCATGTCGAGCTTCCCGACGCGCAGCGCCTCGATGATCGAGTCGAGCGTTTCCCATGCGTGCAGGAGGTTGTCGGCGGGGCCGGCGATGACTGACAGCTCGTAAGTCGCCTCGGTGCTCGTGAACGTCTCGAAGGTGAGATCGGGCGGCGAGATCACGATGATGCCGTTTCGAGCACCAGACGCGATCTCGCGGGCGTCGAGCGTCACGGTCACCTTGTCGAGGCCGGCGTCAGCGAGCATCACGCGGAGCTGTGCCGCCTTCGTGTTGGCCTGGACGATGCGCGGGGCGACCATCAGAGCCCCATCACGAGATAGCGGCGCAGCAGCGGGTATGCCGCTGCCATCGGATCGCGGTTCAGGCGGAACATCTGCGGCTCGACACCCTCCATCGTGACGACACCGTTTCGGCTCGCCTTCCGGTAATAGAGATCTGCGCCGACTTCGAGCACGGCGCGCGCCACCACCTTGACCGGGACGCCGAAGGGGTTGCCGTCACCGATGAAGTCGGTGACCATCTGCGTTGCAACCTCCTCGGATTCCTTCGCGAATGGTGCGTCGGCCGAGACGGCTTGGACGTACCATTCGAGGGTGGTGGCGGGCGTCGGCTCGGGCATGCTCAGCCGCCGATAGCCGGCTCGACCTCGACGGCCTGGATGGCGTCGGGGAACTGCGATGCAGCGGCCAGGTAGCCGTACTGCGAGATCGCGTCCGTGAGGTTGACGACGTTCGAGTCCTGGAGGCGGAACGGTGCGCCGGGGCTCTCCCAGGTCGTGATGCCGAGACGGTCGTGGAATTCGACGGTGTTGGCGACCGCGCCGGGGAGAATGCGGAACTGGACGCTTGCCAGGTCGCCGGTGATCTCGCGCAGGTCGAGTTCGCCGATCTGGTTCATGCCGGTGCCCCAGACACGCATGAGGCTGTTGCCGTTGGTGTCCTCCAGCCGGATGAGGCGCTTGAAGACGTCCTTCGAGACGAGACCGCCGTCAAGGTTGAACGAGTTGTCGTCGAACAGGCCGGCGGCGTCGACGATGAGATCGAGCCACTCGTACGCGGTCGCGTCGGCGGCGATCGACAGCGTCGGGCCGGCGGCGATCTTCGTGGCGATGACCTCGCGGAGAAGGTCGCGGACGACTTCCTCAGTGGCGCGGGCGTACTCCAGCGTCATCGCCGTGTTCGCGGTCGAGATGTACGCGGCGCTGCCACGGTCGATCTGCTGGCGGGTCAGCTCGGTCCAGCCGCCGTACGTCTCGACCGGCGTCGAATCGCTCTTGAGCGACACCTTGCCCTTGACGAGATCCGCGCCCTCTGCGGTCTGCTTCGCCACAGCGATGCTGTTGGACTCGAGCTGGAGGTATTCCAGCGTCATGCCGTCAGCCGGGAGCGGCTGCGTCGAGAACTCGCCCATGATCTTCCGCGTGCGTCGGATCAGGTGGATGGCGTCGCGAATCCAGGTGTTTGGCTGCTTGTCGTCAGCAGTGGTCGAGCCGTCGTAGGCGGCGTGGGTCTCGTAGAAGGCCATCGCGTCAGTGGAGCCGCCGATGAGATCCTTGATGAAGTGGCCGAACGTCGGCCAGGTGGGGCCGGCGGTCGCTGCCGGGTTGGAGAACGTCGCGAGACGGGTGTCGAGCGTCCGGTTCTGCGACTCGGCGTGCTCAGACAGCGCCTGGTCGAGATCCGCGCGGGTGAGTTCGGACATGGGGCGTTCCTTTCGGTTTGACGCCATGGCGGCGACAGGGAGGGGTGCGGAGGCCGCTGCGCGGCCCGCGTGGGCGTACATGGACAGGTCGAACAGGTTCGAGACGGTGGCCTCGTCTTCGTCGGCGTCTTCGGCGTCGGCGTCTGTGCGGTCGGCGAGGCCGGCGGCTACTGCCTCGGCTGCGCTGTACCAGGTCTCGGCCTTCATGAGCGCGCGCCAGGCAGCTGCGTCGCCGCCGGCCTTCGCGGCGTACATCTCGGCGATGTTGCCGCTGATCCGGTCGAGGTCGTCGGCTGCGGCGAGCATGTCGTCGGCGTTGCCGATCGCCAGTCCCCACGCCTCGTGGATCATGAACTCGCTGTTCTCGGCCATGATCACCTCGTCGCCGGCGCACGCGATGAACGATGCGGCGGATGCGGCGAGGCCGTCCACCGTGATGATCACGCGGGCCTTGTGGCTGCGGAGGGCGTTGCGAATGGCGATGCCGTCGTAGACGTTGCCGCCGGGGCTGTTGACGTAGACGTTGAGGGTGTCCACGTCGAGATCGCGGATCGCCGGCACCATTTCGGCGGCGTCGATGCCGCCCCAGTAGCCGCCGATCGCGCCGTACAGGTGCAGGTTGCCGGTGCGGGTGTCGTCGTCGGTGGCGACGTTCCAGCGCGACTCAAGGCCGGCGGCGAGGGCGGCGAACTTGTCGCGCGCGGTGGTCAGGTCAGGCATTCGCGGCCTCCGGGGTTTTGGTCGTCGTCTTGCGGGCGTCGAGTTCGGCGCGCTGCGCGTCGGTGAGGGGTGCCATGCCTTCGAGGGCTCGCACCTCGTCGGCGGTCGCCCAGCCCTTCTGCGGGTCGAGCGACATGCCGTGCGCCTCGTAGCGGGTCTTGGTGTCGGAGCGCAGCAGCGCGTCGATCTTGAATCGGGCGGTCTGCTTGCCGGGGAGCAGCTCGGTCAGCGCTTCCTCGATCTCGCGGAGCGGCTTCATGAGGCTGAATCGGACGTATCCGATCCATTCCTGCTCGACGTTGCTGTAGGTCTCGCTGGAGCCCTCGACGGCCACGAGCATGATCGACGCCGGCGCACCGATCAGGCGCGCCATCTGGATCGTGGAATACTGCTGGGTTTCCAGGAACTGCACGTCCGACGGCTTGAGCAGCAGCGGCGTGTAGCTCAGCCCCTTGCCGAGCACGCGCAGCCGTTCGCCGATGGCCTTGTCGGGGGCATCCGTGATCGTCGTGCCGTCGGGGTTGCGCCCGTACCAGACGTTCTTGTACTTCGTGGTGTCGCCCGGGGCGAGTTCCTGATCGGTGGACAGCACGCCGTCGGGCATGTTCGAGTCGGTGAGCCACATCGCGCCGTAGTCGCGGGCGTCGAGCGCGCCGCGCACTTCGATCTGCGCGGCCTGGATCGGGCCGAGCCCGCGGCGCAGGCCGGGGATGCGGAGCAGCTGGAGGTGCTTCACGTCGCGGCGGGTGAGCTTGAGGCCGCGCCATCCGAACGTGACTGTCTCGTTGTTGTGGCGGTCGTACTCGACGTTCACGGAGACTTCGTGAGGGTTGAGGGCCACGAGGTTGACCACCTGGCCGGCTTCGTTGCGGATGATGCGCCAGAAGGCGTTGCCGTCCACGTAGAGCGACACGACGGTGTACTCGATGAACGCGGATCGCGTCTCGTCGATGTCGGGGCGCTGCACCAGCGCCGGCGTGGGGATGATCTCGCCGTCGCGCTCGACAGCGATCGAGAGTTGGCAGGCGGCGGTCGCGTGAATCTGAATGCCGCGATAGACCGTCGAGAGGGAGAGGGCACGTTCCGTCGTCACCGCCGCCTGCCGCTGCCGTCCATCGGGGAACACGTCGGGGTAGCCGGCTGGGGCATCCGGTACCTCATTGAGCCACTTCGCGGCCTTGATGACCGCCTCGCGGACTGTGCTGATGAACGACATGGCCACGACTCTGACGGCGAGCGGACGCGACCCCCAAGAATCGCGACCACTCGCGACCGGTCACGACATCTCGTGACCGGTCGTGACCGATCTCAGCCGAGCTGGAAGGCGCGCACGGCGGGCAGGTGATGGATGCCGTAGCTGCCGAGATTCGCGGACTCCAGAGCACTGATCGAGCCGACGGAGGCACGCCGGCCAAACAGCCATGTGCCATCGCCCGAGAATCGCTTGGTGGCAAGCTCTGCCGCCGCGTCAAGCTTCGGGTGAGGCCGATAGCGCCACGTCGGGCCGGACGGGTTCTGGATGCCGGATACGGTGCCTTGCGTGGCTGCGACCGCGTCGGCGGTCTTGACCGGGATCAGCTCGAAGCCGTCGCGTTCGGCTTCGTCGTGCAGCGCAGCGGACGGGCCATAGGGGTCGATGATGAATCCCGCGTCGGGGTACTTCGCGCGCAGCTCGCGCAGCTTGTCGAGCGCGCCGTAGGTGTGCTCCATCCATCCGCCCTTGACGACGGCCGATAGCGTGCCGGGGCCGTGGAGCTGCGTTGCGGTGATCGTCGTGTCCACGCCGTCGACGCCGACTGCTGCGGCGAAGCACACGCGACCGGGTGCCGGCGGCGTGGGATCGTTCCACGCGGCGCGCTTCCAGGGCTCGACCGGGATGACGCGTTCAGTCGCGCCGGTGCGGCGGTTGCCGAACGCGCGGGCGAATTCGCCGGGAGAGTCGGCGAACTCGGCTCGGAACGCGTCGAGGCCTTCACGCGTGAACAGAAACCCAGAGCCGGGGTGGCGCTCATAAATCCGGTCGAGGTCGAATGGGTCGTCGTCCTCCAGGATGCCCCAATCGAAGAATGCGACCGTGGGGTCAGGCTCGGCGCTGCGGCACTCCTCGAGCAGCGCATTCAAGGCCGTCGATTCGACAGTGCCTTCCGTCGAGAAGATCCACGTTTGGGGGCGCTGACCGGTGACCATCTGCCGGGTGAGCTTGGTGGCGCTGAACGACTGGCGCAGCACCGCGTACTGCTGACTCGTCCAGTACCAGAACTCATCGAGGCTGACCTTGTCGGCCTGCTTGCCGTCGAGCGCACCTTCGACCGGGGCGAACGGTCGGAACTTCGAGCCGTTGACGAACGGCAGGGCTGCGGAGCCGTTCGAGCGGCGAGCGACCGGCGCGAGCTGCCGGATGCCGCACTCTTCCCAGAGCTCGACCATCTCAAGGAACTTCTCGGTGGCGTGCTGGCCACTCTGCGCGGTGTACCACGTGCGTCGCTTCTTGCCGAGTAGGGCGTTCTGGATCGATGACGCGAGATCAAGGGTCGTCTTGCCCGCTTGGCGGGGCACGGTGATGACGATCGTCGAGTACACGAACAGGCCGAAGCTATCGACCTCCAGGGCGACATCGGCCACATACCGCTGCCACGGAAGCAGCGGTTGTCCCATCTCGGCGGCGGTCGCCGCGAGCTTCGCGCCATGGGTGGCGCGCTCATAGTTCCGCGGGGTCACCTTCCGGGGCGGCGTCAAATTGTGCGGGAGCCTCAAAAGCGTCAAGGAGTCGCCTCATTTCGGGAGTGAGTTTGCCGTCGTCGACCGTCTCGTCGGCGGCTGCAGCCGGCGCGAGCTGCATCATGATCGCGACGAGCTGCTGCACGTCGTTGGCCACAGAGCGGCCTTTGTTGTTCCCACGGTCGATGCTGATGGCGAGGGCGATGGCCGCCTGGGAGAGCGTGCGGCGGATGCCGCTCAGCGGGTTCTCGGCAGATATCTCAGCGATCGCCGCGCGTGTCTCCGATTCGGTCGCGCCTTGGCCATAACCCGGCTGGATCGGCGCGTTTTGGCCTTCGATTTCGAGGCCTGAGAGCATCGAACTCATGGCCGCGCTCGCTTTCTTTTTTCTGGGTTGACCTGGGGAGATGAGGACGGTGGACGCGGGGCTTCCGTGCGTTCACTGTCGGAAAAACGGCCTCTCGGACAGGTGCACGCGCACAGCTCGCATCCGGTGCGGTCGTGGTACTGAACGCCGTGCACGCATGACACACACGACTCGCTCACCAGTCACCGCCTGCTGCTGGGGCTTGAGGCGTGGCGAGCATGGCCGCGACTGATACCTCGGGGTCTTGGTGGGTGGCGTACCAGCGCTCAACATGGTGCATCATCGCGGCAGGGCGCATGGTGCGGGCGCGCTGCTCGACGATGGCGCGGCCTGGGTCGATGGTCTCGATGCGCCAACCTAGGGCTCGGTACTCGGCGAGGTCGTCGGGCTGGGGTATGGCGTGGATGAGCCATACGGTGATGCGCTCGCGCAGGCGGGTAGCTCGGCGGATGGCTGCCTTGCGTGCTGCGATCGCGACGTGTCGGACGTGCTCGGGGTAGTCGTGTGAGCTGTCGGGGTCGAGGGGCATGAGGGCGCGGGCGATGCGATCCATGTCGATGATCACGTCGGTGGGGCGTGCGTGCTGGAGCACGTATGTGGTCTTGCCTGCCGCCGGCGGGCCGGTGACGACGATGACCGCTGCACCATAGCCGCTGATGACGCGATCCTGCCGCTTGCTGTTGCACGACTTGCAGGCGGGGCGCATGTTCTCCAGCGTGTCCGGGCCGCCGGCGGCATGCGGGATGACGTGATCCTTCGTCGTCGCGATGCCGGTGCACCCTGGGAGCTGGAGCCAGCACACGCGGCCGTACGTCTCCAGCACGAGCCGGGTGAGGCTCTGAGACGCGCGCCCGCCGCGCCTACCCACGGTCACGCCTCGCTGCGCACCATGCGTGCACGTCAACCCACGCATAGCGGATCTCGCGGCCTACCGTGAGGAACTTCGGGCCGGTGCCGTCGCGGCGCATCGTGCGCAGCTTGCGGGCACCCTGAGAGCCGAGCTGGAGCCATTCGGCGAGCTGCTCGGGTGTCGCCCATGCGCGGCGCGTCTCGATCATCGTGCCATCGCCTCGCTCTCGGTGGCCCACTCGTCGCCGAGCAGGTCGAACAGTGTGTGCTCGGCAGGCTCAGGAACGTAGCCAGCGATGATCTCGAACGAGACCGGATATCGGATATCGCCTGTCGTCGGCCACGTCCACGAGCCCTGATTGTTCGGGCGGGCGGCATCCGCAAGCCAGTACTTCGTGCCGATCTGGACGTCGAGCAGCGAGCCGCCGAGCTTGCGTGCGTACTCGTTCACGTCGTACTCGGTGATGCCACGCACGACAAGCGGGCCCGAGCCGATGATCATGCCGCGCCAGGGCGTGAAGTAGGCGACGACATCGCCGAGCTGCGGCGCGACCTGATGCGCCGATGCGCGGTGCTCCTGAACGGCGTGGGCGTTCTCGCCGAGGATGCGTTCGCGGTCGTCTCTCCAGTCAAGCTCGATGGGACGGAGCAGGGTGGCGATGTGCATCCCGCAATCGGGGCAGAACGGCTGCAGCACGGTCGTGGCGTACTCGTTCATCGCTGGCCCTTCGTGTTGGGGCGGCGTTCGAGCCACCAGACGGCGAGCCACGCGAGGGCGGCTACTGGCATTCCGATTTCGAGCGGGATGAGGTCAGGCATCGTTCGCGCCGTTCTGTCGCTTCTGCGGGGCTTTGAGCGAATCGCGAAGGCGACGTGCCCCGGCGACTCGGCCGAGCGCTTCCCTCGATGCTTCGGTGAACGCTTCCGCCTCGGCGACGCTGATCGCTCCCGAGAGGATGTATCGCGCGGTCGTGGCGAGCTGTCGTGCGCTGCGTCGGCAGTCGGCTTGCGCCTGGCCTGTCCAGAGCGTCGATTCGATGGTGAATGCGTCGGATGCATCCCAGAGCTTCGCCGAGAGTGCGAGGCGGTCTGCGAAGCCGATGCGGTTGTCGGCGGGGGCGGTGGTGGTCATGAGGCTTCTCCCAGAGTCAGAGCTGCGGGGCATCCGCGCTCGCAGTGACGGTCGTCGATGAGCGGGTGTCCGCAAGCGCCGTGAGCGAGTCGGCGCTGGGAGTTATCCACAGGCCTCTCTGTGGTTGCGCTGGGACGGGTTTTTTTATTGTTCTTAAGTTGGTCTTCTTTAGTCGTTGGGTTAGCCGACGCGGTTGAGCCGTCGTCGGTCGAACCGTCGTCGGGAAATCCGCCACGGTCTGACCTGGGGTTTTCCAAACCGGGCAGAACCGGCGGCACAGCGTTATTCACAGGCTCGAACGGGTCGAGAAGTGTCCATGTTGTGCCACCGAACTGTCCGCGTCGGCGTGTCTTGGAGCGGCGCAGATAGCCGTAGTGCTCCAGCTCGTTGACCATGCGACGGATGGCGTCTTTGCCTTCCGTGCCGGCTGACACCAGACCGGCAATGCTCACGTCATAGCCTGCGTCATGCGTCATGAGTTCAGCGAGCAGTCCGCGAGCACTGCGGGATAGCCGGCGGTCGCGCAGCCACGTGTTCGGCAACTGCGTGAAGTCACGCTCGAAGCGCATCTTCGCGCGATGCAAGGTGCCCTGGTTCGGGTACGTGGCCTGGTCGGTCACTTGGCGTCCTCCGGTGCCGACTGCTCGATGTCGTCGCGGTCGAACAGATACGCACCGGTAGCCGGTGACAGCTTCTGCACGGGGACGATTGAGCCGGCCTTCACGCGGCGAAGAAAGACGCTGCGGTCGATGCCAAGGATGATCGCTGCTTCAGCCGATCCGATGAGCTTTGCCATGTCATACAGCATTGCCCAATGAGCAGGCAAACTTAGGCATTGCCTATCCGCGCGGCGTGTTGCATAAGTTGAGGCATAGGTGCCAAGATCGAGCTATGTCGATGCAACCCATGAACGCTGAACGTTACGAGTTTGATGCTGCTGACCGCATCCGGCGCGCGATGCGAGTAGCCGACGTTGGAGTCACCGAGCTTGCGAAGGCGCTCGACGTGAACCGCAACACGGTCGGCAACTGGATCAACGGCCACACGATCCCGCGTAGGCGCGATCTGATGGCGATCGCTATGCGTACGGGTTTTCCGCTGGCCTGGCTCGAAACAGGCGAGGCCCCTCACGATGGAGGGACCTCGCCTGGAGGGGGATTGCTCCCCGGCTTGGACTCGAACCAAGAACCTGCCGGTTAACAGCCGGCTGCTCTGCCAATTGAGCTACCGAGGAATGTGCTCCGCTGCGCGGGCAACTCGTCAATCCTAGCAAACTCCAGAGCGTGGTCGTGACACGGGCCGCAGGTCGGGCGTGTCGTCGGCAACCCTGTCAGTGCCCGGAATCCGCCTCGGCATTGGGGGCCCACAGCAGGTCCTTGCCGACACCGCGCGCGACCACATGACCGCCGCGCAGCATCAGCGTCTCGGCGTTCAGCTCGCGGATGAAATCGGCGTCGTTCGTGACCAGCAGCGCCCCCATCCCCTGCTCCTTGCGGCGTCGGGTGATCGCGTCGAACACCACGGGGCGGACCTCGAGATCGAGGTTGGCGAGGATCTCGTCGGCGATGAGCACCCGGGGCTCGAGCACGAACGACCTGGCGATCGCGACGCGCTGGCGCATGCCTGCGCTCAACTCATAGGGGAACTTCGATGCCGTGCCGAGCGGCAGGTGCAGCTCATCGAGGAGCGTCGCGACTCGGATGGACAGAGCTTTGGTGTTCACCCGCTTCTCGCGGATCAGGATCGGCTCGGAGATGACCTCGCTGACCGTGAGCTGGGGAGGAAGGTCGGCGCCGGCACCCTGCGGCACGAAACCGGTGCGGTAGGTGAGCACGCGATGCTTGCGACCCGGCCGGCGGATGTCGACACCGCAGACCTGTGCACTGCCGCCCACGACCCGGACGGACGGATCGGTCGAGCCCGCCAGTGCGGCGACCAGAGTGGACTTGCCCGAGCCGGTCGGGCCGGCGACGCAGATGAGTTCACCCGGCGCGAGCGAGAAGCTGACCCCGTCGATGGCGCGGGTCGGGCCGCTGTGCCCGATGCGGTCGATCACCAGATCTGAGCTGTCGATCGCATTGGTCGATTCGGGCCGAGAGAACATTCTTCCATCCTGCCCTGCCGCGCCTGACTGCCGCCGTTACGACTCGGCGAACCGCTGACGCTCGACGTCGATGTCACGAAGGCGCATCCGCAGCGCACGCCCGCCGTCGGAGTCCGCCGGAACCCGCTGCACCGCTCCGAGGAGCTCCTGCTTCTCGTGCTCCAGAATGCGCATGATGAGTCGCTTGGCGAGGTCGGTCGTCGAAGCGACGGCGCCTTCTTCGTTGCGCGCCGGGAACGGCGTCATCAGCAGTTCGCCCGCGAGCGACCGATAGGGCTCGCGAACGGAGTTGACCGTGTCCGTCACCCAACCGGCTCGAGTCCGATCGGATGCCGAAGCGACCGCCTCACGCACCGCATCCAGCCCCGGTGTGCGGAACGGCGCGCTGAGCGCCCGCGTGAGCAGTTCCTGATCGATCTGATGTCCGTACTGCAGAGCCCCCATCAGAGCATCTCGTTCCACGGCCGCATCCGCAGTGCGCGGCAGGCTCGCGAGGGTGACCGGCGCCATGCCCGGCGTGCCGGAAGCGGAGTCACCAGCGCTCTCGTGCCTGGCCGGCTCGTGTCTCGACGTCTGAGATCCCCCGCGCGCTGCGCGCTCGACCTCGTTGCGCACCTCGGTGGGGTCCATGCCCAGTCGCCGGGCCAGCACGCGCTCATAGCCGGGTCGCAGCAGACGATCGCGGATCTCGGCCACGATCGGCGCCGCCGCACGAAGCGCGCCCACACGACCCTCGACCGTCGAGAGGTCGAATCCGCTGAGCTTCCTGTCGATCGCGAACTCGAACATCGGCTGCTTCGTCTCCATCAGCGAGCGCACGGCGGCATCGCCGCGCTGCAGTCTGAGGTCGCACGGGTCGAGCCCGTCGGGCGCCACCGCGACGAAGGTCTGGGCGTTGAAGCGGTCGTCCTCCGTGAAGGCCCGGAGAGCCGCCTTCTGCCCGGCCTCATCGCCGTCGAAGGTGAAGACGACCTCTCCTGAGGCGTTGTCGTCGCCCATGACGCGACGCAGCACCTTGATGTGATCGGTTCCGAAGGCGGTGCCGCACGTCGCGATTGCGGTCGTGAGCCCCGCGAGGTGGCAGGCCATGACATCGGTGTACCCCTCCACCACCACGACCCGACGAGGGTCGCCACGAGAGATGTCTCGCTTGGCGAGATCGAGACCGTAGAGGACCTGGGCCTTCTTGTAGATCGGAGTCTCGGGGGTGTTCAGGTACTTCGGGCCCTGGTCGTCGTCGAACAGCTTGCGCGCGCCGAACCCGATGGTCTGACCCGACACGTCGCGGATCGGCCAGACGAGACGGCCGCGGAAGCGGTCGTACACACCGCGCTGCCCGGTCGACACCAGACCGGCGGCACTCAGTTCGTCGCGGGTGAACCCCTGCGCGGTGAGAGCCTTCAGCATCTTGTCCCACCCGCGCGGTGCGAAGCCGACACCGAAATGCGCAGCAGCACCCGCGTCGAATCCCCGCTCGCCGAGAAAACGGCGTCCTGCCTCGGCGTCGGCGGTGAGCAGCTGCGCCCGGAAGTACTCCGCGGCGGCGGTGTTGGCGGCGTACAGGCGGCTGCGCCCACTCGTCTCCGGAGCCGACCCGCCGTCCTCATAGTGCAACGCGTATCCGATGCGGCCCGCGAGACGCTCGACCGCCTCGGTGAAGCTGACGTGGTCCATCTCGCGGAGGAACGAGTACACGTCGCCCGATTCTCCGCAGCCGAAGCAGTGGTAGTAGCCGACCTGCGGCCGCACGTGGAAGCTCGGACTCTTCTCGTCGTGGAAGGGGCACAGCCCCTTGAGAGAACCGACACCTGCGGACTTCAGGGCGACGCGCTCTCCGACGATGTCGGCGATGTTCGTGCGGGCCTTGACCTCGTCGACGTCGGCCTGGCGGATGCGGGGCATCAGCCGGCCCCTTCGACGACCGCCTGCCGCGGCGTGTGCTCCCGCACACCGGGCCGCGCGTGACGTGGTGTCCAGATGCCGACCTCTGCGGGGTCGATCTCGCCGACCAGCCTGTTGTGCCAGTCGATCGCGCTCTGATCCGTGAGGCTCGCGATCTGGTCGACGATCACCCGTGCGCGTTCGGCATCCGTCGTCGCGGCGACGAAGTCGGCGGAGAAGGCGGGCTCGAGCACATCGGCGCCTGCCGACCAGAGGGTGTCGGTCGACCACAGCGCATCGGCGAGGCGCTTGAGCACGCGGCGCTGCTCTTTGTAGACGCCCTTGCGGGCCTCGATCGTGACGATCGCCTGGCCCATGATGCCCTTGAGGACAGCGATCTCGGCCTCGATGACGCGCGGCACGACGACGTGCGCGTTGTAGCGCACGAGGGCCGGGCCCGCATACGCCTCGCGCGTGGCCGATACGGCTGCGCGCGCGAAGCGACCGATGAAGTCACTCGTGAGGTTCTTGAGCCGAGCGAGATCCCGACGAGAGCGGTCGAACGACTGCAGCCACATCGGCTGAGACGACAGACGGTAGAGAGCATCGGCGAGCTCATCGCGCGTGAAGTCGTAACCCACCCACTGCTGGATGCGGTCGATCAGCGCCTCGTGCGCCTGCGGGTCGGCGAGCTGGGAGACGTCGACGTAGCCGTTGAGGATCGCATCTTCGAAGTCGTGCACCGAGTAGCCGATGTCGTCGGAGAGATCCATGATCTCGGCCTCGATGCAGCGCCGCCGCCCCGGAACACCGTCGCGCATCCAGCGGAACACGGCTTCGTCTTCGGGGTACACGCCGAACTTGAGGCGACCGCCCGGATCGGGCACCGGGCTGTCGACGGTCCACGGGTACTTGCAGGTCGCGTCGAGGCTGGCCCTGGTGAGGTTGAGGCCGACCGACTGACCGTTGTCATCGATGGCCTTGGCCTCGAGCCGCGTCAGGATGCGCAGGGACTGCGCGTTGCCTTCGAAGCCGCCGATCGGCTCTGCCCACTCGTTGAGCGCACGCTCGCCGTTGTGACCGAACGGAGGGTGCCCGAGGTCGTGGCTGAGACAGGCGGTGTCGACGACATCGGCTGAGACACCGAGCGCGGTCGCGAGTTCGCGTCCGACCTGAGCGACCTCGAGCGAGTGAGTCAGGCGGTTGCGGGCGAAGTCCGCCGTGCTCGCGGGGCTGAGCACCTGCGTCTTGGCCGCCAGACGTCGAAGAGCCGCGGAGTGCAGCACGCGCGCGCGATCGCGGGCGAAGTCGTCGCGTTCGGATCGATGGGTCTCGGCGAAGAATCGCTCGGCGTCGCGCGGGTCGTATCCGTCCGAGCGACCGCGCCCCGGGTATGCCTGAGGATCAGCCGCCACTGTTCTCGATCTCCGCCCCTCGCATCATCTCGGATGCCGATGCCGCGAGCTCGCGCGACTCCAGCCATTTGTCCGGCAGCGCCGGTCGCTTCGGACGTCCGGATCGACCGCGCTGCCCTTCGGCATCCGCACCGGGATAGGGAGCCGTGTGATCGAGCTGGCCGAGCAGTTCGTCGATCTCAGCGAGGCTCGATGCGGTCGCGAGCCCGGTGCGGATGTCGCCGCCCACCGGGTAGCCCTTGAAGTACCAGGCGACGTGCTTGCGCACATCGCGGCATCCGCGATCCTCGTCTTCGAAGAACTCGACCAGCAGTTCGGCATGACGGCGGAAGGCATCCGCCACGAAACCGAGAGTCGCGTCGACCGGGTGGGATTCGGCACCGAACGCCGCGGCGAGCTCGCCGAAGAGCCACGGGCGACCGAGGCACCCGCGTCCGACGACCACGCCGTCGCAGTCGGTCTGCTGCATCATGCGCACGGCGTCGTCGGCCGACCAGATGTCGCCGTTGCCGAGCACCGGGACGCTCGTGACCGCCTGCTTGAGCTCGCCGATGGCGTTCCAGTCGGCGAAGCCGGAGTAGAACTCGCTCGCCGTGCGCGCGTGCAGCGCGATCGCCGAGACACCTGCGTCTTCGGCGGCGCGACCCGCATCCAGGTAAGTGAGGTGGTCGGGATCGATGCCCTTGCGCATCTTGATGGTCAGCGGCACATCGCCTGCTGCCTTGACCGCCTGCGTGACGATCTGCGAGAACAGCGTGCTCTTCCACGGCAGGGCTGCTCCCCCGCCCTTGCGGGTGACCTTGGGCACCGGGCAGCCGAAGTTCAGATCGATGTGGTCGGCGTGGTCTTCGGCGACGATGATGCGGACGGCCTCAGAAATGGTGTGCGGGTCGACGCCGTAGAGCTGGATCGACCTCGGAGTTTCGGACTCGTGGTGGCGGATCAGTCGCATCGTCGTCTCGTTGCGCTCGACCAGCGCCCGCGACGTGATCATCTCGCTCACATACAGCCCTGCGCCGTACTCGCGGCAGAGGCGACGGAAAGCGGTGTTGGTGATGCCGGCCATGGGTGCGAGCACGACCGGTACGTCGAGTGCGATCGGACCGATGTTGAGGGTGCGAGCGGAGGCGGTGGCGAGAGTCATGGCCCTCCCATTCTCCCAGACATGGAGCCGGTATCGGCGCACCGACCTAAGCTGTGAATATGACCGATCCCGCAGTCCGTTCCATCCCCTTCACAGACGCCGACGGCAACGAGAAGACGATCGACGATCTCGGTGCCGACGTCGTGCTCGTGGTCAACGTCGCCTCCAAGTGCGGCCTCACCCCGCAGTACGAGCAGCTCGAAGAACTGCAGCGTCTCTACGGCGACCGCGGGTTCAGCGTCGTGGGGTTCCCCTGCAACCAGTTCTTCGGTCAGGAGCCGGGTTCGGTCGATCAGATCATGGAGTTCTGCTCCACAACCTACGGCGTGACCTTCCCCATCAACGACAAGGTGAAGGTCAACGGCAAGAACGCCACCGAGCTCTACAAGACGTTGAAAGAGACGCCGGATGCGGGCGGCAAGGCCGGCCGTGTCGAGTGGAACTTCGAGAAGTTCCTCGTGCTGCCCGATGGCGAGGTCGTGCGCTTCCGCCCGAAGCAGAAGCCGAACGACCCCGAGATCGTCGCAGCGATCGAAGGCGCGCTGACTCGCTAGAACGCCGCGTGGTTCCCGCCGGCTGGATAGTGTCGGTGCATGGACGACGAGCAGACGCTGTCCGGCGGGAATGCGAGCGGCACCGTCACCCGAATCGGCGATACAGTCCGCAAGCAGTGGACCGCCTCGACGCCGAGCGTTCATGCCTTCATGACACATGTGCGAGAACGCGGTGTCGATGTCCCGACGCCACTAGGTCAGGACGAGCAAGGACGCCAGCGCATCGAGTTCGTACCGGGGCCGCTCGCGATCGACGCCGGGCCGCTGAGCGCAGACGGGTTGCGGCGCGTCGGTGCGATCGTGCGGGCGATACACGACGCAAGCGAGACGTTCTCTCCCCCGGCTGATGCGCGCTGGGATACCGCGATCCCTGCGCCGGATGCGCAGATCATCTGCCACAACGACCTCGCGCCGTGGAATCTCGTCCTCGGAGACCGGTGGGTCTTCATCGACTGGGATGCCGCGGCACCGAGCAACCGTCTCTGGGACCTCGCCTATGCGGCTCAGGCATTCACGCTCTCGGCGGTCGACGTCGCGCCGGAGGTCGCAGCCGAGGGCCTTCGTTCCTTCGTCGACGGTTACGGCGCCTCTGCCGAGCTCAGGAACCGGCTGCCCGCGATGATGCACCGACGCGCCGCAGCGATGCTCGAGCTGCTGACCACCGCGCATGCAAAGGGCCGCGAGCCGTGGTCATCCGTGTTCGCGGATGGCCACGGCTCGCACTGGTCTGCAGTCGTCGGCTACGTCGGCACGAATCAGCAGACCTGGTTCGACGCGTTGACCGCGCCGCTGTCCGCTTCCGCTCCGGCGGAGTCTGACCGCTAGACCGCGGCGGTCTCGCTCTCGGCCTCTGTCTCGCCGCGCTTGGCCCAGAGGTCGCGCAGTACGTTCTCGAAAGCTGCGGGCGGCTGGGCGCCGCTGATGCCGTACTGGCCATCGATCACGAAGAACGGAACGCCCTGGATGCCGTAGGCCTGGGCCTGCGCCTGATCCTGACGGACATCGGCCAGGTGACGCGCCGAGACGAGAGCCTCACGTGTGTCGTCGGGGTTCAGCCCCACCTCGACCGCGAGCTCGACCAGGTCGTCGATGCGACCGACGTGCTTGCCCTCGGTGAAGTATGCGGACATGAGTCGCTCCTCCATCTCGTGCTGCACGCCCTGCTCCTTCGCGAAGTGCAGCAGCTCATGCGCCTTCACCGTGTTCGTGTGCTGCAGCAGGTCGAAGCGGTACTCGAGACCGGCGTTCTCGGCGACACCGGTGACATGCGAGAGCATCTGCTCGACCTGCTCACGAGGCATCCCCTTATGACCGGCGAGGAAGTCGATCTCATCGCCGTCGAAGTCGACAGGAGTGTCGGGCGAGAGCTCGAACGAGTGGAAGGTGATGTTCACCTGCGGGGCGTCGTCGTCGCCGGCGACGGCTTCGAGTCCCTTCTCGAGGTTGCGCTTGCCGATGTAGCACCAGGGGCAGGCGATGTCGGACCAGATGTCAATCGAGATGGCTTCACTCACACTGACATCCAACCGCATGCACCTATGGGCTATTCCGTCGGTAGGATTCTCGGATGCTCTCCGCCGCCGATCCGCTGCCGTTCAGCCCGGAGCGAGTACTGATCGCTGGTGTCACCGGATCGGGCAAGACGACGCTCGCGCGGCGCGTGGCTGAGCTCTGGGATCTGCGCCACGTCGAGATCGACGGCCTGTTCCACGGCGAGAACTGGACTCCACGCCCGTCCTTCCTCGATGACGTCCGCGCCTTCGCTGCCGAGGACCGCTGGGTCACCGAGTGGCAGTACACGAGCAAGGGCACCGACGAGATCCTCGCTCCACGCGCCCACGTCGTGCTCTGGCTGGACTATCCCTACCGCGTGGTGCGCACGCGTCTGCTGCGGCGGACGATCGGGCGCAGTGTCCTGCGCACCCGGATGTGGAACGACAACGTCGAGAAGCCGATCTGGAAGATGTTCCGGGGTGATCCCGAGGAGAACATCATCGCCTGGCAGACGAAGACTCTGTATAAATGGGCGGAACGGATGCCGGAGGTCACCGGCGACCACCCGCACCTCACGATCGTGCGCCTGCGGCACCCGCGCGAGACGGAGAGTTGGCTGCGTGCTCAGGCGGAGGCGTCAGGCGTATCGATCGCCCCACCGAAGCGACGGTCACGCGACAGGTAGACCTCGATGGCGCGCCACAGCTCCTCGCGCGAGAAGTCGGGCCAGAGCGTGTCGAGGAACACCATCTCGGCATACGCCGCCTGCCAGAGCAGGAAGTTGGATGTGCGCTGCTCGCCCGAGCTGCGCAGGAACAGGTCGACGTCCGGCATGTCGGGCACGTAGAGGTTGCGACGGATCATCTTCTCGGAGATCGCGTTGGGCTTCACTCGACCGGCGGCGACATCGGCGGCGATCGACCGCATCGCGTCGACCAGCTCGACACGTCCGCCGTAGTTCACGCACATGGTGAGCGTGAGCACGTCGTTGTCCTTCGTGAGCTGCTCGGCATATTGCAGCTCCCTGATGACGCTGCCCCACAGCCGGGGCTTGCGGCCGGCCCAGCGGACTCTGACGCCCCACTCGTTGAGCTGGTCGCGTCGGCGATGCAGGACATCGCGGTTGTATCCCATGAGGAAGCGCACCTCGTCAGGGGAGCGCGCCCAGTTCTCGGTCGAGAACGCGTAGACGGAGAGGTGCTTGACCCCCGCCTGAATCGCACCGGCGACGACGTCGAGAAGCACCTCCTCCCCTGCCTTGTGCCCTTCGACACGGCTGAGACCCCGACGGTTGGCCCAGCGGCCGTTGCCGTCCATGACGATCGCGACGTGCTCCGGAACCGATCGGAAGCTCGGCGGATGGATGCCCGTCCAGTCAAGTGGGCGATACGCCACGGCATCCTTGTGCGTGTAGGGCTTGGGACTCACCGTGCTCCTTCTCGGGGGATGTCGGCCACCAGGTGCTCGAGCGAACGGATGCCGCGCTCCAGGTGCCATTGGGCGTAGGCGGCGACGAGGCCGGATGCCGCGGCGTTGTCGGCGTGCGGAGCAGCATCGATCGCCTCCCACTCACCGGCCATGAGCGACCGCAGCAGCGACAGGGTCTTCTCTGCGACCTTCGGGCTGCCCGCCGGCGCGCAGTTCGGGCACACGGCCCCGCCGAGCTGTCCGACGAAGTGCGCATGGGGCCCCGGAGTGGCGCATCGCGCGCAGTCGCCGAGCGACGGAGCCCACCCGGACAGCGCCATGACGCGCAGCAGATAGGAGTCGAGGATGCTGCGGGGCGAATGCTCGCCCCGAGACAGCGCACGCAATCCACCCACGAGCAGCAGATACTGATCGGGCGTCGCCTCGGAATCGCTGAGCCGGTCAGCCGTCTCGACCATCGCATTGGCCGAGGTGAATCGGTCGTAGTGCGCCGCGATGTCAGACCCGTACGACCCTAGCGACTCTGCCTGCTGCACGATGTCGAGCGTGCGCCCCTGATACAGCTGCACATCGGCGACCATGAACGGCTCGAGACGCGAGCCGAACTTCGACGACGTGCGTCGCACGCCCTTCGCGACCGCGCGGATCTTGCCGTGCCGCCGAGAGAGCATCGTGACGATACGATCGGCCTCACCCAGCTTGTGGGTGCGCAGGATCACCGCTTCGTCTCGGTAAGTGGGCACCTTTCGATTATCCTCCGTGCGGGAGAATAGAGGCGTGACCGAACCGCTCTTCATCATTCCGCTCTGGGCGGACCTGCTCGGCGTCGGTCTCGGAGGTGTCCAGGGCGCGATGTTCGCCTCGGGATTCCAGGGCCAGCGACGCCTCGACTGGCTCGGTGTCGCGATCATCGGCATCATGATCGGCATGGGCGGCGGCCTCATCCGCGACATCCTGCTCGGGCAGACCCCGGCCACGCTGCAGAACCAGTGGTATCTGGTCACCGCGGGCGGCGCAGCTCTCTTGGGAATGCTGCTGGCGGGACTCTTCAGCCGCCTGAACACGGTGATCGTCGTGCTCGACGCCGTGGTGATCGGCATGTTCGGCGCCTTCGGCACCAGTAAGGCGCTCGCCTTCGGCATCCCCGAGGTTCCTGCCGTCTTCATCGGCGTGTGCGCGGCCGTCGGAGGCAGCGTGCTCCGCGACATGCTCATGGGGCTGCCGACCGCGATCATGCACGTCGGTTCGCTCTATGCGGTCGCCGCCGGCGCCGGCTGCACGTTCATCGTGATCGCCGTGGCACTGGGCATGCCCATCACGATCGCCGCCGTGGTCGGCATCGCCGTGACCACCGTGATCCGCATCCTCGCCGTCACCTTCGATGTCTCGCTCCCCGAGCAGCGCCGCATCTACCGCCGCAAGGTGGCAGCCGAGACCGGCGTGATCCCGATCATCAAGCCCAGCGCCGAGTGAGCGCAACTGCTCGGCCCGTCGTGCCGTGGCAGACGAACGCCCCGTCCGATGCTGAGATCGGGCGGGGCGTTCGTGCGCACCGAGGTCAGACCGCCGCGAGCTCCTGCTGACGCGTGCGGATCGAGCGGTTCACGCCCGAGACGATCGCCTTGAGCGATGCGGTCGAGATGTCGCCGTCGATGCCGACGCCCCACAGCCGCTGGTCGCCGACCTGCAGCTCGACGTAGGCCGCGGCCTGCGCGTCGCCACCGGCGCTGAGAGCGTGCTCGACGTAGTCGTAGACCGTGATGTCGAAGCCCTGACCGCGCAGCACTTCGACGAACGCCGCAACCGGACCGTTGCCGTTGCCGGAGACCGCCACCTGCTGATCGTCGTCGCGCAGGACGACGTCGAGCACGACGTCGCCCGACATGTCGCTGCGGGTCTGTGTGGCCAGCAGCTCGAAGCGGCCCCACTTGGCTGCCTCATCGGCCGCCGGCAGGTATTCGTCGTTGAAGATCGACCAGATCTGCTCGCTGGTGACCTCGCCGCCCTCGGCATCGGTCTTGGTCTGGACGACACCCGAGAACTCGATCTGCAGCTTGCGCGGCAGGTCGATCGCGTGGTCGGCCTTGAGCAGGTAAGCGACACCTCCCTTGCCCGACTGCGAGTTGACGCGGATCACGGCTTCGTACGAACGGCCGAGGTCCTTCGGGTCGACCGGCAGGTACGGCACGGCCCACTCGATGTCGTCGACCGTGACACCCTCGGCCTCGGCCCGGGCGGCCATCGCCTCGAAGCCCTTCTTGATCGCGTCCTGGTGCGATCCGCTGAACGCGGTGAAGACCAGATCGCCGGCCCACGGGCTGCGCTCGGGCACCGGCAGCTGGTTGCAGTACTCGACCGTGCGCTTGACCTGGTCGATGTCGCTGAAGTCGATCTGGGGGTCGATGCCCTGCGTGAAGAGATTGATGCCCAGCGCCACGATGTCGACGTTGCCGGTGCGCTCGCCGTTGCCGAACAGGCAGCCTTCGATGCGGTCGGCGCCGGCCATGTACCCGAGCTCGGCGGCCGCGATCGCAGTGCCGCGGTCGTTGTGCGGGTGCAGCGACAGGATGACGTTCTCGCGGTGAGCGAGGTTGCGGCTCATCCACTCGATCGAGTCTGCGTAGACGTTCGGCGAGGCCATCTCGACGGTCGCGGGCAGGTTGATGATGACCTTGCGATCGGGAGTCGGCTCGAAGACCTCGATCACCTGGTTGCAGACATCGACGGCGAACTCGAGCTCGGTGCCCGTGTAGCTCTCGGGCGAGTACTCGTAGTAGACCTTGGTGTCGGGAATCGTCTTCTCGTACTGACGGCACAGGCGCGCACCCTCGAGGGCGATGTCGATGATGCCCTGCTTGTCGGTGCGGAACACGACCTCACGCTGCAGCACGCTCGTCGAGTTGTAAAGGTGCACGATCGCCTGCTTCGCGCCGGCGATCGACTCGTAGGTGCGGGCGATCAGGTGCTCACGCGCCTGGGTCAGCACCTGGATCGTGACGTCATCCGGAATCAGGTTCTCTTCGATGAGCTGACGGACGAAGTCGAAATCGGTCTGGCTGGCCGAGGGGAACCCGACCTCGATCTCCTTGTAGCCCATGCTGACGAGCAGCTCGAACATGACGCGCTTGCGCTCGGGAGACATCGGGTCGATGAGCGCCTGGTTTCCGTCGCGGAGATCGACTGCGCACCAACGGGGAGCCTCGGTGATGCGGGCGTCAGGCCACGTGCGGTCGGGCAGGTGGACGGAGATCTGCTCGTGATACGGCCGGTACTTGTGGATCGGCATCGCGGACGGGCGCTGAGTGTTCTGCATGATGGGGCTTCTTCTCTTCGTCAGAAATGTGAACGGGCCAACACAAGCGCCGCGACGAGGAAGGCCCTAGCTTTAGGACTCGTCGCGGCAGCTAAGAAGAAGCAGACCGCCGAAAGGCATGCGGCCATGGTAGCAGGGATGCAGAAGCCGTCTGACTCGCCGCTGAGACGATCGACCGACACGAGACACTGTCAGGTATGAGCACATCGCGCAGTCGCATGCTTCTCGCAGCAGCAGCCCTCCTGGGCGTGCTCGGTCTCGCCGCGTGTTCCACCGGCCCCGGCTCCTCGCCCGCACCCCCGAGCTCGGGACCGCCCGCGTGGGAGGCCGCGAATGTGGCGCCTCCGGAAGGACGCGTCATCGGCACCGGCACGGTTCTGGACGTCGCCGGTGAAGCTCAGCTGTGTCTCGGGGGCGTCGCCGAGTCGTACCCACCCCAGTGCTCGGGGATCCCGCTCGAGGACTGGACGTGGGAAGGTGTCGACGGCAGTGAGACCAGTGCCGACACCACCTGGGGCAGCTACGCCGTCTACGGCACCTTCGACGGTGAGCGCTACACCGTCACCGACCCGCCCATCATGCTCGCGCTCTACGATCCCGTCCGGCCGGAGGACCCAGCAGGCGGTGTCGACGGCACGAGCTCCGAGGCAGATCTCATCCGCGTGCAGGACGAGCTCTCGGCCTCGTTGGGCCTCGATGCCCTCTCGCTCTGGATCGAGCGTGGCTATGTCTGGGTGAATGTCGTCTGGGATGACGGCACGCTGCAGGATGCGGTGGATCAGGCGTACGGCGACGGAGTCGTCATCGTGACGTCAGCTCTGCGCGAGATCGACTAGGACGACGGGATGAGCGCGAGCTTGCCGCCGGGGTGGCCGCCGGCGAGCAGCGAGAGCGCGGCAGGCGCGTCTTCCAGCGGGAAGGTGCGCGCGACCGGAACGACGAGGTCTCCATTCTGTGCGAGCGCGATGAGCTCACCACGAACACCGTCGCGGAAGCGGGCGCTCGCGGGCATCGAACCGGCTATCGCGAGGATGCCGTCGGAGTCTGCCCTCGCGGAGGCGGCGATCGTGACGATCCGCGAGCGGTCCCCTACGAGCCCCAGAGAGACATCGATGGCCTCCTGCGTGCCGACGGCGTCGAGGGCAGCCGACACGCCTGCCGCTCCGGCAGCCTCTCTGACCCGCTCCGTCAGACCGGGACCGTAAGGCACGGGGACTCCCCCGAATCGACGGACGACATCGAAACGCTCAGCACTCGCCGTGCCGATCACCCGGATTCCTCTCAGCGCGGCCTGCTGCAGCAGGCTCACGCCGACCGCGCCTGATGCGCCGTGCAGCAGGATCGTCTCGCCAGGTGCAGCGCCGGTGACCCAGAGCATCTCAGCCGCCGTGGTGCCGGCCAACAGCAGGTTCGCCGCCTCCGGGTGCGAGAGAGTCGTCGGCTTCGCGAAGACCTTCGCGGCGGGGACGGTCAGCTCGGTCGCGTATCCCCCGCGGACGCGGAAGGCGATGACCTCGTCACCCACCGCCGCCTCACCGGATCCGACACGGGTGTCCGCCCCGATCGCGCTGATCCTGCCCGAGACCTCGTAGCCGATCGGCACCGGGAGCTGCGCCCCTGAGCGGGCGGACGCGACATGCTTCGCGTCTGCCGGGTTCACACCCGCCGCGCGGACGCGGATCGTGACCTCGCCGGGGCCGGGGCGAGGAACCTCGTACTCGACGAACTCCCACGTGTCAGGGGCACCCCAGGACGATGCGATCCAGTGCTGTGCGAGTGTCATGCCGTGACTCTATCCTCAGAGCACGCAGCGGACGTTGGTCGAGGTTCCGTTGACGTTGGTCCAGCCTCCCGCGGGGGCGGTGGCCAGCACCGTCGCGCCGTTGCGCGCCTGCGCGAATCCCCCCGAGCGCGCGTCCGCCAGCGACCTCACCGGGAAGGATGTCGGGATCGCGAGGATGCCACACGTGCTCCAACTCAACCGTGCCCCGGTGAGCGCCGTTCCGGTATAAACGCACACCAGACCCGTCGTGCAGCTGCCCACGGCGGCAATAGACACGGCTCGGACGTGAGCACCGACGACGAGCTCCATGCCCAGCTCGGGCCAGACGGCGTGCCGCGAGTCGACGACGACTCCGCCAGGGACCTCTGCCATCACCTCGAGGATCAGCGGTGCGATGCGATCCCCGTCGTCCACCGCAGGGGCCGCGACTGCAGGACCCCCGAGCATGAGGGCCGCGAGGAGACCGGCGGCCACGGCGGGAAGTATGCTCCGTGATCTCATCTCACGAGTTCCTCATCGACGTCCCACATCGTGTACGAGATGATCGCGCCACCGGCTATCAGGTCGTTCGCGATGAGGTTGGTCCGCTCGACACCGACGATCCTCCCCGTGTCGAGGGACAGGAGCACGACGTCACTCGCAGCGCCGTCCGACGTGATCACTCGCAGTCCTGCGACCTGTCGTCCCAGGCGGTCGGTCGTGGTGCCGAGCGCCTCCACCCCGTCCGCATCCGCGAGGACATCGAGCACCTGCGACTCCTGGGCGTTCGTGAGGGTCCAATACTCGAGCACCGCTGTCGCGGCGGCGACGACCTCGGAGCCCGTCGGATCCGTCGGCATCCCGAACGCGGTGAGAACGGCGGACACCTCCTCACGGGAGTCGCCGAAGACGTCGGGAACGGGGGTCCCCAACTGGCCGGGCTCGATCGACAGATCGACGGTGACCTCACCCGAGCTGCTGATCTCAGCGCCGATGTTCGCGGACGCGTCCGTGGGGTCGTACGGCACCCCCCTCACCGAGACCATCCGCCCCGAGAGGTCGGGCTCCCAGCGAAGAGTGGTGAGCTGCGGGACGACCTTCGTCGCTCCGGTGCTGCCGTTGATGTCGAGTCCCCAGGTCGCCGACCGCACGACGCGCTCCGGCTCGGCGGGGCCCGGCGTCGCGCTCAGCGTCGACCGCGCCGTGTCCAACGTCGCAGCAGTGCTCTCACCACCCGAGAAGTCCAGCGGTGCGGGCGAGCCTGCGACCGCCGCACCCTGTGGAACCAGGACGGCGACGGCGACGACCGCCGCCGCGGCCGCCATCACGACACCCGAGGCCCACCCCAGAGCGCGCCTGCGTCGAGGCCGAGGCTTCGCGGCGGTGCGGATGATCCGGTCTCGAGTCCACTCTGCCGCGGCGTCCGGCTTCGCATCGCGTGGTGTCCTGGCAGGATCGGCCTGCGTGAGGACACGTTCGAGCAGCGCGTCGTCAGTCGACATGATCCCCCCGCCCCTCCAGTCCGAGCTCCGCGCGCAGCTTCACTTGAGCGCGCAACAGCTTCCTCCGCACTCGGACACGCGGGCTGCGCAGCAACTCAGCGATCTCCCCCACTGCGAGCCCATCCCAGTACTTCAGCATGATGATACGCCGCTCACGCCCGCTGAGGGCTCCCAGTGCTGCGAGAACCCTGGCACGCATGGTCAGATCAGGCGGCGCTTCGTCACCCGACACCCCGCCATGCACGGCATCGATGGCCGTGCGCCTCAGGGTCGACCGCGCCGATCGGCCGCTGAGAACCCGATCCGCCGCGCGGATCAACCAGATCCGATCCATCGGCTTCGTCGGGATGAGTCGGGACCACGCCGCGAGAAAGATCTCCGAGACGATCTCGGTGACCTCCGCGGGGTCTTCGACGACACCCTCGACATGATGTCTGACCGCTGCCCAGTTGGCGTCGAAGAGCCGAGTGAAGGCTTCGTTCCTCTGGGTCTCGCGGTTCTCACCGCGGACGCTCATCTCTCTCGTCCGCTGGAGCACCCGATCCGCGTCGCGTCTCGGTGTCGCATGTCAGAAGCCGAGGCGTCCGAGCTGCTTCGGGTCGCGCTGCCATTCCTTCGCGACCTTGACGTGCAGACCCAGGAAGACCCTCGTGCCGAGGAGCTCTTCGATGCCCACTCGGGCACGGCGTCCGACGTCAGCCAGACGCTTGCCCTTGTGGCCGATGATGATCGCCTTCTGGCTGTCGCGCTCCACCACGATCGACGCATGCACATCGGTCAGGTCGGTGCCCTCACGGGGAGCGATGTCGTCGATCATGACTGCGATCGAGTGCGGAAGCTCGTCACGGACACCGTCGAGCGCCGCCTCGCGGATCATCTCGGCGATGCGATCCTCCTCCGACTCATCGGTCGTCACCCCTTCGCCGTAGAGCGCGGGCCCTATCGGCATGAGAGCGAGGACCTCGTCTGCGAGAACCTCGAGCTGGTCGTTCGTGAGGGCAGAGATCGGGATGACAGCGTCCCAGTCCTCGCGCAGCGCGTCGACCTCGATGAGCCGTTCGGTGATCTCGTCGCGCCCTGCAGCATCCGTCTTCGTGACGATGGCGATCTTCTTGGCACGACGGTACCCGTCGAGCGAGGCTGCTATGCGGCGATCGCCCGGTCCGACCTTCTCGGTCGCCGGCACGCAGAAGCCGATCACGTCGACGTCGCCGAGCACCTGCTCGACGAGGTCGTTCAAGCGCTCACCCAGAAGCGTCCGCGGCTTGTGGATGCCAGGTGTGTCGACGATGACGAGCTGTCCCTGGGGTCGGTTCACGATCCCGCGGATGGCCCGTCGGGTCGTCTGCGGCTTCTCGCTGGTGATCGCGATCTTCTCGCCCACCAGCGCGTTCGTGAGAGTGGACTTTCCGACGTTCGGCCGCCCCACGAAGGTCACGAACCCGCTCCGCGTCTGCTCAGTCATCGTTTCCGTCTCTCTCATCTGCGGCGTCTCCCGCGTCGTGTGCCACGCGTTCGACGAACACGGTCGCGATTCCGCGACCTCGCCCTCGAGACGCGCCGCCGGTGAGGGTCAGCCCCTCCACCGTCGCTGTGGATCCCGGTTGCGGGACCTGGCCGAGGGCCTTGCCCAGCAGACCGCCGATGGAGTCCACGTCCTCGTCCTCGAGTTCGAGGCCGAACAGATCGCCGACGTCCTCCAGCGAGAGTCGGGAGCTCACGCGGTAGCGTCCGTCGCCGAGTTCGACGACTTCAGCCGATACCTGATCGTACTCGTCGGAGATCTCGCCCACGAGTTCCTCGATGAGGTCCTCGAGTGTCACGAGACCGGAGATGCCGCCGTGCTCGTCGATCACGAGGCACACGTGCACGGCGTCGCGCTTCATCTGCTGCAGCAGCGTCTCGGCACGCATGGACTCGGGCACGAAGGTCGCAGGCCGCGAAATCGGACGGATGGACGCGGTGCGCCACGCGTTCTCATCACGGAAGGCGAACAGCACGAGGTCCTTCAGATACAGCACTCCGACGACGTCATCGGCGTCGTCATCGACGACCGGCATGCGCGACACACCACGCTGCAGGAACAGCGTCATGGCCTCGCTCGTCGTCGCGGTCGCGTCGACCGTCACCATCTCGGTGCGCGGCACCATCACCGCGCGTACGAACTGATCGGTGAAGTCGAACACCGAGTGGATGAGGTCGCGATCATCAGCCTCGATCAGGTCGTTCGAGGCGGCCTCGTCGACCATGCTGAGCAGTTGCTCCTCGGAGGTGAACGAGCTGCGGCCGCGTCCTGGGGTCACCCGGTTGCCTAGCACCACCAGTCCCTCGGCGAGCGGTCCGAGGATGATGCGCAGCCCGCGGACGATCCGTGCATTCGCGCGGAGCATGCCCTCTGCGTGGTGTCGGCCGAAGGAGCGAGGACTCGCCCCCACCAGCACGAAGCTGATGCCCGTCATAAGCAGGGCCGCGGCGAGCATCGCCCACCAGATGTTGTCGAACAGGATGCTGAACGCGACCGTGACGAGCACGGCGGCGGCTGTCTCGGCGAGCACGCGGATGAACGCGACGGCGTTGACGTGTGCGTCCGGGTCGGCCGCGATCCGCACCAGCTGAGGACCGTTGCGCCCCTCGGCGCCCATCTCCTCGATGTCGGAGCGCGACGTGACCCCGAAGGCGGCGTCGATGGCCGCCATGAGGCCGCCGAACGCGACGAGCAGGACTGCGCCTGCGAGCAGGAGAGCGGCGGTCATCGTCGACGTTCAGCCGCGGCGAAGCCCTGGATGAGCTCCTTCTGCAGTCCGAACATCTCGCGCTCCTCTTCGGGCTCGGCGTGGTCGAAACCGAGGAGGTGCAGCAGTCCGTGCGTGGTGAGCAGGATCAGCTCATCCATCAGCGTATGACCGGCCGCCTGCGCCTGCGCCTCAGCGACCTGAGGGCAGAGGACGATGTCTCCGAGCAGTCCTGGGGCCGTGGGGCGATCTTCGGTGCCGGGACGCAGCTCGTCCATCGGGAAGCTGAGCACGTCCGTGGGACCGGGCTCGTCCATCCACTGCACGTGGAGGGCCTCCATCGCGGCCTCGTCGACGAGGACGATCGCGACCTCGGCATCCGGGCTCACGTGCATCTGCGCCAGGTTGAAGTCGGTCAGGCGCTGCAGCACGGTCTCGTCGACATCGATCGCCGACTCGTTGTTGATCTCGATCATGAGAGTCCTCGTTTCGGCGTACGGTCGCGGGGTCCTGGTCTCTGCGCGCCCCGCCGCTCGGCGCGATTGGCGAACTCCGCCGCCTGCTCCCGCTCGAAGCGCTGAGCCGTGCGGCGCTCGTCGTATTCGCTGTAGGCGTCGACGATGCGACCGACGAGCGAGTGCCGCACGACGTCGTCGCTCGTGAGTCGCGCGAAGTGGATGTCGTCGATGCCGTCGAGCACCCTGGTCACCAGGCGGAGCCCCGAGGATCCCTGCGGGAGGTCGACCTGGGTGATGTCGCCGGTGACGACCATCTTCGAGCCGAAGCCGAGACGCGTGAGGAACATCTTCATCTGCTCGGGCGTCGTGTTCTGCGCCTCGTCGAGAACCACGAACGAGTCGTTCAGGGTGCGGCCGCGCATGTACGCGAGCGGCGCGACCTCGATGGTCCCCGTCGCCATCAGGCGCGGGACGATCTCGGGGTCCATCATCTCGTTGAGCGCGTCGTAGAGCGGGCGCAGATACGGGTCGATCTTGTCGGTCAGAGTGCCGGGGAGGAAGCCGAGCCGCTCTCCCGCTTCGACGGCGGGGCGCGTCAGGATGATCCGTGTGACCTCCTTGCGCTGCAGCGCCTGGACGGCTTTCGCCATCGCCAGGTAGGTCTTGCCTGTTCCGGCGGGACCGATGCCGAACACGATCGTGTTCTCCTCGATCGCGTCGACGTACTCCTTCTGGCCCAGGGTCTTCGGTCGGATGACCTTGCCGCGGGTCGACAGGATCGCCTCGCCGAGCACCTCGCTCGGGCGCGGTCCTCCGTCGTTGCGCAGCAGGCGCGCCGAACTCGTGACGTCGCTCGGAGCGAGGTCGTGGCCGGCCTTCGTCATGGTCATCAGCTCGTCGACGAGGTTCTTCGCCTTGGCTACGGCATCCGCCGAGCCGGTGAGAGTGATCTCGTTGCCGCGCACGAGCACCTGCACGTCGCGGTGCTCCTTCTCGAGCATCCGCAGCAGGCGGTCCTGCGGGCCGAGCAGCTGCACCATGGCGACGCCGTCGGCATAGATCTTCTCGACAGCGGTGTCGGATGCGGTGGCAGGGTCGTTTTCGTCAGAAGCCAACGAGCTTGTTCTCCTCGATATCGCCGAGCACATGGGCGTGCACGTGGAAGACGGATTGGGCGGCGCTCGCGCCGTTGTTGAAGATGAGACGGTACTCGCCGTTGGCATGCTCTGCCGCGAGCTGCTTGGCTGCGGCGACCATCTCGGCGAGAAGCCCCGGGTCGCCCTGAGCGAGCTCGGTGACGTCTCGGTAGTCCTCGGTCTTCGGGATCACGAGGGCGTGCAGCGGCGCCTGCGGGTTGATGTCGCGGATCGCGAACACCCGGCCGGTGTCGAGCAGGATCTCACCGGGGATGTCACCGTTGAGAATGCGCGTGAAGATCGAGGGCTCGGACATGCTCTCAGTCTACTGACCGGAGCATGACCGGGTCCGTAGCCGTGTTCACCAGCGGCCGAGCGCCACCGACAGCACGGCGATGGCGGCAGGACCCGCCGTGGAGGTGCGCAGTACCGTCTTGCCGAGGAGCACCCGTTCGGCGCCGGCGTCGGAGAGCTTCCTGAGTTCGTCGTCGGAGATGCCGCCCTCCGGGCCGACGACCAGCACGAGGTCGCGCCCGTCCGGCTCGAGATCGGACAACCGCGTCGATGCGCTCGGGTCGAGCAAGAGTAGGCGCTGAGACGATGCGCGTGACGCGAGACCTGCAGTCGTCACCGGAGGCGAGACCTCGGGAACCCAGGCGCGGTGTGCCTGCTTGGCGGCCTCTCGGACGATCGTCGACCAGCGTTCGCGTCCCTTCACGGCCTTCGGCCCTTCCCAGCGCGACACGCTGCGGCTGGCCTGCCACGGAATGATCTCATCGACCCCGAGCTCGCACGCCGCCTGCACCGCCAGCTCGTCGCGGTCCCCCTTGGCCAGGGCCTGCGCGAGGATGATCCGCGGGTTCGGTGCGGGTTCTTCCGAGCGGGCCGACACGCGCACCTCGACGCGAGACGGCGACACCTCTTCGGCGACGCCGGTGAGCCACACCCCTGAGCCGTCGCCGACCGTGACCGCCTCACCGACGCGGATCCTGCGGACCACCGCTGCGTGCTTCGCCTCGGCACCGGTGAGCGAGACGAGGTCACCGACCGCGGAATCCGCCGAGTTCTCGACGAGGAAGTGGAGTGCCATGAACGCCGTCCGGATCAGTGAGAACGGAAGCGGTCGCGGAGCTTCGAGAACAGTCCCTGCTGGAACTGCGCCAGCTGCGGGCCCGGCGCCTTAGTCTTCTTCGCGAAGTCCTCGATCAGCGCGCGCTGCGCCGAGTCCAGCTTCGTCGGGGTGACCACCTGCACGCCGACCCGCAGATCGCCGCGCTGGTTTCCCCGCAGCGGAGTGATGCCGCGGCCCTTGATGGTCAGGACGTCGCCCGACTGAACGCCCGAGCGGATCTCGAGATCGACCTCGCCGTCGAGCCCCTGAATGGTGGTCTCGGTGCCGAGGACGGCATCCGGCATCGACACCTCGAGCGTCGCGAGCAGGTCGTCGCCGTCACGGCTGAACGAGGGATGCGGGTTGACGGTGACCTCGACGTACAGGTCGCCGTTCGGGCCACCGGCCTTGCCGACCTCTCCCGACCCCGGGAGCTGCAGACGGAGTCCGGTCTCGACGCCGGCGGGGATGTCGAGGGAGACGGTGCGGCGCGAGCGCACTCGTCCCTGACCGCCGCAGGTGCCGCACGGGTACGGGATGGTCGTGCCGTAGCCTTCGCAGGTGCCGCAGGGCTGAGACGTCACGACGTTGCCGAGCAGGCTCCGCACCTGACGCTGAACGTGGCCGGAACCGCCGCAGATGTCGCAGGTGACGGGCGACGTGCCCTCCTGGCAGCACGAACCGTTGCACGTCTCGCACAGCACGGCCGTGTCGACCTCGATGTCGCGATGCGCGCCGAAGACGACGTCGCCGAGATCGAGGGTCACGCGAACGAGCGCGTCCTGGCCGCGCTCGCGCCGCGAACGCGGACGCGCTCCGCGCCCGCCGCCCTGACCTGCACCGAAGAACGTCTCGAAGATGTCTCCGAAGCCGCCGAAGCCGCCGAAGTCGTTCGCCGCTCCGTCTCCCCCACCCATGTCGTAGCGGCGACGGGAGTCGTCGTCGCTCAGCACGTCGTACGCGTGCGTCACGAGCTTGAACCGCTCAGCAGCGTCTTCACCCGGGTTCACGTCGGGGTGGAGCTGACGGGCGAGGCGTCGATACGCCTTCTTGATCTCGTCCGTGGAGGCGTCGCGAGAGACGCCGAGTACCTCGTAGTGGTCTGCCACAATGGCCCTTCTGCGTGTGCTGTCATCTGGGCGGCCGCGTCAGCGGGCCGCCTCGTCTTCATCGAGCATCCGCGACAGGTAGCGGGCCACAGCCCGTGCCGCCGCGAGATTGCTCGGATAGTCCATGCGGGTCGGCCCCATCACGCCGACGCGCGCCGTGCCGCTCGGGGCGGCGTAGTTGCTGGCGACGATCGACGCCTCACCGAGTCCGAAAGACGCGTTCTCGGTGCCGATGCTGGCTGCGAGGCCGTGCGAGTCGGCCTCCATCTCGCTCATCAGGCGCAGGAGCGTCACCTGCTCCTCGATCGCCTCGAGGATGGGATGGATGCTGCCTCGGAAGTCCTGCTCGCGCCGAGCCAGGGTCGCCGCGCCCGCCATCACCAGACGCTCCTGGCGGAACGCGCCGAGTTCGTCGATGACGATGGTCGCGAGTGCGCGGAGCACCGTGTCTTGCGAGTGCTCATCGTCGGTGAGCAGGGTCTGCAGACGCTCAGCCGCATCACTCACCGCCCGCCCGGTGATCAGGGCCGACAGGCGTGCACGGAGCACGGCCATGTCGGCGTCATCGACGTCGACGGGCAACGGGGCGATGCGCTGCGAGACTCCCCCCGCATCGGTGACGAGCACGATGAGAAGTCGATTCGGCGCGAGCGCGACGAGTTCGAGGTGTGTCAGATGCGCCCGGGCGAACGAGGGGTACTGCGCGAGCGCGACCTGGCCGGTGAGCTGGGTCAACACCCGAACGGTGCGCACCATCAGGTCGTCGAGGTCGGAGGGAGCGGTGAGGAACGACTCGATCGCCGTGCGCTGCGCGACCGAGAGCGGCCGCAGCTGCGCGAGGTGGTCGACGAAGACGCGATACCCCTTGTCGGTGGGGACTCGGCCGGAAGAGGTGTGCGGGGCGGCGATCAGCTCTTCGTCTTCGAGAAGGGCCATATCGTTGCGGATGGTCGCGGCCGACACCCCGAACGAGTAGCGATCGACGATCGATCTGCTGCCGACGGGCTCGTGAGTCTCGACGTAGTCCTGCACGATCGCGCGGAGAACCTGGAGGCCTCTTTCGCTGACCATCGCAACTCCCTCCCTTTGGCACTCACTGGCTACGAGTGCCAATTCTACCCGCCGACGCCGACCACATGCTGATCGCCATACGATGAGCCCATGAGTGTCGCCCCACAGGTCGCCGTGTCCACCGGAATCGTGCGCGGCGAGGTGGTCGACGGCGTCCGCCGGTTCCTCGGCATCCCGTATGCGGCGGCGCCTTTCGGACCCAACCGCTTCCGCGAGCCTCAGACGGCACCGCCCTGGGACGGAATCCGAGATGCCACGGCATTCGGGCCGACCGCGCCCCAGCTTCCGTACCCCGGTGCAATCGGCGATCTGCTGGGCTCGGTCGAGATACCCGGCGACGACATCCTCTCCGTCAACATCTGGGCCCCGAAGGATGCCGACCGTGCCCCGGTCGTCCTCTGGATCCACGGCGGCGCTCTCGAACGGGGCACCGCGGCGCTGCCGCTGTACGACGGCGCCGGCTTCGCACGCGCCGGGATCGTCTTCGCCTCGATCAACTACCGTCTCGGCTCTGAAGGATTCTCCGTGCTCGAGGGCGCTCCCCGAAACCTCGGATTGCAGGATGCCGCGGCGGGCCTCTCCTGGGTGCACAGGGAAATCGCCTCGTTCGGCGGAGACCCCGGGCAGATCACGGCCATGGGCGAGTCCGCAGGCGGAGCTATCGTCGCGGGACTCCTTGCGAACGAGTCGTCTCGGGCGCAGATCGCGCGGGCCATCATCGAGTCCGGGCCTCTCACAGCGCAGACCGAGAAGAAGGCCGGCCGCGTGACCGCCCAGCTGGCGAAGCGGCTCGGCGTCGCAGCCGACCGAGCGGGTTTCGCCGCGGTCTCCTCCGAGCGGCTGCTGGAGGCACGGCGCCAACAGGCCGCAGGGTCGTCTCCGCTCGGTGGCGCCCCCGGGTTCCAGTTCGCGGTGGATGCCGGGTCTCTGCCCCGGTCACCGCACGAGGTCCTCGCCGGCGCCGATGTGCCGCTCCTGATCGGGAGCAACACCGACGAGTACCGGCTCTGGTTCCCGCCTGCCATGCTCGCAGGGATCAGCAGGATGAAACTGCTGCTCGGACGACTCGCCCTGCGGATCCCCCGCCGAGCGGTGGCCGCCTACCGGTCAGCCTTCCCCGGCGCGACCACGGGCGAGATCTTCGGCCAGCTCGCGACCGACATCATGCTGCGAGGGCCACTGACCACGCTCGCCAGAGCGCGCACGGCGCCGACCTACGTCTACGAGTTCGCGTGGCGGAGTCCGGTTCGCGACCTGCGTGCCGCGCACGCGCTCGAGCTGGGCTTCGTCTTCGATCGGCTCGGCGACCCCGAGGCGCAGCGCCTCGCGGGTGCCGATGCACCACAGCGACTCGCCGACGAGATGCATGCCGCCTGGATCTCCTTCATCAAGACCGGCGATCCCGGATGGCCGGTCTTCGGCACGGAGCGGAACACGCGTCTGTTCGACACCGACAGCACCACGGTGCCGCAGCGTCGGACGGAAGCGCTCGACCTGCTTCCGTAACGCGCGTCTCTGCTCAGTCGATTCTCTCTCTGCTCAGTCGGTGAGTTCGCGCACGACGGCGTCAGCGAGCAGACGACCGCGCAGAGTGAGCTGAACTCGTCCGCGCACTGCGGCGGCGGGGTCGACGAGGCCGTCCGCAATCAGGCCGGCGACACGGGGGCGCTTGTCCGGTCGCAGGTCGGCGACCGCGATCCCCTCGCGGATGCGGCTGAGCAGGAGGACCCGCTCCAGCATCGCGGACTCCTCATCAGGGCGCTCGGTGCCGGCTGCCGGAGACTCCGAGGCCGCGAGGCGCTGAGCGTAGGCGGCCGGATGCTTGACGTTCCACCAACGAAGGCCAGCGACATGACTGTGCGCGCCGGGACCGAACCCCCACCAGTCGGTGCCCCGCCAGTACGCGAGGTTGTGTCGCGAGCGCTGATCCACGCTGCGAGACCAGTTGCTGATCTCGTACCAGTCGAAGCCCGCCGCCGCGAGACGCGCGTCGGCGAGCTCGTACATGTCGGCCTGCAGGTCGTCGTCGGGCGCTGGCACCTCGCCCCGCCGGATCTGACGGGCGAGCTTGGTGCCGTCCTCGATGATCAGCGCATAGGCCGAGATATGGTCCGAGTCGAGCGACAGAGCCGCATCGAGCGACGCCTCCCAGTCCGCCAGCGACTCCCCCGGAGCTCCGTAGATCAGGTCGACGCTGACTGCGAGACCCGCATCCTTGGCCGCTGCGACAGCGGTCGTCACGTTCTCCGGCCGATGCGTGCGATCGAGAGCTGCGAGCACATGGGGAACCGCCGACTGCATGCCGATCGACAGCCGCGTGACCCCGGCATCCGCAAGGGTTCGAACCACCTCGGGCGTCACCGTATCGGGGTTGGCTTCCACCGAGACCTCGGCGCCGTCGACGAGCCCGAACGCGTCTGTCGCGGCATCGAGCATCCGGGCGAGGTCACCCGCCGGCAGCAAAGTCGGCGTGCCACCGCCGAAGAACACCGTGTCCATGGGGCGCAGCGTGCCGGCATCCGCGAGCACTCGCCTGGCGAGGTCGATCTCCGTGATCAGCGTCGAGGCGTAATCCTCTTGCTTCGCGCCGCGGAGCTCTCCCGAGGTGTAGGTGTTGAAGTCGCAGTAGCCGCAGCGCACCCGACAGAACGGGACGTGCAGGTACGCGGAGAAGGGCACATCGGCGTCGATCGACAGATCGGAGGGCAGACGGCCGTCGGCCGGTGCCGGATCGCCGAGGGGAAGCGGGCCGGCCATCAGAGAAGTGCGGCCATCAGACCGGAGTCGCGTAGAGCGGCGAGATCGCTCGCAGATAGCGTGCGAACAGCTCGCGGCGACGGCGCTTCACGAGAGGCGGGATGACGCGGTAGAGCAGCGAGTTCGGCGCGTCGAACGCTCGCACGGAGAACCAGACCTCGTCGTTGTCCTCACGCCAGTCGATGTCGAAGGACTCCTCGCCCCGCACCACGGACCCGCCGACGGTGCCGAGCACGAAACCGATGCGGCGCTTCTCCTCGGTCACGGAGATCACGCGAAGCTCGGCGTCCGCTCGCATGCCGGCGACCCGGCCGTGCAGGCGCAGGGTCATCCCCGGGCCCGCGAACGGAGTGCCCTCTGCATCGAAGCGCTGTTCGACATCGTGCTTGCTCGGTGCGATCGGAGTGCCCTCTGCATCGAAGCTCACGCCCGCGTAGGCGGGACCCGGAGCAGGACGCACGTCTTCGACGCTGAGCCCTGAGGCGCGCTGCGCCGTCCAGGTGAGCAGTGCCTCTCCCGCAGACTGGAAGCGCTCGAAGCCGCTGCCGATCCGCCAGGAGTTCTCCGCCGGGATGCTGCGCTCCGGTGGGTACTGCATCAGATCGGGCGCGTGGGTTGCACCCACGGCCGCATAGTCAACCGTGTCGTCTCGGAAAGTCCCGCGCCGCATGAGTTCCAGCCTACTTCCCGTTCCCTGGACGATCACCCCCACGCGCCGACGATGCCCGGCTCGTGGGACTCTACTTCTTGTCCTTGCCCTCGACGTCGCCGGAGAGCGCGGCGATGAACGCCTCCTGCGGGACCTCGACCCGACCGACCATCTTCATGCGCTTCTTGCCCTCCTTCTGCTTCTCGAGGAGTTTGCGCTTTCGGCTGATGTCACCGCCGTAGCACTTGGCGAGCACGTCCTTGCGCAGTGCGCGGATCGTCTCGCGGGCGATGATCCTGGCGCCGATGGCGGCCTGGATCGGCACCTCGAAGTTCTGGCGAGGGATCAGCTTGCGCAGACGCTCCGTCATCAGTGTCCCGTACGCGTAGGCCTTGTCGCGGTGCACGATCGAGCTGAACGCATCGACCTTGTCACCCTGCAGCAGGATGTCGACCTTCACGAGGTCCGCTTCCTGCTGTCCGGCGGGCTCGTAGTCGAGCGACGCGTAGCCCTGCGTCTTGGACTTGAGCTGATCGAAGAAATCGAAGACGATCTCGCCGAGCGGCATCGTGTAGCGCAGCTCTACGCGCTCCTCGGAGAAGTACTCCATGCCCAGCAGCGTCCCTCGGCGGGACTGGCAGAGCTCCATCACGGTGCCCACGTAGTCCTTCGGCAGGAGGATCGCTGTCTTGACCATCGGCTCCGACACCGAGCCGATGCGCCCGTCGGGGTACTCGCTCGGGTTGGTCACCGTCACCGTCTCACCCGTGTCGCTGGTGAGGACCTCGTAGATCACGCTCGGCGCGGTCGTGATGAGATCGAGGCCGAACTCGCGTTCGAGACGCTCGGTGATGATCTCGAGGTGCAGGAGTCCGAGGAATCCGCAGCGGAACCCGAATCCGAGGGCGACCGAGGTCTCCGGCTCGTACTGGAGCGAGGCGTCGGAGAGCTTCAGCTTGTCGAGCGCCTCGCGAAGGTCGGCGTAGTCGCTGCCGTCGATCGGATAGATGCCCGAGAAGACCATGGGCTTCGGATCCGTGTATCCCGGAAGCGCCTGGGTCGAGGGTTTCCGTGCCGTGGTCACGGTGTCGCCGACCTTCGACAGGCGGACATCCTTCACACCGGTGATGAGGTAGCCGACCTCGCCGACACCCAGGCCCTTCGAGGGCACGGGCTCGGGGCTCGACACGCCGACTTCGAGCGCCTCGTGGGTCGCGCCCGTGGACATCATCTGGATGCGCTCGCGGGGCGACAGGCTGCCGTCGATCATGCGTACGTAAGTGACGACACCGCGGTAGGCGTCGTAGACGGAGTCGAAGATCATAGCTCGGGCAGGCGCGTCGGCGTCGCCGACAGGTGCCGGGATCTCCTTGACCAGGCGATCGAGCAGTTCCTCGACGCCCACACCGGTCTTGCCGGAGACGCGCAGGACGTCTTCGGGCTTGCCGCCGATCAGGGAGGCGAGCTCCTTCGCGTACTTCTCGGGGTCAGCTGCCGGCAGGTCGATCTTGTTCAGCACCGGGATGATGTGCAGGTCGTTCTCGAGCGCCAGGTAGAGGTTCGCGAGAGTCTGAGCCTCGATGCCCTGCGCGGCGTCGACGAGCAGGATGGCGCCCTCGCAGGCGGCGAGAGAGCGTGACACCTCATAGGTGAAGTCGACGTGGCCGGGAGTGTCGATCATGTTGAGCGCGAACGTCTCGCCATCGATCTCCCACGGCATCCGCACGGCCTGGCTCTTGATCGTGATGCCGCGCTCGCGCTCGATGTCCATGCGGTCGAGGTACTGCGCGCGCATGTCTCGATCCGAGACCACGCCGGTGATCTGGAGCATGCGGTCGGCGAGCGTCGACTTGCCGTGGTCGATGTGCGCGATGATGCAGAAATTGCGGATCTGCACCGAAGGCGTCGCGGCAGGCTGAAGCGGAGTGAGGGCGCGTGGTGACATGTCCTGACGATTCTACGGTGAGGCGCGACTAATGCTCACTTCGTCCGATCCGGTGATATTCTGCCGAGGTTGCCCGGGAGCCATCCGTGACACCGGATCCCGTGAGCGACAAGACTCCGTCACAGACCAAGTGGAGGCGTCGTGTCGCGCAGATCGGCTGATGGTGATTGACTGTCTTCCCGGCTCAGCGTTGCGTCGGCGGATCCCGCGTGCGTCTGTAAAAGAGAAAGAATCATCACCTTGATCAAGTATCTGTTGCGCCGCCTGCTGGGTTGGGTGCTGATGATCGTCATCGCGACGAACATCACGTACTTCCTCGCGTGGCTGTACCTCGACCCCGAGAACAACTACGTCGGACGGCGTCCTCCTCTCTCCGCCGACCAGATCGACAATCTGCTGGGTCCTCGCAACCTCAGCGAGTCGGTGCCTCTCATCGAGCGGTGGTGGACCTGGTTCTCCAACATCTTCTTCCACTGGAACTGGGGGCTCAGCCCGACGGGCGAGTCGATCAACGAGCAGGTCGCCTACCGCGTCTGGATCAGTGCCGAGCTCGTCCTCGGTGCGACGATCATCACGACGATCCTCGGCATCGCCCTCGGCGTGTACACCGCCTCGCGGCAGTACAAGCTCGCTGACCGCATCGGTCAGGGCACCAGCATCATCACGATGAACATCCCCACCGTCGTCGCCGGCTTCGCTCTGGTGCTGCTGGCGATCAACTTCAACAACGCCGTCGGCACGACCGTCTTCTACGTGGTGGGTTCATCCAGTCAGGGGGTGGAGGGCTTCTTCCCCGTTCTCGTGGACGTGCTGCAGCATCTGACGCTGCCCACGCTGGCGCTCGTGCTGACGGGCTATGCGGGCATCCACTTCCTGCAGCGCTCGCTGCTGCTCGACAACATCAAGGCCGACTACGTGCGCACCGCGCGGGCGAAGGGCCTGACCAAGCAGCAGGCGATCCGCAAGCACGCGCTGCGGACATCGCTGATCCCCGTGACGACGCAGGTCGCGTTCACCATCCCGGCCGTCTTCACGGGCGCGGTGCTGACCGAGACGATCTTCAACTGGAACGGGATGGGTCGGTACTTCATCCAGACCCTCAACAACAACGACATCCACGGCGTCGTCGCGGTCGCGGCGTTCGGCGCCCTGATGACGGCGATCGGTGCGATCCTCGCCGACATCGCCGTGGTCGTCCTCGATCCGAGAGTGCGGGTGAGCTGATGGCTCTGGACAGCATCGGGGTCTCCCCCGAAATCGCAGACAAGCCGAAGAACCGCAAGCGCACCTCGATGCTGACGCTCTACACGCGTCGCTTCATGCGCAACCGCGGCGCGCTGATCGGCGTCGTCATCCTCGCCCTGCTGGTGGTGTTCGCGATCGTCGGCCCGCTGATCTCGCCCTATTCGCACACCGACCTCGACTTCCTCGCGCTGCGCAAGGGGCCGTCGGCCGAGCACTGGTTCGGGACGAACGGATCGGGCAACGACAACTTCGCCCAGGTCGCCGTGGGTCTTCAGCGCTCCATGATGATCGCCGCGCTGGTCGCCATCGGCACCACTGTCGTCTCCGCGCTCATCGGCGCCACCGCCGCCTACTTCGGCGGTCGGTACGAGCGGATCATGCTCGCGATCATCCACTTCATGATGGTCGTGCCGAACTTCCTGATCCTCGCGATGATCTCGAACGACGCCGGAGGCAACTGGCTCGTGATCTCGCTCGTGATGATCTTCGTCGTCGGCTGGTTCTTCCCCGCGCGCGTGATCTGGACGCTGTCGCTGTCGATCCGCGAGCGCGAGTACGTCCACGCCGCACGCTACGCGGGTCTGTCGGGCATGCGGATCGTGATCCGACACATGCTGCCGAACATCGGCTCGCTGCTGGTGATCAACTTCACCCTCGGCGTCGTCTCAGCGGTTCTCACCGAGACCGCCCTGTCGTTCCTCGGGTTCGGTGTGAAGCTGCCTGACGTGTCACTCGGCGCGCTCATCGGCTACGGCTCGAGCACGCTCGTCAGTGCTCCGTGGCTGTTCTACTTCCCCGCGGCGGCGCTGACGCTGCTCACCGTCTCGATGGCTCTCATCGCCGACGGTCTGCGCGACGCCCTCGATCCGACCTCGGCGGCTGGAGGTCGCGCATGAGTACTGTCCTTTCCGTCCGTGACCTCAAGGTCAGCTTCCCGTCCGAAGCGGGTCGCGTCGACGCCGTGCGCGGCGTCTCGTTCGATCTCGAAGCGGGCAAGACGCTCGGCATCGTCGGCGAGTCCGGCTCGGGCAAGTCCGTCACCTCGCTCGCGATCATGGGCCTGCTCGACGACAACGCCAAGGTCACCGGTTCGATCATCTACGACGGCCAGGAGCTGCTCGGCAAGTCCGACAAGCAGCTCTCGGTGATCCGCGGCAACGGCATGGCCATGGTCTTCCAGGATCCGCTGACGTCGCTCACCCCCGTCTTCACGATCGGCGACCAGCTGATCGAGGCGCTCACGGTGCACCGTCGACTGTCGAAGAAGGAGGCATGGGACCGCTCGGTCGAACTGCTGAAGCTCGTCGGGATCCCCGAGGCGGAGCGCCGGATGAAGGCGTTCCCGCACGAGTTCTCGGGCGGCATGCGTCAGCGCGTCGTGATCGCGATCGCCATGGCCAACGATCCGAAGCTGATCATCGCCGACGAGCCGACCACCGCGCTCGACGTCACCATCCAGGCGCAGATCCTCGAGCTCATGGAGAAGGCGCAGGAGGAGACCGGCGCCGCGATGATGATCATCACGCACGACATGGGCGTGGTCGCGAAGACCGCCGACGATGTGCTCGTGATGTACGCGGGCAAGCCCGTCGAACATGCGCCGGTGCGCGAGCTGTTCTACCGCACCCGGATGCCGTACTCGATCGGCCTGCTCGGAGCCATCCCCCGCGTCGACAAGACCGAGAAGGTGCCGCTGATCCCGATCAAGGGCAACCCCCCTCTGCTGATCAACCTGCCGGATGCGTGCCCGTTCGCGGCGCGCTGCCCGATCGCGATCGATGCGTGCCGTGAGCGTGAGCCCGACCTGCTGCCGATAACCACGAGCGGGCACACCGATCACTCGGTCGCCTGCATCCGCGCGAACGACATCGACGACGACGGGAAGATCGGCGGGCTGCCGGTGTTCCCGATCCCCGAGATCCCCGAGGGCACGCTCGCAAAGGTCCCGCGCCAGGATCGTCCGATCACGCTGGAGGCGGTCAACCTCAACAAGATCTTCCCGCTGATGAAGGGCGCCTTCTTCAAGCGCAAGGTCGGCGAGGTGCACGCCGTCAAGGGCATCAGCTTCGACATCCGCCAGGGTGAGACCCTCGCGATCGTCGGCGAGTCGGGCAGCGGCAAGACCACGACGCTGCTGCAGATCATGGACCTGGTCGAGCAGGAGGACGGCGACATCAGGATCGGCGGCACGAGCGTCTCCGACATCAAGAACCGTGCGGAGGAGCGCAAGCTCCGCCGTGACCTGCAGATCGTGTTCCAGGATCCGATGGGGGCACTCGACCCGCGTATGACGGTCTGGGACATCATCGCCGAGCCGATGTTCGCGATCGGGATGAGCAAGGACGACGTGTTCGACCGCGTCGAGGAGCTCATGGGGCTCGTCGGCCTCGACCCCGCGCACAGCGATCGCTTCCCGCAGGCCTTCTCGGGCGGTCAGCGTCAGCGCATCGGCATCGCCCGAGCGCTCTCGACGAACCCCAAGATCGTGGTCCTCGACGAGCCTGTCTCGGCGCTCGACGTCTCGATCCAGGCCGGCGTGATCAACCTGCTCGATGAACTCAAGGCGAAGCTCGGTCTGTCGTACCTGTTCGTCGCGCACGACCTGGCGGTCGTGCGGCACATCGCCGACAGGGTCGCCGTGATGTACAAGGGCTCGTTCGTCGAGCACGGTGACGTCGATCAGGTGTTCGACGATCCGCAGCATCCGTACACGAAGGCGCTGCTGTCGGCTATCCCGATTCCCGACCCCGACATCGAGCGCACGCGCGAGCGGATCATCCTCCCCGTCGAGGGCTTCGATGCCGAGGCAGTCGCCGCCAGCTGACCCGTACATCGATGTGCACAGTCCGGTAACGGTTCCGTGTCCCTGGGGTTTCGCCCGCCATATGCGGGGTTAGTCTGCCCCTATCCCCAAGTAAGGCCGACAGGCACTAAGGAGTACCATGAAACGGCATCAGAAGCTGATGGGCATCGCTGCTCTCGGCGCCGCCTTCGCACTCGTCATGAGCGGGTGTGCACCGGCAGGCAACGGCGGCGGCGACAGCGGCGAAGGCGAAGCTCAGACGGTCGAAGGCGCGGACTACAACCCGCAGCCCCGCGAGAACCTCGCAGAGGGCGGCGAGCTCCGCATCCCCGTCTCGAACATCGCCGAGCAGCTCAACTACTTCCACAGCGACGGCGACGCTCGCGTCACCCAGATCGCGACGTGGTTCCGCCCGCAGATCCTCCTCATGGATCCCGACGGCACCGTCAAGAAGAACGACGCATATCTCGACGACTACTCCTTCGGCGTCGAAGACGGCAAGACCGTCCTGCACTTCAAGGTCAACGAGAAGGCCGTCTGGAACGACGGCACGCCTATCGACGTCACCGCGTTCAAGGCCACCTGGGAAGCCAACAGCGGCGAGAACGAGGAGTACCAGCCGAACGCGACCGACGGCTGGAAGGAGATCGAGTCCGTTGAGGCCGGCGAGAACGACCGCGACGTCGTCGTGACCTTCAAGGGCGAGTTCGCCTGGCCCGAGATGGTCTACTCGCAGCTGCTGCACCCTGCAGTCAACACGCCTGAGCTCTTCAACACCGCCTTCCTCGGCGACTGGCACCCCGAGTGGGGTGCTGGCCCCTACACGGTCGACAACTTCGACAAGACCGGCGGCGTCGTCACGCTCGTCCCGAACGAGAAGTGGTGGGGCAACGCTCCGCTGCTCGACAAGGTCTCCTTCATCCAGATGGAGCCGACCGCGGCAGTCAACGCCCTGCGCAACGGCGAGGTCGACATGGCAGAGACCGGCAGCGCCGAGCTGCTCGCACAGGTCGAGGGCCTCGAGGGCGTCAAGACCTACAAGGGTCAGGCCACCGCGAACGCGATCTTCACGCTGAACTCGACCAACCCCGTGCTGGAGGACCTCGAGGTCCGCAAGGCCGTGTTCGAGGCGATCAGCATCGAGCAGGTCAAGGACATCGTCTTCAACGGTCTGAACTACACGGAGGAGCCTGCCGGCTCGCTCACGCTGTTCTCGTTCCAGCCGGACTACATCAACGCGCTGGAAGAGGCCGGCCGCAAGGACGGCGACGTCGAAGGAGCCAACAAGCTCCTCGACGAGGCCGGCTGGGTCGCCGGTGCCGACGGCATCCGCGAGAAGGACGGCCAGCGCCTGTCGCTCGTCTTCCCGAACCACTCCGACACCGAGACCGCTCGTGCCCGCACGCTCGCGGTGCAGGCCCAGCTGAAGGAAGCCGGTGTCGAGGTCGTAATCGACCAGCGTCCGTCCGCGGACTTCGCTGAGGACTACACCACGCAGAACGGTGACATCTTCTTCCTCAACTTCACGTCGTCCGACCCGTTCGGTGCTGCCTGGTTCTGCCAGCTGTACTGCTCGGACAGCGGCCTGAACCTCTCGGGCACCGGCACCGAGGAGATCGACAAGATGATCCACGAGGAGCTCGAGACGATCTCCGACCCGGTCGAGCAGACCAAGAAGGCCATGGAGATGGAGTCCGAGATCTTCGCAAAGACCTGGGGTGTCATCCCGGTGCTCAACGGTCCGGAGATCTGGACCGTCAAGGAGGGTCTCGCCAACCTCACGCCCGAGCCCTACGTGGGCCTCGACCTCTTCGGCATCACGCCGGTGGAGAACGTGGGATACGAGAAGTAATCCATCCGGAGCCTGACTCGTCAGTGCTTCGCAGCGGGGTCGGTGGTTCATCCACCGGCCCCGCTTTTCTCTATGCTGAAGGCGTGAGCGTCCAGATCGTCTTCGTGCACGGCATCCGCACGTCCGCGACGATGTGGCGTTCGCAGCTGGAGTTCCTCGACGAACAGGGAATTCCCGCGGTCGCCGTCGATCTTCCCGGCCACGGCACGCGCATGGGCGAGGACTTCACCCTGCACGAGGCCCTGCACACGATCGACGCCGCCGTGCGCGATGCCGCCACGCGAGGGCCTGTGCTGCTCGTCGGACACTCGATGGGCGGCCTGCTCTCGCTCGCCTACGTCGGGGGCGCACAGACGCCGCGGGTGGCTGGTCTCGTCGCAGCATCCTGCACCTCGCTCCCCCAGGGTGCCGGGCTCGCGGCCTACCGGGTCTTCGCTCGTGCCGTGGATCGGCTGCCGGACCGTGGGATGTGGCTCACACGACGGTTCCTCGCGGCGACGATCCCGATCGAGACGCGCGGAGACTTCGCAGCGGGCGGCTACGCCTTGGACACCCAGGACACGGCTCTCCGGAACCTCGCCACCCTCGACCTCGCGACGGCCGTCGCCCGCATCGAGGTGCCGCTGTGGTTCGTGAACGGGCAATGGGATCAGCTGCGGGTGAACGAAGCCCTCTTCCGAAGGCTCGCGCCGCACGCCGAGCTGATCGTCGTGCCTCGCACCACCCATCTCGTCACCGCGATGCGACCGCAGATCTTCAATGCCGTGCTGCGTCTGGCCGTCGCGACCATCGAGTCCGGAGCTACGACTGCGGCAGTGGATCCCGCGCAGGCTGCCGCGCGAGAGCGGTGAGCCCACCGCCGACGAGCGACAGCACGGCGGCGGCTATGAACACGAGCCAGAACCCGCCGACCAGCGCCACGAGACCAGCGCCCAGCACAGGGCCGATGAGCTGACCGAGCGCGGCGGTGACGTAGACGATCCCGAGATCTCGGGCGTGATCCTTCTCACCGGGCAGCAGATCCGCGGCGAAGGCGAGTCCGACGGTCGAGAACGCACCGTAGCCGAGACCCATGAGCGCCGCCGCGACCATCGTCGCCTCGAACGTCGGCACGACGGCGATCACGACGCACGAGGCCGCCTGCACGAACGTGGCAAGGATCGTGAGCGTGCGTCTGTTGCCGGTGCGGTCAGACAGCACGCCCGTGAACACCGACGCGAGCACTACGAAGAGCGTGTAGACCACGATCAGGAGCAGCAGATTGTCCTGCGCCACCGTCGTCTCCTGATGCAACCCGTGCAGCAGGAAGAAGAGGAACAGTGCGGTGCCCAGCGCGTTGCCGATGTTGGTCACGAGGCGACCCGAGAGCATCCAGGCGAAGTCCCGGTCGCGCAGCGATGCCAGCAGACGACGGTCACGGTTGCCCGGCAACGAGCCTGCGAATGCAGGCGGGTCGGGAAGAAGCAGCGCCGCGGACGTCCCGACGACGGTGATCACGGCGGCGAGCAGGAGATAGCCATCCCGGATGCCGAGCCCGAGGATCACCACGAGACCGACACCCAGGACGATCCCGACGGCCTGACTCGATCCGACGGCGGCGGCTGCCGCACCGCGCTGCGTCGTCGGAAGCTGGTCGGCGATCAGTGCGGTGAAGGCCGCAGACGACACCGAGACGCCGATCGACACCCCGACCCACGCGGTCCCCACAGCCCAGGGGCCCTCGCTGAAGCCTGTGACGACCAGGAACACCGCGGTGACCAGCACGCCGCCGATCGCCCACGGGCGCCGGCGTCGACGCCCGACACGTGCTCGGTCTGACAGGGCGCCGGCCATGGGTCCTGCGACGATGCCGGCGAGACCGCCGATGCCGAGCACGAAACCCGAGGAGATCACGCCGCTGATCCAGTCGTCCTCCGCGGTGTCGAGCTGAAGGGGCAGCAGAAGCTGCACGGGCGTGAGCTGCACCGTCCAGATGGCCAGCCAGGCGAGGGTGAAAATGGTCATCCATCGCGGTCCGACCCTGCGCGAGCCGGGCACCGGCGAGACAGGAGGGAGGGCGGGGCTCATGTCGCTCCTTGCCGTCGATGTCGCGAAGCGAGTGTCGGGATACTGATGATTGTGCACCCGCATGCACCGATGCTGCACCCGCAAAAGGGCGGCATCGCCCCGTTTAGGGTGAACCGGCCGGATGCTGGTAGAGTTGGTTCTTGGCTTGCGTGTGGGTTCTTCCCTCACGACCGCCGAGTGGAAGCCCTCTTCTTCTGCCGGCATTTCCTAACAACTCCGTACAGAAAGCGTCCACACGTGGCAAACATCAAGTCGCAGATCAAGCGCAACAAGACCAACGACAAGGCTCACGAGCGCAACAAGGCCGTGAAGAGCGAGCTGAAGACGCACATCCGCGCGACGCGCGCTGCTGTCATCTCCGGTGACAAGGCTGCAGCCGAGAAGGCTCTGAAGGCCGCCTCCCGCAAGCTCGACAAGGCCGTCAGCAAGGGTGTCATCCACCAGAACCAGGCTGCGAACCGCAAGTCCTCCATCGCCAAGCAGGTCTCCGCTCTCTGAGCTGATTCCACGCCTGACGGTGTGACAAGAGCCCGTCCCGTTCGCGGGGCGGGCTCTTTCGCGTGCGCTCGATGCACACGGCGACGCGTCGGGCAGGCATGACAGCGCCCGTTCGACCTCGCGAAAGCGAGGATGTCAGTGACGGTGTCGCGCGACCGCGGCGACGCTCACTCGCCGAACGGCTGACGGGTCGCGATGACCGTGAGCATGCGCTCGAGCGCGAAGATCGGGTCGCGCGCCGCGCCCTTGACCTCGGCATCGGCGCGAGCCGTCGCCTGGATGGCCATGCCGAGCGATCGCTCATTCCACCCGGCGAGGTCACGCCGCGCGCGGTCGACCTGCCAGTCCTTCATGCCGAGCCGCTGGGCGAGCTGACGGCTGGGTTCGCGGTTGCCGGCGACGCGCGCCATCGTGCGCAGCTTCATCGCGAAGGCGGCGACCATGGGCACCGGATCAGCACCGGATGCGAGCGCATGCCGCAGCGCGACCAGTGCCTCGCCGTAGCGGCCGGCGATCGCCGTGTCGGCGACGACGAAGGCCGACACCTCGACGCGCCCGCCGTAGTACTTCGTGACGACGTCTTCGGTGATGTCGCCCTCGACGTCGACGATCAGCTGCTGGCATGCCGCAGCAAGCTCGGTGAGGTCATCGGCGAACGCCGAGACCAGGGCGCGCAGCGCAGGCGGTGCGATCCGCTTCTTGGCCGCCTTGAACTCCCCCGCGGCGAAGTCGACGCGATCGCCGTCGCGCTTGATCGCCGGGCACGGGATCTCGATGCCGTCGCCGGTGCCCGCGCGCACTGCGTCGAGCAGCTTCTTGCCTCGAACGCTGGCTCCGGTGTGCCGGAGGATGACCGTCGCACCCTCCTGGGGGTGATCCAGGTAGGAGACGGCCTCCTGCAGGAAGGCGTCCGAGCACTTCTCGACTCCCGACACGCGTACGAGACGGGGCTCGCCGAACAGCGACGGCGACGTCAGCGAAAGGAGGGTGCCCGGTGCGTAGTCGTCAGCGCGGACATCGGTCACCTCGAGCGCCGGGTCTTCGGTGCGGAGGTAGTCGCGCATTCCGGCGATCGCACGCTCTGCGCAGACCTCTTCGGGGCCGAACACGAGCACGACAGGAGCCGGTCGCGGCTCGCGCCAGGAGACCTGCGCGATCTTGGCTGCCTTCGCTCCGCCGCGGGAGGGGGTACGAGAAGCAGCCATGCTTCCAGACTACCGGGGGCCGCCGACGTCGCCCTCGTCGTCAGGGCGGCTGTCTCTCCGTCCAGAGCTGCAGCTCATCACCATCGAGACCGACGAGGAGTCGGCCCTGCTGATCGGTGCGCAGCACCCGAGCACCGGCAGCCTCGAGCGACGTGAGAGTCTCTGCTCGAGGATGCCCGTAGTCGTTGTCGACGCCGGCACTGAACAGGGCGATGACCGGGCGCAGATCCTGATACAGCGGGAAGTCCTGATCACCGCTGCCGTGGTGTGCCACCTTGACCACCGCGTAGTCGCCTCTGAGATGCGCGGTGCGCACCAGCATCCGCTGAGCCTCCGCCGACAAGTCGCCGAGGAACAGCGCCCGCGGCACCCCGCCGCCTTCGACCTCGAGAACCACGCTCTGGTCGTTGCCCGGTGGGAACACCTCCGAACCAGGCTGCGGCCACAGCACTTGCCACGATGCTGCGCCCAGTTCGCCCTGCATCCCCGCCCCGGCGAGGGTGACCGTCGCACCGCCGTCGGCGAAGCGCTGCAGCATCCGCTCGTCGCCGCTCTCCCCCGGCGGTCCGTGCAGCACCTCACCGACTCTGCCCTGCACGGCCTCGACGCCGCCGACATGATCGAGGTCGAAGTGAGTGAGAACGAGCACGTCGATGTGCTCGACACCGAGACTGCGCAGACAGGCGGCCAGGGGCTCCGACTCCGGGCCTGTGTCGATCAGCGCGATCCGGTTGTCAGACCTGACGAGCAGCGCATCTCCTTGGCCGACATCGCAGGCGGCGATCGACCAGTGATGCGGGCTGGTCGCGCTCGCGAGCGGACCGTTCAGCACGACGTGGGCTCCGCCCAGAGCGAGCACCACGGCGAGAACGGATGCGGAAGCCCCTCTGACGATCGGGAGTGTGCGGCATCCGTCGGCCAGGATCACCCCGGCCGCCGCGCTGACGATGCCGACGAGAGCCGCGCTGGCGACCCCGGGAACCACCGGTACCTGCGCGAACGGAAGCCGGGCGGTGATGCCTGCCGTGTGAGCGATCCAGGCGGCCGGCAACCACGCGGACGCCGCCAGAAGGTCGGCGAGCAGTGGCACCGGAGCCGCGAGGCACGCGAGGAGCCCGATGATCGTGGCGATGGGTGCTGCGGGCGCAGCCAGCAGGTTGGCAGCCAGACCTACGAGCGATTGCTGCTCGGCGAACAGGGCGATGACAGGGCCGCACACCAGCTGCGCTGCCGTCGGCACGGCGATCGCGAGAGCGAGAGGCTGTGGCATCCACCGTGCGAGGCCGCGCGCGAGCGAGGGCGAGAGCATGATCAACGCACCCGAGGCGGCGACCGAAAGGGCGAACCCCGCGGTGGAGGCCAACCACGGATCGGCGATGAGGATGCCGCACGCGCTGAGCGCCAGCATTCCGGCCCCGGCGCTCGGCCGACCGAGCAGCAGTGACAGCATCGCGACGCCGGCCATGACCGCCGCCCTGATCACGCTGGGTTCGGGCGTCACGAGGACGACGAATCCTGCGAGGGCTACGGCGGCCGCGACGACCCGGGTCACACGTCCGGCCCCGCACAGCGCGGTCAGCCAGAACACGGCACCGACGACGATCGCGCAGTTCGCTCCGGAGACCGCGGTCAGGTGGCTGAGTCCGCTCGTGCGCATGTCGTCGTTCAGCTCCGTCGACACCGCACGCGTGTCCCCGACGGCGAGTCCCGGAAGCAGCCCTGCGCCCGGTTCGGGGAGACGTGTGGACCGCTCGATGAAGTCGCTGCGCAGGTCGGCGGCGACCGCGAACACCCCGGATGCCGGCACCTCGACCGATGCGGTACTCGCGAACACCACGAGCGCAGACTTCTCCCCCGGATCCGTCGCCGCTGCCTCGCCCTTCACCCGGAGCGTCGCACCGAGATCGAACCCGTCTGCCGGATCGATGCCGACCCGCACCGGCGCCGATGCCGCGCGCACCGACCCCGGCGACCCGATGCCCGTCAGCTGCACCTCCATCCACAGCCGACCGTCCCGACCGACCGACGCCGACGATGTGACCTCCCCCGTCGCCTCGACCACACGCCCATCCCACGACGCCGCGCTGTCGCGAGCCGGCCCCGCCGTCAGGACGGTGATCGACACCGCAGCCATCGCCGCGAACACGACGAGCGCGAGAGCGGCACGGGACCCTGCGCAATCCGCGCGTCGCAGCACGAGCCCGCATACGACGGCCGCTCCACCTGCTGCCGCGAGCGCACACCATCCGGCCGCGGCAGGCGCGAATACGCACACGAGAGCAACCGCCCACACTCCCCCGGCGACGGGAAGAAGCCGCAGATCCCGCCTCACACGAGCACCCCGTCACGGCTCTGGAAGATCACAGTCCCGCCCAGATCGTTCGCCCCGGTTGCTCCTCGCATTCGCACACCGTAGTAGCCCGACTATTTGCGGCATCCGACACCAACCGCCGACGGTGAATAACACGTCATCACGGGTGTGACGTGCAGGAGCGCCGGACGGAGGCCGCGTCCAACGCCAACTCGAGGAGCCTCCACGCTGGTCGCTGGATGAGCCGTCAGCGAGGGCTCGACCCGCTGCCGCGAGTTAGTCGAATCGGCCCTCGTTTGCGGGCCCGATCGCTGCTCTCAGAACGGCCAGATTAGTGGCACGTAAAGTACCGCGACGGCGATGTAGACGAGGGCGAGCGGGAGTCCGAGACGCCAGTAGTCGCCAAAGCGGTATCCCGCCGGCTGCATCACCATGAGGTTCACGGGAGTCGCGATGGGCGTCAGGAACGCCGCGGCTCCGACGACGGTGAGCGCCATCATGAACGGCTGCACGCTGACGTCCATGCTCGATGCGACCGAGACGGCGATCGGGGCGATCACGAGCACGGTCGCGACGTTCGAGATGAACTGACCGAGGATCACCGATGCGACGCAGATGGTGAGCAGTGCGAGGTACGGCGAGGTGTTCCCGACGAGCTGGAGCACGGCATCACCGACGAGATCGGCGGCGCCGGTCGACACGAACGCCGACGACAGCGGGATCAGGCCGGCGATGAGAGTGACGGTGGGCCACGAGATCGCCGAGAACGTCTGCGACACGGTGAGCACACGCGTCAGGATGAGGGCTCCGGCGGCGAGCAGCCCCGCGATCACCGGAGGGACGACGCCCGTCGCGAGGAGCACGACCATCACGCCGAGGATCACCAGCGCCCGGCGGGCCCCGCGCCCGAGCGGCACGGTCCGCTGCATCTGCTGCGGCGCGCTCACTGGGATGACGTCGGGCGACGCGGTGTAGCGATGTAGCGCTTCCCACGGGCCCTGAACGAGGACGGCATCGCCTGCTTGGAGAGTGACGGCACGGGTTGCCTTCCCGCCGACGATACCCTGCCAGCTGCCGTGTCGGAGAGCCAGAATCACGAGGTCTTCCTGGCGCGTAGTCATGCCGGGCGAAACAGTGCGGCCGATCAAGCTCGAGCGCGGCGCGATCAGGACCTCGGCGACTCCTTCGCCGACTGTGAAGAGGCGCCCGGTGTCGAGTGTGACGTCGTAGGTTTCGCGCCACGCCTTCGCATCGTGACTCGGGTCTGCGGGTTCCGCGAGGCGGTCCGGAACGCGCTCTGGAAGGAGCTTGTCGCCGAATGCGAGCACGAGGACCACCGTCAGGATAACTATCGGGATGCCGACGAGGGAGAACTCGAAGTACCCGAACGCGCGCCCGCCAGCTTCTTCGGCGGCTTGGGACACAACGATGTTGACCGGCGTTCCGGTGAGCGTCAGAAGGGAGCCCGCGCCGGCCGCGAATGCAAGGGGCAACAGCATCTTGGAGGGCACGATCCCTGCCCGTACCGCCACGAGCACGACGATCGGCAGGAGCGCTGCCACGGCACCGTTGATACTGATGACCGCGGAGAGTGCTGCGGCAAGCAGGCACACAATCATCAGGAGGCGTGAACGCCCCTTCCCCGCACGCTGCATGAGCTGCTGGCCCACCCACGAGGTCACCCCTGTCGCATCGAGTGCCTCACTGACGATGAACAGCGCGACGATGAACAGAACGATGGGGTCACCGAATCCGGCGAAGGCCTCACCAAGGGCGAGGACGCCGGTAGCCCACAACGCGATGGGCACCGCCATCGCGACGATCACCATCGGGATGCGGTTCGTCACGAACGCGATCACGGCGGCGCCGAGGATGATGAAGGTGATGATCTCTGGGTTCATACCCGAGCCTCCCTGTGAAGTATGCGGCGGTCTGAGAGCAAGGACGACGGCGACGTCCCCCGGTGAGGCTACGATCAGCGTCTTCTCGCCGCGCTCTTGATTATGCAGCCTGGTGAGACCTGCGGTTCTCGGCGCCTTGACATCTGGTAGCACGGCATGGGTGTGTCGTCACAGAATCTGGCAAGCGCTCTGCCGAGGCCTGCGGGCTAGTGGTCGCCGTCACAAATCCAGCTCGTGGCTGGTCACCTCTAATGACAGGGCCGCAACATACTTCGGGCCCGCGCATCGAAAGGAACAGCATGAGAATCGTAGTCATCGGAGGATCCGGCTTGATCGGAGCCAAGCTCGTGGAACTCCTCAAGAATGCCGGGCATGACGTCATTGCAGCGTCCCCATCCACTGGCGTCAACACGCTCACTGGCGCGGGCGTCCGTGAAGCATTCACCGGCGCAGACGTCGTCGTGGATATCCCGAACTCGCCGTCTTTCGAAGACGAGCCCGTCATGAACTTCTTCCAGACCTCGACACGCACTATCGCTGAGGAGGCTGAGCGCGCCGGCATCGGCCACCACGTGGTGCTCTCCATCGTCGGAGCCGACCGAATTCCCGACATCGGCTACATGCGCGCGAAGGTCGCTCAGGAGGAGATCGTCAAAAAGGGAGCAACTCCGTACACGATCGTCCGCGCCACTCAGTTCTTCGAGTTCATCGCCGGAATCGCTGAGGGCACGGCAGACGAGACGACCGTTCGGTTGTCGCCGGTGCTGATGCAGCCCATCGCGGCTTCAGACGTTTCCGCCGCCCTCGCAGAGGTCGCCACGAAGGCGCCCACCAACAGCACCTGGGAACTCGCCGGACCGGAAGCATTTCCGATCGTAGAACTGGGCCGTCGCGTACTCGCCGACGCCGGAGACAACCGTGAGATCGTCGTCGACCCCACGATCGGCTACTTCGGCGGAAACGTGAACGACCAGTCCCTGACCCCGGGCAACGACCCCGCTCTCTCATACCGACTGGCCGAAACAACCCTCGACGCGTGGCTCGCGCGCTGACCACGAATCGATCGGCGTAGAAATGGAAAATGACATGACAGACAACAACGACCTCGTTGACAGCTCGAAGGAACCCATCATCACGATGCTGGCCACCGTTCCGGGGCCGCACATCCCTGAGCCTGCCGAGGTGATGACGATCCTCGTCACCTCTCCCCCTGGCAGCCCTGGAACGCCCCCTCACCGACACAGCGGCCCGGCCTTCGGGTACGTCATCGAGGGCGCGGTGACGTTCGAACTCGAGGGCGAGCCGGTTCGGGTCGTGCGCGCCGGCGAAACCTTCTGGGAACCGGGTGGCGACCTCATCCACTACCAGGACGGCAACCACCTTGCTGACGAGACCACACGGTTCGTCGTCACCATGTTCGGAGTCCCCGGTGAACCGATGCTGACCTTCGTCACGGCAGAGGAACTCGAAGAACGCCGACACCTCAGGATCACCTGAGTCTCATGCGGCGGGAACGACTCACGAGTCAGATGAGCTTGACTCTCACGGGGCGCCGACTGATCCTGTGGCTGCTTTCGCTCTTCGCTGCTGCTATCGGCGCCTGGTCGCTGCTGTTCCCGGCGGAATGGTATGACACGTTCCCTGACGGCTCGGCCTCGTGGGGGTTCGGTCAGTGGATCCTGATGGATGGCCCCTTCAACGAACACCTGATCCGTGACGTCGGCGCGATGTACCTTGCTCTAGCCGGTGGAGGCATCGTCGCGGCACTCTCGAAGAGCGTCACCGCGACCCGCACAATGGCGGTGGCTTGGATCGTGTTCTCCGCTCCTCACCTCGTCTACCACTTGCAGCATCTGCACGGACTGCCCACGATCGACTTGATCGGTGAACCGATCTCCCTCGCACTGACGCTGGTTCTTCCGCTGTTCCTCCTCGGTCCCGAGCGCACCAGACGCCAACCCGTCACCCAGGCAAAGGAAGTACCTCGATGAGGATCGTGATCGCCGGAGGCACCGGAACCGTAGGGAGGCATATCGCGGAGCCAACGGGCCCATCCTCGAGGTGCCGCTACCTGGCGGTTTCGGTCGAGCGATCCGCGACGGAACTCTCACTGCCGGTACGGCAGCCACACTCAGCACGCTGACGTACGCGGACTGGATCGAAGAGATCAGATCCGGGCGGACTCCTGCCCCTGATGCTGATGTTTGACCTGCAGTTCAGCCGTCTACCGACACGCGCCGGGACCTCGCGAAGTCGTCATCGAACCCATCGCCAGCCAGATAGCGGAAACCTTCAATCCCCGACTGCGGGCACAGCCCGCTCTGGCGCACGAGAGGCTCGTCAACATCCTGGTGAGGATCTGGCATGGGTCATGCGCGGTATTGGCCGCAGGCTGAGGGGAATCATTCATTGGAGGTGCCGTGAAGGCGATAAGAGATGTGCCCGTTCCCGACCTGACCGGGAAGGTGGCGGTCGTGACGGGAGCGAGCGATGGCATCGGACTCGGCATCGCGGTGCGGCTCGCGAGAGCTGGCGCGGAGTTGGTACTCCCGGTTCGGAACCCGGCGAAGGGGGCCCGGGCCCTGGAGGTGGTCGCGGCCAGGGCTCCCGGCTCTGTGGCGAGCACTCGCGAGCTTGATTTGGCTTCACTATCGTCAGTGAAGCATCTCAGTGAGACCCTTCTCTCGGAAGGGCGTCCGCTGCACCTGTTCGTGGCGAACGCGGGGGTGATGACGCCACCAGAGCGCACACTTACGACCGATGGATTCGAGTTGCAGTTCGGCACGAACCATCTAGGGCACATGGCATTGATCGGCCGCGTCCTGCCGCTGCTTCAGATGGGGGAGGCACGCGTCACCACCATGTCGAGTTCGGCAGCAGCGCAAGGCGCGACGGACTGGGATGACCTCGCTCGTGCCAATCGCTATAAAGCGATCCGTTCCTATTCCGCCTCGAAGCTTGCCCAACTCATGTTCGCGATGGAACTGGATCGAAGGAGTCAGGAGCTCGGGTGGCGGATATCCAGCAATGCTGCACACCCCGGCACGACCTACAGCAACCTTTACGCGTCCGGTCCGAATCTGGGGCGTACCAAGCCGTCACCGATCGATGGGATCTTCCGCAGGCTCTCCACCATCGGCGTCTTCGTGCAGTCGGTCGACTCCGGGCTGCTGCCGGCTCTGCATGCTGCGGTGTCACCCGACGCAGAAGGTGGACGCTACTACGGGCCTGACGGGCTGGGCCAGTTCACCGGGAGCGCGAAAGAGTTGAAGCTGCCTCGGCGGGCGAATGCACACAGCGACGCGGCGCGGCTCTGGGCTTGTCTGAAGAGGTGACAGGTGTGACCTTCCCGCCCGCAGCGAGCTCCGCCAGCTCCGACGACACGGGAGGCCGACCCTCAGACCCGAGAAGAGGGAGACGATGAACGATCGGCCGCAGCTTTCGAAGTTCCTTCGGGCGCGCCGAGAATCGATCCAGCCGGAAGACGTGGGGATGCCCCGCGGCCCGCGTCGGCGGACCAGCGGACTACGCCGTGAGGAAGTCGCCGCCCTCAGTGGCATCTCAAGCGACTATTACAGCAAGATCGAGCAGCACGACGGCCCAGTGCCGTCGCAGCAGATCCTCGCATCGATCGCACGAGGCATCCAACTGAACCTCGACGAACGCGACCACCTGTTCCGACTTGCCGGATACACGGCCACGTCCCGTGCGGTCCGAAACGAGCACGTGAATGCGGGCCTCATGCGAGTGCTGAACCGCCTCGGAGACACCCCCGCACAGGTGGTCACGATGCTCGGCGAAACGCTCGTGCAAACCCGGCTGGCGGTTGCCCTGCTTAGCGACGAAACCTCCTACACGGGTCTACGCCGCAACCGGATCTACCGTTGGTTCACCGACCCTGACGAGCGTGCTCTGACTCCGGTAGAAGATCACGAGCGGCACTCCGCGACCCTGGTCGGTCACCTGGTCGCCGCAAGCACTTCTGCCTCCCTGGCGGACCCCGCGCGCATTCTCATCTCCCGCCTTCGCAGGGCCAGTCCGGAGTTCGCGGCCCTATGGGAGTACCAACCCGTTCCCGGACCGTACTGCGAAGCCACGCGCATCCTGCACCCCGAGGTCGGCGAGGTCGAGCTCTACGGCCAGACCATCCTCGACCCCGATCAGTTCCAGGCCCTGATGATCTTCACCGCTGAGCCTGGCAGCCCCAGCGCCGAGAAACTGGAGCTCCTCTCAGTCATCGGCGTCCACCCGTGACTTCGACGTTTGACCTGGAGTGCACTCCAGGGTGCACGATGTGATCATGGCTGCCGTCACACTCCCGACTGTCGATATCGACATACCCGAGGGCGGGCTGCCCATCAGCGCGGTTGCGCGGGCCACCGGGTTGAGTATCGACACACTCCGCTACTACGAGGGTGCCGGGCTGCTGCTGAATCCCGCACCGCGTGACCACGGCGGCCGGCGCCGGTACGGCCAGAACGACGTGGATTGGATCGCCGGCTTGATCATGCTCCGTGAGACCGGCATGAGCATCGCCGATATACGACGGATGGCCGAGCTCAGCCGCATCGACGGCACAGAGGCGGAGCGGCTCATAGTGCTCGAGCAGCACCGGCTTCACGTTCTCGCGAAGCTCGACAGAACCCGCGCGCACCTCGCAGCACTCGAATCGAAGATCGCCGCATATTCCGAAGCATCAACCAAAGAAGGATCATCATGACACTTTCGACACCTCTACCGACCGCTGCCCTCGGAGACGGCCTGCGGGTCTCGGCCATCGGCTTGGGCGCCATGGGCATGAGCGCTTACTACGGAACCAGCGACGAGAAAGAATCGATCGCCACACTCCGCCATGCCGTCGACACCGGCGTGACTTTCATTGACACCGCCGAGGCATACGGCCCGTTCGAGAACGAGAAGCTCATCTCGCGCGCGCTGGGCGACCGCCGTGATGAAGTCACGCTCGCAACCAAGGCCTCCGCAGAGACCGACGACGATGGCACCATCCACGGCCGGAACGGTACTCCCGCCTATATCCGCAAGGCGGCAGAACGGTCCCTGCGCCATCTTGGCACCGAGGTCATTGACCTGTACTACCTCCACCGAGTTGACCCGGACGTCCCCATCGAGGAGAGCGTCGGCGCGATGTCCGAGCTCGTGACCGAAGGCAAAGTGCGGCACATCGGCTTGTCCGAAGCATCGGAGGCCACCATTCGACGCGCACACGCCGTGCATCCGCTCGCTGCGGTGCAGTCGGAATTCTCTCTCTTCGCCCGCGATGTGCTGCACAACGGCGAACTGGCCGCTCTGCGCGAACTCAACATCGGTTTCGTGGCGTTCTCGCCACTGGGTCGTGGATTCCTGACGGGAGAAATTCGCTCAGTGCACGATCTTGATCCCGCGGACGCTCGCCTGGGCCTTCCCCGGTTCCAGCCCGAAGCCATCGCCGCGAACTTGGCGCTCGTCGATCGGGTGAATGCGATCGCTTCCGAGAAGGGAGTCACCAACGCGCAGATCGCCTTGGCATGGCTGATCGCGCAAGGGGTGGTGCCGATCCCCGGCACCCGTCGGCGCAACCGACTCGACGAGAACACCGCCTCAGTGCGTGTCCGTCTCGACGACGCCGACCTCGCTCGGCTCAGCGCGGCGCTGCCCGACGAACAGATCGTGGGCACGCGCGACTATGTCGCGCACGCAGACGGTGTGGATCGATGACAGCCGGGACGGCGAAGTTCATCACGGTCGTCACAACGACGACACGCGTCCGGTCATAGCTTGTGACGGCCGCATGAAACCTCTGCGTCCGCGCGAACCGGAAGGTCACTCATGTCCAGAATCGTTGTCATCGGAGGCACCGGCCTCATCGGCTCCAAGGTTGTCTCAAAGCTCACTGAGCACGGCCACGACGCTATCTCGGCCACACCCAACTCGGGCGTGAACACCCTGACCGGAGAGGGACTGGCCGAGGTGCTGGTCGCCGCCAACACCGTGCTCGATGTGTCGAACTCGCCTTCGTTCGCCGATGACGACGTGATGAACTTCTTCACGACCGCCACCAGCAACACCATTGCCGCCGCGAAGGCCGCAGGGGTTAGCCACTACGTCGCCCTTTCCGTCGTCGGTGCCGAGCGGATGGTCGACAGCGGTTACATGCGCGCGAAGGTCGCGCAGGAGAAGCTCATCAAGGACTCCGGTATCGCCTACTCGCTGGTGCACGCGACCCAGTTCTTCGAGTTCGTGAAGAGCATCGCCGACAGCGCCACCGTCGACGGCGTCGTGCACCTGTCCCACGCCCTGATTCAGCCGATGGCGGCGGAGGACGTCGCGACCGCGGTGGCACGCACCACCGCAGGCGAGCCGCTGAACCGGACCATCGAGGTCGCCGGCCCCGATCGGTACAGCCTGGACGACCTCATCCGCACAGGCCTCGCCTTCCGCGGGGACACGCGGACCGTCGTCGCCGACCCCGATGCCACCTACTTCGGCGAGAAGCTCACCGCCGAGATGCTTCTCCCCGGCCCCGACGCCACACACTTCGACACCCACTTCGAGGAGTGGCTGCCCGCGAACCCCGCCCCGGCAGCGCCGGCCGCTTCGAAGTAGCATGCCGACCGTGTCCGCTTCGGACCACCTCGACTCCGCGGTTCCGGCCGCCTACCAGGCGCTCATCGCCGCCGGTAAGGCGGCCGGCCTCGCCGCCCGCGACGCGGGACTCGACCCGCTGGTTGTTGAGCTCGTTCGCATCCGATCGTCGCAACTTAATGGCTGCGCATTCTGCCTCCGCATGCACACAAGGGATGCATTTGCTCACGGCGAGACCAGCGACCGCCTCGCCGTGCTCCCGGCATGGCGAGACTCCCGCTACTTCACGGCCGTCGAACGTGCAGCACTGGCCGTCGCCGAAGAGGTCACACTCATCGCTGATCAGCAGACAGGACGCCGGTTCCTCCGAAGCGACGGTGACGTCGAGCAGCAGGTGCTCACCCCCGACCAGCTAGCGGCGGTCCGCTGGTTGACCATCGTCATCAATGCCTTCAACCGCATCGCGATCCTCAGCCACTACGACGTCGCACCGTAGCCAGCGGCCGACATCCCACCCCACGGATCGACCGAAACCCAGCACCACTGAAGAAAAGGAAGCGAATGATGAGCGAACACGAGAACTCCGATTCCGCTGCCCACCCTGATGAGGTCAGTTTCCTCCAGGATGGCATCGCCGACCTTCGCAATGACAGTCTCCGCGACGCTGACCTTCCGTCGGCGGACGCAGATTTCGAGATGGTCGTGCATCGCGATGATGTCCGGCATCACTACTCTGCCAGACTCGAGGAGCTCGAGGTGGCGGCCATCGAGTTCAAACAGATGGGCAACCGGGTCGTGATTCTTGCGACCACTGTCGTCCCAGAGTTTCGTGGGCGAGGCATCGCTGTGGAACTCATCGCTTACGCCCTCGACGACGTGCGCGATCGCGGCATGCACGTCACCGTGTACTGCCCTCTCGTTTCCGCCTTCATCAACCAGAGCCCGGAATATGCGGACCTGGTCGATCCGGAGCATCCGGGACGAACATCCAGCGAACGGCTCTTCACCAAAAGGACCACATCATGAAGAACATCGCCGTCTACGGTTTCGGACGTATCGGCCGTCAGCTCGTGCGCAGCGCGGTGAAGAACGACCTCTTCTTCCCCAGCGTCATCTGTGACATCGCTCCAGCCGGCGACCTCGCCGCACTCCTCGAAGTGGACACGAACTACGGGTGGTGGCCAGCGGTCTCCTCGGACGACGACACTTCCATCTCCATCGACGGCAGACGAATCACGTACATCAACTCCCGCGAGGGCGTCCCGGACTGGAAGGCCCTCGGCATCGATCTGGTCGTCGATTGCACCGGCCGCGGTGTCACCCGGGAAGCAGCTGAGCGGCATCTCGCGAACGGCGCCGAGCGCGTGCTGATCAGCGGACCGAGCAAGACCGCCGAGGACTGCGACGCGGTTCTGCTGCCGGGCATCAACCTCGACGACTACAACAGTGATACCCACAAGATCATCAGCATGGCCAGCTGCACCACCAACGCCCTCGCGGCCGTCGTCAAGGTGCTCCTCGAGTCCACGGGCATCCAATACGGCGTCTTCTCAACGGTCCACGCCTACACGAACACGCAGTCGTTGACCGACCAGCCGATGAAGTCCAGAAGAGACTCATGGGCCGGTGCGGAGAACATCATCCCGTCCTCTTCGGGGGCCGCAAAAGCGCTGGGGTTCGTCTGGCCCGACCTCAAGATCACCGGTAAGGCCTATCGGGTACCCGTGCGTACGGGCAGCATCGTCGAGCTCAACGTGATACCGGAGCGAGAGATCGCGACCGAGGACCTTCGCGACGCCTTCCGGCAAGCCGCGGCCACAGGGCCCCTCAAAGGCATCCTCGAAGTGTTCGAGGACGAGTGGACCTCAGCCCGCATCGTCGGAGATCCGCACTCATCGATCGTCGACCTCCCGCTGACTCAGTCGTTCAACGGGATGGTCTCAGTGGCGGCTTGGTACGACAACGAGGCCGGATTCTCGATGCGACTCGCTGAGACCGCTGTCCGCTTGGCATCCACAGACCGCTGAGTGCCGTGCACCGATGCCATGGAACGTGGCATCGGTGCACGTTTTGGTTTCAGCGCCCTCAGCGATACTCGGGATTCGCGCTCAGGCCAAAGCGTTCTCCGCTGTCCCACGCCCCTCGAAGATTTCCCCACGCGGGGATACCGCCAGCTGCTCGAAGCATGCTGGCCATGTGCATCAGGTTCCAGGTCATAAACGTCACATTTCGACGAGTGAAGTCATTCTCCGGACCTCCGGAACCTGGGTCCAAGTAGCTCGGTCCGGGACCGATCTCGCCTATCCAGCCCGCGTCGGCACCTGGAGGTATGACGCATCCCACGTGTTGGAGGCTGTACAGGATTGAAGCGGATGCGTGCTTGACCCCGTCTTCATTGCCGGTGATGATCGCGCCGCCAGTCTTCCCGTAGTAGACATACTGACCTTGGGCATTGTATTCGCCGCTCATCGCGTAGAGGCGTTCGATGAGTTTGCGAGTGACCGATGCGTTGTCCCCGAGCCACAAAGGCCCGCCAACGACGAGGATGTCGGCGGCCTTGATCGCCGGCCATACGTCGGTGAGCCACTCATCGCTCGCCCAGCCGTGTTCGCGCATATCGGGGTAGACACCCGGAGGCACGTCAAAGTCGACGAAGCGAAGCGTTTGCACCTCGACACCATGGGATCTCATCAGGTCGACACTGAGGTCCATGAGTCCTTGGGTGTTACTCACCTGCGGACTTGGTTTGAGAGTGCAATTAACGAAGACGGCACGCAACCCGCTGAAATCAGGCCCGCCGCTCATCGTTGTTTCGCCGCCTGCGCGCGCCAGTCTGCCGGAAGCCGACTCGCGGGGCCGGGCGCTGCCTGATCGAGGGGATGGCTCAACGGTGGCGCCAGAACGACCGGCTCGGCGTAGCTGTCGCTCCGGTAGTCCCAGAACCAGTCCTCGCCCGGCTCGAAGCTTGCGATGACGGGATGGCCGGTCTGAAGGAAGTGCGCCGTCGCGTGCTGACCGGGCGAATTGTTGCAGCAGCCAACATGACCGCAGGCAGCGCACCGGCGCAGATGCACCCACCAGCTGCCTTCCGCATCGCACTGCACACACACATTTCCCGACGGCGGGACCGTCGGGTCGACAATTGAGAGATCCATGGTCATGAGCCAGCCTTCGCTGCGGTGCCCGCCGGGGCAGGTCGCGTTTGCATGAGATCCAGACTGGACAGCCCGCCGGTGCGGGTTTCGCTGATAGTCACTGCGACTTTCCTCTCTCACCGAGCTGAGGCGCGGTGGGTCATGAGATAAGACCGAACAACTGCAACTTGTGTGACACCCCAGAAGCACCGCCAACTGCGGCGATCTACAGCGCCAGGGGCACGGAGGGCGCAATCGGTGCGAGCTTCTCGGGATTCATCACCCAGAAAATTTCTTGCACCGAGCCCACGCGGGCGGAGACCGTGAGGAGCGCGAACGGCTTTCCTGCTCGGTACAACAGGGCACTGTCGTGGCCGTTCGCCTCGACGATTTCGATGGTCACATCACCCCAGAACCACGTCGAGACGCCGACGAGGAATCGAATGAGCGTCTCCCGCCCGCAGATAGGTCGCCTGGCGGTGCGATGAACCACACCGCCGCCGTCGGTGTAGCTCACAGCGTCGGCAGCGAGAAGCTTCTCTAGCTCCGTTGCGTCTCCCCCCTGGGCTGCGTCGAGAAACGTGCGGAAGAGTCGTTTCTGTTCTTCTCGGCTGCTCACGTGCACAGCATCCGTCGACAGATGCTTTCGTGCCCTGCTGACCAGCTGGCGGGCAGAAGCTTCCGTTGTGCTGAGGATGTCCGCGATCTTCGCGTAAGGGTAGGTGAACGCTTCCCGGAGCACATATGCCGCGCGTTCGGTAGCAGTGAGTCGCTCCATGAGGAACAAGGTGGCGAGCTCGAGTGCCTCAGATCGTTCAGCTCCGAGCATCGGATCGTCTGAGGTATCGACGGGCGTCGGCAACCACGAACCGACATAGGTTTCGCGTCGAGAACGGGCACTGTTGAGGACGTTGATGGCGAGGCGCGTGGTGGTTGTCGCGAGAAAAGCGGCGGGGTTTCGCACCGTTGCCTGATCGCACAGTTGCCATCGAATCCACGTGTCCTGCACGACATCCTCCGCTTCAAAAGCGCTGCCGAGAATCCGATAGGCGATGCCGAACAATCGCCGACGCTGAGTGACGAAGGCCATCAGCGACTCGTCATCTGAGTCGTACACGTATTGCTGTTGCGGGTTCATGTGCCGTTCCTGAAGGAAGGTCGCGCACTCGACTTTGTCGCACACGCTGGCTGAGTCGCGCACCTCAGCTGAGCGCAAGGCTACAACGTGCGCCAGCAGTTAGATAGCGATATGACTGCACCTCAAGCCGTGATGTCTTCAACGACTTCCGGGGTCTGAATGCGCCAGTCGTGGTACCTCCGCTGAGCAATCGAGGCTGTGGCCTCCGGAAGAAGGTCACGGCTCGCGAGTCGAGCACCGAAATAGGTCCCGAGCGGGTCGGGCACGACTTCCCGCTCGTCCTGGCGGAAGCTCAGATCCATCACCGCCAGGTCCTTGAGACTGAAGACCTCCGGGCCACCGAACTCCACCATCCCGTAGAGCGGCTGCCCGAGCGACGTGTCAACGACAGCCCGTGCGACATCATCGGCTGCCATGGGCTGCACCAGCACATCGGCGACCCGGACGGCCCCGCCGCGCACCGCATGGTCGGTGATGCTGCGAATGAATTCGAAGAACTGAGTCGCGTGTACGAGCGAGTATGGGCGGTGAGACTCGATGATGAGCCGTTCCTGCTGCTGTTTCGCGACGAAGTACCCGCCTTCGGCACGGGCCAGACGATCGGTGCCGACGACGGAAAGGGCGACATGGTGCCCTACGCCGGCTGCTTCCCCGTAGCTGAGCAGGTTCATGGTGGAGGTGTAGAAGAATTCTTGCGCCCCCGCTTCGTCCGTGTAAGAGGAGTTCGACACGTCGACCAGAACGTCTGCACCTGTCAGCGCGTCTTCCAGCCCCTCCCCCGTGAAGGAGTTGACGCCCGTGGAGCGGGCGGCGACGAGAACGTCGTGCCCGGATGCCCTCAGCTGACGGACGACCCTCGCTCCGATCAAGCCTGTTCCACCGATCACCGTGATTTTCATGTCGCCCCTCTGAATGCTGTTCGGCTGCGACGGATGTCCGCCCGTACTCAATAGACCAGGCGCCCGCCCTGTTTGTGACAGTCCGCGAGGAACTGCCTTTCAATCGCTAAGCCCGTCACACCCGCTCGAGCTACACGGTCTTGTCTGGCATGGGCAACAGATGTTGAACGAAGGCCCATCCCGTTATCCCTGAGCACGGAAGGACCATCATGGTCGATCACACCCTGGAGCCGGATGCACGAGCATTCGCGGACGCCACCTCGAAGCCGCCTTATCTCACCAACCTCGGCGTCGATGGCGCCCGCGAGCTGTTAGACCAAGTTCAAGCGTCCCCGACCGCAAAACCCGACATCGATGAGGAATGGATCTCTGTCCCCGCCGACGTCGGTCAGGTGCGAGTGCGCATCGTCAAGCCGGTTGGCTCCGCTGCGGCGCTGCCGGTTGTCCTCTACGTGCATGGCGGCGGGTGGGTGCTCGGCAACGCTGGCACCCATGATCGGCTGGTGAGAGAGATCGCTGTCGGCGTCAACGCAGCGATAGTGTTCGTCGAGTATGACCGGTCCCCGGAAGTGCGCCACCCCGTCGCCGTCGAACAGGTATACGCGACCGCGCGCTGGATCATGAACGAAGGCGCAACGAAGGGCCTGGACGCGTCTCGTCTCGCGATCGCCGGCGATTCCGTCGGTGGAAACATGGCCGCTGTTGTCGCGATCCTTGCGAAGCGGCGTGGCGACGTCACCTTCATTCACCAGTCGCTGTACTACCCCGTCACCGATGCGGGCCAGGACACTGACAGCTACCGTGAGTTTGCTGAAGGATTCCACCTGCGCGCTGATGCGATGGCGTGGTTCTGGGACAGCTATCTGCCGGATCTTGACGCTCGCAAGGACGTCACCGCGTCGCCGTTGCAGGCTTCCGTTGACGATCTCAGGGGACTGCCGGAGACGCTCCTCGTGGTCGATGAGAACGATGTCCTTCGCGACGAAGGCGAGGCATACGGACGAAAGCTCATCGAGGCGGGAGTCCGCGCGACCCTCGTCCGCTACGACGCCACAATCCACGACTTCATGATGCTCAATCCGCTACGGACCTCAGCCGCAAGCACGGCGGCGATTGAGCAGGCCGTGCGGACCCTCCGCCAAGCCTTCGCCACCGCAAACTAGCCCATTTCGAAGAAAGTGAAGATCATGACCGACTTGAAGCCCACCATCGTCCTCGTTCACGGCGCCTTCGCCGAATCTGCCTCGTGGAACGGGGTTATCACCCGTCTGCAGGAACAGGGGCTCGACGCAGTCGCTGTCGCGAACCCGCTGCGTACGCTCGCCGGCGACGCTGCCTACGTCCGCGATGTCATCACCTCCATCCCCGGGGCCGTCATCCTCGTAGGTCACTCGTACGGCGGCCTGGTGATCACTGAAGCTGCAGCCGACAACGACGCCGTCGTCGGTCTCGTATATGTGTCCGCCTTCGTCCCTGATACCGGGGAGAGTGCGCTCTCGCTGTCGTCCAGCGCGCCGGGAAGCACTCTCGGAGACGCGCTTTCTGTGTACCCGGTCACAACCGGAGGCAACGAGTTCGCTATCCGTCCGGACGTATTCCGGCACCAGTTCGCCGCAGATGTGGCAGAGGATGTTGCGGCACTCATGGCCGCAACTCAGCGACCTGTGACCGAAGCCGCGCTCTCCGAGACGCTTTCCACGTCGCGTCCGGCCTGGAAGGACGTGCCCTCCTGGCACGTGTTCGGCGAGCAGGATCTGAATATTCCAGTTGCAGTGCTGCGGGCTGGTGCCGAGCGCGCTGCCTCGCGGGCAACACACGAGATCAGCGGAGCATCACACGCTGTCCCCGTTTCCAACCCCGGTGTCGTCGCCGAGATGATCACTAAAGCAGAGCAGGCCTATGCCGCGACCTTGGAGGGCGCCGCATAGCCAAAAAGTTTCGGGCAGGCTGTCACAGATCGATGCACTGTCCGGTCTGAACTTGAGTAGGGCTTTCTGCGTGCACGGCGCAAGCCCGGAACGGAGCGGGCGAGATGCGAATCGTTGTATTGGGCGGAACCGGCCAAGTTGGCCGGAAGATCGTTGAAAAGCTCGAACGAAGAGCTCAGGCCGTTGTCGTTGCTTCACCGACCAGCGGGGTGGACGCGAGAACTGGACGCGGGCTCGACGCCGCGCTCGAATACGCCGACGCGGTGATCGATGTGACCAATGCTCCCGATCTCTCCGGAGATGCGGCGCGGGAGTTCTTCGAGGCCAGCACTCACCGGTTGCTGGAAGCCGAAGAACGCGCCGGCGTGAAGCACCATGTGGTCCTCTCGATCGTCGGGGCCGATCACGCAGGTGAAGACGGTTACTTTGCGGCAAAGGGTCTCCAGGAACGGCTTGTGCAATCGGGGCCGATCGCTCACTCCATCCTGCGATCGACTCAGTTTTTCGATTTTGCTCGCAGTATCGCCGAATGGAACACCGCCCAGGACACGGTGCATCTACCCGCGAAGCGCGTTCAACCGGTCGCGTCGTCGGATGTCGCGGAAGTTCTCGTGGAACTGGCGATGGGAGATCCGCTGGGCGGCGCCATTGACTTCGCCGGCCCGGAGCAGATGCCCCTGCCCGAGTTCGTGCACCGCGTGCTGCGGGTCGACCACGATCCGCGCTACGTCATCGAAGATGCCGAGACCACCCTCGTCGGCTTCAACGTCTCCGGAGATCTCCTCCTCCCCCGCTCACCCATGCGCCTTGCACCCACCACGCTGGAATCTTGGGTGCACCAAGAAGGACAGCGGAAGCTTTCAGGAGTCCGTTGAGGTGGGAATGGAAGACGTGACAGCTACAAATCCTGATCATCCCAGCAGAAGCGGTGACCTCGCCGCTGCCGTCCAGGTCTTCGACGCGCATCGTCGGCGCCTGTTCGGCATCGCATACCGGATGTTGAGCAGCGTGGCTGATGCAGAAGACATCGTTCAGGAGACGTGGATCCGGTGGCAGAACACCGATCGGACACAGATTCAGGAGCCCGTCGCGTTCCTGACCACGATAGCGACCAGGCTCTCGATCAATGTCCTGCAGTCAGCGCACGCACGACGTGAGACCTACATCGGGCCGTGGCTCCCGGAGCCGGTCAACACGGATAATGACCCAGCTCTCGGCGCCGAGCGCGCCGAAGCGTTGCATTTCGCGATCCTGCTAACCCTCGAGAAGCTGACCCCGACCGAGCGGGCAGCGTACATTCTGCGCGAAGCATTCGACTATCCCTACCCGCGCATCGCTGAGGTGATCTCCAGCAGTGTCGTCAGCGCTCGACAACTCGTCAGCAGAGCACGCACGCACCTGTCCTCGGCCCGCGTTGTGACAGTAGACCCGATCGCGCAGCGCCGATTGCTGGAAGCCTTCCTCGTCGCTGCGCAAAAAGGCGACGCCAAAGAACTCGAAGCACTCTTCGCATCCGACGTCGTGAGCTACACAGACGGAAACGGCGCGAAGCTCGCTGCCCGCATCCCCGTGATCGGAAGTGCACGGGTTGCGAAGTTCGTCGCGGCGTTCTCGCACCACTTTTGGACCGACAAGACAATCGGCTGGGTTCATGTCAACGGTCAACCCGCCGCGACACTTACAGAGAACGGCACGGTGACCGCCATGGTGACAGCGACAACAACGAACGACGGCATCCTCCAACTTCTCTGGGTGATGAGCCCGCAGAAGCTCGGGCATGTCACCGCGGCCAGCGCATGACTCGCAAGCACTACCCGGCGTGGTTGCGCCGGAGGCGTCGTGGTGCCGCTGACGAAGCCACAATGAAGGAACTTGCGATCGCGCTGACGTCGAGCGATCAAAATGCGCTCCAGGAACTGCTTCACCCTGATGTCGTCTTGATCATCGACAGCGGCGGCCACATCCCCAACGTCGCCGAACCCATCGAGGGGCAGGCAGCGGCATCTGCACAGCTGCTCAGCCTGGTGACGTCGGGCACGTCCGCCGCGATGGCCTCGATCAACAGCGTGCCCGGGTTCACCCTCATCCGTGACAAAAAGGTCGTCGGAGCGGTCACGGCAGAGATGCGATCGAGGCTCCTGGTCACCGTCTGGGTTGTGTACAACCCGGACAAGCTTCGCCACTGGAATCGGTGATCCGGCGTCACAAGAACACCTGGCCGCCGGTCAAACCTTGAGGGCGCCACTTCGGCGCCCTCAAGGACGGAAGGTATTCGACATGGCGAAAATCGTAGTTATCGGAGGCACCGGACACATCGGGTCGCGCGTGGTGTCAAAACTCCTCGAGCACGGCCACGACGCCGTCGCCGCGTCACGCAAGACCGGCGTCGACACGATGACAGGGGACGGACTGGCTCAGGCTCTGGCAGGTGCGGACGTCGTCGTTGATACGACCCAGGCGCCCTCCTACGCTCCGGACGTCGTGCTGGATTTTTTCACCACCTCGACCCGGAACCAGCTTGCGGCCGAGAAGGACGCCGGCGTGAAGCACCACGTGGCCCTCACTGTGGTGGGAACCAACCGCCCTCAGGATATTTCCTACTTCCACGGCAAGGCCGCACAGGAGAAGCTGATCCGGGAATCAGGGGTCCCGTACACGCTTGTTCACGCCACCCAGTCCTTCGAGTTCGCGCCGGCGATCGTGTTCACCTCCACCCATGACGACATCATCAGCGTCGCGGATGCCTTGATCCAGCCGATCGCCGTCGAAGACATGGCGACGGCTGTGGGCCGGGCTGCAGCTGCAGAGGCCGTCAATGGGTCGATTGAAGTGGCGGGGCCGGAGACGTTCCTGCTCGAGGACTTTGTCCGGCGGAACCTTGCGGCGTCGGGTGACCAGCGTCCCGTGGTATCCAACAGCGAATCGACGTACTTCGGGGCCCGCATTGAGGAGCGAACGCTGCTCCCGCTTGAAGGCGCGCAGACATCAACGACCACCCTCATCGAGTGGCTGGCGACGAACACAACGCCGTGAGCCAGAGGTGCAGGGCCACCGCGGTCCTGCACCCTCAAAAGGCCATTCCGAAGAAGTACAACATGAGTCAACTTCAGAGTTGCTAGTCCACGGGGGTGAGCGGGACTTCTCCTCCGGTCACGAAGAGCTCGCGAGGCTCCTGGAGATCCGGGAGCGAGACGATGTCCCGGCCGAAGAGCGCACCGGGGATCCAGCCCAGCAGCACCCGTGCATTGCGATCCCATGTGGGTACTGCGAGGACGTGGTAGCCCCGATGCATCACCCAGGCGACGAAGCCCTTCACGACGATCCCGTGCCACTGGAAGATTCCCCGGCCGAGGCCCAGCGTCGCAACGACACCGAGTCCGTGGTGTGAGTAGTCGACGGGCCGCTTGCCGCGAAGCGTGCGGACCAGGTTTTTTGCGAGAAGGCGCCCCTGCCTTACCGCGTGCTGGGCGTTTGGCACAGTGCGAGCGCCTGCCGTCTTCTGGGTCAGGTCGGGCACTGTGGCATTGTCTCCTGCACCCCACGCATCTTCGACGACGCGGTCTGCCTGGGCGTCGTAGACGCGGAGATCCGCTTGCACGGTCAGCAATCCACGTTCGTCAATAGGCAGATCAGTATGCCGGGCGGTCATCGGGTTCGAGGCGTTGCCCGCGGTCCAGATGAACAGCGAGGTGTCGCACTCTTCACCGGTCGACAAGACGATGTGACGCCCCTCCGCGGACCGCAGCTGCGTACTCAGATGCACGTGCGCACCGCGACGTTCCAGCTCACGTACAACCCATGACCCGGGCCCGTCGCTCACCTCGGGAAGGATGCGGTTCGCTGCCTCCACGAGATGGAAGTCGAGGTCTGCCTTTGAGAGCATCGGATATTTGCAAAGCATCGCTGTGGCCAACGAAAGCAGTTCACCGAATACCTCGACCCCCGAAAAGCCTCCGCCGACGACCGTAACGGAGAGGGCACGGCTACGCGCGGGTCCCGGGACCATGGACGACGCGCGTTCAAACGCGCCGAGCAGTGCCTCCCGGATCGCGATCGCCTCCTCAGCGGACTTGAGTCCGATCGCCTCATCCAGGATCCCGGGGATCGGGAACGTCCGGGTGACGGCGCCGGCGGTGACGACCACCATGTCGTAGGTGAACTCCCAGTCCGCGCCGTCGATTGGCCGAATGACGGCGACCTGGTCGGCGTGGCGTACCTGCACCACGTGGCCGGTGATCACGTTGGTACTCGTGAGGTTGCGTCGTATCGACACCGCGACGTGGCGTGGCTCGACCGACCCCGCTGCTGCCTCGGGAAGGAAGGGCTGATAGGTCATGAAGGGTCGCGGTTCGACGACGGTAACGTGTGCCTCCCCCGGGCGAAGCCGCTTCTCGAGGCCCCAGGCTGTGTAGAAGCCCGAGTAGCCGCCACCGATGATCAGAATCTTCTTCGTGTCGCTTCGTTCTCCATCTTCTTCTTCAGAGCGCTCGACGACGCATCGGTTCCGGGCGTCTGGCCGGCTCGTGATGACGCGTCGTCCAGGCCGAGTTCCTCGGAGTCCGAGCGCCCAAGGGGCTTCAACCGCTGTTCGTAGAACAGGTGCGAGAGCGCCGCACGCGCCCGCTCGAGCACCGATCGGCGTCCGTCTTGCTGGACGATCGCGTGGGGCAACACGACATCGTCTTCGTTGATCAGTCGCCACCGCTCGTGGGGCGTCAACGACGAGTGCACTTCCACGTACTCGCCACCGGGCAACCGCACGATCCTCCCTGTCTCATACCCGTGGAGGAGGAGTTCTCGGTCTTTGCGCTGCAGACCGATGGCAACGCGGCGGGTCAGAAGGAAGGCGACTACCGGCCCCAGGACGAGAGCTGCCTGGAACACGTGGATGGTGGACTCAAGGCTGACCGAGAAGTGAGTGGCGATGATGTCGGCGCTTGCGGCACCCCACAGCGCTCCATAGAACACGATGGCCGCAACGCCGATGCCCGTACGACCAGGAGCGTTCCGCGGACGATCCAGAAGGTGGTGCTCGCGTCGGTCGCCTGTGATCCATCCCTCAAGGAACGGGTAGGCGACGACCAGCAGAAGGAACAAACTCACAACGGCAAGGGGAACGAGGATCGCGAAGGTCCAGGTGCGGCCGAGCCATTCCGCCTCCCAGCCCGGCGGGACGAGTCGTAGTGCACCGTCGAGGAAGCCGGTGTACCAGTCCGGCTGGCTGCCGGCCGAAGCGTCGCCCGGGGACGACGGCCCGTAGACCCAGACTGGTGCGATGGTCACGGCCGAGGCGATCGCGATGATGAGTCCGCCCACGATGAAGAACAGTCCGCCCGCCCGCGCCGCCATCTGCGGATAAAGCGGGAGCCCGACGACGTTCTGCTCGGTGCGGCCCGGTCCTGCGAACTGTGGGGCCTGATGCCGGTATCCCGCGCGGACGCGAAGGATCAGGAACAGCACGAGCGCGCCGGGGAAGATGTGGATGTGGAGTGGGTAGAGGTTGTCGATGATTCGGCCGGGGAATTCTCCTCCGAAGAGGAGGGTCGAGATGGCAGTGCCAACGAACGGGATGGCGAGCACGATTCCCTCAACGATCCGAAGGCCAGTGCCGGAGAGTAGGTCATCGGGAAGTGCATACCCGCTCCACCCCGCGGCGAGGGCCATGACGAAGACGAGAAAAAGCAGCACCCAACTCCCCCGCCGCGGGCGGCGGAACGCTCCTGTGAAGAAGCTCACCAGGATCTGCAAAATGATCGTGGCGGGTAGGAGAAGGCCGGCCCAGTGATGCGCTTGACGCATCAGGAGGCCGCCGGAGATGTCGAAAGAGATAGCGAGCGTCGAGGCATATGCCTTCGACATCTCTATGCCCACCAGAGGCGGGTACAGCCCTTCGTACTTCACTTGGGCGCTCGAGGGGACGTAGGCGATCAGGAAGACGCCGGTCACGAAAAGCACGGCAACACAGGCTGCCGAAGCCACCCCGAACAGGTTCGACCAATGCAAAGGGACAACCCGCGCGCGTACATCGGCTTGGAGGATGCGAAGCCAGGTCCCGACGCGGCGCTCGCTTAGGGCAATCGAGAGCCGTTCCGTCACGGAAGCGCGGCGCTTCGCAGCAGTACTCCTCAGCATGAGTTACTCGATTCTCTAAGCCGCCACAAATAAGACAACTTCGACGGCCCAGCTGTGACACGGACGGTGGGGGTTGGTTTCCCCTGCAGACGCCTCAGCGAGCACGTGCGCTGCGGAGCGGGCACGTCGGCGGCCTACGGCGACCCGGGAGGCCTCGCCCGCCGGCGTCACGGCCGCATTCGGAAGCGTGAAGCCGGAACAGGACCTTGTCACAGAAGTCGTGGGTAGCCGGTCCGTCATGTGTAGGCATTATCTGAAGAGGAGCCACCATGTCGGATCGTGTAGACCCGCTTTCTCGCAGCATCGTCGTTGTCGGCGCAGGGCCTGGGATAGGTCTCGCGGTTGCCCGTCGTTTTCACTCATCGGGCTATGCCGTCGCTGTCATCGCGCGTTCTCGTGCTTCCATCGACGGCCTTGTTGCAAAGCTGAACGATTCCGATGCCAACGTGCCGGTCATCGGTCTGACTGCCGACATCAGCGATGATGCAGCGCTCTTCGCTGCTCTCGACGCCGCCGTTGCAGAGCACGGCGTTCCCGACTTGCTCGTGTACAACGCCGGAGTCATCCGTATGGACCGAGCCGGGGAGCTCTCCTCCGACGAACTTTTAAGCACCTACGCGATCAACGTCGTCGGGGCAGCGATAACCGCCGGCCACCTTGGGCCGCTGATGGCCAGACGCGGCCATGGCACGATTCTTATCACCGGTGGCATGGCCGAGCCGAAGCCGGACTGGTTTAGCCTGTCTCTGGGAAAGTACGGAGTACGCACCCTGACTGAACTCTTGGCCCGCCAGTTCGGCCCTTCAGGAGTGCACGTCGCCACCGTTGCCGTAACCGAGGCCGTGGTTCCCGGCACGGCCTATGATCCCGACGTAATCGCTGAACAGTACTTCCAATTACACAACCAAGAGCAGGGCCAATGGCAGCGTGAGATCGTGTTCACCCCCGGGCAGTGAAACTACCTACCTCTGACATCCATCTACTCGCATCCCCGGGCGGAAGTCGCTCGAACCGACATCGCGAAGCAAGTCAATGACGGCGAAGCAGGCACCCTGCACCCAACACCTCACTAGATTGGGCACGCGGCTCGCCGGAAAGGCCGAATGTCGGTGGTCACCGCGAGACTGCCCTTAGAGCCTGCGGTTCCTGGCGCTACTACAAGGAGACAAAGATGCCTCAGCCCGACCGATACGTCAGCGTCAAAATTGAATGCAGTTCCAACCACTCGCACGACATCTGCGTCGAAGTAGACCGGCAAGTCCCGCCGGAGCTTCGCTGCGAGCCGAACGCTGGCCCCGGTTACTCGCAGGGCGGCGGAGGTGGTGGTTGCAGCATTCCGTCTTCCGCCCAGCTAAAGGAACTGACCAGGCGCGAACTTCGCGACAACTTCCAAGAGTCCAAGCGCCGTGGTTACGTGCTGATCCGTCGGTGACAACCGGCAAAGCGAGGTTTCGAGAACGGGCACCCTGAGTACGGAAGCGATCGCCCTCCCAATTGCCGTGCTGAAGATCGTTCCATACTTCGGGTATACGGCGCAGGTAGGCGGCGGGCCACTTGTGCTCCCCGGTCGTCGCCTCGGCAGACCGACACATCCAGCAGTTCGCCATACTTGGAGGCTAGCCATGTGTCGCAAATGCTCTTTGTTCCCTCGACCCAGTCAGCAACTACGTGTCGCAACACTCTAGGTTGAAGAACACTCCATTCCTTGCTGCGACCGTCCGGCAAGCCGAAGGGCCTCCTGAACATGACCTGGGCGACTGGGGCGTGACCCTTCGACCCATCCCTAAGAACAACTGTGTCTCCGGAGACCGCGGTCAGGTGGCTGAGTCCGCTCGTGCGCATGTCGTCGTTCAGCTCCGTCGACACCGCACGCGTGTCACCGACGGCGAGTCCCGGAAGCAGCCCTGCGCCCGGTTCGGGGAGACGTGTGGACCGCTCGATGAAGTCGCTGCGCAGGTCGGCGGCGACCGCGAACACCCCGGATGCCGGCACCTCGACCGACGCCGTGCTCGCGAACACGACGAGAGCAGACCTCTCCCCCGGATCCGTCGCCGCTGCCTCGCCCTTCACTCTGAGCGTCGCACCGAGATCGAACCCGTCGGCCGGATCGATGCCGACCCGCACCGGGGCGGATGCCGCGCGCACCGACCCCGGAGACCCGATGCCCGTGAGCTGCACCTCCATCCACAGCCGCCCGTCCCGGCCGACCGACGCCGACGAGATGACCTCTCCGGTCGCCTCGACCACACGGCCGTCCCACGACGCGGCGCTGTCTCGAGCAGGAAGCGCGGTCAGGGCCGTAACGGACACAGCCGCAGCGGCCGCGAGGAGCACCACGATCAGGCCTGCCCTCGACGCAGTGCGTTCGCGGCGCTTCAGCGCGATTCCCAGCGCTGCGACCGTGCCGAATCCACTCGCCAGTGCGCACCATCCTGCCGCAGCAGGCACGAACACGCAGATGAGAGCGACCGCCCACACCGCCGCCGCGATGGGCAGCATCCGCAGGTCGCGCCTCATGCCCGCACGACGTCACTGATGACAGCGACCATCCCGCGGTTGCTCACGCTCTTCGCGGATCCTCGCACCAGAAGAACCTAAGGTCTCCCGAAGTGGCCTCGTTGGCGTAGGCCCGGTCACTGTGCACAAGCGTCAACGACGTCGCGGTGTGCAGAAACGGCGGGCGACTTTGCGGCTCCTGTGCGACCTCGACGAGACGCGCGAGGCCGCCGAAAAGCCCGGACGCGAAACCGGCGGTCGGCGAGCTTCGTCACCGAGCTGGCGGTCGAAGTTACCGACTCCCAAGCATCATTGGCTGCACCGGACCCGCGATTCCTCGGTGAGCCAGCAGCGCCGGCCGCAGCTCGTAGAGACACGACAAGAGCCGCCGAGCATAGGGGTCGGCGGCTCTTGTCCAGCATGTGCCCTCGCTAGCTAGCTGTTCAGTCGTCGCGTGAGGGTGACAGATGCCATCGCGATCAAATCTCTCGATAGCGACAACTTCACGCCGTGCGGCGGCCGGTCACTCTTGTCGGCGTCGTCGCGCGCCGACGAACAGCAGCACCAGTCCTCCACCGAGGATAACCAGCCCTAGCATCATTCCCGCCGTATCCTGGGGAAGCGCAACGCACCCTGCAGCGACGTCGTCTTCGGGGCACTCCCGCCACGGCTGAAGCGCGAAGACGACGGCCATCACAACACCCGCTATAACCGCGGTTGCCCCGCCAAGCGTGTACATGGATGCCCGGATTCTGGCTTGTGATCGATTCATTAGTCGTTGTCCCCATATCTCGGGTGTACGTTCCGTCTCGCCAGTTCAGTATCCGGTAGCGGTGTTCCAGTTGCACCGGTGCACGGCGACACCACAGGTCCAGAAGACCGTGCGGTCGCGGTGAAAACGCTTCAGATTCCATACGCCAGCGAAGGCATTACCGAAGCGTGGCAGTCTCCTCGTGACGAACATGCCAACGACCGTATCAAGGGTCGTCACGGTCGCCGCTCACGAGCGCCGCATGCTCAGCTTTCATGCTGGGAGTTGTGCGTTCTCGCGCGCCTAGGGGATGTACTCCGAGGACCAATAGTCGGCGACGAGAAGAAGGACGCTACCCGCTGGTCTCGCCGACACCCACACGGTCCGAGGATCCCAGAAGGTGCCCGGTATCGACAGCTGCGGGGTCGCACCAATCTCCTCTGCGAGAGCCCCCGGCGACTGCCCGTTCGCTGGACGCACGGTGAAAGTCGCTGAGCATCCCCCGCTTCCGCACCCGACGCTGCCACCGAGGATCTCCGCGCCTTCAGGCAACGGAACTGCGGATGCAGGGGGCACGTCGCCCTCGGTCGCCATCATGGACAACCAAGCCACACGCCCGGTGTAGAAGAGCACCAGCACCACCACCACGGTGACGACCAGCACCCACAACGTACGCCGCCGCCTGACGGCTCTCTCGTTCGCCTCCCAGTCCGCCTGGTTGAAGGACTGCCCCGGTTCCATGCCGAGAGCCTACTGAGTGGGCCGACGAGCGGGCTGGTGGAACGACACCGTGTCCCCCGCGACACGACAAGCGTCGACGGACTCGTCCGGGTGACGAGGGCGCGATAGGCGCCGATTCCGCGCGGGCGTCCGCTCCACGGCATCCCGTCGTACACTGGTGTCATGGAGCGGACGCTGCGCAATCTGGTGATCGTGCTCGGCGACCAGCTCGACCTCGAGGCCAGCGGGTTCGACGGATTCGATCCGCTTCGCGATGCGGTGTGGATGGCCGAGGTCGCCGAAGAATCCACTCACGTGTGGAGCAGCAAACCGAGGACCGCCCTGTTCCTGTCGGCCATGCGCCATTGCGCCACCGAGATGCGCGCCGCCGGACGTACGGTCCACTACACGTCGCTCGATGACGCGGACAACCGTGGCACGCTCCCGGATCAGCTCACCGCCGATATCGCGCGGCTCGCCCCGACATCGCTTGTGATGACCGCGCCCGGCGACTGGCGGGTGCTCGAGTCATTGCGACAGGTGGCGATTCATGCCGACATCCCTCTCGAGATCCGCGAGGACCGCCACTTCTTCTGCACGGTGCGCGAGTTCGCCGCTCACCTGCACGAGCGCAGCACGCTGCGGATGGAGTACTTCTACCGAGAGCAACGTCAGCGCTTCGGGATACTCATGACGCCGGATGGGAAGCCCGAAGGTGGTGCGTGGAACTTCGACGCCGACAACCGCAGAGCTTTTCCCGCGCAGGGGCCCGGACTGGTGCCACCGAGAGCCATGTTCGAGCCGGATGAGATGACTCGAGAGGTTCTCGCGCTCGTCACCGAACGCTTCTCCGACCACCCCGGTCGCCTCGATACGTTCGCGTGGCCTGTCACCCGCTCGCAGGCGCTCGAATCTCTTGCGCTCTTCATCGAGGAGCGCCTGCCTCAGTTCGGAGACTCGCAAGATGCCCTGTGGCCCGGTGAGCCATGGCTCTGGCACGCGCATCTGTCTGCCGCCATGAACCTGAAACTGCTCCGCCCGCGTGAGGTCGTCGCCGCGGCAGAGGCCGCCTATCGCGACGGGCATGCACCGCTGGCATCCACTGAGGGCTTCATCCGGCAGATTCTCGGGTGGCGCGAGTATGTCCGCGGAATCTACTGGACCCAGATGCCGGGGTATGCCGACCGCAACGCGTTGGACGCGCACGAGCCGCTCCCGGACTGGTACTGGACGGGCGACACGTCGATGGCGTGCATGGCCGACGCGATCGGTGCCACGCTGGAGAACGGCTACGCCCATCACATCCAGCGGCTGATGGTGACAGGCCTCTACGCCATGCTTCTCGGCGTCGAACCGGCGGAAGTGCACGCCTGGTACCTCGCGGTCTACGTCGACGCGGTCGAGTGGGTGGAGCTGCCGAACACCCTCGGAATGAGCCAGTTCGCTGACGGAGGGCTGATGGGAAGCAAGCCCTACGCAGCATCCGGTGCGTACATCTCGCGAATGAGCCCGCACTGTCGCACCTGCCGATTCGACCCGAAGAAACGCGTCGGAGCGGATGCCTGCCCGATCACCACTCTCTATTGGGACTTTCTGATGCGCCACGAAAAGACTCTCGCCGCGAACCCGCGCATGGCCCTGCAGGTGCGCAACGTCGATCGAATCGACGACGACGAGCGCGCGGCGATCGGCCGACGCGCGGCGGCGGTCCGCCGAGGGGAAGTCGTCGCGAATGCATGACGTGATCGTGATCGGCGCCGGACTCGCGGGTCTCCGCTGCGCCGGGCTGCTCGCCGCACGCGGGCTCGATGTCGTCGTCCTCGAGGCCGCGGATGCCGTCGGAGGACGGCAACGCACCGACATCGTCGACGGCTTCCGGCTGGATCGTGGCTTTCAGGTGCTCAATCCGGCCTACCCGGCGCTCCGCCGCAGCGTCGACCTCGACGCGCTCGCGCTGGGGAGCTTCCCGGTCGGTGTGCGTGTGCGCACGCGGGATGGGATGGCCGAGCTGCGGCATCCGTTGCGGCACCCGCTGTCGATCGGCACATCGCTGCGCAGCGGTCTGGTGAACGGTCGGGATGCCGTCGCGCTGGCACGCTGGGCCACGCCGGCTCTGGTGCGTCCGCGCTCGCGTCTCGCCCGAAACGATGTCACCCTGCGCGAGGGCTGGGATGCCGTGGGGCTCCGCGGCCCGCTCCGCACGGCCGTGCTCGAACCGTTTCTCGCCGGGGTCCTGGCAGAGAGGCGCGGCGAGACATCGAACGCGTTCGCCCGACTCCTTGTGCGGTACTTCGCGCTCGGCCGTCCTGGCCTGCCCGCACAAGGCATCGCTGCGGTCCCGGAGCAGCTCGCCGCACACGCCCGCGCGGCGGGTGCTGACATCCGTCTCGGTGCGGGAGCGGAGCGGATCTCGGCGCGTGGAGACGGCATCCGCGTGGAACTGATCGACGGCGGCTCCGTCAGCGCTGGTCGAGTGGTCGTCGCAGTCGGCCCCGGTGATCTCGAGGGGCTCACCGGGCTTCCCGTTCCGGCGACGAACGGCCTGCAGACATGGTGGTTCGCCGCTGCCGAACCACCGACCAGGTCCGCGCTGCTCACCGTCGACGGGCGCGGCGACCGCGGCCCCGTCGTGAACACCGTCGTGATGACGCACACGGTGCCCTCATACGCCCCGGCCGGCCGCCACCTCATCGCAGCGACATGCTTGCTACCGCGCGGTGGTGATCCGGCCGCGGAGAACGACGTCCGCCGCCACCTGAGTGAGATCTGGGGTGCAGACATCAGCGCGTGGGAGCTGATACGGCGCGATGACATCGAAGACGCGCTACCTGCACAGCCGGCACCCCTCGGTGCACCACGATCGCCGCGCTACGCCGAGCGTCTGTACATCGCGGGCGACCATCGAGACACCGCGTCGATTCAAGGCGCTCTCGCGTCTGGCGAGCGGGCCGCGCGCGCCGTCCTCACTGACGCGGGATCTTCGAGGAGCACCGCACCTACCAGCCTCTGAAGAACTGCGAGATCACAGAGCGCAGCGTGCTCCGTCATCTGGCAGTTCGAGGTCGACGAGGTAGTCGGCGACGATCCCGTCGATGCACTCGTTGCGTGAGATGACGGTGCCGTGCTGGTTGCCGTCGACGGTGAGCAGCCGCGCACCGAGCGTGTCGGCCAGGCTGATGCCGCCCTCATGCGGTGTCACGGGATCTCCGGTGGCCGAGATGACCAGCACTTCGGGCAGTCCGTCGATGTCGGTCGCGTAGGGGTAGCCGAGTGTCGGTTCACCGGGCCAGTACTCGCAGCCGTCCTGAGTGGCGGGATCGGTTCCCGGGTCGAGGAACGGCACGGCGTCGTTGAGGTCCTCGCCGAGCTGCGCCATCTCCTCGGCGGTGACGCGTTCTTCGTCGAGGCAGTTGATCGCGAAGAGCGCTTCGTACGAGTTCGTGTACTCGCCGCTTTCGGAGCGTCCATAGGATACGTCTCGAAGTGCGAGCAGGGCATCCGGTCGCCCTGCCTGCAGCTCCGACAGCCCGGCGATGATCGCAGGCCAACTCGCTTCGGAATAGAGCCCGGCGACGATTCCCTCACCGGCAGCGAGGAAGCCGACCTCACGGCCGTCAGCGGCGATCAGAGGCTCATCGACAAGCGGTCGCAGCAACTCCTGCGTCACGGTCGTCGCCTGTGCCGGGTCCGTGCCGAGCGGGCACTCCGCTTGGGTCGCGCAGTAGTCGGCGAACTGCTGGAACGACGCCTGGAGCCCTTCGCTGAGCTGGATCCTGCGGTCCGCGGTGCCCTTGAGCGGGTCCACCGCGCCGTCGAGGACGAGGGCACGCACGTTCTGTGGGAACATCTCGGCGTATACCGATCCCAGACGTGTGCCGTAGCTCGCACCCGCGAACGTCAGCTGGTCATCGCCGAGCGCAGAGCGGAGGACGTCCATGTCGCGGGCGGTGTCGCGGGTTCCCAGGTGCGCAAGCACCTCCTCACTACCCGTGCCTTGTGCGCACTTGTCGACGATCTCGCGCGCGGACTCTTCCGTCCACTCTCCGAGCGCCGCGAGGGGCGCGTCGGCGTCTCGCTCTTCGTCGGTGTAGCAGTCGACGGCGGGGCGGCTGAGACCGACGCCCCGAGGATCGAAGCCCACGATGTCGAAGCGCTCGGTGACGCGACCGCCCGTCCACAGCGCGGCGACCAGCGGGGCGAAGGTCGTCGCCTGAGCGCCGGGCCCGCCCGGGCTCAGGACGACCGAGCCGATGCGGTCGTCGCCGGTGGCGGCGATGCGGGTCACGGCCAGGTCGATGGTCTCCCCCCGTAGATCCTCGTAATCCATCGGCACCGTGAGCATGGCGCATTCAGCGCTCTCCGCCGCATCGATGATCTCCGGCACGTCAGGCTGAGAACCCACGATCGTGGGGTCGCAGGGCCCGAAGTCGAGCTTCTGCGCCATGAACTGCTCGAGCCCGGTCTCGGTCGAGCCTCCCTGGTCGTCCGGCGTTGCCGTGGTGCACCCGGCCAGCACCAGCAGCGATACGGCCGCGAATACGGCGATGCCCGGTGTCACCCATCGCCGTCGTTTGTCGTTCTTCCCTCGGCTGCGCATCGGAGAGCGGTTCATCATTGTGATTCCTTTCGTGGGGTGTCAGCTGGCGAGTTCATCGATCCAGCTCGATCGCATCCGCAGTGCCCGCTCCGTGCTGCCGACGACAGCTACGAGCCCGATGAGCAGATTGACGTGGAGTGGGAGCTGGATCGGGGACGTGAAGGTACCGATCGAATCCGCTATCGGGGGGATCTGCGAGAGGGCTTCGATGATCTGGGGAACCTCGACGCAGAGGCCGACGACGACGAACAGAACGGAGAGGATGCCGATCGCTTGGCTTATTCCGGGATGCTGCTGGTGCAGGCGGGCGCGACGCCCTTCGGCCGATCGGGGATCGGGTGACAGTTGCTGTTCCGTGCCGTCCGCTCGCACATAGTGGCATCGCTTGAGCCCGAAACCGGTGATCGCCACCTCGATGTGGCCGCCCGGCACCGCGAAACGGGTGGGCATCTTCGCGTACGCCTGCAGCGCTCCGTCGACGTAGAGGCGGGCGCGGACCTCGCCGTCGGTCGCATCGCCACCATGACGGACGTCGACGGAATAGATCGACGTCCTGCCGTCTTCCGATGTCAACGTGATCGAGCGCAATGACCGGCTGAACATCTGCCACCAGCGATAGCGTCGCAGCGGCTCGCCGGATCCTGCATGGACGCGACGATTGCGCCAGTTCGCGATCCCCATTCTTCGATCCGCCCTTCCCATTAGCACAGCGTGATAGTGACGAGGGGTTAAGCTAGCACACTGTGATAGACAGGTGTCACACGGAGGGCGAACATGGACGTCGAATCGAAGGAACCGGGAACCCGCTCGAAGATTCTCATCGCCGCGGCGACGATGCTCGGAGAGAACCCCACCGCGCGGTTGAGCGTGAGGGCTGTAGCTGCCCGCGCCCAGGTGAGCACCGGCTCCCTGCGCCACTTCTTCCCCACCCAGCGGGAGCTCATAGAGACGGTGATCGCGGCGATGTACGACCTGGAGATTCCCGATGACCCCATCAACGATCACTCACTGGCGCCGCAGGAACGCCTCCTCGCATGCCTGCAGATGCTGCTCAGCCACGTCGGCGTCGGCGCTCGCGCCAGGGAGCAGTGGGGCGCCCTCTACGAGGCGTATGTGGCCACCGCGCCATCCGAGGATGAAGCCGCGACCTATCTCGCTCTCGATCGCATGGGGCGCCACCGCATCGAACAGTGGCTGAGCGCCCTGGTGGAGGAAGGCGCGATCCCTGCGGGAGGGATCGAGGCGCGAGCCCGGTTCCTCTCGACAGTGACGACCGGGATCATGACAGAACGCGCACTGCCTTCCGAGACGGTGCGCGTCGACTCCGAGAACGAGACTCTGCGTCTCGCAGTCCACGCCGTCACGAGTGGGTGGCCCGGCGCATGAGTTCCCTGCTCTACAAATCCGTGATGCACGTCGTTCCGCTGCTGTTCCTCGAGCTCGTCGAGGGCGTGGCGGACTTCACGCCGTTCGGCGCTTTGGGGAGCGCCTGAGGAATGCGCCGCCTTCTGCCCCTTGCCCTCGGCTGTCTTCTGATTGCGGCAGCACTCGTCGGCTGCGCAGACTCGACGTCAGCGCCCTCCGAATCCGATGCGGATACCCCGACGGTCGCCGCGCCGGACCCCGACCTCGACTTCGTCGTGGAGAAGGAGCTCATCGGCCTCGAGCAGGAGTTCGAGGCGAGTATCGGCGTCGTGGCGCTCGACACAGCCACCGGCGAATCCGTCTCGTACGGCGGCGATCGGCGGTTCGGCTTCGCGTCGACCATCAAGGTCTTCGCCGCCGCAGAGTTCCTCCGCTCGGTGCACGGCCCGGACCGCGACGAGCTCGTCCGCTGGACAGCGGACGAAGCGGCTTCTGCCGGCCACGCCCCGGTGACCTCGCAGCATGTCGAGGGCGGCCTGACTTACGCGCAGCTCGCCGAAGCCGCGGTTCGGTTCAGCGACAACGCCGCTCTCAACCTCGTCCTCGACCGGATCGGTGGCCCCGCCGCCCTCGACGGTGCGCTCGAGGACCTCGGTGACGCGACCACCGAGGTCGCCAATGACGAACCGACGCTCAACACCATCGAACCCGGCAGCACGGCGGACACCACCACGGCGGCCGCGTTCACGGCATCGCTCGCGACGATCCTCGACGGCGCCGCACTCTCCACGGTTGACACGGCGCTGCTCATCGACTGGATGAGCGACAACCGCACGGGAGACGCCCTCATTCGGGCCGGCGCTCCCGACGGGTGGACTGTCGCCGACAAGTCCGGCGGAGCCGGTGCGATCCGCAACGACATCGCTCTGGTCACGCCGCCCGACCGAGACCCCATCATCATCACGGTGCTGACGTCGCGGAACGATCCCGAGGCGACCTTCGACGACGCGCTCGTGGCTCGTACGGCATCCGTCGTTCTGAATGCCCTCGACCGCAGTCACTGACGAGACAGTGTCGCGCCACGGTCACTCCCCCGCCGCCCACGGCTCATACCTCAGGTCGGCGAGTCACCTGTGGTGCCGCTCTACGGTGTGCGAGGCAGAACATACCCACGTGGCGGCACTGTGATCGGGAGTCCACTTCAGCAGCGCACACGCGGCGAGGTCCAGCGTCACACGCGCACACCGTCTCGGATGCCGGCGAGCAGCTTCTCGCCGATGCCGGGCACGGCGAGCAGATCCTCGACCGAGGCAAACCGCCCGTTCTCCTCTCGCCACGTGATGATGCGCTCCGCGAGCGCGGGACCGATCCGCGGGAGGCCCTCGAGCGCTGCCTGATCAGCCGTGTTGAGATCGACTCGATCATCGCCCGGGGTGGTTCCTCCCGTCTCTGCAGCTGCCCCGATCACGGGCACGATGATCTGCTCACCATCCGAGAGCACGCGGGCGAGGTTGATGGCGGTCAGGTCGGCGTCATCCGTCGTTCCCCCGGCAGCAGCCACCGCGTCGACCAAGCGCGAATCGAGGTCGAGGACGTAGAGCCCGGGACTCGTGACCGCGCCGAGCACATGAACGTACAGCTCGCCCGATGAGCTTGTGGTCGCACTGTCGCCGGTCGACAGCGGCACCGATTCCGTGGGTGCGGCCTGGCCACGCATCAACCCGAGACCGACAGCGGCCGAGAGCACGACGAGCGCCAGCACAATGGCCGCGCCGATGCCCAGTTTCAGCCGCCGCGGGGGCGTCGATGCAGACGGGGACTCGGACATCCGACAACGCTAAGCGTCCCGCCGGAAGCACGAAGACGTCCGGCCGCCCGACGGGGAGAACCCCCGCGGGCGGCCGGATGTGCAGAACGGCTGGATCGCCTCAGTCGTCGACCCTCAGCCCTTGACGACGATGCTGACGATCTTCGGAGCGCGCACGACGACCTTGATGATCTCGCGATCGCCGATCGAGCGGATGACGCGCTCGTCGGCACGGGCCAGTGCTTCGAGCTCGGCCTCGCCGATGCGTGCCGGTACCTCGAGCTGGGCACGCACCTTGCCGCCCACCTGCACGACGGCGGTCACCGTGTCTTCGACGAGCAGAGCCGGGTCGGCCGATCGCCACGTCACGAGTCCGACGGAGGGCTCATGGCCGAGGATCTCCCACATCTCCTCCGCGGTGTGCGGGGCGATCAGGTCGAGCATCACGGCGACCGTCTCAGCGGCCTCGCGGACGGACGGATCAGCCGCACCGGCAGCGCCGTCGATGGTCTTGCGAGTGACGTTCACCAGCTCCATCAGACGAGCGACGAGGACGTTGAACTTCGTCTGCTCGACGAGGGACGGAGCATCGGCGAGCAGCTTGTGCGTCGTACGGCGCAGCGCCGAATCGCCTCCGGCGAACACCACGTCGACGGGGGACGAGACCTCGCGGGCGACTCGCAGCGCACGCGCCAGGAACTTCTGGGCACCCGTGGTCGAGACGTCTGCCCAGTCCTTATCGTCTTCCACCGGGCCGGCGAAGGCGAGGCCGACGCGCAGCGCGTCAGCACCGTAGGCGTCGAGCTCCTCCTCGAACAGCACGAGGTTGCCCTTGCTCTTCGACATCTTCGCGCCGTCGAGCAGCACCATGCCCTGGTTGATCAGGTTGGAGAACGGTTCGGTGAAGTCGATCAGTCCCATGTCGAACAGCACCTTGGTGATGAAGCGCGCATAGAGCAGGTGCAGGATCGCGTGCTCGACGCCGCCGATGTACGAGTCGACCGGCGACCAGCGTGCGGCCTGAGCCGGATCGAATGCGACGGTGTCGCTGTTCGGCGAGAGGAAGCGCAGGAAGTACCACGAGCTGTCGACGAACGTGTCCATCGTGTCGGGGTCGCGCAGCACCGGATCGCCGCTGGCGGCGTCCACCGTGCGCACCCAGCTCTCCGCCGCACCGAGCGGAGAGGATCCCTTGGGCTTCAGGTCGAGTCCCTCGACGCTGGGCAGCTTCACGGGCAGCTGGTCCTCGGGCACCGGGATGATCCGGCCGTCCTCGGCGTGCAGCATCGGGATCGGCGTGCCCCAGAAGCGCTGACGCGAGATCAGCCAGTCGCGCAGTCGGTAGTTCTTCGCAGCGCGACCGGTGCCGGAGGCCTCGAGCTGCTCGATAGCGCGGGCGATCGCGTTGCGCTTCGACAGACCGTTGAGCGGGCCGGAGTTGATCATCCGTCCCTCTCCGGTCAGCGCGATACCCGTGGATGCGGGGTTCTGCTCGTCGAGTGCGGCACCGGTGTCGATGGGCACGCCCTCCTCGTCGACCTCGATGACGGGCATCGCGCCGGTGATCGGCGCCGTCGTGTCGACGACGACCTTGACCGGCAGGTCAAAGGCACGAGCGAAGTCGAGGTCGCGCTGATCGTGCGCAGGCACGGCCATCACTGCTCCGTGGCCGTAGTCGGCCAGCACATAGTCGGCCGCCCAGACCGGCAGCTTCTCGCCGCTCACCGGGTTGATCGCGTACCGCTCGAGGAAGACACCCGTCTTCGGACGATCCGTCGCCTGACGGTCGACATCGGTGGTCTTCTGCACCTCGGCCAGATACTTCTGGAAGCGCTCGCGCACCTCGGCAGGAGCATCCGCCGCCAGCTCGGACGCCAGGTCGGAATCAGGAGCCACCACGAAGAAGGTCGCTCCGTGCAGCGTGTCGGGACGTGTCGAGAACACCGTGACCGGCTCCTCGCGTCCCTCGATGCGGAAGTCGACGTCCGCACCGATCGAGCGACCGATCCAGTTGCGCTGCATCTGCAGCACCTTGTGCGGCCAGAAGCCCTCGAGCTGGTTCAGGTCGTCGAGCAGTCGGTCGGCGTAGTCCGTGATCTTGAAGTACCACTGGGTCAGCTTCTTCTTCACGACCTCCGCGCCGCAGCGATCGCAGCGCCCGTCGACGACCTGCTCGTTCGCGAGCACCGTCTGATCGTTGGGGCACCAGTTCACGGCGCTCTTCTTGCGATAGGCCAGACCGCGCTCGTGCAGCTTCAGGAACAGCCACTGGTTCCAGCGGTAGTACTCGGGGTCGGACGTGTGCAGCACGCGCGACCAGTCGAAGGAGACGCCGTAGTTCTGGAACGCCTGCTTCTGCTGCGCGATGTTCTGATAGGTCCACTCCCGCGGGTCGGCACCCTGACGGATCGCCGCGTTCTCGGCGGGCAGGCCGAACGAGTCCCAGCCGATCGGGTTGAGCACGTTGTGGCCGCGGTGACGCCAGAAGCGAGCCACGATGTCGGAGTAGAGGTAGTTCTCGGCGTGCCCCATGTGCAGGTCGCCGGACGGGTACGGGAACATCGCCAGCACGTAGCGGCGAGGCCGCTTGTCGTCGTCACCGCCGGTGAGGAACGTCTCGTTCTCCGCCCAGTACTTCTGCCACTTGGCCTGGATAGCGTGCGCCGAGGAGGTCTCCTCGTCGACGGGAGAGGTGGACAGGTTCTCAGACAACGAACGCACGACCAATCTGAAGGGAAAAGGGGGTCAGTTCAGGATATCGGAAGCCCAGGCCGCGGGCATTTCCGCACCGAGCGCCGCAAGAGGTGCACGCGCCTTCGTCGCGACCTCCGCGACCTCGGAAGCGGCGACCGATCGCCAGGTGATTCCGCCGCCCGCCCCGACGACCGCATCCGCGCCGTCGATGACGATGCTGCGGATGACCATCGCGAGGTCGAGCGACCCGTCGTCGCCGATGTAGCCGAAGCATCCGGCGTAGATTCCGCGGGGCCCGCCCTCCAGCTCGAGCAGACGCGTCATCGCCGAGAGCTTCGGCGCACCGGTCATGCTGCCCGCGGGGAAGGCGGCATCGAAGAGCCCACCGGCCGTCGTGCCGGAAGACGCTCTGCCACTGACCGTGCTGACGAGCTGATGCACGGCGGGATAGGTCTCCACCGCCCACAGAGCGTCGACGCGGATCGACCCCGGTTCGCAGACCTGCGACAGATCGTTGCGCATCAGATCGACGATCATGACGTTCTCAGCGCGCTCCTTCGCATCGGCGGCGAGCTCCGAGGCGAGCTCGGCGTCGTGCGCGGCATCCGTGCCGCGAGGTCGCGTCCCTTTGATCGGACGAGTGCGGATGATTCTGCCCTCTGCGTGGAGGAACTGCTCGGGGCTCGCGCTGAGCAGCGACCGACCACCGATGCGGAGGAATCCGCCGTGGTGCGCTGGGGTGGCTGAACGGAGTCGTCGATACACCGAGACGCCGTCGTGCTCCCCGGGGACGGTGAAGCGGGTGGTCAGGCAGAGCTGGTAAGCGATCCCCGCGCGGATGAGCTCGCGGCAGCGCTCGATGAGTGCGGCGTACTCGGTCGGGGTGTGTCGCGCCTCGACGCGCCTCGTCCCCATCTCGTTCGGTGCCGGCCCGTCCTCCGGCACCGTCGTCGCAGCGGCGCGCGAAACCCAGACCTCCCAATCGTCGAGGTCTGCCTCGGCTGCGGCCACCCAGACGGCTCCGGTCGCGTGGTCGAACGCGGCCAGTCGAGAGATACGCAACCAGGATCCGCCCGGCACCTCGGCCGTATCCGCCACGGGAGCTCCCGCTGCTCGGGCGCCGCTCTCGTAGTCATACCATCCGACCCACCCGCCCGACAGCGGCGGAACCCCGCCTGCGGAATCACCCGCGGCAGCAGAGGCGGCGTCCAGTCGGACCTCGCCGGGGAAGGAGGACGGAAGGCCGGTTCCGATGAAGCTCCATCCCTCGGGCGCATCGGCACCCGCGTCGAGCCAGAACAGATCGGAGTGCTCCCGTTCGAGCGCGAGGAAGAGCGCTTCGGGCGCCACCCGGTCGATGATGACGCGGGTGCTCAGAGGTTCGGGCACGTTCTCAGCCTAGGCCGCGAGTAGTCCCGTATTCTCAAGGGGTGGACGACTTCGTGCCGTGGCTGATCGACTTCATGCGGTCCATCGATCCGGTCGCCCGCACGCTCGTCGCCGGGCTCGCAGTGATGCTCGAGACCAGCGTCCTGATCGGCCTCGTCTTCCCGGGCGACACCGTCGTGCTCGTCGCATCGATCGGCATCACCAGCCTCCCCCAGGCGGTGGCCATGGTCGTCTCCGTCGTGCTCGGCGCGTTGATCGGCGAGAGCATCGGCTTCTGGCTCGGGCGGTGGATCGGTCCGCACATCCGCGCTTCCTGGGTCGGTCGTCGGGTCGGCGAAGAGAACTGGGTGCGCGCCGAGCGGTACCTCGCCCGCCGCGGGGGCATAGCCATCTTCCTCTCGCGCTTCCTGCCCGTGCTGCACTCTCTCGTGCCTCTGACCGTGGGCATGAGCCACTACTCGTACCGCCGGTTCCTCGCGTGGACAGCGCCCGCCTGCCTGCTGTGGGCGACGGCATATGTGAGCATCACCTCGCTCGCCGCGGGCAGCTTCGACGAACTCGCCGACCGGGTGCACTACGCGGGATACATCTTCGTCGGCATCATCGCCCTCTTCCTCATCGCCGTGTTCGTCGGCAAGAAGGTGATCTCTCGCCTCGAGTCTCGTCATCTCGACATCTCCGACGCGAAGGACTCGACCGACGTGAAAGACTGAAGCAATGGCTTCGTCACCCCCGGCGCCCCGGATCCACTGGTTCGCGCGCCTCGAACACCGCCTCCATGTGTGGCGCGAGGGACGAGCGCGCCGTCGCGGTCGTACCGCGACCATCCTCCCGTTCCCCGGTTACGGGGGCCCCGGGTGGGTGCGAGTCGTCGGACGCGTGCTCATCGTCCCGCCTGCGCGGAGCACGAAAGATGGTGAGCCGGCGAGCGTCCGCGGCTGGCGGAGCTTCGTCGGCATCCCGGTGAGCTTCGCGAAGGTCGCCGTGCAGATCGGCGACTCGACGCACTACGTCGTCGCCGACCGAGGCGGTGTGATCGACTCGGTCGTGCACACCGATCTCGAGTCCGGGTGGCAGACGTTCACGTTCTCCGTCGAGGGCCAGGAACCGGTAGAGACGACCGCGTTCATCGTCGCAGAGTCGACGCACTTCGGTGTGGTCTCCGATGTCGACGACACCGTCATGGTGACCGCTCTCCCCCGTCCGTTCATCGCCGCGTGGAACTCGTTCGTCGTCGACGAGCACGCGCGCATCCCCGTACCGGGCATGGCCGTGCTGCTCGATCAGGTGCTCCGCGAGTACCCCGGCGCGCCGATGGTCTACCTGTCGACCGGCGCCTGGAACGTCGCCCCCACACTCCGACGCTTCCTCGGGCGACACCTCTTCCCGGCGGGCTCCATGCTCCTCACCGACTGGGGGCCCACGCACGACCGCTGGTTCCGCAGCGGACGAGAGCACAAGCTCACCAACCTGCGTCGCCTGGCGACCGAGTTCCCGCACGTGAAGTGGCTGCTGATCGGCGACGACGGTCAGCACGACGAGTCCATCTATTCGGAATTCATGGACGAGCACCCCGATTCGATCGCCGGCGTCGCCATCCGTCGACTGCTGCCGGCTGAAGCGGTTCTCGCGGGTGGACGCGCCGGTCACGAGCAGCATGCCGAAGGCGTCGCCCCCTGGGTCAGCGCCGAAGACGGCGCGGGACTCCGTGACCTGCTCGGCAAAGCCGGCATCCTCCGCTGACATGATCACGTCGCTTCCGCGGACCGACTGGCTGGAGCGTGAGCGAGCGCACCAGGCGAGAGCCGACGCGCTCACGGCAGAGCACAGGGAGCGGGCTGCCCGAGGCGAGAAGCACCCGGTGTGGGACTTCCTCTTCACCTATTACAGCTACAAGCCTGCGCAGCTGCGTCGGTGGCACCCGGGCGCCGGGATCGAGCTGGAGCAGGCCCCCGAGCGGCTGACGTGGCGCTGGTACTCCCCCGGCAGGACCGGAGACGGTGCGATGCCGGATGCCGCCGTGTTCGCGCGCGAGAAGGCAGACCTCGCCGGCCTGGTAGAGCGGATGCTGCGCCGCACCGCCTCGCGCCCCGGTCAGTTCGGATGCTTCGGGCTGCACGAGTGGGCGATGGTCTACCGTGCCGACGAACACAGGCATCCGGTGCCCTTGCGTCTCGGACAGGCAGGCACCGATCTCGTCGTCGAGAGTCACGACCTCAGGTGCACGCATTTCGATGCGTTCCGGTTCTTCACACCCGAGGCGGTGCCGCGCAACCGCACAGAGCTGACCCGCGACGATCAGCCTCTGTTCGAGCAGCCGGGTTGTCTGCACGCCGGCATGGACCTGTACAAATGGGCGGTCAAGCTCGGCCCCCTGGTGCCGGGGGATCTGCTGCTCGATGCGTTCGAGCTCGCGAGGGACATCCGCCTTCTCGACATGCAGGCCGCTCCTTATGATCTGGCACCGTGGGGCATCGTGCCCGTGCCGATCGAGACCGCCGAGGGCAAAGCGGACTACGTGCGTCAGCAGCGAGTCTTCGCAGAGCGAGGTACGCGGCTTCGCAGCGAACTCCTGCACGCGTGGCTCGGCTCGGCTGAGCCCGCCGCAGTCGCGAGCTGACGCGTCAGCCCACCGGCTCGCACTCCGGGCACAGCGCCCAGTTCGTCGTCGCCAATGTCGACTGCAGGCGCAGCGACATCACGCGTGTCGCCGCCTCGGCGAGGCGATCGACGGGGAGCGTTCCTGCATCGACCGCCGCCGTGAGCCCCCGCACGATCTCGCCCGCGGTATCGGGCGTCGAACCCGCGATCATGAGCACGAGATCACTTCCGGCGGAGACCGCCGACACCGCGTTGCGCACCGGGTCGGCGTACTCCGGAATCCCCGAGGACTGCAGCATCCCGAGGTCGTCTGTCACGATCACTCCGTCGAAGCCCAGTTGCTCTCGAGCGATCTCGTGCCAGCGAGCCGAGAGGGACGCAGGGGCCGGATCCACCGAGGTGTAGGCAAGGTGACCGAACATGAGCAGGGAGGCACCGGCGTCCACACCGGCGACGAACGGCACCGCATCGGTCGCACGCCATTCGTCGAGGGTCTCACCGGTCGTCGGGATCGCCTGATGGGAGTCGCCCGGCGCCGCACCGTGACCGGGGAAGTGCTTCAGCGTCGACGCGACGACCTGCTCCTGCGCCGTCGTGGCGGCCATGACCCGCTCTGCCGCCGATTGCGGATCGGTTCCGAGCGCCCGGCCGTAGATGAACGACGATGAGTCGGACGTGACGTCTGCGACCGTGCCGAAGTTCACGCTGATCCCGGCCTTCGCGACCAGCGCGGCGCGCGCCGAGAAGGCCGCCGCTGCGTCGGCGACCGGCTGCGACTTGAGACCGGTTGAGGCCGGGAACACGTCGCTGCCGAAGCGCGACACGATCCCGCCCTCCTGATCGATCGCGACGAGCGGAGGCAGTGCAGGATCGACGGTGAGAGCGGCCGTGAGAGCGTGCAGCTCGTCATCCGTCGCGGGGATGTTCGCTCCCATCAGGATGAATCCGCCGATGCCCTGCTGCATGTACGCGCGGAGGGCTGCGGCATCCGTCGTAGGGATGTGCCCCATCACGATGCTCGCCGCCTGTTCGGCTGTCGTCATCCCCGCGACGAGGGCCGTTGCGTGCTCATTCGCCCCCGAAGAGGAGACATCCGTCCGGACGTCGCCGACACGTACTCTGTCATGCGTCGATGCGGACGCGGGTGCGGATGCCAGAGCCAAGACGGCGATCACGGCCGCTCCGACCGCCCCGAAGCGACGCCACAGCATGGCCTCAGGCGCTGAGGGCGTCGACGATGGGCACCGCGGTGTCGTCCGTGCCGTTTCCGAATCTGATGGTGCGGCCGAACGTCGACGGGTTGCCGACGACCTCGGCGATCACGGCTGCCACATCGGCGCGGGCGACCTCCCCCTTGCCCTCGGGATCGAGGACGATGCGACCCGTGGGCTCGTCGAACGTGAGCGTGCCTGGGCCGAGGATCGTGCCGTCGAGGTCTGTCGATCGCAGGTGCTCGTCTGCCGCCCACTTCGCATCGGCGTAGGCGAAGAAGCCGTCGCTCTCGGGCACTCCGTGATCGGCCTTGGAGCCGAGCCAGGAGACCATGACATAGCGCTTCACACGGGCGGCCTCGGCGGCATCCATGGTTCGGATCGCGGCGTCGCGGTCGACGGCGTAGGTGCGCTCAGGAGAGCCGCCACCGGCCCCCGCCGACCAGACCACGGCGTCGTGTCCGCGGATGATCTCCGCGAGCGCATCGGTGTCGAGGGTCTCGACGTCCGCGACGAGCGCGTGCGCCCCCGTCGCTTCGACCTCTGAGACATGGTCGGGATTGCGGATGACCGAGGTCACCTCGTCGCCGCGGGCGACGAGGATCGGGGCGAGGAGAAGTGCGATGCGGCCGTGGCCGCCGAAGACGATGATTCGCGACATGTCTTCACCCTACGCGCCTGCGCCGACGTCGGCTCGGGCATGCGCTCAGCGCGGCCCCTGCGAGCTGTCGATGACGAACGTCTGAGGGTGCCCGGGAAGATACCGGACGACGACCGGCTCGCCGGAGGGCAGGTACGCGTCGCGATCAGGATAGACCGCAGGAGTGAAGAAGTTGCTCTCGATCGTGTACTCGATGCCCGAGGAGGTCGTGAAGGTGACCCAGTCGCCATCGATGGTCCCGGTCGTCGGCTGACCGTGCTCATGGATGTACGCACGCGTGATGGGGACGCCGATGAGGCTCAGGATGCCGATGGCGAGGTTCGCGACCATCACGAACGCGAGGATCCGGAACACGATCCGCAGGGCCGTGCCGCCTGTCCTCCCCCGCGCCGCGTTCTCACCCTGCAGCAGCCCCTCGCGCTCGCGGAGGCGTCGAAGCGCGACGCCGGGCGCTGCACCGGGTGCGGACACCGCGAACAGTCCGAGGATCGAGAACCCGGCGATGAACACCATCGCGTACCCGTGCGAGGCCGGGAAGTTGATCAGCCAGATCAGAGTGTCGAGAAGGTTCATCGTCCGGCCTCCTTGTCGACCGTCACGGCCACGGTGTGCGGATCCTCGCGTCGATAGAAGGCCCAGATCGGCGCGCCGACCTGGAATCGCGAGATCGCCTCGGGAAAGGCGAAAACCGTCGTGTCGGCCTCCCAGGTCACGGCGCCCTCCGGAGCCATGAGCACCTTGAGCGCCAGCTCGATCTGCCCCTCGAGGCGGCGTCCGGTGGGGCGCACCTCGAGCACGGATGCCGGCACCTGCGTGCCACTCGTTCGCGCTCTCACCAGACGAGGGTCGATCAGACCCCGTTCGATCCGCCACTGCAGCATCGCGTCTCGCACCGCGGGGTCGGTGATGTCGGCGAGCTCGACCGTGTCCTGATCGCTGAGGCTGTATCGGACCGGGATCGGCTGCCCCACCTGCATGGCCCCGATCTCGCTGTGATCGACGAGCATCCGCAGCTGCCCGACGAAGTCCTCGCCCACTCCTGGAGTGACTCGGATGAACAGGTCGTACTGGGGCACATCGTTCACGGTCAGACCGGTTCTCGAGATCTCGATGAGGCGGCCCACGCCGATCTGCGACTCGCCCCTCACCTTCCGGCGGCGACCGAAGCCCGACATCGTGCCTCCGAAGGTGAGAAGCAGTCCCCACGCGACCCCGATGACGATCGGCGCTCCGAGGGTATCCTCTCCGGAGAACGGAAGGATCGACTCACGCTGGTTCACACCGAAGAGACCCTCTCCGGTCCAGATGACGAGCCAGGCCGACAGCAGCAGCCAGACGACCAGGAGCACGATGCGGATCATGCCCTCAGCGTAGCGACGGGGTGTCGCACGGTCACGCGGCCGGGACACGGCCCCGTCCCGGCCGTTCTACGAGGTGCGCAGGGATTCCCTCGCCAGCGCGCGTTGCACACCCTTCGCCGCCGAGCGCCCCGCCCGGTTCGCGCCGATCGTGCTCGCCGACGGGCCATAGCCGACGAGTTGGACCCGCGGATCCTGCACCGCTGTCGTGCCGCGGCCTCCACGGTCGAGTTGGATGCCGCCGGCCGCACTGCGCAGATGCAGCGGGGCGAGGTGCGCGATGGCGGGTCGGAATCCTGTCGCCCACAGGATCACGTCGACGCGCTCGAACGAGCCGTCGGCCCAGCGGACGCCGTCCGGTTCGATGCGAGCAAACATCGGACGGCGTGCGGCGTACGCCCCGAGACGCTCGGCCTCGCGCTCCTGCGGTCGCAGCATGAGTCCGGTCACGCTCACGACGCTCTGCGGAGGCAGCCCCTGCGCGACTCGCTGTTCGACGAGAGCGACCGCCGCTGCCCCGGCCTCGGGAGTGAAGTCATCGTCGCGCCACACCGGCTCGCGACGCGTGACCCAGAGCGTGTCGGTGAGGGGCGCGAGGGCTCCGAGGAACTGGACGGCCGACGCACCGCCGCCCACGACGAGGACCCGCTTGCCCACGAAGTGCTCCGGTCCCGGATAGTCGACCGTGTGCAGCTGCTCGCCGAGGAACGTCTCCATGCCCGGGTAGTGCGGCAGGAACGGATGCGTCCAGGTGCCGGTCGCGTTGACGAGGGTGCGGGTGCGCCACTGCCGCTCCCCGGCGTGGACCACCAGGAACCCGTCGTCGTCGATCACCCGGTCGACGCGGACAGGTCGGATCACCGGCAGACCGTGATCATGCTCGTAAGCGGCGAAATATGCGGGGACGGCGATGTTGGCGCGCTGTCCGTCACGCGGAGGCGGTGACTCCCCCGGCAGCTCGGCCACTCCGTGCACGTCGCGCATCGTCAACGCATCCCACCGGTGCCGCCACGCACCCCCTGGCTCGGAATCCGAGTCGAGCACGACATGGGAGATGCCCAGACGGGTCAAATGGAAGGAGGCCGACAGACCGGCCTGACCGGCGCCGATCACGACGCTGTCCAAGATGCTCACGGTGGTGACAACACCCGCGATCGCGCCGTTGTTCCGCAGGGCTCAGAGTGCGATCTGGTAGTGGGTGTACCCGGTGTGCGTCGCCACGCTGTCATAGAGCGCGCGAGCCGTCATGTTGGTCTCCTGAGTCAGCCAGTAGACCTTCTCGCATCCGTGCTCCGCGGCCCATCCCCGCACGTGCGCGATCAGCAGCCGCCCCGTTCCGGAGCCTCGCGATGCCGTATCGACATAGAGATCCTCGAGGTAACAGTAGGCAGATCTGCTCCACTTCGCCGGGTGGGTGAGCCAGTGAACGATGCCGATAGCGCGTCCGGCGTCGTCGCGGGCGACGGCGCCGTGCAGCTCCCCATCCTCGACGAGCCGCCGGAACGTGTCGGCCGTGATCTCGTCCGAGAGCTGGGTGCCGTAGAACGTCAGATATCCGCGCCACAGGCCCGACCATTCGTCGAAGTCCGCCTGTGTGATCGCGTTGATCGTCGTCATGCCGTCGAGCCTAACGCGACGCGCCCGGGAGGCCCTCGTCGATTGGTGTTGCGCGCGATCCGTGTAGTACTCTGTTCAAGTTGCTTCGAGCACTGAGGAAGCAGTTCTGGGCCTGTGGCGCAGCTGGTAGCGCACCTGCATGGCATGCAGGGGGTCGGGGGTTCGAGTCCCCCCAGGTCCACATCGAAACCCGCGAGAAATCGCGGGTTTTCTTGTTTTCTACGGGCAGTTCGGAGACTTCAAGACTTTCGCAATGAGGCCGTCGCGAGAGTCTTGAGACATGGTCATCCACGACTAACCACCTCTCGTCGCCATCAACAAGCGCACCTCGCGCATAGAGGTGTCATGACGACAACAGACAACAACCTCATCACCCACGAGTTCCGCGCCGCCGAGAACCTTTCGGACCTCCTCACGGTCAAGGAGCTGGCGACCTATCTGCAGGTGTCGGTCCACACCATCTACTACTGGCGCGGACAAGGAGATGGCCCTGAGGCCGTGCTTCTCGGTAAGCACCTGCGGTTCCCGAAACGCGCCGTCATCGAGTGGTCGCTCGGAACGGCAGCCTGATGGGCCATCCGAAGCCATCCCCACTGACGTGGGGCGACATCTCGTTCTACGGACAACCTCGGACAATAAACATGACCATTGATGGCCCATTCGCCCACTACGGGCCGCCTCTTTCTGCCATCGAACGACTACGGGTAGCTACGACCGGGCCTTCCGAGACGTCGACAGGCCCAGCTCTGTTTTGGTCGCTGAGCCGAACAACACCTCGGAGCGCATGCCTCGCCGTCAATACGAGCGAGCGCGATATATCAGTCCAAGGTTGCAGAAGAGCGGCACTAAATGCCGCATATTTCTGGCTAATGCACCAAAACCCTGGTCTCTCGAACGCTGTCGTCAGCGACCAGCACCCACTGTGCGTCCGCGCCGACAGGCCGGTCGGCTTCCACTTCCGGGCCCGGGCGTCACGAGGTGAACGCCGCTCTCGCAGCTATCGCGAACTCTTTCTCGTGAGCGAGGCTGACCAGGTCGCGAATGAGCTCCGCTGCCACTCGTGGCTCGCTCACCTCGACGGGCGTTGCATAGTGCCGCCTGACGGCAGTCTCGAATGGGTCCGCAAGAATTTTCGCGTCGCGGCACCGAGAATCGAATCAGAGCCGCGGCCATCCAGGCATGCACGCATCTTCCCTGGAATTGTTATCCCTCGTGAGCGTTGAGTCCTGGCCGTCCTATGCCCGAGAACTGGGTGCGAACGTTCACGCCGCGCGCGTGAACGGGAAATGGACGCAGGAAAAGCTCGCCGCAGCCGCCGGCATTACTCGCACTCACCTTCAGCAGATTGAGCGCGGAGCATGGAAGGCCGACGAGACTGCCAATCCCAGCATCAAGGTGCTGACGCGCCTGGCCATCGTGCTTGCGGTAGAAGTCGCGTCGCTCTTGCCCAGCAACAACCAGCTGCGGTTCGACTGACTGCGCATCAGGTCCACCGACCTCCCACCTGCAAGGCGCATCCTCTCTGAGTGCGGGCCTCACTCCGTCAGGCGGTGCGCTCAGCCGACCGCGATGACAGCGGCGATGACCTGCTGCCGCAGGCGCGTTGGCTGCAATCAGCGCAAATACTTCATCGCCCCTCAGTTCACTGCGCAGCCGACGTCGAATGACGCTCTCTGCGAAAGCCAGTACACGCCGCGCTCCCGCCCGCGCAGTAGTGGCGGCCGCTGAAGTGTGGCCAGCTGAGACGCACGCTCCCGCGCTAGTCCACGACCTTCGTGGACTCCAGCGCCATCCTTCGCCGACACGCACTCGAGCATGTGCGGGTCCGTCGGGGCGATGAGGCTGCCCATTCTGAACCCGACCAGCCACAGCATGCATCGAGACGGCCCAAAGGTCCTGCTCTACCTCGGGCCCCGCATGAGACCCGTGGCCCCAACGATCGGTACCTAAACATAGTGTTCGCTATGCCGGAACACGCCTTACCAATATCTTGCGCGTCGCGCGCCTATGCAAGAGACATAGCGAACGTTATGTTTAGCTCGTCGGGGGGTCCGGCGCACGAATGAAAGGCACTTCAATGATGAAGAAGAAGATTGTCGCGGGAGTCATCGCGGGTGTGATGGCTCTGGGGATGTCGGCGGCCGTCGCCGCGCCGGCGAACGCGGGCATCAAGCTGTACCAGCTCAACGACTACGCCGGAGAGTACCTCGGCGACTTCGGAACCGGTACCAGCTACGTCGGCACGTTCGCGGACAACCGCGCGTCGTCGCTGAAGGTGACGTCGCCTGCGGGCTACGCAATCCTTCACCAGTTCCGTGACTACGGCGGAGCGGCGACGGGGAAGTTCTACACCGGTTCGCCGAACCTCGGCAGCTGGGGCTTCGACAACCTCACGAGCAGCATCAGCTGACGACCTGAGGACGAGGGGGTGGGCGTGTGCTCACCCCCTCGATGAACGACTGAGAGGACCACATGACTCATCGACGACGTGCCCTGGTGGGCGCTTCACTGCTCCTGATGCTCGCACTGACGAGCTGTTCCGAAACGAGTGCTCCGAGCCCGTCAACACCGGAAGAACTTCCGGAGGTCAGCATCGCCGACTATGGCGACGTCACAGCGCAGTTGGACTACGACCATGCCGTCGCGATGACGCCCGTCTCCGAGTTCAGCCTGCGAGAGCCGGACTACGTCATCCGTGTGCTCCACGCTATCGCCGTCCGCACGGACGAATGCATGACGGACGCCGGACAACCCGCCAACGCGGGAGACAGAGACTGGTCCCCGTTCATACAGGACGAGGACCGGACCTACGGGCTGTGGAGCGTCGCGTACGCCTCGAAGTATGGGGTGGAATTAGCGCCGGAGGCCGGAGCGAAGTCGGTCGATATCATCGGCATGGGTGTCGAGCAGAGCAAAGAGTTCGCTGCGTGCGCCGAGACCGGGAAAGAAACGCTGATGGACGAGTTGATGTGGTCCCAGGACATGAACATCGATTCGCAAATCCGGAACCGGGCGATTGAGCTCACCGTCGCTAGCAAGGAAGGCAAGAGCGCGAAAGCGGACTGGCAGGCCTGTATGGAGGACCAGGGCATCGTGCTCGACCCCGCCGATGGCCGGCCGGTGCAGCAGTACCAGGAGCAGGGCAAGGAAGCGGAGATTGCCGCCATCGTCGTCGAGGCACAGTGCGCGCAGTCGACCAACGCGGTGCAGACGCTATACGACATCCAAGCACGGTACGAAGCCGCACTCATCGACGCTCAATCTGCCCAGGTCACATCGTTCATGGAGAAGCGTGACGAAGTCATCTCGGTCTTCGAGGACGCGATTGCCGGTCGATGAGCTTCCAGCGACGCGGCCGGTATCTGACTGCCACAGCGGGCGAGAGCCCTGATTCTGCACCCCTGAAGCGGGTGCAGAATCCCGGGCGCCTCATTGCCTTCGGGGTGGTCACCGCGGTCCTTGTCGGTGCTGCCTTCGTCGTCGGTGGGATGGTGAAGTCCCCTCAGGACCAGGCGCTGGCGAACGTCGATTCTGAGGTGGAAGTATTCGCCCAGGTCGAAGAGCGCGTCGTCAGTGACAGCTTTTCGCTGCCTGCCGTCGTCGTGGCAGGGGCCACTACCGACGTGCTGGTCACGGAAGCCCCGCGGGAGGCGTCTCCAGTTGCGCCTCCCGCGGCCACCGACACGGCTGCGGCGCCAGCGGCGACCCCCGTCGCGCCGACCGAAAACGAAACCGCGGTGTCGGACAGAGCCGTCGTGTCGCGCATGGCGGTCGCGGCCGGTGACACGCTCAAGTACGGGTCACTCATTGGCGAGGTGTCCGGACGCCCTGTCTTCGCATGGCCGTCTTCGGTCCCGTTGTTCCGGGACATCGTCGTCGGGGCTCGCGGGTCAGATGTGAAGGCCGTTCAGCAATCCCTCGCCGATATGGGATACAGCGTGACCGTTGACGGCGTATTCGGTGCAGGGTCTCTCGCCACTCTTCAGCTGCTCTACCGCGAAGCGGGGTATGAACTGCCGTTCGTCGCCGCAGGGGTTCGGGGACTGTCCTGGCGGGAGCTCATCGGCATACCCACGGGTGACGGGGTCGTGCAGGCCGCAGCCCCGGTGGGGTCGCTCCTCGGCGCGGAAGCACCACTCATGACGATTCGCACGACCCCTCCCGCTTTGGAAGCACAGGCGACGGCGGTGGAGGTCGGCCGCCTCGCGGCCGGCGCGGAAGTCGGCGTAGAAGTCGCGGGTGCCGCACCTGTGGTCAGTACCGTCGTGGCACTCGGCGCGTTCGCGACCAACGAGGACACCGGCGCGTCAGGCTATCCGGTGCGTATCGCGCTGCCGGCGGACGTGGCTATCGATGCGAGCACGCCGGTGCAGATTCGGCCGTGGGGAGAGCCACAGCCCTCCCTCGCCGTCCCGACATCAGCAATCCGTCAGGAAGGTTCGGCGTCTTTCGTTCTGGTACGAGGAAAGAAAGCAGCCGAGGGAGAGGCACCAGCGCACGAGCGCATCGACATCGCGGTCGTCGCACAGGCGGACGGATGGGTCTCCATCGAAGCGAACGATGCCCTACCTGTCGGCACAGAGATTCTGGTGTCCCCATGACGTCTTCGGCTGTCATCGAGCTCGACGGGGTCACGCGGAGTTTCGGCGCCGGTCACACGAAGACAACAGCGCTGGATGCCATCTCGTTGACGGTCATGCCCGGAGAGTTCGTGGCCATCATCGGCCCATCCGGCTCAGGGAAGTCGACCCTCCTGAACATCTTGGGTCTCCTCGACCGCAGCAGCGGCGGACGTTATCTGCTCAACGGCGTCGACGTGCAGTCATTGAGCGAGCGGGATCGGGACCGGGTCCGCAACGAGACCCTGGGCTTCGTCTTCCAGGACTCGCGCATGCTCCTCATGGATACGGCGGCCGGCAACGCGAGCCTGGGATTGAAAGTACGCGGGACACCTCGCGTCGACAGAGCCACCCGGGTCGGCGCAGCACTTCGCCGACTCGGGTTGACGCACCGGATGGGTGAGACGGCCATCAACCTCTCGGGAGGTGAACGCCAGAGGGTGGCCATTGCACGCGCGATGGCGACGGAGCCCGCAGTGATTCTCGCGGATGAACCAACGGGTGCACTGGATTCCAAGAACTCCGAGAGCATCATCTCCCACCTCCGTGAGTTGAATCGGCAGGGCGTCACGGTTGTGGTCATCACCCACGACCGAACCGTCGCTGACGCCGCGGACCGGCGGGTCGAGATAGTCGATGGGGTCATCGTCGCGGACTCCGGAGCCGCCACATCGAAGTCTGCGACGGCGGCGGCCGAGGCTCCAGCGCCGCAGAACCGACGCCCAAGCTTCGCGGTGCGCCTCTGGGACGAGTTCTGCGATGCGCTGTCTGTGCACAGCAGCAAGCCCGCCCGTGCGCTTCTCCTGCTGACGGCGTTCATGTTGGGCGCGGGCGGGCTGGTCTGTTCCATCGGCATCAGCGAAAGTGCCGCGGCTCAAGTCACTGAACGGCTCACACAGGCGAGTCTCGACGAGGTCGTCGTGCGCTCAGCCTCCGGAACCGCTTTCGCGGACGGCTTCTACTACGCAGACGGCAGTGCCTCAGCAGCCATCAACGGACTCGAAGGTGTGCGTAGCTCCGGGTTCGTCGCATCAGTAGCTGCCGCCGAAGCCCGCATCACACTCCTCCCGAGCGGTTCCGTCCCCAACCAGCCGGCGTTCGACGGGTCTGTTGTCGTCGCCGACGCCGGGTACCTCGGCGCGCAGCAGGTGACCGCGGCCCCAGCTCACGCGGTCGGTCTCCTCTCCGCCGACTGGGGCGCGCGTGTCGCGCTCATTGGAGAAGGTGCCGCAGAGAACTTGGGTATCGCATCCGTGGGCCCGGGAGCGCAGATATGGGTGGACGGCTCGGCTGTCGATATCGTCGGCGTCATCACCGATACCGGGCGGAAGGCGGCGCTCCGGGAGGCCATCGTCCTGTCGCCCGCTGCACTGGGAACCCTCACCCCGGACGATGTCTCGTTGGTCGTCCGCACAGTGCCCGGCTACCCGGCGGCGTTGGCGGAAGCCATCCCCCTGGCAGTCGCGCCAGGCGACCCCGCGCAGGTCAGGGTCGAAACTGTCGCTGACCTCCGTAACCTTCGGTTCGGTGTCGCCACCGACCTCGGCACCCTCGTGGGCATCGTGTCCGTGCTGCTGCTTCTGCTCGCGAGCATGAGTTCAGCCATCGCAATGTATCTCTCGGTCCAAGCCCGGTCATCGGAGATTGCTCTCCGTCGCGCCCTCGGCGCCAGCCGTGGGTCCGTATGGCGGGTGTTCACGATGGAAGGGCTCGTCATTGGTGCGGCAGGAGGCGTATCCGGGGCAGCGCTCGGCGTCTGTGCCGTCGTCATCGTGTGCGTCCTGCAGGGATGGACGCCCACCCTCTCACCATCCGTGCTGCTTCTCGGGCTCGTCGCCGGGTGCGTGTCAGGAATCTGCTCCGCAACATACCCCGCTATCGTCGCCGCGCGCGCAGACCCCGCGATTGCGATTCGGGGATGACGGACACCCGTGCCCAATCGCGATACCACTGACCGATGCGCGGGTTGTCGTCGAGCACGACTCCACCTCCGTCCAGCGACGAGGAGAAGTGGTTGTGCGCAGTGAGCATCCATGCCTGATGTTCACTGGCTCCTACATTCTGGACGAACCGGAACACGTCCTGCGCCGAGAGCACCTCAAGGTCCGTCACCGAGCCCGCCATCTCGACCAGCCGGATAAGACGAACCGGCTCACCGTGGTCGGCGTTGGCTGCTCGACCCGCCAAGTCTTGCCGCTCGACGAGCGCCCACACCTGAGCCGCGAGCTGCTCAGCGCTAAGTGCGGACACCAACGGGGACGGGAAGGGCACACCACCGACCGCGCGCATCGCGCAAAGCGCTGCTGGCAGCACCTTCGTGTCGCCGACGCCGTAAACGAGGTGCGGCCGAATGACTGTCCCGCCCGCCGAGAGCACGTGCTGCTCTGCCCGCAGCCGAGACCTGCTTGTGGGCGACACCGGGGAGAGGGTCGTGTCCTCCGACGCTCCCACGAACGGACCGTGCCCGTAGACGCCGGTTGTACTCACGTAGATGATGCGGGCCACCCCCGCTCGCATAGCGGCCTCGACCAGAGTCCGCGTTCCGTGGTCGTTCACGTCCGTCGCCAGGTCTTCGGAAGGGCCAATATAGCTCGCGCAGTGCAGCAAGACATCCGCTCCGTCCAGCAGCCGCTCACACGCGGCACTATCGCGAAGGTCTCCCACGGTGACCTCTATGCCCTCGACCGCCGCATTTTTCGTGCGCTGAAGCGCGCGGAGCGTCCCTGGCGGTCGTCCCCGAAGGACGGCCCCTCCGACATAGCCTGTCGAGCCGGTCATCGCTATCAACGCACGCTCCCCGGAGGCGTGCGCCCCAGAGCGTGCCCACAGTAAACTGACCTCGCCCGAAGGGAATGGCACCGATGCAGAAGCGCGCAGAAGAGACTCGCGAACTGATTGTTCAGACCGCCGCCGAGATTTTCGCCAAGCAGGGGTACTCCGAGACCGCGCTCCGCGATATCACCTCGCGTATCGGCATGACCCTCGGTGCGTTCTACTTCCATTTCGACTCAAAACTGGTCCTCGCAGGAGAGATTGTCCGGCGCCAGCACGAGACGTCTATCGGCGCTATCCAATCAATCACGAGTACCGACGCATCCGGCATGGTGAGCATTGTGAGGCTCTCCCGCGAGCTCGCCGAGCAGACGCGCGACGATGCGGTCGTGCGCGCGGGTATCCGCTTGTCCACCGAATCCGTCGCCGAGCTGGCCACAGTCGCCTCCGCCCCCTACCGGGAGTGGGTGGCGGCCTGCCGCATCCTTCTCGAGCGGGCGAGTGCGCAGGGAGAGACCCGACCGGGGCTGGACTTGGACGCCGCCGCTGACCTCATCATCAGTGCGTTCAGCGGCACGCAGTTCCTCTCCGCCGCGCTCGGGCGGAGCGAACGCATACTCCACATGCTTGCCCGGATGTGGCCGATACTTCTCGGCGGGATGCTCGCAGACGCGGACCATCCCATCCTCAAGCAGATTCCTGACCTTCTGGATGTGTCCGCAAGGGCGTAAGCAGCTCATCACTCGACCTCAGCCTTCGCGGTAAGTATCGCCGCGCCGTCTTCACTGCACACCTCGGCTTCGAAGTGTCGCCTCGGCCGACTTTTCACGATGTCTGTGCGCGTCACGCGCACTCGGAGGGGTTCATGCAGCTCAGCAAAACGGGTGTACGTGCCATCGAACGCGCGGAGGTCGGAGCGCGGCGCGCCCGCGGCTAGCACACACGCCCGGCGCACCGCGTCGAACAGCAACATCCCGGGCACATGGTCGACATGGTGGTCAAAGAAGAACGGGTCGCGCTCGTCAAATCGAATGTCCCACTCGTTCTCCGCGTCCCGGACAACGTCAAGCGAGAGCGGGGATGCCGAGGTTGGACGCGTTGCTCTCGCCGGCATCGTGTTCAGCCCGTCGCGCCTCAGCCGTGAGTACACCGCTTTACTGACAACCTTCAGCGCGCCACGGCCGCGGGCGAACTCGGCACCGTCCGCGAAGAACGAGACGTCGGATGTCATCGTACGCAGCGCGCCCCCCGAGAGCTTCGGGTCGACCGCTCGCACCGTCGCCGTGAGCGCTCCCCGAGGGAGCGAGCGGTCGCTCCTCAGTTCCATCCGGCCCATGATGAACGCCCATCCAACCGGCACTCCCCATGCCACGTGCCCATAGGCGATGGTCGTCTGTCTCAGGTACTCCGCAACCAGCAGCGGGTCGGCGGCACCGCCATACATGCTGAACGGTCCGCCGACTGGCCGCTTCAACGTGAACTCGACGTCGTGCTCGTCTGGCTGCCGGTATGCCTCCAGCAAGACGCTCCGCTCGTCATTCCGATGTACGAGGTGTTGCTCCATCGCAACCCAGGGTGTGCCGTTCATCGCCGTGCTCGGCTTTCGTTCAAGTGATAACAGACCGAAAAAATAGCATACGATTTGCTTTAGGGAAGGCTCCTGCGATCATGACTGCGGTATATAACGTGCGGAGAACCCCGAGCTGGATTCCACGTGTTCTGTTTGGTTCATTTTTCGGCGAGGGTGGGTGCAGACCGTCACTGTCCTTGGAGACCTTGGCCGCCGGTGTTTCCCATCTGCCAACGAGGACCAGACCAACGAGGTTCGGCGAGCATGAGTTCTCGCTGAACTCATTGCCCTAGCAGGGCTCCCGCTCAGTCAATCGGGCCTGCAGTTCAGACGCTCCCGGTCTGGTGCGGCGGAACAAAGCCGCGCCGCTTCTATGTGCGAACGCGACTCGCACGGCACCCGAGTCGAAGCAACTCGCCTGCAAGTCGAGTCGACCATTGTCGGGCCCCGGATGGGCGAGCCTTCGCGCCTGCCCCAGAAGTGAAGTGGCTGGCGACACAAACCGCATGCGGGAACCTGCTGCGATAAGGACTTGCCCACAGCTTCGCGAGACGCACTCTATGTCGTCACTCCCTAATCAGCAGCGCTATATCGATAGGTCGGTCGCGCGGACTCCCCCATACGCTTGCCCAGTTCCAGTACTTTCGGCGGATGGTTTATCGATGGACGTGCTGAGGCGCATAGATACATGGGAGCGAGGACTTCTCCTCCCGGTACCAGCAAGGAACCGAGACGACTGAACCGACCGAGTTTGAAGCTGCCGAGATTGACAGACTGACCGAAATGGTGCAGGGGGGTCGGGGGTTCGAGTCCCCCCAGGTCCACATACAGAAGGCCCCGCGAGAGATCGCGGGGCCTTCTTTGCGTCCGCCGATGCTCAGCGTCGGTGGAGGCTCGGCGAACGCGCGTCATAGACGGGTCATCACGAGGCGGAGCGCCAGGGACTTGCCATCGCCTGCTGCTCCAGATAGAAAGGCCAGGCCGTCCTCGTCAGTGAGACGGTCTTCGACGAGGTGGAGGACGCACGTGCTGGGACTGTTCCGACGACAGGGGATCATGTCGTCCCCGCCATCAGACGGCCCGCGGCCGATCGCAGAACCCGGCCTCTGGTCGCGCGGCTTCGGACTCGCCGCCACCCGGAGCCTGCAGACGCTGTCGGTGCTCGCGCTTGTCGCCATCGGCGTCCTGGTGATCACGCAGCTCTCGCTGGTCTTCATCCCGGTGACGATCGCGCTGATCCTCGCCTCGGCCATTCACCCGCTCGTCGCTTTCATGCGCCGCCGCGGGGTGCCGTCGATCCTGGCGACGTGGATCGCGTTGATCGGAATCCTCGCGATTCTCGGCGGAATCGTCTGGGTGATCGTGCTCACGGTCCGCTCGCAGTGGGACGACCTCATCGACTCGGCCACCGACGGCATCACCCAGGTGACGGCGTGGCTCGACACCCTGCCCTTCAACCTTGCGTCGTTCGACCTCGATGAGGTGTGGGCCGGGCTCGGCGACTTCCTGACGAGCGCCTCGTTCGGGCGCGGAGCCCTGGCGGGCGTGTCAGCCACCGCGAGCTTCTTCACGGGCCTCGCGCTGATGATCGTGGTGCTGTTCTTCTTCCTTAAGGACGGACCACGCATCTGGGAGTTCCTGCTGCGTCCCTTCGCCGGCGCCAGCTACGAGCGCGCCCGCCGCATCGGCGACAAGACGGTCGACGTGTTCGGGGGCTACATCCGGGGCACCTCGATCGTCGCAGCGGCCGACGCCCTCGGCATCGGCATCGGTCTGGCGATCCTGCAGATCCCGCTCGCTCTGCCCCTCGCCGTGATCGTCTTCCTCACGGCCTTCATCCCGCTCGTCGGTGCGACCGCGGCGGGGATCCTCGCGGCGCTCGTGGCACTCGTCACGCACGGGCCGGTCGCCGCCCTCATCGTGGTCGGCATCGTGGTGCTCGTCAACCAACTCGAGGGCAACTTCCTGCAACCGGTCGTGATGGCTCGCTCGCTCAAGCTGCACGCCCTCGTGATCCTGCTCGCCCTGACCACCGGGACGATCCTCGGTGGGATCGTCGGTGCCGTGCTCTCGGTGCCGATCGCCGCAGTCGCCTGGGGCATCATCACCGTGTGGGATGGTCCGCACACTCCCGCGAAGCCGTTCCGCAAGAAGCGCCCGGAGACCGTGTGAGAGGCGACTCGCCTCGAGCAGAGGAGGCGGCGCGCCACTCGACCGCCTCTGGAGTCGTGACGTGAGACGGCTTCCTGCATCCCGACCGAAGGACTGCGTCGACGCGACCGCCCGAGATACATGGCCCGTCTTCGTGATCGGCCTCTGCTCGATCGCCATAGCGATGTGGCGGTTCCCGGCCTGGCGATGGCTGACACTGGCCGCCTTCGGACTTCTGCTGCTCGAGGTGATCGCCTTCATGCTCCTCGGCTACGTCGACCTCGCAGTGTGGCTCGGTTCGTTCGTCTTCGCTCTCCTACTGGGAGCGACGCTGGTCGTCGCGGGGCACACGCTCTGGCGTCTGATCGACCCGAACCGTCTGGTGCTGCTCCCGCCCACCCGCGACGCGTGCCTCGACGTGGTCTTCAAGGTCCGAAACCGGGTGTCGCTCGCCAATCACGCCCGTGTCTTCTCGGCGACCAGCGCACCGGCTCTCCGCCAGAGCACCGCGTCGTGGCTGGAGAGCCTCGGTGACCGTGATCTCGACATCCGCGCGCAGAACATGATCGTCGCCGAGCATTACATCCGACAATTCCCGCAGTTGAAGGCCTCGGGACGCGACTGGATGGGGCATGTGCGACTGAGCGCCGCATCACGCTGACCCGATGTGGTGGCGACGTGGCTACCCTGCCGAGACGCCACGGTCAACCCGCTCCCCTCCACTGACTGCCGCGTCTAGCGTGACGCTCACATCTCACGAGAGGAGTCAACGATGACCAGCAACCCGATACCGCCGCTCGTTCCCCGGCCGGACGACGACCCAGAGATCGACGGCGTCCCCCACCGCGAGGTCGACGGCGAGCCTGTGCTCGACACGGACGCCGATGCCGACCAGGTCGACGGTGCCGCTGCCGACCGCCTCGCCGCAGAGAGGCCGCTGGACGAGGACTCCTGAGTCCCCGCCCAGCGCAGAAGTGTGCGGCAGGTCCCTCCTCGGGTCCTGCCGCGCCTTCGGTTCAGGCCGAGTAGAGCGGAGGAAGGTGCGGGATAGCGATGGGCCTCGTCGCCCGGCTCGAATCCTGCACCCGCGTCACCTCTTGAAGAACTTCGGCGGCAGTGGCATATCGCACTGCCAGAGGCAGATCACGAAGCCACACGACCTCGACCTCGGTGTCGGCGTATTCGTACACGCTTGCCACCACGTGCCGCGGATCGTGCGACTCGTACCGCCGGTCGTTGATCACCCATTCCGATGGCGTGACCCGATGCAGCACGTATCTAGGATCTGGATCTCCGGACATGTGATTCCCTCCAAGACTCTCTCCCCCACTGCACATCATCCACGGTGCCGCCCCCAGCCCACAGGGGCTTGACAGCTGCGAGAGAGACTGCAGGGAAGGGGATCAGCCGCGAGGGCGGATCGTCAGGTCGGTGAGAGCGGCATCGTCCGGCAGATCGAGTGCGGTGAGGATCGTCGTCGCGATCGAGTCAGCCGTGATGAAGCGCTCCGGATCGTAGTCGCGCCCCTCCTGCTGGTGCACGCGCTCCTGCATGGGCGTCGCTGTGCGACCGGGATAGATCGAGGTGACCCGCACCCCGTGCTCGGCCTCCTCGGCCCGCAGGGAGTCGGCGAGAGCCTTGAGCCCGTGCTTCGACGCGGCGTACGCCGACCAGCCGGCGTGCGCGTGAAGCCCCGCGCCGGAGTTGACGAACACCACTCGAGCACCGGAGACACGCAGCACCGGCAGCAGCAGGCGTGTGAGCTCCGCCGGACCCACGAGGTTCACGGCGAGCTGACGCTCCCACAGGTTCGCCGGGAGGTCGGCTACCGGTCCGAGGTCGACGACACCCGCCGCATGAATCAGCGAGTCGATGCGTTCGGGAAGCGCCTGCTTCGACAGCGCCCACGAGAGCCTGCCAGGCTGCGCCAGGTCACCGACGACCGCCGATGCGCCCGGAAGCGCCGCGGTGATCTCCTGCGCGCGCCCCGCATCGCGGGCCAGCACGACGACCTGATCACCCCGGTCGAGCAGACGGCGCGCGACGACGGAGCCGATGCCGGATCCGGCACCGGTGATCAGGTGGACGCTCATGTCAGTCGCGGTCCGCTGCGGCGGATTCGGCGAGTTCGAACGGCACGACAGGGCAGTCCTTCCACAGGCGCTCGAGGCCGTAGTAGACCCGCTCCTCCTGGTGGAAGACGTGCACGATCAGGTCGCCGAAGTCGAGGAGCACCCAGCGGGCCTCCGCACGACCCTCACGGCGAACCCGCTTGTGGCCGGCTTCGATGAGTTTGTCTTCGATCTCATCGGCGATGGCGGCGACGTTGCGCTCGCTGTTTCCGGTGACGAGCAGGAAGATGTCGACGAGCGGCAGAGGCTCGGAGACATTGAGGGCGACGAGATCTTCACCGCCCTTCGAAACGGCGGCGTCTGCCGCGAGCTGGAGCATCTCTTCGGCGGTTTCAGGTGACTGCATCAGAACACATTCGAGTTGAAGGCGACGATCAGGGAAACGCCCAGCGCGAGCGCAAGACCACCCGCCACGATCGCGAGGATGAGCATGAGTTTGTTGCCCTTTTCGGGGGCGGGTGGGCGGATGACCTCACCGGCGGGCTTGATGGTGCTGACGGCCGCACTGGCGGCGATCGGCGTGGGCGAGGATGCCGGAGGCAGCTCGCCGTCGATCAGCACGGCGTCCACGTCCTTGCCGTCTGTGGTGCCGTGCGCGTGGCCCTGCGAACCGAGACCCTTGGGCAGTTCGTAGGAGCCGGTCACGAGGATCTCCCCCGTGGAGGCGACCGGGCCCGACAGCGACCCGTCTCCCGGGGAGGGGTTGAAGATGAGTGTGTTCGGAGCGAGATGCTGCGATCCGGTCGAGTCGCCGACGGTCAGGAGCTCGTCGAACGAGGGAGCGAAAGGCTTGCGGTTCTCCGCGTCGTCGCTGAGCAGCTCCTGCCCGAAGGCGGAGTTCACCGTGGGGCGCTCCCCTTCGGCGATGTCGACGTCGTCGGACTCGGCCACATCGGCCAGGACGTCGTCGTGCGCGTCCGTGGGTTCTGCATCGATGCCGAGCTCGGCCACCGCGGCATGTGTGTCGGTCCCTTCGGGGACGATCGCATCGACGTCATCAGAGGCATCGACAGGCGTCGAGGCGCTGACAGGAGCGGGGAGGCCCGCTTCAGCGGGGTCATCATCGTCATCATCGGCGGACGCAAGAGATGCCGGAGTCTCGCTCTTCGCCTCGGGCTCTGGTGCGACGGGCGGAGCCTCCTCCGCCGTCTCTTCGGCGACCGGCGCATCCGAAGCATCGGACTCATCGACGGGAACGGACCCCGTCGCGGAGCGCTCGCGCTCGCGAACCTGTCGACGCGTCAGCCGGGTGGTCCCCTGGGGAGTCTCCGCATCCGTCTGGCCCGCGGCTGACCCTGCCTGCGTGGCGGACTCGACCTTGCTCGGCTCGGGCACCTCTGGTTTCGGCGGCGCAGGTGGAGAGGGGACGGCAGCCGCGGCCGCAGCCTCCTCCGCTGAGATGACCGGTGTGGATCCCGTCAGCCGGATCTCACGCAGCTGCTTTCGCGTCAGCGGACCGTGACCCTGCTGATCCGATGTACTCATGCCTTGCTCCGATACAGATGATGCTTCGCGATGTATTGAACGACTCCGTCGGGGACGAGGTACCAGACCGGCTCGTCGTCACGCACCCGCGCACGGCAGGCCGTCGACGAGATGGACAGCGCCGGCACCTCCAATTGGCTGACATTGTCGCTGGGGAGGCCGTCAGTGCTCAGAACGTGTCCTGGACGCGAGACCGCGACGAAGTGGGCCAACTCCCACAGTTCATCATGGTCCCTCCAACTGAGAATTTGCGCCACGGCGTCGGCACCGGTGATGAAGAACAGCTCCGCGTCGGGTCGCTTCTCCTTCAGGTCGCGAAGTGTGTCGATCGTGTAGGTCGGCCCTTCACGATCGATGTCCACCCTGCTCACCGTGAACTGCGGGTTGGATGCAGTGGCGATCACGGTCATCAGGTAGCGGTGCTCGCTAGGGGTGACACCCGACTTCTGCCACGGGTGTCCGGTGGGGACGAAGACGACCTCGTCGAGATCGAAGGAGTGAGCGACCTCGCTCGCGGCGACCAGGTGGCCGTGGTGGATGGGGTCGAAGGTACCGCCCATCACACCGATGCGCGCCGGACGCGAGGTCGTGTCGTTCATACGGGCCTAGTGGCCGTGCCCTGCCTCGTGGCCGTCCTTGCCGTGCTTCGCAGCCCAGGCGTCGGCCTTGGCGGAGTGACGGTTGGCCACGTTCTTGTACGACAGCGTGACCAGGCCGAGGAAGGCGAAGACGATGATGGCGATGACGCCGAAGATCAGCGTCTCCTGCTGCACATTGCCGTGGTGCTCGGTTTCGGCAGCGACCATCGCGATCTGTGCGACGAGGTTCATCCTGACTCCGTTTCGTGGCTGGCGGGCATGGCTCACGGAGAGCCACAGCGCCCCCTAGTCTAGCCCTCAGCCGCGCGTCTGCCCTGCCCCACGCGCCAGCCATTTCGTGCTGGTCAGCTCGGAAAGCCCCATCGGTCCCCGCGCGTGCAGCTTCTGCGTCGAGATGCCGACCTCGGCGCCGAACCCGAACTCGCCGCCGTCGGTGAACCGGGTCGAGGTGTTCACCATCACGACCGCCGAGTCCACCTCGGCCAGGAACCGCTCCGCATTGCGCGAGTCTGTGGTGATGATCGACTCCGTGTGGCCCGTGCTGTAGCGACGGATGTGGTCGAGCGCGTCGTCGAGGGTGTCGACGACCTTGATCGCGATGTCGAGGCTGAGATACTCCGTTGCCCAGTCCTCCTCCGTCGCCGGGATCACGTTCGAGACGAGCCCCGCGACCATGTCGTCACCGTGGATCGCCACGCCTTCGCTCTGCAGCGCGCTGGCGACGAGAGGAACCAGCCGCGGTGCGGCCTGACGGAGCACGAGCACCGTCTCGACGGCGTTGCAGACGCTGGGTCGCTGCACCTTCGCGTTCACCACGATCTCCTGCGCCCAATCGTCAGGAGCAGTCTCGTCGAGCACGATGTGCACATTGCCCGCGCCGGTCTCGATCACAGGGACGGTCGCCTCGGTCACGACGGTCTCGATCAGCCCCGCGCTGCCCCGCGGCACGAGCACGTCGATGAATCCGCGGCCGTGCATCAGGGCCGTGGCGCCGTCGCGGCCGAAGTCGTCGACAGTCTGCACCGCTTCCGGCGTCACACCCGCGCCCTGCAGCGCCCGGCGCATGATCTCGACAAGCACCGTGTTCGACTCACGTGCGGCGCTGCCGCCGCGCAGGACCACGGAGTTGCCCGAGCGAAGCGCGAGCGCGGCGATGTCGACGGTGACGTTCGGACGCGCCTCGTAGATCGCGCCGACCACTCCGAAGGGCACTCGCACCTGCTCGAGCGCCACACCGTTCGGCATCCGGTGTCCTCCGACGACGCGACCGACCGGGTCGGGCAGCGCCGCCACCTGGCGGACCGCTGCCGCGAGAGCCGCGACGCGCTTCTCATCGAGGCGAAGCCTGTCGATCAGTGATTCACCGATGCCGTCGGAGCGACCTCGCTCGATGTCTCGACCGTTGGCCTCGATGATCTCAGCGGTGTTCGATTCGAGGGCAACCGCGATGGCCTCGAGAGCGTGAGCCTTGTCGTCGCTGGTCAGCCTGGCCGTGGCGCGGGACGCCTCTCTGGCGAGCTCCAGGCGCACCTGGGGGGTCTGGTCGGTCATCCGCCCAGTCTAAGAGAGCGCGGGTTCGAACCAGGTCCCTATGTCAGCCCCGGCGAGGGCCTTGTCGACCAGGTCGGCGCTCGTCACGAGCACTCCGATCCCGGACGCGGCGGCGAGGCGCGCGGCGGAGACCTTGGTCGCGGCTCCCCCGGTGCCGACGCTGTTGACGACGGTCGATCCGAACTCGAGCCCCGACAGATCGGCGTCGGGGGCGACGATGTCGATGGGCTCGGCCGTCGGGTCGGACGGCGGCTTGGTGTAGAGCGACTCGATGTCGCTGAGCAGGATCAGAGCGTCGGCCTCGATCAGCTGCGCGACGAGAGCCCCGAGTCGGTCGTTGTCGCCGAAGCGGATCTCCTGCGTCGCGACAGTGTCGTTCTCGTTCACGATCGGCAGGATGCGCAGACCGAGAAGTCGCTCCATCGCCCGTCGAGCGTTGCTCCGCGACGTCGGGTTCTCGAGATCGCCCGTCGTGAGAAGCACCTGTCCTGCGACGATGTCGAAAGGACGAAGCGACTCCTGGTAGCGGTAGACCAGGATATTCTGCCCGACAGCGGCCGCAGCCTGCTGTGTGGCCAGGTCTGTCGGTCGTGCGTCGAGACGCAGGAACGGAGTGCCTGTGGCGATCGCTCCGGACGAGACCAGGATCACCTCTGCGCCGCGCGCGTGCGCTGCCGCCAGCGCCTCGACCAGCACGGGGATGCGCCACGACGACTCGCCGCTGATCGACGAGGACCCGACCTTGACGACGATACGTGAGGCTGTGGCGAGATCCGCCCTCGTGCGAGCGGTCACTCCCCGTCCTCGCGGTAGGCCGCGAGCCGCTGAGCCTCGACCTCGGCGCGAGCCTCAGCCTTGGCATCCATGCGCTCGTAGTAGTTCTCACGACGCTCGGAGGTGGTGCGACGGGCGTTGGGTGCCAGGCGCGGATCGGTGCCGCGGGGCGCCGTCATGAGCTCGGCCGCAGACGTCATGGTCGGCTCCCAGTCGAAGACGATGCTCTCGCCCTCGCCGATCACGACTGTGGACCCCTGCACGGCACCGAGGCGGAAGAGTTCGTCTTCGACGCCCAGCTTCTCGAGGCGGTCGGCGAGGTAGCCCACGGCCTCTTCGTTCTGGAAGTCGGTCTGCTGAACCCAGCGAACCGGCTTCTCGCCCAGGATGCGGTAGATGTTTCCGTAGCTGCCGCCCTCGACCCGGATCTCGAAGCCCTTCTTGGGGCCCCGCGGACGAAGCACGACGCGCTCACGCGGAACCTCGATCGCGGCGAGCTCTGCGCGGTGCTTGTCGACGATGTCGCCGAGCGCGTAGGTCAGCGGGCGCAGGCCCTCGTGCGAGATGGTGGAGATGTCGAAGACACGGAATCCGCGGGCCTCGAGCTCAGGGCGCACGAGGTCGGCGAGGTCACGGGCCTCCGGCACATCGATCTTGTTCAGGGCGATGAGCTGAGGACGCTCGAGCAGAGGAGTCTGCCCCTCGGGGACCTCGTACGCGGCCAGTTCGCCGAGGATGACGTCGAGGTCGGAGATCGGATCGCGACCGGGCTCGAGTGTCGCGCAGTCGAGCACGTGCAGCAGAGCGGTGCAGCGTTCGACGTGACGGAGGAACTCCAGTCCGAGTCCGCGCCCCTCGCTCGCTCCTTCGATGAGTCCGGGCACATCGGCGACGGTGTAGCGCGACTCCCCCGCCTGCACGACGCCCAGGTTCGGGTGGAGCGTGGTGAAGGGGTAGTCGGCGATCTTGGGGCGAGCGGCCGAGATCGCACCGATCAGGCTGGACTTGCCCGCAGAGGGATAGCCGACCAGCGCCACGTCTGCGACGGTCTTGAGCTCGAGGACGACATCGCCCTCGTCTCCCGGGGTGCCCAAAAGAGCGAAACCGGGCGCCTTGCGCTTCGGCGTCGCCAGTGCGGCGTTGCCGAGTCCGCCGTGCCCGCCCTTGGCGACGACGAATCGCTCGCCGGGCTCGATCATGTCGATCAGGACCTCGCCGGCCGCGTTCCTGACCACGGTGCCGACGGGAACGGGAAGCTCGAGGTCTTCGCCCATGAACCCTGCACGGTGGTCGCCCATGCCGGGTCCGCCGTTGCCGGAGCTGCGGTGGGGCGAGTGGTGGTACGAGAGGAGCGTCCCCGTCTGCGTGTCAGCGACGAGGACGATGTCGCCGCCGTCACCGCCGTTGCCGCCGTCGGGGCCGCCGAGCGGCTTGAACTTCTCGCGGTGCACCGAGACACAGCCGTTGCCGCCCTTGCCCGCACGCAGGTGAAGCGTCACGGTGTCGACGAAACTGACCATGTCTCTCTCCTCAATAAAGAACTCGGCCGGAACCGAGAATTGGACCGGTGATTCGGTGGGAAACGCGAATCCGGCCTGAAACGCAAATTCGGGACGGGCCGAAGCCCGCCCCGAATCGCATGACTACTGTCGTGCTGTGATCACTCAGCAGCGGCGACGATGTTGACGACCTTACGGCCGCCCTTCGCGCCGAACTGCACCGCACCGGCGGCCAGAGCGAACAGCGTGTCGTCGCCACCGCGACCGACGTTCACGCCGGGGTGGAAGTGCGTGCCGCGCTGGCGGACGATGATCTCGCCGGCGAGAACCTGCTGTCCACCGAAGCGCTTGACGCCAAGTCGCTGAGCGTTGGAGTCACGACCGTTACGGGTGGAGCTTGCGCCCTTTTTATGTGCCATGTCCTGGTCTCCTCGGTCTTACTTGATGCCGGTGATCTTGACGCGCGTGAGCTCCTGACGGTGGCCCTGGCGCTTCTTGTAGCCGGTCTTGTTCTTGTACTTCTGGATGATGATCTTCGGGCCGCGGAGGTTGCCGATGACCTCTGCCGTGACCTTGACCTTCGCCAGCGAGTCAGCGTCGGTGGTCACCGAGGCGCCGTCGACGAGCAGCACTGCGTCCAGCTCGATCTTCTCGCCCTGGGCAGCCTTGACACGGTCGAGCTGAACGATCGTGCCGACCTCGACCTTCTCCTGCCGCCCACCGGCGCGCACTACTGCGTAAACCACTTCATACCTGTTTCGTTGGGGAGCTCACGGCTCCGATATCTCACGGGAAGACTGTTGCTTGCATGCATCGCGGGGCGACGGGCACGAACGCAAGACTCTCCGCTCCGACCGTCCAGGACGACGCGGCATACGCACCAAGGGACTACTTTACCGGATGTAGGACACTGTGGCAAAACGCGCCGCCCGGTGTGTCCGGTCATAGGCTGGAGGAATGACCGTTCTCGTCGATGACCCCATATGGCCCGCGCACGGCCGCCTGTGGGCTCATCTCGTCAGCGATGACAGCCTGCAGGAGTTGCACGCCTTCGCGAGGTCGCACGACGTTCCTGCGCGCGCCTTCGACCTCGACCACTACGACGTCCCGCAAGAGCTCATCCCCCGGCTCCTCGCCGCCGGCGCACAGCATGTCGGCGGCAAGGAGCTGGTCAGACGATTGATCGCCTCAGGACTGCGAATCCCCGCCCGCGACCGGCGCTGACGGCTCCGAGTTCACGGAGATCGGCGTACCGGTGAGCGCGGCGGTCGAGACACGGCGACGGCCGCGGCCCTGACCCGGCGCCTTCGGCTCGGGGAGAGCGTCGAGCACGGAATCGAGCAGCGCCTCGGCCGGCGACTTGGGCGACTTGCGGTCGGATCCGCGCTTCTTGCGCGGCTTCTTGGCACGCTCCTGCGCGGCCGGGACTTCCGTCGTCTCCGCTGTGGGAGCGACGACCTCGGTCGGCTCGTCGACGTTCGGAGCGCGTGTCGAGGCGGCGATCTGCGCGAGCGCGGACTTCGCCCCCTCGGGGATGCTGTGCGTCGTCACCGCGGCAGGAGCCGAGTTCTGCGACTGGCCGTTGCCGCCGCGCTGGCGGCGGTTTGACTGCGAGTTGCCGTTGCCGTTGCTGTTGCTGCTCGAGCGGTGCTTCACGACCGGGTCGTGGTGCACGATGACGCCACGACCGGCGCAGACGTCGCACGCCTCGCTGAACGTCTCGAGCAGGCCGAGTCCGAGCTTCTTGCGGGTCATCTGCACGAGGCCCAGCGATGTGACCTCGGCGACCTGGTGCTTCGTCCGGTCGCGGCTCAGGCACTCGATCAGTCGGCGCAGCACGAGGTCACGGTTCGACTCGAGCACCATGTCGATGAAGTCGACCACGATGATGCCGCCGATGTCGCGCAGACGCAGCTGGCGGACGATCTCCTCCGCGGCCTCGAGGTTGTTCTTGGTGACCGTCTCCTCGAGGTTTCCGCCCGAGCCGACGAACTTGCCGGTGTTGACGTCGACGACGGTCATGGCCTCGGTGCGGTCGATGACCAGCGAGCCACCCGACGGCAGCCAGACCTTGCGGTCGAGCGCCTTCTCGATCTGCTCGGTGATGCGGAACGCGTCGAAGGGATCGCTCTCGTCCTCGTACGACTCGACGCGCTCGAGCAGGTCGGGTGCGACGCTCTCGAGGTAGGCGCGGATCGTGCGCTGGGCGTCCTCGCCCTGGATGAGCATCTTCGTGAAGTCCTCGTTGAAGACGTCGCGGACGATCTTGACGAGAAGGTCGGGCTCGGCGTGCAGCAGCGCCGGCGCCTGCTGGCTCTCGACCTGCTTGCGAATGTGCTCCCACTGGCTGGTCAGCCGCTGGACGTCACGCGTGAGCTGGTCTTCGGTGGCACCTTCGGCGGCCGTGCGGACGATCACGCCGGAGGACTCGGGGAGAACCTCCTTGAGGATGCGCTTCAGGCGCGTGCGCTCGTTATCGGGCAGCTTGCGGCTGATGCCGTTCATCGATCCGCCGGGCACGTACACGAGGTAGCGACCGGGGAGCGAGATCTGACTGGTCAGACGAGCACCCTTGTGGCCGATCGGATCCTTGGTGACCTGCACCAGGACGCGGTCGCCCGCCTTGAGAGCGAGCTCGATGCGACGAGGCTGGTTGCCGGTCTCGACGCCGTCCCAGTCGACCTCGCCCGAGTAGAGCACGGCGTTGCGGCCACGGCCGATGTCGACGAACGCGGCCTCCATGCTCGGCAGCACGTTCTGCACGCGACCGAGGTAGACATTGCCGATCAGCGAGGCATCCTGGTTGCGCGCGACGTAGTGCTCCACGAGCACCCCGTCTTCGAGGACGCCGATCTGCGTCCGGCCGTTCTTGGAGCGGACGACCATCTTGCGGTCGACCGACTCACGACGCGCGAGGAACTCGGCCTCGGTGACGACCGGACGCCGGCGACCGGCATCCCGTCCGTCGCGACGACGCTGCTTCTTGGCCTCGAGACGCGTGGAACCCTTGATCGCCTTGGGCTCGGTGATGTACTCGACGACGCGCTGGCGAGGCTGGCGCGGTTCGTCACGCTGTTCCCGGGGCTCGCGCTGCTCACGGGGCTCGACATCGTCAGAACCACCGCGACGACGGCGGCCACGGCGGCCGGCCGGCTCCTCCGGCTCTCGCTCGGCGATGCGATCGAAGACGCGCTCACGGCCCGGGCGAGCCGGAAGGGGAAGCACCTCGGGGGCGTAGAAGTGCAGCTGCGTCGAGACCTGCGAGACGAAGACCTCGGGCAGCAGCCCCAGCGACACAGCAGTGACAGGCTTGGCGTCCTCGGGCTTGTCCGGAGCAGGCTCAGCAGCGGATTCTTCGGAAGCGCCCTCGGCTGCAGCGTCAGCAGCCGGAGCGTCAGCGGCGGGAGCTTCCTCGGCAGCAGGAGCATCGGAGGCAGAGGCACCAACAGCAGGCTCTTCCTCAGCGGGAGCTGCATCAGCGGGAGCTGCATCAGCGGGAGCTGCATCAGCGGGAGCTGCATCAGCGGGAGCTGCATCAGCGGGAGCTTCCTCGGCGGAAGCTGCTTCAGCGGGCGCCTCAGCAGGGTCAGCCTCAGCGGAGTCAGCCTCGGCAGGCGCGCCGTCGGAAGGAGCATCCGCTGCAGGTCCCTCAGAAGGAGAGTCCTGGGCAGAAGCTGCCTCGACGGGCGCGTCAGCCGCAGGAGCGTCCTCGGAAGGAGCGTCCTCGGAAGGAGCGTCCTCGGAAGGAGCGTCCCCCGCCGGAGAGATCTCGGCGGTCGAACCCGCGCCGTCCTCCGGAGCGTCGGACGAGCCGTCGGTCTCCGCAGCGTCGGCGGCTACCTCTGCGGGTGCATCAGCATCCGCAGAGAAGTCGAGGGTAGGGGCGTCGTAGTCATTGTTGTCATCGGCCATCTCTGGCTTGCTCCTCGCGCGGACACTTCGTGTTCCGCTAACTCTCATGCGGCACCCGCAGGTGCCGCGAACTCATTCGGTGTGCGACCGGCTCATGGCTCTGATCACGAGGGGCATACGGCCCCGAAGTCTGCGTCGATGCCCGCCGCGACAGGGTCGAGCGATGCATCACAGGCCATTATCGCACCAAGTGCGCCGGTTCGCGGCATCCTCGGGAGTCCGAGTCGTTTTCTCCGGCGCGCTCACGCCCGATCCATAGCGATCGCTGAGAGAATCCACACATGAGCGAGCAGCGCACCCGCCCCGTCGTCTATGCCGTGTGGTTGATCATCGCGAGCGTCATCGGCTGGTTCGCCGCCTTCCAGCTCACGGTCGAGAAATTCGTGCTTCTCGAGAACCCGACCGATGCCCTGGCCTGCGATGTGAGCCCGTTCATCCAGTGCAGCAAGAACCTGGGCTCGTGGCAGGGTGAGATCTTCGGCTTCCCCAACCCGCTGCTCGGGCTGACCGGATGGATGGCTCCGCTGGTCATCGGCGTCGCGGTCCTCGCCGGTGCCCGCTTCCCCCGGTGGTTCTGGGCTGCGTTCGGCGCCGGGATCACCTTCGCGTTCGGACTCGTCTGCTGGCTGATCGGCCAGAGCCTGTATGCATCGAACCTCGGTGTGCTGTGCCCGTGGTGCATGGTGACCTGGGCTGTGACGATTCCGACGTTCTTCGCCACGATGCTGCATCTCACTCGCAACGGCACGTTCACGAAGAATGAGAAGGCACAAGAGCGCGCGGACAAGCTCATGGTCTGGGTTCCGCTGGCGACCATCCTCGCCTACGCGGTCATCATCGTGATGGCTCAGCTGCAGGGTCTCGACTTCCTCGGTGAGATGGCACGAATCATCTTCTGATCCGATGTTCCTACGACGAAGCCCGCCGCACGTTCTCGTGCGGCGGGCTTCGTCGTGAGCGGGATCGGTCAGTCGAACCAGATGCCGAGCTCGCGTGCGGCCGACTCGGGGCTGTCCGAACCGTGCACGAGGTTCTGCTGCACCTTGAGGCCCCAGTCGCGACCGAAGTCGCCGCGGATCGTGCCGGGTGCGGCCGTGGTGGGGTCGGTCGTGCCGGCGAGCGACCGGAAGCCCTCGATCACGCGGTTGCCCGCGAGGCGGATCGCGACGGAAGGGCCCGAGAGCATGAACTCGAGGAGCGGCTCGTAGAACGGCTTGCCCTCGTGCTCGGCGTAGTGCTCGGCGAGCAGGTCGCGGTCGGGCTCGACCAGGCGGATGTCGACGAGGGAGTATCCCTTCGCTTCGATGCGCGCCAGGATCGTGCCGGTGAGGCCGCGGGCGACACCGTCGGGCTTTACGAGGACGAGGGTTTCTTCGGTGGCCATGTCATTCACTCTCTGTCTGAGTCTGAGTCGTGGGCCCGTCAGGACGTCGTGCGTCCAATCGGGCCCCCATGATCGTCGCATATCCCCACATGCCGCCGAAAACCACGACGACGAGCAGGATCGCGGGCACCAGGATAGCCGCCAGCGCGATGACGACCTGCAGGATCCACCCTGCGGTGATCGCCCAGGGCTTCGTGATCATGCCGGCCACGGCGATGCAGGCGAGTCCGACGACGGCGCCGCCGACGATCCCCCACCACTGCGGGATGCCGGCAGGCAGCGTCTTCAGGCCGAAGACCGTGAGACCCGCCAGGAAGACGACGATCGATTCGAATCCGAGCACGACCGGCGCCAGCTTCTGCACCAGCGTGCGAGGCGGGCGCGCCGACGGGGAGGCGGCGCTCACGCGTGCCACCCGGACTTCCAGTCCTCTGCCTCGGAGAGAGCGATCGCCTCGCCTGCGAGCACGACCGACCCGGCGATCACGACGGCCCGGCGGTCGGAGGATGCGGCCCACTCCCGTGCGGCATCAGCCGCCTCCGCGAGGGTCGGATGCACGGTCGCTCGCTGCCCCGTCGCCTCGACGAGGTCGGCGATGAGATCTGCGTCGCTCGCGCGGTCGGACTCCGGTGCCGTGGCGAAGACGTGCGCCGCAGCGGGAGCGAGCTGCGCGACGATGCCGGCGGCATCCTTGTCGGCGAGCACCCCCAGCACGACACCCCACTCGTCGAAGTCGAAGCTGTCGTCCATCGCCTGCACGAGAGCCGTGGCGCCGTGCGGGTTGTGCGCGGCATCCACGATCACCGTCGGAGCGATCCCCAGCAGCTGCAGGCGTCCGGGCGAGGTCGCCCCCTGGAGACCCTCGGAGATGATGTCGGCCGCGATGGGCTGCTCAGCGCCTCCGATGAGAGACTCCACGGCGGCGACCGCGAGGGCCGCATTGTGCCCCTGGTGCGCACCGTACTGCGGCAGGTACTCCTCGACGTAGGCGCCCGCGAGTCCGCGGATGGTCAGCAGTTGACCTCCGACGGCGAGCTTCTGGTCGGCGAGTCCGAACTCCTCGCCCTCGAAAGCGATCGTGGCGTTCTTCTCGGCGGCGACGCGACGCAGCACGTCGGCGGCCTCCGCGGGTTGCTGTGCCGAGACGACGGCCGCGCCTTCTTTGATGATTCCTGCCTTGACTTTCGCGATCTCGGCGATCGTGCCGCCGAGACGATCTGCATGGTCGATGTCGATGGGCGCGAAGACCGCCACATCGCCGTCTGCCGTGTTGGTCGAGTCCCACTCGCCTCCCATGCCCACCTCGAGCACGAGCACGTCGACCGGAGCATCGGCCACGGCCACGAATGCGAGCACGGTGAGCAGCTCGAAGAACGTGAGCGGCTCTTCGCCCGCCGCCTCGAGCTCGGCGTCGACGATCTCGACGAAGGGCTCGATCTCGTTCCAGGCGTCGACGATCGCCGCATCGCCGATCGGCTCGCCATCGATCATGATGCGCTCGGTGAAGCGCTCGAGGTGCGGGCTGGTGAAGAGGCCGGTGCGCAGACCGTGGGCGCGCAGCAGCGTCTCGATCATGCGGGCGGTCGACGTCTTCCCGTTCGTACCCGTGATGTGCACGACGCGATAGGTGCGCTGCGGATCGTCGAGGTACGCGAGGATGCGCGCGGTGCGCTCCTTGCGCGGCTGCACCCAGCGCTCGCCCGCGCGGCTCAGCAGCTTGTCGTAGACGGCATCGGCCTTGTCACGTGCACTCATGCGACGGGCTCCTTGATCGTGACGTCGATCGTGACGATGATCGGGCGCTTGTCGGCGCCCAGCGCACTCGCCCCGCTGCGGAAGACGCCGCCCCCCGGGCTGGTGACGTCCTGCACGAGAGTGCCCATGTCGTCGGTGGCCTGCACCGCGAATGCCACCGCCAGGGTCTCCCCCGCGATCAGTTCTGCATGCGCCTGCAGCGCTTCGGCGTCGTCCGGGCTCACGTTGAGCGCGAGCACGATGCGGTCGCTCACGTCGAGATCAGCGTTCTTGCGGGCCTCCTGCACGACGCGGATCGCGTCGCGCGCGAGTCCCTCGGCCTCGAGCTCGGGGGTAGTCTGCGTGTCGAGCAGCACGAACCCGCCCGACGGCACGATCGCGAGTGCCTCCCCCTCGGGGCGGCCGGTGGTCTCGAGCACGAGGTCGTACTCGCTGGGCTCCAGCGCGATGCCGCCGGCCGTCACGACGCCGTCGGTCTCGGACCAGTCGCCGTTCCGCGCACCCTGGATGGCCTTCTGCACGTCCTTGCCCAGACGAGGACCGGCTGCGCGGGCATTGACGCTCAGGCGGTGGTCGATTCCGTACTCGGCGGCAGTCGTCTCGGTCGCCTCGACGAGCTCGACCGACTTGACGTTGAGCTCTTCGCGGAGGATGTCCTCGAACTGGCCGAGCGTCCCCGCCAGCGGAGACACGACCGTGAGACGAGCGAGCGGCAGGCGCACGCGCAGCTTCTCCTTCTTGCGCAGCGCGTTGCCGACGCTCGACAGCTCGCGGACCGCATCCATGGCATCCCGGATCTCGTCGGCGGCGGGGAAGGCGGTGTCGTCCGGCCAGTCCTGCAGGTGCACGCTGCGTCCGCCCGTCAGGCCCTGCCACACGCGCTCGCTGATCAGCGGCACGAGCGGAGCCGCGACCCGGGTGAGGGTCTCGAGCACGGTGTAGAGCGTGTCGAAGGCATCGGCGTTCGACCCCTCCCAGAAGCGATCGCGCGAGCGGCGGATGTACCAGTTGGTGAGCACCTCGGCGAAGTCGCGCAGACGAGCGGATGCCGTCGTCGAATCGAGACCTTCGAGGTCTGCCCGCACGTCGCGCACGAGGTCGCCGAGGCGGGCCAGGATGTAGCGGTCGAGCACATCGGTCGAGTCGGTGCGCCAGGTCGCCTCGTAGCCCCCCGGCTTCGCCGCATTCGCGTACGTCGCGAAGAAGTACCACGAGTTCCACAGCGGGAGCAGGAACTCGCGGACGCCGGAGCGGATGCCCTCCTCTGTGACCGCGAGGTTGCCACCGCGCAGCACCGAGCTCGACATGAGGAACCAGCGCATCGCGTCGGAGCCGTCACGGTCGAGCACCTCGGAGACATCCGGGTAGTTGCGCAGCGATTTCGACATCTTGTAGCCGTCGTTGCCCAGCACGATCCCATGGCAGCTGACTCCGGTGAAGGCCGGACGATCGAAGAGCGCGGTCGACAGCACGTGCATGACGTAGAACCAGCCACGCGTCTGCCCGATGTACTCGACGATGAAGTCGGCGGGTGCGTGCGTGTCGAACCACTCCTGGTTCTCGAACGGGTAGTGCACCTGCGCGTACGGCATCGAGCCCGAATCGAACCACACGTCGAAGACGTCCTCGATGCGGCGCATCGTGCTCTTGCCGGTCGGGTCGTCGGGGTTCGGACGCGTGAGGTCGTCGATGTAGGGACGGTGCAGGTCGATATCGCCCTCGGGGTTGCGCGGCAGCGCACCGAAGTCGCGCTCCATCTCTTCGAGAGAGCCGTATGCGTCGACGCGCGGGTACTCGGGGTCGTCGCTCTTCCAGATCGGGATCGGCGAGCCCCAGTAGCGGTTGCGGCTGATCGACCAGTCGCGCGCACCCTCGAGCCACTTGCCGAACTGGCCGTGCTTGACGTTCTCGGGCACCCAGGTGATCTGCTCGTTGTTCGCGAGCAGGTCGTCCTTGATGTCGGTGACGCGGATGAACCAGCTCGAGACGGCCTTGTAGATCAGGGGGTTCCGGCAGCGCCAGCAGTGCGGGTACGAGTGCACGTAGCTCTGCTCGCGCAGCAGGCGTCCCTCTCCGCGGAGCAGGCGGATGAGCGGGGTGTTCGCGTCCATCCAGAGCTCGCCGGCGACGTCGGTGACGTTCGGCAGGAAGCGTCCACCGTCGTCGAGCGACAGGATCGTCGGGATGCCGGCGGCACCCGCGACCCGCTGGTCGTCCTCACCGTAGGCGGGAGCCTGGTGCACGATGCCGGTGCCGTCGCTGACCGTGACGTAGTCGTCGACGAGGATGCGCCAGGCGTTCTCGGTGCCGTAGGTCTCGGTGTCGGCGTAGTAGTCGAAGAGCCGGTCGTACGTGACGTCCGCGAGGTCAGCGCCTTGCACCGTCGCGTCGACTGCGGCGAGCGCGTCGTCGAGGCTCTCGTAGCCGAGATCCTTGACGTAGCCGCCGAGAAGCTCGCGCGCCAGGAGGTAGCGGTGGGCGGACGCCTCGACAGCGGCTTCCGTCGTTCCGGCGATCTGGTGCACGTCCGCCGCACCGCCGGGGCCGGCCGGGAGCACGACGTATTCGATGTCGGGCCCTACGGCGAGCGCGAGGTTGGTGGGCAGGGTCCACGGCGTGGTCGTCCAGGCGAGCGCCCGCACCCCGGTGAGTCCCAGGGCCTCCGCCTTGGCCCCGGTCAGCGGGAACGTGACGGTGACCGACGGGTCCTGACGGTTCTGGTAGACGTCGTCGTCCATGCGCAGCTCGTGCGCCGACAGCGGGGTCTCGTCGCGCCAGCAGTACGGCAGCACGCGGTATCCCTCGTAGGCGAGGCCCTTGTCGTACAGTGTCTTGAACGCCCAGAGCACGCTCTCCATGTACCCGAGGTCGAGCGTCTTGTAGCCGCGCTCGAAGTCGACCCAGCGGGCCTGACGCGTGACGTAGTCCTGCCACTCGTGCGTGTACTTCAGCACCGAGTCCTTCGCCTTCGCGTTGAAGACGTCGATGCCCATCTCCTCGATCTGGCTCTTCTCGGTGATCCCGAGCTGCTTCATGGCCTCGAGCTCGGCCGGCAGACCGTGGGTGTCCCAGCCGAAGACGCGGTCGACCTTCTTGCCGATCATCGTCTGGAAGCGCGGGAACACATCCTTGGCGTAGCCCGTGAGCAGGTGCCCGTAGTGCGGCAGGCCGTTGGCGAACGGCGGGCCGTCGTAGAAGACCCATTCGTCATCGCCCTCGCGCTGCTCGATCGAGGCGCGGAAGGTCTGATCGGTCTCCCAGAAGTCGAGCACCTCTCGCTCGATCTGGGGGAACCGAGGGCTCGGTGCGACGGAGGCAGCCTGGTCGGCGGCGGGGCCGAAGGAGGAACGCGGGTAGGTCATGTCGTCTCGCAGGAGTCGTGGCGGATGCTGCTGCGAGGACGATCCGTCCGGAATCTCATCCCGGGGACCGCGGTACCACCTCGCGTGCCGCGCCTCTCGGCGGAGCCACTCTCACTGCGGCTGTGACGGGCCTGCCCCGCTCGGTTCTACTTACCCCCGCTTGCACTGAGCCTGCCGAGGTGTTCTTCCGAGAGCTCCCCGGTGATGTCCGGATCGATGCTCGTGTCTCCATTGTACGCGCGGCAGAGGGTGAGCGCCCGCGACATCCGTGAGCGAACAACACGACGCCGGCGACTGTCACACCCACCCCCTACCCTCGAAGCATGGCCCGCTCCTCCGCATCCCCCGTGGCTCCCCGCGTCTCGCCGCCCGACCTTCCCCGGGAATTCGCACATGCTGCAGCGCGCCGCAGCGCCGATCTGATCGCAGCGTGCCTCGAGCTCGACGGCACGGTCGACCTCGCCTATGCCTCGCTCGAGCAGTGCACGGTCGCCGCCGATGCGGACACGGTCGACCTGACCGGTGCGACGCTCATCGACGTCGACCTCTCCGGCGTCCGGATCGCGTCGCTCAAGATGCGGGATGCGAGCATCCGCCGTGTGCACATCAGCGGCGGCCGCATCGGCACGCTCGATCTGAGCAGCGCTCGCATCGACGAGCTGCTGCTCAGCGACGTGCGGATCGACTACCTCAACCTCGGGGCAGCGAAGGCCACCGACGTCGAGATCCGTGACTGCGGCATCCGCACCCTCGACATGCCCCAGGCCGAGCTCACGCGCGTCCGCTTCACCGGCACTCGGTCAGACGAGGTCGACACCAGAGCGATGCGCGCTGCGCACGTCGACCTCCGTGGGCTCGACGCCTCGGCGTTCCTCGATGCGAACAGCCTTCGGGGCACGACTCTCACCGAGTTCCAGGTGCAGCAGCTCGCGCCGCTGCTCGCCGCGGGGATCGGCATCCAGGTCATGGACTGACGGGACGGTTCGCTTCGAGCAGCTCCCGGGTGAACGGATGCTGCGGCGCGGCGAACACGTCGCTCACCGCTCCCTGCTCGACGATCACGCCGTCCTGCATCACGAGCACCTCGTCGGCTACAGCACCGACGACATCGAGGTCGTGCGACACGAAGATCATCGTCAGCTCTCGTTCGCGCTGGAGGCGCAGCAGGAGCTGCAGCACCTTCTCGCGCACCGAAGGGTCGAGAGCCGACACCGGCTCGTCGAGAACCAGCACCTCGGGTTCGGCGGCGAGCGCCCGCGCGATCGCCGCGCGCTGACGCTGCCCGCCGGAGAGTGCGATGGGCCTGCGGCTCGCGAGCACCGGATCGAGATCGACCTCGGCGAGAAGCTCCGAGACTCGTGCCGCTCGCTGCTGACGAGGTACACCCCCGGCGGCGAGCGCCTCTCTCAGTGATCTCCCGATCGTCCACCGCGGATCGAAGGCGCCGAGAGGGTTCTGGTGCACGAGCTGCACCCGATGATGTCCGATCCACCGCAGGTCACCGTCATCCGCATCCTCGACGCCCACGATCATTCGGGCGAGGGTCGTCTTGCCGGATCCCGACTCCCCGACGATGCCGAGCGTGCGTCCAGCGGCCACGGCGAATGACGCATCCTGCACTGCGATGAGGTCGCCGAACGCCTTCGTCACGCCGGCGGCCACGAGCACCGGCTCGGCCGCCCCTTCACGCTCTGCGCGCGGCTCGTGGATCGTGGCGGCGATGAGCTGCCGGGTGTACTCATGCTGGGGCTTCTCGAGAACCTCATCGACGGTCCCGGACTCGACCACGATGCCGTTGCGCATCACCAGCACCCGGTCCGCGATCCTGCGCACGGCCGCGAAGTCGTGGCTGATGAACACGATGGCGGTGCCCGCGTCGGCGATGTCTCGCAGGAGCCTGAGGATCCGCGCCTGCACAGTGGCATCGAGCGCGGTGGTGGGCTCATCGGCGACGAGGACTGCGGGGTCTGCTGCGATGGCCGAGGCGATCAGCGCCCTCTGCCTGAGCCCTCCGGAGAGCTGATGCGGATACTGGCGGGCTCGCCGAGCCGCGTCCGGCATCCAGACCCGGTGCAGCAGGTCCTGCACCCGTTCGCGCAGCGCGGCCCGCCCGGACGCGAGCCCGTGCAGCCGGAGCGGCTCGGCGATCTCCGACCCCACCCGTTGCAGCGGGTCGAGAGACACCAGTGCGTCCTGCGACACGAGTCCGACGCGGGCACCGCGGAGCGCCCGCCATCCGCGCTCACCGAGGCGGACGGCGTCCGTCCCATCGACGACGAGTCGATCGACGGTGACGCGCGCTCCCTGCGGAGCGAGCCCCAGCAGAGCCCTCGCCGTCAGGGTCTTGCCTGCTCCGGACTCTCCGACGATCGCCACGCATTCGCCTCGTGCCACCGACAGCGACACACCGTCGACCACGGGCGTCCCGCCGAAGTCGATGCGCAGCCCCTCGAGTTCCAGCGCGGCGGTCACGGTGTCAGCCCCTCTGCCCTGGCTCGCAGCACGCGACCGACGATGGTGGCCGACATGACGGTGATCGTGATGGCGATGCCGGGGAAGACGGCGATCCACCACGCCTGACCGAGCACGTTGCGTCCGCCGGCGAGCATCAGTCCCCACTCGGGTGTCGGCTCCGACGGTCCGAGACCGAGGAAGCTGAGTCCGGCCGCTGCGAGGATGCTCGATCCGATGCCGATCGTCGCCAGGACGCTGAGCGAACCGAGCACGGCCGGCACGACGTGCCTCACGAAGGCGGGCACCGGGCGCACCCCGAGGATGCGGGCGGCCTCGACATGCTCTGCGCCGCGCAGCGCGCGCGTCTGCACGCGGGCGAGGCGGATGTAGACGGGTACGGCCGCGAGGGTGACGGCGATCGCGATGTTCACGGGACCCGGCCCCAGCACCGCCACCACCACGAGCGCGACCAGGAACTCGGGGAACGCCATCAGCACGTCGTTCACCCGCATGATCGCGGCGTCGACGCCCCGGGGCGCGAGCCCGGCCAGAGATCCGACGATGAGTCCGGCCGCGAGGGCGACGCCGGTGGCGAGCACTCCGATCCCGATCGAGCGCCCGGTTCCGTAGACCACCCGAGAGAAGACATCGCGTCCGCTCTGGTCGGTGCCGAAGAGGTGGTCTGCGCTCGGAGGCAGCAGGGAAGCCCGCACGTCCGTCTGCAGGGGGTCGTGCGTGGCGAGCACCCCGGGGAACACCGCGGCGAAGGCGAGCACGAGAAGCACCGCTGTGGCGCACCACAGCAGCACGACCTGCGCCCGCCTCATCGGACGCCCCCTCGGTCGATGCGCAGACGAGGATCGATGAGCGGATGCAGCAGCTCGACGACGACATTCACGACGACGAAGACGAGGGCACTGAGCAGGACGATGCCGGTGATGACCGGCAGATCACGATTGGTGATGGCGGCGAGGGTCACTCGTCCGAGACCTGCCCGCGCGAAGACCGTCTCGACGAGGACGGCTCCTCCGAGCACGGACCCGGTCAGGTACGCGGCGAGCGTCACCGCATTGGCCGCACCGTGCCTGAGGCCGTGCCGCAGCGTGAACCAGGATGCACTCGCACCCCGCGCACGCACGGTCTCGGCGAACGGCATCCGCTCGGCCTGCGCGAGGCCGTCTCGCAGCACCTGGCTGAGCAGAGCGGCCACCGGCAGGGCGAGCGAGATCGCCGGCAGCACGATCGTCGCCGGGTTGCGGGCACCCGACACAGGGAACCAGCCGAGCCCGAACGCGAACACGCTGAGCAGGATCAGACCGATCCAGAAGACGGGCGAAGAGAGGATGACGAGTTCGACAGCCGCGGCGACGGTGCGCCCGGCACGCCCTCGCACGAGCAGGGCGACGGCCAGGGCGAGCACCACGGCTATGAGCAGCGCCAGCGCTGCGAGCTGCAGCGTGGAACCCAACTGTCGGCCGATGACCTCGGACACCGGCATCCGCAGTTGATACGACTCGCCGAGGTCTCCGCGTGCGAGCTGTCCGATGAACGTGACGTACTGCTCGAGCGGAGGACGATCGAGCCCCAGTTCCGCGCGGATGCCGTCTTTGACCTCGTCGCTCACCTGCGCCTGCGGTCCGAGCATGACGGAGACCGGATCGCCCGGGATCACCCGGAACGCGAGGAACACCAGCGTCGCAGCGCCCCACAGGACGATGACGACGGATGCCGCGAGTCCGGCCACCCGAGTGAGCGCTGCCTTCACCGTTGACGACCTCTCGACGGATCCTGAGCGCCCCTCGGCTCACGGCGCGCGCTCACGAAGATATCGCAGTGCGCGAGCGAGGGGCGCTCGATGATTCGGGCCTCAGCCCACGCTCACGTCGTAGAACAGCGGACGACCGTAGAGGTCGTACGTGAGCCCGTCGACGCGCTCTCCGACAGCCGTGATCGCCGACGGGCTGTAGAGCGGGACGATCGCGGTGTAGTCGGCGTTCCACTCCTGCAGCTGGGTGTAGATCTCGTTGCGCTGATCCTGATCGTTCGAGGCGACCGCCTGCTCGAGCAGAGCATCGATCTCGGGGTCGGCGACCTGCGAGGCGTTCTGGAACCCCTCGGTGTGCAGGTGCGCACGGAGGAAGTCGGGGTCGACACCCGAGAATCCCCAGTCGGTGAGGTCGAAGGTCTTCGGCTCGTACTGCTCGTTGTAGGCGCCGGGCTCGAGCGTCTCGCGGACGACCTCGAAGCCGATGCTCTTGAGATCCGACTGGATGGCGTTCGCGAGAGCGGCACGGTCGTCGGGAACCGGGGTCCACGCGATCCACCGAGCGGAGAGGCGCTCGCCGTCCTTCATGCGGATCCCGTCGGAGTCGCGCTCCGTCCACCCGGCCTCGTCGAGGAGTGCGCTCGCCGCGTCCGCGTCGAACGGCCGGACGCCTTCGAGAGAGGCGTCGTATCCAGGGGTCGTCGACCCGAGCACGCTCCAGGCGCGGGGGAACTGCCCGAAGAAGATCTCCTCGACGGCCGCGTCCACATCGATGCCCAGTGCGAACGCCTGGCGCACCTTCTCGTCGGCGAAGACGCCGTACTTCTCGTTGAGGTACAGCGAGTAGGGCAAGCCCGGGTACTCGATCGAATCGACGGTGATGCCGTCGCCGAGGTCACCCGCGAGGTTCGGCGGGATGTTGCTCGCGAGATCGGCCTCACCGCTCTCGATGACGCCCGTGCGCACGGACGCCTCGGGCTGGATCTCGACGCGCAGCGTCTCGACCTTCGGAGCGTCTTCTCCGTGCGGCCCCCAGGCGTAGTCGTCGTTTCTCGTGTAGACGATCTCCTGATCGGGTGTGTACTCGGTCAGTTCGAACGGCCCTGTTCCGACCGTGATCCCCGGGCCGCCCGCCTTGAGCTGGTCGGCGGACTCCTCGAGAGCGGCCGGCGAGTAGAAGCCGAGCTGCGGCGTGCTCGTGGCCTGCAGGAACGGTGCGTACGGCTGGGTGAAGCTCACCTTCACCGTGTGCTCGTCGATGACCTCGGTGCCCTCGTAGAAGTCGGCCCCCATCATGCTGGCCGCCTGCGCGGACTCGGTCGCAGGGTCGACGATGCGATCGAAGTTCGCCTTGACCGCCTCGGCGTCGAACGGCTCACCATCGGTGAAGGTGACGTCGTCGCGCAGGACGAAGGTGTACTCGGTGCTGTCGTCGGACACCGTCCATTCCTTCGCCAGCCAGGGAGTGAACGAGCCGTCATCCTCCTGGAAGACCAGAGAGTCGAGCACCGCGCGCTGCACCATGCCTGAGACGTCGAGCTGACTCACCTGCGGGTCCATGTGCCCCGCCGAGAGGTTCGCGCCCTCGATCGACCAGACGAGCTCACCGCCGTCGGAATCGGAGGAGGGCGCAGCGCACGAGCTGAGCAGGAGTGCGCTCACGGCGACTGTCGCACCGAGCGGGATCGCGCGGCGCAGGAAGGAGATAGGCATGCTGTTCCTCGGGAGGGAATGCGGGAGATGACGCGGATGCATCAGTTCTTGGACTCGATCCAATTCTAGATCCTCCTCGGCGGCTCGGGCGTCGCGGGGCCTTCATCCCGTCATCGCTCCCTCATATACTGCGAAGGCACCGGAGGAGGGGGAACCAGTGTCATCTGAGGAACTTTCGGACACGATCGCCGCGCTCAACGCGAAGATCGATGCCCAGATCGACCACGCGCAGGACCTGGCCGCTGAGTCGGCACGACTCGAGACGGAGGCCTCGCAGACCACCGCGACCGTCACATCGGCGGACGGCCGCGTGACCATCACCGCACGGCCCACCGGGGCCATCCAGTCGGTGAGACTGCAGTCCGTCGGCGCCGCCGACCTCGCATCCCTCGGGGCCACGATCACCGACACGATCGCGCAGGCGCAGCGGGTCGCGGCGGAAAGGGTGCTCATCTCGATGGAGCAGGCCCTCGGGGCCGACTCCCCTCTCGTCGCCGCGGTGCGCCACGATGTCGATGCCGCGTTCCCGCAGGTCGGCGGCAGCACGATCGAGTACCGCTGATGAGCGTCATCGAGGTCAACCCGGCGCAGGTGGCGAAAGCGGCAAAGGCCATCAGCGTCGCGTCACGCAACATCGACGCCGCCCTGGAGGAGCTCACCGCGCACGCGATGATTCTGCGTCGCTCGTGGTCGGGCGACGCGCAATCGGCGTTCGACTCCGCCCAGGAGCGATTCGACGGCAATATGCGTGAGCGCACCGGGCTCGTCATGGCCGTCTCCGATCTGCTCGGCGAGCTCGCGACCCAGTACTCAGACGCCGACCTCGCCGGTCAGCGTGTCCTCGGCGGCAGCTGACCCAGGACAGACACCAGATCATCGGGGGGAACCGATCATCATGACCGCATCCAATCAGCAGATCGTGATCGACGAAGACGAGCTCCGCGCGCACGTGCGGGCGCTCACCGCAGCGGCCGAGCTGCTCGGCACCGCCGCGACGACAGCCGCCGGAGGTGTGGGACAGTCCGCGTTCGGCGCGATGTGCGGCCCCTTGCTCGGGCCCGCAGTCGACGCGCTCGCGGATGCCTCCGAGTCGACGCTCACTGCAGCGACGACTCTCGCCGACGCGACGGCGACCGGCCTCAAGGGGATCGTCGACGCCTTCGGCGCGATCGAAGACGGCGCCGTCACCTCGTTCCGCGCCATCGAGGGAGAGCTGTGAGCGCCGTCGCAAGCATGAGCAGCCAGGTGCGCTCCGGTTCGTGGGCGGCGGGAGCACCCGGGTACAGCGCCTCGCAGGCCGACTGCGCGAGCATCCCCGGCATCGCCGGCATGCTCATGCAGTACATCGCTCCACTGCGGGAGTGGTTCGACGATCTCCTCGGCGACCCCGGCACCGTCGGGGGGTTCGCCTCGCGCTGGGAGGGCGCAGAGAGCTCGCTCCGCCGAGTGGTCGAGACGCTCCGCGATGCCGAGCCCCGGCTGGCCGAGCTCGACGGCCGCACGGTCCGCGCGCTGCGGGCCCGGTACGGTGACCTGCTGTCCGTCGCTGAGGATGCCGCCCAGTGGACAGGAGCCACGGCGAGCGCGGTGCGCCTGGTCAGCCAGATCATCGAGTCGACACGAGTGCTGATCTGCGACTTCCTCGGTCGCCTGAGCCGCTTCGCCGACGACCTGTTCCGCTTCAGCCTCAATCCCCTGCAGAAGCTCGAGGACATCCAGCGGTTCGCCGAGTCCGCAGCCGAGTTCGTCACCACCGCCGGCGCGCTGGTCAAGAGTCTCACCGGCGCCGTCGTGTCTCTTGCGCAGCTTCTCTACAAGCTCGTGCCGCTCGTCGGCGACGCGCTGGCCACCCTCCGCGATGTCCTCGCCGACATGCTGCCGCTCGTCGGCGGACTCACCGGCGGGCCGCTCGGACTGGTGTTCGGCAACGTCCTTCACGACTTCTTGACCGATGACGCGCGGGTCCGCGAGATCGATACGTCGACGTTGAACGAGGATCAACTGGCCGCATGGAACGACGCTCATGAGGTCACCTCGCTCGACTCGCTGTCGGATCTCGTGTCGGTGAACGGCACGACCGACGCGATGGGCGGGGAGAGCTCCACGGCGATCGACATCAAAGAGGTCGTCGGTCCCGACGGCTCGACGCACTGGGTCGTGTCGCTCCCGTCGACACAGGCCTGGGAGTTCGGCCCCTCGAGCGGCGCGATGAACGACCGAGACAACAACCTCGCGCTGATGCTCGACAACCCGCTCTTCCGCACTCAGTACGAGCGCGCGGTGCTGGATGCGATGCAGCAGGCGGGGATCCCCGCGGGATCCGACGTCGTGCTGACCGGCTTCAGCCAGGGCGGCATCATGGCGGCGAACCTCGCCGCGGACTCGTCCTTCCCGTACAACCCGATCGGGGTCGTGACCAATGGCTCCCCCGTCGACAACTTCCACGTGCCGCCGAACGTGCCGGTCTACGCGTTCCAGCACGCGACAGACGTCGTGCCGATGCTGGATGGGACCCTCGTCGGCGTTCCCGGGCTGCCGGGCCAGTCCCCGTTCGACATCCCGAACACCCCGGTGACCGTGCTCCCGCCGAACATCCACCAGATCACGCTCCCGGACCCGGATGGGGCGCACGGGTTCGGAGCACACAACAACCCGAAGTATGCGACGTCCGTGGCAGAGTGGGAAGCCGCCTATCGCGATGCCAACGGCGGAACAGATCCTTGGGACCTCGCCGGTCTCGGCGGCACAGTGGTCGATCACCAGGTATACCAAGGAGTGGAACGCTGATATGAGCATCACCGGCCGCGCGCGAGCCACTCGGGGAGCCGTCGCACTCACGCTCGCGGCGATGATGCTCGCACTGAGCGGGTGCGGCCCGCTTCTGAAGGAGACCTCCGACGGGGACTTCGCCGAGACGATTCCGGCAGCGCTGATGGATTCAGAGATCGGCGTCACCGATGCCTACGCTGCGAAGACGATCTCCGGGTTCACCTTCTATCTGAGCGTGGGCGTCGACCTCGACCACGAAGACGCCTCCGCCGATGATCTGGCGGGCATCCTGAGGATCGTCCTCGAGCACAACGACGTGCCCAGCGACGAGATCGACCTCGGCGTCAACGGAAGTGATGGCGAATCGATCGACCTCGAGGCGTTGGTGGGGAGCATCTCGCCCGACCTGGAGATCGCGTCGAGCACCTATGGCGACATCCAGGTGACGAACGACCAGGCAGCCGCGATCATCGAGGCCGTCTGGGGCGAGTGAGGGACTCCCCTCCGGTTCGGGGCGATTAGACTGTGGGGCACAACCCACACTCAGGCACGCTCACACAGTGCCGCATACATCGCTCGAGGAGACCTCCATGTCCGTGATTCCCGACAAGCCCGTACTCGAAGGTCTCGAAGCGAAGTGGGGTGAGTCGTGGTCCGAGCAGGGCACCTACCTGTTCGACCGCATTCGTGCCGCGGAGTCGGGCCGCGACGGCGTCTACTCGATCGACACTCCCCCGCCCACTGCATCCGGCAGCCTGCACATCGGCCACGTGTTCTCGTACACGCACACCGACGTCAAGGCGCGTTTCGAGCGCATGCGCGGCAAGAACGTGTTCTACCCGATGGGCTGGGACGACAACGGCCTTCCCACCGAGCGTCGGGTGCAGAACTACTACGGCGTGCGCTGCGACCCCTCCCTTCCCTACCAGGATGACTTCACGCCGCCGTTCGAGGGCGGCGACAACAAGTCCAGCCGTGCGGCCGACCAGGTGCCGATCAGTCGACGCAACTTCATCGAGCTGTGCGAGCGTCTGACGATCGAAGACGAGAAGCAGTTCGAGGCGCTGTTCCGCCAGCTCGGCCTCTCGGTCGACTGGACCCAGACGTACCGCACGATCTCGGACGACACGATCCGCCAGAGCCAGCTCGCGTTCCTGCGCAACCTCGAGCGCGGCGAGGCCTACCAGTCGCTCGCACCGACCCTGTGGGACATCGACTTCCGCTCGGCGATCGCGCAAGCCGAGCTCGAGGATCGCGACCAGCAGGCCGCCTACCACACCATCGATTTCCCGTTCGCCGACGGATCCGGCTCGATCACGATCGAGACCACCCGCCCCGAGCTGCTGCCGGCGTGCATCGCGATCGTGACCCACCCGGAGGGCCCGCACAAGCACCTGATCGGCACGAAGGTGCGCACGCCCTTCTTCGGCGCCGAGATCGAGATCCACGGTCACCACCTCGCACAGCCCGACAAGGGCACCGGCGCCGCGATGGTCTGCACCTTCGGTGACGTGACCGACATCATCTGGTGGCGTGAGCTGCGCACGGCCGCGGGCGACCACCTCCCGAACATGACGACCATCGGTCTCGACGGTCGTTTCCTCCCCACCGCCCCGTCGATCGTGGCCGACACCGAGGCCATCGACTGGTACGAGGCGGAGCTCGCCGGCAAGACGGTGTTCTCGGCTCGCAAGGCGATCGTCGAGAAGCTGCAGGAGACCGGCGACATGACAGCCGTCGGCAAGCCGTTCAACCACGCGGTGAAGTTCTTCGAGAAGGGCGACCGCCCGCTCGAGATCGTCTCGACCCGTCAGTGGTACATCCGCAACGGCGCGCGCGACGCGAAGCTGCGCGACGAGCTGCTCGAGCGCGGCACCCAGGTGGCGTGGCACCCCGACTTCATGCGTGTGCGATACGAGAACTGGGTCGGCGGCCTGACCGGCGACTGGCTCGTGTCGCGCCAGCGCTTCTTCGGCGTGCCGATCCCGCTCTGGTACGGGCTCGACGAGAACGGCGAGCGCGACTACGACCGCGTGATCGCTCCCGACCACGCGAGCCTTCCCATCGACCCGACGACCGACGTCCCCGCGGGCTACACCGAGGATCAGCGCGGCGTGGCCGGCGGATTCGAGGCCGAGGCCGACATCCTCGACACCTGGGCGACCTCGTCTCTCACTCCGCAGCTCGCCGGAGGATGGCAGCGCGACGAGCAGCTGTGGCAGCTCACTGCCCCGTTCGACCTGCGCCCGCAGGGTCAGGACATCATCCGCACCTGGCTCTTCTCGACCATGCTGCGCTCGACCCTCGAAGACGCGCGCTCGCCGTGGCGCAACGCCGCGATCTCGGGCTTCATCGTCGACCCCGACCGCAAGAAGATGTCGAAGTCCAAGGGCAACGTGGTGACACCGGCAGACATCCTCGAGACCCACGGATCGGATGCGGTGCGCTACTGGGCCGCCTCGAGCCGTCTGGGCATGGATGCCGCCTTCGACCCGCAGAACCCGACGCAGGTCAAGATCGGTCGCCGTCTGGCGATCAAGGTGCTCAACGCTGCGAAGTTCGTGCTGTCGTTCCCGGTGCCCGAGGGCGCGCAGGTCACCCATGCACTCGACGCATCGATGCTGACCGCTCTCGACTCCGTGATCGTCGAGGCGACGAAGGCGTTCGAGAACTACGACCAGGCCAAGGCGCTCGAGGTGACCGAGGCCTTCTTCTGGACCTTCTGCGACGACTACCTCGAGCTCGTCAAGGAGCGTGCCTACAACCAGAACGATGTCGGACAGGCTTCGGCCGCACTCGCGCTGCGCCTGGCCCTGTCGACCCTGCTGCGTCTGCTCGCCCCGATCCTCTCGTTCGCGACCGAAGAGGTGTGGTCGTGGTTCGAGGAGGGCTCCGTGCATACGGCATCCTGGCCGGCGCCGCTCGGCATCGAGGGCGACCCCGCGGTGCTGACCGTGGCGAGCGAGGCTCTGATCAGCATCCGTCGCGCGAAGACCGAGGCGAAGGCGTCGCAGAAGACCCCGGTCGCGAGCGCAATGATCACGGCCCCTGCAGACAAGTACGAGGCGCTGCGCGCCGCCGCCGCCGACCTCTCGGCGGTCGGGCGCATCGCGGAGCTGGAACTCGCCGTGGGTGACGAGTTCGCGGTCACGGCGATCGAGCTCGCGCCGGTCGAGGGCGCCTGATGCAGCTGGGCACGCGGTGGGCCACCGGTTCCGAGCCGCCGGCATCCGTTCCTGCTTCGTACCGGCCGGCGATCGCCGAGGTCGAGTCGCGAGGCCTCTCGGGACACTGGACGCTCACGTGGCTCGAGGGTCGCGCGATCGCTGAACTCGATGCGGGTTGGGAGGTCGTGCAGACCGCGTCCGGCGACGTGATCGCCCGCCCCTTCGAGGACTGAACGGTCGTCGACGACGAAGCCCCCTGTCCGCCTCAGCGGCAGGGGGCTTCGTCGCGCCCGATACGGTCAGCGCCTCGAGAGACCTAGTTGCGCGAGCATATGGTCGACCGCGTGAGGATCCTGGCGCCTGGCCTGCTGCTCGCGCAGCAGATCGAGCGCGAGCGTCCGTGTGCGAGCGCGTCGCTCGATACGATGCTCGACCAAGGCTCTCAGCAGGTCGGCGACACGGAGAAGCCTCTGCTCGACCTGGGTCGGAGCGATGAGACGGATGGTCGCGCTGGTCATGATTCCTCCGCACTGTCGTCGGTGGCGTCGGGGAGCACCGGCCCCGATGCTGGGATGTCGAAAAGCTCGGTGCGCATCGACACGCGACGCACGTCCGGCCCGGTCTGTCCGCGGTAGCGCTCCACCGCTGCGTCGATGACCGCCATCAGCTCGCCTTTGAGATCCTCCATCTGCGCGGGAGTCATCTCGAGCAGTGTCGTGGCGATCAGGCCCGCATCCTTCCACCCCTCGGGCACCTCCGTGTCCGGACGATTCACGTAGGCCATCAGGGTCTCGTGACGCAGGCGGAAGAACTCGGACGAGACGATCTGCGCCGCGGCGCGGTTGGCAGGCGACATGCTCTGGCTCGGACCGGGGATGTCGATGCGCCCCTGCGGGAGCTCCCACCAGCGCTCTCGAGCCGTGCCGCGCCCCTCGACCTCGTGGATCAGATCATGCGCTGAAAGCGTGCGCAGGTGGTAGCTCGTCGACCCTGAGGTCTCCCCCAGCATCGAGGCGAGCGAACTCGCCGTCTGCGGCCCATGAGCGCTGAGCAGATCGAAGATCCTCACGCGCAGCGGGTGAGCGAGGGCCTTGAGCGCCCCCGGATCGAGCCGCCGCAACTGCTGTTCTTCTTCCATGCCTGCGACGATACTCTTACAAAGAGTTCTTTGCAAGCAAAGTTTTGCAAAGGAGGCTTTGCGAAGAGACGACCTCAGTCCACGGCGGCCCGCGCGGTGACGAAGGCCGCCACGCACCGCTCGATCTGCTCAGCCGTGTGCGCGGCCGACAGCTGCACGCGGATCCGCGCCAGCCCTCGGGGGACGACCGGGAAGCTGAACGCCGTGACGTAGATCCCCTGCGCCTGCATCTCGGTCGCGATGCGCGCAGTGAGGCCGGCATCGCCGAACATGACGGGGACGATCGGGTGCTCCCCCGGCAGCAGGTCGAAACCCTCCGCCGTCATCCGCTCACGGAACAGCGCGGCGTTGTCCCGCAGGCGCGCACGGAGGTCGGCCGACCCCTCGACGAGGTCGAGTGCGGTGAGGGTGCCGGCCACGATCGCGGGGGCGAGCGTGTTCGAGAAGAGATAAGGGCGCGAACGCTGGCGCAGCAGCGCGACGATGTCGGCGTGCGAGGCGACGTATCCGCCGGATGCTCCTCCGAGTGCCTTGCCGAAGGTCCCGGTGTAGATGTCGACACGGTCGGCGACGCCGCAGAGTTCCGGAGTGCCGCGCCCGTTCTCGCCGACGAAGCCCACTGCGTGAGAATCGTCCACGAAGACGAGCGCGTCGTAGCGCTCCGCGAGGTCGCAGATCTCCGCGAGCGGCGCGATGTAGCCGTCCATCGAGAACACGCCGTCGGTGACGATCACCCGGAAGCGCGCATCGGATGCCGCCTGCAGCTGCATCTCGAGATCCGCCATATCCCGGTTGCGGTAGCGGAACCGACGAGCCTTCGAGAGGCGGATGCCGTCGATGATCGACGCGTGATTGAGCTCGTCGGAGATGATCGCGTCGTCCGCACTGAAGAGCGTCTCGAACACTCCCCCGTTCGCGTCGAAGCACGACGAGTACAGGATCGAGTCGTCGGTGCCGAGGAACCCGGCGAGTCGTCGCTCCAGCTCCAGGTGCTGCTCCTGCGTGCCGCAGATGAAGCGGACGCTGGCGAGTCCGTAGCCCCATTCCTGCAGCGCCGCAGTCGCAGCACCCAGGATCCGCGGGTCGTCGGCGAGGCCGAGGTAGTTGTTCGCGCAGAAGTTGAGCACCTCTGCGCCGTCGGCGGTGATCTCGGCGCTCTGCGGTCCGCGGATGCCGCGCTCGTGCTTCGTGAGCCCCGCAGCCTCGATCCCCGCGAGCTCGTCAGCCACATGCTTCTGGAATGTCCCGTACATCACAGCTCCGTCCAATCGAGGATGATCTTTCCCGTGCCGGCGGACTCGGCCGCCGCGAAGCCCTGTTCCCAATCCCTGGCGGGGATCACATCCGCGATCACCCGTCCGATCGAGTCGCGCAGGGTCGCGCTCGTCTGCAGCATCGCACCCATCGCGTTCCAGGTCTCGAACATCTCACGTCCGTAGATGCCCTTGATCGTCAGCATGTGCGTGACGAGCTTGCCCCAGTCGATCTCGAATCCGGTGCTGGGCAGCCCGAGCATCGCGATCCGCCCGCCGTGGTTCATGTTGTCGATCATCGCCGGGAGAGCCGACGCGGCGCCGCTCATCTCGAAGCCGATGTCGAATCCCTCGCGCAGACCGAGCGCCTGCTGGGCATCGCGGATCTCTCGGACTGAGACGTCGACGACCTCGTCGGCTCCCATGAGACGTGCCATCTCGAGGCGCGGCGCGCTCACATCCGTCGCCGCGATGAACCGGGCCCCGGCATGCCGAGCGACGGCGATCGCCATGAGACCGATCGGGCCGCACCCGGTCACGAGCACATCCTCACCGACGAGCGGAAACGTGAGCGCCGTGTGCACGGCGTTGCCGAGCGGATCGAAGATCGCACCCAGTTCCGGCGCGACGTCGGCGTGATGCACCCAGACGTTCGCCGCCGGCAGTGCCAGGAACTCGGCGAACGCTCCGTCGCGCTGCAGCCCGAGGCCGATCGTGCGGATGCACATCTGTCGGCGTCCCGCCCGGCAGTTGCGGCACGTGCCGCAGACGATGTGCCCCTCGCCCGACACCCGATCCCCGACAGCGATGTCGTGCACCAGGGGCCCGACCTCGACGACCTCGCCGTAGAACTCGTGGCCGGGGATGAGCGGGGCGTCGATGGCGGACGCGGCCCAGTCGTCCCAGCGGTGGATGTGCAGATCGGTGCCGCAGATGCCCGTACGCAGCACTCGGATCACGACCTCGTCGGCCGCCGCTGTGGGATCCGGACGATCCATGAGCTCGAGCCCCGCTGCGCGTTCGGCTTTGAACAGTGCCTTCATATGTCGATCTCATCGCACTCGACCATGTAGAGCAATCGCCATTCGCTGCATCAACTATGTAGCGAAAGCTAATCTGAACAGATGGAACTCCATCAGCTGCAGATCCTGAGAGAGCTCGGCGCTCTGGGCAGCGTCACCGCCGTCGCCGAGACGCTCAGCGTCACCCCGTCGGCCGTCTCCCAGCATCTCGCAGCCCTGCAGCGGAGCTTCCGCACACCGCTCACCCGCAAAGACGGTCGCCGCCTCGCCCTGACCGCGGCCGGGCAGGCGCTCGCAGCAGCGGGGGCAGAGGCTATCGACGCGATGGCTGCGGCACGCAGCGCGCTGGACGACTTCGAGAACGACAGCACCGGTGTGGTCACGATCAGCGGATTCCACAGCGTCGGACAGGCGCTCTTCGGGTCGCTGATCCGTGAGCTCGACGACTCCCCCACGCCGCCGACCGTGAAGCTCACCGACGAGGACGTGGCACAGAGCGAGTTCCCCGCCCTGACCTCGAGGTACGACCTCGTACTCGCGCACCGCATGGAGCATTCTCCGCCCTGGCCGACCGACGGGATGCGAAGCCTGGCGCTCGTTCGAGAACCACTCGACGTCGCCGTCGCGTCGTCTCACCCTCTCGCCTCACGCGGACAGGTGACATCGTTCGACGTCGTCGACAGCCCCTGGGTCACGAGTCGCATCGGATACTCGCCCGATGACGTGCTGCGCGCCGTCTCGGCCGTGGCCGGACGCCCTGTCGAGATCCGCCACCGGATCAACGACTACGGTGCGGTCGCGGCCGTCGTCGCGGCGGGCGGTGTGCTGGGGATGCTGCCGCGCTATACGTCCCGCACCGTGGATGACCGTGACATCGTCCGGCTTCCGCTGCGGGGAGTCAGCACACACCGGATGATCGATGCCCTCGCCAGGCCGGAGAACCTGAGGCGACAGTCCGTGCGCCTCGTCGTCGAGGCACTGCAGCGGGTCATGGCTAGGCTCAGAGGATGAACGACGTCTCGAACCCGCTGCTGCAGCCGTCCACGCTCCCCTACGGCCTCCCCGACTTCGCGGCGATCACCCCCGAGCACTATCTGCCCGCGTTCCAGGCCGCGTTCGACGAGCACCTTCAGGAGATCTCGCGGATCACGATGGTGCGCTCCATGCCCACTTTCGAGAACACGATCGAGGCACTGGAGCGCTCGGGAGAGTTGCTCGACCGCGTCGCGCACACCTTCTACACCGTGACATCGGCCGATGCGACGCCCGAAATCCAGGCGATCGACGAGCAGCTCGCTCCCCTCATGGCGGCGCATCAGGATGCCGTCACTCTCGACGGGGCGCTGTACTGGCGCGTGCAGCAGGTGCACGCACGTCTCGACGATCTCGAACTCGACGACGAGCAGCGGTACCTCGTCGAGCGGCATCATCGAGAGATGACCCACGCGGGTGCCGCCCTCGACGACGACGCGAAGAGCCGACTCACCGCGCTGAACCAGCAGCTGTCGACGCTGAGCAACACCTTCGAGCGCAACCTGCTCAACGACACGAATGATCTGGCCGTGGTGTTCGATTCCTCCGATGAACTCGCCGGCCTCAGCAGTGGCGAGCTCTCCGCCGCGGCTCGGGCGGCGGCCGATCGCGGCCTCGACGGGCGGTTCGTCATCTCTCTCCCTCTGTTCACCGGGCATCCGTATCTCGCTCAACTTCGCGACCGGGAGTCGCGCCGCCGCATCATGGCAGCCTCGCGGTCGCGGGCGTCCAGGCCCAACGCGAACGACAACCGGCCGGTGCTCGCAGAGATCGTGCGCCTGCGCGCCGAGCGCGCCGCACTGCTCGGCTACGCCTCGCATGCCGCCTACGTCACCGCTGACGAGACGGCCGGCACCCCTGCTGCCGTAGAGCGGATGCTGCGCGAGCTCGCCGCCCCGTCTGCGCGCAACGCCCGTGCAGAGCGCGAAACCCTGCAGGCGATCATCGATGAGACCGAGGCCGCACCGTTCGCTGTCGAGTCGCACGACTGGGCGTTCTACACCGAGAAGGTGCGCACTGCTCGCTATGCGATCGACACGAGCGCACTGCGCCCGTGGTTCGAGGCCGAACGAGTGCTGCAGGACGGCGTGTTCTTCGCTGCCACGCAGCTCTACGGAGTGACTTTCGCGGAGCGGCACGATCTCCATGCTTACCACCCGGGTGCGCGCGTGTTCGAGGTGAGCGATGCCGACGGCAGCGCGGTCGGCCTGTATGTGCTCGATCTCTACACCCGCGACTCCAAGCGCGGCGGCGCGTGGATGAATCCCATCGTCAGCCAGTCCCGCCTCCGCGGAACCCTGCCCGTCGTGGTCAACAACCTCAATGTGCCGCTTCCGGGTGAGGGCGAGCCGACCCTGCTGACGCTCGACGAGGTCACGACGCTGTTCCACGAGTTCGGGCACGCGCTGCACGGCCTCTTCGCGGTCGTCACCTACCCGCATTTCGCCGGCACGAACGTGTTCCGCGACTTCGTGGAGTTCCCGAGCCAGGTCAACGAGATGTGGATCCTCTGGCCCGAGGTGCTCGACAACTACGCGCGTCACTACGAGACCGGCGAACCGCTCGACCCCGCGATCGTCGAGCGCCTTCGCGCCACCGAGACGTTCGACCAGGGTCACGCGACGAGCGAGTACCTCGCCGCGGCATGGCTCGATCAGGCATGGCATCGCCTCGACACGAAGACCGCCGTCGACGACGTGGCCGAGTTCGAGGCTGCCGCCCTCGCCGATATCGGACTCGACGACCCCGTCGTCCCGACCCGCTACTCGTCGACCTACTTCGCGCACGTCTTCTCGGGCGGATACAGCGCCGGCTACTACTCCTACATCTGGAGCGAGGTGCTCGACGCCGACACCGTCGACTGGTTCCGCGAGAACGGCGGGCTCACACGTGAGAACGGCGACCGGTTCCGCTCCCGTCTCCTCGGCGTGGGCGGTTCGAAGGACCCCCTCGACGCCTACCGCGACTTCCGCGGCCGGGATGCGGAGATCGCGCCGCTCCTGAAGCGCCGCGGACTCGAGGCCTGATCAGGCCGCGTGCCGCCGCCTGAGGTCAGCGGCCGAGGTGCTCCATCGCCTTGTACCACGTGAGCTGGTGGTAGCTCTGCGCGAGATGCGTTCCGAGACCGTCGAGAGACGTAACCTGCACTGCGATCGCCTCGCTCTCATCGAGGGACTGCTCGGCGACGCGCACGCAGCCGCGGGCGAGGAAGTGATGCACGCGATTGGTGTGATTGCCGTAGTTCGCCCAGGTGGCCCCGAGGCCGATCAGCTCATCGGCCTCGTATCCGGTCTCCTCGCGCAGCTCTCTGATCGCAGCGGCTTCCGGTGATTCGCCGCCCTCCACCCCGCCGCCGATCGTGCCGACCGCGACGATCCCGGCTCCGTGTCGATACTCTTCGACGACGATGGCGCTGCCCTCGCGATCCAGCGCGAGCACCGAGATCCAGTCCCCGTACTCGAGCACGTAATACGGGGCGATGGATCGCTCGTTCGCGTCGCGGCAGTCGTCTGCGCGGACGCGGATCCATCGATCGGCATGAATCAGCTCACTGTCGACCACTCGCCAGGGCGAGGGAGCTGGACTCACGCGCTCTTGCGCTTGCGCTCCATCACGATCGTCGGCGGAGCGCCCTCGTCGACGGCCGCCTGAGTGACGATGACCTTCGCGACGTCGTCAGCAGAGGGGATCTCGAACATGATCGGACCGAGCACGTCTTCGAGGATCGCACGGAGTCCGCGAGCGCCGGTCTTGCGCTCGACGGCGAGGTCGGCGATCGAACGCAGTGCCTCTGCTTCGAACTCCAGCTGAACGCCGTCGAGTTCGAACATGCGCTGGTACTGCTTCACGAGCGCATTGCGCGGCCCCGTGAGGATGTCGATGAGCGCACTCTGATCGAGCGGTGAGACCGAGGTCACGACAGGAAGACGACCGATGAACTCGGGGATCAGGCCGAACTTGTGCAGGTCTTCCGGGAGCACCTCGCTGAAGAGGTCGAGATCCTTGCCCTTGTCGTGCAGCGGGGCGCCGAAGCCGATGCCGTGCTTGCCGACGCGAGCCGACACGATGTCCTCGAGGCCGGCGAACGCGCCGGCGACGATGAACAGCACGTTCGACGTGTCGATCTGCAGGAACTCCTGGTGGGGGTGCTTGCGCCCGCCCTGAGGAGGCACCGAGGCGACGGTGCCCTCGATGATCTTCAGGAGAGCCTGCTGCACGCCCTCGCCCGAGACGTCACGCGTGATCGACGGGTTCTCGGCCTTGCGGGCGATCTTGTCGACCTCGTCGATGTAGATGATGCCCTGCTCTGCGCGCTTGACGTCGTAGTCGGCGGCCTGGATGAGCTTGAGCAGGATGTTCTCGACGTCTTCGCCGACATACCCCGCTTCGGTGAGCGCTGTGGCGTCTGCGACGGCGAAGGGCACGTTCAGTCGCTTCGCGAGCGTCTGCGCCAGATAGGTCTTGCCGCAGCCCGTGGGGCCGATGAGCAGGATGTTGCTCTTCGCGATCTCGACGCTCTCGGCCTTCTGCTCGGCCGTCTGGAGCGTGCCGTGCGCGCGGATGCGCTTGTAGTGGTTGTACACCGCGACGGCCAGAGCCTTCTTGGCGGGCTCCTGCCCGACGACGTACTCCTCGAGGAAGGAGAAGATCTCACGCGGCTTGGGCAGTTCGAAGTCCGCCGTGCCGTCGGCGGAGGACTCCGCCATCCGCTCCTCGATGATCTCGTTGCACAGCTCGACGCACTCGTCGCAGATGTACACACCGGGTCCTGCGATGAGCTGCTGCACCTGCTTCTGGCTCTTTCCACAGAATGAGCACTTGAACAGGTCAGCGCTTTCGCCGATACGGGCCATGCGCGTCCTCCTAGGGGGATCCTGAGATCGTCTACTGAGCCTAACCGCTGCATCCGACACCGGGACGCATTGGCGCGGGGTCGCGCATCACGAGTCCGCATCGCCCTCATGCATCGAGGCCCGCCGCCTGCTGTCGCAGATGACGGGCCTCTTGCTGCCGACGTACGTCAGACCATGCTCTTGGTGTGCCACACCGTCTTGATCTCGGTGAAGGCTCCGATGCGCTCGGGCGAGGCGGTGACCGCGCCGGGTGCCAGCACTCGCTTGAGCGTCTCGGCCGCGGCGATCTGCATGTCGATCCACTCGAGGTCGCCGGCACCCGCGAGATCGAGGGCGTTGACGTCCTGGTGCGAGGCGAGCCACGGCGCCATCTCGGCGGGCGACCCCGTGAGCACGTTGACGACGCCACCCGGCACGTCGCTCGTGGCGAGCACCTCGGCGAGGCTGATCGCCGAGAGCGGGAACCGCTCGCTCGCTATCACGACGACCGTGTTGCCTGCCACCAGTGCGGGAGCGACGACCGATACGAGGCCGAGAAGTGCGGAGTCCTGAGGCGCGACGATCGCGACCACACCTGTGGGCTCGGGCACCGAGATGTTGAAGTACGGCCCGGACACGGGGTTGGCGTTGCCCGCGACCTGCGAGTACTTATCGCACCATCCGGCGTACCAGACCCAGAGGTCGATCGCCTCATCGACCTGCGCGGCGGCAGCGGATGACGAGACACCCTCCTGCGCGGCGATCTCGTCGATGAACTGCGCGCGGCGGCCTTCGAGCACCTCGGCGACGCGGTAGAGCACCTGCCCGCGGTTGTACGCGGTCGCCCCCGACCAGCCCTTCACGGCGGCGCGGGCTGCCACGACGGCATCCCGCGCGTCCTTGCGAGAGCCCTGGGCGGCATTCGCGAGGAAGTCCCCCTTGGCCGAGAGCACCTCGTAGGTGCGGCCCGACTCGCTGCGAGGGAACGCCCCGCCGATGGCGAGCTTGTACGTCTTCGGAACGGTCAATCGCTTGCTCATGCGGATGCCCCCTTCAGGTATGCGGTGAGACCCTGGCGTCCGCCTTCGCGGCCGTATCCGGACTCCTTGTATCCGCCGAACGGGCTCGACGGGTCGAATCGGTTGAAGGTGTTCGCCCAGATGACGCCCGCCCGAAGGCGGTCGGCCACGGCGAGGATACGGGATCCCTTGTCCGACCAGATACCTGCCGACAGCCCGTACGGGGTGTTGTTCGCCTTCGCGATCGCCTCGGCCGGAGTGCGGAACGTCAGCACCGAGAGCACCGGACCGAACACCTCGTCGCGCGCGATCCGGTGCGACGCCTCGACGCCGGTGAAGATCGTCGGAGCGAACCAGAAGCCCTTGTCGGGGATCGCGCAATCGGCGGTCCAGCGCTCCGCGCCCTCGGCCTCGCCGATGTCGCTGAGCTCGCGGATGCGGGCGAGCTGCGCCGCGGAGTTGATCGCACCGATGTCGGTGTTCTTGTCGAGCGGGTCGCCGAGGCGCAGGGTCGACAGACGGTTCTTCAGTCGGTCGATGACCTCGTCGTGGATCGACTCCTGCACGAGCAGTCGGCTGCCTGCGCAGCAGACGTGGCCCTCGTTGAAGAAGATGCCGTTGACGATGCCTTCGATCGCCTGATCGATCGGCGCGTCATCGAACACGATGTTCGCTGCCTTGCCGCCCAGCTCGAGGGTGACCTTCTTGTCGGTTCCTGCGACGGCGCGAGCGATGTCGCGTCCGACACCGGTCGAACCGGTGAACGCGACCTTGTCGACATCGGGGTGGCGCACGAGGGTGGCGCCGGTGGCACCGGCGCCTGTCACGATGTTGACGACTCCGGCCGGAAGATCGGCCTGCTGCAGGATCTCGGCGAAGATCAGCGCCGTCAGCGGCGTGGTCTCCGCGGGCTTGAGCACGACCGTGTTGCCGGCTGCCAGAGCGGGGGCGAGCTTCCACGCGAGCATCAGCAGCGGGAAGTTCCAGGGGATGATCTGTCCGGCGACGCCGAGCGCCCGCGGGTGCGCGCCGAGGCCGGCGTAGTCGAGCTTGTCGGCCCACCCCGCGTAGTAGAAGAACCAGGACGCCACGAGCGGCACGTCGACGTCGCGGCTCTCCTTGATGGGCTTGCCGTTGTCGAGGCTCTCGGCGACGGCGAGCTCACGGGCCCGCTCCTGCACGAGGCGTGCGATGCGGAACAGGTACTTGCCCCGATCCCGGCCGCTCATCTTCGACCAGGTCTTCTCGTAGGCACGACGCGCGGCGGCGACCGCTCGGTCGATGTCCTGATCGTTCGCCGAGGCGATCTCGGCGATGTGGCTCTCGTCGGCCGGCGAGATCGTCGCGAAGCTCGCACCCGAGCCGTCGACGAACTCGCCGTCGATGAACAGGCCGTAGCTGTCCTTGAGATTCAGGACCGCCTTCGACTCCGGGGCCGGAGCGTATTCCAGGAATGACATATGCGGGGCTCCTAGTCGATCGTGACGTAGTCGGGGCCGGAGTAGTGGCCGGTGGTGAGCTTCTGACGCTGCAGAAGCACGTCGTTCAGCAGGCTCGAGGCGCCGAAGCGGAAGAGGTGCGGCTGGAGCCATTCCTCCCCGACGGTCTCGGCGACCGTGACGAGATACTTCACCGCGTCCTTGGACGCGCGGATGCCGCCCGCGGGCTTCACGCCGATGCGCTCGCCCGTGCCGCGGTGCCAGTCGCGCACCGTCTCGAGCATGAGCAGAGTGGTCGGCAGCGTGGCCGCGGGCTGCACCTTGCCGGTGGACGTCTTGATGAAGTCGCCACCCGCGAGGATGCCGAGCCACGACGCGCGCTTGATGTTGTCGTAGGTGTTCAGCTCGCCGGTCTCGAGGATCACCTTGAGCGAGGCGTACGAGCCGTCCGCCCGACGGCAGGCTTCCTTGACCTGGGCGATCTGGTCGTAGACGAGCCCGTATCGGCCTGAGAGGAACGCTCCTCTGTCGATCACCATGTCGATCTCGTCGGCGCCTGCCGCGACCGCTTCTGCGGTGTCGGCGAGCTTGATCGCCAGCGACGACCGACCGCTGGGGAAAGCTGTGGCAACTGCTGCGACCGAGATCAGTCCGTCATCGGGGTCGCCGTGCAGCGCACCGAGCGCCTCGACCGCGTCGCCCACCATGTCGCCGTACACGCACACGGCAGCGACCTTCGGAGTCGACGGATCAGCGGCATCCGGGTTCTTGGCCTTGGCGACGAGCGACCGAACCTTGCCGGGGGTGTCCGAGCCTTCGAGGGTCGTGAGGTCGATCAGCTTGATGATCGTGTCGAGGGCCCAGGCCTTCGACGTCGTCTTGATCGACCGCGTGCCGAGCCCGGCAGCGCGCTGCTCGAGGCCGACGGCGTCGACGCCGGGGAGTCCGTGCAGGAAACGGCGGAGTGTGGCGTCATCCGGCTCACCGCCGAGAACGTCCACCGCCGTTCTGCGGCTGAGTTCTTGGGTCGTCATCGTTCCTCCAACAATGCTCGTGCTGTGGTCTCATCTGTCACCAGAACGCTGCACAGGCCGCTGGTCACGACTGTGCGCGCGATGTCATGCTTGGCGTCACCGGCGGTGACGAAGATCGAGCGCTTCGCCGCGCGCAGGCGCCCGAGGTCGACTCCGACCGTCCGAGCATCGAGCTGCGGGTCGACGATGTTGCCGTCGGCGTCGATGTAGCGCCCCAGGACATCGCCCACGGCACCTCGGCGTGCGAGCTCCTCGACATCGGCTGCCGACAGGTATCCGTTCTCGACATGCGCGGACGTCGCATCGCACGGCCCCGCGGTGAACAGGAATGCCTGAGCTTCGGCTGCTTCGACGAGAACGGCCGCGACGGTGCGGTCGGCTTCGATCGCCTGCTTGGTCTCGACGCGCTCGAGGATCGCCGGGCTCGGCAGGAGGGACACGTGTCCGGATGCCCGCTGGGCGATCGTGACGGCGAGGCCCGCGGCTCCACCGGAGCGCCGATTGAGGCTCACTCCCCCGTTGAGCTGCACGACCGTGACGCCGGTCGCCCAGCCGTCCGGCAGCGATTCGGCCACGGCACGCAGAGTGCGTCCCCAGCTGACGCCGAGAGTGCGCGGCACCGGCCGCATCGCGGTGAGGTAGTCGGCGGCGGCCTGAGCTACGCGCTCGAGTGTTCCGTCATCGCCGTCCGGAGAGGGAACGACCACCGCGGCCGTGAGCCCGTGACGTTCCACGAGCTGGCGCTCGAGTCCGAGCCTGCGCGCACGCGGGTGCACGATCTCGATCCGGACGATACCGCGCTCTCGGGCCTGCGTGAGAAGCCGCCCCACCTTCCAGCGGGAGAGCTTGAGGAGGGCGCCGATCTCGTCCTGTGTCTTGTCCTCGTCGTAATACAGCTCGGCGACGCGGACCATGATCAGTTCTTCTTCCATGGCATCCTCCTTCCTCGCCTCAGTTTACGTTGGTGTCACCGTTCGCGCATCCATCTGCTCATATGAGCACATTGCTCGCGATCGTCGCACATTCGCCGGAGACGACGAAAGGACGCCGACCCCGAGGGGTCGACGTCCTTTTCACAGCGAAGTGCTTACATGCGCTTGCGCGACGTGAGCACCTGGTCGACGAGTCCGTACTCCAGCGCCTCGGCGGCGGACAGGATCTTGTCGCGGTCGATGTCACGGTTGACCTGCTCCACCGGCTTGCCGGTGTGACGGGCCATGGCCTCCTCGAGCCAGGTGCGCATACGGAGGATCTCCGCCGCCTGGATCTCGATGTCGGACGCCTGACCGTGTCCGGCCTCACCCATCGCCGGCTGGTGCATCAGCACACGGGCGTTGGGCAGAGCGAGACGCTTGCCGGGGTGGCCGGCCGCGAGCAGCACGGAGGCAGCGGATGCCGCCTGGCCGAGCACGACGGTCTGGATCTGCGGCGCGACGTACTGCATCGTGTCGTAGATCGCCGTCATCGCGGTGAAGGAACCACCGGGCGAGTTGATGTACATCGTGATGTCGCGCTCGGAATCCTGGCTCTCGAGCACGAGCAGCTGCGCCATCACGTCATCGGCCGACGCATCGTCGACCTGGACGCCGAGGAAGATCACGCGGTCTTCGAACAGCTTGTTGTAGGGGTCCTGGCGCTTGAAGCCGTAGGCGGTGCGCTCCTCGAACTGAGGGAGCACGTAGCGGCTGGAGGGCAGGTCGCCGGCAGCGCGGAAGGTGGGTGTGTACATGAGAGTCCTTTCGCTTTCCGTTACTTGCTGTCCTGGTCGGTTCCGCCGCCGCCGACGACGTCGGTGGCCGAGTCGCGGATGTGGTCGACGAAGCCGTACTCGAGCGCCTCGTCAGCGGTGAACCAGCGGTCGCGGTCACCGTCGGCGTTGATCTGCTCGACAGACTTGCCGGTCTGCGCCGCAGTGATCTCGGCGAGGCGGTTCTTCATCGAGGTGATGAGCTGCGCCTGCGTCTGGATGTCGCTCGACGTGCCGCCGAAGCCACCGTGCGGCTGGTGCAGCAGCACGCGGGCGTTCGGGGTGATGTAGCGCTTGCCCTTGGTGCCGGCCGTCAGCAGCAGCTGACCCATCGATGCGGCCATGCCGATTCCCACGGTGACGATGTCGTTCGGAACGAACTGCATCGTGTCGTAGATCGCCATGCCCGCGGTGATGGATCCGCCAGGCGAGTTGATGTAGAGGTAGATGTCCTTCTCGGAGTCCTCGGCGGCGAGAAGGAGGATCTTCGCGCAGATCTCATTGGCGTTCTCGTCGCGCACCTCCGATCCCAGCCAGATGATGCGGTCTTTCAACAGCCTGTCGAAGACGCTCGTAGCGAGGAGGGGTTCTGCAGCCATGTCAGCTCCTGATTCCGTGTTTCAGTGATTCGAATCTACCGGCGACAACGCAGCGCTCAGGCCGTGTTCGCCGTCGGCATATCAGCGGTCGAGTTCGGCGATCTCATGCGCATATGCGGTCATCGAGCGGTGGTACCGCGGAAGGTGCGGCACGAGCGCCAGTAGCGCGACCGAGAGTCCCTGCGCCGGCTGGCCCGAACTCGCCAGGATCAACGCATGCACTGTCGCCACGGCATCCCGGTAGGGTCCGTCGGCCGACAGCTCCTCCTCGGCGCGGATGACCGCGAGCGCGTCATCGTACTCGCCGAGGTTGCGCAGTGAGCTCGCCAGCTGGATGACGCACTGCGGGCGGTGTTCGTCGTCCAGCCCGAGAGCGAGAGCATGCCGGTAGAGCTCCACGGCCTCGGCCGGCCGCCCCGCGGAGTCCCTGGCGCCTGCACGCTCGAACTGCGCTCGTGCGTCGTCGACCCCTCGCTCTGCGGCGAGAGCGTCGATCCGGGCGATCGTGTCGTCGCCGACCTCTTCGCCCGATGCGTCATCCCACACCTCATCGATGCGTTCGTCCCAGGTCTTCATCATGTCCTCGCTCACGGGGTGTCGTCTTCACGAGAAAGGGGCGGATGCCGCAGCATCCGCCCCTCTCATCGAGATCGTGTTCGATCACTCAGCCTTGTCGGCAGCCTTCTTGGCCGGAGCCTTCTTCGCTGCGGGCTTCTTCGCGGCCGGCTTCTCAGCGGCGCCTGCGTCGTCGGCCTTCTTCGCGGGGGCCTTCTTGGCCGCAGGCTTCTTCGCAGCCGGCTTCTCAGCCGCGTCGTCGTCGTCAGACTTCTTCGCAGCGGCCTTCTTCGCCGGAGCCTTCTTGGCCGGCTTCTCGTCGGCGGCTGCGTCGGACTCCGCCTCGGCCTCGTCGTCGGTCACGACGAAGTCGGACAGGTCGACCGGCTTGCCGTTGGTGTCGACGACCTTGACCTTGCCGAGCGCGATCGCGAGGGCCTTGTTGCGGGCGACCTCACCGACGAGTGCGGGAAGCTGGTTGGACGACTGCAGCGCCTCGACGAACTCCTGAGGCGCCATGCCGTACTGCGATGCGGACTGGATGAGGTACTGCGAGAGCTCCTCCTGCGAGACCTGCACGTCAGCCTGCTCGGCGATCGTGTCGAGCAGCACCTGCGTGCGGAACTGCTTCTCGCTGGCCTCGGTCACCTCGGCGCGGTGCACGTCGTCCTCGAGGCGGTTCTCGCCCTCGAGGTGGTTGTGCACCTCGTCCTCGATGAGCTTCGGCGGCACGGGGATGTCGATCTGCTCGAGCAGGACCTCGACGAGCTTGTCGCGCGCTGCGGAGCCCTGCGCGAACACGCCCTGCTGCGAGACGCGCTCGGCGAGGCTCGCACGGAGCTCGGCGATCGTGTCGAACTCGCTGGCGATCTGCGCGAAGTCGTCGTCAGCCTCGGGAAGCTCGCGCTCCTTGACGGCCTTGACGGTCACGGCGACCTCGGCCTCGGAGCCGGCGTGGTCGCCGCCCACGAGTGCGGAGCGGAACGTGGTGTCCTCACCGGCGGTGAGAGACTCGATCGCGTCGTCGATGCCCTCGAGCAGCTCGCCCGAGCCGACCTCGTACGAGACGCCCTCTGCGCGGTCGATCTCGGCGCCGTCGATCGTGGCGACGAGGTCGAGCTCGACGAAGTCGCCCTTCGCTGCCGGGCGGTCGACGGGAACGAGCGTGCCGAAGCGGGCGCGCAGGTTCTCGAGCTCGGCGTCGAGCGCGGCGTCGTCAGCCTCGACGGCGTCGACGGTGACCGTGATGCCGTCGTACGACGGAAGCTCGATCTCGGGGCGGACGTCCACCTCGATGTCGACGAGCAGGTCGCCCGAGAAGTCCTTCTCGTTGGGCCACTGCGTGATGTCTGCGGCCGGACGCCCGACGACACGGAGCTTGTGCTCGACGGTCGCGTCGCGGAAGAACTTGTCGAGGCCCTCGTTGACCGCGTGCTCGATGACCGCACCGCGCCCGATGCGCTGGTCGATGATCGGAGCCGGGACCTTGCCCTTGCGGAAGCCGGGGATCTGCACGTCCTGAGCGATGTGCTCGTAGGCGTGCGCGATGCTGGGCTTGAGGTCGTCGGGGGTGACCGTGATGCTGAGCTTGACCCGGGTCGGGGTCAGCTTCTCGACGGTGCTGTTCGCCATTCTGGTGTGCTCTCCTTGTGATTTCCGCGCTGAATCGCGGCTGTCAGGCCGTTGAAGCCGTGTCGGGGCGACAGGAGTTGAACCTGCGACCTCCCGCTCCCAAAGCGGGCGCTCTACCAAGCTGAGCTACGCCCCGGGGAATCCGCTTGCAGATTCAGCCCCACCGAGTCTAACGGACACGAGCACCCGCGTCAGTCCGCTATGATCGATGAGTCGGCAACGAACCGAGAGGTTCTCGCCGAAATCGGGGCTGTAGCTTAGTGGTAAAGCCTCTGTCTTCCAAACAGATGATGCGAGTTCGATTCTCGTCAGCCCCTCACTCGATGAAGGCCCCCGCGATCAGCGGGGGCCTTCATTCTTGCCCGGGGGTTCTCCCACGAAGCGGTGCACTCATTAGAGTCGTGATACGCCGGTTCCCCACGGAGGTCCCCACCGCATGACTGCACCCGTCGACGTGGCTTCCTCTGCCATAGGAGGACACGCGCTCCCCCCGCGCTTCGCCAGCGCGCCGGAAGCGACGCCGAGAAGCCGGAGACGACGCCGCGGGCTGGTTCTGAGCAGTGCCGCGGTCGTGCTCGCCGCCATGACGGTCGGAGCGCTCCAGATCACCGCGAGCCTCGGCTACGACGAGGCTCGCACCGAGTTCGACGTCGGCCGAGCCACGACCGAGAGCACCGAAGCTGCACTCCGACAGGAGCTCGACACGCTCGCCTCCACCCTGGGCAACGCGGATCTCCTCCTGCAGACCGACTCGGGTGTGCTCGTCGCTCCCGCAGCGAGAGAAGCCCTCTCGGCCGCGACCACCGATGCCCGTGAGGTCGTGACCCCCGCGGAGGATCTCCTCGCCCTGGACCTGCCCGCCGCGGAAGCGAAACCCGGGGCCTTCTGGGAGCTCTTCGCAGCATCCGGCGAACTGACAGCGCAGACACGCGATCTCGACGATCTGGCGGCCGACCTCGACAGCGCGACGCCCCCGCTGACCTCTGCCGACACGACGGTGACCGACGCGGGCGCGGTCGTCCTCCGTTCGGCGGCCGACGCCGCACCGGCATTCGAGTCCGCGCACCTCTCGGCCAAGAACGATGCGGTGATCGCACTGCGCGATGCGGCGTCCCAAGCATCCGGCACGACCCTCCTCGACGCGTCAGCCGTCGAGACCCTCGTGTCGCTGCAGGATGCGGCAGCGCAGGTGGTGGCGACCGAACAGGCCGAGCTCGCCGAGAAGACAGGGCCTCTGCAGGCCGCGCGGATGGAGGTCGAGGCGTTCGCCCGCTCACTCGCCCCCGGCGTGCTGCTCGAGTTCGACTGGAATCAGGTCGTCAACAATGCCGGCTACAACGGCAGCATGGGAGGCCTCACGACCTGGTGGTGGGATGACCCGGATCGCGCGGTCATCGAGCTGTCGAACTCTGTAGCCGAGCAGTGGCCCGCCGACCGGAGCAAGGCTCTCGTCGCCCATGAGGTCGGCCATGCGATCAGCGTGAAGTGCGAGGACATGTACGATTCGTCGACCCAGGACAGCATCGAGAAGTGGGCCACCGCCTGGGCGATCAGCATGGGCTTCAGCGACGACGCGAACGGTGTCTGGGCCTACGGATACCCGCCCCAGTCCTACATCGACGCCGCGTACGGATGCCGGTGAGCATGCACACCGCAGACGAGAGAAGCCGCCGCGATCGAATCGCGGCGGCTTCTGTCGACAGATCAGATCGAGGTCACTGACCTCGACGCTCGCGCAGCTGGGTGAGCGCATCCTCGAGAAGCTGGACGGCTTCTGCGTCGGTGCGACGCTCCTTCACATACGCGAGGTGGGTCTTGTACGGCTCCGGCTTCGCGAGCGCGGGCGGGTTCGCCTTGTCACGACCCGCCGGCAGACCGGACTGGGGGTGGTCGATCGTCTCGGGGATCTCCTCTTCAGGAAGCCCCGCGGCGAAGTAGCGGACCGTCTCGTTGCCGAGACCGTCCCAGTACGAGACCGCGATGCGGTCGGCGTGATAGCCGTGGTCCTGCTCGCCCATGGGGCCGGAACCCACACGGGTCCCTCGGATCGCATTGCCGCCGGTAGCCATCAGATCACCTCGAACTTCGTGATGAGACCGAGCGCCACGATCGCCACGAACCACGCCAGAGCGAGGATCACGGTGAAGCGGTTGAGATTGCGCTCAGCGAGACCCGACGAGCCGACAGCCGACGTCATTCCGCCACCGAACATGTCGGAGAGGCCGCCACCGCGACCCTTGTGGAGGAGGATGAGGAGAGTCAGCAGGACGCTGGTTATGCCCAGCACCACCTGCAGGACGAACTCGAGAATTTCCACGAGGAAGAGCCTTTCGCTGGGGCAGGATTGCCCCGGTAACGGTCAAGTATACGGTGCGGCGGGGCCGGAGCCCCGCCACACTCACACGCCGACGTGCTTCTCGAAGCGGATGATCGCGGCGAACTCGTCGACCACGAGGCTCGCGCCTCCGACGAGTGCGCCATCGACATCGGGCTCACGCATGAAGCTGGCGATGTTGGCCGCCTTGACCGATCCGCCGTACAGGATCCGGGTGCGCGCCGCAGCGTCGTCACCGAGGACCTTGGCGATCACCTTGCGCAGCGCGGCGCAGACATCCTGCGCCTGATGAGGCGTCGCCGCCTGTCCGGAGCCGATGGCCCAGACGGGCTCGTACGCCACCACGATGTCGGCATCCTTCGAGAGCCCCTGCAGAGCCGCTTCGAGCTGCCCGGCGGGAACGGCGCTGGCGCCGAACTTCTCGAGGTCCTCGGCGGTCTCGCCGACGCAGATGACCGGCGAGAGGCCGTGCTTCAGCGCGGCCTTCGTCTTGGCAGCCACGACGTCATCCGACTCCGCGTGGTACTCGCGGCGCTCGGAGTGGCCGATGATGACGTACTTCGCGTCGAGCTTGGCGAGGAACGCTCCCGACACCTCACCGGTGTACGCACCGGAGTCGTGAGCCGAGATGTCCTGTGCACCGAGAGCGAACGGGATCTTGTCCGCGTCGATGAGCGTCTGCACGCTGCGGATGTCGGTGAAGGGCGGGAACACCGCGACCTCGACCGATCCGTCCTCGTGCTTGGCATCCTTGAGAGTCCAGTGCAGCTTCTGCACGAACGCGACCGCCTGCAGGTGGTCGAGATTCATCTTCCAGTTTCCCGCGATCAGCGGGGTACGAGTGTTCACGCCCATCCGAGCACCTCCAGGCCGGGTAGTTTCTTGCCCTCGAGGAACTCGAGGCTGGCGCCGCCACCGGTCGAGATGTGACCGAACTGGTCGTCGGTGAAGCCGAGCTGGCGCACGGCTGCTGCGGAGTCTCCTCCGCCGACGACGCTCAGACCGTCGACCTCGGTGAGAGACTGCGCGACGGCCTTGGTGCCGCCGGCGAAGGCCGGGAACTCGAACACGCCCATCGGGCCGTTCCAGAAGACCGTCTTCGATTCGCGGATGACCTCCGCGAACCGCGCGGCGGTCTCGGGACCGATGTCCAAGCCGATTCCGGCAGCGCCGAACGCCGTGTCCTCGATCGCGTCCGCAGCCGTCACCTCGTGGTCGGCATCCGCCGAGAACGAGGAGGCGACGACGACGTCGGTCGGGAGCACGAGCTCAACGCCGCGCTTCTCGGCCTCGGCGATATAGCCGCGCACCGTCTCGAGCTGGTCCTCTTCGAGGAGGCTGGATGCCACGGCGTGGCCCTGCGCCTTCAGGAAGGTGAACAGCATTCCGCCACCGACGAGGATGCGATCCACGCGAGGCAGCAGGTGCGAGATGACACCGAGCTTGTCGCTCACCTTCGATCCGCCGAGCACGACCGCGTACGGTCGCTCGGGGTTCTCGGTGAGACGGTCGAGCACATCGAGCTCGGCCGCGATCAGCAGACCGGCAGCCGACGGCAGCAGCTCGGCGAGGTCGTAGACGCTCGCCTGCTTGCGATGCACGACACCGAATCCGTCGGAGACGAGCACGTCGCCGAGTTCTGCGAGCTGAGCCGCGAAGGCGCCGCGCTCGGCGTCGTCCTTCGAGGTCTCCCCCGGGTTGAACCGCAGGTTCTCGATGACGACGATGTCGCCGTCTTCGAGCGAGGCCACGGCCTCCTGCGCCGACTCGCCGACGGTGTCGCGCGCGAACGCGACCGGCTTGCCGAGCAGCTCGGACAGTCGCTGGGCGACCGGCGCGAGGCTGTACTGCGGGTCGGGCGCACCGTCGGGGCGTCCGAGGTGCGAGCACACGACGACGCGGGCGCCCGCGTTGATCAGTGCGTTGAGGGTAGGCAACGAGGCGCGGACACGGCCATCGTCCGTGATGATCCCGTCCCGGAGGGGGACATTGAGATCACAACGGACGATGACGCGCTTGCCCTCGAGCGAACCCAGTGAATCCAGGGTGCGCAGAGTCATGGGAGGTGTCTCAGAGACGCTCGGCCACGTACTCGGTCAGGTCGACGAGACGGTTGGAGTAGCCCCACTCGTTGTCGTACCAGCTGGAGACCTTGACCAGGTTGCCGCTGACGTTGGTCAGCGTCGCGTCGAAGATCGACGAGTGCGGGTTGTGCACGATGTCGCTCGAGACGATCTGGTCTTCGTTGTACTGCAGGAAGCCGGCGAGGCGACCCTCGGCAGCTGCCTTCTTGTAGGCCTCGTTGACCTCTTCGACAGTGAGGTTCTCACGGTCGGTGATCAGCGTCAGGTCGACGATCGAGCCGGTGGGAACCGGAACGCGGTACGACGAGCCGCTCAGCTTGCCCTGGAGCTCGGGCAGAACCTCGCCGATCGCCTTGGCTGCACCGGTCGAGGCCGGGGTGATGTTGATCGCAGCGGCGCGTGCACGACGCAGGTCGCTGTGCGGGCCGTCCTGCAGGTTCTGGTCTGCGGTGTAGGCGTGGGCGGTCATCATGAAGCCGCGGTCGATGCCGAATGCGTCGTTGAACACCTGGGCCAGCGGCGCGAGGCAGTTGGTCGTGCACGACGCGTTGGAGATGATGTGATCCGTCTCCGGGTTGTACGTGTCCTCGTTCACGCCCATGACGAACGTGCCGTCGACGCCGGTGCCGGGGGCCGAGATGAGCACCTTCTTGGCACCCGCCTCGATGTGCTTCTTGGCGAGCTCGGCCTTGGTGAAGAAGCCGGTCGACTCGATGACGATGTCGACACCCAGCTCGCCCCACGGGAGACCCGCGGGGTCGCGCTCTGCAAACGCCTTGATCGTCTTCCCGTTGACCGTGATGCTCTCGTCGTCGTAGCTGATGTCAGCGTCGAGGACGCCGCCCACAGAGTCGTACTTCAGAAGGTGGGCAAGGGTCTTGTTGTCGGTGAGGTCGTTGACCGCGACGATCTCGATGTCCGCTCCCTGCGCGAGAGCCGCGCGGAAGTAGTTGCGTCCGATGCGGCCGAAGCCGTTGATACCGATCTTGACAGACACTCAGGTCTCCCTGTTTCTCGTGCGCTGTGCGCAGCAAAAGTGCTTACGCGATGCGCGGGGGTTTTTGGCTGAGATGGCGTCCCGACGAGACTTGGCCCGTCGGGACGCGACCCGATTACGACAGTACCAGCAGGCCGTTCGTCTTCTCGCGGGCGACCTCGAAGCGCTGCGCGACGTTCTCCCAGTTGGCGATGTTCCACGCGGCCTTGACATAGTCGGCCTTGACGTTGAGGTAGTCGAGGTAGAAGGCGTGCTCCCACATGTCGAGCTGGAACAGCGGCACGGTGCCCTGCGCCGTGTTGGACTGCTGGTCGAACAGCTGCTGGATGATCAGACGCTGACCGATCGAGTCCCAGCTGAGCACGGACCAGCCGGAGCCCTGGATTCCGAGGGCGTTCGCGGTGAAGTGCGCCTGGAACTTCTCGAACGAGCCGAAGAATTCGTCGATGGCTGCCTTGAGCTCGCCCTCGGGCTGTCCGCCGCCGGTCGGCGAGAGGTTGGTCCAGAAGATCGAGTGGTTGACGTGACCGCCGAGGTTGAACGCGAGGTCCTTCTCGAGCTTGTTCACGTTCGCGAGGTTGCCGCTGTCGCGCGCCTCGGCGAGCTGCTCGAGGGCGGTGTTGGCGCCGGCGACGTAGGTCGCGTGGTGCTTGTCATGGTGCAGCTCCATGATCTTGCCGCTGATGTGCGGCTCGAGGGCTGCGAAGTCGTAGGGAAGGTCGGGGAGCGTGTAGGTCGCCATGTCGCTTTCATCCAATCCGCGCCGCGCCGCGGCGCTTGCCGATCCTCTGCGCCGCCGATGTGCGGCGAAGAGCGGACGTAACTCATCCTAGTGACGACAACGCACGGCTGTCCTGGATCCTTCCTCCGTATGACGAAGCGAGGCGGCCCCTGATCGGGGCCGCCTCGCTCATGAGAGTCCGGTTGTCGTCAGACGTCGAGTCCTGCGGGCACGGCGGCCTCGGTGCCCGGGATGCCCTCCTGCTGGGCACGCTTGTCGGCCATCGCCAGAAGGCGGCGGATGCGGCCGGCGACGGCATCCTTCGTCATCGGCGGATCGGCGTGATGGCCCAGCTCGTCGAGGCTCGCGTCACGGTGCGCGAGGCGCAGCTCACCGGCGACCTTGAGGTGATCGGGCACCTCGTCGGCGAGTATCTCGAGAGCGCGCTCCACACGCGCGCAGGCGGCGACAGCGGCCTGCGCGGAGCGACGAAGGTTGGCGTCGTCGAAGTTCACGAGTCGGTTCACACCCGCGCGCACCTCGCGGCGCTGACGCATCTCTTCCCACGCGACGGCGGTCTTCTGCGCGCCCATCTCGCTCAGGATCGTGCGGATGGCCTCGCCCTCGCGGACGACGACGCGGGGCATGCCGCGCACCTCGCGTGCCTTCGCAGCGACTCCGAGGCGGTGGGCGGCGCCGACGAGCGCCATGGCGGCCTCAGACGACGGGCAGGCGACTTCGAGCATGGCGGAGCGGCCCGGCTCGCTGAGGGTTCCTGCGGCGAGGAACGCTCCGCGCCACAGACCGGCCACCTCGGCGCGAGAGCCGGTGGTGAGGCGGTTGGGGAGTCCGCGGACCGGACGACGGCGCTGGTCGAGCAGACCGGTCTGGCGAGCGAGGGTCTCCCCCGACGCGATCACCCTGACAGCCCACCGCGCTCCGTCGTTCGCCGTGCTCGACTGCACCTGGGCGATCTCGGGCCGAACCCCGTAGATCTCTGCGAGGTCGCGCGCGACACGCTGCGCGAGGATCTCGGCATCCACCTCTGCCTCGACGGCGACCCGCCCGGCGATGGAGTGCAGTCCGCCGGCGAACCGGAGGATAGAGGTGACCTCCGCGACACGCACCGTCGGGGGTGCATTACGGATGCTGACCAGCTCAGCTTTGACGTCGGTGGTTAGTGCCACGACACTCCTCTACGCTCACGCGCCGGATCGCGGCGCAAACCTCCAGCCTACTCTGACGGAGGCTCCTGCTATTCCCTGCCGAGGTCTCGGTGACGCACGTTGACGGCCACTCCCGGCACGGACGCGAGCCGACGAGCGAGCTCCTCCACCATGGCGACGGATCGGTGCTTGCCGCCCGTGCAGCCGATCGCGATGGTCGAATGGCTCTTGTTCTCGCGCTGGTACCCCTCGAGCACCGGCGTGAGAGCCGCCGAATACGAATCGAGGAAACCTGCGGCGCCCTCACGGGAGAGCACGTAGTCCCTCACCGGTTCGTCTTGACCTGTCAGGCCGCGAAGATCCTCGTTCCAGAACGGATTCGGCAGGAAGCGCATGTCCGCGACCATGTCGACATCTGTCGGAAGACCGTACTTGAACCCGAAGCTCATGAGCGTCACGCGGTGCCGCGCCGCACCCTCTTCTGAGAAGAGGTCGGACACCTGGGTGGCGAGCTGATGGATGTTGAGCGCCGAAGTGTCGACCACGAGGTCGGCCGACTCGCGGATCGGCGCGAGGCGGAGACGTTCGATGCGGATGCCGTCGAGCAGCGTGCCATCTCCCTGCAGCGGATGCGGCCTGCGAACCGCCTCGAATCGACGTACGAGGACGTCGTCGGACGCATCCAGGAACAGAACGCGCACGGAACCGCGTGACCGCAGCGCTCTCGCCACGCCCGGGAAGTCGTCGAAGAGGTTGCGACCTCGTACGTCGACGACCGCTGCGACCTTGGGCAGCGCATTGCCGCCCATGTCGGTTAGGTCGAGAAGCGGACGGAGGATCTGCGGCGGCAGGTTGTCGACGACGTACCACCCGAGGTCCTCGAGCGCGTTGGCAACCGTCGTGCGCCCCGCGCCCGACATGCCCGTGACGATGAGGAACTCGCCTTTGTCCCCGTCAGTCATGGTTACTCCTTCTCCCCCGCTTGACCCAGCCTAGCGAGTGGAGAGATGCGTATGGATGTTCTCGGCGAGCACGGGCCCGATCCCCTGCACCTCCTGAATCTCCTCAGGAGCAGCGGACCGCAGTGCGGTGACGGATCCGAAGTGCTTGAGCAGCACCTTGATCCGCGATGCGCCGAGCCCTGGCACCTCGGCGAGGATCGACGTGATGTCGTTCCTGCGCCGCTTGCGCTGGTGAGTGATCGCGAATCGGTGGGCTTCGTCTCTGAGCCGCTGGAGCAGGTAGAGCGACTCGCTCGTGCGTGGCAGGATCACCGGGAAGTCCTCGCCGGGAAGCCAGACCTCCTCGAGCCTCTTGGCTATGCCGCACACCGCGATCTCGGTGTGACCGGCGTCGCGGAGGGCGCGCGCGGCCGCCTCGACCTGCGGCTGGCCGCCGTCGACCAGCAGCAGCTGCGGCGGGTAGGCGAAGCGCGGCCTGCGTTTGACCTCCACCACGACCTCTGCGAGCTCGTCTCCACCCTCTGTCGTGGCCGCGACGGCCGGCGCGACCGCTGCGGGCTCGTCGACCTCCTCCGGACGATCGAGGTAGGCGAGGCGACGGCGCAGCACCTGGTACATCGAATCGGTGTCGTCCGTGGTCTCGGCGATGTTGAACGACCGGTACTGGTCTTTTCGAGGCAGTCCGTCTTCGAAGACCACCATCGACGCGACCACGTTCGTGCCCCCGAGGTGCGAGATGTCGAAGCACTCGATGCGCAGCGGCGCCTCCGACATCCCCAGCGCCTCCTGCAGATCCGTGAGAGCCTGCGTGCGTGCGATGTAGTCGCTCGTGCGACGGGTCTTGTAGCGGATCAGCGCCTGCTGCGCGTTGAGTGTCGCGGTGCGCATGAGGTCGGCGCGCTGACCGCGCTGGGCGACGGCGATCTCGACCTTCTTGCCTCGCCGCTCACGCAGCCATACCTCGAGCTCGGCGGCATCGTCCGGCAGCGTCGGCACGATGATCCGACGCGGCACGTCCTGCGCATCGCCGTAGGCACGCTGCAGCACCTGATCGACGAGGTCGGCAGTCGAGATGTCGATCTCCTTCTCGATCGTCATCGCGCGGACGCCTCGCACGCGTCCGCCACGGATCACGAAGTGCTGCACGGCCGCGGCGAGCTCGTCCTCCGCGATTCCGAACAGGTCGGCGTCCTCGTCGGTGGCCAGCACCAGCGCGCTCTTGCCGAGCACCGCCTCGATCGCCGTGAGCTTGTCACGGAATCTGGCGGCGGCCTCGTAATCCATCGCCGCGGAGGCTGCGAGCATCCGCTTCGTCAGCTCTCGGGTGAAGCGCTCGTCTCCTCCGGCCATGAATGCGACGAAGTCGTCGACCATCGCACGGTGCTCTTCGATGGTGACCGTCATCGAGCATGGTCCGCCGCACTTGCCGATCTGCCCCGGAAAGCACGGACGCCCCGTCTGCATCGCGCGCTTGTAACTGGAGTCGCTGCAGGTGCGAATCGGGAAGGCCTTGACCATCAGGTCGATCGTCTCGTGCACGGCCCAGACCTTCGGGTAGGGACCGAAGTAGCGCGCACCGGGAATCTTGCGATTCCTGGTGACGATCACGCGTGGCGCCTCATCGCCCAGGGTGACGGCCATGAACGGGTAGGACTTGTCGTCCTTGTAGCGCACGTTGAAGGGCGGATCGAACTCCTTGATCCACATGTACTCGAGCTGGAGCGAGTCCACGTCGGTCGAGACGACCGTCCACTCGACGGAAGACGCCGTGGTGACCATGCGTCGGGTGCGTTCGTGGAGCGTGCGCAGCGGTGCGAAGTAGTTCGACAGGCGTTGACGCAGGTTCTTCGCCTTGCCGACGTAGAGCACGCGTCCATCGGCGTCGCGGAAGCGGTACACGCCGGGGTTGGTGGGGATCTCACCAGCCCGCGGCTTGTACGGCAGGACGTCGACCATCAACTGGCCTTCCGCGCAGAGCGCCCCTCACCCAGGATCTCGGCGAGGAACTGGCCGGTGTGGCTGTCCTCGACTCGCGCGATCTGCTCGGGGGTGCCGGTCGCCAGGATCTCACCGCCACCGGAGCCACCCTCCGGCCCGAGGTCGATCACCCAGTCGGCGGACTTGATCACATCGAGGTTGTGCTCGATGACGATCACCGTGTTGCCCTTGTCGACGAGTCCGTTCAGCACCTCGAGGAGCTTGCGCACGTCTTCGAAGTGCAGACCCGTGGTCGGCTCATCGAGCACGTAGATGCTGCGACCGTTGCTGCGACGCTGGAGCTCGGTGGCGAGCTTGACTCGCTGCGCCTCGCCGCCGGACAGGGTCGTCGCCGACTGACCGAGACGCACGTAGCCGAGACCCACGTCGACCAGTGTCTTCATGTAGCGGTGAATCGCCTGGATGGGCTCGAAGAACTCGGCCGCCTCGGCGATCGGCATCTCGAGGACCTCGGCGATGTTCTTGCCCTTGTAGTGAACCGACAGCGTGTCGCGGTTGTAGCGCTTGCCGTGGCAGACCTCGCAGTCGACGTAGACGTCGGGCAGGAAGTTCATCTCGATCTTGATCGTGCCGTCGCCCGAGCACGCCTCGCAGCGGCCGCCCTTCACGTTGAAGCTGAAGCGTCCGGGCTGGTAGCCGCGGACCTTCGCCTCGGGGGTCTCGCTGAAAAGCGAACGGATGCGGTCGAAGACGCCGGTGTAGGTGGCCGGGTTCGAGCGCGGCGTGCGTCCGATCGGCGCCTGGTCGACGTGCACGACCTTGTCGAGATTGTCGAGACCCGAGACACGGGTGTGCTTTCCGGGGACCGTGCGGGCGCCGTTGAGCCGTGAGGCGAGCACCTGGTACAGGATGTCGTTGACCAGCGAGGACTTGCCTGAGCCGGACACTCCGGTGACCGCCGTCAGAACGCCCAGGGGGAAGTTCACGCTGACGTTCTTCAGATTGTTCTCGCGGGCGCCGACGACGCTGAGCATGCGCTTCTTGTCGAGCTTGCGGCGCTTCTTCGGCGTCGGGATCTCGCGACGCCCGGAGAGGTACTGTCCCGTCATCGAGCTCGGCTCGGCCAGGAGCGCCTCGTAGGAGCCGGAATGCACGACCTCGCCGCCGTTCACTCCCGCGCCCGGCCCGATGTCGACGACCCAGTCGGCCGACTCGATCGTCTCTTCGTCGTGTTCGACGACGATCAGCGTGTTGCCGAGGTCGCGGAGCTTCAGAAGGGTGTTGATCAGCCGACGGTTGTCTCGCTGATGCAGACCGATCGATGGTTCGTCGAGCACATAGAGCACACCGGTGAGACCCGAGCCGATCTGCGTGGCGAGGCGGATGCGCTGTGCCTCACCACCCGAGAGCGATCCGGCCGAGCGGCTGAGGTTGAGATACGAGAGCCCTACCTGCAGCAGGAAGTCGAGTCGCAGGCGGATCTCGCGCAGCACCTGGGCCGCGATCTTCGCCTCACGATCGGTGAGAGTGAGCGTCTCCATGAACGAGCGCGCATCGGCGAGACTCAGGTGCGACACCTCGGCGATCGAGTGGCCGTGCACCTGCACCGCGAGCACCTCGGGCTTGAGCCGGTTGCCGTCGCACACGGGGCACGGCACCTCGCGGAGGTACTCGCCCCAGCGTGAGCGCTGCGTGTCGGACTCGGCCTGCGCGTACTGCCGCTCGATGTAGGGGACGACGCCCTCGAAGCCGGATGCGTAACGCATCTCGCGCCCGTACCGGTTCTTGAACTTGACCGTGACCTTGTAGTTGTCGCCGCGGAGGATCGCATCCTGCACGTCGACCCTGAGGTCCTGCCACGGGGTGTCGAGCGAGAAGTTGAGGTCGTCGGCCAGGCCCTCGAGCAGGCGCTCGTAGTACTGGAAGAGTCCCTTTCCCTGGGTGGTCCAGGGAACGATCGCGCCCTCGCGGATGGAGAGCTCCTCGTCGCCGAGCATCAGGTCGATGTCCACCGACATGCGGGTGCCGAGACCCGAGCAGGCGGGGCAGGCACCGAAGGGCGCGTTGAACGAGAAGGTGCGCGGCTCGATCTCGGTGAGCGACAGAGCGTGCCCGTTCGGGCACGCGAGCTTCTCGGAGAACGACTGCCAGGCGTCGTCGCCCTCTTCGTCGACGAAGTTCACCTGCACGACGCCACCGGCGAGACCGAGTGCGGTCTCGACCGAGTCGGTGACGCGACCGAGGATGTCGTCGGCCGCGACCAGGCGGTCGACCACCACCGCGATGTCGTGCTTGTAGCTCTTCTTGAGCGTGGGCGGCTCGGCCAGCTGGATCAGCTCTCCGTCGACGATCGCACGGGAGTAACCCTTGGCACCCAGTTCGCGGAACAGATCGACGAACTCGCCCTTCTTCTGAGAGACGATGGGCGCGACGATCTGGTAGCGCGTGCGCTCGGGCAGCTCCATGAGCTGGTCGGCGATCTGCTGCACCGTCTGTCGCTGGATGCGCTCACCGCACTCGGGGCAGTGCGGAATGCCGATGCGCGCCCAGAGCAGACGCATGTAGTCGTAGATCTCGGTGATCGTGCCGACCGTCGACCGCGGGTTGCGGTTGGTCGACTTCTGATCGATCGACACCGCGGGGCTGAGCCCCTCGATGAAGTCGACGTCCGGTCGGTCGACCTGGCCGAGGAACTGGCGCGCGTACGCGCTCAGCGACTCGACGTAGCGACGCTGCCCTTCGGCGAAGATCGTGTCGAACGCAAGACTCGACTTTCCCGAACCGGACAGGCCGGTGAACACGACGAGGGAGTCGCGTGGGATGTCGATGTCGACGTTCTTCAGATTGTGTACGCGGGCACCGCGAACGCTGAGTTTTCCTGGGGTTGCAACCGGGACGATAGGCACTGATCAAGTCTACGAGGGGCCACGGACATTGGCTCCGTGAGGGCTCACAGGGAAGGCATCTTCACTCACGGTGCACGTCGGTTCGCCCGCACGAGCAGGGTCGCCGCGAGAGCGACGACGGCTCCGGCTCCCGCCACCGCGGCCCACGGCACGGTCTGCGCCGATCCCTGCGTGACGACCATCACAAGGACGGTCACCGGTTGGGCGATCGCCTGAACGGCGAGCAGCCGCAGGGCGCTGGGCCGGAGTGCGGCGATCACCACGCGGGACCCCGCGGGGATCACGAGAGAGAGCGACATCAGCACGTGGATGAGCTGCACGACGAGCACCGCGATCATCGCGCGCCCGAGATCGGGCTCCGAGATCAGCATCCCGATCACGAGGCAGCCGATGGATCCCCACGCCGCGAACGTCTGCGGAAGGGCGGCGGCGACGATCGCGAGCACGACCGCGGCCACCTGCCACCCGATCAGCGGACACAGGGCGACGGCTCCGACCGCGACCACGACGACGAGCGCGCCCCGCACGACGAGCCAGGGGACGGCAGGGCCGGTCTGCAGGGAGTCGTTCGCCCTCATCGGCGCGCCCTCGCGATCGCGAGCAGCGCCGACGACGGATCATCGGCCCAGGAGACCACATCGACTCCGGCGCCATGCAGATCGGCGAACACGTTCTCCCGTTCGGCGAGCACCGTTCGAAGACCGATGAGCTGCGCGCGGGTGAGACGCGTGCGGTCGAGCGGCGGAAGCACGTCGACGGCGACGACTCTGTGTCCGCTCGCCCTCCACATCAGCGCCGTCCGTGCCGCGGCGCCCTCGAAGAAGGTCGACAGCACGAAGACGACAGAGCCGTGCGGCACGGGAGGAGTGCGGCGGAAGGTCGCATCGTCTCGCGCCTGGCCGGTCGTGGCGATGGCCGCCACGACGCGCGAGAGATGCCGCGATCCGCTGCCGCTGCGCAGCGACCTGCCCCCGTGCACGAGCACGTGCAGCGCGACGCGGTCGCCTGCGCCGATGGCCGAGTCGGCGATCGCACGGGCGGCCTCGCGCGCGAGGTCGAGCGATGTCACTCCGCTGCGTTCGAAGTCGCCGCTCCCCCACGACGAGACGACCTCGCCGAGGTCTTCCGACGTGTCCATCGCGATCACGACGGAGGAGTCGCTGAGGGTGTTGGTGCGTCGAACCAGCAGATCCCCCGGCCTGCGGGCCATCCGCGCCGTGGCCCGCCAGTCCACGCGGCGCAGCTCGTCTCCGGGAGCGAAGGCGTGGATGTCCCTGAAGTCACCGCCCTGGCCCTGACGGCGACCCTCGTGAGCACCGTGCGACCCGATCAGCCGTCGGGGCAGCGGCAGCGCATCGAGCGCTCTACGGGGCGGCGCGACCTGGCGCCTGGCGGAGAAAACCTCTGACCTCTTCGAGAGCGCTGCGCCTTCGAAGGAGAACCCTCTCGCAGCCGCCTGGACGGGAATCGCCGGCCCGGAGTGCAGGACCTTGCTGCGTGCTGTCACGGTCGACCCGTGCCCTGGCACGATCACGCGCCTGGTGCGACGCTCCGACTGCACGATCAACAACTCGACGGCTTCCGCATCGGCCACGACGGTGACCGCGCTGAGCAGCTCGCCCTCCGGCCCAGGCAGCGGATCGATCGTGACCTTCGGCACGCCCGCGGCCGGACCGCGCGCGATCGCGAACCCGCTCCAGAGGGCGAGCGGCAGCCCCATGGCCACGACGTCCGGCCGAGCCGACAGAAGGCCGATGACTGCCAGGATCACCGCACCCCCGATCGCCACGGACAGCACCGGCCCGCGACGCCCCACGTCGGGAGCATCCGTCATCCGAGCGCCCCGACAGTAGACGGCACTGCGACCTGCCCGACGACCGAGCGCACCACATCGGACGCTGACGCCCCCTGAGCCCACGCCTGCGGGGTGAGGGTGAGCCGATGCGCCAGCACAGGCACGGCGATGCGCTTGATGTCATCCGGGCGCACGAAGTCGCGGCCGTCCAGTGCCGCCAGAGCTCGTCCGAGCAGAAGCAGACCGAGCGAACCTCGTGGCGAGGCCCCGACCTCGACGTTCGGCGCATTCCGCGTGGCGCGCGTGATCTCGACGCAGTAGCGGGAGATGTCCTGATCGACGTGGATGGCCTCGACAGCGTCCTGCAGGGCGACGAGCTGAGCGGCGTCGATCACCGGGACGACGTGGGTCGCCTCCTGGCGCCTGCTCACCCGATTCTCCAGGATCCGAGCCTCGTTCTCCGGCCCCGGATAGCCGACGGACAGCCGCACCATGAACCTGTCGAGCTGCGCCTCGGGAAGCGCGTAGGTGCCCTCATACTCGATCGGATTCGACGTCGCGATCACATGGAACGGCGCCGGCAGCGCGAAGCTGTTGCCCTCGACGGTCACCTGCCGCTCCGCCATCGCCTCGAGCATCGCGGACTGGGTCTTCGGCGTGGTCCGGTTGATCTCGTCGGCGAGCAGCAGACCGGTGAAGATCGGCCCCGGGCGGAAGACGAAGTCCCCCGAGTCCGGTGCGTACACGTACGATCCGGTCACGTCGCCGGGGAGCATGTCGGGAGTGCACTGCAGGCGGCGGAACGACAGCCCCAGGGCAGACGCGAGACTGCGGGCGGCGAGGGTCTTGCCCAGCCCCGGCACGTCCTCGAACAGCACGTGCCCACCCGCGAGGATCGTCGCGAGCGCGATCTCGACGGGGTCATCCATGCCCACCACGACGGTCCTCACTGCGGCGAGGATCCTGGCTCCGGTGTCGGCGATCTCTGCGGGGCTCGTCATGTCATCTCCTTGATCGACGGAACAGTGAGGGCCGCCCCTGGTCTGGGGCCGGGGAGTGCGGCGCGAGCGATGGCTCGCCGGGCGATGCGGGGTTCAGTCGGTCGACGGCATCCAACGCCCGTTCGATGTCGACGATCGTCGGGGCGCGACCGGTGAGCCGATCCCAGAGGTCGGGTCCGATCACCGCGGTGAGGCGCTCCCTGTCGTCCGGGTCATCCGGATCGATTCCCTGGCGCAGCAACCGATGGCGCAGGATCGCGCTGACGCGTCGGGTGATCTGCTGTCCGGCCATGCCGGTGTGCGTGTTCAGCGCCCACGCCATCCGGGAGATCTCCGTCGGCCGCCGATGAGGCTCCGTGTCGATGCTCGGCGCGTCGAAGCCCGGTTCGAGCGGCATCACGAGCTGTCCGAGCAGACCGACCGAGCAGATCAGCAGACTCCAGCCGATCACGAACGGCCAGGTGAAGCCGAACCCGAGGAGGGCGAGAGCCGCGACGACCGCGATGCCCACCGCGAGGAGTGTTCTCCGCGCGCTCATCGCCACACCTCCTCGATGCGCCGCAGTGCCCGTCGCGCCGAGGACCGATCATCTTCGTCGGCAACCCGGGTTCCGAAGCGGACGCTCTCATAGAGGCGCAGCAGCGCCACAGCCTCGTCCGCGACGCCCGGCCGCAGGGTGATGATCCTCACCACGAACTCCCCCGGAGTCTCGCTCGCCGCTCGCGTGACCCCGGCGTCTGCGGCGCTCTCTTCGAGCCCGATCCAGGCCGCGATGATGGCATCCGTCGCTCTGACACGCTCATCGATCGTGGCCAGCGCCCCGGCGATCCCTCGTCGCATCACCCCGACTGCGATGTCCGCCGTCGGCGGCGACTCGAACTGCTCGACCTCGGGCGCGACCACGGCTGCATCGCGGCGCCTGAGCGGGCGATCTCGCCATGCTCGAACCAGGGCCTTGGCGACGATCACGAGGAGAACGATGATCCCGGCCGCCACCAACACCATCAGGATCACGGTGAGCATCTGCGCGACCGCGGCATTCGTGGGTTCGCCCTCCATCGGCTCAGGGAGGCCTGTCCCACCCGGCGACGCCGTGGGCAGCGGCTCAACCGTACCGGCGGGAATCGGCTCGGCGGGACGGAATGTCGGCTGTCCCTGGATCGCCGACACGATCATCGCCACGACGAAGAGCACCACCACGACGAAAGGAAGGACCAGCCGATCGACACTCCGGCGCGCAGGACACGTCTGGTGGTCGATCGGCATGCCCACACCCTATGACGCGGTCACTCCGGGGACGGACGGCGCCCCGCGAACGCCGACAACCCATCACGCAGCGTCGCGATCTGCTGCAGGTCCATTCCCACGGCGGCCATCACCTGTCGGGGAACGTCGAGGGCTCGGTCACGCAGAGCCCGACCGGCCTCTGTGAGCGTGATGTCGAGACGCCGCTCGTCTTCGACGCTGCGCTGTCTCGCCACCAGACCGTCGGCTTCCAGCCGCTTCACCAGCGGCGACGCCGTCGCGGGCTCGAGCGCGAGATCGGCCGCAAGGTCGTTCAGTGGGCGCGGAGCGCGTTCCCAGAGCGCCAGCATCACGAGATACTGCGGATGAGTGAGCCCGAGAGGCTCGAGTATCGGCCTGTAGATCGCCACGACGTTGCGCGCCGCTGTCACCAGAGCGAAGCAGAGCTGGTTGTCGAGTTTGAGCAGGTCGTCCGATGCGGTCACGAATCCGAATATACATTGACACTAATAGTTAGTACACTAAGCAACATGGCCAGTTCTGATGATCGCCCTCCGCTCCGCTCTCGGATCCGCGAGGCAGGAGGCCTCTATGCCTGGTTCAACTCGAATCTGATCCGCTTCGCCGGCCCGGCCTCGGTCGGACCCTACGAGAAGACTCCTCCGCCGAGTCCCTCTGAGCGTGCAGAGCGCGCCTGTCCGCTGTGCGGATCACCGATGAGCGAGCACGAGATCGATCGATCGGGTCCGAAGACTCTCGTACACTGCCCCTGAGGCTCGACCTCAGTCATCTCGCTTCGCGTCTTCACGCGCGATGTCGAGCCAGGATGCGAGATCATCGTCGTCGACGATGACGCTCGGCGACACATCGAGCCAGCCGGCCCCCATCGTCCGTGGGCCCATGACCGCGGACGCGACCCCTGACCGCGTGATCAGCGAGGCGCCGTGCTCCTCATCGACGCGAACCAGCAGCACCCCGCCTGTGCGCGCTCCGACGAGGATGTGTCCGTCGAGAAGGAATGCGCGCGTGCCGAACATCCGCTTCTCCTCGACGTTTCCGTCGAGGGTGAGAAGCGCTCTCACGCGATCTGCGAGCTCCTCTCCTGCTGCATCCATGCTCGTCGCTCCCGTGTCGTCAGGCGTGGCCGGCCTTCTCCATGGCGCGCAGCTCCTTCTTCATGTCCTGCACCTCGTCGCGCAGTCGTCCGGCGAGTTCGAACTTGAGCTCGGCGGCCGCCGCGAGCATCTGGTCGGAGAGGTCCTGGATCACAGCCTCGAGCTGTTGGGCGCCCTCGGCGGCGATCCCGGTGCGCCGCAGGTTGGGCGTCGGCGACTTGCCCTTGCCGGTAGCGCGCCCGCGGCCGGACATCATCGCAGCAGTGTCGGCGCCTTCACGCGCGAGCACCTCGGTGATGTCGGCGATCCGCTTGCGCAGCGGCTGCGGGTCGATCCCATGTTCGAGGTTGTAGGCGACCTGCTTCTCGCGACGTCGATCGGTCTCTTCGATCGCCTTTGCCATCGAGTCCGTGATCTTGTCGGCGTACATGTGCACTTCGCCCGAGACGTTGCGCGCCGCACGGCCGATCGTCTGGATCAGCGACGTGCCCGATCTCAGGAACCCCTCCTTGTCGGCGTCGAGGATCGCTACCAGCGACACCTCGGGCAGGTCGAGTCCTTCACGCAGCAGGTTGATGCCGACGAGGACGTCGTAGACGCCTGCTCGCAGCTCGCTGAGCAGCTCGACTCGTCGCAGGGTGTCGACATCGGAGTGGAGATACCGCACGCGCACGCCGTGCTCGCCGAGGAAGTCCGTGAGTTCTTCGGACATCTTCTTGGTGAGTGTCGTCACGAGCACGCGCTCGTCGCGCTCTACACGCTGCCTGATCTCTTCGAGAAGGTCGTCGATCTGGCCCTTCGACGGCTTCACGATGATGTGCGGGTCGACCAGACCCGTCGGGCGGATGATCTGCTCGACGACACCGTCGGCGATGCCCATCTCGTACTTGCCGGGGGTCGCCGACAGATACACGGTCTGCCCGATCCGGTTCTTGAACTCATCCCATCGCAGCGGCCGGTTGTCCATCGCGCTCGGCAGCCGGAAGCCGTGCTCGACGAGCGTGCGCTTGCGGGAGGCGTCTCCCTCGTACATCGCGCCGATCTGCGGCACCGTGACGTGCGACTCGTCGATCACGAGCATGAAGTCGTCGGGGAAGAAGTCGAGCAGCGTATGCGGCGGCTCGCCGGGCTGCCGGCCGTCCATGTGCCGGGAGTAGTTCTCGATTCCCGAGCAGAAGCCGAGCTGCTGCAGCATCTCGAGGTCGAAGGTCGTCCGCATCCTCAGCCGCTGAGCCTCGAGCAGCTTCCCCTGACGCTCGAACTCCTTGAGCCTCTCTTCGAGCTCGTGCTCGATCGTGCCGATGGAGCGCTGGATCACGTCGGTGCCAGCCACGTAGTGCGAGGCGGGGAAGATCGGTACGGAGTCGAGCTTCTCGATGACCTCCCCGGTGAGCGGATGCAACGAGTAGAGCGCCTCGATCTCATCGCCGAACAGCTCGATGCGGATCGCGTGCTCCTCGTAGACGGGGATGATCTCGATGGTGTCGCCGCGCACGCGGAAGTTGCCGCGGGAGAAGTCGACGTCGTTGCGGTTGTACTGCATCGAGATGAACTGCCTGATGAGCGCGTCCCTGTCGTACCGCTCCCCCACCTGGAGGGCGACCATCGCTCTGAGGTACTCCTCGGGCGCGCCGAGGCCGTAGATGCACGACACGGTCGAGACCACGATCACGTCTCGCCGACTCAGCAGAGAGTTGGTGGTCGAGTGGCGCAGGCGTTCGACCTCGGAGTTGATCGAGGAGTCCTTCTCGATGAAGGTGTCTGTCTGGGGCACGTATGCCTCAGGCTGGTAGTAGTCGTAGTAGGAGACGAAGTACTCGACGGCATTGTTCGGCATCAGCTCGCGGAACTCATTGGCGAGCTGCGCGGCGAGCGTCTTGTTGTGCGCGAGGACGAGCGTCGGACGCTGCACCTGCTCGACGAGCCAGGCGGTGGTGGCGGACTTTCCCGTGCCCGTCGCTCCGAGCAGGACGATGTCGGTCTCACCGGCGTTGATGCGTGATGCGAGCTCGGCGATGGCCTTGGGCTGGTCGCCGGCGGGCGCGTACTCGCTGATGACCTCGAAAGGGCGGACGCTGCGCGTGGGTTGCATACCTCCAGCGTATGCCTGGCCGCCGACATCGGGGCCACGAGCGGCCTCCGCCTAGAGTGGGGGCGTGATCGAGTTCCTCATCGGCACCAGCCTCGCCGCGTCCGCGGGCCTCAACGCCTGGATGCCGCTGTTCCTGCTCGGTCTCACCGATCGACTGCTTCCCGCCGTGGTGCTGCCGCCTTCGTGGTCGTGGCTCTCGAGCGACCTCGCACTCTGGATCCTCGGCGCTCTTCTGCTGCTCGAGATCGTCGCCGACAAGATCCCGGCGCTCGACTCCGTCAACGACGTGATCCAGAGCATTCTGCGTCCGGCATCCGGAGGCATCGCCTTCGGCGCAGGCTCCGGTGCTCAGACGATCGCGGTCGACGATCCAGCGGCGTTCTTCACCGACAACGCCTGGGTGCCAGTGGTCGTGGGCATCGCGATCGCCCTGATCGTGCACGTCGTGAAGGCCACGGCGCGTGTCGCCGCCAACACCGTGACCGGCGGCCTTGCGGCTCCCGTCTTGAGCACGGCTGAGGACGGGGCGTCATTCATGCTCGCCGCGACCGCGATCGTCATCCCCATCGTCGCGGCCCTGCTGCTGGTGGGCCTCGTCATCGTCGCCATCGTGGGCGTGCGCCGCCTGGCGCGCGCGCGTCGAGAGGGCCGTGGCGGTCCGTCAGCCGGACGCGTCCGCACATAGGGAGTGGTGGTCGAGACCTTGACGAGTCCTGCCCGCTCGAGGATCGGCCGAGGGCGATCCTCCTGGACGACAGTGGCAGCGAGTGACGATGACGAGGTGCCGCTTCGCGATCATGCGCGCCCGGTCGGCGCCATCCGCAGCGCGCGTGCCGCCAGCGCCGCGGACACCGCGCACATGACCACGATCGCCGCGACGAACCACGCCCAATCAGCCCTCCCGAACACGATCCCCAGCATCCAGCCGAAGAGACTCGACCCCGCGTAGTAGCCGAAGTAGTACAGCGACGATGCCTGCGCTCTGCTGTCAGGAGCGGCTGCTGCGGGAGCCCACCCTGAGGCGACCGCATGCGCGCCGAAGAAGCCGCCGGTGAAGAGCAGCAGCCCGAGGATCACCACGAGGAGGACATGGCTGAGCATGGCGAGGGCACCGGCGGCCATCACGGCGATCGAGACCAGCAGCACCGGATACCGACCGAAGCGGGATGCGAGGGCGCCGGCCGTCGGCGACGACACGGTACCCGCGAGATAAGCGAGGAACAGAAGCGTCACCAACCAGCTCGGAAGAGCGAACGGCGGGTCGATGAGGTGGAACCCGAGGTAGTTGTACACCGCGACGAAAGCGCCCATGAGAAGGAAGCCCTGCGCGTAGAGCGCGAGCTGCGGCCCGGAGCGCAGCGGCATCACCAGGCGCTCGAGCATTCCCGGCGACGCATCGTCGCGAAAGCGACCGGGCACGAACCCCTGGGCCTTCGGCGTCAGCCAGAGGAACAGCACCGCCGCGACCGCGCACACACCGGCTACGGTCCAGATGCCCGCACGCCACCCCCACGGCTCGCCGACCAATCCCGACAGGACACGACCGAGCAGACCGCCCACGGTCGTCCCGGCTATATAGCTCCCGGCTGCAGTCGCGGCATCGCGTGCGCTCACCTCCTCGCCGAGATATGCGAGCGCCACCGCAGGCACCGCCCCCAACGCCACTCCCTCGAGCAGACGCAGCGCCAACAGCATCTCCATCCCGGTGCTCAACGGCGCCAGAAGCCCGAGCGCGGTCGCAGTGAGGATGCCGATCCCCATCGCGGGAACGCGTCCGATGCGATCCGCCACCATCGACCACGGAATCACAGCCGCCGCCAGGCCGAGCGTCGCGGCCGACACCGCGAGTGCCGCGGTCGCCGGTGTGATCCCGAGGTTCGATGAGAGCTGCGGCAGAACGGCCTGGGGCGAGTACAACTGCGCGAACGTCGCGACGCCGGCGAAGAACAGCCCGACGATGAGACGCCGATAGGCGGGAGACCCCGGTGAGTGACCGGTGAAGGTCACGACGAGCGGATCCGCTCCCACAGGGAGTCGGTCTGCCGGATCGTCTCCTCCAGAGAGCCGGAGGTGTCGACGATCTCGTCGGCGATCGCCAGCCGACGCTCGTCCGACACCTGCGCGTCGATCCGCTCCTGCGCCGCCTGCTCCGCCATGCCTCGCAGCTCGACGAGCCGGCGCCTGCGCTCGCCTGCGGGAGCATGCGCGACGACGATCAGATCCCACGGGTCATCGACCCGCGCCTCGACCAGGAGAGGGACGTCGTAGACGACGACCGTCTCGGGATCGGCGGAGGCGGCCGCCTCGAATCGACGCTGCGACTCGGCACGGACCGCGGGGTGCACGATCGCGTTCAGCCGCGCCAGCTGCTCGGGATCGGCGAAGACCTTGGCACCCAGCGCCGCACGGTCGAGTGCGCCATCCGCTGCGATGACGTCGGCACCGAAGACCTCCTCGATCCGTGCCAGAACCGCGGATCCCGGCGCCTGCACGTCGCGCACGATCTGATCGGCGTCGACGATGACCGCTCCGAGCTCTGCGAGTCGTCGTGCGATGGTCGACTTTCCCGAGGCGATGCCGCCGGTGAGCGCGATGAGAGGCATCTCGCCAGTCTAGGCTCGGCCGCGAACTCGGGTCAGCGCGCCAGCAGTTGCCGACGCGAGCTGATGACCCCGGTGTCGAATCCGGCGAGGTGGAGCCCACCGTGGAACCGGGCGTGCTCGATCTTGATGCACCTGTCCATCACCACCGAGAGTCCTGCGCTCTCGGCGATCGCTGCGGCATCCTCGTTCCACGACCCCAGCTGCAGCCAGAGCGTCTGCGCGCCGGCCTCGATCGCCTCCTGGGCGACCCCCGGCAGGTCGTCGTGCCGACGGAAGACGTCGACGATGTCGGGCACCACAGGCAGGTCCGCGAGCGAGGCGTAGACCGGCTGGCCGAGGATCTCGGATTCCCGCGGGTTGACGAGGTAGACATCGTAGGCGGTGCTGGAGAGCAGGTAGGTCGCGACGAAGTACGACGCGCGCGCAGGATTGTTCGATGCTCCGACGATGGCGACGGATCTCGCGCGTCGGAGGATGCCGAAGCGCTGCTGCTGGCCGGGGCCGGTCCAGGTGCGATCGGGGTGCACCGGTGCGGGGCCGGGCAGGGCGCAGGCCGCAGCGTCCTGCGCGTTCGGAAGCGCGCAGGCGTCGGCTGCCGTCGTCTCGATTCCGCTCATCGGGTCGCTCCTGTCGCTGTGGTGAGGGCCTGATCGAGATCCCAGATGATGTCTTCGGCATCCTCGAGTCCCACAGAGATGCGGATGAGGTCAGGGCGCACGCCCGCTGCGACGAGCTGCGGTTCCGTGAGCTGCCGGTGAGTGGTGGATGCAGGGTGGATGACGAGCGTGCGCGCATCGCCGATGTTCGCGAGATGCGACGCCAGCTGCAGGCTCTCGATGAGCGTCTCCCCCGCAGCACGGCCGTCGTCGGCCTTCACCCCGAAGGCGAACACCGAACCGGGACCGAGCGGCAGGTACTTCGCCGCACGCTCATGATGCGGGTGATGAGCGAGACCCGCCCAGGTCACGTAGTCGACCCTGGGGTCCGAGTCGAGCCACTCGGCGACGATCCGTGCGTTCGCGAGGTGCGCATCGATGCGCTGCGGAAGCGTCTCCACTCCCTGCAGGAGATTGAACGCCGACTGCGGGCTGAGCGCCGGACCGATGTCGCGCAGCTGCTCGGTGCGGAGCTTGGTGAGGAACCCGTACTCGCCGAAGTTGTCCCACCACTTGATCCCGCCGTAGGACTCGACCGGCTCGGTCATCTGCGGGAACCGTCCGTTGCCCCAGTCGAACGTGCCCTTCTCGATCACCACCCCGCCGAGCGTGGTGCCGTGACCGCCGAGGAACTTCGTGACCGAGTGGATGACGATGTCGGCACCGTGCTCGAGCGGCCGCGCAAGATACGGCGTGGCCAGCGTCGCGTCGACGACCAGAGGCACCCCTGCGGCATGGGCGACCTCTGCCAGGCCCTCGATGTCGGCGATCTCGCCCGAGGGGTTGCCGATCATCTCGACGTAGACGACCTTGGTCTCGGGGCGGATCGCTGCCGCGTAGTCTGCGGGGTCGGTGGAGGCGACGAAGGTCGTCTGCACGCCGAACCGGCGCAGCGTCACGTCGAGCTGCGTCACGGTGCCGCCGTACAGCTGGGCGGAGGCCACCACGTGGTCACCGGCTCCGACGAGGGCCGCGAACGTGATGAACTCCGCGCTCATCCCCGAAGCGGTCGCGACGGCGCCGATGCCGCCTTCCAACGACGCGAGGCGCTCCTCGAGCGCGGCGACGGTGGGGTTGCCGATGCGTGAGTAGATGTTGCCGTACTTCTGCAGCGCGAAGAGGTTGCCGGCGTCCGCAGCGTCCTCGAACACGAACGACGTCGTCTGATAGATCGGCACGGCGCGGGCGCCGGTGGCGGCATCGGGGGTGCCCCCGGCATGGAGTGCCCTCGTGCGAAATCCGAAGCGGTGTTCTTCCGTCATGATGTCCTCAGTTCTGCGGTCTCGAGCGCGGCGGCGATGTCGTCGACGGCCCACGGGTTCTGCAGCGATGTCGTGTCGCCGAGCTGAGCCGATGCGCGCCCCGCCCGACGGTCCTGCTCTGCTTCCCAGAGCTGAGCGAGCAGCCTGCGCATGATCTTGCCCGAGCGGGTCTTCGGGAGGTCGGGGACGACGACGATGTGCTTCGGCTTGGCGATGGGGCCGATGGCCCTCGCGACTTCTGCCCGCAGCACCGGGGTCGATACCTCAGCGCGACCCGATGCGGTCACGAAGGCGACGACAGCCTGCCCGGTCACCGGATCTGCGACACCCGCAGTGCCTGCTTCTCCGACCGTGTCGTGGGCCACCAGTGCCGATTCGATCTCGATGGTCGAGAGCCTGTGGCCCGACACGTTCACGACGTCGTCGAGCCGGCCGAGGATCCAGATGTGCCCGTCCGCGTCCCGGGTCGCCCCATCACCGGCGACGTAGTAGCCGCCATGCTCGCCGTGCCCTGCGAACGTCGACCAGTACGCGTCACGGTACCGCTGCGGGTCTCCCCATACCGTCCTCGCCATCCCCGGCCACGGGCGGCGCACCACGAGCGTCCCCGATCGTCCAGGGGCGACCTCGTCGCCGTTCGCGTCCACGACCGTCGCGTCGATTCCCGGCAGCGGCACGGAGGCGGACCCGGGCTTGAGCGTCGTCACACCGGGCAGTGGCGCGATCATCGCTGCCCCGGTCTCGGACTGCCACCAGGTGTCGACCACCGGCAGCTCGTCGCGTCCGAAGTTGCGCCGGAACCAGACCCAGGCTTCGGGGTTGATCGCCTCACCGACGGTGCCCAGCAGACGCAGGGTCGAGAGGTCGTGCCCCTCGGGCAGATCGGCGCCGAACCAGGTCATGAATGTGCGGATGAGGGTCGGAGCCGTGTAGTAGACCGTCACGCCGTAGCGCTCGATGATCTCGAGGTGGCGCTCGCGGTTCGGGGTGTCCGGCGTGCCCTCGTAGATGACCTGCGTCAGTCCGTTCGAGAGCGGACCGTAGATCTCGTAAGTGTGCGCCGTGACCCACGCGAGGTCGGCCGTGCACCAGTGCACGTCGTCGGGCTTCGCGTCGAAATGCGCCCAGTGCGCCCAGCTCGCATGGGTGAGGTACCCGCCCGAAGTGTGCACCAGTCCTTTCGGCTTGCCCGTGGTGCCCGAGGTGTAGATGATGAAGAGCGGATGCTCGGCGTCGAACGCCTCCGCCTCATGCTCCGGCGAGGCGGTGTCGACGACATCGTGCCACCAGACGTCGCGGCCGTGCGTCCAGGGCACGTCCTGCCCCGTGCGCCGGAGCACGAGGACGTGCTCGAGGTCGGCGAGGCCGGCGGCTGCGACATCGGCGGTGGACTTGACCTCGGTCGCGGTGCCACGGCGGAACTGGCCGTCACTCGTGACGAGCAGCTTGGCACCGGTGTCGGCGAGCCGGAACCGCACGGCCTCGGCAGAGAACCCGCCGAACACGAGCGAGTGCACGGCGCCGATGCGCGCGCAGGCGAGCGTGATGACGACCGTCTCGATCAGCACGGGTAGGTAGACCACGACGCGGTCGCCCGGTCGGATGCCGAGTGCGATGAGCGCATTGGCGGCGCGCGACACCCTGATCTGGAGGTCGGCGTATGTGACCTCCACGCGGTCGCCGGGCTCCCCCTCGAAGTGCAGGGCGACCTTGTCGCCACTCCCCGCCGCCACGTGCCGATCGACGCAGTTGTATGCGACGTTCAGTCGCCCTCCGACGAACCAGCGCGCGGCCGGAACGGCATCCCCCACAGGCGGATCCCACTCGTGCGCGGCGTGCCACGGCTCGACCCAGTCGAGGCGGCCAGCAGCCTGCTCCCAGAAGAGGGTCGGGTCGGACGCGGCCCTCGCATAGGCCTCTCGCGTGACGTTCGCCTGTGCCGCGAATGCGGTGGGAGCGGGATATGTGCGCGTCTCTTGCAGGCGTGCCTCTGTCATCGTCATATCCACCGTCGGAGCAGATACTTCTCGACCAGCACGAGGATCGCGTTGGTGATCGTGCCGAGAACGGCGAGCAGCACGATCGAGAGGATGATCCTGTCGACGCGTCCGCTGTTCTGCGAGTCGATGAGCAGGAACCCGAGTCCCATCGACGACGCGATGAGCTCGGCGGCGACGAGGAACAGCCACGCCTGGGCGAGCGCGAGACGAAGACCCGCCGCGACCGACGGCACGACGGCCGGCAGCTGCACAGTGCGGAAGAGAGACCAGCCACGGAGGCTGAACGACCGCCCCGCCTCGACGAGCTGCGGGTCGACGTGGCGGAGCGCCGACGCCACAGTGGTGTACACCGGGAAGAAGGCGCCGATGGCGATCAACGTCACTTTGGACTCCTCGCCGATCTGCATCCACAGGATCAGCAACGGAACCCAGGCCAGCGACGGCACAGCTCGGATCGCCGAGAGGGTGGGACTGAGCAGCACGTCGCCGATTCTCGAGAGCCCGACGATACCGGCAGCCGCGAGTCCGACCACCGATCCAAGCGCGAAGCCGAGCAGTACGCGCTGGACGGAGATCGCGATGTGCGTCCACAGCACTCCGCGTTCGGCCAGCTCGGCGCCCGCGGTGAAGACGGAGGCCGGCGACGGCAGCAGATACGGCGCGACGAGACCCATGGTCGTGACCACCTGCCATGCGCCGATGATGGCGATCGGCAGAAGCAGTCCGCCGATGAGGCGCACCGCCGGTCTATCCCACGCATGACGCGCACCTGCTCCGTCGCGCCGACGGACTCCGCGAGCGGCGTGGAGAGCATCCTGCGCGTCTGCGGGAACCACCACGCGCTGGTCGGGAAGAGTCACTCGCCCCCGACCGCCTTCTCTGCGAATGTGGCGTTGACGATCGAGTCGAGCGCCTCGTCGACGGAGTCCTTGCCGCCCTGGACGTCTCCTGACTCGACGAGCACCGGAGCGATCTTCTCGAGCACGTCGAGCTGCGCGTCGCCCGGGATGCCGCTCACATCGAGGTTCGAACGCTCCTCGATCACGGTCGTCGCGACCTCGATGTCGATTCCCGCGACCTCGGCCAGCAGGGCTGCGGTCTCCTCGGGGTTCTCGAGCGCCCACTCGCGTGCCTGCTCGTATGCGTCCACGACCGCCTGAGCGAGGTCGGCGTGGTTCTCGATGAAGTCCTCTGTGGCGTTGAGGAAACCGTAGGTGTTGAAGTCCACGTTGCGGTAGATCAGCTGGTCGCCCGACTCCACCTCGGCGGCTGCCATGATGGGGTCGAGGCCCGCCCAGGCATCCACCGAACCGCCGTCGAGAGCAGCACGGCCGTCGGCGTGCTGGAGGTTCTGCACCTCGACGTCATCGATCGAGAGCCCCGCCTCCTCCAGCGACTGGAGCAGGAAGAAATAGGGGTCGGTTCCCTTCGTCGCGGCGACCGACTTGCCGGCGAGGTCCTCCACCGACGCGATGTCGCTGTCCGGCCCCACGACGATCGCCGACCACTCGGGCTGCGAGAAGATGTCGATCACCTGGATGGGCGAGCCGTTCGAGCGCGCCAGAAGCGCAGCCGAGCCGGCCGTCGAGCCCACATCGATCGATCCGGAGCGGAGCAGCTCGTTCGCCTTGTTGGAGCCGGCGGACTGCACCCACTCGACCGCGACGTCGTCGCCGAGGATCTCTTCGAGAATGCCCTGGTCTCGGATCACCAGGCTGAGCGGGTTGTACGTCGCGAAGTCGATGGAGAGCGTATCTGCGGACCATTCGCCCGTCGCGGCCGCATCGTCCGTCGACGCGTCCGAGGCAGTGGCGTTCTCACCGGCGACGCACCCGGTGGCGACGAGCATCATCGTCCCGGCGACAGCGATCGCAGGGATGATTCGGCGGGTGATGGTGCTCATCGGGTCTCCTCGGTGGCAGTGCGGTGGTGGGTGTCGACGCCGAGTCCTTCGAGGAGCTCGGCGCGGAGGTCCGCGAGGCCGCGATCGGCGCGGTCGCGGGGGCGGATGCCGGGCACGGTGATCGTGCGCACGATCGAGTGCTCATCCGGGCCGCCGTCGGCGTCGAGCGTGCGCAGCAGCAGCACGCGGTCGGCCAGGTAGAGGGCCTCTTCGACGTCATGGGTGACGAGGAGGACGGTCGTGGGTTCTGCCGCGTGGATCTTCAGCAGCAGATCGTGCATCCGCAGGCGGGTGAGAGCGTCGAGCGCGCCGAACGGCTCATCCAGCAGCAGCACTCCGGGGTTCCGAGCGAGGGCGCGCGCGAGCGAGGCACGCTGGGCCATGCCGCCTGACACCTCGCGTGGGCGCTGGTCGGCGGCATTCTCGAGGCCGACCAGTTCGAGCAGCTCGCGCACGCGTTCTCGGCCAGCACGGCGTGCCGTGCCCCGCGGAAGGCCGAGCTCGACGTTCTGCGAGATCGTCCGCCAGGGCAGCAGCCGTGGCTCCTGGAAAGCGACGGCGGTGCGCTCATCGACGTCCGCGACACCCGAGTCGTCGAGCAGGATGCTGCCGCTGGAGGGCGCGTCCAGACCGCCGATCAGTCGGAGAAGCGTCGACTTGCCGCATCCTGACGGTCCGACGACGGCGATGATCTCGCCGGCCGCCACCTCGATGTCGACCCCGCGGAGAACATCGCGGCGTCCTCGCGCGAGCGGGAAGCTCCGCCCGACCTCTCGCAACCGCACGCGCTGCGCCGTGCCGGCGTCGGCCGACTCGTCGACGCGCGTGGTGGAGAGGAGGGAAGTCATATCCCCATGCTGGCGGGGCCAGCCCCATGTTACGAATGCCGTCGTAATGTTCGGTCACGGAGCCACCACACGCGACCAGAATGCAGAACGGGCCGCCATCCCGAAGGATGACGGCCCGTTCAGAGCGTGATGCTTAAGCGTTGCCGCCCGAGAGCTTCTCGCGCAGAGCGGCGAGAGCCTCGTCGTCAGCGAGCGTGCCCGCGCCTGCGACCTCGCTCGAGAAGACCTGGCCACCGAAGTCGTCGCCAGCGGCCGCCTCGGCCTCGGCTGCCTTGGCAACCTGAGCCTTGTGGGCCTCCCAGCGAGCCTGGGCTGCCGCGTACTCCTGCTCCCATGCCTCGCGCTGGGTGTCGAAGCCTTCCTTCCATGCACCGGTCTCGGGGTCGAAGCCCTCCGGGTACTTGTACTCGCCAGCCTCGTCGTATTCGGCGAGCATGCCGTAGAGCGCCGGGTCGAACTCGGTGCCGTTGACGTCGACGGCCTCGTTGGCCTGCTTCAGCGACAGCGAGATGCGGCGACGCTCGAGGTCGATGTCGATGACCTTGACGAAGACCTCTTCGCCGACCGACACGACCTGCTCGGCCAGCTCGACGTGCTTGCTGGAGAGCTCGGAGATGTGGACGAGGCCCTCGATGCCGTCCGCGACGCGGACGAACGCACCGAACGGAACGAGCTTGGTGACCTTACCCGGCGTGACCTGACCGATCGCGTGGGTACGGGCGAAGACCTGCCACGGGTCCTCCTGCGTCGCCTTCAGCGACAGGGAGACGCGCTCGCGGTCGAGGTCGACCTCGAGGATCTCGACGGTGACCTCCTGGCCGACCTCGACGACCTCGGAGGCGTGCTCGATGTGCTTCCAGGACAGCTCGGAGACGTGCACGAGGCCGTCCACGCCGCCCAGGTCGACGAATGCACCGAAGTTGACGATCGACGACACGACACCCTTGCGGACCTGACCCTTGTGCAGGTTGTTCAGGAACGTGGTGCGCGACTCCGACTGCGTCTGCTCGAGCAGCGCACGGCGGCTGAGCACGACGTTGTTGCGGTTCTTGTCGAGCTCGAGGATCTTGGCCTCGATCTCCTGGCCGAGGTACGGCGTGAGATCGCGGACGCGGCGGAGCTCGATGAGCGAAGCCGGAAGGAAGCCGCGGAGGCCGATGTCGACGATGAGTCCACCCTTGACGACCTCGATGACCGTACCGGTGACGACGCCGTCGTTCTCCTTGATCTTCTCGACATCTCCCCAGGCACGCTCGTACTGAGCACGCTTCTTGGAGAGGATGAGACGGCCTTCCTTGTCCTCCTTCTGGAGAACCAGGGCCTCGACCTCGTCGCCGACCTTGACGACCTCGTTGGGGTCTACGTCGTGCTTGATCGAGAGCTCGCGCGAGGGGATGACGCCCTCGGTCTTGTATCCGACATCGAGGAGGACCTCATCGCGGTCGATCTTGACGATCGTTCCTTCGATGATGTCGCCGTCGTTGAAGAACTTCAGGGTCTTCTCGACCGCGGCCAGGAAGTCCTCAGCAGATCCGATGTCGTTGATGGCGACCTGCTTGGTGGCCGGGGCGGTCGTTGCGGTAGTCATGTAGTGGGTTGTCCTTGTGAATGGAGACTCGGGCTGAAGGCTCCGGTCGCGCACGACCGATCACGAGCTCTGCAGCGATTGATTTGGTTTCTGCCACGCAGGCATGCATAGGCACGCCACGAGTGACAATCAAGGCTATCAGATCGCAGCGCGATATGACGGACTCGATACCAACAGCTTTCGCCGCGCTGACAGACTGTGTGCATGCCCCGCGCCGACAAGCTTCTCCTGCTCGACACCGCCAGTCTCTACTTCCGCGCCTTCTACGGAGTGCCCGACAAGGTCACGGCACCCGACGGCTCCCCCATCAACGCCGCGCGGGGGCTGCTCGACATCATCGCGAAGCTGATCACACTGTACGAGCCGACCCACGTGGTCGCGTGCTGGGACGACGACTGGCGACCCCAGTGGCGCGTCGATCTGATCCCGAGCTACAAGGAGCATCGTGTTGTCGAGGTCGTTCCCGCCGGGCCCGACGTCGAAGAGGTACCCGACCCGTTGGAGGCGCAGATACCGCTGATCCGTCAGACGCTCGGTGCACTCGGCATCCCGATCATCGGTGTCGCCGAGCACGAGGCCGATGATGTCATCGGCACCCTCACGACCCACGCGACCATGCCGGTCGACATCGTGACGGGCGACCGGGATCTGTTCCAGCTCGTCGACGATGCGAGAGGCATCCGCGTCATCTATACGGCTCGGGGAATGAGCAACCTCGAGATCGTCACGGATGCCGTCGTGGTGGCGAAGTACGGTGTGCTGCCCGGCCAGTACGCCGACTTCGCGACGATGCGCGGCGATGCGTCCGACGGCCTGCCCGGCGTCGCGGGCGTCGGAGAGAAGACCGCAGCCACGCTCCTGCAGGCGCATGGCGACCTGGTCGGCATCCGACAGGCCGCTGAAGCCGGAGAGGGCATGAGCGCGGGGGTCCGCTCGAAGATCCTCGCCGCGGCCGACTACCTCGATGTCGCCCCGACGGTGGTCGCGGTAGCGCCCGACCTCGACATCGTGGCGCCGAGCGACGCGCTCCGTCCGCTCGACCCGGCCGAGGTCGACGCTGCGACCGAGCTCGCGGAGAAGTGGAACCTCGGAGGCTCGATGACCCGTGCCGTCGCTGCGATCGCGACGATCGACGACTGATTCAGCTCGCCCAGGCGAGCAGCCGGTCGAGCCCCCAGGTCGTGATGATGCGGGATGCGGGCACCCCGGCCCGTTCCGCGCGCTCCGCGCCATGGTCGAGGAGCGAGAGCTGACCGGGCGCATGTGCATCCGAGTCGATCGAGAAGAGGCAGCCGGCGTCGAGGGCGATCGCGATCAGCTCGTCGGGCGGATCCTGACGCTCGGGTCGGGAGTTGATCTCGACGGCCACTCCGTTCTCCGCGCATGCCGCGAACACGGCAGCCGCATCGAACCGGGATTCCGGCCGCGTGCCGCGTTCGCCCTGCACGAGGCGGCCGGTGCAATGGCCGAGGACGTTGACGCGCGGATGCGAGACGGCGGCGATCATCCGAGCCGTCATCGGCCTCGCCTCCATGCGCAGTTTGGAATGGACGGAGGCGACGACGATGTCGAGCTCGCCGAGCAGCGCATCCTCCTGGTCGAGGGCGCCGTCCTCGAGGATGTCGACCTCGATGCCTGCCAGGAGCGTGAACCCCTCCACCGACTCGGCCCGCACGAGCGGGATCTGCTCGCGCAGCCTCTCTGGCGAGAGCCCGCGAGCGACCCTCAGGCGCGGTGAATGGTCGGTGATCGCCTGGTATTCGTGTCCGAGGGCTCGCGCCGCCGCCGCCATCACGGGGATGGGCGTGGTCCCGTCAGACCAGTCCGTGTGCGCGTGCAGATCTCCGCGCAGCTTCGCCCTCAGCGCGGACACCCGCTCCGGCTCGACGTCGCCACGCAGCTCGACGAGATAGTCGGGCACTTCTCCGCTCTGCGCCTGGCGGATGACCGCGAACGTCGACTCGCCGATCCCCTTCGATGCACGCAGCCTCGTCGGGTCGGCGCGCACGTCTTGGGGCAGCTGCTCCAGAGTCGCCGCGGCCTGACGGAACGCCTTCGCCCGATACCGGGATGCCCGTTCGCGCTCGAGCAACGAGGCGATCTCGAGCAGAGCGGCTACGGGGTCCATCGTGGTGCCTATGCCGACGCCAGCTCGCGGCTCACGCCGATCCACTGGTCGAGTTTGGCGATGGCGCTGCCGTCGTCGACGGCGGCAGCTGCTCGCTCGTATCCCTCGCGGAGGCGCTCGAGGATCGGGCGCTGCACCTGTGTCGCATCCTGGGAGAGCTCGAACGCGACGATGCCGGCGGCCGCGTTGAGCAGGACGATGTCTCGCACTGCCCCCTTCTCGCCCTCGAGGGTTCTGCGGAGCACTGCGGCGTTGTGATCAGGGGTTCCGCCGATCAGATCTGCGAGGTCGGCGATAGGGATGCCGAGGTCACGAGGGTCGAGGTCGTGCTCGTGGATGTCGCCGCGCGTGACCTCCCAGATGCGGCTGTGCCCCGTGGTGGTCAGCTCGTCGAGTCCGTCGTCGCCGCGGAACACCAGCGCCGTCGCGCCGCGCGTCCGGAACACGCCCGTGATCAGCGGCACACGCTCGAGCTGGGCGACGCCTACGGCGTTCGCCTCCGCCCGCGCAGGGTTGCAGAGCGGTCCGAGCATGTTGAAGACGGTGGGAACCCCGAGTTCGGCGCGCACGGCACCCGCGTGCTTGAAGCCGGGGTGGAAGGCGCCCGCCCATGCGAAGGTGATGCCGGTGCGGTCGAGGATCGACGAGACCGCTGCGGGATCGAGGGTGAGTTCCAACCCGAGTGCGCTCAGCACATCGGACGACCCGGAGGCCGAGCTGGCGGCACGATTTCCGTGCTTGACGACCGGGATTCCGGTGGCGCCGATGATGACCGCTGCGGTGGTCGAGACATTGACCGTGCCGACCCGGTCACCGCCGGTGCCGACGATGTCGAGGACGTCAGGCGACACGGGCAGCGGGACCGCCGCCTCGAGGATGGCGTCACGGAAGCCGACGATCTCGTCGATCGTCTCTCCCTTGGCGCGGAGAGCGACGAGGAAGCCTGCGAGCTGGGCCTGGGTGACGTCGCCGCGCATGATCTGCCGCATGGCCCACGTCGACTCCCAGACGCTGAGATCGCGACGCTCCAGGAGAGTGGTGAGCACGTCGGACCAGGTCAGGGAATCAGCCATGTGTGCGATCCTATCGGCGCCGGGAAAACGTGCAGGATCTTCGCGACAGACGCACGGGCGTGCGCCATCCCTCGTTTCCCGCGGATTCACCGAGGATTCGCAGCGTTTTCTTAGGGTCACCTAAGTCGAATTAGGGCCAAACGACGGCCGCCGGTGCGAGAATCATGCCCGCGGATCGGCCATAATGGAAGGGTGACGACCTCAGCGACGTATGCCCCGGCGGCAAGAACGATCAAGCGCCCCAACCCGGTAGCTGTCGGCACCATTGTGTGGCTCGGCAGTGAGGTGATGTTCTTCGCGGGACTCTTCGCGATCTACTTCACGCTCCGCAGCACCTCCCCCGAGCTCTGGGCCGACCGCACCGAACTGCTGAACGTTCCGTTCGCGTTCGTCAACACGGCCATCCTGGTCCTCTCCTCCTTCACGTGCCAGATGGGCGTGTTCGCGGCAGAGGACCTGCAGCCGTACCGCCTCGCCAAGGGCCTGAAGAACGGCGCAGGCCGCCGCCGCCTGTTCGGCTGGGGCATGGTCGAGTGGTTCTTCCTCACCTTCGCACTCGGCTCGATCTTCGTCGCCGGTCAGGTCTGGGAGTACGCGACGCTCGTCGCCGAGGGCATGCCGATCAGCGCAGACTCCTACGCTTCCGCGTTCTACATCACGACGGGCTTCCACGCCCTGCACGTCACCGGCGGTCTGATCGCGTTCCTCCTCGTCATCGGGCGTGCATACGCCGTCAAGAATTTCCGGCACAAAGAGGCGACGTCCTCGATCGTGGTGTCCTACTACTGGCACTTCGTCGACGTCGTCTGGATCGTGCTGTTCGTCGTTATCTACTTCCTGAAATAAGAGCGGAGCTGATCCCCGAGATGGCACGAGAGAAGAAGCGCCGTTCGAATGGCCGTCGCAGCCCACTGGCTGCGGCAGCGCTCATCGGAGCAGGCCTCATGATCACCGGCGCGGTATACGCCGGAACGTCCGCAGCCTTCGCTGCGACGGACACCCAGACCACCGCTGCGAGCACGCTCACGGTCGAGGACGGCGAGAAGCTGTTCACGGCCAACTGCGCCACCTGCCACGGTCTCGATCTGCAGGGGACTGCGAACGGACCGAGCCTCTACGGCGTCGGCGAGCTCGCGACCGAGTTCCAGCTGTCGACGGGCCGCATGCCGCTGCAGATGCAGGGACCGCAGGCTCCGCAGAAGGAGCCGCAGTTCACCGAGGAGCAGATCCTCGCGATCTCCTCCTTCGTGCAGGCGTCGGCTCCTGGTCCCACGTTCCCCGAGGATCACATCCTCGACGGTGGCGGAGACGTCGCCAACGGTGCCGAGCTGTTCCGCGTGAACTGCGCGATGTGCCACAACGTGGCAGCAGCCGGTGGCGCACTCACCGAGGGCAAGTACGCCCCGGCGATCACCGAGACCAGCGCACTGCACATGTATGCGGCCATGGTCACGGGACCCCAGAACATGCCCGTCTTCGGCGACATGAACCTGTCGGACGAAGACAAGCGCGACATCATCTCGGCTCTGCTCTACCAGCAGCAGTCCGTGCAGATCGGCGGTTTCTCGCTCGGTTCGCTCGGTCCCGTCTCCGAGGGCCTGTTCGTCTGGATCTTCGGAATCGGCGCGCTCGTCGCCATCACCGTGTGGATCACGGCGAAGTCCAACTGACGCTTATTCATCGAAGAGGAACGTACGAGGAGCACCATGGCACACGACGACGACTCGCAGGCTCTTGACAGGGCCTACCAGCCCTCTCCAGGGCTGGGTGTCGCAGTCAGCGATCCCGTGCAGAACCCGGGGCTGCCGCCGCACCGCGCGCGGATGACCGACAAGGACCCGCGCGCTGAGAAGGCTGCGGAGCGCACGGTCTACACGCTGTTCTATCTCTCGCTGGCAGGAAGCATCTGGGCGGTCGCCGCCTACATGCTCTTCCCCATCGAGAGCGGCGCGCTCATCGACATCCGTCAGAACAACCTCTTCATCGGTCTGGGAATCGCGCTGGCGCTGCTCTCGATCGGCATCGGCGCGATCCACTGGTCCAAGGCGCTGATGAGCGACAAGGAGCACATCGAGCACCGCCACCCCACCCGGGGCAAGGACTCGACGCGAGAGGCCGTCGTCGAAGCGTTCGCCACCGCGAACGAGGAATCCGGCTTCGGGCGACGCACGATGATCCGCAACTCGCTGTTCGCGGCGATCGTGGCCTCGATCATCCCCGGAGTCACGCTCTTCCGTGGCCTCGCCCCGCACAGCACTCCTGACGACCCCACCGCGGGCGACCCGGTGACGCTCCTGAAGCACACCATGTGGGAGAAGGGTCAGCGCCTCGTGCGCGACCCCGACGGCACGCCGATCCGCGCAGCGGATGTCACCCTCGGATCCGCGTTCCACGTGATCCCCGAGGACCTCGCCGAGCTCAGCCACCACGACGGCTACCTCGAGGAGAAGGCGAAGGCCATCGTGCTGATGATGCGCCTCCGCCCCGAGCAGCTCACCGAGGCCGAAGACCGCAAGGACTGGTCGTACGACGGCATCGTCGCGTACTCGAAGGTCTGCACGCACGTCGGATGCCCTGTGGCGCTCTACGAGCAGCAGACCCACCACCTCCTCTGCCCCTGTCACCAGTCGCAGTTCGACGTCACGGATCACGCCAAGGTCATCTTCGGACCGGCCGCACGTCCGCTGCCGCAGCTGCCCATCACCGTCGACGACGAGGGCTACCTCGTCGCACGCAGTGACTTCACCGAGCCCGTCGGCCCGAGCTTCTGGGAGCGCCATTGAGCACCGCAACGCTGTCCAAAGAGGACAAGGACAACAAGGCGCCTCTCGGCGGTCGATTCGTCGGCGCCGCGTCGAACTACATCGATGAGCGCACCAGCATCTCCGGCTTCGTCAAAGAGCTCGGTCGCAAGATCTTCCCCGACCACTGGTCGTTCATGCTGGGTGAGATCGCGCTGTGGAGCTTCGTGGTCGTGTTCCTCTCGGGAACCTTCCTGACCTTCTTCTTCGACGCCTCGATGGTCGAGACGCACTACACGGGCGCATACGCACCGATGCGCGGAATCGCCATGTCGGCGGCTCTCGAGTCATCCCTGCACATCTCGTTCGATCTCCGCGGTGGTCTTCTGGTCCGCCAGATCCACCACTGGGCCGCACTGGTCTTCGTCGCCGGAATCGGCGTGCACATGCTGCGCGTCTTCTTCACGGGTGCGTTCCGCAAGCCTCGCGAGCTCAACTGGGTGATCGGCTTCGTGCTGTTCGTCCTCGCGATGGCAGAGGGCTTCACCGGTTACTCGCTGCCCGACGACCTCCTCTCGGGCAACGGCCTGCGCATCATCGACGGAATGATCAAGGGCATCCCGCTGATCGGCACGTGGACGTCTTTCCTTCTCTTCGGTGGCGAGTTCCCCGGAACCGCGATCGTCGGACGCCTGTACACGCTGCACATCCTGCTGCTTCCGCTGCTGGTGATCGGCCTCATCGCCGTGCACCTGATGCTGATGATCGTCAACAAGCACACGCAGTTCGCCGGCCCCGGCCGCACGAACGACAACGTCGTCGGCTACCCGATGATGCCCGTGTACATGTCGAAGATGGGCGGCTACCTGTTCATCGTGTTCGGCACGATCGTTCTGATCGCGACGTTCTTCCAGATCAACCCGATCTGGAACTACGGCCCGTACGACCCCTCCCCCGTCTCGGCCGGTACCCAGCCTGACTGGTACATCGGCTTCGCCGACGGTGCACTGCGTCTGGCGCCGTCGAACCTCGACGTGGTCTTCCTCGATCACACCTGGTCGTTCGGAATCCTGCTGCCGCTGGTGGTTCTCGGTCTGTTCATCGTGCTCGTCGCGATCTATCCGTTCATCGAGGCCTGGGTCACGGGAGACAAGCGCGAGCACCACATCGCTCAGCGCCCTCGCAACGCAGCGACCCGCACCGCCATCGGCGTCGCCGGCGTCATCTTCTACGCCGTCCTGTGGGCTGCAGCATCGTCCGACCTCATCGCGACGCACTTCATGCTCACGATGGAGGGCGTGATCCACGCCCTCCAGGCACTGCTGTTCGTCGGACCGGTTCTCGGTTACTTCATCGCGAAGCGGATCGCGCTCGCTCTGCAGAAGAAGGACCGGGAGATCGTGCTTCACGGCTTCGAGTCCGGCCGTATCGTCCGCCTTCCCGGCGGCGAGTTCATCGAGGTCCACCAGCCGGTCGACAAGTACGACCGCTGGAAGCTCATCGATGTCGACGGCTACGAGCCCCTGGTCGTGCGCCCCAATGCGAAGGGACGCATCTCGTGGACCGAGAACCTGCGCTCCTCCATCTCGCGCTGGTTCTTCGAGGACCGTCTCGCTCCCCTCACTCAGGCCGAGATCGAGGCTGCGGATGCGCACCAGCATCACGTCACCGCACAGAACGACGAGACCGAAGCGGCCGAGATCCAGGGCGCTCACGAGCGCGCCGGTGTCCCCGATGCTCCTCTCACCGTCAGCGAGACCCACGTCGATGAGACCGCGAACACTCCCAGCACGGTCATCTCGACCGAGCCGGTGAAGAAGCCTCGCAAGAAGAAGTCTGAGGACGGCGAGTAATATCTCCCATCCCACGAAAGGGCCCTGTTCGATTCTCGGACAGGGCCCTTTCGCATGCGGAAGCCATCCATGTGCGCGTGGCAGGATCGTGACATGAGCTCAGCAGTCCAACTCATCCGTTCCGCCGACCTCGCCGCCGCACCGTACGCGTACGCAGCGACAGCCCCAGCCGGGTCTCGGCTTATCTTCTTCGCCGGGGCCTGCCCGCTCGAAGACGACGGCAGCACGACAGCCCCTGGTGACTACTCCGCACAGGCCGCACGCTGCGTCGAGACGCTCGACATCGCCCTGCGTGCCAGTGGTGCTACGCGGTCAGACATCATCAGCACACGCGTCCTCGTGGCGTCCTCGTCCCAGGACGACCTGGTGGCCGCCTGGGACGTCGTGCACGCCGCCTTCGGCGACCACGATGTGCCGAGCACCCTGATGGGAGTCACCGTGCTCGGGTACGACCATCAGCTGGTGGAGATCGAAGCGGTCGCGGCCATCACGGAGGATGCACGATGAGCGAACTCATCCGACCGGCAGTCGCCGAAGACGCGGAGGCGCTGCATGCCATCGAGACACAGGCCGACGCCCTCCTGATCAGCAGCCTGGGGGCGCCGGATTGGCCGCCCGCAGGCGATGGAGGTGCGCGACTCGCAGCTACAGGGTTCGTCCTCGTGCTCGAAGATCCCAGCGGCTCCTCCCCTGTCGGCTTCGTGCACGTCCTCGACGCCGACGGCCATGCGCACCTGGAACAGCTCTCCGTGCTTCCGTCTTCCACACGTCAGGGCTTCGGGCGCCGACTCGTCAGTGCCGCTCTCGAGGCGGCACGCGAGCGTGGCTACACCCGCATGACCCTGCGGACGTACGCAGAGATCCCCTGGAACGCTCCGTTCTACTCGTCGTGCGGCTTCCTCGAGAGCATCCCCGAGACGCCGTTCCAGCGCGGCCTCGTCGACACCGAGACCTCTCTCGGGCTCGACCGATACGGTCGTCGGGTGCAGATGACCGTCGAGCTCTGAATCGCGCATCGAGATTGGCGGGATCAGACCTGTCGTCGTCGGGAAGACGACGGCGGATGCACCCACGCGTCCCTAGGCTGAGTGAATGATCGATCGCGCTGAATACTATGCCGCCAAACTCGCCTACGAGACCGATGCGAGCGATGTGCACGCCGCGCTCCAGGCCGGAGACAGCGTCGTCATCATCGATGTCCGCTCCGACGAGGCATGGGCGCAGGGACGCGTCGCCGGGGCCACGCACATGCACTACAGCGAGATCGCGAGTCGCGCGCCGGGTGAGATCCCGGCAGGCTCCGCGGTGGTGGTCTACTGCTGGAGCCCGGGGTGCAACGCCGGCGCGAAAGGCGCTCTCGAGTTCGCGAAGCTCGGATACGCGGTTCGGGAGATGATCGGCGGTTTCGAGTACTGGGTCAGGGAGGGCTATCCCGTGGAAGATGCCGACGGCGTGCACCGACGCCCTGTCGACCCGCTGACCGGCATCGCCCGCATCCGCTCGCGGGCGTAGCCACTACATGCAGAAAGCCCCTGGGACCGGGTCCCAGGGGCTTTCTCGCTGTATGTCAGCGGGCGAAGTTGCCGCGGTAGTACTCGTAGACCCAGCCGATGATCGCGACCACGAAGATCGCAAGACCGATCGGGAGCAGGAACTGTCCGACGGCGAGGCCCACCACGAAGATGCCGGCGGATCCGGCCAGCACGATCGGCCACCAGGACCACGGGCTGAACTCACCGAGTTCGGGGTCACCGTCATCGATGTCACTCGTGAGGATGTCCTCGGGCAGCTCACCGTTCTGAGCCTTGTGGGTGCGGTCGAGGTAGAACGCGATCATCGCGCCCATGAACGCTGCGAAGAACAGCGCAACTGTTCCGACCCATTCGATCCGCATGGCGAAGTTGTCCGACGGCGTGGCAAGGATGTGCCAGCCGGTGTAGACGACTCCGACCAGGGCGAAGAAGGCGGTCAGGACCCACCAGAGGATGACGTTGTCGCGCATGGCTCAGTGGCCCTCTCGCTCGCCGGGTGCGGCATGTGTGAACTCCGCCGCCTCCGGGTGATTCAGGTCGAACGCGGGACGCTCGCTGCGGATACGCGGGATCGACGTGAAGTTGTGACGCGGCGGCGGGCAGGAGGTCGCCCACTCGAGCGAAGCTCCGTAGCCCCACGGGTCGTTGACCGTGACCTTGGGTGCCTTGCGAGCCGTGATCCAGACGTTCAGGAAGAACGGCAGCATGGACGCACCGAGGATGATCGCACCGATCGTCGAGACCTGGTTCTGCCAGGTCCAGCCGTCAGCCGCCGAGTAGTCGGCGTAACGACGCACCATGCCGTCGACACCCAGCCAGTGCTGGATGAGGAAGGTCATGTGGAAGCCGATGAACAGCATCCAGAAGTGCACGTAGCCGAGACGCTCGTTGAGCATGCGTCCGGTCCACTTCGGCCACCAGAAGTAGAAGCCGGCGAACATCGCGAAGACCACGGTGCCGAAGACGACGTAGTGGAAGTGTGCGACGACGAAGTACGAGTCGGACAGCGCGAAGTCGAGCGGCGGAGCCGCGAGGATCACACCGGTCAGACCACCGAACACGAACGAGACCAGGAAGCCGAGTGCGAACACCATCGGCGTCTCGAACGTCACGGACCCGCGCCAGAGCGTGCCGATCCAGTTGAAGATCTTCACACCCGTCGGCACCGCGATGAGCATCGTCATCAGCGCGAAGAACGGCAGCAGCACCGAGCCGGTCACGTACATGTGGTGAGCCCACACGGCGACGGACAGTGCGGCGATCGCGATCGTCGCGTAGACGAGGGTCTTGTATCCGAAGATCGGCTTGCGGCTGAAGACCGGGAAGATCTCGGACACGATGCCGAAGAACGGCAGGGCGATGATGTACACCTCGGGGTGACCGAAGAACCAGAAGAGGTGCTGCCAGAGCAGGACACCGCCGTTGGCCGGGTCGTAGATGTGAGCGCCGAGCACGCGGTCGGCGCCGGCGGCGAAGATCGCCGCCGCGAGCACCGGGAAGGCCATCAGGATGAGGAGGCTCGTGATCAGCGTGTTCCACGAGAAGATCGGCATGCGCCACATCGTCATGCCCGGGGCACGCATCGTGATCACCGTGGTGATGAAGTTCACTGCGCCGAGAATGGTTCCGAAGCCCGAGATGCCGAGACCCAGCATCCAGAGGTTTCCACCGGCACCCGGCGAGAACGACGCACTGGCGAGCGGCTGATAGGCGAACCAGCCGAACGACGCCGCACCCTGAGGGGTGAGGAAGCCGGCGACCGCGATCGTGGATCCGAAGAGGAACAGCCAGAACGCGAACGCGTTGAGACGCGGGAACGCCACGTCCGGTGCGCCGAGCTGGAGCGGCAGGATCGCATTCGCGAACCCGGCGAAGAGCGGCGTCGCGAACATGAGGAGCATGATCGTTCCGTGCATCGTGAAGAGCTGGTTGTACTGCTCCTTGGTCGGGATGATCTGCATCCCGGGAGCGAACAGCTCTGCGCGGATGACGAGGGCCATCACACCGCCGAGGAGGAAGAACAGCACCGAGGCGATGAGGTACATGTACCCGATCGTCTTGTGGTCGGTGGAGGTGATCCACTTGACGACGATGTTGCCCTTCTGCTCGACGCGTGACGTGCTCATGAGAGCGGCCTGGCGCGCGGGCAGAGTGGTGGGTCGAGAGCGAGGGGCCTCGTCGGTGCGGGGGGCTTCAGTGGTCGACATGGCTTACTCCTCTCCTTCCTCGGAGGTCGGGGCGGTTGTCCCGGGGTAGTTCGACAGACGGTCGTAGGCGTCCGTGATGTCTCCGGTGTTGCCTTCCTCCTCGAGCGACTGGAGGTAGGCGTCGTACTCGTCCTGCTCGACGACCTTGACGTTGAAGAGCATCATCGAGTGGTACTCGCCACACAGCTCGGCGCACTTGCCGGCGTACTCGCCGACACGCGTCGGGATGAAGGACCAGGAGTTGTCCTTCCCGATGTACATGTCCTTCTTGTAGAGGAAGTCGATGATCCAGAAGGAGTGGATGACGTCGCGGGACTGGAGGTTGATCGTGACCTTCTGGTCGACCGGCAGCACCAGGGTCGGAAGCTGCGCCTGGTCGATGTTGCCGTCTGCATCGGGCTGAGCCTGGATTCCCATGGTCCAGACGGCGTCGGAGTTGTCCTCCTCGTCGCCGTCGTACTGGAAGTCCCACGCCCACTGCTTGGCGATCGCCGTGATCTCGACGTCGGGCTCGTCCCACTTCGCCTCGATCGCCGACTGGTCACGAGCCGTGAAGAAGAACATGCCCAGCACGAGGATCAGCGGCACGACCGTGTAGAAGATCTCGATCGGCATGTTGTAGCGCATCTGCACCGGCAGACCCGTCTGACCCTTGCGACGACGGTAGGCGATCGCGGCCCAGGCCATCAGGCCCCAGGTGATCACGCCGACAGCGAGGAGGACGATCCAGGAGTTGACCCAGAGCGAGGACACGCGCTCGGTCTGGTTGGTGGCCGCAGGCTCACCCTCCACGAAGCCAGGGAGGTAACCGTTCAGCTCAGTGGCAGTACATCCCGCCAGGGCCACGGCTGCCGCTACTCCCAGGGGGAGAGCGGCCCAACGAAGGCGGCGTTTCGAGGGCACGATGCACCTTTCAGATTGCGGACAGGGCACACCCAAGTCTAGGGCAACCTCACACCTGATTCATGCCAACCACGCAGGTTGGCGAGGGGGTTCGGATCAGTGGAAGCTGTCTCCACAGGCGCAGCTGCCCGCGGCGTTCGGGTTGTCGATCGTGAAGCCCTGCTCGGAGATCGTGTCCTTGAAGTCGATCGATGCTCCATCGAGATACGGGACGCTCATGTTGTCGATGATGACCTCGACGCCGTCGAAGTCGACGGTCTCGTCTCCCTCGAGGAATCGCTCGTCGAAGTACAGCTGGTAGATCAGGCCGGAGCATCCTCCGGGCTGGACGGCGACGCGCAGACGCAGGTCGTCACGGCCCTCCTGCTCGAGGAGGTTCTTGACCTTGATGGCCGCGGCGTCTGTCAGCTTCACGCCGTGCGCCTGGGTGGTCTCTGCTGAAGTCAGTGTGGTGTCGCTCATGTCGCTCCTTCGGACGGGCCGTGCTCGCACGGCTGGTGACTCGATTTTACCCTCAGCCTCGACGATCGGGCTCAGATGATGATGTCGTTCATCCGCGAGAGCAGCAGCGCCTCGGTCGCCACCGCGTGGCGGAACGTGTCGAGGTGCAGTGATTCGTTGGGGCTGTGTGCTCGCGAGTGCGGGTCCTCGACGCCGGTAACGAGGATCTGCGCATCGGGGAACTCGCGCACGAGATCGGCGATGAACGGGATCGACCCGCCGACACCGAGGTCGACGGGCGGCACTCCGTAGCCGTCCCGCATGGCATCGCGGGTGAGCGCGACGGCCCAGCCGCTGGTGTCGACGAGGAAGCCGTTGCCGAGATCGACGTCGGAGAAGGTCAGCTCCGCGCCGTACGGCGCGTTCGCGCGCAGGTGCGCCTCGAGGGCGGCGTACGCCTCCTCACCGGTCTGGCCGGGCGCGACGCGCGCGCTCACGACGACCGTCACCTCCGGAAGGAGGGTGTTCGACGCCGCAGCGACACTGGTCGCGTCGATGCCGATGACGGTCACCGACGGCTTGTTCCAGATCCGGCTGAGGATGCTGCCGCCGCCGATCGGCGACGTGCCGGGCAGAAGGCCTGCTTCATCTCGAAGCGTCTCCTCGCTGTATTCGGGCGTGGGCGCCTCGCGCTCGGTCATCCCGTCGACCGCGACGGATCCGTCGTCGTTCCAGAGCGTCGATAGCATCTTGACCGTGGCCATCATCGCGTCGGGGACGGCGCCGCCGAACATCCCCGAGTGCGACGCGTGATCGAGCGTGCGCACGCGCACGGTGAATCGTGCGTTGCCGCGCAGCGAGACCGTGAGACCAGGTGTCACCGAATCCCAGTTCCCCGAGTCCGCCACCACGATGGCGTCGGCGCGGAGTGCCTCCTTGTTGTCCGAGAGGAACTGTGCGAACGAACGGGAGCCGTACTCCTCCTCACCCTCGATGAACATCGCGATGCCCAATTCGAGGTCATCACCGACGACCTCGGCGACAGCACGGATCGAGGCGATATGGGCCATGATCCCCGCCTTGTCGTCGGCAGCGCCCCGACCGTACAGACGTCCGTCGCGCACGGTGGGCTCGAACGGCGGCGTCTCCCACAGAGCGTCGTCGCCCGGAGGCTGCACATCGTGGTGCGCGTAGAGCAGGATGGTCGGCTTGCCGTTGCGCGCCGCGCGTGTCGCGAGCACCGCCGGCTGCCCGTGCTCGTCGGTGCCCGGGATCGCGGCACGGAGAACGCGCACATCGTCGAACACCCCGGTGGCCGTGGCGAGTGCGGCGACGGCCTCGGAGCTGCGCTCGAGCTGCGTCTGGTCGAACGCGGGCCACGCCATGCCGGGAATGCGGACGAGTGCACCCAGGTCACTCAGCGCCGCGGGCAACCCCGTCGACACAGCCTCCAGGACGGCCGGTTCGCGTTCGCTGGACAGATTCTGTTCGCCGGGCTGGGCAGGAGATGTCATGCGAGTAATCTTAAGGTGATCCGCCTTCACTGAACCGAGGAACCTCGTGGCCACTACCCCTGTCACCCCTTCGACGAACGACGACGCCCCCGAGACGCCTGCGTCGGGCAAGGGACGCGCGACGCCGACCCGGGCCGAGCAGGAGGCTGCTCGCCGTCGACCTCTGGTCGCGAACACCAAAGAAGCGAAGGCCGCGGCGCGCGCAGAGCTCAACGAGCGACGCAACCGAGCACAGGCCGGCCTGGCCGCCGGCGAGGAGAAGTACCTCCCGGCTCGCGACAAGGGGCCGCAGCGCCGTTGGGTCCGTGACTACGTCGACGCCGGTTGGCACCCGGCCGAGTTCGTCATGGGCGTCATGGTGCTCGTCATCCTGGTCTCGCTTCTGCCCGCGAACCTCGCCATCGGCGGATTCGCCATCGCCGGCTGGGCCTACCTCGTGATGATGGCGTACCTGATCCTCGCGATCGGCGGCATGGTGCTGCTGGGCATGCGGGTCAAGCGCAAGATCGCCGCGAAGTTCGGCAAGGAGCGCATGGAGCGCGGCCTCGGCTGGTACGCCGCGATGCGGTCGCTGCAGATGCGGTTCATGCGCCTGCCCAAGCCTCAGGTGAAGCGCGGCGACTACCCCGCCTGATCCCAGGACTTCCAAGAGAGGCGTCTCCTGCTCCCCGAGCACGAGGCGCCTCTCGCTTGCACGGGCGCGGCGGCTCAGCGAGCGACGAGACCCCGGTTGATCTCGCGACCCCAGAACGGACCGCGGTAGAGGAAGGCCGTGTAACCCTGCACGAGCGTCGCTCCGGCTTCGAGCCGCTCCTGAACGTCGGAGGGGGTCTCCACTCCCCCGACGGCGATGACGCAGAACTCCGAGGGCACGACCGAGCGCACGAGACGCAGCACCTGCAGAGAACGCTCCTTGAGCGGAGCGCCCGAGAGTCCACCCGCTCCGATCTCCGCGACCGTCGCCGAATCGGTCGTGAGGCCGTCCCTGCTGATCGTGGTGTTGTGAGCGATGATCCCGGCGAGCCCCTCGTCGACCGCGAGCTTCGCGATGGCGACGATCTCCTCGTCTGAGAGATCGGGGGCGATCTTGACGAGCAGCGGAGTCTCACCGGATGCTGCTCGCACCGCCCTGAGCAGCGGAGCCAGGGTCTCGACGGCCTGAAGCCCACGAAGTCCGGGAGTGTTCGGCGATGAGACGTTGACCGCCAGGTAGTCGGCGAGCGGGGCCAGCCTCGTCGCGGAGGCCACATAGTCGGCTGTGGCGTTCTCGACATCGACGACACGACTCTTGCCGATGTTCACGCCGATGACCGTGTCGGGTGCACCGCGCCGCAGTCGCGCGAGTCGCCGAGCGGCGGCATCCGCGCCCTCGTTGTTGAACCCCATGCGGTTGATGACCGCTCGATCGGCGATCAGGCGGAACAGCCGCGGCTTCGGGTTGCCGTCCTGCGGGATCGCCGTGACGGTGCCCACCTCGACGTGTCCGAAGCCGAGCGCGGCGAGACCACGGACGCCGACGGCGTTCTTGTCGAATCCGGCCGCGATCCCGAAGGGAGAGGAGAACGTCAGGCCGAGAGCCTGAACCTGCAGGGACGGGTCGGGCTTCGTCAGCGTCCGCGTCGCCCAGGAGAACGGCGGCGCCCCGAGCACGCGGATCACCGCCATACCGGCGTGGTGGGCGAACTCAGGGTCGAAGCGCGACAGGACAGCGCGAAAGAGCAGCGGATACATCCCTGCCAGATTACCGGTCGACGGGCTCCGGCTTGACGTGGTCGGCACGGAGGTCGGTGATGGCGCTCTCGAAGTCCTCGAGCGAGTCGAAGGCCTGGTACACGCTCGCGAATCGCAGGTACGCGACCTCGTCCAGGTCGCGGAGCGGCCCGAGGATCGCCAAGCCGATCTCGTTCGTGTCGAGCTGCGAGACACCAGTCTGTCGAACGGCCTCCTCGACCCGCTGTGCGAGGATCGCCAGATCGGCCTCGGTGACGGGCCGCCCCTGACAGGCCTTGCGCACGCCCGAGATCACCTTCTCGCGACTGAACGGCTCCATGACGCCGGATCGCTTGATCACGTTGAGGCTCGCCGTCTCCGTCGTCGTGAAACGGCCACCGCACTCAGGGCACTGACGTCGACGACGGATCGAGAGACCGTCATCACTGGTGCGGGAATCGATGACCCGGGAGTCCGAGTGACGGCAGAAGGGGCAGTGCATCTGACCGATCCTACGCGGTGAAACGCGCCTCGATCGCCTCGCCGTGTGCGGGAAGCACCTCGGTCTCCGCGAGGGCGACGACTCCCTCGCGCACATCGGCGAGTGCGGCGCGATCGTAAGAGATGACCTGCTGCGGACGCAGGAACGTGTATGCACCGAGTCCGGGCGCGTAACGCGCCTGTCCCCCGGTCGGCAGGACGTGGTTGCTGCCCGCCATGTAGTCGCCGAGGCTCACTGGGGTGTGGTCTCCGACGAACACCGCCCCTGCGCTGGTGAAGGCGTCGGCCGCGGCCTCGGCGTCTTCGAGGTGCAGTTCGAGGTGTTCGGGAGCGTACGCGTTGCTGAACGCCGTGGCCATCGCACGGTCATCGACCAGGACGATCGCCGACTGCGGCCCGTCCAGCGCCGCCGCCACTCTCGTCGCGTGGCGCGTGGCGCCAGCCCGTCGCTGGACCTCGACGGCGACGCGGTCGGCCAGCTGCGGCGAGTCGGTGACGAGCACAGCCGACGCCTGCTCGTCGTGCTCAGCCTGGCTGACGAGGTCGGCGGCGATGAGTCGCGGGTCGGCGGCGACGTCGGCGACGACGAGGATCTCGGTCGCCCCCGCCTCGGAGTCGGTGCCGACGACGCCCGCCACAGCGCGCTTCGCGGATGCGACGTAGTTGTTGCCCGGCCCTGACAGCACGTCGACCGGATCGAGCCCGATCCCCGCGACGCCGTGCGCGAAGGATCCGATCGCCCCTGCCCCACCGATCGCGTACACCTCCGTGATGCCGAGCAGGCCCGCTGCGGCGAGGATCGTGGGGTGGACGCGCCCGCCCTGGTCCTCCTGCGGCGGTGAGGCCAGTGCGATCTGCTGCACTCCCGCGACCTGCGCCGGGACGACGTTCATGATGACGCTGGACGGATAGACCGCTTTGCCTCCGGGGATGTACACCCCTGCGCGGTGAACGGGCTGCCAGCGCTGGGTGATCGTCGCGCCGGCACCGATCCGCGTGATCTGACGCTCCGGCACCTGCGCCGCCGAGGCGATGCGCACGCGGCGGATCGCCTCCTCGAGAGCGAGGCGGACATCAGGCGCGAGCACCTCGAGGGCGTCCGCGATGTGCTGGGCGGGCACACGGATCTCGTGCCCGGAGACCCGATCGAAACGCTCCGCCTGCTCGCGCAGAGCCTCTTCGCCTCGCTCTCGTACGTCGTCGACGATGCGGGCCGCGGTGTCGAGAGCCTCGGCCCGGGCCTGGGTGGCGCGCGGCACGACCGCGAGCATGTCAGCGGGCGAGAGCTCTTGCCCCCGCAGATCGATCGTGCGCAAGATCAGCCTCTCGTGATGTCTGCGATGTCGTGCAGGTAGCCGATGCGACCGTCATCGTGTCTGATGACGTACGCACCGCCCCGGTCCTCGATGACGAGAGCCCAGGCGTTCGGACCTACCCGGAAGATGCTCTCGCCGCGCTCATCATGCACGTCACGCTCGGTCGGTGCGAGGATCCAGAAGGGCTGCGGGGCCGAGAAGTCCTGCTGCGGGTTCGTCGCGGCGAAGTCGTTCTCGTCGTCGACGGCGGGGAACGCGGTGGTCTCGGCCGACGACACGTCGCGTGCGGTCGCTCCCAGCAGAGACTCGATGCTTCCGGTGTCGGAGACGATCTCGGGCTCCTGACCGCGTGATCGGCGCGAGTACGCGGGAGTATAGGCCTCATCAGAGGTCGTCTCCTCGGTTCCCGTGCCTCCGCCCGAGGCGTGCGAGGAGAGCGGCACCTGCTCGGCGAGATCGAGACGGGCGACCTCATCGGTCGCCTGCGCGTCGGACAGCTCGACGTCGATGCCGGACGACGGAGCAGCCACGGTCGTGTACGCCGGCTGGGTCGACTCCACCGTGTGCGGCGCGGGGGCAGGATCCTCCGTGTACGCCGGCGGGGCGGCATCTGTGGCGGAGGCCGCCGGGACTGGGACAGCGTCCGTCGTGTTCGCCGCCGGGGCGAGGTGGGACTCGTGGCCGACGTCGGCGGACGGAACGGACGCGAGGTGAGAAGCAGGTGCTGTCTCCTCGTGCGGCGCATGGTCTGACTCGGGGGCCCCGGCGGTGTTGTTCTCCGCGGGCGCAGGCTCGGGGCGCGGGCGCGCGATGACCGGCCGGACCGGATTCGCATTACGGTGCGCGAGGGTGACGAGTCGACCCTGGAAGTCCTCCTTGAGGCCGGGCACCAGCGGAGCGAACACCGTGAAGACGACGAGCGCGAGCGCCGCGAGAAGTTGGACGACGCCGTTCCAGGGGAGCCCGAAGACGCCGAACTCGATCACGAAGGCGACCGCGTTCCAGAGTGCTCCCAGCCAGAAGACGGCCGAGACGGAGAACGCCACGGAAGCGAACTGATCGATCCCCAGCGAACCGACGCGTCGGATGCCGTCGGGCGAGAAGCGGCGGAGGACCAGCAGGAACACGGCGACCGTCGGCACGCCGATGGGCAGAATCCACTGGATGCCGGCGCCCCAGATCGACGCGTCGCCGACGTAGGGGAAGAACGAGGCGATGAAGGCGATGAGCCACACGCCGACGATGAGCAGCTCCCGCAGCGTGAACCCGAGGATGCCGTACTCCGGCGTCACCTCATCGTCATAGAGAACGCCGTCGTCATCGGAGAAATCCTCCTCGATCGCGACGTCGGATGCGGCCGCGGAACGGTCTGCATCTGAGTCATCGTTGTTCAGGAAGGGTGATTCCGTGCTCATGGGGAGGGTCCTTTCGCCACGGTGCAGAGCCTCTGCGTCGTGCACCCGAACGCGTCCTGATACTACCCGGTGCGCCCGTGAGGACCCATCGAGCGGCGACGCTTCGCTGATGCTCAGCCCAGGCAGGTCGGCCCGAGCAGCGATTTGAGATCGCCGAACAGATCGGCTGACACCTTGACCGGCATCGGCACGTCGAAGACCTTCGCCGTGCCTCCGCGGTGCACGCGCAGCACCACCTCGGTGTCGCCGTTGTGGCGTCGCAGCACTTCGGCGAGCTCGGTCATCACACGCTCGGTCGCCCTCTGCTCCGCCAGGACGAGCGAGAGGGGTCCCGCGGCGTCGAAGGAGCCGACATCCGGCGCGAACGCCGACTGCGCATGCAGGTTGAGTCCGTCATCGCGCTTCGACACGCGTCCGCGCACCGCGAGGATGGAGTCCTGCTGCAGGATGTGCTGGAACTCGGTGTAGGTCTTGCCCATGAACATGACCGTCACCTCGCCGTTGAAGTCCTCGACGGTGATCATGCCGTAAGGGTTTCCGCTGGCCTTCGCGACACGATGCTGGACGCTCGTGACGAGACCGGCGACGGTGACCTGCTCGCCGTCCTGCATATCCTCGGAGTTGATCAGGTTGTGGATCGAGATCGATGCGTGCTTCGCAAGCGGCACCTCGAGCCCTGCGAGGGGGTGGTCCGACACGTAGAGCCCGAGCATCTCGCGCTCGAACGCGAGCTTGTCCTTCTTGATCCACTCCGGCCGCGCCGGCACCTTCGCAGGCGGCGCCTCTTCCATGTCGTCGTACAGGCTGTCGAAGTCGAAGCCGATCGCGCCCTGCGCCTCGTTCCGCTTGCGATCCACAGCCGCCTCGACGGCGTCCTCGTGGACTTCGAGCAGCGCGCGGCGGGAGTCGCCCATCGAGTCGAACGCACCGGCCTTGATCAGCGATTCGACCGTGCGCTTGTTCGAGACATGCAGCGGCACCTTCTCGAGGAAGTGGTGGAACGAGGTGAATCGCTCGTCCTTCCGTGCCGCGATGATGCCCTCGACGACGTTGCTGCCGACGTTGCGGACGGCACCCAACCCGAATCGGATGTCGTCGCCGACGGCGGCGAAGTACTTGATCGACTCGGAGACGTCGGGCGGGAGCACCTTGATGCCCATGCGACGGCACTCGTTGAGGTACAGCGCCATCTTGTCTTTCGAGTCGCCGACGCTGGTGAGCAGCGCAGCCATGTACTCGGCGGGATAGTGGGCCTTGAGATAGGCGGTCCAGTACGACACGACGCCGTAGGCCGCCGAGTGCGCCTTGTTGAAGGCGTAGTCCGAGAACGGGAGCAGGATCTCCCAGATCGCGTTGACGGCTCCGTCGGAGTATCCGTTCGCGTGCATGCCGGCCTGGAAGCCCTCGAACTGCTTGTCGAGCTCCGACTTCTTCTTCTTGCCCATCGCGCGGCGGAGGATGTCGGCCTGTCCGAGCGAGAACCCGGCCACGCGCTGGGCGATGGCCATCACCTGCTCCTGGTAGATGATCAGACCATAGGACTCGTCCAGGATGTCGGCGAGCGACTCGGTGAACTCCGGATGGATCGGCGTGATGGGCTGCTGACCGTTCTTGCGCAGCGCGTAGTTCGTGTGCGAGTTCGCGCCCATGGGCCCTGGACGGTACAGCGCGATGAGTGCCGAGATGTCACCGAAGTTGTCCGGACGCATGAGGCGCATGAGCGACCGCATCGGACCGCCGTCGAGCTGGAAGACGCCGAGCGATTCGCCTCGTCCGAGCAGGTCGTAGGCCCCGCGGTCGTCGAGTGCGAGGTGTTCGAGGTCGAGCTCCTCTCCGCGGTTGGTGCGGATGTTGTCGAGCGCGTCCGAGATGATCGTCAGGTTGCGCAGCCCGAGGAAGTCCATCTTGATCAGGCCGAGCGACTCGCACGAGGGGTAGTCGAACTGCGTGACGATCTGTCCGTCCTGCTCGCGGCGCATGATCGGGATGATGTCGATCAACGGCTCGGACGACATGATCACGCCCGCCGCGTGCACTCCCCACTGTCGTTTCAGACCCTCGAGACCGAGCGCGCGGTCGAAGACCGTCTTCGCCTCCGGGTCGGTCTCGATGAGAGCGCGGAACTCGCTCGCCTCCTTGTAGCGGGGGTGCGCGGAGTCGAACATTCCGTCGAGGGGCATGTCCTTGCCCATCACGGGCGGCGGCATCGCCTTGGTCAGCCGCTCCCCCATGCTGAACGGGAACCCGAGCACGCGGCCCGCATCCTTCAGCGCCTGCTTGGACTTGATCGTGCCGTACGTGACGATCTGTGCGACGCGCTCGGATCCGTACTTCCTGGTCACGTAGTCGATGACCTCGCCACGGCGCCGGTCATCGAAGTCGACGTCGAAGTCGGGCATCGAGACGCGGTCGGGGTTCAGGAACCGCTCGAAGATGAGGCCGTGCTCGAGCGGGTCGAGATCAGTGATCCTCATGGCATAGGCGACCATGGAACCGGCTCCGGATCCACGACCGGGCCCCACGCGGATGCCGTTGTCCTTGGCCCAGTTGATGAAGTCGGCGACGACGAGGAAGTAGCCCGGGAAGCCCATCTGCAGGATGATGCCGGTCTCGTACTCGGCCTGCTTGCGCACCTTGTCGGGGATCCCGCTCGGGTACCGGTAGTGGAGACCCGCCTCGACCTCTTTGATGAGCCAGCTGTCCTCGGTCTCTCCGTCGGGCACCGGGAAGCGCGGCATGTAGTTCGCCGCCGTGTTGAACTCGACCTCGCAGCGCTCGGCGATGAGCAGCGTGTTGTCGCAGGCCTCAGGGTGATCGCGGAAGAGCTGACGCATCTCGGCGGCGGTCTTGATGTAGTAGCCGTCGCCGTCGAACTTGAAGCGGTTGGGGTCGTCGAGTGTCGAGCCCGACTGCACGCACAGCAGGGCCTCGTGCGCATCGGCCTCGTGCTGATGCGTGTAGTGCGAATCGTTCGTCCCGACGAGCGGGATGCTCAGATCTTTCGCGAGCCGGATCAGATCCGTCATGACCCTGCGCTCGATGGAGAGACCGTGATCCATGATCTCGGCGAAGTAGTTCTCCTTGCCGAAAAGGTCTTGGAACTCCGCGGCTGCGGCGCGGGCCGCGTCGTACTGGCCGAGGCGAAGACGTGTCTGGATCTCTCCCGAGGGGCACCCGGTGGTGGCGATCAGTCCCTTGCCGTAGGTCTGGAGCAGCTCACGGTCCATGCGGGGCTTGAAGTAGTAGCCCTCCATGCTCGACAGAGAGCTGAGGCGGAACAGGTTGTGCATCCCCTGCGTGCTCTCGCTCCACATCGTCATGTGCGTGTAGGCACCCGAGCCCGAGACATCGTCGCTCTTCTGATCGGGAGACCCCCACTGCACGCGCGTCTTGTCACTGCGATGTGTGCCGGGCGTGACGTACGCCTCGAGTCCGATGATCGGCTTGACCCCTGCCGCGTTCGCCGCCTTGTAGAACTCGAAGGCCGCGAACGTGTTGCCGTGGTCGGTCACCGCGATGGCCGGCATGTCGTAATCGGCCGCCGCCTGGGTCATCGCCGCGATCTTCGCCGCCCCGTCGAGCATCGAGTACTCGCTGTGCACGTGCAGGTGGACGAAGGAGTCGGATGCCATGCCTTCGAGTCTACTTTCGGCATCCGACATCGCAGGCCGGGTGGAGCGGCGCGGTCACCGCAGATCGAGGCGCATCAGCACCCGGGGAAACCCGTCGAGGGTGGAACCGGTGTCGGCGGCCTTCTCGAACCCCGCGTTCTCGAAAAGTCGCCTCGTTCCGACATACGCCATCGTCAGATTCACCTTCTCCCCTCGATTGTCGACCGGGTACCCCTCGATCGCGGGCGCCCCACGCTCCTCGGCGTACGCGACGGCTCCCTCGATCAGTGCGTGCGAGATGCCCTGCTTCCGATAGCCGGGGCGGATGCGGATGCACCACAGCGACCACACTTCGAGGTCATCGATATGCGGGATCAGCCGATTGCGGGCGAAGCTCGTCGCACTGCGGGGGTGCACCGCGGCCCAGCCCACGGGTTCTTCGTCGAGATAGGCGATGACTCCGGGCGGCGGGTCCTGATGGCAGAGCTCGCGTACGCGGTCGGCGCGCTGCGCGCCCCGCAGCGCGTTGTTCTCCTTGCTGCCTATGCGGTAGCTCAGGCAGAAGCACACGTTCGACGTCGGCTTCTTCGGACCGACGAGGGTCGCCACGTCGTCGAACTCGGTCGCCGGTCGCACCTCGATGTTCATGCGCTCAGTCTGGCTCACGGCGCCGACATCCGCCGCTGACGATTCACTCGCCGCGCAGGATCTCCAGTGCATGCTCGAAATCTGCGGGGTAGGGCGACTCGAACTGCACCCAGTCCCCCGTCGTCGGGTGCGAGAACGCGAGCCTGTGTGCGTGCAGCCATTGACGGGTCAGGCCGAGCCGCGCCGACAGCGTCGGGTCGGCGCCATAGAGAGGGTCGCCCGCACACGGGTGGCGGAGCGCCGCCATGTGCACGCGGATCTGGTGCGTGCGCCCTGTCTCGAGGTGGATCTCCAGCAGCGACGCCCCCGGAAAAGCCTCGAGCGTCTCGTAGTGGGTCACCGACGGCTTGCCGTCCGGCACCACGGCGAACTTCCAGGAGTGATTCGGGTGCCGGCCGATCGGCGCGTCGATCGTTCCCGTCAGCGGGTCGGGGTGACCCTGAACCACCGCGTGATAGATCTTCTCGACCGTGCGCTCTTTGAACGCGTGCTTCAACCTCGTGTACGCGATCTCGCTCTTGGCCACGACCATGAGTCCGCTCGTGCCGACATCCAGACGGTGCACGACCCCCTGGCGCTCCGAGGCCCCGCTGGTGGACACTCGGAACCCCGCCGCGGCGAGAGCCCCGACGACGGTCGGCCCCTCCCACCCGAGTGAGGGGTGCGCAGCGACGCCGGTGGGCTTGTCGACCACGACGATGTCGTCGTCGTCGTAGACGATTCCGAGTTCGGGAACCGCGATCGGGATGATCCGCGGCTCTTCCTTCGGCTGCCATTCCACCTCGAGCCACCCTCCGCCACGTAGGCGGTCGGACTTGTCGAGGGTGACTCCATCGAGGCGCACGCCCCCGGCGGAGGCGACATCCGCGGCGAAAGTGCGCGAGAAGCCCATCAACTTCGCCAGCGCCGCGTCGACGCGTGAGCCCTCCAATCCGTCAGGAACCGGGAGGGAACGGGATTCCACGCTCAGCGTCCGTCCGACGCCGAGGCCGGCGCATCGGGAGATGCTCCGTCCGGGCGGGAGACCTCGGAGCGAGGATCCGAGCCGGCTTCTTCGGCCATGGCGGCGGCCTCGGCTTCCTCGTCGGTCTCGACAGGAGCATGATCTCGCTCGCGCGTGCCGTCGAAACGAAGCCCGAGCACGACGAGCAATGCCACAGAGATCATTCCGCTGACGATGAAGATGTCGGCGACGTTGAAGATCGCGGGCATCATCCACGGCATCGAGATCATGTCGACCACATGTCCCATGGGGAAGCCAGGATCGCGGAAGAGCCGATCGGTGAGGTTGCCGAGAACCCCGCCGAGCAGGCAGCCGAGGACGACGGCCCAGAGGCGAGAGCGGAGCCCGAAGGCCTTCCACACGATCACTCCGGCGACGACCGCCAGAGCGATCGTGAAGATCCATGTGACATCGGATCCGAGCGAGAACGCCGCACCGGGGTTGCGCACGTAATACAGCTGAAGGAACTCACCCAGCACCGGGACGGGCTCCTGCAGGGGCAGGTTCTCGGTGGTGAGGTACTTCACAAACTGATCGGCGGCCAGCACGATCGCTGCGAGAACCGCAACGATCGCACCGGCCGCCGACCGACGAAGGGCAGGGCGTCCTGGCAAAGGGACGACCTACAGTCCGATCGCAGAGACCGGGGTCGAGTCCGTCGACGCCGACTTCTCGTCGAGGTCGCGGAGCTGGCCCTCGATGTAGCCGCGCAGCTGCGAGCGGTAGTCGCGCTCGAAGTTGCGGAGCTCGGTGATGCGAGCCTCGAGCGCATTGCGCTCGCGCTCGAGACGTGCCGACTCTTCGCGCTGCTTGGCCTCGGCCTCGGTGCGGATGCGGTTGACTTCGCCTTCGGCTTCGGCGATGAGCTGAGCGCGCTTGGCCTCACCCTCGGCGACGTGCTCGTCGTGCAGGCGCTGCGCGAGCTCGATGATGCCGGCGGTCGCGGTGGCGGAACCCGACGGAGCGGGCTCAGCGGGCGCCTGGGCCGGAGCCGGAGCCTCTTCGACGACCGCAGCGGGTGCCTCTGCAGCGGCTGCGGGAGCGGCCGGCGCGTCGCCGGACTCGTACGCGGCCAGCTTGGCCTTGAGTTCGACGTTCTCTTCGAGGGCCTTGCGCCACTCGATGACGATCTCGTCGAGGAAGTCGTCGACCTCGTCCGGGTCGAAGCCGTCCTTGAAGCGGACGTGCTGGAACTGCTTGGTGACGACGTCATCCGGGGTAAGTGCCATGGTGGCTCCTTCGATGAGTTCGGTTGCCAGTTTGGAGAATGGCGTGGTCGAGATTCGGCGCGAACCCGGGGCGCGCACCTGGGAGCCAAGCATAGTCCCCGAGCCTGTCAGTCGCGACGCCACGACACCCCAGGGTGTCGAAGTCGCACAGGTCTCAGATGAAGCTTCGGACGATGCTCATCAGGATCAGAACGATCAGGATGGTGATCGAGAACCCGAAATCCAGGGACAGCGAGCCGACTCGCAGGGGTGGGATGATCCGCCGGAAGAACCGGACGGGCGGATCGGTCACCGTGTAGACGAGTTCGGCGGCGACGAGCCCGGCGCCCTTGGGCCGCCACTCACGATTGAACAGCGGGATGTAGCTCAGGATGAGCCGCGCGAAGAGCACCAGCAGGTACAGCAGAAGAGCCAGATGCACGATGCTGGCGACGATGGAGACGACGAACCCCACGGTCTACGACTGGTCGAAGCCCGCGGACTCTGCATCCGCGTGCGCGATTCCCCCGTGCCCCGAGACCGCGATGTTCTCCGGCGACAGCAGGAAGACCTTCGACGTGACCCGCTCGATGCGGCCGTAGAGGCCGAGCGAGAGCCCGGACGCGAAGTCGATCAGACGGCGAGCGTCTGCATCGCTCATCTGCGACAGGTTGATGATGACCGGCACACCCTCGCGGAAGCTCTCCGCGATGAGCTGAGCATCGCGGTACTGCTTCGGGTGCACGGTGAGGATCTCGTTCACTGCCCCTCCTGCGGGCTGGCGCACGGCGACGGGGCGCCGTAGCGGGGTCACGGGCGCCGGAGCGGGCTCCTCGCGTTCGCGGTCGCGATCACGCTCTCGGTGGGAGCGGGCCGGGGCCGGCTCCTCCTCGTAGACCTCTTCCTCGTCAGCGAGGCCGAGATACACCATGGTCTTCTTCAGCGGGTTACCCATCGTGTCCTCCGGTTCGAACGTGTCGGGTGGTCTTTCTAGAGGTTAACCCCGGTCGGGGCGGGGTCCCGTGATTGCGGACCCGATCCGCAGGTGTGTCGCGCCCGCATCGATGGCCGCGACGAAGTCGCCGGTCATACCTGCGGATATCCAGTCGGCGGAGGGCTCGACCTCGCGCACTCTCTCGGCGATCGTGCGCAGGTGCGCGAATGCCGAGGCGGGTTCCTCGTCGAGCGGTGCGACCGCCATCACGCCGCGCAGGCGCAGCGACGGAAGGGCGAGGATGTGCTCAGCGAGCGACCGGGCATCGTCGGGCTCGACTCCGCCCCGGCCCGCATCGTCGGTGAGGTTCACCTGGACGAGGACGTCGAGGATGTCATCGTCCTCTGCGGCCCTGTGCAGGGCATCGGCCAGCCGGTCTCGGTCGACCGAGTGCACGGCATCCGCACCGCGTCGGATCGCGGACGCCTTGTTGGTCTGCGCCTGGCCGATGAAGTGCCAGCGCAGATCGAGGTCACCGAGCTCGCCGGTCTTCGACGAGAGCTCCTGTTGACGGTTCTCCCCCACGTCGCGGACGCCGAGCGAATGCAGTTCGCGGACGAGCGACGAGGGGTGGAACTTCGTCACGACGATCCGGGTGATCTCCCCCGGATCCCTGCCGGCCAGGCGCGCGGCGTCGGCGATCCGTCGATCGATCGCCGACAGCCGCGCTGCCAGACCGGACTCGGTCTGGCCCTGCGCCGGAGTCACTTCAGGAATTCGGGGATGTCGATGTCGTCATCCGCGAAGGCCGGCTCGATGCTCGTCGCCGCGACGCGCTGCTGCGCCTTCTCAGGAGCAGGCGTCTCGGCTGCGGGCTTGCTCTCCTCGTCGTTCGAGAGCGCCACCTCGGGCAGCGTGCTGGCCGCGGCCGGACGCGAGACGACCATCGGGTCGAGACGCAGCGAGGGCTCGCCGCTGTCGAAGCCGGCGGCGATCACGGTGACGCGCACCTCGTCGCCGAGCGTGTCGTCGATGACGGTACCGAAGATGATGTTCGCCTCGGGGTGCGCGGCCTCCTTGACGAGGTCGGCGGCATCGTGGATCTCGAAGATCCCGAGGTTCGAGCCACCCTGGATCGAGAGCAGGACTCCATGAGCGCCTTCGATGCTGGCCTCGAGAAGCGGCGACTCGACAGCCAGCTCGGCGGCCTTGATCGCACGATCGGCGCCACGAGCGGATCCGATTCCCATGAGCGCGGAACCTGCGCCCTGCATCACCGACTTCACGTCTGCGAAGTCGAGGTTGATGAGACCAGGGGTCGTGATGAGGTCGGTGATTCCCTGGACACCCGCGAGGAGCACCTGGTCTGCGGTGGCGAATGCCTCGATCATCGAGATGCCGCGATCGCTGATCTCGAGGAGACGGTCGTTCGGCACCACGATGAGGGTGTCGACCTCTTCCTTGAGCTTCACCACGCCGGCTTCCGCCTGGCTCTGACGACGACGACCCTCGAACGAGAACGGCTTGGTGACGACGCCGATGGTCAGCGCGCCGATCGACTTCGCGATGCGAGCGACGACGGGGGCTCCACCGGTTCCGGTTCCGCCTCCCTCACCTGCCGTCACGAAGACCATGTCGGCTCCCGTGAGCGCCTGCTCGATCTCCTCGGCGTGGTCCTCGGCGGCGCGACGACCCACTTCGGGGTCGGCACCGGCGCCGAGTCCACGGGTGAGCTCACGACCCACGTCGAGCTTGACGTCGGCGTCGCTCATCAGCAGCGCCTGAGCGTCGGTGTTGACGGCGATGAACTCGACTCCGCGGAGACCGAGATCGATCATGCGGTTGACGGCGTTGACGCCGCCACCGCCGACGCCGACGACCTTGATCACGGCGAGGTAGTTCTGGTTCTGGCTCATGGCCGGCCTCCGAATAGTCGAACCTGTCTTGGGAGAGATTCCGCCGGGTTGAACCTTAAACCTCAACTAGAGGTGTAAAGTATTTCCCGGTATTGGTTTCTCTTGTTCGAAGGTAAGCGTCACGCACCCGTGCACTCGCAGCGACACGGGCGTGTCGCCCGTTTGCCGTCGAAACCTCAGCCGACGACCACCGCATGCGGCGAAGTGACGTCGATCGTCGACGCCTCGGGGTTGCTCAGCAGGGTCTTCGTGAGCACTTCGCTCTTCATCGGAGAGTCCTCGGAGCTGCCCCACACGACCGTCAGGCCGCTGCTCAGTGTCAGCGTCACGTCATCGGCCGTCGTCGCACTCACTCCCGTGAGCAAGGCACGCACGTCAGCGGGGACGGAACGCACCACGAGACCCGCGCTCTCGAAGGCCACCGAGTCGGTGCCCCCGTCGATCTCGAGCACAGGCTGACCTGCCGGCTGGTCGGAGGTCGTGGCGAGAGCGACGCCCGCGGCGTCCACGACGGTGTAACCGGCGTCCGAGCGGATGACGCCGACCGGCGTGCGCTCGACGATCCGCACCGTGAGGTCGTGAGGCGGCTTCGCCTCGAGCGCATAGGTCTCGATCAGAGGGAATGCGAGCAGTGCGGCTTTCACCTCGCTCGAGTCGACCAGAGCCAGCGGGGTGCCCACCTGCTCCGCCAGAGCCGCCTCCACAGCGGCGGCGTCCAGCGTCGTCGCACCCAGCACCGTGATCTTCTCGACGGCGAAGAGCGGACTGTACGCGGCCGCGGTCGTACCGCCGATCAGGAGAACCACGGCGCCGATCGCGCTGAGCCAGACGATGCGACGCCGACGCGAACGCTGCGTGAACCGCCTGATCTCCGCCCGCAGCGCCCTGCGCCGCGCTCGTGCCGCGCGCCAGACGTCGCGAGTGGACGTCGGCCGCACCGCGGCATCCTCAGCCGTCTCCGCAGCGACCTCGGGCTCCGGCCTCAGCGGGGCGACCCGACCGCCGGCCTGTTCGTCTTGCTCGACGTCACGCGCGCGGCCCCTGGCCGACTGCGCCCGTCGTCGGGGCGCGCCCTCCGCGGGACCCGCGGGAGGCGTGGGGAGCGGAGGCGGACGACGCATCTGCTAGACCTCGGTGGTCCGCAGCGACTCGAGCACCTGCGGGATGATCTGGTACACATTGCCGCAGCCGAGCGTGACGACGAAGTCGCCGTCGCGGGCTACCGACGCCGTGTAGTCGGCCGCCTGCTGCCAGTCGGCCACGAAGTGCACATGGGAGGGGTCACGGAACGCGCCGCTCACCAGTTCGCCGGTGACACCGGGCACCGGGTCCTCCCGAGCACCGTAGACGTCGAGCACGACCGTGTGGTCGGCGTACGTCTCGAGCACGTCGGCGAACTCGCGGAACATGTGCTGCGTGCGCGAGTAGGTGTGCGGCTGCTGGATCGCGATGATCCTGCCCGAGCCCGCGATCGATCGCATCGCCTCGAGCGCCGCGCGCACCTCTGTCGGGTGGTGGGAATAGTCGTCGTAGACCGTGACACCGCGCTCGACACCGTGCTGCTCGAGGCGACGGACAGTGCCGGCGAACCCCTCGACGGCACGCGCGGACTCGGCCAGGCCGAAGCCGACAGAGAGGAGGACCGTGATGGCTCCTGCCGCGTTGATCGCATTGTGCACACCGGGGACGGCGAGCTGCAGGCGCACGCTCTCCGAACCCCGACTCACGGTGGCCGAGACCGGCCCGTCCGTCACGATGTCGGTCACCCTGACATCCGCGCCCTCCGCCTGCCCGAAGGTGATGACGTTCGGGTGCGAGAGACCTCCTCCGACGCGCAGCGCGCCGGGGTCGTCGCTCGAGATGACGACGGCCTCCGTGGCCGCGTCGGCGAAGCGCACGAACGCATCGTGGAACGCCTCGTCGGAACCGTAGTGGTCGAGATGATCCGGGTCGACGTTCGTGATGAGAGCGACGGCGGTGTCGTAGAGCAGGAAGGTGCCGTCGGACTCGTCGGCCTCGATCACGAAGAGCTCGCCCGACCCCGTCGCGCTGGAGACGCCGAGCTGTTCGATCACGCCGCCGTTGACGAAGTTCGGGTCGGCACCGAGCGCCTGAAGCGCGGTCACGATCATGCCGGTCGACGTGGTCTTGCCGTGGGCGCCGGCGACCGAGACGAGTCGCCGCGAGCCGATCAGCCAGTGCAGCGCCTGTGAGCGGTGGATGACGTGCAGCCCGCGCTCCTTGGCGGTGACGAACTCGGGGTTCTCCGGCCAGATCGCCCCCGTGTGGACCACTGTGTCTGCGTCGCCGAGATGGGCGGCGTCATGCCCGACGTGCACGACGGCTCCGGCCGCCTCGAGTGCGCGCAGGTTGTCGCTGTCGGCGCGGTCGCTGCCGGACACACGGATGCCCGCATCGAGGAACATCTTGGCGAGCCCGCTCATGCCGGACCCGCCGATGCCGATGAAGTGCGCGGAGGAGATCGACTCGGGGATCGGGAGGGAGAGGTCAGGTCTGATCATGTCGGGTTCAGTCTACTTTTCGGTGATGACGTTGCGGGCTCGCGGAGGCGTGTCCAGGGCGATGTCAGGAGGCCCTGAGCGCGCGATCCACCAGGGCGATGAGGTTCTCCGTGCCGCTGCGGGTGCCGACCTGTCCTGCGGCCGCCTGCATGGCTGCGAGCTGCTGCGGATCCTTCATGACCGGGATCACCAGTCGGCGCACCGCATCGCCGTCGAAGGTCGCGTCGTCGAGGAGACGCGCAGCGCCGGCGGCCACGGCCGAGGCCGCGTTCAGCCGCTGCTCGCCGTTGCCCACCGAATACGGCACGTACAGCGCGGGGATTCCGAGCGCGCTGATCTCGCTCACGGTGGCGGCGCCGGATCTCGAGACGATGAGGTCGGCCAGGGCGAATGCGAGATCCATCCGGTCGACATAGCGGCGCATCGCGTAACCGGGCACCTCGGGGTCTGCGAGATCGCTGCGCTCACCCGTGACGTGCAGCAGCTGCCACCCGGCGGCCAGGACATCGCCCCACGAGTCTGCGAGGGCCTCGTTCAGCCGCTGAGCGCCGAGCGAGCCGCCGAAGACGAGAAGTACGGGGCGCGCGGGGTCGAGCCCGAAGCTCGCGGCGGCTTCTTCGCGCAGGGCTGCGCGGTCGAGCTCGATGACCTCGCGACGCAGCGGCATGCCCACGACCTCGCCACCTCGCAGGGGCGTCCCTGCGAAGGCGACTCCCGTGGCAGCTGCCCGACGAGCACCCAGCACATTGGCGAGGCCGGGCTTCGCGTTGGCCTCGTGCACCACGAAGGGCACCCTCTCGCGGCCCGCGGCGACGTAGGCCGGTGCAGAGGCGTAGCCTCCGAATCCGACGACGACGTCGACGCCATGAGCGCGGATGTGATCGCGCACCTGAGCGACCGCCCGACGGAACCTGGCCGGGAACATGGCTGCCTGCTTGTCGGGCCGCCGCGGGAACGGGACCTTGTCGACGATGAGCAGCTCATAGCCCCTGGCCGGGACGAGACGGGATTCGAGTCCCTCGGCCGTTCCCAGCACCAGAACGGTCGCGTCCGCGTCGCGGGCGCGCAGTGCGTCAGCGACGGCGAGCAGGGGGTTGACGTGACCGGCGGTTCCACCGCCGGCGAGAAGGTACGTGGTCACCGTGTGACCTTACCCCGCCCTGCTGAAGCGGCCCGTCCAGGCGAACGGCCCTCGGCGACGGGGATGGTGCGCGCGAACGAGAGCAGCACTCCGCAGGCGATGAGAACGGCCAGGAGCGCCGTGCCACCCTGCGACATGAAAGGCAGCGGCACACCCATGACGGGGAACAGCCCGATCACGACGCCGATGTTGAAGACGGCCTGCCCGGTGATCCACACGGTGATTCCACCGGCTGCGACGCGGATGAACGGGTCTGCGGTCTTGCGGATGATGTGGAAGGCACCGACGGTGAAGAGGGTGAACAGCGCCAGCACGACGATGCAGCCGATCAGTCCCAGCTCTTCGCCGACGATGGCGAAGATGAAGTCGTTGCCCGCGGCGGGCAGCCACCCGTACTTCTCCTGCGAGTTGCCGAGCCCCACTCCGAAGACGCCGCCGGAGGCCATGCCCCACACACCATGGATCGACTGATAGCAGTCACCCGTGTAGGCAGACATGTCCGAGCATGTGGCGGTGATGCGCCGCATGCGGTCAGGGCTCGTGATGGCCAGGGCGATGACGGCGACCACCCCGAGCAGCACCGGGAGGATGAACAGCCGGAGCTTCACGCCCGAGAAGAAGAGACAGCCGAGCAGGATGATGACGAGCACCATCGCGGTGCCGAGGTCTTTGCCCGCGATGACCGTTGCGATCGCCAGCGCGCCGACGGGCACGACCGGGATGAAGACCTGGTGCCAGGTGCCGAGCATGGTCTGCTTGCGCATCAGAACGAAGCCGATCCACAGTGCGAGTGCGAGCTTGAGGAACTCGGACGGCTGCAGGGTGAACCCCGCGATCATGATCCAGTTGCGGTTTCCGCCGTCCTCGATGCCGAGCGGCGTGAAGACGAGAAGCTGCAGCGCGATGGCGCCGAACAGCGCGGGCCAGGCCATGCGCTTGAGGAACGCGATCGGAAGTCGTGAGATCAGGAACATCAGCGGCACGCCGAGCACGGCGAAGATCCCCTGGCGCAGCGCGCCGTCCATCGGGTTCTCACCGTTGGACACGGCGGTCGCGCTCGTCGCCGAGAGCACCATCACGAGACCGAAGATGGTCAGCATCAGCGCGGCCGATGCGATCATCAGGAATTCGGTCGAGACAGGGGTGAACCGACGCCCGAGCGACACTCTGGCGGCGAGGCCCCCTGAGCCGGTGCTGCCGGTGTCAGAGCGGTGGGGGCGTTCGACCTGCGTCATCGGCGCTCCCCCGGTCTATCCAGTCGTGCACCGCTTCGGCGAAGCGGTGTCCTCGATCCGCATAGCTGGAGAACTGATCGAAGGAGGCCGCTGCGGGGGCCAGCAGAACTGTGCCCTCGTCTTCGACGATCCCCGCGGCGATCTCCACCACGCGATTCATGACCTGACCAGTCTCGCCAGCATCCACCTCGAACACCGGCACCTGCGGCGCGTGTCGCTCGAATGCCGCGACGACGGCCGCGCGCTCCACTCCGATGACCACGGCCGCACGGGCGGTCGTGCCGGCCGTCGCGACCAGAGCGCCGATGTCGACGCCCTTGAGGTCGCCGCCGACGACCCAGACCGCACCGGGGTACGCGCGGAGCGACGAAGCGGCCGCATGAGGGTTGGTCGCCTTGGAGTCGTCCACCCACGTGATGCCGCCGTGCCGGGCGATGATCTGGATGCGATGCTCGTCGAGCCGGAAGGACTGCAGCGCCGAGTGGATGGCCTCGGGCGCGACGCCCAGCGAGCGGGCGAGCGCACTCGCGGCGAGGATGTTCTGCACGATGTGGGGTGCGGCGAGGCCGGCCTCCTGAAGGTCCGCGACGGTCGTGAGCTCGAGGGCGCTGCTGGACCGATCGTCCAGGAAAGCGCGATCGACGATCAGGCCCTCCACGACACCGAGGTCACTCGGACCGGGGATGCCGAGATCGAAGCCGATCGCGCGTGCCCCCTCGACGACCTCGGCCTCCTCGACCATGATCCGGGTCGCCTCGTCGGCCTTGTTGTAGACACAGGCGACGCGGGTGTTGCGGTAGACGAGAGCCTTCGCATCGCGGTACGCCCGCGCACTCCCGTGCCACACCAGGTGGTCGTCGGCGAGGTTCAGGCACACCGAGGCATGCGGATACAGCTCGCCCTCGGCTCGCGAGAGCCCGAGATACCAGAGCTGATGGCTCGACAGCTCGACGACGAGCGCATCGAAGCCCGCCGGATCGCGCACCGCGTCGAGCACCGGCACTCCGATGTTGCCGCAGGGCGCCGCACGCAGTCCGCCTTCGACCAGAAGGGAGGCGGTGAGCTGCGTCGTGGTGGTCTTGCCGTTGGTGCCGGTGATGAGCACCCAGTCGGCAGGAGTGCCATCAGGGCGAGTCACCTTGTCACGCACTCGCCAGGCGAGCTCGATGTCACCCCAGAGCGCGATGCCGACCTCCTGCGTCCAGCGGATCACGGGGTGCGAGGGAGAGAACCCCGGAGACGCGATGACGACCTCGGGCGCGAATTCCCTCAGTGTCTCGGGAACCTGATCGAGAGGCCCGAGCTCGAGCCGGGCGCCGATCACAGGAAGGAGCTTGGCATACTCCTCTTCCGCGGATTCGGACAGGACCAGCACATCCGCACCGAGTTCGGTCAGCGTGTCGGCCACCGAGAATCCGGTCATGGAGAGTCCGAGAACCGCCACACGCAGACCCGACCAGTCGGAGCTCCAGCTCGTGAGGGTCGCAAGCCTCGCCTCAGTCGACACGTGTCAGCCACTCCACGTAGAACAGGCCCACCGCCGAGATCGCGAGGAGACCCGCGATGATCCACATGCGGACCACGATCGTCACCTCGGACCATCCACGCATCTCGAGATGGTGGTGGAAGGGGCTCATCAGGAACAGCCGCTTGCCGCGGGTGATCTTGAAGTATGCGCGCTGGAGGATCACCGACCCGGAGGCGAGGACGAACACTCCTGCGATCACGAGAAGCAGCAGCTCTGTGCGGGTGAGGATCGCCATGGCGGTGATGACGCCTCCGATCGCCATGGAGCCGACGTCGCCCATGAAGACCTTCGCCTTCGGCGCGTTCCACCAGAGGAAGCCGATCAGGCTCGCGGCGAACGACGCGGCGATGATCGCCAGACTGAACGGATCGCGCACTTCGTAGCATCCGCCCAAAGCCGCCGTCTCGACGCCCTCTCCGACGCACGACTGCTTGAACTGCCAGAACGCGATGAGACTGTAGGCACCGACGACGATGACTCCCGCGCCTGCAGCGAGACCGTCGAGACCGTCTGTGAGGTTGACGCTGTTCGACGTCGCGACGCCGATGACCGAGATCCAGAGCAGATACAGCGCCCAGCCGAGGATCGCCGTGAAGGCGAACAGGTTCAGCCAGGGGATGTCGCGGAACAGCGAGATCGACCCGGATGCCGGGGTCTGATCGAACGCGTTCGGGAAGTTCAGGGCGACGATGCCGAACGGGATGATCACGACGAGCTGGCCGATGATCTTGCGCCAGCCCGAGAGCCCGAGGCTGCGCTGGCTGCGCACCTTCATGTAGTCGTCGATGAAGCCGACGGCTCCGAAGCCCACCATCAGCCAGATGACGAGAAGCGCGGACAGCGCAGGGGTGCCGCCACCGACGTACGTGCCGGTGAAGTAGCCGACCATGGTGCCGACGATGAAGATCACGCCACCCATGGTGGGTGTTCCGCGCTTCGCCTCGTGGTTAGGGTTTTCGATCGCCTCGGGCGTGCGGATGACCTGGCCCCAGCCCCACTTGCGGAAGAGCCGGAGGAAGACGGGAGTCAGGAAGAGAGTGAAGGCGAGCGAGATGGCAGCCGCCATGATGAGAGATCTCACGAGAACAATTCTCCCAGACGATCGCCGAGGTGCCGGAGGCCCACGGAATTGGAGGACTTCACGAGCACGCGGTCGCCGTCGCGGAGTTCGGAGCGGAGGTAGTCGAACGCCGCGTCCTGGTCGGGGAAGAAGATGGCTTCGCTGTCCCAGGAGCCTTCGCCGATCGCCGAGATGTAGAGCCGGCGGGCCTCGGGGCCCACGACGACGATCCGCTGGATGTTCAGCCGCACGGCCAGCAGTCCGATCCGGTCATGCTCCTCGCCTGCGGTCTCACCGAGCTCGCTCATGGCGCCGAGCACCGCGACCGTCCGCTCATCCGGGCCGGTGATCTGGGCGAGAGTGCGCAGCGCCGCCGCCATGGAGTCGGGGCTGGCGTTGTAGGCGTCGTTGATGATGCGCACTCGGTCGCTGCCCATCGGCTGCATGCGCCAGCGCTCCGCGATCTCGACCGTCTCGAGACGCGCGATGGCGTCGGCCGCTGACACGCCGAGCACCCCCGCGGCGGTGATGGCCGCCAGCGCATTGCCGATGTGGTGCGCGCCGAGCACCTGCAGGCGCAGGGGCAGGCTCTCCCCCGCCGCTTCGATGATGCATGAGGTGCCGGATGCGGTGACCTCGAGGTCGTGGGCCTGCACGTCTGCGTTGGCACTCTGGCCGAAGCTGACGACCTGCATGCCCCGCGACTCGGCGAGCTCGCCCATCGCGGCCACACGGGAGTCGTCGATGTTGAGCACAGCTGTGCCTGAGGGGCGTGCAGCGGCCACGAGCTCGGACTTGGCCTTCGCTGTCGCCTCGATGCCGCCGAATCCGCCGGCATGCGCCATTCCGACCATCAGCACCACCGCGACGTCCGGCTCCACGAGTCCGGCGAGACGGGCGATGCTCCCCGGCGCATCTGCGCCGAACTCACTGACGAGGAAGCGCGTGCCGTACGTGACGCGCAGCATGGTGACCGGTGCGCCCACCTCGTTGTTGTACGAGTTGATCGGCGCGACGGTCTCGCCCTCGTCGGCGAGGATGCGGGCGAGGAAGTTCTTCGTCGTCGTCTTGCCGTTCGATCCGGTGATCCCGACGATCTTCAGATCTCCCGCCGCGCGCACGCGCGCGACCACCTCGCGCGCGAGGTCGGCGAGAGCGACGACGACGTCGGGCACGACGATCTGCGCGATCTCCTCATCGACCTCGTGCTCGACGATCGCGAGAGCGGCACCGGCGGCCAGCGCCGACCCGACGAACCGATGTCCGTCGGTCTCGGCTCCTGGCTTGGCGACGAAGACGGATCCGGGCGCCATGTTGCGCGAGTCGGTGTCGACCACACCGTCGATGACGGTGTCGGCGGTCGAAGAACCGGCGAGGCGGAGATCACCCCCGACGACGGCGGCGATCTCAGCAAGCGACAGGGCGATCATGACGTCTCCAGGCGCGGCAGGGCGCCGTCTACTCGAACTTGGGAAGCAGTGCGTCCATCGGGCTGGAGGACGGCATCACGCGGTAGGTCTTCATGGTCTGGGTCATCGCCTTCTGGAAGGCAGAAGCGGTAGCAGCAGACGATGTAACTCTAGTCGGCTCATCGAGAGTCACCACCACGACGTACTGCGGATCGTCGACCGGCGCGAAGCCCACCATGCTGGTGTAGTACACGCCCGACTTGTATCCGCCCTTGCCGTCAGGGATCTGCGCAGTACCCGTCTTGCTCGTCACACGGTAGCCGGGCACCTGGATGCGGTCGGCGTTGCCTCCCTGGACGGCGACGTTCTCGAGCATGCGCGTCAGGTCGGCTGCGGTCTCGGGCTTGACGATCTGCTCTGACTCGGGCGCCTCGGGTGTGACCACCGTGCCGTCGGGCGCCGTGCACGACTCGACCAGCGAGAGACCGATCTTCTCGCCGCCGTTCGCGATCGCCTGATACGCGCCGGCGAGCTGGGGAGCGGTGACCGTGAAGTACTGACCGAACGTGGTCGTGTACAGCGACTGGTTGTCCCAGTCGCTCGTGGGGTGGATCTCCCCGGACGTCTCGTTGGGGAACCCGATCGTCGTGTCGCCCACGCCGAAGCGCTCGAGGTAGTCGTGCCGGATATCGGGGCTCACCATGGTGCCGAACTTCGACAGTGCGACGTTCGAGGAGTCGATCAGCGCGCCGGCGAGGGTGTACTGGAACGTGGGGTGGACGAACGCGTCGTTGATCACGGCACCGTTGTCGAACTTCTCATGCGAGGACGCCGACACGGTCGGACTCGTCATGGTCACGCCGGCGTTCTCCATGACGGCCGCAGCGGTCACCGCTTTGAAGGTCGACCCCGGCTCGAACGGGTAGGTGAAGAGCTTGCTGGTCCAGGTCTCCGGCGACGATGCGTCGAGATCGTTGGGGTCCATGGTCGGCCATTCGGCGGCTGCACGGATCTTTCCGGTGCCGACCTCGACCACGGTGACGGTGCCGCCCTTGGCGCCCTGGGCCTGCGCCTCTTCGGCGATCATCTGCTGCATGTACCACTGCAGATCACTGTTGACCGTCAGCTGCACGGTGCCGCCGTCGACGGCATCCACCCTGCTCTCACTGCCGGGGATGACGACGTTGTTCTTGCCCGTGCGATACGACTCTTCGCCGTCGGTCGGAGCGAGGCACTTCTCGTCCATCTTCTCGACCCCGGTCTGCGCGGCGCCCGTTCCGTCGAGGTAGCCCAGCAGGTTTCCCGCCACAGCTCCGTTCGGGTAGACCCGAACCTCGCGCGGCTTCATCTCGAGGTACGACGACACCTTGAGTTCGCGGAGTGCGATGTACTTCTCGGTGCTGAGACCCTTGACCAGCGGAAGGTACTGCGAATCAGGGTTCTCCGCGAGCTTCGCTGCGACCTCGGCCCGCAGCTCGTCCGCATCGATGCCCATGATCTCGGCGATGCGGGTCGATGCCTCGGCCCACGGCAGCTTCGGCGGATTCTTGTCGTCCTCCTCCAGCAGCCGGATGACCTGGGGGCTGAGCTGCGCGTCGTAGACCAAGACGCTCTCGGCGAGCACCGATCCCTCGCTGTCGACCACTGAACCGCGTTCGCCCGGAATGGAGGTGCGGTGCGCGATGAACTCGAGCGACTGGGCCACGTGCTCATCCGCCTTCACCACCTGGATGTCGACGAGACGCACGACGAATGCCGCCAGGACCGCCAGGATCACAGCGAGCGCGACGACCGTGCGTCGCCGGGGCGTCCGGGTTGCTCGTGTCGTCATGGACTCTCTCCGTCAGGTCTCGGTGGTGGGCGGATTCGGCTAGCGGGTGCTGGGGCTCGGGAGCCCGTCGGTGATCGCGGGCGGGAGCTCCTGCACGGACTGGCCTGCGGTCCCTTCGGGCACGGCGTCGTCTGCCGTCGAGGGGTTCACCGGCACATCGTTCAGCAGGGAGTTGCTCACCGCGCCCGCGCCGTTGGGATCGATCGTCGACGAACCGGTCGCACCGGTTCCCTGACCGAAGACGGCGCCGTCGCTCAGCCGCAGATAGGACGGAGCCCCTGCCACGACCATGCCGAGGGAGGCGGCGCTGGCAGCGAGGGACTGCGGCGAGCTCGTTCCCGTGAGATCCTCCTGCAGGGCGTTGGCGTGCAGGTCGAGCTCGTGCTGCTGTGCAGAAAGACCGGCCAGCACGAACGAGTCCTGCGTGATCGCCAGTGAGAGTCCGATCTGCACGGCTCCGATGATCATCGCCCCGGCGAGTGCCGCGATCGCGTAGGCGAGCTTCGGCTTGCGGCGGACCGGGGTGCCGGTCACCGGCTCGAGACGTCGCCGAGGAGCGCGCTCAGGCGCGTCAGGCAGTGCTCTGGACTTCGGAGCTGCGACGTTCAGGCTCATGAGCTCTCCCGCACTTTCTCTGCGGCACGCAGTCTGACCGGAATGGCTCGGGGGTTGCGAGCCCGCTCGTCGTCGTCGGCGAGCTCGGCTCCCTTGGTGATGATGCGGAATCGAGGTGCGTGTTCCGGCAGTTCGACGGGCAGGCCCCGAGGCGCGGTGGAGGCGGCGCCGGCGGCGAAGGCCTGCTTCACGAGTCGATCCTCGAGAGACTGGTAGGACATGACCACGATGCGCCCGCCGACCGCGAGCGCGTCCATCGCAGACGGGATCGCGTCCGCCAGCACGTTGAGTTCGGCGTTCACCTCGATGCGCAGGGCCTGGAAGACGCGCTTGGCCGGGTGACCGGAACGCTGAGCGGCTGCAGGCGTGGCCGCTTGGAGGATCTCCACGAGCTCACCGGATCGGGTGATCGGCTTCTTCTCGCGCGCGGCGATGATGAACCGCGCGTAGCGACCCGCGAGCTTCTCCTCGCCGTAGCGCTCGAAGATGCGACGCAGGTTGCCCTCGTTGTAGGTCGCGATGACCTCGGCGGCCGTGACGCCCTTCGTCTGATCCATCCGCATGTCGAGCGGGGCGTCTTTGGAGTACGCGAAGCCGCGCTCTGCCTCGTCGAGCTGCAGAGACGAGACGCCGAGGTCGAAGAGGATGCCTGCCGCGCCCTGGGCGTGCAGCCCGATCTCGTCGTAGACGGTGTGCACGAGTGTGATCCGGTCCTTGAAGCGAGCGAGCCGCTCCCCCGCGATGCGCAGGGCGTCGGTGTCGCGATCGAGTCCGACGAGACGGATGTTCGGGAACCGCTCGAGCAGTGCCTCGGAGTGACCTCCCATGCCGAGAGTGGCATCGACGAGCACCGCTCCGTCGGCCTGCAGGGCGGGAGCGAGGAGCTCGACGCAGCGGTCGAGCAGAACTGGGGTGTGGATGTCGCGGAGGTTCATGATCTTTCTCGGGTGACCTCTGTATGTCGGTGACCAGGGCCCTGATCCCCCTCCGCTTCACGACCCGGCACCGGGGAAGTGTGTCGGGGCAGGAGCGGCGGGGCATCACAGCCGTGGTCAGAAGAGTCCCGGAATCACCTCCTGCTCGAGTTCGGAGTAGGTCTCCTCGCCGGCTGCGAGGTAGCTGTTCCAGCTCTCGGCATCCCAGATCTCCGCATGGGCGCCGACTCCGGTGACGATGAGTTCCTTCTGCAGGCCCGCGTACTGACGAAGGTGCACGGGGATGGTGATGCGGTTCTGGCTGTCTGGCATCTCCGCACTCGCACCGGAGAGGAACAGTCGCATGAAGTCACGCGCCTGCTTGTTCGCGAGCGGCGCCTGACGGATCCGTTCGTGCATCGTCTCGAACTCGGCCGTGCTGAAGACGTAGAGGCAGCGTTCCTGCCCTCTGGTGACGACGATGCCGCCACCGAGGTCTTCGCGGAACTTCGCGGGAAGGATGACCCGTCCCTTGTCGTCCAACTTCGGAGAATGCGTTCCCAGCAACATCAGCCATCACCCCCTCTCCGTCCGGCCAACTCGAGGTGCGCCCCACTTTACTCCACTTTCCTCCACAAACCTACGATCAATCCGCGATCGAGCCCGGTGAGCGTGTCAGAGCGCGCCGAAAAACCGCGTGATCTAGCGGCTCGACGCCAGTGGAGGGAGGTGGAGGACCAGTGGAGGGCCAGTGGAGCGTCAGCAGACCGGCGTCAGCGCGCAGCCGTGCGGCGGTTCAGGGTCCGAACACGACGAAGGCCCGGATGCTCAGAGCATCCGGGCCTTCGAAAAACAGTTGGGGTCAGTTGCCGTCTTGGCGGCGGTCCCATCGATCGTTCATGCGATCCATGAAGGATGCTGAACTCCGCTGCTTGGGTGCGCGCTCACGAGGAACGGCAGACAGGGGCTTGCGGACGGGGGTCACGGCGATCATGACGCCCCCGAGCATGGCGACGAATCCGATGACGCCGACCACGACGCCCCAGACGTCTCCGAGCACGACTCCGACGATCAGTCCGCCGACCCCGGCAAGGAGCAGAAGTGCTCCGTAGACGAGGTTGCGGTAGCTGAGAGCTCGATCGCCTGACGGCGCACTGACGACATCGGCGTCGTTGTGGAGGAGATGGCGTTCCATCTCATCGAGCAGACGCTGCTCCTGTTCGGAGAGTGGCATTTCGTCCCCCTCGGGTATTCGTTCGTCCATTCTACTCGCGGTATGCCGCTGCGGGCTAGCAGTAAGGGCCTCTGTTGGCTTTACGTATGCTGGGAGTCGTGCCGACCCCCTCCTTCGTCTCCGACGCCGTCGCCGCACGCCTGCGGCTGTTCCTCGACCGGATGCGAGGCGAGTCGATCGACTACGGCGCCGACGCCGCGGGCCTGATCGATTCGGCAGCCGACACGCTCGTGGGCGGCAAGCGACTGCGCGCCCGTTTCTGCCATGCGGGCTGGCAGGCCGTCGCACGCTTCCGTGATCGCGACGCAGAGGAGTCCGCGGCCCTCTGGGATGTCTGCGCCGCTCTGGAGATCTTCCAGTCCGCTGCGCTGGTGCACGACGACCTGATCGACAACTCCGACACCCGACGCGGCCGGCCGGCCGCTCACCGCGCGCTGGAGAGCGCGCATGTCGGAGCCGGTTGGCGCGGCGACCCGGCGGCGTTCGGCCGCTCGTCGGCGATCCTCCTCGGCGACCTGCTGGTGGCTTGGAGCGACGACCTGCTCGAGGACGCGATCGAACCGCTCCCGCATGCATCGGCGGTACGCCGTGAGTACGGCCGCATGCGCCGCGACGTCACCGTGGGCCAGTTCCTCGACATCGCCGAGGAATCCGCATGGAGCGTCCATGCCACCGACTCGCACGTCGAGCGTGCCCTCCGGGTGGTCTCGTTCAAGTCTGCGCGGTACAGCATCGAGCAGCCACTCGTACTCGGAGCGGCGATCGCAGATGCCGATGCCGACCAGCTCCTGGCCCTCCGCAGGTTCGGCCATCCGGTCGGGATGGCGTTCCAGCTACGCGATGACCTGCTCGGGGTCTACGGCGATGCCGCCGTCACGGGAAAGCCGGCAGGCGACGACCTGCGCGAGGGCAAGCGCACGGTGCTCGTCGCCCTCACGAGGCAGACGCTCGACACGTCCGCCCGCACTCTTTTCGATGAGATGCTGGGCGATCCCGATCTCACGAGCGAGCAGGTCGCGTTCCTGCAGGCGACCATCACGACCTCCGGCGCTCTCGAGAGCGTGGAGAGCATGATCGACGAGTACGCACGGGAAGCCGACCGAGCGCTCTCCGGAGCGCGACTCGACAACGCGGCCGTCGGCGGTCTGCGTGATCTCGCGCGCGCGGCGACCGTGCGATCGGCCTGAGACCGACGGTTCGCGGCAGCGACCGCTCGGTTCAGGCGAGGGTTCGGGCGACCCTGCGCACAGCGCTCTTGTGGCCGGCGAGAAGCGCGTCGATCGGCGAGCGACCCAGCTCTTCGTCGGGGGCGAGAAGCCAGTCGATGACCTCGTCGTCGGTGAAGCCCGCGTCCTGCAGGACGATGATGGTGCCGCGCAGCGAGGAGAGCGGGTGGTCATCGACGATGAACACCGACGGAACCGCGAACACGCCCGAACGACGCGACCCGATGAGGTAGTGCTCGTCGATCAGCCGACGCACGCGGCCCAGCGTCTCATCGAGGACGTCGACGAGATCGGGCATGGTCAGCCACTCGGTGGCGGTGACGCCGGGGGCGCTCACGGCGTCCTCGGACGCGACCTCGGACTGCGGGGTTTCGGAGGGATTGCTTTCAGACGACACAGACACGTTGCAACTATCTCACCTCTGGGAGCCGACCGCATTTCTGCCCCTGCCACGGCCCGGGGGATCACACGCGTATCACCGGCATCATCAGTCACTTCTGTTGACTTCCGTTTACATACGTGTCAGCGTGGGCGGACGTCGAACAAGGGAGACCACCTTGACAACGCATGCTGTCGCGCGACGAACGCGCTATATCCAGCTCGGAGTACCCGCCGCCGTGCTGGGCACACTGTCCGCTGGGATCGCCGCCACCCCCGCTGCCGCGGATGCCGTCTCATCGCCGATCGAGCGGCTCCAGTCGACCCCGACGCGCATCGCCCCCGCCGAAGCGCCTCCCGCCTCCTACACCGTGCAGCCGGGTGACACGATCTCATCGATCGCGAACCGCTTCGCGCTCCGGACGGTAGACGTGCTCACCTGGAACGGGCTCAGCTGGCGTTCGGTGATCTACCCGGGTCAGGCCCTCTCGCTGACAGCGGGCACCGCCCCCACGGCACCCGCGGCACCGGCCCCGACGGGCTCGGCCGCCACTCACACGGTCGCCGCGGGCGACACCGTCTTCAGCATCGCGCAGCGGCATGGCACGAGCGTCGACGCCGTGCTCGCCGCGAACGGCCTCAGCCGGGCATCCGTCATCTACCCCGGTCAGCAGCTCGCACTCACCGGATCTTCCGCTCCCCCACCCGCGGCGGCGGCCCCTGCGACCCCACCCGCTCCGGTGGCGGCCGGCGGCCAGACCCACGCCGTGGCCGCAGGCGACACCCTGTTCGCGATCGCGAAGAAGTACGGCACGACCGTGGCAGAGCTCTACGCGCTCAACGGACTGGCTTCGGGCGCGATCATCTACCCCGGTCAGAATCTGGTCGTCGCCGCAGCGCCGGTCGCTGCTCCGGCGCCCGCTGCGGTCACCACTGCTCCACCGGCCCAGCTGTTCGCGAACCTCGACGCCGAACAGGCCGGCAACGCCTCGATCATCATCCGCATCGGCCGCGATCTCGGCGTACCCGACCGCGCCATCGCGATCGCCCTCGCCACCGCGATGGTCGAATCCAGCATGCGCAATCTGTCGTGGGGCGACCGCGACTCGCTCGGGCTCTTCCAGCAGCGCCCGAGCATGGGCTGGGGATCCCCCGAGCAGGCCGTCGACCCCGACCGCAGCACCCGGGTGTTCTACGGCGGCTCCGCAGACCCGAACGGAGCAGCCTCGCGCGGACTTCTCGACATCCCCGGCTGGGAGAGCCTGCGATTCACGGATGCCGCGCAGGCAGTGCAGATCTCGGCATACCCCGAGCGATACGGCCAGTGGGAGACCCAGGCTCATCAGTGGCTCAGCCAGCACGGTTGATCGCCTTTCGGGCAAACCCGCAGGCGCAAGGGGCGAGCCGCTCCCCGGGCTTTCAGGCAGTTCTCCATAGAATCTTGACGTGACGACCAATCAGCAGGCCGACCCCCTCATCGGGCGGCTTGTCGACGGCCGGTACCGCGTACGGGCCCGGATCGCCCGCGGAGGCATGGCCACGGTGTACGTCGCGACGGATCTTCGACTCGAGCGACGCATCGCTCTGAAGGTCATGCACGCTCACCTCAGTGACGATTCCGCCTTCCAGAGCAAGTTCATCCAAGAGGCTCGCGCGGCGGCGCGGCTGGCCGACCCGCACGTCGTGAACGTGTTCGATCAGGGCCAGGACGGCGAGCTCGCCTACCTGGTGATGGAGTATCTCCCCGGCATCACGCTGCGCGAACTGCTTCGCGAGCAGAAGCGTCTCACGGTCCCGCAGACGATCACGATCATGGATGCCGTGCTCGCCGGGCTCTCGGCAGCGCACCGCGCCGGAATCGTGCACCGTGACGTGAAACCCGAGAACGTGCTGCTGGCCGAAGACGGTCGCATCAAGATCGGCGACTTCGGTCTCGCCCGAGCGACGACCGCGAACACGGCCACAGGCCAGCAACTGCTCGGCACCATCGCGTACCTCGCACCCGAGCTCGTCACACGAGGAACGGCCGATGCCAGGAGCGACATCTACGCGCTCGGCATCATGCTCTACGAGATGCTCGTCGGCGAACAGCCCTACAAAGGCGAGCAGCCCATGCAGATCGCCTTCCAGCACGCCACCGAGTCGGTGCCGCGTCCGAGCGTCCGCAACCCAGGCGTGCCGGAGCAGCTCGATGAGCTCGTGCTCTGGGCCACGGAGAAGTCACCCGACGAGCGCCCCGACGACGCCGGCCAGATGCTGGAGCGCCTGCGTGAGATCGAACGCGGTCTGGGCATCGCCCCCGCCGTCGCGGCCGCCACAGCCTCGCAACGCTCTCAGGCCGACTCCGCTGACCTCACCAAGGTCATGCCGAGCACGATGGTCATCGCCGACCCCACCGCCCCGGTGCAGGCCGCGGTCGACAACGCCACCCTCCTGCGGCGTCGTTCGTCGCGACGCCGCGCACGTGGTGCGTTCCTGCTGACGCTGGTGCTTCTCCTCGCCACGGTGGCGGGCGGTGTCGGGTGGTGGTTCGGATCCGGCCCAGGCTCCCTCGTCGCCGTCCCCGGAGTCGTCGGACTGTCGTACGACGATGCCGCCTCGGCGTTGACCGCCGAGGGGTTCGTCCCCGTGCGCGGCGAGGAGAGCTCCATCGACGTCCCCAGCGGGGAGACGATCCGGACGGATCCCGATGAGGGCGAACGACTCGACAAGGGCACCGAGGTCACGGTCTTCGTCTCCTCGGGCCCCGCATCGCACACGGCGGAGACCCTCAACGGCAAGACGGAGCAGGAGGCCCGCGACTACCTCGCGGACATCAAGGTCAACGTCACCGAGACTCCCCTGCTCCTCTTCTCCGATGCCGAAGCCGGGCGAGTGATCAATGCCTTCGTGACGCCCCGCGCCGGCGGCGAGGTGTATGCCTGCGCCGAGGGCTGCGAGCTCTTCGAGGACGACACCGTAGAGCTCTACGTCTCGGCCGGCGCGTTCCCCGATGTCGCGGGGATGAGCGTGGACCAGGCGACGAACACGCTCCGCGACAAAGGCGTCGAGGTCAACTCCGATTCGCAGTTCGTCTTCAGCGATTCCGTCGCGAAGGACATCGTCATCGGAGTCACCGACCGCGCCGAGGAGGGCAACCGGCGCCCCGGCGACACTGTCCAGCTGATCGTCTCGAAGGGGCCCGAGCTGTTCCCGGTGCCGGAGGTGGAGGGACTCAGCCGAGACGAGGCGGCCCAGACGATCCGCGATGCAGGTTTCGAACCGACCTGGAACGGCATCTGGAATGCGTTCCCCAACGATTTCACCGAGGTCACCGGCTCAGATCCTGGGGCAGGCTCTCAGCGCGCGAAGGGCACGGAGATCACGCTGCAGATTCGAAGCAGCGCGTTCTAGGGCGAAGCCGTCCAGGACCGACTGGTCCACTCTCCGTGCGCCTACGGCTGCGGCACGCAGAAAGACGGCCCTCCCCGCACGCGGGAAGGGCCGTCTTTCTCGGAGGTGCGGTGGTCAGCGCTTCTCGAGCTCTTCCGCGACGAGGAAGGCCAGTTCGAGCGACTGCATGTGGTTGAGGCGAGGGTCGCAGAGGCTCTCGTAGCGGGTGGCCAGGGCGGCCTCGTCGATGTGCTCGGATCCTCCGAGGCACTCGGTGACGTCGTCGCCGGTGAGCTCGACATGGATGCCGCCGGGGAAGGTTCCCACAGCGCGGTGCGCCTCGAAGAAGCCGCGCACCTCGTCGACGACGTCATCGAAGCGTCGCGTCTTGTACCCGGTGGGCGTCGTGATCCCGTTGCCGTGCATCGGGTCGGTGACCCACAGCGGCTGCGCGCCCGAATCACGCACGGCCTCGAGCAGCGGCGGCAGGGCGTCGCGGATCTTGCCAGCCCCCATGCGCGTGATGAACGTCAGACGCCCGGGCTCGCGGTTCGGGTCGAGCTTGTCGATCAGCGCGAGAGCGGTCTCGGGCGTCGTGGTCGGGCCGAGCTTGACGCCGATCGGGTTGCGGATCTTCGAGAAGTAGTCGACGTGCGCGCCGTCGAGCTCGCGCGTGCGCTCACCGATCCACAGGAAGTGCGCCGAGGTGTTGAACGGCGTGTCCGTGCGGGAGTCGATACGGGTCATCGGGCGCTCGTAGTCCATGAGCAGGCCCTCGTGGCCCGTGAAGAACTCGACGCGCGTGAGTTCGTCGAAGTCGGCGCCTGCCGCCTCCATGAACTTGATGGCCCGGTCGATCTCGGCTGCCATGCGCTCGTAGCGCTGGTTGGCCGGGTTCTGCGCGAAGCCCTTGTTCCACGAGTGCACCTCGCGCAGGTCGGCGAAGCCACCCTGTGTGAACGCGCGGATCAGGTTGAGTGTCGACGCAGCGGTGTGGTACCCCTGCAGCAGGCGACCCGGATCGGCTCGGCGGGAGGCCTCGGTGAAGTCGTAGCCGTTCACGATGTCGCCGCGGTACGCGGGAAGCGTGACGTCGCCACGGGTCTCGGTGTCGCTGGACCGCGGCTTGGCGAACTGACCCGCCATGCGCCCCATCTTGACGACCGGCATCGACGCCCCATACGTCAGCACGACCGCCATCTGCAGAACCGTCTTGATGCGGTTGCGGATCTGATCGGCGGTGGCGCCGGCGAAGGTCTCTGCGCAGTCGCCGCCCTGAAGCAGGAACGCCTTGCCCGACGCTGCGCGCGCGAGGCGATCGCGGAGGTTGTCGACCTCGCCGGCGAACACCAGGGGCGGAAGCGTCGAGATCTGCGCGGAGACCTCGGAGACGCGCTCGGCGTCGAGCCACTGAGGCTGCTGCTTGATCGGGAGCGAGCGCCACGCGTCAAGCGCGTCGATGTCGTGCTGGAGCATGATGTCCAGCCTAGTGCGCGCGGCGAAGTCGAGATGCCTCAGGAGCGCTGTGTGACGCGGGCCGGGAGCCTGTCCTTCACGCTCGATGCATACACGTCGTCGTACTGCTGCTCACCCAACCTCTGGAGGGCGACCATGATCTCGTCTGTGACGGACCGCAGGATGTAGCGGTCGTTCTCCATGCCCGCGTATCGGGAGAAGTCCAGTGGCTCGCCGATGACGATCCCGACCCTCACCACGCGAGGCAGACGCTGCCCGATCGGCATCGCCGTGTCGGTGTCGACCATGATCACGGGAACCACGGGGACCTTCGCCTCCATGGCCATGCGCGCGATGCCGGTGCGACCTCGGTAGAGCCTCCCGTCGGGGCTTCGCGTGCCCTCCGGGTAGATGCCGAGCAGGTCTCCGCGTCCGAGCACCTGCAGGCCGGTGTTCAGAGATGCCTCCGAGGCTTTGCCGCCCGAGCGATCGATCGGGATCTGCCCCGTCGCCTTCATGAAGAACTTCGTCGCCCAGCCCTTGAGTCCGCGTCCGGTGAAGTAGTCGCTCTTGGCGAGGAACGACATCGGGCGGTCGATCATCAGCGGGAGGAAGATCGAGTCGGCGAACGACAGGTGATTGCTGGCGAGGATCGCGGCACCGTTTGCGGGGATGTTCGCACGCCCGACCACCCAAGGTCGGAATATCGCTTTGACCACGGGACCGATCGCGACGTACTTCATCAGCCAGTAGAACATCGAGGTGAAGTCTAGCGCCGCGATCGGCATCCGCCAGCGAGTTGCACGGACGACACGCGATTGGCGACCGAGTCCCACCTGATGTGCGACTGAGTCCCATGCTCTAGACTCGTGTGCAACCCAGTGCCCGACCGGTACCGAAGGAGCTGCCGTGGTCCAGTTTGAAGTCCCTGCCGTCATCCCCGCCGACCCAGAAGCGAACGTCTCAGACCTGCTGGCACAGCGCGTCAAGGCGACGCCGGATCGTCCTCTGTTCTCGGTGCCCGAAGGCGACGGTTGGCGCGACATCACCGCTGCCGACTTCGAGACCGCCGTCATCGCCCTGGCCAAGGGGTTCGTCGCCGCCGGCATCCAGCCGGGCGAGAAGGTGGGTTTCCTCGCCCGCACCACGTACGACTGGACGCTCGTCGACTTCGCCCTGTTCTACGCGGGCGCCGTGATGGTGCCGATCTACGAGACCAGCTCGCCGTCGCAGATCCAGTGGATCCTCGAGGACTCGGGAGCCATCGCTCTCGTCGTCGAGTCCCCCGACCATTTCGCGCGTCTCGACGAGGTGCGCGGTGACCTCCCCCTGCTCCGCGAGGTCTGGCAGCTGCACCTCGGCGCGATCGACTCGCTGACCGCACAGGGCGCCTCGGTGCCGGATGCCGAGATCGAGCGCCTGCGCAGCATCGCCGTGGGCTCCGACATCGCGACGCTTATCTACACCTCCGGCTCGACGGGTCGCCCGAAGGGCTGCGTTCTCACGCACAGCAACTTCGTCGAGCTCTGCCGCAACTCCGCCAAGGCGCTGGACGCCGTCGTTCAGACGCCCGGCGCATCGACGTTGCTGTTCATCACCACCGCGCACGTGTTCGCCCGGTTCATCTCGATCCTGAACATCCACGCGGGTGTTCGCACCGGGCACCAGCCGGACACGCGACAGCTGCTCCCGGCGCTCGGTTCGTTCAAGCCGACGTTCCTGCTCGCGGTGCCGCGGGTGTTCGAGAAGGTGTACAACTCGGCGGAGCAGAAGGCCGAAGCAGGCGGCAAGGGCAAGATCTTCCGAGCTGCCGCCGACGTCGCGATCCAGCATTCGAAGCTCCTCGAAGAGGGCAAGAGCATCCCGTTCGGGACCAAGCTGAAGTTCGCGCTGTTCAACAAGCTCGTGTACAGCAAGCTGCGCGAAGCGATGGGTGGCAAGGTCGTCTACGCCGTGTCGGGTTCGGCTCCCCTCGGTGCACGACTCGGCCACTTCTTCCACAGTCTCGGCGTCGTGATCCTCGAGGGTTACGGTCTGACCGAGACGACCGCTCCCGCGACCGTGAACCTCGCAGACAAGTCGAAGATCGGCACCGTCGGCCCGGCACTCCCCGGTGTGGGCGTACGGCTCGCTGACGACGGCGAGATCGAGGTGCGAGGCATCAACGTGTTCAAGGAGTACTGGAACAACCCCGAGGCCACCGCCGACGCGTTCAGCGAGGGAGGTTGGTTCCGCACCGGCGACATCGGCAGCTTCGACTCCGAGGGCTTCCTCACGATCACCGGGCGTAAGAAGGAGATCATCGTGACGGCGGGCGGCAAGAACGTCGCGCCCGCCGCCCTCGAGGACCCGATCCGCGCGAACCCGATCATCGGACAGGTGGTGGTCGTCGGAGACCAGCGTCCGTTCATCTCGGCGCTCATCACGCTCGACCCCGAGATGCTGCCGACCTGGCTCGCCAACGCCGGACTCCCCAAGGAGATGTCGCTCGCCGAGGCGGCGAAGAACGACGCTGTCCGGGCCGAGATCCAGAAGGCGGTGGATGCCGCCAACGCCCGGGTGTCCCGCGCCGAGTCGATCCGCAAGTTCACCGTGCTCGACAGCGAGTGGACCGAGGCGTCGGGTCATCTCACGCCCAAGATGTCGATCAAGCGCAACGTGATCATGAGCGACTTCGCCGATGAGATCGCCGCCATCTACGACGAGCCCGTCACCACGACCAACGTCGCCCTCGGCGGCTGACAGCCGCGAGATATGAGAAAGGCCCCGCCTCGGCGGGGCCTTTCTCATATCCATCCGAGGTTCAGAACCAGGCGCTCTCTCTGACCTCGCGCATCGCACGCTTGCGCGTCTCGGCGTCGAGTCTCGTGAGGTAGAGCCTGCCGTCGAGGTGATCGGTCTCGTGCTGAAGCGCCTGCGCCATCAGCCCGCTTCCTTCCAGGACCACCGGCTGGCCGTCGAGGTCGATGCCCTCGACTCTGGCCCAGGGGTGGCGCAGTGCGTCGTGCCAGAGCCCGGGGACGGACAGACAGCCCTCCCCCGTCGGCACGGGGTCGCCCCGGACCTCGGTCAGAACAGGATTGAGCACATAGCCGATGTCGCCGTCGATGTTGTAGCTGAAGGCGCGGAGCGCGACACCGATCTGCGGGGCGGCGACGCCGGCGCGCCCCGGCAGCTCGACGGTGTCGATCAGGTCGGCCACGAGCGCACGAACACCGTCGTCGACAGTGTCGATCGGCGCGCAGACGGAGCGAAGCACGGGGTCTCCGAAGACCCGGATCTCACGCACCGCCATCAGTCGACCTTCGCTCGCAGTCCCTCGACGAGCAGCGCAGCGAGCTCGCGCGCCGCCACTCGGGTCTCGGGCTGCAGGTTGGCGAAGACGATGGTCCCGCCCCCGGCGATCTGGGCGTCATACGGCATCCGCACGACGCGCTTCGCCCTCGTGCGGAAGTGGGCCTCGAGTTCGTTGAGACGCACGAGCGGGGCACCGGGAGTCGACTGGTTCAGCACCACGACGGCCTCACGCGCTTGCTCGGCGTATCCGTTGCTCTCGAGCCAGGTCAGAGTCTCCGACGCCAGGCGCGCCTCATCGACGCTCAGCCCCGAGACGATCACGATCTGATCGGCGAGGTCGAGCGTGGCCGACATCACCGAATGGACGATGCCGGTGCCGGTGTCTGTGAGCACGAGCGAGTAGTAGTGCGCGGCGACGCCGGCCACGTCCCGGTAGTCGCTGTCGCTGAAGGCCTCTGCGATCCGCGGGTCGGAATCCGAGGCGAGCACGTCGAGGCGCGTGGCGTCTCGTGCGACGATCGCGGAGATGTCGTGATATCCCCTGACCTCGTCATGGATCCGGACGAGATCGCGCACCGACTTGTTGTGGTTCGGGCGGACCACGCGCTCGGCGAGGGTGCCGCGATCGGGGTTGGCGTCGACCGCGATCACGCGATCGTCGCGGGCATCGGCGAGGGCCATACCCAGCAGAGCGGTGATCGTCGTCTTGCCGACTCCGCCCTTGCGAGACAGCACCGGAACGAATCGTGCGCCGCCGACGATCGGCGCGGCGATCCTGGCACTCAGCGCCTTGCGCTCGCGCGCTCGCCGTCCGTCTCCGATGTTGATGCGGCGTCCGGAGATCGCGTAGAGGAAGTGACTCCAGGCGCCCTCGGGCTCGGGCTTGGTGATGCGGTGCGGATCGAGCAGACGGTCTGCGGTGAGCAGATCTGCGCTCTCGCGAGACGAGTCGCCGAGATCGTCCAGACGCTTGGCGGAGAGCTGCACGTCTGCGCGAGCCGATCGGGTCGTCGGCGTGGCGGCCCGCTGGGGCTTGTCAGCGTTCATGACCGAACTCTCCTTCTTGGCGAGGGATGCTGCCGCCGACGATCTCCGTGAGCTGGGGGCGGCGTCGATGTCTGCTTTCGCCCTGGCGATGAACGCTGCCGCGGCGGCGGCTTCCGCTGCTGCGACGGCATCTTCCGCTGCTGCGACGGGGTCGGTGGGCGCATGGTGCAACATAGCCGAGGCAGCCGTGTCGGCGGTTGTCACGGGTGCAGTCCGGGGTGCGCGTTCGCGCATGCGTGCGGGCTCGGACTCAAGCTCCGGCTCGGGTTCGGGCTCCAGCTCCAGTTCCGGCTCGGGCTCCGGCTCCGGCTCGGGCTCCGACTCCGGCTCGGGCTCCAGTTCGGGTTCGGGCTCCAGTTCCGGCTCGGTCTCGGACTCGGGTGCGAGTTCCGGCTCCGGCTCCGGCTCGAGTTCCGCCTCGGGCTCGGGCTCGGGCACGGGCTCCAGCTCCAGCTTCGGCTCCGCCTCGGGCTCGGGCTCGGGCTCGGGCTCAGGCTCGGGCTCGGGCTCGGGCTCGGGCTCGGGCTCGGGCTCGGAAAAGGCTTCCACCTCGGGCTCCGGGACCACCTCGCGCTCCGGCTTCTCGATCGCCCCGGCCCGCTCGTCATCCGCAGCAGGCTCCGGTGGCAGCTCGATGATCATCGGGGCCGCGCCGAGCGGTGCGGGTGCGATCTCTGCAGCGGCCTTCGCCGCGGCGACCGGCTCATCGATGATCAGATCGGCGACGACCTCGCCCTCGACGACGCCGTGGTCCTCCAGGTCGGCGTCATCGTCCTTCGGGAGCACGACGCTCACCTGTGCCGTGTTGCCGAGTATGCCGATGGCCGAGGTGTCCAACGACGTAGCGTCGTCGAGCACCCCTCTGGACTCGTCGTCCGGGGTGTCTGCCACGTTCTTCGGGGTCACTGTGTCACTCCAAGCTTGTGCGGGCCTCGGGTGCGTTGCGTCGAACGCGGCCTCGCCCGCACAAGATTAGTGCGCGGGGCGGATGACGACCAAAAGATCCCCGGCCTCGACCTGCTGCGTCGCGCCGATCGCGAGGCGTTCCACGACGCCGTCGACGGGCGCGGTGATGGCCGCCTCCATCTTCATCGCCTCGATGGATGCGACCGGCTCACCGGCGCGCACCGAGTCGCCGACGTCTGCTTTCAGGGTCACGACGCCGGAGAACGGCGCGGCCACCTGACCTGGCACCGAGGTGTCGGCCTTCTCGATCTCGTGGACGTCGACCGCCACCGATCTGTCGCGCACGAACACCGGCCGCAGCTGACCGTTGAGGGTCGTCATGACGGTGCGCATGCCCTTGTCGTCCGCGTCGCCGATCGCTTCGAGACCCACGTAGAGCTGGACGCCGCGGTCGATCTCGACGACGTGCTCCTGGCCTTGCACGAGACCATAGAGGTAGTCGGCGGTGTCGAGCACCGAGAGATCGCCGAACAGTTCGCGATTTTCGGTGAACTCGCGCATGGGAGCAGGGAACAGCAGCGTGTTGAGCCGCGCACGACGGGTCGCGCTGTCACCCGCCAGCGCTGCTTCGTCGTCGTCGGAGATCTCGGTCATGCCGATGCGCACCGAACGCCCCGCCAGCACCTTCGTGCGGAAAGGTTCGGGCCATCCACCCGGGAGGTCGCCGAGTTCGCCGGCCATGAAACCGACGACCGAGTCGGGCACGTCGTACTTCTCGGGGTTCGCCTCGAAATCAGCGGGATCCGCCTTGACCGCGGCCAGGTGCAGGGCGAGGTCGCCGACCACCTTCGACGACGGAGTCACCTTGGGAACGCGTCCCAGGATTCGATCTGCCGCGGCGTACATGTCCTCGATCAGCTCGAAGTCGTCTGCGAGACCGAGCGCCTTCGCCTGCTGACGGAGGTTCGACAGCTGCCCGCCCGGGATCTCGTGGTGGTACACCCGCCCGGTGGGGCCGGGGAGTCCGGACTCGAACGGGGCATACATCCGACGGACCGCCTCCCAGTACGGCTCGAGGTCCGAGACGCTGTCGAGGGAGATGCCGCTGTCACGATCCGTATGCGCGAGCGCCGCGACGAGCGAAGAGATAGAAGGCTGGCTGGTGGTGCCTGAGAGCGGAGCGGATGCCGCATCCACCGCATCCACTCCTGCGGCGCTCGCAGCGAGCAGTGTGGCGAGCTGACCGCCGGGGGTGTCGTGCGTGTGCAGGTGCACGGGCAGGTCGAAGCGCTCGCGCAGTGCGGCGACGAGCTTCGCCGCCGCCGCGGGGCGCAGAAGCCCCGCCATGTCCTTGATCGCGATGATGTGCGCTCCGGCATCGACGATCTGATCCGCTAGCTTCAGGTAGTAGTCGAGCGTGTAGAGATCCTCGGCCGGGTTCAGAAGGTCACCGGTGTAGCAGAGCGCCACCTCGGCGACCGCCATGCCCGTGCTGCGAACAGCCTCGATCGCCGGACGCATCTGCTCGACGTCGTTGAGCGCATCGAAGATCCTGAAGATGTCGACCCCGCTCGCCGCAGCCTCCTGAACGAAGGCCTCGGTCACGGCGGTCGGGTAGGGGGTGTAGCCCACGGTGTTGCGTCCACGCAGGAGCATCTGGATGGCGACATTCGGAAGCGCGGCCCGCAGCTTGTCGAGACGCTCCCAGGGGTCTTCCCCGAGGAAGCGCAGTGCGACATCGTAGGTCGCCCCTCCCCAGGCCTCCACCGAGAGCAGCTCCGGTGTCAGCCGGGCGATGTGCGGTGCGGCTGCGACGAGGTCCTTCGTGCGCACGCGTGTCGCGAGCAGGGACTGGTGTGCGTCGCGGAAGGTCGTGTCGGTGATCGCGAGAGCACTCTGCGCGCGCAGGCTCCGGGCGAAGCCCTCCGGGCCCAGCTCGAGCAGACGCTGTCGCGAACCGGCGATCGGGGTCGAGGCGAGGTCGACGGCGGGGAGCTTGGCAGCCGGGTCCAGCGAACCGGGGTGCACCCCGTGGGGCTTGTTGACCGTGACGTCGACCAGCCAGTTGAGGATTCGGGTGCCGCGGTCCTTCGACTCGCGACCACGGAGGAGATCCGGGCGCTCGTCGATGAAGGACGTGCTCACGTCACCGGCGATGAACGCGTCGTCGTCCAGCAGCGCCTGCAGGAACGGGATGTTGGTCGAGACGCCGCGAATGCGGAACTCGGCCAGCGCCCGCCGAGCGCGTGCCACGGCCGCCGGGTAGTCGCGCCCACGGCAGGTCAGCTTGGCGAGCATCGAGTCGAAGTGCGGACTGATCTGCGCGCCCTGATGCACGGTTCCGCCGTCGAGACGGATGCCCGCGCCACCCGGCGAGCGGTAGGTGGTGATCTTGCCCGTGTCGGGCCGGAATCCCTGAGTCGGGTCCTCCGTGGTGATCCGGCACTGCAGTGCGGCTCCACGCACCTGCAGTCGGTGCTGCTCCAATCCCAGTTCCGCGAGGGTCTGACCCGCGGCGATGCGCATCTGACTCTGCACGAGATCGACGTCGGTCACCTCTTCGGTGACGGTGTGCTCGACCTGGATGCGCGGATTCATCTCGATGAAGACGACCTCGCCGGTGCGCTCCCCCGCGGTCTCGAGCAGGAACTCGACCGTTCCCGCATTCTCGTATCCGATGGATCGCGCGAAAGCGACCGCGTATCCGTGCAGTGCGGTGCGGATGCTGTCGTCGAGATTCGGCGCCGGTGCGATCTCGACGACCTTCTGGTGTCGACGCTGCACCGAGCAGTCGCGTTCGAACAGGTGGACGGTCTCGCCGGTCTTGTCCGCGAGGATCTGCACCTCGATGTGCCGGGGACGAAGGACGGCCTGCTCGAGGAACATCCGCGGGTCGCCGAAGGCGCTCTCCGCCTCGCGCATCGCCTCTGCCAGTGCCGGCGCGAGCTCCGCCGCCGACTCGACCCGGCGCATGCCACGACCGCCACCGCCGGCCACGGCCTTGGCGAACAGCGGGAAGCCGATCTCCGATGCCTGGGCCACGAGCGCGTCGACATCATCGGATGCCTCGGTCGAACGGAGCACGGGAACCCCGGCCTCGATGGCGTGGCGCTTGGCCTCGACCTTGTTCCCCGCCATCTCGAGCACCTTCGAGGGAGGCCCGATGAAGACGATGCCGTTCGACGCAGCCTTCTCGGCGAGCTCGGGATTCTCCGACAGGAAGCCGTAGCCGGGGTAGATCGCGTCCGCTCCCGCATCCTTCGCGACACGGATGATCTCGTCGACGTCCAGGTAGGCGCGGACCGGATGCCCCCGCTCGCCGATCTCGTAGGCCTCATCGGCCTTGAGCCGGTGGACCGAGCCGCGGTCCTCATGCGGGAAGACGGCGACCGTTCTCGCCCCGACTTCGAATGCCGCACGGAAGGCGCGGATCGCGATCTCGCCGCGGTTCGCCACAAGGATCTTTTGGAACATGCACACCTCTGGAAGCTCGATGCGCACTTCTGATCGGCGCGCATGGGGCGGGGCTGAGTGTGCACCCAGCCTAGGGGAAGGTAACGTGGTGTTCGTGCACGTACTCAGCGTCAGCTCTCTCAAGGGAGGCGTCGGCAAGACGACAGTGACCCTCGGCCTGGCCTCAGCGGCCTTCGCCCGTGGTGTCCGAACGCTCGTCGTCGACCTCGACCCTCAGTCCGATGTGTCCACCGGGATGGACATCCAGGTGGCCGGTCGGCTCAACATCGCCGATGTCCTGGCCAACCCGAAGGAGAAGGTCGTCCGCCAGGCGATCACCTCCAGCGGCTGGGCGAAGGTGCACCCCGGAACCATCGACGTGCTGATCGGCAGCCCGTCTGCGATCAACTTCGACGGCCCGCACCCCAGCGTGCGCGACGTATGGAAGCTCGAAGAGGCCCTGGCCTCCGTCGAAGCCGACTACGACCTGGTCCTCGTCGACTGCGCCCCGTCGCTGAACGCCCTCACTCGCACCGCCTGGGCGGCGAGTGACCGCGTGATGGTCGTCACCGAACCCGGTCTCTTCTCCGTCGCCGCCGCCGACCGCGCGCTGCGCGCGATCGAGGAGATCCGTCGAGGCCTCTCCCCCCGTCTTCAGCCGCTGGGCATCGTCGTCAACCGCGTGCGCCCCCAGTCGATCGAGCACCAGTTCCGCATCAAAGAACTGCGCGACATGTTCGGCCCCCTCGTGCTCTCCCCTCAGCTCCCCGAGCGCACGTCGCTGCAGCAGGCTCAGGGTGCTGCGAAGCCGCTGCACATCTGGCCAGGCGACTCCGCTCAGGAACTCGCGTCGGACTTCGACCAGCTGCTCGATCGGATCATCCGCACCGGGCGCATCCAGGTCGCGGATTCCGGACCCCAGGCCTGACTCGCCCCAGACAGCAGAACGGCCATCCTCTCGCGAGGGTGGCCGCTTCTTCGTGTGTGGGCGGCTCTGAGCCGCGGATGCTCAGGCGGAGCGCTTGGTGCGACGTGCCGACAGCTCGTCGACCGGGTCGGGTGATGTCGCGTCGAACTCGACGAGGGTCGATTCGACCTCGCGCAGCACCTTGCCCACGGCGATGCCGAAAACGCCCTGACCACGGCTGACCAGGTCGATGACCTCGTCGTTCGACGTGCACAGGTAGACGGACGCGCCGTCGCTCATCAGGGTCGTTCCCGCGAGATCACGGATGCCGGCGCGGCGGAGCTCTTCGACCGCCGTGCGGATCTGCTGCAGAGAGATCCCGGTGTCGAGCAGGCTCTTCACGAGCTTGAGCACCAGGATGTCGCGGAAGCCGTAGAGGCGCTGCGAGCCGGAGCCGCTGGCACCTCGCACCGTGGGCTCCACGAGCTCGGTGCGTGCCCAGTAGTCCAGCTGACGGTAGGTGATGCCCGCTGCACGCGCCGCCACCGCACCGCGGTAGCCGACCTCATCGTCCATGGCCGGCAGGCCGTCGGTGAAGAGGAGTTCTGGCACGAACCGCGGGTCGCCTGCACGCTCGTCCGCATTCATTTGAAATCCTCCCTGGAGCTGTTACCTCCACGCTAGAGCAGCCCTCCGGCACCGGCAATGACATCCGTGGGACGCCGAAGGTGTGTCGCAATCAGTTCGTTACGAAAGCAACCTGGTGAGTGCGTCCTTGACGAAGAGCGAGCGCACTTCGTCGATCTTCGCGGCGAGGTTGGGCGCCATGTCACTCGCCTTCGCACGCGACGCGGCGTCTGTGCGACGGAGCAGCGACGACATCGCAGACTCGATCAGCGCGACCTCGCGCTCAGCGCCCTGCCTCAGCGATCGCAGGTGGCGTGGTTCGATGCCGTGACGGTCGAGCGCGACCAGGCCGCGCAGCAGGGTGACGGTGGACTCGGGGTAGCTCTCCTGGGCGACGATGACACCGGTGCTGATCGCATCGTTGAGAAGCTGCGGGCCGGCCCCGGCTGCCGACAGCAGCTCACTGCGGCGGTAGCGGCGAGGCGTCGGAGTGATCGATGGCGGCGGCGCGAGCGCGGCCGAGTCGCCGTTCGCCTCAGCGTCGTCGAGTTGCTCTCGGATGATGCTGAGAGGGAGGTAGTGGTCGCGCTGCAGTGTGAGACCGAGGCGCAGTCGCTCGATGTCAGCCTGCGAGAACTTGCGATAGCCCGACTCCGTGCGCGACGGGCTGACGATCCCCTGCACCTCCAGGAAGCGGAGCTTGCTGGAGGTGAGCTCCGGAAATTCCGGCGTGAGCCGAGCGAGCACCTGACCGATGCTCAGAAGGCCCGCGGACGCCGAGCGTTCGCGGGCGGGAGAAGCCGCCATCAGTCGATCGCCGCGACGCGATCGACGGGAGAGACGAAGAAGTTCAACCGGAACTTGCCGACGCGAAGCTCGGTGCCGTCGACCAGCGCGCTGCGGTCGACCCGCTCGCCGTTGACGTACGTGCCGTTGAGCGAGCGCTGGTCGATGATCTCGAACGTCGAGCCGTTGCGAGTCACCTCTGCATGGCGGCGCGAGACGGTCACGTCGTCGAAGAAGATGTCGGCTTCGGGGTGGCGACCCACGGTCGTCACATCGGTGTCGAGCAGGTAACGGGCCCCCGCAAGAGCTCCGGAGCGCACCAGAAGCAGTGCGGAACCGGAGGGAAGGGCCGCGATGGCGCCCTGCTCCACGTCGGTGAGCTCCACGCCGAAAGGCACGAAGGAGAGGTCCGAGTCGTGCCCGAACGTCTGCGTCACGTCGTGCCTCTGCTCGCCGGGACGGTGGATCGCGGCGTCTCCGCCCGATCGATTCTGGCTGTCTGTCACTATGCCCTCCTAAGCGTCCAGACTAACTGATCCGACGTCGCTCGCGGGAGCTCGCTTCACACTCAGGCATCGCATACCGACACTTCATAGGCTGAGGATGTGAAAACCACAGCCCGTCGCCTCCCTGCGGCTCCGGTCGCACTCGCCGCCGCCCTTCTGACCGCGTTCCTGGTGCTGTTCGCACCTCTCTCCGCCTCAGCCCACGACAGTATGCTCGCGTCCTCACCCGAGGCCGACAGCACGGTCGACACTCTCCCGGCCGAGCTGACGCTCACCTTCAGCGCGAAGCTCATCGATGAGACCGGCGCGACCGAGGTCGTCGTGACGGATCCCTCCGGCGACTCGGTCGCCGAGGGCGCCGCCACCGTCGAGGGCGCGATCGTCACGCAGCAGCTCTCCACGGAGGCCCCCGCCGGCGCCTATCACGTGATCTGGAAGGTCGTCTCGAGCGACGGCCACCCGACCTCGGGAGAGTTCGACTTCACGGTCGCGAACAGCACCGACGCCGCTCCGACAGCTGAGCCGAGCGCCGAACCCACCGACACCGCCACGGCCGCTCCCGCTCCGACCACGACCGCAGGCCCCGGCACCGACGCCACGCCTGCGCCCGAGAGCGACGATTCACCCGCCTCCACGACTCTGATCTGGGTGCTCGCGATCGCCGGAGTTCTGATCGGCGGCATCGTCGTCTGGCTCGTGGTCCGCGGTCGCCGCGGCCCGGCTTCCACCGATTCCGACGTCCCATCAGAGCGATAGGCTTAAGGCATGCCACATTACGATGTCGTCATCCTCGGTGCAGGTCCTGGCGGATACGTCGCTGCGGTTCGCAGCGCGCAGCTCGGTCTGTCCACCGCCATCATCGAAGAGAAGTACTGGGGCGGTGTGTGCCTCAACGTGGGCTGCATCCCCTCCAAGGCTCTCCTGAAGAACGCGGAGCTCGCGCACACGCTCAACCACAAGGCCGACTTCTTCGGCATCTCGGGTGAGTTCACGATCGACTACGGCAAGGCGTTCGACCGCAGCCGTGTCGTCGCCGACGGCCGCGTCAAGGGCATCCACTTCCTGATGAAGAAGAACAAGGTGACCGAGTACGACGGTCGCGGCACCTTCACGGGCCCGAAGGCGATCTCGGTCGCCAAGTCCGACGGCTCGACCGAAGAGGTCACCTTCGACAACGCGATCATCGCGACCGGCTCGAAGGTCCGACTGCTGCCGGGCGTGCAGCTCAGCGACAACGTCGTGACCTACGAGGAGCAGATCCTCAGCCGTGAGCTCCCGAAGTCGATCGTCATCGTCGGAGCCGGCGCCATCGGCATGGAATTCGCCTACGTGATGACCAACTACGGCGTCAAGGTCACGATCATCGAGTTCCTCGACCGCGCGCTTCCCAACGAGGATGCCGATGTGTCGAAGGAGATCGCGAAGCAGTACAAGAACTACGGCGTCGACATCCTCACCTCCACCAAGGTCGAGTCCGTCGTCGACAACGGCTCCTCCGTCACCGTGTCGTACACCGGCAAGGACGGGCAGCAGTCGTCGATCGAAGCCGACAAGGTGCTCATGTCGGTCGGCTTCGCTCCCAACATCGAGGGCTTCGGCCTCGAGGCCACCGGCGTCAAGCTCACCGAGCGCGGCGCGATCGACATCGACGACCACATGCGCACCAACGTCGAGGGCATCTACGCGATCGGTGACGTGACCGCCAAGCTGCAGCTCGCCCACGTGGCCGAGGCACAGGGTGTCGTCGCTGCCGAGACCATCGGCGGAGCCGAGACCCAGACGCTCGGCGACTACCGCATGATGCCTCGTGCGACGTTCTGCTCGCCGCAGGTCGCCTCGTTCGGCCTCACCGAGCAGCAGGCGAAGGACGAAGGACGCGAGATCAAGGTCGCGACCTTCCCGTTCATGGCCAACGGCAAGGCGCACGGACTGGGCGAACCGGTCGGATTCGTCAAGCTGATCGCCGATGCCGAGCACCTCGAGCTCATCGGCGCACACATGATCGGTCCCGACGTCTCCGAGCTTCTGCCCGAGCTGACGCTGGCCCAGAAGTGGGACCTCACGGCTCTCGAACTGGCCCGCAACGTGCACACCCACCCGACGCTGTCGGAGGCGCTGCAGGAGGGCTTCCACGGCCTCGCAGGTCATATGATCAACTTCTGATCCGACGATCAGATCTCGAAGGCCCGATGCGCTCACGCGTGTCGGGCCTTTCGTGCATCATGACGCCGGCTCAGGCTCCCGGCGCAGTTCCAGCCGTGAGGGCAGGCCGAAGCACACCGTCCACCCCGACGGCACGAGAGAGGCGAGTTCTCTCCGCGTATACGAGCGACGGATGCTGATGAGGCCGTCCTGCCGGATGAACGAGCCGCGGAACAGCGTGCCCGAGAAGACCCAGGTCGCGGCGTCGTACAGCGCATAGGCGAATCGGGTGCGGGCGATGTCGCGGTGCACCACGACTCCGCCGTCGCCGACGAGCGCCGCGGAGTCGCGCAGCAGGCCGTCGAGCTCCGCCCCGGTGAGGTGATGCAGCAGGTGATTCGAGAAGACCACGTCGAACTGCTCCCCCTCCGCCACGAGCTCTGCGGCGAAGGCGCAGCGATACCGGACGCCGGCTCCGTCGTCATGATCCGCAGCCCAGCGAATCGCCCGCGCGTCCGCGTCGAGCGCCGTGATCTCGGCATCCAGCCCGGCGCGCCGCAACCGGCCCGCGATCATCCGGCACACGTCTCCGCCGCCCGCGCCGATGTCGAGGATGCGGATGGGACCGCGGCGGGCGCGCGGCCGGATCTCACGGCGATAGAGCAGCCCCGGGCGCGAGACGAGCGCGTTCACGAGACGGAAGCGTCTGTAGGTCTGTTCCAGCATCCCGATGTCGGCATCCGGATCGTCCATGAGCTCGCGCGCCTCTGCGGCGCGCATCGAGAGGTCGTGTCTCACGAGACGCCGGTGGTGACCGTCATCAGTGCGCTCTCGGCGGTCAGCCCCGGGCCGAACGCCATGGCGGCGACCCGCGACCCCTCGGTCGCGCCGTCGTCGAGGATCCGCTTGATCACGAAGAGCACCGTGGCACTCGACATGTTGCCGTTCTCGCGCAGCGTCTCCCGAGCCGGGTGCAGCTGCGCGTCGCTCAGCTGCAGTCGCTCCTGCACACGGTCGAGGATGCTGCGTCCGCCGGGATGGATCGCCCAGTGCTGCACGCGCTCCCCCACTCGCCCCTCGTCGAACGCGGCCGCCAGCTCGCCCTCGCGGGCGTAGAGCGGACGGATGGCACCGATGATGGTCTCGCCGATGATCTGCGGCACCTTGGTCGACAGGATCATCTCGAAGCCGTGGTCGCCGATGGTCCAGGCCATGTCCTTCTCACCCTCGGCGGCGATCGCCGTGTGGAAGCCGTCGAGACGAACGGCCGGCACCGGCGTCGCGAGGTCGCGTGCGGTGACGATGCCGGCGGCCGCGCCGTCCGCGAAGAGCGAGTTGGCGACGATGAGATCCGGGTCCTCCGACGAGCGCAGGTGCACGGTGCACAGCTCGACGCTGACCACGAGCACCACCGCGGTGGGATCGGCCGCGCAGAACTGGCTCGCCGCTCGGAGCGCGGGCAGCGAGGCGTAGCAGCCCATGAACCCGAGGTGGTAGCGCTGGACACTGTCGGAGAGGCCCAGCCCTCGCACGATCTCGTACTCGGGGCCCGGTGCATGGAATCCCGTGCACGATGCCGTGATGACGTGCGTGACGTCGGCGGCGACGATGTCGGGGTCGGCGTCGAGCGCGCTGCGCGCCACCTCGACGAAGAGACGCGACGCCTCGCGTATATAGACGTCATTGCGTGCGGCCGTTCCCGGAGACTGCAGAAGGCCGGACTCGCGATCGAAGAAGAGCGTCTCATCGGTGCTCGCCGTGGGTGAGAGCTCTTCGATGACGGTGTGACGGGTGTCGATTCCGGATCCGTTGAAGGATGCTCCGATGATCCGCTGTGCGAGGCGCCCGACGTCGGGCTGTGCGGCGAACATGTCGCGCACCTCGTGCTGCTCGATGACGGTGTCTGGAACGATCGTCCGCAGCGAGCGGAGTACGGCGGAGCGGGTCATGCTGTCACTCAAGCATGACCCCGCGTCCGCGTGGAAGGGGCTTGCGCAGGGAGTCAGAAACCCAGAGCGCGAGCGAGCTTGGAGCCGGATGACGCATCGCGACCCCCGACGGCGAAGATCACCGTCTCCACGGCCTCGAACAGGGCTGCTCGCCCCGCCGCATCGGCGGGTGCAGCGGGCCCGAGCTCGAACTCCCACTCGCGCCAGTCACGCTGCACGTCGTGTCGGAGGTCGGTCGCGCGAACGTGATCGTCGACGAACTCGGCGACCACTCCGGCGGTCCCGGTGAGCAGATATGCCGTCCGGGTGTTCTCGATCCGGGCGAGGGGCGTCAGCGGGCCCGTCGTCCATCGCGAGACGGTCTCGGTCACCGCATCCGGGATCCTGTCGTCGTCGCCCAGCGGCCAGCCGATCTCGAGACGGCCGTCGCCCTCACGCGGTCCCTTGATATGCCAACCCGCATCGGGGCCGCCGGTGCGGCGGCGAAGAGCCACCCCCGACCGGGAGAGTTCGGCATCTGCGGTGTCGAAGTAGCGGGCGTCGAGTTCGCGCACCTCACCGGATGACACGGCATCCACTCCGGGAATCCCCACCCACTCCGGAAGCGGAGTGGCATCGTCGACGTCGTACTTGCGCTCGACCTCGACGACCCTGGAGGGTTCGGAGTCGGACCGCGGAGCGTTGTGGTGCTCAGTCATCCGACGGGCTGATGTCCTCGAGGGCTTCGTCGTACCAGTAGTCGATCTCGGTGGGACCGTCGGTGTCTCCGGTGTTCTGCGCGTCACCGCGCCGGTTGTACACCACCTGGGTCTCGCTGTAGGGGACGATCAGCTTGTCGTCCGCGTCGCCGAGAGGAATGATCTGCCCGTCCAGCGGGCCGCCGTGAAGTCGTGCGAGTGCCATGTGCTCACCCTATCCCCGTCACCGCGGATGGGACTCATCGCATGACGATGCCGAGGAGCGCGCCCAGGATCATCCACGGCCCGAAGGCGATGCGTGTGGAGCCGTCCGCCCTGCGGAGCATCATCAGCGACACGGCGAACAGCGCCCCCAGGACGAAGGCGGATGCTGCTCCCACGGCGAGCGCCTGCCAGCTGTGCCACCCGAGGATCAGGCCGATGACGGCGGCGAGCTTGACGTCGCCTCCGCCCATGCCCTCGCGGCCGAGCAGACGGAGGGCCGCATAGAAACCGCCGAGGATCAGCATCCCCCAAGCGGCTCTGATCATCGCAGTGCTGTCACCTGTGACCATGGCGTCGACGCCCCCGACGACGACGAGTGCCGCAAGGGTGGGGAGCACGATCCGGTTCGGCAGTCGATGGGTGCGGATGTCGATGACGACGAGTCGGCAGGCGATCACGAACAGCGCCAGATGGACGGTCACGACGACCACGGTGCGGAGATCCATGCCGGAAGGCTAGGAGAAGGCGGATGCCGGTGAGGACGGCGTGTGGATAACCCCCGCCCCCGATGTCTGAGGTTCGAACTATCGTCATCTACTCCAGTTGCTTTATTAGTACATATCTTCGAGGATGGATTCATGGGGATCGGGCTCGATGCGGTGACCGCGCTCTCTCCGGCTGGCGACTCCCGCGCCGGAGAGGTTCTTCGGCTGCGCCGGGAGATCAGCCGCATGCAGCGCAGACGCAGCGAGCATCCGCTGCTCCCCCTCGAACCCGCCTTCTCCTCCCTGCTCCCCGAAGAAGGACTGCAGACGGGAGCGACTTACACCGTCTCCCCCTCGCCCAGCCTCGTCCTCGCGCTGCTCGCTGCGGCGTCGCGCAAGGGCCACTGGTGTGCGGTGGTGGGCATGCCCACGCTGGGCGTCGAAGCCGCAGCCGCGTTCGGAATCGAGCTGCCCCGACTGATCCTCGTCCCCGAGCCCGGAGACCGCTGGCTCGCCGTGACCTCTGCGCTCGCCGAGGTGGTTCCGCTGATCGCCGTGCAGCCGGGAGGCCGGGCACGCGATGCCGATGTGTCACGACTGAGCGCACGCCTGCGAGACCGCGGGAGCACCCTGCTGATCACCGAGTCGACAGCGTCCGGCGCCTGGCCGCAGAGCGAGGGTTCCATCCGACTGCACGACCAGCACTGGCTCGGCGTCGGTGAGGGGTGGGGACTCATCGAAGGCTCCACGGCGACGGTGTCGGCCCGCACGCGGCACAGTCCGCTGTCGTCGAGCGTGCGTGTGCGTCTTCCCGGCGCCCACGGCGCGGTCGAAGAGCTGCCCGCCGAGCACATCGCCGTCGAGACCATGGCTGAGATGACGACGCTGCCCGGCCTGCGCGGCGCCGAGTCCGCTCCGCACGAGTACCCGCGTCTGGCGGTGGCCGGATGACCGCTGCTCCGCTCCGGGTACTCGTCCTGTGGCTTCCCGATTGGCCGTTGCGCGCCACCCTGGGCGGGCCGCCGCCTCATCCGCCGACGGCACTGGTGCATGCGAACACCGTCGTCGCATGCACCGCTTCGGCGAGGGAGCACGGTGTGCGCGCCGGCCAGCGCCGCCGCGTCGCTCAGGGGCACATCTCGTCGCTGCGCGTGCTGCCGCACGATACCGCCCGCGACGAGAGAGCCTTCCTTCCGGTGCTGCAGCTCATCGAGAAGCACGCCCCCGGCGCCGCGCTGCTGCGTCCAGGACTCGCGGCGGTGCGGGCACGGGGCATCTCCCGCTACCACGACGGCGAGGCTGAAGCGGGGCAGGCCCTCATCGACGTCCTCACCGAGGCGGGCTTCCCCGAGGTGCGCGTGGGTATCGCCGACGGCCCTTTCACAGCAGAGCTCGCCGCCAGAGGAAGCGCGCCGTGCACCGTCGTGCCGGCGGGTCTCGCGAAGGACTTCCTCGCCCCGCTCCCCGTGGGGGTGCTGAGAGACGAACAGCTCACCGGTCTGCTCGTCCGGCTCGGGGTGCGCACACTCGGCGACTTCGCCGCCCTCGACGAGATCGAGGTGCGCGATCGCTTCGGCGAGCGCGGCGCCCGCCTGCACTCCCTCGCCGCCGGCTCCGATTCCCGCGCCGTGGTGGCACGACCGCCCGACCCCGAACTCGTGCGCTCCGTCGAGTTCGAACCGCCGCTCGCGGGAGCCGATCAGGTGGCCTTCGCAGTGCGGCAGACGGCCGATGCGGTCATGCTCGCTCTCGGCGAAGCCTCGGTGGTGTGCACAGAGGTCCGCATCGACCTGATCGACGACGACGGCAAGGTGTTCTCCCGCCCCTGGCTCCATCCGACCTGCTTCGATGCCGCTGACCTCGTCGACCGGGTGCGCTGGCAGCTCGAGGCGCTGGGAGCGGAGTCCGCGAAGGAGCCGATCGATGAGGCTCGCGCGTTCGGCGGAATAGCCCTGGTGCGCATCATCCCCGTGGCGGTCGATGATGCCGCCCATCACCAGCCCGGACTCTTCGGGTCGGGCACGGATGAGCGTCTGCACCACGCCATCTCCCGCGTGCAGACGATGCTCGGCCACGAGGGCGTCGTCACCGCCGCTCTCTCCGGCGGACGCTGGCTCGCCGATCGACAGGTGCTCACTCCGTGGGGCGAACGCGCCGTCGCCCCCAGAGACCCCGGGCACCCCTGGCCGGGAAGCCTTCCCGATCCTCTTCCCGCCGAGGTGTTCCGTCCGCCTCGTCCCATCGGAGTGCTCTCCCCCGACGGCGAGACCGTCCTCGTCGACGACCGCGGGTCTCTCTCGGCGACACCCGCTCGTATCGACGGCGACGATGTGCAGGCTTGGGCGGGCCCGTGGCCGATCCATGAACGCCGGTGGGATGCCTCCGGCGGCAAGAAGGGGCATCGCCTGCAGATCATCGACGACCATGATCGGGCCTGGCTCGTCTTCTGCACCGGAGATCGCTGGTGGGCCGAGGGGAGGTACCGCTGATGGGCTGGCACAATCCTCCCCTGTCCTGGAACGAACTGGAGCGCACTCTCAGCGGCGAGGAATCGCCCTACCCGACCGGAGGCATGCCACCCGGCAGCCGACCGGACCCAGGGCCCGTCAGCACCAAACGCAAGCGGAATCCCCCCACCTCCGTGCATCGGCCTGAGGATGCCGTTCCCTATGCCGAGCTGCACGCGCATTCGTCGTACTCGTTCCTCGACGGCGCCTCCTCACCGGAAGACCTGCTCGCCGAGGCCGAGCGCCTGGGGCTCACCGCGCTCGCGCTCACCGACCATGACGGCTTCTACGGGGCGGCCCGCTTCGCCGAGGTCGCAGAGCTGATGGATGTGAGTGTCCAGACGGTGTACGGCGCCGAGCTCTCGCTCGGTCTCGACTCACCGCAGCGGGGCACCCCCGATCCCGTCGGCGACCATCTTCTGGTGCTCGCCGACGGCCTGGAGGGCTATCACCGTCTCTCCGGAGCCATGACGGCTGCTCACCTGCGCGGCGGAGAGAAGGGCCGCCCCGTGTACGACCTCGATGAGCTGGCGGCCACCGCCGACGGGCACTGGACGATCCTCACCGGATGCCGCAAGGGCGGTGTCCGTCGTGGGCTCGAAGCCGGAGACGCACAGACGCCGCTGCGCCGCCTGGTCGATCTGTTCGGCCAGGATCACGTCGCCGTCGAGCTCTTCGACCACGGCGACCCGCAGGACACCCGTCGCAACGATGCTCTCGCCGATCTCGCCCGACGGATGCGACTGCCGGTGGTGGCGACGAACAACGTGCACTACGCCGCTCCCGAACGCGCATCACTCGCCGAGGCGGTCGCCGCTGTTCGTGCCGTGCGCAGCATGGACGAGCTCGACGGCTGGCTTCCGACCCACGGAGGAGCACATCTGCGCAGCGGTGCCGAGATGTCATCGCGCTTCCGGCGCCACCCCGGCGCGATCTCCTACGGGCTCGAGCTCGCCGCCGCGTCGGCCTTCTCGCTCCGCCGAGCGCGACCGGCCCTGCCGAAGCAGGAGGTGCCAGACGGTCACACCCCCATGAGCTGGCTGCGCCACCTGGTGTGGGAGGCCGTGCCGACGAAGTATCCGCACCTCGATGCCGACGGCCACCGCAGGATCGGGCGCGAGCTCGATGTGATCGAGGAGAAGGACTTCCCCGGCTACTTCCTCATCGTGCACGGCATCGTCACAGAGGCGCGCCGTCGCGGCATCCTGTGCCAGGGGCGTGGTTCTGCCGCGGCGAGCGCCGTCTGCTATCTGCTCGGCATCACCGCCGTCGACCCGATCCTCTACCGTCTGCCCTTCGAGCGGTTCCTTGCGACGACCCGTCAGGAAGAACCCGACATCGATGTGGACTTCGACTCCGATCGCCGGGAGGAGATCATCCAGTGGGTGTACCGCGAGTACGGAAGAGAGCGCGCGGCACAGGTGGCGAACGTCATCCAGTACCGTCCGAAGAACGCGGTGCGCGACATGGCGAGGGCTCTCGGCTTCTCACCCGGGCAGCAGGACGCCTGGTCCAGGCAGGTCGACGGGTGGAGCACCGGGCTCGAGGTGGCCGACGAGCATGACATCCCCGCGAACGTGCTCGAGTACGCGGGCGAGCTCCTGAAGGCTCCCCGGCACCTCGGTATCCACTCGGGTGGCATGGTGCTCACTGCACGCCCCGTCGGCGAGGTCGTCCCCGTCGAGCATGCTCGCATGGAGAACCGCACCGTGATCCAGTGGGACAAAGACGACGCCGCGTGGATGGGGCTGGTGAAATTCGACCTCCTCGGGCTCGGCATGCTGGCAGCGCTCCAGCACTGCTTCGATCTCATCGACGACGCCACGGATGAGCGGTGGACGCTCGAGACTCTTCCGAAAGAAGAGCCGGCCGTCTACGACATGCTCTGCCGCGCTGATTCGATCGGGGTGTTCCAGGTCGAATCCCGGGCACAGATCGGTCTGCTCCCCCGCCTGCAGCCACGCGCCTTCTACGACCTCGCCATCCAGATCGCACTCATCCGCCCCGGGCCCATCCAGGGCGGGGCCGTGCATCCCTTCGTCCGCCGCAAGATGGCCAAGGATGCGCTCGACGAGGAGAACCGCGCCAGAGCCGCTCGTGGAGAAGACCCCGTGGTGCTCGATATCCCGTACCCGCATGATGACCTCAAGCCGATCCTCGAGCGGACTCTGGGCATCCCGATCTTCCAGGAGCAGCTGATCCAGATGGCGACGGCCATCGGCGACTGCACCGCCGACGAGGCCGATCTGCTCAGACGTGCCATGGGATCCAAGCGCGGGCTCGAGAAGATCGAGAAGGTGCGCGACAAGCTCTACGCGGGCATGTCCAGGCGCGGCCTCTCCGCCGAGCAGTCGGATCGCATCTACGCGCAGATCCAGGCGTTCTCGAACTTCGGATTCGCGGAGTCGCACTCGTTGTCCTTCGCGCTCCTCGTCTATGCGAGCTCCTGGCTCAAGCTGCACTATCCGGCTGCCTTCCTCGCAGGGCTCCTCCGATCGCAACCGATGGGCTTCTACTCCGCCTCGACGCTCACCGCAGACGCGCGCCGGCATGGCGTGGAGGTGCGCCGACCCGATCTGCACGCCTCGGGCGTCACCGAGACCCTCGAACCCCTCGAGGGCGCACCGCTGCGGATGCCGACAGGTCTGGACGCCTGCGGCGATCCACTGCAGCCTCGAGTGCCGCGGTTCGACCGGTCGAAGCCCGACGAGTCGGCGGCGCACCGCCGGGATGGCGCCTACGCGGTGCGCATGGGGCTCAGCGGTGTGCGCGGCATCGGCACACCGCTGGCGGAGAGGATCGTCGCCGAGCGCGAGGCCGCCGGCCCGTTCCGCGATCTGAACGACCTGGTGAGGCGCACCGACGCCACCGCCGCGCAGCTGGAGTCCCTGGCGACCGCCGGCGCGTTCGAGTGCCTCGGGCTGCAGCGCAGAGAGGCGATCTGGCTGTCCGGGGCAGCCGCTGAGGATCGTTCGCGATTCCTTCCCGGCACGACGATCGCCGTGCAGCCACCGTTGTTCAGCGATCAGTCCAGCTACGAACGGCTCTCCGCGGATCTCTGGGCGACAGGTGTCTCGACCGACGACCATCCGATGGCGCATTTCCGCGGACTTCTGCGCGAGCGAGGCGTGCTCACCTCCTCCGATCTCCAGAGCCACGAGACGGGCAGGCGCATCGAGGTCGCGGGCCTCGTGACTCACCGTCAGCGCCCCGCGACCGCAGCGGGTGTCACCTTCCTCAATCTCGAAGACGAGAACGGCCTCGTCAACGTCATCTGCTCGACGGGGGTGTGGGGTCGTTATCACCGTGTGGCGCGGGATTCTCCTGCTCTGATCATCCGCGGCATTCTCGAGCGCTCAGCAGAGGGGGTCGTGAACGTCCTCGCCGACGCATTCGAAGACCTCCGCACCGGAGTGACGCATCGATCGAGGGACTTCCGCTGAGCGGGTCACCAGAAGCGTTCAGGCTCCGGCTCAGGCACACGATCGCCACCACCCCAGCGGTCCGCTTCGGCCTTCGCCGCGTCGACCGCCGCGTCGGCGCCGTGCAGGGCGGCCCTGGCACTCGTCGCGCCCGAACCGTTCCCTTCGGCATCGACGGTGAGAGTCGTGAGCGACGAGTGGCCGCCGATCGTCACCGTGCAGTCGAGGACACGACCCAGCCACCGGATGAGCTCACCCCGTGGCTCTTCGACGCGGCGATACCGGATGCCGGTGTCGAGGTCACTGACAGACAGGATCAGAGCCTCGCCGGTCAGCTCGTCGATGCGCTCCGTCACCTCGACTCGGTGCCCGTGGGCGATGGCGAGGTGCGCGTTCAGCACGAGCTTTCTGTCCATGCAACCACTCTATGAGTGGACGTTCTCACGGCAAGCCCCAGTCCTGGAAGAAACATTCGTAGATTTCTTTGTCCCCCAAATGGCGGACAAGACGATTAAGCGATATTCTGCTGCAAGTAGCGGGGGCTACCGGCTGAACATCTGGGGATATATCAGTCGAGAGAGCAGCGAAAATCTTCGCCGCCTCCCCTACCGTCCGGGACGGACGGTGAGCCCTCTCGAGTGATCCAAATGGGGTTGGATGACTCGAGAGGGCAACCACCTCGAGCCTCACCTGCTGAGGCGAGCCCGAAGCGAGTCGATCAGCAGTCCGACACCGAGCTCGAACGTCCGATCCGCCCGAGCGGTGCCTCGCTCCGCTCCCTCGAGCACGCGACCGAGCGTGCGGGTTCCCTCCCCCGGCTCCCAGACCTCATCGGGCGATGCCAGGTCGAGGCCGAACCCGATAGCGAACGCATCGATGATCGCGATCACCGTGAGCACCTCGTCTTCGGGAAAGTCGCCGTCGACGAGAACGGTCGCCAGGTCGTCGTACGCCGAGATCACTGCCGGATGAGTGATGGTCTTCCCGATGAGGAGCGGCACGAGCTGCGGGTGATCGGCATACATCTGGCGTTGCTGTCGCAGAAGCTCGACGAGGAAGTCATCCCACGCGCTCTCCCCTGGCCGGACTCGGTAGTCCTCGACCAATCGGCCGCGCATCAGCTCGATGATGCCGTCCATACCGTCCACGTGGTTGTAAAGCGAAGACGGCCTGACTCCGAGCCTGCGGGCGATCGCGTTCACCCCGAACGGCTCTCCGGCCCTCGACAGTTCGAGACCGGCCGCACCGATGATCTCCGGCGACAGCAATGGACTCGATGGCCTGGGCATCACACGCTCACTCTCTGTTCGCGGGACCGTCGAGAAATCTCTTCCCTCGGGCATCCCTCCTGTGCATAATAGTGAACACCATTCGTTGACGAACACCATTCGTTTTTGAATTCGCGCCCCACCCGATGCGCATCGGCAGAACCTTCGCGCACATCGCCGTGCCCCTCTCAGTGGGAGAACCATGACCGCCATCGACCTCAGCACCCGGGTTCCGCTCCGGGTGCCTACCGCCACCGCCACCTTCGCGATCGGAATCGCGGGGTATCTGGGCGTCAACCTTTCGCCCTACATGATCACCGCCGCGCAGACGGGCCTCAGCATCGACGTGCTCGCCGCCAGCTGGCTCGTCACCGCGACGCTGCTGCTCACCGCGGTCACCGGACTCGCCATCGCCCCGCTCTGCGCCGGCGGTCACCGACGAGCAGTGGCCCGCACCGGACTCGCCATCGCGTCCGTCGGTTTCGCCACCGCAGCGCTGGTCCCAGCGCTCATCCTTCCCGCTCTGCTGGTCGGCGGGGCGGGAGCCGGCGGTGCCGTCGCGGCGTCCGGGGCCGCCCTGGCCGCGTTCCGGAATCCTGACAGGGTCGCGGGATTCAACGGTCTCGCGAACCGCGGCGTGATCACGATCGTGCTGGCGGTGATCCCTCTCGTGGGGCTCGCACCGATCGATGTCTTCGGTGCGCTCGCGCTGTTCAGCATCCTGGGACTGCTCGTCTCTGCGTGGTTGCCTGCGGCCCCCGTGATCGATCCTCAGGCCGGGGCCGCTGTCGCCGAGGCGATGCCGATCGACGTGCCGCCGACAGGCACGGTGCGCCTCTCTCCGGCACGCTCGCGAACCGTCACGATCGCCGGGTTCAGCCTCCTCGTCGTGTTCGCACTGTGGGCGGTGAGCGAGGACTCGCTCTGGGCCATGGCCGGGATCATGGGTGCCGAGCAGACGGGCCTCACACCCGAAGGGCTGGGCCTCGCACTCAGTGGCGCGACGGCTGGCGGCCTCATCGGGTCGGTGCTGCTGATGATCGTCGGATCCCGGCTGGGTCGGGCAGTGCCCCTCGCGGTGCTGCTGGTGGCCGGAGGAGTGCTGAAGATCGTCGAGGGCTTCACGTCTGATCCGACCGCGTTCATCGTCGTCTTCATCGCCTGGAACACCGTGTACGCGATCGCCTTCATGTACTTCGTGTCGACCTCCGCTGCTCTCGATGCCGACGGACGTTGGTCCGGCCCGCTGCTCGCGGTCTACCTCGTCGGCTCGGCACTCACCCCCGTGATCGGCGCTGCGCTGGTCGGCCTGCTCGGGTTCCAGGGGTTCGCCGTCGCGCTGGGCATCGCGAGCTTCGTGCTCGCCGTGCCCGCGAGTGCCATCGCCCTGCTCTCGACCCGCCTCGAGCGTGCAGCCACCACCGAGGAGACACTCTGATGACCACCACGCTCTATCGCAACGCCCGCTTCTTCACCGCTGACGAGACCGCCTGGGCCGAAGCGGTGGTCGTCGACGGCGCGGAGTTCACCTTCGTCGGATCCGAGGCCGACGCACCGTCGACCGATGCCGCGGTGGACCTCGGCGGACGGGTGGTTCTTCCCGGATTCACCGATGCGCACACTCATCTGCTGATGATGGGCGAAGCGCTGGGCCAGATCGGGCTCACCGATGCCGGCTCTCTCGACGAGATCCAGCGCAGGGTGCGACAGGCACGCGAGACGGGCTCCGGTACGGTGCGGGGGCGCGGATGGCTCTTCGACGCCATCCCGGGCGGATCGCCGACGGCCGCGATGATCGACGCCGTCGTCGCGGACGTCCCCGTCTACCTCGACGCCAACGACTACCACTCCTGCTGGGTCAACTCTGCGGCGCTCGAGGAGCTGGGGGTCACCCGCGAGACACCTGACCCGATCGGCGGACGAATCGAGAGGGACGCCGACGGCGAACCGACCGGGATGCTCTACGAGACGGCCGCGCAGCAGTACGCCTGGGCGCACCGGGATGCCACGACCACCGACGAGCAGCGGGATGCAGCGGTGCAGCGCGTCGTCAAGGCGTATCTCGCGGCGGGTGTCATCGGCGCCGTCGACATGGCGTTCGACTGGCTCGCGCTCGCGGCGCTGGAGCGGGCCGAGCGGCGAGGCGAACTGCCGTTGCGGATAGCCGCGCACTGGTTCGTCGCGAACACCGGCGACGACACGCTGAATCTGGCTCAGGTCGCCGAGGCGGCGGATCGGGCCGAGGCTGCCTCGAGCGCCATTCGGGTCATCGGCATCAAGCTCGTGCTCGACGGCACGATCGACGCGTGCACCGCCGCGATGCGTGCTCCGTATGCGGATGGCTCCAACGCCGCGCCGATCTGGCCGGCCGAACGCCTGTTCCCCGTCGTGGCAGCTGCGGATGCTGCGGGACTTCAGGTCGCGCTGCACGCGATCGGCGATGAGGCGAGCACGCTCGCGCTGGATGCGATCGAGCACGCGATCATCGTCAACGGCGATCGTCCTCGTCGCCATCGGATCGAGCATCTCGAGTACGCGGCTCCCGGCACGGCCGAGCGGATGGCGCGCCTGGGTGTGACGGCATCCATGCAGCCGGTGCACGCTGATCCGTCGATCTTCGCGAACTGGGCGGCCCAGCTCGGCGATGATCGAGCGGAGCGGGCCTTCGCGTGGCCGGAGTACGAGGTTGCCGGTGCGCTGCTCGCCTTCTCGACCGACGCTCCCACCGCGCCGCACGCGGCACTCGCGAACATGTACGTGGCCACGACACGGGCATCGGCGCTGAACCCCGATGTGCCCGCGGTGCATCCGCAGTTCGCCCTTCCCCTCGACCGCGCGATCGCTCATGCGACGCGTGACGCGGCGGAGTCGATCGGCGACGGGGCGTGGCGTGGCCGCATCGCGGTGGGCCAGGCGGCAGACTTCGCCGTGCTCGACGTCGATCCGTTCTCGGAGGGCAGCCGGTCGCTGCTCGCAGCCCGCGTCCTGCGCACGGTGGTCGCCGGGCACACCGCGTACGGGGCGTGAGGCGTCGCCCCGCGGCATCCGTCGACGGTCCTCTTGAGCGATATACCGGTCTGTTCTTATAATTCTGGTGAACTCTGGCGGGCAGAGGGCGCCCGTCGATCAGGCGGTGATGTCATCGGCCGGTCGCGGAGCGCTCCCCCTGTCAGCCGATGGCGAATACGACTGATTGGAGTGTTGAGATGTCCGCGATGCCCGATCCGAGGTTCGAGCTCCGCAGGGTGACCGAGACCGAGTGGCTGATCGTCGACCACAAGTACGAGCCGCACGATGCACGTCAGACCGTCGCCTGCATCTACCAGGTGGATGCCGTCGAGGTCGATGTGCTCTGGTTGCGCAATCTCCCCCTGGCGAGCTCGTACATGTCGGCCGAAGAAGTGCTCAGCGATCTGCAGCGGTTCCACAACCCGCCGAGCCGGTCGACGGCGCCGATCACGATCCCGCACCTTCCTCCACTCGCGACGACGGCCAGTTGATTCCCGTGCGGAGCGGTACCCCGGCTCGGCGACCGTCGCGCCATAGGCTGGCCTCATGCTCATCGCTCTGATCCGTCCCGTCGAGACCAGCACTGCAGACGTCATCGGAACCACGCTCGCCGAGGTGCTCGTCGAGCTCGAACAGCACCGCAAGCCCGGTTTCGAGCTGGCGTCGGCGCCCGTGCGCATGCTGAAGGGCGTGGCCAAAATGGAGGCGACGGGCACCTTCACACGCGTAGACGGCGTGCAGGAGATCGAGGCTGACGACATGGCATCGCTCGAGGCGAAGGTGCCAGAAGGATGGCGGATGCTGACCGTGCGCACCGCCTAGGTCGAGCGACCAGCCGACAGCGAAGAAGACCCCCACCGGCTCAACGCCGGGTGGGGGTCTTCGCTCTTCAGGGCGTGGCCGTCTCAGCCGCCCGACGGGTTCTCGAGAGGCGCTCCGTCTTCGTCGGTCGTCTCGTCTTCAAGGATCTCGTCCGTGCTCTTAGAAGTGCTCTCGGACGTCGAGTCATCGGGCGCACCACCCGAGGCGGTGTCGGGCTCCTCGTGGGCGTCGGTGGTTCCGTGCGTGTTCTGCAGATCGCTCATTGCATCTCCTCTGTCGGTGATGAGGCGACGGTATGCCGTTCGTCCGTTGCTGGAGAGGGGGTTGACGTGGCGACGTGGCAGGTGGTGCGTCGCGGGTGGGGCTTTGCGGGCCGCCGGGCCGGGCATGAAAAAAGCCCCGGAGTTCCGCGTAATTCTGCGGTTCTCCGGGGCTTTGTGGTCGGGCTGACAGGATTTGAACCTGCGACCCCTTGACCCCCAGTCAAGTGCGCTACCAAGCTGCGCCACAGCCCGTTGTTCTGCACTCTCGCGCAGGCAACTCCCCTATCTTAGCCCCACTTTCCCGCCCTTCGCGAACCGGGTGAGCGCCGGGCGTTGCGTGGTGTCGGAGGCGCGGCGTACCGTCACCTGCATGGCGACGATCACGACAGAGGTGGCGACGACGGCCCGATGGGATGACGTTCAGCATGCGCTGACCGGCGGCGGCGATGGTGCCAGCTGCCAGTGCATCTGGCCGATGTTGAGCAACAAGGAGTGGAATGAGACGACCACGCCGCAGCGCACCGAGATGTTTCGGCATGAGATCGACGCGGGTCCTCCGCCCGGCCTGATCGCCTACGTCGACGGCGACGCCGCCGGATGGATCCGGATCGGGCCGCGCACGAAGCAGCAGCGGGTGCCGCGCACGCGCATGATCGCGGCAGCATCCGCCGAGCCTTTCGACGACGAATCGGTGTGGGCAGTCACGTGCTTCGTGGTCCGTCGCGAACACCGAGGCTCGGGCCTGAATCTTGAACTGCTGCGCGCCGCCGTCGATTTCGCGCGAACCTCGGGAGCCCGACTCATCGAGGGCTATCCCGTCGACACCCGCGGCGAGAAGAAGCGCACGAACGACCTGTTCCACGGCATGCTCACCACATTCCTGGCCGCCGGCTTCGAAGAGAGAGCCGAGATGAAGCCGGGACGCACCCTCGTGGCATTGGAGCTCGCCTCGTGACCGAAGAGACAGAGCTGCCGACATCCATGGGCAAGGTCGCTCGCAGAGAGCTGGCTCTGCAAGGATTCACCCGTCTCGACCAGTTGGACGGAGTGTCCGAGAGTGCGCTCCTCGCGATTCACGGAGTGGGCCCGAAAGCCATCCGCATCCTGCGTGAACACCTCGAATCCCTCGGCTCGACTCTCCGACCGTGAGCGACCGCTAGCGTGGGTGACATGAGCGACGAGTACCCGACCATCGAAGACCCGGAACTGGGCACCCTCACGCGCGCGACGACGGAGCTGTCTGATGGAATCGTGCTGACCCACGACTGGTACGCCGGCGGCACGGTCGTGAACGGTGCTCCCCTCGATCTCATGATCGAAGGAACCGACGCCGACGAGGCGGCCGCTCTGCTCCCCCACGTGCATGAGACGATCGCAGCCCTCGGAGTTCTGCGACGTCTGGCTACGGATGCCGTCGTGGCCGCGTTCAGCAACGTCACCCCCGAGCAGCACGAGCTCGACGACGCGGCATCCGACCTCAGCCTCGAGACGCTCGAGGCTTCAGCCGACGGCACCGTCGTGCTCCACCTCATCGACACTTGCGGCCAGCACTTCCCCGAGGGATACTGGCCCGCCGTGCACCTCGGCACTGACGGTCAGATCACCCAGGTCACCGTCGAGTCCTGAGCGAGTCTGGCGCCGTTCGATCCCGCCCTACGATGGGGAGATGCAGCGCCGCCGTCAGCTTGATCCGCTTCTGTGGGCATACCTGCCTTACATCGCGGTCTCGGTGGCCCACGTGGTGCTGCTGAGCCTGGAGAGCCCTGCGGCCGGGTGTACCAAGCTGCTCCTCATGCCCCTGCTCGCCGTACCTGTGCTGGTGTCGCTGCGCCGGATCCGGGAGCGCGCCGCTCAGGCATTGATCCTCGGGGCCCTCACGTTCTCATGGCTCGGCGACAGCGCGGGCGCGCTCTTCCCCGCCGCGGCGGAATTACCGCTGATGCTGATGTTCTTCGGCATCGCGCATCTGGCATACATCGCTCTCTTCATCCGTCACCTCGCGCAGCGTCGGATGCCGTGGTGGGCGCTCGTCTACGCCGGATGGTGGGTGGCGATGATGGCTTTCGTGGGGCCACATGTCGGTGGGCTGCTGATCGCGGTCGCCGTCTACGGACTCGTCCTTGGCGCCACCGCGGCATTCTCCACTCGGTGCCATCCGCTCGTCGCGATCGGCGGCGCTTTCTTCCTCGCAAGCGACACGGTATTGGCCCTTCGGCTCTTCCTCCCCGACTCGCTCCCTGCCTGGAGCAACCCTGCCATCATGGCCACCTACACGATCGGACAGGGCCTGATCATCTCCGGCGCCCTGATCGCACTGAGAAAGAGAGGCGCCTGATGGCCGATGCCGCACGGGTCGACAGCTGGCTCTGGGCGATCCGCGTCTACAAGACGCGCTCGGCCGCGACGACCGCATGCCGCGCAGGGCATGTGCGCGTGAACGGCGACAAGGTGAAGGCCGCACAGCACGTGCGCATCGGCGACGAGCTGCGTGTGCGGATCGCCGGCTTCGATCGGATTCTGATCGTCCGCCAGCTGCTCGTCAAGCGTGTCGGTGCGCCGATCGCCGCCCTCGCCTACGAGGATCGCACGCCCGAGCGCGAGCCTCAGGCCGCTCTCGGGCTGCGCGATCGGGGCGCGGGGCGACCCACCAAGCGCGAGCGACGCGACATCGACAAGCTGCGGGGCCGAGGATATGAGGATGACGGCATATTCCATGGCTGACGCTGGGCACAGTCGAACATATCTTCTAAGCTGAGATCATGGCTCAGCGCACCGATCTCGACCTCGATCTCGAGGAGCGCCGCCGCCTGCTCGACGAGTGGGTCGCCACACGGCGCCAGATCGCTGCACTCGAAGCCCAGTCGTACGCGCTCCTCGTCGAGCGCATCGACGTGCACGACGCCGACGTCTCCGAGAGCCCCCACCACCGTGACGCGATCTACAGATCGATGATCGCGGAGTACTCCGCGGCAGGGCACATCCCGAAGGGTTCCGTCGAGTACGCCTTCACCGACGCGCGCACCCTCTCGCGCGTGCTTCCCGCCGTACGTGCCAGCTTCGCCGCGGGGGCCATCACCGCGCGGCACGTCCGTGAGATCGTGCGGGCCAGCGAGATCGTCGACGATGCCATCCGCGACGGACGCGTGGAGCCCGCCACGATGGGCCTTTACGAGGCCGCAGTGCTCGTTGTCGCCGAGCAGGACACCGCGCCGGGCACGAAGGCCCACGCTCGCAAGGTCGCGGCCCGCCTCGTGGGCCAGACCGTCGTCGAGACCCAGCGACGTGCGGCGGCCGAACGCTGCGTCACCGTCAGGTCGGTCGGCGACGGCCTGGCCGCGCTCACGGCGATCCTCCCCGAGTGGGTCGCCGTGGCGATCTCCGACCGACTCACGCAGATGGCGCGATACATCGCCCGCACCCGCGACGAGCGGGAACCGTTCCTCGAGTCACTCGACGACGACTCCGAGAGCTCGCTTCACCTCTCCGATCTCTCTCCCGAAGACCCCCGGTACGACGCCTACTTCGAGGCCGGAGTGATCGCCGCCGACGGTACCTTCGTCACCGATCCGCTCGCCGGCCTGATCGACCCGATGACCGATCCGGCGAGTCCCGACATCGAGCACGTTTCCGGTGATACCCGCACGTTCGATCAGATCCGCGCCGATCTGCTGTCCGATCTGCTGCTCTCCTCTGATCCGAGCGAAGCGAACGGCACAGGACTCGAGAACATCTCGGCCCGCATTCAGGTGACGGTCGCTGCGAGCACCCTCGCCGGAGAAGACGATCGACCTGCCGAGCTCGACGGACACGGCCCACTCGATCCCGATGTCGCGCGTGGACTCGCGGGGCGCTGCACCGGATGGTCACGCCTGTTCCTCAACGCGACCGGCCTGGTGACAGAGACCGACTCCTACTCCCCCACCGAGCAGATGCGGCGCTTCCTTCGAGCGCGAGATCAGCACTGCAGATTCCCTGGATGCCGGATGCCGGTGCACCGCTGCGAGATCGACCACAACCACGACCACGCTCGCGGCGGACGAACACGCATCGACAATCTCAGTCACTTCTGCACGACGCATCATTCGCTCAAACATCCCGACATAGATGAGCGGCATCGGTGGAAAGCCCGTCAGACTCCTGACGGGAGCATCACCTGGACCAGTCCGCTCGGCAGAGATTACGTCGACCCACCTCGTCGACGGGTCATGTTCGTCTGATCTCAGCGACACGCGCCCATCGAGACAGTGCCTCGTGCTTCAGGCAATACACGACTCCGCCGCTCGTTTCCCTGCGTTCGTGCGGCAGAAACGACTACTGCGGTATCACGTCCAGCAGCCAGCCAGCCGAATGGATCTGCGCGGCGCCTGCCGCCTCGACGCGACGCTGCAGCTCTCTGTCGCTGGTGACGACGATGACATGCTGTCCGGCTCGCGCTCGACGCTCGACCTCCGCGACGATCGCATCGTCTCCCGCCGCGTCGGCGCGCACGATCGAGACGCCACCCGCGGGGAGCAACTCGGGTGCTTCGGCATCAGCATCCGATGAGGGAGTCGCGATCTCTCGCGCCTGCCCTTCCACCACCAGAGCGATCTGCGGGAACCAGGTCGTTCCGCCGACGCCGAGGTCAGACGCCGACACGGCGACCCCGTCCAGTCGAGCAGCGAGACGAGTTGCCGCCGCCGCGCGGTCCTTCCACCAGCCGTCGGGCACGGAGCCGACCACGTTCGCGGCATCGACGACGAGCGAAGGACGAACCTCGAGCAGCGCGCGAAGAGCCGGCCATGCACTGCCGAAACCGGGGTGCAGAGGTCGCGAGTCGACCTCATCGACCGGCACCCACTCGAGCGCCACGCTCTCAGGGTCACTGATCACGGGCTCGAACGGGCGCACGACATCGGCGATGACGGTCGTGTACGACCACACATCGAGATCGAGCACACTGGTGAACCGCGGCCGCACGGAGCCATCGGGCACCCCCGCCTCCTCCTGCGCCTCACGCACAGCACCCACGATCGCGCTCTCGCCCTCGTGCATCGCGCCGCCGGGCAGTCCCCATGTGCCGCCGAAGTGGCTCCATGAGACGCGGTGCTGCAGCAGGATTCCGCGCTCGGCATCGAATGCAAGCAAGCCCGCGGCACCGAAACGCCCCCAGTACTTCTCCCCCGACGGGGCGACCACCCAGGCGTCACCCGGGTTCCGGGGCCCATCGGGGCGGCGGGGCTCACCTGGGGCAGGAGGTACGACAGTCACCCCTTCAGCCTGTCACAGCATCCGGGCATCGGCACTCATCCGGGTCACACGCGGGAACAGGTGTCCACACGTGCGACCCGGCCGCGGATCAGCGCTGGCGCTTCTCGCGCACCCGCATGTTGATGACGATCGGGGTTCCGTCGAATTCGTAGAGCTCGCGAAGGCGACGCTGGATGAATCGACGGTAGCCGGGGTCGAGGAAGCCGGTCGTGAACAGCACGAACGTCGGCGGACGAGTCGACGCCTGCGTGCCGAACAGGATGCGCGGCTGCTTGCCTCCACGCAGCGGGTGCGGGTGCTCCGCGACCAGCTCGGCGAGGAACGCGTTGAACTTGCCGGTCGGGATGCGACGATCCCAGTTCATGAGAGCAGTCTCGAGCGCGGGCACCAGCTTGTCGAGGTGACGGCCGGTCTTCGCCGAGATGTTCACGCGCGGGGCCCAGGCGACGTGCGCCAGATCCTGCTCGATCTCCCGCTCGAGGTAGCGTCGACGATCCGCGTTCTCGAGGTCGTCGTCGTTCAGACGGTCCCACTTGTTGAACGCGAGCACGAGCGCACGGCCCGACTCGAGCACCAGGTCGATGATGCGAACATCCTGCTCGCTGATCGACTCGGACACGTCGAGCACGACGACACCGACCTCGGCCTTCTCGAGTGCGGCCGACGTACGCAACGAGGCGTAGAAGTCGGCGCCCTGCGCCATGTGCACCCTACGACGGATGCCGGCGGTGTCGACCAGACGCCACAGCTTGCCGCCGAGCTCGACGATCTCATCGACCGGGTCGCGGGTCGTGCCGGCGAGGTCGTTGACGACCACGCGCTCTTCACCCGCCGCCTTGTTGAGCAACGACGACTTGCCGACGTTGGGGCGACCGAGGATCGCGACGCGACGCGGTCCGCCGATCTCGGCCTTCGCGACGGCCGAGACATCGGGGAGCGTCTTCAGCAGCTCATCGAGCAGGTCGGCGACACCGCGACCATGGATGGCCGACACCGGGTGCGGCTCGCCGAGACCGAGGTTCCAGAGGGCTGCCGCTTCGGGCTCCTGACGGGCGTCATCGATCTTGTTCGCGACGAGGAAGACGGGCTTGCCGCTCTTGCGCAGCATCTTCACGACGTGCTCGTCGGTCGACGTGGCGCCGACCATCGCGTCGACGACGAACAGCACGACGTCGGCGAGGTCGATCGCGACCTCCGCCTGCGCGGCGACCGAGCGGTCGATGCCGCGCGCGTCGGGCTCCCAGCCTCCGGTGTCGACGAGCGAGAAGCGACGGTCGGCCCACTCGGCCTTGTACGTCACGCGGTCGCGGGTCACGCCGGGGGTGTCCTCGACGACGGCCTCACGGCGTCCGAGGATGCGGTTCACGAGCGCCGACTTGCCGACATTCGGGCGACCGACGATCGCCACGACCGGCAGAGCGGGGAAGAACTGGATGCCGTCCTCGCCCATCGTGATGCCGGCGAGGAGCGCGGCATCCTCGTCGTCGAGGTCGTAGTCGGCGAGGCCCGCGCGCAGTGTCTCGGCACGCGCTTCGGCGAGCTGCTCGTCGAGCTGCGCCATCTTCTCGGCGAGCTGGTCGGGGCCGCCTTCGTATTCGTCGTCAGCCATGGTGTACTCCTCGGGTTCGTTCGATCACCGCGAGGACGGCGTCGATGGTCTGTGTGAAATCGAGCTCCGTCGAATCGACGACCTCGACGCCGTCTGCGGCGTTCAGGAAGTCGACGACGGCGCTGTCTGAAGCGTCGCGCTTGTGCAGTGCAGCCGCGACGGTCTCGGCGTTCTCGCCGGCGAGTTCGCCGGCACGTCGTGCGGCGCGCACCTCGGGCGCAGCCGTGAGAAGGATCCGCACCGGGGCGTCTGGAGCCACCACGGTGGTGATGTCGCGCCCCTCGACGACGACCGCCGGGTAGGGCGCTTCGGCGACGAGGGTGCGGAACAGGCGATTGACCCGGTCGCGCACCTCGGGGACACGAGCCACTCCGCTGACGGCGCCCGAGACGGAGGGCTCGCGGATCGCGTCCGTGACGTCGACGTCGCCGACGCGCACCGTCCGGTCATCGGGGTCGAGACCGAGGCGCACGGGGAAGTCGGCGACGGCGTCGAGCACCGCGGCAGCATCCGCCGTGTCGGCCCCTCGATCGAGCACGTGCCAGGCGAGAGCGCGATAGGCCGACCCCGTGTCGAGGTAGCCGAAGCCCAGAGTGCGGGCGACCGTCTTGGACACACTGGACTTGCCGGAACCCGCAGGCCCGTCGATCGCGATGAAATCAGTCATTGGTCGTACCTGCAATCCGCCAGCCGCGTTCCTGGAGTCCGGTGATCGCACCGTGCAGCGCTGCGGGCTCGACACTGATCTCGGCGAGGCCGAACTGTGCGCCCGGTGAGTGCTCGAGACGCAGGTCCTCGACGTTGACGCCGAGCTCTCCGAGCTCTCCGAACAGTCGCCCGAGCTGGCCGGCGGTGTCGTCGATCATCACGATGAGCGACTCGAACCGCCGGTTCTGTCCGTGCTTTCCCGGAAGCCGCTCGACACCGTCGTTGCCCTGTCGGATCGTCTCGGCGACCACGCGCCGAGCGCCGGGAGCTTCGGGGGCGCGCAGCGCATCGGACACTTCCTGGAGGTCGGATGCCAGGGCGTCGAGGATCTCGACCACCGGCCCGGCGTTCGCGCCGAGGATCTGCACCCAGAGCTCAGGAGCGGAGGCGGCGATGCGGGTCGTGTCGCGCACGCCCTGGCCGGAGAGCCGCAGCGCACCCTCATCGGCCTCGGCGAGCCGTCCGGCGAGCAGGCTCGCGACGACCTGAGGAACGTGAGAGGTGAGCGCGACCGAGCGGTCGTGCTCCTCGGGGGTCATCTCAAGAGGCATCGCACCGACGTCGAGAGCGAGCGCTTCGACGAGCGCGAGATCTGCTGCCTTTGTGTCGGCGTCGCGGCACACGACCCAGGGGCGTCCGATGAACAGGTCTGCGCGAGCGGAGATCGCCCCACCGCGCTCGCGTCCGGCGAGCGGGTGCGAACCGATGTAGCGGGTCAGATCGACTCCGCGTCTCTGCAGACTGTGGAAGGGCTCGAGCTTGACGCTCGCCACGTCCGTGACGACGGCGTGCGGAAAACGAGCCAGCTCCGACTCGATGACATCCGCGGTGACGTCCGGCGGCACGGCGACCACGATCAGCACCGGCGAGTCATCGTCGGCAGCCGAGCGACCGGCTCCGTAGTCGATCGCGAGGCGCAGCTGAGCCGGTGATGTGTCGGCGAGCACCACGTCGACGCCCTTGGCGCGAAGCGCATGGCCGATGCTCGCACCGAGTAGACCGGCGCCGACCACCCGAACGGTGCCGGAGAGTCTGGCGGCGATTCGCGGCGCGACAGAACTCCGAGCCCCCGTGGGCGCACTCGTCGTATCGGTCACTCGTTCTCCTGTTGCTCGCCTGGCGCCTCGGCGACACCGGAATCACGGCGCGACAGAGTCAAGAGTGCGCCGAGTTCGATTTTAGTCAGTTCACGGGTCTTCCCAACCGGGAGGGTTCCCAGGTGCAGCGGGCCGAACTGACGGCGAACGAGTTCGCTCACCGGGTGTCCGACCGCAGCCAGCATCCTTCGGACGATCCGATTGCGCCCCGAGTGCAGTGTCAGCTCGACGAGACTCGACCCGCGAGAGGTGTCGAGCAGCCGCGCCTTGTCTGCCGCGATCGGACCGTCGTCGAGGTCGATGCCCTTGGTGAGCTTCGAGATCGTCTGCGCGGTCACCTCGCCCTCGACCTTTGCGATGTACACCTTGGTGACGCCGAAAGACGGGTGCGCGAGCACGTGTGCGAGGTCGCCGTCGTTCGTCAGGACGAGCAGTCCGCTGGTCTCGGCGTCGAGTCGCCCGACGTTGTACAGGCGCTCCTCGTACTCGTCGGTGAAGACGCGGAGATCGGGCCGGCCGTTCTCGTCACGAAGACTGCTGACCACTCCGGTCGGCTTGTTGAGCATGACGTATCGCTTCGACACGTCGAGCTGAACCGCCGTGCCGTCCACGTCGATGAGGTCGGTCTCCGGGTCGACGCGGCGGCCGAGCTCAGTGACGGTCTCTCCGTTGACCCGGATGCGTCCCTCGACGATGTACTGCTCGATCACGCGTCGTGAGGCCACGCCCGCCGCCGACAGCACCTTCTGCAGGCGGATGCCCTCTGGTGTCTCGAAGCCGCTCATCGGATGGTCCCTTCGTTGAAACTGAATCTGTGCATCTCGCCGCGACCGGACGTCATCGGACGAGCGGGTTCAACCGAGGTCATCGGATGGTCCCTTCGTCGAAACCGTCTGCGCCGTCGTCGAGCAGAGGAGAGATCGGTGGCAGCTCATCGAGCGTGTTGATGCCCAGGTGCTGCAGGAGCGCGTCGGTGGTGCCGTAGTTGATCGCGCCGGTCTCGGAGTCTGCGAACAGCTCGGTGATGAGACCTCGAGCGAGCAGCGTGCGCACGACCGAGTCGACGTTCACCGCGCGGATCGATGCCACCTGGCTGCGCGTGACCGGCTGCTTATACGCGATCACGGCGAGCGTCTCGAGCGCCGCTTGCGAGAGTCGGGCAGGCGCCTGCCCTCCGACGAACTCTGCGACGACATCGTCGTGGTCCTCGCGGACGTACAGGCGCCATCCCCCGCCGACCTCGCGCAGTTCGAAGCCGCGACGCGGGCCCTGGCCGTTGCCGTCGTAGTCGTCGACCAGCGTCTCGATCGTCTGCCGCACTGCCGCCACCGGCGATCCGACGGCTGCCGCGAGGGCGACGAGACCGATCGGCTCGTCGATGATCAGGAGGATCGCCTCGATGCGCTCGGACAGCGGCGACTCGCGCACGGCCCCGTCGGTCGCGGCACCGGTCGCAGCTTCGGTCACGTCATCGGTCATAGTCGGCTCCCAGCGATGCGAGTGTCTCATCCGACCAGGAGTCGGCGGCCCAGCGCAGCGTCAGCTCGCCGAGTGGTTCCAGTTGTTCGAAAGAGAGGGCGGCGTGCCGGTAGAGCTCCAGCACGGAGATGAACCGCGCGACGACGATGCCCGGCTCGCTCACACCGGCCACGAGCTCGCGGAAGCTCAGCGACTCCGCGGTGCGAAGCAGGGTGACGACGATCGCGGCCTGCTCGCGGATGCTGACGAGCGGAGCGTGCAGGTGATCGAGACCGACATGCGGGATCTCCTTCGGCGCGAACGCCAGGAGCGCGAGAGCGGCGAAATCGTCGACGTTGAGCGACCAGACGAGCTCAGGCGTCTTCCGCCGGTGCTTCTCGTCGAGCCTGACCGCGCGCACGTGACGTCGGTCCTCGCGCTGCAGGCACCGCGCGAACCAGGCCGACACCTCCTTGAAGGCGCGATACTGCAGGAGGCGCGCGAAGAGAAGGTCTCGGGCTTCGAGGAGCGCGACGGCCTCGGCATCCACCAGCTCACCCTGCGGCAGCAGACCTGCCACCTTCATGTCGAGCAGCGTCGCCGCGACCACCAGGAATTCCGACGCCTGGTCGAGCTCCTCGTCGTCGTCGAGCTCTCTGAGGTACGCGATGAACTCGTTCGTGACCGCGCTCAGCGAGACCTCGGTGATGTCCATCTCGTGCTTCGAGATGAGGTTCAGCAGCAGATCGAACGGGCCGTCGAAGTTCGACAGGGAGACGCGGAATCCGGCATCCGCGACAGGCGCTTCTTGCGCGGCCTCGGCAGGTGCCGCGGATTCTGCTGGTGAGACGGACTGAGCTGGTGAGACGGACTGAGCCGGGGTGTCTGACGGCTCGAGCTCAGGCGACAGCGCCACGGGTGACCAGCTCCCGCGCCAGCCGCAGGTATGCCTGCGCGGCAGCGTGCTCCGGAGCGAACTCGGTGATCGGCACACCCGAGACCGACGCGTCGGGGAACTTGACCGTGCGACCGATCACGGTCTCCAGGACATCGTCGCCGAAAGCCTCGACCACACGCTCGAGAACCTCACGCGAGTGCAGCGTGCGCGGGTCGTACATGGTGGCGAGAAGGCCGTCCATCGTGATCGACGGGTTCAGCCGGTCTCGCACCTTGTCGATCGTCTCGATCAGGAGAGCCACACCGCGAAGCGCGAAGAACTCGCACTCGAGCGGGATGATGACGCCATGAGCCGCGGTCAGCGCGTTCACCGTGAGCAGCCCGAGCGAGGGCTGGCAGTCGATCAGGATGACGTCGTACTCCCCCGCCACCTGGCGCAGAACACGGGCGAGGATCGTCTCGCGCGCGACCTCGTTCACGAGGTGCACTTCGGCGGCGGACAGGTCGATGTTCGCCGGCATCACGTCGAGACCGTCGACCCCGGAGGGGACGATCGCGTCGTGCGCATCGCGCTTGGTGTCGAGCAGCAGGTCGTACACGGTCGGCACGTCGTGCGTCTGGATGCCGAGGCCTGCCGACAGCGCGCCCTGCGGGTCGAAGTCGACGGCCAGGACCTTGCGGCCGTATTCGGCGAGGGCCGCGGCGAGGTTGATCGCGGTCGTCGTCTTGCCGACGCCGCCCTTCTGGTTGCACAGTGCGATGATGCGTGCGGGCCCGTGCGAGGCGAGCGGTTCCGGGGTCGCGAAGCCGTGATAGGGACGCCCGGTGGGTCCCATGGGGGTGTCGTCGTTCTTCGACGTCTTCGCCCTGGACTTCGCCGCGTTCTCAGCCACCGATTCTCCTGCTCTTTCGTGCTCGGTCGAGTCTACCGATCGCCCGGGGGGATCACCGCCTCAGCCCCGGCGATCCCGCGATTTCGCTCCGTGAGCCGCGATCTCAGCGGGCGCGCGGGTGCGAAGTGGCGTAGATGTCCCGCAGGGTGTCGACCGATACGTGCGTGTAGATCTGCGTCGTCGCGACCGAGGCGTGTCCGAGCAGCTCCTGCACGACGCGCACGTCGGCACCGCCCTGCAGCAGGTGTGTCGCGAACGAGTGTCGCAGCGTGTGCGGCGATACCTCGGCGCTGATGTGCGCGTGCTCTGCCGCCGAGCGGATGACGAGCCATGCGCTCTGCCGTGACAGCGGGGCGCCGCGCGCACCCAGGAAGAGTCGCGCCGATGCCCGCCCCTTGGCCGCGAGTCCTGGCCGGACGCGGGTGAGATACGCATCAACCGCGTCACGGGCGAACGAGCCGATCGGCACGATGCGCTCCTTCGACCCTTTTCCTCGAAGGCGCAGCACATCGCCGTGAGCGAGGTCGTCGACGTCGAGTCCGACCGCCTCGGACACCCGGGCGCCGGTCGCATAGAGCAGCTCCAGCAGTGCTCTGTCGCGGATCCCTATCGGCTCTTCCGCGCTGGGCGCGCCGAGCAGGCGCTCGACCTGATCGATCGTCAGCGCCTTGGGCAGCCGGCGAGGGGCCTTGGGCGGACGAAGACGGCCGCTCGGGTCGTCCTGTTCAATGCCCTCGCGCGCAAGGAAACGGTGCCACCCGCGCACGGACGACTGCAGCCGCGCAAGGCTGGTCGCTGCAGGAGCCGGCTCGGCGCCAGATCGATCGGCGATGAATCGCCCGACGACGGCCGCGCTGATCTCCGCCGTGTCGGTGATCCCGTCGGCATCCAGCCACTCGAGGTAGAGACCGAGATCGCGTCGATAGGCGGCGATCGTGTGCTCGCTGAGACCGCGCTCGATCGTGACGTGGCGCAGATACGTGTCCAACGCACGATCGAGCTGCATGCTCAGCTCCGGTCGCGCAGCCTCTGGGCGGCTGCGAGCACGCCGATGCCGAGGATGCCGTTGCGCATCCGCCCGTCGAGAACCGCTGAGACCGCGGCGTCGAGCGGAACCCACTCCACGCGGATGTCGGCCTCTTCGTCCTCGCGTGCGTGCGCGTTCTGCGCCGCCGAGACACCGGTCGCGAGGAAGACGTGGATGAGCTCGTCGTTTCCGCCGGGAGTGGTCCACGTCGAGACGAGCGGCTCCCAGTGCGCTGCGACCAGGTCGGCCTCTTCGGCGAGCTCGCGTCGAGCGGCCTCGAGCGGCTCCTCCCCTGCCACGTCGAGCAGACCGGCGGGCAGCTCCCAGTCACGGTGGCGGATCGGATGCCGGTACTGCTGGATCAGCAGCACCCGCCCCTCGTCGTCCAGAGCGAGGATCGCCACGGCGCCCGTGTGCGCGACGTACTGGCGGCGGATCTCTCCGTCGCCGTAGCGCACCCGGTCGTCGCGGACGTTCCAGACGGCACCCTCGTACGCAAGGTCGCTCTGCAGGACCTCCGGCTCGGAGGGCTCGTCACGCAGGTCGTCGAACTCAGGCATCGGCTTCGACGAACTCAGGCATCGGCTTCGACGTCGAACAGCTCGCTGGAGCGGTGACGGTCGATCGCGGCTCCGACCAGTCCGCGGAACAGGGGGTGCGGGGCGGTCGGACGCGAGCGGAGTTCCGGGTGAGCCTGCGTCGCGATGTAGTACGGGTGCACATCGCGCGGCAACTCGACGTACTCGACCAGATCGAGCTCGGGGTTCAGGCCCGAGAACACGAGACCGGCCTCGGAGAGACGCGCACGGTAGGCGTTGTTGACCTCGTAGCGGTGACGGTGGCGCTCCGACGCCTCGGGCGCACCGTACAGCTCCCGCGCCAGAGACCCCTCGGCGAGTGCCGCCTGGTAGAGCCCCAGACGCATGGTGCCGCCGAGGTCGCCGCCGTCGAGGATCTCGACCTGCTCGGCCATCGTGGCGATGACGGGCTCGGAGGTCTGCGGGTCGAACTCGCTCGAGGATGCCTCGGCGATGCCGGCCACATCGCGGGCGTACTCGATGACCATGCACTGCAGGCCGAGGCAGAGTCCGAGGGTCGGGATGCCCTGCTCGCGCGCGAACTTCAACGCGCCCAGCTTGCCCTCGATGCCGCGGATGCCGAATCCACCGGGAACGCAGATGCCGTCGAGCTCGCCGAGCTGCTCCTTCGCGCCCTCTGGGGTCTCGCAGCGGTCTGACGGGATCCAGCGGATGTTGACCTTGGTCTCCTGCGCGAACCCGCCGGCCTTGAGCGCCTCGGTCACGGAGAGGTACGCGTCGGGCAGGTCGATGTACTTGCCGACCAGACCGATGGTCACCTCGTGCTTGGGGTTGTGCACGGCGTGCAGCACCTTGCTCCAGCGGGTCCAGTCGACCTCGTCTGCGGCCTTCTGGTCGAGACCGAGGCGGCGCACGATGTACGAGTCGAGACCCTGGTCGTTGAGTGTCGACGGGATGTCGTAGATGCTCGGCAGGTCGACCGTGTTGATGACGCCCTCGGCGTCGACGTCGCACATGAGAGCGATCTTGTTGCGGTTGCTCTCGCTCACCGGGCGGTCGCTGCGCAGCACGAGCGCGTCGGGCTGGATGCCGACCTGGCGGAGCGCGGCGACGGAGTGCTGCGTCGGCTTGGTCTTCTGCTCGCCGGACGCACCCATGAACGGGACGAGTGACACGTGCACGAAGAAGACGCTGTCGCGGCCGAGCTCGTGACGCAGCTGGCGTGCCGACTCGAGGAACGGCTGCGACTCGATGTCGCCGACCGTGCCACCGACCTCGGTGATGATCACATCAGGTCGCGGGTCCTCGGTCGCCTGCAGACGCATGCGACGCTTGATCTCGTCGGTGATGTGCGGAATGACCTGCACGGTGTCGCCGAGGTACTCGCCGCGGCGCTCGCGTGCGATCACCTGCGAGTAGATCTGACCGGTCGTGACGTTGGCGGCCTCAGACAGGTTGATGTCGAGGAAGCGCTCGTAGTGTCCGATGTCGAGATCGGTCTCGGCACCGTCATCGGTGACGAAGACCTCGCCGTGCTGGAACGGGTTCATGGTGCCCGGATCGACATTCAGATACGGGTCGAGCTTCTGCATCACGACGCGGAGTCCGCGGGCCGTGAGGAGGTTGCCGAGGCTTGCGGCAGTGAGCCCTTTACCCAAAGACGAAACGACACCACCCGTCACAAAGATGTGCTTGGTCGTGTCGTTCTTGGGCCCCGCAGAAGAAGAGTTCATCACGGGCTTCGATCCTATCAGGAGGTGGAGGTGCCGAGGCTGAGAAGTTCTCGGGCATGGGTGATCGCGGCATCCGAATCGGTCAATCCGGACAGCAGGCGAGCCATCTCGGCCTCGCGCTCCTGTCCCTCGAGACGGCGGACACTCGACGCGGTGACTGCTCCGTCGTTGGATTTGACGACCGAGAGGTGGTTGGTGGCGAAGGCGGCGACCTGAGCCAGATGAGTGACGGCGATCACCTGCGACTTCTCTGCAAGTCGGGCGAGTCGTCGGCCGACCTCGATCGCCGCGGCGCCGCCGATGCCGGCATCGACCTCGTCGAACACGAAGGTCGGCACGGGGTCGGTTCCGGCGATGACGACCTCGATCGCGAGCATCACACGCGAGAGCTCACCGCCGGACGCACCCTTGCCGACCGATCGGGGTTCGGCTCCGGGGTGCGGTGCGAGCAGGATCGCGACGTCGTCGCGACCGTGAGCGCTCTCCGTGCCCGGCGTGACCGCGACCTCGAGGGTCGCGTCGGGCATCGCGAGGGCATGCAGCTCCTCGCTCACGGCGACACCGAGCCGCGCGGCGGCGGCGGTGCGCTCCGCCGTCAGGGCGTCAGCATGCGCATCGAGCGCTGCGCGGGCGGCGTCACGTTCCGCTTCGAGGCGATCGAGCCGCTCCCCGTCGTCATCGAGTTCCGCGAGCCTCGTCGACCCTGTCTGCCAGAGCTCGAGGGCCTCGTCCAGCGAACCGTGCGCGCGGATCAGCGTGCCCAGAGCCGCACGTCGCTCTTCGACGGCCGCCAGCTCGTGTGGTCCCGTCTCGTCGAGATCGGCCAGGTATGCCGAGAGCTGCCCGGCGACATCGGCGATGCGATAGCCGATGTCCGCGAGAGCGGCCGAGATGTCGGTGAGTGCGGTGTCGGAGACGCGCTCGAGCGCTCGACGGGCTTCGGCGACCAGAGCGGATGCATCGGGCTCGCCCTCTTCGCTCGAGAGCGCGCTGTGCGCGAGCGAGGCGGCGAGACGCAGCTCTTCGGCGTTCGCGAGACGCTCGGCCCGTGCCGCCAGCTCGACGTCCTCCCCCGGTTCGGGGGCTGCGGCCTCGATGAGTGCCAATGCCTCGCGGAGGCGCGACGCCTCTTCGGCTCGGCGATCTCGGTTCTCGGTGATGTCGGTGATCTCGGCATCCAGCTCGCGCCACCGTGTGAACGACGATGAGTAGGCGTCGAGCGCCGCAGCGATCGACGCCCCTCCGAAGCGATCGAGGGCATCGCGTTGCGCCGCGGACGAGCGCAGCCGCAGCTGCTCGGACTGACCGTGCACGACGACCAGTTCCTCGGCCAGGGCCGACAGCACTCCCGCCGGCGCCGCGCGTCCTCCGACGCTCGCACGGCTGCGCCCCTCGGCGCTCAGCGTGCGAGAGACGTACAGCTCGGCGGCACCCGATCCTGCCGGCTCCAGCTCTCCGCCGGCGTCTGCGACGATGTCGGCGACGTCGCCCGTCTCGGGCACGATCCATACTCCCGCGACGGATGCCTGGGCCGCACCTGCTCGAACAGCGCCGGAGTCTGCCCGCTGGCCGAGCAGCAGTCCGAGGCCGGTCACGACCATCGTCTTGCCCGCACCGGTCTCGCCGGTGATCGCGGTGAAACCGGCACCGAGGGGCAGCACGGCGTCGGCGATCACGCCGAGGCCCTGCATCCGCATCTCCTCGATCACGAGGCAGCCCCCTGTCCGCGCCATCCGGCGACCGGCAGCTGGAACTTGCGCACCAGTCGGTTGGTGAACTCTGTGGGGTGCAGGCGCGCGAGGCGCACCGGGCGCGAGGACTTGCGCACCACGACACGCGCGCCCGGAGGCAGGTCATGCGAGCGGCGACCATCGCACCAGAGGATGCCGGAACCCGAGGTGCCCTCGAGCATCTCGATCGCCACGGCAGCGTCGGGGCTGACCACGAGCGGCTTGGCGAACAGCGCATGAGCCGACAGCGGCACGACCGCGATGGCCTCGACGCTGGGCCAGATGACCGGTCCCCCGGCGGAGAAGTTGTAGGCGGTCGATCCGGTCGGCGTCGACACGACCATGCCGTCGCACCCGAAGCTCGACAGAGGCAGACCGTCGATCTCGAGCACGACCTCGATCATGCGTTCACGGCTGGCCTTCTCGACCGTCGCCTCGTTCAGCGCGAAGGTCTCGTACACGACGGCACCGTCGGCGTCTTTGACGCGCACCGACAGCGCCAGGCGCTCTTCGACCTCGTAGTCGCGGTCGATCACGCGCCGCACTGCCGCATCCATGTCGTCTCGGTCGATCTCGGCGAGGAACCCGACGTGGCCCATGTTGATGCCGAGCACCGGAGCCGAGCAGCCGCGCACCAGTTCGGCGGCGCGGAGGATCGTGCCGTCGCCGCCGAGGACGATCGCGAGCTCGAGCTCGTCCTGCTGCACCGTCTCGCCGAGGATGTCGACGTCAGCGAAGTGAGGATCGACGGCACGCAGGTCGCCGCTCTCGTCGGGCGGAAGCACAGGGCGTGCGCCGGCCCCGCGGAGTTCGTCGACGACCTTGCGGGCGGCCTCGACGGTGGCTTCCCGGCCGGCGTGGGCGACGACCAGGATGTTGCGCTCGTTCATCGTCTCCCTGCCAGTGCGTTGATGCGGTCCGACCATTCTGACGGATCGCTGCCGCGCCCCGGAGCGAGGTGCAGGAGATACTCCGAGTTGCCGTGCGTCCCGAGGATCGGCGAGGTGAGGATGCCGAGCATACCCAGACCGGAGTCCCAGGCGCTCCACGCTGTGCGCGCGACCGCATCAGCGCGCGTGGCAGGGTCGGTGACGAGTCCGCCGCGCACCGCGGTGCGACCGACCTCGAACTGCGGCTTCACGAGCAGGATGATGTCTGCGCCGGGCGCCGCCACCTCGGCGACAGCCGGCAGCACATGCTCGAGGGAGATGAAGGACAGGTCGCCGACGATGAGGTCGGGGGCCGACATCTCACCCGTGACCTCCTGCAGGTTCTCGGGAGTCATGTGACGGACGTTGTAGCCCTCGACGACCACGACCCCGGTGTCGGATGCCACGGCGCCGGCCATCTGGGCGTGGCCCACGTCGACGGCGAGAACGCGCCGCGCTCCGCGCTCACGAAGCACTTGCGTGAAGCCGCCGGTGGAGGCGCCCATGTCGAGCGCGAGGCGGCCCTCGGCAGAGATTCCGAATCCGTCGAGAGCGGCGATCAGCTTGTGCGCACCGCGACCGACGTAGTGATCGGCGCCCGCGACGGTGATCTCCGCGGCGTCCGTGACTGGTGTCGAGGCCTTCACGACGGGGCGCCCGTCGATGCTCACGAGGCCGTCCGCGATGAGCGTGGCCGCATGCGTGCGCGAACGAGCGAGTCCTCGGGCGGCGAGGGCGGCATCGAGTCGCGTCATCGGGAACCCGGCGCGTCGCGCTGGTCGAGCTTCGCGCCGCTGTCGAGGCGGCGTGACAACTCGTCGTGCAGTCCGGAGTATGCGTCTGCTCTGGCAGCGAGCGGCTGCCCCTCGATCAGGCGCAGTCGACTCCACAGACCGTCGGTCGGTGCGTTCGTCGTCTCGTCGCTCACGCTTCTACTGTACGTGGCTCCGCCGACACGTCGGCGGAGCCACGGCGATGCGAGGCGCCGGTCAGGGTCGGTGGAACGGGTCGTCGTAAAGACGCTCGGGCACCCGCAGCACGAACACCGGAGTACCGGAGGCCCAGATCGCGGAGGCGCCGGCGCGCAGCAGATCGATCTGCGAGTCTCCTTCGGCGACGATCTCGACGTCGGCGCCTACGACCCGCACAGATGCGCCGTTCACCGAGTGGACGCCGTCTTTCGACGTGACCTGCGGATACGGCTGGTGCAGTTCGCGCAGGTCGCTGAGGATGTACGTCGGACGAGACCCCTCGGGCGCAGCGAGCACGTGCTTCGGTCGGTCGATTCCGGTGAGCACGAGCGCGGAGTCGATGCCTGCGCGGACGGCTCCGAGGATGTCCGTGTCGAGGCGGTCGCCGATGAACAGCGGCTTCTTCGCACCGAAGCGCTCTGTGGCTTCTTCAAAGATCGGCGTCTCGGGCTTGCCTGCCACAGTCGCGAGTCGTCCGATCGCGGTGTGCACCGCAGACACGAGCGTCCCGTTCCCTGGGGCGACGCCGCGCTCGCGCGGGATCGTCCAGTCGGTGTTGGTGGCGATCCACGGGATGCCACCCTCCTCCTCGGGAACCTTCAGCGCGAAGGCGGCTTCGGCGAGATCCGTCCAGGCGACCTCCGGAGCGAAACCCTGCACGACGGCATCCGGCGCATCCTCGGCGCTGCGGGTGACGGTGTAGCCCGCCTTCTCCGCCTCGTCGACGAGTCCCGCTCCACCCACGATCAGAAGCGTGGCGGGTGGCGGGACGATTCCGGCAAGGAGCCGCATCGCAGCCTGCGGGCTGGTGATCACGTCAGCAGGCGCGACGTCGAGACCCAGACTGCTCAGGTGCTCGGCGACCGACGCGTCCGTACGAGACGCGTTGTTCGTGATGTACCCGAGCCGAGCAGTCGCCGCTGCCGCGTTGAGGCTCTCCACCGCATGCGGCAGCGCACCAGGACCCGCATAGACGACACCATCCAGATCCGCGAGCACAGCGTCCACGCCGTCGAGCGGGGTGCGCAATGCAGGCTTCTTGGAGAACAGCCCCACTACGCCTCCTTCGACGTCTCGGATGCTGCGGAGCCCTCGGCCACGTCGTCGGAGTCGGCGTCGTCTTCACCGAGGAGCTCGCGGACCTCGTCGTCGATGGACGGCTCGGGCTCGACGTCATCAGCGTCGGCAGCATCAGCATCAGCATCAGCGTCGGCAGCATCAGCGGCGACGGCATCCTCGACGTCGGCACCGGCGTGGCCCTCAGCGTCAACAGAGTCAGAGTCAGAGTCAGAGTCAGAGTCAGAGTCAACGTCGTGGGCGTCGTCATGGTCGTCGTCGAAGTCGCCTTCGATGAGGCCGTCCTCGATGATGATCTCCTCGTCGCCGGCCTCGTCGACACCGAGTGCCTGGGCGGCGACCTCTGCACGATGTGCCCAGAACTCGGCTTCGTCGGTTCGTCCGAGGTCCTCGAGCACGGCTGCACGAGCAGCGAACAGCGCAGGACTCCATTCGAAAGCGCGGTCGGGGTCGAGCTCAGGAATCTCGAGTTCGCCGAGCGCGAGCTCGAGGTCCCCCTGATCCAGGCGCGCACCGGACATAGCGATCGCCAGAGAGACGCGCACGGGCGTGGGGAGAGCAGCCCGGTCCACGGCGCGACCGGTCTCGAGGGCACGGTCGGGGCGACCGATGCCACGCTCGCTGTCGACCATCAGTGCGATCTGGTCGTCCTTGCCGGAGATGCGACGGTAGGTGCGCAACTCACGAAGGGCCAGAGCGAAGTCCTCCGTGGCGTAGGCAGTGATTCCGAGCGTCTCGCGGACGATCGCGATGCGACCTGCACGGCGAGAAGCCGCGAGGGCGTGCTCGTGCGCACGGGCCGGATCCTCGTCGATGAGCTGAGACGCCATGGCGAGGTGACGCGCGACCAGCTCCGCGTTCTCCTTGCTGAGGGTCTTCAGTTCGTTGCGAGCCGAGGTGTGCAGGTCCCGGGCCGTGACCTCATCCGGGATGTGCGGGTCGTTGAAGCGCGGCCGATCACCGTCTGCCTGAATCGGACGCTCGCGGCCCGCTACCCCGCGCTGCGGGTACGAACGCGACGAGTCGCGGTCCTGTCCGCCGTCGCGGCTGTAGCCACCCTCGCGGCGCGGAGCGCCACCGTCGCGGTTGTAGCCACCTGAGCGAGGTGCGTCGTTGTCGCGGCGCGGAGCACCACCATCACGGCTGTACCCGCCCGAACGGGGTGCGTCGTTGTCGCGGCGCGGGGCGCCACCATCACGGTTGTACCCACCCGAGCGGGGGGCGTCGTTGTCGCGGCGCGGAGCGCCACCGTCACGGTGGTACCCGCCCGAGCGGGGTGCGTCGTTGTCGCGGCGCGGGGCGCCACCATCACGGTTGTACCCACCCGAGCGGGGGGCGTCGTTGTCGCGGCGCGGAGCGCCACCGTCACGGTGGTACCCGCCCGAGCGGGGTGCGTCGTTGTCGCGGCGCGGGGCGCCACCATCACGGTTGTACCCACCCGAGCGGGGGGCGTCGTTGTCGCGGCGCGGAGCGCCACCGTCACGGTGGTACCCGCCCGAGCGGGGTGCGTCGTTGTCGCGGCGCGGGGCGCCACCATCACGGTTGTACCCACCCGAGCGGGGGGCGTCGTTGTCGCGGCGCGGAGCGCCACCGTCGCGGTTGTACCCACCCGAACGAGGGGCACCACCATCACGGCTGTACCCACCAGAACGGAAACCGTCGTTGTCACGGCGCGGAGCGCCACCGTCGCGGTTGTAGCCACCCGAACGAGGAGCGCCACCGTCACGGCTGTACCCGCCCGAACGAGGGGCACCACCATCACGGTTGTACCCACCAGAACGAGGAGCACCACCATCACGGTTGTAACCACCCTCGCGTCGGGGCGCGTCATCGCGACGCGGACCGCTGCTTCGGTTCTGATCCGAGCGCCCTCCGGAAGGTCGGTGACCGCGCGATCCATTGTCGTCGTTGCGACGCGGACGGCGCTCTTCCTCTTCCGGCATGATGCTCCCTGTTCTCGTTGTTGTTGTTAACGCAAAATGGCCACCCAACGATGGGTGGCCATTTGCTTAAAAGAAGTCCGGCGGTGTCCTACTCTCCCACAGGGTCCCCCCTGCAGTACCATCGGCGCTGTGAGGCTTAGCTTCCGGGTTCGGAATGTAACCGGGCGTTTCCCTCACGCTATGGCCG